>NZ_CP041364.1:0-3290626 GCF_008694105.1 Schleiferilactobacillus harbinensis
TCCCTTGGCTGGGGTGAGCCGATTGACGGGCAGCTATCAAAAATATCGTTACACGATTCAACAATTGGAGAATGCGCCGAGCCCGATGATGACTGCCGAGCCCAACCAATTTCGAACGGATCTGGAATTGCCCAAATCGGTGACTAAACGGACACGCCAATTGGCCCAGCAAATCACGCGCAACGCGGCGACATATTATGATCAGGTTACTGCGATTCGCGATTATCTGCGGGATGGGGTCCAGTTTATTTATTCGAAAGTAGACACGCCGCGGACGCCCAAAGGCCGCGATTATGTTGATTATTTTCTATTTTCCAGTAAAACGGGATACTGTGATAACTTCTCCTCGGCAATGATTGTGCTGCTGCGCAGTGTCGGAATTCCCGCCCGCTGGGCCAAAGGTTTCAACGGCGGCAACCAGGTGGGGCAAGCCAGCGGTGGCCGGTATACCTATCAGATCCTCAACTCGGCGGCGCACTCTTGGCCAGAAGTCTATTTCAGCGGTATTGGCTGGGTTCCGTTTGAACCCACCCCGGGGTTCACCAATCCTGATGAGCGTCAGCAGACGGCGCAAAACACCGACGACACCAGCAGCAGTACGAGCAGCAGCAGTGTCAGCAGTACGAGCAGCAGCAGTACCGCCGCGCGGCGCAGCAGTCAGCAAGCCGCTGCCAGCAGCAGTACCGCCCAGAATCTGACCAGCACCCCGGGCGCGCTGCCCTGGCCGCTGATTGCTCTGGGTATCGGTGCGGGCAGTTTGGCTTTAGCTGGGGCTCTGGCCTTTTGGCAGCGCCGCCGGTTAAGGCTGCATTGGACCCAATGGCGGCTGCGGCATGCCGCTGAGCAGCCATTTTCCACTGTCTTTCGCCGGTTTGACCGCCAGGCTCGGCATTTTCTGTCCCGACCGGCGGGGGAGACCTTGGCCGATTATTATCAGCGCTTGGGCCAGACCCTGCACCTGCCCGCGGATCATTTCGCGATGGTGGTTGAAAACGCCGAGTACTTGCTTTACAGTGGGACCAACGAACCGGTACCCGTGATTACGGCGGCAGAACTGACTGCCCTGCAGACGGCCGTCGCCGCGATGCTGGCCGGTTTGAAGAAAGGCAGATGAGTGTTCATGCCAGACATTCCGACATTTGGCACGTTACCGAAAGACATGCCCTATGCCACGCGGATCGGGGCCTATGTGGTGATTCCCGATACCGCCCGCCAGCGGATCTTAACGCTGGCGGCCCCCAATGGGGCGCTGATTTTACCCGGGGGTGAAATGGAGGCTGGGGAGGATCAGCAAACGACCCTTACCCGGGAATTGAAGGAAGAATTCGGGGTGACCATTGATCCGCCGCATTATTTGGGTGAAGCCGCCGATTATTACTATTCCCGGCATCGCCGAACGGCGTATTATAATCCCGGCTATTTCTTTGCGACTACCGGGTATAAAAAAATAGCCCCCCCATTGGAGGACTTCAATATTATGACCTGGCAGCCGATTGTCATTGCCCAATTTGCCCTGAAACGGGCGTCCCATCGCTGGGCGCTGGACCGCTGGCTGCACCAGCAGGGCATCGACTGATCCCGGTTAATCCGCCAGTACGTATTTTTCTAGAGCCTGGGCCACGCCGTCGTCCACATTGGAGGCGGTGATGATCTGGGCTTTTGCTTTGACTTCATCCGTGGCATTGGCCATGGCAACGCCGGTGCCGGCGGCTTCGATCATGCTCAGGTCGTTGCCTTGATCGCCAAAGGCCATGACCTGAGCCATGGGCACGCCCAGCCGTTTGGCTAAGCCTTTCAGGGCATTGCCCTTGCTGGCGTTAGGATTGAGCACTTCCAAGAAGAAGGGTTCCGATCGGACGAAGTGGTAGCGGTCCTGATATTCCGGCGGGATACTGTGGGCGACTTTATCCACGATCTCCGGGTCATCAATAAACATCACTTTGGAGAATCGCTTACTGGGGGCGAAGTCGTCAATCGTCCGATAATGGATCGGCATTTGCACCAGATAGCTTTCCCCCACAGAATACGGACTGATATTCTTGTTGGTGGTGTACATGAAATGATCGTCTTCAGCATGCATGTGGCTGCCCAGCTTGCGGGCCAAGTATTCGAGGTCTACATAATCGTTGTAAGCCAGCGTATGCCGGACCAGCACGCTTTCGTCAGCCGTTTTTTGTACCAGCGAGCCGTTGAAGGTGATCACGTAATCGTCATCGCCCAGCAGATCCAAGTCTTCCAGGAAATGGCGCACTCCGGTCATCGGCCGGCCGGTGCAGATCACGACGTGCACGCCGCGGGTTTTGGCTGCCTTGACCGCGGCAATGGTGCGGGGATTCAATTGGCTGTGTTCATTGAGCAGCGTGCCGTCCAGGTCCACAGCTGCTATTTTATAGGTCGTCATCGGTTGATTCCTTTCTTTGGGGAAACGCCAGAGCGCCGTTATGAATATAGCTCTGGAATTCTTGATAGATTGGGGTAAACAGGCCGCCATCGCTCTTGGCCAGCATTTCTTTCGGAAAATAGAACCGCTCGTCGCCGGTGGAACGGCCGGCAATAGCCGCCACCAGCATACTCAGGGTGGATAATTCCCGCAGGCTGCCGTCTTCAGCCATGATTTCGATCTGCGTCTTTGGTTCCTTAGATGACGGATCGTAGGCATCGTAGGGCAGATCATAGCTGTCATTCAAGGCGGCGTAGTAATCCTTGTCGAAACCGGCGGCACTGATCAAGTCCCGCATCTTGGGGATCAGCGCCCGGGTTTCTTGAGAGTAGGTGACCGACTTGAACGGTTTGCGGTCCAAAAAGCGGTGGGCCAAGTCGCGCAAGGTGTCGTCCGGGTCTTCCCGCCAATAGATGAAGTAGGTGTTTAAGACTCCGTCGTCCAGATTGAGATAATCATGGAGGGTAAAGTCATTTTCAAAGAACGGCACTAGCAGAGTGGGAGTCAATTCCCCCAGCTGGTGGTGTTCGTATAAGTATTTCGCCCGTTGCAGCAAATGCTGCAAGACGACTTCCATGCCCCGGGAAACGGGGTGGAAATAGACTTGCTGATACATTTGGAAGCGGCAGATAATATAGTCTTCCACCGCGTGCATCCCATCGCTTTCGAAGGCGATGCCCTCGGAATAGGGGCGCATCACCCGCAGAATGCGGGTCACGTCAAAAAGGCCATACTTGGTCCCGGTGTTGTAAGCATCCCGCAGGAGGTAATCCATCCGGTCAGCATCGATCTGACTGGAAATCATCTGCACAACCTGGGGATTGGGATAGGTATGGTCAATGACACTGGCGACTTTCTCCGGGAAATCTGGGGCAATCGCCCGCAGCACCTGGTTCACTTCGGTTTCCGGCGAGGTTAGGATCTCTGTGGTGATGTGTTCGTGGTTGGTGCCGAAGATATGCTCGAAGGTATGGGAATAAGCGCCGTGGCCAATGTCGTGGAGCAGCGCCGCGCACAGCGCGACTAACCGATTGGCATCATCATCCCACAGACCGTCACCGGGCGCCTTGGTGGGATAATTATGACGGAAGTTATTGCAAATCTGGCGGGTTAGTTCATACACCCCCAGGGAATGGGTGAAGCGGGTATGCTCCGCCCCGTGGAACGTGAATGAGCTCGTGCCCAGCTGCTTGATTCGGCGGAGCCGTTGAAATTCAGTGGTATTGATCAGGTCTAAAATGACCTTGTGTTCGACGTGAATATAGTTATGCACGGGGTCGCGGAAAACTTTTTCCCGCGGCAGTAAAGGTGAAGAATACATAAGCGTCCTTCCTTATAATGTTCCAAGTGTTGAATACGCTCATCATTATACCACGCGGGTTGGGCCAAATAGGCGGGACGGTTTGTTCCAGCGGCCAAGTGCTGTAAAATAGGAATAGGTATGTGTATGGAAAGGAAGTGCCGTCGTGGTTCTAGATTCAGCAATCCCGATCAATATCCATTTAGAGACAAATATTACCCAGAAGGGCGAAGAAGAGCATCACGTGTACGACGAGGAGGGCACGCTGGCCCAGGTGGGCAGCAATATCTACATCCGCTATGCAGAAAGCGGCCCGAATGACGATAACCAGCCGGTTACGTTGAAATTGATGAGCAATGGCGATGTGCAGGTGACCCGGGGCAAATCCAGCGGGGACACGTTTTCCAAGTTGTTTTTCAGCGACGGCAAACGGGTCATTGCCAGTTATCGGACCCCCTATGGGATGCTGTCCATTGAAACCCTGACCCAGACGCTGCAAGTGCGGCTGCGGGAAGATCCGTTGGCTGGGCAGATCGATATTGCCTATCAGCTATTGGCCGGCGGGGAGTATATTGGGGATTACCAGTTGCAATTGATTTTCCATGCCTAGGAGCGTATGATGTACTCTAAGACTGTGAAAGGACGTGTATCCGCTTGAATCTTGACGTTTTTAAGGGCGAAAATAAAGACGAACTGTCGATGATCGAAGTTGCCCATGCCATTCTCAAACAGCGTGGTGAAACCATACCGTTTGCTGATTTGGTCAACGAGATCCAGAACTATCTCGGGAAGAGTGACGAGGAAATCCGGGATCGTTTATCACAATTTTATACGGATCTGAATGTCGATGGCAGCTTTATCTCCCTCGGGGACAATGTCTGGGGCTTGCGCTCTTGGTATCCCTTTGATTCGGTGGATGAAGCGGTCAACCATGGCGACGAAGACGATGAAGATCGTCCGCGCCGCAAGAAGCGCAAGAAGGTCAATGCCTTCCTGGCAGATGTTGACAGCGATGATGATGTCATCGACTATAACGATGATGATCCAGAAGACGACGATTTCGACGATGACGATGATGAAGACGACGCAGACGATGATACCGATGCGGCGCCGGATAAGTTCGTTAAGGATGTGCCGGCCGATGATGATGCCGACGACGATGACGATACTGACGACAGCTTGACAGACGGCATCGAAGGCCAACTGCAGGAGTTTTCGGACGACGATGACGACACGGATGATAGTGCCGACAACGGCCCGGATTTCTCCGCCGATGACGATTCGGCCAGTGATGACAGCGATGACGATGACGACGATGATGACTCATCGAAGGCCAAGTAGTTGACGGACCACTGATTTTTTAGTAGGATACTTTTTGGGCACTCTATATCTAGAGTAACGGTTGCAGGCTCCCTGTTCGTTTTTGAATAGGGAGCTTGCTTTGTTTTTTTAATTGTTCCCGGCAAATTAATAATGAAGGAGTTAACACATGACCAAGTATGTATTCATTACTGGTGGGGTTGTATCCTCACTGGGCAAGGGTATCGTTGCTGCGTCACTGGGTCGTTTATTGAAGAATCGCGGGTTGAAGGTGACCTTACAGAAGTTTGATCCCTATATCAACGTGGATCCTGGGACCATGAATCCTTACCAGCATGGTGAGGTATTCGTGACCGAGGACGGCGCGGAAACCGATCTGGATCTTGGTCACTACGAGCGCTTCATTGATAGCAATCTGAACCAGTATTCAAACGTCACAACCGGGAAAATTTATTCTGAAGTATTGGCCAAAGAACGCCAAGGCGAGTATTTAGGCGCCACGGTGCAGGTCATTCCGCACATCACCGACATGATCAAGGACAAGATCATGCGGGCCGCCACCACGACGGATTCTGATGTCGTGATTACGGAAATCGGCGGTACGGTGGGGGATATTGAATCCCTGCCGTTCCTTGAAGCGTTGCGCCAGATGAAGTCGGAAGTCGGCGCCGAAAACGTCACCTATATCCACGTGACCCTGGTACCATACTTGCGGGCCGCTGGTGAAATGAAGACTAAGCCTACCCAGCACAGCGTTAAGGAACTGCGCGGTCTTGGCATTCAACCCAACGTTTTGGTACTGCGGACTGAAAAGCCGATCACCCAGGAAATGCGGGATAAGATTGCAACGCTCTGTGATGTTGATCCGGATGCGATCATCGAGTCCCGGGACGTCAGCGTACTTTACAGCTTGCCGCTGATGCTCCAAGCCCAGGGCATGGACCAGATCGTCTGCGACCAATTGCATATTGATGCGCCGAAGGCCGATATGACGAAGTGGAAGGCTCTGGAACAACGGGTCAAGCATCTGCACCACAAGACCAAGATTACCTTGGTCGGCAAGTACGTGGAGCTCCAAGATGCGTATATTTCGGTTACCGAAGCCTTGAAGCACGCTGGCTTTGCCTATGATTCAGAAATCGAATTGACGAAGGTCCAATCGGAGAATGTCACTGAAGACAACGTGGCCGAATTGATGGCTGGCGCCCAGGGAATCATCGTTCCCGGCGGCTTCGGCAATCGCGGGGTTGAAGGCAAGATTTTGGCGATTCAATATGCTCGGGAACACAATGTACCGTTCCTTGGAGTCTGCCTGGGCATGCAAATGGCCACTGTAGAATTTGCCCGTCACGTCGCCGGTCTGCCGGAAGCCAACTCTACCGAAGTGGATCCAGAAACGCCGGATAACGTCATTGACTTGATGCCGGACCAAAAAGACGTCACCAAGTTGGGCGGGACGCTGCGCTTGGGTTCCTACCCAGCCAAGCTGAAGCCCGGGACGCTTGTGTCTGAGGCCTATGGCAATCAATCCGTGATCATGGAACGTCATCGCCATCGCTACGAATTCAACAACAAGTATCGGGATCTCTTCGCTAAGAAGGGCATGATTTATGCCGGCGTGTCCCCGGACAATCGCCTGGTTGAGATCATTGAATTGCCGAAACTCAAGTTCTTCGTTGGGGTCCAATACCATCCCGAATTTCTCTCCCGGCCCAATCGTCCGGAACCGATCTACAAGGCCTTCATTGGCGCGGCTTCGGACCTGCCGGAAGTTGATAACCAAGACGTCCGGGAAGAAAGCAGCGAAACAAAATAAGGCAGTATTGCTGAAAACAAATCAAGTCAGCCCTTTCAAGGGCTGGCTTTTTTGCTCCCGATTCTTTATCATAGTGTAGTATGCCTGTTTTGTACGACGCAGGCCCTTCTAGTGAACGCACTTTTAACGATAAAGGATTTTAAACGCGATGAAAAAAATGATTATCCATGGTGGTAAGGCTCTCGCCGGATCGGTAACGATCGGCGGCGCCAAGAACAGCACGGTAGCCTTGATTCCAGCGGCTATCCTGTCCGAAACACCGGTGGTACTGGATGGTGTACCCCATATTCAGGATGTGACCAACCTCATGGCCATTCTGGGTGAAATGAACGTTGATTGCAGTATGACCGAAGATACACTCACGATTGATCCGACAAAAATTGAATTTAAACCCCTGCCCAACGGCAAGATCAAGAGCCTCCGCGCTAGTTATTACTTTATGGGGGCGTTATTAGGGCGCTTTGGCAAGGCCGTGGTCGGCCTGCCTGGCGGGGATGATATCGGTCCCCGGCCCATTGACCAGCACGTCAAGGGATTTGAAGCCCTTGGCGCGGTAGTCACCAATGATAACGGCGTGGTAGTGATCGAATCGCCCACTGAGGGACTCCATGGTGCTCGCATCCATTTCGATATGGTATCTGTAGGCGCGACTATCAATGTCATTCTGGCCTCCGTGCGGGCTCATGGCCGCACAGTCATTGAGAATGCCGCCAAGGAACCTGAGATCATCGACTTGGCAACGTATTTGAATAACATGGGCGCTGTGATTCGGGGGGCCGGGACTGACGTCATTCGAATCGAGGGCGTGCCCCATTTACGCGCTAAGAATGCGCATACAATCATTCCTGACCGGATCGAGGCCGGGACGTATCTGGCCATCGCCGCCGCAGTGGGTGAGGGCGTGATCATCAAAAATATTATCAGTGAACACTTGGATGCTTATTTGGCGAAACTGGAGGAAATGGGCGTCAAGATGAAAATTGACGAGGACAGTATCTTTGTCTATCCGTCAGGCGACTTAAATACCGTCCAGATCCGTACCGGGACATACCCAGGGTTCGCCACGGATCTGCAGCAGCCGATCACGCCGCTGCTCATGAAGGCCCACGGCGAAAGCCTGATCACCGACACGATTTATCCCAAACGCGTTCGCCATATTCCGGAATTGCGCCGGATGGGGGCGGACATTAAGACCGAGAACGACGTGATCATTATTCACCACGTCGACCATTTGCATGGGGCCGTTGTTTCCGCGGATGAGATCCGCGCCGGTGCTTGTTTGATGCTGGCCGGACTGATGGCCGATGGCACGACGACGATTATTAATGTGGAAAATATTTTGCGCGGTTATGACCGCGTGGTGGACAAGTTGCGGGCGATTGGCGCTGATGTGACCATGGCCGATTACGAAACCGCCGATGAACACTGATTGACGCTGGCCCGGCCCGCGTGGTACCATACACTATTGTGTATAAGTAAAGTAATCTCTATTTCAGCAAATGATTTAGGGCAAAGGAGTGTACAACTAATGAAGCAAGGAATTCATCCCGATTACCACGAAGTTGTGTTCATGGACTCATCCACGGGCTTCAAGTTCGTTTCTGGTTCGACGGCTACTTCCAAGGAAACGATTGATTATGAGGGTAAGACATATCCGTTGATCCGGGTCGAAGTTACTTCTGATTCTCACCCGTTCTATACTGGGAAGCAAAAGTTCACCCAAGCCGACGGCCAAATCGATCGGTTCAACAAGAAGTATGGTTTCACCGATACCAACAAGAAGCCGGAAGAAGAAACCGAAGACGCCAAGTAATTTTTATTTGGCTGGTAAGGCTCTCTATCAGGGGGCCTTTTTTTGATGCAGACGGTTAGGTAGGGCGTTGTACGCCGTGCCAATGCTGCGCAATCTCCGGCTGAGGGGGCTGGCGACGCGCAGCAAGTGCGAAGCCGAAGGCGTAGCTAGCTGTTTCCATGGCTGAGCCTCCTCAGCCTCCGATTGCTCCGCATTGGCACTGGATGTGTGTAAACCGATAAATTGTCCTTCGAACAGGCGCAACACCGAGCTTTCCATAGAACAAGATAGCAGGCCCAGCGTATCTAGTGCCAAGTGCGTAGCAAGCGGAGGCAAAATGGGCTCAGTGGTGGAAACCACACGACGGCTTTGCCGTCGATGTGGTTAGGCGACTTGAAGACCGCGGTTTTTGCGGGCTTCAAGCGCCGTCACCACGTTCCAGCCCAATTTTGCCGCAGCTTGCGGAGCACTTGGCACGGCAATCAAGGCCCAGACTCGCTCCCCTAACCGCCTAGCCTTTGTTCGCTTGCACTCCTCGCACCATTAAAGTAGAGTATTCTACGGGTCTAGACACATTTGCGGACAATTGAGGTAAAGGAGTATTGATCGGTTCATGGTGAATACAGTGCTGTACGTCCATCTTGAGACAGTCTCAAACCTAACCGTCTCGTATGGTATGAACGCCGACGATTTTCTCGCAGGCATGCCCGACATTCCCCACCATTTACTGCTGCTGACGCCCGTCAACAGCCAAGAAATGGTGGATCCCCATACTGGGTTCAATGTCATCTCCGGCGAAGAAGACGTCGCCGCTTATTTGAAGGACAGCAAAATCAGTCCCAAAAAGTGGATCGATTACCAGCACACCCTTTATCTTGATCAGATCACCCCGCAAGAGGTGGCCGAAATGCTCTATTTAGGGCATGCGTATAACCACATCACACCGCCTTTCTACTACAAGTTGGGCAACCAATACGTCTATTTGGATCGCCCGGACGGGACCCAAAAGATCTACTATCGGAACTTGGATCAATTCTTTGTCAGTCTGGATCATGCCATCGCCCGGCACGTGCGGGAGCGCGAAGTCGAGCAGCGATTTTGGCGCAAGCTGCGCAACGACACGATTGCCCCGCTGCCGGATCATCTGTGGGTCACGTTGCGGCCGTTATTGATCGACGGCGTGCTCTTCAGTTTCGATGATATTCGTGTGCATCAGAAGGATTACGAAATTCCGCTCTATCAATTGAAACGCAAACTCCTGTTAACGGATCAAACGTGGCTGCGGGGCGAGGATGATCTCGTCGGATCCTTGAAATATGCCCGAAAACAGCAGAAATGGCGCTTTGTGGCGCCCAGCACAGAAAGGAACGGGGAAGATGTCAATGCATAACACAGTTTTCTTGCTTTACGGCGGAGTCAGTTCAGAGCATGACGTATCGGTCCTGAGCGCCCGGTCGGTCGTTGAAAATATTTATTACGAATACCATGACCTGGTGCCTGTCTATATCACGAAGCAAGGCCGCTTTTTAAGCGGTGCGTCGCTGACGGCACCGCTGCCGGACAGCACCTCCCTATACTTAGAAGAAGGCAGTACGCCCCAATGGCGGCAGGCCAAGACTTCTGTGGGTGTCCCTTTGGATTGGCGCCGGCTGCAGGCCGACAACGTGATCGTTTTCCCCATGCTGCACGGGACTAATGGTGAAGATGGAACGATTCAAGGCTGGCTGGAAACAGTCGGCGTCCCTTACGTGGGCAATGGCGTACGCGCCAGTGCCAGTGCGATGGACAAAATTATTTCTAAACAGATTTTTGCGGATGCTGATTTGCCCCAAGTACCTTACGAATGGATCGACGACACGGCTTGGAAAATGCAGGCGGCGCGGACGGACTTTCTTAACCGCGTTAAGGGCGGGCTGCTGTATCCCCTCTACGTGAAGCCGGCGAACGCCGGGTCCAGTATTGGGATTACCCGAGTGACGGAGGACGCCAAGCTGGCTGATGCCATTGACTTTGCGTTTCACTATGATGACCGGATCCTTGTTGAACAAGGTGTACCTAACGCCCGGGAGATCGAATTAGCTTTGCTCGGCAACCGGGATGACCTGAATATGTCGGTACCGGGTGAGATCGGTAAGACGCGGTCTTTCTACGATTTCAATGCCAAGTTCGTTGAAGGCCAGACCAAATTGATCATCCCTGCCAAGCTGCCGGAGGAGACCACGTCCCAGTTGGAGAAAATCGCCCAGACGGCCTTTATGGAACTTTCTGCCGCCGGTCTGTGCCGAATCGATTTCTTTGTCAGCGACGGCGGTGATGTCTATATCAATGAAGTCCAGACGATGCCGGGCTTTACCCAATATTCCATGTATCCCTATTTATGGCAGCATACCGGCATCAACTACGGCGATTTGCTGGAAGAATTGATGACGTTAGGCCAGAAACAGTTTGACCACCGGCGGAATATTGAGAAAAACTATTAGAGAGCAGAAGACAACCCATGCATTTTAAAGTATCCGAAATTGTGAATGCCCTGCACGCCCCAGCAGTGGCCAAGAAGTTTGCTGATCGCGAGGTCACCGGGGTCACCTTTGATTCCCGCCAGATCGATCCGGGCATGCTGTTTGTGCCGCTGATGGGCGAACGGGACGGCCACGAATTTGTGCCCGCTGCGATTGCCGCCGGCGCTGCCGCCACCTTTTGGCAGGCGGACCATACTGAGAACGTGCCGGCTGATTTTCCCGTGATTCAAGTGGCCGATTCGCTGACTGCCATGTGGGAATTAGCCGCCCATTATCTGCATAAGATCAATCCCAAGGTCGTGGCCGTGACCGGATCCAACGGCAAGACGACGACTAAAGACATGATCGCGACGATTCTGGCTACCCAGTATAACGTGGCTAAGACGTATGCCAACTACAATAATGAAATTGGTTTGCCCTACACGATTCTCAATGCCCCGACCAACACGGAAGTTTTGGTACTGGAAATGGGCATGGACCGGCCTGGGCAAATTGCCCATATGACCAAGCTGGCTCAACCAGACGTCGCTGTCATCACGATGATTGGCGAAGCCCATATTGAGTTCTTTGGGACGCGGGATAAAATTGCCGATGCTAAGATGGAAATTGTCCAGGGGCTGTCCGCCGATGGGACGTTCATTTTCAACGGTGATGAACCGCTGTTGCAAGAGCGGGCTAAAGCAGTGCCGCAGAACAAAAAGACGTTCGGCGACACAACCGCTAACGATATTTATCCAATCAGCGTGCAAGCCGATGCCCAACAGACACAATTTGTGACCAATAAATGGGCTGACGTGACGTTCACCATTCCGATGATGGGCGAGTACAACATCTTCAACGCCTTGGCGGCGATTCAAGTTGCCCGTCAGTTCCATGTTTTGCCGGAGAAGATTGCTCAGGCCTTGCGCAAGTTTGTGCCAACTGCCAACCGGGCGCAATGGATCAGGGGCGACGATGGCGAACAAATTTTGTCGGATGTCTATAATTCTAACCCGACAGCGGTGAAAGATGTTCTGCGCAGTTTTGTCCAGGTGCCCACGGATGGTCAGCGGATCATCGTACTGGGAGATATGCTCGAACTGGGCGACCATTCTGCCGCGCTGCATGCCGGTTTGGCTGCCGCAATCGATCCGGCGGAGATCCAGCAGGTCTTTCTGTATGGCGAAGACATCAAGGCTTTGGCCGAAGCCCTGCAGCCAAAGTATTCGGCCGGCACGCTGCATTATTATCCCGTGGGGGAGCAGGATACGCTGCTGCACGACCTGCAGGCGGTGATCCACAATCCGGACTTGGTCCTGATCAAGGGCAGTCATGGGATGCATCTGGAAAATGTGCTGGCGAAATTGTGAGTCTTTCTGAAACGGACAGCACAACACTAACTGTTTTTCAGAAAGCTTGCACTCCAGTACCGAACGTGCTAACATATTAAGAATGCAATTTCGTTGATGTCCCGAACTTTGGGACTTTCTGGGGGAACCAGTTCCGCGCACGCATTCGTGCGGCCCATATTTCGGAACGGGGTCCCTGTTTTTCACACAAGGAGGAACTATTTTTTGAATTTTAATGAACTAGGCTTAGACCCCACACTGCTCAAGGCTATCTCGCGCGCCGGCTTCGAAGAAGCCACCCCCATCCAGGCAGGGACGATCCCTCTGGTGTTGGCGGGTAAGGACGTCATTGGACAAGCCCAGACCGGTACGGGGAAGACAGCCGCTTTTGGTTTGCCGTTATTACAAAAGATCGATATGAACAACCGGGGCGTCCAGGCCATCGTCATTTCTCCCACGCGGGAACTGGCCGTGCAGACGCAAGAAGAACTGTACCGCTTAGGTAAAGACAAGCACGCCAAGGTGCAGGTTGTTTACGGCGGTGCCGATATTCGCCGGCAGATCCGCAACTTGAAGGAGGGTCCCCAAATCGTTGTCGGGACGCCCGGCCGGCTGCTGGACCACTTGAACCGCCACACCTTGAAGCTGGAAGGCGTGCACACCGTCGTTCTGGATGAAGCGGATGAAATGCTCGACATGGGCTTCATCGAAGACATCGAGAAGATTCTGACGTACGTCCCGAATGCCCACCAGACACTGCTCTTCTCGGCCACCATGCCAGGACCGATCATGCGCATCGCCGACAAGTTCATGCACGATCCGGAAGTCGTTAAGATTAAGTCCCAGGAATTAACCGCTGATCTGATCGATCAATATTATGTGCGGGCCCGGGAATATGAGAAATTCGATATCATGACTAGCCTGATCGACGTGCAAGATCCTTCATTGGCCCTGATCTTTGGCCGGACCAAGCGGCGGGTCGATGAACTGACCCGCGGCTTGCAAGCTCGCGGTTACAACGCCGAAGGCATCCATGGCGACTTGTCCCAGCAGAAGCGGATGGACGTCTTGAAGCAATTCAAGCATGGCCAATTGGACATTCTGGTGGCTACTGACGTCGCCGCCCGGGGCTTGGATATCTCCGGTGTGTCCCACGTCTTCAACTACGATATTCCCCAAGATCCAGACAGCTATGTCCACCGGATCGGCCGGACGGGCCGCGCTGGGAAGCACGGGGTATCGATTACCTTTGTGACGCCCAACGAAATGGGCTATCTGCGGACGATCGAGGAATTGACCAAGAAGCGGATGGAACCCCTCAAGCCGCCGACGGAAGCTGAAGCCTTAGCTGGTCAGCTGGCCAGTGCTAAGGAAGACATCGTGCAAACGATCGCTGATGACGACTTGGAGAAGTACGACGATGTGGCGGAAGAATTGCTGGAGCAATATACCCCGCTGCAACTCGTATCGGCTTACTTGAAGAGTGTCAGCAAGGATGCATCGGATGTCAAAGTCACGATTACACCGGAACGGCCGCTGCCGTTCCGCAAGGCATCGCATCACCGCTCTGACAAGCAGGGCAGCCAGCGCCATTACGGTAAGAACCGGAATAACAACCGGCGTAATGACCGGGACAACAAGCGCGGCTATTCCCGCGGCGGCAGCCGGTCCAGCGATACGAAGCATAATTTTAAAGCCCGTTCAAAGACGAACGCTTAATTATTAAATGACACGGTCGGCCAGAAATGGTTGGTCGTTTTTTGTGAGAGGGCGCAGGCGACCGGTTAGAAGCGTACGCATAAGGGCCAAAGGACAGAAACCCGTACTTAGGTTTATGTCCTTTGGTCCTTATGCGCTAGCTTCTGGTCGCCGGAGCCCGTTTTAAAGGATGTGCCCATTCCCGGTTCGTGATAAAATTGACCCAGTTCAAAGTTGGAGGTGCACGACATGATTGCAGGTATCGGTGTGGATATCACCGACATTGATCGGGTGCAAAAAGCAGCCGGTCGGCGGGATGGCTTCGCGGAACGGATCTTGACCGCTGCTGAATATGCGGTCTACCAGACCCTGTCCGAGAAACGTCAGGGTGAATATCTGACCGGCCGCTTTTCCGCCAAAGAATCCTACAGCAAAGCCTATGGCACTGGCTTCGGCCCCATTGGCTTCCAAGACATTGAGATCTTGGATAACGATAAGGGCCGCCCGGTAGTCACCAAGCACCCCTTCGCCGGTATCGCCCACGTATCCATTTCCCATACGGATACGATGGCGATGACTGAAGTGATCTTAGAAAGAAGTGACACTTAATGGTAGTGGGTAAGTTGCGGCCGGCCACAGTAACAGTGGACCTGGCAGCGATTCGGCATAATGTTAAGGAAGAAATCAAGCGGTTGGACGGGCACAGTGAATTGTTTGCGGTGGTCAAGGCCGATGGCTATGGTCACGGCGCTGTGCCGGTGGCTCGGGCCTGTCGGGCGGCTGGCGCCACGGGCTTCTGTGTGGCCTTGCTGGACGAAGCCCTTGAATTGCGGGCGGCCCATTTTACTGAACCAATTCTGGTGCTGGGCATCACTCCGGCCAATGAGGCGGCCATCGCGGCGGCCAACGACGTATCATTGACGTTCGGCACCCTTGAGTGGCTCCAGGCGGCAGCTGAGAACTTAGCCGCCCACGCCAATACGCCATTGAAGGTGCATATTGCCTTGGATACCGGCATGGGTCGGATCGGTTTTCGAGAAGAAGCTGATCTGAGGGCGGCTTGCGATTATTTGACGGCCCACCAAGACACCTTCATCACCGAAGGGATTTTCACCCATTTCGCCACGGCTGATGAAAAGGATACGACGTATTTCAAACAGCAGGCCAAGCGGTTTAACGAACTGGTCGCTGTTTTGCCCAATCGGCCCAAGTATGTCCATGTGTCAAATTCCGCCACCAGTTTGTGGCATGCGGCCTGTAATGGCAACATGGTCCGCTTCGGCGTCGCCATCTATGGCCTGAACCCCTCTGGCCGAGGTATTCCGGAGCTGCCGTATCCGCTGCAGCCGGCCCTGAGCTTGACCAGCGAATTGACCTTTGTCAAAATGCTGCACAAGGGTGACGCGGTCAGTTACGGAGCGACGTATCATGCGGCCGGTGACGAATGGATCGGCACTGTGCCGCTGGGTTACGCCGATGGCTGGCTGCGCCGGCTGCAAGGGTTTCACGTGCTGGTCAATGGCCAGCCCTGTGAGATTGTCGGCCGAATCTGTATGGACCAGTTCATGATTCGCCTGCCGGAACAGCTGCCAGTGGGGACGACCGTTACGCTGGTGGGCGAAGATCATGGCGCCACAGTGAGCATGCAGGACGTGGCCGATTACTCGCATACGATCCACTATGAATTATGCTGCATCTTGACACAACGCTTACCGCGCCGGTATATTAACGAGTAAGCCTGTTTTTTAGGTATTGGTTTGGGAACGTACAGGCCGACTAGCGGGTCATTGCTGGTTGGTTTTAGTGGGGGTATACACACAATGGGAAACAAAAAAATCCAGATCCATTTGGATGCATTGCTCAATGAACAGTTGCGTACCTACAGTCATACGAATATGGTGGATGAAGAGACCGTCATTAACGCTGCACTCCGCCAGTACTTAGAAGCCGCCCAGCCCCGATCCAGCGAGCTGGCCGCCGGGTACAAAGAGATGGGTCCGATCAATCGGGCAATTTCCGCCGACTATGCAGCGACGGAAGAAAAGGATGAGCGGCGCATTATTTAGTCCGTAGTGTGCTGCCGGATTAAGGGGGCCATAAGTTGGCGCAGGAAGTGAATCGCGGGGACGTTTATTACGCGGATCTTTCCCCAGTCGTGGGATCCGAGCAGGGCGGTTCGCGACCAGTATTAATCGTACAGAATGACGTGGGCAATCATTTCAGTCCCACTGTTATTGTCGCGGCCATTACCGCCAAAATTCAAAAGCCGAAGATGCCGACCCATGTGGCACTCACACCAGCGGAGGACGGCATCGACCGGCCCTCCGTGGTGCTGCTGGAGCAGATTCGGACGATCGACAAACAGCGTTTGAAGTACAAGGTGACCCATTTGCGGCGGACCAAGATGGTCGCTGTGAACCGGGCTTTAGCCGTGAGTGTGGGCATTCAGCCCATTCGGCACGATCGGTAGTATTTTGGCACAACGGAATTAGCAGCAAAATTCAGTATACCGGCAGCCCCTTTTATGAGGGGCTGCCTTTTTTTGCAAAAGGCACCGGGACCTAGTTCGTTGAATGGGTCAGCGGTGTTTAATTTGTTTTAAGCTTTTGAGCATATTATAAGACAATAGTCCACTGAGCATGCCAGAATGGTGAAAACAACAAAGCGGCAGCCTGGTGGACAGGCAGCGTGGTCGCGTTGAATTCGCGTTTGTCCGCTGCTGTGATTAAATGGAAAGGAAGTGGGCCTAGGCTTTTCTCCAGGGGTGTAAATAGGGGGATGCGGCTTGGGAAACCGGTATGACACTACAATTTTTCAAAAAAGCCGCCATCTGGCTGGCCACTTTTGTCACTCTGGCAATTGTGATCGTGATGATTGCGGCAGTCTTTCAGTCTGAAGATTTTCAGTCTCACCGCAGCACGTCCACAATCGTGTGGGCAGGTTTGCTCAGCTTAGCAGTGATCACCGGGGCTGGGGTACTGGCTTATTATGTGCGCCGGCGGAACAACTTGTTCATTTTTACCCTGATCATGGGGCTCACAGCGCTAAAGCTGATTGTGCTGGTCAAGTTTCCGCTAAGTCCTACATCAGACTACTTTAATTACCATAGTTTCGCACAGAATCTAGTGGCTGGCCTGACCTGGCACAAAATGGAGACGACTGGGCTGTTGGGGGACAACATGCTGTGGCCCCACGTGATCAATATCAGCTGGTTTTTCAGCGTGTTCTACAGCTTCTTTTTCAGTAATATTGTGGTCGGGCAACTG
Source organism: Schleiferilactobacillus harbinensis (assembly GCF_008694105.1). Lineage (NCBI taxonomy): Bacteria > Bacillati > Bacillota > Bacilli > Lactobacillales > Lactobacillaceae > Schleiferilactobacillus > Schleiferilactobacillus harbinensis. The sequence goes on from NZ_CP041364.1 coordinate 17,480, forward strand.
GTGAGCATCACGTTGAGCGGGGTGAGCGCCTTTCTGATTTACGTCCTGGTCAAAAAGATACTGGTCAAACCCGTGGCCGTGTTTGCGGCATTAGTTTTTCAAGCGATTCCCGCATACTGGCTATACTCAGTGATCAACGCGCCAGAATCTTTTTTCTTGGTGTTTCTATTGGGGGCGGTCATTTGTTATTACGATGCATTGTACACCGTCAACGATACATTTACGCGCAACTATTTCTTTCTCGGCTTATCTTTGCTGCTCCTGTTTTTAGCGAATATGGTTCGGCCCGTGGGCATTATTTGGGTCATTGTGATCGTCCTATTCGCTATTTTTGGTCTATCCAACCGGCGGCGGCCATTCAAGCACTTGCTCGCGATGACTGCGATTTTTGCCGTGACTTTCAGCATTTTAAGCGCGGCGGCCGTCCCCATTTACCGCGTGTTCTACGGGGTGGACTGGGCACCGGCGGCGGTACTCCAGAATTACTCACTAGCCACCGGGACCAGTGTCACCACCGGCGGGGCGTATAATGCCCAAGTTAGAAATGAAACCGATACCTTATTTAACCAGAAACACGTACCGCTGGACGAACGTTACACGCGGATCACTCAGCGCATGAGTCAAATTACCCGAACGAATTTGAAGGCCATTGAGCGCACAGGCGTGACGGCTTTTTTATGGCATAAGACAAAGAATTACATGGATGAAAACTATGGGGCGGACTGGCTGTTTTACAATATCAATGGCAAATCGAAGGCGTCTAAAGAGTTCGCGAAAAACATTCTGCCCTTTGCGTCAGTGTATGCTGTGATATATTTCGGCTTGTTCTTAGGGCTGACGGCGCTGGCAATTGTCGCCCAGCTGCTGCTGATGTTTAAAAAGCGGGCGCTGAGTAACCGGCGCATCAATCTGATGTTTTACAGTGCGCTGGCATTGGACGGTTTCTTCCTCAGCGCGATGCTGCCGGAAGTCCAGGGGCGGTACCACATTATATTATATCTGCCGCTGGTCGTGCTATTGGCCCTTGGTGCCCAACTGTTCAGTCGAACGAATCGAAAGGAGTTCACCATATGACTTGGCTCAGGATTGTCATCACGCTGTCGTTTATTGCCTATCTCATTTATTTGTCGGACTTTGCCTTGGCCGCCAGTATTCGGCCAAAGACCATCAAACCGGTGCCAAAGGCAGAAAATTTCACACTCTATATCGTCATTCCTGTCCTGAATGAAGAACAAGTCATCGGGCAGACACTTCTATCGTTATTGGCTGAAATTCGGAAGCTGCCGACCAATATCGCCCCGTGGATCGTTACTGTGAATGACGACTCCGACGACCAAAGCCAAGCCATCATTACGGCACTACAGGCTGATCACCCCAACATCTTGCCCTTTGATCGGCCCCCTGAAGAGGCCCATCAAGGCAAGGGAGACGTGCTGAATTATGCGGTGAATGTCATTCAGCATCTGCCCAATGGCAATCCAGATCATACCATTTTGGGTATTCTGGACGCCGATTCAAAAATTAGTGCGGCGGATTTGACGAAAGTCATCGACTATTTCACTGCACATCCAGATATTGCGATGCTGCAGGGCAGTGTCAAAATCTACAATGATGATCATTGGTTGACCCGGATGCAAAATTTTGAATTTGTGGGCGTCAACAGTGCGCTGCAGCAAGTCCGGGAGACGTACGGTGAAGGCATCGCTTCTGGTAATGGGCAATTTGTGACCCTGTCCATGGCTCTGGCTAATCCCTGGGGGAAGGGCTTGCTGGAGGATCTGGAGTTCACCTTGCGGGCCTGGCTGAAGGGATACAAAACGGCCTTCAGTGATGACATCGTGGTGGCGCAAAGCGGGGTCGATAAAATGCGGCCCTTGATCCGCCAGCGGGTCCGCTGGTGTCAGGGCAGCATGCAGTGTTGGCGGTATTTGCCAGCACTTTGGCGGTCTAAGCAGATTAATCGGTTTCAGAAGTTCGATACGACTTTGTGGCTGGTCCTGCCGGTTTTATCGACCTTAATTCCGATTACCAACATCATCGCACTGATTATCCAAGTCTATAATTACCTGCACGGCCCGGCAGGCTGGATCAGTCCGGCCTTGGTGGTCATTCTGCTGTTGAGCTTCGCAATTTGCATGGCCATTGGTTTGGAATACCATGAAAACATGGCAAAAATCACACCGGTCTCGTATCACCATGCATTGTGGCTGAGTGTACTGTATCAAGCTTACTTAGTTTTACTGATTCCGGTACCCTACATTGCGCTGGGGCGTCAGATTCTGCATATGACAAAATGGGATAAGACGGAACACGCCAGCGCACCTGAGACAGCTAGTCAGTCGCATATCTGGCCAGTCAAATAGACGGTTGCGGTTTAGAAAACCCTCCTTTCGTGGTAAACTAGTTCAGTTACATTCGCGGCACATTGCCGCTGTGGTTCGCAACTATCCCACACTAAAAAACTATAGGAGGATTTATTTATTATGACTAATGCACGTTCTACCCATGCGTTACGAGAAATTGTGGTCAATGCCCTGATTGCTGCGTTGTATGTTGCGTTGTGGTTAGTCGCCGCGACGTTCAATCTGGCTAGTCTGGCGATTCAGTTCCGTGTTTCCGAAGGCTTGAACCACCTCATCGTTTTTGATAAACGTTACTTTTGGGGCATCACCCTCGGTGTATTGATTGCTGATGTCCTTGACCGATCAACGCCAGTTCTATTAAACGTTCCCTTTGGTGTCGGTCAAACAATGATCAGCTTATTACTGGTGGGTTTTGTGGCGCCTAAGCTGCCCAAACTCTGGATGAGGATGCTCTTGAACATTGTTGTCTTCACAATTTCTATGGCAATGATTGCCTGGATGCTGCACTTAGCCTTTCAGCTGCCTTTCTGGCTGACGTACTTAAGCACTGGATTATCTGAAGCCTTCATCATGACGATCACTGCCCCGCTCATGGCCGCGGTCAACACGGCTGTGCACTTCGACAAAGTGCTGGATGCCTGATTAAAACGTAAAGTCCTGGTCGACATCCTTTGTCATCATCAACAACCCATCCCCCAACGGAATCAAGGTGGCCGTCAAGCCCTTTGCTGCAAAGACGCTTTCGAGCAATTGCCGCAAATTGCGATGGATCCCCTTGAGCCGGTGGGGGATTTCTGTCTCCGGCAAAAAAATCGTGCCGCCCTGGAGAACGTCATCGATAAAGACCGTGCCGCCGACCTTGACCCGCGCCAGCACCAGGGACAGCTGATGGATATACTGCGCCTTGGCGCTGTCCATGAAGGCGACGTCGTAGGTATCCGTCAAGGTCGGCAGAAGGGTGGTCGCGTCGCCGGTGCGCAGGGTGATCTGCTGGGCAGTGTCGTACTGAGCCAGGTTGGCCTGGGCGTGGCCGATCATGATGGGTGCCCGCTCCAACGTGGTCACCCGGCCCGCGGGGCCCATCAACTGGGCAAAGAGCAGAGCGGAGAAGCCGATGGCGGTGCCGAGTTCCAGGACACTGGTGGGGTGGACTTGCCGGAACCAAGTCTGAAAGAAATCCACGGTCTCGTGGGGAATGATCGGCACGTCCGCCGCCCGAGCCTGATTTTCTAACGTATTCAACGGCTCGGGCAGCGGCTGACCATGGGCCCGCAAGAATTCGCGGAGCGGGGCGGGAATCGCTGGATGGTGGAGCATTTCATTATGCATGATCGTCTTCCTTTTCAGTTAAGATGCCCATCCAGCTTACCACGACCGGCAAATGGAACAAAAGTCTGGCAGGGTCTTCCTGTATTTCTAATAGAACCGTTAGATTCAAGTTCCGTCCCCAAGCCGTTTATGGTATGATAAAAGCAATATAAGGCACAGTTGTGTTGTGCGTAGGAGGATAGGCAATGATTATTAAATCGCTGGTATTAAAGAAGGAATTTCTCACCACGGTTAAAGAAACGGTGACGCTGGCGGAGGCTCTGAAGGTCTTGGAAGAGTCCGGGTTCCGCTGTGTGCCGATTCTGGACGAGACGGGGAAGATTTTCCGCGGCAATATCTACAAGATGCACATCTACCGGCATAAATCCCAGGGCGGCGACATGAGTCTGCCGGTGACGTACCTGTTAAAGAACGCTACGAAGACCGTGCCGGTTGAATCACCGTTCTTCAAGGTTTTCTTCAACATCAAGGACTTGCCGTACATCGCGGTGCTGGACACCGATGGCAGTTTCTACGGTATCTTGACCCACGCCAAGCTGCTGGGCATGCTGTCTGAAGCTTGGAACGTGGATGTCGGGTCCTACGTGCTGACTGTGCTGTCCGCTGGGGAACGGGGCGACTTGGCCGACATGTCCAAGATCATCGCCAAGTATGCTTCCATTGCCGGCTGTTTGACCTTGGATGCCCACCGGGAACAATTTGTCCGCCGGACACTGTTTACGCTGCCGGCCGGGATGGACAAAGACACGATGGAACAAATCGTCAGCCGGTTGGAACGGAAGAACTTCCGGGTCGCTGAAATCGACGATCTGCAGCAAGGCATCACCATTCGCAACGACGAAACCAGTCCTGATTATTAATTTTTTCCATTATAAAAGCGCGTCGAAATTTTTCGACGCGCTTTTGCTTTGCTTCAGGAATTAATAAATGATCACTGGCGTGCCAGCGGGCACGATGCTGTACAGTTGGGCCATGACGGTCGGCGGGGTGTTGACACACCCGTGACTGCCGTGCTCCTTGTACCAATCGCCGCCGTATTGCGGCTGCCAGGGCGAATCATGCAGACCGACCCCGGTGTAATCAATGGGCATCCAGTAGCTGACCGGTGATGCATATTTGGAGCCGTCATCGTTCAAGCCTTTCAGGGTTGCGTTGCGCTGCTTGCTCCAAACGAAGAACGCACCGCTGGGGGTATCCTGTTTGGGCTTGCCGGTGACTACGTCAGTGCTGATCTTTTCCACGCCGTCAATGTAGACCCACATGTGCTGTTTGGCCTTGCTGACTTCGACGTAGGTCTTGCCCACCTCGCTGCCGTGGAAGCTTTGCCCAGAACCGCTGACCAATGGATGGCGGGTGAAGTCTTCGCCTTTCTTGATCGTTGCCGCCAAGGCATCGGCTTCGCTGGATTGCTGAATGCTCCAGCCAAAAGTCCCGGCGGGGACAGAGACCGTACCGCTGTTGGTGGTCTTAAACGTCCGCGTCTTGTCGATGGTGTTGTACTTGGTTGCCAGTTGGGCTAAGAAATCACTGAAGACGGATGGATTCACTTCAATACTGCCGTCTTTATAGTACACACTGTTCTTAATTAAGTGTTCTGGAATCGTTACGGAATCGCCGGCGATGCTGTAAGTGCCCTTGACCGTACTCAACTTCTTTAAGGTGGTCAGGTCACTTTGCAGCTTCGCGGAGCCGGCAGTTACTGTCGGCCGGACATAGGTGCTCTTCAGGTCCGCTTTGGTTTGTCCCGTTGATACCATTTTAGTGACTAAGTTGGCCACTTTAGTTTTGTCCAGGGCATTGCCGTAAGTTTCCTTGGTAATGACGAACTCACCGTCTTTTTTGGCAATTGAGGCATTCGTCGTTTGTGTCCGGCCCTGATTGAGCTTGGCCACTGTCTGGTTGGCAAAGGTGTCAACCTTCTTTTTATCCAGCTTCAGCGAATGAGTGCTGTCATCAGCCGCTGTCGCCTCGCCGCCGACCAATGCTGCCGGCCAGGCCCATGGGTTCTGGTCCTTCTTCAACGCGACCAGATCTTTGCCGACGTCTTGGAACGTGCCGACTGAATTACCGGTAAAGGTAGCGACTTGCTTGTCTTGATCATCCAGGACATATTGTTTGTCCAGTGTATTGGCCTTGATTTTAGCTTGCGCATCCGCCACCTTCATGCCGCCAACCGCCACGCCGGCGAAGGTCGTGTGGGGCAGCATGGTGTCTTGATAATGAAGCGCGAATCCGAGATAAACGCCCAGCAATGCAATGAGCGCTAGGCCGCCGCCAATGACGGCACTTTTTTTAAATTGCACGAGTAAGGCTCCTTCCCCCTAGTAGGTTGCGAACAAATTATATCATGTCTGGATGCGAACATAAATACATCTTTGCTGATTAATTACAATTGTGTGTCAGGCGTGTTACAGAGAGCGCTATCTCTTGTAAAACAGACTGCTTTTTCTAAACGGACTCAGGTCGACAGAAGCCAGGCCTGAGCCTTCTAAAAAAGCCTCGCTGCACATTCACAGCGAGGCTTTCAGTTTCATGGACGAAGCTGATCAGAAATTACTGACGAGTTTCGATGTCGTTCTTAGCAAATGCGTCCGTCAGCACTTTCTTCAACTGGGAAGCAGAAGAATGCATGGATTGCATTTCGTGATCAGTCAAAGGCAGTTCCAAAATGTTGGTAATCCCTTCGCGGTTGATCACAGCCGGTGTACCGATGTAAATATCGTGCAGGTCGTATTGACCATCCATATAGACAGACAGCGGCAATACGGCGTTTTCGTCGTCTAAGATAGCGCGGGTAATCCGAGCCAAGGCAGTGGCGATACCATAGAAGGTGGCACCCTTCAAGTCGATGATCTTGTAAGCGGCATCCCGGACGTCTTCGAACATGGTAACCAGTTCGCTTTCGTCAACTTCAGGGTGGGCCTTAACCCAGTCAGCGATCTTGATGCCGCCGATGTTAGCGTGGGACCAAACCGGGAATTCGGTGTCGCCGTGTTCGCCCATGATGTAAGCGTGGACGGAACGGGCATCAACCTTTACCAGTTCAGCAATGGATTGACGCAGACGAGCGGTATCCAGAGACGTACCAGAACCGATAACCCGTGCCTTCGGGAAGCCGGATAACTTCCAAGTGGCGTAGGTCAAGATATCAACCGGGTTAGCAGCAACCAAGAAGATACCATTGAAGCCGGACTCAACGACGGGGTCAACGATGGACTTCAAAATCTTGAGATTCTTGTTAACCAGGTCCAAACGAGTTTCGCCTGGCTTTTGCGGAGCGCCGGCAGTGATGACGACAACGTCGGCATCCTTTGCGTCAGCATACTCAGCAGAGTAAATCGTCTTGGGTTGCGTGAAAGGCAGGGCGTTCGATAAGTCAATCGCGTCACCCTTCGTCTTATTCTTAGCGATATCGACAATGCCGATCTCTTGGGCAATCCCTTGCAGTACCATTGCGTAAGCGTAGCTGGAACCTACTGCGCCGTCACCGACAAGGATGACCTTTTGGTGATCTTTTTCAGTTGTAGAAGCCAAGATCTTCATTCCTTTCAATTGATAAACATTTATACAACGCAAGTATAACACAATTGCGGGCAAAATTTGCCGGTGATTCCGAACGATTTTCAAGGATACGCTTCCAGAAAAGCTGGGCCGAATGGGGCCCGCTGCCGAACTTGCCGTCGCCAGCCCAATGGCCGCGGGGACAGTCATTCTGAAAACCTTAAGCCCTGCGGCAATTATGGTATAATAACGATACGCAACACACATCGGATTAGGCCGGCCTCGTGCTGGCCTTTTGGCGTCCCACCACGTTCAGGAAGGAAGTAACTTATTTTGAAACTTATCGTCGGCCTCGGCAATCCCGGCAGTCAATATGCCCAAAGCAAACACAACATCGGCTTCATGGCGGTGGACCGGATCTTGGCAGAAATGCCCAACACTCAAGAGAAGCAGCAGTTCACTGCGGCCACCTGGCAGGGGTTGCTGGCCGGGGAGAAAGTCATTGTGGCCAAACCGCTGACTTTTATGAATGATTCCGGCAAGGCGGTCGGCCCGCTGCTTCATTATTACAAATTGGCGCTCAGCGATCTGCTGGTGATCCAGGATGATCTGGATATGCCCATCGGCAAGATCCGGATCCGGGCCCACGGTGCATCCGGTGGCCATAACGGCATCAAGAGCATCATCCGGGCCGTGGGCGGCGATCAGTTTACCCGCATTAAGGTGGGCATTGACCACCCGCCCGTGGGTACCGTGGTGGACTGGGTCTTGTCGCCGTTCACGCCGAAGAACGCGCCGGATATTGCCCAAGCCTTGGATCAGGCCGCGGCGGCAGCCACCGAATGGGCCAGCGGGGCTGATGACGCGACCCTCATGAACACGTACAATTAATTGACTATTATGGGAGAAATGGGCAAATGAATTTAGTTGAATGGATCAGCCAGGAACCGCACTTACAGCAATGGCTGAGAGCGCAAAAATCAGGGGAGCGCACACTGCTGACAGGATTGGGACCTGCGGCGAAGGCGCTGGCACTTACGGCGTACTTGCAAAAGACGCGCCAGCCCCTGCTGATCGTTGAACCCACCACATTGGCCGTGGAGCAATTATTACCCGATCTGCAAGCATTGAATACCACAGATACGGTGTACACCTTCCCGGTGGATGAGGTGCTGGCGACCGAAGTCGCCACCGCCTCCCCGGAAGGCCGGGCCGCCTGGGTCGCCGCCTTGACTGCACTGAGCAGCGGCGTCCCCGGGCTATTTGTCGTCTCCGTGGCCGGGTTGGCCCACCTGCTGCCGGATCCGGCCCTGTGGGCGAAGCAGGCGTTCACCGTGACCAGCGACGGCCAATTGGATCCGCAAGCCCTGCCGGAACGCCTGGTGGCCATGGGTTATCGGCGCGACACCCTGGTCTCCCGGCCCGGCGAGTTCGCCATCCGGGGCGATTTGATCGATATTTTCCCTTTGACCGCTGACCATCCGGTGCGGATCGAGCTCTTCGATACTGATGTGGATTCCCTGCGGATCTTTGATGAAGGCGATCAGCGCTCCATGGACAACGTCGATACGGTGACGATCCCGCCGGCCAGCGATTTGATCGTTTCTGCCGAACAGTTGAAGCGGGCGGCGGCCCAATTGCAAAAACAAATGACGGCCGTCTCCGCGAAGGCCGTGCCATCTGTGCAGGATGCTCTGCAGGCTAATCTGGCGAATACAATCACCGATTTCAACCAAGGCAATCTGGGAGAGAAAGCTAATCTCTTCCGGGAAGTGCTGTTTGGCGGGGACTACGGCTTATTGGATTATCTGCCCGCCGCCGGCACCGTATTTCTGGATGACTATGCCCGGATCAACGATCAGGCTGCTGCCGCGGAAGAAGAGACGGCCCAGTGGCAAACGGACTTGCTCAGTCGTGGCGAGATCTTGCCCCACGCGACATTGGAAGCTGATTGGCGCGCCGCCCTGAATCAGGATGCGCATAGCCGGGTCTACCTTTCTGTCTTTCAGAAGGGCATGGGCCGGGTCAAGCTGGACCACCTGATCAACGTGACCAGCCACGATGTGCCCCAATTCTTCAGCCAGATGCCGATGCTCAAGGGGGAGATCGATCGGTGGCGTAAGCAGAACCAAACCGTGGTCATCTTGATTCAGTCCCAGAGCCGGGTCGAAAAGCTTCAGCAGACCCTGCGGGACTTCGAAATTGTGACTCGGACGGCTAGCCCGGATGCGCTAGTATCCGGTGCGGTCCAACTGGTCCACGGCAATCTGTCGGCCGGCTTCACCTTGCCGGAGAGCAATCTGGTGGTCTTGACGGAACACGAACTATTCAATCGCGTTCGCCAAGCCCGGCCGCGGCCAGCACATTTCTCCAATGCCGAGCGGATCAAGAGTTATAACGAACTGAAACCTGGCGACTACGTGGTCCACGTGAATCACGGGATCGGTAAGTACATGGGTATCCAAACCCTGACCGTGGACGGCAAGCATCAGGATTACATCACGATTCAATACGCCGACGACGGCAAGCTGTTCATTCCCGTGACCCAGATGAACATGGTCCAGAAATATGTCGGCAGTGAAGGCAAGACGCCCCATATTAATAAGCTGGGGGGCAGCGAGTGGCAAAAGACCAAGCGCCGGGTAGCGAAGAAAATCGAGGACATCGCCGATGACTTGATTGAACTGTACGCCGCCCGGGCGTCCCAGAAGGGTTATGCTTTTTCAAAAGATAATGATTACCAGCGCGAGTTTGAGGCGGCCTTTGCTTATCCGGAGACTCCCGACCAGCTGCGCAGTACCGCTGAAATCAAACGGGATATGGAACGGCCGGTACCGATGGATCGGCTGCTGGTCGGCGATGTCGGCTTCGGCAAGACTGAAGTGGCCTTGCGGGCGGCTTTTAAGGCAATTCAAGACGGTAAACAGGTCGCGTTTCTCGTCCCGACCACGATCTTGGCGCAGCAGCATTACGATACGATGATGGACCGGTTCGCCGATTTCCCGGTAACCGTGGGGATGTTGTCCCGCTTTGTCTCGCCGGCCAAGCAGAAAGAGACTTTGGCGGGGATGAAAAACGGCAAGGTGGATATCGTCGTAGGCACCCATCGGCTGCTGTCGAAGGATGTCCATTTTAAAGACCTGGGCCTGCTGATCATTGATGAGGAACAGCGCTTCGGGGTGAAGCACAAGGAGCGGATCAAGGCGCTGCGAACCAACGTGGATGTGCTGACCCTGACGGCCACACCGATTCCCCGGACGCTGAATATGTCCATGCTGGGTGTCCGGGACCTGTCGGTGATTGAGACCCCGCCGGCCAATCGCTATCCGATCCAGACATACGTGCTGGAACAGAACGCCGGCACCATTAAGAATGCCATTGAGCGGGAAATGGCCCGTAACGGCCAGGTGTTCTACATGCATAATCGGGTGGAAGACATCGAACGGACGGTGGATGAGCTCCAGCAGCTCGTGCCCAATGCGACGATTGCTTACGCCCACGGTCAGATGAGTGAAACCCAGTTGGAGCGGGTGATCTACGACTTTGTCCACGGCGCCTACGACGTGCTGGTGACCACGACGATCATTGAGACCGGGGTGGACATGCCCAACGCCAACACGTTGATCGTGGAGAATGCCGACAAGTATGGTCTGTCCCAGCTTTATCAGCTCCGCGGCCGAATCGGCCGATCCTCTCGGCTGGCGTATGCGTATTTCATGTACCAGCAGAACAAGGTGCTGACTGAAGTGGGCGAAAAGCGGCTGGCTGCGATCCGCGATTTTACGGAATTAGGCAGCGGCTTCAAAATTGCCATGCGCGACTTGTCCATCCGCGGTGCCGGCAACCTGCTGGGCAAACAGCAGCACGGCTTCATTGATTCTGTCGGCTACGATATGTATACCCAGATGCTCCAGGACGCCGTGGCGGCCAAGAAGGGGAAGACCAAACAGGAGCGCACCGACGCCGAACTCGATTTGGATGTGGAAGCTTATTTACCGTCTGACTACATCAGCGATCCCCGGCAAAAGATTGAGATTTATAAACGAATCCAGCGGATCGATGGTGCCGACGAGTTGGCTGACTTACAATCAGACTTAATTGATCGATTCGGCGAATACGATGCGCCGGTGGATCGATTATTGAAGATCGGTTTGTTAAAAGATCAAGCCGATCAGGCCCTGTTGACGAAGATCGAGCGAAAGGATACGCATTGGACGATGCACATCGGTGCGGCGGGCCGGGCCCGCTTAGGGGGTGAGGATTTATTTGCCCTCTTGAGCAACACGACGCTGCAGGCCCAGGTGACGGATAAGGACGGCGGATATCAAATTACGCTGATCCAACGCAAGGGAATCAGCGATGATACCATGATCGATACGCTGATGACCTTGACCGCGGCATTGCCGAAGATTGAGCAGAAAAAAGTCCATGCCGGGAGTAAGCATGAGTAAACGTACCAAACGTACGGTTTTTGGTTCGGCCGCTTTGCTCAGCATCGCGGCCTTGATTGCCAAAGTCCTATCGGCGTTTTACCGAGTGCCTTTGCAAAACTTGGCGGGGGACTTGGGGTTTTATGTCTATCAACAAGTGTATCCGCTCTATGGGATCGGCATGACCTTTGCCTTGAATGGCCTGCCGGTTTTTATTTCCCGTTTAGTAGCGGAAAAAACCGTGGCGGAGCGGCCGGCGCTGGTCCGGCAGCTGCGCTCTATTTTGGTGGGCGTCAGTCTGGCGGCCTTTGTCGGCTTCCAAGCCGCGGCACCGTGGATCGCCGGAGCGATGGGCGACCAGGATTTAACGTCGATGATTCGCGCTGTGAGCTGGATGTATTTGTTCATGCCCACGCTGGCTCTGGGCCGCGGGTATTACCAAGGAACGCTGGACATGACGCCCACTGCGGTTTCCCAAGTCGTGGAACAGATTCTGCGAGTAGCGGTAATTATCTGGGCGGCGTGGTATTTCCATGGTCATCCGGCATGGACCTACTATGAAATGGGGACCTTCGCCATGAGCGGCGCGACCATTGGGGCCTTGGGTGCAGCCTGGACACTGCACCGCTACCGGCGGCGCGACCCCTTCTGGGGGACGGTGCATCTGGCGACCCCGGATAATTCCTGGCGCTTACTGACCCGCCGACTGCTGCTCCAGGGCGGTTCCATCTGTCTGTTTGCGGCTGCCCTGATTCTCTTTCAGCTGGTAGATTCTTTCACCGTGGCTCGCTCACTGCAAAAGATCGGCTATCTGCCGGTGGCCGCCCGTTCGCTGAAGGGAATCTACGACCGGGGCCAGCCTTTGGTGCAGCTGGGACTGGTCCTGTCCAGCGCCTTTGGCACCACGCTGGTACCTAATTTGACGCGGGCCTTGCAAAGCGGCAGCCGTCTGCGGATTCAGCGCTTGGCGACAGAAGTGACCCATATCAGTTTGCTGTTTTCCGTCGCTGCCACCGGCGGCCTGATCGCGCTGCTGCCCTGGATCAACCAATTTCTCTTTGGCGACCGGGAGCAGCTGATGACCCTGGCCCTTTACCTGGGTGCCATCATTCTCGTGGCGATGATCAATACCTATAATGCGATTCTTCAAAGTGTGGGCAATTATCGGGCAGCCACTTACGGCCTGTTGATTGGGATTGCCCTGAAGGCCGCGCTCACTGGTCCGTTGATCCGTATTTTCGGTCTGCCCGGAGCGTCTCTGGCGACCCTGATCGGACTAGCAGTAGTCTGGTGGATCATTTTCAACCAATTGCCGTCTTTGATCCGCATCTCAGTTTCGACCCGCCTATTCGGCACGCGGCTGCTGGGCGTCACGATCCCGATGATGATTGCGACGTTCATGATTGCTTGCGCCAGCCAAGCCGTGTTGGGTGTGTCCCGCTGGGCCAGTATCGGCGTGACCCTGATCGGCATTGCCGCCGGTGTTACCATCTTTTTGACCCTGGCCTTGAGAAACAAACTCTTGACAATTCGAGAATGGTTGGTCTTGCCCTTCGGCAGTGGTATGCTACACTTAGTACAACGGTTACAGCGAAATAAGTAGGTTGTAGAAAGCGAAGTGACACAATGCGTTTGGATAAGTTTTTGAAAGTTTCCCGCTTGGTAAAGCGGCGTTCCGTCGCCAAAGAAATCGCCGATAAGGGGCGTATTCTGATCAATGGCAAGGCCGGCAAGTCATCCAGTAATATCAGCGTGGGCGACCAGCTGACCTTGCTCTTTGGCAATCGGACGTTGACCGTGACGATCACCGATATTAAGGAAACCACGAAGAAAGACGACGCAGCATCCATGTACAAAATTGATAGCGACGAACAGGCGGAGGCCAAGAGCCCGTTCTAATTGTCGACAGGGGTGTTGGCGGCTTGCTATACTTAATTTAGCAAAAGCAAATCATTGGGGGTATTAACAGTGCAGAAGCCTCAAGCCGCACCAGGTAAAATTATTCAGTTAAAGAAACAACCGCGTCAGCAGTCGGCGCCAATCACACCGGCCGCCTACATGCGCAAAGTACACCGCCGGCGGTTCTGGGCCCTGACGGCCATTTTGGCCCTCGTCCTGTGCTTTTTCGGCCTGAAACTCCACCAAGCCCACGCCTCCCAGGCCCAAGTACAGAATCACCTGAGCACCAGCCGCAGCGAATTGACCGCTGTCCAGAACAAGAACACCAACCTCAAGAATCAAGTCAAACAACTTAATGATCCGGATTACTTAGCTAAGTATATTCGGGAGAAATATTACTTCTCCAAACCCGGAGAAATCATTTTTAGTTTACCTGGGGACAAAGGCAGCGATGTGACGAAGAAGTAGCGTAGTGAGACAAACGTGTTAAAATTAGTGCTGAGATAAGGTGTCTGTGTTATTCTGACGTGCCTAGGGCCAAGTGCGTAGCAAGCGGAGGCTGATGGGGCTCAGCCATGGAAACAACACGGCGGCTTTGCCGCCGATGTTGTTAGGCGTTTTTGAGACGGCGGTTTTTGCCGGCTCAAAACGCCGTCATGGCTAGCTTCGCAGGACCGGCTACGCACTTGCTGCGCGTCGCCAGCCCCATCAGCCGCAGCTTGCGGAGCACTTGGCCCGGCGCCCAGAGAGCCAGCCTATCCCAGCTCTATTTTTTCGACCATTTTTGTTCAATCCGGACTACCACCCCGTAAACTTAAGTATGGTATACTAAATATACATTTCTATTAGGAGGAATTTTCCATTTATGGCGATTGAAGTTGGCGCTAAGGTCCAAGGCAAAGTCACAGGTATCACGAATTTCGGGGCCTTTGTCGATATTGGTGAACACAAGACCGGTCTAGTCCACATCAGTCAGGTATCTGACAAATTCATTAAGGATATCCACGACGTGCTCACTGTTGGCGACGAAGTCACAGTGAAAGTGATCGGCGAGCGTGACGGGAAGATCAGTCTGTCCATGCGCCAGGCGGTTGATCACCCGCACGAAGAGCATCGCAGCGAGGGTCGGCCGAACCAGCAGCATTCGTTCCACAGCAATAATAACCGCGAAGGCGGCAATCGTGGCGGTGCACCCCGGAGCAGTGCGCCTCATTCCGGCGGCGGCAATCGCAATTTCGGCCGCCGGGATAACCGGCGCGGCAGCCGCGAGGAACGGCCAGAAGGCTTCGACGGCATGCTTTCCAGCTTCCTGAAGGAAAGCGATGACCGCTTGACCTCATTGAAGCGCAACACCGAAGGCAAACGCGGCGGTCGCGGCGGCCGACGCAGCTAACCGATTAATCTATTTTTGTAACACACAAGCTCTCCCTGGTACCTGCAAGGGGAGTTTTCTTTGTTTTGTTTCCGGATCAGATAGGATAATTATGATTTTGAGCGTATTTAGTGCTAAGTGCGTAGCAAACTGAGCCCCTTTTGCCGCAGCTTGCGGAGCACTTGGCACGGCGAGGGAGGAAAAGCAGATGCAGGCCCTAAACGTCTTAACCCGCACTGATTTTTGGCGCCAAGTCCAGCAGCAGGGACTGATTACGCCCGGTCAAATGATCGTCATCGGCGTTTCCACTGGCGTGGATTCTATGACGCTGCTGGACCTAGTGCAGCACGCCCCGACCGCACTGCACTTGCACATCGGCGTCGTATACGTGGACCATCAGCTGCGGGCTCAGAGTGCCACCGAGACGGCTTTTATTCAAGATTATTGTGCGGCCCGCAAACTGCCGCTGCATAAGGCCGTTTGGCAGCACGGGCCGCTGACCCATGGTGTGGAAGCGGCGGCCCGGGATTTTCGCTACCAAACCTTTCAAACGGCTCTGACTGACTGGCGGGCGAACACCCTGTGGCTCGCTCACCACAATGACGATGCTTTGGAAACGCTGCTGATGAAGCTGGCCCGCTCCGGCAGTGTGTTTGAACAGCCGGGTCTGCGGCTTGTGAGCCGGCGGCCCAGCTACACCATTATTCGGCCGCTGCTGCCGTATCCCAAGTCAGCGATTCGGGCTTATGCAGCGCGGCATCAGGTGCCGCATTATGAAGATGCGACAAATCAGGATAAGACGATCCAGCGCAACCGGATCCGGGCGGCGGTGGTGCCGGTTTTCCACGACTTGAATGAGCGCAGTGCGGCGCATTTGCTGCGGTACACGGAAGAAATGACCGCGGCCCAGGACCTGCTGGCGGAGCGGTTGACCCAATTGGCAGCGACGATGGTCACCCGCTCAGCGGGCAGCGTCCATTTGGACCGGCCCGCCTTCAATGCCTTGCCCCGGGGTCAGCGCAGTCTGCTGCTGCAATTTGTCCTGGCGGATACGCAGCCATTGACTGGCCGCCAGTTGGCCCAATGCCTGGATTTGGCAGCCAGCAGCCAGGCGGCCGGCAGTGTTAATCTGACGGCTGGCTGGCAGTTTACGATGACCTATCAGCGCATCACAATTACCCGGGAAAATCAGTCTCAAGTTGGGGGTATTTTTTTGCCCGTCAGCCTATCATTATTAGGTACTGTTTTTTATCCTGATGGGCATGCTTGGCATTTGGCCCCCGCCGGTCCCGGTTTGGCTGTCCCGGCTGAGGTGGTTTTACGCCACCGTCAACCGGGCGATGTGGTCCAACTGGCTAACGGGCAGCATCAGCTGCTCCGCCGCTTTCTGATCAATCAGAAAGTACCGCAAAGCACCCGCGACACCTTGGTGCTGGCGGCGGTCGGGGAACAGGTCTGGTATATTCCCGGGCTGTATATCCGGCAGGCCCACCAATTGTCTGGTATGGGCCAACCTGATACAATGAAGAGCATGTTGACATACTACTAATAAACACTACACAAATGGAGGACAGGGTTTTGCAGGAAGATATTGAAAAGGTACTGTATAGCCAAGATGAAATTCAGGCCACAGTGGCCCGCTTAGGGAAGGAACTGACAGCAGATTATCAGGGTAAGAACCCGCTGTTCATCTGCATTCTCAAGGGAGCCATCGTGTTCATGACGGATCTGATCCGGCATGTGGATGATTATGTGGAAATTGACTTCATGGATGTTTCCAGTTACGGCAACGCCACGGTTTCCAGCGGCGAAGTCAAGATTTTGAAAGATTTGGATACATCCGTTCAAGGCCGCGATGTCGTCATTGTTGAGGATATTGTGGATACTGGTGCGACCCTGCATTACTTGATCAAACTGCTCTCTACTCGGCAAGCCAAGTCTATCAAGGTGGTTGCTTTGATGGATAAGGTAGCCGGGCGCAAGCTGCCCGTGAAAGCTGACTACGTCGGCTTCGATGTCCCTAATGAATTCGTGGTGGGCTATGGCCTGGATTATGCGGAGAGATACCGCAATCTGCCGTACATCGGCGTGCTTGCCCCCCACGTATATGAATAGCAAGCTTCTTTCGTTTCTAGTGTCATTCGTGCTATGATGCTACTAGTGAAGCCCTTTTGCGCGTTTTTGAGCGTGCAGAATGTAAGGAGAATTTGTAGATGAAAAATCGTAGGAATGGCCTGTTTCGCAGTGGGCTGTTGTATTTCTTCATCTTCGTTGTACTCGTAGCGCTGGTCTCGACGTTTATCGGCGGGAACGGGAATGGATCCCGCTCTCAAGAAATCAAGTCCAGTACATTCATTACTGAGTTGCAAGATAAGAAGATCAAAGATTTCAACATTCAGCCGTCGGGCAGTGTCTATAAGGTTTCCGGGACATACCGGGAACCGCAATCTGTATCGACCCCGAGTAACGGGTTCGGTCTGTTCCAAACTGGCAGCGGCACCACGACCGTTACTAATTTCACCACCACCGTTTTGCCCAACGACGCGACCCTGAACCAGATTCGGGTTACCGCTAAGACAGCGGACGTGTCATACTCCACCAGCAGCGAGTCTAATTCAGGGTTCTGGCTGCAAATGCTGTTCTACTTTGTCCCGACGATCCTGGTGATCGCGTTCTTCTGGTTTATGATGAACTCTGCTAATCAAGGCGGAGGCGGCAATGGCCGAGTCATGAGCTTTGGCAAGTCCAAGGCCAAGCCGGAGGATCCGAAGAAGAACAAGGTTCGTTTCTCCGATGTCGCTGGGGCGGAAGAAGAGAAGCAGGAACTGGTTGAAGTAGTTGAGTTCTTGAAAGATCCGCGGAAATACTCTGCGTTAGGGGCCCACATCCCGCATGGGGTCCTGCTGGAGGGGCCTCCGGGTACTGGTAAAACATTACTGGCCCGGGCGGTTGCCGGTGAAGCCGGCGTACCGTTCTTCTCCATCTCTGGTTCAGACTTCGTCGAAATGTTCGTCGGGGTCGGCGCCAGCCGAGTGCGGGATCTGTTCGATAACGCCAAGAAGGCGGCACCGTCCATCATCTTTATCGATGAAATCGATGCTGTCGGCCGGCAGCGGGGCGCAGGCCTCGGCGGCGGTCACGACGAACGGGAACAGACTTTGAACCAATTACTGGTTGAAATGGATGGGTTCACTGGCAACGAAGGCGTCATCGTCATCGCTGCCACGAACCGGGCCGATGTCCTGGATCCCGCCTTGCTGCGGCCAGGCCGATTCGACCGGAAAGTATTGGTTGGCCGGCCGGATGTCAAGGGCCGGGAAGCCATTCTGCGCGTTCACGCGAAGAACAAGCCGTTGGCGCCGGATGTTGATTTGAAAGTCGTTGCCCAGCAAACCCCTGGTTTCGTTGGGGCGGATCTGGAGAACCTGCTGAACGAAGCGGCCTTGGTCGCGGCGCGGCGCAATAAGACTCAAATCGATTCCTCGGATATCGATGAAGCCACCGATCGGGTGATCGCTGGGCCGGCGAAGCACGACCGGGTGATCAGTCCCAAGGAACGCAATATGGTCGCTTACCACGAAGCGGGCCATGCCATCATTGGGCTGGTGCTCAGTGATTCGCGGACCGTGCGCAAAGTCACCATCGTACCCCGGGGCCAGGCTGGCGGTTATGCCATCATGCTGCCGAAGGATGATCAATTCCTGGTCACCAAGAAAGAGCTCAACGAGCAAATCGTGGGCTTGATGGGCGGCCGGACAGCGGAAGAAATTATTTTCGGTACGCAGTCCACGGGGGCGTCCAATGACTTTGAACAGGCGACCCAGATCGCCCGGGAAATGGTCACCAAGTACGGGATGACGGAACGATTGGGTACAGTGGCCTTGGCCTCTGACAGCCAACCCTTCGTCGGTGCGGAATACGGGCAAGCCCCAGTTTATTCCCAAGCCACCGCAGCGGCCATTGACGATGAAGTTCGGCAATTGATCGACTCTGCTCATAAGCAGGCGTACGAGATCATCGAAGGCCACCGCGCCCAGCACAAGGCCATTGCTGAAGCATTGCTGAAGTATGAGACCTTGAACGAGAAGCAGATTCTCAGTCTGTTCAATACTGGCGAAATGCCGGCGGATCAGACGGACGAATATCCGTCCGAACAATCGGGGACGTTTGAAGAAGCCAAGAAGGCTTTGGAAGAACGCGACCACGAGAAGTCCGAACAGGAGGCTGCGCATAACCCGAGCAGCACTGCTGCCGAGAATCCAACGGCAGAGAGTGCCAGTGCGAGTGACGCGGCGAGTGCTTCCGCGAGCGATGCACCACAAGATCCTAACGATCACGCATAATATTGTTTCAGAAAACGGCGTTTCCTTCCGGGAACGCCGTTTTCTTGTCTAAATCCGTTCGGCCCTCTATAATGTAAGGTCGATTACCTTGTGCGAAAGAAGAAGGAGGAAACCATGGCAGATTATCTAGTTAAAGCAGTCACGACAGACGGCCATCTGCGGGCATTGGCCCTGGATGCCACCCAAACGGTGGCCGAGGCCCAGCAGCGCCATGACACCTATGGCGCCGCCAGTGCGGCCCTCGGTCGGACCTTGGTCGGGACGATTTTGTTGAGTACGGCACTGCTTAAGGATGACGGCGAAGAGACTCTAACCACCCGGGTTCTGGGCGATGGTCCCGTGGGTGCGATCGTTGCTGTCGGCACACCCGCAGGAACTGTCAAAGGCTACGTGCAGCACCCCCACGTGCAGCTGCCGCTGAATACCGTGGGTAAGATCGATGTTCGCCGCGCAGTGGGCAAGGGCTTGCTGGCCGTTACCAAGGACATGGGACTCAAGCAGCCCTTCACCGGCCAAGTCCCCCTTGTCTCCGGCGAACTGGCCGAGGATTTTAGCTATTACCTGGCCAAGTCGGAACAAATTCCGTCCGCGGTGGGCCTGTCCGTTTTTGTCCAAGCCAACAATACGATCGGTGCTGCCGGCGGCTTCATGATTCAAGCCCTGCCTGGGGCGTCCGATGATGAGCTGACTAAGATTGAAAAGAGTATTCGGGCGCTGCCGCTGATTTCCGAAATGATGCGGGCCGGGGACACACCGGAAGATATTTTGACTAAAATCTTCGGCGCCGATGAATTAAAGTTCCTCAGCAAGAGTCCGGTCGCCTTCAAGTGCGACTGTTCTAAGGAACGCTTTGCCAAGTCCATCAAAGCACTGGGGTCTAAGGAAATTAAACAAATGATCGCGGCGGACCACGGTGCCGAAGCGGTCTGCAAGTTCTGCGGCAACAAGTACACATATTCTGAAGCAGACTTGCGGGCTATGCTGGCCTAACCCGTTTTGCACCCGCGATTGAATATTGCTATGATGACTAAGCTAGGCATAAAGGAGTAATAGATTTTATGGAATGGAAAATCGGTTCTGTCACCATCCCCAACCAGATCGTCGTCGCCCCCATGGCGGGGATCACGAACGCCGCCTTTCGGGTGACCTGTAAAGAGTTCGGCGCCGGCTTGGTCGTCTGTGAAATGATCAGTGACCGGGGTATTATGTATGGGAACAAGAAAACCTTGTCGATGCTGTTTGTCGACCCTCGGGAGCATCCGATCAGCATTCAGATTTTCGGCGGGACCAAGGAGACCTTGGTTGCAGCCGCAAAGTTCGTTGATCAAAATACCGCCGCTGATATTATCGATATCAATATGGGCTGCCCGGTGAATAAAGTCGTCAAGACCGATGCCGGCGCCAAGTGGCTGCTGGATCCCAATAAGGTGTATGAAATGGTATCTGCCGTTACGAGTGCAGTGTCGAAGCCGGTGACGGTGAAAATGCGTACCGGCTGGGATGAAGACCATATTTATGCGGTCCAAAATGCCCTAGCGGCTGAAAAAGCAGGCGCTGCCGCCCTGGCCATGCATGGTCGGACGCGGAAACAAATGTACCGGGGCAAGGCCGATTGGAACATTCTAGCCGACGTGGCGGACCATTTGACTATTCCGTTCATGGCCAACGGCGACATTCGGACCCCGCAGGATGCCAAGTATGTTTTGGATAATGTGGGGGCAACAGCTGTCATGGTCGGTCGCGCCGCCTTAGGCGATCCGTGGATCTTGGGCCAAATGAAGACTTATGTAGAGACCGGTGAGCTATTACCAGATCCAACCCCCGAGGAAAAGCTGACTACCGCCCGGCTGCAATTGCATCGGCTGGTGGAACTGAAGGGTGAAAAGGTTGCGGTGCCGGAGTTCCGCCAGCAGGCCGCCTATTACCTCAAAGGCATTCCCCGCGCCGCCCAAGCCCGCGCGTCGCTGAATGAAAAGTGGACGGAAGCAGAAGTTGACGCGGTACTAGATCATTTTGAAGAAGAAGTACAGGAATACTTGGCTCACCGAGCAGCGCGCAAAGCAGAACGCGCGGAACAAGCTCGCCAGGCCGGCTAATTTAGAATATCGAGGAGGAGCACGCAGTGGCTAATCAAAAAGATGGTCAAGTGAACGACCAGATCATGGTGCGTCGCGAAAAGATGGAAGAGTTGCGGAAGTTAGGGATCGACCCCTTCGGCAAACGCTTCGATACAACGACGAACGCCCAAGAATTGCATACCAAGCTGGATGAAGAAGATAAGGATGTCGTGAATGCCCACACTGTTCGGGTGGTTGTTGCCGGCCGAATGATGAGCAAACGGGGTAAAGGCAAGGTTGGTTTCGCCGATATCCAAGACCGTACGGGCCGCATCCAGATCTATGTCCGTAAAGACGTCGTGGGCGAAGATAATTACTATATCTTCAAACGCTCCGACTTGGGCGACTTCTTGGGGATCACCGGTACCATGATGAAGACTGACGCCGGTGAACTCACGATCCGGGCCGAACACGTCACCTTCTTGACCAAAGCCTTGCGTCCGCTGCCTGATAAGTATCATGGTTTAACGAACGTGGAACAGCGCTATCGCCAACGCTATCTGGATCTGATCACGAACCGGGAGAGCTATGACCGGTTCATTAAGCGCAGCCGGATCATTTCGGCCGTCCGGGAATTTCTGGACGCTAACGGCTTTATTGAAGTGGAAACCCCTGTCCTGCATACTCAGGCCGGCGGCGCCTCTGCTCGGCCGTTTGTGACTCACCACAACGCGCTGGACATTGATCTCTATCTGCGGATCGCTTTGGAATTACACTTGAAGCGGCTAATTGTCGGTGGTATGGAACGGGTCTATGAAATTGGCCGGGTTTTCCGGAACGAAGGCATCGACACGAAGCACAACCCGGAATTCACCGAATTGGAGTCTTACGCTGCGTATTTTGATTTCACCGACGTCATGGATGAAACTGAGGGTATTTTCCGTTACGCGGCCAATAAGGTCTTAGGTTCCGGCAAGGTGACTTATCAGGGCGAGACCGTCGATTTGGATCAGCCGTTCAAGCGGGTGCACATGGTGGATGCTATTAAGGAAAAGACCGGTGTCGATTTCTGGCCGGAAATGTCCATGGCTGATGCCCAGAAGCTTGCTGACGAGCATGGTGTGAAGTACGAAGGGTACTGGAAGGTCGGGCACATTATCAATGCCTTCTTCGAACAATTTGTCGAAGAGACACTGAAAGAACCCACCTTCATTTACGGTCATCCCATCGAAATCTCACCGTTGGCGAAGAAAAACAGCGACGATCCCCGGTTCACCGATCGGTTCGAGCTGTATATTTTAGGCAATGAATACGGTAATGCCTTTACCGAGTTGAATGATCCGATTGACCAGCGAGAACGGTTTGAAGCCCAAGCCGCCGAACGGGCTGCTGGGAACGATGAGGCTCAGGGCATTGATGAAGACTTCATTGCCGCTCTGGAATACGGGATGCCGCCCACGGGCGGTCTCGGCATCGGCATTGATCGGCTGGTCATGCTCTTGACTGATGCCCCGTCCATCCGGGATGTCCTCTTATTCCCGACGATGCGGCCGGATACTACCGATGATGCTGAAGCTGATGCTATCGCCGACGTGCACGAAGACAATCAGAAGAAATAGATCATTTGAGCAGAACTGCGACCACAGTTCTGCTTTTCTTTTACAATTTTTTCGACCATTTTTGGACACGTTTTTGACGCAACGTTCGGTCCATATCAGTCGTGGCGTTTTTTGTTCCCCTCCGGCATGGGAACAGATTGATTAAATAACGAACTTTAATGGCGCAAATTGTATATTTCGTTATGAATTTAGCTTAAAAATCCATACTTGCTTTTTATCCAAGTCGTTGGTAATATAGTTAAGTCATGTGATGCGGAGGCGTTACAAAGGTTGTCAGCTAGCGGTTTTCAAAAATTGCTTGTTGACACAGCCGAGACAACATGATATATTATCAAAGTTGCGTTTTTACGAAAGCAACAGCAACGCAGGCCTTTGAAAACTGAACAAAGTTTTGACGAACGAATCACATATCTTCCTTCGGGAAGATAAGCAATCCCGCAAATGTATCGGTACTCAGCTTCGGCTGAGGCAACATTTGCGAATGTCAATTTCGCAAGCAAGTAAATTTATTGAGCCGCAAACTTTTAAATGAGAGTTTGATCCTGGCTCAGGACGAACGCTGGCGGCGTGCCTAATACATGCAAGTCGAACGAGGTTTGGTCAGTTTGCGGTGGTGCTTGCATCACCAATTACCGATCAAACCGAGTGGCGGACGGGTGAGTAACACGTGGGTAACCTGCCCTTCAGCAGGGGATAACATTTGGAAACAGATGCTAATACCGTATAACCACGGAGACCGCATGGTCTTCGGGTAAAAGATGGCGCAAGCTATCACTGAAGGATGGACCCGCGGCGTATTAGCCAGTTGGTGGGGTAACGGCCTACCAAAGCAATGATACGTAGCCGACCTGAGAGGGTAATCGGCCACATTGGGACTGAGACACGGCCCAAACTCCTACGGGAGGCAGCAGTAGGGAATCTTCCACAATGGACGCAAGTCTGATGGAGCAACGCCGCGTGAGTGAAGAAGGCTTTCGGGTCGTAAAACTCTGTTATTGAAGAAGAACGTGTATGACAGTAACTGGTCATGCAGTGACGGTATTCAATCAGAAAGTCACGGCTAACTACGTGCCAGCAGCCGCGGTAATACGTAGGTGGCAAGCGTTGTCCGGATTTATTGGGCGTAAAGCGAGTGCAGGCGGTCTTTTAAGTCTGATGTGAAAGCCTTCGGCTTAACCGAAGAAGGGCATCGGAAACTGGGAGACTTGAGTGCAGAAGAGGAGAGTGGAACTCCATGTGTAGCGGTGAAATGCGTAGATATATGGAAGAACACCAGTGGCGAAGGCGGCTCTCTGGTCTGTAACTGACGCTGAGGCTCGAAAGCGTGGGTAGCAAACAGGATTAGATACCCTGGTAGTCCACGCCGTAAACGATGAATACTAAGTGTTGGAGGGTTTCCGCCCTTCAGTGCTGCAGCTAACGCATTAAGTATTCCGCCTGGGGAGTACGACCGCAAGGTTGAAACTCAAAGGAATTGACGGGGGCCCGCACAAGCGGTGGAGCATGTGGTTTAATTCGAAGCAACGCGAAGAACCTTACCAGGTCTTGACATCTTCTGCCAGGCTGAGAGATCAGCTGTTCCCTTCGGGGACAGAATGACAGGTGGTGCATGGTTGTCGTCAGCTCGTGTCGTGAGATGTTGGGTTAAGTCCCGCAACGAGCGCAACCCTTATGATCAGTTGCCAGCATTCAGTTGGGCACTCTGGTCAGACTGCCGGTGACAAACCGGAGGAAGGCGGGGATGACGTCAAATCATCATGCCCCTTATGACCTGGGCTACACACGTGCTACAATGGGTGGTACAACGAGCAGCGAGACCGCGAGGTCAAGCGAATCTCTAAAAACCATCCTCAGTTCGGATTGCAGGCTGCAACTCGCCTGCATGAAGCTGGAATCGCTAGTAATCGCGGATCAGCACGCCGCGGTGAATACGTTCCCGGGCCTTGTACACACCGCCCGTCACACCATGAGAGTTTGTAACACCCAAAGCCGGTGAGACAACCGCAAGGAGTCAGCCGTCTAAGGTGGGACAAATGATTAGGGTGAAGTCGTAACAAGGTAGCCGTAGGAGAACCTGCGGCTGGATCACCTCCTTTCTAAGGAAAAAGTCCTGTGACCCCCCGGTCACAGGCAACGGAAGCCGATACAGTCAAAACTTTGTTCAGTTTTGAGAGGCCTGCCTCTCAAGATTTTGTTTGTTCTTTGAAAACTGGATATCATGAAGTGAAGGTCAGCTCGTCAGAGCTGACCACACCGAGAAACACCACTGTGATTTTTTTGAGTTCAGGCGGACTAAGTCCGCCGAATCAAGCGCTGTTTACAGCGTTTCACTTAGGTTAAGTGAAGAAGGGCGCACGGCGGATGCCTTGGCACTAGGAGCCGATGAAGGACGGGACAAACACCGATATGCTTCGGGGAGCTGCACGTAAGCTTTGATCCGAAGATTTCCGAATGGGGGAACCCAGCCATCTGAGAAGGTGGTTGATCAGTCGTGAATACATAGCGGCTGATCGGCAGACGTGGTGAACTGAAACATCTCAGTAGCCACAGGAAGAGAAAGAAATTTCGATTTCCCAAGTAGCGGCGAGCGAACAGGAAAGAGCCCAAACCAGCGTGCTTGCATGCTGGGGTTGTAGGACCGATGTAGTGAGTGATAAAAGAAGGAATTAGGCGAACGGCCTGGGAAGGCCGGCCAGAGCGGGTGACAGCCCCGTAGCCGAAAGTTGCTTCTCTCCAATCGGGATCCTGAGTACGGCGGAACACGTGAAATTCCGTCGGAATCTGGGAGGACCATCTCCCAAGGCTAAATACTCCCTAGTGACCGATAGCGAACCAGTACCGTGAGGGAAAGGTGAAAAGCACCCCGGAAGGGGAGTGAAACAGTACCTGAAACCGTGTGCCTACAAGTAGTCAAAGCCCGTTAATGGGTAATGGCGTGCCTTTTGTAGAATGAACCGGCGAGTTACGTTAGCTAGCGAGGTTAAGGCAGAAAAGCCGGAGCCGGAGCGAAAGCGAGTCTGAATAGGGCAAGTGAGTTAGCTGATGTAGACCCGAAACCAAGTGACCTACCCATGACCAGGTTGAAGGTGCGGTAAAACGCACTGGAGGACCGAACCCACTTATGTTGAAAAATGAGGGGATGAGTTGTGGGTAGCGGTGAAATTCCAATCGAACTTGGAGATAGCTGGTTCTCTCCGAAATAGCTTTAGGGCTAGCCTCGGAAAAGCGGATACTGGAGGTAGAGCACTGTTTGGATGATGGTCCCGTCTCGGGATACTGAATGCAGATAAACTCCGAATGCCAGATATTTGTTTCCGGGAGTCAGACTGCGAGTGATAAGATCCGTAGTCGAAAGGGGAACAGCCCAGATCACCAGTTAAGGTCCCTAAATCCATGCTAAGTGGAAAAGGATGTGAAGTTGCACAGACAACTAGGATGTTGGCTCAGAAGCAGCCACCATTTAAAGAGTGCGTAATAGCTCACTAGTCGAGTGACTCTGCGCCGAAAATGTACCGGGGCTAAGCATGGTACCGAAACTGTGGGTGCGACCGCAAGGTCGTGCGATAGGAGAGCGTTCTAAGGGCGGTGAAGGCAGACTGTGAAGACTGCTGGAGCGCTTAGAAGTGAGAATGCCGGCATGAGTAACGAAAAGGCAGGTGAGAATCCTGCCCGCCGCAAGACTAAGGTTTCCTGGGGAAGGTTCGTCCGCCCAGGGTTAGTCGGGACCTAAGATGAGGCCGAAAGGCGTAATCGATGGCCAACAGGTGGAGATTCCTGTACCGATCTGTTATGTTTGAGCGAAGGAAGGACGCAGGAGGCTAAGGTGAGCACGCAGCTGGAAAAGCGTGTCCAAGCACTGAGTCTGGGAGCGAGTCAAATGCTTGTTCCTAAGGACAAGGTGTGATGGGGAGCGAAATTAAGTAGCGAAGCACCTGATGTCACACTGCCGAGAAAAGTTTCTAGTGAGTAACAGATCGCCCGTACCGCAAACCGACACAGGTAGTCGAGGAGAGTATCCTCAGGCGCGCGAGAGAACCCTCGTTAAGGAACTCGGCAAAATAACCCCGTAACTTCGGAAGAAGGGGTGCTGACCGGAAGGTCAGCCGCAGTGAATAGGCCCAAACAACTGTTTATCAAAAACACAGGTCTCTGCTAAATCGAAAGATGACGTATAGGGGCTGACACCTGCCCGGTGCTGGAAGGTTAAGAGGATCTGTTAGCGTAAGCGAAGCAGAGAATTGAAGCCCCAGTAAACGGCGGCCGTAACTATAACGGTCCTAAGGTAGCGAAATTCCTTGTCGGGTAAGTTCCGACCCGCACGAAAGGTGTAATGATTTGGGCACTGTCTCAACGAGGGACTCGGTGAAATTATATTACCCGTGAAGATGCGGGTTACCCGCGACAGGACGGAAAGACCCCATGGAGCTTTACTGTAGCTTGATATTGAGTGTCTGTACCGCATGTACAGGATAGGTAGGAGCCGTAGAAACCGGGACGCTAGTCTCGGTGGAGGCATTGGTGGGATACTACCCTTGCAGTGCGGCCACTCTAACCCGCGCCACTCAGCGTGGCGGGAGACAGTGTCAGGCAGGCAGTTTGACTGGGGCGGTCGCCTCCTAAAGTGTAACGGAGGCGCCCAAAGGTTCCCTCAGGATGGTTGGAAATCATTCACAGAGTGTAAAGGCATAAGGGAGCTTGACTGCGAGACAGACAGGTCGAGCAGGGACGAAAGTCGGGCTTAGTGATCCGGTGGTTCTGTATGGAAAGGCCATCGCTCAACGGACAAAAGCTACCCTGGGGATAACAGGCTTATCTCCCCCAAGAGTCCACATCGACGGGGAGGTTTGGCACCTCGATGTCGGCTCATCGCATCCTGGGGCTGAAGTTGGTCCCAAGGGTTGGGCTGTTCGCCCATTAAAGCGGTACGCGAGCTGGGTTCAGAACGTCGTGAGACAGTTCGGTCCCTATCCGTCGCGGGCGTAGGAAATTTGAGAAGAGCTGCCCTTAGTACGAGAGGACCGGGGTGGACATACCGCTGGTGTACCAGTTGTGCCGCCAGGCGCAGAGCTGGGTAGCTATGTATGGCAGGGATAAGCGCTGAAAGCATCTAAGTGTGAAGCCCCCTTCGAGATGAGATTTCCCATTCCTTTAAGGAAGTAAGACCCCTGAGAGATGATCAGGTAGATAGGCTGGGAGTAGCAGCCCCGTGAGGGGTGGAGCGGACCAGTACTAATCGGTCGAGGACTTAACCAAGAGCGTACCGGAAGGTACGCACCTCAAAGAGTCACACTGGTGATTCGAAGAAAGACACTTCATGATGTCCAGTTTTGAGAGAACAAACTCTCAAATTTAAGTACAGTGGCGATAGCGAGAAGGAACTACCTGTTCCCATGCCGAACACAGAAGTCAAGCTTCTCAGCGCCGATAGTAGTTGGTGGGAAACTGCCTGCGAGGGTAGGACGCTGCTGTTCTTAATGGAGGCTTAGCTCAGCTGGGAGAGCGTCTGCCTTACAAGCAGAGGGTCACAGGTTCGAGCCCTGTAGCCTCCATTGAGTCGTTAGCTCAGTTGGTAGAGCATCTGACTTTTAATCAGAGGGTCGACAGTTCGAGACTGTCACGACTCATTGACCATGTCGCGGGTATGGCGGAATTGGCAGACGCGCTAGATTTAGGTTCTAGTGTCCTTTGGACGTATGGGTTCAAGTCCCTTTACCCGCATGCGTCAATCTGCCGACTTAGCTCAGTTGGTAGAGCATCTGATTTGTAATCAGAGGGTCGGGCGTTCGAATCGTCTAGTCGGCACTTTAGTTTGCGGAAGTAGTTCAGTGGTAGAACATCACCTTGCCATGGTGGGGGTCGCGAGTTCGAATCTCGTCTTCCGCTTCGTTGTAAAGTTTATGCCGGGGTGGCGGAACTGGCAGACGCACGGGACTTAAAATCCCGCGGTGAGTGATCACCGTACGGGTTCGATTCCCGTCCTCGGCATTACAATGAAGTACACAAATTAAATACGCACCCATAGCGCAACTGGATAGAGTGTCTGACTACGAATCAGAAGGTTGTAGGTTCGACTCCTACTGGGTGCATGTTCGGGAAGTAGCTCAGCTTGGTAGAGCACTACGTTAGGGTCGTAGGGGTCGCAGGTTCGAATCCTGTCTTCCCGATTTGGGTCTGACAATTCAATATGCGGAAGTAGTTCAGTGGTAGAACATCACCTTGCCATGGTGGGGGTCGCGAGTTCGAATCTCGTCTTCCGCTTTTCCTATCGGGAAGTAGCTCAGCTTGGTAGAGCACTACGTTCGGGACGTAGGGGTCGCAGGTTCAAATCCTGTTTTCCCGATTACTAATGACAGATCGAAGTCTTTGACTTCGGTCTGTTTTTGGCATATAACAAAGCACAGTCGTTGTTTATTATGGGCCGATCCACCGGACTGGCGCAAAAAGATAGACAACGTTCGCTCCCTTGTTTAGACTAGAAGGTGTATCGAGGATTACCATGAGCCGTTTTCAATGAGAAAACGACGATGAGCCAGCCCACAAAAGAAATGGACGAAAAGTCCAGAAATTTCCTGGTGGGGTTGCATCTGTCGCCAGCCTATGTATAATGTAATTCACATCGTATTGATAGCGACATCGTGATCCTCTCATTTTTAAGCACCTGAATCACTTTGCGACTACGAAAGGAGCAGAGTCAATTGGACAACTTATTTACGAATAGCTCCCGTAACGTGTTAGCCCTTGCCCAACAGCAAGCCCGCTACTTCCACCACCATGCAGTGGGGACGGAGCACTTGCTGTTGGCACTGGTGCTGGAGACGGACGGAGTGGCCGGCAAAACCTTGCGGCAGCTGACCATCAGTCCGGACGACGTGAAAGAAGAAATTGAACGCTTCACGGGCTTCGGGGCGACTTCTGCTTCTGATCAGCCCGATGAGACAAGTTACTTGCCCTATTCACCAAAGGCGAAGCAGATTCTTTCCTACGCCGGTGACGAGGCAAAGCGCTTAGGCGCCAGCAAGATTGGGACGGAACACATGCTGCTGGGGATTCTCCATGAGGATGACATTCTGGCTGCACGGATTCTGACTAATCTTGGTCTGAGCCTGTCAAAGACGCGCCAGGTATTATTGAAGAAAATGGGTGTCCGGGATACTGGCAGCAAGCGGCCGACGGATCGGCGCAGTGCTGCAGGCAATCCTCAGGGCACGCCGACCTTGGATGGCTTAGCCCGGGATCTGACCCAACTCGCGCGCGAGAACGGAATGGATCCGGTTGTTGGCCGGGAAAAGGAAGTCCGCCGGGTCATTCAGATTCTGTCCCGCCGCACCAAGAACAATCCCGTCCTGGTGGGTGAGCCAGGGGTGGGTAAAACCGCCATCGCTGAAGGCTTGGCCCAACGTATTGTTGACGGCAAGGTTCCTGAGGACATGGCCAACAAGCGCCTGATGATGCTGGATATGGGGTCTTTGGTGGCCGGTACCAAGTATCGGGGCGAGTTTGAAGACCGATTGAAGAAAGTCATTGATGAAATTTACCGGGATGGCAACGTCATTCTCTTCATTGATGAACTGCATACCTTGATCGGCGCCGGTGGTGCCGAAGGGGCGATTGATGCCAGCAATATTTTGAAGCCGGCGCTAGCCCGGGGTGAGCTCCAATTGGTCGGGGCCACCACACTGGATGAATATCAGAAGTATATTGAAAAAGATTCCGCGTTGGAGCGGCGGTTTGCCACGGTACAGATCGACGAGCCGACCCCGGAGGAAACCGAACAGATTTTGAAAGGCCTGCGCCCGCGTTATGAGCAGCATCACGGGATCACCATCAGTGATGAGGCCTTGCACGAAGCCGTTGTCCTATCGAATCGCTACATCACGAACCGTTTCCTGCCGGATAAGGCCATCGATCTGGTGGATGAATCTGCCGCGAAGGTCCGCTTGGATTCCGCCGACAAGAAATCCCCGGAAGATAAGCTGCAGGACAAGATTCGCGACCTGATCAGCAAGAAGGAAGCGGCTATTGAGAACCAAGACTTTGAAACGGCCGCCAACTATCGGGAAGACGAAATGAGCTTGAAGTCTCAGCTGGAAGCTACCGAGGCCAAGGACGATACGTCCGGTATTCGGACCGACATCCAAGTCACTGGCGAGGATGTTGCTCAGGTCGTTTCAGAATGGACTGGCGTGCCGCTGACCCAGCTGCAAAAGAGCGAAAGCGAACGGCTGGTGAACCTGGAAAGCATTCTCCACAAACGGGTCGTTGGCCAGGACGAAGCTGTCTCCGCGGTTGCCCGGGCCATTCGCCGGGCCCGCAGCGGTTTGAAGGACCCCAGCCGGCCCATCGGCTCGTTCATGTTCCTCGGCCCCACCGGTGTCGGCAAGACCGAGCTGGCTAAGGCCCTGGCTGAGGCAATGTTCGGCTCTGAGGATAACCTCATTCGGGTCGACATGTCTGAGTACCAGGAACAATACACCACCTCGCGGCTCATCGGTTCGCCTCCGGGTTACGTCGGCTACGACGAGGGCGGTCAATTGACCGAAAAGGTTCGCAACAAGCCGTATTCGGTCGTCCTCTTCGATGAAGTGGAAAAGGCCCATCCAGATGTCTTCAACATTCTGCTGCAAGTCCTGGATGACGGTTATTTGACGGATGCCAAGGGCCGTCGGGTCGATTTCCGCAACACCATTCTGATCATGACCTCCAACCTGGGTGCCACCGCTGTCCGCGACGACAAGTCTGTGGGCTTCGGTGTTCAAGATAAGGGGCAAGATTACAGCGATATGCGGGGCAAGATTCTGGATGCGTTGAAGCAGTTCTTCCGTCCGGAATTCATCAACCGGATCGACGAAGTGGTTGTCTTCCATCCATTGGATAAGGAACAACTGCGCAAGATCGTCCGGATCATGTCCAAGCAGGTTCTGCAGCGGCTTGAGGAACAGGATGTGTCGGTCAAGATGACCACTTCCGCCCTTGATGTCGTCGCGGCTAAGGGCTTCGATCCAGATTACGGTGCTCGGCCGATTCGCCGGGCCCTGCAACGGCAAGTTGAGGACAGCGTCAGCGAGATGCTGCTCAGCGGCGAGATCAAGGCCGGCGATCACATTACGATCGGTGCGCGCAAGGGGAAGATCACTGTTACGGTGAAGCACCCCCACGATCACCAGAAGAAACCGGCTGCTCCGAAAGAAACCGTTAAAGCATAATGCATACCAAGAAGCACCAGACCACCTCTGCGGTTGTCTGGTGCTTCTTTCGTGCTACAATAAAACCATTGCTTTCAATGGAAGGATGGTCACAACGTGGCAGAGATCATAGCGACAACGGAATCCCTGGAACAGGCTCAGCACTTGCTGAATGCTGGGGTGGATTGGCTATATGCCGGGGAGGACGAATTCGGCTTGCGCCTCCCGCACAGTTTTGGCCGGGATGAATTACCGGCCCTGGTCCAGCTGGCGCACCAAGCCGGAAAGAAAATCATGGTGGCGGTCAACGCTATTTTTCATAACGATCGCATCGTTAAAGTAGCCGACTACCTCCAATTTCTCACCGACTTGCACGTGGACATGGTCAGCATCGGCGACCCTGGGGCGATCCATGTGCTGCAAACCAACCGGTTTCCGCTGCCGTATCTCTATGACGGCGCTGATTTGGTGACCAGTTCCCGCCAGATCAACTTCTGGGGCCGGCATGGGGCGGTGGCGGCGCAAGTCGCACCGGAAGTGCCTTATGGTGAGCTGGTGCCGCTCATGCAGCATGTCGATATTCCGGTGTCTTATCTGGTCTATGGCGCCAGTGTGATTCATCAATCCGGCCGGCCGCTGGTGGATAACTATTTTTCTTTCGTGAAACAGCACCAGGAACGGTCCGACCGTCAGCGCGGTCTGTTCATTTCCGCGCCGCATAAGCCGGAGACCCATTACTCGATCTATGAGGACATCAATGGTACTCATGTCTTTGCCACGAATGATGTGAACCTGATGCCGGCGCTGACCAGGGTCCACGATTTGGGCATCCAGTACTGGAAGCTGGATGGATTGTTCGTGCCCGGCCAGCAGTTTGCCCAAATTGCGGCGGCGTTCGTTCACGCCCGGGATGCGCTGGCGGTGGGGACATGGACGGCAGATCTGGCCGCGGACGGCCAGCACGTGATTGCGGACAACACGCCCGCCAATCGCGCAACGGATACTGGATTCTTTGATATTGATCCAAACGAGGTGCAATAAATGATAAAAAGACCAGAAGTACTTGCCCCAGCCGGGACGTTAGAAAAATTACAGGTGGCCATTGACTACGGGGCCGACGCGGTCTATATCGGCGGCGACGCCTATGGCTTGCGGACGCGGGCGGGGAATTTCTCCTTTGACCAGATGCGGGCAGGTGTCGAGTATGCCCATGCTCGCCACGCCAAGGTCTATGTGGCGGCCAACATCGTCGCCCACGAGGGTAACTTGCCCGGGGCTGAGGAATTCTTCCAGCATGTGCAGGAAACCGGTGTTGACGCTGTGATCGTTTCCGACCCAGCATTGATCCAGACTTGTGTCCTGGCCGCCCCAGGCTTAGCAATTCATCTATCTACCCAGGCGTCTTCCTGCAACTGGGAAACCTTGAATTTCTGGCAGGATGAGGGCTTGGAACGGGTCGTCTTGGCTCGGGAAGTCGGGATTGAAGAAATCAAAGAAATGCGCCGGCACACGGACATCCAGATCGAAGCCTTCATCCATGGGGCGATGTGCATCGGCTACTCCGGCCGCTGTGTGCTGTCCAATCATATGGGGCTGCGGGATGCCAACCGGGGCGGTTGTGCCCAGAACTGCCGCTGGAAGTACGATATATTTGACATGCCTCAGCTCGGTCAGAAAAACGACCTGACTAGTGTCGGTCCAGACGGGAAGAAAGAAGCCTTCTCCATGAGTGCGGTGGATATGGCCATGATCGACCATATTCCGGACTTGATCGATGCTGGCGTGGATTCATTGAAAATTGAGGGGCGGATGAAGACAGTGCATTACGTCTCGACGGTGGCCAATGTTTATTCCGCGGCAGTGGATGCATACATGCGCGATCCGGCACATTACCATACGGATCCGGCTTGGGTGGATGACCTGTGGAAAGTTGCCCAGCGCGGTATGTCCACTGGCTTTTACTATGGTACCCCGACGGAACAGGATGAGCTTTTCGACGAAGGGCGGGAACGGCCGCAGTACCGCTTCATTGGCGAAGTTCAGGCTTACGATGCAGCCACCCAGACGGTGACGGTTCAGCAGCGGAACAACTTTGGAATCGGCGACCCCATTGAATTTTATGGTCCTGGGTTCACTCACTATGCGATGACGCTGCAGGATTTGTTCGATGAAGACGGCAACGCCATTGATCGCGCACCCCACGCCATGCAGATCGTCACGTTCCATTGTCCGCATCCCGTCCGGCCTGGTGATTTTCTCCGTGGTCAGCGGGTACGCCGGCCGCACCAGCGGAAGGCTGTTCAACATGCGTGAGCAGAAAGGTCGACAATGATGGTCACAGTGCATACAATAAACAATCTAACGCCCAGCCAGCTGAAACGGTTGGGTGAGATCTGGCTGGCCGGCAACCAGCAGGCCCATCACTTCATTCCCAGTGAATATTGGGAGAAGAATCAGGCCGCACTGCTGGCAGCCCTGCCGGATGCCGAAGTGACTGTCGCGGTGGACGACCAAGGCCGGATCCTTGGCTTTGCCGGGATGCAGGGTAATGAGCTGGCTGGGCTCTTCGTGGATCAGGCCAGCCGGCAGCATGGTGTCGGCACCGCGCTGATCCGCTATCTGCAGCAGCACCATCGGCGTATCACACTGCACGTCTATGTCAAGAATCAGCCCGCCTATCAGTTCTACGCCCAGCAGCAATTTACCACCATTGCCCGGCAGGTGGACGACGCCACCGGTGAAGCAGAATTGACGATGCAGTGGGTGGGTTGACTTTTAGAATTTACGGAGTATACTTTTAAAAGTATATGTCTATGAGTCGGAAAAGCGAGTCGCGATCTATTGTCCGGGACTTGCAAAATAGTGGTCAAAAACAACCAGGTAGCTGGACTGTTTTTGACCTTTATTTTGCCCAAAAACCGAACAAACCAGCGATCTTAACAAAATCTTAACAATTTACGCTGCCGGCTCGGGTCACAACTTATGAGGGGTGAATCATTTGTCAGGTCATTTAGTGAAATATGGTAAACACCGCACCCGCAGAAGTTATGCGCGCATCAAGGAAGTACTGGATCTGCCTAACCTGATCGAAATTCAATCGAATTCTTATCAATGGTTCTTGGACGAAGGCTTGAAGGAAATGTTCGATGACATTATGCCCATCGACGATTTCCAAGGCAAGTTATCCTTGGAGTATCAAGGATACAAGCTGCTGGAACCCAAGTATACGGTAGAAGAAGCACGCCAGCACGATGCCAATTACTCTGCACCGCTGCACGTTACATTACGGCTCACCAACCACGACACCGGGGAAATTAAATCCCAGGATGTCTTCTTCGGTGACTTCCCGTTAATGACCGAGCAGGGGACATTCATCATCAACGGGGCGGAGCGAGTGATCGTTTCCCAGTTGGTGCGTTCTCCCGGCGTTTATTTCAATTCACAAGTCGACAAGAACTCACGGACGACAT
The DNA here is from genome assembly GCF_008694105.1 of Schleiferilactobacillus harbinensis. Lineage (NCBI taxonomy): Bacteria > Bacillati > Bacillota > Bacilli > Lactobacillales > Lactobacillaceae > Schleiferilactobacillus > Schleiferilactobacillus harbinensis. The sequence goes on from NZ_CP041364.1 coordinate 53,045, forward strand.
GGGGCACCACAGTGATCCCCAACCGCGGGGCTTGGCTCGAATACGAGACAGACGCCAAGGATATTGCTTACGTCCGCATCGATCGCACCCGGAAGCTGCCCATCACGGTATTGCTGCGGGCCCTGGGCTTCGGCTCTGATTCCGACATCATCGACATTCTCGGTGATTCTGAATCCCTGATGCTGACGCTGGAAAAGGATATTCACAAGAATACAGAAGATCCGCGGGTCGATGAGGCCTTGAAGGATGTCTATGAACGGTTGCGCCCCGGCGAACCGAAGACAGCCGACAGTTCCCGGTCCCTGCTGTATGCTCGCTTCTTTGATCCCAAGCGCTACGATACAGCAGCCGTTGGCCGGTACAAGTTCAATAAGAAATTAAACCTGAAGACCCGCCTGCTGGACCAAACCCTGGCTGAAACCTTGGCTGATCCGGATACTGGCGAAGTCATTGCCAATAAGGGCGACTTGATCGATCGCAAGGTTATGGCCAAATTGGCGCCCTATCTGGATCGGGATGACTTCAAGACGATCACGTATACGCCCTCTGAAGACGGCGTTGTGACTGATCCGATGGTCCTCCAAATCGTCAAGGTTTATTCCAAGACGGATCCGGAACGGGAAGTTAACATGATCGGCAACGGTCATATTGATCCTAAGACCAAGCACGTGACCCCGGCTGACATTTTCTCCTCCGTCAACTACTTCTTAAATCTGCAAGAAGGCATTGGCACGACGGATGATATCGACCACTTGGGCAACCGGCGGATTCGTTCCGTGGGCGAATTGCTCCAGAACCAGTTCCGTATCGGGTTAGCCCGGATGGAGCGGGTCGTGCGGGAACGGATGTCGATTCAAGACGCTAATACCGTGACCCCCCAGCAATTGATCAACATTCGGCCGGTCGTTGCGGCTGTTAAGGAATTCTTCGGGTCCTCCCAACTGTCCCAGTTCATGGACCAGAACAACCCCTTAGCCGAATTGACCCACAAGCGGCGTTTGTCCGCCCTTGGACCGGGTGGTTTGACCCGGGATCGGGCCGGTTACGAAGTGCGGGATGTCCACTATACGCATTACGGCCGGATGTGTCCCATTGAAACCCCTGAAGGCCCGAACATCGGCTTGATCAACAACCTGGCCACGTATGCCCGGGTGAACAAGTATGGCTTTATCGAAAGCCCATACCGTCGGGTTTCTTGGGAAACCCACAAGGTGACCGATAAGATCGACTACTTGACCGCCGACGAAGAAGATAACTACATCGTTGCCCAGGCCAACTCGGTCTTGAACGATGACGGTTCTTTCCGGGACAAGACGGTTTTGGCCCGGCACAAGGATGACAACATTGAAACCAGCCCGGACAACGTCGACTACATGGACGTTTCACCCAAGCAGGTTGTCTCTGTCGCTTCCGCGTGTATTCCATTCTTGGAAAACGATGACTCCAACCGGGCCCTGATGGGTGCCAACATGCAGCGGCAGGCTGTGCCGCTGATCAATCCCCACGCGCCGTTAGTCGGTACCGGGATGGAATATGTGGCCGCCCATGACTCGGGGACCGCGATGCTGGCTGAACATGCCGGTACGGTCGAATTCGTTGATGCCAAGGAAATCCGGGTCCGCCGCGAAGACGGGGCCCTGGATAAGTACAAATTGACGAAGTTCCGCCGGTCTAATTCTGGTAAGAGCTACAACCAGCGGCCAATCGTCCGCAAGGGCGACAAGATCGACGACCGCGAAGTGATCGCCGATGGGCCGGCCATGGAGAACGGCGAGTTAGCCTTAGGCCAAAACCCGCTGATTGCCTTCATGACTTGGAACATGTACAACTACGAAGACGCGGTTGTCTTGAGCGAACGGCTGGTTAAGGATGATGTCTACACTTCGATCCATATTGAAGAATATGAATCCGAAGCGCGGGACACCAAACTGGGACCGGAAGAAATCACCCGTGAAATTCCCAACGTCGGTGAAGACGCGCTGAAGGACTTGGACGAATTCGGGATCGTCCGGATCGGTGCCGAAGTCCGCGACGGCGATATCTTAGTCGGCAAGGTCACCCCCAAGGGAATGACCGAACTGTCCGCGGAAGATCGCTTGCTCCATGCCATCTTTGGGGAAAAGGCCCGTGAAGTGCGGGATACATCCTTGAAGGTACCCCATGGCGGCGGCGGTATTATCCAAGACGTCAAGATCTTCACCCGGGAGGCCGGCGATGAGCTGTCCCCTGGTGTGAATATGCTGGTGCGGGTTTATATCGCTCAGAAGCGGAAGATCCAAGTCGGCGATAAGATGGCCGGCCGGCATGGTAACAAGGGGACAGTGTCCATCGTTGTTCCTGAAGAAGACATGCCGTACTTGCCTGATGGTACCCCGGTTGACATTCTGTTGAACCCCATGGGTGTGCCGTCCCGGATGAACATTGGTCAGGTGCTGGAATTGCACCTGGGCATGGCCGCTCGGAACTTAGGCATTCATGTGGCCACACCAGTATTCGATGGTGTGCGGGATGAAGATCTGTGGGCAACGGTCAAAGAGGCCGGCATGGCGTCTGACGCCAAGTCCATCCTTTACGATGGCCGTACGGGTGAACCGTTTGATAACCGGATCGCCGTTGGGGTGATGTATTACCTCAAACTGGCCCACATGGTTGATGATAAGATCCATGCCCGTTCCATCGGACCGTACTCCTTAGTGACGCAGCAGCCGCTGGGTGGTAAAGCTCAGTTCGGTGGTCAGCGTTTCGGGGAAATGGAAGTTTGGGCTTTGGAAGCTTACGGGGCAGCTTATACCCTGCAAGAAATCCTGACTTACAAGTCCGATGATGTCGTGGGCCGGGTCAAGACCTATGAAGCCATCGTGAAGGGCGACCCGATTCCTAAGCCGGGGGTACCGGAATCCTTCCGGGTACTGGTTAAGGAATTGCAAGCTCTGGGTCTGGATATGAAGGTCCTGGACAGTCACAAGAACGAAATCGAGCTGCGGGACATGGACGATGACGATGATGACGTACTGAACGTCGATGCACTGTCCAAATACGCTGCGGAGCAGGAAGCCAAGAAGGCCGAAGAGGATGCTGCGAAAGCAACCGCCGCTGCGACTGATGGCAAGAGTGCACCAGCTGCGAAGGATAGTACCAACGACAACAAGTAGGAGGGCACGCATTGATAGACGTCAATAAATTTGAAAGCATGCAAATCGGCTTGGCGTCTCCGGATAAGATCCGTTCGTGGTCTTACGGAGAAGTTAAGAAGCCGGAAACCATCAACTACCGGACGTTGAAGCCCGAGCGCGATGGCTTGTTCGACGAGCGTATTTTCGGTCCGACCAAGGACTGGGAATGTGCCTGCGGCAAGTACAAGCGGATTCGGTATAAGGGCATTGTCTGCGACCGGTGCGGCGTCGAAGTGACCCGCTCCAAGGTTCGCCGGGAACGCATGGGCCATATTGAATTGGCCGCTCCTGTTTCCCACATCTGGTACTTCAAGGGCATCCCTTCTCGGATGGGCTTGGTACTCGACATGTCCCCTCGGGCACTGGAAGAAATCATCTACTTCGCTTCCTACGTCGTCATCGATCCTGGTGATTCTGATCTGGAAAAGAAGCAGCTGCTTACAGAACGAGAATACCGCGAGAAGCGTGAACAATTCGGCGACAGCTTCAACGCCAGGATGGGTGCAGAAGCCGTCAAGGAACTGTTGCGCGATGTTGATTTACAAAAGGAAGTCGTTGAACTTAAGGAAGAGCTCAAGACGGCTTCTGGCCAAAAGCGGACCCGCTCGATCCGCCGGTTGGACATTCTGGATGCCTTCCTGGAATCCGGCAACAAGCCGGAATGGATGGTGATGGATGTCATTCCAGTGATCCCGCCGGATCTGCGGCCGATGGTTCAACTCGAAGGCGGCCGGTTTGCCACCTCTGACTTGAATGATCTGTATCGCCGGGTCATCAACCGTAATAATCGGTTGAAGCGCCTGCTTGACCTGCATGCTCCGAACATTATCGTCCAAAACGAAAAGCGGATGCTCCAAGAAGCCGTTGACGCGCTGATCGATAATGGCCGGCGCGGTCGGCCAGTGACTGGTCCGGGTAACCGTCCGCTCAAGTCCCTGTCACATATGCTGAAGGGTAAGCAGGGCCGGTTCCGGCAGAACTTGCTGGGCAAGCGGGTTGACTACTCTGGCCGGTCCGTTATCGATGTCGGCCCGACACTGAAGTTCTATCAGTGCGGGGTACCCCGGGAAATGGCCTTGGAATTATTCAAGCCCTATGTCATGCGGGAACTGGTCAAGCGCAACTTGGCCTCCAACATCAAGAACGCCAAGCGCCAAATCGAACGGCAAAACGACGATGTCTGGGACGTCCTCGAAGATGTGATCAAGGAGCGGCCGGTTCTGTTGAACCGGGCCCCGACATTGCACCGTTTGGGGATCCAAGCCTTTGAGCCGGTACTGGTTGATGGTAAATCCATTCGTCTCCATCCCCTTGCTTGTGAAGCCTACAACGCCGACTTCGATGGGGATCAGATGGCGATCCACGTACCGCTGTCTGATGAAGCCCAAGCTGAAGCGCGGATGCTGATGATGGCTGCCCACCATATTTTGGCTCCTAAGGATGGCAAGCCCATCGTTACGCCGTCTCAGGACGTCGTATTGGGGAACTACTACCTGACGCTGGAAGATAAGGGCCGCCGTGGTGAAGGGATGATCTTCAAGGATACGAATGAAGCCGTTATGGCTTATCGTACCGGCAAGGTTCATTACCACACTCGGGTTGGGTTAGCGATTGACGGTTTGAAGCAGAAGCCGTTCACGGACGCCCAGCGCCACCAGATCCTGGTGACCAGCATCGGCAAGATTCTCTTCAACGAGATTCTGCCCGATGACTTCCCTTATTTGAACGAGCCGACGACTGAGAACCTGACCAACGGGGTACCCGATAAGTACTTCCTGAAGGCGGGGCAAGATATCCATGATTATTTGGATAACGCAGAATTGATTCAGCCGTTTAAGAAGGGCTACCTGAGCGATATCATTGCCCAAGTATTCAAGATCTATAAGGTACAACGGACCAGCGAATTGTTGGATGACATGAAGACTTTGGGTTACACCATCTCCACGTTGTCTGGGATCACAGTCGGGATCGCCGATGTACCGGAATTGGCTGATAAGCAGGAAATCGTTGACGATGCCCACAAGAAGGTAGCGACGGTTTCCAAGCAGTTCCGGCGGGGCTTGATTACCGACGAGGAACGCCATAACCGGATCATCAGCATCTGGAATGAAGCCAAGGACACCATTCAACAACGCTTGATCGATAGTTTCGATCCGGCGAACCCCATCTCCATGATGAGTGATTCCGGTGCCCGGGGTAACATTTCTAACTTCACTCAGCTGGCTGGGATGCGGGGCCTGATGGCCGCGCCGAACGGCGGGATGATGGAAGTTCCGGTTACCTCGAACTTCCGTGAAGGCTTGTCCGTCATGGAAATGTTCATGTCCACTCACGGTGCCCGGAAGGGTATGACCGATACGGCCTTGAAGACCGCCAACTCCGGGTATTTGACCCGGCGGCTGGTCGACGTGGCCCAAGACGTCATTGTCCGTGAAGAGGACTGTGGTACGGATCGCGGTGTGAAGGTTTCGGCCATTCGTGAAGGTAACGAAATGATTGAACCGCTCCACGACCGGATCTTCGGCCGGTTCACGATGAAGGCGGTCATGGATCCTAAGACGGGCGAAGTCATCGCCCCGAAGAATACCCTGATCGACGAAGACCTGGCTGAAAAGATCGTTGACGCTGGTGTTGAAAGTGTCACGATTCGTTCCGTCTTCACCTGCAACACGCAGCATGGTGTCTGCCGTCGCTGCTATGGCCGGAACTTGGCTACTGGTGAAGAAGTCGAAGTCGGCGAAGCAGTCGGTACAGTTGCTGCGCAGTCCATCGGCGAACCTGGTACCCAGCTGACCATGCGGAACTTCCATACCGGCGGTGTTGCCGGCGGCGAAGATATTACCCAAGGGCTTCCCCGTGTGCAAGAAATTGTTGAAGCGCGGAATCCTAAAGGTCTGTCGGTCATTACTGAAGTCACCGGTGAGATCACGGCCATTGATGAGAACCCGGCTGAACATACCCGGGAGATCACCGTGGAAGGGAAGACCGATACCCGGACTTACAGTGTGCCTTATGCGTCCAGTGTCACGGTCAAGGAAGGCGACCACGTCCATCGTGGCGACAAGCTGACCGTTGGTTCGATCGACCCGAAGGAACTGATCAAGGTCCGCGATGCGCTGACTACCGAGAACTACCTGCTGGATGAAGTCCAGAAGGTATACCGGATGCAGGGTGTGGATATCAGCGATAAGCATATCGAAGTCATGATCCGCCAGATGCTCCAGAAGGTGCGGGTCATGGATCCGGGCGACACCGACATTCTGCCGGGTACCTTGCTCGATATTGCTGATTTCGGCGAACAGAACCGGCAAACCCTGATCAAGGGGAGTATCCCCGCCACTGCGCGGCCGGTACTGCTCGGGATCACCAAGGCTGCCCTGGAGACCAACAGCTTCTTGTCTGCTGCGTCCTTCCAGGAAACGACTCGGGTATTGACCGACGCATCGATCCGGGGCAAGAACGACCCGTTGATCGGGTTGAAGGAGAACGTCATCATCGGGAAGATCATTCCGGCTGGTACCGGGATGGCGAAGTACCGCGAGATGGAACCGAAGACTGTCGGCGAGAAGCCGGAGAGTGTTTATTCCATTTCCGATATCGAGGCGCAGATGAAGCGTCAGTCGGCCAGTGATGGTACGGCTGCCGATGGCACTGCACCGGACGATGATCCGTCGATTTCGGCGACGAAGACGGCGACGAAGCCTAAGGATTCGGATAAGTAATAGGTTTTTGGGAGAAAGCACGTCATCGCAAATTGGTGACGTGCTTTTTTCGTCCGTCTAGCACCGCCGTGCCAATGCTCCGCAAGCTGCGGCGGAGGGGGCTGGCGACACGCAGCAAGTGCGAAGCCGAAGGCGTAGCTAGCCATGACGGCGTTTTGAGCCCGCTTCGCGGTCTCAAAATCGCCTAACAACATCGGCGGCAAAGCCGCCGTGTTGTTCCCATGGCTGAGCCCCATCCGCCTCCGCTTGCTACGCATTGGCACTAGAGAGCCTGCTAAATTTACCATCTGTTAGCGACTGATCAGTACTAGCAAGGAGATAAACAGGACCGGTAAAAAAGGCAGTGGCTGGTGTTGGTTGCCCCGCCGTAGCAGAATCAAGACAATCCCCAAACCGCTGGCGACGAGTAGCCAGAGCAGCACTTGGGTTAGGCCGAAAAGCAGGGCGGCGAGAGCGATGATTTCCCAATCACCGTCACCAAGTTTGCGGTAGTACACGGGTAAGATACCAGCGGCGAAGATGAGAGCGGCGGGGAGCCAGTGGAGGGTTTGCCAGGCGCAGGCTAGGCAGACCGCGGCGCCGATTCAGAACCAGCCGTCGGTGAAGCTGTACCGGTAGAGATCACTGGCGGCAAGGATGCTGAGCAGCACTGCGAAGGCAATGACGCTGGGCGGTTGGCGGATGACTAGACTGCCGCCCACCAGGCCCGCAATTTCGCCGTACCACCCCAGCGGATCAATTGCTGCTCGGCACTGCCGGCAGCGGCCGCGCAGGATCAAGAAACTGAGTATCGGAATATTATCGTAGCCCGCGATCGGGCCGCGGCAGGCTGGGCAGTACGACCGAGCCGGCTGCGGCCCGTTTTGCGTACTGCGCCATGCTTGGCATAAGAGAAAAGACGCCCAACACGCTCCCGTTAAACCGCCAAAGATCATCATCATTTTGCTCACCTCACTCATACATTACGCAAGGTGAGTTGTATGTTGCGCTGATCCTGCTGTATTCTGGATATATCAAGGTTTTCCGAAAGGACGGCGGATGAATGTTTCCCTATGACAAGGTACAGGCACTGAATGGTTTGGAGACGGATGTGTACGCCTACATTATGAAACATCGGGATGCGGTGGAAAAAATGACGATTCGCGAGCTGGCCAGCGAGTCTCACGTTTCTACGACTACGATCCTGCGGTTTGCGACTAAAATGGGCTATGCCGGATTCGCAGAATTGAAGTTCTCATTGAAACAAGATCGGTTGAACCAAGAGCATCAGGGTCATCCGGAACAATATGATATTACAGTCCCGTTGGCTGATTTTTTCAGAAAGGTGAATTCCCGGGACTTCACCGATTTGCTGGACCAAGCGGTGAAATGGCTGGCGGCGGCCAACCAGATCTATACGTTCGGTATCGGCAGCAGCGGTTATCTGGCGCAATATGGTGCCCGGTTTATTGCCAATACCGGCAAGCTGACGCTGCCCATTGTTGATCCTTTCCAGCCGTTAGCCGATGATCCGACGATTCTGAAGCACACGGTGTTTTTGATTCTGTCGGTGTCCGGCGAGACTAAGGAAGTGCTGGACATGGTCACCCAGATCCGGCGGACGGATGCGCAGATCATTGCGGTGACGAACCGGACGAATTCGACGCTGGCCCATTTGTCGGACTTGGTCATCGCCTACTATATGCCGGAAATCAAGAATGGGTCGCTGAATAATACGACTCAGGTACCGGTGGTGTATTTGCTGGAATTGCTGGGGCACCGGTTGGAGAAGTTGCGGATGGGGGAGGAAGAAAAGTCGGAGTAGGGTGTGGTTGAAAGATTGGTCTTTGATACCCGTGCTAATGCTCCGCAAGCTGCGGCAAAATGGGCTGGCGACGCGCAGCAAGTGCGAAGCCGAAGGCGTAGCTAGCTGTGACGGCGCTTGAAGCCCGCAAAGTGCGCGGTCTTCAAGCCGCCGTGTGGTTGCACGGCTGAGCCCATTTTGCCTCCGCTTGCGCCGCATTGGCACTACTCGCGCATTACAATCATCCCTGCCACTTTTCCCACTGCAAAACAAGTCACCCGCCAAGGAACATATTTTGTTTCCTGAAGGGTGTTTTTTTGCCCGGTTTTGCTCTAGCCCTCCTTTCTGATAGCGGATACACTAACAAGGAGAGTTATGAAGAAAGGCGGATTATCGATTATGAGTGGATTACCAAAGAATTTCTTATGGGGCGGCGCTGTGGCGGCCCATCAACTGGAGGGCGGCTGGCAGGCTGGCGGCAAGGGCGTCAGTGTGGCCGACGTCATGACAGCTGGGGGTAATGGGACGCCTCGGCGGATCACCGACGGCGTACAGCCCGGTGAGAACTACCCGAACCATGAGGCCATTGATTTCTACCACCATTACAAAGAAGACGTGAAGCTCTTTGCTGAATTGGGATTGAAGGCCTTTCGGACATCGATCGCTTGGACCCGAATCTATCCTAATGGGGACGAAACGGAGCCGAACGAAGCAGGCTTGCAGTTCTATGATGACTTGTTCGATGAATTGCTGAAATATGGCATCGAACCGGTGATTACGTTGTCCCACTTCGAGATGCCCTACCATTTGGTGACAGAATACGGCGGCTGGCGCAATCGGCAGGTCATCGATTTCTTCGTCCGTTTTGCCACGACTGTATTCAAGCGGTATAAGGATAAGGTCAAGTATTGGATGACGTTCAACGAGATCAACAACCAAACTGAATACAATGGCACGTTTGCTCTGTTCACCAATTCTGGAATTCAAATCAAGCCAGGGGAAAACGCCGAAGCAGTGATGTACCAAGCGGCCCATTATGAGACGGTGGCCAGTGCACTGGCGGTTCAGATTGGCCATGAAATCAACCCGGACTTCCAAATTGGCGCGATGATCGCCATGGTGCCGATCTATCCGGCCAGCCCCGATCCGCGGGATGTCTTCAAGGCCGAACGGGCGATGCAGACGCGCTACTGGTTCGCTGATGTCCAGGCCAAGGGCCGTTATCCGGAATGGCTGCGGCAATACCAGAAGAATCAGCACTTCAATCTGGATATTACCCTGGCTGACTTGGACGTGCTCAAGGCGGGGACAGTTGATTACATTGGCTTCAGCTACTACATGTCCTTCGCTGTGAAGGCGCAAAAGAACGAACCGGCCAGCTTCAAGTATGTCGAAGGCCGGGATGGGGTGGAGAATCCCACTGTCAAGCGTTCAGAATGGGGCTGGCAGATCGATCCCCAAGGATTGCGCTATGCCATGAACTGGTTCGCCGATCGCTATGATCTGCCCCTGTTCATCGTTGAGAACGGTTTTGGGGCAATCGATAAGCGCGAAGCGGACGGCAGTGTCCACGATCCGTATCGGGTCGACTACCTGCGCCAGCATATTGAACAGATGAAGCTGGCAGTCGAAGAAGACGGCATCAAGCTGATGGGCTATACCCCTTGGGGCTTCATTGATCTGGTCTCCGCCGGCAGCGGTCAAATGGATAAGCGTTACGGTTTCATCTATGTCGACAAGAATGATGCCGGCGAAGGCACGCTGGCCCGGTCTAAGAAGGATTCCTTCTACTGGTACCAGCATGTGATTCAAACCAACGGGGCTGACCTCTCGGATGTCGTACCCGCCAAGCAGTAAACTTCAGCAAGTATTATTGCTGGTTTGAGCAGTCAAACATTTTTTGAATAAGCAGACCAATTGCCTTGAAAGGCAAGCGGTTTGCTTATTTTGGCTTGCACAGCCAAGTCAGTGTTCAGCAGAACATTTTTCTTGATGGCTCTTGCTAGTGCATACGGTTTCTGCCAGAAGAAAGGAAGTGTTATTTTAAGGACTTACAGAAGTGACGATTTGACAATATTTCTCAAAGCTGTACAAAATCGAGAAAATAAGACGTTATTTAAGCGATTACATGTTGGCATCCGTGCCAACATGTGTTACTCTGTCTTAGTAAACGTTTACGTGGAGGAAAGCAAATGCCAACTATCAAGGACATCGCCACCTTAGCCGGTGTATCGATCGCCACCGTCTCTAGGGTGCTCAACAATTTGGGAGGGTACAGCGAAGAGACAAGAAAGAAAGTCATGGCAGCAGCGGAGAGTATGAACTACTACCGCAACGAAATGGCGGCCGGTCTGAAAAAAAGTTCGGCCCACATCATTGGCCTGATCATGCCCACGTCACCGACTCTGTTCTATGGGGATATTATCGAAGGGCTCGAGTCAGAAGCCCAAAAGCATGGTTATGGGGTCATTATCGCGCATGCCAGTGCTGATGGGATCAACCTCAGCGAAATCATCAGTCTCATGGCAGAACGCCGGGTCGAAGGTCTGGTCATTGCGTCCATGGCTTTAGTGCAAAACGTGATTACCCAAATCAATGGTCTGCCCTTTCCGGTTGTCTTGGTTTCCACCAAGTCGGATAAAAGCATTCCGTATATCAAAGTCGATGATGAGTCGGCTTCCTTTGATGCCACCGAATATTTGATTCACCATGGCTATGAAAAGATTGCCATTGCCGGGCCAAATATCAGCGACCAAATCGCTGGGGTACCGCGAATCAATGGCTACAAGCGCGCCATGCAGAAGCACCATTTGCCGGTCGATCCTGACTGGATTTTTTATGGCACGTTCTCGTTTGAATCCGGGATCCAGGCGATGAAATACTATTTCCAATTAAGCAATCGACCCGAAGCGGTGTTTTCCGTATCTGACGATACCGCCATCGGGATCATTGTGACGGCCACACAGGAAGGGTTACAGGTGCCAAAAGACATTGCGGTCATTGGGTACGACAATACCCGAGTGGCCGAGATGTCTAACCCGCCATTAACGGCGATCAGCCAGCCATTTTTCGAGATGGGGGCTAAGGCCGGCCGAAAGATTATCGATGCGGTGGAATCTAATCAGCCCATTGAGTCTGAAATTTTACCCCACACGATCGTTGAACGGCGGTCGGTATAATTCAATATTGCCTCAATTTACGGCTTACGTAAACGTATACGTAAGCCAAACTAATTAGGAGGATTTTTCCATGAAGATTCGCAAGTTGGTTTTATCTGCGGTTATCTTAGCCGCACCATTATTGTTAGCTGCCTGCATGAGTAAGGGAGACTCCGGCGCATCTGATAACACGAGCAAGGCCACGACGGCTGAGCTCAAGCCTTATGGCAAGTACAGCCAATCCGTCACGTATACGATTGGCAAAGCCATCCCCGGCGCTCCTAAGCTGCCTAAAGGGGATACTTACGAGAACAATGACTATACCCGCTATATTAAAAAGAACCTGAACGCCGTCAGCAAAGATAAGTTTGAAGCCGAAACCGGCGATAACTATGACCAAAAAGTAGCCATGGCCATTTCCAGCGGCGATCTGCCCGATATTATGGCGGTGAACCAGAGTCAGCTGGAACAATTGGTGGATAACGATTTGATTGCCAACCTGTCGTCCGTGTATAAGACCAGTACGACCAAACGAATCAAGGCCATGTATGATTCCTACGATGGCCGAGCTTTGCAGCAAGCTACTTTCAACGGCAAATTGATGGCGCTGCCATCCACCCAAACCAACAATATCCCTACCATGCTGTGGATTCGTAAGGATTGGATGGACAAACTGCATTTAGCCGAGCCCAAGACCATCAACGATGTTGAAAAGATCCTGAAGGAATTCGTCGCCAAAGATCCTGGTAATAACGGCAAAGGTAAGACTATCGGGTTAGGCTTGTCCAAGAATGTCGGCGGTAATTACGCCGCCCTATTCCAAGCCGACGATATCATGTCCAAGTTCGACTCCTTCCCGCGGCAATGGATCAAACAGGACGGTAAGATCGTCTATGGTTCGATCACCCCGCAAACCAAGAAGGCGTTGACCTACCTGCAGGGCTGGTTCAAAGAAGGCATTATTGATCCGCAAATGAGTGTGCGGGACAAGATTGAAACAGTGATCACCAACGGCCAATGCGGGGCATTCTTTGGGCCGTGGTGGTCTGGCGATTACCCGCTGACTGATGCGTATAAGAATAACCCGAAGGCAAATTGGCAACCCTACATCATTAAAGACAATAGCGGCAAAATCAAGGCGTATACCCAAAACACAGCCGGCACTTTCTTCGTTGTCCGCAAGGGCTTCAAGCATCCTGAACTGTTACCGAAGATTGCCAGCCTGCTTAACGATAAATTGGTTTATGAAGACTATGATTACAAGCCAATCGTGGAATTTGGTAAAAAAGGGTACGACGGCGGCAAGCCTTTCGATATTCTAGTGAACTACGCGACAGCAACTACTGATATGCACGATAACATCGTGAAAGCATTAGACGGTAAAAAAGATCCCAAGACGCTGGTATTGGATGACTATCAAAACTATTTGAAGATCAAGGATTACGACAAAGATCCTAAGCATCCCGATAACAATGCCTGGAGCGGCCATATTACCCGAATCGTTTCCACCGGTAAGATGAAAGCAGCGCTGAAGGATGTAGAAGAAGTTCACCCTGTATTCTTTGGTCAAACCAAGACCATGAAACAAAAGGGCGCGAACCTTGCTAAGCTGGAAGACGCGACTTTCTTAAAGATCGTTACGAACCAAGAAAGTCCTGACAAGTTTGATGATTTTGTCAAAGAATGGAAGAAACTGGGCGGCGATCAAATTACTAAGGAAGTTGAAAAGGATGCCGCAGCCCATTAACGAGTCGATTAGCAATAAGCTGATTTTGAAGAAAAATCGTGGAGAGGAGATTTCCATATGCAATTGACTCGTAAAAAAGGGGTCGATCTGCAGCTGACCCGTAAGCAGGGGAAGGGCAAAAACTCCCAGCTCATGTACCACTTAATGATGCTGCCGGGTATGCTGTTTCTGTTAGTCTTTAGCTTTGTGCCGATGCTGGGCATCGTGATGGCCTTTCAAAACTATATTCCTGCCAAAGGAATATTGGGGTCGACCTGGGTCGCCTTGGCCAACTTCAAGTACATGCTTGAAATTCCAGACAGTCTGCAGATTCTGATGAACACGGTGATCATCGCCAGTTGGAAGATCGTGCTCGGAACAATTGTCCCGGTCGTATTTGCCCTCTTGCTGAATGAAATCCGCATCAAATGGGCAAAGCGCACGATTCAAACGATTGTTTATCTGCCGAACTTCCTGTCCTGGGTGGTTCTTGCCGCTGTTGTGGTGAATCTGTTCGACTACCACGGGCCGGTGAATACGTTTCTGGCCACGTTCGGGGTCAAGCCGATCCTATTCATGGGCAGCAACCACTGGTTCCGGCAAATTATCATTGGCTCGGATGTATGGAAAGGCTTCGGTTATGGCTCCATTATCTATCTAGCCGCCTTAACCGGGATCGATCCTGGACTTTACGAGGCCGCCGAAATCGACGGTGCCAGCCGTTGGCAGCAATTGCTGCATGTCACGCTGCCAGGAATGCTGCCAATCATCATGATGATGACCGCGTTGAATTTAACCAATATTCTGAACGCCGGCTTCGATCAAATCTTCAACCTGTACAACCCGATTGTGTACGAGACAGGCGATATCATTGATACCTATGTTTACCGCGTTGGCTTGCTAGGGCAGCAGTACAGTCTAGGGACGGCGATTGGGCTTTTGAAATCTGTGGTTGGGGCCACCTTGATGATTTCGGCCAATCAGGCGTCAAAGAAATTTGCCAACATGCAAATCTTTTAGGAAGGGTGAGAAAGAGTGAAAGCTCATACTAGCAAAACAGCCAATTTCTTCATTTGGCTCGTCGTATTGGCATTAACTGCTTCCTGCCTATTACCATTGCTGAACATGGTGGCTATTTCGTTTAGTGATAGTGCCTCGGCGGCAGCCAATGAAGTCGGGTTGATTCCCATCCACTTCAACTTGAATTCCTATAAGTTGATCCTGGAAGACAGTCAGTTCTGGCGGTCCTTTGGGATTTCCGTGGAACGGGTTATTTTAGGCACGGCCATCAATTTAATCCTGATCGTCTTGATGGCTTATCCGCTCTCTAAGAATAAGCGGGTGTTCCATGCCCGCAATATTTACATGAATCTGCTGATCTTCGCCATGCTGTTCAACGGCGGCATGATCCCGACGTTTATCGTAGTGAAAAGTCTCGGCTTGATGGATACCATTTGGGCATTGGTCCTGCCTGGGGCTGTGCCGATTTTCAATGTCATTTTATTGATGAACTTCTTTAAGGGCTTACCCGATGCATTGGAAGAAGCAGCCATTATGGATGGCGCGTCGAAAATGACGATTCTGTTTAAAATCTATCTGCCGCTGTCCTTGCCGGCACTGGCGACGGTGTCCCTGTTCGCCATCGTTGGCCACTGGAACGATTACTTCAGTGGTTTGTTATACATGAACCGAGCAGTGAATTATCCGCTGCAAACCTACATCCAGCAACTGAATATCGATATCACCAAAATCACTGATGTCTCCCAACTGAGTTCTTTAGCGTCGATTTCTAATAAGACCCTGAACTCGGCGAAGATCGTCGTGTCCACGGTACCGTTGCTGCTGATCTATCCATTACTGCAGAAATACTTCGTCACTGGGATGACGATTGGATCGGTAAAGGAGTAAGCCCATGAACTTTATGAGAATGGCCGACGGTCTGGCCCACACGGTTTATCAGTTTATTGTGCTCAGTATCCTGTGGTTCATGCTGGACCTGCCCTATGCGGCGTTGATGATGATGGTCAGTTATGCCAAGACCCCCGACGAAATCAAATCCATTACGTTACTGGCGGTGGCCTTGATCCCGTTTGTGTTATCGCCGGCATTAGTCGTGGTGGATCGGGTCATTCGGCGTTTCCGGGCAGAGCCAGAAGGCGTACCGACCAAACTCATTCCGTTTATCTGCAGCTCATATCGGCAAAACTACTGGGCCAGTTGTGCCGTCGGGGCGGTCTACGCTGTCATGATCGGGTTAATTGCTAACGCCGCCTTAGTCTATGGTGCCCAATTTGCGATTCTGTTCTGGGTGTATGCCTTATTCTTTGGCCTCACGGCATTTTCTTACCTCATGAGCTTGGCATTTGTGGCCGGGCGGAATGAAACCTTTGGCCAATACCTTAAGAACGGACTGTTGGTTACATTGGGCAATCCGCTCAAGGCGGTCTTGGGCATTGGGTTGGTGGGAGCGGCGGTGTACCTGACGTTTCATAGTACCCTCTTCCCCATTGTGTTCTTTTTCCTGCCAGCAGTGATTGGCAAATTTGCCCAAGCCGTTTACCAACATACCATTGCCAAGCTAATTAATATCAAGGAGGCTAATTGAATTGAGTGAAAAGCCGCTAGCGGCACTGAAAAACCAGAATGTTGCAGAAATCACGTTTGCCGATCATACCAGGCTTGCCCTGCAAGTCTTCAGCGACACGATCATCCGCGTCTGTCCCATTGATGCCTTAGCCAATCCGTCCTATGCCGTGGTGGCTAAACCGCAGCCCACGCACTTTACTGTGCAAGTTGAGGCCGGTGTTGCAGCAATCAGTACTGCCGCGCTCCATGTCAAAGTTTATCCCGATCACCATATGGACGTGTACGACCAAAACGACCGCCCACTCATCATGGATTATCGCGGGCAGCGCCAACCGCTGAACCGCGACCTGGCCGCTGACGAGACGTCGCTCTTAGAGGAGGAAGGGCACGCCGGTCATGAAGCGGTCAACGCGGCGGCGGCCTTAACGCTCATCAAACAACTAGACCCGGACGAAGTCTTTTATGGTTTGGGCGACAAGACGGGCTTCATGAACAAGCGCGGCTATGAATACGAAAACTGGAACACTGACGATCCAGCGCCGCAAATGGAAAATTTTACCCGGCTCTACAAATCAATCCCAGTATTGTATGGTCTGCGCCAAGGCCGCCCCTATGGCCTGTTCTTTGACAATCCATACCGCAGTCACGTTGATCTGGGCAAGGAAAGTCCCGATTACTATGCCTACAGTGTGGTCCACGGGCCGTTGAACTATTACATCATTGGGGGGCACCGCTTGGCCGATGTGGTCGCTAATTACGCCCATCTCACTGGTACTGTGCCGTTACCCCAGCGTTGGACCCTTGGGTATCAGCATTCCCGTTACGGCTACCAAGACGCACCGGAAATCAATCAAATCGCCGATGATTTTCGCCAGCACGATTTGCCCTGCGACGCACTGTATTTCGACATTGACTATATGCATGGCTATCGGGTCTTCACCTGGGATCCTGCACGTTACCCGGACCCCGAGATGCTCATTACCCAGCTGCATAAAAAAGGGTTCAAGGCGGTCACCATTATTGATCCAGGGGTGAAAAGGGAACCGGGCTACCCAATTTATGACGACGGTAAAAAGCATCAAGTATTTGTCAAAACACCTGCTGGCAAGGACTATGTGAATCGCGTCTGGCCGGGACACACGGTGTACCCAGATTTCGGCAGCACCAAAACCCGCCAGTGGTGGGGCCAGTGTCATACAGCCCTGACTCAGATCGGCGTTGATGGCATCTGGAATGATATGAACGAGCCGGCGGCGTTCGACGGACCAATCCCGGACGATACAGTTTTTTCAGACAATGATAAAAAGTCGACCCACGCTAAGATGCACAATCTTTATGGGCACAACATGTCCCATGCCACCTACGCTGGACTGAAAGAACAGACTGGTCGGCGCCCGTTTGTCATTACGCGGGCGGCTTATGCTGGCACCCAACGCTACGCGACGGTGTGGACGGGCGACAACCACAGCCTGTGGGCTCACCTGCAAATGATGATTCCGCAATTGTGTAATCTCAGCACGAGCGGATTCAGCTTTGCGGGGACGGATCTGGGCGGTTTCGGTTCCGACACGACTCCTGAATTGCTTACCCGTTGGATTGAAGCGGGGCTGTTCAGTCCGTTATTCCGGAATCACAGCGCGCTGGGTACCCGGCGCCAGGAACCGTGGTTATTCGGTGAATCGACTTTAGCCATTTATCGCAAATACCTTAAGCTGCGCTATCGCTTCATTCCGTACCTGTATGACCTCTTTGCCCTGGCGCAAAGTACCGGCCGGCCAGTGATGCGCCCGCTTGTCTATGATTTTGACCAAGATCGGCAAGTGTACGACATCGATGATGAGTACCTAATCGGCGATGCACTATTGGCGGCGCCGGTGGTGACGAAGGGAAAGACCAGCCGGTTGGTTTACCTGCCGGCTGGTCAATGGATCGATTTCTGGACCGGAGCAGTCATTGCCGGCGGTCAAGAAATCCAAACTGCCGCCCCGCTGGACACCTTGCCGTTGTACGGCCAAGCAGGCACCATGATTCCTTGGGGACCAGCGCATGACTTCATCACCGATGAACCAGACCGGGCCATGAGCTTCAAGGTGTTTGGCGATGCCGCCAGTTATGATCATTATCAAGATAACGGGTATGACTTTGCTTATCAAAAGGGTGAGTTTAACCAGCATCACATCACCTTCGCCCAGGGCAAAGCGGCCGTAACGTTAACAAAAGCCGGTTATCCGGCAGGCTTGTATTCGCACATCACCGTCACGGCCGGCGATCAGTCCTTTGCACTGCAATTAGAAAACGGAAAATATCAACGAATCGATAAGAATTGAGGTCATTGAATGAGTAAGGGAAAATGGTGGCAAAACGTTGTCATGTATCAAATCTATCCGCGCAGTTTCCAAGATAGCAACGGAGACGGTATCGGGGACATCCAGGGTATTATTTCACGGCTGGACTATTTGCAAGAACTGGGTATCGGCGGGATTTGGCTAAGCCCGGTGTATCAATCGCCAAACGACGATAACGGCTACGATATTTCTGACTATGAAGCAATCATGCCCGAGTTTGGGACCATGGCGGACATGGAAGAATTGATTGCGGAAGCGAAACGGCGAAACATTCGCATCGTTATGGATCTGGTCGTCAACCACACCAGCGACGAACACAAGTGGTTCGTAGAAGCACGCCAGTCCCGGGACAATCCTTACCACGACTACTATGTCTGGCGGGATGGCCAAGGCGATGGCGATGTCCCCAACGACCTGCAGTCAACTTTCGGCGGGTCTGCCTGGACCTATGAACCCGCCGTCGGCCAATATTACCTGCATCTTTTCAGCAAGAAGCAGCCGGATCTCAATTGGCAAAATGACAAAGTCCGCCATGCGGTCTACGCGATGATGAATTTCTGGATCAATAAAGGCATCGGCGGCTTCCGGATGGATGTCATTGACCTGATCGGGAAAGAACCGGACAAAATGATCACCGGCAACGGACCCAAGCTGCATGACTATTTGCAAGAAATGAACCAGGCCACTTTTGGCGGCAAGAATCTGATGACTGTCGGCGAAACCTGGGGGGCCACCCCAGCCATTGCCAAAGAATATTCCGATCCTGCCCGCCACGAATTATCCATGGTCTTTCAGTTTGAGCATGTCGGCTTGGATCAACAGCCTGACGGTGAGAAATGGGATCTCAAGCCGCTCTCAGTACCGGCGCTGAAGCGGGTTCTGTCCAAATGGCAGACCGCTCTGGGCGATCAAGGCTGGAATAGTCTCTTTTGGAACAACCATGATTTGCCCCGCATCGTGTCCCGCTGGGGTAATGACGGTCAATACCATGACCAAAGCGCCAAGCTGTTTGCTATCCTCCTGCACATGATGAAGGGGACACCCTATATCTATCAGGGGGAAGAAATTGGCATGACCAATTATCCAGTCACTTCCGTGGATGAAATCAACGATATCGAAAGTATCCGGATGTACCACGCCCGGATCAAGGCTGGCTATTCCAAAGAAGATATTCTGCGATCCATCAACGCCAAAGGCCGAGACAACGCGCGAACGCCCATGCAGTGGGATGCCACAGCCAATGCCGGCTTCACCACCGGGGCGCCGTGGCTGCACGTGAACCCGAATTACGGGCAGTACAACGTCAAAGACAATCTTGCCGATCCCCACTCAATATTGGCGACGTATCAGCGGCTGATCGCGCTGCGGCAGGCTAACGATCTGGTGGTTTGGGGCGATTATGCGTTGATTCCAGATACGGCGGATAATGTGTTTGCTTATTATCGGACGTATCAGGGCGAGCGCTGGTTGATCGCGGCTAACGTGTCCGCGGAAACAAATGAGTTTGCGCTAACCGACGCGGTGACCGAGCACATCATTGGAAATTATGATGATCAGGATATTCAGACTGGTCGACTCAAGCTGCGGCCCTATGAGGCATTTGTGGTTAAGGTCCGTTAGCAGTCATTCAAGCAGTCAGAAGCGAGCATCAAGCCGCCGCTTCTGGCTGTTTTTGTGTATACTGGGTTGGTTAGAAAGGGGAGGACGACCTTGCCCAAACAAAGAATGGAAGCCTTTACCGATGCAATCTTTGCGATTATTATTACCGTGATGGTGCTGGAACTGCACGCTCCGGCGAGTGGAAAATTCAGTGCCCTCTGGTCGCTGCGGCATACCTTTGCCATCTATCTCGCCTCATTTCTGATCCTGGCGGTCTATTGGAACAACCACCACCATCTCTTCCAAATCGTACGCTCCATTGACGGCGTCGTGCTCTGGGCGAATACAATCTTTATTTTGTTCATCTCGCTGTTCCCGTTTGCCACCGCCTGGGTGGGGGATAACCACGTGGATAGTGTGGCACCGGAGATGCTTTTTGGCACAGTGATGCTGTTGATGGATGCCATGTTCTTCGTGCTGGTGCGGACCCTGATCCACGCCGACGGGGAGAACCCGGAGATTCGCAAACTGGTGGGGAAAGGCTACAATAAACCGTATATTTCGATGATCGGCAACTTGGCGGCCATCTTTTTGGCCTTGATTTGGCCGCCCTTGACCGTGATCGTTGATACACTGCTGTTATTGCTGTGGGTCCTGCCCGAACGGCGGATCGAACGGCACGTGACCAACGGCCAGTGACGGTATAATAGAGCGGTAGCAAGAAAAGAGGAATGCATTATGGCAAGAACGATTGGTGTCATCGGGATTGGTCACGTTGGCGTGACGACCAGTTTCAATATTGTGACCAAAGGATTGGCCGATACATTAGTGATGATTGATACGAAACCCGGCTGGGCGGAGGCCGAACGGCTGGATCTGCAAGACAGTCTGGGCGGATTGAATACGTATACCCGCATCGTGGCAAATGATTACAGCTTGCTGCGGGATGCGGACGTCGTGATCTTCAGCGGCGGCGACATCAGCGTGATCAAGGATGGTGACCGCAATTCGGAAATCAAGACGACGAAGGCCGCCATTGATGATGCTGCCCCGAAGCTGACCGCTGCCGGCTTCCACGGTGTGCTCATCGACATCAGCAATCCCTGTGACGTGGCGGTGACCTATTGGCAAGAAAAGCTGGACCTGCACCGGAACCAGATCATCGGCACCGGGACCGCCCTGGATACTTACCGGATGCGGCGGGCGGTGGCTGAAGCCATGAACGTCAACGTTGCTGATGTCCGCGGCTTCAACCTTGGCGAACATGGCGAATCCCAATTCACCGCCTGGTCGACCGTCCGGGTGAACAACGAGCCAGTGAAGGCCTCACCGGACTTCAAGGAAAAGGACTTAGCTGAGGCTGCCCGGCTCGGCGGCTGGCAGATTTTCAATGCCAAGCACTACACCAACTTCGGCATCGCGACGATTGCTTGTGAAATGGCCCTGGCGGTGATGAGCGATGCCGGCCGGATTTTCCCGTGCTCGTCCTACGACCCCCAGTACGGCGTGAGCATTGGCCACCCGACCATGATTGGCCGGGCTGGTGTCATCAGTAATCCGCCGATGCATTTGACCGGCGATGAAGTAAACCAATACGCCCATTCCGCCGATACGATCAAAGAGAATCTGGCGAAGTTACACGCTTTGGATTAGTGGTCTAGGCACCCATCCGTCATTGCAAGACGGCGGTGGGTGTTTTTTTATCTCTTCTTTGTGTATACGTGAACAGTGATTGGTGCACTAAGAAACCGGTATCAACTGACATATTTGTTTTTATTCCATGACTTTGTTCCTTCAACCATGTAAACGGTATACAAAACCGTTTTCAGTGGGCATAATTGAATTTGTTCGTTGGGAACGAAAGCGAAATTATTCACTCAATATTTGGGAGGAAAAACAATATGAACGATTTTGTTAACAACAAAATACTGCCTCCTGTGATGAAGTTCGTGAACACAAAAGCCATTATGGCTTTACGTGACGGGATGATTTTCTCCATCCCCTTCATCATGGTTGGTTCTGTATTCTTGCTATTATCATCATTACCAGTTCCGTCTTGGGCAGCCTTTATGGCGAAGACAGGCTGGTCGGCCTGGTTCAACCAAGCATACAATGCGTCGTTTGGGATTATGGCGTTATTCGCAGTTCTGGGAATCGGCTATTCCTGGGTTAAAAACGAAGGCTTTGAGCCGTTATCTGGCGGGATTACTGCATTGGTTGGTTTCATTTTGGTTATGCGGCCAACAGCAGCCATCATGAACCCGGCTGGGACTAAGGTACTAATTAAGGATACGTCTTACCTGTCAGGTTTTATTGACCGGACATGGCTGGGCGGCCAAGGGATGATTGCTGCAATCATTATTGGCTTGATTACTGGTTGGATTTATTCGTGGTTCTTGCGCAAGAACATTACGATTAAGCTGCCTGAACAGGTTCCTGCAAATGTTGCAGCTTCGTTCACAGCTTTAATTCCAGCATTTTCAATTACTGTTATGTGGGAAGTCGTGTACATCCTCTTTGATAAGTTTGGCCATACTACGATGACCCAATTTATTTATAAGGTTGTCCAAACACCGTTACAGGGGGTTACTGATTCGTTCGGTGGCACCTTGGTGATCGCCTTAATCATCCCATTTATGTGGTTCTTCGGCGTTCACGGGGCGATTATCATCGGCGGCATTATGGGACCGTTGCTGCAAGCAAATGCCTTGGACAATGCCCGTATTCTTAAGGCTGGCAAGGCGCTGACTGTTGCTAACGGTGGGCACATTGTCACGCAATCCCTGCTGGATCAATTTGGCACTGTTACTGGTTCCGGGATGACAATCGGTTTGGTCATCTTCATGGTTGTATTCGCGAAGTCGGCGCAAATGAAATCATTAGGGGCATTGGAAGTGGCCCCAGCAATATTCAACATCAATGAACCAATTCTATTCGGTTTACCCATCGTAATGAATCCGTTGATGTTCATTCCATTTGCTATCACGCCAGCCATTTCCATGGGCTTGACGTACTGGGCGATTAAGTTGGGCATCATACCGCTGTTTACTGGGTTTATGCCGCCTTGGACAACGCCGCCAATCATTTCTGGATTCTTGGTCGGCGCAAGTTGGAAGACTGCTGCTTGGCAGGCATTGATGCTGGTTATGACCTTCTTCATCTATCTGCCGTTCGCGCGTCGGATGGACAAACAGATGTATGCAGAAGAACAAGCTAACTTAGCCGCTGAGGAAGCAGCCAAGAAGAACGCTTAGCGCAACACGATTTTAATAAGCTTTGGCATCACCGAATATTCGGTGGTTCCAAAGCTTTTTTTCTCAACATATGTGGTATGATATCCATGGGATCGGATACCCATGGTATATTGCAAAGCCTTACACGAAAGAAGTGAGCTGTGATGTGGCGATATTATCCGCGCAATGCGCGTTTAGAGGCAGAAATTGAGTATATGAATCGATTTGCTCAAGAGGGGTATGTGCTGCAGCGCCAGTGGGGGAACTTTCGGCAGTTTGCGAAAGTCGCTGAGCCGCAACAGGTGTACTTGTTTGTTTCCCACGAAAGCACCTTGAACACCGGCTATGCCGGCGGGCGCGTAACGACGGTGCGATTGCAGCCCAAATTGTTCTTGCATTATTTGTATGTGCCAGCGACGATGCGGCCGGAAGACTTGACCGTCCAGCCGGGGGAAGACGCCTACATGGATTATCTCGCCTACATGCGGCAAGGGATCGTGCGTCAGGAATTCGGCGGTCTTGGCTTCTTTGTTTTGGCGGCAGGGATCATTGGCTTAGCGATGCTGGTGCCGCCGGTCGGGCCGGCGGTGATCGTTTATATCCTGGCTGTACTGGCCGCCCTTGGGGTGCTGGCTCTAGGCATTTGGCGGTTGTTCCGGGCAGTGAATAATGGTCTGTTTTTGAGCGGGAATCAAGCGGTAATGACGCCGTTCTATGTCGTCATCACTATCTTGAAACCGGACATGCTGACTGATCAGGAAGTGACCGCTCAAGTGGCTCGAAGTGTGGGCAATGGCAATTTTCGGTTGGTGACGCATCGGAAGAATGCCTATTATTTCACGGTGACCAACTTAGCCATCAATGTGGATGATCTGCGCACCGAATTGAATGACGCTTTGGGTGATCGGGCGAAAGTTCAAGCTAGTTATCCGGGTCATGGTTTCGCAGTGCGGCTTCAATAAGACGGTTGTCGGCGGCATTCAAAGGGGGAGGAAAATCATCATGTCGATTCTGATTGGCGGTCTGTTCATTTTGATCGGTTTGATTCAGATCTATATTGCGTATCGGACTTTTCGGAAGATTAAAACCAGCGGTGGTAAGGATATATCGCCATTCATGCCGCTGGCTCTGTATGGCGGACTGGCCTTCGGTATTATTTTGGTGGCGGTCGGGATCAGTGCGGCGGTTGGGTCGTTCGGACCGTTTTAGCTTTAGGTGTCCTGCTGCCAAATGTTGACTGAGAGAATAGTAATACGCCGGTGCGGCTTGCCAGCGTATTTTGTTTTGTAAAAATGGGGGGGTGTGATACCGTAAATATATTAAGTAGGGGTATACACCAACTGGGACCGGGGAGGATTGAGCAGATGAAGCGCAAGCAATGCATCATTACCGGTGTTTGGATAATTATCTTAGCGGCGTTCATGCTGCTGCCGCGGTCTGCGCAAGCGGCCGACATTAGTCTTTCTCAGGTCCTGTACGCCGACAGCCAACGCGAAGTGGTTGGTCCCGTGCTGGTCAGACCAGGTACTCAGAGAAAAATGATTGTCCGGGTCACCAATGGTGATCAGGATACACATATTGATATCGGCGTCGATGCCGCACTGACCAACGATTTTGGTCAGCTTGCTGATCAACACACGGTTAAACGCACGACCTTGGACAATGCCCTCAGCTGGCCAAAGATTGTTAGCGGTCTGCCCAAGGAAAAGGTGCCGATGGCCGCGGGAGAGACTAAAGACTTCCCCTTCACTGTGGCGATTCCGGCGGCAGAGCAACCCGCGTCGACGTTAATTGTTGGATCAATTTCTGTAGGGGTGGCGAATATCAACACGTTAATTGGCGGTGGCGGGACAACATTTAGTACCAATATTCAAGTGCGTACTAGCGCGGCACCATTGCCCCAGGCCCGCGTTGATTTTACCCAAACCGCGGCCGGTGAATACAACGGCCGGGACGGCATTACGGTGGATGTCGCCAACCACGTCGGCAATATTTTTTCCGCCCAGTCAATTACCGGCGACATCCGGGCCGTGGACCAAGCGATACAGCCGCGGCGCCGGACGCTTAAACGGATTAAAATGGCGCCGCACTCCAACTTTACTTTCTTCATTCCCCATGCTGACCTCAGGATGGGGAAGTATGTCGTAACGATGGCCGCTCGGCAAAAGAACAAAACGGTTAAGCAGCAGACATTTGCCGTGACGGTGGACCGGCGTTTGGCGACGGCGGCCAGCAAAGCAGAATTGCAAACGCAGGGCCTGATTCAGCGCTGGCTGATGGGTATTGCGGTTGGCGGGATAGTGGTGATTGCTTTGATTTTTGCAGTGCGCCATATTCGGCGCAGACGCAGGGAGGCGGCACAATGAGTATCTTGGCTTTACAGCAGGTCACGAAATCCTTTGGCCCGCAGCAGATTTTGGATCATGTCGATTTCACCATCGATGCACCCACCATTATGGCGTTAGTCGCGCCCAATGGCAGCGGCAAAACGACTTTAATGGATATTATTGCCAATCTGGGTCGTGTGGACAGCGGGACGGTCACGGTGCTGGACCGCCCGCATACGGATCAGATGCTGTACACCGATATGACCTATATGCAGGGCGACACTACCTTGTTTATGAACATGACCGGGCAGGACCACATTGAGCTGATTCAGCGCAGTTACCATCTGCCAGCAGAGCGGGTCGAGCAAGTCGTCGGCGAGTTTGGTATTGGCCAATTCTTGCAGAAAAAAGTAAAGACCTATTCCCTGGGGATGAAGCAATTACTGCTGATCACGCTGGCCCTGCTGCCGGCGCCCAAGCTGGTGATGCTGGATGAGCCAGTGAACGGCTTGGATCCTAAGGCGGTCCAGAGTCTGCGGAATGCCTTGCAGCGGCTGAATGATCAGGGCAGCACGATCATTTTTTCTTCCCATGATTTGAGCGAAGTCGATCGGCTGACGGATAATGTTGTCTTTCTGGTGCGCGGCAAGCTGGTGCCGATCACGACATTAGCGCCGACGACCACATACACGGTGGTGCTGCCCGATGCCCGCTTCCTGACGACGCTCCTGGATGCAGAGCAAGTGCAGCTGCTCACGCCTACCAAGGCGACGGTGACGGTACCGCCAGCAGAAATGGCAGCCCTCCAGACTAAGCTGCAAGGTACGGCCCACGCGATTCTGGATGCGGTGGCCACCCGTCAGGGGACTGAAGCCTTGTATTTTAAACTATTTAGTCAAAACGAGATCCGCTAAGGAGGCGCATGATGGGGGCACTCTATCGGTTCCTACTGAAAAGTCACTGGCATTCCCGCCGGCGCGTCCTGCTGGTGGGCCTCTTAGTGCTGCTCACCTGGGTGGCATGGTTCTGGTTTGCCCAGCAGAATGCCGCCGAGACGCGGCTCAATAATGAGATTCGGCAGGATAATGTTACTTTGATTACCAAAGGGTTCCCGATGGCCAGTATCGTACCGCCGAGTCCGCAGGCGACAGATAAGGTAGGGCTGACTGACTTCTTTGCCGCCGTTCAGCAGAAAAGGGCCCTGACTGCGGTGCAGCAGACCCAGAATGAACTGGCAGCGACCCGGGCGGCCTTCCAGGATAACTTCATCCTGCCGCTGGGAGCGGGTGCTTTGCCCGGTACGGACCGCTTCGGCCCCATCTCCTTTACCCAAACGCTGCGCCACCGGGCACAATTGGCTAAACAGCTGCAGACCGAGCGCCAACCGCCGGTGTCCATGCGGTACGGCACTCAGGATTGGAGTTTCCTGATCAGCTTCCTGCCAGTATTGACCTCCATTGTTGGCATCCTCGTGGTGACACTGGTCTTATTTGTGGAAGAAATCAGCGACACGATCAGTGCCCGCCGGCGTTTGCTGGCCTGTCTGCCCGGTCGGCGGTGGCAGTTATTTGTTGCCCAGTGTCTGGTCTTTTGTACCGATGCCGCACTGACAGTCGGCCTGATGCTGGGCGGCGGGACCGCCCTGGCCGTTTTGCGCGGCGGTCATTTGCGGGCGGACTATCCGGTACTCACCCGAGTCTCCGGGGCGATCGCCATCTGGCCGGCGTGGCGGGTGGTGCTGGGGACACTGCTGCTTTTTATGCTCGGCCTCATCCTGCTGTATCTCTTTGGCCGCTTGGCCTTAACCTATATCATTCGGATCAAGAGCGATCTGGGCCGAATGCTGCTGGCGATGGCGGCATACTTGGTCCTGGTCGGGCAGGCGGCCGTGAGTTTGCTGCCGAATCTGACCGGCATCCTGCTCAGCTGGCTGCCGTTGAATTACCTGCAGGCCAGCCGGTTGTTCTTCGGCACTGATTATTTGCCCATGCAATCCATGTATATGCAGTCGCTGGATCGGTTTGGCCAGTTCGGCCGGTATGGTCAGGCAGCGGTGATGCTGCCGGTGAGTAACCTGAGTTATTACGATGGCGGCACCATCAGCAATCTTTTTCCACCCAGCCAAGCCGGGCAGGTGGGACTGCTCACGGCTGTCGGCAGCTTAACAATCACGGGCGCGCTGATTGCCGGTTGGCTGATGTGGCGGGCGACGAAACGGAATGAACTGATTTAGAAAGGCGGTGCTGGTATGTGGTGGGAATTTCGGCAATGGCGGCGGCAGTGGCTCAACTGGGCGTTGCTTGCGCTGGGCTTCGCGGTGATTCTGGGCAGCTATGTTTATGCCAGCAACCAGGCCCGGCAGGCCAACGCCCGGGAATACGATACCCTGCTGGCCGAAAGCCAGCAGCTGGCTGATGCTGATAAAAACTTGGCCGATCAAACGCAAACGGAGAAAGTGACCAAGCAGCGTGCAGCCATTCAACGGGAGCAGACGATCATCAGCCGTTACGGGCGCGCACTGACGGGCCATCGCGGGAACCTGCTGACGCACCGGCTGGCCTATTACCGCCTGCTCCAGCACCCGGCCTTTCCATTTTCACAGCGCAGTGCGACCGTCATCCAACAAGCAATCACGCGGGACAGATACTTGCAGCAGCACGAACTTGTCCCGCGGGAAAACGTGTCGGCCTTAACCCCGGCGGCCGCCTTTGGCCGCAGCCAAAACGCCGCAGTCTTTCTGCTCATTTTGAGCCTCTTGGTTCTGCAATTTGGCGGCCTCTTCGCTCGGGATTGGGAAACGGGCAGTATTCGGCTGTTGCTGATGCTGCCCCAGGAACGTCAGCGGCTGAGCCGGCACAAGCTGGGGCTGGCCCTGGTGATTGCCGGCAGTGAGCTCGTGCTTTGGTCAGTATTCGGCTATCTGTTGGCCGCTATCCGGTCGGGGCAGCGATGGGGCGGCGCGTATCCTTGGCGTGCGGTGGGCACTCGGATCGTGACCTTGAACAGCGTCCTGCTGACCAACATGTTGACCATCATTCTGGTCAGCACGCTCGTGATCGTTCTATTATATTGGCTCAGCATTCTGTTACGGGATCAGTTTACGGTGATCGTGGCCATGATCGCGGTCCTGGGCAGCGGCGCGCTGTTCTTCGGCGAGGCGAGTACGAATCTGCTGGCGGCTTTGAACCCATTCTATCAGTTGGGTCTGAGTACCCATGTTGGGTTGCGGAATGTGCTGGTCTATGGCACACTCATGGGTATTACCGATACCGCACTGATTCTCGCTGCATTAGTCGGCGGTCATTTCTGGTGGCGGAAATCGACGAAGTGAGTGTTGCTTTCACTCGCCGTGCATGGTATTATTTTCAAGGTGCTTTTTCATCCAGTGTTTCCATTAATCGGAACGTGCTGAACTGACTGATGGGCATTATTAAGTCGAATAATCCAGGGTTTTCCTATTTTTTTAGACAGTGGGGCACGCCTGGATATGTGGACAGCAAATAAATCCAAAATTTGGAAGGAGACCCATATACATGCCAACAATTAACCAATTGGTACGTCAAGGTCGTAAGTCTCGTACATCCAAGTCCGATGCTCCTGCATTGAACTTTGGCTACAACAGTATGAAGAAACAATTGACAAATAATCCTGCACCGCAAAAGCGGGGCGTTGCAACTCGTGTCGGTACCATGACACCGAAGAAGCCGAACTCCGCTTTGCGGAAGTACGCTCGTGTGCGCTTGTCTAACTTGATCGAAGTCACTGCTTATATTCCTGGTATTGGCCACAACCTGCAGGAACATAGTGTTGTCTTGATCCGTGGCGGCCGTGTTAAGGATTTACCTGGTGTTCGTTACCATATCGTCCGTGGTGCATTGGATACTGCGGGTGTTGATGGCCGGATGCAAGGCCGTTCCAAGTACGGTGCTAAGCGGCCGAAGAAGAAGTAATTAGTTCCACCAATCAAGTAAACGTACAGGAGGTTTTTGCACAATGCCAAGAAAAGGACATGTTCCGACACGCGACGTCTTGCCGGATCCGATTTATAATTCAAAATTAGTATCTCGTTTGATCAACCACTTGATGTATGACGGCAAGCGGGGGACTGCAGCAACGATCCTTTACCATGCCTTCGACATCGTCAAGGAACAAACCGGTAACGAACCCTTAGAAGTCTTCGAACAAGCCATGAAGAATGTTATGCCTGTTCTGGAAGTTAAGGCTCGTCGGATCGGTGGTTCTAACTACCAGGTACCGATCGAAGTACGCCCTGAACGGCGGACCACATTAGGTATGCGCTGGCTCGTTAACTACGCTCGTCTGCGCGGCGAACACTCCATGGAGGAGCGTTTGGCTGGCGAAATCATGGACGCAGCGAACAACACCGGTGCAGCCGTGAAGAAGCGTGAGGACACTCATAAGATGGCCGATGCCAACCGGGCATTCGCACATTACCGCTTCTAATCGACGCTGTTGGCTATTCCTTGGATCGAAGTCTGGTTCACCGGATAGCCAACTTTTTCTAAACGAAACGGTGCCAGAAGCCGAACAATACCGACCTCTGGTCTGCCAGCAGCGAACGTCTGCATGAACAATTGACGGACTGCGCTGACCAGCCTCATCTTGAATGGGCCAACGCAGCAGTAAACATGTAACAATATTGGAAGGAGAAACATTAATTCATGGCAAATACGCGTGAATTCCCCCTCGCCAAGACCCGTAACATCGGGATCATGGCCCATATCGATGCGGGGAAGACGACCACGACTGAACGTATTCTGTACTATACCGGTAAAATTCACAAAATCGGTGAAACCCACGAAGGGGCTTCACAGATGGACTGGATGGCTCAAGAACAGGAACGTGGGATCACGATCACTTCTGCGGCGACAACGGCCCAATGGAAGGATCACCGGATCAACATCATTGATACCCCAGGACACGTGGACTTCACAATTGAAGTAGAACGTTCCCTGCGGGTACTGGATGGTGCGATCACTGTTCTGGATGCCCAGTCTGGTGTTGAACCGCAGACAGAAAACGTTTGGCGGCAGGCGACCACGTACAGCGTACCGCGGATCGTGTTCGTCAATAAGATGGATAAGATTGGCGCCGACTTCGATTATTCCGTACAGACGCTGCACGATCGCTTGGGTGCGAATGCTCACGCCGTGCAAATGCCTATCGGGGCCGAAGATTCCTTCGAAGGGGTCATCGACTTAATCGATATGAAGGCCGACCTTTATGATGAAGATGAACTGGGTACTAAGTGGGATACAGTAGATGTTCCTGCTGATTACTTGGAACAAGCCAAGAAGCGCCGGACGGAATTAGTTGAAGCCGTTGCCGACGTGGACGACGACATCATGGAGAAGTATCTGGAAGGCGACGAAATCAGCAATGATGAATTGCGTGCTGCTATCCGTCGGGCCACCATCGACTTGAAGTTCTACCCGGTTTTGGCTGGGTCAGCCTTCAAGAACAAGGGTGTGCAGATGCTGTTGGATGCCGTTATCGACTATCTGCCGTCTCCGTTGGATGTTAAGCCGTACAACGCCAAGGATCCTGAAACTGGCGATCCCGTTGAACTGGTTGCCGGCGACGACAAGTCCTTTGCCGCGTTGGCCTTCAAGATTGCCACCGACCCGTTCGTTGGCCGTCTGACTTACATCCGGGTATACACCGGCTCGCTGGAATCTGGTTCCTACGTGCTGAATGCGACGAAGGAAGTCCGTGAACGGGTTGGCCGTCTGCTGCAAATGCACGCCAACCACCGTCAGGAAATCCCTGAAGTCTTCTCCGGTGATATCGCCGCCGCCATTGGTTTGAAGAACACCACCACTGGTGACTCTTTGACTGATCCGGATCATCCCTTGATTCTGGAATCTCTGGAAATTCCGGATCCCGTTATCCAAGTATCGATCGAACCTGATTCCAAGGAAGACCGGGACAAGCTGGACAACGCGATTCAGAAGCTGTCTGAAGAAGACCCGACCTTCCAGGCCGAGACAAACCCGGAAACTGGTCAAACGCTGATCGCCGGCATGGGCGAACTGCATTTGGACATCATGGTTGACCGGATGCGCCGTGAGTTCCACGTGGCCGCTAAGGTCGGTGAACCGCAGGTTGCTTACCGTGAAACCTTCACCAAGGAAACTTCTGCCCAAGGCCGGTTCGTTCGTCAGTCCGGTGGTAAAGGTCAATATGGTGATGTTTGGATTCAGTTCACACCGAACGATCCGGGCAAGGGCTTCGAATTCGAAGACGCCATTGTCGGTGGTGTTGTTCCCCGGGAATACATTCCGGCTGTTGAACAAGGTCTGAAGGAATCCATGGCCACTGGTGTATTGGCTGGCTATCCGCTGATCGACGTCAAGGCTAAGCTGTATGACGGGTCTTACCACGAAGTCGATTCCTCTGAAGCGGCGTTCAAGGTTGCTGCTTCGCTGGCTCTGCGGAACGCTGTCCCGACTGCCGGTGCAGTAATCCTCGAACCGATCATGAAGGTCGAAGTCGTTATGCCTGAAGAATACTTGGGCGACGTCATGGGCCAGATCAATGGTCGCCGGGGCCGGATCGACGGCATGGAAGACCGCGGCAATGCCAAGGTGATCAATGCCTTCGTACCGTTATCCGAAATGTTTGGTTACGCGACAACCCTGCGTAGTGCGACTCAGGGCCGTGGTACTTTCACCATGACCTTCGACCACTACGAAGCGACACCGAAGAGTATCCAAGCCGAGATCATCAAGAAGAACGGCGGCAACAACAATCCGCGTGAAAACTAAGATTGATCTGCTAAGTCGTTAAACAGCACCCTGCAGCGCTTTCTCTATATAATAGAGACGGTGTTGCGGGGTGCTTTTTTTGCGTGAGGGCGGAGCCGACCGGTTAGAAGTGTAGCCAGAAGACCCGGCAGATAGAAAACCCGGGCTTAGGTTTTATGTCTGCCGGGTCTTCTGGCCTAGCTTCTGGTCGGCGCAGCCCGTTAATGGCGGGGTAGTGAAGAAAAGAGGCAGCCGCCATGGGGAAAATTCGACAGTATTTAGTGCATGGTGCCATTTTTGCCACGGTGGCCTTAGCGGCGTGGCTGGTGTTTTATTGTTTGGACGTGTACGAAGGCGACGCGACGGGACTGGAATTGTTCGGGGTCTGGCTCTTTGTGGGCGTGAGCGGTTTGTTGTGGCTGGCGGTACTGGTCAACTTTCTCCGCAAACGAGTCCATGATCGCGAGAATAGATAAATTGTTTTTTTAGGCTTGCCAAACATACTCCGGTGTTCTATCCTAGAAAGTGAATCAAGAATGATTCTAAATTGGGGGAACCGAAATGAGTTTTATTGGTAAAACACTGCCGGACTTCACCGTCAAAGCCTATCAAAACGGTGATTTTCATGATGTCAGCCGCACTGACATGCTGGGTCACTGGGCCATTTTGACCTTCTATCCGGCAGACTTTTCCTTTGTCTGCCCTACGGAGCTGGGCGATCTGCAGGACCATTACGAACAATTCAAGGCCCACAATGCGGAGGTGTACTCGGTCTCTGAAGATACGGAATTCGTCCACATGGCGTGGCACGATCAGAGCCCGACCATCAAGAAGATTCAATTTCCGATGTTGGCTGATCCGGCCGGCGTTTTGGCCAATGCTTTAGGTGTCCGGGACGAGGCCAGCGGTCAAGCATTTCGGGGGACGTTCATCATCGACCCCGAAGGCAAGATTCAATCCTATACGATCAACAACATGGGTATTGGCCGCAATGCGGCTGAGTTCCTGCGCACTCTGGAAGCTGCCCAGTTCGTGGCGGCCCACGGGGACCAGGTATGTCCCGCTAATTGGCATCCGGGTGAAAAGACATTGAAGCCTGGTGCCGCCCTAGTCGGCAAGATTTAGTCTGGCAGACAGCAAAACAGGATTCACGGCACGCCGATTGGGGTGTGGGCCGTGAATCCTGTTTTTTGGGTGCGCGGGTTAATTAGGCCGGCGCCACAGTGAAACTGAAATCAATGTCGCGGCTGGCGGGAATGTGGTATTGCTTGGCCACATCTGCCCCCCAGCTGTCGATCCCGCCGACCCCGCGAACCGCCCCGAGAATGCTGAGCACGGTCCGCCGGGCTGGCGGCAGTTCTTCAATGTGCGTGGCGTTTTCTAACTCTTCCGCTGTGTAGGGCAGACAGGAGAAAGCAAACGGGGCATCCACGCTGCTGATCTGCAGGCCGAACTCGCCGGGGTGCAGATTCGTATTGTCCTGGGTGGTATCCCGGGTGACTTTAACCCACTTAGTGGCCATGTGCACGCCGCAATCCTGCGGCACCAGGTACGGCGTGACCGGCAGCCCCTGAACCGTATACGTGCCAGGCACCCCGCCGGCCATCCGGTCGGGGTATGTCTCGCCGGACAGGCCGGCGTATTCATAGCGCACGGCCTTAGTCGGCATGATCAGCCGGAACCCGAAGACGGGCAGATCCGGCAGATTCGCGTTGCCGGTGTAGTGCACGTGCACGGTCAATGTTCCGTCGCCGGCGATGGTGTACGTCACCTGAACTGCCGTGGTGGGGATCGTGACGGTCGTAAAGTTGATCGTGACCTCAACGCTGGCGGCGTATTCGTGGTCTGAATACTGGTTGTTGCCCGGCGCAATGGGCAGGTCGATAGGCTGCCCGTCGATTTTCACCGTAGCGCCAGCATCTTGGATGAACATGTCCGCGCCCAGCCATTGGACAGACTTCTGGGAGAAGCCATTGCCTCGGTCATTATCCGTAGTTGCCCGCCAAAATGTCGGCAGCGGCGTACGGTACAG
Organism: Schleiferilactobacillus harbinensis; assembly: GCF_008694105.1. Taxonomy (NCBI): domain Bacteria; kingdom Bacillati; phylum Bacillota; class Bacilli; order Lactobacillales; family Lactobacillaceae; genus Schleiferilactobacillus; species Schleiferilactobacillus harbinensis. The sequence goes on from NZ_CP041364.1 coordinate 87,496, forward strand.
CCATTCTTTGCCGTCGATCACCAGAGATTCCAACCCGTGGCGGGTGTAATTGAAGATGTAGTGGGTCCGGGCGCTTTGCACGCCCAGGGTCACGTCACCATAGATGACCCGTAATGGTTTACTTGTCGTATCGGCCATAGTAGCAGCGCACCTCCTGTAATGCGGGTTTCGGTGTCCGGTCAGCGAAGAGCAGACCGTCACCAGAGAATTCATAGTCGGCCGGTCGATCATCGAAGTCGCCGCCGTAGCGCAGCACATGCTGGCCAGTCACCGGGTCGGTGATGGCGATGGCTTGATCAATGAAGTCCCAGATGAAGCCGCCGGCGTACTGCGGGAAGCGGTCGATCAGGTCCATGTAAGCCTGCATGCCGCCCAGCGAGTTGCCCATGTCGTGCATGTACTCGCATAGTAGGAACGGCTTCTTCGGGTGATCGCTGAGATACTTGACGATGTCGTCAGGGTGGGCATACATTCGGCTTTCAACGTCAGAAATGCGCTCTTCGTAGGCGCGGTCATGGACGACGCCTTCATAGTGGACCAAGCGGGTGGGATCGACGGTTTTGAAGTAATGATTCATCGCTGCAATATTATCGCCGGCGTAAGACTCATTGCCCAGGGACCAGAACAGAATCGCAGTGTGGTTCTTGAATACTTCATAATTCGTCTTGGCCCGGTCCAGCACCACGTCCCGCCATTCTGGGACAGAGCCCGGTACATTATAGGAAGGCTCCACGGCGCCCATCTTTTGCCAGGTGCCATGGGATTCCAGGTTCGTTTCGGCCATCATATAGATACCGTTCTCGTCGCACAGGTAGTACCACGGAATCTGATCCGGGTAGTGGCAGGTGCGTACCGCATTGATATGGTTGGTCTTCATCGTGTGCATGTCGTGGAACATGTCGGCTTCGGTGATCGCCCGGCCGCGCTCGTCGTCCCACTCATGGCGGTTGACCCCATTGATGATCAGCCGCTGACCGTTCAAGCGGATCACCCGCTCGGCGTCAATTTCAATTTTGCGGAAGCCGAACTGATAGGGCACGATTTCTAACAGTTGACCCTGACCATCCCGCACCTCCAGATAGAGTTGATATAAGTAGGGATGGCGGTAATCCCACAGATGGACGTGGACTAGCGTGTCGCTGGTGATCGTCTGACTGGCGGCCACTGGCTGCGTGGTGTCCAGCAAGGTTTGGCCCTCGTCGTCTCGGATAATGGCGCGGACGGTGGCATAGGGAGTCACGGGACTGAACTGCAGGTCCAAGCGCACGACACCGCTTTGCAAATCATCCGCCAGCGTCGGCTGGATGTGCAGGTCTTCGATGTGCGCCGCCGGCTTGGCCAGCAAAGTGACATCCCGAAAAATGCCGAAGAACCGGAAGAAGTCCTGATCCTCCAGGTAAGCCGCCGTACTGCGCTTGAAGACTTCCACGGCCAGACGGTTGCTGCCGGCCTGCAGGTAAGGGGTCAGATCAAACTCGGAGGGCGTGAAGCTGTCCTCGTCGTAGCCCAGGAAATGACCGTTGAGCCAGAGGTACATGGCCTGTTCAACGCCGGCAAACTGAATGGTGACCGCCTTGTTAGCAAATTCTGGGGCGAGGGTGAAGTCGGTGACATACTGGCCCACCGGATTATCCTCGGCGGTACTGAACATGCCGGCACCACTGGTGTCCTGACCCACAGTATGGGCCGGCCGGCGGAAATGGTGGCCTTCCCAGGGATACATCGTGTTAATGTAGTGCAATTTGGCGTATCCGGCCAGTTCGATGTGTCCAGGCACATCAATTGTATCGAAGCCGCTGGTATCGAAATCAGCCGCCCAGAAGTCCTTCAGCCGCGCCTGGGGATTAGGCGCGTAGTGGAAGCGCCACTGCCCGTTCAGGCTTTGGCTGAGACTGGAATCATGGGCGTCAATTTCATGGTAATGCTGATAGAAGCGGTGGTCGCTATGGGCCGGCAATTGCCCCACCCGAAAAGTCTGAGGATCGTCCAACCACCGAATATCAAATTCCACAATAATTCACCTCGTATTTGAAATTAGCCTCTGACAGGCTTTACAAGGATAGTGTAAGCCGATTCAAGGGGGTGAAAGTAGGGGTGAATGGCCAGAAAAGTATGAAGATTTGAAAGCCGCACAGAATTAAAAAAGCCGCCCACCAGAAATGGCGGCGGCGCGGGACTGTGGTGCTACTTCAATTGATCTTTCACCTTTTGCGGGACCTTATCGGCAGCCACAGGGCTCGGACCTTCGACAACGCGGGTTTGTGATACCTTGCCGGTGATGTAGATGCCCTGCGTCAGCGGTTTGGGATCCAGCGCGCTGATTTCGAAGGGAACGGTGACTTTGGAGCCGTCTTCCCGGACAAATTCGAAGGTGTAGTCGTAGGAGTACAGCTGCTGCCCGTTATCCGTAACTTTCTTCCCGTCGGCATCCACCGTTTCCGTGCGCGGCGGAGTCGTTTTCACCACAGCATAAGAGGTCTTGCCATTATAGGTCGCATTCCAATAGCGGTAGCCGAAGAACGCGGCGACAATGAGCAGGGCGAACAGGATGACGGTCAGTATTTTCTTCATGGAATTTTCCTCCGATTGATTGATTGAAAATAGTATAGCGCCGCCTGCTAGGTTGTGCGCTAACGAATTCGTAAGGCAAAGAATGATAGGTACCTGCATAGTTTGACAAAGTCAAAAGTTGGGTGTATTCTAGGCATATGTTAGGTACCTGATATTAAGGGCCCTAACTAAAACAACTCAAGGAGACGATTTTCTATGACTGAACAAACCGATAACCTGTTTCGCGCTTTCCGTCGTTTTGGCCACCTGACCCGGCGTTTTGCCTGGCAGCAGCCGCAACCGCCCCATCATCATGGGCAGGCCCGCCTGCTGGCGGTGATCGCCCATGAAAACGAGCCGACTTCGGCCCAACTCGCTGAGATTCTCGATATTCGGCCGTCCTCCGTTTCTGAATTATTGAAGAAACTGGAAGATGCCGGCTTCATCACTCGGGAGCCGGATCCCGATGACAAGCGGGCCAGCCGGATCCACATCACCGATGCCGGCCAAGCCAAGCTGACGGAAGCCCAGCAGGCCCAGACTGACTTCGCCGACCAAGCCTTCGCGGGGTTGACCGACGAGGAACAGCAGCAATTGCTGACTCTGCTGACCAAGGCTGATGAAAGCCTGGCGGCGAAGGTTCAAGATGGCCCGGATATTCCCGATGGTCCCCGATTCGGCGGCCCAGGTCCGCGCCATGGCGGTCCGCACCACGGCCCCCACGGCTTTGGCGGCGGCCCGCGCCGGGACTTTCGCCACGACGGCTTCCAAGGCCGCGCGTTTTAAGCAGTAACGCAGTGCCTATTCAATAGAAGAAACCCACAGCTCGGCAACGCGAACAACGCGTCCTGCCGGGCTGTTTTGGTGTCCGCTGGATTTCGTGGTACAATGCTGGGTAACGCATTGAATGAGGCAAAAGAGGTCTGAGCTTGCAAGAAAGCGCCAGCGCTTGCTGCATGCCAGCCTCTTTTTTTCTGCAAATCTCAATTCCTGCTTGTAATCAGGCAGGCTATCTTGTAGAATATCAAAGGTGCTGTTTTTTCAGGGGGATTAATATACCCCCGATGGAGAACAGGATCAAGTAGCGCAGACGCAGGAGGTTGCGACACGCCCGGATGCTTTGCCACGGGTTAAGCCGGAAATTTCTGCCGAGCTAGTCTACTTTGCGAAAATAGACGAAGGAGGTCACAACATGGCAAAACAAAAGATTCGTATTCGTTTGAAGGCATACGAGCATCGGACTTTGGACCAAGCTGCTGATAAGATCGTGCAAACCGCACAACGTACCGGCGCTCAGATTTCTGGCCCGATCCCGCTGCCCACAGAACGCTCCCTGTATACGGTGATTCGTTCACCCCATAAGTACAAGGATTCGCGTGAACAATTCGAAATGCGGACACATAAGCGCCTGATTGATATCATTGATCCGACGCCCAAGACGGTTGATTCACTGATGAAGCTGGATCTGCCGAGTGGTGTCGATATCGAAATCAAGCTGTAAACAAATTAATTCAAATTTATTGGAGGTGTACTCATGGCCAGAAAAGGTATCTTAGGAACAAAAGTGGGAATGACTCAAGTCTTTACCAAGAACGGCGAGCTGATTCCGGTGACTGTCATCAAGGCAGAACCGAACGTGGTCTTACAAGTTAAGACTCCAGAGACAGACGGCTACGAAGCGGTCCAACTCGGCTACGACGATCTGCGTAAAGTATTGAGTACCAAACCTGCGCAAGGTCATGCAGCAAAAGCTAACACGACGCCTAAGCGCTACATTCGGGAAATTCGCGATGTTGCGCTAGACGATTATAAAGTTGGTGCGACAGTTACAGTCGACGAATTCAAGACAGGCGACATCGTTGATGTCACCGGTCGTTCGAAGGGCCATGGTTTCCAAGGTAACATCAAGAAGAACAACCAGTCCCGCGGTCCTGAAACCCACGGTTCTCGTTACCACCGAGTACCAGGTTCAATGGGTTCCATCATCAACCGGGTATTCAAGAACAAGGCTCTTCCTGGTCGTATGGGCAACCACAAGGTCACTATGCAAAACCTTGAAGTGGTGTCCACTGATACTGAAAACAACGTGATTTTGATCCGGGGCAATGTACCTGGCGCAAATAAATCATTAGTAACGATTCGTTCGACCGTTAAACACGGCAAGCTTAAGAAATAATCATTTAGAGAAAGGAGGAGCACTAAATGGCAGACGTCACATTATACAAGCAAGACGGCAGTGAGAACGGCACAATTACGTTGAATGACGAGATCTTCGGTGTTGAACCGAACAACAGCGTCATCTTCGACGCCGTGATCATGCAACGGGCTGGTCAGCGCCACGGCACCCATGCGGTTCTTAATCGTTCCGCAGTCCGCGGCGGCGGCCGCAAGCCTTGGAAGCAAAAGGGTACTGGCCGGGCACGGCAAGGTTCGATCCGGGCACCGCAATGGCGCGGCGGCGGTATCGTCTTTGGCCCGACCCAACGGTCCTATGCCTACAAGTTACCGAAGAAGGTTCGCCGCTTGGCAATCAAGTCCGCACTTTCGCAAAAGGTTCTTGACGGTGATTTGATCGTTGTTGATACCTTGAAGTTCGACAGCCCGAAGACGAAGGAATTCGCCAATGTCCTGAAGAACCTGAAGGTGGCCAGCAAGACACTGATCGCTTTAGAAGCAGGCAACGAACAAGCTGCTTTGTCCGCCCGCAACCTGGCCAACGTTACCGTTGTCCCAGCAACCGGCGTTAACGTCTTAGACGTTGTGAACAGCGACAAGCTGATCTTGACCCAAGCAGCGCTTTCCAAGATTGAGGAGGTGCTCGCATAATGGCAGCAAGAGATATCATTTTACGCCCCGTTGTCACCGAACAATCCATGGCCCTCATGGACGACAAGAAGTACACGTTCGATGTTGCAATCGGCGCGAACAAGATCGCTGTGAAGCATGCAGTTGAAGAAATCTTTGATGTTCATGTCAAGTCTGTGAACATTGCCAACATCAAGCCGAAGAAGAAGCGGGTTGGCCAATACATTGGTCGGACCAAGAAGCGGCGCAAGGCAATCGTTACGTTGTCTGCAGACAGCAAAGAAATCAAACTGTTCGAAGAGTAATCCACGTCACACATTTTGAATAATTAGGAGGGGAATCGCTTGGCCATTATTAAGTATAAACCGACGACAAACGGCCGTCGGAATATGACCGGTTCCGACTTCGCTGAAATTACTAAGTCGACGCCGGAAAAGAGCCTGCTTGAATCCAAGAATCGGATCGCAGGTCGTAACGCCCACGGGCACATCACTGTTCGGCATAAGGGCGGCGGTCATAAAAAGGCCTACCGGATCATTGATTTCAAGCGTATCAAAGATGGTGTTAAAGCTACGGTAAAGGCAATCGAATACGATCCTAACCGGACTTCCAACATCGCTTTGCTGGGCTACGAAGACGGCACTAAGTCTTACATCATCGCTCCCAAGGGTCTGCAAGTTGGCGCAACGGTTGAATCCGGCGACAACATTGATATCCAAATCGGGAATACCATGCCTCTGGGCAACATTCCTGATGGGACAACGATCCATAACGTTGAGTTGAAGCCTGGCAAGGGCGGCCAATTGGCTCGTTCTGCTGGTACATCCGCTCAAGTATTGGGTAACGAAGGCAAGTATACGCTGGTTCGGCTCAGCTCCGGCGAAGTACGGATGATCATTTCGACCGCCCGTGCAACTATCGGTTCTGTTGGTAATGAACAGCATGAATTGATCGCCATTGGTAAAGCCGGCCGTAAGCGCTGGATGGGCGTTCGCCCGACAGTTCGTGGGTCAGTTATGAACCCTAACGATCACCCGCATGGTGGTGGTGAAGGTAAAGCTCCGATCGGTCACCCGTCTCCGATGTCCCCGTGGGGCAAGAAGACCTTGGGTAAGAAGACCCGGAACAAGAAGGCCCGCAGCGAGAAACTTATTGTCCGTCACCGCAAGAGCAAGTAAGCATGACTTATTTACTCATTTCACTTTACGCATAAGGGAGGTTTACGAATGGGTCGCAGTTTGAAAAAAGGACCGTTCGCGGATCAGTCATTACTGAAGAAGATCGAAGCCCAAGAGGGTCACGATAAGAAGACAGTAATCAAGACTTGGTCCCGACGTTCCACGATTTTCCCAAGTTTCGTTGGTAACACGATTGCCGTTTATGATGGTCGGAAGCACGTCCCGGTTTACGTCCAAGAGGACATGGTCGGCCATAAGTTAGGCGAATTCGTACCGACCCGGACTTTCCATGGTCACGGTACCGACGACAAGAAGACAGCAGCACCTGCAGCACGTCCTGCAGCACGTTAGTAAGGGAGGAAAGAACTCATGGCTGATACAGTTACCTCAGCAACTGCCATCGCGCGGACAGTCCGCATCGCTCCCCGAAAGGCGCGTCTGGTCATTGACTTGATCCGTGGACGCAGTGTTGCGGAAGCACTGGCAATTTTACAATTTACGCCCCGTGCTGGCAGCCCGATCATCACGAAAGTGCTGAAGTCGGCAGTTGCCAACGCTGAGCACAACTTTGATCTTGAAGCCCAAAACTTGTTTGTTTCTAAAGCATTTGTCGACGAAGGCCCAACCCTCAAGCGGTTCCGCCCCCGTGCCAAAGGCTCAGCATCAGCAATCAACAAGCGCACGAGCCACATCACGGTCATCGTTTCTGAAAAAGAAGAATAAAGGAGGGAATTACGAGTGGGTCAGAAAATTAATCCGACCGGCTTCCGGGTTGGTGTCATCCGCGATTGGGATGCACGCTGGTATGCCGAACGCAAAGACTTTGCAGATAACCTGCATGAAGACCTGGCGATCCGTAATTACATCGCCAAACGATTAGTTGACGCCTCCGTTTCCCGTGTGGAAATTGAGCGGGCTGCTAATCGGGTGAATGTTTCCATCCATACCGCTAAGCCAGGAATGGTGATCGGTAAGGGCGGCGCTGAAGTGGAAAACTTGCGTAAAGAGTTAAACAACTTGACAGGCAAGCGGGTCCACATCAACATCGTGGAAATCAAGAAGCCTGATCTGGATGCCCACCTGGTTGGCGATTCTGTTGCCAAGCAGCTGGAAGCCCGGATCGCCTTCCGTCGTGCACAACGGCAAGCCGTTCAACGGACCATGCGCGCAGGCGCAGAAGGGGTCAAGATTCTTGTCTCCGGTCGATTGAATGGTGCCGATATTGCCCGGAAGGAAATGCAGCACCAAGGTTCTGTGCCTTTGCACACCCTGCGTGCCGACATCGACTATTCATGGGATGAAGCCCATACAACTTACGGTAAGTTAGGTATCAAGACTTGGATCTACCGTGGCGAAGTACTGCCTGGTCAAAAGCCAGTTGCAGATGACGCTGGTCCCAGCCAAAATCAACAACGGCGTAATGACCGTCCTCAACGGCCGCGTCGGAACAACAACAGCAGAGGAGGGAAATAATCCATGTTAGTGCCTAAGCGTGTTAAGCACCGTCGTGAATTCCGTGGTAAAATGCGGGGCGCAGCTAAAGGCGGCAAGACAGTTGAATTCGGCGATTATGGTTTGGAAGCACTCCAATCGCACTGGATCACCAACCGTCAGATCGAAGCGGCGCGTATCGCCATGACCCGGTACACCAAACGTGGTGGTAAGGTCTGGATCCGTATTTTCCCTCATAAGTCCTACACTGCTAAAGGTGTCGGCGTCCGGATGGGTTCCGGGAAAGGTGCACCAGCTGGTTGGGTATCACCCGTTAAGCGTGAAAAGATCATGTTCGAAATCGGCGGCGTATCCGAAGAAGCAGCCAAAGAAGCACTGCGGTTGGCTTCAAACAAGCTCCCGATCAAGACTAAGATCGTTAAGCGTCAGGAAGTAGGTGGCGAATCTAATGAAGGCTAAAGATTTCACAAAGGAATTACGTGGTTTGTCCACTGACGAAATGCTGAAGCGTGAGCAACAGTATAAGGAAGAGCTTTTTAACCTCCGTTTCCAACAGGCGACTGGCCAGTTGCAAAACACTGCGCGCTTGTCTGTCGTTCGCAAGAGCATTGCCCGGATCAAGACTGTCTTGCGCGAGCAAGCGGCGAATAAGTAATCGGAAGGGAGAAAGTAAACTTGAGCGAAGCAACTACTGAACGTAACCACCGTCACGTCTATCAAGGCCGCGTCGTAGCAGACAAAGGCGATAAGACGATCACGGTCGTTGTGCAAACGTACAAGACGCATCCCGTATATAAGAAGCGGGTCAAGTATTCCAAGAAGTACTATGCCCACGACGAGAAGAACGAAGCCAAAGTTGGCGATTTTGTACGGATCATGGAGACCCGTCCGTTGTCCAAGACCAAGCGCTTCCGATTACTCGACATTGTGGAGCAATCGAAGTAACGCACGTCGTGACGAAAGGAGGAAACACAAGTGATTCAACAAGAAACTCGGTTGAGTGTCGCCGATAACTCCGGTGCCCGGCAACTGCTGACAATCAAAGTCCTGGGTGGCTCTAACCGCAAGACGGCGAATATTGGTGACATTATCGTCGCAACTGTGAAACAGGCTACACCCGGTGGCGTTGTCAAGAAGGGTGACGTCGTCAAGGCTGTTATCGTCCGGACTGTATCCGGTGCACGCCGTGTGGACGGCTCCTACATTCGTTTCGACGAGAATGCAGCGGTCCTGATCAATGCGGACAAGAGCCCGCGGGGAACTCGTATCTTTGGCCCCGTTGCGCGGGAATTGCGTGAACACGACTTCATGAAGATCGTGTCTTTAGCACCGGAAGTACTTTAATTCCACCAATTCCATAACAGCAAGGAGGCAAAAACATGTTTGTAAAAACCGGTGATAAGGTCCGGGTCATTGCAGGCAAAGACAAGGGCAAGGAAGGTACCGTCACTAAGGTATTTCCCAAGCGCGACCGTGTCATTGTCGAAGGTGTGAACAAAGTTAAGAAGCACACCAAACCGTCCCAGGCTCAACCGCAAGGCTCAGTTCAAGACGTCGAGGCAGCCATCCACGCTTCCAATGTTCAATTATTGGATCCCAAGGATAACCAACCGACTCGGGTCGGCTACAAAGAAGTAGACGGCAAGAAGGTTCGTTATGCCAAGAAGTCTGGCCAAGCAATCGAATATGCCGCTCCTGTCGCAAAGTCTGACGAAGACAATGCGGACAAGGACGACAAGAAGTAATCTGCCAGCGAAAGGAGGACTACACCTAAATGGCTAATCGTTTAAAAGAACGTTACACTAAAGAAATCACTCCGTCTATGATGGAGAAGTTCCACTACTCTTCCGTGATGCAAGCACCTAAGGTCGCAAAGATCGTGCTCAACATGGGTGTCGGTGACGCTGTATCAAACGCCAAGAACTTGGACAACGCCGTTGATGAATTGCGCCTGATCGCTGGTCAGCAACCGCTCATCACCAAGGCTAAGAAGTCCATCGCCACATTCCGTTTGCGTGAAGGGATGTCCATTGGGGCTAAGGTCACACTGCGGGGCGACCGCATGTATGACTTCCTGGACAAACTGATCAATGTTTCTCTTCCCCGTGTGCGTGATTTCCGTGGGGTCAGCAAGAATTCCTTCGACGGCCGGGGCAACTATACTCTGGGTATCAAGGAACAACTGATCTTCCCTGAAATCGACTACGACAAAGTTGATCGGGTTCGTGGTTTGGATGTCGTCATCGTTACGACTGCCAAGACTGACGAAGAAGCTCGGGAACTGTTAACCCAAATCGGCATGCCGTTTAGCAAATAAGGAGGAGCACTTTGGCTAAGAAATCTTTGATCGTCAAAAATGAGCGGCCTGCTAAGTTTAGCTCGCAGGCCTACACCCGGTGCCAGCGCTGTGGTCGGCCACACTCTGTTTATCGTAAGTTCAAGCTCTGCCGGATCTGCTTGCGTGAACTGGCGCATGAAGGTCAGATTCCCGGTATGCACAAAGCGAGCTGGTAATACCAGTCAGAAGGAGGTTAAAACCACATGGTCATGACTGATCCGATTGCAGATTACTTAACACGGATTCGTAACGCCAATATGGTGCGCCACGAATCATTGGAAGTACCTGCATCCAAAATGAAAAAAGACATTTCTGAAATCCTGAAGCGTGAAGGCTTCATCCGGGACTACGAAGTCATCGACGATGACAAGCAAGGCATCATTCGTATCTTCCTGAAATACGGCAAGAACAATGAGCGGGTTATTTCCGGCTTAAAGCGGATTTCCAAGCCTGGCTTGCGCAGCTACGTTAAGTCTAGCGATGTACCCAAGGTCTTAAACGGCTTAGGGATCGCCATCATTTCCACGTCCCAGGGCGTTATCACGGACAAGGAAGCACGGGCAAAAGATGTCGGCGGCGAAGTAGTTGCCTACATTTGGTAATTCATTACTAGAGGAGGTGTAACACAGTGAGTCGTATTGGTTATAAAGCCATCACCGTCCCCGCTGGGGTCACGGTAACTGTTAATGGCGATCAGTTGACTGTCAAGGGGCCGAAAGGCGAAATGACTCGTCAATTCGATCCGGCCATCAGCATCAATCAAGAAGACAATGAGATCCATCTGGATCGGCCGAATGACAGCTTGAAGGCAATCCACGGTACCACCCGGGCCAACCTGAACAACATGGTGGTCGGCGTGACCGAGGGTTACACGAAGAAGCTGCAATTGGTTGGGGTCGGCTACCGGGCCCAATTGAAGGGTGACACGTTGATTCTGAACGTTGGTTACTCCCACCCGGTCGAGATGCACGCCCCCAAGGGTGTTAAGATCGAAGTGCCGTCTAACACAGAAATCAACCTGAGCGGTATTTCTAAGCAGGTCATTGGCGCTTTTGCTGCCACGATCCGCGAAGTTCGGCCGCCGGAACCTTACAAGGGCAAAGGTATTCGTTACGTTGATGAATACGTACGCCGTAAGGAAGGTAAGACTGGTAAGTAATCTCTACCAGCTGTTTCGTGGAACTATAGCCGCACCGGCATACTGGTGCGACTGCAAATAATCGTATGAGGTGAACATTGTGATTTCGAAACCAGATAAAAACAAGACGCGGCAACGGCGTCATGCACGTGTCCGCGGCAAGCTTTCTGGTACTGCTGAGCGCCCACGTTTGAACATTTTCCGTTCTAATCAACACATCTACGCGCAAGTAATTGATGACGTAGCGGGTGTTACGCTCGCAAGTGCCTCAACCATCGAAGCTGATTTGGCCCAAGGGACCAAGACAGAACAAGCTGCTAAGGTTGGCGAAGCTGTTGCCAAGCGTGCAGCGGATAAAGGCGTCAAAGAAGTTGTATTTGATCGTGGCGGTTACCTGTACCACGGCCGGGTTGAAGCCTTGGCCGAAGCTGCCCGTGAAAACGGCTTACAATTCTAATCAAAAGGGAGGCAAATACTTTTATGGCAGTTATCGATCCGAGTCATTTAGATCTGGAAGACAACGTTGTATCGATCAACCGGGTTACTAAGGTTGTCAAAGGTGGCCGGCGTCTGCGGTTCGCCGCCCTGGTTATCGTTGGCGACCATGAAGGCCATGTCGGTTTTGGTACCGGTAAAGCACAAGAAGTACCGGAAGCAATCCGCAAGGCTGTCGAGAATGCGAAGAAGAACCTGGTTGAGTTGCCCATCGTGGGCACAACGATTCCCCATGAAGTGATCGGTCACTTCGGTTCTGGTCGTATTCTGTTGAAGCCGGCCGTTGCCGGGTCCGGGATCGCTTCTGGCGGTGCCGTCCGGTCAATCATGGAACTCGGTGGCGTTGGTGATATCACCAGTAAGTCCCTGGGTTCGAATACGCCCATCAACGTCATCCGGGCTACTTTCGACGGGATTGCTCAAATGAAGACCGCTGCTGAATTAGCAGATCTTCGGGGCGTCTCCGTTGATTCACTCACTGCTGAATAGGAGGCATCACCGTGGCACAATTGAAAATTACGTTAGTACGTTCCGTTGCCCACCGGATCCCCGAACAGCGTTTGGTTGTGAAGGAATTAGGCTTAGGGCGGGTCAACAGCACTGTTACGCTGCCGGATAACGCAGCAACACGCGGTGCCCTGACCAAGATCGCACACTTGATCGACGTCAAAGTCGTAGAGGACTAAAAAAGCAATTAAGGAGGTGCACGATTTGAAGTTACATGAATTGCAACCCAGCACCGGTGCACGTCATGCCCGCAAGCGGGTCGGCCGTGGCACAAGTTCCGGCTATGGTAAGACAGCCGGTAAAGGTACCAAGGGCCAATTGGCTCGTCAAGGCGGCAAGACGCGGCTCGGTTTCGAAGGTGGCCAAATGCCTTTGTTCCGGCGCATGCCGAAACGCGGATTCAGCAACATTAACCGCAAGGAATATGCTGTGATCAACCTGCAAGATCTTAACCGGTTCAACGACGGCACTGAGATCACTCCGGCACTCCTCGTCGAATCCGGCGTGGTTAAGAAAGAATTATCCGGAATCAAATTGTTGGCGAAAGGCGAACTGACTGTTAAGGATCTTAAGATCCAAGTCAACAAGTTCTCACCAGCCGCCAAAGATGCTGTTGAAGCAGCAGGCGGTACTGTTGAGGTGATTTAATGTTTGCTACTATTCGAAATGCCTTTAAGGTCAAGGAGATCCGTAACAAGATCTTCTTCACTCTGGGCATTTTCATCGTGTATCGGCTGGGTGCGCAAATTGCGGTGCCGGGAATCGATGCGGCGAGTTTGACCAAGATCTCCCAAACGGGTTTGATCCCGTTACTGGATACCGTCTCCGGTGGGGGCTTGGCCAACTATTCCATCTTCTCGATGGGGGTTTCTCCATACATCACCGCCCAAATTGTCGTCCAGTTGTTGCAGATGGATATCATTCCGAAGTTTGTGGAATGGAGCAAACAGGGTGAAGTGGGACGGCGCAAGCTGAACCAAGTGACCCGTTACCTGACGATCGTCCTGGGCTTCTTACAGTCCATCGGGATCACTGCGGGATTCAACGCGTTGAGTCAGTATAAACTGGTCAACACACCAGGCTGGGGCACCTATATCACCATTGGGATCATTCTCACTGGTGGGACGATGCTGCTGACTTGGTTGGGTGAACAGATCACCGATAAGGGGATCGGCAATGGGATTTCCATGCTGATCTTTGCCGGGATCATCGCCCGTCTCCCCAGCGGTATCTACCAATTGATTTCGCAGCAGATTATCAACCAGGAGGCTGGCAATCTGTTCCTGGGTATTCTCGTGTTGGTTGCGATTGCCATCGCCGTTCTGCTGATTGTGCAGTTCACGACGTTTATGCAGCAAGCTAACCGGAAGATTCCCATTCGTTACACCCGACGCGCCGTGGGTGGCGGCAGCGAAAGCTACTTGCCCTTGAAGGTGAACGTCGCCGGGGTAATTCCCGTCATCTTTGCCAGTTCGTTCATCGTAACGCCCCAGACCATCCTGATGGTCTTCCAGGAGAAGTTCGGTGATACGACTTGGTATCAGACCCTGTCCAACATTTTCAGTATGCAGACGACCACTGGGGCGATTATTTACACCGTCCTGATCGTGCTGTTCACTTTCTTCTATGCGTTCGTCCAAGTTAATCCCCAGAAGGTTTCTGAAAACCTGCAAAAGCAGGGGAGTTACATCCCCAGCGTTTGGCCTGGGAAGAGCACAGAAAAATACCTGTCCGGTGTTTTGATGCGGCTTTCCACAGTCGGGGCTTTATTCTTGGGTGTGATCGCACTGCTGCCGCAGTTAGCAGCCAACATTTGGGACCTGCCGCAATCCATCGGGTTGGGCGGTACCAGTTTGCTGATCGTCGTCGGGGTAGCCCTCGAAACGGCCCGGCAGTTGGATGGTTTGCTGATGAAGCGGAAGTACGTCGGATTTATTCGAGAATAGGAGACAAGCGACATGAATTTGATGTTAATGGGGCTGCCGGGTGCTGGTAAGGGCACCCAAGCCGAAAAGATCGAAGATACCTACCCCATCGTGCATATTTCCACTGGCGATATGTTCCGCGAAGCCATGGCCAATGAGACCCCTGTGGGTCTGCAGGCCAAGAGTTTCATTGATCAGGGCAACTTGGTGCCGGATTCCGTCACCAACGACCTGGTCAAGGAACGTTTGAGTCAGCCGGACGTGGACAAGGGTTATATGCTGGACGGTTATCCGCGCAACATTGACCAGGCTCACGCACTGGATGGCATCACTGCCGAAGTGAAGAAGCCTTTGGATGCGGTCATCGATATCCAGGTTGCCCCGGAGAAGCTCGTGAAGCGGCTGTCAGGCCGGTTCATCTGCAAGTTCTGCGGCGCCACTTACAATAAGTACTTCAATCCGCCGAAGGTTGCCGGTACATGTGATCGGTGCGGTCATCACGAGTTCTATCAACGGGACGATGACAAGCCTGAGACCGTGAAGAATCGGTTGGACGTGAACATCAAAATGAACACGCCGCTGCTGGATTTCTATGATCAGAAGGGAATCCTGCACCGGGTCAATGGTGATCAAGATATTGATCTGGTATTCGCAGAGGTTCAACAAGTTCTCCAAGCATTTACGCACTAATCCGGTGCGCTTGGCAATCAGTGATTGCTGTGGTAAACTGGGTCAGTATGTTGTGTGGGGGTAGCTCGCACATTTTTTTGCGTATTGTAGATAATTTGAGGAGGATGCCTTCTTGGCCAAAGACGATGTCATTGAAGTCGAGGGTAAAGTAGTCGATACATTACCCAACGCAATGTTTAAAGTAGAACTGGAGAATGGCGCCACGGTGTTGGCCCACGTTTCCGGTAAGATTCGGATGCACTACATTCGGATCCTGCCTGGCGACCGGGTCACTGTGGAGCTGTCGCCGTATGATCTGACCAAGGGCCGGATCACCTACCGCTTCAAGTAATACTGCCAGCTTCAGCTGGTTGAAGTGAGTAACACACAAAGGAGGAAACGTCATTATGAAAGTACGTCCGTCTGTTAAACCGATGTGTGAACACTGCAAAGTTATCAAGCGTAAGGGGCGCGTCTGCATCATCTGCTCCGCAAACCCGAAGCACAAGCAGCGTCAAGGTTAATTAACAACATTAATTTGGAGGTGAACTAAATGGCTCGTATTGCAGGTGTCGATTTACCCCGTGATAAGCGGATCGTCATTGCCTTGACTTATATCTTTGGCATTGGCAACACCACTGCAGAAAAGATTCTGGACCAAGCTGGCGTCTCTGCAGACGTCCGCACCCGGGATCTGACTCCCGATCAAGAAGAAAAGATTCGTGCCGCCGTTGACACGATCCCCGTTGAAGGTGATCTGCGTCGGAGTGTTTCCATGAACATCAAGCGGCTGCAAGAAATCGGTTCTTACCGTGGTATGCGTCACCGTCGGGGTCTGCCCGTCCGTGGCCAAAACACGAAGAACAATGCTCGTACGCGTAAAGGTCCTAAGACTTCTATCGCTGGGCGCAAAAAGTAAAAAGGGAGGTTAACGAATGGCTACTCGTAAGAACACACGCAAACGCCGTGTGCGGAAGAATATTGAGTCCGGCGTGGCTCATATCCATTCCACGTTTAATAACACATTGATCATGATCACGGACCCGCAAGGCAACGCGATTGCTTGGTCCTCAGCTGGCGCTTTAGGCTTTAAGGGTTCACGTAAGTCGACTCCGTTCGCCGCACAAATGGCTGCTGAGTCTGCTGCCAAGGAATCCATGGAACACGGCATGAAGAGCGTTGAAGTGGCTGTCAAAGGCCCTGGCTCCGGTCGTGAAGCTGCAATCCGTTCGCTGCAAGCGACTGGTTTGGAAGTTACCGCGATTCGTGATGTGACCCCGGTACCGCATAATGGTTCCCGTCCGCCAAAACGTCGTCGTGTATAAGACCCCAGTTGCGTGATCGCAGTTTGTATTGCCGCTTATATTTGATCGAAGACACGTTTTGAAAGGGGTACTCATCACTAATATGATCGAATTTGAAAAGCCGAATATTACTAAGGTCGACGAAACTACGAATTATGGGGAGTTTGTTGTCGAACCTCTGGAACGTGGTTACGGCACAACCCTTGGTAATTCGTTACGGCGCGTCCTTTTGTCCTCTCTTCCCGGCGCAGCTGTGTCGAGTGTTCAAATTGATGGCGTACTGCACGAGTTCTCCACCATTGATGGGGTTCTTGAAGACGTTACTCAAATCATTTTGAACATTAAGAAGCTTGCCTTGAAACTGAACACCGACACTGAAAAAACGGTGGAGATTGATGCAGAGGGGCCGACGACTGTTACCGCCGCAAATATCATCACCGATGACGATGTGGAGATCCTCAATCCGGAACAGTACATTTGCACGATTGCCGATGGCGGCCATTTCCATATGCGCATGACCATCAAGAGCGGTCGCGGCTATGTACCGGCTGATCAGAACAAGAGTGAAGATATGCCAATTGGTGTATTGCCGGTGGATTCTATTTTTACCCCGATCGAACGTGTTAACTACCAAGTCGAGAGTACCCGGGTGGGTAAACGCAACGACTTCGATAAGTTAACGCTGGCGGTATGGACGAACGGTTCAATCGGTCCCCGTGAAGCGATCTCCCTGGCGGCTAAGATCTTGACGGAGCATCTGGCTGGGTTCGTCAATTTGACGGACGAAGCAAAGAACGCCGAAGTCATGGTCCAAAAGGAAGAAAACCACAAAGAGAAAATGATGGAGATGACCATCGAAGAGTTAGATCTCTCCGTACGCTCCTACAATTGTCTCAAACGGGCCGGTATCAACACAGTTCAAGAGCTCACCAACAAAACTGAGGCCGATATGATGAAGGTCCGCAACTTGGGCCGCAAGTCATTGGAAGAAGTTAAATCCAAGCTGGCTGCTTTAGGCTTGTCCTTAAAGAGCGCCGACTAACACACAACGAAGGAGGGAATCATACATGAGTTATCGTAAGCTCGGTCGGAACAGTTCTGCACGTCGTGCGATGCTGCGGGACCTGACCACTGCTCTGCTGATCAACGAACGGATCGTCACTACTGAGACCCGTGCTAAAGAAATTCGCAAGAGCACTGAAAAGATGATCACACTGGGTAAGAAGGGTGATCTGTCTGCTCGGCGCCAAGCGGCCGCGTATGTACGCGACGTTGTTGCCGATGTGAAGGAAGAAGACGACAGTGTCGTTATTCAATCCGTATTGCAAAAGTTATTCAGTGATATCGCCCCGCGGTACACTGAACGCCAAGGCGGTTATACTCGCATCTACAAGACTGCACCGCGTCGCGGCGATGCAGCTCCCATGGTCATTATCGAATTAGTTTAATTCGCAGACCGCTTAGGGAACGTCTTCTTTGGCGAAAAACGGGCGTTACGATGGTGGAATGGCAACTCCGAGTCTAGCTTCGGCCGGTGCTGATCAGTTGATCGGCGCTGTGCTCACCATTGAATTCGTTTCTTAATATGTTTTATTGAAGGGCGTCTGGCTTTAGCTGGGCGTTTTTTCTTGTATAATGGAAAGTGTTTATCACGCAGCAAAAAGGGGGCGTTGTGCTCATGGCAGAGGAACCGCCAATTATCAGTATTGATCACCTGACCGTGCGTTATGCGGAACAGGAGCAGCCGGCGCTGGACAGCATCAGTTTGACCATCCCCGCCCATTCCTGGACGGCCATTATCGGCCATAACGGCAGCGGCAAATCAACGCTGATCAAGGCGATGGATGGCTTAGTGACAGCTGACGGCGGCCAAATGACCGTGGCTGGTCTGGCCGTCACGGAACAGAACATCTGGCAGATTCGCCAACGCCTGGGGGTGGTTTTTCAGAACCCGGAGAACCAGTTTGTCGGCGCAACGGTAGCCGATGACGTGGCTTTTGGGCTGGAGAATGCCCAGGTACCGCGGCCGGAGATGCTGACTCGGGTCGATAATGCCCTGGCTCAGGTCGGGATGACTGACTTTGCAGACCGGGAACCCGCCCATTTGTCCGGCGGTCAGAAGCAGCGGGTCGCCATTGCCGGTATCTTAGCCTTGGCACCGGCCATCATCGCTTTGGATGAGGCCACCAGCATGCTGGACCCCCAGGGGCGGGCCTCGGTGTTGCAGACGATGCGCGACTTGAAGGCGAAAGAAAACCTGACCATCCTGTCAGTGACCCATGACTTGGAAGAAGCGGCAGCGGCCGACCATGTGATTGTGATCGACAACGGCCGTCTCGTGGCCAGCGGGACGCCGCCGGAGATTTTTGCAGAAGGCCCTGCTTTGATCGATATGGGGTTGTCGGTGCCGTTCACCGAGCAGTTGAAGTCAGACCTGGCGGCGGGCGGGATTACCGGCTTGCCCGCTGACTATCTTAACGAAGAGGAAATGGCAGACCAGCTATGGAAATTGTACTCGACCATGTAAGCTACACCTATCAGGCCGGCACCCCCTTCGCGGGGGATGGCCTGCGCGACGTCAGTGTGACGATCCCAGACGGCTCCTACACAGCAATCATCGGCCAGACCGGCAGCGGCAAGTCCACGCTTCTGCAGCACCTCAACGCGCTCCTGAAGCCCACAACGGGCACAGTGCGGATTGGTGACCGGGAGATCACCCCGAAGACCAGCAACAAGAATCTGAAGCCATTGCGGGCCAAGGTGGGATTAGTCTTTCAATTTGCCGAAAACCAATTGTTTGAAGAAACGGTGGAAAAAGATGTCGCCTTCGGTCCGAAAAACTTTGGTGTTCCTGAAAAAGAAGCCCTGGCCCGGGCCCATCATGCACTGGATTTAGTGGGCATCGGCCCGGAATATTACGAGAATTCGCCCTTTGATCTATCCGGCGGGCAAATGCGTCGGGTGGCGATTGCGGGGGTATTGGCGATGACGCCGGAGCTGCTCATTCTGGATGAACCGACGGCGGGGTTGGATCCCAAGGGGCGGACCGAATTGATGACGCTATTTGAGACACTTCACCGCGAGCAGGGCATCGGCATCGTTCTGGTCACCCACCAGATGGAAGATGTGGCCAATTACGCCGAGTTCGTTTTGGTGATGGCTGATGGACGCTTGATCAAGCAGGGGCCGCCGGCGGAGATCTTTTCTGATCCCGCTTGGTTGGCAGAGCATCATTTGGGTCT
Organism: Schleiferilactobacillus harbinensis; assembly: GCF_008694105.1. NCBI lineage: Bacteria > Bacillati > Bacillota > Bacilli > Lactobacillales > Lactobacillaceae > Schleiferilactobacillus > Schleiferilactobacillus harbinensis. The sequence continues at coordinate 107,099 of NZ_CP041364.1, forward strand.
GCCGCGAGCAGCCCAGTTTGCCCGGGAGCTGCGGGCTAAGGGCCTGCCGCTGCCCGATATTCCTCTCACGGAACAGGCGCTGGCCGCTGAAGTGCTGGCAATTTTACGTCCGAGAAGGGAGTCCGACCATGAATAAGTTGATGATTGGCCGGTATCTGCCTGGTCATTCGGTGGTCCACCAGATGGACCCGCGGGGCAAAATGGTGCTCACGTTTTACTTCATCTGTATCGTGTTTATGGCGAACAATATTTGGTCCTACTTGGTCCTGGGGTTATTCACGCTGGGGGCGGTTCTGTTGACCCGCTTGAAGCTCATCTACTTTTGGCGCGGGATTCAACCGGCCATTATTCTGATTCTATTCACTGTGCTGATTCAGGTCTTCTTCACCCGCGGCGGTCAGATTTATTGGCAGTGGGGGCCGTTTGCACTGTCCAGTGCCGGCGTGGTCAACGCGTGGTTCATCTTCTTCCGGTTGGTGATTATTATCTGCATGTCGACGCTGCTGACGCTGACCACATCACCGCTGGATATCTCCAGCGCGCTGTCGTCCTTGATGACGCCATTGAAGTGGATTCGGGTGCCGGTGGACATCATCGCTCTGATGCTCTCCATCGCGCTGCGTTTCGTCCCCACGTTGATGGACGAGACCGTGCGTATCATGAACGCTCAGCGCGCTCGGGGCGTCGATTTCGGCAGCGGCAGCTTGCTTCAGCAGATCAAGGCCATTGTGCCCATTTTGATCCCGCTATTCGTCAGCGCCATGCACCATGCCGAGGATTTGGACGATGCCATGACGGCCCGGGGTTATCGCACCGATGCGCCTCGGACCACTTACCGCATCATTCAGTGGCACCGGCGGGACACCTTAAGTATTATTGCATTTGCTGCGCTCACTGTTGTGATCCTCTTCGTACGGGCATAATGGATAGAGAGAAAGGAGTCAATTCATGCCGCGTTACCGTGTGATTCTTGCCTATGATGGCACCAAGTTCCATGGCTTTCAAAGTCAGCCCCAGTTACGGACTGTGCAGGGAACGATCGAGCAGGGCCTGAGTAAGATGACGAAGGGCATCCCGGTGACGGTCTTTGGCGCCGGCCGGACCGATGCTGGGGTGCACGCTCAGGGACAAGTCGTGCATTTTGATTTCCCGGGAAATATTCCGCCGCGGAACATGCTGCTGGGACTGAACTCGATCATGCCCCTGGATATTGTGATCAAAGACGTGGCGATCGTTCCGGACACGTTCCATGCCCAGTTCTCCACTGTGGGGAAGCGGTACGGCTACCGGGTGTCGCGTACGCGGTTCACCGATCCGTTTAAACGCTTTTATACCGGCCATTATCCCTATGTGCTGGCGTTAGACCGGATTCGCACGGCGTTGGCAGATGTTGTCGGAACCCACGACTACACCAGTTTTGCCGCTTCCGGCGGCGTGATCAAAAACAAGGTGCGGACGATTTACACTGCGACAATGACGGACCATCCTGATGATGATGAACTCTATTTTGAATTTATCGGTAACGGTTTTCTGTACAACATGGTGCGCATTCTCGTCGGCGTGTTGCTGGAAATCGGCAATAATCGGCGGCCGGTGACAGAATTTCCCAGGTTATATGCGGTGAAGGATCGGCAAGAGGCCCGGATCACCGCACCGGCCAGCGGGTTATATCTGCAAGAAGTGTATTATGACGAGGCGGCTTTAGCCCAAGCGGTGGCTGAGCGGCAAGAGTAGTTCATGCAGCGGCTTGGTCCTTTCTGGATCAAGCCGTTTTTTGATTGCTTGCCGTGTGGGAAACAGGTAATCTGAAAGTAAAGAAGGACAGATCGCTAATGCTAGAGAACGCAGCTTGGCAAAATGACCTGCAGCAGATACGGTGAAGGCAGTATCGGAATGATTGCTGATTAAAGGATCAAATGTAAGCATCGATAATCAAGGGCCATCAAGATCCTGGGCGTTTTTTATCACGTAATACAGCTTCTCTGGATGAATCTTGATTCGAAGCAGCTGAGCACGGAAGAAGACAAACGTACATTCGATTCGGTATCCTTGAATTATGAGGAGGTGAATCGAATGCCAATCAAAACACACAAGATCCGGATCTATCCCAACGCCGAGATGGCCACGGTCATCATTGAGCTGATGGACTACAACCGTTTTTGCTGGAACAAAGGTTTGGCCGCATGGAATGACATGTATGACGCATCATTAGCCATGGCGAACAAGAAACTGCGCCCCAGCGAGTACAAAGTCCGCGACGAGCTGGTGAAGAATAAAACCGACTGGCAGCATCAATTTTCCGCGCGGGTGCTCCAAACCGCGGTCCACCGGCTGCATCAAGCTTGGCAGAATTTCTTTAATCCAGCTATGCCGGACGCCAACAAGCCCAAATTCCATCATAAGTGGGATCCTAAGCAAAGCTTTACGACGGATCGGGCGGTGATTACTGGCAAGTATCTGACCCTGGATCGGCCCCATGCGGCCAGCCATCGGTTCGGCACCATCAAAATGGCGGAGACTTTACGTTTTACTGGCGAGATCAAAACCGTGACGATAACCAAGCGCGGAAAGAAGTTCTACGCCAGTGTCAACGTATTGGTTGAAGATACCCCACACCCGGCTTTTTATGACTCCTGGGACATCGTCGGTGTTGATGTGAATGTGGGCCACGTCCGCTGGAACGGCGGGGATATCAACACCTTTACGCCCCGCATGGCAGCGTTGCATCAACGGATCAAGTATTACCAAAAGTGCCTGAACCGGAAACGGCGGAGAAATCCGGGCGACTACCGGTCCAAGACCTATCAGCGGATTACAGCAAAGATGAACCGCGCTTACGAGCAGGTGCACGCGTTGCAGGATGATCTGATTCACAAATTCAGCCACATGATTATAAAGAATTATCCTGTTCCCTGTTTAGAGGATCTGGATGTCCACCGGATGATGATGGACGAGAAGAAGGCCAAAGGTCTTCAGCGCGGGCTCTTTCGCCGCTTGCGTACGGCAATTGAGTACAAGGCGGCTTGGCATCATCGCAATTTGGTAATTGCCAATCGTTTCTTTCCGTCGACTCAGCGCTGTTCAAACTGCGGCTGCATCAAAACCAAGGAAAGCTATGGCGGCAAGATGACACTGCAAGGCGACAGCATTTACCACCAGCATGACGTGTACCGTTGCTACGAGTGCGGTCTTGTTATTGACCGAGACGATAATGCTGTGCAAAATTTAATTCAGTATGCGGCGGGGCTTACGCCGGAATGGGAAACCGTTCAGAGATGATTTCTAGTCGGCACTGTTATTCTCCATACTCGTCTGATTCCAATCAGACGGGGGTGCCGGCAATTACGAAATTGACTAAACACACTGTACTCTTAATGGTCTAAATTTAAAGTGCCACCATAGATCAGATGTGTATACATTTGAGTACGTTTTAGAAAGCAGGATCATTCCATGACGCATACAGCATTCAACCAGCGGCTGCAGCAGCGGCGCAAGGCACGGTGTTTGACTCAGCAGCAAGTTGCTGACCAGCTCTTTGTTTCTCGCAAAACGGTTTCCAGTTGGGAGACCGGGCGGAATCTGCCGGACCTGTTCATGATCCAGCGTCTGGCCGCCATATACCAGACCTCGGTGGATGATTTGCTGGGTACTGCCGCTCGATCGGTGACCCGGCCGGTGACCATGCTGGGGCCGGCGCTGGCGATCATGGCTGTCGGTCGCCTGGCCTTGCCAGCCTGGCCGGCGATGCTGCTTTTGTCCGATGTATTCTTGCTTGGGCTCGCTGTTTTACTGGTCGGCTGGTGGCGTCAGCACTTTCCGGTGCTGGTTTTGCGCGGCGGCGCGCTGATTCTCAGTATCTTGTTGGTGAGTGCGGCTTGGAATAATCTCTTTGCCATGGACTTTGGCCTGCAGCTGGTTTATTTATTGACCGCTGTCGTGCTGATCATTCCAGTAGCGACCGCTGGCGGGACCTGGTACCGCCGGCAGCGAAACCAACAGGTGAGAGGATAGATGGGTATGCAACACAAAGTATGGTGGATCGTCAATCTCTTTTTTGCGGCCGCTTTTATCAGCGGCGCGGTGCTGATCCTGCTGCGGCAAGTGGACGGGGCGGGGCATGTCGAAACACCGGGGTCGCGCTTAGCGGCATTGGCTGTATTAGGCGCTTTTCTGTTATTGATCGTCATCGTGGAGCTGATCGTTTGGGCCGTGATGCGGGCGAGCTGGAAAAGAAATTGAGTTGTAAAGCGAAGCAGATTGCGGGGACCGATTGATGGGTCTGAGCAATCTGCTTCTTTGTTTGCGAGCGCAGTGGTTCAAAGCCGCCGTTGATTTCTCGTAGTCCTGAGAGGTGTACGTGGTATCCTAAAGTAAAGGGGTGAAGCCACATGTATAAGGATTTGAAAAATAAAGTCGCTGTCGTTACCGGCGGTTCTAAAGGGATTGGCCGGGCTGTTGCCGAACGCTTCGGTAAGGAACAGATGCGCGTCGTGGTGAATTACAACAGTGATGCGCAACAAGCGGCTGAGGCAGTCCAGGCGATTGAGGCCCAGGGCGGCCAAGCCGTCAGTGTCCATGGCGATGTCAGCAGCGAGGCCGGGGTCCAGGGACTGCTGGATGCCGCCGTGCAGCAGTTTGGCCGGCTCGATGTGTGGGTGAATAACGCGGGAATGGAAATTAAGTCCCCCACCCATGAGTTGTCGTTGGCGGATTGGAACAAAGTGATTACGATCAACGAAACCGGCGTGTTTTTGGGTGCTAAGGCAGCGTTGAACTATTTCATGGCGCACCACCAGCCTGGCAATATTATCAATATGTCATCGGTCCACGAGCAGATCCCGTGGCCGACCTTCGCCAGCTATGCCGCCGCTAAGGGTGGCGTGAAGCTGTTCACCCAGACGATTGCGATGGAATACGCCAAAAATGGTATTCGGGTTAACGGTATCGGCCCGGGCGCGATCAATACGCCGATCAATGCAGAGAAGTTTGCGGACAAAGCCCAATATGATCAGACCGTGGCGATGGTCCCCATGAACCGCATCGGCAAGCCGGAGGAAGTGGCGGCCGGCGCTGCTTGGCTGGCATCGGCCGAATCCAGTTACGTGACCGGGATCACGCTGTTTATTGATGGCGGGATGACTTTGTATCCAGCCTTTAAGGATGGGCAGGGCTAACTGTTATTCAGTTTTAGAATAGTAATCTATTCCGCATGAGTATTAGACATCGTCAGCCACGCCCGTTACCCTAACGATGAAGGGGAAGATAATATGCAGAAACGGACTAAGATACTGATTGCCAGTCTGAGTGTGGTCATCATTGCGGCAGCGGTGGCAGGCAGCTGGCTGGTGCGGCAGCGCACTGCTGCTGAGTCCCAACGCTATGTTCAAACCACAACACCGACGCTGTTTCTCCATGGGTGGGGCAGCAGCTATCACGCGGAAGAACACATGACCAATGCGGCCAAACAGGCTGGCGTGACGGATACCATTATCCGGGCCGATGTAGACCGGCAGGGACGAGTCACCCTCAGCGGGACAATTCCCGCCAAAGCGAAGAATCCAATCGTTGAAGTCGGGTATGCGGATAACAAGAATACGCAGTACCATACGGATGGCCGCTGGCTGCGCAACGTGTTGACGACACTGCAAGCCAAGTATCGGATTACGAAATTCAACGTGGTTGGTCATTCGATGGGGAATATGGCGATTGCTTTTTACCTGCTGGACAATGCCGGCAACACGCGGCTGCCGCAATTGCAGAAACAAGTGGATATTGCCGGCCATTTCAACGGAATTCTTGGCCTGAACGATGCCCCGAATCGGATGAAGCTGCGCAAAACCGGTCAGCCGACCGTGATGGATGCTGACTACAAAGAGCTCTTGGGCTTGCGGACAAAGTATCCGCGCGACCAAGTGGATGTGCTGAATATTTATGGCGACAAAAACGATGGTACCCATTCAGACGGCGACGTGAGCAATGCGTCTTCCCAGTCGCTGCGCTATCTGATCGCTGACCGGGCAAAGTCGTATCAGGAAAAGAAAATTGTTGGTCCAGATGCCCAGCACAGCAAACTGCACGAGAATCCAGAGGTCGATCGGTTACTGATCAAGTTCTTGTGGCAATAGGAAAGAATACGGTCGAGAGAAATCTCGACTTTTTTAATCCACAAGGTTGCATCTTGCTGATTTCGTTGTATAGTAAGTGAGCACTCACTTACCAAGAAAAAGAAATCGAAGGTGCACCAAATGACCGAAACCATTCAAGTCCATGACCTGCAACAGGGGTATGGCAAAACCATTGTATTGCGGGATATCAACCTCACCGTGGCCAGCGGAGAGATTCTCGCCCTGATCGGTCCCAGCGGCGCCGGGAAGACGACCTTGATCAGTACGATTATGGGGATGTTGAAACCGAAACAGGGCAGCGTGATGGTGCTGGATACCGCCATGCCCAACCGGCAGATCCTGGCTCAAATTGGCTACATGGCGCAAACCGACGCGTTATACGATGTTCTCACGGGCCGGGAGAATCTGGATTTCTTCGGCACGATGCAGGGTGTGACCAAAGCCCAGATGGCCGAACGCATTCCCCATGCTGCCGGGGTGGTCAATTTGAATGATGATCTCGACAAATACGTCAAGGATTATTCCGGCGGGATGAAGCGCCGCCTCTCGCTGGCGATTGCGTTGATTTCTGACCCGCCGCTCTTGATCCTTGATGAACCGACCGTGGGCATTGATCCGGAATTGCGCCAGCAGATCTGGCAGGAACTGCATAAGATCGCTGGCGCGGGTAAGACCATTCTGCTGACGACCCACGTGATGGAAGACGCGGAGGAAGCCGATCATGTGATGATGATCCGCAACGGCGAGGCCATTGCCCAGGGGACACCGGCCGAACTGACTAAGCAGTACGACGTGGCCACGATTGAAGAAGTATTCTTACAAGCGGGGAGGGATCAAGATGCGCATCGCCGGAATGATTAAACGGGTTTTACGGGAAATGCTGCGGGATAAACGGACGATTGCCTTGATGTTCATCGCACCGCTGTTTATCTTGACGCTGATTTATTTTCTGTTTCAATCCAACGGCACCACAACCGCCACGCTGGCGGTCCGCGGGGTTGATAGTACTCTGGTCTCAGCGGTGGACACCGACCACGTGACCATTAAGCACGATACGTCCAAGCAATCTGCAGACAAAGTAATTCGGAAGCATGATTATGCCGGGATGCTGATCCAAAAAGGCGATAAGCTCACCCTCACCTTGGCGAATAGCGACCAAACTAAGAGTGCCGTTCTCAAGCAAAGCCTACAGGCTGCCCAAATTAGGCTGAAAACTAAGGCGGCGGCCTCAGCCATCAAGCGGGAAGCGGCTGCCATCAAGAAATTGCAGCAAGCCCTGGCAGCAGCGACCCGTAATCCGGCGGTGGCCGCTCAAACACCGGCGCAGCCGAGCCAGAGTAAAAATTACACGGTCAAGACCCACTACCTATACGGCAGCAGCGATTCCACGTACTTTGACACTCTGTTGCCGATCATGATGGGCTTCGTCGTGTTTTTCTTCGTCTTTCTGATCTCCGGTATCGCGCTTCTCAAAGAACGCACCACCGGTACCCTCTATCGGTTGTTAGCCACACCAGTGAAGCGGGGTGAAATTATCAGCGGCTATCTGGCGGGATATGGCGCCTTTGCTTTAGTCCAAACCTTGCTGGTCTTGCTATACACGATCTTCGTCTTCAAAGTGCAGATCATCGGCAGTATTTGGAACGTGCTGCTGATCAATATCTTGCTGGCGGCGGTGGCGTTGACCATGGGCTTGTTCATTTCGACCTTTGCCTCGTCTGAGTTCCAGATGATGCAGTTCATTCCCATCGTTGTCATTCCCCAAATTTTCTTCTCCGGCATCATTCCGGTGAGTACCATGCCCAATTGGCTGCAAGCCATTGCCCACATCATGCCGTTGTATTACGGGGCCACCAGCATGAGCAATGTGGTGGAAAAAGGTGCGTCGCTGGCCAGTATCGCCCCGAGCCTGTTAATCTTGCTGGTATTCGTCGCCGGCTTCTTGATGCTCAATCTGGTGACCATGCGCAAGTATCGGAATGTTTAGAAAGGCGGAGCGAAATGCCGTTAAATAATGTGGAATCCCTCTTTGCGGCCAGCTTGCAGGAAGCCGATTTATCCGAGAAGCAAAAGGCGGTCCTCCGGGCTAGCCTGACGCTGTTCGCAGACAAAGGGTATGATCGCACCTCAACGGCCGATATTGCACGGCTGGCGGGCGTGTCAGAGGGGACGGTGTATAAAAAGTTCAAGACCAAGCGGAAGATTTTTGAAGCGATCATCGCGCCCTTTGTCGATCAAGTCCTGCCCACGGCGGCGGGTGAATTTTTCCAAGAAATAGCCGGTACCGCATTTCCGGATTTCCGCAGTTTGCTGACCTTTGCCGTGCACGATCGGATCATGTTTGGCCTGACCAATCGGCGGGAATTAAAAATCTTCGTCCAGGAAATTGTCAGTGACCCGAAGATGTTCAGCATGCTCGCCGCCCGGGCGAGCCGCTTGTTCACACAAGGCTTAGCGCCGCTGTTCAAACAGTTTCAGGACACGGGCGAGCTGGTCCGGTGGGACGCCGTCCGCATCGGCCGGTACATCATCAGTACGGTCCTGGCGTATGTGCTCCCTAGTGTGATTACCGGTACCGCGTCGATGGATGCGGAGCAGGCCACGCAAGAGATTGTCGCGTTTCTGATGAAAGGCTTGCACCCCTAATTACTGAGCAGTCATAATGCCTGCCGCAAATTGTTTCAAGGCAGCAATCATCTGCGGCTGAATCTGGGCTGGCGGTTCGGGGTCGTCTTGACCCAGCCAGATCTTCAAAATCCCGGCGAAGCCGCCAATCATGTAGCCAACAATGAACAGTACGTTGGTATCACTGTTTTGCGGATGCCAAGGGGCCGGGAACAAATCATAGTGGGTCGTCGCTTGTTGCAGCCATCGCGCGTTGGCCCGGTCGAAGAGGCCTTGTTTGATCAACAAGCGAACAAGGTCTCTTTGCTGCCAGAAATAATGGAAAAAGACATTCAGGGTGTCGTCAATGGTGATTGGCTGGTCGTCTTTGACGGTGACCAGCAGCGCATCGAAGTAGCCGCTGGTCAGTTGACCCGTAAAATAATCCACTAAGTCGTCTTTGCTTTTAAATGCCCGGTAGAAGGTGCGGCGAGACAAGTCTGCCTCCTGGGCAATTTCCGTAATCGAAATATCGGCAAAGTTTTCCTTCGCCATCAACCGCAAGAGGGCGGCCCATAGCCATTCCTTGGATTGTTCCGCAATCTGTTGTTTACCGCTCATGCCGATCGTCCTTTCTGTCACACTGACTGCCAATTTGTAGCACTTGCAGCGAACCCATTGCTGCGAGGCTTCCTCCACAGTATACTCGGGAAGAAATGAGATGTCACATATGCGACACGTTGTCTCATGTGTGACTGGAGGAGGAAACAATGTCTAAGACAGTTAAAGGATTGGCCTTCACCGGTTTGGTCATCGCCATGTTCATGGGAATCTTGGATAGCACCGTGGTCAACATTGCGCTGCCCAAATTGCAAACCGCGTTCAACGTGAGCGCCACGACCGTCAGTTGGGTAGCCACCAGCTACCTGTTATCGTTATCTGTATTTCTAATTACCAGCGCGAAAATTGCTGATCAGTTCGGCCGGAAGAAACTGATGCTGATTGGGTTAGTCATCTTTGGCGGCTTCTCTCTAGCGTCCGCGTTTGCTCAGTCGATTTGGGCGTTGGTGGTCTTCCGTTTCTTCCAGGGTATCGGCGGTGCCATCATTACGCCGATCGTGCTGCCCATGGGGATCGCCATTTTTGGAAAAGACAAATTGCCCTTTGTCGCCAGTGTGGGAGCGGCCGTATCCGCTGCGGCTGCCGCCGCTGGCCCGCCCTTGGGGGGTATTCTGTTACGGGTCGCCTCTTGGCGCTGGATTTTTGGAATCAACCTCCCGTTTGCTTTAATCGCTCTGGTTTTGGTGACTTTCTGCATTCGCGAAACGTATGATGAAACCAGCAGCAAGCATGTGGATGTTTTTGGTATCGTACTCTTTACGATTGCACTATTTGCATTAGTCTTCGCACTACTAAAGAGTCATGACTTTGGCTGGTCCTCGATTTGGATTTGGGGCAATTTGATTGTCGCTGCTGTCTTTCTGATCGCCTTTCTGCTGGTTGAAAAGTTCAGCCAGTACCCGATGCTGGATCTATCACTGTTCCGGGAGAAAACTTTCACCAGCTCCACGATTGTTTTCTTCATTGTCGGCTTCAGTTTGGTTGCCCCAACGCTGATCCTCAATTATTTCTTACAGGACGTGAAGACCTATTCACCGCTGCACGCGGCGCTGATTATTATGACTGTTTCATTGACGATCATTATCTCAATGCCGCTGGGGACGAAAATTGCCGACGGGTTGGATGCCCGTTGGGTGAACCTGATGGGGATGGCGCTGATGGTCTTTGGCTTAGGGGCGTTCGGATTGATCAAGCTCGCGACTGCGCCAGCAATCATCGTCGTCTTCCTGATTGTCTTCGGGTTGGGGTTCGGTTTCTCAGCCCAGTCGGTGGTCTCCGCGGTGAAGCATATTCCAATTGAAAAAAATGGCATTGCTTCCGGTGTGGTCAATGCCGCCCGGCAGATTGGGACCTGCCTGGGTATTGCGATACTGATGACCTGCTTAAGCAGCAACCTGACGACTGCCCGGCATGATATTCGGACGAGTGCGGTCACTGAGATTCAAAAGCAGCACTTGGCCCAATCGACCAAGACAGCGCTGATGCAGGCAGTGCAGCATTCCGCAACGATCACCACCAAGCAAGTCACAGCCATCATCAAAGGCCACGACCCCATTGCGCCGGCAAGGGGCACGACACTGGGCAAGCTCTATACCGCGAGTCAGCAATTGGCCACTGGCACAGAAAAAATAAGTGCCGGAGTCAGCCCATTGAAGAGCGGTTTAGAACAGTTGAGTGAGGGTCAGCAGCACATTACGGTCGGGCTGACCGCGGCGGCCAAGGCGATTCCGACGGCGGCCGCCTTAACTGAGCTGGCTCAAGCCAGCGGCCAGGCCGCAACCGGAACAGCGAAGCTCGCACAGGCCGCGGGCCAACTGACGAACGGTGAATTGCAGCTGGCGTCTGGTCAGCAGCAGGTTTCGACCGGCATTGCCCAACTGGCGCAAGGCATGGCGGTGCAAAGCGCCTTCAGTAAGATTCAACACACGAAGAATCAAAAGATCACGGCCGCCTTTGCCCAGGTGTATCTGGTCGCCGCATTGGTGACGCTGGTTTGCTTGCCCGTTGCGTGGTGGACGGACCGCAAATCCGCACCGCAATCCTAGTCGCAGGTCTGCCTTGACGGATGATGCCTTGGTTGATATGGTTGGGAAATTAATTCACGAAAGAGGGATGACATGACGACGACCTATCGAATTGCGACCATCGCTGACCTGGATACTTTGCAGGCATTGAGCTGCCAAACTTTTTCGGCCACTTTTGGGGCAGAAAACCAGCCAGAGAAAATGGCCGACTATTTGGCCACCGCGTATGCACCGGCGCAACTGACCGCTGAACTGGAGAATCCCCATTCCCGCTTCGTCTTTGCAGAAGTGGACAATACAGTAGCGGGGTACTTGAAGCTGAACATTGATGATGCTCAGACCGAAAAGCGCGGCAACGATCGGCTGGAAGTGGAACGGATATACTTCTTGCCGGAATGGCAGCACCATGGCCTAGGGCGGCAGTTCATTGCATACGCCGAGCAAGTAGCACGGGCAGACGGTAAGCATTACGTGTGGCTTGGGGTGTGGGAGCATAACGAGAATGCCAAGGCGTTTTACGCAAAAATGGGATTTCAAAAGGTTGGCCAGCATTCGTTTGTCCTCGGTGATGATCCCCAAACTGATTTTATTCTTGAAAAGGCTTTGTAACGGTAATATTGAGACACCTTTAGCCGTGTGCATGACGACTAAAGGTATTTTTTTATTTTCGAAGTTGACAATTGTAAACTTCACGGTGTATGATGAATCTCGTTGGTTTACAAATGTAAACTTAGGAGGCCAGCATGATAAAAATCAGCGTACTTATCGGGGCAGTGGCCCTCATCGGCTTTATCGTTTGGTGGTTCTTCGGCAAACACGAAACAGCCGCCGTTGCAGCGACGGTGGCCAAGACTGGGCAAGACGCCCAAGTTGTGGTCAGCGGCGGGTATTCGCCGGAGACGGTCGTGTTGCAGCAAGGTGTGCCGGCCAAGCTCACGTTTATGCGCAAGGATCCGTCCGCCTGTTTGGATCACGTTGTTTTCCCGGACATGGGGATCAATGATTTTCTGCCCCAGGACCAGGCCCATACGATCAGCATTGATACCACGAAACCCGGCGAATACGAATTCGCCTGCGGGATGAATATGTTCCACGGCAAGCTCATCATTAAATAAGTTAAGCGGAGGTTTTCAATCATGACTAAACAACAAGCAACCATTATCGTTAACGGCAACTACCAACCGGCGCAGGTCACCTTCAAGCAGGGCGTGCCCGCGGAATTGATCTTCAAGCGGATCAGCGGTCAGGGGTGTTTGGATCAGGTGCAATCGGCGGATTTTAACTTCCGCGCAGATCTGCCGCTGAATGAAGCCAAGACCTTTCCCGTTGATACCAGCAAGCCCGGCGAGTACACCTTTAGCTGCGGCATGGACATGGCCCACGGCAAGGTTGTGATTCAATGATGAGTGTACGCAATCGGTTCATTTTCTCCCTGGTCTTTTCCTTGCCGCTGCTGGTGAATATGATTGGGATGCCCTTTGGCTTCATGCTGCCGGGCGGGGCGTGGACGCAGTTCTGGCTGACGTCGGCGATCATGGCGGTGGCCGCGTGGCCCTTTCTGCAAAGTGCCTGGGCCAGCTTCCGCCATCATCATGCCAATATGGATACGCTGGTCGCCATTGGGACGGTGACGGCGTACGTCTACTCGGTTTATGCGTTATTGACGGACCGGGCGGTGTTCTTTGAAAGTGCCGCCTTCGTCATTACCTTCATTCTGCTGGGCCAATACTTAGAAGCGCGGATGAAAGACACGGCGTCCAACGCGGTGGGCAAGTTGATGGATTTGCAGGCCAAAGACGCCGAAGTGGTCCGGGATGGTCACCCAGTGCGGGTCCCGCTGGCCGAGGTGCAAGTCGGCGACGTGATCCGGGTGCGGCCGGGGCAAAAGATTGCAGTGGACGGCGAAATCATTGAGGGCAGCTCGACGGTGGATGAATCCATGGTCACTGGCGAAAGCATGCCGGTGGTTAAGAAAGTCGGCGATAAAGTGATTGGCGCTACGCTGAACAGCAACGGCACCTTTCTTTTCCGGGCCAGCAAAGTCGGCGACGATACGCTGCTCGCCCAAATCGTGGAGATGGTGAAGAAAGCCCAAACCAGTCATGCGCCGATCCAGAAGACGGTGGATAAAATTGCGGACATCTTTGTGCCGGTGGTGCTGATTGCCGCGATTGCCACCTTTGCGGTGTGGTACGTGTTCTTGCATGCCAGCCTGGTCAATGCCTTGCTGTTCGCGGTCTCTGTCGTGATCATCGCCTGCCCGTGCGCGTTAGGTATCGCGACGCCGACGGCCTTGATGGTTGGGACTGGCCGCAGTGCGAAGCTGGGGATTTTGATCAAGAACGGGGAAGTCCTGGAAGCGGCCACTACCGTGAAGACGATCGTCTTTGATAAGACTGGGACAATTACCGTGGACCAGCCAAAAGTAACGGATATTGTTGGTGACGAGAAGACTGTGCTGCAACTGGCGGCCAGTCTTGAAGCGGCATCGGAACATCCGCTGGCGGCCGCCGTGTTGGCGCAGGCCAAAGTAAGCCAGGTGACCGCTGCCCCGGTTACGGATTTCAAAGCGGTTGAAGGCCGCGGGGTGACCGGTTTGGTGGCCGGCCGGTCAGCCTTTATCGGCAACAGCAAGATGATCGATCAGCTGCCGGCAGCGCTAGCCACCCAGATGACGGCCTTGCAAAAAGAAGCTAAGACCGTCGTGGTCGTTGGCGAGGACCAGCACGCCATCGGCCTGATCGCCATTCAGGATACGCCGAAAGCAAGTTCAGCGCCGGCCATTGCCGCGTTGAAACAACGCGGCTACCGGACTGTGATGCTGACGGGGGACAACCAGCGCGTTGCCGCCGCCATCGCCCAACAAGTGGGCATTGATGACGTGATTGCAGACGTGCTGCCCGGTGAAAAGGCAGCCGCTGTTGCTAAGCTGCAAGCGGATGCCCCGGTGGTCTTTGTCGGGGATGGTATCAATGACGCGCCGGCTCTGACGACGGCCGCTGTCGGTATTGCCATGGGCTCCGGTACTGATATCGCCATCGAATCCGGCGGTATCGTACTGGTGAAGAACGACTTAATGGACGTGGTTACCGCCCTGATGCTGGCCCGCAAGACATTTAACCGGATTCGGCTCAATCTGTTCTGGGCGTTTATCTATAACACGCTGGGAATTCCGATTGCTGCGGGGGTGTTCGCTGGGCTTGGCCTGGTCCTCAGTCCAGAACTTGCCGGCTTAGGCATGGCTCTGAGTTCCTTGTCTGTTGTGGCGAGCTCATTACTGTTGAATCGGACGAAGTTACAGACAAAAGCAGAAGCAGTGGCATAACGGTACAGGTTCCAGAATGGGTAACTATTCTGGGGCTTTTTTTGACCGGATTATTTGAAGGGCTTACAATTCTTTGCGATACTAGTAACCAAGGGGGTGGGCTGATGCAAACCATTTTAGTTGTGGATGACGATAGCCAGATCAACGCGATGCTGACGGAGGCGCTCACGCAGGCGGGGTATGCGGTGATTAATGCTTATTCGGGGACCGAGGCCTTGCTTGTTTTACAGCAGGCGCCGCAACCGGATTTGATTTTGCTGGACCTCATGCTGCCGGGCCGCTCTGGCGAAGACGTGCTCGCCCAATTGCCGCCGGTGCCGATCATTGTCGTGAGCGCCAAAACGGCTGTCGTCGATAAAGTGGCCATGCTCACCCACGGAGCGGTGGATTATATCAGCAAACCGTTCTCGATTGCTGAATTGTTAGCTCGGATCCAGGTTCAGCTGCGGCTGGCCCAACAGGCTGCGCAGCCGCTGGCCGCGCTGACTTTCGCTGAGATTCGGCTGGATCCGGATCAGCACAGCGTCACCGTAGCGGCCCACCCGGTCCATTTAACGCCGACGGAATTTGCCTTGCTCAAGGTCCTGCTGCGCAATCCCGGTCAGGTGCTGACGAAAGCGGTGCTGCTGGAACGGATCAGTGTCGATACTTTGGATGGGGACGAACAATCGCTGCGGGTGCATATCAGTAACTTGCGGCAAAAATTGCGCGCCGTTACCGGGAAAGATTATATTGAGGCTGTTTGGGGGATTGGCTTCAAATTAACGGATGAATCTTGACGATTTCTTGATGCTTTTCTTAACCGGCCGCTGAACACTGGGTTGGTACGCTGGGATCAGTGAAAGGATGGGATATCCATGGATGTGTTAACAATCACTGATCTGACGAAACAGTACCGGCACTTCACGGCCTTGGCAGGGCTGACCATGCACGTGCCCCGGGGGGTGATTTACGGCCTGGTTGGCCAGAATGGCGCAGGCAAGACGACCCTGATTCGCCAGGTCTGCGGCTTACAAACGCCCAGTGGGGGCACGGTGACTCTATTCGGTATCGATCATCGGGAACCGGGCATCGTGCAGGCCCGGCAGCGGATCGGGGCGGTGGTCGAAACGCCGTCGGTCTACCTCGACATGACGGCGGCGGCCAACTTGCGCCAGCAATATCAAATACTGGGTCTGCCTGCCGATGAGACGATTCCCGCGCTGCTCCAAACGGTGGGCTTGGCGGACACCGGTAAGAAGAAAGTTAAACATTTTTCCCTCGGTATGCGCCAGCGCCTCGGGATTGCCATTGCACTGGCCGGCGGACCGGACTTCCTGATTCTGGATGAACCGGCGAATGGGCTGGATCCCCAAGGAATTATCGAAACACGCGAATTAATTTTGAAATTGAATCGGGAACAGCAGATCACGTTTTTGATTTCCAGCCATATCTTGGATGAATTAGCCCGCCTAGCGACCCATTATGGGTTTATCGACCATGGCCGGATGGTGCGTGAGGTGAGTGCGGCTGAATTGCAAAAGGCCTTTAAAAAACGCACGGTGGTGACGGTGAATGATACGCGGATTCTTGCGCGGGTATTGACTGAAAAACAGATGGCGTTTGAAATTACGGATGCCCATCACGCAGCGGTATTTGATGTGCCGGAAGTTACGGCGTTCGTCATGGCCTTAGCAGCGGCCGGGTGTACGGTGCAGCGGCTGACTGAGGTGGACGAAAGTCTGGAAAGTTACTACATCAACTTAGTGGGCGGTGGTCAGCATGCATAAACTGGTGGTGGCCAACTTAAACCGCGCCTGGCGGGGAAAACTGTTTTTCGCGGCCTTGGCGATTATGCTGGCGACGGCGCTGATCACTGTGTTGGATGCCCGGCACATTGGGCCTGTGGATCCATTTTTTACAACCTATTTGCTGATTGTCGGCAGCGTCATACTCCCGCTGATCATGACCATTTGGGTCGCGGTGTTTATCGGGACGGATTACAGCGATGGCACGGTGCGGAATAAAGTGATCGCGGGGCATACGCGTTGGCAGATTTACGGCGCCAATCTGGTGGCCTGTCTGGCAGTCGTTGGCCTGTTGTACGTCGCTTATCTTGTGACGGCGGTTGGTTTAGCCCGGCTGACCGTCTCGGGATTCAGGCTCACTGCGATTTGGCGCGGCCGCATCGGCGGCCAATTCCTGCTCATTATTTTTGGGTTGTTTAGCTGCACATCGCTGTTCGTTGGCCTCTGCATGGTGTTGAGTAATCGTACGGCGGCCACCGCGGCGGTGATCTTTCTGTTTTTGACACTGTTGATTGGCGGCGGCATGGCCTCGATGAAGTTAGCTGAGCCGGCCGTTTATACCAGCTATTCGGATAGCGGCAAACCGGTGCGGCGGAAAAATCGCAGTTACTTGGGCGGTACGAAACGCCAAATCGTCCAAACGGTCACTGATATGACACCGATTGGGCAGACGGTCCGAGTTATTATGCCGGGATCAAGCAGTTTGGTTGTGCTGGTGCTGTACGATATGCTGATCATTGGCAGCGCTACAGCACTTGGCGGGATTATTTTCAAACGCAGGGATCTCAAATAAACAGAAAGCGGTGGCTGTGATGGCTTGGTTGATTGGTGTGCTGCTGATTATCGTACTGATTCTAGCCGCCTGGTTAGCGTATTTACGCGCCAGCATCCGCGAGCTGGACCGGCAATTGGTGGCCCAAGCGCAAACAACTACTAATCGGCTGCTGACGGTGACCAGTCGGGACCGAGTTCTGCGTCATTTCACCCACACCCTGAATCAGCAATTAGCCGATACTCGGCTTGCCCGCCAGCGCTACACCGCCGGGGACAACGCCTTGAAACAAGCCATTACCAACGTCGCCCATGATTTGCGCACACCCTTAACCACGATCAATGGATATTTGGAATTGTTAGCGAAAGAACCGCGGTCGGCAGTGACCCAACGGTATTTGGCCATCATTACTGAACGCACCAATGCAATGAATCAATTAACGGAGGCCTTATTTCAGTATTCGTTGGCCAAGGTCAATAATGGGGCGTTGACAATTACAACGGTCAATTTAACGGATGCTGTGGCTGCGGCGTTGGCGGCGCAGTATGCGGCATTCCGTGACCGCCAGATCGTGCCGACTGTTCAGTTGCCAGAAGCGCCCGTGCCGCGCGCACTGGATGCAACAGCCATGCAGGCTGTATTGGCCAATATTTTTCAAGTCGTGGTGCATTACCAGCCCAGCCGGGTGCAAGTTGTCTTGACTACCGCAGGTACACTCACCGTCACATTTTCCGCCGCCGCGCTTGATATGGGCAAAGTCGGGCGCCTGTTTGATCAGTACGACTCAGTTGAAATGGCACGACCTGCTGGCGGCCTGGGTCTGGCCACCGCTCGGACACTGGTGGTGCAGATGGCCGGCACTTTGACGGCCGCTTATCAAGCCGGTGCCTGTATCATCACCATGACTTTTTCTCAATAAACGGCTATCTTTTCGGGGGCAACGATTCGTTTCCCCCCGCCGCAGCAACGGTTCGTTCCTGATGAGTCACCCGGATTCTTGTTACGATCAGTGTTGAAAGGGGGTATAGAGCGCCATGATTGAATTTGGGAGCACACTTAAGAAAGTCCGGCTCGCCCAAGGCCTTTCCCAGCAGCAGGTCGCTGACAAATTGAACCTCACGCGGCAGACGATTTCTAAATGGGAAAACGGTCGGGGCTATCCGGACTTCGAGAATTTGATACTACTCAGTGAGTTATACGGCGTCACCATTGACCAGCTCGTCAATCGGCGCACTCTAAATTTGGACCCCGTCCAGGTGCTGACTATGAACAAGAAGCGAGAAAAGGCGATGTGGCTGACGCGGCAGGCGAAGATATTGGTTTCTACAATTGCAATTCTGCTGATTGCGTATGTCGGGATCACTTTCGCCCGATCAACGTATGACACATACACCAATAACATTGCGATGATGCCCTATTTTGTTTACGTCAAGAATGTCAAAACAGTGGACCGAACGATTACGAAAGAAGGACTGATCACATCAGTGGATGCAATCACATTGAAAAATGGCGAGCGGATCGTGCGGCCAACAGTGGCTAAATTGAGGAAGCGCGGTTTACTTATCAAAATCAATCCATGGCGTGATGACAGCGAGCAAAACGTCCAGTCCTTTTCTAAAAAGATGCTGGCCAGGAATGAAAAATAACGCAAAACAGCGCTGCTCGGGTTTTCCCCAATCAGCGCTGTTCGTTTACCGTCTAGCCTGTTTCTGCTGGCGTTTCTCAATAAATACTTTAGCCCGCCAGTGAATCCACGCCCGCACCCGGTGTTGATCATCACGACTGCCCAGAGATAAACTGTCCAGAAAGAGACATAGCCAATCGAGTAATGCATCCATAGTGACGACCTTCTTTCAAATGACCGGAAGAGAACTACTCACTAAGGATAGTTTACACCGATACCGTGTAAACGCCTCCATTAGCAACTCAACAAACGAACCAATCAATTGACTTATCCCGCGAATCCGGTTACAAAGGAAGTAACAACTTGGGAGGAGCACAACATATGACAGAAGAGCAGCCAATCGTCAATATTCATCGCCAAAATCCGCCAGCTTGGTTCAAAGCGGCCGACTTTGGCATCTTTATCCACTGGGGCGTGTACAGCGTACCAGCCTTTGCACCGGTGGAGAGCGAAGATTTTGACACGATTAAAAAGCACCACAGCATCAAGTATATGTACAAACACACACCGTACGCAGAATGGTATGCCAATAGTCTCAAAATTCCTGGGAGTCCAGTGGCGCAATATCATCATGCCCACTACGGCGACCATACGCCATACACCAGCTTCGCTAAAAGCTTCCAGCATACCGCCCAGCAGGTGGATGTCGAGAAGTGGGCCGACATGTTTGCCCAGGCGGGGGCGAAATATGTGGTCGTGGTCACGAAACACCACGACGGATTCGTGATGTATGACACGCAGATTGCCAATCCCAATGTGACTGATTACCATTTGAATTTTGACTTTGTTGGTCAATTAGCGGCAGCCGTGCGTAAGCGAGGCATGCGTTTTGGCGTGTATTACTCGTCATTGCTGGATTGGACTTTCACCAAGAAGCCCATTCAAACCGCCGCGGATATGATGGTGGGGAATGACAAGAGTCAGACTTATCTGGACTATGCCTGGGATCAGTGGCATGAACTGATTGACCGCTATCACCCTGACGTTTTGTGGAGTGATATCGGCTATCCAGTGGATCCTCGGCTGCCGCAGCTTTTCAAGGATTATTATCGCGCGGTGCCAGAAGGGATGGTCAATGATCGCTGGGGGAATTATCCCAACTGGCTGGATAACCCGGTACTGCGGCCGCTCTTTAACGTTGCCGCCCAGATCGTCACGAACCGGGAAGACAAAAAAGGCGCGGACACCCCGCCCAAGTATTATGACTATCGGACATTGGAGTATACCGACGACTGGCATGGGACCGACTATTTTGAGACGACCCGGGGGATGGATAAGTCCTTTGGCTATAACCAGTACAGCCGGCCGCAGGATTATATTACCGCTGATGAAGTACGGGATATCGTCGCCAAGGTCCGACCGCAGAAAGGCCGCTTACTGCTGAATGTTGGCCCAGAGAAAGACGGGACGATTCCACCGTACCAAGAGCAGATTCTGAAGGATTTGGCTGAAAAGCAGCCGTAACAGTCCAAGACCGTCGTCAGACTCATTGGCGGCGGTCTTTCTATATGCAAGACGCATGACTCACCATCCAGCATAGGCATTCGACATGCTGCGTTTTCTCCCATAGACTGAAGAAAGAAAACGAAAGGCAGACTAAAAAATGAGTGATGTATTAACCAAAGCACTGGCCGGTCAACCAATTCAATTCGATGATCCCGGATTCCAAGCGGTGGACGCAGTCGTTGCCCGGAATAGTCAGCTTTTGATGCAACTGAATACTGGCTATCGCGACCGGGGGGCGGTCAATGCTTTGCTGGAGAAGCTGATTCAACGGCCTGTGGCGCCCACGACGACGCTGCTGCCGCCGTTGCAAACGGATTTTGGCGGACACATTTTTCTCGGGCACGACGTCTTTATCAACCGCAACTGCATGCTGGTCGATTTAGGCGGTATCTATATCGGGGACCGGGTGTTGATTGGCCCGAACGTGACGATCTTGACCGTGAATCATGAGGAGAATCCAGCGGCCCGGCGCAATCTCCGGTGCCAAGCCGTCCACGTCGAAGCAGGTGCATGGTTGGGCGCCAATGTGACCGTGCTGCCCGGGGTGACGATTGGCGAAAATGCGATTATCGGGGCTGGGTCACTGGTGACTAAGGATGTACTAGCAGATACCGTTGTGATCGGATCACCGGCAAAAGTGTTACGGAAAATTAAAATGACGGATTAACCGCCTAAAAAATCACCCGCTGACAGCAATGCTCAGCGGGTGATTTGTGCTTATAAGGTCGGGCGCATGGTATACCCGTACCCGTTGGAGCGGGTCAGCAGGGTCAGCTGCGCTAGATTATCTTGGAAACCCTGGGGATACGGTGCCCGGGGCTTAATGCTATTGGCGTAAACGCCATCCAACAATCGGGTAAGGATTGCCTGGGGAGCTTGGTTATCTCGGTCAAGTTCTTTGTAAGCTTGTAGGAGCAATGATTTAACCGTTGGAAATTGATCATCCAGGACGTTATACATTTCAGAAACAAGCGTCTTAGCTTGGTCGGTGACTGATTGTTTGGACATAATATGGACCTCCTTAGGGTAATACGACCACTTTACCAAATCCTTGACTGCTGGCCAAAAATTCGTGGGCTTCTCGGGTTTCCGCCAGCGGGAACGTTTTTACCGGGGAGACATCAATATGGTGCTCTTCAATGAACGTGATGATCTCCTGAAGCACCGCGGCGGAGACCTGGTCACCAGAAGAGAAGCCGGTGAGGTACCGGTTATTTGGAATATCGCTGATGGGGTCGAAGTCTTGCAAGTACCACACGCCGCCGAGTTCGCCGGTGACGTTGGCAATGCCGAATTCGGTCAGGTGCTGCAACGAATCCCGGGTCGATGCCGGGCCAATCAGATCAATGATCTTATCGAAGGGCTGGATATCGGCGGGCAGCTTCAGTGCATCCGGGGTTACGAGGATTTGATCCATACCGACTGCGGCCAGCAAGGGTTTCTTTTTCGCTGATCGGGTTGTGCCAACGATATCAGTATGCCGGTTCAGCGCTTGGATCAGCTTGAATACGGCAACACCAACGCCGCTGGTGGCGGCCCGGATCAAGATGCGGTCGTGCGCTTTGACCTGCAAACTGCGGACAATCCCCCACGCGGTGTAGTAAGTTTCAGGCACCGCCGCCAAGTCGGCCCAAGAGAGGTTGGTGGTGACCGGATAGATCTGATCATTGGGCAGCAGGACGTACTCGGCATAGCCGCCATCGAAGGCCCGGCCCGTTTCGCCCATGATGGAAATGACTTTCTGGCCCCGATGGAATTTATCTGGGGCGGAAGTTTCGTCAATCGTTCCGACTGCCTCAATGCCCAGAATCCGCGGGAATTGTACGCTGGGTGATTGGCCTTCGCGGGTAAAAATCTCGGAATGATTGATGCCAAAGCCGCGTACCTTAACCCGCGTCCAGCCGGGTTTCACCGGCGGTGTGGGGACATCAGTGTATTGGAGTACTTCCGGCCCGCCGGGATGAGTGACCACGATTGCTTTCATGAAAAATCGTCTCCTTTTTCAAATAGTGTAACATTTCTGCTTGCCTTGGAGTTCACTTCAAGGTTTACACTGTAGTCAGTCAATAAGGAAAGGGGCTTTGCACATGAGTAAAGTAATTGTGATTACTGGGGCATCCAGCGGTATCGGGGAAGCTACGGCCAAGCTGTTAGCCAAGCAGGGCAATTCAGTGGTCCTGGCGGCGCGCCGGGCCAGCCGGTTGCAGGCGATCGTTAAGGATATTGAGGCGGCCGGCGGCCAGGCCGCTTACCAGGAAACGGATGTCACGGATCGCCAGCAGGTGCAATCCCTGGCGGACTTCGCCTTGAGCAAGTTCGGCAAAATTGATGTTTGGATGAACAACGCTGGCTTGATGCCGCAATCCACCTTTGATCAATTGAAGGTCGATGAATGGGACCGGATGGTGGATGTCAACATTAAGGGCGTGCTCTATGGCATCGCCGCCGCGTTACCAGTGATGCGTAAACAACAGAGCGGGCAGTTTATTAACTTGTCGTCTGTGGCTGGCCATGTCGTCCATGCCGGCAGTGGCGTCTATGCGGGCACAAAGTTCGCGGTCCGGGCCATCAGTGATGGGCTGCGCCAAGAAGAAGCAGCAGCGGGCAGCCATATTCGGGTGACAGTGATTTCTCCTGGCGCGGTGGCGACCGAATTGCCGAATACGATTACTGATCCGGCAACGAAGAAGAATGTGGATGCATTCTACGCGGAAGATGCGATCGCCGCCGACCGGATTGCCGAAGCAGTGGCTTATGCGATTGCGGCCCCAGAGGATACATCAATTAACGAGATTTTAATTCGCCCAACCAAACAAATTGTTTAAAAGGGGTGCATCACATATGGATACAGTTAAATTGAATAATGGGGTGGAAATGCCCATCGCCGGGTTTGGCGTGTTTCAAATTCGCGATCAAGATCAAGCGGAACAAGCGGTGGTGGATGCCATCCACGCCGGCTATCGCCTGATTGACACAGCGCAAGCCTACGGCAATGAAGAGGCTGTCGGTAAAGGCATTAAACGGTCTGGTGTCCCCCGGGACCAATTATTTATCACCACGAAGGTGTGGATCACCGATGTGGGTTACGAAAAGACCCAAAAGGCGTTGGACGTCTCCCTCAAGAAGCTGGATCTGGACTATGTGGACCTCTACTTAATTCATCAACCGTACAATGATATCTTCGGTGCATGGCGCGCTATGCAGGAAGCTGAGCAGGCCGGTAAGATTCGAGCCATCGGGGTATCGAACTTCGAACCTGATCGGTTAATGGATCTGTCCGCCTTCAGCGGTGTCACGCCGGCGGTCAACCAGATTGAAATCAATCCGTGGCAGCAGCAGAAAGAAGCCTTGGCTTTCATGGCGCAGGAAAATATCCAGCCAGAAGCCTGGGCGCCATTTGCGGAGGGCAAGCACGAGATTTTCCACAATCCCGTACTGGAAGCCATCGGTAAAAAGTACGGCAAGTCGGTTGGCCAAGTCATTCTCCGCTGGGTTGTGCAGCAGCACGTTGTCGCCCTGGCGAAGAGTGTGCATGCGGAACGGATGGCTGAAAATATCGACATCTTCGACTTCCAGCTGAGTGATGATGATATGGCTCAGATCAGCCAATTGGATCGCCATGAGAGTCAGTTCTTTGACCACCGGGATCCGGAACAGATCAAGCGTTTAGCGACGCTGCATTAATATTGGGACAAAAAATGGCGATGCCTGCAACGGGCACCGCCATTTTTGCGGAGACATACTATACTGAAAATCAGGGGGAGATCGGCATGGATAAACAATTGATCAAAGTCAGCAAGCGGTTATCGTTCGCACTGCGTCACCATCCAGAGCGGCTTGGGCTACACTTGGATGCCTATGGCCGCGTTAGTTTGGCCACACTGTTGGCGCAGTACAACGCCCACTATCAAACACCGATTGACGAACAGATCATCCGGACGATCATGGCGGCCAGCGATAAGCAGCGGTTTGCTATTGAAAATGGTCAGATTCGCGCGTTATACGGGCACAGTATTCCCGTCAAGCTGCTGCAAGCGCCGGCCACGCCGCCGGCAGTGCTGTATCACGGCACATCATATCAAGCGGCGGTGATGATCGAAACGGAAGGCTTGAAGAAAATGGACCGAGACTTTGTTCATCTTTCAGCCACCGTGCCCATGGCCGTCAGTGTCGGCCAGCGCCGGGATCCGCGCCCCGTTATTTTCCAAGTGGCAGCCCAGCAGGCCGCGGCCGCTGGCTTGCTATTCTATCCCACCGAAAGTCATATTTGGCTGGTGGACCATGTGCCAGCCAAGTATTTGACAGTGATGGCCTCGTAAGTGATTAGAATCAGTCATGCACGATTGTATGGCGAATCGAGACGTCAACTCAGCAATCACCGATTCGGCATGCTAAAATTAATATACGGCGGTTAAGAAATTCCATACCGTTGTCAATCAATTGAGGGGAATGGTCTCACATGCAATCAGTCACAGAGTATTTCACGAAGATGTTCGTCTTCAATGCCCGCGCGACAAGAAAGCAGTTTTGGATTCCGTACTTTGCTACAATCATCATTTCGGCGTTACTGGCTTGGGCGACCGGTGCTTACAAACTATACGACGCTAACGACATTTTCCATTACCAATTGACCACTGGTGCAACGATTTGGCTGGTTTATGCCATCATTGTATGGATCGCCAACTTCACCATTCGGGCCCGGCGGCTGCACGATACGAACCGCAGCAACTGGTGGATTTGTATCGCTCTCGTACCGATAATTGGTGGTATCTGGCTGCTTATCCTGTACCTGCTGCCCAGCAAGGCCGACACCCGCTGGCCAGTGAACCAATCTGATGCGCACTAACATCAGCGTCAGCAATACTTAGGAATCACAGAGTACGAAAGAAGGGCACCTAGCCGTTGGGGTTGGGTGCCCATCTTTTTTAGATTGCAGCCGCTTACTGCGTTTGCCGCCGATGCACGATGGTGAGCGAGACGATGAGGGACAAAATGATCAGCACCAATAGGACCAGGCAACTTTGCCACAGTGTCTGGCTGGGGTGTTTTTTGTTAAAAAACACCTTCAGGTATTGCTCTGGAATCAACACTCTGACTAAAGCAAAAAATAGGAACAGGAAAGAAATCGCGCCGTATTGCGCGCCTTTTTGCCCAAATTGGTAGAAAAATGGAATCGTCCAAAAATACATAAACAGAAAAAACACAATAGCCGCACCAGTGACGATGGCCAATTCGGTGGTTGATATATTGGGGAAAATCAAGTGGACAACAACAGTATAGGCACTGGCCACTGCCGCGATGATTCCGGCCAAAAAGATAAGGACAATGTAACGGCTCAAAACGATGGCAGTCGCGGATTCTCGGGCCATTTTGGCAAAATCGAGCCAGCGGGTGCGGTCGTCGTCAACAAAAAGGGCTGTTAGGCCATAAATTGCTGCCATGATAACGATCGCACCAACAATGGGGGCCAATTCTTTAAGAAAGACCCCGGCCGCCAAAATGGCGAGGCCCACAAGCAAAACTAAAGGACGCAGCCAAAGATGGCGCAACTGACCGATATCTTTAATTATCAGACCCAACATTAGTCTTGCCTCCGATCTGACAGTGCGTGTTGAATGATGCCAGTCAAATCCTGGCCCCGGTATGCATCAGCGGCCAGCGTCGTGACCGTTTGGCCCTGCTTCAGCAAAATAAAGCGGTCGCATAAGGTCTGAATGTCATCAAGCCTGCGGGTGGCCAAAACAATCCCAGACTGGTGCTGGTGGCGATAGGCCTGCAAAGCGGCCAACACGGGCGGCCGGTCGTCAGGAGCCAGGTTTTCTGTCGCTTCGTCCAGCAGGAGCAGCGGGGCATTGTGCGCCAGAGTCACCGCTAAGTTCAAAGCGGCCTGCTGGCTTTTGGCCAACCGCGCAACGGGGGTGCGGCGGGGCAATGCAAAGTCAGTCATGTAGTCGGCAAACACCCTGTCCTGCCAAGGCCAGGCCAAATGGCGAAAAATATGGACCAGCTGGTTGATGGTCAGATTCTGGGGGAAGGGCAGCTGGGCGAAACAATAACCGATATTGTCAGTCTCCCGCTGGATACTGCCGCCGTCTGGCGATATTAGACCGGCTAAAATATCGAGAATCGTGGTTTTGCCGGCGCCAGTATCGCCCAGTAGGCCAATGGTTTCATTAGCGGCGGCCTGGATTGAAAAATCTGTTAGGACCAACTTGGGATAAGTTTTACTGACAGTGTCAGCACTGACGAATGCGCCCTTGGTTGTCATGGCTGCTCACTTCTTTTTGGTCAGGGCATAAATCCCCAGTGCACAGAGAAGAGCTGCAAAAACAAAGATCTGCGCGTATTGCCGCATGGACTGAACAATGTAAGAGACGAAAAACATAATAATTGAAAGTGCCGCAATGATTTTCAGCACGATGACTAATCCGCGATTCTTTGCCATCATCATCACCCCACACCTGTATTGAAAAGGCCACTTCTTTACATCGACCAAATTATAGGAAGGGGGTGCAAGATAAGTCAAACATTTCCCACCGGAATTTTTAGAAAGCCATTTGACCGACTTTTTCCAAATACGCCTTTCGTTTCTCCTCTGGGGCATTCGTGATCCCGCCAAAATTCGACCAGCGCACGTGCCGCATCCCCAGCTGCTTCAATGTGGCTCCGATAAATACTTGCTTAACGGCATTGCCGCAGAAGAATCGCAGATAGAACGTGGGTGACGTGGAGGTCGTCAGGACATAGGTTTTCTGAATGTTGGTCAGCGTGCCCTTCACTCCGGTCTTTGTCACCACATGGGTCAAACCGGCGCCTTCCTTCATCACTTTATCGATGAACCCTTTCAGCATCCCCGGCAAATCGTTCCACCAAATGGGCGTGATAAAGATCACGGCATCGGCCGCTTTGAGTTGAGTCAGATACTGGGTGACCAGCGGATCATGGGTCTGGCCGCTGTGGAACAGCCGCAGTTCTTCGGCGTCATAAGCAGGGTTGAACCCATCGTGATACAGATCAATGACCTGGTAAGGATCGCCTTGCTCAGTCAGCTTGGCTGTCACGCGATCCAGTTCAGCATGGTTGAAACTGCGGTCATAAGGATGCGCATAGATAATCAAAAATTGGGTCATTATTCAAGACTTCCTTTCCTAAACCAGCATTTGGTCCAGCGTTCGCGCCAGCAGTGCTCGGTCATATACCGCGGCACCATTCTTAATCAGCAGCGCGTAACCCAGGATGAAGGACCATACCTGGGTGAAGAAGTCAGCGGGTGGGGTGGTGCTGGCACTGCTGGCTAACGTCGCGGCAATCAATTGGCGGGTGAGGGTCAGCAATGGAAAATCGGTTGTGTCGGTGCCGGGTTGGTATTGCTGCGTCGCCTGGGGATTGAAAAACAAAAAGTCGATCACGTGGGGCTGGGCCGCGCTGGCTTGGAGCAGCTGCTCACCCAGCAAGCACAGTTTTTCTTTCGCGGTGTCGGCGGCCGCAAGCAGCGGCATGACTTGGGCGGTCAATTGCTGCGAGAGAGTGACCGTGACGGCGCGAAACAGGTCGTCTTTACTGGCAAAGTGTTTGTAAAAGGCGCCGGTGGTCAAGCCGACGTGTTGGGCGAGTTGACGCAGAGAGATCGCGGCGCTGCCGTGTTTCGTGATGGTCGCGATCGTAGCCGCAATGATGCGATCTTCCGTATCGTTTGTTTTTCCAGCCATGGGGTAGTCATCTCTTTTCTTTGATGACCATAGGATAACACCGTTATCCTATGGTGACAAGAAAAACCTGCTGAGCAGTTTAATGCTCGGCAGGCTGCTAATCAGTATGCGATCAATAGCCCTGGCTCAGGTCAACTTGGTTTTCGGCCAGTGACCCATCGCGGATAAATTGGGCGAGATTGTGGTAAAGAATCGTTGCTGCTGCCGTGTATATTTCGGTGAATGCACCGGACACGTGGGGCGTCATGAGCAAATGCGGCGCTTGCCAGAGCGGTGACGTCGCCGGCAGCGGTTCTTGTTCGAACACGTCCAGCGCAGCACCGCTGAGCTGGCCAGTCTGCAAAGCCGCCACCAGCGCTTCAGTATCCACCGAGGGACCGCGACCAACATTGATAAACAACGGTTTCTTCGTCAGCGCATCGAAGAATGCAGCGTTGAAGAAGTGATGCGTCTCCGGTGTCAGCGGCATGATATTGATGATCACGTCCGCGGCCTTGGCAAATGCGGCACTGTCTTGATCGGTACCGACGGCGGCAAAGGGGGCGACGGCTTCCCCATGGTGGGAAATGCCGGTGACCGTCATGCCCTGTTGAGTCAGGATCTCGGCGATGGCGCGGCCGATATGGCCAGTGCCATAAATCAGCGCGGTCTTACCCGGCAGTGTAAAGACGTCTCCGCGCGAGGCGTCCCTATCCCAGAAATTCTCGGGTGTCCGGTGAGCGCTGTCCGCTATGCCCCGAGCAAAGGCCAGCACGTAGGCGAGGACGGATTCGGCGATCGGCCGAGCATGGATACCGCTGGTATTGGCCATGACGATGTTCTTTTCCTGGAACGTGGCCAACGGGAAATAATCGACGCCGGCAGAAAATGATTGAACGAAGCGAACCGTCGAATTTTCTTTGATCAAGTCGTTTAACCGGCTTTGCCAGCCGAAAATCGCAGTGATATCAGTCAAACCGTGTTGGGCTAAGTAGTCGGGGCCTTCGATCTGCACGTTGGGCAGAGCGGCAATTTGGTCTTTGATGGGCGCGGGAATGGCCATGAGGGCGAGTACTTTCATGAGACAACAACTCCTTTTCACCATTTTAGGCGCTGGTTTGACGATACTGCAAGTGGTCCCCAGTGACACAAATATGACGGCAATCTTACAAAAACGTCATACCCCGGTTTGCTGCGGCGTGGTATTCTGAAGCCAAACCAGCAAAGGAGTGCGATTCATATGAGCCAGCTCTACGTGCGCCAACACTTTTTCAGCCTCGGCGGCCACTTTGATGTGACTGACGCCAATGGGAACACCCGCTATACCGTGGTCGGCAGTTTCTTCAAGTTTCCCAAGGAATTCCAGCTGCTTGATCCCAGCGGCAATGAAGTGGCGAAGGTCATCCATCAGCCCTTTCACTTTCTCGACACTTTCGATGTGGATATGAACGGCCGGACTATTGCAACAATTCGCAAGAAGATCACGTTTCTGCGCAGCCAATACGAAATCGACAGCGGGGCGGTGGATGTTCAGGGCAGTTGGTGGGGCTTTAATTTCACCGTCACTGCCCAGGGCCAAGAGGTCGCGCAGATTCATGAAGATGCCTTTTCGTTCGGCCATGCCTACGAGTTAGACATCAGCAACGAAGATTATGAAGGGCTTGTTATTGCGCTGGTATTGGCGATTGATTATGTGAAGGCCCAAGATAGTGCGGGTGCGTCATCGTCTTCGACCTAAGTAAGCACTCAGCAACCGTTTTCTCCCCGTTCAATGCTATGCTTAAGGAAACAAGTAACGAGGGGAAGTGTAATCATGGCAAAAGTACCGGTTAAGGCAGAAAAAACGATTCAGGCTGCGCCGCCGCCAATGACCAGCGCTGGCGAACGTCTCAGCTATTGGTCCTACTTTGTCGGCCAAAGTATGTCCTACACCATGCTCGGCGGCTTTCTCACCACCTACATGATGATGATCGGCATTGACTTGACCAAGATTGCGACGGCAATGGTGATCGTCAAACTGTGGGACGCCGTGAATGATACGATTTTCGGCGTGATTTTTGACCGGGTGAAATTCAAGAGCGGCAACAAGAGCCTGCCGTGGCTGCGGATGACACTGGTCTTGATTCCGCTGACGACGATTTTTATCTACCAAATTCCCGGTGCTCTAAGCCAGACGGCGAAGATTGTCTGGTTTGTCGTCGGCTATATATTGTGGGACACCGCGTATACGTTGAGCGACATTCCCATTTATAACCTGGTCACGATGATGACCACCAATCTGATCGAGCGCAACAGTATCCTTTCCATTGCCCGGGTCTTCGCCCTGGGCGGGGCATTCGTCACCTCCATGCTGGCGACGGTACTGGTCAGTGAACGGGTCGGCTTCAGCTTTGCCCAGACCGCGCTGCTCATATCGCTGATCGTTGTCCTGACGATGATCCCGGTGGCGATCAAGGGCAAGGAGCGAATCAAGACCAAGCCGAGTGAGGAAAAGTACAGCTTCGGCAAGATGCTCCATTACCTGCGGAGCAACAAGTATCTGCTATTATTCTATTCCGGCTATATTATTTCCGGGGTACTGATGACCCAGGCGGCCATTGATCTGTTCGTTTCCTATTATTTATTTGGCAGCGCGCTGTTCAGTACCTTGATGTTGGTCCTTTCGGCCCTGCCGATGCTCATTATTTCGCCGCTGATCAACCGGATATTGAAACACGTGGACAAGTTCCGGCTGTTCTATTGGGCCAACGCCGCCTTTGTGGTCACTGGCCTAGTGGTCTATCTGGTCGGGTATAAAAATGTGCTGCTCTATATCATTTTGGTGATTATCCGGTCGATTCCCTATGGCCTGATTTATACGATCAATCTGACCTTCACGCCGGATGCCGTTGAGTATGGCCAGTTCAAGACGGGGGTGGATGCCCGGGGCGTGGCCTTTGCCATCCAATCCTTCGCGGCTAAGTTCACTTCCCTGGCCCAGCCCATCGGCTTGTTTATCCTCAGTCTGTTCGGCTGGGTGACGATCGATGCCAGCAGTTTCGCTCAGTTGCAATCGATGCACATTGAACAGACAGCGATGGCGCTGAACGGGTTATGGATCACGGCGACCTTGGTGCCGGTGATTGGCACGGCGTTGGCCCTGATTCCGTATCATTTCTACAAACTGAACGACAAGGACGTTCAGGTGATGGCGAAGTTCAATGCGGGTGAAATTACCCGGGCGGAAGCCGATGCGGCGCTGTCGCGGAAATACTAGCTGCGCGGTAAATAACAAAACGCACTGTTTGGGGGAGCAGGTATGGGGGAGACTAATACCCAACATCGACTGGCGGCGGTCTGGATCGGTATGGCGGTTATTCTGCTGGCCATTTGGGGCAGCGGTCTGGGACAGTCGGTCACGGCCGCAGTGGACCTGCCCGGCGACATGGCGGGCTACTATTATGATGGTGACGATGTGCTCAGTACCGCGACGATTGCCCGTATTAAGCAGATCAATTGGCAACTGATGGACACGCCCAACGCGCCGGAGATCGCGGTCGCGACTTTGGCGGATGCCGATGAAGACATTGACCAGTTGGCTGCTGATTTGTACAAAGCCTGGAACGTCGGTCAGGGGAAAAAGAATGTCGGCGTCCTAATCATGACCAATAATCGCCACGGGACGCGCTATGTGAAGATTGAAGTCGGAAATGGCCTGACAGCAGTGCTGAGTAGCCCCCAAATTGGCGATATTCTCGATGCCAATCGCCAGTTATTGCAGTCTAAAGACCCGGACACGGTGGATAAAGGCCTCCGCCGGGTCTTCGATCGGGTGGCCAAAGCGGTCATTCCCGCAGCGGGGAAGAACAAGCCAGCGATCGTGCAGCGAACCGATGCGCTTATTCAGTGGCTGGTGAAGCTGCGGATTGGATCATGGACCATCTTGTTTTAAGTATCTTGATGGCCATCGGTTTAGTGGTTTTGCGCGTCGTCATCGCCATCGTACTGCGCATGAGCAGCTTACGGCATCGGGAAAAGACCGGTCGGAACTATTGGTGGGATCGGCCGCGATTATGGCAGGTCATGGGCTGGCATATCCCGGTCAAGGCCGCCCACTGGATCGTCCTGGCGCTGCTGGTGAGCTATCTTTTGGCCCATTTTGTGTTCCGCGCCAGCCACTGGCTCAATTCACTCACCTTTGTGGCCTTTTTCTTCGGCACGTTCTTCCTTGATCCCTGGGACTGGTTCACCGGGGTATTGCGCATGGGCCGTAATGCCGGGTCGGGGTCTGACTCCAGTGACGGGTAGCCTGGCGCTGCAATATAATAGATCGGTGAATTTGTCAAGCACCATTCCGGATTAGCCGTTGACTTTGCGCTTTTCAACCGGTATGATTGTTAACGGTATTGTTTACCCCACTGTGAGCCCCGGAAACTTAGATTGGTGTAAACACCGAAAATGGAGGAACTAATTTTGCGTACAACTTATCTGGCTAAGCCAACTGAAATCGAACGTAAATGGTATGTACTCGACGCCACAGATATTCCCTTGGGACGTATGTCGGCTGCCGCTGCCACGATTCTGCGGGGCAAGAATAAGCCACAATTCACTCCGAATGTGGATACGGGTGACAATGTGATTATTATCAACGCCGCGAACGTGAAGCTGACTGGCCGCAAGGCCTCCCGCAAGTTATATCATCACCACAGCAACTATGCTGGCGGGTTGCGGACACGGACTGCTGGAGAAATCCGGGAGAACCATCCGACAGAGCTGATCGAATTATCGATCAAGGGCATGATGCCGAAGAACTCGCTTGGTCACAAGCAGTTCCTGAAGCTTCACGTCTATGCTGGCGCAGAGCATAAACAGACTGCGCAACAACCCGAAGTGCTTGATATTAACAAGCTTATTTAAAGGAGGAATTCATTGTGGCACAAACAGCAGATTATCTCGGCACAGGCCGGCGCAAGAATTCCGTTGCCCGTGTTCGTTTAGTACCTGGTACTGGTAAGATCACGGTCAATGGTCGGCCGGTTGAAGATTACATTCAATCCGCGCTCCTGATCCTTGACTTGAAGCAACCGTTTGGCGTTACTGAAACCACTGACACTTACGATGTTAAGGTCAATGTTTTCGGCGGCGGCTATTCTGGCCAAGCCGGTGCGATCCGTCATGGTATCGCCCGGGCATTGTTACAAGTCGATCCTGATTTCCGTGGCGCCTTGAAGAAGGCCGGGTTACTGACCCGTGACCCGCGGATGAAGGAACGGAAGAAGCCTGGTCTGAAGAAGGCCCGTAAGGCGAGTCAATTCAGCAAGCGTTAATCATCGATTAATTGCCGTACTGATAACGACATTGAGAAGGTCTGCTCATTGCGAGCAGGCCTTTTTTTTCGCCCAAAAAAAGCCCTGCGAAGGCAGGGCTGGCATCACTTGCTAATAGGGCCGATCGCCATCGGTACCAGGTTTATCGATGCCTAGACTGCTGTGCTGGTGCAGCGCGGGATTCTTGATTGTCTTGACGATCAAATCGGCAATACTCTGGCGGGAGATGGTCGTGCCTTTGAACGGCGACCCTTTTTCGGTGAGCTCGTAGTCAATCTCGTCATCATTGGTCATGTAAGCGGCGCGGATGATGGTGTAATTCACGGTCGATTCCTCAATGATTTTCGCCGCTCGGCGGGTGTCGTCCATGACTGGTGTGCCAATTGATTCCTCCACCCACCGGCCGAATTCGCCGGGTACTTCGTGGTACAGGCCCAGACCGGTGACATAGATCAGGCGATTGACGTGGGCCGCTGTCATAGCCTGAACAATGTTTTTGGCCATGGGTTCAAACTCGCCGCCCAAGTTGGCATAAACCAGATCTTGACCAGCCATGGCTTGGGCAAGGGTCGGATAGTCGTTCACGTCGCCGTTGATCACAGTCTCCCGACTGGGATCCGTTTGACCGATCCGTTTTGGCTGCCGCAAAAGGCGGAAATGAACACCAACAACTTATTCTGGCGTAATATTGGGTTGCGGGGCGGCATCGCCTCCGTGACCACATATGACAAGCAGATTCTGCTGAAGGCGGTCTTGGATGGTACGATTCACCCAGGCAAAGTCTTTACGCAGCGATTCGATTTGGACCACATTCAGGATGCCTATGATGCCATGGATCAGCGTAAAGCAATCAAGTCATTAGTGTTTGTCAGCCGCTAGTCAATTGAAGGAGTGAGTCGAATGACCATTGATGAAGTCAGCAAGAAATTCAACTTAACCAAAGATACTTTGCGGTATTGGGAACGCATTGGGTTGTTGCCGGAGATTACCCGGAATGAGAGCGGCTATCGGGACTATGACCAGCATGCCGTGAACTGGGTGTATTACGTCATGGTGCTGCGCAAGGCAGGGATGTCGATCGAAGCGCTGTCGGAGTTTGTCAAACTATTGCGTGAGGGCGATCAAACGGTCGCGGCCCGCAAAGCCTTGTTCGTCAAACAACGGGCAGACCTGGCGGAACAAAGGGATAATATTGATAAAACCATTCGCTACCTCGATTTTAAGATCGATCATTTTGAAGACCACATGCTGGGCTACGAAAACGAGATGCTGGCCTATGAGGGTAAAGACACGGACTCTGACAAAGCCCATATCAAGGGATGATGGTCCATGCGGCCAATTTTATTTTTGGACACCAGTGCACCGCCGAATCAGCGCGTCCAAGCACTCACTGATCAGCTGTTGGCCGGTCAAGACTATTGCACTGTCCGTTTAGTGGAGAGCCCAGTAGCCGCACCGGGAGAAAATAGGCCCGACGATCAATTTGCCGGGGTCTGTGAATCCATCCAAGACGCCAACATCCTCGTGGTTGGCGTTCCGGCCGGCCGGCAGCAGTCGGCAATGACTGCCTTTGCCCAGCGGGTGCTGGCCAGCCGCGAGCAGTTCACGAACTGTCCCCGGAAACAGATGGTGCTGGTCCTGCCGACGGCCAATCGAACAGACCAAGTGGTTAACCTGTGGAGCCGGGTGGCGATGCATCTGGATATGGATCTCACGGCGGTGGTGACCGATCGGGCATCTGCTGATCAGGCGGCCGATTACTTACAAACGGGTCGCGTCAAGCGGCCGAAAATCAAACTCGTGATTCGGCTTGATTAAATAGCGAAACTCTCTGACGGTGTCAGGGAGTTTTTTTGGTTTAAGAAACCCGATCACTATCCGGTGTCGTGTGGATCGCCATATAGACTAGTTCCGACAGCGTGATCAGCAGACAGCTGGGCGGATAGAAGTAGACAATGACGGCTACCGCGGCCGTCTCGGCCGGCAGCCGCCAACCGCGCAGGAAGCGAAATATCGGCATCTGCCGCAGCCGGGCGGCTTTCTCGGTATTCGTGGCATCCAAGTCGTTGGCGATGGCTACGCTGAGATAAAGATAGGTCTTGCTCCAGAGGAAGAAAACCAGCAAGTAGAAATACTCTGGTCCGCGCGCTTGCAGATAGCGGCCGGCCCAGGCCGTCGCCACCGGCAATAACGACATCGCGAACAACCAGGCAATGTTCAGCCAATAGACCCGTTTGGAGATCCGTTCGGCCAGGGAGAACATATAATGATGGTTGTACCAGGCTACGGCGATGAAGACGAAACTGACGCCGAAGGCAAACAGATAGGGACCCTCGTGGAGAATGGCCGTCCACTTGGGCGATTCCGGAGTTTTGAATTCTAAGACCATGATCGTCATGATAATGGCGACCACGGCGTCAGTAAAAGCTTCGACACGGGCTTTGTTCATAAGGCCGCTTCCTTTCTGCAATTACTCCCTAAGTATACCGCCGCGGCAGTGAAGTGCGGACTGATTCGCTCGCGGGGACGTTGAATCACTGCCTGGTTCGCAGTACAATGCGGCAATCAATACGAAATGGGAGGTTAATCATGGGTCAAATTATTTTGTTAGCTGTGGCACTGCGCTTTTTTACGCGTCATATTTTTCAGTACGAGAAAATATCTCGGCTGGAGATGGTGATTGTGCCGGCATATACCTTGATCATGGGGTGTGTGCTGATTATCAAGCGACCGCCGGCATTGCTGCCGCTGGTGCTTACGGTGGTGATTGGGGCACTGGTTGGCTGGTTCCAGGCGACGGGGCTGGTGCTGCAAGTGACCGATGAGCAGGATGAGAACCAGCGGCCGATTGTTAAAGCCCGGCGCAACTGGCAGTATTTACTGGGGTGGATCGTGATTTTTGCGTACGGGATCCTGTTTGCCTGGTGGTCAGGGGAACGGGTCAGCATCATGGGCGAGCTGACCGACGAGCTGGTCAAAGATCTGTTTGTTTTTAAGAACTTCTCGCAAGCGGCCAGTTGGAACATTATGCTGCAATCCGCGGTGGCCAGTATCGTTTACATCATGCTGGCGATCCGCAAAGAGCCGCGAGTATGGGCCGCCATTGCGCATCGGGAAAAGACAAAAAGCAATTAACATAGTGCGGTCTAGCGGGATTGCTTCGCCGCCTCGTCTATTCGGTTTTCAGAAAATTTTGTGCTAAGATAACAAAAGTGACTTTCTGAAACATTAATGAAGAAAAGGGGACACCGCCGTGGACGGCAAGCAGCAATTTCGACCGAAAACACATTGGACACTTTCTGAAAAACATCATATGGCCATCCCGTGGCAGGATTTGATCCACGAAGATGACATCCCGGCAAAGGAAGCCAGTTTGGCAGCGCGGGCGACGATCGTCGGGCGGGTCGGCATCATTCTGCTATCCTGCGGGACCGGGGCGTGGCGCGTGCGGGACGCGATGGATACGGTGGCCCGGGTACTGGGACTGACTTGTTCGGCCGATATTGGCCTGATTTCTATTGAATATACCTGTTTCAGCCCGCATCACCATTATTCCCAGGTCCTGTCGCTGCCCACGAGCGGGGTCAATACCGATAAATTAAATCGGATGGAACGGTTTGTCCATCAGTTCGAAGGGAAATATGCGCATTTGACGATGCGGGAGCTGCATCTGACCCTGGACCATATTCAGCACCGGTCCGGCAACTATTCGGTGGTGGTTGGCGGCCTTGCCGCCGCGCTGGCATGCAGTGCCTTCGTCTTTTTACTGGGCGGCGGGCTGATCGAAATGCTGTGTGCCTTCATTGGCGCCGGTGTGGGCAATCTGATCCGCGGCTGGATGATCAAAAAGCATATCACGACCTTGGCCTGCATTGGCGTCGGGGTAGCGGCGGCGTGCCTTTCCTACGCGGCGGTTTTCCAAAGTCTGGTGGCGCTGTTTAATGTCGCGGCCGGGCATGAGGCTGGGTATATCGGCGCGATGCTGTTTGTTATCCCTGGTTTCCCGTTCATCACCAGTATGCTGGATATGTCGAAATTGGATATGCGGTCCGGCATCGAACGGCTGGTGTATGCTACAATGATCACCACCGTAGCGGCACTGGTTGGCTGGCTCTTTGCGCTGATGGTCAACTCGCGGCCGGGTAATTTTATGCCGTTGGGCCTGAACCCGTTCGTTCTCGCCGCTTGCCGCGTTTTGGCCAGCTTCTGCGGCGTGTATGGGTTCTCCATTATGTTCAACAGCCCCCAGAAGATGGCGATCACGGCCGGACTTGTCGGGGCCGTAGCTAATACGCTGCGCCTGGAACTCGTGGACTTGACGATTATCCCGGCCGCCGCCGCGGCCTTCATTGGCGCACTGACCGCGGGGCTGCTGGCCTCGCTGATCAATCGTTACCAAGGGTTCCCCCGAATCTCGCTCACGGTGCCATCCATTGTTATCATGGTACCGGGCCTGTATATTTATCGGGCGATGTACAATATTGGGTCCAACTCGCTGAGTGTCGGCGCGATGTGGCTGACGCGCGCGGTGCTGATCATTATGTTTCTGCCCATGGGGTTGTTTGCGGCCCGGCTGATTTTAGATGAAAAATGGCGGCAGAGCGACTAAAAGAACGGTCTCATCATTCGTAAGCGGTCGTTGAAATAGGTGTGAAGACAAAAATGGTGCAATCCTCTATCATGAAGATTGCACCATTGCTTTACCCGCTGTTATTCGTGACAGAACGCCTGCACCTTCGGCGCCCACGGCAAATAGTCCTGCAAGGCGACCATGTCGCCGGGAGCCGGCAAATTAGGCACTGTGTCGAATAGATAGTTGAAATATTTACTCGGATCGAGGTGATTAGCCCGTGCTGTCGTGAGCAGACTAAGAATGACCCCCGCAGCCGTCGCGCCGCGTTTGCTCTGCGAAAACAGCCAATTTTTACGACCGATGACCAGTTCTTTGACGGCGCGTTCGGCCCGGTTGTTCGATAGTTCAAGTCGGCCGTCCAACAGGACTGCCCGCAAGCCAGCCTCATGCTTCAACGCATAGGTGATGGCTTTGCCCACCTTGGATTTTGGCAGATAGCTGCCGTCCAACGAGACCAGCCAAGCGAAGAACGCATCCATGACAGGTTTGAGTCGTTGTTCGCGCTGGGTTTGACGTTCATCAGCCGACAAGTCTTGCCATTTCTTTTCCCATTGGAAGAGATCATTGCAATACTGGCGGCCCGTTGGGGCCAGCCCCTTGTCTCCGGCGGTCACGGCTTCGTCAAACTTACGACGCACGTGAGCCCAGCAGAAGACATTGGTGACCCCAAGCAAATTAGGGTAAACGGCGTAGGCATCACTTTGCAGGTAGCCTTCGTAGCCGGCCAGGAACCGGGCAGCTTCCTCGTAACCGCGGCTATTACCGTGCTCATACATGACGATCTGGTGGGCGCTGTGCTTGCTGGACGTGTAGACCCAGTAATAGGTCTGCGCCTTCTTTAGATCCAACACCCGGTAGGGCGTTTCGTCCGCATGGATAACGTCTTGAGTCAGCAGATCTCGGTGCATCAGCTTGTATAGGGACTCCAGGTAGCCTTCTGACGCCTTGATGTGCCAGTTGGCAATTGATTGCCGGGTGAAATCGACCCCGCGACTGTGCCACAAGCGTTCTTGCCGGTTGTCCGGAATCTTGTAGGCAAACTTAGCCATGATGGATTCGGTCAAGACGCTTGAAGAAGCTGGACTATGCGGTATGGCTGGGCGAGGCACATCGGACTTCTTAAGGAACTGGTTGCCGCGCTGATTCAAGCAGCCGTTAGGACACGCGTAGGTGTGCCGATAGACGATTGTGTGCAGGAGCTGTGCCGGAATCAAGGTTGCTTCTTCGCGTACTTTCGACCGGCCGATATCCTGCATCTCTTCACCACAGACCGGGCACTTGCGCTCCTCACCTTCGAGCAGGCAATCCTGCTCGTCCAGCGGCAGCTTGTTCAAGTCGGTGCTCTTGGTCCGTGTCGCTTTCTTGAGCTTCTTCTTGGCGACCTTGCGGTCATCACCGGTGAGCTTGTCGATGATGCTTTGTTCTTCACCGGTGATGATGTGCTCATTGAACAGGTTCGTCTGGCCATGCGGCAGGTTATCGCTTGATTCCCGGCGCCGACCGAACAACATGCGCTTCAAGACGGCGATCTGTTCCCGGAGGTCCTGATTTTCATTTATCGAATTCTGCAGTGCGGTGCGTAATTGTTCTGGCGAAGCGTCCACCAATCGCACTGCATCTTTTGTGTCTACCAATCGGTGTTCCTCCAATAAATATAATAAATGGATTATATCATGTTTTATACGGCGAAGGAAAGAGGAGATGCTAATAAATCATGGCTTCTCCTCCTCAATTAGTTGGTATATCCTGGCTTGAAATCATGAATGGTACTCCGTTCTTGAATACTTAGACCAGTAATCAATCGCTTCAGCTGGTAATGACTGAGATGCTGCACCTCAGAGCGCGTTCGCGGCCACTGCAGGTGGCCGTTCTCGTACCGTTTGTAGTAAAGAACAAACCCACTGCGGTCCCAGTACAGAGCCTTGAACCGATCGCGCTGACTGCCGCAGAATAAGAACAGCGAGTGATCATAAGGCACTTCGTCTTCGCCGTACAGCTCCCGCAAGGAAGCGGCCAAACCGTCGATTCCTTTGCGCAGGTCCGTTTTTCCGCAAATGATATAGATGTTAAGCTCTTGGATATTGGGGAACATTGCCTGTCAACTCCTGGAGCACCACGTGCAGAATTGCCCGGTCAACACCGGTGTAAAACACGACCTCGGCGTCCTTGAGCTTCACTCGTGCCGCAACCTGCGGTTTGACCAGCGGCTTCGGCGACCGGTCGGTCACCTGGATCGGCACGATATCTTTGATTTGAACCATGAAAGGCCTCCTTGTTTACTTGATAAACCAAGTTTACAAGGAGGCCTGCACCGGGTCACGATACCTATGTCAACGACCGCTTACCATCATTCCGGTTGCGGAATTGACGAGACCGTTTTTGAATTTAGTGCATCAATGCCGGTTGGACCAGCGCCGGTAGAAATAGGTGCCGAGAAAACCAATTAAGGATAGAAAACCGATCATCGCCCCTAGTACCAGATGAATCGGGAATTCGTTCTGATATTCCGCCCATGTCCGCGGCCCCCAGGGAATAAACAACACTCCGAGGACCAGCAAAATCAAACCAATTGCCAGATAACGCAAAGGAATCTGCGGTTGCGGCGGTTGATTTGCCGGTGCGTGGCGTCTTTGTTGAATTTGATTGATTAATAGGACAAGTGAAAAAAGCACTACAATACCTGGAACAATGAGTCGAATGAGTGAGTTGTTCATTGGTGAGTCCCTCCCATCAACATGAATCTATTTCTTTCGCCCTCAGCATACGCTGTCGCCGCGATCAGGACAATAATGAACGCTCTTTATTTTATTCGACTGCCAGCATACTCAATTTGGACCAAGTGGTATTGCGGCCATGGCGTCCAGTTGCGTGTCAGTTGCAACATGATCGGGCGACCGTTGATGGTGGCGTCGAAGTAGTGGATATGGCCGGCGTTATGGTTAAACTGGTCAGCATCGTCATTTTCGCCGTTGACCTGAATCGTCAGCGGCTTTTTCTTCAATAATTGGTGCAGATACATGTTCGTCGGACTAGCGTCACCGATGTCAAAAGGAATTACACTTCGTTTTTCTGGTAAAACGGTCCTAAAACGAAGTATGATTCAGACTTTCAACGTGAAGTAAGTACCGATGCTTTGCTTAAATTAGCCGTCCAGTGCGGAATCCTGATGTTTACCGAGCCAGTGCGGTACACTGGAACTATACGAGGAGGGATTTCAAATGGCTAACAAGGCACTCATTGTCTATTTCTCTTTGTCCGGATCGACTGAACAAGTGGCCGACCTGCTGGCAAAGATTTCCAATGGGACAGTACATCCAATCCAAGTGGTCACCCCGTTTCCGGAAGATATGTACAAGACCAACGATATTGCGGAAGCCCAGCGCGAGGATCATACCTATCCGGAATTATCTGGCAAGCTGCCCAACGTGGCGGATTACAGAATCATCCTGTTGGGCGGGCCGGTCTGGAATGGGCATCCAGCAACACCGCTGCTGCGCTTTTTACAGGACGTGAACTTGGGCAGTGTACCCGTGGCGCCTTTCTTCACTTATGCGACTGATCCGGGGGATTATGCCAAAGAAATTGACCGGCTGCTGGGGGCCAATAGCCTGGCGGCTTTGGGCATGGCGGATGCTGTCGTGGCGAAGACCAGCAAGGCGACGGCGGAATTACAGAAATGGTGGGATACGGTACGGCCTCGATAATCCATATTGTGTCGTTACGCGAAAAACCGGAGCTGCTGCCGACGATGATTCAATTCTTCCAGAATCATTGGGGCTCTCCAGAGAGCAATCCGGTCTACACGGATGCCCTGACGCACAGTGTCGCGCCAAACGGTCCGCTGCCCCAGTGGTATTTGGCGGTGTCGGCGGATAATCGGGTGGTGGGCGGCTGCGGCTTGATCCCCAACGATTTTATCAGCCGGATGGACCTGATGCCTTGGTTGTGCGCGTTATTTGTGGAACGCGACTTTCGCCAGCAGGGGGTCAGCCGGCAATTGATCGACCGGGTGGCAGCCGATGCTCGGCGGTTGGGTTTTGCCGATTTGTATTTAGGCACGGATCTGCTGGGCTTTTATGAGCAGCAAGCCTTTCACTATATCGGTGATGGTTACCAGCCCTGGGGCGCAAAGCTGCGGATTTATGAACGGCATTTATCATGATACGAGAAAAGCGGCCGCACTGGACCGCTTTTCTCGTATTCCGTTTAGTTTGCCCAAGGACCGGTGACGACCACCTTCCCAATCATGTGCCCAGATTCGACCAAGGCGTGGGCCTGCCGTAAATTGGCTGCGTTCAGCGGACTCAGCGTCTTGGTCAGTGTATTTTGCAAAGTGCCGGCATCCAGCATGGCGGCGGCACGGTCTAAAATCTCTCCTTGGGAAGCCAAGTCATAGCCGTACCAGGATTTAGAAAACATCCATTCCCAGGCAAAAGTTGCTCGTTTCTTGGTCAGCCGCTGCAAGTCGATGCCCTGGCGATTCTCGGTGATCGCCGCGATCCAGCCGTCGGGGCGGATCATCTCGGCGATTTCGGACCAATGCTCGTCCAAGTGGGACAGATTCAAGATATAATCGACGTTTTTAAACCCGGCCGCGTGCAGTTGCGCCGGCAATGGCTGGCGATGATTCAGGACCTGGTCGGCACCATGGGCCCGGACCCACTGCTGGGATTCCGGCCGGGAAGCGGTGGCGATGACTTGCAGGCCGGCCCAATGGGCGAGTTGCGTCGCCACGGAACCGACACCGCCGGAGCCGTTAATGATCAGGAGCGTATGGCGGGCGTTAGCGGCTTTGTTGTTCAACGGAATATGGAGCTTTTCGAACAAAGCCTCCCAGGCCGTTAAACTGGTCAGTGGCATGGCGGCAGCCTGGGCGTCGGTCAGTTGGGTGGGGGCATGGCCGACGATCCGTTCATCGACGAGCTGATATTCAGCGTCGCTGCCGGAACGCTTGTAACTGCCGGCATAATAGACCCGATCCCCTGGGTGGAACAGGGTCACCGCGTCACCAACAGCGGTGACAGTACCCAAAGCATCCCAGCCGATGATTTTCGGTTGGGCGAGCTGGCGGCGGCCGCCGCCCCGGGTGCCGGTATCCACCGGATTGACCGAGACCGCGTGCACATTGACCAGCAGATCATGGCCAGTTGGCACTGGCTGCGGCAGGGTCAGATCCTCTAAACTATGCGGATCAGAAATTGGTAAATGCTGCGTAAAACCGATTGCTTTCATGATTTGCAAACTTCCTTTCTCACTTGCAAACCCATGGTACCAACCCTACTATTGAAATGTAAGTGAGCAAAATGTAAGTGACCGAAGGAGGCCTGATTATGTCCCGTGAAATCTATGATTGTGCCGCCGGTTGTCCGGTGCAGAGCACCGTGCAGATCATTGCTGGCAAGTGGAAGAGTGTGATTTTGTACCATTTATTTCAGGGCGATGCGACCCGGTTCAGTACCTTGGATCGGGCAATTCCGTCGGTGACGGCACGGATGCTGGCGTTGCAATTGGCTCAGTTGGAAGAAGACGGTGTG
The DNA here is from genome assembly GCF_008694105.1 of Schleiferilactobacillus harbinensis. Classification (NCBI taxonomy): domain Bacteria; kingdom Bacillati; phylum Bacillota; class Bacilli; order Lactobacillales; family Lactobacillaceae; genus Schleiferilactobacillus; species Schleiferilactobacillus harbinensis. The sequence continues at coordinate 150,708 of NZ_CP041364.1, forward strand.
ATTGCCAAACAAGACAGTGACGACGACCGCCGGGCGACGGAGTATGTCCTCACGCCGTTTGGCCAAACACTCGCGCCGGTAATTGAGGCCATGGCCGCGTGGGGCGCGGCGTATAATGCGCGGGAGAAAGAACGGGTCTAAAGGGGCAGAGACCGCCTGTCACTTTAAAAAATCCTCTCTTTTTACTGTGTTTCTTTAAATGAACACTGTATAATTGTAGAAAAGACCAATCACTGGAGGGGTTCAGATGGGCAAGTCACTGGAATTACCCGAATTGCTGGAACAGCAGCTTGTTGATGGTATCCTGGCCGGCTACAAGGATTATTTAAGTATACGCCGATCTGCCCAGAAGCGGCTGGCAGTCAGCAGTGCTTATGCCTGGGTAAAGGGCAATCACATTGATTCGCAGGTCAAAGAAAAATGTGCCGATATTCCAGGAATCGAAGTGAAACACGATTTGGCTGGTTACGCCTGGGAATATCTCCAATTTTCGTACGACGATGCCAATGGTCAATCAATGATCATTGTTAAAAATCAGCGGGCAGCGGCGAGTAATTTTAATGAAAAGCCGCAACAGGCCGATCCTAAAAACTACTTGTATCAGTACGCCGGAATCAACAATGAACTGGTGAAAAAAGGCTACCTCAAAGGTAAACGTACAGGTGCCGGCGTGCAATTGGAATTGTCAATGCCGGAGTTGGCGGCCATCCAACAAAATGTGACAACGGACCAGCCGCAAGGCTTTAATCGTTTCTACATTGTCACTTATGAGATTGACGATGTTAAAATGATCAAGTCGATTCGCCTCACGATGCCCAAGCAAAACACCATGAGCCTATTTCAGGCGGCGGATCTGACACCAATGATTGCTAAAAGCGGTATTGATATCACCCCGGAAGAACTGGCCGTTGTGCAAAGGGATCGGGTACCAGCGAGCGTTTATTCACCGGATAATCAGCCATTCGGGTATGAGATTCCCGAGGGCGAGCAGAAAAAAGAACAGTAGGGTGAACGGAAGGATGAAACAACATGTTTTTCGGTGAGAAACTCAGGAATTTGCGGGAACTTAATGGTCTCTCCCGAAAAGAATTGGCGGATCGATTGACTGTTTCTGAACAGGCTGTTTGGCAATACGAAGCTGAGTCAATGGTGCCGGGCATTGGCGTATTAAACCATTTGCGGCAGCTTTTTCAGGTGGATACCAGATATTTTTTCACCAAAGATAGGCTGACTGCTGTTGCTACTGAAGAGCACGTGGCATATCGGGCCAGGGATCGGGAATCGCGGAAGAAAACCAAACTGGAACTCGCGTATATCAACTATTTGGATAACTATCTCAACTATTTTGAACGATTTCTTGTTTCCCCAACAGCGAGTATTCGAGCCCTGCAAAGGCGGATCATTGCGCTGGTTCAGGCGCATACCGAATTGACTGATACGGTTATTGCTCAGGCGGCCGAGGAGGCGCGGCAATTCCTTGGTCTCACGAGCAATCGAGATTTGATGTATGTGCTGGAAATGAGCGGCATCTATATCGTTGAGAAAGACTTGGGTCCGGTCGTTGATGCGTACAGCACGGTGACCAAAGACGGGCGGGCTTTTATTGTACTGGGTAATATTAAAAAGTCCGCGGTGCGCCGTAATTTTGATCTGGCCCATGAACTGGGGCACCTCTTGCTGCATACCACTGTGGACATGGCGACACTCACGAAGGCTGAGCATAAGCTCATTGAACAGCAGGCGAATATGTTTGCGTCCGTCTTTTTGATGCCAGCCGCGGCTTTCAAAGCAGACTTTACTAATCTGCGGCGGCGGTCCAATCCAGATTCCTACATTAAATTGAAGCAGAAGTATTTAGTGTCAATCGTGGCGTTGGAATACCGAGCGTACAAGTTGGGCTTGCTGACGTATCAGGAGAATCGTTATTTCTTTGGTCAAATGCATAAGAAAGGCTATGCGGCGCTGGAACCGTTGGATGATCAACTGGCACCAGTGCGGCCCAGCCGGATCAAGTCGCTGATTCAGCTGCTTTTCAGTAAGCAAGTACTGACGGTGAGTGACTTAGGCCAGACGTTACACGTGACCCCAGCATTTATTATCAGACTGTTCAGCTTGGATGCCAATTTCTTTGAACCGTATATGCAGCACAAGCAGGCGACGTTCTCTTCAGCAGAGATTATCCCTTTGAAACGGTCTGTGTAGAAATCCTTGAACAGAATGCTGAAATCCGACTAGGAAGACGGTTTAGAAACCCCTTGCATTCTCCCACCATATTTGCTAGTATAAATACAGATGCAAGGATTGTAACCGCTCTCTGAAGTGGGCAAAGCCTGTGATCGTTGGATTGGTCTATCTACGATAGACGACAGCGCACAGGCTTTTTCTATCCAATTCGCACGAAAGGAGGTAGACAAAGAATCGTGGAAGTTGAGAAGGTCTTCAATAACAACGTGGTCTTGGCCAAAGACCAGGATCAAGAAGTGGTGCTGATCGGCAAGGGTATCGGCTTTGGCAAGAAGCCGGGCAATCCGGTGACCGTCACCGCCCAGGTCGATGTGTATCGGCCAGCGGCGGCTAATTGGGTCAAGAACTTCCAAGAAGCGGTAACGGCCATTCCGCCGGAATACTTCGAAGTGGCGTCCCAGATCATCAAGACGGCGGCCGCTCAATTGCAAACAACGTTCAACAGTTACTTGCTGATCGCGCTGGCGGACCATATCCAGTTCGCCATTTACCGCCATCATCATGGCATGGATATCAAGAACGAACTGTTGTGGGAAATTAAGCGGATTTATCCCCGGGAATATGCCGTCGGGGAAGAAGCGCTGCGACTGGTCAATGACCAGTTTGACGTCACGCTGCTGCCCGACGAAGCCGGCTTCATGGCCATGAAGTTCGTGGAGAACAGCATGCAGGGCTCTACGGATCGCACGACTCGGGAAATGACCAAACTGATCAACGGTATGCTGGACGTCATTCAGTATCAGTTAAAAATGACGCTGGACAGCGACAGCCTGAGTTTCCAGCGCTTGCTGGTGCATCTGCGCTTTTTCGCCCAACGGACCGTGATGCGGCTGGCTGATCCCAACGCCAGCACCAAAGATGACTTTCTCTTCGATCACCTCGCTCAGAAATATCCCACCGCGTTTGCCTGTGCCCAGAAGGTCGTGACCTTCGTCACCAAGAGTACTGGCCATCCGGTGGCCCAGGGCGAGCAAGTCTACCTCACCGTTCACATCCAGCGGCTCCTTGCAGAGTCTCAGCAGCCATAATTTAATATCGGGATCGTAACTACTCAACTAGGCGAAACCCAAATCCTTTACTTCAGACCGCACGGCCGGAGTAACCGGTTTGGGTTTTTCTATTACTTACAGGAGGTTTTCACCATGGATCAAAAGCAGCTCGCCCAAGGCATCTTGACTGGTGTCGGCGGCAAAGACAATATTGAAAAAGCTTGGCATTGTGCTACCCGTCTGCGGTTCTATTTGAAGGATGATAAAAAGGCCGACACGCCCACCGTCGAAAAACTGGACGGTGTGATCACCGTCGTGAAGTCGGCCGGGCAGTATCAAGTCGTCATCGGTAACGCCGTGGCTAGCGTCTATGATGCACTGGCTGATCTGGCTGGCATCAGCGAGGATGAAGCACCCGTTGATAAAAAGGCTGAAAAGCAAGCCCAAGGCAGCATCGTCAACCGCTTTATCGGCTTTATCTCCGGCGTCTTCACCCCTTTCTTGGGCGCCATGGCCGGCGCCGGGATTCTGAAGGGGCTCTTGGCGCTGTTTACAGCCCTGGGCTGGATGTCCACAAAATCCGGGACTTATGAAATTCTTTACGCGGCCAGTGACGGGATTTTCTACTTCCTGCCGATCTTCCTGGCGTTTACTGCCGCCAAACAACTCCACGTTAGCCAATTCGTGGCCGTTGCCTTGGGTGCCACGCTGGTTTATCCGACCCTTGTGGCCACGGCGGGCAAGGGGACGGTCCTGCATTTCTTAGGGATTCCCGTGGTTTCCGCCACCTACACGTCCACCGTGATTCCCATTCTGTTGGCGATCTGGGTCCTTTCTTACCTGGAACCGGTCTTGGACAAAATCTTCCCGGAAGCGGTGCGCACGATCTTTACGCCGCTGCTTTCCCTGGCCATCATGGCCCCGGTGACTTTGATCGTCGTCGGCCCCATCGGCAGTGCCATCAGTAATGTGCTGGCTGCCGGCGTGATGGGGGTTTACAACTTCGCACCGTTCCTCGCTGGGGCCATCATGGGCGCCTTCTGGCAGGTCTTCGTGATCTTCGGCGTGCACTGGACGTTCGTGCCGCTGATGATGAACAATATTGCCAAGATGGGCTATGATCCGCTGCTGCCGATCCTGGCTGCCGCCGTTCTGTCCCAGGGCGGTGCCGCGCTGGGTGTCTTCCTCAAGTCTAAGAATCAGAAAATGAAAGCTCTTGCCGGGTCCGGGGTCATCACTTCCCTGTTCGGCATTACGGAACCAACGATTTACGGGGTCACTTTGAAATTGAAGCGGCCGTTCTATTGCGCCGTCGCCAGTGGCGCCATCGGCGGGGCCATCATCGGTGCCGGGGCCGTGCATACCAATGCCTTCGCGTTACCGTCTTTGCTGGCGGTGCCGGGCTATACAGGTAACGGTGTGGTGATTGGTTTGCTGGGGATCGCCGTCGCTTTCTTCGGCGGCGCGATTCTGACCTATCTGTTTGGGATTAAGAAAGAAGATAACGTGGCGGATGCGGCATCCGTCAGTCAAGATGGCGCCATTACCATTGACGCGCCGGTGGCCGGCACACTGATTCCGTTGAAGAACGTGGATGATGAAGTCTTCGCCACTGAAGCCATGGGTAAAGGCATTGCCATTGTGCCCACGGACAATACAGTGAAAGCCCCGGTCAGCGGGACAATCAGCGCCTTGTATCCTACCGGCCACGCCATCGGGATCACGGCCGATAATGGGGCCGAGATCTTGATCCATATTGGCATCAACACGGTTCAATTAAACGGCCAGTTTTTCGAAGCGCTAACGAAACAAAATGACCACGTCACTGTCGGCGATCCGTTGGTCAAGGCTGATTTTGCCCAAATCAAAGCGGCCGGCTACGATCCGACGGTGATGGTGATCGTCACCAATACGGCCAGCTATGCGGCCGTGACGCCCACCAGCGACACGGAGGCGGCTAGCCAACCGATCCTCACCTTGACCCCGCAAACTGAAACGACCACGGAAGGAGCAACTGCTGCTAATGTATAAACCAAATTATCCCCATGACTTTCCCCAAGACTTCCTGTGGGGCGGCGCCACTGCCGCCAACCAGATTGAAGGGGCGTGGAATCAAGACGGCAAGGGCCTGACCACGGCGGAAGTGGTCCGCCGGGCCAGCGACCGGAAGAAGATGTCCATGGGCGACGTCACCCGGGCCTCCATTGAGGCCGCGGTGGCCGATACCACCGATACCCATTACCCGAAGCGGCGGGGTAATGATTTTTATCACCGCTACGAGGAAGATATTGCCTTAATGGCTGAAATGGGCTTCAAAGTGTTCCGCTTCTCCATTGCCTGGGGCCGGATTTTCCCGAACGGTGACGATTCGACGCCCAACGCAGCCGGTTTAGCTTTCTATGATCGGGTCATCAGTACGTTGGCAAAGTACCACATCCAACCGTTAGTCACGTTGTCCCACTACGAAATGCCGATCCAGCTGACGCTGAAGCAAAATGGCTGGGCCAGCCGGGCCACGATCGCGGCGTTCACCCGGTTCACGGAAACGGTCTTTACCCACTTCAAGGGCCGTGTGCCGTACTATCTGACGTTCAATGAAATCAACACCGGCACCTGGGGCTTCCATGAAACTGGGGCGCTGGATGATGGTCTGAGCGCCAATGCCCAGCTGCAGCTGCGCTACCAAGCTTTGCATCACCAATTCGTGGCCAGTGCCTTGGCGACTAAACAGCTGCACACCATTGATCCTGCGGCCCAGATGGGCTGTATGCTGGCTCGGATGCAGACATATCCGGCAACACCGAAACCGGAGGATGTCCTGGCGGCCCAGCAGGCGGATCAGCGCAACCTGTTCTTTACGGATGTCCAAGCCCGGGGCGAGTATCCGGAGTATATGAATCGCTACTTTGCGGAACATCATATTCAGATCGCCATGCAGCCGGATGACCAAGCCGTATTGAAAGCCAATCCGGTGGACTTCATTTCGTTCAGCTACTACATGACCACCGTCACCGCGGCCGACCAGGGCGCCGCAATCAACGGCAACATGGCCACCGGCGGGCGCAACCCATATCTGAAGGAATCCGCCTGGGGCTGGCAGATCGACCCCATTGGTTTGCGGATTACCTTGAATGCCATGTGGGATCGGTACCGCAAGCCGCTGTTCATTGTAGAAAACGGGCTGGGCGCCGAGGATAAGCTCGCAGACGGCCAGGTGCATGACAGCTACCGCATCGACTACCTGCGGGCCCATATCCAGCAGATGAAGGAAGCCATCAGCGACGGTGTCTGTCTTCTGGGCTACACCATGTGGGGGCCTATCGACCTGATCAGTTTCTCCACGTCCGAGATGTCTAAGCGGTACGGTTTCGTCTACGTGGACCAAGATGACGAAGGCCACGGCAGTCTGCGCCGAATCAAGAAGGACTCGTTTGCTTGGTATCGGAAAGTTATTGCCAGCAATGGTACAGACCTGAATTAAGAAACATTAGTTATTGTTTGAAACCCCTTGCAATAAGATACCGACTTTGCTAGTATGTCTTTGTAAGCAAGGGTTGTAACCGCTCAAAGAAGTGGGCAAAGCCTGTGAACGTTGATTGGTCTATCTATGATAGACGGCAACGCACAGGCTTTTTGTATACCCTGGAAAGGGGGCCGGATTGCCCTGGCTTACCGCAATTATTGATACTCGGAATCGTAACGATTCAATTCGGTGAAACCAAGATTACCCGCGCTGCTGTCTTCAGCATGCTGGCGGTTTTGGACTTTACCCCTATTCAAGGAGGTTAGGCGATGGAGCAACAACAATTGGCCCAGGATATTCTGACCAATATCGGTGGTCGGCAGAATATTGAAGAGGTATGGCACTGTGCCACACGGTTACGATTTTATTTAAAGAATCCCGGTCAGGCACATACTAAGCGCGTAGAACAGCTCAAAGGCGTGATTACTGTGGTACAAAGTGCTGGCCAGTATCAGATCGTCATCGGCAATAACGTGGCTGGCGTCTATGAAGCGCTGATTCAAACTGCCGGCATCAATCCGGATGGTACTGCGCACGATATGGGCAAATCTGCCCGGGGTAATTTGCTTAATCGATTTATTGGTTTTATCTCCGGCGTGTTCACACCGTTTCTGGGGGCTTTGGCCGGAGCAGGGATTTTGAAAGGGTTGCTGACGCTGGCCAGTGCCATGTATTGGCTGCCACCCCAGTCCGGTACGTATCAAATTCTATTTGCGGCGAGTGACGCTTTGTTCTACTTTTTACCCATATTCTTAGCTTTCACCGCGGCCAAGCAGTTTCACGTTAGCCAATTCGTCGCGGTGACACTCGGCGCCACGCTGGTTTACCCCAGTTTGGTGGCCGCAGCCGGCAAGGGGACCAAACTGTATTTCCTCGGTATACCGGTCATCTCGGCTACCTATACGTCAACGGTGATTCCGATTCTTTTGGCGGTCTGGGTGCTTTCCTACCTGGAACCTGTGCTAAATCGGCTTTTTCCAGAGGCGGTTCGGACCATCTTCACACCGCTCTTTTCATTAATTATCATGGCACCGTTGACATTGATTGTGGTTGGGCCAGTCGGCAGTGCGATCGGCAACGGATTAGCCATTGGCGTGATGGCCGTTTATAATTTTGCCCCATTTCTAGCCGGGGCGGTCCTGGGTGCTTTCTGGCAAGTCTTTGTGATCTTTGGCGTCCACTGGACTTTTACCCCGCTAATTATGAATAACGTAGCAAAAATGGGTTATGATCCGTTGATGCCGATCCTAGCCGCGGCGGTACTGTCTCAAGGCGGGGCAGCATTGGGCGTTTTTCTACGCACAAAGGATAAAAAAATGAAAGCACTCGCCGGTTCGGGAGTGATTACGTCGTTGTTTGGGATTACTGAACCAACGATTTACGGAGTGACGCTGAAGCTCAAGCGACCCTTCTATTTAGCCGTTGCCAGTGGCGCGGTCGGCGGTGCAATTATTGGGCTGGGCGGGGTGCGCACTAGTGCCTTCGCGATGCCATCCCTACTCGCCATTCCAGGGTATCAAGGGCAGGGTATCCTAATCGGTTCGCTGGGCATTGCCGTGGCCTTCTTTGGGGCGGCGATACTGACGTATTTGGTTGGTGTGCCGAAGCAAACAGCAGAAGCAGGCGGCGAAGTGAATGAAGACATTCCTGTTTTTTCACCAGTTGCCGGCACATTGATCCCGCTCAATCGCGTGAATGATGAGGTGTTTGCCACAGAGGTAATGGGCCAGGGTGTCGCGCTGACGCCAGCTGCGGATACGATCCAAGCACCGGTGAGCGGGACCATTACGGCTTTGTATCCCACAGGCCACGCCATTGGAATCACGAGTGATCGCGGGATCGAAATTTTGCTGCATATTGGGATCAATACGGTGCAGCTCAACGGTCAGTTCTTCCAACTGCGGGTCCAGCAGAATGACCATGTGTACGTAGGCCAAGCATTGCTCCAGGTGGATTTTGCCCGGATTAAAGCGGCCGGGTATGATCCGACGGTGATGCTGGTGGTGACGAATACCGACCACTTTGCTGCGGTGACGCCCGCAACGCAAACGGTCGCGGCTGATCAACCGATCCTTATGGTCACGCCCAAGACAGAAAGTGCGGTAGTGGCACGTTCAGCCACTGCTGAAGAGTAACTACTTTGCACGTCAAAAAAAGCCCCGCGGGGCTTTTTTTGACGTGCAAAGTTCTAGAATTCTTCATAGACTGCTGGATCCTGGTTGTTATACCGGCCGTCCGGACGGGTCAGGGCATTGATTTTAGCCATGTCGGCGTCATCAATCGTGAAATCAAAGAGATTGAAGTTTTCCTCCTGACGGGACACGTGGGTCGACTTGGGAATCGGCAGGACCCCGCGCTGAATGTGCCAGCGCAAAATGATTTGACCGGGACCGCGGTGGTACTTTTCGGCCAGTTCGTTGATCACCGGGTTCTTCAGCACATTGTTGGCACTGGCTCGGCCCAGCGGACTCCAAGCTTCCGTCAGAATGTGGTGGGCCCGGTCGTAGTCGATTTGGGCTTGCTGATTGAAGAAGGGATGCAGCTCCACTTGGTTGATGACCGGCAGCACGCCGGTTTCCTTTTGCAGTTTATCAATGTGTTCCGGTAAGAAATTAGACACCCCGATGCTGCGGATCAGGCCGAACTTCTGGGCGTCAATGAGTGCCTGCCAGGCTTCGACGTATAGGCCTTCCTTAGGATTGGGCCAATGAATCAGATAGAGGTCGAAATAATCCAAGTTGGCCCGGTACAGCGACTCCTGAATTGTTTGCAAGGCCTCTTGATAGTGTTGATGGCGGCCGGGCAGTTTGGACGAAACCAGGATGTCGGCCCGGGGAATACCGCTGCGGCGAATGGCTTCACCAACGGCCCCTTCGTTTTCATAATTATAGGCAGTATCCAGCAGGCGATAGCCCACATTCAGCGCGGAGACCATGGCGTTAACGCCGCTGGCGCCGTTCAGCTTGTATGTACCAAAGCCCACTTTGGGCAATTGCAGACCATCAGCGAGAGTATAAGTTTCCATTGACGATATCAGCCTTTCTATTAATTATTCGGTGATTCTTTCAACCGTTGGGCAATGTCTTTCTTCGTACCGACCGAGATGAACAGCGGACCGTCGGATTGGGCCGGCAGACTGTCTTTCAAGTCACCTAAATCGTAAGCGTCAAAACCGATTTGGTCAATCAGGTCAATGACCGTGGCTTTGGCGTGCTTGTTGTCGCTGGCCACTGGCACGGCGATGCGCCGCGGGTCCCCGGTCGGCCGCGGCATGGCAGTGATGCGGGCCATGGCGATGGTATTAAAGGCCTTGACGACTTTCTTGCTTTGCAGCTGCCGGGCCACGAATTCCGATGTGGCTTCTTCGTGCTTCTGCAAGTTCATGATATTACCATCCCGATTCGGGAAATAGTTGGTAACGTCCAAAATGATTGGGTCATTCGGGAAAGGCGCCGGCAGTTCCCGCACCGCGAAGAACGGTACTGCCAAGACGACCAGGTCCTGTTTCGTCGCTTCCGCGATAGTGCCCGCACTGGCGTTGACCCCCAATTTTTCGATCAGCGGACTTAAACTTTCGACACTATGCCGGTGGCTCATCACGACGTGGTGACCAGCGTGGACGAACAGTTGCGCCAAGGCCTTGCCCACGTTACCAGTACCAATAAAACCAATGTCCATTTGTGACTCCCCCTTACTTTTTTCTTCCACTACCAGCATAGCACGCCGGGGCCGTAAGGGGTATGCAGACCACTTGTGGGAATACTCATTTCGCACAACTTTAAGTTGTGAATGATGAAACTTGAATATTCAATAAAGTTGATACAGTGGAGGGGCAGCGGACTGAGTAAACGGTTTCTTTGACTCAGCCTGCAGGGTGATATTCGGGGGGAACGAGACCAGGAGGCGTACGCGAAATGGAAAGACAGAATGGCAATTGGCGGCGATGGTGGCTGCGGTCAGCGTTGCTGGTGATGATGGGGATATCGTTGGTTGGGCCGAGCGGTGGAGTGCAGGCGGCGACGATTGGGGATGTGCTGGATAATACCGCCACGACGAATAACAAATTGTTGGATGCGAATGGCAAGGCGTGGAATATGTATTCCATTCCGCGACAGGTTTGGGATAAGGACGGCAAGAAGACGTATATCCAGCAGCGGGAACGGACGGCGGATGAGGGATCGTTTGTGAAACAGGGCTATTCTTGGAATAATCAAGGTATGCCGTTATCACCAGAAGATCCTAAAGAAAATACCGCACGATGGAACAACCAAGCATTGGGCTCCATCGCCTACATTTCTTTTAAAGACCCAAGTAGCAACGGGCCGATTGATTTGAAGTATGGGGAACCCTTCTTTTCTTTAAACTATGTGGATCGCAATGACTTAGTCAACGTAGAAAATCCTCTTGACGCGGCTAATTTCTCTGGATCAGGCAAAGGCGGGACCCCATTATCTCAATCTCAAAGCGGTAGTATTTTTAATCCGACGCAGGTTCAGTCTAAAATGAAACGCAGCGCCGCGACTAACAATAAATTTCGATTAGCCGACGGTGCGACGTTTGATAATGGGTTTATTCAGGCTACAGGGAACGTGCCGATTGCTGCTCAGATTGCGGAGTCAGAGAGTGCTGTTGACGGTATGTTAGCGGGTAATTGGGGCGTTATGGTCAGAATCAAAGTGGCTGATGGAATTGATGCACGATCGTTAGCAGCAGCTATTGATTGGGGCAAGTCGTATTATTATTTAACGGTTGATTCTGTCCAAATTTTCGGCACGCAGATTTCCGACCTGAATTTTCCGCTCCAGTTCGATCATCACGTGTATCTTGATCCAACGGATTCACACGTTTTTTTCTTAAAAGTGAAGGGAATTCCATACGGTTTCAAAGAAGAGTCTGGTAATCGTGCACAAATGTATTTGCCTCGAAGCAATGCCGACCACTTGGACTATTTGCACAACCGGAACATTAAAGGAAATAATGCTTACACACTAGACAAGATTAATGGCGATCAGCGGCCAACCACATTGAATGATTCAGCCTTGATTAATTGGAATCAGTTCAAACAACCGTCTTTTTTCACTAGTACAGAGAAAAACACTGCAATTTGGGATCCCTTTAAGGGTATGTTGACTGAGATGGTTGATAAAATCACAATTCCAGTCATTCCAGGAATTATGAAAAACGTGATTGGCTGGTTCACATCCAGTCCAATATACAGCCTTGGAGATTTAGGAAGAACTGCGTCTTTGCTCAATACGGCAAGACCTGCTGAAGATCGTAAGATGACCGTGTCAAAAGATTTTTGGGATTTATTGAAGAATTTTCTTCGCTCGCAAGCCATTGACCCAATCTTAAGTGCAATATCGAAAAACTTCATGAAGGCGCCGTTTCGTGGACGCGCCAGAATTAATTTTTCGTTTGACATAAGTAAATACAAGGGCAGTACCGATCCAGTCAAAGCAGCCTTCACCCAAGGTCGCTTACCGGCAGCACCCTATGCAGATGGTGAATTCAACCATGGCATGGGAACTGGCAGTTTGGCCAAGGACAATCCCGATCGGGCACCAATCGAAATTACGATGTACGATTCGTCTCAGTTAGTAGATCCATATTCGGTTAATGAGGGGATGCCAAGGGAAAAGCTTGATAAAAATCCAAGATTGCGTGGTCAGTTGCAGCCAGGGATCACACCCATGGATTACGCTGTTATTGATCAGAAATTTGTCGAGAATGGCGGCACTAAGTACAAGGTCTATTCAAACTTCTCCTCATGGACTGGCGCCATTGTGCCTTACGACCGGCATTATCATGAAAACAACGGGAGCAGTGACACACTGCATTCCAACGGGTAAGATTACCCCGGGTTTTTCCCGGCGCACGGCGACGCCGGATCCTGGCCGAGACGGTATTTTGGTGAATAATTCGGCCTCAGAAGAAGTACCGATTTATCCGATTGGTGATTTAAAGGGGTTTATGGATGACTTATTGCCCAAACCCAATGAAAAAAAGGCCGGAGTGATTGCGCCATCGCGCTATGCCAATGTATTCACTTACTATGACTATGACAATCCGAGTTCGGCCCCAGTACCGGTTAGCGATGAGGCGGGGCCAAAACAAATATATGTCGATCAGCATAGCGGTTTAGCAGTGAAGGTGACTAACCCCAAGGGTGTTAATGTGCAAACGAATAGTCAAGGAAAGGACGTAATGACGCGACCATTAGATGGAGAAGTATGGCACTACGAAGGTACTTTGAACGGTTTGCCATTGGCTGATGCAACAGTCCAGTTACGTCAGCCGCTCACGCCAACAATTGACCTGTCCACCCCGCGTTATATCTGGCTGAACCGCAGTGAAGTTAAGGCACCGCAGAAACGGGACACGAATGTCGGGACTTGGCGGGATCCACTTGGTGATTACACAGAAAACAAATTAACTGGCCAAATTTCATCAACACTGGCCCAGCAGGATGTGGTGTCATCGTCATTCAATGCCCCAGGCACAACGCACAGCATAGCGGCCAATTGGGCAGATGACAATCCCCAGGGGGATCCCAACAAGCCAGGACAATTCTCAGTCGACAAGGATAAAAAAGCCAAAATGTATTATCAGATGCCGCCGCAAAAGGCACCAAAAAGTACATTCTTCCGAGGAAAGGTCAAGGTGCAGAGAACGCAAGCAATTGAGACTTCCGCCGATATTACCATACCGACTACGGTTGCCGGCACAGCAGAAGATTACTATTTTGTCCTCCTAAATAATGATACCCCGGATGAAATGTGGTACACGATGAAGAAGTCCTTCGTCGAGACCGGCGATCCAACGATTCATTTCATGGATGGCAAAGAGACCAAATTTTCAATTGCAGCGACGGTAGACCCCAACGGTAAAGGGGTGGGCAAATATCCCCAAAATCTGATGTTGTACATTCCTAAGGTAAAGGGAACTAAATCGACCAATGTACGGGTTGCGGCGCCGACTGGGATGACGGTGAAGGCAGTCCCAGTAACCGTGCAGCCCAATCAATTGTCGGCGATTACAGACTACTTTGACACTTACCAGCTCACCTTTAATCGGGCAGTGGATAAGCCGTTTAGTTATACTTATGAATATGAGGTAACCAAGGCGACTGACATTCCTCGGGATGAGCCGTTCCAAGATATGCTGATGAGTGATACCCAGGCCTTGGCGATTTCCAACGGCCTCACTTTTGACGACCTCAAGGCTGTGAACCTGCATCATGTGCCCAATCTGGACTTCAAGAAACAGCCGGCCCCGGGAAGCAATGGGGCGATCTATGCGTTACCGGCAGAAAGTCTGGAGGAATCGTACTTTCAAGTGCGGGATAACGACCAGAGCATTGGCAAAACGCCGCATTCCTGGACGCTCACTGCGGCCATGTCGCCGTTCGTGGCCATTGGGGCCCAGGACCGGAATGACTTTAGGATTCATTGGGGCGGTCCATCAGTTACCAAGACCGGTCCGGTCGAGGGCAAGCCGGATGGCTATCACAACCCCACCGACCGCACCGTTTTCCCGGCCGGCAACCCGGCACCCAATGACTTTTGGAACTACTATAACCACCAGGCGGCGTATGTAACGGCGAATGACACGCCGACGGTATGCTATACACTGGATCGGTTGACCGAACCCGATGCCCAGGCGGCGGATTTGATCCGCTATTATCCAGAGGCCAAGCTGCAAGTGCCGACTGGCACCGGCGTGGTGCAGGATACGCAATATAAGGCGACGATTACGTATACGCTGACGACACCGGATTCGACGTTGAACTAACCAGTGACACCCCAGTTGTATATAAAAACACCGTTGATCAGTGGGAAAATCAACGGTGTTTTTATATCGTTTTGTGGGACATTATGGAGGCTACAGGGCTCGAACCTGCGACCCCTTGCATGTGGTGCAAATGCTCTCCCAGCTGAGCTAAGCCTCCAAAAACCAATAACAATAACTACTATACAACTCATCAGTGAAATTGCAACCCAGTGGGACAAAATTTCACCTTACTCCGCCGGCTTTTTCCCATCTTCAGGGCCACTTTTCGGATCATGCGCTGCATGCCACGATTTGATCTGCGCCAGCCGCGCCGCAAACTTGGCCTCCGACCCCTGATCCGTCGGGTGGTAGTACTCGTGACCCACCAGATTATCCGGCATCGTCTGCATGGTGGTCAGCTTATCCTTCGTATTGTGTGCATACTGGTAGTTCTCTCCATAATGCAGGTCCGCCATCAGCTTGGTCGGTGCATTGCGGATCTGCAGCGGTACCGGCTCAGCGGTAGTGGCCAGAGCGTCTTTCTTCGCGGCATCATAGGCCGTGTAAGCCGCGTTGGACTTCGGCGCCAGACTCAAATAGATCACGCATTGCGTCAAGTTCACCGTACACTCCGGCATGCCGATGAAGTGGGCCGCCTGGTAGGCCGCGACGGCAATCTCCAGCGCCCGGGAATCGGCCAGGCCCACGTCTTCACTGGCAAACCGCACCAGCCGGCGGGCAACGTATAATGGGTCCTCACCGCCCTCCAGCATCCGCGCCAGCCAGTAAATCGCGGCGTCGGGGTCGCTATTGCGCATGGACTTATGCAGTGCAGAAATGATGTTGTAGTGTTCTTCGCCTGTTTTATCGTAAAGCAGGGATTTCTTGCCCAATAACGGGACGAGTGTCTCCTTGGTTAAAGTAACCCCCGCTTTATTCCGGGGACTGTTCAGCACCGCCATCTCCAGCGTGTTCAATGCCACCCGGGCATCGCCGTTGGCAAACTCCGCCATGATCTGCAGTGCATCCTTACTAATGTGTACATGCTGCTTGCCCAGCCCCGCCGGACTGGTGGCGGCGCGCTGGATGATCGTCGCGATATCATCTGTGGTGAGGGGGTGGAGGACAAAGACTTTCGCTCGGGAGAGCAGGGCGGAATTGATTTCGAAGGACGGGTTCTCGGTCGTGGCGCCGATGAGAATAATGCTGCCTTTTTCAACGTAGGGCAAAAAAGCGTCCTGCTGGGCTTTGTTGAAGCGGTGGATTTCGTCTACAAAAACGATCGTCCGGTCGCCGTATTGCCGGTCTTCCTCGGCCGTTTTCATCACCTGCCGGATTTCCTTGATGCCGCTGGTCACCGCACTGAAATGAATGAAGTGCGCCTTGGTCTGTTCGGCAATGATTTCGGCCAATGTCGTTTTACCCGTTCCCGGTGGTCCCCAGAAAATCAGGGAAGGCACATCGTCATGATCGATCATGTCCCGCAACGGCCCGTTTTTACCCACCAGCTGATCCTGACCAACAAAATCCGCCAAAGTTCGCGGCCGCATCCGCGCCGCCAGCGGTTCACGGGCTTCATTGATGGAATCGAATAAGGATGACATGGGAGTGGCTCCTTTCTAATCAAAATTGAGATGCATCCTGAATTTTTCGGCGTGTCGAGTGCCAATGCGGAGCAATCGGAGGCAGAATGGGCTCAGCTGTGGAAACCACACGGCAGCTTTGCCGTCGATGTGGTTAGGCGTGTTTGAGACAGCGGTCTTTGCTGGCTCAAACCGCCGTCACAGCTAGCTACGCCTTCGGCTTCGCACTTGCTGCGCGTCGCCAGCCCAATTCTGCCGGAGATTGCGCAGCATTGGTACGGGTGCGGAAGCACAGAACTGTTTCTACGCCACTTTTCTGAAAATAGCTTTGAAATAACACCCTTAATCCCTTAAAATCAATAAGAATAAATTCCCGGGAGGAAAACATGCGTGCATAAAATGCCGTTTCGCAACAAACCGCCGGGCACTGCCATTGCCGTCCGTCACTGAACAACACATACCCGGAGGTAATTGCAATGCCTGATACAGCCAAGGCGAGGTCCCACTATATTCCGTGGATCGTCGTCGCGTTAATGGATTTTGTGACCGTTATTGGTTTCGACGATATTATTTATAACTTTCAGAATCAAGGTCTCGTGGCCGTCACCAGCTGGGTGCTGATGACCTTTCTCTACGTGATTCCTTATTCCTTAATTGTAGCGCATCTGGGCTCGACGTTCAGCGCCGACGCTGGCGGGATTACCAGCTGGGTGCGGGAAACCAATGGGGACCTGATCGGCTACTTCGCCGCCTGGTTCTACTGGATCACCGGCCTGCCCTACGTGGTGGATGTGGCCAATTCCGTGGTCGTGTCCTTTGGCTGGATGGTCAATGGGGACGGGGATATTCAGTCCCACATGACCAATGCCTGGTTCGGCCTGCTCACGGCAGTGGTATTCGTGCTCTTCATTTGGTTCCAAAGCCGCTTTAAGAACAAGTCGCTGGAGATCATGTCGGTGGTCGGCGGCGGGGCGATGTTCATCATGACCGTGCTTTTCGTGTTCATGACCATTGCCGGGTTGACGGCGGGTAATCCGATCAAGACCCAGCCGTTCAACTTTGGCGCATTTTTACCGAAACACTTCAATCTGCAATTTCTCGCTACCTTCGCCCTGTTCATCTTTGCTATGAACGGGTCGGAGCTGGCGGCGCCGTATACGGCGGACATGAAGCACCCCAGCCGGGATTTTCCCAAGGCCTTGAAGATGATCGCCGTGATGACTATGTTCATGACCCTGCTGGGGACGTTCTCCCTGGGGGTGTATTTCAATGCCCACCATCTGCCCAATGACTTGAAGATGAACGGGTCCTACTATGCCTTCCAAGCGATTGGCCGCCAGTTCGGGCTGGGCAACATCCTGCTCTATCTGTTTGCCGGCGTCCAATGTATTTACATGCTGGCTCAGCTGGCGGTGATTCTGGACGCGTCCACCCGGGTCTTTCTGGGGGATATGGCCAAAAAATATATGCCCACGCAGCTGACGAAAGTCAACGATGCCGGCCTGCCGATCAACGGTTACTGGATGACGACGATCCTGTGCGGCATCATCATGGTTGTGGCCGGCTTTCTGCCTCAAATCAACGACATCTTCAACTGGCTGCTCAACCTGAACGGGATCGTCTCACCATTCTCCACCTGCTTCCTGTTCTGGGCGTTCATGATGGTCCGGCTGCATTCTGACCGGTATCCGACGCCGAGTTATACGTATTTGAAAAACGACAAGGTCGGCTTCATCGTTGGCCTGTGGATGTTTGCCATCACGCTGTTCTTCGCCATCATGGCCTTCCAACCGGTGGACGCGAAACCGGGCACGCGGCTGTATACCTGGTCGCTGATCCTGAACATCCTGGTGACCCTGGGGATGGTCCTTCTAGGCGTCCTGATGCCTTGGATCGCCAAGCGTCAGCGGCAGCACGGTTTGGCGTTTGGCCGGCCGATGTGGTATCTGGCCACCGTCATTCTGGTGGTCGGCGGCGTGGCCATCTTCAGTTACGGGATTTATCAAGAAATCGTCCCGGCCAGCTTCGGGATTTGGCGGATCGTCATCACCGTGCTGGTGGACATCGCTGTGGCCTGGTGGGGATTGAAAGTGACCGCCAACGGGCGCAAGCAGATAATTGCTGAATAGCAGGAATTAAATAACACCGGCGGCCGAAAATCAGCTGGCCGGTGTTATTTAATTGCCCGATTATTTGGCCCAATCACCGTTACGGAATACGGGAATCCGCGTCCCGTCGGCCTTGATGCCGTCGATATCCATATCGGCACTGCCGACCATGAAGTCCACGTGGACTAAACTGCGGTTGAGGCCGGCAGCCTGCAATTGGTCGTCGGTCATGGCGGTGCCGCCGGCAACGGAGAAGGGATAGGCCGCGCCCAGCGCCAGATGGTCCGAGGCATTTTCGTCAAACAGCGTACTATAGAAAATAATGCCGGATCGCGAAATGGGCGAGGGGTCCGGCACCAGCGCAACTTCGCCCAGAGAGCGAGCGCCGGCATCCGTTGCCAGCAGCTGCTGGAGCACGGTGTCGCCTTGATCGGCATGGGCCTGGACGACTCGGCCGGCCTTGAACTCGAACCACATCCCGCTGATGGTCTGGCCGCCGTAAACCAGCGGTTTGGTGGCCGTTACCCGGCCATCAATGCGGGTCCGGTCGGGGGCGGTGAAGACTTCCTCGGTGGGCATGTTCGGAACGAAGTTGTCGCCCTCGGGGTTTTGCGCCGTGGCTGCCTCCCAGACGTGGTGGGCCGGCAGGCCGATGGTTAGGTCGGTACGCGGTGAGGTGTAGTGCAGCGCGGTGAATTGCTGCTGATTCAGCCACTGGGCGCGGGCTGTGAGATCGGCAATGTGCCGGTCCCAGGCGCTCTGGTAATCATCTTCAGTCAAGCGGACCGTTGTGAAAATCGCTTTCCAGAGTTTCTGTGTCGCGGCAGCAGCGCTGAGATCAGGGAAGACAACTTGGGCCCAAGCGGGGCTGGCCGCGGCCACGACGGTCCAGGAAATATCATTATTTTGCACCGCATCCCGCCACGGCCGATTGACCGCACCCAGAGCCTGCTGGTATTTGGCGGCCTTCTCTGAATCCACCCCGTGCAGGGCATTGGGATCCTGGGAAACGACCGAGATCCGTTTGGCCTTGTGCTGCAGCCAATAACGGACCTTGGCCGATTGGTGGCGGGGGACAGCGACCAGCCGTTCCGTTGTTTCGTGCAGCAGGCGCTGGCGGGTAATGGCGTCGTCGTGCCATTCCACCAGGACTTCCGCCGCCCCAGCGGCGTAGGCCGCAGCGACGATTTTCTCCGCCAGCACCGTCTGGTCGGTACTGATTCCCAGCAAAACGGTGTCGCCCGCCTTGATCTGGACACCGTACTGGACAATGAGGTCTGCATAGCGGGAAAGCTGTTCAGAAAAACTATGGGACATACAAATTCCTCATTTCTAAAATAACAGATTTGTGTCACTCAGTATAACACAGCCGTGGGATGGCGGCTGGTTAACAGAACGGCCAGAATTTTTCGCGAAAAAGAATAGTTAAAAAACGTTTGTTAATTGTGCACAATGTGATAATATAACGGTGGAGGAAATTGCAACAACAGACCGAATTTTATAAGTCGGCTTTTCCGTTCACCTCGGACGTGTATGCAACGTGTGAAAAATAACGTGGTATTGAGTAAGGAGGCGCACCATGGCACGTAAGAAGACAATAACTCGCGAGATGATCCTCACCAGTGCCTACGACCTTGTCGTGAGTGAGGGATTCAAGAGTTTTACGGCCCGGAACATTGCCAAGGCAATGGGTTGTTCGACCCAACCGCTGTACCTGGAGTTCAGCTGCATGGATGATTTGAAGCGGGCAGTGATCGACAAGATCCAGGATTACCTGCGGTCCGACGTGTTTAACCGGCATTATACCGGCGATCCGCTGATCGACTTGGCGTTATCTTATATAGATTTGGCCAAGAATGACAAGCAGCTGTACCGGGCCATTTATATCGAGGATCATTTCGGCCACGAAGCCATGCGGCGATTCTGCTATGAATTGGGCATGGAGCGGCTGCAGATGTATCCGGAGATCCAGCAACTGTCGGAACGCCGTAAAAAAGACATCATTACCGGTAACTGGATTATTTCCACCGGTTTATCCGCCTTGGTTTCGGCCGGCTACTTGGATATTTCTCAGGATCAGATGGTCCAGATCCTGACGGCCCAGATCAATGATTTTATCGCCAATGATCGGTTCCACAGCAACGATAAGACCCCGGTGCATCAGACTTTGACCCGGACCAGCGACACGCGGGTCCGGCCGCAGATCAACATTCGCTAATCTTTTTGGGGACACTTGGGAGATCAAAGCGCCGTACCAGCTAGGTATCACTTGGCTGGTACGGCGTTTTGCTATACCTTGGCGCTGGCCGCAACTGCTGTATAATGGAGAAGAAATCAAGAGTAACGTTATCGGAGGTTTGTGGATTTGGCAAAAGTAAAAGTAATGACGGTGTTCGGCACCCGGCCGGAAGCCATCAAAATGGCGCCGGTCGTGCTGGCGCTGAAGAAACGCACCGCAGATTTTGATACGGTCACCGTGGTCACCGGTCAGCACCGGGAGATGCTCCAGCAGGTATTGGACATCTTCAAGATCGTCCCGGATTACGACCTGCACATCATGCACCAGAACCAGACGCTGGCGGATATCACGACCCGGGTGTTAGAAAACCTGGGGGCGATCATCGTCAAGGAAAAGCCGGACATCCTGCTGGTCCACGGTGATACGACCACCACCTTTGCGGCGGCCATTTCAGCCTATTATCAGCAGGTCAAAGTGGGCCACGTAGAGGCTGGTTTGCGGACGTGGAATAAGTATTCCCCGTTCCCAGAAGAAATGAACCGCCAGCTGACGGATGTTTTGGCCGACTTGTATTTTGCGCCGACCACGACCAGCCGGGATAATCTATTGAAGGAGAATCATCCCGCGGAGCACATTTTCATCACCGGCAATACCGCCATCGATGCGCTGCATTATACGGTCCATGACGATTATCACCACGCGGTGCTGGATCTGGTGGATCCTAAGAAGCGGATGATCCTGGTGACGATGCATCGGCGGGAGAACCAGGGCGAACCCATGCGCCGGGTCTTCAAGGTGATGCGCCGGGTGATCGACAGCTACGATAACGTCGAGATCGTGTACCCCGTGCATTTGAGCCCGGTGGTCCAAAAAACCGCCCATGATATTCTCGGCGACGATCCTCGGATCCATTTGATCGATCCGTTGGACGTGGTGGACTTCCATAATCTCGCCGCCCGCAGCTATTTCATCATGAGCGATTCCGGCGGTGTCCAGGAAGAGGCCCCGTCTTTGGGTAAACCAGTCCTGGTCTTGCGGGACACCACCGAACGGCCGGAAGGGGTGGCCGCGGGTACGCTGAAGCTGGTCGGCACGCAGACTGATAAGGTGGAACAGGCCATGCGTCAGCTGCTGGATGACCCGGCCGAATATCAGCGGATGGCCGACGCCAAGAATCCGTATGGTGACGGGCACGCCACTGAGCGGATCCTGGACGCGATTCTGTATTCCTTTGGCGAACGGAAAGAACGGCCGGCTGAATTTGAGTAATCAGTAACGCTACGCAAAAAGCGCACCGAATTTAATCGATGCGCTTTTTGTTTGCCTGCCGTTTCCGCAGCCGTTTGACAGCAAAATGATTTTGCCGCAAAAAGGTCCAGCGGGAGGTGGCGTAATTGAACAGGCCGACTAATACTTGGTCAATGATCTTGGCCCACATGCTGGGAATCCCCAGGAATGAAATACCAACGATCATGATCACGTTGTCCGCAACGAGGGACAGCAGGCGGAAGCCGAAGAACGACACAATTTCACTGCCGACGACCAGCCAGTCTTCATAGCGGCTATGGAACACCAGGGACTTGGTGAGAGCAAAGGAGACGGTATTGCTGATGATCCAGGCGACGTTGTTGCCGATCACGTACGGAATGTGCCACACATGAGTGAACACGAAATACACCAGGATGTTCACGACCGAAGCCATGAAGCCATACACCATGTACCGTAGGAAATGTCGATACTTATGCATCAACGCACGCCAATTGGGCACGGGGATCACCTGCTTTTAGTTTTGCGCGTTGTACGTTGCCAACAGTTGTTTGGCAAAGGCTTGCAGCGCCGTAATATCGTCTTCTTCGGGGGCTAAATCGATTTTGACCACCGGAGCGCCCTCAACGGCGCCGGTTTTTTTAAAGGCGTCGGCGAAGTCGTCCACGGACTTGGCAAAGTCATCGTAAAAAGTGTCGCCGGAGCCGGCACAGCCAAAGATCTTGCCGTTTAGGTCTTCCTCTTGAAGATCTTCAAAGAAATCCACCGCTTCATCGGGCAGTTCGCCGTCACCATACGTGTAGGTGACAATGATATCGATGTCGTAGTCTTCGAATTCAGCGGCGTCGGTCTGGGAGATTTCAGATACATCCACGTCGACGTCTAGGTTTTCAAACGCTTCTTCCAAAATGTCGGCGATTTCTTCGTCGTTACCGGTCATAGAAGCATACACAATTTTGGCACTGGCCATGAGTTAAATTCCTCCGATTACCTTGCGTCAGGCAAGGATAGATATATGGATAGATTATAACAAAGGCCAGGGGGAAAGCAATTTGGATTTAGAGCAACTTGTTCAATGGTGTGAAAGGAATATCCAGATCAGCGGCGGCGGCTCCCAGGGTCATGTGCCCTTGATAAGTGGCCGTACCCCGGTAAAGGTCCTGGTTTGTCTGCAACAGTTCAACCAGCGGGGTGCTGGCCAGCTGGCGGGCGTAGCCGATGGTGGCGTTGCTCAAGGCGTAGGTGGCCGTTTGCGGTACAGCCCCGGGCATGTTGGCCACGGCATAATGAATGACCCCTTCTTGGACATAAGTGGGATCGTCATGAATGGTGACCCGGCTGCCGGTTTCGAAGATGCCGCCCTGATCAATGGCAATATCGACGATCACAGAGCCGTCCGGCATGTCGCGGACCATCTGGCGGCTGACCAAGGTCGGTGCCCGGTGCCCCGGCAGCAAGACGGCCCCGATAGCGACGTCGGCGGTCTTCAAGGCATTGGCGATGTTGCTGGTGTTGGACAGCAGCGTTTGGACCCGACCATTGAATTGGTCGTCGATTTCCTTGAGCCGCTCCACGTTCACGTCGAGGATCGTGACCCGAGCGCCTAAGCCCAGGGCGACCCGGGCCGCGTTAGTCCCGGAGACCCCGCCGCCGATGACGACGACCCGGCCCTTGCGGACACCGGGGACGCCGGCCAGCAGGATACCTTTGCCGCCGTGGTTTTTCTCCAAATATTCAGTGCCGATTTGAGCGGCCAGACTGCCGGCGATCTCACTCATTGGCGAGAGCAGCGGCAGGGAGCCGTCCTCTTTTTGCACGTTCTCGTACGCCACCGCGTTGACCTTGGCTTTAAGCAGCGCCTCGGTCAACGGCTTGTTGGCGGCCAAATGCAGGTAGGTGAACAGCAGCAGGCCGGGCCGCAGGTAGTGGTACTCCGCGGGGGTAGGCTCCTTGACCTTCATTACCATATCGCTGGCCCAGGCGTCATCTGCCGACCCCAGCGTGGCGCCGGCTTCTTGGTAGGCGGCATCCTGGATACCGGAGCCAACCCCGGCACCGCGTTCGACACAGACGGTCTGACCGTCGTGGATCAATTCATGCACGCCCTCAGGGGGCAGCGCGACTCGATTTTCATTATTCTTGGTTTCTTTGGGAATTCCTATTCTCATATTAAGCACTCCAATCTCTCACCTATCAACTATACCGTAAGCGTTTTTCAAAAGCAAAAATAGTGATGGACCGGCCTAGGCAGTTTTCACGATTTTTTTAGCTGATTGTGCTATCCTGAAGAGGATTAAATAACAGTTGTCTGGGGGCATGGGGATGGCCAAGAATACGCGGCGGCCCAAGTGGTTGCAGGTTCTGATTGATTCGTTCACTTTCAAGAGCACTGGCTTATCGTTTATTCAAAAACTAAAAATATCGCTGCCGGCACCGATCCTGTCGGTCAGTCAAGTCATTATTCACCAGGTCTACATCAAATATTACACTGACGTGATCGGCTTGAACGCTAACTTGGTCGGGCTGGTCTACGTGATCTACAACATCTGGAACGCCCTGAATGATCCGCTGATCGGGGCTTTGATCGACCGCCAGCCTTATCGCCCGGGCCGGGGCAAATACGTGTACCTGCTGCATGTGACGGTCCCGTTCATGATGCTGACGACAATCGCGATGGCCTTTACCCAACCCAGCTGGAGTCAGTGGGCGAAGTTCGGCGTCTTCACCGCGGAGCTGTTCTTCTTCGACACGGCCGCCACGGCGTACGGGGTCGCCTATGGGTCCTACGTGCAGATTGCCGCGCCGACGAAGGAAGAACGGCTGGATATCGGCACCATCGGCAACTACTTGACCTATGGGATGTCCTTCCTGGCCACCATGATTCCCACTTTGCTGCTGTTCCAAGGCGGCAATAAGAGTCTCTTCATTCCCGTGCTCTCTGTGGTAGTGGCCGTCCAAACGTTAATCTTCATCCTGGCACTGCGGGGCTTGAAGGATACACCGGAGATGTACGCGACGCTGAAACCGGCCAAGCGGAACAACAAAGAAACGCTGCGGGCCGCCTGGGTGATCATCAAGTCCCGGCCGTTTTTGACCAGTATTACCTATTCCATCATTGCCATGGGGGCCATCAGCTACTATTCCACGGCATTCCTCTATTATATGGACGCAGTGATCCACGCCCCTGGCACGACGGCGACGCTGCTGAATTTCATCACCCACTTTGTGGCCTTGGCCTTGATGCCGCTGATGAATTACGCGGTGAAGCGCTGGGGGACGAAGACCAATATTTACATCGGGATGATCCCGGCGACGATCGGGTATATTGGGCTGACGTTTGCCCATACGATTCCGGAGGTCTATCTCTATTACGGCTTGATCGTCTGCTGTACGATCTACTTCGCCACCGCGACTGCGCCGATGAATGCCTTGATCATTGACGAAGACGAGTGGCGCACCGGGATTCGCAAGACCGGCCTGTACAGCGGGCTGTTTTCCATTTTCACCACGTCGCTGGGCAGTATCCAAATGATTCTTTACACCTCAATCATGAGTGCCACGGGCTACCGCGGCCAAGTCGCCGTGCAAAGTGCCCAGGCAGTGCGGGGGATTCGCTTCGCCACCGGTGTCTTGCCTTTGATCAGTATTTGGGTGGGGCTGCTGGCGATGATTCTCTATCCTTTCACTCGCCAGAAAGAGCGGGATATTTCGGCGGAAAGCCGGCGAATGCGGACGGCACCCCATGACCCAGTTGCGGTTTCAGAAAATAAAGGCTAACCTGTGCTATAATTCTGATGAACAACACAAGGAGGAATCTGTTAAGTGATTACATTAAAATCACCCCGGGAATTGGACGGGATGCAGCGTTCAGCACAATTGCTGGCAGCGACCCATATCGGTTTGCGGGACATCATCAAGCCGGGCATCTCCAGCTGGGAGATCGAAGAGTTTGCCGACCATTTCATTACCAGTCATGGCGGGAAGCCTTCGGAAAAGGGCTTTGAAGGATATAAATATGCGACCTGTGTCGCTGTCAATGATGAAGTGGCCCATGCAGAGCCGCGGAAGAACTTATACTTACACAATGGCGATGTTGTTAAAGTCGATATGACCGTGAATCTGGACGGTTACGAAAGCGACTCTTGCTGGGCTTATGCAGTGGGGCAATTATCCCCTGAGGACGCACACTTGATGGCGGTGACCCACAAGGCGCTTTACCTGGGGATCGATGCCGCCACGGTGGGCAACCGGATCGGCGATATCGGCTGGGCCATTCAGAGCTATGTCGAAGACGAAGAGGGCATGGGCGATGTCCGGGATCTCATCGGTCACGGCATCGGGCCCACGATGCACGAAGCACCGAACGTGCCCCATTATGGCGAACCGGGTCAGGGCTTGCGCCTGAAGGCCGGGATGACCATCACCATCGAACCGATGGTCAACTTGGGGACATGGAAGATCAAAGCGAAGACACTGCCGGGCGATACGTGGGAATACTACGTGTCTGCTGACGGCTCCACGTCTTGCCAATATGAGCACACCTTGGTGATCACCAATGATGGGCCGAAGATCTTGACCAGTCAGGATCCCGTCTTTGACGCGAAGTATCTGTACAATGGCGTCACCGAGAATCCGTTTGTCGAGAAAGTCGCCAAATAATTTCTGTTTCACCGCGCGTTCGACCAGCTGGCCGGGCGCGTTTTTTGGTACAATTGAAGAATAAGTCGGAAAGGAGGCGGCGCCATGGCCCGCCCAATGCCCCGGTATCGGCTGGTGCCGTCCGCCCCAGTCGTTAAGCCCACGCGGTGGGCCCGGGTGGGGCAGTTTATTGCGGACATTATTGCCCGCTTTTCGGAACCGGCGGTCCTGTCGGCGCCGCCAGTGATCACGTACTACCTGCTGCTGTCGGTTTTTCCTTTGATCATCGTTGTAGGAAATTTGCTGCCGCTGGTCGGAATCACACCGCAGTTTGCGCTGAGCTATTTGGCGCCGATCGTCCCCAGCAGCATCATGGCCGCCTTTGAACCAGCAATCATTGCCCTGCTGCGGGACCGCAGCGGCGGCTTGCTGTCTTTTGGTATCGTGACGACGCTCTGGACGGCGAGTCGGGGATTCAACGCGATGCGCAATAGTATGAATTATGCCTATGGGGTGCCCCGGGCGGCCAGTGCGCGGGAAGGGATCATCACCTTCTTTGGTCGTCGCCTTTTTTCTTTCTTGCTCACCCTGGCGTTTATCCTGGTATTGGGTGTGCTGATGCTGCTGTTTATCTTTGGCGGCCAATTTTTGGAGTGGCTGATTCCGCTGTTGCGCCTACCCACATCTTGGTTGGATACTTATCGGACCTTGCGCTGGCCGGTCGCCGTGGGGGCTAACTTGATTCTGGGCATGCTGCTCTATTTCTTTTTGCCCAATGCCCGGATGCGCTGGTGGACGGTGCTGCCCGGGACGGCCGTGGCCACGACAGGCACGATGCTGCTGTCTCAAGGCTTTTCCGTCTACATGCGGTATTTCGGAACGGGCTGGAACTCCTACGGTCGAATTGGGACGGTGATGATCGTCCTGTTGTGGATCAACTGGACGGCAACAATTTTTGTCTTTGGGGCGGTGGTCAACGCGGTGACTCAAGAAACTGCCCATGGCACGGCGCCCACCAGCGGCAGCCGGTTTGTCGATTGGTGGCGGCGGCACAAAAAGCACACAGAATAATGGTAGATTCTTAACCAGCATGTGGTATGGTAAGCGAGTACACAATATTAAGAGTGAGGACTGATAATCAATGAAGGTACGCAAAGCAGTGATCCCGGCGGCCGGCTTTGGGACCCGGCTTCTGCCCGCCACCAAGGCGATGGCTAAGGAAATGTTCCCCATCGTGGATAAGCCCACGATTCAATTCATCGTTGAAGAGGCTAAAGCCTCGGGGATCGAAGATATTTTGATCATCACTGGGAAGGGCAAGCGGCCGATCGAGGACCATTTCGACTCTGCGCCTGAACTCGAAGAACAGTTGCGGGCCCAGGGCAAGGACGATCTGCTGAAGCTGGAGCAGGAGACGACCAACATTGGCGTCAATCTGTACTTCATTCGTCAGTCCTACCAGCGCGGGTTGGGCGACGCTGTCCGGCTGGCCAAGTCCTTTGTCGCCAACGAACCCTTTGTCGTCATGCTGGGCGACGATTTAGCCATGAGCAAGGTGCCCTTGACCAAGCAATTAATGGACGATTATGAAAAGACCCACGCCTCCACGCTGGCCGTCATGCGCGTGCCCCACGAGGAAGTCTCCAAGTATGGTGTCATCAACCCCACGTCCGAAATGGAACCGGGCCTGTATAACGTCAAGAACTTCGTGGAGAAGCCGCCGGTGGATAAAGCGCCCAGCGACTTGGCTATTATCGGCCGGTACCTGCTCAATCCGGAAATCTTTGATTTGCTGGACACCCAAGAACCCGGCCGGGGCGGCGAAATTCAACTGACTGATGCGATCGATCGGCTGAACAAGACCCAGCGGGTATTTGCCCGGGAATTCACGGGCAAGCGGTATGATGTCGGCAATAAGTTCGGATACGTCCAGACGACGATTGAGTACGGCTTGCGGCATCCGGAGATCAAGGATGAGCTGCATGCGTATTTGAAGAAATTGGTGGCCGGGTTTGATGATGTCCCGGCGGCGCCGAAGAAGAAATAATAATTTACTTTGCGCAGTCCTGCGGGGCTGCTTTTTTGATCCGTCAGCCAAGCCAAATATGCCGCTGTACGAGACGAAAGCCGAAAATCGGCATTGGTCCATCTTTGGTCACGACAAGAATCTGGTCCTGGGGGCGGTTGGGTTCTTTGAGCAGGGCGACCAATTCCCATTGCCGGCGGGGATGCCCCGGAGTGCCAACGTGGAGCAGGGCCGCTGGTGCTTCGACGTCTGGCTTGGTCCAGGTGATAGCGGTGATCGGCAGCGGTTCGCCATTTTGATTATAAAAGACCGCCGTATTCGGCCGAATATCAGCCAGCAGCAACAGTAATTCACCAACGTGCATCCGAGGTCATCTCCTTCACTTATATTGTACCGTGGTTTGCTGAATATTGCGTTAAGGTCGGGCTTTCCAGCTAGTATTCTCGCCCAGTTTCCGGTATGCTTTAGGTTCTAGAAAATTCCGAACGGAGGAACCATTATTTTGCGACAAGTCGTGGTATTAAGTGCCCAACGGACGCCGATCGGCAAGCGGGGCGGGGCGTTGAGGGAGCTGTCCGCAGTCGATCTCGGGGTGCATGCGGCACAGGCCGCCATTGCTCAGAGCGGAATTCCGGCTGAGGCGATCGATCAAGCAATTTTTGGCCACGTGCTGGCCGCCGGCAATGGGCAAAACGTGTCGCGCCAAATTGCCCTGCGGGTCGGACTCAGTGACGACAGCACTGCGATGACCATCAACCAGGTTTGCGGCTCCGGTCTGAAGGCGGTCCATCTGGGTCAGGCAGCCATTCAACTGGGCGAAGCAGATGCCGTCTTAGTCGGCGGCACGGAAAGTATGTCCAATGCCCCAGGTCTGGTGCGCCACAATACAGCCTCGCCGGAAGTGGAAGAAAGCCTGAATATTGATGGGCTGACCGACGCCATTAACCATGAACCTATGGGCATGACAGCGGAACGGGTGGCCGATGACTTTCATATTTCCCGGGAAATACAGGATGAATTCACCCTGCATTCCCATCAAAAAGCTGCTGCGGCAACGGCCGCCGGTCGATTTACTGAAGAAATCACTCCCATTGGCCTGATGACGATGGACGAGGGCATTCGCCCGGACTCGTCAATGGCCGCCCTGGGCAAATTACGGACGATTTTTAAAACCGATGGTACTGTCACCGCCGGTAACGCTTCCGGTATCAATGACGGTGCGGCTGCTTTGGTCCTGATGGCGAAGGATGCCGCCGAGGCCCAGGGACTATCGTGGTTGGCGGAATTAACCGCCTTTGACGAACGGGGAATCGATCCGGCCGTGATGGGCTTTGCCCCCGCTCGGGTGATTCCGCACGTGCTGCGCAAGGCCGGCTGGGCCGCTGATGATGTTGACCTGTATGAACTGAACGAGGCCTTCGCGGCCCAATCCATGGCCGTTGTGCAGGCATTGGAATTGCCGGCTGAGAAAGTGAATGTCAACGGCGGGGCACTGGCCTTGGGCCATCCGCTGGGGGCTTCTGGCGCCCGCATTTTGACCACGCTGATCTATGCCCTGAAGCAGCGGCAACTGCACCGGGGGGTAGCCGCGTTATGTGTCGGCGGCGGGATGGCCGTTGGTATGGGAGTGACCCTGCCCGATGACTAAGAAATTCTGGCAGCTGACACCTGCGGAGCGCCGGGCTTTGTTGGTTGACCAGGGCATTTTATCTGTTGACCAAGCACAATTTTGGTCTGCCCAACAGCCCTTACCGGAAACAGTCTTGACCGGTCTCAGTGAAAACGTGATCGGTCAAATGAGTCTGCCGGTGGGGGTCGTGCCTGGCGTGGTCATTGCTGGAACACCCCGGACAATCCCGCTGGCGACGGAGGAACCGTCCGTGGTGGCGGCAATCAATCACGGGTTTAAGATGCTGGACCAAGGGCGGGACCTCACCATTATCACCAATGCCCATGCGTTAACTGGCCAGATTGCCCTGCAAAATGTATCTGCCTATGCGGCGCAGGAATTACAGGCCAATCTGTCCCGGTTGATGGCAATCGGCTATGCTGCTCATCCCACCCTTAAGAGCCACGGGGGCCGTATCGAGCGGATCACCGTGGCCCCGGGTGCCGTTGATGACAGTTTGCAGCTTTTGGTTACCGTCACCCCCGGCGAAGCCATGGGGGCCAACATCATGAACGATATTTTAGAAGCCGTTGCCCCCGCTGCTGCTGAAGTCACCGGCGGTGCGGTGCTGTTTGCGGTCCTGACCAATGACGGGCGCGACAGTGTGACCCAGGTGCAAGCCGCGCTTCCGCTAGCCAATTTGCAGACACCCAGGCAATCAGGCCGGACAGTCGGTCAGCGGATCGCGGCCATCGCCGACTGGGCCCAGCAGGACAGCCGGCGGGCAGTGACCCATAACAAGGGCATCATGAACGGCGTGGCGGCCCTGGCCTTGGCGACGGGCAACGATACCCGCGCGGTCAACGCGGCCGCCCATGCCTATGCGGCGAGCAGCGGCACCTATCGCGGGCTCAGCACTTGGCACGTGCAAGATGACACTCTGGTGGGCACGATCACCTTGCCCATTCCAGTGGGTACCGTGGGCGGGGCCACCAAGGTCTTGCCCAGTGCTCAGCAGGCGCTGACGCTGCTCGGTCGGCCCACGGTCCTGCAGCTTCAAGCAATTGCGGCCAGCGTCGGCTTAGCGGCCAACCTGGCGGCACTGCATGCTTTAGTGACTGACGGCATTCAGCGCGGCCACATGCGGCTGCAATACGGCTCATTGGCGGTGCGGGTTGGGGCGACAGCCGCTGAAATCGCGCCGCTGGCTGCCCAGCTCGCAGCCGCCGGCCGCCCCTCAGAAGCGCTGGCCCAACAACTACTCGCCCAACTGCGGGCAAAGGAGAAGGATCATGGACATCGGGATTGACGCAATTGGTTTTTATACCCCGCACTATTATGTGGATTTAGTGAAATTGGCCAAGGCGCGGGGCGATGACCCTGATAAATATACGATCGGCATTGGTCAAGACCAAATGGCCGTCGCGCCGGCCACCCAGGATATCATCAGTATGGCGGCTAACGCGGTCGATGCGCTGCCCAGTGCCCGGCTGGACGGCCGCTTGGGCATGGTGATCGTGGCCAGCGAATCCGGCGTGGACGAAAGCAAAGCCGCAGCAATCACTGTCGCTCGCTTAACCGGGCTGAATCCCTGGGTGCGCGCCTTTGACATTAAAGAAGCCTGTTACGGTGCCACCGCCGGTTTGCTGATGGCCCGGGATTATGTGGCCGCGCATCCGACTAAGACAGCGCTGGTCATCGCCAGCGATATCGCTCGGTACGGCCTAGCCAGCGGCGGGGAAGTCACCCAGGGCGCTGGTGCCGTGGCCATGGTGATCAGTGCCCAGCCGCGGGTTCTCGCCCTGCAGGATGACGCCGTCGCCTATACCGAAGACATCCCTGATTTTTTCCGGCCCACCGGCATGACCGTCCCAGTGGTGGATGGCCACTATTCCACGGCCGCTTATTTGGATTTTGTCACCAAAATCGTCGGTCAGCACCAAGTCCAATACCACGACACGATCACTGATTACGCCGCGCTATTGTTCCACCTGCCCTTCACCAAGATGGGGAAGAAAGCCCTGGCGGCCCTCACTGACAGCGTCCGCTTAGGGCAGCGGTTAACCGCCGCCAGCCGCCTGTCTCGCCAAGTTGGCAACATCTATACCGGTTCTCTGTACTTGAGCCTACTCAGTCTGTTGTGTCATGATAAAACAATGCAGGCGGGTGACCGCATCGGCCTGTTCAGCTACGGTTCCGGTGCGGTGGGCGAGTTCTTCAGCGGCATCCTGGCCCCTGGCTTTGCCGACCATATCGGTCAAGCTGCGGTGATTCAGCTACTGGCGGAGCGGGAAGAACTGACTATCCCGGCGTATGAGCAGATGTTCAATGACCAGCTGCCCCTCGGTGATGCAGCGGCCGCGCTGCCGGCAGAACAAAGCACTGCCCGGTTTACCGTTGGCGGTCGGCGGGATCATGCCCGCTGGTACCGGGACACAACCAAGTCAATGACAGAAGGAGACTAAAATAATGCAATTTGGGATCTATGGATTAAAGCCGGAAGAAAAGGAATTCTTTGACGCCTGGGCAGCAGAAAACGGCGTGACGCTGCAGTTTCATCAGGAAATTCTAGGCGGTCAGACCCCGGCGGATTTTGCCGGCGATGATGTCGTTGTCGCGTTGCAAACGGTTGCTTACCCGCCCGCGGCTATTGAAGCAATGGCTCAAGCCGGGGTGAAATACTTGGCGCTGCGCAACGTTGGGACGGATAACGTCCCCTTTGCGACCCTGGCCGCTAACGGGATTCAGCTGGCTAACGTCCCGGCGTATTCGCCCCAATCCATCGCGGAATTCGCCGTGAGTCTGACACTGCAATTGGTGCGCAACTTCGGTTATGTGATCCAATCCATTAGCCATCACCAGTATACCGATGCCATGCAGCGGACCGGTAAAGAACTGGGCACGCTGACCATTGGCGTGGTCGGTACCGGCCGCATCGGCGCGTCGGCGGTCAAGCTGTTCCAAGGTTTCGGCAGCCAGGTCATCGCCTATGATCCCTATCCGAATCCAGCGCTTAAGGATCAAGTCGAGTACGTTGATGACTTGGCAGACCTCTGGCCGCGGGTGGATGTCGTTGATCTGCACATCCCGGGCACGAAGGAAAATACCCATCTGATCGGCGCCGACCAAATTGCCCAGATGAAGGACGGGGTATATTTGATCAACACTGCCCGGGGCAATCTGATCGATACCCAAGCCCTCATCGCTGGTCTGGCCAGCGGCAAGATTGCTGGGGCAGGCATTGACACCTTCGAATTCGAAGCCGATGTCTATCCGGCTTGGGAAAAGAACGAAGCGCCGGCTAACCCGCTGTACGAAAAACTGTTGGCCGATCCCCGGGTGATCATGACCCCGCATATTGCCTACCACACCGAGACGGCCGTGGAAAATATGGTCACGGTCTCCCTGAATAACGCTAAGGCGTTCGTCGAAACCGGCCACGCGCCCCATGAATTGGACGTGGCGAAGCTGGCAGACGCTTAAATTAATTTGGATAAACTGACCAATACCGCCGCAATTTGGCGGTATTTTTTTGCCCGATTTCCCACTTGTTCTTGGGGAGTGGGAAAATTGCGTTATACTAAATAATTGGTATGAAAATGGAATGAATAAAAGAGGATTCGAAACATGACGTGGACAAGACGTTTGGTATATGGCATGACACTGCTGCTGATCTGGGTCGTGGCGGCCGTCGGGCTGAGCCGCCCGGCAACAACCCAGGCCACTGCGGTAACGACTGTGCAGGGATTGACTGCAGACGATGCCAGTATTTTTGACTTCAACAACAATCCGGTGGCGAACAGTCCCAGTATGACGGTTTCAAATTTTTATACCGTGACGTATAACTGGTCTATTCCTGAAAACACCAAGATTGCCAGCGGCGATACGGCCCCGGTTGCACTGCCCAGTTACCTGCAAGCTAACGATGATCTGTCATTACAGGTGCAAGACTCGACCGGCATAGTGATCGGGATCTTTAAAATTGCCAAGGGCGCGCAAACAGGAACGATCACCTTCAATGCCACCGTGGGCCAGGCGGTAAAGACTTATCGCGGTGCGCTGAGTTTCACAACTAACGGTACGATGCCCGATGCGCCAGGGGCACTGCCGGATGTCAACATTGTCGGCTGGATCTTCTCTCGGAGTATCAACGGGGCCCCTAGTGAACTGACGTGGAATATCGCAGTCAATATGAATACCAAAGAGCTGAATGACGTTATTGTCACTCAGCAAATTGGGCCCAACGAGACGTTAATTCCCACCAGCGTGTATGCCCCGACTGGGTCGTACGCGCCGGGCACCAGCAACTTTATTAATGACGGCGGGACGGTTCAGCCGAAGATTTCGGAGACCAGCCATGGCAGTGCCGGCAGTACCGTGATCTATGACTTTGGCAACATGACTAAGGCCGTGAACATGACCGTGCAGGTTAAGCTGAGCAATGTCCAGGCCAGTACCGTGAACAAATGGACCAGTGCCGCCATGCTGGCCAGTACCGAAACTGTGACAGCCAATGTGCCGGCGTACGTCCAGTGGGGCGGGACCGGGTCGATCAGCAGTGATCAGTTGGGGTCCGTGACCTTGACGAAGACGACTGACCAGGGCCAGGCCTTGCCAGGGGCCGTCTTCAGTTTGCTGGACAATGGCGGTCGGGTGGAAGTGACCGGACTGACGACGGATGCCAAGGGGCAGATCACGCTGCCGAGCGTCTATATCGGCACGTATCAATTTGTGGAAACGCAGGCCCCTAATGGGTATAAATTGGATCAAACGCCCCATTGGTTTACGATCACCCAGGGCAGCAGCGTGACGACTCCCGGCAGCCACGAAACCGTTGCGGTGGCCGATGCCACCAGTCACTACACGGGGCAGGCGACGCTGACGAAAGTCGATGCGACGACGCAGCAGGTGTTGGCCGGCGCTGAGTACAAACTGACGGACAGCAGCGGCCAGACCGTTGCCAGCGGGATGACGACTAACCAAGTCGGCCAAGTGACCGTGGGCAGTCTGGCCAACGGTACATATAATTTTGTGGAAACGAAAGCGCCTGTCGGCTATGCATTAAATCCGCAGGCGGTGCCGGTCACGATCACGAATGCCGCCCAGAACGCGACGGTCACCGCTCAGGACACGCCGATTTCAAACACCATCAGCGGCACGGTTTGGCGGGATAATAACGGGGATGGCCTGATGGCGGACAATGAAGCCCGGCTCACCGGCCTGCCCCTGGTCTTGATCAATGCAGCGACCCACGCCATTGTCGGCGCGGATGGCACGGGCTTGGCTTATGCGATCACGACGGATTCCATGGGCCGCTATCAGTTCAGCAATATTCCGGCCGGTACATATCAAGTGGGTATTTTGGTGGATAATGTCAGTGCCGGCTTGTTCCCGACCAAGAATGGCGTCGGCAGTGACCCGACAGTGGCTTCGCAACTGCTGCCGACCCACGCGACCACTGCGGATAAACAAACTGTGCTGGTTACCCAAACGATCCAAGTGACCAAGAATTCGGCCGTGACCAACGTGAACATGGGGCTGGCCCCAGAAGCAGCGCTGCTCCAGCTGAAAGTGCCGAATCTGGATTTTGGTACCCAACCGCTGCCCACCGCAGCGGCGGCGTATTCGAACACCAACATCAGTGGCAGCGAGGCCAACACCATTGTGGTCACTGCTGCGGGTACCATTACCGATGCCACGCTGGCGGACACCCTGGGGACGCAATACACTGTCGATGCCAAGCTGACCGCGTTCAAGCAGGCTGACACTGATGCTGCCGGTCTCCAGGGGGCCGACTTGGCCTTTGTCCAGGGCAGCAGCATCACCAGGGTGGGGATGCAGGCCAGTCAGACTCTGTTCACCAACACCGTGACCACGGCCGACTATGCGCTGCATTACAACGATATTCGTCTGGAAGTGCCGGCGCCCAGCGCGGCTAACACGATCAGTTCAGGCCGCTACACCGCCACTGTCGAATATACCCTGACAGATGGGGTAAATTAAAAAGACGCCCTTAGGCGTCTTCCGTTTCCTGCTCAGCAATCCAAGTATCAATGGCCCCCAGATCAAAGCCTTTTTGATACAGCATCTGCTTCGTCTTCCGCTTTTGCACCGCGGCCCCTTTGCTGGCATATCGTCGCCAGTACTTGGCCCCCTGGGCAGCCAAGGCATCGGCTTCTTCCTCCGGATCCGGGGTGAAGTCGGCCGCATCCATCGCCTGAGTGATCAAATCGCCAGCGAAGCCTTTGGTGTACAGATGCTGCCGAATCTTCCGTTCTTGTTCCCGAGCGGAATTCCGGCGATAGTGGTTGCGCTGCTTGGCAATCAGTTTGGCCAGTGTTGCCAGCTGCTCAGCCGGGGTAAAAATATCGGTAATCGCCTCGCGGTTGGCGAGTTCCGGGCTGATGCCCTTTTCCCGCAGCTTGCGTTCGATGATCGTCGGGCCGTTTTCCGTGGTGACCATCTGCGTCCGGACAAAACTGTCCCGGTAGGCGTGGTCGTCTAAATACCCCTGTTCCGTCAATTCTGCCGCCACTTGCTTGATATAAGCGGGCGGCACTTCTTTTTCTTCCAGCTTCGCCCAAATCTCATGGCGGGTCCGGAGCTGGTGTGCCAGGTAGTTCACTGCTATATTATAAGCATGGCGAAAATTATCCTGCTCTTGGATGCGGGCAATCTGGTCCGGCGTCAGTTCCTGCCCCTTGGCCAGAGCAAACTGGACCAGGACGCCCTCATCCACCGCAAAGGCATACTCGCCGTCGAGAAAAATATTGTAGCGGCCCGGACGTTTCTGGGCCGAGATCTTGGTTATCGTTGCCACGGTTGACCTGCTTTCTGAAAGGAATTTTAAATTCATGTCACGTTATACGCGCACCAAACCCGTTGAAGCCGTTGTCGGCGAACGGGTGATCATTACCATCAAACGCATCGGGATCAATGGTGAGGGGATTGGTTACCTGCGCCATAAGATCATCTTTATCCCCGGGGTACTGCCCGGCGAAGTCGTTTCAGCCACGATCACGGCGGTTGCGCCCAAGTTCTTACGGGGCGAGATGACCCATATTGAGAAACCCAACAAGGATCGGGTCCAGCCGGCCGACAAGAATTTCGGTAAAGTCGGCGGGCTCGAACTGAACCATTTGGCCTATCCGGCCCAAGTGGCCTTCAAAGACGATGTGCTGCGTCAGTCTTTGGAGAAATTTGCGCCCCGGGATTACAAGGATTATCAGATCAAACCGGGGATCGGCATGGCGAACCCCACCCATTACCGGCACAAGGCGCAATTCCCGCTGGCGGTGGAGAAGGGCGGCAAGATCATTGCTGGCATGTATGCCCCGGGCACACATGATCTGATTTCCATTACCCATAGTATTACCCAAAGTCCCCGGACGATGCAAACCATCAATGCGCTGGTGGAGATTCTGAACGCGCTGCACATGCCGATCTATGATTTGCAGCAACACCGCCAGGGCCTGCGCACCTTGGTCGTGCGGGAATCGGCCAGCACTGAGGACCTGCAAGTGACCTTTGTCAGCAGCGTCGAAGACTTCCGGGATCGCGACCGGTTAGTCGCAGCGGTCAAGGCCACGATGCCGGCAGTGACCAGCGTGATGGAAAACGTCAATCCGGATGATACCTCGCTGATCTGGGGCCCGAAGACGATCCATCTGGCCGGCGCCAGCACGATTACCGAAGAGTTGCGGGGTAATAAATTTGTCCTGTCCCCAGAAGCCTTCTTCCAGCTCAATCCGGTCCAAACCGAAGAATTGTACGCAATCGCGCTGCGGGCGTTGAATCTGGATAAAGCGGACCGCCTGATCGATGCCTATGCCGGGGTCGGGACCCTGGGCTTGACGGCAGCTAAACACGTCGCCGCCGTGCGGGGGATGGAAACCATCGCCGCCGCGGTCCACGATGCCCAGCGCAACGCTGAGATCAACGGCATCACCAACGCCGTTTACGAAGTGGGCAAGGCTGAAAACGTCATTCCCCGCTGGCGGAAAGAGGGCTTCACTCCGACCGCTCTGATCGTCGATCCCCCGCGCACCGGTCTGGATGTCGCCTTGCGCAAGACCATCGTCCAGGAACGTCCGCCCAAGTTTGTGTACATTTCCTGCAACCCGTCCACGCTCGCTCGGGATCTGGTCACCTTGACCGAAGCCTATGACGTGGACTGGCTCCAATCCATCGACATGTTCCCCCAGACCGCCCGTTGCGAATGTGTCGTGAAACTCAGTTTGAGAAAGTAGGTTAATGCCGTGAAAGTCTATTTTGCCAATGGCTTGTTCTCCCAAGCCGATGCCGAATTCAACGCCAAGATTGTGGCGAAGATTCGCGCGCAATATCCGCTGGTCGAAGTCTACCTGCCCCAAGAGAATGCCAGCATCAATGACAAGAATAACTATGCCAATTCACTAATGATTGCCAAGGCCGACACTGACGAAGTGCTGGCCAGCGATCTGCTGATCGCCGTGCTGGACGGCCCGACAATCGATAATGGCGTCGCCAGTGAAATCGGCGTGGCCTATCAAGCCAAGGTGCCCATCATCGGGTTATACACCGATACCCGCCGCTTGGGCGCGGACAACCAGCAGAAGCTGGATGCCTTGCAAGAAGTGGCCGAGAATCAGTTCCACTACCTGAATCTGTACACTACTGGGCTGATCAAGCTGAACGGCAAGATCGTGACCAGCGTGGATGACTTGGTTGCGGCGATTGATGAGTACGCGGAGCAGGATTAATTGATTGAAAGGGCCAATCGCAAGTTTGAGCATTGCGATTGGCCCTTTCTCATGGCATACATGGACAATACAACTAACGCTGAATCAAGATTTCCTTATTCGGGCAAAAAACTTTGCTAAATGCAAAGTCGGATACTGTCAACACAGTGTTCAATACCGCGTTGATCATCGTGGGCAGTACTGCCCGTGTACCCGCCATGAAAATATTCAGAGTAGCGGGGTCAAAATCAGCGTAATTGTTGTGTACTATTTTCTGGAGTTGGTCAAAGCGAGCACTGCCCGACCGGGTCATGGAGATGCCACGGCTTTCTAAGTTCCAGATCGTATAGCCTTGATCGGAGACCAAAAAGCGGTCATCATCGTGGGCCGTAATTAGTAATGTGATACCATCACCATAAGGAGCAGTGAGGGGCGTGTTAAAGCGGATGTGGCTGTCATCAACGCAGGAAAATTGGAAGGTTGTCTGGATTTCTTTCAGCCACTTTTCAGCGATCAAATCTACGTCCGGGTTCTTTTTCTGGGCTACTTTTCAGCCTCCTTTTCTTTAGCGCGAGTATACCGTATATACAAAGTCAGAACTAAACCGATTTGCTTTGATATAGCGTAAGGTATAGACCAATGACAGCACCGATGAGCCAGACCAGGGCGAATGCGACAAAACGCAGTATGGTGTCTTGTACAAAAGCGGCTGCCGCCACCACATCACCCTCATAGATGTGCGGCGGCGCAATTTTCGGTAAGGATA
The DNA here is from genome assembly GCF_008694105.1 of Schleiferilactobacillus harbinensis. NCBI lineage: Bacteria > Bacillati > Bacillota > Bacilli > Lactobacillales > Lactobacillaceae > Schleiferilactobacillus > Schleiferilactobacillus harbinensis. The sequence goes on from NZ_CP041364.1 coordinate 190,192, forward strand.
GGGCGAACCCAACGCAAGCCAGCAGGATTACCACGCCCAAAATATTAATGTTGCGATCTGAGTGCAAATACTTTTTAACCCAAAACACGGTTGTCCACTCCTCTCGAATCGGTTCACTGCACATCAATTAGCACCATGCACCATAACTATACCGCCGGCGTTGTTTCCGTCAACGAAAATGCCTGGTACAATTTCTAATCAAATTAGGCTTGACACCCTTAAAATGAGCGTGTAGTATCCTAGGGGGTGTCTGAAAATTACTTAAGCCATACCCATATTGCTGCAACGTAAACCGCGCCCAGAAAGACATGCGCGAGCTTATCATAGCGTGTGGCTATACGCCTGAACTCCTTCATCTGGTTGAAGAAGCCTTCGATTAGATGTCGCTCCTTGTAAAGATAGAAGTCGCACGGCCAGGGGTTCACTGCATTGCTTTTGGGTGGGATTGTGTAGTATCCCTCCTGAGACGTGATGAAGTCTCGTAGCGCCTGCGTCCCGTACGCTTTGTCCGCCAGGACATTGACGCTCTTCAATGGAATAGTACCGAGCAACGGTGCAGCCACTGTACTATCGTGTACCTCGCCGCCGCTCAGGCAGAAGCTCAGAGGATTGCCAAGGCCATCGACGATGGCGTGAATCTTAGTGGTCAAGCCGCCGCGACTCCGGCCAATGTACTGATTCACATCGGCATTTACCGCGTTTTTTTCGCACCGCTGGCTTTCTGATGAACGCGGATGCTGGTTGAGTCTAAGCTCACGTTTTCCATGTCCGCATCGGCAGATACAGCTTTGAAGATCTGCTCAAACACGCCCGCGTCAACCCACAACCGGAACCGACTGTAGATTGTCTTCCAGGGGCCGTAACGCTCGGGCAAATCCCGCCAAGCTGCACCGCTGCGAATAAGCCATAATGTGGCGTTAAAAGCAGTACGATTGTCGACCTTAGGCGGTCGGCCGCGCGTTGACCGCTTTGGAAACAGATCAGCGATCCGTTCCCACTGTTCGTCGGTTACTTCATAACGTTTGGGTATAACCATCCTAAACACTCCGTTTTGTTTTTAACAAGAAGTATACAGGATTTCGGGATTTTCAGACACTCCCTAGTCAATCAAATAAGTTCGTCCTCAAACCGCTGAGGTGGAAGTCAAGTCGATCGGGCCCATACAGAGAGTCGCCGTTGTTGAGAGTGCGATTGGATGCTAGTCGATAAATGGACCACTGAGGGTCTTCCCGAAACATATGGAGTACGGAAGAACGTTAGGCATACGTCAGTTGCCGGGAGAGTGTTGGCTCTCTGCTAAGTCGGGGACTCTGGCGTTATTTTGATAACCTGGAATCCCAATTAAGGTGGCACCGCGGAAAAATCCGTCCTTAAGCAACAGTTGTTGTTTGAGGACGGACTTTTTTTGACTACTTTAGTTCTCAGAAAGGGCGAGTAACATGCAAGAAATCGAAAAGCAGCACACATTTAAGGCACCGGGCCATTACGGCGAGTTCGGCGGGACCTACGTTCCGGAATTGCTGTACCCCGAATTGCAACGGGTGGCCGACGCGTATCACGCGGCGCGCAAGGACCCAGAGTTTAACAAGGAATTGAATGATCTGCTGGTGAATTATGCCGGCCGGCCGTCGCTGCTGTATTACGCGGCCAATATGACCAAGGACTTGGGCGGGGCCCAAATTTACTTCAAGCGGGAAGACTTGAACCACACCGGGGCCCACAAGATCAATAATGTTCTGGGTCAAGCCCTGGTCGCCAAGCGGATGGGCAAGAAACGGCTGATTGCCGAAACTGGTGCCGGTCAGCATGGCGTGGCGACGGCCACCGTCGCCGCGTTGTTCGGCATGGAATGTGAGATCTTCATGGGCAAAGTCGACACCGAGCGGCAAAAACTGAATGTCTACCGGATGCAGCTGCTCGGCGCCAAAGTCACGCCGGTGACTAACGGGTCCGCGGTCCTAAAGGACGCGGTCAACGCCGCTTTGCAGAATTGGGCCGCCCGGTCCGACGACACGTTCTACCTGTTGGGCAGTGCTGTGGGGCCGTATCCGTTCCCGGCGATGGTCCACGATTTCCAAAGCGTGATTTCTAAAGAATCGAAAAAACAGATTCTGGACCAGGCCGGCCGGCTGCCGGATTACGTGGTCGCCTGTGTCGGCGGCGGTTCTAACGCTATCGGCTCCTTCGCCGAGTACATCGATCAGCCGGAAGTCCATCTGGTCGGGGCCGAGGGTGCCGGCAAGGGGGCGGATACGCCGGAGAACGCGGCGACGATGACTAACGGCAGCACCGGCATCTTCCACGGGATGAAGTCCAAGTTCTTGCAGGACGCGGACGGCCAAATCGACAAGGTCTATTCCATTTCCGCCGGGCTGGATTATCCGGGTGTGGGGCCGGAGCACGTGATGCTCCAAGAAAGCGGCCGGGCCCAGTATTACCCGATCACCGATGATGAAGCGGTGGACGCCTTCGAATATATTGCTAAAGAAGAGGGCATCATCGCGGCGATTGAGAGCTGCCACGCGGTGGCCCAAGTGATGAAGATGGCGCCGAAACTGCCGAAAGACAAAATTATTATTTGCACGCTGTCCGGCCGGGGCGACAAGGATGTCGCCAGCATTGCCAAGTATCGGGGGGTAGAAATCGATGACTAATACGACTGTAACTAAAACCATTGTGCCGGTAATCGTCGCCGGCGATCCCAGTTTGACCAGCACCACAGAACAGATCATTGCTTTGAGCGAGGCCGGCGCTAAACTGGTGGCCATTTCCGTGCCATTCTCCGATCCCGTCGGTGATGGACCGGTGATCCAAGCCGCCGATGTGCGAGCCTTAGCCGCCGGCACGAACCTGCCCGGCATCTTCACGGCCATTGAAGCGGCCCGGACCAAGACTCAGGTGCCGCTGCAATTGACGATTTACGCCAACTTGGCCTACAAATACGGCGATGAGAAATTCGCCAAGAAATGTGCCAGTCTCGGGGTGACTGACGTGCTGGTGCTGGATCTCCCGAGCCAGGAAGATGATCCGCTGCCCGGCGCGCTGGCCGCCGCCGGGGTGAATCTGGTGACGGTGGTCACCACGAATTCTCTGGGTCACGTCGCCCCCATCGTGGCCGCCGCGAAGAATTATATCTTCGTCATGCCGATTCCCGGTTCCGGTCCCGAGGCCACGGCGGCGCAACTGCAACAGCTGGTCCCGGAGATTCGACAGCACACGGATCTGCCGGTGATCGCTGAAATCGGCCTGCCCATCACGCCGGTTCCTGCACCGATCCTAGATCAAGTCGATGGCGTTTACCTGGACACCATTTTCCCCGCCGTGGCGGCGGAAGCAGGCCAGGACGCGCCGGCCAAGCTGCAAGCAGCGTTCAAACAGCTGCAAGGATAAATCGTTGATTTTGAAACCGCCCCGAATCGCTGAAAAATGCGGTCTGGGGCGGTTTTGGGTCACCGGCCTGAACCATTTGTTTCCGCAATTCCCAGCAACTCGTAAGGGCTCATAAACCGCGTCTTCATAATAATATCCGCCACTTCATCCGGGCTCTCGGGATTGTCCTGACTGAGCCAAAACGTCACAATATTCGCAATATCACCGACCACGATTTCATGGGCATAGTTGTCTGGAATTACCGTGGTCATTTTTGTGTTGCCTTTGACTTGATACAGATCAGCGTCGATAATGCTGCGCAGGATTTTCTTCATTTCATCGACAAAGTGCGGATCACCGCCGGGACCGATCAGTGCCCGCAGCAGGTCGAAATTATCGCCGATATAATGCAGCATCTTGCGGATGGCATCATAGGTGACCATGGTTTCCGGGCCATTCTCCGGCGACACCATGGCGGCGGCCAGGCGATTGGTAATGATGTCTTGCAGGGCCTGAATTGATTCCTGCTCAAAGAACTGGATCAAATCGAACTTATCTTGATAATGGGCGTAGAACGTGCTCCGGTTGATGTGGGCGTATTTCGTGATGTCGCTGATGGTCAGGCGTTCGAAGCCCTTCGTGTGGATCAAATAAATAAACGCTTCTTTGATTTTCTGCTGCGTTTTTGTCACTTTGGCATGGGTTGTCATGATGATCACCTCAGGGCTCATTATGCAGTGGTCGATGATTAAAAGCAACAACATGTTGGTGTATTTCCTGTTTTGACGTTCAAACCAACACTTTTTGGCTTTTTGATGGTTGCTAGAAGCCAAGGCGACCCCGTATACTCGACACAAGACAACACGATGTTGGATTTAATTTCTAGGAGGTTAATCGAGATGGCTTATATTGAAGTGACGCACAGCTATAAGCGCTATGAAATGGGCGACACCACCATCGTCGCCAACAACGATATTGATTTTACAGTGAATAAAGGGGAACTGGTCGTGATCCTTGGCGCGTCCGGTGCCGGCAAGTCGACAATGCTGAATATTCTTGGCGGCATGGATACCAATGACGAAGGGGACGTGATCATTGACGGTAAGAACATCGCCAAGTACAACGCCAGGGAATTAACGACGTATCGGCGCGATGATGTCGGCTTCGTCTTCCAGTTTTACAATCTGGTGGAGAATCTCACCGCGAAGGAAAATGTAGAACTGGCGTCAGAAATCGTCAAGGATGCCCGGGATCCGGAGCAGACGCTGAAAGACGTGGGTCTGGCTAACCGGATCAACAACTTTCCGTCCCAATTATCCGGCGGGGAACAGCAACGGGTGGCCATTGCTCGGGCAGTCGCCAAGAATCCCAAAATTCTGCTCTGCGATGAGCCCACCGGCGCCTTGGATTACACCACCGGTAAGCAGGTCCTGCAAATCGTTCAAGACATGAGCCGCAAGCAGGGCGCCACCGTCATCATCGTGACCCATAACGCGGCGATCGCCCCCATTGGCGACCGAGTGATTCATTTCCGGGACGCCAAGGTGGAAAAGATTGAAGAGAATCCCAATCCCGAAGCAATTGCCAATATTGAATGGTAAGGAGTGTTGAGCATTGAAGAAAAAAGCATTGTGGCAAGACATTCGCAAATCATTCTCCGGCTCCTGGGGGCGGTTCTTCTCGATCATGGGCTTAATGCTCCTCGGGTCGTTTGCCTTGGTGGGGCTGTACGTCACCGGTCCGGATATGCGGGCCACAGGGACGACGTATTTCAATCAGCACCACACCGCTGATGTCTCCGTCATCGCCGATTATGGGTTGGATAAAAGCGACGTACAAACCATCAAACAGGCCAAAGGGGTCCAAGACGCCGAATTCGGTTATCTTAAGGACGTCGCCATTCAAGGCACTGATACCAGTGTCCGGATTTTCTCAGCACCGACCAAGGTATCCCAGTACCAGGTCGTTAAGGGCCGGATGCCGCGGCAGGCGGACGAGATCGCCCTCAACGCGAAGCAAGAACAAGCCTACAAACTCGGCCAGGAGTTCAAGGTAACGGAGAAAGCCGACGCCCTGGGCAACAAAGTCCTGAAACGGCACACCTTCAAAGTCGTCGGCTTTGTTAATTCAGCGGAGCTGATTTCGGACGTGAACATGGGCCAGTCGACTTCCGGGTCCGGCAGCCTGAAGGGTTTCGGGGTCGTCACCAAGCAGGCTTTCCGGTCCGATTACTACATGCTGGCCCGCTTGACGTTCAAAAACACGCAGGGCGTTGATCCCTATTCCAGCCAGTACACCCAATTGCTGGACACCCATAAGGACCAGCTCAAGACCTTGCTGAAGAATCAACCGCAAAAGCGGCTGGCCGCCATTAAGAAGCAGGCCAATGCCAAGATTGCCAGCGGCCAAGAGAAAATCGACGCGGCGAAACAGAAGCTGATCGATACCCAGAACCAGCTGGCTTCCGCCAAAACGCAAATTGCCCAGGCCAATCAGCAGATCAGTGCTAATCAAGAGAAGCTGAACACCCAAGTCGCCAGTGCCCAAAGCCAGATCAGCGCCGGTGAAAAGCAGATCCAAACCGCGCAGACGACGCTGGCCGCGAGTACGGACCAATTGAACGCCGCCAAAGCCCAGCTGGATAACGGGCAAACCACGCTCAATCAAAAATGGACCCAGCTCCAAACCGCCAAAACCGCCTTGGCTCAAACCCAAACACAGTTGGCGGCCGCCAAGCAGCAGTTAGCAGCGGCAGCCCAAGCCATTGATGAGGGGCAGAGCCAAATCGCCGCGGGGTACAAACAGATCGACGCCAATCAGGCTAAGATCAATGACGCTCAAGCGCAAATCACGGCGTCCGCCCAGACGCTGGCCCAACAGAAGGCGCTGCTTGATGCCAAAGAAACAGAGTACCAAGCAAACGCCCAAGCACTGGCGACCAAGCAGGCTCAGTGGGACGCAGCCAACACGACGCTGAATGAAAAACAGGCGGCCTTGACCAAGCAGCAGGACGCCCTCACCGCCGGCAAGAACCAATATACGACGGGTATCAGCCAACTCCAGGCCCAAATCAATCAGCTTAACCAGCAACTGGCGAACGCTCAGTTGACGGACGCGGAACGCGCCCAGCTGACCGGCCAATTACAGGCGGCACAGCAGAAACTGAGCGAGACCCAGAGTACCTATCAAACCTTCATGCAGGAGAAATACACCCCCGGCATGGCCCAAATCGCGCAAGCCCAAGACCAAATTGATGCCTCCGCCAAAGAGCTGGCCGCCACAAAGACCCAGTTGGCCCAAAGCGCCCAGCAATTGCAGGCCGCGCGCAGCCAGCTGGATGCCAGCCAAGCGAAGTACGCCGCTGCTGCCCAAGAATTAACCGCGGCCCAGACCAAGCTCCAGGACAACATCCAAGCCCTGGCGGCGGCAAAGGCCAAACTGGCGGCCAGTGAAAAACTGTTAGTCGCCAAGAAACAAGAATACCAAGCCGGGCTGACCCAATACAATCAAGGAGTCCAAGCTTACAACAGCGGGCAGAACCAGTACCGCGGCGGCTTGCAGACCTGGTTGGCCGCAACGGACACCCTAAGCCAGAAGTCCGCTGAATATCAGCAAAATGCGGCCAAAATTGCCCAGGCTCGTACCGAATTGCAAAGCAAAGTTAACCAATTAGCCACGGCTAAATCGACGTTAGCAACGCAACAGGCAACGGGCGAGCAGCAATTAGCCGCCGCTAAAACGGAATTAAGCACGAAGGAAAAGCAGTACCAAGACAGTCTGGCTAAGTTTAACGACGCCAAACCGGCAGCAGAGAAGAAAATCGCGACGGCAGAGGCCACCCTAAAAGAGGCCAAGGCCACGCTGAAGCATCTGCAAGCACCGGTTTATGCCCGCGACTCCCGGCGGGAAGTCCCTTGGGGCGACGGCTATAAGATCTATGGCACGATTTCCTGGATCGTTGACTCCTTAGCTGCGATTTTTCCTATCTTCTTGTACTTCGTCGCCGCCTTGGTGACGATCACCACAATGACCCGGTTCGTCGACGAAGAACGGATCAATTCCGGCACGCTGAAGGCGCTGGGATACGATAACCGCGACGTGATCAAGAAATTCACCATCTACGGCTTCGCCGCCAGTATGGTGGGCACGGTGCTCGGGGTGATCCTGGGTCACACCTTGCTGCCGTACATTGTGTACAACGCCTATTCCACCGGCTTTACCTTGCCGCGGATTCAATTCCACATCCATTGGGGCGTGACCCTGATTGCCTTCGCGTTAGCTCTGCTTAGTGCCGTCGTCCCCGCGTATTATGTGGCCATGCGGGAACTGCGGGACAAGCCGGCGGCCCTGCTGCTGCCGAAACCGCCAGCAGCCGGCTCGAAGATTTTTCTGGAACGCATCACGGTCATCTGGAAGCACCTGAGCTTCACCCACAAAGTCACGGCCCGCAACATCTTCCGCTACAAGAAGCGGATGTTCATGACCATCTTCGGGGTGGCCGGCTCTGTCGCCTTGCTCTTCACCGGCCTAGCCGTGCAGCATTCGATTGCCGGCATCAATGACCGCCAATTCGGTGATCTGGTGCACTACGACATGATCGTCGCCCACACGGATTACGTGCCGACCAGTCAACAGAAGAAGATCAACAAACTGCTAGACGAGACGGCAGTCAAAGAACACACCAAGGTCCACTACGAGCAGCTGACCCGGGTCGCCGGTAAGAGCGGCGATACACAGCAAATCAAGCTGATCGTTCCTAGCGACACCCAGTCCTTCACGGATTACATTCAGCTCGTGAATCGCCAGTCTCAGCAGAAGCTGACACTCAAAAATAGTGGTGTCGTTATTTCTGAACGATTGGCGAATCTATTGGGGGCTAAAGTTGGGGACACCATCACGCTGCGGGACGCGAACAATACTCCGCGGCGGATGAAGGTGACCGGGATTACCGAGATGTACATGGGCCACTTCGCGTTCATGAGCCCGCAAGCTTATGCCCGAACGTTCGACACATCCTTCTCGACCAATGCCGATCTGATCAATCTGAAGGACCGCAGCACCAGCAATACGCGACGGCAATCTGCGAAGTTCATGAAACTCAGCGGCGTCGCCGGGGTGGTGCAGAACACCACGCTGCGCTCGCAGATTAACGTCATCGTCAACTCCCTGGACAAGATCATGATGGTCCTGATCGTCATCGCCGGCTTGCTGGCCGTCGTTATCCTGTACAACTTGACCAACATCAACGTGTCCGAACGGATGCGTGAGTTGTCCACGATCAAGGTCCTGGGTTTCTACAACAACGAAGTCACCATGTATATCTATCGGGAGACAATTATTCTCTCCCTGTTCGGGATCGCAGCTGGTTACGTCCTCGGCGAACTGCTGCACCGCTATATCCTCTGGGCGGTGCCGCCGGATGAAGTGATGTTCAATCCGGCGCTGGGCGCCATGGGCTTCATCATTCCGTTCATTGTGGTGGCCATCATCACGCTGCTGCTGGGTTTCTTCGTGAATCATCGACTGAAGAACGTCGATATGCTGGAGGCGTTGAAGTCGGTGGATTAAGGTAGAAAATGCCAGGGTGGAGCCCCCCTGGCATTTCTGCTATAATTCTTAGTGACTAACAGTTCCACGAAAGCTGGGTTCGCAGTGCATCTTCCCAAGGAAGGAGACTATATTGCGATTCAGAGCTACAAGCATGATGGGAGCTTACATCGTACCTGGCGCGATACAATGGTGCTCAAAACGAGCGAGAATTCGCTCATTGGGTGCAACGATCACACTTTAGTGACCGAATCGGATGGCCGTCACTGGCTGACCCGCGAGCCGGCAATCGTCTATTTCCACCGTAAATATTGGTTCAACATCATCGCGATGATCCGCGATAACGGGGTGTCTTATTACTGCAACTTGGCCAGCCCGTTTGTGATTGACAAGGAAGCCTTGAAATACATCGACTACGATCTTGATGTAAAAGTGTTTCCAGACGGCGAAAAGCGCCTGCTGGACGTGGACGAATACGAAGCCCACGCCAAACGCTGGTCCTATTCGCCGGAGATCGACCATATCCTCAAGGAGAACGTGAAGGTGTTGGTGGATTGGATCAATAACGGCAAAGGGCCGTTTTCCCAGGAGTACGTCGACATCTGGTATCAGCGGTATTTGGAGCTGTCTCATCGCCGCTAGTTGTAATCATAGTCTCGAAAATAAAAAAGCCGGGGTCAGCCTCGGCTTTTATCATGTATATTAAAGAAGAAAGAGGAGTGCACAATGGCAGAAATTAAAAACGTGGACGCAATGCGGATGATCGGGTATCCCTACCTGCCCACAATGATGGATGGTAACGGCAGCTTCTATTCAGCTTGGGAGGAATTCATGCACAGTGACGCGCCGGCCCAGTTGGACGCGCATCAGACCGGGCAAAAGAACCGGACCGCCCTGATCGTCTTTTCCCCATACTCCTTCGTGTACTACATTGGTTCCTTATTCCCAGTGGGCACAGAAAAGTTCGGCGATTTCGTTACCTTCGACCTGCCGGATAGTAAGGCGGCAGTGCACACCGAAACTGCCGATACGGTCATCTACCAGATCGGGGTCAATCAAGGGATCGAACGGCTGATGAAGCAGTTCGAAAAGTCTGAGCTGAAAATTCCGGAACATTTGGCCATGACCAGCAAGCCGTATTTGGTGGACAGCTGGCGGATGGATGAGCAGGACAAGATTTGCGACCACGCCGGCATCATGTATATTGGCAAGGAACAAGACAGCCAGCCGGACGAATATGACGATTAATTAGCAAAACCCCATTATGCCGGGCGGCAGCAAGTAATTGCAGCCGCCCGGTTTTTGTTTTCCTCAAAATTGAATTGGTATTTGACAATACAGGCGTATCATCTGTTATGTCAGTTTTCATATGCGTACTTTTCCGTATTCGAAGTGGGAATACCGGTAACAAGTGTTACAGTAGAAAATGGCTTGGTGATAAACTGCCTGGGCCTATTGATTGGACTACTATTTTTTATCTTGTGGTCTGGTTTACATACAAAGCTTTTCAACCAAAGAAATGTTATTTAGAGTCATTAACCATAGTGTTTAACGGTAATCAATCGTAATGGGGGGATCTGTCATGCAACGCAATTTGATGAAGAAGGGAGTCTGGGGGCTGTTACTCGTAATCCTGGCGAGCAGTGTTCTGTGGCTAGGGCAGCCGGCTCAGGTTGCCGCCGATACAATCGGGGATGTACTCGATAATACTGGAACCACAGTACCCAAGGATAAGAATGGGCAACCGTGGAATATGTATCAAGTGCCTGGGCTGACGAATAATCAGGGCGTTTCCCGGGACCATGGGATGAATGAAGGGTCCTTTGTACGGTCTGGGACGGCAGCGTCTGGGGCGCCTTTATCGACGACGCCGGATTCGTCAGGAACTGGTTATCAGGATATGGATTCGACGACGAACTCGCCCCAAGCTGAGTCGCCAGCGGATATTCAATTCCAGGATTCGGATGACGGGACGCACGGTAATCCGTGGTTCGTTATTAACTATGTCAATAAGCTTGGCTTTGTTGACTATGGCAATGCGGATATTGCCAATAATTTCAGCAAGTCATCAACTCCGTTTGATACCGATGCCAACCACTATCTGTATAATCCCGATGGCGTACAGAGTAAGATGGATGGCAATACTGGAAAATTGAAAGATGGCGAATCATTCAACGGCGGCTATCTGCAGATTTCCGGAAACGTTCCAATTAGAGCCCGGATTGCCACCACCCCGACAACAATCAATGCGATCATGGCAGGCAACTGGGGGGTTATGGTCCGGGTTGACTTACCCAAAGGCGTCAATGCAAAGGACTTGGCAAGTACCGTTGCTTGGAATTCCTCGTATTTTTACCTAACTCTGGACACGTACACGTTTAATATAGATTATAATTTTTTATTTATCCCTATTAAGATCCCAATCACATTCAAAAATCTAACATTTCCACTCCAGTTTGATCATCATATATACTTGGACAAGAACAATCCAGACGGCAATGATTTTTACTTGAAGGTCAAGGGAATTCCGTTTAGCTATAACATTCCCTCGGATGGATCAAGTGCGCAGATGCAATTGCAAAAGCCAAAATCAGATGCGCTGGATTACCTGCACAACAGATACTATGATGGCGGTCAAATGGAGCCATTGGATAATCTAGATAGTGATTCAGACAATAGCCTCGATTTGAATGGTCAGCCGGAGTTTCAAACGCAAGGAACTGGCCGTGGGATGCCGTGGGATGCCTGGTATGGCATAGCTCACGAGCTAGTCATTGATCCTTTACAAGGTCAGGGATTGCTTGGACAATTTGCGTCCTGGGCAGCATCGGTCATTCTCACCACGTTAGTTCCTGAAAGCCCGGTTTACAAAACGGGGCTAACCGGACGTACTTTGGCTATGTTGAACGGTGTTACTAAGATGCAGTCAGCTGATCGTAAGACAACCAATGGGAATATTTTAGGTGCACTTAATAGCATCATCGTTGCCCCGATTATCAACAACCTTGCCTCATACTTTACCCAGAACTACTTCAAGGGTACAGCACATATCAACTTTACGTTCGACATTTCGAAATACGCTGACCACAGTAGCGCAGACCGAGAAGCGTTGACGTCGGGCAAATTGTTTGCGGCGCCGTATTCAGACGGAAAAATCAATGATGGTGATGGGCTGCAGTCCGGCGACAGACGTGGATTTGGGATTACGATGTTTAACACGGCTCAGCTGGTTGACCCGTATCGGGTGTTGACTGGGTCAAATACAATGGACAGCAATTCAGCATCCAGTAACGACGCCATTTTCCAGCACTTAAAAGCGGGGGTCACGCCGATAGATTATGCCCTGGTGAAAACGGGTGAAAAAGGAACGCCTTATCCGGTGTACACGAACTTTACTTCCTGGACCGGGGCAATTACCCCTTACGACCGGCTCCACTGGGCTGACGACAGCAGCAAGCCTTTACCGAAGATTGCAACAGATACGTTGCACTCCCAGGACAAGCTGGCTAGTGATCTGAATTCTCGCAGTGCCACGCCGGATCCGGCGAAGGACGGCATTTTGGTCAACGACGGAAAAGCATTCCCAGTACAAGACCAGACGACTTTCTACAATCAGGAGCAAGCGTATCAACCGGTCTTTAACAAGGATAAGTTCACCACCGCCGGCGTGATTCGACCGCAGCGGTACGCGAACGTGTATCAGTTGTACGATTATTCCAAGAGTACTCCGACGCCGTTGGAAACACCTAAAGCGGTCTATGACGGGGTGGATAACAACAAAGTCTCCGTGACAGCCAATGATGGCGTCAACTTTGACGGCACCACGATCAACAGCGCGTTGAACAACAGCCAATGGCATTACACCGGGACGCTGAATACGTTACCTCTGGCGGATGCGACGTTGGGGTTGAATCAGTCGTTGAAACCGACGATTGATTTGTCCGATTACTTCCCGATTTACGTCAACCGCAGTGAAATTACAGGCGGCAAGAGTCAGACCAAGCCGGTGGGGTACTTCCGGGACCCGTTGGCCACCGGGACCAATGCGTCGAATTTGCATCTCGGCTTCTCCACGAAGCAGACACAACAAGACGCTTGGAACAAAACTGGCGAAGGGGTAACATACAGTCCAACACCTAAACTGTTGAGCGGCAACTTTTCTAGCAAGAATGATGTGGCACTTGATCAAAACCAAAATATGGCGAACAACACAGCCATGAGTTTCAACTCAGACGGTTCGGCTGTGGGTAAATTTCAAGTACCATTGCAAAGCGACCCGACATCGATTCTATATTATGGTTATGCAGATGTTGATCGAGATAACACCAAGGTCAATATTGTCAACAGCTACAAGCTGGGCGCTAACGTGGATAACACGGCTTCGGATGATACCATGCTGGTCATTGATGACAACACCCCAGATAAAGACTGGTATACGATCAAGAAGCAATTTTCGGATGGTTCGCTCGTCCACTTTGTTCAGAGCGGTGACACTGGCAAAGATGTCGGGGTGACCACTGAAGGTATCAGTAATCAGCTTGGCGGCAAGAACTATGGGAAAGATGTTACGTTGATGATTCCGATTGTCCCGGGTGCAGACATTGACGGGACACCGCAAGTCACCACAAGTGATTCAGGCAACTCACTAACCAGTGGTCCGACCAAGGTTTCGTCGGGGAATGGGGATATTGATAAGAAATATGCTTCCTATCAAGTATCGTTCGCGAGTCCCCCGGAGGAATTCAAGTTTACTTACCAGTACAAGATCACGGATCCGACCCAACTGCCGTATCAGCGGTCATTACAAGACTTGGCGGTGAATGGTACCCAGGCGTTAGGGGTGTCCAATGGCATTTCGTTCAATGAGTTCAAGAACGAAAACCTGGTTCATGTGCCATCACTCGATTTTGGTAAACATCAGACGCCCAGTGCAACGGGAACCAATGCACCATATAGCCTGACTGATCCGCAAGATGCGTACTTCCAAGTGCAGGATAATACGAATCACATCGGATCGTGGACCTTGTATGGGGCAATGGGGCCCTTTACCAGTGCGGACCACAATACGCAGTACACGGACTTCAGGACCAGTCTGGGTGTACCGGGGACGGACGTCAAAGGTACTGGCGAAAGCGGCGTTACTCCGGTCGACGTTACCGGTGCGTTCGATCCAGCGTGGGACTACAGCCAAATGCGGTATTTCAACCATTACCCCCACGACATGATTTCAAACAATCAGCAAACCAAACTCTACGAGTTGAATCGGTTGCAGGGTGATGTTGATAATACAGAGAATCCATTGACCCGCTACTATCCCAAGGCCGGGTTAACGGTGCCGGCAGAAACCATCACAAATGGTAAATACACTTCCACGATTACCTACCTGTTGTCCGATAACGGTTCCCTATAATCGGTCACAACAAAAACACCCTCCAGATGAAGGGCGTTTTTGTTGTGCTTGAAAGTCCGTATCGGACATGGATAGGGATGGTTTCAGAAAATTAGATGTTGTGAGAGCGCCTTTTTAATCCAAATAGTTCGTTATTTATTCGTCTTGATTGATTTAGGTCGTGGGTTGCGGACTTGAACCTCTTTGGTGCCCGTCCGCTCCACACTGAGTAAATCATAATCGATATATCCGCCAATCAATACCGAAATGAACATGATCAGCATCAGCCAGCCGATCAGCGACCACATGATCCATTCCCGGGGAAAGACGTTGCGCACTACCCAAGTGGCGACCCCGCAGAAGACGAAATCGATGCCCAGGTTCAGCACCCGTTTCTTCATGTCGCCATCGACTTTGAAGAAGTCCAGAATGTCCCGCAGCAGGGGCCGGGTGGCGTTGGCCACCAGGATGGCGAGGGGCCGTTCTACGGTGACTTTCAAGGCACTCATGACCACGGCCCCGACCGCGGCGCCGACGAAGGTCCGCCAGAGACTGGCACTGTGCAGCACCAGTGCGTTGTAGCTGGTGCCGATGACCAGCAGGGCACATAAATAGGGCAGCAGGAACAAGAACAGATAAACCGCGGCGATTTTCTTATTGGACATGGTTAGCTCCCTTAGCATCGGCGGCTAGCGGCTTGACCATTTCCCGATGGCGAATGCCGGCATCCAAAAATTCCGGCCGATCCGTTAGCGTATAGCCTAATTTCTCATAAAAAGGAATCGCGTGCACCTGGGCATGCAGCAGCAGGGCCGCGTAGGCGTTCTTCGCGGCATAGTCGGCCACCGCATTCAGCAGGACCCGGCCAATGCCGTGGTGCCGGTCGGTTTTGCGTACCGCCATGCGCTGCACATCGCCGACGCCGTGCTCATCCGGTACCAGGCGCACCGTCCCTTCGGCGTGATGGTCGTCATCGTAGGCGACGAAATAGATTGCTTTGCCTTCGTCGCTGTCCACCTCTAAGTCAGCGGGGACGTGCTGTTCTTGGACAAACACTTCTTGGCGAATGGCCAAGGCGTCGTCGTATACAGGAGAACTCAGGGAGGTCGTGATTTCAATTGCCAAGGAAGCCACTTCTTTCGTTTAAAAGTCAGTCAATATGTCCGTATTATACCATGCTCGATCGGTTCCACGACGCTGCCTGAATATGTCAATACCAATTTTCAAATGATAGCCGGATTTAAAATTGAAGTGCAACACCGATTGAGTTAGACCAATCGACCGGGTTGATTTAACAAAATAGGCCATGAAGACCTATCCTTGAAGCGACTAAACTACCAAGAAAGGTGACCTTCATGACCCACAATCAGTCTAACAGTCTCGGCTCGTACACTCAACTCACAGAGGGCGAGCGCGGAATAATTGATGCGCTTTGGCACTCCCATGAATATTCCATTCGCGATATTGCACACATCATCCATCATTCCCCTAGTACGGTAAGCCGTGAGCTTAAGCGCGGCCGAGTCCAGCAACGGGATTCGAATTATCATTACTACAAGGATTACTTCTTTGATGCTGCCCAACGACAACACGAAGAACGACAGACCCATTCCCACGCCAAGAGCATGTTGGAGAAGTGTACCTACTTCTTTAACTGGCTGACCGCTCAGATCAAGAAGCATGCGTATCGTGAACAAAGTATTGATGGGTACGTGCATCAGTTCCAGCAACTCTGGCCTAATCGTTCGTGCCCCTCAACGCCGACCGTGTATCGCTACATTGATGCCGGACTGTTGTCAGTGACCAACATGGATCTGCCTGAGAAGTTGCGGCGTCGCGAGAAAAGGCCAGGCCGTAGTCATGCGCGTAAGAATAAACGCATCGCTGGAACGTCCATCGACAAGCGGCCCAAACAAATCAATAACCGCTGGTTTGTTGGTGACTGGGAAGGCGACCTGGTGAAGGGGAAGCGTTCTGCCGACCAACCAGCATTACTCACCCTGACAGAACGTGTCACACGTTATGAGCTGATCTACAAGATCCCAAACTATCACGCCCGGACTTGCTTAGAGGCCATGCAATACGTTCTGAACACACATGATCCTTATCTATTCCACTCCATCACCTTCGACAACGGTTCTGAGTTCGCCCTCTTGGACCAACTCAGAGGAACAAAGATCTACTACTGCCATCCCTATACACCCAGTGAACGTGGCAGTAACGAGAATGCCAACGGCTTGATTCGAGAATTCATTCCAAAGGGTCAATCACTATGGGAAGTCTCTAAGGAGAAGATTCGTAAGAGCCAAGATGTCTTAAACCACCGGTTAAGGAAGTGCCTTGGATACCGCAGCGCAATCGCGGCGCTCCAGGCCTCCCCCCTGGGCCTGGAGGAATCCCTGCCCACTACCTAAACCAATTCACATGGATGAGTCTTCACTGTTGCACTTAATTTGACAATTCGGGTTCAAATGATATTTTGTCATTTCTGAAATACCAGTGGGAACTGAGCGGTATATAATAAAAAATGGGTGAAGTGGAACTTCCGATGGAAATCTGGAATAACTAGGCCAGTGAAGCAAAACACCCGTTGTTTTTTAACCGTTGTGATGCTACCATTTCAGATAGTTGTGAATAGGGAGTTTGGCCGACTATTTTCGGAAAACGGATTCTGATTCTTACGTTATTCTTGCCGGTAAGAGTACTGGTTTCATTGGAGGTGATGTCGTGCCCAGGAAATATATCATCCGGCCGTGGTGGCTGCTCAGCATCCTGGCGGTGTTGGTCGGCTTGTTTAGCAGTGCCGTCACTGTGCATGGCGCCGCCACAAAAACGCCGAAGAAGGCCTACGCCGTGAGTGCGGTGCTGCCGCCCAATCAGGTGGATGGCGCGTTGAATTATTGGCAGCTCAGACTGACGCCAAACCAGACGCAGACCCTGCAATTGCAGGTCGCCAATATCGGCAGCGAGCCGATTACCGTCGATGTCTATGCCAACAACGGCACCACCGACAGCAATCCGCAGATTATATACAGTCAGGCGGCCACCAGCGTGTATCCCAAGACGGCTACAAGTTTTGCCTCATTAGTCGTAGGGGCGAGGAAGAAAAGTGTGACGCTGGCGCCGGCAGCGGTGAAAGTCGTCGAGTTTACGATCCGGGCCCCAGCCAAGCAGTTTTCGGGTATGATTCTCGGCGGTCTCTATTCAGAAGCCGATGTGACCACGACCGCGACGCCGATTCGGCAGAAAGTGGCCTATCAGCGCAGCGTCGTGCTCCAAGGCAGTAATATCAACACCGAGCGGCCCAAGCTGAAGTTTGGCGCGGTGCAGCCCGTGGCGGAAGCCGGTGAGCTGGCCCTGCGGCTGGCCACCAGCAACGACGCTCCAATGTACGCTTACGCATTGACGACCGATCTGACGGTCACTAATCGCGGTACTAAGAAACGAGTCATCCATACGACCGCCCAAAACGGCAAGGTCGCCCCGCAAAGCCGATTCAATTGGCAGTTTCCGATACATAACTTGCCCGCCGGGGCGTACCGCATGACACTGGTGGTGGCCGGCAATAATGTTGCCCGCCAAACCATCACCCGCAATTTCACTATTGAACAAAGCCAGGTCCAAGCCCTGGCTGATTACTCGTCGCCCAATCGGCGCAACATGATCATCGTCGTTATTCTGGTGATACTGATCATCATTTTGATGATTGCCGGCTGGGTCTTGATCTACAATAAAGGCCGCCGCCATGGCGAACGGCTTTGGGATAAATTAAAGCATTAAGATACTTAGGATTTCAGACATAATTACTGGGGGAATTTTGATGAGGATCATCAAGAGACATAGAACTAAGCAGGGACTCGTCGGCCTCCTACTGGCCGCCCTCATGGGGGGTGCGTTGATTGCTGGTAGTGGGCCGCAGGTGAAGGCGGTGACCATTGGGGATGTGTTGGATAATAGCACGCTTTCAACAAAGACAAATAGCAGCGGGATACCGCAAGTAGTTACACCTACAGGCAATCCGTGGAGTATGTACCAGATTCCAGGATTAGGCCGAGAGCGAGAGCCAAGTGAGGGATCGTTTGTTAAATGGGGGTACAATGGCTGGTCTGGCGCAAGCGCTGGGATGCCTTTGTCGCCGGATATTTCTAATGCTGGAACGAATGCTGTGTCAAATATTTCATCAGCTTGGAATGGTAAAACAACCGCATCACCAGTAGCAATTTCGTTCAAGAACACTGGCAACAGTCATGGCAGCCCTTATTTTTCATTGAATTATGTAAATAAAGATAGTCTGGTAGATTTCGGCAGTAACACAACCGCTGGTATGGACCCATTAACTATTAGTCGAGCATGGGCTGGCCAAAATCTTACGGCTGCCCAGCAAAAAGCAATATTTAGTCAGGGGACAGGTACGGATTCAACACCAGCCAAGTCAAAAATGGTACTATCCAACGGAAAGTACGTTTTGGATACGGCCAATAACGAGTCATTTGATGGTGGTTATATGCAAGCTACTGGGAACGTCCCAATTCAGGCCGCAGTGGCAGGGTCTAAAAGTACAGTAGACGCCACGATGGCTGGTGACTGGGCGGTTATGGTTCGGGTTCAAGTTGCGCAGGGCATTGACACTAAGGCATTTGCATCAAGTATTGCATGGGATAAGTCGTATTACTATTTAAAGGTTGATTCCGTATCGTTGCTGGGGCAGAGCGTCAGCATCAACTTTCCCATGCAGTTCGATCACCATGTTTATCTTGATCCAGCTCATCCACAAACGTTTTATTTGAAGGTGAAGGGGATTCCTTTCTGGATGAATCAAAAGGCAACTGTTGATGGCCATTGGACAGGAATTCCGCTTTGGTCAACATGGGTACCCACCGCTTATGGTTATAATCAATTGCAACTGCAAGACGGGAATGCTGATTACGTTGATTATTTACACAATAGGCAAATAAGTCCAACATCAGCGCAAACTTTGGATAATCTG
This sequence comes from Schleiferilactobacillus harbinensis, assembly GCF_008694105.1. NCBI lineage: Bacteria > Bacillati > Bacillota > Bacilli > Lactobacillales > Lactobacillaceae > Schleiferilactobacillus > Schleiferilactobacillus harbinensis. Next base: position 209,484 of record NZ_CP041364.1, read on the forward strand.
GGAGCAGATGGTACAGCTACTGACAATAAACAATATAATTATGGTACTCCGGGTACTTCGCTGGATGATTCTTCTCTCAATATGATTAAAAAAACTGGAGACGACATTCAGCCTCTATTTCCCAAAACTAACGTGCCCGCGGCGAGCGTCACGTCACTTTGGAGTATATACGATTTAATTCCAGGTAGTATTTTGCTTGGGGGATATAAGAGTCCTGTGACTCAGACAGGCCAAACCGGACGAATGATTTCAATGATTAATGCAATTACGGGCAATGAAACAAGCTTCAGAAGTACTGGGGGCAATATAATTTCAGACTTATTGAATGGAATCAGTGCATATTTTGGTAAGAGTACATTTAAAGGTACAGCCCATATAAACTTCTCTTTTGATATGTCAAAATACACTGCGGGAACATCCAAAGATCAACAGGCGCTTACGGCCGGACGTTTCTTCGCAGCACCGAATGCTGACGGCACATTTAATATGGGTGATGGGACATCATCAACGAGTGCGATTCGGATTACCATGTACGATTCTTCACAGCTGGTTGATCCTTATAATACAACTAGCGGACTGGATCGACAATCTGATGATGCAGCCAGTCCACTACGTAAGGCGCTGCATATTGTGCAAGCAGACCAAACTGGACAGTCTGGCCAATCTGGGATGACTCCAGCGGACTATGCAGTTATCAATAAGGATGACATTACTGATTCGGCCAATCCAGATAAAGGGGGGACTGTATACCCAACGTACACTAACTTTACATCTTGGACGGGGGCCATCGTCCCATACGATCGAGAGCACTGGTCTGACGATGACAGTACAGAAAGCACCTCATTCACTGACACAATGCATTCCCAGGGTAAATTTGGGTCCGACTTAAGATACCGTACCGCGTCCCCCGATCCGGCTAATGATGGGGTACTAGTGAATGATGGCTCCCCGTTCAATATCGATAAACCGGCGGATTTCAAGACCAACTATATTGATCAATATACCCCGATTTTTGATAAGACCAACACGGCAAAGCTAACCACTGCGGGGGTCGTCAAACCGCAGCGTTACGCCAATGTTTATTCGCTGTATAATTACGTCAATGGTGTGGGAACGTTGCCGAGCAGTAATGAGCCTGTGCCGGTTTATACAAGCACAGGAACTGGCGGTAACAATCTCAGCGTTACAGCTGGTCAGGAAGTTGCAACGAAACCGGCTGTCGCGACTAATGCGGCTAAGGGAGCCACAAGTGTTACGTCGTCTCTGGATAAGGGGAGATGGCGTTACACCGGAACCATGGACAGCGGCGGTGGTGCTTTAGCACTGGCAGATGCTACAATCAGCCTTTCTCAACCATTGAAACCGCAACTTACACTGAATGGTCAGAGCCCTTACATTGTGAGCGACGCCCAGCTCAATGCCGGCGGTGGCGTGACCAAACAGCTGGGCACATGGCGTGATCCGTTGGGCTTGGTGGTCCAAACCGCCCAAAGTGACAACCTCAGAGGGACTGTATCTGCCTCCAATACCCAAAAGCAGAATACTAACTGGGATAGTATTCAGAACATGGATACGAAGGTACACGGGATGTCATTTAATGCAGCGAGTGCCAATGTGCTGCCTGATCCAACCCAGCCTTCTACCAAGGCCGGCGGCATTACCCATGATGATCAAAGCGATCCGCAGGCCGTAACGTTTAATTACAAACTGCCCTGGAATCAGACCGACACTTCCCGTGTGTATTATGGACAGGTCGATTTAACCCGAGCAGCTGCTGTACCGCTTCGAAACAGTTACACGTTAAATCTTGGTGCGGCCGATAACACAGCGACAGCGAACTATCTGATCATTCGGAACAGCGAAACACCATCAACTAACACGTACCAGATCAAGAAGTATTTCAATACAACCGGCAATCCCACGACCCATCTCCTCACAACTGCTGACAACGGTCAGAAGATTCCGGTCAAAGCGGACGCCACAGTATCGACGGCGGGCAAGAATACGAGTCAGACACTTTCAATTTGGGTGCCTAAAGTCGCAGGAACGACGATTGATGATTTGCCAGTGGTGACTTCCGCCGATGGTTCAACGGCAACAGTGACCAATACAACAAGTCAGCAGTCCACCCAGATTCAAGCCCAGTACTATGTGTATTCGGCGCAATTCAGTAAAGTGCCAGCCAACTTCTCTTACACCTATGCGTACCATGTTGGTACGAGCGGGGTGACTGCGACTGCGTACAATCAGCAGTTAGTCGATCTGGTTATGAGCAGTTCACAATTGCTGGGTCAGACGAATGCCATTGACTTCAAGATTTCGCAAGGCGTTAACCTGCTCCATGCCCCGAATTTTGACTTTGGGAAAAACACAACGCCGACTACTGCTGCAAACTACAAGTTGACCGATGCTGGCAAGGCTGATGCGTACTTTGAAGCACAAGAAAATGATGGTTTGCCATATACAAACACGTATACTTGGATGCTTTCAGCCACCATGAACCCGTTCAAACGTTCAATGACCGATACTGGGTATAACAACTTCAACGTCATTCTTGGCAACCCTTATCTGGACGCAGCCGGCACACAGATCGACAGTGTCGACGAACACCGACCAGATGTCAATGGCTTGATGTCTGACGGCTACTCGTCATCTCGGTTATTCTACGTCGATCCAATGAAGGAACCAGATACGCAGAGCTACGACGTCAATTCAATCAAGCGATATTATCCAAACGCCAACCTGACTGTGCCGCCCCAAATAATTACACCGGGTAAGTACACGTCAACAGTGACGTATACCATAAGTGACAACGGCAGTATCTGATAGTCGCACCATCTGATCCGAGACGATTTCCTTGGGAAGTCGTCTCGGCGTTAAGTCAATCCGGCCGCGCCGCCCTGCATTTTCTTCGGAAAAGCGGGGCGGCTTTTCTACTTCTTCCGGCACTGGTCTGCTAAACTAGAAGAAGAAGGGCAGGGAGCGTTATGTTCAAGGAAATGCGGGAGTCGAAGCTGTTTTACTGGTCGGTCCAGATTCTGGTCATCGCGACGCTGGTTTGGGTGTTTTCGCAAATTGGCTGGGTGTTTACGCCTATCGCGACGTTTTTTAGTACACTTTTTGGCCCGATCATCGCGGCGGGTTTCCTATTTTATATGCTCAATCCGCTGGTCAAATTGTTGATGAAGCTTCATGTTCCCCGGCGAATGGCCATCGTGCTGTTGTTCGTGCTCTTGCTGGCGGCGGTGGCGCTGGTGTTTGCGGCAATTATCCCCAACTTGATCGAGCAAGTGACCCAGGTGGTGGATAACTTTCCCGGCTTTTTGAGCGAATTGCGCAAGTCCTCCACCGCCTTTCTCAATACGCCGCTATTGCGCCGCTTCAATTTAACGGAGTCGCTGACTCAGTTGAAGCTGGATCCGGCGACGATCTTGCGCTCCGTCCTGAGCGGTGTATCCAATAACATTGGCGGGGTGGTGTCCTCGGTGGGCAGTGTGGTGATTTCGGCCATCACGGTCCCAGTCATGCTGTATTACTTCTTGCAGGATGGGCACAAGCTGATCCCCAACATTCAGCGGTTCTTCCCGAATCGGCTGAATGATCAGATCAGTGATGTCCTGACGAAGATGAACGAGACGATTTCCCACTATGTGGCGGGCGAAGCGCTGGAGCTGCTGTTTGTCGGCACGTTCACCGGCCTGGGTTACCTGATCATTGGGATGCCTTACGCGCTGCTGCTGGGCGTGGTGGCTGGTTTCATGAATATCATTCCGTACCTGGGACCCTATATTGGCTTGGCGCCGGCCTTGATCATCGCGTCCACGATTTCTTGGGAGCAGGCGGCGCTAGTCTGTGTCGTCGTCGTTATCGTTCAGCAGCTGGACGGCAACTTTATTTATCCCAATGTCGTGGGCAAGGCGCTGGATATCCATCCGCTGACGATCATTATTCTGCTGCTGGTGGTGGGCAATCTATGGGGCATCATCGGCATGATCATCGGGGTACCGATCTATGCTGTGGTCAAGACCGTCGTTCAGTATTGGCACAGCATCCGCGTGTTGCGGGAGAAGGGCGAACTGACGGAGTTCAGTACGACGCCGGTGCGCTGGCATTTGCCCCAAGAACCGACGAAGAAAGATAAGTAGGGGCCGGCTTGTATTCACCCGGTTGCGTTGCTATAATTCTAGTAATATTACATTTTTTCAATCGAAAGCGAGTGTGGTTCTATAATGAGTGGTGACCCTGGAAGTACGAGCATGGGTGGTCAGATAATTTTGATCGTCATTTTGACAGCGGTGAACGCGATCTTCGCGGCCGCGGAAATGGCGATCGTATCCGTTAATCGGCCGCGAATCGAGGCGGAAGCCAAGGACGGCGACAAGAAGGCAGCCAAACTGCTGCTGGTGATGAACAATTCCAGTCAATTTCTGGCGACGATTCAAGTGGCCATCACCTTCGCCGGCTTTCTCTCCTCCGCCAGTGCGGCCACATCCATGGCATCGCGCTTGGCACCAGTCTTCGGGGATGTCGCGTGGGGCGAAGAGGCCTCGACAGTAATCATTACCCTGGCGTTGTCCTACATATCGCTGGTCTTCGGGGAACTCTTCCCGAAACAAGTGGCGCTGGCCAATCCAGAGGGGGTCGCTAAGGCGACTGTCGGCATCGTTAAGTTCACCAGTACGTTCACCAAACCGTTCGTTTGGTTGTTGTCGGCTTCGACCAATATTCTGACGAAGCTGACCGGCCAGAAGGTCAAGCGGGAAGAGGATAATATGACCCGGGAAGAAATGCTCCAGGTCATCGAAACCTCCCGCAAGACGGGGCTGATTCGGCCGGATGAGTATCAAATGCTGGAAGGGATCATCACCTTCAACGATAAGATGGCCCGGGAAGTGATGGTGCCCCGGACGGACGCCTTCATGATCGACATTCAGGATAACGACCAGGAAAATATCGATGATATTCTGTCCCAACCGTTCTCCCGGGTCCCGGTGTACCGGGGCGACAAGGATGAGGTCGTCGGGATCGTCCACATCAAGCGCCTGCTGAAGCGGGCCCGGGCTGTGGGCTTCGATCACTTGCAGATCGCGGACGTGATGTCCGAACCGCTCTTCGTGCCAGAAACCATCACTATTGATGAACTGCTGCGCGAGATGCAGAAGACCCAGCAGCAAATGGCTATTCTGCTGGATGAGTACGGCGGCGTGGTGGGCTTAGCCACCATTGAGGACTTGCTGGAAGAAATCGTCGGCGATATCGACGACGAATCCGATCACGTGACCACGCTGTACCATAAGGTCAATGACTATGAGTTCGTTGTTTCTGGGAAAATGACCATCACTGATTTCAACGATGAATTCGGGTTGGACTTATCGGCGGATGACGTCGATACCATCGCCGGATACGTGGTCACGGAGTTGGGGAGTATCCCCACCAACGGCCATCCGATGACACTGGATATCGGCTACGGTTTGCAGCTGGTCACGGGTCATATGGACGGGTCGCGACTGGAAACAGTTTACCTGCGTCTGCCCCAACGCTCCGCCGCTGCTGTTGCCGCTCAAGAGGAAGCCAAGACCAATGATCCGCAGCACATGTCGGTGAATGCCGGATAATTTCATTTTGTGCTAAAATAGGCGTTACAGCCGCAGAGGCTGTAGCGCCATTGCTTTGTTTTCAAGAATTCGAGGAGGACCATTATGCGCGGGACCGTCTGGTAACGGCCTTTATTCTCATTGTCAGTTACTTAAGCAGAGAATAAAGGAGACAACCAATTATGATTGATACATTAACCAAGAAGGATCTGGACCAGGCCATTGCCAAGCGCCGGACCTTCGCTATTATTTCCCACCCAGACGCCGGGAAGACGACGATCACTGAACAGATGCTGTTGTTCGGCGGGGTGATTCGCTCGGCCGGGACCGTTAAGGGTAAAAAGAGCGGCCAGTACGCCACCAGTGACTGGATGGAAATCGAAAAGAAACGGGGCATCTCGGTGACCAGTTCCGTGATGCAGTTTGATTACGCCGGCAAGCGGGTCAACATTCTGGACACCCCGGGGCATGAGGACTTCTCGGAAGATACCTACCGGACCTTGATGGCGGTGGATGCCGCGGTCATGGTCATCGACACGGCTAAAGGGGTCGAGCCCCAGACCAAGAAGCTGTTCCAGGTCGTGAAAAAACGGGGGATTCCCATTTTTACCTTCATGAACAAGCTGGACCGGGATGGCCGGGAACCGCTGGATCTGATCGCGGAGCTGGAAGACCTGCTGCACATTGAGGGCTACGCCATGGACTGGCCCATCGGGATGGGCAAGGGGCTCAAAGGCATCTACGATCGGCAAAACAAGCGGATCGAGCTGTACCGCTCCGAAGCCAAGGGCGAGAACTTTATCCCGTTGAATGCGGACGGCACCATTGATCCCAGTAATCCCTTGACTGAAGAGGGCGAGTATCAGGATGCCTTGGGCGATATTGACCTGCTGAATGAAGCCGGAAATAAGTTCGACTTGGCGAAGATCGCCAAGGGTGAACAGACGCCGGTGTTCTTCGGATCAGCGCTGACCAATTTCGGGGTCAAAACGTTTTTGGACAGCTTTTTGAGCATGGCGCCAGGACCCAGTGCCCATGAGACTGTGGACGGTGATAAAATCCAGCCGGATTCCGATGACTTTTCCGGCTTCGTTTTCAAGATTCAGGCCAACATGAACCCCAACCACCGGGACCGGATCGCCTTTGTTCGGGTGACCTCCGGCGCCTTCGAGAAAGGCATGGACGTCACCTTGGCCCGGACCGGCAAGACGCTGAGGCTGAACAATGCCACCGAATTCATGTCCGATGAACGGGAACAGGTCAGCCAGGCCGTGGCCGGGGATATCGTTGGTCTGTACGACACCGGCAACTTCGCCATTGGTGATAGTATTTATACCGGCAAGACGAAGGTTCAATTCCCTAAGCTGCCTCAATTCACCCCGGAACTCTTTGTCCGGGTGACGCCGAAGAACGTGATGAAACAGAAGTCCTTCCATAAAGGCATGAAGCAGCTGGTCCAAGAGGGGGCCATTCAGCTGTATCGGACCTATAACACCGAGGATTATGTCCTGGGGGCGGTCGGTCAGCTGCAATTCGAAGTCTTCCAGTATCGGATGCTCCACGAATACAATTCAGAGGTTGAAATGACCCCGATCGGTTCCCGGACGGCCAGGTGGATCGATCCAGAACAACTGGATCCGAGCATGGCCTCGTCCCGGAACCTGCTGGTCAAAGATTTGGCGGGCAATCCGCTGTTCCTCTTCGAGAACCGCTTTGCCGAGAATTGGTTCCACGATAAGTACCCGGACGTGAAGCTGACCGCCAAGTTCGAGATGGATTAATCTACCAGGCGGCGCGCAAGCCGCCCGGTATGCTAAGATAACTATAAGAATGCCACGCTTTGCCCACCGGCAGGGCGTGTTTTTAGATACTGAAAGTGGGAAAGGTGGGGTTTTCGTGATTCAACGGGTAGGTATTTTTTACAATGACCAAGCCGGTCACAGCCAATCGGCTCGGCTGGCCAGACAGTTCGCGGCCAAAGCGGCCAAACAAGGCATCCAGTCCGCCTATATCACCGCGCCCAGCGTGGATGAGGCGATCACGGCGGTGGCTAAGGCGGCGCACAGGTATGACGCGCTGGTGGCGATCGGCGGTGACGGCACGCTGAACTTGGTGGCGACGGCCTTTCTGCGCGCTAAAAAGACCGTGCCGCTGGGAATTATCCCGGGCGGCACGGTGAATAACTTAGCCCATCAGCTGAATATTCCGCCGCTGCCCTTGATCGCGATTGATCGACTGGTCACGGCGATGACTCAGGATCATACCGTCAGTATCGGCATCGGCCAATGCGGTGACCACGCCTTCGTCAGTTCGCTGGTCTTCGGGGCGTTGGCCGATATTTCGAACCAAGTACGGCAACAGGAGAAGCGCAAGTTCGGGCCCATCGTCTATTTAGCGAAGGGGGTGCAGCTGCTGGTGACGAATCGCTCGTATCGGATCGAAATGATCCATGACGGCGGCAGTGAGACCTCGCGGATTTGGACCGGTTTGGTGACGACCACGAACGGGGTCGGCCGAGTGCAGTATATCCCCGACGATGAGTCCGACTTGCTGCACGTCTCGCTGCTCCATCATTTCCGCTGGAACGAGACGCTGACATACTTGCGCTACTTCCTCAGCGGCCACTTCGATCAGATGAAGGGTGTGACCTATTTCACCACGGAAAAGCTACGGTTGGTGCCGGTGAATGCGAAGCACACGATTCGGCTGCGGCTGGACGGGGACAAGGGACCGGCGCTGCCGATGACCATTCGCTGGCGGCCGCGATATTTGCCGGTGCTGTTACCGAAGGAGGGGAAGTAGAGCATGACAGTGATTATTCTGGCGGCGGTCTTGTTTACGATTCTGCTGGGCTATCTGGGTCTGCACCAGCAGCACCCGAAGTGGCCAAAGATCGCGGGACTTTTGCTGCTGCTGGAAGCGGCGTTTTTCCTTTATCTGGTCTTTGACCGGTCGTGCTAGTTTCAGTACCCGTCTGTATCTGATAGGGGTTTGAGCCGCTTTAAGCGTGCCATATCGTCGTGGCCGACGAATAGTTTCACTTCACCTGTTTGATCATCCACCTCGGCATAAACGGGTACTGTCTTGGAAAAGACGTCCTCACCGCTGATTGTTAGAGGAGCCAGCGTTCTGGCAGTCCGGGTCTGATAAATCTTTTTTGCCATTGCAAAACACTTCCTTTCTCCATTGGATTGTAGTCCAACTGACTGGGAAAAACGATAAAAAAACACCGAGTCGCTGCTTGTGCAGAACTCGGTGTTTTATTTAAGCTATGGACACAACTTACTCTTGCCCAGTTGCCTTCTTGACCATCTCGGCGACTTCCTCGTTGGAGGTCATCTCGTTGACTGCCTTGTCAGCTAACTTCTTCATATCCTTAGTGTCCAGCCGCTTCATCAAGCTGCGGACCTTGAGGATACTGGTGGCGGACATGGAATATTCATCCAAGCCCATCCCCAGCAAGAGGGGAACCATGATCGGGTCGCCAGCGGCTTCCCCACACATACCAGCCCATTTGCCTTCCTTGTGCGCAGACTCAATCGTATGCTTGACTAAGCGCAGGATGGACGGGTTATAAGGTTGATACAGGTAGGAAACGTGCTCGTTGCCCCGGTCAGCGGCCATGGAGTATTGAATCAGGTCGTTGGTACCGATGGAGAAGAAGTCGACTTCCTTGGCGAATTGATCGGCCAGAACAGCGGCAGCCGGGATTTCGATCATGATACCAGTTTGGATATCATCAGAAACCTTGGTGCCAGCGTCTTCCAACTTCTTCTTTTCTTCCAAGTAGATCTTCTTCGCCTGCCGGAATTCATCCAGCGTGGCGACCATCGGGAACATGATCCGCAGCTTGCCGAAGGCGGAAGCCCGCAGCAAAGCCCGCAATTGGGTGCGGAAGATGTCTTGGCGATCCAGAGAGATCCGGATGGCCCGGTAACCCAGGAACGGATTCATTTCGTGCGGTAACGGCATGTAAGGCAGGTGCTTGTCGCCGCCGATGTCCATGGTACGAACAACGACCGGCTTGCCCTTCATGTCTTCCAGTACGGACTTGTACGCTTCGAACTGGGCGTCTTCAGTGGGCATCTCGTCGGAGTCCATGTATAAGAACTCGGTCCGATACAACCCGACTGCTTCGCCGCCGTTGGCGTTCACGGCCGCCATATCCTTCGGCGTACCAATGTTGGCCCCAACAGTATATTGCTTGCCGTCAGCGGTGACAGAAGGCTGATCCTTCAGCTTCTCCCATTCCGCCTTTTGCGCGGCAAACTTCTCAGCGGCGTCCTTGTACTGGCTGATTTGATCAGCAGAAGGATCGATCACGATATCGCCAGTCAGACCATCAGCAATGACCATGTCATTGTCCTTGATGTCCTTCGTGACGGATTCTGCACCAACAATGGCGGGAATCTCAAGCGACCGGGCCATGATGGCCGAGTGGGCCGTCCGGCCGCCGATATCGGTGACGAATCCTTTAACGAATTTCTTGTTCAATTGCGCCGTATCACTGGGCGCCAGGTCGTGGGCCACAATGACGACTTCATGGTCGATCAATGCCGGGTTGGGCAGGGTGACACCCAGCAGGTGACTCATCACCCGCTTCGTGACATCCCGCACGTCGGCGGCACGTTCTTGCATGTACTTGTTGTCCGTCATGGCTTCGAAGGTGCTGATGAACTGATCCGATACAGCAGATAATGCCGCTTCTGCATTGATTTTATCGTCCTTGATTTTGGACTTGATTGCACCGATATAATCAGGATCGGCCAGGATCATCATGTGTGCTTCGAAGACTTGTGCCTCGTCTGCACCCAAAGTTTCCTTGGCCTTGTCCCGAATAATCTTTAATTCTGCAGTTGATTTATCAAGTGCATCTTGTAAGCGGCTAACCTCTGTATCAGGATCGCTGATCGTCTTCTTGTCGAACGACAGATCCGGCTCTACCAACAGGTAGGCGGGCGCGACGGCAATCCCGTCACTGGCGGCAATCCCTTTGAGGTGCTTACTCATTATTCAGCGAGTCCTTCCTTCTTCATCGTGTCGGCTACGGCAGTGATGGCATCCTTTTCATCCGCGCCTTCGGCAGAAATGGTCACATCAGCCCCTTGGCCAACGCCCAGGGACATAACGCCCATGATCGACTTCAGGTTCACTGACTTGCCCTTGTATTCCAAGTTGATGTCAGAGTCGTACTTGCTTGCTGTTTGGACCAGCAGCGTAGCGGGACGAGCGTGGATACCTGTGTCAGCAATGATGTGAAAATCGCGTTTTTCCATGATTCATATCTCCTTTTGATCAGTTAATTAACCACGTCAGGTGGTCGGGAAATGGCACGGCGAAAGCCCTACATTTCATCTTTCAGAGTACCATTTTTTCAGTAGTGATACAACCTTCAAGCCCCGTAAAAAGTACGATGGCTGTTAGTGTTTACCGCTTTCATGGAACTGGTAAACGATGGTGCCGCCGCGCTGGGCGGTGCCCACAATCTCGTTGCGCTGGGGAAAATCGGTCCAGACCTTTCGAAACGCGAAGAAGTTCTCCGGTTTAATGGTGATCTCGCTGATCTTCCCGGCCACCAGCTGTTGCAGCGCTTGTTGGTAGTCAGGCATGAGCCCCACAGCCTCCTTTCTGTTAGGAACATTGATCCGCTTCCTATTATACCCCCTCACAGCACAGTGCATTAAAAAGCCGCGAAAAATCGGCGATTTGCCCCAAGCGTTAGCACTTGCATCAAGAGAGTGCTAGTTGTATGATAATAAGCGTAGGTCGAAAGCAAGTTTCGGCCAGTGAAGAAAGGTGGCAAGCGTATGCTGTGTGACAACTGTCATAAGAATGAAGCCACGATCCATCTGTACACCAGCGTTAATGGCCAGCGCAAGGAAATCAATCTTTGCCAAGACTGCTATCAACTGCTGAAGAACCAGGCACAGAATGGCACTCGTGACGCCGGCCCGAATGATCCATTCGGGTTTAGCAGCTTAAACGATATTTTCCAAGCCATGAATCCAGCCGCCCAAAACCAAGCAAACGAGAACTTCCAACAACAGCGTCCCCAGACCCAAGCTGGTGGTCGAGGCGGGCGCGGCAACGGCGGTGGTCTGCTCGGACAATTCGGGGTTGACCTGACTGCCGAAGCCAAGAATGGCCAGATCGATCCAGTGATCGGCCGGGATAAGGAAATTGCCCGGGTGATTGAGATCCTCAATCGCCGGACCAAGAACAATCCTGTCCTGATTGGTGAGGCCGGGGTCGGTAAAACGGCCGTGGTGGAAGGCTTAGCTCAGAAGATCGTCGATGGCGATGTGCCCGCTAAGCTGCAAAACAAGCGCGTGATTCGCTTGGACGTTGTTTCTCTGGTGCAAGGCACCGGGATCCGCGGTCAATTCGAACAACGCATGACCCAGTTAATGGAAGAATTAAAGAAGAATAAAGACATCATCTTGTTCATCGACGAGATCCATGAGATCGTCGGGGCGGGCAACGCGGAAGGCGGTATGGACGCAGGTAACGTCTTGAAGCCAGCGTTGGCCCGGGGTGAACTGCAGCTGGTCGGCGCAACGACCAGTGACGAGTATCGGACGATCGAGAAGGATTCTGCTCTGGCTCGCCGGTTACAGCCCATCCAAGTGGATGAACCGAGTGTCAAGGAAACCATCAAGATCCTGCAGGGCATTCAGAAGCGGTACGAGGATTATCACCACGTGCACTACACCGCGGAGGCCATCAAGGCAGCTGCGGAGTTGAGCAGCCGGTATATCCAAGATCGGTTCCTGCCTGACAAGGCGATTGACTTGTTGGATGAGTCTGGTTCCCGCAAGAATTTGACTTTGACTGTTGTTGATCCCGAGACGATCCAAGAAAAGATCGACGCCGCGGAGAAAGAAAAGCAGGCCGCCCTCAAGCAGGAAGACTACGAGAAGGCTGCTTACTACCGTGACCAGATCGACAAGCTCGGGGATATGAAGAAGAAGGATACCATTGATCCCAAGAACGAGCCGACCGTGACCGAAAAGGACATGGAAAACATCGTTGAAGAGAAGACTGGTATCCCCGTCGGCCAGATCAAGGATCAGGAACAGCATCAGCTGGTCAACCTGGCCCCTGAATTGGAGAAACACATCATCGGTCAGAACAAGGCCGTGGAAGATGTGGCCCGCGCCATTCGGCGCAACCGGGTCGGCTTCAACAAGTCCGGCCGGCCGATCGGTTCCTTCCTGTTCGTTGGCCCCACTGGGGTCGGCAAGACGGAATTGGCCAAGCAATTGGCTAAGCAGCTCTTCGGTTCCGAGGATTCGATGATTCGCTTTGACATGAGTGAGTACATGGAGAAGTTCAGCGTCTCCAAGCTGATCGGTTCGCCTCCGGGTTATGTCGGCTACGAAGAGGCTGGTCAGTTGACTGAGCAGGTACGGCGTCATCCGTACAGCTTGATCCTGCTGGATGAAATCGAAAAGGCGCACCCGGACGTGATGCACATGTTCCTGCAGATCTTGGATGACGGCCGGTTGACCGACAGCCAAGGCCGCACGGTCAGCTTCAAGGACACCATCATCATCATGACGTCCAATGCCGGCCAAGCAAACCAAGAAGCCAATGTTGGTTTCGCGGCAGAAGCATCGGGCAAGACACATTCTGTCCTGGGCTCTTTGAAAGATTACTTCCAACCGGAATTCCTGAATCGGTTCGATGGCATCATCGAGTTCAACTCCTTGACTAAGGATAATCTGATGAAGATCGTATCCTTGATGATTGCAGATACCAACAGTATGATTGCGGATCAAGGGTTGCACATCCATGTCACTGAACCTGTGAAGGAAAGACTAGTGGATCTGGGCTATGATCCGTCCATGGGCGCGCGGCCGTTACGCCGGGTGATCCAGGAACAGATCGAAGACCGGGTTGCTGACTACTATCTGGCCCATCCGGATGTTAAGGAATTGGAAGCGCGGATGAGTGACGGCGAAATCACCATCAGCGGCGACAGTCCTGCAGCAGCCGTGGATGCCAAAGCGGATTCTGCTAAAAAGTAATTAATGTAATTGAAGTACCTTGATAAAACGACCATCTCCGGCCCAATCGCTGGAGATGGCCGTTTTGTTCTCTTCCGGCGGTATTTGGTGTAACATGATGAGTATCACGACCGCTTGGGGGAAACGCACGAAAACCACGGTGTTTTCGTGTTTCTTGGTTTCCCCGTGCGCGTTTTTCTTCTATAATAGATTTGTGAACGGAGTTTCTTGGATAGGGGTGGAAAAGCATGCGTCTCATTGATATCACCAATAGTTATTCCCATCTGGTAGCGCAACAGTTATCAGCGACCGATGCCCAATTCGTGAAGGTATACTCACTGGGGCCGACGACGGTCGTATATACCCAGGCGCCGGCACATCAGGAAATATTGCTGACGAATGAGCGGCGCAATATTTTGGACGCCGAAATCGATTATGTCTTAGATAAATTGTGCAAGGCGAAGCAGAACGAAGTTGATCTGGTCCGTGGTCATCATTTGGCGGAAGTATCGATTCCCATGGATATGCGCCGAACAGAAATCAGTTAGGTGTTATTCTGGTAATGAGCGGAGGGGACACAGCGGTGACAGAAGTCGATCATCCTGAACGGATACCGGCACGCCGGGAGTCGCCGTTGAACGTGGCACCGGTGCGGATTATTGTACGTTATTTATCGGTACTAGGCGACCGCTTGTTAAAAGATACCCAGGTTTCTGGCCCGGCCCATAGCCATCTTGATTTACCCTGGCGGGTGATTCAGGGATACAAACTGATTCGGGTGGAAAATTACTCGGAAATTTTCCAACCAGTACCGGACGGGATCCGCATGATTTATACGGCCCAGCAGGCGGCACCGGTGGTGGTGTACCACAAAAACGCCGAGGGCAACTTGCTGGTCCCGCCCCAGTACGTGTCCGGCGATTTGAATGCGCCGTATCATTTGACACCGCTGCCGGGCAATCCGTTTCCGATCATCAAAACACCCGACGCGAGTGCCGGGGTGTTTACCACCAAAAGCAAAGTTGCCCAGTATGTTTATGACACGCTGCAGCTCATGCGGCTGCCGGTGGACAAACAATTGCTGATGAAGATGGATATGGCGGTGTACCCGTTTGCCGATCCGCTGGCGCCGAAGCCTCTGGCGGCGGCGCTGCCCGCCGGGTCGACTTGGCCGGTGTATCGGGCGGTGGTCGATCGGATCAGCCGCACCCAGTGGTACGATTTGGGCGGCGGTATTTGGGTCAAACGCTCAGAGCGGATGACGCTGCTAGGCCGGCCGATTTTAACTACGCCGCCGCAGTTGACCGCTTTTGCCCACCGGGCAGAGGTCGTCAGCCATACGGCGCAGCAGGTGCCGGTCTTCGATTTCCCGCACTTCGGGCAGGCCGCGAACACTGTGGCCTCGGGCAGTATCGTGACGACCACCGGTATTTTAGCCGATGATCAGGGCCGCCAGTGGGTTCAATTGGATACGCGGTGTTTTATCTCCCGCTGGGATCTGCTGTTACTGGATTAAGAATTTCCCTGCTGTCTATGACAGTGGGGATTTTTTTTCGTCTTGGGGCAAATATTTTATTCCTTTTTTCTCGGCTATTATGTTATCCTTATGGTAATGATAAGACATAGAATGTTTGCTTGAGAAAAGAGGTTATCATCATGCCTAATGTCGCTGATTTATTCCTGGATAAGACCGCCAATGACAAGCTGCACTTGTATACGGCGGTGCGGCAGGCGTCCCCGGGAGTCTACACCGTCCGGGCACTGGATGCTGAATATGGCGATTACGGCGTCACCCGGCTGCGGTCCCTGGTACACCTGATCAGTACCGACCTGGCTACTGTGGAGCCGAATATGTCGGCTTTCGTTGATGCTAATGGCGACGTGGCAGTCGATGACCGGCTGCCGGCGGCGGAGGTGTATTTCCAATATTTGATCAGTGACAGTCTGGCGATGCAGGCGATGGCGTATATGCTGCATCACCCGGCGGGCACGATCGAAGAGTTCAGCCAATCGGTGTACCTGTCCACGATGACGGTCATTCGCCGCTTGAAGCCGCTGGTGGATTATTTGAATGAACAGTACGGTATTCGGATCAACGTACGCCAGCTGACGTTTGTCGGCAGCGAGCCTTTGGTCCGGTACATGATTTTTAACTTATTAGTGGATGTGGGGCTGTGTTCCGCTAAGGACTATGCCGTGCGCTACCCGGAACTGCTGCCGGTGGTAGACCGTCTGGGCCATTACTTCAATGCTAATGCCGGTCCAATCGTGATCAAGGAACGGCTGCTGGTCGTGTTGGGCGTAGGACTGGAGCGGGCTCGGCACGGCTTTGCCGTCGAGGATACGACGATCCCGGACTTGTGGTTCCGTCTGCCGGAAAAACAAATGTAAGCGGTCGTTGAAATAGGTGTGAAGACAAAAATGGTGCAATCCTCTATCATGAAGATTGCACCATTGCTTTACCCGCTGTTATTCGTGACAGAACGCCTGCACCTTCGGCGCCCACGGCAAATAGTCCTGCAAGGCGACCATGTCGCCGGGAGCCGGCAAATTAGGCACTGTGTCGAATAGATAGTTGAAATATTTACTCGGATCGAGGTGATTAGCCCGTGCTGTCGTGAGCAGACTAAGAATGACCCCCGCAGCCGTCGCGCCGCGTTTGCTCTGCGAAAACAGCCAATTTTTACGACCGATGACCAGTTCTTTGACGGCGCGTTCGGCCCGGTTGTTCGATAGTTCAAGTCGGCCGTCCAACAGGACTGCCCGCAAGCCAGCCTCATGCTTCAACGCATAGGTGATGGCTTTGCCCACCTTGGATTTTGGCAGATAGCTGCCGTCCAACGAGACCAGCCAAGCGAAGAACGCATCCATGACAGGTTTGAGTCGTTGTTCGCGCTGGGTTTGACGTTCATCAGCCGACAAGTCTTGCCATTTCTTTTCCCATTGGAAGAGATCATTGCAATACTGGCGGCCCGTTGGGGCCAGCCCCTTGTCTCCGGCGGTCACGGCTTCGTCAAACTTACGACGCACGTGAGCCCAGCAGAAGACATTGGTGACCCCAAGCAAATTAGGGTAAACGGCGTAGGCATCACTTTGCAGGTAGCCTTCGTAGCCGGCCAGGAACCGGGCAGCTTCCTCGTAACCGCGGCTATTACCGTGCTCATACATGACGATCTGGTGGGCGCTGTGCTTGCTGGACGTGTAGACCCAGTAATAGGTCTGCGCCTTCTTTAGATCCAACACCCGGTAGGGCGTTTCGTCCGCATGGATAACGTCTTGAGTCAGCAGATCTCGGTGCATCAGCTTGTATAGGGACTCCAGGTAGCCTTCTGACGCCTTGATGTGCCAGTTGGCAATTGATTGCCGGGTGAAATCGACCCCGCGACTGTGCCACAAGCGTTCTTGCCGGTTGTCCGGAATCTTGTAGGCAAACTTAGCCATGATGGATTCGGTCAAGACGCTTGAAGAAGCTGGACTATGCGGTATGGCTGGGCGAGGCACATCGGACTTCTTAAGGAACTGGTTGCCGCGCTGATTCAAGCAGCCGTTAGGACACGCGTAGGTGTGCCGATAGACGATTGTGTGCAGGAGCTGTGCCGGAATCAAGGTTGCTTCTTCGCGTACTTTCGACCGGCCGATATCCTGCATCTCTTCACCACAGACCGGGCACTTGCGCTCCTCACCTTCGAGCAGGCAATCCTGCTCGTCCAGCGGCAGCTTGTTCAAGTCGGTGCTCTTGGTCCGTGTCGCTTTCTTGAGCTTCTTCTTGGCGACCTTGCGGTCATCACCGGTGAGCTTGTCGATGATGCTTTGTTCTTCACCGGTGATGATGTGCTCATTGAACAGGTTCGTCTGGCCATGCGGCAGGTTATCGCTTGATTCCCGGCGCCGACCGAACAACATGCGCTTCAAGACGGCGATCTGTTCCCGGAGGTCCTGATTTTCATTTATCGAATTCTGCAGTGCGGTGCGTAATTGTTCTGGCGAAGCGTCCACCAATCGCACTGCATCTTTTGTGTCTACCAATCGGTGTTCCTCCAATAAATATAATAAATGGATTATATCATGTTTTATACGGCGAAGGAAAGAGGAGATGCTAATAAATCATGGCTTCTCCTCCTCAATTAGTTGGTATATCCTGGCTTGAAATCATGAATGGTACTCCGTTCTTGAATACTTAGACCAGTAATCAATCGCTTCAGCTGGTAATGACTGAGATGCTGCACCTCAGAGCGCGTTCGCGGCCACTGCAGGTGGCCGTTCTCGTACCGTTTGTAGTAAAGAACAAACCCACTGCGGTCCCAGTACAGAGCCTTGAACCGATCGCGCTGACTGCCGCAGAATAAGAACAGCGAGTGATCATAAGGCACTTCGTCTTCGCCGTACAGCTCCCGCAAGGAAGCGGCCAAACCGTCGATTCCTTTGCGCAGGTCCGTTTTTCCGCAAATGATATAGATGTTAAGCTCTTGGATATTGGGGAACATTGCCTGTCAACTCCTGGAGCACCACGTGCAGAATTGCCCGGTCAACACCGGTGTAAAACACGACCTCGGCGTCCTTGAGCTTCACTCGTGCCGCAACCTGCGGTTTGACCAGCGGCTTCGGCGACCGGTCGGTCACCTGGATCGGCACGATATCTTTGATTTGAACCATGAAAGGCCTCCTTGTTTACTTGATAAACCAAGTTTACAAGGAGGCCTGCACCGGGTCACGATACCTATGTCAACGACCGCTTACAAACAAATGATCGCGGATGTTTTTGCTGCCCGGCATATCCCTAATATTGAAGCGGAAGTGGCTTTTGCGGGGTTCGCGCTGTTTTCCGGTCCTGTGGTGCTGGCCACCAGTGACCGCATCCATTCCTTGGTTTGTGCCCGGCTGGCTCAGGAAGCGGATCCGTGGGCCAAGTTAACGGACGAATTGGCGGAAACGCTGGCCAACAAGATGGGCGGGGAACCGACCCATGAGCGCTGGACGGTATTGCTGGCGAATACGTATTTGATGCTGATTCCCATCTTTTATTTCCAGCAGCCCTTACCGGTGCTGTTCCCGCTGATTCGGATGCAGCTGACCCCGAATAACCGCCACTACCAAGAACTGCGCCGGTCGATTCGGGCCTTTTGGGAAAAGGTGGCGCGGCGCAAGGACTGCTACTGGCTGCACCACACGGTTGACCAGCTGACGAATCTGTTGACCTATTTGTTCTGGCCGGCTTATCGGGCCCATTACACGACCCATCATCTCCGGGTCAGTTTACGGATGGGGCTGAGTTACCACTTGCAGCAGCCGGTGCGGAATTTACTGGAACACATTCCGCTGGTGGATATGATCCCGTATAACCCGGCCGATCCGCCGGATTTATTGATCGTGTCCGCGCCGCGATACGTGCCCAAGGACTGGCATGGCCATGTGTATCATTTCGGCCTGGCCTCCGCGTCCAGCGATACCCAGCAGCTGCAGGAATTGATCAATCAGGCCTACGGGGAGAAAAATGCAGTAGACTAATTTAATGGAAACTGCCTTGCTTTGCCGGCGGATTTTGCTACACTAGGGAAAAAGCAGGGAGCAGGTGGTTCGGTGGATGATGAACTCACGTGGCGCAGCGGGTTTAAGGATGTGCTGCCCACGGTTTTTGGTTACATAGGAATCGGTCTGGCCTTCGGGATCATTGCGAAGACCAGCCGTTTTTCTGTTTTGGCAGCGGTGCTCATGTCGCTCATCGTGTACGGCGGCTCCGCCCAATTTGTGATGGTCAGTATGCTCGCTGTGCACAGTCCGCTGGGGGCGGTGGTCTTGTCCTCAGCGCTGATCAATGCACGGATGGGCTTGATGAGTATGACCGTGGCGCCATTATTACAGCGGGAAAGTTTATTCCAGAACATCACCGCGGGGTCATTGCTGACGGATGAGACCTTTGCGCTGACGATGAATAAGCTGAACCATACTGGCCGCACCCTGCACAGCAGCTGGCTGCACGCGGCGAATCTGGCGGCCTATTTAGTTTGGGCGCTGGCGACGCTGGTCGGTGCCATGGCCGGCCAGCTGATTCCGGACCCGGATATTCTCGGACTGGATTTTGCCGTGGTGGCGATGTTCATTGGTCTATTGTATTTGCAGGTGATCACGGACCGGACCCACCCGCTGGTGAAACAGGTCGATATCGCCGTATTTGTGGCGGCGCTGATGGTCATTTTGATGCGCTTCATGGCCGGCAACTTGGCGATTTTAGCGGCCACCGTACTCGGCTGTCTGTTTGGAATGGCGGTGAGCCGGCATGACTGAGTATGTTTTAGCAGCCATTATTTTAAGCGGCCTGGCGACCTGGCTGATTCGCGTGGTGCCATTCATTTTGGTCAAACGGTTTACGCTGCCGGCCTGGCTGGTGGAATTTTTAAGCTTTGTTCCCGTGGCGATATTGACGGCAATTTATGTGGAAAGCCTGCTCACGTATCGGCCGGGGCAGTGGCCGGGGGTGAACGCCGCCAATTTATTAGCGTCGCTGCCCACCTTTTTGGCGGCCATTATTTCGAAAAATCTGCTGGTGATCGTTATTGTTGGAATCGCGTCGATGGCGGTGATTCGGCTGCTGGGCTGGGCATAAACTTTTTTTGAAGCGCGGGGTCTGCCTCTTGCATTTTTAAGTTTACAGTTGTAAACTAATTGGTGTTGAGAGTTTACATTTGTAACCAAGGAAGGAAGAAACCCATGATTGACGAACAACAAGTCGCGATTACTGATTCTGAATGGGAATTAATGCGGGCGGTCTGGACCTTGAAACGCGTGTCCAGCCGGCAATTGATCACCATTATGGAAGAAGAACGGCAGTGGGCGGATTCTACGACGAAGACGCTGCTCCGCCGCCTGATCAAGAAGGGCGCTATTACCCCAGTGGGCGATGCCCGGCCCTATGATTACGTCCCGGCGGTGCAGGAGCAAGCGTCCATGGATGCCGCCGCGGTGCGGCTGTTTGACCAGATGTGTGCCATGCGCGCCGGCAGCGCGGTGGCGGCGGTGATCAACAGTCGCGAATTGTCCCAGGCGGATATTGCCCAGCTGCAGCAGATTTTACAAGAAAAAGCGAAAACCGCGCCGCAGATGGTGGCCTGTAATTGTCTGCCGGCGGGGATGGGCGAGAATTGTATGAGTGAAGGAGACGATGTTGATGGCCAACGATGACAAGATGACGCATAAGGATCATGACATGTCTGGGATGGATCACTCGCAAATGACGCACCAAGAGATGGACCACAGTAAGATGGACCACGCGCACATGAGTCATGATGAGATGGCGAAGATGGATCATCACGGTATGGCGCACAGCAAGATGACTCATGAGACGGCCGGCATGGATCATAGCCAGATGTCCGGCATGGACCACAGCCATATGGATCACGGCGATATGGACATGGGCGGCCACGACATGATGATGCACGGCGGCCAAATGATGCATATGGGCAACCTGAAGCAGAAGTTTTGGGTCTCGGTGGTATTGTCCCTGCCGGTGCTGCTGCTGGCACCGATCATGGGTTTGAACCGACCAGTTTTTAATTTCAATTCCATCATCCAAGATTGGGTCGTCGTCTTGTTTGACACGATCATCTTCTTCTATGGCGGGAAAGTCTTCCTGCAAGGGGCGAAGGCCGAATTGCAGAGCAAGGAACCGGCCATGATGACCTTGATCGCCATGGGTATCACCGTGTCTTATGTATACAGCCTCTATGCCTTCATCGCCAACAACTTCCTGCATCCCCAGACCATGGTCATGGATTTCTCGTTTGAACTGGCGACCTTGATCCTGATCATGCTGCTGGGTCATTGGATCGAAATGAACGCGGTGATGGGCGCTGGCGACGCGCTGCAGAAGATGGCGGCCTTGCTGCCGAAGACGGCGCACCGGGTGACGGCGGACGGTCGGACCGAGGACGTGCCGGTCAGCCAGCTGCAAGTCGGCGAGTCCTTCCAAGTTCGGGCCGGCGAGAGTATTCCGGCCGACGGGACGATCACGGCTGGCACATCCACGGTGAATGAATCCCTGGTTACCGGGGAATCCGCCGCCGTCGCGAAAAAGAGCGGCGACAAGGTGATCGGCGGGGCGACCAACAACGATGGCACCCTAACCGTCGCCATCACGGGAACCGGCCAATCTGGCTACCTGGCGCAAGTCATGCAGCTGGTGCAAAGTGCTCAGCAGGCCAAGTCCAATGCCGAAAGCAAAGCGGACACTGTGGCCAAGTACCTGTTCTATGCGGCTTTGTCCGTGGGCATTATTGCCTTCTTCGCTTGGCTGCCCCAGGGGCTGGACACTGCCTTTGCGCGGATGGTCACTGTCTTCATCATTGCCTGCCCCCATGCCTTAGGGTTAGCCATCCCGCTGGTCGTGGCGCGGTCAACGGCGATCGGGGCCCAAAACGGACTGCTGATCCGCAACCGGCAAGCGATTGAGGCCAGCACCCAGATCAGTCATGTGCTGCTGGATAAGACCGGCACCTTGACGGAGGGCAAGTTCACTGTGAACGCGCTGGTCCCGGCGGGTGATACCGATAAAGATACGTTGTTGCGCCGGTTAGCGGCTCTTGAAAGCAACTCGACCCACCCGTTGGCCCAAGCCATCCTATCGGCGGCGAAAGCGGCCAAGGTCGATTTCACACCGGCCAAGAATACGCAGAACCTGCCCGGGGTGGGGATTAAGGGAACAATTGACGGCACTGAATACACCATCGTCAATGCCAAGTACTTAACGGCTCGGCACATCGCCTTTGATGAACAGGTCTCTGACGAGTGGGCCGGCAAGGGCAACTCTGTCAGCTTCCTGCTCCAGGGCGAAACCGTCCAAGGGCTGGTGGCTGAGGGGGATACGATCAAAGCCGGCGCCAAGCACTTGATTACTGGTTTGCAAAAGCGGGGTATTACCCCGGTGATGCTCACCGGCGATAACCCCAAGGCGGCGGCCCACGTAGCCAACCTGTTGGGGCTGACCGAGTTTCATGGCGGTCTGCTGCCGGATGACAAGCAGAAAATGGTCGGCCAGTATCAAGCCGACGGCCACCACGTGATCATGGTCGGCGACGGCGTTAACGATGCGCCCAGTCTGGCCAAGGCGGATATCGGCATCGCCATTGGGGCGGGGACCGATGTGGCAATCGACTCCGCCGATGTTGTGCTGGTAAAATCCGATCCCCAGGATATTCTTCACTTCTTGGATCTGGCCCGGATCACCAACCGGAAGATGGTCCAGAACCTCTGGTGGGGCGCTGGCTACAACATTCTGGCAATTCCGCTGGCAGCGGGGATCCTGGCCTTTGCCGGGATCATCCTTGATCCGGCAGTCGGCGCGATTCTGATGTCCCTGTCCACCGTCATCGTGGCGTTGAACGCCATGGGGTTGACGGCGGCGAAGATCAAAGAATAGATTGACCGGGTAAGCCAAGCGGCACCGTACAGATCAAATTCTGCGCGGTGCCGTTTTTGTGTAGCTTTTGGCAATTTCCTAAATTAATATCATCGTTTTCCTATCGTTTCTCATCGTTTGGCGGTACAATTCCATTAAGCAGTGTAATCGGATGCAAAGGGGAGGCAAACGACAATGATTCTCGATATTAATGGGCTGTCCTTTGGTTGGCGCAAACAACCCGTGTTCAATCAAGCTAATTTGCAATTAAAGGAACCCGGCCTTTATGGCTTAGTGGCACCCAATGGTTCCGGCAAGTCCACCTTGCTGAATCTCATCACTAATTTGCTGAAACCACAGAGTGGGACGATCAAAATCATGGATGCACCCAATTCGACCCGCCAGGTTTTTGAACAAGTGGCTTTCTTACAGGACAATTCGGTATTGTACCCATATCTAACAGGCCGGGAGCATCTGATTTTTGTCGCCCAGATGCATCAGCTGCCGATTCAAGCCATCCAGCCGATTGCTGACGAACTGGAAATGACTGATTATTTGGACCGGAAGACGCAGAAGTATTCGCTGGGGATGAAACAGCGCTTGCTGCTGGCCATGGCGCTCTTGGTGAAGCGGCCGCTGATGCTGCTGGATGAACCGTTGAACGGATTGGATCCGACGAGTTTGCAGATCGTTCGCGAGGCCTTGATTAGTACAAAGGAAGCCGGTCAGACAGCGCTGATTTCGTCACATAATCTGGATGAGCTGATGCGGGTCACCAACAATATTTTCTTTATCGTGAATCAGCATATTGAGTTCTTCCACTTGGAAGCCGGCGAGACGGCGGAGACTCGTTACAATGAGTTGTATGGGCACGTGCGATGAAGCATGTCTTATGGTTTGAGAGTCGGCGGCTGTATCACAGCTGGATGCTGAGCGGACTGGTGATGCTCACGATGGTGATGACAGGTATCTTTTTTTGGTTCACGCAAGTTGAAGTTAATCAATATCGGGTCCAGTTACAACAAGAATTAATCCAGCAGGATACGCGTTGGGGACAGGCCATCAATACATTGCGCTCACTGATCAAGGACAGCGATGACCAGGCGCAGAAAAAACAAATGCAAGACCAATTGCGTACCGTAATAGCAGCTGACGATGGCATTGCTGCTCAAATTGATGCGCTTAAAAAGCGGCAAAGCCCAGCGTTTCTGGCCGGTGGTTTGCGAGCGGCCCGCTATGGTATTGAAGCCAACCAAAATGCACCTGCCTATGCGGTAGGGGGGAGTACGCAGCAACTGCAGCTTCAAGAGAAACAGTATCGTGCATTGACTAAGGCCCGCCAAGCATTTGAGAATCCAGACGAAACTTTGCAGGTGCCTGGATTGCTCGTTAATTGGCAGAAATTGTTGGCCTCACCCGCGACGTTGGTTTTGGTTGTTTTGATTTTATCAACGCTTTGGGTGATCGCTGTTTTTACGCCCAACCAACAGTGGATGCAGCTGAATGTCCAACCCGGCTGGTATTGGCTCGTTGCTAATTGGCTTCTGATGAGCGGATTATGGGCAGGCATGCTGCTGCTGGCCAATGGGATGATGTATTTACTGGGCCAATTGTGGGGCCAACCGTTGTTGAGCGGCCGCATGTCATGGCATGCCGTGCGAACCGGCACCCAAGTCACGAATATTCAGGCATGGCTTGCTGCGCTGGCGCAGGGATGGTTATTTTTTGTTGGCGGATATGGCATGTGGCTCATCTTTACTCAGCAAGTTCAACGATGGAGGCGATGGTAATGTGGCCGGTCTGGCGTTTTGAAATCAAAAAAAGGAATCGCCGGTGGCCAGTTTGGCTGTTGATCGGCGTGCTTACTGCAGTACTGGCTGGCGGCTTTGTCAGATTACAACAGCAGCGCAGTCAGTATGTGCAGACTTATCGTACGCAATTGGAAAAGCTGAGTCATTCAGCAGTTTACACTCTGGGCCAGGAATTAACAGCCTTTAAGCAATCGCCGGCGGCTTATAGTCATTGGTTCTATGAATCGTTGCGTGTGCGATCTGGGGAAAAACAGGGAACAAAGGCCATCTCCGGTGTAGGCTGGCGAATCCCAAACGGTGATGAACTCAAGGGAATGCAGTTGTTGTCATCAACATTCCTGACGATCAAGGCTTATCAATTGATGCAGAAACGGCATATTACCCCCATGCGTCCGGATAGTCTGATCCTCAGTGCAGACGATTTGGGAACAGTCTCACCAGATACGGTCAAGTTTTTACGCCGGAATAATCAGTTCTTTTATGAAAAGGCCTGGTATTATATTTGGGATTTAGTGCAACAAAATGTCGTGTTTTTACTACTCGCGGTGGGGTTGATCGTGACAGGACGGCAGTGGGCAAAAGAGGTGGCAAATTGCAACGTCCATAGTAATTGGTTGAGATTACAAGGGGCAGCCTTCAGCAAGCAGTTACTCGTCGAATTTGGCGTGATTGGGTATACACTCGGTCAGATCGTTTTTATCCCCATCGTGTTGATGGGCATCATTATTGGCATCATCCAGGGCTTTGGCGCACTAGATTATCCGGTCGTTGCTTTTGGTGATACCGGCCTAGGCTTTGGCCCACTGTTCATCGAGCTGGGCCAATACCTCGGGCAAGCATTATTGTTAAGTATCGGCTTAATTCTATTTTTGACGGCAGTCAATTTAGTGCTTGCTGATTGGCTTCGTAATTCCTGGGTGGTTACTGCGTTGCAGCTGATTCTTTTAGCAGTGGCTTGGATCGCTCCGCCGATGCGCTATTCACCATTGACTTATTTCAAATTAGACCCAGTCATTACGGGTACTTTAGCCAAGCAAATGGATAATGCACAGTACACGACTGGGCTTGGCTTGGGCGTATTAATTGGCAGCAGCGCCATCTTGATTGCCTTGATGGTCGTCAGCCGACTGATACAGGGGTGGTTGACTCAGCGTCCGGCAATGGCCGTCGCCCAGTAACACATTTCCCCCACTTGTTGGGGTCGAATAAGGTACAATGGAAATATATCTTATTTGAGGTGGCAAAATCGTGAAAGAACCGAGCAGTCGCAAAGAGGTTAAGGCCCAAGAAAATCAGGAAGAGAGCTGGGGCAAATGGTGGCTCCAGACCTTCGCCATGGCGCTGGTGTTTGTGGGAATCGTGACCCTGCTGTTCACCTTCGTTCTGGCCAATGACCAAGTCTCCGGACCATCGATGCAGCCGACGTTTGAGGGCAATGACCGGGTGATCGCCCTGCGCCACGGGCACGTAGACCGCAACGACGTCGTCATCTTGAACGCGCCGGATGAACCGGGCGCGCTGTACATCAAGCGGGTGATCGGGCTGCCGGGAGAGACCGTGGAATCAAAAAATGATGTCATGTACATTAATGGCAAAAAAATCGCCCAGCCCTATCTCAAAAATTCCCTGATGAAGGGCGACGAGGCTCGGGGTGATCTGTACACCGACGACTTCACCTTGCAATCTAAGGGGTTAGGCAAAAAGGTGCCGGCGGATTCCTACTTCGTCATGGGGGATCACCGGGACGATTCCAAGGACAGCCGGATGTTCGGTTATGTCAAACGCAGCGCCATTGTCGGCGTCGTCAAGTTCCGGTATTGGCCATTGAATCGGTTGAAGGGCTTCTAACCCAAGCAAATAGCGTCCAGCCATTGCGGTCTGGACGCTATTTCTTTAACTTGGGTGCTTGGACTGTGGCCTGGTCGTCGCCGTAATAGCTGAGAAACGGGAACGTGATTTTGACGGTAGTGCCTTGGCCCGGAGTGGAAGTGACGGTCAGTTCGTGACCTAACCGCTCGGCCATCGTGTGGGCGAGATAGAGACCCAGACCAGTGGCTTGGGAGTTGACTTGGCGGCCGTTTTGGCCGGTGAAGCCCTTTTGAAAGATCCGGGGCAAATCGGCGGGGTCGATTCCCACGCCAGTATCAGCGATGGCCAGCCAGGTGGCTGTCTTATCCTGCCCGGCGGTAATCGTGATCTTGCCGCCGGCCGGGGTGTACTGAACGCTGTTGGCGAGAATCTGGTTGATGATGAAAAGCAGCCATTTATCATCGGTGAGCACTTGGTAGTCCTCGTCAAACACCGAAAGTTGGAAGTGCTTGCTGAAG
This sequence comes from Schleiferilactobacillus harbinensis, assembly GCF_008694105.1. Lineage (NCBI taxonomy): Bacteria > Bacillati > Bacillota > Bacilli > Lactobacillales > Lactobacillaceae > Schleiferilactobacillus > Schleiferilactobacillus harbinensis. The sequence continues at coordinate 236,613 of NZ_CP041364.1, forward strand.
AAGCCGTTCATTTGGCTGCGCAGCGCGGTGGCGACGATTTCCCGCAGATTGTGGTCCCGCAGCAGGTAGTCATTGGCAAAACTGCTCAGCCGGGAATAATACAGCACTTCTTCCACGTAGTGATTGACCCGCTCCAGCTGGGTGGTCACGTCGTCATAGGTTTCTTCATCAACTTGGCCGGCCAAGTGATCGCTGGTCAGCTGCAGCCCAGCCAGGGGCACCTTAATATCGTGGACCCAGCGGGTGATGAAGGCCAGCTGGTCTTCCTGTTGCTGCAGCAGCTGGTCCGTGGCTTCGCGATGCAGCTGCAAGATACGGTTCACGTAATCTTGGGTATACTGCTGGGCTTCGTTTTGGGCGCCAGTCAGCGGCCAATTCAAAGCATCGGAGCCGGCGTCTTCCCGCTGCTGAATGCCGCGATACCAACGGGCACGGTAGAAATAAACGCCGACCATGAAAATAAAAAAGAAGACGGTCAGCAGAATGTCCAGATAGACTAAGGTCGGCCAGGACAGCAGCCGCTGGCCGGGGGCTAACCATAATAACAGATCGGCGACCAGCAGGCCGGCGATCCAGAATAGGATGTGGGGCAGATGGTCCTGCAGGTATTTGCGAACGTTCACGGAATCAGATACCCTTTCCCGACCTTGGTTTGGATCAAGGTCGCTAAGCCGGCATCACTGAGTTTCTTGCGGAGTCGATTGATATTCACGGTCAGGGTGTTGTCATCCACGAAGCGTTCGTCTTCCCACATGGCGCGGAGCAGACTGGCGCGGGGGACGAGTTGACCGTGCCGACGAAGGAGATATTGCAATAATTTATACTCGTTTTTGGTTAAATCGACATTAGCACCGTTAACTTGTACGGATGAATCCTCCAAATTCAATACGACCCCGCCATATTCCAAAGTCTTAGTGCTTTGGTTGCTATAATGATAAGTGCGGCGCAGCAGCGCATTGATTTTGGCCAGCAGCACCGATGCCGAGAAGGGTTTCTCCACGTAATCGTCCGCGCCGCTGTTCATGGCGGTGATCATGTCCATATTGCTGTTGCGGGATGAAATGAAGATCACTGGGACTTGGGAGTGGCTGCGGATTTGGCTGTTCCAATAGAAACCGTCGTGGCCGCCGGGGAGATTGATGTCCATCAAGACCAGATCCGGCTGTTGACTGACAAAGGCCGCCAGTACATCGCTGAAGTCCGTGACGAGCAAGGGCTGCCAGCCGGCTTCCGTAACCGCCTGGGCAATGTGCCGACTGACGGTGGGGTCGTCTTCCACAATGAGAATTTTGAACACGGATGTTGCCTCCTTCTGTATACTGGTATTATCGTACCGATTCCGACTCTGAATGACAAGAAAGGATCACTGCTATGGCCCTGGTTACTGTTCAAGGTTTAACTAAGATTTTTGGCCACCGGCTCCATCCCGTGCGGGCGCTGAACGGTCTCTCGTTTGCGGTGGAAAAGGGGGAGTTCGTGGGTATCATGGGTCCGTCCGGGGCGGGCAAAACGACGCTGCTCAGTATTATTTCGACCATCGATGTCCCGACCCACGGCACGGTGACGGTGGCGAACACGAATGTGACCCGGCTGCGCGGGGACAAGCTGGCCGAATTCCGCCGCGCCAATCTCGGGTATGTGTTCCAGGACTTTAATCTGTTATCCGGGATGACGGTACGGGAGAATATCCTGCTCCCGCTGTCGATTGCCCGGCAGGGTGTCGCGGATGCCCAGGACCGGCTCGCAGCGGTATTGACAGTGACGGGGCTGACCAGTTTGGCCGAACGCTATCCCCAGGAGCTGTCGATTGGTCAGCAGCAGCGGGTGGCGGTGGCCCGGGCGCTGATCACCCAGCCAACCCTGGTTTTTGCGGATGAGCCGACGGGGTCGCTGGATTCGAAAGCAGCGACGGAGCTGCTGCGCTACCTGACCACCATCAATCAGCAGTGGCACACCACGATCATGATGGCGACCCATGACGCCTTCACTGCCAGTTATTGTTCGCGGGTCATTTTTATCAAAGACGGCACGCTGTTTGCGGAGATTCGCCGGTCCGGCGACCGCCAGGCCTTTTTCGATGCGATCATTGATATGCAGGCGACCATCGGTGGAGGGGGGCATTGGCATGACGTGGCGCACCAAGAGTAAGATAATCGGCCGAGTCCTGCACCACAATGTCCTGTTTTGGCTGGCGACGGTTTTCCTCGTCGCGGTTTTTTACATCATGATGTGCTGTTACGCCGTGGCGGCAAACTGGACGGCCACGAGTCAGAACGTCTTTTTGGTCGCGGCAGTGACCAACGCCTTATTTTTCATGGCCTTTTTCTATTATGGCCAGCGCTACATCATCGGCCAATATCGCCAAGAAATTGCCCTGTATCAGCTGTGGGGCGTGCCGCGCCGGCAACTATACGGTACGATTCTGACCCTGAATCTGATCGTGCTGGGCTTGATGGTCACGGCGGGGTTGGCTTTTGGTGCTCTGTTTATGCCGTTGGCGGTCCTGCTGCTGCAACGGTTCATGGGCTTGGCCACGCAGTTCGTTGCCCCCTGGCAGGGTGCTGCCCTGGTGCGCACGTTAGCCACTTTCGCGGCGATCGGCCTGTTGTCCCAACTGGTGCTGGTGCGCCAGGTTTATCGGGTTCGGCCCGTTCAGCTGCTCCATGGCAAAAAGGCGGATACCTTGCACGGCCGCCATCGGCTGTCGCTGGTGGCCGGAGTGTACGGTGTCCTGGCGACCGTAAGCGGTCTGATTATTGCCCAGCATTTCTGGTGGCTCTGGCTCATTCGGCCGGACACGACGGGCCTGCGGCTGCTGGGCTTGCTGAGCGCGATTTTGATCCTGGTCATTTCCGGCGAACACGCGCTGATTCACACCACCATTCCATTATTGTTAATGGGGTTGCGCCGGCTGCCGCGCTGGCCGCTGAAGAGGAACAGGCTGCTCAAGCTGGCCCGGCTTACCCGGCAGTTCCGCGGCGAAGCCACCGTGCTGTGGATCGGCGCGATCCTCCTGTCGATCGTCGTGACGTGGGCGGGGATGCTGACCACCACCATCAGTGTTGCCAATCGGGAAGCGGCCAACCAGGCGCGGATGACGTTTGTGACCCACAATCCGCGGGCCTGGCAGGACTTAGATAAGGCCCTGACCCGATTTTCAATCAGTGATGTGCAGCGCGTGCAATCGACGTTCAAAATAAGGGTGGTTCAGTTCCGGCTGGTGAATCACCAAACGGGTCAGGCGCAGGCAGTGCACAACACGGTGGCGATCATGTCCCAAGCGGAATACCGCCGGGTGCAGCGCATGCAGAACCTGCCGGAGCTGCCGCGGCTGACGGGCCGCGCCGTGATGATCGGTGATGCCCTGAGCAACACAGCCTGGTCGCTGTATCGGCCAAACATCACGCTGCACCTGAACCAAAAGGGCCTGCCACCCCTGCGTCGAGTGGGATTTCTCACCGCGACACCCTATGCCACGACTTTCAACACGGCCTATGCCACCGATATGGTGATGGTCGTCAGCGATACGCTGTGGCCGCAAATCAAACCGGAAGCGACCATTACCTGGTACGGCGGGCAGGCAACGAAGCCCCTGACGGTGACCCAGATCGATCGGCTGCTGGCAACGATGCCCAGCAAGTATCGGAACGCGGCCTATTTTTCTGAAAAAGGGAAAGTCGTCACGCGGCACTACACTGACTCCCGAGATCAAACCCTGTGGACGGCCCCCAAGATTCGCCAAACGTTCCGGCGGGAAACCGGCATTGATGTTTTTGTCGGCTGTGTCCTCAGCGTCGTCATTCTCTTTGCCGTGAACAGTATGCTCACGCTGCGGGCTTGGGCGGAACGGGAAGAGGGGGTGGGCCTGTTCTTCAGTTTAGGCATGACCGCCGATGAGATCCGTCACGTGCAAAATGATGCCTTGGCTTGGCGTTATGCCCTGCCGGTGATCATGGCCGCGCTGAATGGTCTGTTTGCCCTGCAAATGCTGTGGACTGTCGCCTGGACGGCTGAATCAGCAGCCCTGTTCCTGCTGGTCCTGGGGGCAGTGGCACTGGTCTCCTGGCTGTTCTTTATGCTGTCGGCGCAGCTGGTCCGCCGGTCGATCGTATCGCGTTAGCTTTTTCTTCGGTGATGTATACGTGGGCAAAGAAACCGCTCAGGCTATGCCGGCTGCGTTCGATATAGTCCTGCATCTGCGCCGGGGCCTGATCCCGCAAATGGCCTCCCGCCAAGGGCGGCTCCTGCACCGCAAGGATCATCAGCCAGGCTCGTTTTTCCGTGGCGGATTGGCCCAGCCATAACCCGGCTGCGCCGGTTTGATTCAAAATATTTTGCAAAAAGGCCGGCGTCAAGGCGTTGTTGAAGAGTGCATTGTCGGTCCGTTTAAAATGCAGATACCAGAAGTGGTAGAAATCATCTGGGCCAAAATTTCCCAGCCGATTCGTTTCAGAAAAATAGGCGGCCGCTGAAAATTGTGGTAAGGTGCGGTTAGTGACGCTGTACAGCAACGCATCGCCGTCATCGTGCCACGGGACGAGCAATCGGCTCGCCGGCAGGTTGGCCTGCTTACTGTGCAAGTACTCGGCCGAACCGAGTACAGTGATCAATGTGGTCAAAAAAATCATCTCACTTTTCTTTTAGGAGGTTACTGCATATGGAATTTCAAGTATTGGGTTATTACGGCGGCTATCCCACTGCCGCGGCTGGGACTAGCGGCTACTTGCTGCGCAGCGGGGATACTAATATTCTGCTTGATGCGGGCAGCGGCGTGCTGCGCGAATTGGAAAAAGTCATGGATCCCTTGCAGCTGGATGCCGTCGTGCTGTCCCATTACCACCATGACCATACCGCGGATGTGGGGGTCCTGCAATATTTGTGGCAATTGAAACAGGGACCAAAGAAAGAGCCCATCTTGCCCATCTACGGCAATACTCAGAATCCCATTGAGTTTGCCACCCTCACCTGGCCTGGCGCCACAGTTGGCCGGGCGTATACGGATACTGCGCCAGTGACCATCGGCCCGTTGACGTTCACCTTCCAGCGGACGATTCACCCAGTCCCAGCGTTTGCCATGCGGATCACAGAAGCTGGGACTGGCAAAGTGCTGGCTTTCACTGCAGACACTCGTTACTATCCAGAGCTCGCTGATTTTGTTCAGGGCGCCGACGTCCTGATCACCGACACGAATTTCCTGAACGACCACCAGGGCGTGGCTTGGCACATGACAGCCGGACAGTCGGGCCAGCTCGCCCAAGATGCAGGGGTCAAACATTTGATTATCTCCCACTTGCCCCAGGAAGCATCGCTAACCAAGCTGCAAGAACAAGCCCAGGCCGCGGCGGGTTCAATTAAGGTTACATTAGCAAGCAATATTCATGGTCTAGAATTGATCTAGGACACTTGCGTGGTTTTTATTACAAAGCCGTGACATACCCCTGCAGGTCATCTGCAGGGGTATATTTATCCGTACAAGGGTCGCCAGCCTTACATATTTGTCACTAATCATTTACATTTCAACTTTTGCGCTGAAAACTGCAAAAGTTGACGGTAAAAGCGTTCCCACCAAGAGTGGGAAAAGGTCCCACTCGGTATGCCTAGTGTTTTTTAATCAAAATTGTATAGCCATTTTTTGGTGGGTTGTGTATAATAACCTTGTAGTTGAATTTAATTATTGTCACAGAGGTAGAGGGGGTCCTGCACCATGGTGACACTTTTCATTTCGCCGAGCTGCACATCTTGCCGGAAAGCGCGTGCTTGGCTTCAACAACATAATATTCCTTTCGTGGAACGGAATATTTTCACTGATCCGCTGAACAAAGCGGAAATTATGAATATTCTACGGATGACTGAAGACGGGACGGAAGAAATTATTTCCACCCGGTCTAAGGTTTTCCAAGAGCTGGGGATCAATTTGGATGATTTAACCATTGACGCGCTGCTCGATTTAGTCCAACAGCACCCAGGCCTGTTACGGCGGCCGATCATCTTGGATGACAAACGCCTGCAAGTCGGGTACAACGAAGACGAGATCCGCCGCTTCTTGCCACGGGAAGTGCGCGCGTTGGAGTTACATCAGGCCCAGATGATGGCTGGGTTCTAAAGAAACAAAGGAGTGCGATCAGGCAATGAGTTTGGGGTTAGCCTGATCAAAACGAGGAGGGCAGTCTTACCTGGGGGTAAGGTTGCTTTTTTGTTTTGGCCAGAGAAATTTGAAGTGTCGGGCTGATGAACGTCTATTGATTACAGTGGGGCTAGTGCCAAGTGCGTAGCAGGCGGAGGCAAAATGGGCTCAGCTGTGGGAACAGCACGGCGGCTTTGCCGCCGATGCTGTTAGGCGTGTTTGAGACGGCGGTTTTTGCCGGCTCAAACCGCCGTCACAGCTAGCTACGCCTTCGGCTTCGCACTTGCTGCGCGTCGCCAGCCCAATTTTGCCGCAGCCTGCGGAGCACTTGGCACGGCAATCAACGCCCATTTCTCCCTCCGCCTCCCGACCGAGACTCCTTCTCTCAAAGTGCGGTACAATATACACCAGTAATCACAGAACCAGACGTACAGAAAGACCCGCCGCGCCCACTTGACGCGCTTGTCTTTCTGCATTAGTATGACGGGTACTGCGCATTGGGCATTTTTCAAAGACACTGTTATAATTAAGTTGTTGAGAACGATGTTAACGCAGTTCCTGGAAGCGAGGTGCATCCGGAATGGAAATGGAACGGATCAATAATAATACGATTCGGGTGATACTGGGCAGTGAAGATCTCGCCGAGCGGGGCGTCACTGTTCTGGACTTGCTGGGTAACCGCAAGCAGATCGAACGCTTTTTCTACAGCATCTTGGAAGAGGTCGATAAAGACCACACCTTTGTCAGTAACGATGCTGTGACCTTCCAAGTGATGCCCAATAAGAATGGCTTGGAACTTCTTATTAGTAAGGGCGACCGTGATGAAGAGGATGACGATGATCAAAATCATGGTCGCCGCCGTCACGACGATCGGCCCAGTGATGAGGATGTCTCTGAATTCGTTAAGCGGCAGTTGGGCGGTTATGATGATGATTCCAGCGCACAAAGCCAAGTCAGCACCCCTGGCGCGAATCGGAGCCGGTATGGCAATCAGCCGTTTACTAAGGTATTAGCCTTTGATGATTTTGAAGATATCGTCGCGTTGGCCGATGTGCTGAACGATGATGAAGTTGATGTGGATCTTTACTCTTACAAGAATAAGTACTACCTCGTATTTACGATGCCGGATCAAGACCTGTTGGATATGACCCGGGAAGACTACTTAGCGGTGGCCAATGAATACGGGCAGGAAGTACAGAATGTCACGCCGGAACTGTTGTCGGAACACGGCAAACAATTGATGGCAAAGAGTGCGTTGCATCAAGTTGCTCATTTCTTCGGCCCGCAACCTAAGAAACCGAAGAAGCGCGCGAAAGCATCTAAATAAGCAGTCAATGCACTATGGCCGGCAAGGGTAGTTAACTTGACGGCTTTTTTTGTTGTCAGCGCCTCGGTTTGCGTAATGTAATGACGAGGAGGCGATCGTCGTGAAAGTTGCGTTGAATCAGCGCGGTCAGTTGCAAGTTGGGGCGGAAGCCAATCAGTGTCCGTGCCCGCCGTATACCTGCTGTGATTGCGGCCAAGCCGTCGTGCTGCGCCGCCGCCGGGAGAAATGGTATTTCAGCCACGTGCAGGGACGGCGCCCGCACGTGCCGGAAAGCGAAGCACACCAAGCAGGCAAAGCGGCACTTACCCAGTGGCTGGCAGCCAGCGGGCTGGCGCCGGAGAATGAGCGGGTCATTTTAACGGGGGCGCAGCGGATCGATGTCTGTGTACCGAGTTTGATCTTGGCCGGCGAGTACCAGTGCAGTCCGTTGGCACTGACGGCCCTGCGGCAGCGGCATCAGGGCTACCAGATGGCCAACTGGCGGGATTGGTGGATCCTGGGAGAAAATTACGTCCCCCAGCAGCGCTGGCAGGCCCAGACCGCCCAGTTCTGCCAATACAGTCCGGCCCTAGGCTTTTATCTGTATCTGTTTCGCGCACCGTATCGCCAGTTAGAATTGTGGCATCATTTGACCCGGGCACCACACAAAAGTCAGTGGATCGCTGGGGGCTGTGACCGCTTCGCCCTGACGGAAGACTGGGCGCATTTTCAGCGCTGGCATAACGCACCGCATCCCAGTCGGCCGTATTCGCCGCTAACCGTGGCGGCGTGGCGGGAGCACTTGGTCTGGCAGGGCCGGCGGCGGGATCCGCGGTATCAGCAGCTGCTTCAGCTGCTGTACACCCATGGCCGGCAAGTCAACGATGTTCCGGCGTGGTGTTTTCCGTTGACCCCGCTGCCGCCGGTATTCAGCGGTTCATTTTTCATTTGGGCCGTGCAGCACTGGCTGGGGATTATACCGGTGGTGCCGCGGCTGAACGCGCCCCTGCTCAGTATCGCGGCACAAAAAAAGTGGATCGATTTTCCGATCCACTGGCTGCATCAGCAGCAGGGTTTATAGCACGTGAAAATGCCGGCGCGACTGAATTTCCTTCGTGGTGTGCAAATCGCCGGCGTGGGAGAAGAGACCGCGGATGATGTTCTCATTCGTACACCCGGCCACGAGCAGGCCGGCATGATCGATATCTTTTGAATAGTCGAACAGCACCATGGATGGGGCAATCTCCACGCCCATTCGCGTGGCAGCGGCCAGGTCCTTTTCGTACCCGCTCTTGACGTAAGTGCTGTGCCGATCTTCCCAAAACATGGCCGAATCGAGTCCGGCTTCACGCAGACCTTCTTCGATGAGGTCGGGGGTGTATTCCCGGTCGTGTTCGTTAATGGCGGATTGCATGAACAAGAGGAACTCCCGGGCCTTTTTCGTACCCTGGAAGTTGGCCGCCTTGAAGTCCAGGGCGACCGAATAAGCGATCCGGTTGATCTCGTTTTGCGCCGCGAGATCTGCTGGGTCAATGTGTTTAAGCGCCATATAGCGCTTGATTACTTTCAGATTAACTAACGGGATGAACGAGAAGTGTACGGTATCCGGGTAATCTTCAATGGCCTTGAGGGTGGAACGTTCCGCCGACAGACATTCGATGCCGATTGGATTGACAAATAAAAAAATCTCGAGCACGGGAATACCTCCAATTTTTAGAAGCACCATGGCAACAGCGATGTGAACCACGTGATTAACTAACTGAATCATACCGTATTTTTACGGGGAAGTGTTGCAATATGCTTTCGCGTTAATCAAGGTAAGGCGGTCCGCTAAGCCGGAGACTGGCTGCAAGCGCCAGTCCGGTCAAGCGGGCCGCCTTATTTCTGATGGATAAGCACCTAACTATGTTAAAATGACAAAGGTTGTGTGTCAACTGCGCGCGGCAGTCGGCACAGAGAAAGCAGGGACGTACGATGGACAGAGATTGGCCAACATTTTTGTTACCCTATGAGCAGGCCGTCAATGAGTTAAAGATCAAGCTCCGCGCACTGCGCAAGGAGTTTTTGGAAAAAGGGGAACACACCCCGATCGAGTTCGTCACGGGGCGGGTCAAGCCCGTGGCCAGTATCAAGGAAAAGATGCACCGGCGGGTGATCGACCCCGCTCTGCTGGAAGAAGATATGCAGGATATTGCCGGACTCCGGGTCCAGTGCCAGTTCGTGGAGGATATCTACGACGTCGTCGCCCTGATTCGCGAGCGCAGCGATATGCATGTGGTTGAGGAACGGGATTACGTCAAAAACGATAAGCCCAGCGGTTACCGCAGCTATCATGTTGTCATCGAGTATTCAGTGCAAATGGCCGAGGGAGAAAAGAAAATTCTTGCTGAGATTCAGATTCGGACACTCGCCATGAATTTCTGGGCGACGATCGAACATTCGCTGAGTTATAAGTACCCTAAGGCTTTTCCCGAAGAAATCAATGACCGCTTGAAGCGGGCCGCTGAGGCCGCGTTCATGCTGGATAAAGAAATGTCCGCGATCCGTGAAGAGATCCAGGATGCCCAGACGATGTATCGGCGGGGCCAACAATCGCCGGACGATCCCGAGGATCCGGACACAGGAGACGAAAACACCCATGAAGATCGCAATATTTAGTAACGATAAACAGAAATCCCGCATGTTCCGCCGCAAATTGATGCGGGAACTGCGCCGGTTGGATATTGTTGTCACGAACCAGGACCCGGACATTGTCATCACTGTGGGCGGCGATGGCACGCTGCTCAGCGCCTTTCACCGGTATGCCCACCAGATCGACCATATCCGCTTTATTGGCGTGCACACAGGCCACTTGGGCTTTTACACCGATTGGCGGGATTATGAACTGCCGGAGCTGGTGGAAGCCTTAGCCAACGACTCGGGTCAAAGTGTCAGCTATCCGTTGCTGGACGTGGTGATTCAGTATTTCGATCAGACGAAGGAACACTACATTGCGTTGAATGAATCGACGATTCGTCGGGTGAACAAGACGATGAAGACGGATGTCTATATTCGCAGCGAGCTGTTTGAGAGTTTCCGGGGCGACGGGCTCTGTATTTCGACGCCGACCGGGTCCACGGCGTATTCCAAGTCTTTGGGCGGCGCGGTGCTCCACCCGCGGCTGGAAGCCTTACAAATGGCCGAGATTGCCTCGATCAACAACCGTCTGTTCCGGACGTTGTCGTCGCCCATCGTGATTGCCCCGGATGAGGATATCACGCTGCGCCCGGACGCCCAGGAAGACTATATTTTGACCATTGATTCCTTCACCCACCGGGAACGGCCGATTTCCCAAGTGACCTTCCGGGTGGCCAAAGAACGGATCCACTTTGCCCGCTACCGCCACATGCACTTCTGGGATCGGGTGGAGGATGCGTTCATCGGCAGCAAGCAGGCCCATGGCAAACGGGGGCCCCAGGCGTGATTTTTAAATGGGTGGTCCCGGATCCCGCTCCGGCCACGGTGCAGAAGTTTTTGACCCACCGGGGTTTGTCCCGGGCGTTCATCGGCCGCACCAAGTTCAACGGTGGGGCCCTTTTTGTGAATAGCCGCCAGCGCAATTCCGATTATCCCGTTCATCCTGGCGACGTGATCCGGCTGATCGCCCCGCCGGAGCAGGGCGCGGATACCATTATCCCGTCGGCTAAGCCGTTGCGGATATTGTATGAGGATCAAGATATTCTGGTGGTGAATAAACCGCCCTTTGTGGCATCAATCCCATCGCCCAACCATCATTTCGATACGATGGCCAATCGGGTCAAGGGTTATTTACAGGCCCAGCATAACGAAAGCGACTCGGTCCATGTCGTGTCCCGCTTGGATCGGGACACCAGCGGGGTGATGCTGTTTGCCAAACACAGTCTGGCCCATAGTTTGCTGGACACCCAGTTGCAGGATAAAACGATGCAAAAGGAATATTTGGCCATCGTGAGCGGGACGCTGGCTGTGCCCAGCGGCTTGATCGATCTGCCGATTCGGCGGGCGCCCAACAGCACCTACGAACGGATGGTGGGTGCGGGCGGCAAACCATCCCAGACCGCGTTTGCAGTGACGGCTTACAATACCGATGCCAGTGTGGTCACGGTGCGGCTGCTCACCGGCCGGACCCACCAGATTCGGGTCCACTTCGCCGCGCTGGGCCATCCTTTGGTGGGGGATGACGTTTACGGTCAGGTTAGTCCAGCGATTGCGCGCCAAGCGCTGCATGCCCACGTATTGCGGCTGATTCAGCCGTTGACGGGCGCGCCGCTGACCGTCGTGGCGCCGCTGCCGCCGGATATTCAGAATTTGCGAGCGGCGATTTGCCGAACGAGTGAGTGAGGATATAAAAAGAGCGCCTGCTGGGTGATTCCTGGCAGACGCTCTTTCTGTTGACTGCTTAAATTGTGATCAGTTTCGTCCCGTGCAGCTGCTTAACGTGCAGTGTCTCAGCAATTTGGTCCGCGTTCACCGCGGTGACGCCGCCGCCGGGCAGAATCGTCAAGCCGGCTGGGGCCGCTTTGATCGTTTCGGCTAAATGCGGCAGGGTGTTGGCGATCGGGGTCGTCAAAGGACCGCCGTGGGTCAAGACCCGGACGACGTCGTGGGCGGCCAACCAAGTGAGGGCCGTTGCCTGTTTTTCTTTGGGAATCGCATCGAAGGCCATGTGGAAGACCACGTCCATGCCCGCGGCCGCGGCGATCAGCTGTTCCATGGCATCGGTATCGATGTCCCCGGCTGGCGTCAGCGCACCGGTGACGATGGCGTCCGCGCCCAATTCTTGGGCACTGAAGACATCTGCTTCCATGATCTTGATCTCGGTATCGTTATAAACGAAATCACCGCCCCGGGGCCGAATCATGACGGCCACGCTGCGCTGCTTTTCGTGAATGTAGCGGGTGGCCTCAGCCATCACGCCGCGGCTGACGGTGGTGCCGCCGACGGCCAGATTGTCGTTGAGTTCGATCCGATCCGCCCCCGCAGCCAACAAGGCGGGAATATGGGTAAAGTTTTCAACAGCCAGTTCTTTCAGAAATTGAGCCAACCTAATCTCTCCTATCTGTGCAAACCAAACCAAGCGATGACCAGCAAGCCGAGAACGATCCGGTACCAGCCGAAGCCTTGGAAGTCGTTTTTCTTAATGAAGTTGAGCAAGAAGCGGATCGCCACATAGGCAACGAGGAAGGACACGACGGTGCCGACCAGCAGGACCATGAGCTGATCCCCGGTGAACGTGTTGCCCTTCAAGATATACTTCGCCAGCTTCAAACCGGAAGCCCCGACCATCGTCGGAATCGCCAGGAAGAACGAGAACTCGGTGGCGACGTAGCGGGAGGCCCCGATGGTGATCCCGCCGAGGATCGTGGCGCCGGACCGGGACGTCCCAGGAACCAGACTCAGCAGCTGGAAGAACCCGATTTCTAAACCCGTCTTCGGACTGATCGCGTTCAGATCCGTCTCCCGGGGTGTGCGGTGGGCGTTCCAGCGCTCAATAACGATGAACAGGACCCCGTAAATGATCAAGGTGGCACTGATCACCGGCCACGTATTCAGATGGGCATCCATCCAGTCATTCAGCAATAAGCCAATGATCATGGACGGAATAACAGCCAGAATGACCTTGAACCAGAGCTTCCAGGTATCGTTTTTTTCCTGATGACTCTTCTTTGGCGAAAAAGGATTCAGCCGGTGGAAGTAGAGCACGACCACCGCCAGGATCGCGCCCAGTTGAATGACGACCATGAACATGGTAATAAAGGCTGGGGTCTCGTCGAGTTTGATGAATTCATTGGCCAGGTATAAGTGGCCGGTGGAACTGATGGGCAGAAATTCGGTAATTCCTTCGATAATGCCCAGCAGCACTGCTTTGAAAATATTCAGCACAAGAAAAATCCTCCTCGTTAGTACTTTGACGTTCTCAAGTATAACGTATGGAGGATTATGACTGTAGTGTTTTTACAGAAACTTAGACAAACAGCACACAGGTGCTTTCCGGGGTATCAATATCTTTTTGAATCATGGTCAAAAAGCCGCTTTCCGGATCGCGGCGGTACAGAGTACCGTTATCGGAATCCTGGTTTACCGCCAGGACGTAACGGTCCGTCGGGTCTAGGTTGAAGTCCCGGGGAATCCGGCCTTCGGTACTGATGCGCTGGATCAAGCTGATTTTGCGGCCATCGGGGCTGATGCTGAAGACGGCGATGGAGTTGTGGCCGCGGTTAGAAGCATACAGGAACCGGCCGTCTTGGCTGACGCGGATGGCGGCGGAACCGTTGAACGCGGTCCAGTCGTCGGGAATCAAAGATTTTTCTTCCAGCTGGGTGAAACTGCCCTTGGCGGCGTCATAGGCTAAGACGATCACGGCGCTGCCGAGTTCGCCTAAGAGATAGGCGATCGGCGCACTGGGATGGAAAACAATGTGCCGGGGACCAAAACCGGCGGGCGTCGTGAAGGTGGCGGCGTGGGTCAAGTGGCCGGACGCGCTGATGTCGAAGGTGTCGATTTGATCCATGCCGAGATCGCAGGCAATGAGCCGGTTATCGGGGGTCAGGATCGTCTCGTGGACATGGGCGGCTTCTTGTTCCGGTTTGGGGCCATGGCCTTCATGCTGAACAGTGTCCACTAGCGCCAAGGTGCCATCGGCCGCGACACTGTATACCAGGACTTGGCCTTTATGGTAGTTAGCCGCGTAGAGCAGGGAGCGGCCGCCGTCGTAGAAGACATGGGCGGGGGACGAGCCGGGAGCCAGCACCGTATTGATCAGCCGGGGCGTATCACCGCTGAGGTCATAGCTGGCCACGCCGCCTTGACCGTCTTGACTGGTGATGGCAAAAAGACGCTGGTGTTTGTCATCCCAAGCAATGTAGGTGCTGCCGTTGTTTTTGATCAGCAGATGCGGCTGAGCGACCGTTTCTTTGTCAGTATCCAGAACCGTTTCATAAATGCCTTGGGATACGCGTTTTGTGTATCCGCCCAGGTAGATTTTCTCTTGCACGCGAATCGACTCCTTTAATTTCTAAGCTAAATCGATTATAACAGAGAAACCGGTCTCGGGACCGGCAGTCAGCCGGTGGGATTATGCTAAACTATAACTATGTGCTAACTATTGACAAAGGCAGGCAAAATGAGATGACAACAACACAGGCAACGGTGACGCAGATCGGTGAGCAGGCATTGGGCCATGCGGATCCGATCGTGGTATTGTTTGGCGAAGAAGCCACGGCGGAGATTGCTGCCATTGCAGTGATCCAACGGTTTGCCGACCCGGCCCAGCAGCACGCTTTGACTGTCGCTGTGGGTGACACGATCCAGGTCGGGGCGGCGGCCTACACGATCACCTACGTCGGCCGGGCGGCCCAGAATAATTTACGCTCTCTGGGTCATGTGGCGTTTGTGTTCAGCGACACGGCCCAGGGCGACCGGCTGCAAAACGGACTTTATTTGCATCCCATCGCTGATGCCCCGCGGTTCCCTGATTTTCAAGCGGGCACGACGATCAGCTATACGCATCACGTGTAAGTTCTATTAGGAAGAAAGGAGCCAGGCGATGGCAGCTAAACAATCGCAACCGAATCGGCGGTTTGACCGGTTCAATCAATCGTGGTTTTTCCGCTGGTTCGTGAATAACAAAGTCACCGCGGCACTGATCAATGTGCTGCTGGTGCTGATCGTGATTTTTGTTTTCACTAAAGTAAGCAGTATTTTTGACCCTGTCGGCAAAGTCTTCAATATTTTACTGCCGCCCGTTCTGCTGGCTGGCGTCCTGTATTACCTGATGGAACCGCCGGTATCCTTCATGCAGCGCAAGTGGCATATTCCCCGGGTCGTCTCCACGCTGCTTTTGTTTGTCGTAATCCTGGCTCTGGTGATTTGGGGACTGGTCTCCGTGATTCCACTGATTCAATCCCAGATCACCCAGTTTCTGACGGCCTTTCCCGGGTATTGGAACGGACTGGAGAAATGGATCGGCGAGCTGCTTCAGGACTCCCGCTTCAGTCAGGTCACCCAGCAGGTGGAAAATGCGTTGAAGAATGTCTCCAGTTCATGGATGTCCACGGTGCAAAGTGCTGCTGGGGCAACACTGCTGAATATTGGCGGGGCGGTGGGGACAATTACCAGCGTGGTGATGACCATCGTCACGGCCCCCTTCTTGCTGTTCTTCATGCTGAAGGACCCCAATGGGTTCCGCGAGGCTATGGTGCGGGTGGTGCCTCTGCGCTGGCAGGATCATTTGCGTCATATTTTGACTGAAATCAGTCAATCCATCAGTAATTACATCACCGGGCAGCTCACCGTCGCCTTCTGGGTCGGGGTGATGTTTGCCATCGGCTATACGGTCATCGGCCAGCGCTACGGCGTGACCCTGGCAATTCTGGCGGCTATCCTGAACCTCATTCCGTATCTGGGATCATTTTTGGCTATGATCCCCAGTTTGCTGGTGGCGGCGATGACGTCACCGCAAATGATCCTATGGGTGCTGGTGGTCTTTGCCATCGAGCAGACCATTGAGCAGCGGGTCGTTTCGCCGCTGGTCGTCGGCAGTAAGATGGATATGCACCCGGTGACGACTTTGCTGGTCCTATTGGGGGCTGGCGGGCTGTACGGTCTGCCGGGTGTCCTATTCGGGATTCCAGTCTATGCAATCATCAAGATCATCTGGGTGCGCATCTGGCACTGGTTCGTGTCGACGTCGTCGCTTTATGAAGAACAAGCGCAACTGCCGACACCGGCGACTGCCCCCGCGGCAGCACCGGCCGATAAGCCGACATCGCCAGCTCCGGAGCCGCCGGCCGATAAAAAATAGACAGCAAAAAATCCCAATCAAAGGCGACCGGCCAATGATTGGGATTTTTTTCAGCTGATTACCAGCTGGCTTTACGGACACCCGGAATTTCGCCTTTGTGGGCGAGTTCCCGGAAGTTGATCCGGCTCAGACCGAACTTACGGTAGTAAGCGTGCGGCCGGCCGTCAAGGCGATCGCGGTGATGGATCCGGACCGGCGACGCATTCCGCGGCAGCAGGGACAGCGCGGCATAGTTATGTTCTGCCTTCAGCTTAGCCCGCAGCGGCGCATACTTCGCGACGGTGGCCTCGATCTTTTGTTCCTTGAGGATCTTTGACTTTTTGGCCATACAATGGCCTCCCTTCAATTGAAAAATATGGATACTCGATTTAAGCGAACCACAAACAAGATTAGTATACCACGCCAGTAAAGGACTAACAATTAGTAAGTGCTCATATGAACACCTATTCAGAAAAGATGCTTGCGCCAAAAGTGAAATGCGACCAAAGCACCGATAATCAGCGATAACACAATCGCGATCACCCAGCTGACGCCCAAGTTGGCAATCGGCAGGGTCATGTTCATCCCGTAGAAGCTGAAGACCAGTGTCGGGATCGTCAACAGGATGGAGTAAACCGTAAGAAACTTCATGACGTTGTTCATGTTGTTATTGATCACCGAAGAGTAAGTGTCCATGGACTCCGTCAGGATGTTATTGCTGATCTGGGCCATCTCGATACTCTGCTGCACTTCGGTGAGGATGTCGTCGATGTATTCATCATCCACGTCGTTCAGTGGGAAATGGGGCGCCTTACGCAAAGCCTCCAGCGCCAGACGGTCGGTCCGCAGGGACATTAGGAAATAGACAAGACCGCGCTGGATTCGCATGAGACTGTAAAGATCTCGGTTGTGCATGTTCCGCTGCAACCGGTCTTCGGTGCGTTCCCGGCTCTTATTCATGTCCCGCAGATAGCGCTGATAGTTGGACACCACGTGGGCCAAAATACTGAGCACCGCATGGATCGGCTTGGTGGGATTCAAATGGCGCCGATTGTCGCTGAAGGAATCTAAAAAGGGCATATGCATATTCGAAATTGTAACAATGTGATTCTTCGTCAAAATAATACCCAGAGGAACAGTCCGATACACTGCGTTGGTATTGCTGCCATCTTTTTGCAGAATGGGGACGTCGAAAATAATCAGGGTCGCATCATCGTCCTCATTATATTCAGTCCGGGCATTCTCATCCTTATCCAGGCCATAGAAGACGAAGGACTCCGGCAGATCTGTTTTGCCTAACAGGGTGGCGATTTCCTCGGCACTGGGGTCGACGGCATTGATCCAGGTTTGGTTGGCGAAATGATCAGTGGGCACCACTTGGTGGTTGCGCCGATCGTACTCGTAGATTTTTAGCATGGTTTTGCTCACTTTCCATCGAATTAACTTGACTATAACCTGCTGAAAATAATTAGTCTAGACCTGTTGCAACCCCTTGGAGCAGGTGTTATTATATTGCCAATGACCTTTCCGCTTACTTTTCTCAGAAGTTTTTTTGATAAAAATAAACGAAAAGGACGTACTAACGTATTGCCTTGCTGTGGTTGTCACCGAGGCGATGCGTTTTTTTGTTGTTTAGTATAGATAGGCGTGTTGTTAGCTGAGCCACAGTGTAGTGCCAATGCGAAGCAATCGGAGGCGGAATGGGCTCAGTGGTGGGAACAACACGGCGGCTTGCCGCCGATGTTGTTAGGCGTGTTTAAGACCGCGGTCCTCAGCGGGCTTAAACCGCCGTCACCACTAGCTACGCCTTCGGCTTCGCACTTGCTGCGCGTCGCCAGCCCATTCCGCCGGAGATTGCGTAGCTTTGGCACGGCAGTGTACGGGAACATCCTTTAGCATTACTAGCATTACGTGAAAAGTTCCGCCGACCGCTGTATGCTAGAAACCATAACTGACAATGAAAGAAGGACCTTCCTTGACGAACCATATTGTACTTTATGAACCCCTGATGCCGGCAAACACCGGGAATATTGCCCGGACGTGTGCGGCGACTGGGGCGACTTTGGATTTGATTTATCCCCTGGGCTTTGAACTAAGCGACCGGAACATGAAGCGGGCGGGGCTGGATTATTGGGATAATGTGAATCTGGTGGAACATGATGATTTAGATGCGTTCATGGCGACCTTGCCGGATACCCAGCATCTTTATTTGATCACTAAATTCTCGGATCTCGTGTATACGGACCAAGACTTCAGCGATACCGATGCGGATCACTATTTCATGTTCGGCAAGGAAACCACGGGCCTGCCTAAGGACTTCATGGACAAGTACCACGATCGCTGCCTGCGGATTCCCATGACGGATAAAGTGCGGGCACTGAATCTAGCCAATTCGGTGGCCATCGTGATTTACGAAGCAGTCCGGCAGCAGCACTTCACGGGGTTGGAAGAACATCATGTTTATCCCCACGATAAGTGGAAGTAGGTTGCGAGGTTGGCAAAAAATTGCCATACTAAAGAGAGTGCAATCTGAAACTTTGGAGGATAATCATGGAGACTAAAAAATTCCCAATCATCGTGAATTCGTTCCATTATGATTTATTGCAAAAAGACGATCAAGCCAGCCAGGACGTGCAAGTGGCCATGCGGACAGTCCAACCCAACGACGACCGGTTGAAGGGGACGGAGAAGGACGGTAATTTCTTTGAAATTATGGTGCCCTTCGATGTGACTGTGGAGAACAACGGCTTCCGCATCTCCGGGTCCATCAGCCGGGTGGTCCAAGTGCTGAACTACTTTGGTGAAGCCAGCGATTTGCCGCCGGAAGAGCTGGAGAAGCTGTCCCGGCCGTTAGTGGAGTACATTGAAACCTTGACTTATCAGGTGACTTCGGTGGCTTTGAACGAGGGCGTTTCTTTGAACTTCCAAGCCTCTGGCGAACCGGAAACGAAAGACGATGCCAAGTAAGGCCCATTAAGGTAGAAAGCAGACGGAACCGTTTGGTTTTGCCTGCTTTTTTAACTTATAATGGGGAACAGGTTTTCAGACCGAGAATACAGTAGAAGGAGTACACCATGGCTAAGCGCAGAGCAGCCCGGACAACCAAAAAACGACCAACGACCAGCCGGCCGCGCACCAGTAAAAAACAGCCGATTCCCACAATGAATGTGGTGGGGTTTGTTTTTCTGTTGCTGGCGGTACTGGCTCTTTTTCGGCTGGGTTTCATCGGCGTTTTCATGGTGAATATCCTGCGCCTGCTGGTGGGGGATACTTACATGATCGCCGCTTTTCTGCTGGGCTTTTGCGGCTTCACGTTGATGGCCAACGGTGAACTGCCGCACATTGCGTTGAGCAAGCTGGGCGGGCTGGCGCTGACCTATGGCGGCAGTCTGCTCTTTGTAGCGGCCCTGTATTTTGGCCAGGCGGACGTGCACAGCCGGTTCCTGCAATATTTGTGGATGATCTTGCGTGAAGAATTCGTGCGGGCGACGATTACCGAAAGTGTGGGCGGCGGCATGGTCGGGACTGTGCTCTATACAGGCACGTATTTCCTAGTGTCGCAGGTCGGCACGTATATCCTGGCGACTTTGTTCATGCTGGCCGGGGCGATGATTTTCTTTGGTATTCCCTTTGCCAAGGTGGCCCACGTCGCGCAAGCTGTGGAATCCGGCGGCGCGGCCATGAGTCGGGCGGCGCGGCACCATACCGTGTCGTTCTGGCAGGCATTGGCTGATCGTTTTCTCAATGATGCTGGTCCGCGGCCGGCAAAGAAACCGGCTCCGGCAGAAAAACCGGCTCCGGCGGCACCTGAAGAAATAGCTCCCCCAGCCCCGGCTAAGCCTAAACCGGCGGCCCAGAATGATTTTGTTATTGATACGCCGCCTGCGCCCACTTCGGCGGCACCGGTGCCGGAGCCGCTCAAAGATGAACCCAAGGACCTGCCTTTAGGAGACACTCAGGTGGCTGAAGATTACGAGCTGCCGCCCACCAGTCTGCTCACCGCGATTCCGCCGACGGATCAGAGCGGGGAGGTGGCAACGATCAATACCAATAAGAATAAGCTGGAAGAGACTTTAGCCAGTTTCGGCGTGCACGCGTCAGTAAAAAAGGCTAGCTTAGGCCCGGCGATTACGAAGTATGAAGTCCAACCGGCGGCTGGTGTGAAGGTGTCCCGGATCGTCAATTTGACCGACGACCTAGCCCTGGCCTTGGCCGCTAAGGATATTCGGATGGAAGCGCCGATTCCTGGGAAGCCTTACGTCGGCATTGAAGTACCCAACCAGCAAGTCTCCACGGTTTCCTTCCGGGATGTTGCGGAGCATCTGCCGGCTGACCGGAAACATCTGCTGCGGGTACCGCTGGGGAAAGATGTCACGGGTAAAGTGATCAGCGCTAATTTGGCAAAAATGCCCCATTTACTGATCGCCGGATCTACCGGCAGCGGGAAATCGGTCATGATCAATACGATGATCACCAGCCTGCTGATGCGGACCCGACCGGATCAAGTGAAACTGCTGCTGATCGATCCCAAGATGGTGGAATTGAACGTTTATAACGGCGTTCCCCATCTGCTGATCCCAGTCGTCACCGAGGCCAAGAAGGCAGCCGGAGCGTTAAACAAAGTCGTGGCCGAAATGGAACGGCGCTATGAGCTTTTTGCCCATGCCAGTTTGCGCAACATGGATGAATACAATGCCAAGGCCGAAGAATTTAACCAGACCGATGCAGGCAAAAAGACGCCGATGCCGGTTCTGCCGTATATTGTCGTGATCGTGGACGAGTTGTCCGATCTGATGATGGTCGCCGGCAATGAAGTGGAAAATGCCATCGTCCGGTTGGCCCAAATGGCCCGGGCGGCGGGAATCCACATGATTATTGCCACCCAGCGGCCTTCCGTGGATGTTATCACGGGGCTGATCAAAGCCAATATTCCGTCGCGGATTGCCTTCGCAGTATCCAGCGGGATCGATTCCCGCACGATTTTGGATCAAGTTGGGGCGGAAAAGCTCCTCGGCCGAGGCGATATGCTTTTTCTGCCCATGGGCGCCAGCAAACCAGTCCGGGTCCAGGGGGCTTATATTTCCTCAGACGATGTGGAAAAAGTGGTGGCCTTCGTGGCGGAGCAGCAGCCGGCTGAATACGATGAGTCCATGGAGCCGACGGACGACGACATTAATGGTCTGGGCGGTGATCAGGGTAAAGACAGTGAAGACGAATATTTCAATGACGCTGTCACGATGTTGAAAGATCAGGATACAGCGAGTGTATCCATGCTCCAGCGGCGGTTCCGGATCGGTTATAACCGGGCGGCGCGGTTGATGGATGAATTGGAAGCCCACGGAGTCGTGAGCGGACCGGACGGGTCTAAACCCCGGAAGGTACTCAATAAGACCGGCCAAGCGGCCGATTAGAAAGCAGACGGTGTATGGCTTTTTCACAACGATTAAAGTCTGGGGTGCGGCTGACGGTCGTCCCCAGCAAGAAGTTTAAAACAGTGGCGGCCACGGTCAATTTTATTGCCCCGCTGCAACTAGAAACGCTGACGCCTCGGCAGTTGATCGTTAATCTGTGGCCGGTGGCGAACGCTCAATATCCGGATCCGACTGCGCTCACTGTTGCACTGCAGGATCTGTACGGCGCGTCGCTGCGCACAGGCGTCGATCGGGAAGGGGCACTCAGCATTGCCACTTGCCAGCTGCAATTTCTAAGCGATGCGGTCCTGCCCAAGGGAGAATCCATTTTGGGCCCAGCTTTGGCGTTGCTGCAGGCCATTACGCTGCACCCGCTGCTCAGTACGGCGGGATATGCAGCGCCTTTCTTCACGCCGGAACAGGATAATCTGCGCCATGAGCTGCAGAGCGTCACAGATAGTGCTGACAATAAGGCTGTTTTGACTGCCCAGGCCCAGTATTTCCAGCATGCGCCGGAACAAGCGGCGGTGCTTGGGGGGACAGCGGCGACCATTGAAGCGGCCACGGCCGAAAACTTGGCGGCGTATTGGCAGCAGATGGTAAGTCAGGATGAAATTGAAATCATCGTGACCGGCGATGTGGATCCAGCGGCGGTACTGAGCCAGGTGGCCGCGTGGCCGCTGGCGGCCCGGCCGGCAGTAACCACGCCGCTGCAATGGACTGGGCAGGTACCGGCTTTTCGTCAGTGGCAAACGATGGAGAATTTTCAGCAAAGACAATATGTGGCCTTGTATCATCTGCCGGTCACGTATTACGGCCCGACCTATTTCCAATATATGGTGACTGATGCCTTGTTCGGCGGCTCAGCGAATTCGCTATTGTTTGCCGCGGTCCGCGAGCAGGCCAGTTTGGCTTATTATGCTGGGACGGAACTGGATGCCCAGACGGGGGCCACCCTGCTGCAAGCCGGCATCGATCCGGGGACTGCGCCGCAAGTGCGCCAAATCGTGGCAGACACCCTGCAGCGGATGCAAACCGGCCAGTTTACCGCAGCCCGGCTGCATAGTGTGCAGGAAGAGCTGATTGCTAATCGGTTGGGCGAGAGTGATCGCCAGAGCGATGTGAACAGCCGCCTGATTTTGCAATACCGCCTCCCAGCGGCTGATATGCGTACAGCGGCCTTTGTCCGCCAGGTGCGGGCGGTGACGCCGGCAGCGGTGCAGGCGTGTGCCCAGCACTACGCCTTGGTTGTGGATTATTTACAGGAAGGGGTGGCCCAGAATGGCGAATGACTTTCCACCATTGCCGGAGCAAGTGCGCCAAGCCGTGCTGCCCAACGGCCTGACCGTCGTGGGAATTGAAAAACCCGGTTTTGTCCGGCATTACGCCCAGCTCACCGTATTTTTCGGCAGTGCGAGTGCCCGCCGGTTGACGGGGGCCAACCCGGGCGCGTCATTACCCGCCGGGGTGGCCCATTTCTTGGAGCATAAAATGTTTGATAAGGGCGACCACGATGCTGCCGACGCGTTTGCGGCTCGGGGGGCGGATGTCAATGCGTTCACGACCCGGAACGTGACCAATTATTATTGTTCCGGTTTGGCTCACCTGCAAGAAAACGTTCAGGATTTGCTGAACTTCGTCCTGACGCCGTATTTTACGGCGGCCACGGTGGCTAAAGAACAGGGCATTATTTCCCAGGAAATACAAATGTATCGGGATGATCCGGATTATGAGCCGCAGCAGACGGTCTGGGACCATCTCTTTCCCGCCAGTGTGATTGCCGAGGATGTGGCGGGTTCCCGCCAAAGTATTGCCGGCATCACCCCAGAATTATTGACGGCGGCGTACCAGACGTTTTATCGGCCGAACAATATGCAGCTGGTTGTGGTGGGGGACTTCAACTTCGATACACTGCTGACCCAGCTGGCGATTCCCACTGCTGCTGCTTCAGCTGGCCCGATTCCCCGCAGTGCAGTGGCCACGGCGCCGGTGATCACGGCCCCCCGGCTGCTGCGGGCACCCTTAAGCCTGCCGGAGGCTTGGGTCGGGGTGCGGCTGCCGGCTTTGCCGGATCCGACCCAACGCTTGCGGGTATCACTGCAGCTGGATCTGCTGCTGAGCGGGTTATTATTGGAATCCGCGCC
Source organism: Schleiferilactobacillus harbinensis (assembly GCF_008694105.1). NCBI lineage: Bacteria > Bacillati > Bacillota > Bacilli > Lactobacillales > Lactobacillaceae > Schleiferilactobacillus > Schleiferilactobacillus harbinensis. Next base: position 260,398 of record NZ_CP041364.1, read on the forward strand.
GGACTTTTTGCGCCTGTATCAAAGCGGCTTAATTGATGATTCATTCTTAGTTGACGCGGAACTGCACAGCAACTTTGGCGTCTTAACCGTCGGCGGGAAGACCCCGGCGCCAGCGACCCTGGCGCAGTCCTTGAAAGAAATTTTGACCCCCGCCCACGCCCGGGCGGCACTGACCCCGGCGGCCTTTACTCGACTGCAGCGTGAACTGATTGGGCGCAATATTACCGGGTTCGACCATTTCGGCTGGTTGGGTGCTCAATTGGTGGACGCCGCGGATACCCGGGCGGCCGATCGGCGGGTGGTTTATCCGCTGCCGAAACTGGCCGCGATCATCGCCAGTTTGCGGTATACCGATGTGCTGGCCTTAGCGAACGAGTTGTTTCAACCGGCCGCAATGACCACCGTGCTGGTTTCGCCAGACGAGGAGGCCGCCGGATGAAACGCGTTTTGCTTTGCGGCGCCACAGGGGCCATTGGCCAAGCAGCCGCCAGAGCCTTAGCGGCGGCCGGCTGGTCCCTTTACTTGCAGGGCTGGCAGCACATGACTCGGGTGGCTGACCTGGTCCGGGAATTAACGGTACGTTATCCCGGCCAAGAGTTTTTACCCGTTCAATTGGATTTCACCAACCCCACTGTGGTGGATCAACTGCGCCCAGCACTCTTTGGTGTTGATGCCGTGGTCTTTAGCCAGGGTGTCACGGATTATGAATTATTTGCGGACACGCCGGCAGCGCAGCTCGACCGGCTGTGGCAAATCAATGTCCGCACACCGCTGCTGATCACCCAAGCACTACAGGAAAAATTAGCACAAACCGGCCATGGCCGTGTGATATACTTAGGGTCTGTTTATGGTGGACACGGCAGTCCAATGGAAGCCGTGTATAGTATGACTAAAGGGGCGTTGTCTGCGTTTGCCCAGGCCTATTCCCGCGAAGTGGCGTCCTTGGGGATCACGGTGAATGTCATTGCCCCCGGAGCGGTGGATACCCCGATGAACGCAGCGATGCTGGCTGGCGGGGCGAAGGCTGCGTTGACGGATGAGATCCCCGCCGGCCGCATGGCCCAGCCCCAGGATGTTGCATACTGGCTGCAGGTGCTGCTGGCGCCGGAAGCCCAATATTTAACGGGTCAGACGATTTACGTCACCGGCGGCTGGCTGGTATAGACCAGCGGGCCTTAAGACTTTCTTTCATTGGTGTCGTTGGCGGCCTATGATATACTGTTTTTGAATAATACCTAGTAGGTGAATATAGAATATGGATGAAGTTGGTAAAAAGTTGCGGGAGGCCCGTATTGATAAGGGCTATACCATTGATGACCTGCAACAGATTACAAAAATACAAAAACGCTATTTGATCGCCATTGAGGAAGGTAATTTTGATGCCTTGCCCGGTGACTTTTACGTACGCGCGTTTATCAAACAGTATGCCGAGACTGTCGGCCTGGATGGTCAGAAATTATTAGACCAATATTCTGACGAGCTGCCCCAGTCGGCGTCAACGACCGCTGCCGCTGAGGAAGAAGAACAGCCGACCGACAAGCGCCGGGAAGCCCGGCCGCTGCTTGGGGCGTCTACAGTGACTGCCCGGGCGAAGAATTACTTGCCGCAGATCATCATTGTTGCTGTTGTGACGATCATTATCATTATTCTGAGTTACTTCACGTGGCGGGGAACCCAGGGCAACAAACGGGCTATTCCCAGTACTGAAGCCACTTCCAGTGAAGTAGCCAAGTCCAGCAGCAAGGAGACCAGCAGCTCAGCTAAGAGCAGCAGTGCCAAGTCATCCAGTAAGAAGAAGGAAAGCAGCAAGAAGGAATTGAAGATCACTGCGGCCGGCGTCAGCGGGTCCCAGATGAACTATACGGTGACTGACTTGCCGGATTCCGGCAACAAGATCACGGTGGCGGCATCGACGCAAGCCGTTTGGCTGGCCGTTTCCTTCGGTAATGTCCAGAGCTGGCAGGGAACACTGCAGGCCGGCGCGGACCATACCGTGGAGGTTCCCAGCGGCACGCAAAGTATTCAGATCCGCACGGGGAATGCCACTTACACCACCGCTAAGCTGAATGATCAGACGATTGATATGAATCAAGCGGGTGTGACCAGTATTGTGCGGACGGCGAATCTGACCATCAGCGGCGCAGCCGCAGCCAGCAGTGATCAAAGCGGCGCGGCCAGTTCCAGCAGCAGTGATACGGGTCAGGATTGATTGTGCAGGGGGAGAAAAATAAATGAACTTACCCAATAAGTTAACGGTCTTTCGGATCATTTTGATCCCGGTCTTCATCCTATTGCTGGCGGTGCCTTGGAACATGGGCAGCGTCGTCCTCCTGGGAACCGGTATTTCGACGACTTACCTAATTGCCGCCATTGTCTTCATTGTCGCGTCATTGACAGATTTGCTGGACGGACGTATTGCCCGGGGCCAGCACTTGGTCACCAACTTTGGTAAATTTGCTGATCCGTTGGCGGACAAGATGCTGGTCATGACGGCGTTCATCTTCTTGGTGGAATTGGGCAAGGCCCCGGCGTGGGTCGTCGCCATTATTGTTTGCCGGGAGTTGGCTGTCACGGGCTTGCGGCTCTTGATCGTTGAGCAGAACGGTACCGTTATGGCGGCCGCTTGGCCCGGCAAAATCAAGACCAACACCCAGATGTTCGCCATCATCTTCTTATTGCTGAACAATATCGGCTTCAGCAACTGGCACATTCCCTTTGGCGAGATCCTCCTGTATATCTGCCTGTTCTTCACGATTTACTCGGGGGCGGAGTACTTTATCAAGGGCAAGGATGCCTTTAAGGACGCCAGTAAGGAATAGATTTTTTCAGTCGTGAGCCCCGATGACCATTTTCTGGTTGTTGGGGCTTGCTTCGTTTATTTGACACCAGATTGCGTAATGTAATGATGTGGGGAAAGGAAGGACAACAATGCAAGCAGAGATCATCGCGGTCGGTACAGAAATGCTGTTGGGAGAAATCACCGATACCAACAGCCCGTATTTAGCCCGGCAGCTGGCTCAATTGGGCATCGATATTTATTATCAGGAAACGGTGGGGGACAATCCCCAGCGAATCACGGCTTTGCTGCAACAGGCCAGCCAGCGCAGCGACTTGGTCATTCTCAGCGGCGGTTTAGGCCCGACCGCCGATGATGTGACGAAACGTACGGTAGCGGAGTTTCTGCATCAGCCGCTGGTGACTAACGCTCAGGCCAAGGAAAAATTAACGGCCACGGCAGCCCGGCTGCAGCATGCATTAACCTCGAACAACCTGGTTCAGGCCCAATTACCGGCCGGCGGCGAGCCGCTGCCGAACCGGACCGGGCTCGCGGTGGGCAGTTGGAATGTCATGCAGGGGACGATTTACGTGACGCTGCCCGGCCCGCCCCAAGAGTTCAAACCGATGGTCAGCGAGCAGCTGATCCCCCGGCTGGCCCAGCATACGCATAAGGTGTTGGCGTCGACCATGCTGCGCTTTTATGGGCTGACGGAATCAGTGATCGCGACCAAGCTGGCACCGCTGATCGATGCCCAGACGAATCCGACGATCGCCATTTATTACCAATTTCCAGATATTGCCGTGCGGGTCACCGCCCAAGCGGCGGACCATGCCGCGGCGGAACAGCTGGTGGCGCCGGTGGCCGCCCAGGTGAAGGACTTGCTGGGCGATGCCTATTACGGTACTGGCGAACACGGCTCGTTGGCCCAGGTCGTGGGGCAGCAGCTGATTACGCGGCATTTGACGATCACGGCGGCGGAGAGCCTGACGGCGGGCGAATTTCAGGCGTCACTGGGGACCATTTCCGGTATTTCTGCCGTCTTTCCCGGCGGTTTTGTCACCTATGCCCCGGCTCAAAAAACAGCGATGATCGGCGTGCCGGCAGCCACGATTAAGCAGTACGGAGTGGTCAGCCGGGAAACGGCGGCGGCGATGGCTGAGGGTGCCCGGGCTAAAGTCGGTACTGATTACGCCCTGGGCTTCACCGGCGTGGCCGGACCCGATACCTTGGAAGGACAGCCGGCCGGCACAGTATTCATCGGTTTGGCCGGGCCCCAGGGCACCACGGTGCAGGAGTTCCATTTGCTGGGCAGCCGTAATGAAGTCCGCGCCCGGGCCGTGGCTTGGGGATTCAAGATGCTGCAGAACGCCTTAAAAAATTAAATTTGAACGTTCGTTCGCTTTTTTGTTGTGTTTTGCCGGGCAATCCGATAAACTATATAAGACGCATAAAGTGAACGAAAACGAGCAACCTAATTGAGGAGGGACGCTTTTGGCTGTTAAAAATACCAAGCTTAAAGAAGTCGTTGAATTAACCGACAAGCAAGAACGCAAGACTGCTTTGAATGATGCTCTGAAGAAAATTGAAAAAAACTTCGGGAAAGGGGCCATTATGCGGATGGGCGATAAAGCCGATACGCAAATTCGGACCATTTCCACGGGCTCATTAGCCTTAGATACAGCACTGGGAGTCGGCGGCTACCCCCGCGGCCGGATCGTCGAAATTTACGGACCTGAATCATCCGGTAAGACGACGGTGGCGCTGCACGCAGTCGCTGAAGTACAGCGCGAAGGCGGTACGGCGGCGTATATCGACGCGGAAAACGCCTTGGACCCTGAATACGCTAAGCATTTGGGCGTCAACATTGATGATTTGCTGCTGTCCCAACCGGACACTGGCGAACAAGGCTTGGAAATTGCGGACGCGCTGGTCACCAGCGGCGCCGTGGATCTGGTCGTTGTCGACTCAGTGGCAGCGTTAGTTCCGCGGGCTGAAATCGATGGTGAAATGGGCGATGCCCACGTTGGGCTGCAGGCCCGGTTGATGTCCCAGGCATTGCGCAAGTTGTCTGGATCCATTAATAAGACAAAAACCATTGCTATTTTTATCAACCAGATCCGGGAAAAAGTCGGTGTTATGTTCGGCAGCCCGGAAACGACTCCGGGCGGTCGGGCGCTGAAGTTCTACGCCACGATTCGGTTGGAAGTACGCCGGTCAGAACAGATCAAAGACGGTACCGACATCATCGGCAACCGGACGAAGATCAAGGTTGTGAAGAACAAGGTTGCCCCGCCGTTTAAGGTTGCCGAAGTCGACATTATGTACGGCAAGGGCATCTCCCGTACCGGCGAATTGCTGGATATGGCGGTCGAGAAGGATATCGTGGATAAGAGCGGTTCCTGGTACTCTTATAATTCAGACCGGATCGGCCAAGGCCGGGAGAACGCGAAGCAATATATTGCGGATCATCCGGACATGGAAGCCGAATTGCGGACTAAGGTCCGGCATGCTTACGGCATTGACGGTGCCGCGGATCCGGATGCGAAGGATGCCGATGATCAGGCCAAGGATAAGGATTCTAAAGACACCCCTAAGGCCGATAAAGATGCCAAGGGTACGAGGGACACCAAATCTGCCGCAACGGACGCGAAGAAGTCGGAAAGCAAAGACAGTGCGAAAGATACGCCGAAGACCAAGGATACGAAGGCAGCCGCGGATGGCGAGTCGATCGATATCTTTGAGGGTACGGACGCGAAGAAGTAAGGATTTCGTTAAGAGTGAGATGAGCTCGCCGGGTGACCGGTGGGCTTTTTTTGGTTGAGCTGAAGAAAGAGGCTTCTTAGTGTATGGAATCTAGTGCCAATGCGTAGCAAGCGGAGGCAAAATGGGCTCAGTGGTGGTAACCACACAGCGGCTTTGCCGCTGATGTGGTTAGGCGACTTGAAGACAGCGGTTTTTGCTGGCTTCAAGCGCCGTCACCACGTTCCAGCCCATTTTGCCGCAGCTTGCGGAGCATTGTCACGGCAGGCAGCGCATCACGTAAATTGGTTGCGGCTGCCTCTCCCTTAAACGGGCTCCAGCGACCAGAAGCTAGGGCGGAAGGCCAGGGGCGCAAAAAACCTAAGTGCGGTTTTTCTGCGCCCCTGGCCTTCCGCCTACGCTTCTGAACGGTCGCCTGCGCCCTCTGTCTATTGACACCCCTACCGTTTCCCTCTAGAATTGTGATTGTGTCAATAATCTACAATTAACCATCATGAAAAGATTCTCTAAGAAATGAGTACCACTTTTTGATGATGCGGAGGTGAACTAATGGAACTTTGGATTCCAATAATCCTCGCCGTCATCATGTGTGTTGTTGGTTTTGTTGCTGGGTATTTGACCAAGAAAGCCGCGCATCAGCGGGCAGTTAACGATGCCCATACGAATGCCGCGGGGATCATTGCGAGTGCCAAGCGGGATGCTGCCGCCATTAAGCGGGAGGCAGACACCGCTAAGAAGGAACAACTCCTCGCCGCTAAAGATGAAGCCCATCGCTACCGCGCAGAGCAGGAAGCGGAGCTGAAGAGTCGGCGCGAGGAATTACAAAAGCAAGAAAATCGGTTGCTGCAACGGGAAGACTCCTTGGACCACAAAGACGACATTCTGAACAATAAGGAAGGCAGTCTGGATAAACGTGAGGACAAACTGGCGCAGCAACAGCAGCAGATCGATGAAGCCAAACAAAAAGTAACAGATACACTGCAAGCTCAAGAAGATGAACTGGCCCGCATCGCCCAATTTACCCGGGATGATGCTCGTCAGGAGATCCTTGATTCCACTAAAGAAGAATTGACCCATGAACGCGCGGCTCTGATTCGCGAAAGCGAGCAGACCGCCAAAGAAGAGGCGGAGCATAAGGCCAAAGACCTAATTGCCCAAGCCATTCAACGCAGCGCGGCAGATGTGGTGACGGAAACTACTGTCACTGTTGTATCGCTGCCGAGTGACGACATGAAAGGCCGCATTATTGGTAAAGAGGGCCGTAATATCCGGACTTTGGAGACATTGACCGGAATTGACCTGATTATCGATGATACACCTGAAGCTGTTGTGTTGTCCGGATTTGACCCCGTTCGGCGGGAGATCGCCCGGATCGCACTGGAAAAACTCATCGCTGACGGCCGGATTCATCCGGCCCGGATCGAAGAAGCGGTGGAGAAAGCCCGGAAAGAAATGGATGCCCGGATCCGCGAAATCGGTGAGCAGGCGTTATTTGAATTGGGCATTCACCACATGCATCCGGATCTGATCAAACTGGTGGGGCGGATGCACTTCCGCACCAGTTATGGACAAAACGTTCTCAATCATTCGATTGAAGTGGCAAAGCTGGCCGGTATTTTGGCTGGTGAGCTTGGTGAAGATGTTACCCTGGCTAAACGCGCAGGATTATTACACGATATTGGGAAGGCCATTGACCATGAGGTCGATGGCTCCCATGTGGAGATTGGTGTGGAACTCGCCAAGAAGTATCACGAGTCCCCTACAGTGATCAACACCATTGCGTCCCATCATGGGGACGTGGAACCGCAGAGCATCATTGCTGTACTGGTCGCGGCTGGCGATGCCATTTCAGCCGCCCGGCCAGGGGCCCGGTCTGAATCGCTGGAGAATTATATCCATCGGTTGGAGAAGCTGGAGAATATTACTAACAGCTTCCCTGGCGTGGATCACAGCTTCGCCATTCAAGCCGGCCGTGAAGTCCGAGTCATTGTGGCCCCCAATCAGGTCACTGATGATCAGGCGGCCATTTTGGCCCACGAGATCCGCTTGCGGATTGAGAAAGAGCTGGAATATCCAGGTCATATCAAGGTAACGGTCATTCGGGAAACCCGATTTATCGAAACTGCTAAGTAGCCATGATTCTTGGGTTTCTAAAGTGACAGCAAATTGCATTATCAGCAGCAGTCCCGCACCGGTCAGCCGATCGGCGCAGGACTGCTTTTGTTTTGCCCGATGAATCGGTATAATAAGTGTAATTGACTAGACAGGAGCTCATTCTATGTTTCGTGTAATCGTCGCCCTTTTCGGTACCATGTTCTTCTCGGCCGTCATCACGCCGTTTGTTAGAAAATTGGCCTTCGTCCTAGGGGCGGTGGATATGCCCAACGCGCGGCGAGTAAACCGCAAACCGATGCCCACCATGGGCGGCTTGGGGATCTTCATTGCGTTCGTCTTTGTGACGTTTGTCCTGCTGCGCAATCAATTTCCCACTCACGAACTGTTCAGTGTCCTGCTCGCCGGCAGTGTGATCATTCTGACCGGGATGATCGACGATATCAAAGAACTCAAGCCCTGGCAAAAGATGCTGGGAATCGTTATTGCCGCCAGTATCATCTACTTCTTGGCCGGCATTCGGATGGACGATGTCTCCCTGTTTGGGTTGCACTTCAACCTGGGCTGGGCCAGTTATTTCGTGACCGTCTTCTGGATCGCCGCGCTGACTAATGCCGTGAACCTGATCGATGGGTTGGACGGCTTGGCCACTGGGGTGGCCATCATCGCGCTGTTCACCATGGGGGTCATCGGGGTCTTCTTCCTGCTTCCCGGCGAGATCTATGTGCCGATTTGGATCTTCTGCTTAGTAGCGGCCCTGATCGGCTTTTTACCCCATAATTTTCACCCGGCCAGTATTTTCTTGGGGGATACGGGCGCGCTGTTCATCGGCTTCATGGTGGCCGTTTTCTCCCTGAAGGGGCTAAAAAACGTGACCTTCGTGACCATGGTTATTCCGGTCATCATCCTCGGGGTGCCGATTACGGATACAGTCTATGCCATTTTACGGCGCAAGCTGAACAACAAACCGATTTCCCAAGCGGATAAACACCATCTGCATCATCAGCTGATGGCTCTGGGCTTGACCCAGCGGCAAACCGTCATGGTAATCTACGGGTTGGCCTTGATTTTCGCTGCCATTGCTTTGATTTATCCGCTGTCCACGCTGTGGGGCAGCATTCTGCTGACGATCGCGGTGATTCTGGGCTTGGAACTCTTTGTGGAATCCATCGGCTTGGTCGGGGCTGGCCGTCAGCCGCTGCTCCATGCAATTCAGCGCTTCGTGAAGCGCCTGTCCCATTCGGATCATCCAGTTTAAGCAAAAAATAGACGGGCGACCGTCTATTTTTTTTGCTTAAACGCGCTCTGGCTTCTGACCGTTGGCCTGCGCTCTCTAACTAATTTTCATACCGCGGCGCGGCAGTATCCGTGTAAGGTACCTCCCGGAACTGCTGGGCCCCGACGGTCATGGTGATGCGGCCATTGGTTAAGTCTTGGAGCTGCTTTTGGTACGTATCGATTTCAGTGATGTCGACCAACGCGGTCATGGTGACTTGCACCCCGTAGTCCGTCTTTTCGATGGTATAAGGACTTTCGCTGAAGAAATGCTGGATGGGATCCACTTGGTTGTAATCAATCGTGAAGGTGAGCGCTTGCTGCAAGACGCCGCGGACGATACCGATGTGGTGGGCCGCTTCCGTGACGGAGTTGCTGTATGCTCGGATCAAACCGCCAGCCCCCAGTTTGATCCCGCCAAAGTAGCGGGTCGTTACCGCGACGACGTTTTTCAGCTGCATCAGTTTCAAAGATTCCAGCATGGGAATTCCTGCCGTGCCGCTGGGTTCGCCGTCATCATTGGCGCGCTGGTGTTCATCGTTGTCGCCAATCACGTAGGCACTGCAATTATGAGTCGCCTTGTATTGCTTTTTCTTGATTTGGGCGATGAACGCTGCCGCCTCGTCTTCGGTGGTGACTCGGGCGAGTTGACCGATGAAACGGGACTTTTTGATTTCGATTTCGTATTCGCCATTTTGGGCAATGGTGAGGTAATTATTTTGCATGCTTGCAGCTCCTTTGCGTAATTTAACTATGTAAGGAAGAAAGGCGGCGAGAATAATGATGACGGGGTCATTTTATCCCGGGCAGCAATTGGTGGTCCCAGCCGGTGAGACACCGCCGCAGGGCGGTCAGCTGGTATCGGCCGTGCGCGCTCAGGGGCGGCAATTGTGCTGCCAGCGCTGCGGGGCGATTTGGCCTCGCGGAATACAGACTTTACCGTTGGGCGGGGCGTATTGCCAGGACTGTATTGGGCTGGGGCGAGTGACGACCCGGGATCGGCTATGGCGTTTGGCGCCGCCAGTATTTCCTGAGCGGCCAGCCGGCCAATGCTGTGCATGGCAGGGGACCCTGACGCCGAATCAAGTCCGGGCAGCGCAGGCGATTCAACACGCCCACACTGCTGGTCGGGGGATCCTGGTCTGGGCGGTGACTGGGGCCGGCAAAACTGAGATGACCTTCCCGGTCGTCACGGCTGCTCTGGCCGCCGGCGGGTTTGTGGCTTATGCGTCACCCCGGATCGACGTGTGCAATGAATTATTTCCGCGAATCCAAACGGCCTTTCCAACGATCAGCACCGGCCTGCGTCACGGCCGGGAGGAACAGCCCTATATGGGTGAGCAGCTTATTGTGTGTACGACCCATCAACTACTTCGATTCTATCATGCTTTCTCCCTGATTATCGTGGATGAAGTGGATGCGTTTCCTATGCATAATTCGCGCTTGCTGCACGCAGCGGTGGCCCAGGCGCTGCAGCCGGGAACGGCACCAGTCTATTTGACCGCCACGCCGGATGCCCACTTGCGCCGCCAGTTGCGGCGCGGGCAATTGGCGGTGGCGTATTTGCCTCGGCGGTTCCATGGGGCGCCGCTGCCGGTGCCCCGCTTGCATTGGTGCCGCCAACATACACTGACCACGGGTTTTCAGCCGTTACAAAGGCTTGTACGGTGCCACCGCAGTGCCCGGCGGCCGGTAATGCTGTTTGTCCCGACTGTCCCGTTGCTGACAGCACTGACTGTTTGGCTAAGCAGCCGCTTCCCAGCAGAAACCGTGGTCAGTGTTCATGCTGATGACCCCGAACGGGTGGCCAAGGTCCAAGCCTTCCGGGACGGGCGCACAACACTGCTGGTCACCACAACGATTCTGGAGCGAGGCGTGACAATTCCGCATTTGCAGGTGATCGTGTGGGCTGCCGATCATGAGCACTTTCAAACCAATGCCCTGGTTCAAGTGGCTGGACGCGCCGGTCGAGCGGCGGATGATCCCTGGGGCCGGGTGGATTTCTTTTACCACCGTTATACCTTGGCCATTGCCCGGGCCCGGCGGGAGATTCGGCAGATGAATCGGCGAGGCGGTTTTCGATGACGCCGGCATGCGGCTGGTGCGGGCGGCCGTGGACGATTACGCCTACCTTTGGTGCGCTGTGCAGCCTGCGGCGGCAGCGGCCCGCGACCCTTTGTCCAGAGTGTCGGGCCACTTTTCTGCCCTGGTCCGCCGAAATGGTCCAATGTCCCCGGTGCCACCGGCCGGGGGCCGCGGTCCTGTGCGCTGATTGTCAGTATTGGCAGCAGCAGCTGCCCTGGCTGGACGGCCAAGCCCAGCACCTTTTTGCCTATCACTCACCCATCCAAACGTATTTTGAACGGTTTAAGCGCCAGGGAGACTATCAATTGGCTGCAGTGTTTGCGGCAGACATTGGTGATTGGTGGCGCACTCGGCGCCGGCACTACGATGCGGTCATTCCGGTGCCAAGTGACCCGGTCCGGGCCCGACAACGGGGGTTTGACCCCGTGACGGCCCTGTTTGCGTCAGTCCTGCCGCTCACGCCGGTACTGGAAAAACAAGGCACGACACCAGAACAAGCGCAGCAGGATCGGGCCACCCGTCTGACCACGCGCCAGCCGTTTATCTATCAGCCCCAGCGCGGCGTTAGGCTGCGCCAATGGCGCCGCATTCTGCTCGTCGATGACATCTACACCACGGGCAGTACCCTCCATCAAACGGCCGCTGTATTGCACGCCGCTGGCAGCGACGCCGTCATGGATACCTTCACTTTAGCCCGATAAGTCGAAAATGCTTACAAAGCTGTTTATCTACGGCGCCTACTTTGTTATAATTAAGACGTAGTAAGGGTGGTGCAAGAGGTTTTACTCACCACCGGGTGTACCTTTTTTGATACACTTTGAAGGGAGAGAAGTACTATGTTATCTTTTAATGTCCGTGGCGAAAATATTGAGGTCACTGAGGCCATTCGTGCGTATGTCGAGAAACGGCTGAGCAAGCTCAATAAGTATTTCGAAGACGCGCCTGACTCCATCGCTCATGTGAACTTGAAATTGTATTCCAACAAGAACGCCAAGGTCGAAGTCACGATTCCGTTGCCGTACTTAGTATTACGGGCAGAGGAGACTTCTCCGGACCTTTACGCCAGTATTGATCTGGTCACTGATAAGCTGGAGCGGCAGATCCGCAAGTACAAGACCAAGATCAACCGCAAGAGCCGGGAAAAGGGCATCAAGAACTTTGATTTGACCGGTCCTTCCGAAGGGGTACAGGATGCACCGATCCCTGAACCGGCAGAACCTAGCGACAACTTCACCATTGTCCGGACTAAGCAGGTTTCTTTGAAGCCCATGGATCCCGAAGAAGCTGTCCTGCAAATGGACATGCTGGGGCATAACTTCTTTATCTTCGAAGATGCAGAAACCAATGGCACAAGCATCGTTTATCGCCGCCGCGACGGCCGTTACGGCTTGATCGAGACCGACGAATAAAATAGGCGCGACCATTTTAGAATTTAGATAATTGATCGGACTGGGACAAAGTAAAGATTTCAAGTGTATCTAGTGCCAATGCGGAGCAATCGGAGCGCAGCATTGGCGCGGCAGTGCCCGGAAATCCCACTTTGTCCCAGCCTTTTTGCGTTCTCCTTGCCCCCTATGGTAAAATGTAACGAACTCTGTTTATCGAAGTTAGCTAAAGAAATATTACGTCAATTGAGGTTGTGAGGTCTAGAAATGGCAAATGTATTGAAGCGGTGGGTCGAATCCGACGCCCGCGAAGTCAAACGGATGGGTAAGATTGCGGACCAGGTGATCAGTTACGAGGATGAATATGCCAAGTTGTCTGATGAACAGCTGCAAGCCAAGACGCCCAAGTTCAAAGAACGATTAGCCAACGGTGAAACCCTGGATGACATTTTACCCGAAGCTTTCGCCACCGTGCGCGAAGGCGCCAAGCGGGTCCTGGGGCTATTCCCGTTCCGGGTCCAGATTATCGGCGGGATCACTCTGCATGAGGGGAATATCGCTGAAATGAAGACCGGGGAAGGGAAAACCTTGACCGCGACCATGCCGGTTTACCTGAATGCCTTGGACGGCAAAGGGGTCCACGTGGTCACCGTCAACGAATATCTGTCCAGCCGGGACGCCACCGAAATGGGCCAGTTGTACAACTGGCTGGGCCTGACGGTTGGTTTGAACCTGAACGAAAAGAGTACGGATGAGAAGCGGGAAGCCTACAATTCCGATATCACGTATTCCACCAACAGCGAGCTTGGGTTCGACTATCTGCGGGACAACATGGTCGTGTATAAAGACCAAATGGTACAGCGCCCGTTGAACTTTGCCATTGTCGATGAAGTCGACTCGATCCTGATCGATGAAGCCCGGACACCGCTGATCATTTCTGGTCAAGCCGAAAAGTCGACGGCCCTCTACATCCGGACCGATCGTTTCGTCAAGACTTTGAAAGAAAAAGACGATTATAAGATCGATTGGCCGACCAAGAGTATTTCCCTCACTGAGCAGGGGATTCGCAAGGCCGAAAAGAACTTTGGCTTGGATAACCTGTATGATACCGACAACATGGTCTTGAACCATCACTTGGACCAGGCACTGCGGGCCAATTACATCATGCTTCGGGATATCGATTACGTGGTCCAAGACGGCAAAGTCCTGATCGTTGACCAATTCACCGGCCGGGTCATGGAAGGCCGCCGGTACTCTGATGGACTGCACCAGGCCATTGAAGCCAAGGAAGGCGTCAAGATCGAGGATGAGACCAAGACCATGGCCAACATCACCTATCAGAACTACTTCCGGATGTACAACAAGCTGGCCGGGATGACCGGGACTGCGAAGACCGAAGAGGAAGAATTCCGTGAGATTTACAACATGGAAGTCATTTCTATCCCGACAAACAAACCGGTCATCCGGGTGGACAATCCGGATGTGCTGTATCCAACATTGGACAGCAAGTTCAACGCTGTGGTGAAAGAAATCCAAGAACGCCACGCCAAGGGCCAGCCGATGCTGGTCGGGACTGTTGCCGTAGAAAACTCGGAACGTTTGTCCCACATGCTGGATCAATTGAATATTCCCCACGCCGTGCTGAACGCGAAGAACCACGCCAAGGAAGCCGAGATCATCATGAATGCCGGCCAACGCGGAGCGGTCACCATCGCCACTAACATGGCCGGCCGGGGGACCGATATCAAGCTTGGACCGGGCGTTAAGGAACTGGGCGGCTTGACCGTACTGGGGACTGAACGGCATGAATCCCGGCGGATCGATAACCAGTTGCGGGGCCGTTCCGGACGACAGGGGGATCCGGGCGAGACCCGCTTCTACATGTCGCTGGAAGATGACCTGATGAAACGGTTCGGCGGCGACCGAATCAAGAGCTTCATGGATCGGCTCAGCGGCCCCGATGAAGACAAAGTGATCGAGAGCCGCTTGATCACTCGCCAAGTTGAATCGGCCCAGAAACGGGTCGAAGGGAACAACTACGATACCCGGAAGAACACCTTGCAGTACGACGACGTGATGCGGGAACAGCGGGAAGTGATGTACAAGCAGCGGCTGGAAGTCATTTCTGAACAGAAGGACTTGAAGCCGGTGCTGATGCCCATGATCAAGCGGACCATCGCCAATCAGGTGGACATTCATACCCAGGGCAAACCTGAAGAGTGGGATTTGCAGGCCATCTTGGACTTTGCATATACCGCCATGGTCAACGAAGACAAGATCAGTATGAAGGATATCAAAGGCAAGACCCCGGAACAGATCGAGGCCTTCATGTATAAGCTGGCTGAAGAAAACTATGACGAGAAGGCTCATGCGCTGCAAGATCCGGCGCAAATGCTGGAATTCGAGAAGGTCGTTATCCTGCGGGTTGTTGACTCCCACTGGACGGACCATATCGACGCCATGGATCAGCTGCGCCAATCCATCGGGTTGCGGGGCTACGGCCAGATGAACCCGTTGGTGGAGTACCAAGAAGAAGGCTATCGCATGTTTGAAGAAATGATCGCCGACATCGATTACGATGCCACCCGGTTATTCATGCGGGCTGAGATCCGCCAGAATATTCGGCGTTAACCAAAGAGAGGCTGGGGGCTCGTTGTCGCCAGCCTTTCGTATATCCAAGAAATGAATAGAAAGAGGCTCACACTATGGAATTAGCCGATGCACGTCATGTGCTGGATGAAATGCGCACCAAAATAAATCAGTTTAGGGGGTCTCTTTGACTTCCCTCACTTGCAGGAAACAATTGCAGTGAATGAAGCCAAAATGGCTGAACCCGACTTCTGGAATGATTCCGAACATGCCCAGAAGATCATTGATGAAACGAATGCGGCCAAGGCCCAACTGGATACGTTTAAGCAATTAGACGATGGCTGGCAGAATCTTCAGGTAGCAGCGGAACTATTAGCTGACGAACCGGATCCGGATATTGCCAAACAGCTGGATACCGGCATTCCTAAATTACAAAAAGCGATGCATGATTATGAATTGAGCCAGTTGCTGACCGGCCCCTATGACAGTCATGACGTTTTAGTCGAAATCCATCCTGGGGCTGGCGGTACTGAGGCTCAGGATTGGGCATCAATGCTGTTGCGGATGTACACCCGCTGGGCCCAGAACCGGGGCTTTAAGGTGGAAACATTGGACTTTCTCGCTGGCGATGAAGCCGGCGTGAAGTCGGTGACGCTGCAGATCAGCGGGCATAACGCCTACGGGTTGCTGCGGAGTGAAAAGGGTATCCACCGGCTGGTGCGAATCTCGCCCTTCGATTCCGCCGGCCGGCGGCACACCTCCTTTGCCTCCGTGGATATCATGCCGGTGCTGGACGACAGCATCAATATTGATATTCGGCCGGAGGACTTGCGGGTCGATGTTTACCGGTCCTCTGGGGCTGGTGGTCAGCACATTAATAAGACCTCCAGTGCCGTCCGGATCACCCACCTGCCCACCGGTATCGTTACCCAATCCCAGGCGCAGCGGTCTCAGCTGCAAAACCGGGAAACGGCAATGAATATGCTGCGGGCCAAGCTGTATGAACGGGCCCAAGAGGAGCAGAAGGAAAAGGAAGCCGCTATTCAGGGCGAGCAAAAGGAGATCGGCTGGGGTTCCCAGATCCGCTCCTACGTCTTCCATCCCTACACCATGGTCAAGGATCACCGGACCAATTACGAGACAAGCAATGGCCAAGCTGTGATGGATGGCGACATCGACGGGTTCATTTATGCGTACCTGCAATGGGAACTGGCCCGTCATCAAAACCGGAATTCACAACTTTGAGACAACTCTGTATTGTTTCGTAAACGAATTGTTACGTTGGCTTGATACAATAGCGACGTGCTTTTAACAGGAAAGGAATAGTCCACCCCTATGATTCGTATGGTAGATGTGTCAAAGGTATACGACAATAAAGTGACGGCCTTAGAAAACGTCAACGTCGAAATTGCTCAGGGTGACTTCGTGTACGTGGTCGGTCCTTCAGGGGCCGGGAAATCCACGTTCATCAAGCTGCTCTACCGGGAATTGCGCGCGACCAGCGGCTTGATCATGATCGATGATTTCGATCTGACCCAGCTCAAAGATCGAGAAGTCCCCTTTCTGCGCCGAAAAATCGGTGTCGTGTTCCAGGATTTCAAACTGCTCTCCCGATTAACAGTGGCCGAGAATATTGCGTACGCAATGGAAGTAATTGAAACAGATCCGGAAGAAATTAAACAGCGGGTCACCCAAGTGCTGGCTGAAGTCGGCCTGACTGGCAAGGCCGCCCGGTTCCCCAACGAGCTCTCTGGCGGGGAACAGCAGCGGGTCGCGATCGCCCGGGCAATCGCGAACAATCCCCATATTCTGATTGCCGACGAACCTACCGGCAACCTGGATCCGAATACGTCTGAAGAAATCATGGCGTTATTGGAAAAGATCAATGCGAAGGGGACGACTGTGATCATGGCTACCCATAATGACCAGCTGGTGAACAGTCACGTCCACCGATTGCTGGAGATCAACAACGGCGATATCGTACGGGACGAGAAGGAGGGGACTTACGCCAATGAAGGCTAGTACATTCAAGCGCCACGTGACCGACAGTTTCCGCAGTCTCAAGCGGAATGGCGGGATGTCCGTGGCGGCCATTGTGTCCGTTACCGTGACTCTGCTGCTAGTCGGTATCTTTCTCGCCCTGATTTTCAACGTGAACCACGTCTCCCGGGAAGTGGAAAATGATGTGCGGGTACGGGTGATGATCGATCAAAAGACGACCAAGACCCAGCGCAATGACCTGCGCGATGAATTGCAGGCGATGGCAGACGTGAGCAGCGTCACCTATTCCAGCCGCCAACAGGAGCTGGATAAGGTGGTCGGCAGCTACGGCAGTGCCTTCCAAATGTTTGGCGGCGATTCAAACCCATTGAACGATGTCTTTATCGTGAAGACCAAGACACCCCAGGCGACGGAAAAAGTGGCCAAGGCGGCGAAGAAACTGGCCCATGTGTCCGAGGCTAACTACGGCGGGGCTAACGCCCGCAACTTGTTCCGGGCGACGGATAGTCTGCGCCAATGGGGGCTGGGCTTCAGTATTCTGCTCCTGCTGGTGGCCGTCTTCCTCATTTCGAACACCGTGCGGATCACGATTCTCAGCCGTCAGACAGAAATTGGGATCATGCGGCTGGTCGGGGCGACGAACTCCTATATTCGTTGGCCGTTCCTGCTTGAGGGAGCCTGGACGG
Source organism: Schleiferilactobacillus harbinensis (assembly GCF_008694105.1). Classification (NCBI taxonomy): domain Bacteria; kingdom Bacillati; phylum Bacillota; class Bacilli; order Lactobacillales; family Lactobacillaceae; genus Schleiferilactobacillus; species Schleiferilactobacillus harbinensis. The sequence goes on from NZ_CP041364.1 coordinate 278,070, forward strand.
GACTGTTCGGCGCGATTATTCCCATCATTATTGTGGATATCGGCTATGCAGTACTCTATGGCGCCTCGGCGAAGACTTTTGCCTCTGCTGGCTATGCACTGTTGTCGCCGGGCAGCCTGCTGTTCGGCATGGACTTGCTCTTGGCAGTCATCGGTATCGTCATTGGGGCCGTCGGCGCGGCCATCTCCATGGGCCGCTTCTTGAAGATTTAAGACGGTCAAACACTCACCTGTTTTCTGATTTTTTTCAGAAAATATCAGGCGGGTGTTTTTTTCTGGTATACTATTGGTGAAATTGGAGGGGATACCATGACCACACGCATTCTGGTGGTGGATGACGAATCTACCATTCGCACGCTGATCGAGTACAACCTAAGTCAAGAAGGTTTTACCGTGGATACGGCAGAAGACGGTGATGAGGCACTGCAAAAGGCCGAGGGTCAAGACTATGACCTCATCTTGCTGGACCTGATGCTGCCAGGCAAAGACGGCTTGGCCGTAACCAAAACGCTGCGCCAGGAGAAAAATGCGACACCGATCATTATGCTCACCGCGAAGGACAGCGAGACGGATAAGATCGTTGGCCTGGAGCTGGGTGCCGACGATTACGTCACCAAGCCGTTCTCCGTCAAGGAACTGCTGGCCCGCATTCATGCGGTCCTGCGGCGGATGGAGGCACCCACTGAAGCGCTGGCAACCGGCCGGGTAGTCACCTTCGGCCCCTTGACGGTGGATATCGACGGCTTGCAGGCGTCCTTGCGTGGTGCACCGCTGACCCTCACGCCGAAGGAATTCGATGTTTTGGCTTATCTGGTCCAGCGCCCGAATCGAGTCATTTCCCGGGAACACATCCTGGATGCCGTTTGGGGTGTGGATTATCCCACCGAAACCCGGACTGTGGACATGCAGATCTCCCATCTCCGGGAAAAGATTGAAGCTAATCCCAAAGAACCGCAATATCTGCAAACGATTCGCGGGTTCGGGTATAAGTTGACGCAGCCGACTTCGGAGGTGTCTGAATGAGATTTCGGGTACAGTTGTTTCGCTTGTTGGGCGCCGGTGTGCTGTTCGTCGGCTTGCTGATCTGGATGACCCAGTGGGGACCGATGCTGGGGCTGACTCAGCCGTTCCAAGTGGCCGCCCCTGGAATCTTCTGGGGCATAATCGTGGTTTACTGGGTGCTCTATCTGCTCCTCAGCACCCTGCGGGATCTCCGCATGCGCCGGTATCGGCGGCAGCTGACAATGGCGACCCGTTACATGGAACAGATTCAGCATCTGCAAGCGCCGGAACTGATGCTGGCGGAGGATGCCCCGGAGTGGCAGCAGTTTTATCAGGCCGCCAACCAGGTCAACTTGCAGACGCATCGGTTTAAAGTAGCCATTGATCAAAAACAGGCCGATTTTGACCGGCTGATCAATCATCTGCCCGTGGGCGTGATGGTCATCAATCCGGACGATATGGTCCAGATGGCCAATGATGTTATGGCCACGCTGCTGGATGTACCCATCGACCAGGAACCCCACTCCTATTTGGATGACGTAAAAACGTATGGTCTGAGCAGCTTGATTGAGCATACGGAGCGGAATCATCAGACGCATCACGCGGAGATCAAATTGGTGCAGAATAACGAACGGCCGGTGGATGCCTATGTGATTTGGATCGGCGATAAGGAATCCGGACAAGTCGTGGTTGTCCTTTATGATCTGGCTTTGATTCGAGCGGCTGAACAAATGCAGCTGGACTTTGTAAGCAATGTGTCCCACGAATTAAAGACCCCGATTACGTCGATTGCCGGTTTTGCCGAGACCCTATTGGGCGGGGCAAAGGATGATCCCAAGGCGCTGGATCAATTTCTGCATATCATTTTGCAAGAGGCCGATCGTTTGAATGATTTGGTCACTGACACGATTTCTGTGGCGAAGTTTGCCAATCCCCATCCTATCCATCCGCAACCAGTAACGGTGCGGAAAGAGATCGATCATTGTTTGACCATGCTCAAGCCGCGGATCGAAGAACGCAGTTTGCAGACGCGAATTGAGGGTCCTGAGGATCTAACCGTCGTCTTTGACCCGGCTGAGTTTGAAGATATCATCAAGAATCTGCTGACCAATGCAGTGATTTACAATCACCATCAGGGCAGTATTGATGTCCGGTACAGCAGCGACCAGGATAACTTCAAGCTGGTGGTGGCGGATACCGGTATCGGTATTCCTGAAGATGACCAGCAGCGGATCTTTGAACGCTTCTATCGGGTGGATAAGATGCGCTCCCGGCGCAACGGCGGCACTGGCTTAGGGTTGGCCATTGTTCAGGCAATTGTTCAACGGGCTGGCGGCGAAATCACATTGCACAGCCAAGTGGGTGTCGGCTCATCATTCACGGTCACTCTGCCGCTCAAAAAACAGAATGCTTAATTTCCCCAGCTCTGCCTTTGCCGGCAGGGCTTTTTCAGTTGAGCAGGAAGCACCGGTTTACCGGACGGTATCTGGTACAATGAATCCGGATACGGAAAAAAACACCCGGTACGCAATGCATTTACAAGAAATTTACATTTCCCAAGATAAATCGTTACATAGCTACCGTATGCTGGTATAGAGAGAGATATTTGGTGAATTGAGGAATGCCCAGTGAGACAACATAAATTATGGCTTTTGGCCGCAGTCTTTGGCCTGTTTATTTTGGCCGGATGCAAACAGCAGGGAGCGGCCATTACCGCCGTGGGGTCGTCGGCTTTACAGCCGCTCGTGGAAGCTGCGGGCGAACGCTATAGCAGTGAACATAGCGGTGAGTTTATTAATGTCCAAGGCGGCGGCTCCGGGACCGGCTTGAGTCAGATCCAAAGCGGCGCCGTGGATATCGGTAATTCTGATCTGTATGCCCAGGAGAAGAGCGGCATCAATGCTAAGAAGCTTGTTGACCATGAGGTCGCGGTGGTCGGCGTTGTGCCAATCGTGAATAAAGATATTCCCCTGGATAATTTAACGATGGCCCAATTACGGGGCATTTTTTCTGGCCAATATACGAATTGGTCCCAGGTTGGCGGTCCTGATGTCCCTGTTGTTCTGGTTAATCGCGCCACTGGTTCTGGGACACGGGTGACCTTTGAACGATGGGTCATGAACAAAGTGCCGACCAAAGCGGCTCAGGAACAGGATTCTACTGGGATGGTACGGCAGATCGTTTCGTCCACCCCCGGCGCCATCAGCTACGTGGCCTTCCCTTATGTGAACAAGACCGTGAAGACCATCAAGCTGGATGGTATCGCGGCGACGGATCGCAATGTGCAGACCAACAAATGGGTGATCTGGTCCTATGAGCATATGTACACCAAGGGCACGCCTACTGGGCTGACGAAGCGGTTCATCGATTATGTATTGAGCAATACTGTACAACAAAAAATTGTTAAGAAATTAGGATACATTGCTGTGAATGAAATGCAAGTTGCACGTGATCTTGCCGGTCACGTGACAAAGAGAGTGGGGCAGTAGGTATGGCAGAGGATAAAATTCGAGCCAGTCTGTTAAAGGAGTCGAAAGCTTCCAAACGGGAAAAGCACGGCAAAATACTGAGTTTCGCCGCCATTGGCTTGATCGTCATCGTGGTGGTGGCGATTTTCATCTTTGTTGCCACCCGGGGAATTGCGACGTTTACCGTGGATAAGGGCAGTTTGTGGGACTTCTTCACAAAGAGCCAATGGAATCCGGGGGCAACGGATAAAAGCGGGCATCCGCTGATCGGGGCACTGCCAATGATTGTCGGTTCCTTTGCCGTGACTCTGTTATCCGCCGTCGTGGCGACGCCGTTTGCGATTGCGGCGGCCATCTATATGGTGGAAATTTCGCCCCGGCGAGGATATAAGATTTTACAACCGGTCATTGAATTGCTGGTTGGGATCCCGTCTGTTGTTTATGGGTTTGTCGGGTTGTCGCTGGTCGTACCGTTCATTCGCAATCACTTTGGCGGAACTGGATTTGGTATTTTAGCCGGGACGATGGTATTGTTCGTGATGATTTTGCCCACTGTAACGTCCATGAGTGTGGATGCGCTGCGGTCTGTCCCTCGCTATTATCGGGAGGCATCGTTGGCTTTGGGGGCTACGCGCTGGCAAACAACCTATAAAGTCGTCCTGCGGGCAGCAGTCCCCGGAATCATGACGGCGGTGATCTTTGGTATGTCCCGAGCCTTTGGTGAGGCCCTAGCTGTCCAAATGGTCATCGGGAATGCTGCTCTTCTGCCCCAGAACCTGGTGTCCCCGGCGTCGACTTTGACCAGTATTCTGACCATGGGTATGGGCAACTCTGTAATGGGCAGTGTGTCCAACAACGCTTTGTGGTCGCTGGCATTACTGCTATTGCTGATGTCATTGTTGTTCAATATTTTGATTCACCGCATCAGTAAGAAGGGAGCGTTACATTAATGAACGCTAAGCGAAGCGATAAAATTGCCACGGGGGTATTGTACGCCATGTCCGGAATCATCGTATTGATTCTGGCCTTGCTGCTGTTCTATATCTTAGCCAATGGACTGCCCCATATCAGCTGGCACTTTCTTACCGCCCCCGCCCAGAGTTTTGAGAAAGGCGGCGGGATTGGCGTCCAGCTTTTTAATTCCTTCTACTTGCTGATTTTGTCCATGGTGATTTCGACGCCAATTTCCATCTGGGCTGGGATTTATTTATCGGAGTACGCGAAGCCTAATCGATTGACCAATATTATTCGCACCTCCATCGAAATTTTGTCGTCACTGCCGTCAGTTGTCGTGGGTTTGTTCGGTTTCCTAGTTTTCGCCGTCCAGGCTGGGTTTGGTTTCTCTATTCTTTCCGGAGCATTGGCGCTAACTGTTTTCAACCTGCCGCTGTTGACCCGGAACGTGGAGGATTCACTGCGTTCCGTTGCCTTCACGCAACGGGAGGCGGGTTTAGCGCTTGGCCTTTCCCGGTGGGAAACTGTGATTCACGTGATCTTGCCGGAGGCGCTCCCGGGGATCATCACTGGGATGATTCTGTCAGCGGGCCGGGTATTTGGGGAAGCCGCAGCATTGATTTACACTGCCGGGCAAAGCGCGCCGACGCTGGACTTTACGAACTGGAATCCGTTCTACATTGCGTCACCGCTTAATCCTATGCGGCCGGCTGAAACTTTGGCCGTACACATCTGGAAGATCAACTCAGAAGGGATCATTCCCGATGCGGCCGCTGTTTCTGCTGGTGCCAGTGCGGTGTTGATCATTGCCGTTTTGCTGTTCAATATTCTGGCCCGGCTGATTGGTAACAAGGTTTACAAACGGCTCACTGGGGTCTAGAGGAGGCAAACGATGCAGAACTATTCATTTGATGATACGTATTTTCTACCCCTGGACCCGAAAAAACACGAAATTGCGATATCTACCGATGATCTCAATGTGTACTATGGCGATAATCAAGCCATCTTCGATGCGTCACTGCAATTCGAACGCTTCAAAATCACCGCCTTGATTGGCGCTTCCGGGTCTGGTAAATCCACCTATTTGCGTTCTTTGAACCGCATGAATGACAATATTGCCAGCGCTAAAGTGACTGGTAAAATCATGTACCGGGATTTGGATATCAACGGCAGCGGTATCGATACTTATGAGATGCGCAAGCACATTGGAATGGTTTTCCAGCGGCCCAACCCGTTTTCTAAATCAATATATGACAACATTACGTTCGCACCAAAACGGCACGGCTTGAAAGATAAAGCTAAGTTGGATGAGATGGTAGAGACGACACTGAAGGAGGCCGCGCTTTGGGATCAGGTTAAAGATGACCTGCACCAATCTGCGCTGGCTCTTTCTGGCGGTCAGCAGCAGCGGCTGTGTATTGCCCGGGCAATTGCCATGAAGCCGGACATCCTGCTGCTGGACGAACCGGCCAGTGCGTTGGACCCGATCTCGACCTCAACGGTGGAAGAGACCTTGATTCGGTTGCGGGAGCACTACACGATTATCATTGTGACCCACAATATGCAGCAAGCGGCTCGAATCAGCGACTACACAGCATTCTTCCACTTGGGCCATGTGTTGGAATTTAATACGACGAAAGAAATCTTCACGACGCCGAAGGTCAAAGCAACAGACGATTATGTGTCTGGACACTTCGGTTAATCCGTAGAGAGGTGACGGTATATGGCAATGGCGATTGAAGCAACAGAACCGGATAAGACAGCAGCCCCGCCAATCATTGATACCGAGGATGTGCATCTGTGGTATGGCAGCAATGAAGCATTGAAGGGCATCAACTTGACCTTCAAGGAACATGAAATCACCGCCTTGATTGGGCCCAGCGGATGCGGGAAATCCACCTATCTGCGGACCTTGAACCGGATGAATGATCTGATTCCCGGAGTGACCATCAAGGGTGAAGTGAAATTAAAGGGAAAAGATATTTACGCGCCGGGAAACGATACGGTATCCCTGCGTAAGGAAGTCGGTATGGTTTTCCAGCAGCCGAACCCGTTCCCGTTCTCGATCTATGATAACGTGACTTACGGGTTGCGCTTGGGCAAGCAGCACACCCGGGAACAGCTGGATGAAGCGGTCGAGACCGCGTTGCGGCAAGCGGCTGTGTGGGAAGAGGTCAAAGATAAGCTGCATGACAGTGCATTAGGCCTGTCCGGCGGTCAGCAACAGCGGGTGTGCATTGCTCGGGTGCTGGCGGTGAAGCCGGATGTGGTTTTACTGGACGAACCGACCTCCGCGTTGGATCCAATTTCGTCCAGTCAGATTGAAAGTATGCTCGTAGCGTTGAAAAAGGACTATACTATAATTTTAGTTACGCACAACATGTCGCAGGCATCCCGAATTTCTGACCGCACGGCTTTCTTCCTTCAGGGGCATCTGGTCGAGTATGATGATACTAAGACGATTTTCTTGAATCCCCATAAGAAAGAAACCGAAGACTACATCAGCGGGCGGTTCGGGTAATCATAAAAGGAGCAGGAGGTGGCAGCGTGCGCCGCGTATTTGAAGATGAGTTGAACGATTTACACGTCCGTTTTTCAGAAATGGGCATGATGGTCAATGAGGCCATATATAAGTCAGTTAAAGCGTTCATCAACCACGACAAGGAACTCGCTCGGGACGTGATCACCAGTGATCATTTGATCAACGAGCGGGAAGTCGATTTGGAGAAGCGCAGTTTTGAATTAATTGCGTTGCAGCAGCCGGTAACGACGGATCTGCGGACGATCGTGACGGTCATGAAGGCCAGTTCAGATCTGGAGCGGATGGGGGACCACGCCGTATCCATCTCGAAATCCACCATTCGAGTGAAGGGCACGACCCGGGTGCCGAAGGTGGAGCAGGATATCGCCTCAATGGCGGAGCTGGTCAAAGAAATGGTGAACGAGGTCTTGGACGCTTATGTCAAGAGTGACGATAAGCGGGCGTTGCAAATCGCCAATGAAGACCACGGGATCAACCATTATTCAGACTTGATCTATGAGACCTGTCTGGAGATCATGCAAAAGGACCCGGCAACGGTGCCGGGAAGTATGGATTATTTGTTTGTGAGTTCGTATTTGGAGCGGATCGGCGATTATGTAACGAATATCTGTGAGTGGATCGTTTACTTGCAGACGGGGAAGATCGTGGAATTGAATTCGAATGCGAAGGAAGACGACTTTTAGGGGTTGTTTTCAGGTGACCTGCCAGCGGTGTTGGCGGGTCTTTTTGTTTTGCGGTAGGAAATGGGAGATTTGTCGTTGTGCGCCGTGCCAATGCTCCGCAAGCTTCGTCGGAGGGGGCTGCTTTTCCGCGTAAACGGGTTCAGGCCGACAGAAGCTAGAGCAGAAGGACAGCAGGGCAAAAAACCTAAGTGCGGGTTTTGTGCCCTGCTGTCCTTCTGCTTACGCTTCTGACCGTCGGCCTGAGCCCTCTCTTCCATACTATAGCCCATTCAAATATCAACCTTTGGACCTATGCACTCTCGCCGGTTCCTTGGCATAATGAGAATGTAAATAAAGCCATGTACCCAATGTGGATGGAGGCAAATACTAATGAACGAACGTGAACGGATTATGCAGCTCGTCAAGGACGGGGTCATCAGCTCGCAAGAAGCGATTGTACTATTGGAAAATTTAGCGAACAAGGCCGATAACGGCACAGAAGAGAAGCAATCGGCGGCGGAAGAGGCCAAGTCGGCGGAGCAAGAGAGTGCCGATGCAGCGCAGGAAGAGGCCGACGCGCAGGCTTCCGATGATTTACGCAATGCCCATGAGACTTTGGCTGACTTGCAGCAGCAGTTGCAGGAGAAGCAGCGTCAGATTCGGGCCACAGAGGAACAGATCACCGTCTTGGATACACTGGAAGATTTGGAAGATCTGCCGGCTGAAAAGGCGGAAGAGCGTTCCAAGCTGCAGGCCAGCCTGATCACGCTGAAGGAAGACGTGGATCGGCTGAGCGATCAAGTGCAGGCAGCGAAGCAAGTCGTTGATGATTTGCAAGCCAAGACTTGGCAAAATGCGAAGAAGGAATTCGAAGATACGGATTGGGCCGGGGATTTCTCCCAAACCTTCAGCGACTTTGGCAAGCGGATGGGCAGCTTAGGCACTCAAGTCGGCCAAGCCGTCCGCGACGCGGTGACCAGTGTCACCGACAACGTGGATTGGAAAGACGTGAAGATCAAGGTGCCCGGTGTGGTCAGTGCCAGTTTCGACCATGAATTCTTGTTCGAGCACATTGACGCGCCGGCGGTTGAGATGCGTATCGCCAATGGTGACATTCGTATTAAGCCGTCCATCAACGACAACGTATCGATTCGCGGTCAGTTCAAGATTTATGGCCACTATGATGAACCGACTCCGTTGGCGGCATTGACTGCCCGCAGTCAGATCGACGTTTCAAATGAGCACATTGTATTCTCAGTACCCAATAAGCGGATTCGGGCCGACCTGGATGTTTATCTGCCCAAGCGGTTGTACGATCACACCTCGGTGAAGATCCTCAACGGCAACCTGGCCGTCGACGGATTCAATGGTCAAGACTTCTATGCCAAGCTGACCAATGGGACTGGGAGCTTTGCCAACGTGACGCTGCAATTGCTGAATGTGGAAGACATCAACGGCACCGTGAACTACGACAGCGGCAAAGTGGATGAATTGCTGGCCCAGACCATGAACGGTACGCTGACCGCCAAGGCGCCGTTCAAGAGTGCCGAGTTGAGCACCGTCAATGGGACGATTCGGGTCACTGCGGAAACCAACGACCTGCACAAGCTGGTGGCCAATTCTACCAGCGGCACGATCAAGGTATCCGTACCGGCTAGTCTCGGCCTGACCGGCGAGGCCCAGAGCAAGGTTGGGGCTGTGCGCTCACGTTTGTCCGGCTTAACCAGTGAACCGGTCCGCGGCACGGTTGGTCAGCGCTTGACACTGGATCGCACTACGGATTCCGGTGATGTGGCGGAACTGCAATTGACCGCTGGCGCTGGCGCCATCATGTTAAAGGATAACGACTAAGAATTAGAGGAGACGAGCAGACCATGAATGAACGAAATAACACGAGACGATTAATGAAGTCGCGGACCGATCGCAAGGTCGATGGTGTCCTCGGCGGGATTGCCGCATACTTCGGCTGGGACAGCACGCTGCTGCGGATTCTCTTCGTTGTCCTGTTAATGCCCAGTTTTGGGACCATGTTCGTGGTCTACATCGTCCTGGACATGATCATGCCGCTGGCGCCGCGGCCGGAAAAGCCGGCGAAGCCGAGTCAGCCCCAGGAAGAGCCGCGGTCTAAGAATAGCAGCGATGATAATTGGAGTGATTTCTAAAAATGATTACACTATTGGTGCTTTTGATTCTGATTCCCGTTTTACTCGTGGTCCTGTTTGCGACTGGGATTGGGATGCTGGCCATGGTCATCGGTTTGCTGCGCTTCTTCTTCCCGGTGCTGGTCATCTATCTGATCTACCGGTGGCTTTTCGCACCGAAGCGGCCGAAGCGGCCCACTGATTTCCGCGGGACGCCCTATGCCCATCCGTATCAACCTAATCGGCCGCGCCGCGAGATCCATAACGAGGCCAAGCCGAAACAGGACAAGGGCAAGGATGATACTTGGGATGATTTCTAATTGTCCGGCTAATTAACAAATCAACTAACGACGCTGACTTCGGTGAGCGTCGTTTTTCTGTCAGCGAGAAAAAAGCGGCGCCGATTATGGTATGATTTAGCATGTATATCGCAATGGAGGGTTGAACTATGGCAGATGCAGTACCAGTGGCTAAGCTGGTCCAGGAAACAGATCTGAAAGTGTTCTCCGGCAAGGAGTTCATGGCAGACCGCACCGTGACCGTGAGTGATATTTCCCGGCCGGGCCTGGAATTGACCGGTTATTTTCGCTATTATCCCAGCAATCGGATTCAATTATTTGGCAAGACCGAAATTTCGTTCTCTAAGGGGATGACCCCTGACGAGCTGAGTGTTGTCTTGGGCCGGATGGCCACCGCCGAGACACCAGCATTTCTGGTGTCCCGGGGCTACGAACCACCGGCGGAAATGATCACTGAAGCCAACCGGGCGAAACTGCCGGTACTGGGATCACCGTTGCCGACGTCCCGGTTATCCAGTGTCGTGACCGAGTTTCTGGAAGAAGAATTGGCAGAGCGCCGGTCAATGCACGGTGTTCTGGTGGATATCTATGGCTTGGGCGTGCTGATCACCGGGGATTCTGGCGTTGGTAAATCAGAAACGGCCCTAGACCTGATCAAGCGGGGCCACCGACTGATCGCCGATGATCGGGTGGATGTCTATCAACGGGATGAAAAAACCATTGTGGGCGAAGCCCCAAAGATCCTGCGCCATTTATTGGAAATTCGCGGGATTGGCATCATTGATGTGATGAATCTGTTTGGTGCCGGCGCGGTGCGGGATTCGGCTGAAATTTCGCTGATCGTCCATTTGGAAAATTGGTCACCGGATAAGAATTACGATCGCATCGGGGCTCATGAACAGTTCCAGCAGATTTTTGATGTGGCCCTGCCCAAGATCATCATTCCGGTGAAAGTCGGCCGGAACTTGGCCATTATTATTGAATCGGCGGCGATGAATTTCCGAGCCCAATCAATGGGTTACGATGCCACCAAGGTCTTCGAACGGAATCTGAATTCTTTGATTAAGGAACATTCTGCGGAAGACGAAGAAAAGTAAAAACTCGGATATTTAGGAGATGGATCTATGTTGTCACTTGCTGCCCTGAATCCCGTGGCGCTGCGCCTGGGATCACTGCAAATCAAATGGTACGGCGTACTGATCGCCACCGGTGTGGTGATTGCCGTTATTCTTTCCATGCGGGAGGCGAATCGGCGTCAGATCAGCCCTGACGATATCGTCGATTTGTTATTATGGATGCTGCCGATCGGTGTGATCGGGGCCAGGACGTACTACGTGATTTTCCGCTGGTCATACTACGCCGCCAATCCCGGCGAGATTTTTGCCATTTGGGAGGGCGGTTTGGCCATTTACGGCGGAATCATCGCTGGGCTGATTGTGCTGGTCGTGTATTGTTATTACCGGATGCTGCCGGCCTGGCTGGTGCTGGATATTGTGGCGCCGACCGTGCTGCTGGCCCAGGCCATTGGCCGCTGGGGCAACTTTATGAACCAGGAAGCATTTGGCGCGAAAACGACCAGGGCGTTTCTAGAGAGCATTCATTTGCCGACTTTTATCATTAACCAGATGAATATCAACGGGGTATATCATCAGCCGGACTTCTTATATGAGTCGATGTGGAGCCTGCTGGGCGTCATTCTGCTGCTGGCCCTGCGTCATCGGGAGCACTTATTTAAACGCGGCGAAGTGGTATTGAGCTACGTGGCCTGGTACTCCTTCGCGCGGTTCTGGATCGAGGGCACGCGGACGGACAGTCTGTATCTGTTCGGCCCCGTTCGGGTGTCTCAGTTATTGTCTGCGATCCTCTTCGTCGGTGCAGTGTTTTTGATTATCTACCGGCGCGTACGCAAGCCAAATAATCCTTGGTATCTTGATGGAAGTGGGTTGAAATATCCTTATGAACGCTAAGCGACAATTGCATCTCACCGTGCTCGGGTCTGGTTCCTGGGGCAGTGTATTGGCGGATGTCTTGGCAAAAAACGGCCATGCCGTCACGATTTATGGCCGCAATCCCCAAGAAATTGCTGAAATCAACGAACACCATACGAACACGCACTACATTGCCAATTTGCACATGGACGAGAGTATTGCAGCGACGACGGACTTGCGCCAAGCGGTCACCGGCGCAGCAGCCATTTTCTTTGTAATTCCTACTCAAGCCATTCGCTCGGTGGCGGAAAAGGTTGGTGCTATCTTAAATGAAGAGGGCAACCGGCCGTTCCTGATCTCGGCCGCAAAGGGGCTGGAAGAAGGCTCACTGGATCGTATTTCTCAAGTCTTGAGTCAATCAATCCCGGCGGCTGTCCGCGGCGATATTGTGATCCTGTCCGGGCCCAGCCACGCGGAAGATGTGGCCAAGCGGGATATTACGACCCTTACCGCAGCGTCTGCTAACGATGATGCCGCGGCGTGGGTCCAGTGGATCGTGATGAATGATTTCATGCGGATCTATACCAGCCCAGATGTTGTCGGGGTGGAGCTGGGCGGCGCAATCAAGAACGTGATCGCCATCGGTGCCGGCGCCATCCATGGGCTGGGTTATGGGGATAATACGAAAGCCGCTTTGATGACCCGGGGCTTAGCCGAAATGGCTCGGCTGGGGGTGGCCTTCGGTGCAGATCCCCTGACGTTCAGCGGCCTCTCTGGTCTCGGCGATTTGATCGTGACCTGCACCAGTACGAATTCCCGGAATTGGCGCTGCGGCAATCGATTGGGGCAAGGCGAACCCTTGCAGCACATTTTGGATACCATGGGCATGGTGGTCGAAGGCGTGCCTACCGCGAAGGCGGCCCATGACTTGAGCAGTCAAGCACAAGTGGATATGCCGATTTGCGAAGCTATTTATGAAGTGCTGTATCGCCAGCGGCCGCTGCAAGACAGTATCGATGCCTTGATGGGCCGAATCGCTAAGCCGGAGATTGATTTTTAACAGACAGTAAAGGAGCATTCGTTTATGGTGAAAGCCGTCATCGCTGCCGGCGGTCTGGGGGGTTCCCTCATGCCGCTGACCAAGGCCGTGGCCAAAGAGATCATGCCCTTGGGCGGCCGCCCAGTCATTGATTACATTGTGCGGGAACTGCAGGCCAATGGCATCACCGATATTCTCTTGGTGGCCAACAAGAGCAAACAGGCCATCGAGGATTATTTCGATTCGGCGCCGGAATTGGAGCATCTCCTGCGGGCGAAGGGCGATACGGCCCAGCTTGCCGATATTGCTGCTTCTACAGCGGTGAATTTGCACTTTATCCGCCAGCAAGCCGCGGATGGCATCGGCAGTGCCCTGGCTTTGGCCGAGGATTTCATTGATGGGGAAGACTTCTGTTTCGTCCTGTCGGATGATGTGCTGCCGCTGCCAACCACGTTGCTGCAGCAGTTGTGGCAGGCCCACACGGCCAGCGGCCAGCAAATGCTGGCGACGGTGCCGATTGCGGCCAAGCAAAGCGAGCAATATGGGATCGTGGAGTGGGCGGACAAAGCGGCCGGCCAGATCAAGCGGATTGCTGAAAAGCCGACGCCGGCCACGGCGCCTAGCCAGGATGCAGTCTTCGGCCGGTATGTGTTTTCGGCCGCCATTTTTGATCAACTGGCCCAATATCCCGCAGATCAACAACAATTTGCCCAAGCGCTGAATGCTTTGGCGGCTGAAGGAAATCTGACCGGGCTGCCCTATGGTGGTCCTCGGGAAAACATCGACGGCCGCCTCAGTCTGTTGGAAGCCAATATTGACCTGGCACTGACTGATCCGGATACTGCCGCACCGCTGCGCGCCTATTTGCGCAGGCTGGTCAGCGACTGAGCCAAGTGGTAGATTTATTAGTAGAATTCATGTATAGTATGACATGTACTTATTTTTAGTAAGGAGTGTTGCTGATGGCCAAAGAATATGATGTCGTCGTGATCGGTGCAGGACCGGGCGGCATGACTGCCGCGTTGTATGCTGCCCGTTCCAATCTGCGGGTGGTCATGCTGGACCGCGGGATTTATGGCGGCCAGATGAACAACACCGCAGCGATTGAAAATTATCCTGGGTTTACCGATGTGCTTGGCCCCGAGTTGGGGGAGAAGATGTACGCGACAGCAGAACAAGCCGGCGTGGAATATGCTTACGGTGAAGTAAGCAGCATCGAAGACCACGGCGCCACCAAGCTGATTCACACGGACGAAGACGATTACGAAGCTAAGGCGGTCGTATTAGCCACCGGGGCGGAACACCGCAAGGTTGGCGTGCCTGGCGAAGAAGAGTATTCGGGCCGAGGCGTATCGTACTGTGCAGTCTGCGACGGCGCTTTCTTCAAAGGTCAGCCGTTAGCCGTCATCGGCGGCGGCGATTCAGCCGTTGAGGAAGGCCTGTACCTGGCCCAATTATCACCGGATGTACACGTACTGCATCGCCGGGATCAATTGCGCGCCCAGAAGGTCTTGCAGGACCGGGCGTTTGCCAATGACCACATGCATTTTGTTTGGAACACCCAGTTGCAATCCATTGATGGCGACGGGAAGAAGGTCACCGGTGTCACTTATAAAGATAAAGTGACCGGTGAAGAGAAACAGATCGCGGTCGGCGGTGTCTTCATTTATGTGGGCATTACGCCGATGACCGCTGCTTTTAAGAATCTGCCGATTTTAGACGATCAAGGCTGGATCATCACCGACGATCATATGCGGACCAAGGTGCCTGGCGTTTTTGCTGTCGGCGATGCCCGGCAAAAGGATCTGCGCCAAATCACCACTGCCGTTGGTGAAGGCGGCCTCGCCGGTCAGCAGGTTTACCACTATATCCAAGAATTGGGCGACAAAGTATCCGCCACGCAGGCGCACGCTTAATTACCCTGACCAAACAGTCTATTGTGAATTGAGAAGCGCTTGTCCTGTGGACAGGCGCTTTTTTACAACGCTCAGGTAAAATGTTTAGTAAATATAAAGAAACGTTTACCATTGATTTAGTAATTTTTTTGAGGGCTTACATCATCGCTTTTCCCAACAACCATGTATAATGAAAGTGGAATCAAAAATTGGTTTTAGGAGGCTGTTATCGATGAGCTGGCAAGATAATTATCAGCAATGGCAACAAGCTACCCTCGTACCCGATTTAGCCGAGGAACTGACTCAGATGAAAGGGCATGAAGACGATCTGGAAGACGCCTTTACTGCTCCGATGGAGTTTGGTACCGCCGGCATGCGCGGCGTGATGGGTCCGGGCATCAATCGGATGAATATTTACACCGTGCGCCAAGCCACTGAGGGCTTGGCCCGGTTTATGGACAAGTTACCCGCAGAGCAAAAGCAGCAGGGGGTCGCGATTAGTTTCGATTCCCGCTATCATTCCCAAGAGTTTGCGCATGAATCCGCGCGGGTCTTAGGGGCCCACAAGATTCCATCGTTTGTCTTTGACTCCCTGCGGCCGACTCCGGAACTGTCCTTCACGATTCGGCACCTGCACACTTATGCTGGGATCATGATCACCGCGAGTCACAACCCGAAGCAATACAACGGCTATAAGATCTATGGGCCGGATGGCGGTCAGATGCCGCCGGAAGAGGCCGATACGATCACCAAGTACATCCGCGAAGTGACGGATATCTTCAATATTCCCGTCGTTCAAGAACAGAAGCTGCGGGAAGCCAAAATCATGAGCTTGATCGGTGAAGATGTGGACGAAGCTTACTTGGCGGCGTTGAAGTCTGTCACCATCAATCCGGATTTGATTGCCAGTGACGGCAAGGACATGAAGCTGATTTACAGTCCGCTGCACGGGACCGGCAAGGTCTTGGCCCAACGGGTACTGCAGGGCGCTGGCTTCCAGGCCGTCCGCATCGTGCCGAAGCAGGCCATTTTGGATCCTGAATTTCCGACGACACCGTTCCCGAACCCTGAATTCCCCCAAGCCTTTGACTTGGCAATTCAATTGGGCAAGGAAGAATCCGCGGATGTACTGATCGCCACGGACCCGGATGCCGACCGATTAGGCACGGCAGTGCGGCTGCCCAACGGCGAGTATCAGCTGCTGACGGGGAACCAGATCGCCAGCATCATGCTGCATTACATTTTGACGGCCCGGAAGAATGCCGGCACATTGCCTAAGAATGGGGCCGTCGTGAAGTCCTTTGTATCTACTGAATTGGCCACTAAGATTGCCGAAAGTTTCGGCATGCAGATGATCAATGTGGAGACCGGCTTCAAGTTTATCGCCGAGCAGATCGAACACTTTGAAGAAACCGGCGAGCACGAATTCCTCTTCGGCTTCGAAGAGAGTTATGGTTACCTGATCAAGCCGTTCGTGCGGGATAAGGATGCCATGCAGGCGACACTGCTGCTGGCGGAAGTGGCGGCCTACTATAAGCACCAAGGCAAGACGCTATATGACGGCTTGCAAGAGCTGTACAAGGAATACGGCTACTTCGCGGAGAAGACCGTTTCCCAAGACTTCCCGGGTATCAAGGGCGCTGAAGAAATGAGTGCCTTGATGGCCAAGTTCCGGAAAGAAGAGCCCAGCGAGTTTGCCGGCGTTAAGGTTGCCCGGACCGAAGACTACAAGGCCGGCCAAGCCAAGTTGGCGGATGGCAGCACGGAGAAGCTGACGCTGCCGAAGTCCGATGTTTTGAAGTTCATCTTGAGCGATGGCACCTGGATCGCCATTCGGCCGTCTGGGACGGAGCCGAAGATCAAGTATTATGTGGGCACTCAGTCTGATTCCCAAGACGCGGCCCACAAGCGTTTGGATGACTTTGAACAGGCGCTGACTGCCTTCACTAAAGCGTAATGGTTGGTCTATCTTTTGAAAATGTAATGAAATAACTTTCAGCCCCATTGACACGTTGCTGCCGGTGGGGCTGAATTGTCTATTGGCAGAGAATCTGTCATGCTTGTACTGGGTGTCCGGACGTGGTAACATACGGACAATTCAAAATCAGAAATGGAGAGTGGTCTGGATGGGTCTGCATCAGTACATCACGGGGTTAACAAATTTGGAATGGTTGGATCGGGCGCCGGGGTTCTTCAAGTATCAGCAGCATTCCGTTGCTGCCCATTCATTTAAGGTGGCAGCGATCGCCCAAATGCTGGGCGACATTGAGGAACAGGCCGGAAACACCATCGACTGGAAGATGCTGTACGAAAAATCATTGAACCATGATTATACGGAACGGTTCATCGGGGACATTAAGACCCCGGTGAAGTACGCCACTCCGGAGCTGCGGCATATGCTGGCCCGGGTGGAGGATCATATGACTGAGAACTTCATTCAGAATGAAGTTCCGGAAGAACTGCAGGACATTTACCGTCGGCGGTTGTCAGAGGGCAAAGATGATTCGCTGGAAGGTAAAATCTTGTCGGTGGCCGATAAGGTGGATCTGCTGTATGAGTCCTTTGGGGAAATCCAAAAGGGCAATCCGGAGACAGTGTATATGGATATTTTCAAGGAGAGCTTGACAACGATCGTATCATTTAAAGCGATGCCGTCGGTGCAGTATTTCTTGGAGAACATCATGCCGGATCTGTTGAATGAGGACTTTTCGGATCGGGATAAGCTGGCCGCGATTACGAAGCAGATCGTGCCGGCGTATCATGTGGCGCGGTAGGCTGGCTTCTTCTAACCGGGCTCAGGCGACCAGAAGTTGGCTGGTCTCTGCTTAAACGGGCTCCGCCGACCAGAAGCTAGGTGACTGCCGCCCCTAAACGGGCTCAGGCGACCAGAAGCTAGGGGATAAGGACGGCCAGGCAAAAACCCAAAACCGGGGTTTGTGCCTGGCCGTCCTTATCCCTACGCTTCTGACCGGTCGCCTTCGCCCTCTCTGGCGAAAGTATGTTCTCTGTGGTACAATATTTCTGTTGAATTAGTAGTACGTAATATGCGGCGCAAGAGTCATTTTTTGGCTTTTGCGCTTCGTTCGCTTATCAGCTTTTGTGGAGGAGGATTTTGCCTAACTATGATTACACGTCAACCTGACAGACCATTTGATTTGGTTTCGAAATACAAGCCGGCCGGGGATCAGGGTAAAGCGATTGCCCGGATCACGAAGGACTTCCAGCAAGGGGATAAAGAGGTTGTCCTGGAAGGGGCGACGGGGACTGGTAAGACGTTCACGATGGCGAACGTGATTGCGAGGCTGAACAAGCCGACATTGGTCATTTCCCACAACAAAACGCTGGCTGGTCAATTATATGGCGAGTTCAAGGAATTCTTCCCCCACAACCGGGTGGAGTACTTTGTCAGTTATTATGATTACTATCAGCCTGAAGCCTATGTGCCCTCCAGTGATACGTATATTGAAAAAGATGCCAGCATTAATGATGAGATCGATAAATTGCGCCACTCCGCGACCAGTGCACTGTTGGAGCGTAATGACGTCATTGTGGTGGCCAGTGTGTCCTGTATTTTCGGGTTGGGGGATCCTAAGGAATATGCCAAGAGCGTAATCTCTTTGCGCCAAGGGATGCAGATCGACCGGAATACATTGCTCCGGGAACTGGTCGGGATTCAATTCGAACGCAATGATATCGACTTTCAACGGGGCCGCTTCCGAGTCCGGGGGGACGTGGTGGAAATCTTCCCCGCCTCCAACGACGAAAATGCGATTCGGGTCGAGTTTTTTGGGGATGAAATTGATCGCATCGTCGAAGTAGATGCGCTGACCGGCGAGATTATCGGGACCCGGGATCAGGTATCGATCTTTCCGGCGACCCACTTTATGACCAACGACGAACAGATGGAGGGCGCCATCAAGCGCATCCAGACTGAACTGCAGGGCCAACTGAAGAATTTCCGGGAGCACGGCAAACTATTGGAGGCCCAGCGGCTGGAACAGCGAACCAATTACGACATCGATATGATGCGGGAAATGGGCTACACCAACGGGATCGAGAACTACTCGGCCCCCTTGGAAGGCCGCGCGCCGGGCGTGCCGCCCCATACGCTGCTGGATTTCTTCCCAGATGATTTCAATATTATGATTGATGAATCCCACGTCACGATGCCTCAGATTCGCGGCATGTATAATGGCGACCGGGCGCGGAAGCAGATGCTGGTGGACTACGGCTTCCGCTTGCCCAGTGCCCGGGATAACCGGCCGTTGAAGCTGAATGAGTTTGAGGAACACGTCAAACGGATTCTGTATGTTTCCGCTACGCCGGGACCCTATGAAATGGACCGGACCCAGGACCATGTCCCCCAGATCATTCGGCCGACCGGGTTACTTGACCCCATCATTGAAGTCCGGCCAATTATGGGTCAGATCGATGATATGGTCGGTGAGATCAATCAGCGCGTGGAGAAACACGAGCGGGTTTTCATCACGACGATGACGAAGAAAATGGCCGAAGACTTAACCGATTATCTCAAAGAAATGGGTATGAAGGTGCGCTACCTCCACTCAGATATCAAGACTTTGGAACGGACTCAGATCATTCGCGACCTGCGGCTCGGTGTATTTGATGTCTTGATCGGGATCAACCTGCTGCGGGAAGGGATCGATGTTCCGGAAGTTTCACTGATTTGTATTCTTGATGCCGACAAGGAAGGCTTCCTCCGGTCTGCCCAGTCGCTGACCCAGATCATTGGCCGAGCGTCGCGGAACGTCAACGGTAAAGTGATTATGTACGCCGACAAGGTGACGGATTCGATGCAAGAGGCCATTGCTAAGACCCGTGGCCGGCGCAAGGTACAAGAGGCCTTCAACGAGGCGCACGACGTCACCCCGACGACGATTGTCAAGCCGATTCGGGATGCCATTTCAGTCATGCGGCCGGCGGATGACGCTGATGAAGCGACCAAAGAGAAGACGGCCAGTGTGGATCTGAGTACAATGACGAAGAAGGAACGTACTGAATTGATCAATAATTTGACGGAACAAATGCAGAATGCCGCCAAGAAGCTGGACTTCGAAACGGCGGCCACGCTGCGCGATACTATCTTAGAATTGAAAGCGGAAGTGGATTAAACATATGGCCAACGACAAAATCATTATTCATGGTGCCCGGGCCCACAATCTGAAGAACATTGACGTGACGATCCCCCGGGATAAGCTGGTGGTCATCACTGGCCTGTCCGGGTCAGGAAAGAGTTCGCTGGCCTTCGACACGCTGTACGCCGAAGGTCAGCGGCGCTATGTCGAAAGTCTGTCAGCCTATGCCCGGCAGTTCCTCGGGCAGATGCAGAAGCCTGATGTGGACAGCATTGACGGATTATCGCCGGCAATTTCGATCGATCAGAAAACGACCTCTAAGAACCCGCGGTCCACGGTCGGCACAGTGACCGAGATCAATGACTACTTACGGCTATTGTGGGCCCGGGTGGGTCATCCCATCTGCCCTAACGACGGCACACCGATCCAAAGCCAGTCGGTGGACCAAATGGTCGCCCGCACGCTGGCTCTGCCGGAGGGGTCCCGGATTCAAATTATGTCCCCGATCGTCCGCCAAAAGAAGGGTACCCAGAAAAAAGAATTTGCCCGGGTGAAGCGGGAGGGCTATGTCCGCCTGCGGGTCGACGGGGAGACCTACGATGTGAGCGAAGCGCCGGAACTGGATAAGAACAAGAAACACGATGTGGACATCGTGGTTGACCGGATCGTGGTTCGGGATAATGTGCGGTCACGGCTTTTCGATTCCCTAGAGGCTGCCCTGCGGCTATCTGATGGGTACGCTAATGTGGATGTGATCGGCGGAGAGCCGCTGGTCTTTTCTGAACACTATGCGTGCCCCATCTGCGGATTTACCGTGGGTGAGCTTGAACCGCGGCTGTTTTCGTTCAATGCGCCGTTTGGTGCCTGTCCCGACTGTGATGGACTGGGCATGAAGCTGTCGGTGGACCCGGATCTGGTCGTCCCTGATGATACGAAGACACTGCGGGAAGGGGCCATTGCACCCTGGAACCCAATCAGTTCTCAGTATTATCCGGAATTGCTGGCCCAGGCGGCCGCCGCCTTCCATATTGATTTGGATACGCCGTTTAAGGACTTGCCGAAGAAAGATAGGGACCTGGTCATGAACGGTTCCGGCGGCAAAGAATTCCACTTCCATTATGAAAACGACTTTGGCGGCGTACGGGATGTTGATGTGGCCTTCGAGGGCGTCCTTACGAACATTGCCCGGCGTTATCGGGATACCAACAGTGACTTTACCCGAGATCAAATGCGGTTGTACATGACCGAACTGACCTGCCCGACCTGCCACGGCAAGCGGCTGAACCGTCAAGCCCTGAGCGTTAAGGTCAGCGGCGAGGATATTGCCGAAGTTTCTGACCTGTCAATCAAGGATGCACTCCCGTTCTTTAAGCAGGTCGAATTGTCTGAACAAGAAGCCGTCATTGCCAAGCCGATTTTGAAGGAAGTGCGGGATCGGCTCACTTTCCTGCGTAATGTGGGCCTGGATTATTTAACCCTGTCCCGGGCGGCTGGTACGTTGTCCGGTGGGGAGGCCCAGCGGATTCGATTAGCTACCCAGATCGGTTCCAATCTGTCCGGGGTGCTGTATATTCTGGATGAACCCTCCATTGGTTTGCACCAGCGGGACAATGACCGGTTGATTTCGTCGTTGAAAAAAATGCGGGATTTGGGGAACACCTTAATCGTTGTTGAGCACGATGAAGACACCATGCGGGCGGCGGATTACTTGATCGATATTGGACCCGGCGCGGGTGAAAAGGGCGGCGAAGTGATGGCCGCCGGTACCCCAGCCCAGGTTGCGAAAAATCCGAAATCGTTGACGGGGCAGTATCTGGCAGGGAAAAAGTTTGTGCCGGTACCGCTCGAACGGCGCAGCGGCAATGGCAAAAAGATCCGCATCACCGGGGCCGCAGAAAACAATCTGAAGGATATTGATGTGGACTTCCCCCTGGGCAAGTTCATTGTGGTTACCGGAGTCTCTGGTTCCGGCAAGTCGACGCTGGTCAACCAGATCTTGAAGCGGGCGCTGGCGCAGAAGCTGAACCATAATTCCCACAAAGCGGGGAAGTACAAGAACATCACCGGCTACAAGAATATTGATAAATTGGTGGATATCGACCAAAGCCCGATCGGCCGGACCCCCCGGAGCAACCCGGCTACCTATACCAGTGTCTTTGATGATATTCGCGACCTGTTTGCCAAGACTAATGAAGCGAAGATTCGCGGGTATTCCAAGGGCCGCTTCAGTTTCAACGTCAAGGGCGGCCGTTGCGAGACCTGTAAGGGTGACGGGATCATTCGAATCGAAATGAACTTCCTGCCGGATATTTATGTGCCCTGCGAAGTCTGCCACGGCACCCGGTATAATTCCGAGACGTTGGAAGTCACCTATCACGGGAAGAACATTGCCCAAGTTTTGGACATGACCGTGGCTGAGGCGCTGGATTTCTTTAAAGCCATTCCGAAGATCACCCGTAAGCTGCAGACTATTGTTGACGTGGGCTTGGGTTACGTGAAAATGGGTCAACCGGCCACGACCCTGTCCGGCGGCGAAGCCCAGCGGATGAAGCTGGCCTCTGAACTGTACAAGAAGTCCACCGGCAGCAATTTCTACATCCTCGATGAACCCACCACCGGTCTGCACACCGATGATATCAAGCGCTTGCTGACGGTCTTGCAGCGACTGGTAGATGAGGGCAACACCGTGCTGATCATTGAGCATAATCTGGATGTGGTCAAGAGCGCCGACTGGCTGATCGATCTCGGTCCAGAAGGCGGCGATGGCGGCGGCACCGTGATCGCCACCGGCACCCCCGAACACGTCGCTACTGTAGCGGCAAGCTACACCGGCCAATACCTCGGTCCTATTCTTGACCGGGATAAAGCCCGGACGGAAAACGCAGTAGCAGCTAAGAAAAAGAAAACGCCGGTAAAGGCGAAGAAATAGTTCTAATCTGGATTAAGGCAAGGTAATTTGTTCTGGTCGATCTAGTGCCAATGCGCAGCAAGCGGAGGCAAAATGGGCTCAGCCGTGCAACCACACGGCGGCTTGCCGCCGATGTGGTTAGGCGTGTTTGAGACTGCGCAGCAGGCTCAAACCGCCGTCACAGCGTTCCAGCCCATTTTGCCGGAGCTTGCGGAGCATTGGCACGGCAGTACACCGGACATCACCTTGCCTTAATCCTCTTTTTAATTGCCAACAATTAATTTGCCCCATGAAGGACACGCCCGGCTGTGTTATAATGTCCATGCAAAAGAAAAGGAGTGTGCGTATGGCCTCAAATAATCCATTAGATGTGGTCATTATCACCGGTATGAGCGGCGCCGGCAAAACCATTGCCGCCCAAGCCTTCGAAGATTTAGGCTATTTCGTCATTGATAACATGCCGCCGTCTCTATTACCCAAGTTCTGGGAACTGGTCCGTGAATCCGGATCGATTCAAAAGGTCGCGCTGGTCATCGACCTGCGCTCCCGGGCATTCTATGACCAGATTATTTCCATGCTGGCCGATCTGGACAACGCCAATACCGTACGCACCCGGATCCTCTTCCTGGATGCCTCGAATTCTGAGCTGGTCGCCCGCTATAAGGAGACCCGCCGCTCCCATCCGTTAGCAATGGACGGTCGGCTGCTGGAGGGCATTAAGCTGGAACGCGAGCTGCTCACCGAGATGAAGAATCGGGCACAAATTGTGATCGACACCTCGAACATGTCGCCTCGGCAATTACGGGAAGAGATTTTCGGCCACTTCAAGGAATCCGGTGATACGCCGTTTCACATTGAAGTGATGTCCTTCGGTTATAAATATGGCATTCCCATTGATGCCGATATCGTCATGGACGTCCGGTTTTTACCGAATCCGTACTACATTCCAGCGTACAAGCCGCTCACGGGTTTGGATAAGCCCGTTTATGATTATGTGATGAACCAGCCGGAGACTGAGAAATTCTACCAGCAATTCATTGATCTGTTGTGGCTGACGATGCCGGGTTACCAGCGAGAGGGCAAGACTAGTATGACCATTGCCATCGGCTGTACTGGCGGTCAGCATCGCAGTGTGGCGATTGCCCAGCGGCTGGCTCAGGACTTAGGCAAGAAGTATTCCGTGGATGTGACTCATCGGGATATGCATCGGCGAAAGGAGACGGTGAACCGCTCATGAATGGAGACAACCGCATTATTCGCGTCATCCGCGGCCGCCGACCCAAAGTCGTCGTTATTGGCGGCGGCACCGGCCTGCCAGTTATTTTATCCAGCCTGCGCCAGGAGAACGCTGACATCACTGCGGTCGTGACTGTGGCCGATGATGGCGGCTCCTCCGGCGTTTTGCGCAACTACATCAATGTTGTGCCGCCCGGGGATATCCGCAATGTCCTGGTGGCATTATCGGAATTATCCGATTCAGAGTTGCGGATTTTCCAATACCGCTTTAACAGTTCCGACGCCTTTCTCTCTGGTCATGCCATTGGCAATCTGATCATTACTGCGCTGGCGGAAATGGATGGCGATATTTTCACTGCTGTTCAGGAATTGTCGGCGATGATGAAAGTGGACGGGCACGTCTATCCCGTGGCGGATGTCCCGCTGACTCTGAACGCTGAGTTCACCGACGGCTCCACCCGCCAGGGGGAGACTGAGATCTCCGGTGCCGGCAAACGCATCCAGCGCGTGTGGGTAACCCAGAAGGACAACCCCGCTGAACCGCCGGAAGCGGCCGATCAGGTGATTGACGCGATCATGGACGCCCAAGTCGTGGTGCTGGGTCCGGGCTCGCTGTTCACCAGTATTCTGCCGAATCTGATGATCGACAATGTGCATCACGCGCTGCGCCATACCGCGGCCAACATTACCTATATTTGCAATATCATGACTCAGAAGGGTGAGACCGAGAACTTTTCTGACGCCGACCATGTGGCGGTATTGAACCGCCATCTCGGCGGCAACTACATCGATACTGTCCTGGTCAATACGGCGCCGGTACCGGAGAATTACATGGACCGCCAAAAGTATGATGAATACTTATACCAAGTGCGCCATGACTTCGATGGCTTACGGGCCTTTGGCTGCAATGTGATCTCCGACAATTTCTTGGACCTGCACGATCGCGGTGTTTTCCATAACGGCCGCAAGGTGGCCAAGGAGTTGCTGAATCTGGCGTTCCAAGCCAAACTGGATAAGCGCGGCAGAAAGGGCAGGGGGTGAGTCAATGGCGTCTTTCGCCAGTCAGGTGAAAAAGGAATTAACGCTATTGCCGGTCCATCGGCAGCACGCCCGGGCTGAGCTGGCTGCTTTGATTCGGATGAACGGTACACTGCGGTTAGTGGATCATCAATTTGTCCTTTCCGTGGCGACAGAGAATCCAGCCATTGCCCGGCGTATTTATGCCTTACTGAAGCAGGTGTATGCCGTTGAGGCGGAGCTGCTGGTCAGTCGGAAAATGAATTTACGCAAGAATTATAATTACGCGGTGCGCCTGCAGGGGGGCAGCCATCGGGTGCTCACCGACCTGTCGATCCTGCAAGATGATGCCCTGCATATCAGTCACCGGATCTCGTCGGATATCAGCAGCAAAGAACCGTTGCTGCGCTCCTACTTGCGGGGGGCCTTCCTTGCCGGCGGGTCGGTGAATGATCCTGAAACCAGCCGCTATCACTTAGAGATTTACTCCACATATGCCGATCATTCCCGGGATCTGTTGGCAGCCCTGCGGTCGTTTCACTTGAATGCCAAGGAAACAGCCCGGCGCAGCGGCTATATTGTCTACCTCAAAGAGGCGGAACAAGTCGCCGATTTTCTCCAATTGATCGGTGCGACCAATGCGATGCTGCAATTTGAGGATGTCCGCATCGTCCGGGACATGCGCAATTCAGTTAATCGGCTGGTCAATTGCGAGACCGCAAATATGAACAAGACGGTGAACGCTGCCGCCCGCCAGATCGAGAACATTGAATTGATTCAAGCAACAGTCGGCCTGAGCGCGTTATCCCCATCGCTCCGAGAAATTGCGACCATCCGGCTGGCTCATCCTGAGGTGTCGTTGAAAGAGCTTGGTGAATTGCTCCCCGGCGGCCCGGTGTCGAAATCCGGGGTCAATCACCGGCTGCGCAAAATCAATGCCTTCGCGGATACCTTGCGGCAAGGCAATTACAGTAACAGAAAGGAAGCATAAGCCTATGGCAACCCCTATTATTCTGGATGAACAACTCTGTTTTTCCATTTATCAGGCACATAAAGTATTCAATCGCTTCTATGCGAAGGCACTGGCGCCATTCCACCTCACCTATTCCCAATACATCGTGCTGCTCGCCTTGTGGCAGTATGGCACGCTGTCAGTGAAGGCTCTGGGCGAACGAGTTGGGCTGGATAGCGGCACCCTGACGCCGCTCTTGAAGCGGTTAGAAAAGGACGGCTGGTTAAGCCGGCAGCGCTCTAAGCGGGACGAACGGCGCTTGGACGTCCAGCTGACCGCCTATGGCCGCGACATGCAGGATAAAGTCGACGAGCGCGTCGGTACGTGCATGGAGTGGATCGGGCTGACCCCAGACCAATACAATCATGTCCGGGATGCAGTGTCCTCTGTCCGGGATCATTTGGCGGCGATTCCTGACGGCAATTTTGAAGATCTGCCGACGATGAGCAACTAGCGCCAACAAAAATAGCGGCGGCACATACCAGAATCTGGCATGTGCCGCCGCTATTATTTTTTAGTCGGGCCGAAGCCCAAGATTAAATTACTTCTTTGCTGCCGGTTGCGTCCGGTCCATGATCTGGTCGATCAAACCGTAATCCTTGGCTTGTTCAGCAGACATGTAGTTATCCCGTTCGGTATCGGCTTGGATCTTCTTCAGCGGCTGGCCAGTCGTGTCCGCCAAGATCTGGTTGATCTTGTTCCGGGTCTTCAAGATCTCTTCAGCAGCGATCTGGATATCCGTTTGCTGACCCTGGGCACCGCCTAAGGGTTGATGAATCAAGACGGTGGCGTTTGGCAGAGCAAAGCGCTTGCCCTTTGTGCCGGCAGTCAGCAGAATGGAGGCCATGGAAGCCGCCATCCCGATGGCAATCGTCTGCACGTCAGCCTTGACGAAATTCATGGTATCCATGATTGCCAAGCCGGACGTAATGACACCGCCCGGAGAGTTGATGTACAGGTAGATATCTTTATCGGAATCCTGGGCATCCAGGAACAGCAGTTGGGCGATAATCGAGTTGGCCATTTGGTCATTTACTTCGCCAGACAGCATGATGATGCGGTCCTTCAGTAACCGGGAGTAAATGTCATAGGCGCGCTCGCCCCGAGAAGTTTGTTCAATAACTGTAGGGACTAACATAGGTTCAGAAAACCTCCTTCAAAGAGCGCACCGCGACCGGTTCAGCCAAAATGCGGCGAGCAGCGGTGCGATGCATGGTGACAGGCAATTGGGTACTGTGGTAGGGCATCAACATGCCCACAATTAGCACTCATCAAGTTACTCTGCTAATTTACCACGAAAGAATCCAGGCGTCAACGGCGACGCTCATGTTTGTCCTTGGGGGCGGCCAAGCTTAGACCGGCAGCGACGATGGCGATCGTACCGGTGGTGATCAGCAAGACGCCGTTCACGATATGTAACACTTCGGCGGCAGTGTGTTTATCCATTGGGGAAGGCTCCTTTCTTAATTCAGTAACTGACTCCATCATAGCAAAGTTCTGTCGATTCTGGCGAAAAACTTCTGCGACCCCCTTGTAATTCCTCGGGGTTTCAGGTATTATATTTCAAGTGATGCGCTGTTAGTGTAATGGATCGCACGAAAGATTCCGGTTCTTTAGATGAGGGTTCGATTCCCCCACAGCGCATAGTGATTCAGAATGTTCCGCCCACCGATTGCTGTCGGTGGGCGGTTTTTTTGGTGGCTTCGGCCAGCCTGCCCCGGCCGACTGGGGCGTTTTTTGTCCAACCTGCTGAAAATATGTGCAAATTCCGAACAATTATTGATATTTTTGCGCAAAAAAGGGCTGAAAAGTGGCCCAAAACCAGGCCCAATGGGGTTTGCAGGAAGAAGCGCTGAACTTGCAAACCCCTACGGCGAGTGCTATATTGATAAGTGTCAGAGGGAGAACCGAAGTGAGTGGATCCCTTAAAATTTTCCCCTCACCGGGTCACTCTGTGACACCCTTGGACATAATGCGTCCCAGAGAGGGGTCAGATATCGTGCACGAAGAACTGGGGTGGATCGAGGCGCTCGCGCCGGATTTCCTATCTGTGCTTCGCCAACGGTATCAGGTCCTGCGCATGATCAGTTGGGCGTCCCCGATCGGCCGCCGCACACTGGCGGCTGAATTGGATGTAAGCGAGCGGGTGCTGCGCACGGAGACAGATTTCCTCCGTCGCCAGCGGCTGATCGACTCAACATCCGCCGGGATGGTCATCACCACCCATGGTCGAGAAGTTCTTCAAGGCTTGGAGAACTTCATGAATCAATTGGTTGGCATTCATGATGTGGAGAATCAATTAGCCCATGTGTTGGGTGTGGATCACGTCATGATTGTATCGGGTAACTGCGATACGCAGCCGAAGATTCTTGATGAGATGGGTGCGCTGGTGAATCAAACGCTGAACGCATTGCTGCCGGATGGCAGGAACGTCGTTGCCGTCATGGGCGGCAACACGATGGGCCATGTGGCGACCGCTCTTAGCCGTAGGCTGGGGCAGAACCGCCAGCTCATGTTCGTTCCCGCCCGCGGCGGTATCGGCGAACGGGTCGACATTCAGGCCAACACGATTTGTGCCGAGATGGCCCGTTCCACTGGCGGCGAGCATCGTGCCCTTTATCTTCCGGATAATGTGAGTGCCGATGTTTACGAGCCGCTTTTGAAAGAACCGAGTGTACGCCGGGTCCTTGATCTGATCGGTCATGCGACTGCGGTAGTCCACAGCGTGGGTGATGCCTTGGTCATGGCCAAGCGTCGTGAAATGGACGCGGCCACGATTCAGCTGTTGCAAAAGGATCAAGCAGTCGGCGAAGCCTTCGGCTATTTCTTCAATGAAGCCGGCCAGGTGGTTTACAAGGTACCGCGCATTGGCCTGCAAGTTTCTGATTTGCAGAAAATCCCGTACGTCGTCTGCATTGCTGGCGGAGCTTCCAAAGGCAAAGCAATTAAGGCGTACATGCATAGTGCACCGGAACATACGTGGTTGATCACGGATGAAGGTGCAGCTAAAGTGATTTTAAATGGGGCAACCCTTTAAAATATTATTGTTCAATTTCCTAAAGGAGGAAGTTTTGTATGACTGTCAAAATTGGTATCAACGGCTTCGGTCGTATCGGTCGTTTGGCTTTCCGTCGGATTTATGAATTAGGTGCTAAGTCCAACGATATTCAAGTTGTCGCTATCAACGATTTAACCAGCCCGGCAATGCTGGCTCATCTGTTGAAGTATGACTCCACTCATGGCACCTTCCCTGGTGAAGTGAGCGCGACTGACGACTCCATCGTCGTTGACGGCAAGAAGTACCGTGTATACGCTGAACCCCAAGCACAAAACATTCCTTGGGTTAAGAACGACGGCGTTGAATACGTTCTGGAATGCACCGGCTTCTATACTTCCAAGGCTAAGTCCCAAGCACACTTGGACGCTGGCGCAAAGCGGGTACTGATCTCAGCACCGGCTGGCAGCGACACAAAGACCATCGTTTACAACGTTAACGATGACACTTTGAACAGTGACGATCGTATCGTTTCTGCTGGTTCCTGCACAACTAACTGCTTGGCTCCTCTGGCTTACTTCGTCAACAACGAATTTGGTATCAAGGTTGGTACCATGACGACGGTTCACGCCTACACTTCCACTCAGATGCTGCTTGACGGCCCTGTACGTGGTGGCAACTTGCGTGCTGCTCGTTCTGCCGCTGTTAACACGATTCCCCACTCCACAGGTGCTGCTAAGGCCATTGGCTTGGTAATTCCTGAATTGAAGGGTGTCCTGAACGGCCATGCACAACGTGTGTCTGTTGTTGATGGTTCCTTGACTGAATTGGTTACTATCCTTGACAAGAAGGTTACTGCCGACGAAGTTAACGAAGCAATCAAGAAGCACACTGAAGGCAACGAAAGCTTCGGCTACAACGCTGATGAAATCGTATCTTCCGATGTTATCGGTACAACATACGGCTCCATCTTCGACCCGACCCAAACTGAAGTTGTTACTGCTGGCGACAACCAATTGGTTAAGACTGTTGCTTGGTACGACAACGAATATGGTTTCACTTGCCAGATGATTCGTACGCTGTTGAAGTTTGCCACTCTCTAATCTGAGCGTCCAGCTTTAATACGGCAATAACGTTGAGGCGGAGGGAGGTTCACTCCCTTCGCCTTTTATTTTTGGAAAGTTTAACTAGGAGGTTACTACACAATGGCAAAATTGATTGTTTCTGACGTCGATGTCAAAGACAAAAAAGTCTTGATGCGGGTGGACTTCAACGTGCCCATCAAGGACGGCAAGATTGGCGACGACAACCGGATCCGCGCTGCTTTACCGACGATTAAATACATCATCGAGCATGGCGGCAAGGCAATTCTGCTGTCTCACTTAGGCCGGATCAAGAGTGACGAAGACAAGGCTAAGCTGAGCTTGAAGCCCGTTGCTGCTCGTCTTTCCGAATTGTTGAACAAGCCGGTTGAATTTGTACCGGTTAACGAAGGCAAGGAATTAGAAGACGCCATCAACAAGCTGCAAGACGGTCAGGTATTGTTAATGGAGAACACTCGGTTCCAAGATATCGACAACGATTTTGGCAAGCGGGAATCCAAGAACGATCCGAAGCTGGGTCAATACTGGGCTTCCTTGGGCGACGTATTTATCAACGACGCCTTTGGGACAGCACACCGGGAGCACGCTTCTAACGTTGGTATCGCCACCGCTATGAAGGCTGCTGGCAAGCCCGTTGCGGCTGGCTTCTTGATGGAAAAGGAAATCAAGTTCTTGGGCGAAGCGGTCGACAATCCGGTTCACCCGTTCGTTACCATTCTTGGCGGGGCTAAGGTTTCCGACAAGATCGGCGTCATTGACAACTTGATTCCTAAGTCTGATCACATCCTGATCGGCGGCGGCATGGCTTACACCTTCTTGGCGGCCCAGGGCCACAAGATCGGCAAGTCTCTGTACGAACCGGACAAGGAAGACTTGGCTAAGCAATTACTGGCTAAAGCTGGTGACAAGATCGTTTTGCCGGTCGACAACGTGGTCGCTAAGGAATTCTCCAACGACGTGCCTTACGAGACTGTCGGCGTGGATGTTCCTGACGATGAATTAGCCTTGGATATCGGCCCGAAGACAGTTGCTCTGTTCAAGGAGAAGCTGCAAGGCGCTAAGACGGTTGTTTGGAACGGCCCGATGGGTGCGTTTGAAATGAGCCACTTCGCCAAGGGTACTTTGGAAGTCGGCCAAGCACTGGGCGACCTGCAAGGGGCCACCACGATCATCGGCGGCGGCGATTCCGCAGCGGCTGCTGAGCAATTGGGCATTGCAGACAAGATTACCCACATTTCCACTGGCGGCGGCGCTTCTCTGGAATACCTGGAAGGTAAGACATTGCCGGGTATCGCCTCCATTTCTGACAAGTAATCACGGAAGGACGGAGTAATTTTGCGTAAACCTATTATTGCAGGCAACTGGAAAATGAACATGAACCCTGATGAGACCCGGGCATTCGTGGCTGCTGTCAAGAATGAATTACCGGATCCCAGCAAGGTGGAGTCTGTCATTGCCGCACCGGCAATCGACATCACGGCCTTAGTGGATGCAGCCAAAGATTCTGTCTTGGTGCCCGCTGCTCAAAATGCCAATGATCACGAATCAGGGGCCTTTACTGGCGAGACCAGTCCTAAGGTTTTAGCTGACTTAGGCGTCAAGTACGTCATCGTCGGCCACTCCGAACGGCGCGGTTATTACCATGAAACGAATGAGGACGTCAACAAGAAGGCTAAGGCCGTTTTTGCCAACGGTATGAAGCCAATCATCTGTGTTGGCGAGTCCTTAGAACAACGCGAAGCCGGCGAAACGGAAGACTGGGTCGCGACTCAGGTTGAAGCCGCTTTGAACGGTTTATCTGCTGACCAGGCCAAGGCATTGGTCATTGCCTATGAACCAATCTGGGCTATTGGGACCGGTAAGACGGCGACCTCCGACCAAGCTGAGGAAGTTTGCCGGCACATCCGGGAGACGATCGCGAAGCTTTATGATCAAACGGTTGCGGATGCCACTCGGATCCAATACGGCGGTTCCATGAAGCCGAACAACGTTAAGGAATTAATGGCTCAGCCGGATATTGACGGCGGGCTGGTTGGCGGGGCTTCCCTGCAACCTGATTCCTTCCTGCAACTCGTTCACTACCAAGACTAATTGGTTGCGGCAAGGGGAATGATTGGTTGGGAAATCCAGGAATTCCTTTTGTCCCACCGTTAAATACGGTAGAATGAACTTGAGTCATTGTTTCTACATTGTTTAAAAAGGAGAGATAACCACATGTCTGTTATTACTGATGTATTGGCCCGCGAAGTGTTGGATTCTCGGGGCAACCCCACTGTCGAAGCCGAAGTTTACACTGAACTGGGCGGCTTTGGCCGGGCAATCGTTCCTTCTGGTGCGTCTACTGGTGAACACGAAGCTGTTGAATTGCGTGACGGCGATCCCAAGCGCTTCGGCGGCAAGGGTGTCCTGAAGGCTGTTGCCAACGTTAACGACAAGATCGCTAAAGAAGTCATCGGCATGGACGTTACCGACCAACGTGCTTTGGACCAAGCGATGATCGACTTGGACGGCACCCCGAATAAGGGTAAGTTGGGCGCTAACGCCATCCTCAGTGTTTCCTTGGCTGCTGCTCGCGCAGCTGCTGACGAACTGGGCCTGCCGCTGTACTCTTATCTTGGCGGGACCAATGGTCATGTTCTGCCCACACCGATGATGAACGTTATCAACGGTGGTGCACACGCAGACAACAACGTTGACTTCCAGGAATTCATGATCATGCCGGTTGGGGCTAAGTCGATCCACGAAGCTGTTCGGATGGGTTCTGAAACTTTCCACACCTTGAAGAAACTGCTCGAGGAGCGGGGTTACATGACCGCTGTTGGTGACGAAGGCGGCTTCGCACCGGACTTGAAGAACAACGAAGAGCCTTTCGAAATCCTGGTTGAAGCCATCCAACGTGCTGGCTACAAGCCTGGGGAAGATATTTCCATCGCCTTCGACTGCGCTTCTTCTGAATTCTACAACACCGACACTCATCAATATGAATTGAAGGGTGACGGCAAGAACTATACTGCCGATGAATTCACCAGCTTGCTGGAAGGCTTGATCGACAAGTATCCGATCGTTTCCGTTGAAGATCCTTTGGACGAGAACGAATGGGATGACTGGAAGACTCTGACTGCTCGTTTGGGCAAGAAGGTCCAAATCGTTGGTGATGATCTGTTCGTAACGAACACGCAATATCTGGAAAAGGGTATTGAAATGGGCGTTGCTAACTCCATCCTGATCAAGTTGAACCAAATCGGTACGTTGACTGAAACAATGGAAGCCATCGAAATGGCTAAGGAAGCTGGTTACACAGCTATTGTTTCTCACCGTTCTGGTGAAACTGAAGATACAACGATCGCTGACTTGGTTGTTGCCACCAATGCTGGCCAGATCAAGACTGGTTCCATGAGCCGGACTGATCGGATCGCTAAGTATAACCAATTGATGCGGATCGAAGATCAACTCGGCGATGCTGCTGAATACAAGGGCATCAAGAGCTTCTACAACATCAAGAAGTAATAATCGCTTAACCCTCTGGTGACGATCAGGGGTCGACAAACACCGCGGACCGGCGCCACCAGTCTGCGGTGTTTTTGTCTGAACTTTTGAAGGGAGTGACAGGGTGTGGAAACGTCCAAACAGACTCAGCCAATCGATTGGACCCGTTTGATTCTGGTGGGGCGCGGGCTGCTGATTGGTCTTTGTACCGGCGCGGTCGTGAGCGCCTTTCGCTGGAGTATCGGTAAAATGCTGGCCGCCACCATCTGGGTCTATCAGCAGGTCCAGACTGGCCACGGCTGGTGGTGGCTGGTGATCATCGGCGGCAGTGTCCTGCTGCCGTTAGGGGCCGGCATCTTGGTTAAGCAGCAGCCGCAGATCAGCGGCTCGGGTATTCCTCAAGTTGAGGCCCAACTGGATGACGCCTTGCAGCTGCACTGGTGGTCGATCCTCTGGCGCAAATTTATCGGCGGCGTCTTAAGTATCGGTCCGGGTCTATTTCTGGGTCGGGAAGGGCCCTCAATTCAGCTTGGCGCCGCTGTCGGCCAGGGTTTCGCGGAAACTACCGGTCAGGCCGGTACCGCGCGCCGCATTGCCATTGCCTGCGGGGCAGCTGGCGGATTATCCGCCGCGTTTAATGCGCCCATTGCCGGTACGTTATTTGTGCTGGAGGAAATATACCACAACTTTTCCCTGCTGGTTTGGCTGGCATCGCTGGCCAGCGCCGTGGCGGCTAATTTTGTCGCCAGTGTGGTCTTCGGCTTGACGCCGGTCCTGCACCTCACCTATGCCAATAGTCTGCCGTTGAATGAATACGGCCATTTGCTGGGATTAGGCGTCTTGCTGGGGCTGCTGGGCGTGGTTTATCAGAAGACATTGCTGGCCATGCCCGGCTGGTACCGGCGATTTGTCCCGCTGCCGCGCTGGCTGGACGGTCTCGTACCGTTTGCAGTCACCATTCTAGTTGGCTTTTGGCAACCGCTGTGGTTAGGCGGGGGAAACGCCATTATCCTGCACATGGGGCAAGTGGTGCCCACTCTCGGATTGTTGCTGGTCTTATTCGCGGTCCGCTTTGCATTGTCCATGGTCGCCTATGGGTCCGGTCTGCCCGGCGGGATTTTTCTGCCGATTCTTAGTCTAGGCGCCGTATTGGGCGGTATTTACGCCACCGTGATGATCATGCTCGGCTGGCTGCCGCGGCAATACTTCATTAATTTTGTCATTTTTGCCATGGCTGGCTATTTCGCCGGTATTGGCAAGGCGCCGTTTACGGCTATTCTATTGATCACTGAAATGGTGGGATCACTCGTGCACCTGATGCCCTTGGCTGTGGTATCCCTCGTGGCTTATCTGGTAGTGGACGTGCTGCACGGGGCACCAATCTATGCCAGTTTGCGCGACCGGCTCAAATTGCCCGCTGGCACGCGGGGACCAACGGGCAAACGGGCGCATATTGAAATTCCGGTGACGGTTGGTTCGCGGTTGGAAGACATCTCGGTGCGTGATTTCCGTTGGCCGAAAGGCACTTTGCTGGTGGCAATTCGGCGAGGGGAACAGGAATTGGTCCCCAGCGGCGATACCTTGATTCATGCCGGGGATACGCTGTTAGTGGCAGTGGACGCCAGCATGCGCGCAAAAGTCAAAGAAGAGCTCACAGCGCTGGTTCAGCAACGGCACTAGTGATTGTCGCTGGGATCGGCGGCGATGTAATGCTGCTGCACTTGGCTATCCCAGTTAGCGACCAGATCGTCGTACCGGTGGAGCTGAATATAGAAATATACCGCGTCAGCAAAGGGCAGAAAAAGAACCAGCATCACCAGCCGCAATGGCAAAAAAATCCCAGCAATATGAATCAGCAGCAAAAAGGTAACAATTTTACCCACCCGGCGCAAGATTCCGCGGCCATCACGGAGCACATAATCTTTCCAGAACCGATGACTGACCACCGGGCCGCTGAGCTCAAAATGATCACCCGGACGGCGTAATTTGTCCTTTAAGGCAAGAATCCGGCGGCGAATCGTGGCCAGGGTCTGCAATCTGACCCGGACCGCCAGCCACGCAAAGAATAGGGTCATCACCGTGAGAAATGTCGTTAATAAAATGGCGAGCATTGTACTGGTCATTATTCGTCCGCTCCTTCTATTCTAAGTTGTCCCCATCATACCCTATTTTGGCCCGCCGGGGGTGCTAGCCGAATCGCTCATGCTAGACGGCGGCCCGCGTAGTGTGGTACGATAAACAAGTAAATTTAGCAATCCGGAGTGAAAGCAGGTTCTATACGTGTATAATCTCGTTATGACGTTACTCATTATTGATTCCATTGCCATCGTGATCGCGGTCATGATGCAGCCGACCAAACAGCAGGATGCGCTGAACGCCCTTTCTGGTGGCGGCGGCGAGCTTTTTGGTCAACAAAAGAAGCGGGGCTTTGAAGCATTTATGGAGAAAGTGACGGCCGTTTTAGGCTTTCTATTCTTCGTATTTGCGTTGATTCTGGTCTACCTCGGATCAAAATAATCTAATGGATACAGAGGCTGGAACACAACGTTGTCGGCGATGACAGACTCGCATGCTTTTCCTAGTCGCGGAACACAAGCCAGCAATTTCTGCTTAACGCAACAAGGGGCAAAGCCAAGGTACGGCTTTTGCCCCTTGTTGTCGTGAACGCACATTTTTCGGCCTCATTTTTCTTTGCACAAATGAATTCTGGTGGGGTGCCACCAAGTAAGAAGGACGGTAAACAGTTTAATGAATGAACACGATGAATTAATTGCGAATGTCTACGACATCTTTGGCAGTCATCCAGAGACCCAATATACGGTCGAGACATTAGCCAAGATCATGCACTTAGGCGGCGCGGCAGCCTTCAAAAATATTGTGAAGGTCCTGACCGAACTGGAAAACGACAAGCGCATCACACCTCAGGGTAACGACCGTTATCAGCTGACCCCGATCGACGAAGTCGTTACGGGTGTTTTCCATGGCCACGAGAAGGGTTTCGGCTTTGTCTCTTATGATGATGAACAACCGGATATCTTTATCCCCAAAGGCAAGACTGATACGGCCATTGACGGCGATACGGTCGTTGTCACGATGGTCGGTCCGGGCAATCCTTGGAAGAAAAAGGGCCCGGAAGGCTATATTTCCGGTGTCGTCGAACGCAAAATCACTCGTCTAGTCGGTGAGTTTGTCCAGTATTCCGACGCAGAAGCTAAGAAGACGGGCCAGATCGGTTATGCATCCAGTCACGAAAAGAAATTGGCCCAATATGTGATTTTCCTGTCTAATGAAGGTATCCATCCCCAAATGGGTGATATGGTCTTAGTGGAGATCACTAAGTATCCCACAGCGAAGACACCGACCCAGATGGAAGGGGTCGTTTTGAAGACCATTGGGAATAAGAACGAGCCCGGGGTCGACATTCTGTCCATCGTTTACGATCATGGATTGCATGATGAATTCCCCCAGGAAGTCCTGGATCAGGCCAATAGTATTCCCGATACCGTGCAGCCGGAAGAAAAAATCGGCCGGCGGGATATTACGGATCAGCCGATGGTCACCATCGACGGTGATGATTCGAAGGACTTCGACGATGCCGTGGCGGTTTGGAAAATGGATAACGGCCATTATCATTTAGGCGTCTCTATCGCCGATGTGTCCCACTATGTCACTGAGGGATCGCCTTTGGATAAGGAAGCCTATGATCGCGGGACCAGTACCTATTTGGCCGATCGGGTGATCCCGATGCTGCCGTTCCGCCTATCCAACGGCATTTGTTCCTTGAATCCCGGAGTAGAGCGCCTGACCTTGACCTGCGACATGGAAATTGATGGTGAAGGTCACGTCGTGAAGTATGATATTTATCCCAGTGTGATGAAGTCAGCCGCCCGAATGACATACAACAACGTGAACAAAATCATCGAAGATCGCGATTCAGCACTGCGGGAACAATACGCCAAGCTGGACGACATGTTCGACACCATGGGCGAATTGCATAAGATTCTCTTTGCCATGCGTCATCGCCGCGGGGCTATCGACTTTGAAGACACTGAAGCAAAAATCATTGTGGATGAAAACTCTAAGCCAGTGGATATCGTCTTGCGTGAGCGGGGGACGGCAGAGCGAATGATCGAAAGCTTCATGCTGGCGGCCAATGAGACCGTCGCAGAGGCCTATTACAAGAAGCATGTGCCGTTCTTGTACCGGGTGCACGAAACGCCTGATGAAGATCGGATCCAATCCTTCTACGAATTTGTGTCGGCTTTTGGGATTCATCCTAAAGGCGGCACAGAGAACGTAAAGCCCAAGGCCTTGCAGGATCTGCTGGCCCAGGTGGAAGGTACGCCGCAAGAGGCAGTGGTCAATATCATGATGCTGCGCAGCTTGAAACAGGCCCATTATTCCGATGAACTGCTGGGCCACTTTGGTTTGGCGGCCGAGTATTATACCCACTTCACCTCGCCCATTCGCCGGTATCCGGACTTGTTCGTGCACCGGATGATCCATGAGTACGCGGCTAATGGCACGACCCAGAAGGAAAAGGATAAGTTCCACGAGATCCTGCCAGATGTTGCGTTGCAATGTTCGACCCAAGAGCGCAAAGCAGTTGACACGGAGCGGGACGTGGATGATCTGCTGAAGACCGAATATATGGCGGACCAAGTCGATCAAGAATTCGATGCCGTCGTCGCTTCGGTCACCAGCTTCGGAATGTTCATTGCGCTGCCGAACACCGTTGAGGGTCTGGTCCACATTTCGACGATTGGCGACGACTTCTACTCATTCGATGAGAAGCAGTTAGCCTTGATTGGCCGATCGACCCATAAAATGTACCGGATCGGCCAAGACGTCAAAGTTAAATTGGTCACAGCTAATGTGACGCTGCGCCAGTTGACCTTTGAATTAGTCCTGAGCCCAGAGGATCAGCAGCGTGCGGATCAGCGGCAGAAGCGGATGGCGCAATACGGCAATTCCGGCAACTACAGCGGTCCTCGCAAGACCACTGGCGGCAAGCCGAATTTCCGCGGCAACAATAACAACAACCGCGGCAATCGGAACACCAATAATAACAACAGCGGCAAGAGCGACGACGGCTTCAACCGGCCGCGGGTCGTGCGCAGCAACAATAGTAATAATCATCGTCGCAATCAGAACCATAAGTAACAGAAAGAAAGGTGCGTCGGCATGGCCAAACGTAAAGAGCAAAAAAACCCGGCCAACCAGCTCGCCCAAAACAAAAAGGCCGGTCACAATTACGAGATTCTGGAAACCTACGAGGCGGGCATTGCTTTGACCGGGACAGAGATCAAGTCCGTCCGTGAGGGTAAAATGAACCTGCGGGACGGATATGCCCGGGTCCGCAACGGTGAAGTATGGTTGGAAAACGTGCATATTTCGCCCTATAAGCAGGGAAATCAGTTCAATGTCGACCCGTTACGCAATCGCAAGCTGTTGTTAAAGAAGCGTGAGATTGCCAAACTGGCGGGCGTCGTCCAGGAAAAAGGGATCGCCATTGTGCCCTTGAAAGCTTACCTGAAACACGGCTACGCCAAGATTTTGATTGGCGTGGGCAAGGGGAAGCACGAGTATGACAAACGTGAGACCCTGAAACGCAAGGAACAGGCCCGGGATGTCCAGCGTGCCCTGAGCCAGCGTTATGATTAAACAGCATGGTTGCATGGACGGTAAAAAAGCCAAACCTCGTTGCTGAGAGGTTTGGCTTTTTCTGTGCGGTTCGAATTAGTCGATGGCCGCCGGGGTGATATTGTTCTTGTCGGCCCACTGTAACGTCTTCTCCAGCATTGTCCGGGCAGCGGTCAGTTGACCATGCTTGTCCTTGATCTTCAATGTTGGAATACTCTTCTCGGCATTGTGCACCGCTTCGAGCAGATCAGTAATATTTTTCAAGGTCTTGCGGGGTTTGCCGGTGATCA
This sequence comes from Schleiferilactobacillus harbinensis, assembly GCF_008694105.1. NCBI lineage: Bacteria > Bacillati > Bacillota > Bacilli > Lactobacillales > Lactobacillaceae > Schleiferilactobacillus > Schleiferilactobacillus harbinensis. Next base: position 317,785 of record NZ_CP041364.1, read on the forward strand.
GCTGGCCCTTCATCTTGCTGGGCAGAACACTGAAGATGATCGTGGTGATTCCCTTTACTGTGTCCCGGTATTCATCCTGTTGGGCACTGGTTGTGTTGGCTAGGACGGCAAGATTTAACGGCAGAAGGTCGTGAACAAAGTCATTGACCTTCTCCATTTCAGCGACGCGCACCCGAGGGGCATGGGCGCTGTCATCCGTTGACTTAGCTTCGGCCTTCGCTTCAGTTGCCGGTGCAGCAGATGTTGTTTCTCGGTTATTCGCTGTTGTCCCATGCTGATTATTGGTGAAGTATTGGGTCGAAGTGGGTACCGGCCGGCTCAAGTGGGCGTCCAGCTTGTGGATAACCGGCTGCTTACGGCTAGGTGTTGGCTGCGGGGCAGTGCTGCCGGCAGTATTATTACCATTACCATGGTTGCTATTGGTGTCTGCGGTCGAAGCAGGCATCTGCGCTGCGGGCGCCTGAATCTGTACTTGCGGTGTCGGAGCCGATTGCGGTGCGGCAGAAGCGGCTTGGGTGGACGGGCTGCTAGTGGAGACAGCGGCGGCCGGAGCGGCCGTGGTCGTTGTTGCCGCAACGGCCGTTGGCTGTTCGTCCGTCGCAGTGCTCGGCAGGGCGCTGTAGTTGATCCGCTGATCCTGCAAGCCATAGAAGTACACGAATTGTTGGGCCATCTCGGAATTATCGTGGTTGAACGGGATCAAGTCGATCACCGGATCAATGGACTTCGTAGCGACCCGATTGAGGTAGTTGGCTAAGAAATCAGCCAGCTGCAAGCCCAGCCGATCCTTGGAGTCCGCACTGGTAATGTAGATGCTGGACCGTTGCTGGTATTTCAGCAGTAAGTGCTTTTGCAAGCTTTCCCGGACCATCCGCAATTGATTCTCGTCAATGATTGGCGAGTAATCCATGGTGATGGTCAGGTTCAGTTGCGGCAGATGTTTGCCGGCCAAAGTGTGGCCAATCAATTCGCTCAGCAGCCGGATATACGGGAAGGTTTGGGAGAAACGTTCGTTAGCATTGTTCCGGGTTAGCAGGACCGGAACCTTTTCGGTCTTCAAACCGGCGTAATCGATGTATTTATCGTGGCTCATCTGCAAGATTTTAACGATATTTTCGTTCGTCTTGAAATGGGCTTTTACTTCGTCGCCTTTGTCCCAGCCAAACGGATAAAGGGCATCTTGGAATTTCTTCAAAGAGCTCGCTTCTTCCAATTGGGGCACCAGAATACCGCTGACGACGATCAGATTGTTGCCGCGGCCCTGTTGTTCAGGATCAAAAGATTCATCCATGTAGATGGAATAGTCTGTCAGCACCGGCGCGGGTTCTTCCACGGTGGGCGCCTTGGCCGCGGGGGCCGCTGCCTTTTCTTCACTGGGGGCCGGTTGGGCGGCTAATTCCTCGGCAACTTTTTCAAAATAAGCTTCCAAAATGCTGCGGTTCTTAGCGCCCGGTTGAGTCCGGCCGGTCAAGTAGGATTGGAGGCTGGCGTAGGAAATACCAATATCAACCGCCAGATTTTTCGTGGACTCTTTTGTCCGTAATAATTCTTGTTTCAATTTTTCAGGCAATGTATCGTTTGTTGCCATGCAAAATTCCTTCTTCCGTGTTTTCGATAAATTTAAAATTCGTAGTACAAATCCCGTTCAGGGAGTAAGACGTCACTATACGTTGGGGCTAACGCATCCGCCATTGCTTGGGGCTTAAAGGTGTGCCAGGGAACCACATACATGGCGTGAACGCGCTCGGCCAGGGTGATCAAATCTGCCCGCTGAGCATGACCGGTGGCTGATAAAAAAGTGAAGGGAATATCAGCGGCTGCCAGGAAGTCCTTCAACTGCGCAAAACGGGGATCGTAATCACCCAGCGGCTCGCCGTTGGAGTGCAGATAAACAGCCGGTCGGGGGAGGGCAGTCAGTCGGGCCAGATGGGCATAACTGTTTTGCAAAACAAACCGACCGGGATTCGCTTGAATTGCTGCCATGGTGTCCGGACCAAACGTCGTGAGCGGCGTGTCCGGGGCAAAGGCATGCAAGACGGCAGCAAATTCCGGTTCCCAAATGATTGGCCGATCAGCCTGGCGCGCAATTTTGTCTAGGGCCAGCAACCGTTCCACGTTGCGGGGATAAACATTCAAAATAAATTGGGTCGCCGGCTGATCGTGCAGCAAATCTTGAAATTTAGCGGCAAGCGTTGCTTCAGTTAAGGGTGTCGCCGGCTGGTCTGCATCTTCTACAGGAACCGGGGCAGAAAAGCTGAATGTTGTCCCTTCCAGCATGAATACTTTGACCCGCCGAGTTTTCAGCACTCTAGACCAGTTTAGCACGCGGTCGGCGTGGGGTCCATTCAAACGGACGTCCCCGCTATGGGCAAAGCATTGGCGGCCATCATCCACCAGCAGCGCCATCGCTCCGACCGTATCGTGATCACTGGCAAAGCCGGTGACCTGTAAACTGCCCACTGTTAAGGGCTGTTCGTAGGGCAAGATATGCAAATTAGCGACGGGTGCTTCCATGTGCTGAGCAATCAAGACTTGATAAAGCTGATAAGCGTCGGGACTCAGATAGATGGGGATGTCCCGTTGCAGATACTGCAAAGCCTCCATGTGATCGATGTGCAGGTGGGAAATAAAGATGGCCTCGTGCTGAAACTTGTCCGGCAGCTCAGGATGGAACAACTCGGGCAGGTGGGGCAGCTGATGCTGGGCAATCATATTGTCAATGGATAACTGCGGATCAATGGTGGTGACGCCGAAATCCATGATTACCCGGGAATCCCCCTGGGCGATTTCGACAATATTTCCGCCGATGGTGTCTAAACCGTTTAAAAACCGTAACGTAGTCAATGCCAGGATCCTTTCTGATTAAAAAGGGCCAGGCAACGCAATCGTTACCCAGCCCGCGGTCATTATTCAATTCTTCTGCGCGCAGCAGATTATTGCTTGTTGGTCTTGATGATGTTTTCGGTGGTGGCTTGCAACTTAGTCAGCGTTGCCTTCGGGTCGGCATTCTTCGTGATCATCTGATCGACTGCTTCCAGCAAATCGTTCCGATATTCAGAAAAGCCTAAGAAGGCAGTGGACTGGAAGCCATCATCCAAGGAATCAACAGCGGCTTGGTTGTAAGGCTTGTCCTTCAAATACTGTTTGAAGTCGGTGTCATCCATTGCGGATTTGCGCAGCGGCACATAGCCGGTGGCCATGGCCCATTTTGCCGTTTCCTTAGAAGAAAGCAGGAACTTCATGAACTGCCAAGCACCTTTCTTCTGATCGGCGCTGGCACTCTTGAACATGACGATATCGTTCCCGGCGATTTCAGTGGCCTTCTTGCCCTTGTAACTGGGCAGCGGCATTGTACCCCACTTGAGGGTCTTAGGCGCCTGAGCGACCATCTGGGTGACCCCAGCAGAGGAGCCAGCGTAGAAGGCGGCCTTGCCTTGGATGAAGCCTTGGGTGAAGTAGTTATCTGCACCGGCGGTCTTGGCGATCTTGTTCTTCACCATGTTCTGGATCAAGTTGGCAGCTTCCAGCGTATCCGCAGTGTTCAGGTTAACTTTCAGTGTACCTGGGGCAATCAGCGGATTGCCGGCTTGGCGGGCTAAGCCCTCGAATTCCATGTCCCAGGACCGGTCAAAGCCCATCCCGTAGATGCCGTCTGCCTTCAGCTTATTGCCAGCCGCGACGATGTCATCCCAAGTCTTGGGCTTGGCAATGCCGTACTTGTCCAGGATGGCTTGGTTGTAATACAGGATCCGAGTCGACTTGGAGAAGGGGATCGAATAATACTTGCCTTCGTACTTGGAACTCTTCAAGAAGGCGGGGTAAATATCCTTCAAGTCGCTGCTGCTCAGCTTATCGCTGCCCTGCAGCATGTAGTTATCCAAGGGTTCGATCAAATTGCTCTTGCTGTAATCCGGTACGGTGGTGTAAGTGGTCTGCGAAATAGTCGGCAGGTTGCGGGACTTGGCGGCAGCCATAATCTTTTGCTGCAGCGCCGTATAGTTCCCTTGGGCGGTACCTTTCACGACATATTTCGATTGCGACTTGTTGAAGTCGGCGATGATGCTGTTGATTGCCTTTTGATAGGGGCCGTTCATCCCATGCCAGAAGGTGATCTCCACTTTTTTATTATCAGTGGTGCTGCTTCCCTTGCTGCTGGATGAACTGGAATTGCTGTTTCCACACCCGGCCATGACCAGGGCGGCTAATACTACGGTGACAGTCGAGGCCATGACTTTCAACCAAGTATGCTTTTTCATCAGTTTAAACCTATCCTTTCAATCCTGAATTCGAAATCCCTGCAATAATGTATTTTTGCAGGAAAATGTAAACAATGACCATTGGAATGATAACAAATGTAGACGCCGCCATCAACAGGGCATAATTTGTCCCAGCATCCGTGGTGAAGGCTTGCAACCCCACGGGCAGGGTGCGCATGTTTTCATCATTGGTGACGATCAGCGGCCACATGAAGGCGTTCCAGGAGCCGATGACCTGCAGCACCGTGACCGCGGTGATCGTGGATTTGGACATCGGTACCAGAATATGCCAGAGGAAGCGCCAATCCGAGGCACCATCGATTTTAGCGGCGTAGTATGTCTGATCCGGCACCGAATTGAACGTTTGGCGCAGGGTAAAGACGGTGAAGAAACTAGCCAGCCACGGCAGGATCAAAGCGCCGTAAGTGTTGACCAGGTGCATGTTCGACAGGGTGACAAAGTTCGGGATGATCAGCATTTCGCCGGGGATCATCATCGTCCCCAGAAAGATCATGAACACGAGATTGCGGCCCCAGAAGTGCAGCTTGCTAAAAGCAAAGGCGGCCAAAATGCTGGTGAACAATTGGCCCACTGTCGTAACGGTGGTCACGATCACTGAATTCACGAAGTAGCGGGCAAAGGGGGCGGCCTTAAACGCTTCCACGTAGTTGCCCCATTGCAGCTGCTTCGGGATCCAGACCGGCGGAATTTGCACCGTTTCCGGCTGGGTCTTCAGAGAAGTTGACAGCATCCAGAAGAAGGGCAGGATCATGATGAGGGCACCTAATGTCAAGATGACGTAGCGTAAAACTGATGCAGCTTTTTTCATGATTTTCTCCCCTCCTAATAGTGGACGTGCTTGCGGCTATACCACAGCTGAATCAAGGTGACGAATAGGATTAGGAAGAAGAGGACCACGCCGCTGGCGGCGGCGATGCCGTACTTCCATTCGGTGTAAAACTTCTCGTATAAATAGTACACGATGGTCAAGGCCGACTTCGACGGACCGGATGATCCTTGGAACAAGGCGAAGATCTCATCGAAGACTTTGAAGGAGCCGATGACACCGTTGACCGTCACCAGGAAGGTGATCGGGGATAACAGTGGGAGCGTAACGTTGGTGAATTGGCGCCAAGCATTTGCCCCATCAATTTCAGCCGCCTGGTAATAGCGGGTGTTGATGTTGTTCAGGCCCACCAGGAAAAGGACGATATTGAACCCGAGACCTTTCCAAATTGACATAATGATCAGCGCCGGCATGGCCCATTTTGGATCATTCAGCCAGTTGATCGGACTGACGCCGACCAAGCCCAGCAGATAGTTCAACAGACCGTAATCGGAATGGTAGATCCAGTTCCAAACTTGAGCGATAGCCACGGTACTGGTGACAAAAGGCAGGAAGTAGATCGTCCGAAACGCGCCAGCCAAGAATTTGATCTTGTTCAAGAGCAGGGCAATGGCCAGGGAAATGATAATGTTCAGCGGCACCACCCCAATGACGAAGACCAAGGTGTTGCGGACGGCCAGATGGAAATCCGGATCGTTCCACAAGTAAGTGAAATTACTGAAGCCATAAGCCGAAACAATATCATTATAGAAATCGTATTTCGTGTAGAAACTCATCAAGAACGACTTGATGATCGGGTAAATGTTGAACGTGATCGTAATGACCAGCATCGGCAGCAAATACAGCCAGCCCTTGATGGTGGATTTAACGGTAGGTTTTTCATTCAGCATGATCATCACCGCCAAAGATGCGTTTGCCGTCCGCGTCGAAGAGGAAGAAACCTTTCTTTTCCAGAGTGAAATCAAGTTCCTGAGTATTGTGCGGCAATTGCCCCATTTCGGTACTGATCAATTGCAGATCGTTATAATCCAGCTTGGCTGTGGATTCCCGGCCAAATTGGTCAAATTCGATAACCTTGCCGTGCAGTGTGGTCAGCGGATCAAGGGCCCGCTGGGGCAGCGTCAAAGCCTCCGGCCGAATGCCGGCCGTTTGCGCGCGGCTTAAGATATCGTCTGAAACAACGCCGGCTAAATCATGGCTCAGGGCACTGGCCGGAACAGAATTGATTACTGGTTCGCCAATAAATTGGGCGACAAACAGATTATCCGGACTGGCGTACAGTGTTTTGGGCGTGCTGAATTGTTGAATATGGCCGTCATGGAGGACCATGATTTGGTCGGAAATGTGCATCGCTTCATCCTGATCGTGGGTAACGAAGACGGTGGTGACGCCGGTTTCTCGTTGGATCCGGCGGATTTCTTCCCGCATCTCGATCCGTAAGCGGGCATCCAGGTTGGATAAAGGTTCATCCAGCAGGAGGATGCTCGGCTCCTTGGCTAAGGCCCGGGCAATCGCGACCCGCTGCTGCTGGCCGCCGGACAGCTCGCCGGGCTTCTTGTCCAGTTGGTCGTCCACGTGGACCAGGGCGGCGAGTTCGTGGGCCTTCTTGGCCCGGTCAGCCCGGGACAGGCCCGCCATCTTGAGCGGGAATTCGATATTCTTTTGAACCGTCAAATGGGGATAGAGGGCGTAGTTCTGAAAGACCATCCCGACCTTGCGGCCTAAGGCGTCTTCCTTGGTAACGTCAGTATCGCCAAAATAAATCTGGCCGTGAGTCGGAGCGAGCAGCCCCGAAATCAGCATCAGCGTCGTGGACTTGCCGCCGCCGGAGGGGCCTAGCAGACAGACTAGGGATCCCTCCTGGATGACAAAGTTCAGATGCTTCAAAATGTCGCGCTTGCCGTCATAAGACAGCGTCACGTCCTTAAAAGTTACTTGCAAAAGTGTTCTCCCCTTCGCTGAGTATGCTTGGTGCTGGATCAACAGATAACAAGTGCTTATCGTTCCGCGAATGTTGGTGCAGAAACATAACGAATCATTAAGGATTTTACCGCATTTGAGCGGTTTTGACCACCAAAGAGACGCTGGTATCAAGCGGTTTTTGCACCGTCCGCCGTTGGCAAGGCGTGCTAAATCGATTAAACTGGAAAACATAGGAGTGATCAATGTGATTCGGATGGCTAAAAAAAGCGACGGGCCAGCAGTGCTGCCCATCGTTAATCAGATTTTTGAAGAAATGGAATTAAAAACAATGGCGAAAATTCCCCAGGATATCTTATTCAAAGAATTGGCCATTGCCTACCAGACAGAAAATTATCGGTATAGCTACCGGCGCACCCTGGTGGCGACAGATGACGATGATCAAGTGGTCGGCGTCGCCGTCGGGTATCCGGAAAGCGATGAAGCTCACGTGGATGATGCACTGCAGGCACTGTGGCCCAAGGTCGGCTTACCGGCAGATTATCGGTTATTTACCGATAAGGAGGCTCGGCCGGGCGAATGGTACTTGGATTCGCTAGCCGTGGCGCCAGCGGCGCAGCATCATGGAATCGCGACGTCGCTGCTGCAGGCTCTGCCGGCGCATGTGCTGCGGACAACCGGGCTGCACCGGATTTCGCTGAATGTGGATCTGACCAATCCGGGAGCAGAGCGGCTGTATACGAAGAACGGGTATCGCAGTATTGGCGACCAGACGATTGGGGATCATCAGTATCACCATATGGTGCTGGATATTTAAGTTGAAAAAGAGACTGAGACTGACCATATTTCAAGCGTACCGAGTGTCAATGCAGAGCATTAATACTCGGTACGCTTGAAAGGGTTCTAGTCTCAGTCTCTTTTATTTCCGCCGGTGATGGTGGTACGGGGTGAAGTCGTCCCCGAGGACATAGCCGCGTTTCTTTGGCCGCAAGAGGTTGCGGACGCCGGAGCGCAGGCGGACTTTGCGCCAGCGGTTGAGCACCGCAGCGACGAGCAGGGCAGGAACTTCGTTATCCGGGTGGAAAACGTCGACGACATAGTAGTCGGCGTCAGTGACGGTGGATAGGGTATCCACGACCATCACTTTCCGGTTGCCGTGGAAGCCGGTGTAGCGATTCTGGGTCAGGTCGCCGACCAGCAGCCAGTTTAGACCGCTGACAAAGATGACTTCCCGCCAGATCCCGACGATCCGGTTGATCTGGCCGACAGTCTCTTCATGGCTGGTCAGCGTGTAATTCGGCAATAACCCCAATGAAGACTGGCGAGCTTCGCCCAGCGTCTCCGCGCTCAAGGACAGGACCCGCACGCCGTTCAATTCAAACGACCGGAGGGATTGAATGAGATAGTGGGGGGTGTTTTTCTCATCCGTTACCCGGACCAGGGCATTATGCTCGGCGGGGACATAGAAGCGCATCAGACGCGGGCCTTGGCCTGGGCGGCCGGCTTGGCAGCCAATCCCCACCGAATGGCCTGGGCAACCCCGTCTTGAATATTAGTGGCTGTCACGTACTGAGCAATTTTTTTAATGGCCGGGACCGCGTTGCCCATGGCGACCCCCATACCGGCGCTGGCGATCATCGATTCATCATTCAAGTTATCGCCGATGGCCATCACGTCGGTCATGGCGTAGCCGCGCAGTTTCGCCAGGCGGGCCAGAGCCAGTCCCTTTTGGGCTTCGACACTATTGATTTCGATATTGTTTGGCGACGATGACGTAATCACCAGTCCGGCGTTGGCGTCGTACGCCTCCCGAATCGGGGCGAATGCGGCTTGGCCGCGGCTGTCAAAGACCAGCATCTTGAGTACCTCCACGGTCGGATCCACCAGCAGGCTGTCGAAGGAGTCGACATAGTGGATATTCATCAGCTCCAGCCGGGCACTCGCCAGCACAACGGCGATTTTGAAGGACGTATCCGGATTCAGCCGGGTCAAGACATCGGCGACATTTTGAATCCGCCGCACTTTGCTCTCAGAAAAAATGCCGCGGTTGGTCACTAATTCATAGTAATAACCCTCTGCCTCGATGTCCCTGCGCAGTTTAGTCACCAGCCCTTGAGGAATGGGCAAATCCACTAGCAGTTCACCGGTTTCACTGAATACGCGGGCGCCATTCAAGGTAATGAAGGCTGGTTTCACCGTGAGATCGGCCACCAAGGGCTGTGCTTCGGTGAGCCCGCGGCCCGTGGCTACGACAAACTCGGCGCCAGCCTTGGTGGCTTCTTCAATAGCCGCAATGTTGCCGGGAGAAACAGTCATTTTGTCATTCAACAGCGTGCCGTCCATGTCGGAGGCAATCATTTTGAGCATGGCGATATTCCTTTCTTTGAGGCTTAGCTTAAAACGTTCTCAATCCATAGTTTAGCACATTCGCACCAACCCGCGTCTTTCCCCGGGCGGCGCTTTTTGCTATAGTTTGCAATAGAGGTGAAGGTCAGTGAAAGTCTTGATCCACAACGATTGGCAGGAAGTATTGGCCAAACAGTTTGCGGCCCCGTATTATGGCCGGTTACATGAGTTTTTGAAAGAAGAATACAGCCACCATACGATCTATCCAGAGATGCACCATATTTTTCAGGCTTTTGAGTGGACGCCGTTCAGTCAGGTGAAAGTGGTGATTCTCGGTCAGGATCCGTATCATAATCCCCATCAGGCCCACGGTTTGAGCTTCTCCGTCCTGCCCGGGGTGCAGATCCCGCCGTCTTTGCAAAACATCTATAAAGAACTGCAAGATGATCTGGGTTATCCGCCGGTCCATCATGGCTATTTGAAGAGCTGGGCCAAACAGGGCGTGCTGTTGCTCAACTCGGTCCTGACGGTGCGTGCCGGGGCCGCTTTTTCCCACGCCGGCAAGGGCTGGGAACCGCTGACGGATGCCGCTATTAAGGCGCTGTCTGCTCGGGGCGGGGTAGTCTTTATTCTGTGGGGCAACGCGGCGAAAAAGAAGATTCCGCTGATCGATCAAGAGCGCAATCGGATCATCAGCTCAGCCCATCCCAGTCCATTATCGGCCAGCCGGGGGTTTTTCGGTTCCCATCCATTCTCCCGGGCCAATGCCGACTTGAAAGAACTGGGCGAGAGCCCAATCAATTGGCAATTACCGGAAAAACCGGATATTGACGACTAATATACTAGGCAAGAGAGCGATTTCAAGGTATCATTGAGGGCATAACTAAGTCGCCGGCACTGCCGGTGTTGGAGGTCAACTATTGATGGATTTATTCGCAAGTTTACAACAGAAAATTCAAGGCAAAGACATTCGCATCGTATTCCCCGAAGGAACTGAACCCCGGATCATTGGCGCGGCGGCTCGCTTGAACGCGGAGCGCTCAGTGACGCCGATCCTGCTCGGTGAACCGGCGGCGATCCGAGCAGCCGCCGAGAAGGCTGGATTTACGCTGGGCAATATCCAGATTCTAGATCCTAACGACTACGCGGATTTCGATTCCTTGGTGACCAGTTTTGTGGACCGCCGCAAGGGCAAGAATACCAAGGAACAGGCCGAAACAATGCTGCGGGACCCGAATTACTTCGGTACGATGCTGGTATACACCGGCTTAGCTGACGGGATGGTCTCCGGAGCAGTGCACTCCACCGGCGAGACGGTGCGGCCAGCACTGCAGATCATTAAAACGAAGCCGGGCGTTTCGCGGACTAGCGGTGCGTTCATCATGCAGCGCGGGCGGGATGCCGAACGCTATATCTTTGCCGATTGCGCCATTAATATTGATCCCAATGCCCAAGAGCTGGCCGAAATTGCGGTGGCGTCAGCCCAAACAGCCAAACTGTTCGATATCGAGCCCCACGTGGCCATGCTCAGCTTTTCCACCAAGGGTTCTGCTAAGGCCCCGCAGGTCGATAAAGTCGCCGAAGCCACTCAGATTGCCCATGAATTAGCGCCGGATCTGGATTTGGACGGCGAGCTGCAATTCGATGCGGCCTTCGTACCCTCTGTTGGCGAACAAAAAGCGCCTGGTTCTACCGTTGCTGGTAAAGCGACAGTCTTTATCTTCCCAGATTTGCAATCTGGCAACATTGGTTATAAGATTGCCCAACGCTTCGGTCATTTCGAAGCCATCGGCCCGATCCTCCAAGGGTTGAACAAACCGGTCTCCGATTTGTCCCGGGGCTCTAATGAAGAAGATGTGTATAAGCTGGCCATTATCACGGCCGCCCAAACACTGGATCAAGACTAAGAAGGACATGAAAGTGAGGGCACGTTGATGCGGGAAATTATCACCAATGGGGCACAGGAAACAATTCAATTAGGCAAATCGCTGGGAGAAATTGCCGGACCTGGCGACGTGATTCTGCTGGACGGTGATCTTGGCGCCGGTAAAACGACGCTGACCAAAGGCATTGCCCGGGGCCTTGGCATTTCGCGCCCGGTGAAGAGCCCGACGTTTACCCTCATTCGCGAGTATCAGGAAGGCCGTCTGCCGCTGTACCACATGGATGTGTATCGGCTGGAAAATGGCGGCGCCGAAGATTTGGGTCTGGATGAATACTTTGACGGCGACGGCGTCAGCGTCGTTGAGTGGTCGGCGTTCATCACAGACCTGCTGCCGCTAGACTATGTGCGGATTCAAATTGAACGCACCGGTCAAAGCGACGACGCTCGCCGGATTCAGATTTCTGCTCAGGGTAATGAGTATGAGCGGTATGAAGACGTGGCGTGGCATAGCCGCAAGGATAATTAAATAGTTGGCAGTATGTCAAAAATCCCCGTGGACTGCAATTGCAATCTTACGGGGATTTTTGATTGACACAAGCTAGGACGAAACTCCATTTTTACGCATTGGCACGGCGTTCAACGAACTACTCAGACCATCTTCACAAATTTCTTCAACGCATCATCGCCAAAGGCATACTCTTCCTGCAGCAGAATCTGTGCGCAGGCAATGCTATCTGCCAACGCGTTGTGGTGCTGGCGCAAATCGAAGCCGAGGCCGGCGGCGACGGTGTTTAATTTGTGATTGGGCATCTCTGGATAAAACCGGCGCGACGTGCGCACTGTATCGATGAGCAGGTACCGCGGCGGTGTGATTCCGTAACTGGCCAAGGTCTCCCGCAGTACGCGGCTGTCGAACCCGGCGTTGTGCGCGGCTACCAGTTTATCCGGGGCAAAAAAATGGTCGATGTGCGGCCACACTTCCGCGAAGGTCGGGGCATCGGCCACGTCGGCGGTGTGGATGCCGTGGATCTTAGTGTTGCGCCAATCCAGCTTGCTTTGGGGCTTGATCAGGGTATAAAAAGAATCGACGATCTGGCTGTCGCGCACCACGACCAGCGCTAAAGAAAGCGCGGAATCGGGCCGCGCATTGGCTGTTTCGAAGTCCATGGCTGTGAAATTCACGCTTGCGGGGCACCTGCCTTTTCTTCAGTCTCGACGGGTTTCAGGGCATCCGTGGTGTCCAGCTCCACTGGACAATGGTCGCTGCCCAAAATCGTGGTCAGGATTTGCGCGTCGGTAATTTCCGGCTGCAGTCGTTGAGAGTAGCAGAAATAATCGATCCGCCAGCCGGCGTTGCGGCTGCGGGCCGCGAAACGGTAGCTCCACCAGGAATACATCACCTTGGTGGGGTGGAAGTGGCGGAAAGAGTCCAAGAACCGGTCTTTGAGCAGTACGCTGAACCCGGCGCGTTCTTGATCAGTGAAGCCGGCGTTGTGATGGTTGTTCGTCGGGTTCTTGAGATCGATTTCCTCATGGGCCACGTTCAAGTCGCCGCAGAAAATGACGGGTTTGGTTTCATCCAAGTGACTGACATACGCCCGGAAGGCCTCATCCCACCCAGTCCGATAGTCTAATCGCTTCAACTCACCGCCAGAGTTCGGGGTGTAGCAGGTGACCAAGAAAAATTTTGGAAATTCCAGGGTGATCACCCGGCCCTCATCGTCATCGAAATAGGGGGCGATCCCATAGGTAACAGCTAACGGCTTATATTTTGTAAACACTGCCGTACCGGAGTAACCCTTGCGTTCGGCGTAATTGAAGTATTGATAATACCCCGGTGTGTTCACTTCGGCCTGACCCTCGTGCATTTTCGTTTCTTGAATGCAAAAAATATCGGCATCCAGCGCTGTGAAGGTGGCTAAGAAGCCCTTCTTCAGGACGGCGCGGAGCCCGTTCACGTTCCAGGAGATTAATTTCATTTTTTCCACCTCATCAAATAGAATACATGATGCCAGTCCGAAACGTAAGCCCCCAAGCCCGCTGGCCGGATGTGCTAAACTATTGCTGTATACAGTTGTGCCCGATGCAGTAGAGGTATCACTGTTCAGTCTATGCAGATAGGTGGTCGCCCATGTTAGTTGATGTTGATTTTACTGATGTTTTGACCCAGGCCGGCTTTACCCCTTTACGGGATGAGCCTTTATCCAAGTACACATTCACCAAGACCGGCGGCCGCGCCGATTGGCTGATATTTCCCCGTACCCACGAAGAAACGATGCAGCTGGTGCAGCTGGCCGAAAATCACGGGATCCCGCTCACCATTATTGGTAATGCCTCCAATCTGATCGTGCGCGATGGCGGCATTCGGGGGTTGGTCTTAATTTTAACGCAAATGGCGCAGATTCGGATTGAAGAAACGGACATCGTCGCCGAGGCCGGTGCCCGAATCATTGATGTGGCCGAAGCCGCATGGCGGGCCGGGCTGAGCGGTCTGGAGTTTGCTGCCGGTATTCCTGGCAGTGTCGGCGGGGCAATTTTTATGAACGCTGGTGCTTATGGCGGCCAAATCGATGAAGTCGCCGCGGCGGTGACTTACTTGGACCGCAGCGGCCATCAGCACCGCGCGGCCGGCGAAGCGCTGCACTTTTCTTACCGGCATAGTTTGATCCAAGAGAATGATGGGATTGTCTTGACTGCGCGCTTCCATTTGCAGCGCGGGGATAAGGACGCCATCCGGGCCCGGATGGATCACTTCAATGCCCAGCGGGCAGCGAAACAACCGCTGGAGTATCCATCTTGCGGCAGTGTCTTCAAGCGGCCGGTGGGGCATTTCACTGGCCCGCTGATTATCAAAGCCGGACTGCAGGGCAAACAGATTGGCGGGGCACAAGTATCTAACAAACATGCCGGCTTCATCGTGAACATTGGTCAGGCCACGGCCTCCGACTATTTGGCCCTGATTGCTTTGATTGAGCAGACAGTCTGGACTAAGTTCGGTGTCCGTTTAGAGCCGGAAGTCCGGATCATCGGCGAAGCGCCAGAGCAGAAGTAGTTTAAGCAAAGGACGAAAGGAGCGGTACCAGCATGCAGATCGCCCTGATCGAAGGGGTTATCCTCTTGGTGGGGCTGGTGGTGTTGTCGAACATCATCAGTCACTACTTAGTGGATGTACCCATCAGCTTGATTCAGATCGCCGTTGGCCTGGTACTGGCCCTCTTTTTTGCGGTGAAGATACCACTGGAGTCGGATTGGTTCACCCTGCTGTTCATCGCGCCGCTGCTTTACAACGACGGGGTGAGCTTCCCCAAGCGCCAATTGTGGGAACTTAAAGGACCGATCATTGCCAACGCCATTCTGCTGGTTTTTGTCGCGACCTTTGTCGGCGGCTTGTTTTTTCACTGGCTGCTGCCCACGATTCCGTTGGCGACAGCCTTGGCTTTCGCGGCAATCATGTCGCCGACGGACCCGATTGCCGTAGAATCCATCGCGCGGCGGGCCAAACTGCCGGATTATATTCTGCATCTGGTGGCTGGAGAAAGTCTAATCAATGATGCCAGCGGTCTGATTGGTTTTAAGTATGGGGTCAACGCCACGGTCAGCGGGGTGTTCCATCCCCAAGCAGCGGTGTTGGACTTCTTCTACATCAGTATTGTGGGGGCGATCGTCGGGCTGCTGCTGGCATTCCTATTCCGGGCGGGGCAGACAATCTTGCTGGATCACGGGATTTCTGACGTTTTGCTGCACACGATCGTATCGCTGCTGATCCCCTTTGTCGTGTACCTGACGGCGGAGGAGGGCTTCCATGCGTCCGGCGTTATCGCGGTCGTGGTGGCGGGTATTTTTGCCTCCCAGCGGGCAGTCAACTTTTCCGCCCAGCCGGAATTGCGTATCGTGACGCAGCGGACCTGGCAGTTGGTGGTGTATTTGCTGAACGGGATGGTTTTCCTGATCTTGGGGATCGAATTGCCGGTTGCTTTCGGCGAGGCGGTCACCGATCCGGGCATCAATACATTGAATGCGGTGGGAATCGTCATTGCCATGTGGCTGATGCTGGTGGCCATTCGCGCCCTATGGACGTATGGGGCGGCTTTGCTCCATTCGTGGCGGGCGGCTAAGAACGCTCGGCCCAGTTGGCGGACGGCCATTCTCAGCGGTTTATCCGGCGTGCGCGGCGCCATTTCCATGGCCGCCGTCTTTTCTTTGCCGATGACGGTGGCTGGGGGCAAGCCCTTTCCGGAACGGGCCCTGCTGCTGTTTATTGCGGCTGGTGTCGTCATTTTGAGTCTGGTCATGGCCGCCATTTTATTGCCGATCCTTTCCCCTGGCAGCGGCTTGTTCCGGTCTCGGGGGAGTTCTGTGAACACGGCAGATGAAGAGGCTGATGCTGCGGCGGCCAGTGGTCAGACGATCGGTTTTGCCCAAGCCCAAAGTTACACGTATCGGGTGGCGATTACGGCACTGGAAAGTGAACGACGGCAGGATAACCAGCGGGCAGTATTGGCGATCATCAACGACTATGAGCGCCGATTGAAACAATTGCGGCAGCCCAACGGTGATAAAGTATCACCGCTGCTCGGTGAGAGTCTGCGCTTGCGGATCATCGGCGTACAGCAGGAGCGGCAGGCGTTAGACCACTTATGGCGGCAAAATTTAATTCAAGCGACGACATATCAGCGCAACGTCGCATTACTGCATCAACGGGAAGCTGATTATGCGGCCATGCTGACCAATAATTATCGGATCTGGCGCAGTGCGGGCCGGTTAATTCAGCTGCGCTATCAACAGGTACGGACTCGGATCAGTGCCAGCAATAATCGCAACAGTGCGCATCCGTTTTTTAATGAACAATTATTTGTGGAACGCGAATTAGCCAAGGGCGCGATCAAGGGTATTTCTCGGGTGACCAAGGAACCTGACTTTGCCGAGACGGCGATTTCACCCCAAAGTATTTATGAGGTGATCACTGCCTATCGGGGCCGAATCGCCCAGTTGAAGAGTCTTTCTGCGCCGCGTAATAATCAATTAGCCGATCAAATTAAAACACTCCGCCAAACCGCTTTAGCGGCTGAACGGAGTGCAGTTCAAGAGTTATTCGAAGCTGGCCGGATCACCCCGGAAGAGGCAACGCAACTGCGCCAGCAAATCAATTTTGCCGAGAATCTGGCACTAAGCAACCGCGATGACGGGTGAAGGCTGATTGGCGGCAAGCAGAGCAGCCGGCAGCTGGTCAAAGGAAATTGTCGGAAAATCTGGGAAAGGTGTCGGCCGTAAATTGGTTGCCAGCAGCTGCCAAAGTTCTGCCCGGTCCGCCGGCAGCAGATGAACGGAATTAATGCCTTGAAGCCGGATGCCGCGCAGAATAAACGGATAGATCGACGTGGTGAGCTGGGCCTGCCCCAGATTGCCCACGGCCACCACCGTTCCGCCGGGAGCGATTTGGGGCAAAATGACACTTAATGCGTCGCCGCCTACGGTATCCAGGGCGGCGGCGTATTTGGCGTGGGCCAAAGCTTGGGCCGGGGCCGGCCAATCATGCGCCGAACTGATCGTGACATTGGTGTAGCGCCGCCGCTGGAGGATTCCAGCAGCAATTTGGCCCACCGCACTATGGCCGCCGGTAATCAGAATGGGGGCGGTTTTGTCGGTCAAGGCCGTGACGCGAAAGAGTTCAGTCAACGCCGCGGCAGCCGTTAAGCCCGCCGTTCCCAAAGCCATTGCTTCTTGGGCAGACAATCCGGTGGGCAGCTGGGTCAAATACTGGATCGGTACTTGGGCATATTCGGCGAACCCGCCGTCCCGGGCCGTTCCCAGGTCAAAACCGGTGGCAATAACGGCCGTACCGACGGGCCACACCGGCTGATTGGAGGCAGTGATCACCCCGGCCAAGTCAATACCGCCCACTAAGGGATAGTCATTACCGGCAATTATTCGGTTTTTCGGATTCAGAGCCAGTCGGTCTTTATGATTGATCCGGCTATATTGCACCGCCACCAAGACTTGATCCGGCGGCAGCGTCCGGGCTGCCGGTAGCGCTTTGTTCACCCAAATCAGCGGCTTTGCGGAATCACCAGTGAATTGCAGGGCTTGGTATGTCGCCATGCCAGGGCCTCCTTTTTCTCGTAGATAATAATCATTATCATTATAACGGAATTTAACGCCAGTTTCGAACTTTTTGTGGTTTTTGCTTGCACTGAGACTGCTGTTCCGTATAATGGTCCGTGTACTAAACTTTTGGTTTAGTGTTACGTAACTGTGACAAAGGAAAGTAGGTCCCACCATGGATATTGGTTCCCGTATTCGGAATCTGCGCGTCCAGAAAAACTTGACCCAAGAAGAATTGGGTGAACGAACGGATTTAAGTAAGGGGTTTATTTCACAGCTGGAGAACAATCAGTCATCGCCGTCATTGGATACCTTTTTTGCCATCTTAGAGGTGTTAGGCACCACCCCGGAACATTTCTTCGCCGTGGCCGCGGAGCCGACTAAGGTCGTGTACAAGCCTGCAGAACAAACGGTGTACGAGGATGCGGACGAGCACTACACGCTGCACTGGCTGGTCCCGGATTCCAATGAAAAGCAGATGGAACCGGTGCTCTTGACTTTCAGCAGTGCTGGCGCGTTTAAGTCGTTTCCGCCATCACCGGCAGAAACCTTTATCTATTGTCTGCGCGGAACGATCATTCTGCGCTTAGGCGAGCAGGAGTATCAAGCCCAAGCGGGCGAAGCCATGTACTTTCGGGCGGATGCGCCCCATCAGTTGCGCTGTACCGGCCCCTGCCAGGTACTGATCACAGCGACAGATTCCTATTTATAACAAATTGATGCAGGGGGAGGAGTAAATGCCATCATGGCGACACCAATTATCGAATTTCACAATGTTAATAAATTCTTCGGCGACTTTCAGGCGCTGAAGAATATCAATTTTACTCTGGACCAGGGGAAGTTCTATTCTCTGCTGGGCCCGTCCGGATCGGGTAAAACGACCATTCTCCGGACGATTGCCGGCTTTAACACGGTCACCAGCGGGGAGGTCTTGTTTCAGGGCAAACCGCAAAACGATGTGCCAGCCAACAAACGCCGCGTGAACACGATTTTCCAAAACTATGCATTGTTTCCGCACTTGAACGTCTTTGACAACGTGGCCTTTGGCTTGTCCATTCGCCACGTCGCCAAGGCGGAGATCGAGACGCGGGTGATGGATACTTTGAAAATGGTTCGGCTGCAGGAACTGGCGAATCGGGAGATCAATGAGCTCTCCGGCGGTCAGCAGCAGCGGGTGGCAATTGCCCGGGCAATCATTAACGAACCTGAATTGCTGCTGCTGGACGAACCGTTGTCGGCGCTGGATAAGAAACTCCGCCAAGACATGCAGTATGAACTGCGGGAACTGCAGCAGCGATTGGGCATCACGTTTGTTTTTGTGACCCATGATCAGGAAGAAGCCCTGGCAATGAGTGATGAGATTTTTGTCATGGATGCCGGAGAAATTTTGCAAAGCGGGACCCCCGTGGATATTTACGATGAGCCGATCAACCACTTTGTCGCTGATTTCATCGGGGAATCCAACATTGTGAAAGGCACGATGATCAAGGATTACGAAGTCGAATTTGTCGGCAAGCGCTTTGAGTGTGCCGATGCCGGCATGCGGCCCAATGAGCCGGTGGAAATTGTCTTGCGGCCCGAGGATTTGGATGTGACGACCCCCGACAAAGGCAAATTGGTGGTCCAGGTGGATTCCCAATTATTCCGCGGTGATCACTTCGAAGTCGTGGCTTATGATGCGGACCACAACGAGTGGCTGATTCACTCCACCAACCCCGTGGAGGAAGATAAGGACATTGGGTTGTTCTTTGAACCGGAAGATATCCATGTCATGCGGTTCAATGAAAAGGAAGCCGACTTCGATGCGCGGCTGGAAACTTACGAAGGGGAGTGAACCGGGTGAGCAATACGGCTAAACGCCTTTATTACATTCCTTATATGCTATGGATCATCCTGTTCGTGATTGCGCCGGTGGCGTTGATCATTTATCAATCGTTCTTCAACTTGGATCATCAGTTCACGCTGGGAAATTACGCCACCTATTTCACGTCCGGCACCTATCTGCGGATGACCCTGAATTCATTCTGGTATGCGCTGATCATCACCGTGGCGACGGTATTGATCAGTTATCCGGCGGCACTTTTCTTAAATCAGTTGAAGCACAAGGACTTGTGGCTGCTGCTGATCATTTTGCCGACCTGGATCAACTTGCTGTTGAAAGCTTACGCCTTCATCGGGATTTTTGGCCAAAACGGGTCGGTGAACCAGTTTCTGGGCTTCATCGGCATCGGGCCCAAGCAGATCCTGTTCACCGATTTCAGTTTCATTTTTGTGGCGACATATATTGAAATCCCGTTCATGATCCTGCCGATCTATAACGCGATCGCCGAGATCGATCCAGCGCTGCTTAATGCCAGCCGGGATCTGGGCGCGACCAATTGGCAAACGCTGACCCGGGTGCTGCTGCCCCTGACCCGTAAGGGGGTCGTGGCCGGCGTGCAGGCGGTTTTCATTCCGTCGCTCTCCTTGTTCATGTTGACCCGCTTGATTGGCGGGAATCGGGTGATCACCCTGGGCACGGCGATCGAAGAGCATTTCTTGACCACCATGAACTGGGGCATGGGGTCCACGATTGGGGTCATCTTGATCGTGATGATGTTCCTGAGCATGGCTTTGACCGCAGAACGGCGGCATAAGCGAAAGGGGATTGGTACCGGTGCAAAAGAAAAATAAGCTGGGCCGGCTCTATCTGGTCTTTGTCTTCCTGGTCCTGTATCTGCCGATTGCCTACCTGATTTACTTTTCATTCAGCACCGGCTCGACCATGAATACGTTCAAGCAGTTCACTTGGGCTAACTACCAGACACTGTTTGCGGACACGCGGTTGATTCAAATCGTGCTGCAAACACTGCTGCTGGCGCTGCTGTCGTCCTTGATTGCGACGATCGTCGGGACCATGGGCGCCTTGGGTATCGCGGCAACCAAACGCCAGGCTAATCGAAATCTGCTGCTGTCGCTGAATAACATTCTGATGGTCTCGCCAGATGTCATTATCGGGGCGTCATTCCTGATTCTCTTCACCATGCTGGGGATTAGTTTAGGCTTTGGTTCCGTATTGGCCAGTCACATTGCCTTTTCGATTCCCATTGTGGTCTTGATGGTCTTGCCCCGTATCCAGGAAATGGACCATGCCTTGATCGATGCCGCCTATGATCTTGGGGCCAGTGGGCCGCAGGTGCTGAATCGGGTCATTTTGCCCTTCATCACTCCGGGAATCGTGGCCGGCTATTTCATGGCCTTTACCTATTCGCTGGACGACTTTGCCGTGACCTTCTTTGTCACAGGGAACGGCTTTGCCACCCTGTCTGTAGAAATATATTCCCGGGCGCGGCAGGGGATCTCACTCGAGATCAACGCCCTGTCAGCGCTGATGTTCCTATTCGCCCTGGTCTTGGTGCTGGTGTACTTCTTCATTCAGCTGCATCAGACGAATCGTCAGCGGCGGAATAAAGAAAAGGCAGGAGGCGCGGCGAAATGAAAAAATTAATGAGTTTCTTCATTGCTATCGTGGCGGCGTGTCTGCTCTTAACATTGGGGGTCAACCGGCTGGAACACGCCCAGGGTGACGCGAATGCCAAAACGCTGAATCTGTTCAACTGGGGCGACTATATCGACCCGGCGCTGCTCACGAAGTTTTCGAAAGAAACCGGCTATAAGGTGAATTACGAGACCTTCGACAGCAACGAAGCGATGCTGACGAAGATTCAGCAGGGCGGGACCAGTTACGATTTGGCCGTACCCAGTGATTATACGATCGAGAAAATGAAGAAGGAGCACCTCCTGCTGCCCTTGGATCGCAGCAAGATCAAGGGCATGAACAACATTGGCAAGGACTTTTTGAATAAGAGTTTTGATCCGGGCAATCGCTATTCGATTCCGTATTTCTGGGGCACCTTGGGCATCATTTACAATGACCGTTATGTGCAGGCTGATGAAATGCAGCATTGGTCTGATTTATGGAATCCCAAGTGGCGGCACAGTATCATGCTGGTGGACAGTGCCCGAGATATTTTAGGTCTGGCGCTGGTGAAAAACGGCGATTCGATGAATACTAAGTCCGTTGCGCAGGTGACTCGGGCGAAGGACAGTCTGGATGATCTGGCGCCCAACGTGAAGGCCATCGTGGCCGATGAAATCAAGATGTACATGATCCAAAACGAAGCGCCCTTGGCCGTTACGTGGTCCGGGGAAGCCAGTGAAATGCTGGCGAATAACAGCCATCTGCACTATGTCGTACCGACTGAAGGCAGTAATCTGTGGTTTGACAACTTGGTGATTCCGAAGACGGCGAAGCATTTTAAGGCGATCTACGCGTTCTTGAATTTTATGCTGGAGCCGAAGAATGCCAAGCAGAATGCGGAGTATGTTGGTTATGCGACGCCGAACGACAAGGCGAAGGCGATGCTGCCGAAGGCAATTCGGAATGACAAGCAGTTTTATCCGGAGCCGAAGACGATTGGCAAGCTGCAGGTTTATGATGACTTGGGGTTGAAGACCGTGGGAATGTATAACGACTTGTTCTTGGAGTTTAAGATGCACCGGTCATGAGTTAGGTGGGGCTTTGATTGCCGTGCCAATGCTGCACAACCTCCGGCGGAATTGGGCTGGCGGAGCGCAGCAAGTGCGAAGCCGAAGGCGTAGCTAGTGGTGACGGCGCTTTGAGCCCGCAAAAAACGCGGTCTCAAAGTCGCCTAACCACATCGGCGGCAAGCCGCCGTGTGGTTGCACCACTGAGCCCATTCCGCCTCCGGTTGCTCCGCGTTGGCACTAGATACACGCAGACTGATAGACTGAAGATTACTTGAATACAAAAGCAGCCCCTGAAATCTGTATCTCGGATTTCAGGGGCTGCTTTTGTGCCTAGTCAGACCGTTTCGTTTGTCTGCTGTAGACCATTAGGGCCCAGATGATGTACTGCAGGATCACCATCAAGCCGACGAAACCGGCCATGTGCCAGGACCACATTTGCATGATGGGGCGCCAGATGAGGTCGGGGGTGAGGAGGTAAAAGGTGTGCAGGCGGAGGAAGCGGCCGATGTAGATACCGATGCCCACCAGGATGTAGAAGGCCAGCCGGACGACTGGGAGCCAATTGTGCCGGCGGTTGGGCCAATAGGCCAGCATCCGCTGCAGGATGCGTTCACTACCGATTTGGGCGACGCCGGCGCTGATCAGCCCGATACCCACCAACAGGAGAAAATGGGTCCAGAGCGGTAATGAATTGCGGATCAGTCCGGAGAAGCCATAGGGACGCAATAGAGACAAATGGAAAAAATCGGTTAAGATATACGGCGCGTTGGGATAAAACAGCAGCCAAACTAGGGCTGTCAGCCAAAAGACAATAGGCCAGCGAAACCGGTGGTACTGCAACCAGAAGCCGATTTCAATGGGAATATAGGCTAGGAGGGTGTTAAAGGCCAAGAAGCTGAAGGCGTCTTGGATCAGCCATGCGGTCAACCCGATGTACACCCAGAAAAATAGCCGGATACCCCAGCGCCATGCACGTTCTGACATTTTCTCCCTGCCTCCAAATTTTTCTTTACAACCATCATACAATGCCGCCGCGGTCTGTGCCAGAATTCTCCAGGGAACCAGCGGCGCCCTATGCTATAATGTTTGAGTTAGCGCATGTGCGTGGAAAATGGAGTAAACGAGTGGGAGTGAACTGATGCAATTGTCATTTAGCAACCTGATCAGCTGGCAGTCGTTGGCCAATCTGATCGATATCTTAGTGGTCTGGTACGTGATCTACAAATTGATCATGCTCATTCGCGGGACTAAAGCGGTCCAGCTCGTGAAAGGGATCGCGGTTATTGTCGTGGTCAAACTAGCCAGCATGCTGCTGCATCTCACGACGATTTCTTTCTTGATGGATCAAATTCTGACCTGGGGGGTCATTGCACTGGTGATCGTCTTCCAGCCCGAAATTCGTCGCGGCTTGGAGCACTTGGGCCGTGGCTCGATATTGCAGCGGGCTAGTCAGGACCAGAACCGGATCGCCGAGCGGATGATCAATGAATTGGACAAAGCCATTCAGTATATGGCTAAGCGGCGCATTGGTGCGCTGATTTCAATTCAAATGAAAACCGGGTTGGAGGATTATATTGAAACCGGGATTCCTTTGGATGCGGACATTTCCAGCGGCTTATTGATCAATATTTTTATCCCCAATACGCCGCTGCATGATGGGGCCGTGATCATTCGCGACAACCGTATTGCCGTAGCGGCGGCCTATTTGCCGCTTTCTGAAAGCAACACGATCCCTAAAGAGTTAGGGACGCGGCACCGTGCGGCGGTGGGAATCAGTGAAGTGACTGATGCTTTGACTATTGTCGTCTCGGAAGAAACCGGCGGTGTCACTTTAACAAAAAACAGCCAGTTGATGCGGGACATGAGTCAGGCCGAGTATCTCAAGTATCTGCGTTCCCAATTTATCGTCGCTGATAAAGAACCGAATCAATGGGATCGGATTCGTGATCGCATCGTCCACTTCTTCACCGGTAATGGTAATGGAGGTGACCACCATGTGGACTAAAATCACCAATAGCAAGTGGTTCTATCGGATCATTTCTCTGGCTTTTGCCCTGCTGTTATTCACGTATGTCAACTACAACAGCTTGGTCACCAACCGGAATACGGCAGAACGCCAAGCGATCGCCGCGACGACCAAGAAGACCTTGAAAGTGCCCCTGCAGCTGAATGCTGATACTGACAAATATTATGTAACCGGCTATCCGGCCAAGGTATCCGTGACGCTGGAGGGCCCGTCCTCCTTGGTATCGATGACCGTCAATACCCAGAATTTTGAGATCGTGGCCGATCTGAGCAAGCTCAAGGTGGGCAAACACGTCGTTAAACTGAAGGCCTCCGGCTTGAACAAGGAGCTGACCTATGAGATTTCGCCGAAAGAAATCACGGTGAATATCCAAACTCGGCGGACGCAGAAGTTCCCGATTCAGGTCACTTATAATAAAAACGCGATTGCCGACGGCTATATCACAGATCAGCCCAAGCTGAGTCAAAATACAGTGGAAGTCACCGGAGCAACAGACGAAATTCGCAAGATTGCTCGAGTCGTCGCCAATGTGCCGCTGTCGCGGGATACGAAGACCACCTCGAACCAAGAGGTCCTCTTGCAAGCCTTGGATAGCAACGGTAATATTGTGAATGCTGTTTTGGATCCCCAGACCATTCACGTCACCTTGGGCATTCATCTGCCCAGTAAGACGGTGCCGCTGAGCTTGTCCACTGAAAAAGGCCAGAGCAATCTGGCGTATTCGGTGACGACCAGCGTGAAAACTGTGAAAATCACCGCCCCCAGCGATGTGCTGAATAAAATCAAAGAGCTGACTGTGCCCATTGATGTCAGCAGCATCACCTCGGCAGGCAGTTATAACCAACAGGTGTCCATTCCGTTGAAAGATAATGATCTGGATGGCGCCGATCCCAGTTCGGTGAAAGCGACCATTAAAGCGGCCACGGACCGATCTGAGAGTGAAAGTGAAAATGAAAGCGACAGTACGCCGACCGCCAGCAGCAGCCGCAGCAGTACCAGCAGTAGCAGTAGTAGTGATAGCAGCAGTAGCAGCAGTAGTAATGAGTGACCGGTTACCGGTCCAATAACAATTAGGATTGGAGTTTTGGCTATGACAACGAAGTACTTTGGGACAGATGGGGTTCGGGGAATCGCTAACCGGGAATTAAGTCCGGAGCTGGCATTTAAACTAGGCCGGGCAGGCGGCTATGTGCTGACCCAGCACGCGACTGAAAAGGATGCTGAGGGTGCGCCGCACGCCCGGGTTTTAGTGGCCCGGGATACTCGAATCTCCGGGGAAATGCTGGAACATGCACTGATCGCTGGTTTGCTGTCAGTGGGGATTGAAGTACTTAACCTGGACGTAATCACGACTCCGGCGGTGGCCTATTTGACCCGAGTACAGAATGCTAACGCGGGGATCATGATTTCTGCCTCCCACAACCCGGTGGCGGATAATGGCATCAAGTTCTTTGGCCCGGACGGGTATAAATTATCTGACGAAACGGAAGAGGAGATTGAAGCCTTGCTGGACGCACCGGAAGATACCTTACCTCGGCCTGAAGCAAAGGGTTTGGGTACTGTTGCCGATTATCCAGAGGGTGCATTGAAATATCTGCAATTCTTAGAACAATCCGTTTCGGAAGCGTTGGATGGCATTCCCGCTGTATTTGACGGGGCCAATGGGTCCACGTCGGCCCTGATCAGCCGGTTGTTCGCGGATGTGGATGTCGATTTCACAACGATCGCCACGAAGCCCAATGGCTTGAACATTAACGATCACGTCGGCTCCACCCACCCTGAGTTATTAGCCAAGACCGTCGTCGAACGGCACGCTAAGATGGGGGTCGCCTTTGATGGCGATGGCGATCGGGCGATTGCCGTGGATGAAAAAGGCAATATCGTTGATGGCGATAAGATCATGTATATTTTGGGCAACTACTATGATCAGCGCGGCCGCTTGAAGAAGGATACCGTGGTCACGACGGTCATGAGCAATATTGGGCTCTACAAGGCCCTGGACAAGGCCGGTATGCATTCTGAGCAGACCCCAGTGGGCGACCGCCACGTCGTGGAAAAGATGCGCGAGGGGGGTTACAACCTGGGCGGCGAACAGTCCGGCCACATTATTATTTTTGATTTCCATAATACTGGTGACGGTATGCTGACGGCCCTGCAATTGCTGAATGTGATGAAACAGACTGGTAAACCGTTGTCTGAACTTGCTGCCCCGGTAAAGACCTATCCGCAAAAGCTTGTGAATATTAAAGTCCAGGCCAGTGCCAAGAACAAATGGCGGGAACACCCGGAAATCATGGCGACCATTGATACGGTAGAGAAAGAAATGGCCGGCGATGGCCGGGTGCTGGTACGGCCCTCCGGAACAGAAAGTCTTTTACGGATCATGGCGGAAGCGCCGACTGAAGAAAAGGTCAGCCAATACGTTGATCAAATCGCCGATGTTGTCCGCAATGTTATGGGTGAATAATTGAATTCAGACTGAAAAAACCGCCATTGGCGGTTTTTTTGTTTGTCTACGTAATATTAATTTGTAAGCGGTCGTTAAACGGGTATATGGTTCGCGCCGTAGCCTCCTTGTATGCTTGAGTCATCAAGTGCACAAGGAGGCTTTTTATGGTTCAAATTAAAGATATTGTGCCGGTTCAAATGACAGATCGGACACCCAGCACTGGTGGGAAGCCCCAGATAGCTGCTCGAATCAAGCTCAAAGATGCCGAAGTGATTTTTTATAATGGTGCTGATCGGAGCACTCGGCACATCGTCTTACAGGAGTTGACTGGTAATGTTCCCCAATATCCAAGAACTTAACATCTACATCATCTGTGGCAAGACTGACCTCCGCAAAGGAATTGACGGTTTAGCTGCCTCACTGCGGGAACTCTATGGTGAGAACGAAGTCCCGTACGACCACTCACTATTCCTATTTTGCGGCAGTCAGCGGGACCGGTTCAAGGCCCTTTACTGGGATCGCAGCGGCTTCGTCCTCTATTACAAGCGGTTCGAGAACGGCCACCTGCAATGGCCCCGCAACCGGTCCGACGTACAACGACTAAGCCATTACCAGTTAAAACGATTGATCACTGGTCTAAGTATTATTGAGAGGCGTACCATTCATGACCGCAGGGTCGGATATACCAATTAAATGTGGAAGAGGATGCCAAATGAAATTTGGTATTACCTCTTCCTTTTTATGATCTATAAATGATATAATCCAATAATCAATAATTCAGGAGGGCCACACATTGGTCGACCCAAAAAATAGCATTGCACTCGCAGATGCCACCCCCGAGCAATTACGGACTATCGTCCAAAATTTACTCCACGAAAACCAACAGATGCAGGAGCAGCTGGCCGTATTGAAACGTGTTCTCTATGGTCGTCGCCGCGAATCCAGCCAAAATTTGCCAGATGGGCAAACCAACCTCTTCAACGAACACGTGCTCACCCAGGAAGAACAAGCAGCGGTCGCCAAGGCGAGTGGCGAAGACGAGCCAGTCAAGAAACGCCCTAAGAAAGTGGTTCACCGAAAATCGATGGACCTGAGTCAATTACCACAAAACACTCGCGACTATACTTTAGACACTGAAGATCAGATTTGCCCAGGATGTGGGAAGATGATGGCCGATATTGGGCGGACAGCCGTACGTAAAGAGGTCGACTTTGTCCCCGTTAAGTTGTTGGCCACCACTGTTTACCAGCACACTTACGTCTGCACTAACGAGCAGTGTTTACAAGACCACGGTAAGGTAATCACCAAGAAAGCAGACGTACCGAAGCCCGTGATCTCCCACAGTATGGCTTCAAATGCGGTCGTGACCGAATCAATCTTGACCAAATTTATCTATAAAGTGCCGGATTACCGGCAAGAAAAGCTCTGGCATAATCGTGGCGCAGATTTTACCCGGCAAGCCCTGTCTGGTTGGCCTATCAAGGCAGCCGAAGAATATCTGCGGCCGCTCTACAATTTGATGCATCAAGAACTGCTGGCCCAGGATATCATTCACGCCGATGAGACGCCCTACCGGGTGCTCGCCATCAAGAAGGCCAAGACCTATTACTGGGTTTACACCTCAGGCAAGTTTGCGGAGCATCAAATTATCCTGTATGACCACGGCGACACCCGCGGGTACGGCGAAGCTGAGCGCTTCCTTAAGGGATATACGAAATACCTGCAGACCGATGGCTATGCTGTGTATCCCCGGTTGCCGGATCTGACCAATGTTTATTGCTGGGCGCACGTCCGGCGGAAGTTCGACGAAGCGGTTACCGGTGGTGATACCGGATTGGCACCCATTGGTCGGCAATACTGTAATGAGATGTTCCACTTGGAACAGGGATGGCGTGGCCTGCCCGCAACTGAGCGACTTGCGCAGCGTAAAGAACACCTCCAGCCGCAGATGGATGCCTTCTTCAAATGGTTGTTTGAATTGGGTGACAGTTACTTACCGAAATCCAAACTTGGTCGCGCAGTTGAATACGCACTGGGCCATGAAGTAGGATTACGGGCGGTTCTCCAAGACGGCCGGTTGGAGTTATCCAATAACCGGGCCGAACGAGCCGTCAAAGAGCTGGTGATGGGCCGCAAAAATTGGCTCTTCTCACAGAGCAAACGCGGCGCCGTAGCGACGGGCATCTTATTAAGTGTGCTCAAAACTGCAGAGATAAATCACCTCGACCTTCGTCAATACTTGAACTATTTGTTTGCGGCATTACCTAATTTGCCGGTGCCCGGGGACTTGACGGTCCTACAGGACTATTTACCCTGGTCACCGAAAGTGCAGGAGATCTGCCACGAATAAATAATTCGAGTACAGCAGTGGCGCAATCCTTATGTTAGAGGGTTGCGCCACTTTTTCATATACGCCCGTTTAACGACCTCTTACATTAATTTTGTTGTTCCATCAGCCCAGCACCGAAATGGGTGAAGAGATCGGTGTATAGGTGAATGGCTGCTAAGTAGTCGGCCACTTTGATATGTTCATCGACTTGGTGGTTGGTGTCATTCCCAGGTCCGAAAACCGCGAAGGGGAACCCGTTTGGAATCATCACGGATGCATCGGAAATCGCGGGTCCGCCGATGACGTCGGCAGTATCATACCCATTAGCGCGGAGAATGGCTTGGAGTTGTTTGATCAGCGGATTATCCGGCGCGCTGGCCAGCGCAGGCAAAGCCGAATCAACGTGAATCGATCCGTCAACGCCCTGTTTCTTAGATTCTTGAACTGCAGTCTGCAGGGCCTGACTGAACTGGTCATTATTGGCCGTCGGGGTGGAGCGAATATTTCCCCGGAAATAACCAGACTCAGGGATGATATTCACCTGCACGCCACCGCCGATCAAGGTGGGGTTGTACGTTGCGTGGCCCAGCAGCGGGTCTGTTTTATCCGTTAAGACTTTCGCCTGGGCTGCTGTGAGTGCAGCCAGTGTCAGCAGATCATTGATGGCGTTTTTACCCAATTCCGGCTGGGAGCTGTGAGCCGCCTTGCCTTTGACTTGGGCGGTGAAATCTAAGATTCCCTTTTCGCCGTGCCAAATCGTTTTGAACCCGGTCGGTTCCGCAACCAGCAGCGCATCAAGATCTTTGGTGAAGCCCAGCTTGGCTAACTTTGCTGCGCCGCCGTTGTCGACTTCCTCACTGGTCGTGCCCATGAACCGAATCCGGTTGGGCAAATTAGTCCCGGCGACATTCGTCAAGGCCACGACCAGTGCCGCTAACCCCGATTTCATATCGCTGGCACCGCGGCCGTATAACAGCCCATCCTTGATGGTGGCCGCAAAGGGCGGGTAGGTCCAGTCTTTTTCATTACCCGCCTTGACCACATCCATATGTCCGGAAACGCCTAATAATGGAGCGTCCGCATTCTTTCCGACATCTAACACCAGTTCCTCACGCCCATCGGCGTAAGGAATGCTCTGCTTATGAAAATAGTGTGCTTTCCCAGAAGCCTCAATGAATTCCCAAATCCGCTCGGCGACAGTTTCTTCCTGTTCGCCGACGGAGGGGATCCGGATCAGATCCTGAAGAAAGGCAATGGCAGTTCCATCTGACATAAAATCACCTCGCCGGTATTTTCGCATACTGGCGGGCTGAACACAATGGTATAGACATATATACCAAAACCTGACATCCGAGAATACCAATGCATTTTTTTGTTGACTAAATGGATAAACCCGTATAACATACTTGGCAGACACAAGGGATTGGTTCCGGATACCTGTCTATACCAAATAGGTAGACCAAGCCCACCAATTATATTGTCGCGGAGGTTTTATTATGTGCGGAATCGTCGGTGTGATCAGTGCTAAACCGGTTCAAAAGATTTTAATTAATGGATTACAAAAATTGGAGTATCGCGGCTATGATTCAGCGGGTATTTTTGTCAACAGCGCCCGCAACGGTCAGCATGTGGTGAAGACAGTAGGTAAAATTGCCGCCTTAAAGGCCCAGCTGACCCCGGCGGTAGAAGGCACGATGGGTATCGGCCACACCCGCTGGGCGACTAACGGTGCACCGACAGATGCCAATGCCCACCCTCAATACTCAGCAGACGAGCGCTTTTACTTGGTTCACAACGGGGTGATCACTAACGCCGCGGCGTTAAAAGACCAGTACTTGACGGGGGTGCCGTTCAAATCACAGACCGACACCGAAGTCGTGGTCCAATTGGTGGCTAAGTTCGTGGCTGACGAGGGATTAACACCGGCTGCTGCCTTTTACAAGACTTTGAATTTGCTGCAGGGCTCCTATGCATTTGTCTTGGCGGATGCTGAAGATCCCAACACGCTGTATGCGGCAAAAAACAAATCACCGTTATTGGTCGGCATCGGCGAGGGTGCTTACTACGTCGGCTCCGATGCCATGGCGATGATCGATCAGACGAAACAATTCAAGGCACTGCAGGATGGTGACGTCGTGATCATGCACCAGGATGAATTGACCATCACCGATTTGGCGGGCGACTTTGTCCACCGCGATACGTTCACGGCCAACATTGACGCCAGTGAAATCTCTAAAGGAACTTACCCGTATTACATGCTTAAGGAGATTGACGAACAGCCGGCCGTGATGCGCCGCATCGTTGATGCTTACTTACCGGCCGACGGCAGTGTGACCGTATCGGCGGACTTGCTGACAGCACTCGACCAAGCGGATCGGCTGTACATCGTCGCCGCCGGTACCAGCTACCATGCGGGCTTAGTGGGCAGCTACTTATTCGAACAAGTAGCCGGCCTGCCCACTGAGGTGCATTTGGCCAGCGAGTTCGGCTACCACATGCCGCTGCTGTCCGCCCATCCGTTCTTCCTGCTGCTGTCCCAAAGCGGTGAAACTGCAGACAGTCGGGAAGTACTGGTCAACGTGAAGAAACAGGGCTATCCAGTTTTGACCATGACGAATACTGCTGGGTCGACGCTGTCCCGGGAAGCCGATTACACGATGCTGCTGCATGCCGGTCCGGAAATCGCCGTGGCGTCTACCAAGGCGTATACAGCTCAAATCGCGGTGCAGGCGGTCTTGGCCAAGGCCTTGGGGCTGCATCGCAACCTGACGGCCGCCAAAGCGTTGAACCTGCGTCATGAGTTAAGTCTAGCTGCCGCTGGAATGCAAACACTGGTGGACGAAAAAGACCAGATCAAGAATCTGGTTGGTCAGTATTTCCCGAATCAAGCCCATGCGTTTTACATTGGTCGGGGTGAGGACTATCCGCTGAGCTTGGAGGCCGCACTGAAGCTCAAAGAGGTCTCCTACGTCCACACGGAAGGCTTTGCCGCCGGCGAGCTGAAGCACGGTACCATTGCCCTGATCGAAGAAGATACTCCGGTCTTGGCATTCATTACCGATGACGCCACCGCTGCGCACACCCGCAGTAATCTGCAAGAAACCGAAGCCCGGGGCGCCCACACAATGACCATCGTCAGTGAGCATCTCGCCCAGCCGACAGACAATATTGTCCTGCCGGATGTGGCCCCGCTGCTGAGTGCTTTGGTTGGGATCGTACCCGCCCAGCTGATTGCGTATTATGCCGCGTTAGGCAAGGGCCTGGACGTGGATAAGCCGCGGAACTTGGCCAAGAGTGTGACAGTTGAATAATTAATTAAGGCATTGCCGATGAGCACAGTATTCCTGCGGGAATGCTGTGCTCATTTAGTATACTGAGAAGAGAAAAGCGGAAAGAAGGTTGAGACCATCAACTCTGGAGACAGTGAAACAGCCGCCGCGTGGGATGACTTCGCGGCGGAGTATTATGCCATGCAGCAAGCAGACCGGCTGCCCTTGGTACCGGATATGGCCCACTGGCTGCTGACGGAGAAGATTCTGCCTGCTGGTCGGGTGCTGGATCTAGGCAGCGGCAGCGGCCGTTTCTCGCCCATGCTGGCCCGGCACGCCCAGACTTTGACCCTGATGGATATCAGTGCCCAGATGCTCCAGTACGCCCAGCAGGCGCTCCAGGCGGCCGGTCAGCACGCTCAGACCGTGATCCGGGCGCCCTGGACTGAATTTGCCCGGCGAGACCAGCAGTATGAAGTGATTTTTGCCCATATGGCACCATTTTTAACGCCTGCCGACATGCCCCGGCTGGCCCGGCTGCTGGCGCCTGCTGGCACCTTTGTCCTCAGTCGGGTGAGCGGCCGAACCGACTTGATATTTGACCAGTTTATCCGCGCGTTCCCTGAACTTAAAGCCCATTACGTGAGTGAAACCGAACAGCCGCTGGCACAGTGGCAGCAAAAAAGCCGCCAGGCCGGCTGGGCCCAACGGCAAACATCATTCAACTATCAGTATACGGAAGAAATCGACCGTGACTATCTCACCGAAGAACTGCCGCCACTACTGAGCGCCGCGCACCAGCAGGCGTTTCAAGCGCTGATTGATCGGCTCTTCGGGGCGACCGCCACGCAGGTTACACAAAAGACGCTGACAGTGGGGGTGACTGCCTTCACTCCGCCAGCAACTGATCGCCGGTCTTAATGTAGTCAGCCATCTCCGCAGCGGGGACCATGCTGCCGCCGGTGGCCCAAATGATATGGGTGGCATTTTCCACCGGGTAGCCGAGTTTGGCCAGAGCAGGGAAGGAACGTTCCAAAATGGCCAAGCCGCCCGCGCCGGATGGTTCGACATTATGGTGTTCCTGCTCGGCCAAACGAGCGGTCCAGCGCATCATATCGTCATCTGGGAAGGTGCAGCTGCCTAAGAGCAGGGTGTCCATGACCCGGCCGGCTAAGCGGGATGGGCGGGGCACAGCTAAACCGTCGGCGGCTGTTTTTCCGTCGATGCCTAAATCGTAGACGTCGATTTTTTCCTGCAGTCCGCTGATCATCCCGATCGTGACCGACGGCATGTGGGTCGGTTCCGCGAAGATGCCATGGATATTGGCCCCTAGGACGGTCTTCAAACCAAAGGTGACGCCGCCAGGGGAACCGCCGACGCCGGCCGGCAGATAAACAAAGACGGGGTGGTCGGCATCCAGCTTGATGCCGGCATCCTTTAATTGTTTGCCCAGCCGAATTGCTGCTACGGCATATCCCAGGAACAGATCGGTGGAGCCTTCGTCGTCAATGAAGTACGTATTTGGCTCGCTTTCGGCTTTTTTCCGTCCGGCGGTGATCGCAGTCGTGAAGTCTGCGTCATATTCCACCACGGTGACGCCATTGGCTCGGAGTTTATCCTTCTTCCACTGGCGGGCATCGGCGGACATGTGGACGGTAGTTTGAAAGCCTAGGGTCGAGGCCATCAGGCCAATGCTCAGGCCCAGATTGCCGGTGGAACCAACAGCGATCCCGTACTTGGAAAACATCTGCTTGTAGCGGGGACTGTTCAAAATCCGGTAATCATCGGTGTAGGCTAAATCGCCTTCGCGCATCGCGATGGTTTCCGCGAATTTCAGTACTTCATAAATGCCGCCTCGGGATTTGATGGAGCCAGACACTGGCAGTTCACTGTCGGCTTTCATATAAAGCTTGCCGGGAAAGGCAGTCCCAGTATCCTGGCTGATCTGGTTTTCTAAATGCGGCAGGCGGTAAATGGGGGATTCAATGATCCCGCCGGCCGCCGCGGTTTCGGGGAAGACTTCCGCCAAATACGGCGCGAACCGGCGCCAGCGGGTACCGGCGTCAAAGACGTCGGCTTCGCGCAGACTGGCGGCGTCATCACGCGGCGCACCATAGTGGGGATTGGCCCAAAACGTGGGTGTCTCAGCGGCATACGGGGCCAGCGCAGGAAACTGCGCCAGCAATTCTTGTTTGTCCAAACTTGTGACCTCGCTTTTTAGGATTGGTTCCATTCTAAACGGTACTGACTCATTGGTAAATCTTGCCATTGGGATTTTGTATATTTTTCCTTTTCCACAGCCACGATCAGGGCGTGGAAGTTTTGCAGGCCGCGCAGGGTGAAATTCGGTAATTGATCGGCCACGGCCTTTTGGGCAGCTAAGTAACTGGCCGGCAGCATGATCTCGAACCGGTTAAAAAAGCGCCGGGTGTATTTATCGATGATGACGGTAGGGACACTCAGCACATATAAGAGGATGTCGTCGGCCGTTTCATCGCCGATCCCGCTGAGCGCCACCAGACTGGTCCGCAACTGCTGGGGAGGGGTGCGCCGCAGCCGGGCTAAATCATCGTTGGCTGCTGCCAGCCAGGTCAGCAAGTTCTGAATCGTTTGCGCCTTGCGGGTGAAAAATCCAGCCGGGCGGATCAAATCCTGCAGCTGGTCCGTGGACAGCGTCCGCATTTGGTGCGGGATCATGCCAGTGGCTTGGGTCAGCGCTGCAATGGCCTGGTCAACATTGCGCCAATTGGTATTTTGAATCAATACGCTGCCAAACAGGATTTCCCAATCGCTGCGGCCAGGCCACCAACCCTGGTCGCCATAAGTATCATAGAGCAGGTTATAAAGCTGTGTTAACTGCACCGGAGGGTCACTTCCTTCGTATAATATTGTACGCTTTCAGACGAAATATTGAATTGCCGCCTGCTTTTTGGTATTATCTATTGTGTTTGCGTGACTTTTTTACCAATTACACGAAAGAAGGAAATATAGAATGTCAGGACATTCCAAATGGCATAACATTCAAGGACGGAAAAACGCCCAAGATGCCAAACGCGGCAAAATCTTCCAAAAACTCTCCCGTGAGTTATTTATGGCTGCAAAGAGCGGAGGTCCTGACCCCAGCGGCAACCCCTCTCTACGCTTAGTCATGGATAAAGCCCGGGCAGCCAATATGCCCAAGGATAATATCAAGCGGGCCTTGGATAAAGCGGCCGGCAACGATGAGACGCACTATGATGAAGTGACTTACGAAGGGTATGCACCGGGCGGTGTGCCGGTTTTGGTCGAGGCTTTGACCGACAACAAGAACCGGACTGCTTCCGATGTCCGGGTCGCCTTTACCCGGCATGGCGGCGCTCTGGGTGCGTCTGGTTCTGTTTCCTATCTGTTTGATCGCAAGGGCTACATCGTAATTGACCGGTCCACGACCGATGCCGATGAGGACCAAGTGTTGGAAGATGTCATGGACGCTGGCGGTGATGACCTGCAAACGTCTGATGATGCGTATGAGATTTATACCAACCCGAAGGACTTCACGGCGGTTCGCGACGCGCTGGAGAAGCAAGGCTACAAATTGGCTGATGCTGAATTGACCATGATTCCCCAGAACATGACGCCGATCCCGGACGATAAGCTGGAGAAATTCCAAGATATGATTGATGCTTTGGAAGACAATGATGATGTTTCCGAAGTCTATTATGCCGCTGAACTGCCTGATAACGATTAAGAGGCAATTACGGGTATGAGCAAAGGCACCGCCTTGGACCATGTGGCCCGGGCGGTGCCTTTCGTCTTACCCGGGGCTAAGCTTTTACATCAGCGTAAGCTTCCGGATGTTTCATGAATTGAGTGCGGGCGTAAGTGCAAAGCGGTTTGACCTTGATACTGCGGTCCCGAGCCGCTTGCACCGCGGTATCCAGCAGTTCTTTGGCGATCCCTTTGCCGCGCTGGTCGCCGCGGACGAAGGTGTGGTCGATCACCCAGACTTTGCCGTCTTCACTGGGCTGGTAGGTGAGCTCGGCCATGAGGTCACCTTGCAGGTCGTTGGTAAAAAAGCGGCCGGGTTCTTCGATAAAGTGCACAATAGTCCCCTCCTTGTATGTTTTTCTAAATTCAATGTACCGGAGGAACGGCTGGAGTGCAAGTATCCTGCCTGCGATGGTAGAATGAGACAATGGAACTTGATACGTCGTTGGCTGCCGTGCCAATGCTTCGCAATCTCCGGCTGAGGGGGCTGGAACGTGGTGACGGCGCTTTGAGCCCGCAAAAACCGCGGTCTCAAAGTCGCCTAACCACATCGGCGGCAAGCCACCGTGTGGTTTCCACCACTGAGCCCCCTCAGCCTCCGATTGCTACGCATTGGCACTACGTACACTAGACATGGACAATGACGGCCAGTTTCAGAGTGATTGATAAAGAGGGATGAACATGGAAAAAAAACGCGGTTTTGCCGTGGTAAGTCGGTTTGCGGAGGCGGGGTTGGCTTTGCCTCAGCGGGCGACGCGGCATTCGGCGGGATATGATTTTACCGTGGCAGAGGATTTCTTGCTGCCGACGGTGTGGCGGATGAATTTTGTTCGGTTGTTTCGGCTGATTCGGAATGAGCATCCGTTGACTGATCGCGATTATGAGCGGGCTGAAGAGGTACTGAAGCCATATTTAGTCCCCACGGGGATCAAGGCTTACATGGGCGACGACGAGTATCTGATGCTGGCCAATCGATCCAGCAACCCGATCAAGCGGGGGCTGATCCTGCCTAATGGGGTGGGCATTGTCGATGCTGATTATTACAACAACCCCAGCAACGAAGGTGAAATTTTCTTTGCTTTGGTGAACTTTGGCGTACGGGACGTGGTCCTGCACCAGGGAGATCGAATTGGGCAGGGAATTTTCATGCCATATTTAACGGCCGATCAGGATACGGGGAACGACCGCGACCGGGCCGGCGGATTTGGTTCTTCCGACTGATGGCACTTGTCGCTGAAGGGCGCATACTGTACTGATACCAACAAAAGGAAAGGGGTATTCAATGGTCAAAACAAAAAGCCGCTATGTCTGTCAAAACTGCGGTTATGTGTCACCGCAATATTTCGGCCGCTGCCCCAACTGCGGCGCTTGGAACCAAATGGTGGAAGAGGTCTACACCGCGGATGCCAACAAAAAAGTGGGCGGCAGCAGCAATGGCGTGCAAAGTCAGCCTGTTGCCTTGGATGCCGTTAATCTGGATGATAACAAGCGCATCCCAACGCACATTTCTGAACTCGACCGCGTCTTGGGGGGCGGGGTCGTGCCGGGGTCGCTGGTCTTGATCGGCGGTGATCCGGGTATTGGCAAGTCTACTCTGCTGATGCAGGTTTCTGGCCAGTTGGCCAAGACCAGCGGCGAACAGGTGCTGTACGTCAGCGGGGAAGAAAGCGCGAGCCAGATTCGCCTGCGGGCTGAACGGCTGGGGGTTGGCGGCAAGCACGTCGTCGTTTATCCGGAAACCGATATGGATTTGATTCGCCGGGCAATCAAAGAGGTCAAGCCGGGTTTTCTAATCATTGATTCTGTTCAGACGATGAATGAACCGGCTCTAGCCTCAGCCGCTGGCAGCGTCAGTCAGGTGCGGGAAGTGACCAATGAGTTGATGCGCATCGCGAAAAACGATGGGCTGACGACGTTTGTTGTTGGGCACGTGACTAAAGATGGGGCGATCGCCGGGCCAAAAATGTTGGAGCACATGGTCGATACCGTTCTATACTTTGAGGGGGACATGCACCATACGTATCGAATCTTGCGTGCCGTGAAGAACCGGTATGGGTCCACCAATGAGATTGGGATTTTCTCCATGGAAGAAGATGGCCTGCACGTGGTGGACAACCCCTCCGAGTCGTTTTTGGAGGAACGCTTGCCCCATGCGACGGGATCGGCCATCGTGGTGTCCATGGAGGGCACACGGCCGATTTTGGTTGAGATTCAGGCTTTGATGTCCCCAACACTGTTCGGCAATGCCAAGCGAACCACCACAGGCATCGACCACAACCGGGCAGCCTTGATCATGGCGGTACTGGAAAAGCGGGCGAATCTGCTGTTGCAGAATCAGGATGCTTATCTGAAGGCCACTGGCGGGGTGAAGTTGGATGAACCGGCCATTGATTTGGCGATTGCCATGGCAGTGGCCTCTAGTTACCAAGACGCCGAAGTCGATCCTGGGGATTGTTTCGTGGGCGAAATCGGTTTGACTGGTGAAATCCGCCGGGTGAATCGGATCGAGAGCCGGATTGAAGAAGCGGCCAAGCTGGGCTTCAAACGGATCTTTGTTCCGAAAAATAATTTATCCCGCTATAAGCCCACTGCGAAGATTCAGGTCGTGGGGGTCACGACGATCACCCAGTGCCTGCAACAGGCGCTGAAACCAAGTAAAGCTGCATTAGCAGAGAAAGGGGGCCGTGGCGCATGAGAAAAAATATTATGCGGTTTGTTTTCGCCCTGGCTGGGGCGGCCATGGGTTATGCTATTTTTCCATATTTCTGGGCACTGCTCCGTCAGGATACCAACATATTCTT
The DNA here is from genome assembly GCF_008694105.1 of Schleiferilactobacillus harbinensis. Taxonomy (NCBI): domain Bacteria; kingdom Bacillati; phylum Bacillota; class Bacilli; order Lactobacillales; family Lactobacillaceae; genus Schleiferilactobacillus; species Schleiferilactobacillus harbinensis. The sequence continues at coordinate 356,292 of NZ_CP041364.1, forward strand.
GATGAACGGGTTAGTCAATGCCTTGTTAGGTGCAATTATTCTATTAGTGGTCGAATTGGCAGCGGAACCGACGCTAACGGCAAGTTTAAATAAAACAGAGGCTAAACTGGCGGCGCTATCGCCGTCGGTGCTGCTGTTCAGTACGTTATTCGCCACTGCGGGACTGATCATTGCCAATTTGATTTCTATTCCGCTGTACCAGACACGGAATGTGTTGACGAATAAGATCGTGCCTATCGGCTTAATGATTTTGATGGCCTATTTGGGGGCCCGGGTCGGCTCGCTGCGCGTGGAGGATTGGCGCAAGACGTTTGCCCGCCGGCGGACACCGGAACCGACCAAATCCGGGGAGGTCATGGGCCGCAAGGCAGATGATAATTTCCGCCGGTATAAGATTCTGGATACTAGTGTGATCATTGACGGCCGGATTCACGACATTGCCAAAACCGGCTTTATCGAGGGCACTTTGCTTGTTCCAGATTTTGTGGTCCACGAACTGCAGCTGATTTCCGATTCGGCTGATAATCTGAAGCGGGCTAAGGGTCGGCGCGGGCTGGACATTCTCAATGCCATGCGCAAGGACCCAGCGGTGCACATCGATAATTACGATGGTGATTTCGACGATTTAACCGAAGTGGATTCGAAACTGATCAAGTTAGCGAAGCTGATCGATGGTATTGTCGTCACGAACGACTTCAACCTGAATAAGGTTAGCCAATTTCAAAACGTGCCGGTGCTGAATATCAACGCCTTGGCCAATGCCTTGAAACCCCAAGTCCTGCCCGGGGAAACCATGACGGTGAAGGTGATCAAGCAAGGGACCGAACGGGCCCAAGGGGTCGCTTATCTGGAAGACGGGACGATGATCGTCGTTGAGGATGGTCAGTTCTACATCAATAAGATGCTGGATGTGATCGTCACCAGTGCCCTGCAAACCAGTGCCGGGCGGATGATCTTCGCCAAGCCGGCGCATCAAACCAAGAAACTGAACAGCAGCGATAGCGACAATAAGTCGAAGAAACGGGCTTGAAGTCCCGTTGGGTTCCAAGTAGACTGATATTTGTGGATTTTTAACTTGTGGAAAGAGGTTATTTCTTTGACTGACGGAAAGATTCGTGTCCGGTACGCCCCGTCTCCGACGGGTCACCTGCATATCGGTAATGCCCGGACGGCCCTATTTAATTATTTGTTTGCCCGCCACAATGGCGGCACCATGGTGTTGCGGATTGAAGACACCGACACTAAGCGGAACATTGAAGGCGGTACGCAAAGCCAGATCGACAACTTGCACTGGCTGGGTATCGACTGGGATGAGGGTCCGGATGTCGGCGGCGATTATGGTCCTTATCGCCAGAGTGAACGGCGGGATATTTATGACCGCTATATCAAGCAATTGCTGGACGAAGGCAAGGCCTACGAGTCTTACATGACTGAGGACGAACTCGCGGCGCAGCGTGAAGCCCAGAAGGCTGCTGGCCAAACACCGCGGTACGAAGACGAATACGCCGGGATGAGCGCGGATGAAAAGGCCCAAGCAATCGCTGACGCGAAAGCTAAGGGCTTAAAGCCGGTCATTCGGTTCCGCGTGCCCAAGGATCACACTTATGCCTGGGACGATATCGTCAAGGGCAAGATCAGTTTCGACTCCGATGATGTCGGCGGCGACTGGGTGATCCAGAAGCGGGACGGCATGCCGACGTATAATTTTGCCGTTGTAATTGATGATCACCTCATGGAAATTACCCACGTGCTGCGCGGCGACGACCATATTGCCAATACGCCAAAGCAGCTGATGATCTATGAGGCCTTTGGCTGGCAAGCGCCGGAATTCGGCCACATGACCCTGATCATCAATACCGAAACTGGGAAGAAATTATCCAAACGGGACGAGAGTGTCCTGCAGTTCATCGAACAGTATCGGGAATTAGGTTATTTGCCGGATGCCATGTTCAACTTCATTACGCTGTTGGGCTGGTCTCCGGTGGGCGAAAACGAACTGTTCACCCGGAAACAATTGATCAAACAGTTCGACCCGACTCGGCTGTCCCGTTCGCCAGCAAAGTTTGATGCCAAGAAGCTGGAATGGGTCAATAACCAGTATGTGAAGAAGACCAATCCCAGCACGCTGCTGGGCCTGAGCATTCGCAATTGGCAAGACGCGGAGCGGCTGCCTAAGGAAAAGATCGATCGTAAGACGCTGGAATGGCTGCGCGCCATCGTTGGGCTGTTCCAAGATCAGATGAGTTTTACCCAGCAGATCGTTAAGCTGTCCGAGATCTTCTTCATCGAGCCGCCCGCATTGACGGACCAGGCGAAGGTTGAATTATCTGATCCGCTTGCCCTGCCGGTCTTGCAGGAGTTCCAGAAGCGGATTCAGGAGCTGCCTCAGTTTACGGCGTATGCCATTCAAAATATGATCTATGATATTTCGAAGGATACCGGTGCCCGGGGCCGCAAGCTCTACATGCCGATTCGGATCGCCACGACCCGCGAGACCCATGGCCCGCAATTAGCGGAGTCCATTGAGATCTTGGGGATCGACAAGGTCAATAAACATTTGAATTTGACCTTGCAGGAAATGGCCTCACTGAGTACAAAACAAGATTAAATATGAGAATGACGCGCACCTGCGCTGGGTGAATAGCCTGGTGGAGGGTGCGTGTTTTTTTAGTTGACGTTGCTTTCTAGGGTATAATAGTAAGCAAACACCATTTAAAGAAAGGTGGACCCTATGCTTAAAGTTTGGAATACGCTTACCAACCAAAAAGAAGAGTTTCATCCGTTGACCCCGCACATTGTGAACATGTACGTCTGCGGGCCCACGGTTTACAACTATATTCATATCGGCAATGCCCGGTCCGCCATTGCCTTTGATACGATTCGCCGCTATTTTGAATTTCGCGGCTACACGGTCAACTATATTTCGAACTTCACTGACGTGGACGACAAGCTGATCAATGAAGCCAAGGCCGAAAACAGCACGGTACCAGCGATTGCGGACAAATATATTGCGGCGTTCTATGAAGACACCGATGCGCTGAACATTGAACGGGCGACGGTGAATCCCCGGGCTTCGCACAACATTCCGGAAATTATAGATTTCATCAAAATTCTGGTGGATAAAGGCTATGCCTATCCTGTGGATGGCGACGTCTATTATCGGACGCGGAAGTTCAAGAATTATGGTGAATTGTCCGGTCAGAATGTGGATGAATTGGAACAGGGCGCCTCCCAACACGTGACGGCTGAAGAACTGGCGCGGAAGGAAGATCCCTTGGACTTTGCTCTGTGGAAAGCAGCTAAGCCCGACGAGATCTCTTGGGAATCGCCTTGGGGCCAGGGCCGACCAGGCTGGCACATTGAATGCAGCGTGATGTCCATTAAGTACTTGGGCGCGACGTTTGACATTCATGGCGGCGGCCAGGACTTGGAATTCCCCCATCACGAAAATGAAATTGCCCAGAGCGAAGCGGCTACGGGCCACACTTTTGCCCGCTATTGGCTGCACAATGGGTTCGTCACGATTGGCGACGACGACGAAAAGATGAGCAAATCCCTGGGTAACTTTGTGTTGGCCCGGGATTTGATTCAGGACAATGATCCCCAAGCGGTGCGTTTTTTGATGGCTACGACCCAGTATCGGCGGCCGATTCGATACAGCCAGGCCAGTTTGCAGGATGCCAAGAATAATTTGGAGCGCCTGCAGACGGCCTGGACTAATTTGAACTATCGTTTTGCCAGCGCTGAAGCCGGTAATACCTCGGCAGTGGACGACCAGGCAGACGCGATTCAAACCGCGTTTATCACGGCCATGGATGATGATTTCAACGCCCAGAACGGGATGACCCATGTCTACGAATTGGCGAAGACCATCAACACCTATGTCGAGCAGAAAGTCGTGCGGATCGGCACCCTGGAACATCTCCGGGGCCTGCTGCGGGATTTGGCCGGTATCTTTGGCATTCAATTTGCTGAAACGGGCGAATTGCTGGATGCGGATGTGGAAAACTTGATTGAAGAACGCATTGCGGCCCGCAAAGCCAAGAACTTTGCCCGCTCTGATGAGATTCGTGATCAACTGGCTCAGGAAGGGATCATCTTGGAAGACACGCCTCAAGGAACGCGGTGGCACCGCAAATGATTGATGACAAAAGTTTGAACGGCATTGATCTGGCCTACTTAGGCGATGCAGTCTATGAAGTCTTTATCCGGGAACATTTACTGAGTCAGGGGATTCGCCAGCCGGCCGCCCTGCAGCACCGCTCGACCCATTTTGTTTCAGCCAAGGCGCAGGCTAAACTGAGCGCATTGATGGAAACTGGCGATGTGCTGACGGCGGATGAAAAGGATGCGTTCCGGCGCGGGCGGAATGCCAAGAGTTATACCCACGCTAAAAACACATCAGTATTGACGTATCGGATTTCCACCGGCTTTGAAGCCATCTTCGGTTATCTGCAGGCGAATGAACAAACCGCCCGGATCGCTGAACTGGCCCACTGGTGCATTACGCAAGTAGAGGAGGGTCATACGCATGACTGAACATGAAACACCGGCAGTGGACGAAAACCTCGTCTTCGGCCGCCACCCGGCCATCGCCGCCCTGCAACAGGCGGATGCCCAGACGGTGAATAAGATTTTCTTGCAGGATACAGTACAAAAGGAGTTTGCCGGGGATATTTTAGCCCTGGCCAAACGGCATAAGATTATGGTGTCCCGAGTGCCCAAGGCTAAATTAGATACCTTGGTGAACGGCGCCAATCATCAAGGTGTTGTCGTGGCTCTAGCAGCATTTCCTTATGCCAGCGTGGACGATATTTTTGCCAAAGCCGAAGCGGCGGGTGAGCCGCCGTTTATTATGGTTCTGGATAACGTGGAGGATCCCCATAATCTCGGGTCCATTGTTCGGACTGCGGATGCCGCCGGTGTCCACGGCGTGATCATCGGCAAGCACCGGGCGGCCACGCTTACGGGCACTGTGGCGAAAGCAGCGGCTGGCGCGTTGAGCCGCGTCCCTGTTGCCCGGGTGACCAACTTGAGCCGAACGATCGAAGAAATCAAAAAACGCGGTGTCTGGGTCTTTGGCACCGCCATGGATGGGGAAGACTTCACGACCTGGAACAGCAGCGGTCCGGTGGCTATCGTCATTGGCAACGAAGGCAAGGGCATCTCCCCAGGTGTCGCCAAGCTGCTAGATGGGACCGTAACGATTCCCATGGCGGGGCAGATTCAGAGTCTGAACGCGTCCGTCGCCGCGGCCATCATCATGTACCGGGTATTTCTCGGTCGGCGGGGTGACAACTGATGCGCCATCAGATCATTATCGTGGATGGCTATAATGTCATCGGGTCTTGGCCCGAGCTGACCAAGCTCAAAGAAGCAGGGCACTTCGACCAGGCCCGGGATCGGTTGTTGGACATTCTGTCGGAATATCACAAGTTTATTGGCGACGTGCGGATCATCGTAATTTTTGATGCAATGTACGTCCCGGGAATCAAAGAGAGTTTCACAAAATGGGACTTGGAAGTGACCTTCACGCCGGAAGACGAAACGGCCGACAGCTACATCGAGCACCTCACCGGAGAATTGAATACCCCGCTGAATCAGGTGACGGTGGTGACCTCTGATCAGGCGGAGCAGTGGACTGTGTTTTCCCGGGGTGCACTGCGGATCTCGTCGCCGGAGTTTGGCCGGGAGATCAAGCGTATGCGCGATCAGCTGGCGGCCGACACGAAACATTTTGCCGCGGCCACGCCGCGCAATGTCCCCTGGCGGCCGGACCAAATGCTCAGCTTAGGGCAATTCCTGAAAAAGCTGATCGATAAACGGGGCCATGATGACGCGCATGATTAATGCGCTGATCATGGACTAATAATTTCTGATTAAAATTACTATATTTTGTTGCCGTCAGTTCGCTTGGCGGCTCTTTTTTTGCCCCTCTATACTGAATTTATTGACAGTTGTGGAGGGATGAGCATGCCAATTGATGAGACCTTGATCGCCGCCGTCATCGCCGGCGATTCAGAAGCCTTAGAAGCCCTGTTCCAAAAATACTTGCCGTTGGTGAATAGTATTCGTAAACATTATTTTGTCCGCCTATTTGATGATGATGATTGGTATCAGGAGGCTCGGTTATGCTGCTATCAGAGCTGCTGCCGATTTGACGGTCGGCGGGGATCAAAGTTTGGCGGTTTCTTCAAGTACTGTTTTACCAATCATGTGCGCGGGCTTGTGCGGCGGGAAATGGCGGCCAAACGCAAGGGGGAAGCTGATAATGTATCGTTGGAGCAAATGCTGGTGAGCGGCAAATTACAGGCCGCTGCTGAAAACACTGAGACTAATGTGTTAGACACCTATTTGCGGCATATCCCCGACCTCTGGCCGCAATTATCCGGTCAGCAACAATCCGTCTGGCAAGCCATGCTGCAGGGACAAACTGTGGTGGAAACGATGACTCCTTACCAGTTTCGCTGTGCACGGGCTGCCTGTCGGGAGAAGCTGACGGAATTAATGACGGAGGATTGCACCACGGCCGAAATTCGCCGAATGAGCACACCCCCTCGGGTTTGACGCTGCCCGCTCCCTTATGCTAAAGTGGTTCAGTACAGAATCTGAAACAATAGGGGGACAAGCCCATGGCAGTAAGGAAAGTCGCCCTGGCGTGCAGCGTTTGCGGTTCCCGCAACTATATGGTTGCTGAGAAAAAGGACCGGACCGAGCGCTTGACGTTACGCAAGTTCTGCAAGCATTGCGGTAAATATACGATCCATCGCGAAACACGATAAGTCAGGGGTAAGTAACGAAATGAAATTTTTGAAGAGTGTCGTTCAAGAAATGAAGCTGGTCACTTGGCCAACATTTAAGGAAAACCGCCATGATACCGGGACCGTTGTGATCACGTCTATTTTATTCGGCGTTTTCTTCGGTGCCGTGGACTGGGTCCTGGGCACCGCCATGAACTGGTTCGTCAAGCTGTAAAGACGATTAACCAGCTGCAGCGATGACTTTCTTTAGCCGTCGCTTTTTTTGTCCGCATTTGCTATACTAGGGGTGTCGAAAACTTCGTGAGCGGAGTTTTTTTATTTTGTCCAAAAAGAAAAGGAGTTCAATCATGGTCGAAACAGCTGAGAAACATTGGTACGTACTGCACACTTACTCCGGTTATGAAAACCGGGTCAAGGCAAACCTGGAATCCCGGGCCCAATCCATGAACATGGAGGACTTCATCTTCCGCGTTGTTGTGCCTGAAGACGAGGAAATGGAAAAGAAAAACGGGAAAGAAGTCATGGAAAAGAAGAAGACCTTTCCTGGCTATGTCCTGGTGGAAATGGTCATGACCGATGAATCTTGGTTCGTCGTGCGGAACACCCCCGGTGTCACCGGCTTCGTTGGGTCCCACGGGGCCGGCAGTAAGCCAGCCCCGCTGCTGGACAGCGAAGTGGCGCAAGTCCTGCACTCCATGGGCATGAGTACGCGCCATGAAGGTGCCGTGGACTTCGAACCTGGCGAGAGTGTCACCATCATCGATGGCGCCTTCAGCGGGCTGGTTGGTAAGGTGACCGAAGTGAACAAGGAGAAGCTGACCTTGAAGGTCAACATCACCATGTTCGAGCGGGAAACCAGCGCAGAACTCAATTTCGACCAAGTCGATAAGATCTGATTATGGCTTGGTGGCTGTGGGGGCTGCTGCTGGGCGCGGCAGCGGTGCTGGTGGCCGCCGCAGTGGATTGGTGGCGAATCGGTCACGTGCCGAAACACTTCACCCCCATTCAGCCGCACCTCGGCAACACGCCGACAATTTATATTCATGGGTATAGCGGCAACCGTTATTCCTTTGGCCACTTGCTGGGGCGGTTGCACCGGGCCGGCATTGCGCAAAAGGCCATGGTGATTCACGTAAAAAGAAATGGCCAGTTACGGGTTCAGGGCCATTTGCTGGATACTAAAAATCCGACGATTCAGGTGATCTTCTGCCGTTCCCGGGCCCACCTGGCCACCGAACTCACCTGGCTGCACCAAATCCTGGTGCTCTTGAAACACAATGGCGTGCACCGGGTGAACCTGGTCGGTCATTCCATGGGCGCTGTGCTGGTCATGCTGGCGGCGATGCAGCTGCCCACCAAAGATACTCCCCGAATCAATAAGATCGTTACCCTGGCGGGGCCGTTCAATGATATTGAACTGGGTAAGGACACGGATGAGATCCTGGTTTACGAATGGGGACCCCGCGGACCATTCCGGCAAGCACCGATTTATCATTATATTGCCGAAAAAGTCCACGACCTGCCCCGGGATATTCACATCCTGAATATCGCCGGCGACATCTTCACCATCCCCACCCGGCACGACGACGGTGTCATCGCCGTCCAATCCGCCTTCGCCCTGCGCTGGCTCTTACCCAAGGCCGGCATCGATTATCAAGAAGTCCTCATCCGCGGCGTCCGCGGCGCCCACTCGCTGCTGCATGAGAATAAGCTGGTGGATGATAATATTGTGCGGTTTTTGTACGCGTCGTAGTTTGATTAATGGAAAATAGTCGGACGGTACACGGCAAAATTATGGGTACAGTGAATCTAGTGCCAATGCGTAGCAAGCGGAGGCTGAGGGGGCTCAGCCATGGAAACAACACGGCGGCTTTGTCGCCGATGTTGTTAGGCGATTTTGAGACTGCGCAGCAGGCTCAAAACGCCGTCATGGCGTTCCAACCCCCTCAGCCGCAGCTTGCGGAGCATTGGCACGGCAGTCAAAGGCGCTTTTCATTCTGAGTCCACTTGTTGTTTACAAGCGCCCATGCTATAGTATTCAGGTAGTTTTTTCTACACGTGGGAGGAGAAATCAACATCTCCATGAACCACGGCACGAACGCTAGGAGGTATGTTTCGTGGCAAAGAAAGTAGCAAACGTTGTAAAGTTGCAGATCCCTGCTGGTCAGGCGACCCCTGCACCTCCTGTTGGTCCTGCTTTGGGTCAAGCCGGCATTAACATTGTCGCCTTCACCAAGGACTTCAATGCCCGCACAGCAGAACAAAAGGGGACTATCATCCCTGTAGTTATCACCGTCTATGAAGATCGTTCCTTTGATTTCGTAACGAAGACTCCTCCGGCTGCCGTTCTTTTGAAGCAAGCAGCTGGCGTAGACAAGGGTTCTGGCGAACCGAACACCAAGAAGGTGGCCAAGGTCACTAAGGATCAGGTTAAGGAAATCGCTGAGACCAAGATGCAAGACCTAAACGCGGCTGACGTTGACGCCGCCATGCGCATGGTTGAAGGTACGGCTCGTTCGATGGGGATTACCGTCGAAGACTAAGTACGGATGATTAGTGAAAGCTGATTGATCAAGTGGGAGGGCCTGAGCGCCCGTTAACCACATTTTGCAAGGAGGAAAACAGAGTGGCAAAAAAGAGTAAAAAGTATCAAGACGCCGCCAAATTGGTGGACAAGAACAAAATCTATTCTGCCAGCGAAGCAATTCCGCTGGTTAAGAAGACTGGTTTTGCCAAATTCGATGAAACCGTTGAAGTATCCTACAACTTAGCTGTTGACCCGAAGAAGGCCGACCAGCAGATCCGGGGCGCCGTCGTGCTGCCTAACGGGACTGGTAAGAAGGTTACCGTCATTGTCTTTGCCCAAGGCGATCAAGCCAAGGCAGCTCAAGAAGCCGGTGCTGACGAAGTCGGTGCCGAGGACTTGGTGCAAAAGATTCAAGACGGCTGGTTGGACTTTGACGTTGCTGTGGCAACACCGCAAATGATGGCCCAAGTTGGTCGTCTGGGCCGGGTATTGGGACCGAAGGGCTTAATGCCTAACCCCAAGACCGGTACGGTGACCATGGACGTGGCGAAGGCCGTTAACGACGTCAAGTCTGGGCAAGTTGCCTACCGGGTTGATAAGGCCGGTATCGTGCACGCACCCATTGGTAAGGTATCCTTCGATGATGCCAAGCTGGAAGAGAACTTCAAGACTTTCAACGACACCATCATCAAGGCTCGCCCGGCTTCTGCTAAGGGGAACTATATCAAGAACCTTTCGATTTCTTCCACCTTTGGCCCTGGCATCAAGGTTGATCCGACATCGTTCTAATTTTTTAGACGATCAAAAAGCATCGCGGAGATTTCTCTGCGGTGCTTTTTTACTTGCCCTGGGCCAAAAAGATAAATTGTACAAATCGCGCAACCCATCGATTTCAATTTCATCCGGTCGATCGGGGCGCACAATGACCACTAGCGGGAAGTGTTCAGAAAACATTGGCGGCTGCAGCCACCTTTTGATTTGGTTAGCGGTGATATACGGCGTTAGCGCCGCGGCGAGCTCTTCTTTTGACCAGACCATTTGAAAAAGTAAATAGTGCTGGGCAAAATCTGGCAGTGCATTGGCTTGTTCAGCGTACTGCGCCATCCGGCGGGTCGCTTCTTTACGGGACAATTGGGCCATGGAATCCCTCCTTGCTTTGTATGGTACGCGAATCAGCAGGGATATGCTACAGTATACGTATCAATTTTTAATGGAAGCGAGCACGCGTATGACGATCACTATTGTTCCTAATCTTTCAGCTGCCCAACGCGCAGCGGCCAATCAGCTGGTGGCCGTTGTTGAGGCCCATGATCACACGTATCGGGAGCCGTACCTAAGCAATCAGTTTAATTTTTCGCTGACCATGCCCAGCTTTTTTCTGGCGTATCGCGCTGACCAATTAATTGGCCTGCTGTCTTTGTATACGGACGGCGGCGCGGGCACCATGGCCGATGTATTTGTCCTGGTGCACCCCGAGTGCCGCCAGCAGGGTGTGGCCACCGCGCTGTGGCAGGCGGCCAAGCCGGTGCTGCTGGCCAACGGCTATACTGAGTGGGAATTCATCACGGAGCAAGTCTTTCTAGCCGACTATCCCGAATTTCTTGCCCGGACCGGCTTGCAAGCAGATCCGGAAACCGAGTATCAAATGGCCGCCGCCGCGGCTCAGTTTCCGATGCCCAAGCAGAGTCCCGGCCGTATTCGGCCCCTGCGTGCCGCGGATGTGGCGGCGCTGGTCCCGCTGTACACCGCCGCCTTTGCCGATCAAACCCCAGCGGCGGCGCGCAATTATTTGATGCGGGCCATTCCGGATGACCAGACGCTTACCTATGTGTATGTGCTGAACCAGCAGCTTGTCGGCAGTTGTGCGGTGGATATCAGCGGTGTCAGTGATTATTTCTTTAGTCTCTTTATCAGTGCGGACTACCAAAATCAGGGGTTGGGGACCGATATGGTCCGGCAAATCATGGCGGTGCGCAGTGCGGCGGCCCCCAAGGCATTTACGCTGGGGGTCGAGACCAATAATCCGGCAGCGCTGCATGTTTATGCCACTGCAGGATTCAAAAAACAAACGGAAGTGGTGTATTTAATATGTCCGAAGAAAAACAACCACTGAATTACCAAGAAATCAATCGCCAAACGGTGAACCAGTGGGTCGCCGATGGCTGGGAATGGGGTCAACCCATCAGTCACGCAGAATATCAGCGGGTCGCCCAGGGCGGGGTGCCGCACTTGGTGCTATCACCCACTAAACCGGTCCCCGCGGCGTGGTACCCCGACTTGCACGGTAAAAAAGTTTTGGGCCTCGCTTCCGGCGGTGGTCAGCAGGGCCCGCTGCTCACTGCGTTGGGGGCCGACGTGACGATCATCGACTATGCGGATACTCAAATTCAAGCAGAGCAGCTGGTGGCGCAGCGAGAGGGGTACGACATCACGGCGATCCAAGGGGATGTCACAAAGCGCCTGCCTTTTGCTGATGAGGCCTTTGATCTGATCGTCCACCCTGTGGCCAATGTGTATTTTGCGCAAGTCCAGCCGGTGTGGCAGGAGGCGTTCCGTGTCCTGAAGCATGGCGGCGCGCTATGGGCCGGGTTGGATAACAGCATCAATTTTCTGGTGGATGGGGCAGAGGAACGGATCATCAATGCGCTGCCCTTTGATCCGTTGAAGAATCCTGACCAGATGGCGCAGTTGCAGGCCGACGACAGCGGCGTCCAGTTTTCCCACGGCATTGACGAGCAGATCGGCGGTCAGCTGAAAGCCGGTTTCCAGCTCTTGGATGTCTATGATGACATTAACAGCAGCGGCCGCTTGGCCAAGCTGAATATTCCGACATTTTGGGTGACCCGCGCGGTGAAACCCTGATTTGCCTGAGACCTGCTAATGCGGGTCTTTTTCTTTCCGGTATTGTCGCGCATCGGCCCGCCGGACGCGGAAAATTGTGGGCAGCACCCGGTCCGCATTGGGGTCAAACAGCTCTAGAAAACCTGTGATCGTACCGATGATCCGAGTCCCTTCGGACCACTCGCCAAAGTACCAGGCGGCTAGGCCCGCGATGGCTTTCTTCAACAAGCGGTCGGACCAGTTCAACTGGGTATCGGGAAAGACCAGCGCCTTGGCCGCACTGGCCTGCGCGGCTGCCATGTGCCGCAGGGTGGCTTCGGCTTGAAAGACCACAAAGTAATAATTCAGCAATTCTCCGCGAACATTGTGGGGATCGCTCAGATCTTGGAGGTAGCGGGCGCAACTGGCTTCCATCCGGGTGGTGATAGCGGCCAGCTGCCGCTCGTGGTCCGGTTGGCGCAGGAGCGGTACGATCAGCATTCCGATGAAGCGGATATCCTGCAGGGTCCATTGGGGCTGCGCTAACAAATGGGTCAAAAAACGCTGGGTACTGCCCTTGAGGGCCCCGGCTCGGCCATCCCAGGCGGCGACCAGCAGCCGGGCATAGGCGGCATTGGTTTGCGCCCATAAGGGGGCGTCGGTTGGTACCGTCATGTATTGGCGGAGACTCATGAAGTCTTCTTGATGATAGTAATGGTCAATGACCGTCAACTGCTGTTCCGCGGGAGCCAGTTGATACCCCTGTTGAATATACCGAAATTCATCCGCTGGAATGCCCAGCCGGTCCAGCAGGGCAAACAATTTGCTGGCGCTGATGTCGTGCTGCCCTTGTTCGAAGCGGATGGCGAAAGAGCGGGAGGTGATCCCGCTATAAATTTCTTTTTGGGTGAATCCTTTGAGCTGGCGCAAATATTTAACCGTTTTTCCCAGCGCGGCCATCAATGACTCCTTCTTTCTCTTGATGTGGCATATACGCCACATTTTAGCACATTGATTGGCCCAAAAACGGCCCACAATGAACTCATCAAGAAGGGATGGGATCATCATGGGTCGTTATTTGCGCCGTTTTCCCGGTCAGCTGGCCGGAGTCGTTGGCTTGATCGCCGTAATTCAGGGCATTACCGTGTGGGCGTCTACCCTGAACGCCACCTTACTGGATGCGTTGATTCAATTTAATTTGCGCCGTTTTCTGACCGCTGCCGCGCTGCTCATGGGCGGGTGGGTGCTGATTGCGCTGCTGACCTACGTCGTGACCATTGCCCAGACGCGGCTGACGCAAACGATTGATATTGCCATTCGCCAGGATCTGACGACCCTGCTGCGGGGTAAGAACTACGAGACGTTTGGCGAACGGACCGTGGGCGCCTATGTCTCCTGGTTCACCAACGATATTGAAATGATCAATGTCCAGGGTCTGGCCAGCTTCTTTATGGTGGTTTCTGAGCTTTTTGGCACCGGGTTCGCGTTGATTGCCCTCTGGCGCTACCACTGGACATTGGCAGGCACGGCAGCGGTCTTGGCGGTGCTGATCATCACCGTGCCGCGAATCTTTGACCGGCCGCTGAATCAAACCAATACCGCGCTGACTCAGGAGAACGAACACTTTGTGAACCGGACGGAGGATGTCTTAAGCGGTTTTGACTTTCTCTTTGCCTTTCACGCGCTGTCATTGATCACGCAACGGGTGGTGGCCGCTTCCCGGGAGCTGAAGCAGAAAGCGGTCGCCCAGAGCAAAGCCCAGACGGCGGTGCAGGTCACTGGGTTTCTGGGCAATGTGATGGCCCAAGTGGTCCTGATGGGTTTGAGCGGGATTCTGGCCATGCAGCGGTTGGTCACGATTGGGACCTTGTCCGCCGTCGGCAGTCTGGCTGGCAACGTGTTCAATAATTTAGGCAGCATGAGCAACTATCTCGGGATGATGCGCGGCGTGCAGCCGATTTTTGCCAAATATCAGGCAGCTGCACCGGCGCCGGCGACAAAAAAAGACCCGGTCACCCGGGTCGCGACCGCGCCGCTGCTGGCGGTGCAGCATGTGTCATTCAGTTATCAGGATCAGCCGATCCTCCAAGATGTCTCCTTAACGATTCAGCAAGGGCATAAATATTTGTTGGCGGGGCCTAGCGGTGCGGGTAAATCAACGCTGTTGAAGTTAATGGCCGGGTATTTGACAGGGTATCAGGGCCAGCTGGTCTTTCACGGGCAGGACTACCGGGCCATTGGTCAAGCAGCTTTAATGGACCGGATCCTTTATCTGACCCAAACGCCCCAGGTGATCAGCGGGACGGTTGCCGATAATTTAATTCTCACGGATCACTATTCTGCGGCCAAAATGATCCAAGTACTGCGGCGGGTCGCCCTGATTACCACAGAGGCTGAAGGCCCGGATTTTCTAAAACAAGACGTCGGCGCCAAAGGGACGGCTCTCTCTGGCGGCCAGCTGCAGCGGTTGGCGCTGGCCCGGGGGTTGCTGCGGGGCTATCACATTCTGCTGCTGGATGAGGGGACGTCCGCGGTGGATGGGCCGACGGCGGTGCAGATCGAGCAGGACCTGCTGCTGGATCCGCGCCTGACCTTGCTCATGATCAGTCACACACCCCATGCAGCCACGGCACCGTTATTCGATCACGTCATTCAGTTTCCGCTAACCAAAACTGCTGGGGCACCTGCGTCAGTGTAACGTGCACGGGGGTCTGGAATTCTTCGCCATCGATTTGGATGTGTTCATGGGCGGCGGTGGCGAAACGGAAGTGGCGGCGTTGGTAGAGGTGCAGTTTGGGGTGGCGGGATTTGCCGCTGAGAATATTGGCTAAGATCGGCATCAAAATGTGCCAGGGCGCCTTGTTCACAGCCACGAGGCTGAGCCGCTGGGGATCGCGGCGGTCGTCCGGGAACAGGCGAATACCGCCGCCAAGAAACGGGTGGTTCGTGAAGACGAAGAGGTACGTTCGTTGATTGGCGTGGGTGTGCTCACCTTGCCAGGTCGACGTAAAGCCTTGCTGCTCGCGCAGCGCGCGCAGAATATTGATCCCATAGGAAAAATGGCCCAGATGAACGCGGTTCAAGTCAGTTTTCAGCCCGGATTGGTTCGTATCATACACGATGCGGGCGTCAATACCGATGCCGAAGTTGTTAATGAAATATTGCGTGCCCAATTCCGGCGAGATCGCTTTTCCCACGTTACGGGATTGGGCCCGGCTGCGGGCTAACGCAGCAACCGCCTTGTCCGGGCGCAGCGGGATCCCGTTCGCCCGGGCAAAGTCGTTGCCAGTCCCAGTGGGGACATAACCCACTGCAGTGGTGTGGTTGCCGGTTTCCTGCAGGCCGTTGACGACATCGTGCAGGGTCCCATCGCCGCCAATGACGACACACCACGCTTCAGCCGGCAGGCCGCGGCTGATCCGCCGAGCGTCGCCGTCCCGGGCGGTATAGTAAATCTGGTCAATGGTGAACAGGGCCTGCAATTGGGTCAGCAGGGCTGGAATTTGCTTGCGGTGGCGGGCATTACCCGCCTGAGGATTCACGATCACGGTTATTTTAGCCATTGTTCAACGCTCTACTTTCGTCAGGTTATCTTTACTTTAGCGTATTGGCGGCCGTTTGGGCAATTTCGTGCTCATAGAAAAAAGGACTTGGATAACAGCTCCGCCTGATATGCCGTGCCAATGCTCCGCTTGCTACGCATTGGCACTCGTTACATCAGAATACCGGAGTGTTGTCCAAGTCCTTTTCTTAATTAGTCTTCGTGGTGCGCGTCGATCAGCTGTTGTTGCAGTGCCGCCAGTTTCGGGGTTAGATACACCGGATACAAATCTGGATTGACCAGCCGCTGAGTGGCTTCCGGCAATCGAGTCAACGCTTCCCGCGCATGCTGCTGGATGGCAAAGACATCGGTGGGCACGGCGCTGGTGTGGCCGGGGGCCAGGACCGTGGCGAGCAGCGGCTCGGCGGTGAAGTTCTTCAGCGTTACCCGGGCGTGGGTCACTTGGGGATCCGCACTCACAGCTGCAATGACGGCGGGCAGGGTTTCATCCGCCAGGGCAATGATATCGGCAAAGGCCCGCTCACTGCCTGGATGGTAGAGGCGGTAAACCTGCTTGTGCCCGGGCAGGGTCGTTTTCTCCCGGGTAGCACTGACTTTGATCTTCGGCTGCCATTGGCCGTTGACTTGTAACGCGGCCAGCTTGTAGACCCCGCTGAGGACCGGGGACGAGGCACTGGTGATCAATTTCTCGCCAATGCCGAAATTATCCAGCGGGGCGCCTTCTTTGAGCAGGGATTGAATGACCGTTTCATCCAAGGCATTGGACGCCGTGATTTTGGCTTCGGGGAAGCCGGCGTCGTCCAGCATCTGCCGGGCGGCTTTGGCTAGCGCGGTGATGTCCCCGGAATCAATGCGGATACCGACCGGTTTGTGCCCGGCGGCGCGCAGTTCCTTGAACACGGTGATGGCATTGGGCACGCCGGAGGCCAGGACGTCATAGGTGTCCACCAGCAGCGCACTGTTATCCGGGTAGATCTTCGCCCAAGCGCGGAATGCGGTCAGTTCATCGGGGAAAGATTCGATCCAACTGTGCGCCATGGTGCCGGCAGCCGGGATGTGAAAGAGTTTGGCGGCCAGCACGTTGGAGGTGCTGGCACAGCCGCCGATGACCGCGGCCCGGGCGCCGTAGACGGAGGCATCCGGGCCCTGGGCGCGCCGGGCACCGAACTCCATGACCGGCCGGCCCTCTGCCGCGGCGGTGATCCGCCGAGCCTTGGTGGCAATCAAAGATTGATGATTCACGAGGTTCAAGAGCAGCGTTTCTAACAGTTGTACCTGCATCAATGGGCCCTGCACCGTGAGCAGCGGCTCCCGGGGAAAGACGGGCGTCCCCTCCGGCAGGGCGGTGACGGTACAGGCCAAGTGTAAAGTGGCCAAGTAGTGCAGGAAATCCTCCGAATACAGCTTCAGCGACCGCAAATAGTCAATATCGTCAGGGGCGAAGCGGAAGTTCTCCAGGGCCTCAACGACCTGCTGCAGGCCGGCGGCGATGACGAAACTGCCGTGATCCGGCACGGTGCGGTAAAACACATCGAAGACCGCTTGATCTTCGTGGGGCAGGGCGGCGTAATAACCGTTGGCCATGGAAAATTCGTAGAGATCAGTCAGTAACGCGTGGTTCATTGTCATAAGAATTAAAACCCTTCTTTAAGTTAATCCGTAACTTGCGCACCCAGCACGTGGGCAAAATGACCGAGCGCCCAGTCCTGGCCGGCGGGCGTTAAAGCCGCGACGGCATTCTGGTGGACGACGATTTGGTAGTTCAAGTTGTAGGCATCCACGGCGGTATGCAGGACGCAGATATCGGTGCAGACGCCGACCAAGTGCACGGTGTCGATTTTGCGCTCCCGCAGCCGTAGATCCAGCGCCGTCCCAGCAAAGGCGGAATAGCGGGTTTTGTCGAACATAGTCAC
Source organism: Schleiferilactobacillus harbinensis (assembly GCF_008694105.1). NCBI lineage: Bacteria > Bacillati > Bacillota > Bacilli > Lactobacillales > Lactobacillaceae > Schleiferilactobacillus > Schleiferilactobacillus harbinensis. The sequence continues at coordinate 373,875 of NZ_CP041364.1, forward strand.
CCGTTCCGCAGCCTGATGAGCCGCATACCATGGCTTCAGCGGACCGTAAAATTCCCGTCCCCAAGTGTTCCGAACATTATGGGGCGGGAACAGCTTGCTTTCGGGATGATAGGGATCGTGGGGCGTATGCACGTCGGTGGGCAGGTACACCCAGCCGTCCTGGTCCCGGAATTCATCGGCGAGGGCAATGATGTTGTCCGCTAATTTCTGTCCCGGTGCCCCGCAGGTCAAGGCGCCCTTGTCGGCGACAAAGTCGTTGGTGTAATCGATGATCAATAACGCTTCGTTGGTATGGGCCATGAGAACCGCTCCTTTATTAAATAAAAGTCATTCAGACTTTTATTGTTTAGAGACAACAATACACGTTTCATCCGTGTTTTTCAATTCTTCGGCTTGAAATTTGCTATTGACGCTGGCTAAGTTTCCGTGCTATGCTTCTCTTTGGTTATTTTCTGCCTAAGACTCGGGTGGCTGATGAGGCCTTAATATCCCGCCGAGGAGTTAATTCGGAGTGTACTCTATGTCTAGGCAGGCATGGAGTTTTTTTATGGCAAAGAAAAGCTGATAAATCAACCAATGGAGGTGAATCACATGCCAAAAGAAGCAACGATCGCCAAAAAGGCAGCAGTTGTTGACGAAGTAACGGACAAGTTCAGCCGTGCTAAGTCTGCTGTTGTTGTCGACTACTTGGGTCTGACTGTTGACGAAGACACGAAGCTGCGCAAGCAATTGCGTGACGAAGGCGTTGAGCTGGAAGTTATCAAGAATACGTATCTGCGTCGTGCCGCTGAGAAGTCTGGCTACGAAGGTTTGGATGATACATTCACCGGCCCGACTGCTGTCGCTTTCTCTTATGAAGATGTTGCTGCACCGGCTCGCGTCATTTACAAGTTCGCTAAGACTGCCAAGAATTTGGAAGTTAAAGGCGGCATGATCGAAGGCAAGGTTGCATCCATGGATCAATTATCCGAGCTGTCCACATTACCGGACCGCGAAGGCTTACTGTCCATGCTGTTATCTGTTCTGCAAGCACCTGTTCGCAATGTTGCGTACGCCCTCAATGCGGTGGCCGACAGCAAGAACGACGAACCGGCTGCCTAGTTTTTAAAATCGTAATCAAAATTCGGAGGTAAATAGATATGGCTTTAGACACACAAAGCATTATCGAACAATTGAAGGGTGCGACCATCCTTGAATTGAACGACTTAGTTAAGGCAATTGAAGAAGAATTCAACGTTTCCGCTGCTGCTCCTGTTGCTGCAGCTGGTGCTGCTGGCGGTGCTGACGCTGGTGCTGAACAAACTGAATTCGACGTTGAGCTGACTGAAGCTGGCCAAGAAAAGGTTAAGGTCATCAAGGCTGTTCGCGAAATCACTGGCCAAGGCCTGAAGGACGCTAAGGGCATGGTTGATAATGCTCCGACCGTTATCAAGGAAAAGGTTTCTAAGGATGACGCTGACAAGCTGAAGGCTCAGCTTGAAGAAGTAGGGGCTACGGTTACTGTTAAGTAAGCCATCCTCAATTCTGAGAAAAAATACCGCATCTCAACGACCGTTATGGCCGTTGGGATGCGGTTTTTCTTTTGCCCAAATTTCGCAGGGTTCCATTATGTTCCACCAAAATATGGAACGGCGTATGGAACATTTCCATTTTGTTCCATATTGTGTTCCATATCAGCCAAAGAGATCCTTGCTCATGCCGTCGAAGACCTTCTTGGCGCCTTCCTCGGTGGGCCGAGTGTATTCGTTGGTCATCTCGACGTTTTTGTGGCCGAGCCAGTGCATGATTGCCATGTCAGGCAGCCCATTTTCCTTTGCGTGGGTGGCGAAGTAGTGCCGCAGCATGTGAGGGCGGACGGTGACGCCAGCCTTATCGTTGACTCGCTGGAAAAGGATCCGGTTGATGTTGCCCGGGAAGATTGGCATGCCGGTCCGTTCGTCGAGGTATAAAAACGTCTTCTCGGTGAAAGGGCGCCCGGATTTGAGGTACGCTTCCTTCGTCCGGGCCAGAGCGTAGTCGATGTACTTGGTGATCTCACCCCGGACATAAATGGTTCGATTGGCACTGGGCGTTTTCAGAGGCCCGCCAAGTGGCGCGTACTGGGTACGGGCCACATAGAACGTGATGGCGTAATACGTGCCGATGTCGTCGATGCCTTTGACGAATGATCGAATCTGTAAGCCGGCCAGTTCAGATCGGCGCTCGCCCAGGGTCATGAGGTAGAGCATCGTCATTTGATACTTTGAAAGCACCGTCTTGGCCGTCTTCATGAACGTATCGTAATCCTTGACCGAGAGCGACTGACTGCGGGGTTTGACGGCTCCCTGAATGCTGATCCCTTTGAGGCGATTCTTGTCGATAATGTCATTATTCTCGGCGTCAAAATAGATGTGCTGCATGACGGCATCGATGGTGTTGACGGTTGTCTGGGCATACCCCGCTTTGACCTTGCCGTCAATGAATTGCTGGTAGCTGGCTCGCTTAACGTCGGCGAGGGGCGTATTACCAAAGACCGGGCGCAGATGCTTGTTGAAGTATTGCTGCTGGGATTTGATTGTGGATTCTCGCCAGATGCCGAGCTCCTCCCGTCGTTTGACCATCTTGTCGAAGTATTCTCCGACAGTCACGCCGCGATGGGTAAGCGGGTTGATCTCGTTGGTGCTGAGCGTAGCTTCGAATTGTTTCAGTACCGCATCGGCTTGCCGCCAGGTACGGATCCCGCTGCGGCTGAATTCGTCGCGTTTGCCTACACTATTGTTGAATGTTCGGCGGACGCGATATCGTTTCCCTTTGGCCGTGTCATACTCATAAATATTGGGGTGACGCGGTACGGGCGTATATTTTCGCATGTTGGTATTCCTCCCTGAATTGTGTATTTTTTGGCGCTCGGTACACACATCAGTTCGATATAGGCGTGAAAGAAAAGCCCCGAGACGGGGCAAAGTCAGGCTGGCGTATTGGAGAAAGCGCTGATACTATCGGCCATTTCAGAGAACAGGATTCCGTTAATGATGACACCAGTATCATCAGCAAGTGTTTGTTTAAATTTCTGAATGCAATCAGGAGTTGAGGTTTCAGCATCATCGTCTATGACGGCGATATATTTCCCTGGACGAATAGAAGGGTACCTGTTGATGCGTTCTGCATCCCATGAGAATACCTTCGCGCCATTAATGAATTGTGGGCTGTGAAAAGTTCTAACTACGGTGTCACCATTTTTAGCTGTTGGAATGATAAAGTCGAAAATGAATGAGAGACCATTTGGAGCAGCGATTGCGCGGCTCTTACTGAAAAGAATGCCCTTATCTTTGAGTAAGGCCTCTACTTGATCTTGAAATAGATTTTTGACATTATTAGTTCCAGTAAAGGTTAAGTCAATGATTCTGAGTATCCCCTGGAGCATCCGTTGCTTAGCACCTGGAAATTGATCACGATGTGAAACAATATAGAGTTTTTTTGAATTGCTGGCACGTTCAATCCCAAAAGACTCAAGGATATCAGTTAAAATTTTATTTCTAGTCGTAGTACGGTTATCAAAAAAAATTCCTTGCCCTTCGAGATTGTCAAGCGTCTCACCGTTATCAGTTACCTGGACTTGACCATTTGCCTCAGGATAAACGTACATATCTACACCATCAAAGGAATCATCTAAGAACGGCGTTTCTATTCTCACAACTGATCGATCATGGGAGCCAACATCGTTAAATGATTCTTCTTCAAATAGCCAATCAAAATATTCACGTTTAAGGTTGGAAGCGTTGAATTCGTCCATGGCAAGGTCTCCTTTCGACGGTTGTTAAGAGGTTCTTATATTTGTCTTTTTGAAGAAGTCTTCAAGTGTTCTAGCAATATTACTGATGTTAGGAAATTCGTTGACGTCAATGGGAATAGCGACACGACCTTTATTCGCATATTCCGGGGTGTAGATGTGAATGTGTGAATATCGTTTGGCCGTTTTTTCCCAAGGGTTCTTATGGCGTTGATTGATGTCGAGCCGCGCTAGATGCAGATTACTTTGTTTGAATCGTAAGTGAATACTGTAGGACAATGATTCAATCGGAAGCAGTGCATCGCCGCAGTGGATATGTAAAATATACTCGATATCATCGACAATGCCAAGTATCACTGCGTTGCCATCAATTTCTGATCCTCCGAGGAGGGTGACAGACTCAGAAATTTTTGTCCTAATTTCATCTATTTTTAGTTGTTCTTTGGGATGCTTGAGTGCATTCAAAAGGTATTGCACGTCATCTTCACTCAAACTCGATTCGTCGAATGTACTCATTTGGATTCTCCCCTTTGAATTTGTAGACACCGACCATTACTTCTTTTTGCCATTTTTCCTCCAAAATATCCAGCTTTTAACGTCGTCAGAATTTGGACGAATGAGTCATTCTAATTATCCTCCCGCGAAGGCTATTTTGTGCCCAGAGGCGGCGCAAATGAAAAAGTCTGAAGCAAGCACAGCGTATTAGAATGAATCAGCGTACCCATACTGGTTCTACAAGCTGATTTTGAAATTGTAAGTTTTGTTCGAGAATCCTTGTGTCGCAGCTAATTTGCTGTCATCGGTTAATTTGTAGTCGGCACTGAAAACAATTTGTAGAGACTTAATCGAGCTAGGGGAAGACATCTTAGGTATTGTCCAGAGTACAAATCCCTCTTTCTCTTTGCCTGCTGAAAAGGTTCCGTCAAATTGATCGCTACTGGATGCATCTGCGACTTCGTGCTGACCATCTGAGGTATTGAGAAAGCCGCGGGTAGGGTAAATTGTAATCTCACGAGCTGCCCTGATCTTGAAGTGAACGAGAACGACACCTTCATACACTTTTTTGGTACGAATATCCTCAAATGCCTTTGTCTTGATTACGTTGACTTGATCGATAGTCACGTTGGCCCCAGCCCATGAGTTATCAAACGCATCAAGAGAGTAAGCGTTGCTCGAGATAATGGGATAGCTAATGTGATTCACCGGCACAGATTTAGCGGAATCAGCAGGGTCAGTAGAGCTTCCCTTAAAAGTAAGCTCTTTTGAGACTCCATTTGACACCTTAGCAGAGCTTTGCGAGTGGGTACTATTGCAGGAGGAAAGAGCAAGTACAGCGATTGATAATAAAGCCACTAGCGTAAGTTTGCGTTTATCCATGTATACCGTCTCTTTTCTTCAATTTCAGCTTTTAACGTCGTCAGAATTTGGACGGTAAACACTCTTGCGCTTCAGAACAAATACTCGGCCACGGATTCTTGGACACTGTCGGCCTCCCAGGATGGAATGTGCATCTTGTCCATCCAATCTACCGTATTGATCTGATCCGGTTGACAGTCGCCATCGATAGTCAGTGGAAGGAGGATCTCAAACGCCTTCTTGTTAGCATGATACTCGTACTTGCTGTGGTTGGCGGTTGTTGTGAAATACAGGATCGATGAGCCGTCACCGTCCAAACAGTGACCTATTTCGTGGGCGGCGATGTAGGGTAATTGATTCTGATCTCGCCAGCACATGTTGATTACGACAAGGGACTTGGCCGGGTCACTAACAGACGGCGTGTCGGGCTGTAGTTCTTTGGTCAGGATGAAGCCGACACCGTGTCGACGTGCGTAATCGAGTACCTGGTTGAAGAGCTCCTGATATTCTTCATCCATCGTCACGATCACTTCCCAACAGCCGTTTGATGATCTTGAGGTCTTCGTCCGGGATTGGCTTCCCTTGGTAGGTCATGATGACGTCATCGTCGTCGATGTCGACCTTCTTAGGTTTTCTCTCGGAAGTGTTCCCAATTAAATAATCAGTCGTGACGTCATAATAGCTGGCTAATTTACCGAGGGTCTCGGCATCTGGCTCGTTTCGATTATTCTCGAAGTGAGAATATGCCGCACGAGAAACGCCGACAGCTTTTGAGACCTCTTTTTGTGTTCTTCCAAGGGACGAGCGCAAGACTTTAAGACGATCTCCGATCATTGCAAGCACCTCCAAGGGCATAATATCACGTAAACGGTACATATTGTATCGGTGCTACAAAAAATATCAAAAAAAGTGTTGACGGTACAAAATGTATCGTGTATTATAATGGTTGTGATACGGAATGTATCAGAAAGGACGTGGTTATCATCGAGCGGACAGTGCTTCGCGCACAGCGTGAAAAACGGGACAAAACACAGGCACAACTAGCCCAAAGTATTGGTATCTCTGAGGTATACGTGCGTAAGCTTGAATCTGGGGCGAGTCGTCCCGGATATGGGGTAGTTAAGAAGTTTGTGGACTATTATCAACAGCCCGCGAATAAGCTGTTTCCAGATATTTTTTTGCCGCTAATTGATACAAAACGTAGCAAAGAGGAGGCTACGAAATGAATAAACTAATCAAAACCATCATGCAAGATGATGGCACGGTCGCAGTGAGCGGCCGGGACCTACATGACTTCTTGGAAGTCGGTAAAGATTTCTCTTCGTGGTTCAAAGACATGGCTGAATATGGATTTGAGGCCGGCAAAGACTTTTCCCCAATTTCGGTGAAAACCCCAAATGGCGGGCGTCCACGTATTGAATACGTTATGACCCTGGACATGGCCAAGGAAGTTGCAATGATCCAACGAACTGATAAGGGCAAGCAAGCACGCCAGTATTTCATCGCTGTGGAGAGCCGGTACAAGCAACTCACAGCACTGCCTCAGACACCAGAGGAAAAGCTCGCCCTAACCATGAAAGTGGCCAATAGGAGTGCCGAGAAAGTCAAGAAGCTCGACGGTCGGGTCACTGATCTTGAAAAGAATGCTCCGATTGCTCCCGGCGAATACAGCTATATCAGCCGTCAGGTCCGAAACGTGGTCGAGAGCTATGTGAACGTTCACCATCTCCAGCTGACCCAGAAACAGCGTGGATTGCTTTATAAAGACGTCAGCCGTGGCATGAACGAGTATGTCGGGATTAAGACACGCACGCAGCTGCGTAAGCGGGACTTTGACAAAGCCGACGAATATATCGGCAACTGGCACCCGTCAACTGCGACCTTGCTGCTCCTTCGTGAGGGAGAACAGCTTCCTTCTACCATTTAAGGATAGCTGAAAAGGGTGTGAAATGACGTATCAATCGTTGAAAATTGCCGATAACCATGTAGTTGTCGAGCAGTTCATAAAAAAGAGAGACGGTGAACTTGCAATGAAGGAAATAAACATCAGTGACGAAGTCGACCAGGAAATTGTGCGCCTCGGCAGAAAGAAAAGTGAAGTGGCGGCAGCAATTGGCATTACGCCACAGAATCTCTCCAATATCTTCAAGCGCAAGTCAATCCCAGTTCGCTGGTTGGTCGCAATCGCCAATGAGCTTGGAGACCAAGACTTCACTTATCACGTATCGGACTACTTGCTACACACTCAGCTGGATTACCAAAGCCAGGCCAGCCCAGAGCCATTGAATACGCTGATTGATGTGGAGAAAGAACAAGCGGACCGTGAGGACATGGAAGCAGACGCAAAAAGAGTCATGCGCAAATCCCCAGAATTATGGACGCCTGAAGAAGTTAACGAGATGCAGCGGTATTACAAGGAACTGACAGAAGAGACGGGATCCGAGCTACGACATCGTTCGACAATTTACAGTGCGTTAGAGCACGTATCAGGGGTGGTGATCTGAATGGATGTGAATGTCAGTTTTCCCACTGATGAGCAATTTCAGGGCAAGCTCATCGACGCCATCGCTAAGCAGGTGGCGAACCGGATCCCGACGCCGGAGACGCCGGAGCAACTGCTCACGCGGGCCAAGCTCGCCAAAGCATTGGGCGTCGGGGGCGGCACGGTTGACCAGTGGCGGATGCAGCCTGGATTTCCATATCACCTGAAGGGCGAGAAAACCGAGGCGTACCTGTATAGCGAAGTTCGCGATTGGCTTAAAGCCAACACGATGCACGCGTAGGAGGGAGCGCCATGATCACATCAAGCAACCTAGCACTGCTGTTAATCCTGACGGTCGTCACGACAGCGGTCATCACGACGCTGCTGATCCGGCCTGAATGGTTCGGATTGGGCGACGACTACAACCCAGAGGAGGAGAAACATGATTGAAGCATATGACGCCATCACTGAGTTGTATCTGGCTGAGCTCAAGAAGCTGGATGGCGGACCCATGACTAGCGAGGAACAGACCGTTTGGACTGCTCGTATGGACGCGTTTAGGGAAGCTCAGCATGCAGTATTCAAGTTGATGTTTCCTCAGGACAACAAAAAAACCGCTGACGGAGGCAACCGTCAACGGCCGGAGAAATAAGCATTGCAATAGTTATTTCTCCTCTAGTTTATCAAATAAATGGAGGTTTGAACAATGCAAATTAACGCAAGCAATTACACCCTGGGGGCTGCCTACGACCGTCAGAACGACGACAGCGACGTGATCGTCGATATCCTTGGCAACAACGTCTATCCAGGCGATCCGGTCTGGTCCTTCCTGTATCACGGCCGGAGCAGTAAACAAGAGGCTGCCATTCTGTCCTACGACACGGCGAGCGACAAACAGTTTTTCCGGAGTGAGATCCGGCGGCTTGGTCCAGTCCAATATCTGCGCCGCGTCATGCACGAGGAACCAGCAGACTTCTTGCTGCGGCAGTTCGGCAAGGACAGCCAGATCATCAATCCGGACATCATCCGCAACATGATCGAGCGGGCGATGGGGGCAGGCGATATCGAGCGGGTGCTGCAGTTCGACTTCGAGGACACCTTGGAGAATTATCTGGACCGATTGGAAGACGCTGACCAGGCGCCGATGGAATTGTATTACGACGCTGATCACTACGAAGTTGGGGAGGTATAAACATGGCAACTAACGAACTCGTCGCCGGTGTAATTAACCGCATTGACGCCATGAAGAAGGAACAAAAGATGGCCCTTCCGGCCGGATACAACGCAGCCAACGCGCTCAATATGGCTTGGCTACAGTTGACTGACACGAGTAACGGTCAGTCTCTGGTCGCCAAGACGACGCCAGAGAGCCAAGCCAAGGCACTGTTGAGTATGGCCGTGCAGGGATTGAGCCCGGCAAAGAACCAGGTGTATTTCATTCCCTACGGCCGGAACCTGACGCTCATGCGGTCATACTTCGGTAGCCTGGCCATCCTCCAACGGCTGGACAACGTCAAGGACGTGTGGGCGGAGGTGGTTCGCGAGGGCGACCGGTTTGAGATTGGGTCGGAGCGTGGCCGCATGGTCGTCAAGACCTACGAGCCATCGGTGGACAACCTGGACAAGCCCATCGCTTACGCCTTCGCGGCCATCGTGGACAATAACGGCGTCACGAATTACACGGTCATGACCAAGAAACAGATCGACACCAGCTGGAGCCACGCCAAGACCACCAAGGTCCAGAAGGAATACCCGGATCAGATGGCTTTGCGGACGGTGCTTAATCGGGCGGCTAAGTGGTTCATCAACTCTTCTTCGGATAATGATCTGCTCATCCAGGCCATCAACGACACCACAGCGGACGAGTACGACAACACGGATAAGAAGGACGTCACGCCCACCAACATCGACGACCTGCTGAACGCCCCAGGCCAGGCAGAGGAAACCAAGTCACGGAAGGATGTGAAGAACGATGAGCCAATCCCAGACCCGCAGCCAGAGCAAACCAGCCTCGACGATGAAGACCTTCCGGCTTTCTGACGCCAATTATTACAGCCGGGAAGCCAATCAGCATTACATGTCAGCGACCCTGTTCAAACAGTTTCTGGCGTGCGAAGCCGAGGCGTTGGCCGAACTGAGAGGGGTATGGACGCTTGAACGTAGTCCAACGGCCCTCTTGGTCGGGAACTATCTCCATAGTTACTTTGAGAGTCCCGAGGCCCATCAGGAGTTTATCAAGGCTAACGCCTGGTCAATTTACAAGCCCAGAGCGGCTACCAAAAAGGATGAAAAAGATGGCGTCGAAATCCGAGAAATAGAGGGCAAGGACAACACCAAGAAGAAGATCGTCCTCACCAACGAGATGTATGCGGACTATCCCAAGGCCGACAAAATGATCAAGGTATTGGATGACGACCAAACATTTCGGAAGGTTTATCAGGGGAACAAGGAAGAAATCCTGACTGGCGAAATTGGTGGGATGCCTTGGATGGGAAAAGTTGACTGTTTTGACCCCACCAAATCATTCTTTCTGGATCTCAAGACAACTGAAGATCTGCACAAACGTCACTGGATCCAGGCCGGCGATCGTGGTCACTGGGGGTCGTTTGTTGAGGCGTATAGCTACCCGCTGCAGATGGCCGTCTACCAAGAATTGATTCGGCAGAACTACGGCACTCGCCCAGCACCGATTCTGGTCGCTGTGACGAAGCAAGACCCGCCGGACAAAGCCTTTGTGGCAATACCCCAAGATGATCTGGATGAGGCCATGCAGCAGCTGCTGGACGCCCAACCACGGATTGAACAGGTCATTGCTGGTGAGACCAACCCGTATCGTTGTGAGCAGTGCGACTACTGTAGAGCGACCAAACATCTGGGACAGATCATCAGCATGAATGAATTGATTGAGTAGGGGGGTGACGCTATGGCACGCCCTGTGAAGAAAGGGCTGGACTACTTTCCACTGGACGTTGATTTCGATACCAATGAGAAAACTGAAGCCATTATGGGGGAGTTTGGAGCCAAAGGAACGTTGATCTTCGTATTTCTGCTCGCGGCGATATACCGAAAAGGATATTACCTCGAATGGAATGAGCTCGCCAAGAATCAGCTTGCCAACCGTGTCCAAGGTGCGACTGGTGAACTGGTTCAGCGAGTGGTGGACCGCTTGGTTGTTTACGGCGTCTTTAACAAAGAGCTGTTCAACTCGGCTGAGGTTCTCACCTCTCAACGGATCCAAGAGACGTACTCCGATGCCGTAAAAAGGCGAAAAACGCAGAAACCAACGCTGTACTGGATAAATGTAGACATAAACCCTCACTCAACGGGAGTTAATGACGACATTAATCCACAAAGTAAAGTAAAGGAAAGTAAAGAAAAGACATTCATACATTATGACGCACCCAAATTGCCTGCTGATCAAGAAGCCCTCTTGAAACGTTGGCAGGAAGTGGCCGCTGCATACGCCCAATTCATTAGTGTATCAACATCGCCCAAACGGGAGGAGCTGCTGCACAGCTATCTGGAGGACTTTGAACCGGATGTGATCGTTGATGCATTAGAGCGGTCAAGCCAGATGCATGACCCATGGAAATACTTCATCGGCATCATGAAGAAGCGCGACCAGGCCAACCTGAACACGATAGCGAAGGTCAAGCAATCCGACGAGGAATATAAACGGGTCAAGACAGGTCGGCCACGCAAGCAGAGCAAAGGGGGAGGATCCTATGCAGGAATTGAGTTCTAGTCAATCGTTCGACGTGATGCGTCTACTCACGGTGCTGCCGGAAACGTGTCCGTTGCACCCCGATGAGCATCTGGTACGTTTGCCTGGTAAAGAACCCTTTTGCCGCGAGTGTGCAGCCGAACGGATTCAGCGCAAGAACAACAGCCAGGCCGTTCAAGGCTTCTGGGTTGAATACCGGCGCGGATTTCACGATGTGCTGAATCGAGATTCAATTTTTGATGACCCAGACAACCGTTACAACACCTTTGAGTCATATCAGGCGGTCGAGGGTACTGAAGCCTACGCAAACAAACAGCTGGCACGGCATATTGCTGGGCAGTATCTGGATCGGACGTTCCGGGCTAACACGATTCTGACTGGTAACCCAGGAGCTGGGAAGACCCATCTGGCAATGGCAATGCTGACGGCCGTCAATGAGCACATTCAGCCGAACGCTTCCTGCTTGTTCGTCAGTGTGAATGAGCTGATACGACGGATCAAAGATTCGTTCAATAACCGGCAATCTATTTACACCGAAGCCCGCATGACCCATCTGCTGGGTATGGTCAATCTGCTGGTCTTGGACGATTTGGGATCTGAGGCGTCATTTCGACGCGAGAGCAATGAGGCCACTGATTGGGTGCAGCAAGTGCTGTTCGGTATCTTGAACAAACGCCATGGTCGCACGATTATCACGACCAATCTAACCAGTGAACAGCTGACGGATATCTATAATCCTAAGCTGCTATCTCGGATGTATCTTGGCGTCAACAAGCACCATACGATCATCAAGTTTGCAGAAACGGATGACATGCGGAAGGAGCTGTTCTGAAATGGACGATACAAAGAAGGCTTGTCCGACCTGTGGTGGCCGGCGCATTGTATGGACCAAGGCATTTGGCGGCTGGTTAGTTGAGCCATGCCCAACCTGCAATGCTGGTGAGCAGCCAGTTCAACACGAGGAGGCAGCCTCATGAAGAAGATTGAACCTACACCCATGGAAGATTGGGCACTCCAGCAGCAAGTGAGTCATTACCAGACCATGACACCGGTTCTGGGACCGTTGCGGGCGGCTGTCCGCAAGTGGGAAGGACGATTGAAAGGCGGTGATCACCATGCCGACCAAGAACGAAAAGCGGCAGGGCCAGAAGCTCATTGATTATCTCTTGGACAACGACGTGCCGCAAAGCGATCCGGCGTGGACGCAAGCCCGTATCTTGATGGGCATCGGCGAGGAGCAGCCCAAGGCAGAGCCGAAGCCTAAACGGAGGCCTGTCGCGACCAAGTATCACAACGCACCCGGCCGCCCAGCCAATTTGAGCGCCAAGAAGCGGGAGATGGCACGACGCAAGCAGCTCTATCCCGAGATGATTGACCGGGGCCTGCGCAACGTCGATATGGCGATGGAGCTCGGGATCAGCCGCTCGGTGGTATCGCATGACCTGGCATTGCTGGGGCTGCACGCTCATCAGCGGATGTACTGGCGGGTGACCAATGTCGACACCGGCAAGGTGACGTACTACACCAGTATCGACATGCTCAATGCAGCTATGCGGGTGCGGCCGGAGCTTAAAGCAGGACACTCGGTGATCCTCGTTGGCCCCTGGACGATCGAGCACGGCTGCTGGTACCAGGACAGCAAAAGTGTCTGGCGGGAGGCTGAGTCATGATCCGTATCGAGGTACCAGGGCCGGCTGTGGCTCAGGGACGCCCTAGGGCGACGGCTGCCTTGGGTCACGTAAGATTATACGACCCGCCCAAATCACGTGCCTACAAGCAAACTGTGGCGATATACGCCAGGCAGGCCATGGGCCAACGGCTGCCAACTAAGCGAGCAGTCGCCTGCCATCTGTGGATCTATCGGCCAATTCAGCAGTCCGAGAGCAAACACCGACGGGATCTCAAGGCCAGCGGCTTTATCCGGCCGGCGGTCAAGCCGGACGTGGACAACGTATTCAAATCCGTAACGGATGCCTGCACGGGGATCGTTTGGCACGACGACAATCAGATCGTGGAGGCCCATATCGTCAAGCAGTACAGCGACCGGCCCCGCGTGGTGCTGGAAGTAGAGGAATTTGAGGAGGAATAACCAAATGAACGAGAAATTGAACGCCAATGAGATCTGCCGGCTGATGCTGCAGCTGACCGGTGAACCAACCTGGCACGGTGAAACCAACGCCGATAACGAGGCGGCCGAACAGATCCGCTTACTGGGCGAGGTCGCCTGGCAAGCCCTGTGGACGCTGAGCAAGGCCCAAGATAGCATCCGGTCCGCCCCTGAGGGCAATGCCAGTGCTGCCAAGATGGGCAAAGCGCGGGACGCCGTCAAGGACCAGCTGGAAGAGATCCTGTAACGGGATCGGGAGGGGAATACGTTATGGGCAATAACCACGAAATCAAGCTCGACGATTTGTCAATGCTGGAACGAGCACAGTTGTACGAGCTCAGCCAAGGCAATCCGTTCATCCTGTGCATTTTGGCGGGAATGAATGACGACGTTTTGCTGCGGATCATGTCCGCTACTCGGGACAACATGCGGCAAACGAGGATGGACGACGAGTTGCGTGAGACAATCCGAGAGACCATCAAAACAAAAGAGTCAACAGTCGAGGCGCTGAACCAGGCTCGTTACATGTATCGAAGGGAGTTCTGGTCATGAGCTATGAAGTAATCGGCTGCTGGGACGAGCAGGTCTTTGGCCGCTTCGACGGCTATCCTGAGGCCCATCGGTATATCACGGACACGCTAACGGGCCGAGCGGTGCCCAAGAAGGCTAAGAACTTGCTGTCCGAGCCGATGACCGTCATCGACACGGAACGGCCCAGGATGCCCTATCTGGGCATGGACAAGCGTCTCAAAGAGATCAACGAACGGCACAAATGGGAAGCAGCACATCGCGTGCGGGAGGTATTGGGATGAACAAAGAAACAACGAAGAAGAAGGTTGATCACAGCCCCAGCCGCCGGATCCGCAGCCTGAATTGGATGATCCATAAGGAACTGACCGGCGACCAAACAAACCGCATCAGCGATGGCAGTCACACCTTCGGCGACCTGTATTTCCATCGCGCAGTACTGTTTGCTGCATTGCTCAAGGCATACCCGGATAAGAGCTGGCGGTCCAAGGTTCAATCAGATGGGCATGGCTTCCCAGGATATTTCTTATGTGGGATTCAGACACCAGAGGGTCAGTACACCTATCACTACCAGCTGTCTCAATGGGATCTATTCGATGGGGTGCGCGAGCTGCCGGAGTCGCCAGCTTATGACGGGCACAAACCAGAGGACGTGACGCGGCTGCTGTCGCTGAACAAGGAGGATGAAGACGATGAATGAATTTGATCAGGCGATGAAAGACTTATGGCAGTGGACCGACGGGAAAACACCCCATCAGCAACTGCCCGCTTTCGTTCATGAGCGAATCAATTGGGTCGTGCCATACATGGAGGAAGGGCTGAGCTACGCGTGGGCCTTGCAGTTCGTACTTGGGTACAACGAACCGGTACGCAAAAAAGAGTTTGAGTACGGCGGTGAATGGCTGCCTGTCAGCGAAGAGTTTGAACAATGGCGTGGTGGCCCATTACGCTCCATTCGGGAGATGCAAATTGCCGTCGAGCTGATCTACGGAGAACGCCAGGAGGCTGCCGATGACGACGCCAATTCTTGACATGACCGCTGGATCCCGCATGTTTTGGTGGGACAAGGCCGATCCACGGGCTACGTTCGTGGATAACCGGTCTGAGACAATTACGGTGCCGGACGCCAGCAGCAAAGGCGGACACCGGGTGATTGAAATCAAGCCGGACATCGTGGGCGATTGGACCAAGGGGCTGCCGTTCCCGAACGAATCATTCCACCTGGTCGTGTTCGACCCGCCGCACATGATCCGGGCGGGCGAGAAGAGCTGGCTGCGGGCTAAGTACGGTGTACTGCAAGATACCTGGCCGGCCGACATCGCTATCGGTTTCCAGGAGGCAATGAGGTTGTTGAAACCATGGGGCACCTTGGTATTCAAGTGGTCTGATGACCAGATCAAGCTCGGACAGGTCCTCAAGTACATTGACTACAAGCCACTGTTCGGTGAGAAGCGTGGCAAGACGCACTGGCTCATCTTCGTGAAGGACGGTGGCCACGATGGTGAGTGAGCGACCTGACATCACCAAAGCGCTAAGCGAGCTGGTCGTCAAGCGGCTCAATGCCAATAACATGTACTGGAGCGCCGAGGTTAATTTTGATAAGAATACGCAGCACAACAAACGGATTGACTTCGTGGGATTCAAGCCATTCACCCCTGATTATGTGGTTGAGCCGGCCAGTGTCGAGCTGGGGACGTTCGCCTGTTACGAGGTCAAGTCGAGCCTGGCAGACTTCCGCAGCGGCAATGGCCTGACGTTTTACGGGGATGAGAATTATCTAGTTTGTCTGCCTGAGCTGGTGGAGCAGTTGCGGGCAACCGGCGATCTAACGACGCTGCACGTCGATGCCGTCCTGTGTCCAGATAAGGCTTGGAAGCGGCTGTACGCCAAAGTCGACGCACCGTCCGGCCAGCACGGTCGAGATTCACACCGACGCCGGACAGCGTCAGAGATGCTCTGGGCTATCGTGCAGTCACACGGGAGCCGGGCAGGACAGTGGACGCCCGCAACAATTATCAGGGGGAATGAGCATGCATAAATATCGGATAGAAATCACCAAGAACGGCGTCATGAAGTCGGCAATTATTCGCACGGACGATAACTGGGGGACGGTTTGGGATGAGATTTGGAAATACTTCCACACCTCAACGCACTGGTATTGCTACGGCATCATGGTCTGCAATCCCGATTTCGCCCAGCTGTTCGAGATCCCGAATGATGCGGAAGCAGCCGTGGCTGCCAACAAGGCAACGGCATAGGAGGTTGAGAGCAATGAGGAAGATTGAGTTTCGTGGGAAGGATTTGGACACAGGTACGAGTGCCAAAGACTCTGATTGGGTTTACGGCTTGCCGAGGGCTGTCTGGGATCACGGCTTTGAAATCAACGGGCACCAGATTGACCCGAGCACTCTTGGGCAGTTCACGGGATTGAAGGATTCCAAAGGGGCAAAAATCTTTGAGGGTGACGTCATCGAGTTTCGGATGATTTCTTATCTCGATAATGTGCCACGCACGGGTCGGGTGGCTATTGAATGGAGCAACGAGGATGCTGGGTTTGTTGCTGGGTCATATGTTCTCTGGAAGCTCATTGATCAACGAGGAGCCGTCGTTATCGGAAATATTTACGAGAATATGGATTTACTGGAGGCCAACCATAGAATGGAATGAGCGGAACCGCACGTGGCGCCTCACCGGGGCCGAACTGCTGGCCCAGATGGTGGACGACTGGCAGCAGCACAAGGCGTATGAGGACACACCCTTAGGTTGGAGGAATGATCATGGATAAATTGAAGAAGGGTGATCTTGTGCGATATGTCGGGAAGGTATTTCCGGAGTATCGCGGCAAGGTTTATCAGATCGAAGACGTTGACTGGCCGGCAGAAGGGTGGATTGATCTCACACTCCCTGGCAAGACCATTCTGGGCGACGAGCCAGACGCAGCGGCTTGGGGCAACGGATTTATGGCCCATGGCTTTGAACTAGAGAAGGTGGAGGCACCTGATGAGACAAATCATTGAATGGGTTTGGAACGGTCCGGCATGGGCCGTCATGCTGTTCGGCTTCCCGGCCGTGATGATCTGGCTGGGCGTCAGCGTTGGCTTGTGTGTCGGAATCATCAAACGTGTCTTGCAGAACTAAAAAAGACCGCAAACGGCGGCCTTCTCCTGAATCACGTCACAATTGATTATAGCATAGGAGAGTGGCCGCATGATGGAACTGATCCCGTACAATAAAGAGCAAACCAAGAGAAATGTCGAGGCAGAGCTGAAGGAGTACCGCCGTAATGCCCGCCTGGCGGATGAGCGATTCATACCGAATGTTACGGCCACATATTCCTTCGAGATGAAGAGTTTCACGGGAAAACGGCCGGAACCGGTTGAGAACTACGTTACACGGCACGTGGATGCCGTGACATATTTGACCCATGTGGCAGCCGCGATGAATAAGCTGAACGCATACAAGCGGCAAATCCTGTGGGCCAAGTATTGTGACCGGCGCGAACGAAACGACAAACAGATTTACATGGATCTTCACATCCCTGAGCGGACATATTATCGGGGTTTAGACGCAGCAATCCAAGAATTTGCCGAAGCATATGAGAATGGCAGACTTTTGGCAGAATAACGGCAGTAAAGGTTCGGGTTTAACTGTTATTCTTGTATTGTGCGAAAGCACAGGGTATTCCTCCCCTTTACCCCGCATATACATTTTTGCCAAATTACTGAGGTGGTGGCTGGTGCCCAAACTGGTCGAAATCGACCAGTTTAGAATCGGGTCCGAATCCTGATGCCATCATTGCCCCTCGTTCAGAGCCACATCATGGATGCGGTTAAAATAAAAAATGGAATCAGGCTGTCTAACATCCAGCCTGGCACTCACTAGGTCGGGGGCCCTCATGCCATGACCCATGCAGCCACTACCACACGCCATTGGCGCGGGCTGCATGGCGAGCGTGTCGGGAGCAATCGTAACTCAAATTGGTTGAGTCTTAGCATGCGGGTTCGATTCCTGCCGATTGCATAGCCCACACATCAGAAAGGATGTGAAGACCACCTGAACTCGGTCGTGGGCTGAAAAATGAGTCACCTCGCTATGGTATCTGGTTGCTAAATCGGGTACTATTGTGTGGAGGTGATAATCGTGAGTAAAGAAACTCGTCAGGCAGCAGAGATACAAGAGTATTTCCTTTTGGTTAGGTCACAACCCGACGAAAGTGAGCAAGAGCCTGTCGTGGAATTAGGGGAGCTTGCGAAAAAATATGCTGCTGAAGATCCCGATACGGTTCAGGAATTACTTCATGAGCAAATAATTGAACACTTTCTCCAAAGTATGGAACCTGAGACGACCTTTAGGCTAATGGCATTGTACTATGTTGGCGTTTTGCGGCCGCGTACTCTTGAGGAAGCAACTCAAGAGTACAAAGCTCAATTTCAAGAATGGAAAGAACATGGGCAAAAGGCTGTGGCAAATCAATTATCTGGTAAGATTAGCCCAGACAGGCTGATTATTGAAGGTGCAAAAAGACTGCATCAGGAATTGTAAGAGAAAATTTTGTAAGACGTCTTTGGGCGTCTTTTTATTTTGCCCCAAATTGCAGGAGGTGTGGTGATATGTAGTGAAACTGACAGCAAAGCAGCAGAAGTTCGTTACTGCATACGTTGAATTGGGCAATGCGACGCAAGCCGCTCTGGAAGCTGGATACAGCAAGAAAACGGCATATCAGTCCGGTGCTGAGAACCTCAGAAAACCTCAGATAAAACTGGCCGTCGATGAGCTCATGAAAAAGCTTGAAGACGACAAGATCATGAAGGCCGACGAAGCCATGAAGCTGCTCACTCGAATTGCCCGTGGTGAGGAGAAGGAGACCGTTGTGGTGTCCGGCCCAGACTACTTCGATACCGTGAAGAAGGAAGCCAATATCAGGACGCGGATCGGTGCGATAAAGGAAATCCTGAAACGTTATCCGACGGCGGAAGCTGATCCGTTGTTCGAAGCACAGGTTCGAAAGGCCAAGATTGAAGCTGATCTGCTGGAACGTCAAGCTAAGCTGATTCTACATCCGGAAGAAGTCGGTGATCAGGACGACGATGGCTTTATCGACGCAATTGATCACAATCTAGCCAACGTGTGGGAAGGAGAGGACAAGCAAGATGCAGCTGATGATCAATCGTCGGCCGAAGCAAACGGTGACGTTTAAGTTCCAGCCGTTTTCTCGTCGGCAAATGCAAGTCCTCTCCTGGTGGCGATATCCAGCGACTAAGGATAAATACATGGTGATCGCCGATGGCTCAATTCGTGCCGGTAAGACGGTCGTGATGTCCATGTCGTTTGTCCTCTGGTCAATGCACACGTTTGACCGTAAGCAGTTCGGCATGGCGGGCAAGACAATCGGCTCGTTACGCCGAAATGTGGTCGGGCCACTGAAACAGATGCTGGCCAGTCGTGGTTTTCATCTGCGAGACAATCGTGCGGAAAACATGATCACTATCAGTCGAGGCGGCAAAGAGAACTATTACTATCTGTTCGGCGGCAAAGACGAATCCAGTCAAGACCTGGTACAAGGGTTGACGACGGCTGGATTTTTTTTTGACGAAGTTGCCCTAATGCCGGAATCGTTCGTCAATCAGGCCACGGCCCGGAACTCGGAAACAGGCGCTAAGCTGTGGTTTAACTGCAACCCTGCCGGTCCGTTCCATTGGTTCAAAGTCCAGTGGATTGACCGCATTCAACAAC
Organism: Schleiferilactobacillus harbinensis; assembly: GCF_008694105.1. Classification (NCBI taxonomy): domain Bacteria; kingdom Bacillati; phylum Bacillota; class Bacilli; order Lactobacillales; family Lactobacillaceae; genus Schleiferilactobacillus; species Schleiferilactobacillus harbinensis. The sequence continues at coordinate 393,574 of NZ_CP041364.1, forward strand.
GCAATGCGCTGCGGCTGCACTTTCTGATGACGGACAATCCTTCAATGGACTTGGAGACGCGGCAGCGTTACGAGAGCCAGTATTCTGGCGTGTTCTACAAGCGATATATCCAAGGCTTATGGGTCATGGCCGAAGGGATCATCTACTCCAATTTCAATCAGGAGACGATGGTCGTCGACCTGCCGGCGGAGACTGTTTATGAGCAAGATGCTGTCTCAATCGACTATGGGACAATGAACGCCACGGCCTTCAAGCGATGGAGCCTGTATCGGGGCGTCTGGTATTCCACTGATGAGTATTACTATTCGGGACGTGACAGTGAGACCAACACGCAACTATCTGATGAACAGTACGCTGACGAGCTGGAGAAATTCTATGAGCGGAACGGACTGGAAAAATCAGCAGTGCCAGTTATCCTTGATCCATCCGCTAAGTCGTTCAAAGTGGCGTTAAAGCAGAGGGGATTTCGTGTGAGGAACGCAAAGAATAATGTGCTCGATGGCATCCGCAGCGAGATGTCACTGATGGACGAGGGCAAGATCAAATGGTCAAGCAAGTGCGTCAATACGTTCCGCGAGATGAATTCGTATATCTGGGATGAGAAGGCTGCTGATCGTGGCGAAGACAAGCCGGTGAAGCAGCATGACCATGCGTGCGACGCCGATCGCTACATGGTCGAGACCGTCATCGTTCCATATTTCAAACGAAGTTATTTCTGGCATGGGAGGTGAGCCAATGGCAAATGCAAAACCAATGGACTTGGACACAGCACGTAAGGTGTTTGAGCAGTCCGATATCGACCTGGTGAAACGTGATCACCGATACAAGGAATCCAAACGGTACTACCACAATCGCAATGACATTGTGCTGAAAAGTAAGAAGCAGAAGAGCGAAGCCGATGAGCAGACTGACAAGCCGGACAATCCGTTGCGAATGCACGACAGTCGTGTGAGCTCAAATTTCTTGCAGCTGCTGATTGACCAAAAGGCAGCGTTCGGGTTTTCTCGCCCGCCAATGATTGACACTGGCAGCGACTCACTGAACAAGCAGGTACTCGAAGTGCTCGGCGACGATTGGAACAAGACACTGTTTCGGCTAGCTGTGGATGCTTCGCTTGCCGGTGTCGGCTGGATTCACTGCTGGCACGGTCCAGAAGGCCAATTCAAGTATGCAATCGTGCCGCCCAATGAGGTGACGCCAATATACAAGTCCACTCTGGATGATGAGCTGCAGGCAGTGCGCCGCACCTATGAGCAATTGGATCCCTCGGACGGCAAGGTGTATATCTTCGATGAATATTGGACACAAGATCAGGCCACATTCTTCAAGCGCGAGCAGGGTCAGACGTACTCAACGATGATTTATGATCAACGCATTGGCGTGACTGATTCGGTCAATGCCGAGGCGATGGACAATACGGCCACAATTAACCATGGATTCAACGGCATTCCGTTCATTCCGTTCAACAACAAATCAGACAAATCCGGTGATTTGCGTGCGGTGAAGGGACTGATTGACGCTTACGACTTGGTGTATAACGGCTTCGTTAATGATGTCCAGGACGTGCAGCAGGTCATCCTGATCCTGACCAACTATTCAGGGACTGACAAGGACGAGTTCCTCCAGAACCTCCGTCAATACAAGATGGCTGAGTTTGAGTCAGAGGGCGGCGACAACAGTGGCCTGAGCAAGCTGACCATTGATATTCCGGTGGACGCCCGGAAAGAGTTGCTGCAGGAGACGTTTGACAATATCTTTATCCAAGGTCAAGGAGTTAACCCTAAAGACCTCAAGGCTGGCACCAATATGACTGGCGTGGCCATGAAGATGTTGTATGGCCCTTTGGAGCTCAAAGTTGGCCAGATGGAATCAGAGTTCCGGCCGTCAATCAACAAGCTGGTGCGCTTTATCCTGGATGAGCTGAATAAACCGTCCGATCTCTCCATCAAGCAGACCTGGATCCGCAGCGGTATTCAGAACGACGTGGAACAGGCCGACATTATCTCCAAACTGTCGCAAGTCACATCTGATGAAGCCATCGCTAAGAACAATCCGCTAGTCTCTGATTGGCAGGATGAGCTGAGCGACCGAAAGCGTGAGAAGGAGGAGCGGGCCCAGACACCCGACCCATTCGCCAGTCCTGATCCGTTAGGCAAGGACGATGGCGAAGATGGTGACGAAGATGGCGAAGAAAAGGCTTAGTTATTGGGAGCGCCGTTTCTTGCAGACACAGGTCAACATGCAGCGGCACTCGGCCAAATACGAGGCCGGCATGGTCAGTCGTTTGGATGCAGCATATAAGAGTGCTGCGGATGATCTCCAGCAGTGGTACGCAAGATACGCCAAGACGGATGGCACGATGGATATCACTGATGCCCAGGCGTTGATGTCAGGAATGAACACCAAGACGTGGCAGATGACACTGGACGAGTTCAGAGCCAAAGCCATCGAAGGCGGTCATGACCAAGAGCTTGACCTGGAATACATCAAGAGCCGCATCAGTCGGTTACAGGCACTACAGTTTCAAATTGCACAACACATGGCGGAGTACAGCGATTCGGAGTCACCAAAGTTTCAGTCAACATTGGCCGGCCAGTACGATGACACGTATATGCGCACAAATTACAACATCCAAATGGCTCGTCAGCAGATTGCTGCAAACTTTCAGACGTTCGATACCAAGGAATTGGCATTGGTAGTCAGTAAGCCCTGGAAGGGTGGCAATTTCTCTCGGAGGTTGTGGAAGAACACTGTCAATGATCTACCGGCCTTGCTAGTCAAAAATCTCAGCCAAAACATTACTCTGGGATACAGCTATGAGCGGATCGAGCGTGAGATGCGCGGCCAGCTTCAGGATTTCAGCCAGCATGTCATCCATCGATTGGTGATCAGCGAAATGGCTCACATTTCGGAGGAGGCCACGGCTCAGTCGTATAAGGAAATGGATGTCCAGGAATACACGTACTTGGCAACGCTGGAAGCACATACCTGCACTCAATGCCGGAAGCTTGATGGACAGCATTTCAATACTGCTGACCGCAAAGAGGGAGTCAATTATCCAGTAATGCACGCACATTGCCGCTGCACGACAGTACCTTATGAGCCAGCGCTGGAGTCATTACCAAGCCGGCGGTGGGCCAAAGATCCGGATACTGGCAAGCGAGAGCTGATTGATAACACATCATTTGAGGACTGGAAGAAGAACGGATATAAGGCAAACGCACCGAAACCGGAAAAGCGCAATTATCGGGACTTTGATCAGGCAGGGTTGGACGCAAACACCGGCTATATTCAAAAACTCCCGGAGAATCAGCGAGACGCAATACACAAATACACCCTCGGATCGTATGCCAAAAGGATTAATAATTCTCTCCGGTATGGTGTAGGCGGATCTGAGACAATCAGCGAAATTGAAAGCAATCTCCATAAGGCGTTGCAGCATCCGTTGGGCAGTGACACTCACGTTTATCGTGGGCTTTATGATATGCCGAGCAAATGGCTGGAGAGCCTTGATCAGCCAGCCAGAGCTAGTTTGCAGAAGACCATAAACACTGCTGCCGTTGGCATTGATAAATCCAATATTCCGGCAGTCAACGCTGCTTTGGCAATGTTGCCGTCGTTCGAAGTGATGGAACCGGCGTACATGTCCACAACTTATGATAAAAGGGTGACACAGAGCTTCTCCACAAATATTCGACTGGATTTGAACGTGCCAAAGGAAATCAATGCAGTCGCTATCGAAAGTGTTTCAAATTTTGAGCACGAAAAAGAGATTCTGATTGATAAACGTGCTAAAATTAAGATAACCGGTATTGAGGTAAGTGACAACGGAATGACAGTTGTCCTGAAGGGGGAAGTTGCCAATGGATCCGACGCAGAATCATGATGACAAGTTCGTCGTTGATGGAAATGGTATGAAAGTTATCAAGCCACTGAAGATGACGAAGAAAGAACAAGAAGCGTTTGTTAAAGCGATGAACGCAGCATTGAACGGTACAAATTAAGTAGCGTCCACAAGTTGGGCGCTATTTTTATGCCTGAAAACGGAGGTAAATCAATGGATAAGGACAATTTGAAAAAGATGACCCTCATGGACATGAAGGGTTTGGTCTTTAACGATGAAATGAGCCAATCGATGCGAGTATTGGTTAACAGCTGGCTCACAATGTATGACGAAGCGAAGAAACAAGGGCGGTCAGAAGAGACTGCGGTCATCGCGGCCAGTGAAACGCTCGCGGCCATGATGAAAGGCAACCAAAAATAATCACTCGACCTGAGCAAGTCGTTAAAAGGCTCATTTACTATGCCTTGAGCGCGGTCGTCCCGCGTTACAAATCTACGAAAGAGGTTGGAAAACATGAATAGAGAATATTTGGAATCACTTGGCTTGGAAAAAGACGTCATCGACAAGGTCATGGCTGCTCACGGCAAGGCTATTGGTGAGTACAAGGACCAGGCCGGAAAGTTGGAGCAGTTGTCTACCGAGAACGAATCCTTGAAGTCCCAAATCACTGAACGCGACAAGGACCTGAAGGATTTGCGGAAGAATGCAGGGGACAACGAGGAGCTGGCCAAGAAATACTCGGAGCTGGAAGGTAAGTATAAGGCCGACACCGAGAAGCTGACCCAGCAGTTGAGCGATACCAAGCTCCATGCTGCTTTGGACAGCGCTCTGACGGCGGCTAAGGTGCGTAACCCGCGTACGTTACAAGGCCTGCTGGATATGGACAAAATCAAGCTGACCGACGACGGCAAACTTGACGGTCTCGACGATCAATTGACTGCCATCCGCAAAGACAACGCCTATCTGTTCCAAGGTGACCCCAAACCTGAATATGAACCGGCCGGCAATGGGCAACCCGTTGGTGGCGACATCAAAAATATTATGGCTAACCCGAAGCTGAATCTGACTGAGGCACTGGCCAATAAAGGAGCCGATGAATAATGGCAAACGAATTAACCCGTGTGCTCGATACGATCACACCTGAAATTTATAACGCGTACACCGAACAGTATTCCACCGAAAACTCTGCCTTGGTGCAGTCCGGCGTGGCTGTGTCTGATGAACGTGTATCTCGAATGATCACGGCTGGCGGTACAACCGTCACCATGCCTTTCTGGAATGACCTGAATGGTGACGATGAGGTACTAGGCGATGGTGACAAGTCCTTGAGTACCGGCAAGATTGTCGCTGGTTCTGACCAGTCTGCGGTGCTGTACCGTGGCCGTGGCTGGGCTGTGAATGAAATGGCGGCAGTAATGTCCGGCAGTGATCCGTTGCGGTCCATGCTGGCTAAGGTCGGCAACTATTGGCTGCGCCGTGAGCAGGTCGTTATGACGGCGACCCTGAATGGGCTGTTTGCCGATGGCGGTCCTTTGGCAAAAGATCACTTGAATAAGACGGGTGCTGGCATCGATGCGGCGGCCGTGTTAGACACCAAGCAGTTACTCGGTGACCACTCTGGTTCGTTGGCACTGTTGTTCATGCATTCGGCTGTTTACACCGACTTGCAGAAACAGCAGCTCATCGAATTTGTCCAACCGGCAGGCGCCAATATCAACATCCCCACTTACCTGGGTTATCGGGTAGTAGTTGATGACGCGTTAAAGCCAACTGCCGAGGGCACTTACACCACGTACATGCTGGCAACTGGTTCGTTTGGCCGCAATGCTGGCACACCAGCATCCTTGACCACGTTTGAAACCGATCGCGATGCCGCAGCCGGCACCAACAAGATTTACACTCGCCGGGCTTTCGTGCTGCATCCTTATGGGATTAAGTGGACCGATGCAGACCGGGATGCTGGCAACTTGACTGCGACCAATGCAGACCTGGCGAAGCCGGCAAACTGGCAAGCCGTTTACGACTTGAAGAACATCGGCATCGTTGGCTTACAGCACACAATCGGCAAGTCTGTGCCGGGAAAATAGACGCATCGTTCACACTCGCCAGTGAGCCTACAGCGGACGGTGCCAAGGTACGTAGGCAAAACAAGCAGTGAGGAGGGACACCATGACGGAACAATTGAAGATTTATAAAAAGGATGGCGACACGCCGCTGTTTTCAGGCACTGACACGGAGGCAGCCATCACTGGTCTGGCACCCGGGACTGTGGTCGCGACTGGAGACCATCGCGGTCGCTTGGAAGACGGTGACAAGACCAGCAACTGGGTGGACGTCGAGGGATTCACGGTGCTTCCTAAGCTGACTAGCTCAATTGTGCCTGGTCAGAAGACGGCTGCGTTGAAAGTCGGTGACACCAAGAATGTGACCGTGGCGGCGGATCCGTCTGACGCCACTGATGCTGCTGATGTGATCAAGGCTGTCACTGCTAAGTCCAGTGATGACAATATTGCTACTGTGGCAGCCAACAAGGATAGTGGCTTTGATATCAAGGCTGTGGCCGTTGGCTCAGCGACGATCACGCTGACGTCTGGCGCTTTGACCGCGACTGTGGCCGTGACCGTTACGGCTGCTGCTTAGGTGGTGGCCAAATGGACACGCCTAAGTTTTTTCGCAAGGATGAAGTCCTGACACGATCCAAAGTGTTCTATCCCAAGCCCGATGGCCAAGACCAGGCCCAATACAATGCAGTAATGGACCTGATACTGGATAAGGTTATCAACGATGTATGCAACTACACGCACATCCCCATCACTGAGTTGCCGCCTGAGCTGGACCTGGTGCTCATCGGCATGATGGGGACGATCATCAACGAGCGTGCGTTATTAGCGCCCATTGGCACTAACGGTAAAGCGATGGCGAGCGTCTCCGAGGGGGACACGTCTATTACCTTCAGGGACCAGTCTGCTGTTATCTCTACACTGGCTAGTGTCGATACAGTCAATAACAACTATCGGGCCCAGCTCAATAGTTTCCGGCAGGTGATCATGTGATTATCGATGAGTTACAAAGCCACGCTCGGTTTCTGCACATCCTGTACAACGATAAGGTGACCATCACCGGTCAAGTATCCGTTAAAAACGGGTCGGTCACCGAGCAGCAAGATGTAACCATTGCGACGAATATTCCCGGTAAGGTGATCATGAGTGGTCTCAAAGCTGGTGATCAGCAAGAGTTCCTGTCCAATGGATATGACGCCAAACTGCTGATTGACAATGGGATTGAGGTGCCAGCCGGTGCGCATATAACGGTCACGTCCATGAACGGTCAAGTCACTCATTACAAGCGGGCCAGTCGTAGTTATGCCGGTTATGGCAGCCATCAAGAGGTAGCCATGATCCTCGACGAGAAGGCGGGGAAGAAAAATGTCGGATTGGGCAAAGATTGACGATTCCGAGTTCCAGGAATTCGCCAAGAAGGTACACGATGCTGTCCAGGCCAAGGTGATGATTGAATCAATCGAGCGGTCACTGGACTTGGTGGCTCGTTATGCTTTGAAAGAAGTTAAACAGCGGACACCGGTCGATACTGGAACCGGGCGCCGTAGCTGGGATGTCACTGAGCCGCATTACACGGGCAGTGCCTTTACGTTCGACATTTACAACAACACCGAGTACATCTCATTTGTTGAGAATGGGCACCGGCAAGTTGTCGGCCGATACGTGCCAGCGATTGGCAAGCGACTCAAAAAGCCATGGGTCGAAGGCACGTTTATGTGGAAGTCCACCGAAGCGGACCTGCGTGCCAACATGGATAAGATTATCGAGCCGGAGACGGAGAAAGCATTGAACCAAATCTTTGGAGGTGATTGACATCGAGGACGTGACAAGATTGATCAGCGACACGTTGGATCAGCATTGGCCAAATATTCCGGTTTACCTGGAAAATCAGGAAGGCGGCTTTTCCGAGCCGTCTTTCTATGTCCATCGAATCCACGTCAATCACATTAATGATTTCACTGGCTGGCAAAAACGCACGTTCAGCTATCAGGTGGTCTATTTCCCGCCGGGGATTAAACCCCATGAGGAACTAGACGCGATGGCTGAACAGTTGCAATCAAATCTGACCGAGATACCGGGTTATGCCAAGCTCATTAACCAGGACTTGGCCGTGGAGGACGAGCATCTCAGCATGACGTTTGATCTCAACATTCGGGCATATCCGAAAGAAAAGGATCCGCCATTTGGCGGCATGAAATATCAAGGAGGCGTGGCCGATGGCCGATGAAAAGGCACAACCACAATTTACGAAGCAAGATTTTCTCAGCTCAACGGAGCTCTCTGGAGCTCAACACGACCTGCTGGAGACAGCGCTGGTCGATGGACGGACCTATACGGCCGATGAAGCTAAGGAAGCAGTCAAGCAACTGAAAGGAGGCCTGTTCTAATGGCAGGTGGAACTTTTATCAAACACGATAAGCGGCGGCCCGGCGCGTACATCAACGTCAAGGCGCCGAATCGCAAGGGCGGTGTCACGGGATCACGTGGCGTCGTCTTTTTTGTAGGCGGGAACGTCCTGGGCTGGGGCCAGAACGGGATCATCACGTTGTCCCCGGACAGTGATTTTAAGCAGTTGCTAGGCGTTGACCTGGACGCGGACCTATTTGGTGTAACGTCTGAGGCAACGGCCGATGGTGCAGTCGTCAAGATTGACGAAAAGAAGAAAGGCGTGCTCACTGCACTGCATGAGACGCTGAAGGGCGCGCTCAAGGTCCTGTATTACAACATCAACACGGGCAAGACGGCCGAGTTCAAGGACGACAAGCTGCCCTGGGACTTCAAGGCACTTTATCCCGGTGAAACTGGTAACCAAATCACGGTGGGTGTGTCACCAAATCCGGCAAAGGCTGGCACGGTGATCGTCACCACGTATTTCGGCACGGAAGCCGTCAATAAACAGACGGTTAAGACTGCCAGCCAGCTTAATGGCACTGAGTACACTGCAGTTTCCGTGACTGATGCAGCCAAGGCTGACGACGGCAAAGCACTGATCACTGGGTTGACCAATGGCATTACCAGCCCGTTAGCTGGTGGCACCACGGATACAACCAGTGAGGTCGACGCGGACGCCTTGATCAACACCCTGGAGACACAGCAATTCGCCATCTTGACGGCTGCGGGTTACGCCGACGACGCACCGATTCATGTGCTGCTGGCTAATACCGTTAAGCGCCTGCGGGAAGAAGCTGGTCAAAAGGTACAAGCAGTCATCCCAGACACGGTCGGCGCTGACTACGACTATGAAGGCATTATTGTGGTGGCTAATGGGGTAGTGCTCTCTGACGGCACGCAATTGTCCACCACCGAGGCAGCGGGCTATATTGCCGGCGTTGAATCGGCAGTTCCGCTGAATCAGTCACTGACCTATGCAGTTTATCCCAATGCTTCGGACGTGATTGGCCGGTTAAACAACGAAGATACAATCCTTGCGCTCAATGCTGGCAAGCTGCTGTTCACAGTTCGGAACGACGGTACAGTGGTCATTGAACAGGACATCAACTCGTTCCACAATTTCACCCAGGACAAGCGCAGTGATCTGGCCAAGAACCGGGTTATCCGGGTGCTGGACGATATTGCCCAGAACACCAAGGACACGTTCGAAAAGGCGTTTATCGGTAAAATCACCAATAATGGTGCCGGTCGCGACCTGTTCAAGAGCAATCGGGTCGAGTATCTCAACGGCCTGGTGACTAGTGGCGCACTCGGTGCATTTGACGCTGCGGATATCAGCGTGGATCCCGGCGAAGACCTGGATACAGTGGTTGTCAATTTGGCCGTCACTCCGGCTGATGCCATGGAAAAGCTGTATATGACAGTGACCGTTTAAGGAGGAATAAAGCATGGCTGAAATTCATACGATTTCACAATTTCTGGAAGCTCGCGACACAATTTCCTCCAAGGAGGCGATGGTGTTCGCCACGATTAACGGCCAGAACATCCCAATGATCGAGCTTGAAGAATTGAGCGCGAAATGGGAGAAGAACAAGGAAGAAGTGCAGGTGATCGGATCCCGGACCACTAAGAACAAGACCACCAGCATGAAGGGGACTGGCACACTCTCCGGTTACTTGATCAATAGTAACTGGATGAAGTACGGCACTGACTTCGTTAAGGGCGGTGCTGATCTGTATTTCAGCATTTCTGCCACGATTGAAGACAACACTAGCCGCGTGGGCAAGCAAACAATTCTGCTGCAAGACGTGAACCTGGACGACATCCCGTTGCTCAACCTGAACTCTGACGATGGTGTGCTGGACTGGGAGTCTGATTTCACATTCGAGGGCAGCGAATTGGTGACACCTTTCAATGGCCTTAACGAAGCATAGGAGGATTGACATGACTGAAAACGAACAAGTGGGTATTGACGCTTTCCTTGCCGAAAACGTTGCTGCCACGAAAGAAACCAAGGAAGTAAAATTTCCGCGTTTTAAGCAGCCGTTCGTCGTTGAAGCGGTTGGGGCCGATGTGGCTGAAGACTTGAAGAAACAGGCAACCCGCCGGACGAAGAACAAGGCCGGCGTAATCACTGCACAGACTGACCAAGACCTTTACGTGGATCTGTTAGTGGTCAATGCATTGGTTAGTCCTGATGTCAACAACGCCAAGCTGCAAAAGAGCTGGGGTACTCCTGGTAATCCGGTAGCGACCATCAAGAAGATGCTCAAAATCGGTGAGTATACCGACTTGGCACTGGCTGTACAAGAAGTCAGCGGTTTCGATGCTGATGAAGACGTTGATGATCTCCGAGAACAAGTAAAAAACTAGTCAAGGCCGGCTATGGCGTTGAGTTCCAGTATTACTGGTTCGCTATGCGCCAATTCGGCTGGACACCGAAGCAATGGAGTGCGCTCTCCGTCCGGGAGAAAGCCGTCGTGATTGCCGGCATTGATCTCGGACAGGAAGAGGAGAAGAAACAGCAGCGTGAGGCTGAGGCGAAAGCCCGCAGTCACCGTAGACACTAGAGAGGAGGTCGGCCATGGCGACGATTCGCAGTTCTATTGAAATTCAAGACCGCTTCTCCAGCGCACTATCCAAGCTGGACAGTGGGCTGGGCAATGCCGGTAAAGGATTTGACTCGCTCAAAGGCAAGTTCGGTGGCAATATCATGGGCGGTTTGAGTAAGGGTATCGATGCGGTCACCAGCAAGACCTCCTCCCTTGGTAGTGCATTTAAGTCAATGCTGGGTGCCAATGTGATTGGCAATGGTATCAGCAATGCACTCGGAGCCGTGAAGAATGAAATTGGTGGGCTGATTGGTGACCTCGGTGAAGCGTCTGCGGTTTGGAAGACGTTTGAGGGTAACATGGCGAACATGGGCAAGGGTCCGGCAGAAATTGCATCTGTTAAAAAGCAGTTGCAAGACTACGCCACGGAGACCATTTACTCGGCGTCTGACATGTCCTCCACGTATTCCCAACTGGCTGCTGTCGGGACAAAGAACACCACTGAGCTGGTTAAAGGGTTCGGCGGTCTGGCCGCAGCAGCTCCTGAGCCAGCCCAGGCCATGAAGACGTTGAGCCAACAAGCCACGCAAATGGCTGCGCTACCGACAGTCCAATGGGCTGACTTTAAGTTGATGCTGCAACAAACCCCTGCGGGTATTGCGGCCGTGGCCAAGACGATGGGTAAAACCACGTCACAACTGGTTCAAAACATCCAAGATGGCAAAGTTAAGACGCAAGACTTCTTCAATGCGATCACGAAAACTGGTACCAGCGGCGCGTTCACGAAAATGGCGACGGAGTACAAAACCGTTGGTCAAGCCATGGACGGACTGCGGGAAGGGGTGACTAACAAGCTCCAAGGGGCGTTTGACCGGGTTTCCAAGGTCGGGATTAACGTCATCAGCAGCTTGTCTGACAAGATTGCGTCGATTAACTTCGACCAGATTGCTGATAATGCGTTTAAGGCGTTCGCCACAGCTAAAAAGTGGGTCACTGATTTCTGGTCTGCGTTGGTTGATACCGGTGCAGTCAAGGCTCTCTCTGACGCCTGGGGTGATGTGTCGGTTGGCTTGGATTTCGTCAAGGCCGCGTTCAATCAGATACCTGATGGCAAGAAACTCAACCCGATCCAGATGGCTGCCGAAGGTGTCGGCAAGGCGATGAAAATTGCGGCCAGGGCTATCAGCGCGTTTGGTAAATGGCTCCAATCCTTGACGCCAGAACAGCTGGTTATGATTAAGGATCTGGCTGGCAAAGCAGTTAAAGCATTTATTGCCTGGAAAGTCGCTAAGAAGACTGTCCTGCCTGTAGTCGGCATCGTGGCCAAGTTGGCGAGTAAACTGTCGTCTCTTGGCAAAGCCGGCAAAGGTGCGGAGGATGCCGCCACAAAGGTCGGGAGCCTGAAACAAGCTCTTGCCGGCGGTCTCAATTTTGGAATCAAGATGGCGGGCATTGCGTTAGTTGTCGCGAGTCTCGCTCTGCTGGCTAAGTCGATGCAAGGCATTGCCAATGCTGGTCCGAACGCTGTCACTAATATGGCGACATTCGGCGGTGTTGTTGGTGGACTGGCTGTTGTGCTGGGACTCATGGGCAAGAAGCTCCAAGCGAGTGCCGGCGGTATTGCTGTATTTGCTGGCGCGGTTGGCGGGATGGCTTTGGCTATGACCCCGCTGGCGAACACTGGCGAAAAGGGCGTTGCTGCGATGATCACGTTTGGCGTGGTCGTTGGTGCGCTGGCTGGCGTATTTGCTCTGCTGGGCGGCAAACTTCAAGCTAGTATGGCCGGGATTGCAGTGTTCGGCGCGGCAGTCAGTGTCATGGCATTAGCGATGGCACCGTTGGCTGCGACGGGTATGCAAGGTGCTATCGCGATGGCTGCATTTGGTTTGGTGATTGCTGGTCTAGTGATTGTCTTCGCCGTGTTTGGTGGTGCATTAACGGCTGCTATTCCAGCGATGCTGGTATTCGGTGTCACGATGTTGATGCTGGGCGCGGCGGCGTTGCTGGTCGGTGCTGGCATGTTCCTCGCTGGTGCTGGGATTGCACTGATTGCAGTCTCATTGCCACTGGTGGCTCAATTTGGGCTGTCGGCTGCGGTCGGGTTCCTAGCGTTAGCTGGCTCACTCTTGTTGCTTATGCCGGCAGCGCTCATTGCGTCTGTTGGCCTGATTATGTTGTTTGCGGCCAGCATCGTGGCCTTTGCAGGGCTCGTTATGCTCATGGCTGGCGGACTGCTCGCTATGACTGGACTCATGATGGTGATGATCGGCGGGATGATGGCGATGGCGGGCTTAATGCTCGTCTTTGCAATGTCCATGCTGGCTTTCACCGGATTAATGATGGTCATGATGGGCGGCATGATGGCCATGATGGGCCTGATGATGGTGATGGTTGGTAGCATGATGGCGATGGTCGGACTGATCATGGTCTTCACGATGGCGATGATGGCTTTCACAGGGCTCATGATGCTCATGGTTGGCGGCATGATGGCCATGGTTGGTTTAATGATGGTCGGCGTCGGTGCAATGGTTGCGATGGCGGGCTTAATGCTCGTCGGGGTTATGGCTCTCGTGGCGATGGCCGGGATCATTGCTCTGGGTGCTGGTGCAGCGGTCGCTGCTGTTGACATGGCTCTATTAGGAGCCGCTACGGCATTGGTTGCGAGTAAGGTCCGGAGCATTGCAACGAATGCAGCCGCTGCGGCCGACAGCTTAGAGACAATGGTCGGCGCGGTCTCAGTCGTTAAGGAAGGGCTCAGCGCCATTGGGGATATGGCTTCTAAGGCTATCAACTCATTGGTGAGTGCCTTCCAGGGCGGCACAGGCAACGCAATGGCTGCTGGTCAAGCGTTGGCTAGTGCAATCGGCGCTGGGATTCAAGCTGGCAGTGCCAGTGTGATGATGGCTTCCTCCATGCTGGTCATGGTGGCTATTAGTCGGATGCGCACGGGTGCTGCTCAGGCGTTCAGCGCTGGCTCTATGATTGGTGCCGGTCTGGCTGGCGGTATCATGTCGCAACTGGGTGCCGTGACGGCTGCTGCTGACGCACTGGTTGCGCAAGCAGATAAGGCGGTCCGAGCCAAGGCGGATATCCATTCCCCATCCAAGTTGTTCGGTGAGCTGGGTAAATTCATGTCTCTGGGTGCTGCCCAGGGGATCACGGATAACCTGGCACCGGTGGCGGCGGCTGGGAGTGCCCTTTCTAGCGCTGCATATACAGGTGCGAATAGTGGCGGCATCGGTGTTAGTGGCCCGAGTAGTAATGGGCCGTCTTATGCTCCATCAAGCTTAGGCTTGGCTGGGAATAGCAATACGACGAACAACAGTCAATCGACCAGCCGACAAGTGACAGTTGCTCCAGGGGCCATCGTGGTCAATGCAGCGACTGCCCAAGACGGTGAGTCGATTGTGCGGACAATTGAGGATTATCTGCGCGGCCGAGCTGATGCCGGTCTGTCGAGTTAGGAGGTGAGTTGATTGGATCATGTCGGTATTTATCTGACGAATGGCAGCAATGAGACCATCGAACTGCCGGTCACACCGGCGGAGTTGATGGTCAAAGGCGAGGTCGATGGCGATACAGCAACCGTGTTGGGTCTTGGCGAAATTAAGCGGTACACGACACGCAAGCTGATTCCGTTGTCGATTGAGTCAACGCTGCCGCTGACTTCCGACGCTCACTGGGTGACAGCTCAAAATCCGTTGCCAGATGCCCAGTCTTATATCGACTGGCTGACCGCTGCACGAGATGCAGACAAGCCGGTGCGGGTTGTCCTATCTGGCACACAGATTAATGTGCTCACTAAGATTGACAGTTTCGAGTCTGGCTTCAAGGCTGGAAACTCAATTGAATATCAGTACACGCTGTCGCTGACTGAGTGGCGTGAGTACAAGGCCAAACGGATGACTGTTAAGACGGCACCATCCGGTAAAAAGATCGCAGTTAAGAAGGGAACGGCCCGTGCCGCCCCGGCTAAAAAGCTGGGCATTGGCTCGAAAGTGGTGGCCAATGGCCAGCTGTTCCGGGATTCTTATGGCGGCGGGCCAGGAATGAAGGAGCACAACGTAAAGCTGAAAATCACCCTGGTGGCTCCGGGACGGGCACGGCCCTACCACGTGGCTACTCTCGGTGGTTTGCCGCAGGGTTGGGTATCAGCATCAAGTCTGAAAGGGGTGTGATCAATGGATAAAGCGACAACGTTTCAAATCAGCAGACGGGGTAACCCCGAACGCTGGAATGTGCTGCCAATCTTGAAGACCACGCCTCAGCTGGAAGTCGATACTGGCTTTGCAGCCGGCACGCTGACGTTTGATCTGATTGAAGTCCAGGACTGGTTCACACCGCAGAATGGTGATGAAGTCCGCTTCTCCTGGAACGGCGTCAAGGTGTTCTTCGGCCACATCTTCAAAGTCTCATACACCGGCGATGAGGTATTTTCTTGCACCGCTTACGACAATATGCGATATCTGAAAAATCAGGACAGTATCATTTGGCCTGCTGGGACTGCCAGCCAACGTTTTGA
Organism: Schleiferilactobacillus harbinensis; assembly: GCF_008694105.1. NCBI lineage: Bacteria > Bacillati > Bacillota > Bacilli > Lactobacillales > Lactobacillaceae > Schleiferilactobacillus > Schleiferilactobacillus harbinensis. Next base: position 408,943 of record NZ_CP041364.1, read on the forward strand.
AACTATGTGCAAGGCAGCAGGGATTCCGTATCGAGTGGTGACGGGATCCAGTTACAAGCTGCCAGCCAAAGTGTCCGATGGGGAGACCTATTTCGACATGATCAAGGCCGACCTGGACGATACGGCCACGGCAACGAGCAAACGATATTTTCTCCGCGACAATGACGGCACGGTTGAGTTCCTGGCCATGCCGTCCGCCAAGAGTGACATCATCATTGGCGATAAGTCACTGCTCACGGATTGGAAGTACGACACCAGCATTGACGACGTGGCGAACGTAGTGAAAGTGGTCAAGAAGTCCAAGAAGGACGAAGGTAAAACCACGGCGACCGCAAGAGACTCGTCCAGCGGTGATGATCCGGCCAACACGACCCTGGCCACCAAGTCAGCATCTGGCTCGACTGTCAGTAAATGGGGCAAGTTGCAAGTTGTCGAGAAGGTCAATGACGACAAGATGAACGCCGCTGCCATGCAGCAGAAGGCCAAGGATATTTTGCGGGAGAAGAACAAAGAGGAACGCACGCTGAAGCTGACCGCCTTAGGTACCACCGATCTGCGGGCCGGGGACAGTTGCTACATCAAGGTGCAGAGCCTGACTGATATCGGCATTGGCCCGCGCCAGGTCAATATCACCAAGCTCACGCACAAGTTTGACCCGAAGAACTGGACAATGGATCTGGAGGTGAGTATCTGATGGCTGGCGAATGGATGCTGAATCAAATGAGTTCGCGGGGCGGTAAGCCCAATGAGTACGCTGATCTGGTTTATGGCAAGGTCGTCAGCGTCTCGCCGCTCAAGATTCAGCTCAGTAACTCGATGATTCTCACGGACAACTTCCTGACGCTCGGTCTACATGTGACCAAGCATAAGGTCAAGATCACTTACAAGGACCGAACGGATACAAGCGACAATGATCGGACAGAGGAGGTTGAAGTGGACGAATCACTGAAGGCTGGCGACGGCGTTGTGATGATCCGCTCTGACGGCGGTCAGTCGTTCTTCGTCTTAGAAAAGACCGGAGGTGATGAGTGATGGACAACCAAGGTGATGTGATTGAGGTCACTGCGCCGTCACTCACCTATCGAGTGATCAACGGCCGGATTGTGGGCATGATTGACGGTCAGGATGCAGCACGTCAAGCGATTGACAAGATACTGCGGACTGAGCGGTTTGACTGGCCCATTTATGATGATCAGTATGGCAACGACCTGGCCGAATTACTGGGTAAGGAAATGCCATATGTGAAAGCTGAAGTGCGGCGAATGCTGGTGGAGGCTCTGAAGGCTGACGATCGGGTGAATGATGTGCAAATTAACAAGATTGAGCAGACCGGTAGTGATGAGCTGTCGGTTTTTGCTACTGTGACGACCCAGTTCGGACTGTTGAATATTGAAAGCGAGGTGACAACATGACGCCGCAGGAAATGGCCGACCAGTTGGCCAAATTGGATTATGACTATTGGAAGGACAAGGCACTGGAAAAAGTACCAAGCAACATCGACAGCCGCGAGGGCTCAATCATTTATGATGCACTAGCACCGTCTGCTTACAGCTTTGCCGAAGTGATCCTGTACATTCGGCAATGGATTCTCGATAGCTACACACAGACTGCTACTGACCAGTATCTGGACTACCGTGGGCAAGAACGGGGATTAACCCGCATTGCGGCGTCCAAAGCCGTTGTTACTGGTCGCTTCCTGGACCGAGACGGTAAACCGGTAACCGTGGAGGTTGGGGACCGCTTCGCCAGTATTGGTTCGTCTCCATATTTCTACGGTGTGAGCAAAGTCAACGACGATGGCACGGGTCAGCTTATCTGCGAAACTGCAGGCGATGCACCCAACCACTACATTGGCCAAATCCTGCCAATCACGCCGAATGATGACGTGGCCGATGCTCAAATCATCGAGATCAGTGTGCCGGCTCGCAACGTCGAGACTGACGATGAATTTCGCAAACGGATCCTAGCCAATTACAACGTCAATGCATACGGCGGGAACGTGGCGGATTATCAGGACATGGTAGCTCAGTTGCACACGGTGGGAGCTGTGCAGATTTACCCGACTTGGAATGGCGGCGGCACAGTCAAGCTGGTCATCCTGGACAACGATTATTCGACGCCCAGTGATCAGCTGATCCACGATGTGCAGGCTGCAATTGATCCACAGGACATGCCTGGTGATGGCTACGGATTGGCACCCATTGGACACACGGTAACAGTCATTGGGCCGACTGAGCGCAATATTGATGTTGTGGTAACCGTTCAAACCGATGGCAGCGTCCAAGTGGTCGAAGTTAAGGCCAAGATTCACGATGCCATTGAAGCCTACTTTGATTCTGTTCGACGTACGTGGGGAAATATGGATATTGCTCACCGGTCTTACACGTTGCGGATTATCCGGGCGCAGATCATCGCGGCGGTGCTCCGGATTCCTGGAATTATCAACGCTACAGACCTGACGATTGCCGGCGGTGACGCTGATATCACACTAGTTTCTACTGGCAAATTATCCGAGTTGCCGGTGTTAGGTGAGGTGACAGTTAATGGCTGAGTTGATTCGGCTGGAGAGCCTGCTGCTAGATTATTATGACGATGTGCTAGATATGCACGAACTGATGAAAGCTGAGCAACCCCAACTGGATGAGCTGTACGCCACGGTGATCCGCACCGGACGAAACCAGTCCATCATGTTGGCTGACGTGGACGGGATATCTGTGTACGAGGACATGCTCGGCATCACGCCGTTGCCAGGTGCTGACTTGGAGACACGCCGGTACGATGTGCTGTTACATCTGTTGCCACCGCGGCCAATCACCATCAATTATCTCCGGGAACTGCTCAAGGTCATGGGGTTTGCTGAGGCGACGGTACAAGTTGACGGGCCGACGTTCCGGATCTTCGTGCTGACCGACTCACTGAGCAAATCGCTCACGCAGCGTCTTTTTGGCATGTTGAACCAATACGTGCCGGTCAATCTGACGATCTCGCACGTGGTCCAAACGGATCCGATGGGTGTTTACATCGGGCAATCAACACGGACTCGCAGCAGCGTAGTCGTACCAGCGGCATTAAAACCATGAAAGGGGGCTGAACAATGGCAACAAATCGTAATACATTTACGACTGCAGGCTTAAAATTGACTGCTCAGGTCCAGGCGGGCCAGACCAAGATAATGTTCACGCGGGCAGTCGGCAGCGAGATTGACTTGCACGCGAAGACTGACGATGAACTGTCTATAGTACTTGCGAAGGATATCCCGGTCAATCAGGAGACACAGGTCAGCGGCGCCAAAGTGGTCGATGACACGACGGTCCAAGTGAAAGCTGTCTTTGACCAATCGAAGACGGCCAAGGCGTTTACACTCAACACACTCGGGCTGTTTGCTAAGCCAGTGGACGACAAGACCCCCGGGGAGGAGATCCTATATTCCATCGTGACGTTTGAGGCTGGGCAATACGTTTATCCAGACAACGCCGGTTCGTCTCAGGCGTATTGGATCAGTTCAACTATCGGTGACACTGACAAACTAGAGATCATCTTGCCAGAGGACGGCACATCGGGTTTAGGCCAGGCCGCATTGGATATGCTGGAAGGCCGGATCAAAGATACCTATGCCACCAAGGACGAATTGGGTAAGCCTGCCCGGTCCGTGACCATTAATGGCGGTGATAAGATTCTGCCAGCCACTGACGGCAATATCGCCATTGTTGTCCCAGCACCAGATATGAGTAAGTACACGACGACTGATAAATTGGTCGCTGACTTTTTATCTAAGGTAGACGCTGATAAAAAGTACCTGACCATCGAAGGCGGTGCAAAATACCGTACAGCCGATCAGGTCAGCGCACAGATCGACACAGCGCTGGCTGGTTATATAAAACCGATTACGCGTACGGCCTACGACAAACTCAGCACCGCCGACAAACAAAACGGCATCTGGGCGGTCGATGAAAAGGGGTGATGACATTGTCTTTTATAGTTAGTGGAGTGGAGCGAGACACCGTTTCACTTGGAGGGCAAGAGTTCGTGAAGAAACCGGATGACGGTCAATTATTGAAGTTGTTGGATGTGCCAGGGATAACGATTACCGGAAAGGCCAGGTCAGTAACAGTGCCAGATGGAGATCAGCTTATGGGAAGCCTGATGTTCATGCTCAACTTTAATATTCATAATTCAGATAGTGTCTTTACATCTACAGATCCGTTGCCAGTTACATCTGATTATATTTATCGATTCAGATATCGACCAATCACCCTTTCGATAAGCCAATTGCACGAAGGCTATTTGCTTAAACCAGAGGATTGGATTTTACAAGCAGTGGCGGGAAATAACATGTCGTTCAATTATCCGACCGGGAACAACATTACTGTTAAGCTGACAGGAAACACACTAACTTTCACACCGATGAATACGAACATATTCTGGATTAACCCTGGTCCAAACGGATGGGGCATGTCCTTTGGTTACACAAGCGTGTTCCAAGTAATCTCAGAATAGGAGGTTTAACGAATGGCATTGATCATGGATGGGCAGAAGTAAATAATGAAAGGACGTAAATAGAATAGCAGAAAATGCAATGAAGAAGGTTTATAAGACATATGAAAAAGTCCGGCCAGACGGGACGTATTTTGCGCTAATGTATTGGCCGACGGACGTGGAAGCTACGCATCCGTATACCACTGATCCAATCCCAGACGATCTCAAAGCCAAGCTCCCATTTTATGATTGGAGTCAGCTCAAATGGATTGACGGGTCGGCAGACGCGCTCAAGCTGCAATTGAGCGAATTTGCTGCTGGTCTGAAGTCCACTGGTCAGACTGCGGTTGCGGCCAATACTACGGCGACTGATGCCAAGACAGCGGCAGAGGGTGCCAGCTCACAGGCCGAACAGTTGCAGGCTGCGCTGCTGGAAATTTCTGACTTGGTACTGTCCAGTACGATTGCTAAGGACGACACCAAGCCAGCAGACGAAGGGGGCACGAAGTAATGAATGCCATCAAGCAGCTCTATGCCAAGGCCATCACTGACGGCCAGCGAACCATTGATTCAGTCCCGGAATTGATCCGGGACGACGTTAAGAAACTTATCGATGCAGCCGCTGCTGAAAAGTAGCGGCATTATGTTACTCAAAAATAGGAGGAACTTATCATGTTGAATTTCAAGTTTAGTGCCTTATCTGCCCTGTATGCTGCCAATGTTTTGGACGGTGGCCGCAAAATTGAAGAAGTCCCCGAAGTAATCCGGCCCCAGGTCCAAAAGATTCTTGACACAGAAAAAAACGACGACGCTGGCAAGCCGCAGGCGTAATCCTGTTGGTGGTTGCCAGCTTCCTGGCTGGACTTCTGGTGTGAGGAGGTGAAGAGCGATGTGGCAGCGGATTAAAGACAATCCGCAGCATGAGGTGCTTGGCCTGTTGCACATCGGAACAGGTATTTTCCTAGTTAATCATGACAACTATTTCCGCTGGCCTCCAGGGGATTTTTTGCTTTTTGCCAACGATGACTGGGTTGGTTTTTGGTTTATGCTGGTCGGCTTGGCCTATCTCCTCTGGGTGCTGTTAGGTGCGAAAGACATCCGATGGAATCGGGCAATCCTTGTGCTATCGACCATGACCATGGGCGCCTTGGCGACTTATCAGCTACTCCACTGGGTGGCGTTGGGTACTGACATTATGCCGTGGATGAGCAACGCTGCGGTGACTGCATTTATTATCTTGCTGGCAAGGGGGAGCGATGCTAATGGAGGAGATCATTAAGCAACTGGCGCCGCTCTTAAATGTGTTAAGCCCCTTGCTATTGGGGCTGCTGGCGTATCTCGAATTTAACAAGAAGAATCACCGTGAAGAACACAATGACGATGTCGACAGCCGTGACAAGCTCATCGAGAGCCTCCGAGCCGAACGAGATGCCATTTATTCCAAGTGGCTGGCGTCCGAAAAGCAAGTCGACCGACTACGGAAAGAACTCAACGAACGAAAGAAGGACGATGGATAATGGATTTTATCAAAACGTTAAATCTCGGTACGGCAGCGGAGCTGGTGATCAGCGCCGCTATTATTTTGGCCTTGGTGCAGGCCATCAAGCAGACAAAGGTCAATAACAAGTGGCTGCCGTGGATCGCCATGGGCCTGGGTGTGGGGGCCGGTCTGGTGTCGGTGGTTGCAACCAAGGACAGTAACTGGGTACCCGCTGCGCTGCAAGGTCTGCTGCTGGGTGCTGCTACCTCGGGCCTGTTCGACGGTGTTAAAGGACTGTCGGCCACGGCCTTCGGTACGACCGAGAGTGCGGCCAGCCCTGCGAGTCTCAACGAGGCCCAGACACTGCCGGCTGCTCCCCTGACCACAGTGCCGGAGGAGAAGCATGAAGGCCAACGGGACGCCGGTGCTCAGCTCAAGACTGGGCCGAAGGAGGACACCAAGGATGGCACTGTCAATCAATAAAGGGTATGCCCTGGGCGCCAACCAGGGGGATGCACGGGTGGCACTGCCGTGGTATGTGATCCTCCACGAGTCAGGCAACCAGAAGGACGTGTATGATGCCAATGCCGTATTGAACGAGGTCAAATTCATGCGCAGCAATTGGAGCAACGCATATTCGACGTACTTCGTAGGTGGTGGCGGCCAGATTTATCAGATCGGCGAACCTGGCTACGTCTCCTGGGCGGCCTTGTCAGCCAACCCTTATGCCCCTGTGCAAATCGAACTGGCTCGCACAGCGGACCGTGAGACGTTCCGGGCGGATTACCAGGCGTATATTGCTCTGGCCCGCCAGTCGGCACAAACCTACGGGATCCCGCTCACTCTCGATGAGGGCAGTGCAGGCAATCGAGGGATCAAGACACACGCATGGGTGACGGCCAATTATGGCGGTGATCACGTGGACCCGTATGCCTACTTGGCGTCTTGGGGAATTAGCAAGGCCCAGCTGGCGACTGATCTGGCGGGCGGCGTGTCCAACAGCTCCCCTGCAGCAGACAATCCCAATGTTGTGACGGTCAAATATGTTCCAGGCTACGGTGTGGCTGCTCTTGGCGACAACGGTAAGCAGGTGCCTGGCAGTAATCTGGTACTCAAGCACGGGACGGCCTGGCGGTCCAATGGCATCAGCATTATCGGCAATCAGGCGTGCTACAACATCGGTCGGGGTTGGTGGCTGCCACAGCAGTACACGGACCAGGCCGGTCTGATCACGATCAATTACGTGCCAGGCTATGGTGTGGCTGCCGTCGACTCCAGCGGCAAGCAGATCGCTGGATCCAATACCAAGTTCAAGAGTGGCAGCCGCTGGCTTTCGGCCACAGTGGTCAAGATTCGCGGCCAGGTCTGCTACAAAGTCAGCACGAGTGAGTACATCCCGACACAGTACATCCGAGGCAGTGGTCAGGTCTTCAAGTGACCGTGTAAGCGTCATTTTCAATTAAATATGGAACCGATATGGAATGAGGACGATTCAAGCCTGTGGTTATGGCCCCTGATACTATCACTGTTAAGTAATTTCCCTTCACAAAAACGCTCGTACCGGTTTTGACCGGTTCGGGCGTTTTTTCTTATCTCCCTGGTTCTCGTGGTAAGATAGGAAGGACGAACACTGGAGGAGGAAATTCATCTTGAAGAAACGGTATTTATTACTCAGTTTAGCCTGCGCGGCCATCCTGGGGACAGCAGCCTTGCCCAAAATGGCCCAGACTTGGTCCTACCGCAGCGACGCCTTGATTCAGCCCGTCGCGGTGGACAATCAGTTTATCAACGATCAGCATTTCAGCAACCCGCCGATCATCGCCAAACCCACGACGTTCACCCATATGAACGGTTATCGCAACGGTGTTGGCAAGCCGGAGGGGGTCGTCATTCACGAAACCTCTGATCCCGACATGACCTTGGATGAAGAAGTGACCCGGATGCAGACGGAATGGCAGAAGCGGGAAGCTTACGTCCATGCTTTTGTGGACCATAGCGAAGTGGTCAATATTCACCCGACGGATTATGCGGTATGGGGCGCTGGCTACTTTGCCAATCAGCGGTTCATTCAGATCGAACTCGTTGAGGAGCATAACGCGCAGGATTTCGCCCAATCCGTGAATAACGACGCGTATTACGTCGCGACTTTGCTGAAGAAATACAATTTGCCGGCCGTTTTGGCTGATCACACTGGCCAGGGAACGATTTGGTCCCACAATGCGGTATCTCAGTGGTTGGGCAACACGAACCACACCGACCCGGAAGCATATTTTGCTTCTTGGCATTACAGCATGGATCAGTTTGCCGCACTCGTGCAGCAAAAGTTAGCAGCCATGAATGGGACAGCCTATGACACCGTGGCGACGAAAGAGGCTGCCACAGGTAATGCGCTGGTTACCGGCACTGCCACAAAGTACTATCTGACGGACGCCGGCTTCAAGCCGGCTGGCAGCAGTGCGGCTTTGAAGGGCCAAACCTACCGGATCACCGCAAAAGCAACAACGACCCAAGGCGCGACCATGTATCTGCTGGCGAATGCTGCGGGTGTCGGCCAGTTCTGGCTGCCGGCCGCGGGCATGGAGATCGGTAATTCGGGCTCAGGCAGCACCGGGAACCAGGCATTCCGCGGCGTCGGCCGGATCAACTACGTGCCGGGTTACGGCATTGCCGTCTGGCGCAATGACGGCAGCCGCATCGCGGGCAAGTATTTAGCCCACGGCAGCGCCTGGCAGCTTTATGCCAAGAAGACCGTGAACGGCGTCACTTGGTATAATCTGGGCGGCGACCAGTGGATCAGCGGCCAGTACGTCGTCTTACAATAATGTTAGGGGATACCGTGTCTGCGACAGCGTTTGCCTGGGCACGGTATTTTTGTCTGACCTAAAAAGTACGTTATAATGAACCACGATAGAAACAGAGAGGGGAACACCATTGTGCGGAATTTCTGGCAAAAGCTGACCGGCTTCGCCAAATTGCATAAGACGATTTTGAAGGCCATTTTTGTCATGTCCGTCATCGTCTTCGTCATCATTGAAGTCGGCCGGATCGGGCAAGATGTCGATCCAGTCCAATTACAAGAATATCTGACCAACCAAAGCTTGGGCAGCGTCCTCAGCATGCTGGTGTTGGGCCTCGTAGCGGTCACACCAATGCTGAATTATGATTTTGTGATCCAAGAGTTTCTGCCAGAGCGGGCAGAAACGAAGTATATCCTGAAATCGGGCTGGGTGGTCAACACGTTCAACAACCTGATCGGGTTCGGGGGCGTCCTGGGGGCGACGATGCGAGCCACGTATTACGGCAAGCATGCCAGCCGGCGGCAGGTGATTTTTGCGGTCTCAAAGATCGCATTATTCCTGCTGTCCGGCCTGTCCGTCTGGTCGCTGCTGGCCTTGGTTGAAATGTACGTCTTCGGTATTGGCCGAGAGTTCACGCAATATACGATTTGGCTGATTGGCGGCGGGTTGTATTTTCCGATCCTGCTTGGCTTCACGCATTTACGGGAGTCGGAGTTCTTTGCGGATCTGCCTTTAGCCCGGGAAATGCGCTTGACGCTGGGTTCTATGCTGGAATGGGGATTTGCCGGGGGCTTTTTCCTGTTCATCGGCTATCAGCTGGGCTTGACCCATTTGGCGGCGGTCTTCCCGCTGTTCATGATCGCCAACGTTGTCGGGATCGCCTCCATGGTTCCTGGGGCCATTGGCAGTTTCGATGTTTTCATGATCATGGGCTTGTCGGCGGTGGGCGTTGATCCTAGTATCGCTGTGGTCTGGCTGCTGTTCTACCGGGTATTTTATTACCTGGTACCTTTCGCGATTGCCGTCGTAATCTTTGTCCAGGACATGGGCAAGCGGATCAACGATTACCTCCAGGGCATTCCCATGCAGCTGCTGTCCCGCGGGGCGCATCTGGTTTTTACGATTTTGCTGTATTTCACGGCGATCATGCTGTTGATTCTGGCCACAATGCCGAACTTTGCTTTGCAAAATCATGTGCTTCATTCATTTCGGCCGTACACCTTAGTCTTTTTGGGCCGGGCGGCGAACATCGTGATCGCCTTTATGCTCATGGGCTTGGCTCGGGGCATCGCCAACAAGTCGCGCAAGGCTTACTGGCCAACGATCATCATTCTGATTTTAGGGATGATTACCACCTTACTGAAGGATACTTCCTTGAAGACGATTATCTTCCTTGGCGTCATGATCATTGTGACGCTGCTTTCTCGCCGGGAACTGTACCGGGAACGGATCCAGTTTGCTTGGGGCGACCGGCTCTTCGATGGGGTGATCTATATTGCCGCCTTCGTGGCCTACGCTGTGGCCGGGTTCTATAATGCGCCGAACATCCATCACCGCCGGCCGGTGCCGACCGCCTGGATCTTCCCTAGCTGGCGATTGTATCTATCCGGGCTGATTGCTATGTTTATTGCCATTGTGACGGTGTACTTGGTGTTGAAGTACCTGTCCGTGGGCGGGGATAAACTGGACGCCGGTTTTGATGCGGACCGAGTGAAGGCCGTGATCGATCAGTACGGCGGCAACCTGGTATCTCACTTGGCCTTCTTGCGGGACAAGTCGATCCACTATTACCAAGTCGATGGTCAGGATCAATTATTCTTCATGTATCGAAAAAAGGCCGATAAGATCATCATCATGGGCGAACCGGTGGGGAATCAGGACTATCTGGTGCCCGCCGTCGAAGAATTCATGAATGAGGCGGACAAGCTGGACCTGTCCTTGGTCTTCTATGAAGTATCCGAAGGGTTCACCATGCAGATGCACGATCTGGGTTTTGATTTCATGAAGTTCGGCGAGGAAGGGTTAGTCGCTTTGCCAGACTTCAAGATTTCCGGCAATCACTTCAAGGGTGAACGTTCACTGATGAACCGTTTCAAACGGGAGGGCTACACCTTTGACATCATTCAGCCCCCCTTTGACGACAAGACCATGGCCCGGCTGCAGGAGATCTCAGACAGTTGGCTGGCTGGCCGGGAAGAAAAAGGCTTCTCCCTGGGCTTCATGGACCGCTATTACTTGGAACAGACCCCGGTGGCCGTGATTCGGGATAAGGACGGCCAGATGATTGCCTTTGCCAATTCAATGCCTGCCGGCAGCAAGGAAACCACCAGCATTGACTTGATGCGCCATATGGCGGATGCACCGTCCGGAATTATGGATGAAGTGTTCATTAACCTGTTTTATTGGGGCCGGGATAATGGCTACCAGTATTTCAACATGGGTATGGCGCCGCTTTCCGGCGTGGGAACCAACAGTTATGGTTTCCTGGAAGAGCGGGCCGCCCACTTGATTTATCAATATGGTTACCGTTTCTACGATTTCGGTGGCCTGCGCAGTTACAAGAATAAGTACGTGACCAAGTGGGTGCCGCGATATGTGGTCTACTGGCGGCGCAGTTCTGTCCTGTTCACCATGCTGCAGATCCTGCTGATCGTGAATAAGAAGATCGATCCCCAGCTGTATCAGGCCGGGATGTATCAACCGCAATTCTTTGGCCCGCATAATGTCTAGTTGGCATAGAAAGAAGGTTTACCATGGCTGACCATTATTATTCTGTCGATCCGGCCAGTGCCCATGATCGGCATACGTTTGACGCCACGCTGCGGGGGATTCCCTTCCGTTTTGTGACCGACGCCAGTGTCTTTTCGAAGGAGCGGGTGGATTTCGGCAGTCAAACGCTGATCGATACGGCGGATCCCGCCGTCTGGCCAGCGGGGGCAATTCTGGATCTGGGCTGCGGCTATGGCCCGATTGGCTTGACCATGGCTGCTTTAGCTCCCCGGCGGGAAGTGGACATGACGGACGTGAACGAACGGGCTTTGGGTCTGGCGGTGGAGAATGCCGCGGCCAACCACATTCACAACGTTCATATTTTCCCGTCCAGCGTGTACGATGCGATTGATGGGCGTTATGCCGCCATTTTGACCAATCCGCCGATCCGGGCGGGGAAGGATGTGGTCAATGCCATCTTGACGGGAGCGGCGGACCACTTGGTGGAAGGCGGCCATTTATTAGTCGTGATTCAAAAAAAACAAGGCGCCCCGTCTGCGAAGAAACGCATGACGGCCGCCTTTGGCAACTGTACGGTGCTGAAACATAATAAGGGGTATCAAATTCTGGATAGTGTGCTCATTCGATGAGCAGGAGATAACACAGGGTCAAGTGATCCATGTCCCGCAAGGACCAGCCGGTGAGTTCCTGAAATTTATCGATCCGGTACTGCAGCGTATTCCGATGCAGATACAAGGCTTTGGCGGCGCCGGTCATATTGCCCTGATGCTGGTACAAGGCGATAATCACCTCGGCATATTCCGGCATTTCGGCTAATCGGGTGCGCAGCGTTTCATACACCGTCGATTGGGCCCGCATCGGTGCGGTGAAATAGGCCAAGGATTGGCTGGCCAGGTCGCTTTGCGGCTTGGTTGCCTTGACCCCGGCAAAAATCCGCTGTTCCTCCGCAAAAAGCTGGGGCAGCGGATCTTCTGCTTGCCAGAAGTTGCCGACGTAAATCTGAATGTTGGCGTAAAAGTCGGTCTCCATCGCCGCCAGTACCTGAGCGAAATCGGCCAGGGTCTGGTGATCCGGATTCTTAGTACTCAGCGGTTCGATCAGCAGGGCATAGTGATCATCGACCCAGAAGTGGGCCAGCAGGTTGTCGAACATGCCGATGGCGGCTTCAAGAAAATCAGTTTTGCTGACACTGGCGTCTTTCATGGTGACCCGCAATTGCACCACCCGCAAGCCGGTGAACCGGGCGGGGGCTTTGCTGGTCTGGCCGGTCAAAAAGGCGTACCAGGGATTTTGTACCGGCGTCTCGTCATCTTGCGCCAACGTTTCCAACAGCGTCGCCTCGCTGCGGCTCAGGGGGTTGCGGTCGATGGCAATGTACCCCTGCTTTTCCGGCAGGGGAAGGGATAAATAACGGGGATCAGACAAGGGCTGATCGACCACGAGAGCGGTGGGATAAATTCGTTGCCAGTCGGCAGCATCAAGGGGCATAGCGGGTCTCCTTTCCAGTTGTTACAATGTCTTCAGTGTACCATTTTTAATAATTAAGGAGTGGACGATCATCGCGTTTACGGAGGATGAAATTCAGTATTTCATGGGCGAAGCGCTCAAAGAAGCGGATGCCGCGCAAGCTTTAGGCGAAGTACCGATTGGCGCCGTCATCGTGGCCGACGGCGGCGAAATCATCGGCCGGGGGCACAATTTAAGGGAAGTCAATCACGACGCTACCGCCCATGCCGAAATGATTGCGATCCATGAGGCCTGTGCCCGGCGCAGCAGCTGGCGCTTGACCCATGCCAGTTTGTTTGTGACGTTGGAACCGTGCCCGATGTGTGCCGGGGCAATCATCAACGCCCGCTTGGATGCGGTCTATTATGGCGTCCCGAACCCCAAAGCAGGCAGTGCTGGCACCTTGATCAATCTGCTGGACTTCCCCGGCTATAATCATCACGTGCCCACTTATCCCGGTGTCCGGGAGGGGGAGGCGGCCGGCCGGATGAAGGCGTTCTTCAAGCGCATTCGAGATGAACTGAAAGCTGCCAAGCGGGCCGCCCGGGCAGCGGGGACCGACGATCGTCAGGCATGACTGGGTGTTTCGGCGGGCAGGCGGATATTGTACGGGGGGGGGGGTCACGGCCAGCTGCTGGATCCGTTGTTCGCCCCAAGCGCACATGGCGTCAATGATCGGCATCAGGGATTGACCGAGAGCGGTGAGCGCATAACAGACTTGCGGCTGGGCGCCAGCCCCAGTGTACCGGGTGATCAGCTGATCCTCAACGAGTTCCCGCAACTGGCTGGTCAGCACTTTGTGGGATACTTTGGGCAGCAGCCGCATCAGTTCATTGAAACGGTACGGGCCGTGGTAGTGCAGATTGCACAGGATCACCGTTTTCCATTTACCGCTGAACATTGCCAGCGTGAATTCCTTGGCGCAGCCGTTCTTGGACAGTTTTACGCACGACATCGGTCATCGCAAATTCCTACTTTCCAATTATTTTTTTGGACTCTGATTGAGTATAAGATGAGCCAAGATGGCTGGCAAGGGCGGTCGGCTGGGCTTCCTTCCCAGCTGGCGGATTTTTGCCTTTGCGCCGGATTTTTGCTATACTAATTAAGCCGCAAGGCCTTAAGGCAATGACAGTCTTACGAAGCGTGTCAGGTCCGGAAGGAAGCAGCACTAAGTACGTATTGTCATGTGCCTTTTGTTTTATAGAAATTTAACTGTGGCTGGGGCGGATTCATTCTGCTTCAGCCACTTGACTATCCAGAGATTTTTTAACTAGGCAGAAAGGACGGCTGGCAATGGCTTATCAGGCGCTGTATCGGGTGTGGCGGCCCCAGCGATTCGCTGATCTCGTGGGGCAGGAGACGGTGACCCAAACGCTGAAAAATGCGCTGATCACCGATCAAATCAGTCATGCCTACCTATTTACCGGCCCCCGCGGGACCGGGAAGACGTCCGCGGCGAAGATCTTAGCTAAAGCGGTCAATTGCCGGTATCGAGAAGACGGAGAGCCTTGCAACAAGTGCGAGACCTGTCAGGCCATCACCGCCGGCCGGCTGGGTGACGTCATCGAAATTGACGCGGCCTCAAATAACGGCGTGGACGAAATTCGGGATATCCGGGACAAGGCCAAGTACGCTCCCACTGTGGCCGACTACAAAGTGTATATTATTGACGAAGTGCACATGCTGTCGACCGGGGCCTTTAATGCCCTGCTCAAAACCTTGGAAGAACCGCCGGCGCATGTGATTTTTATTTTAGCCACCACCGAAGTGCAAAAAGTCCCGGCGACGATCATTTCCCGGACCCAGCGCTTCGACTTTAAGCGGATCGCCACCGAGACCATCGTGGCCCGGATGCACTATATTTTAAAGGATATGCAGATCACCTTTGACGACGCGGCCTTAGAACTGATTGCCAACGCGGCGGCCGGCGGGATGCGAGATGCACTGAGTATTTTGGACCAAGTCCTCTCCTTTGGTGCCGACCACGTGACGCTAGCCAATGCGCTCACCGTCACCGGCTCCTTGTCTGGCGATACGCTGACGAAGTATTTGCGGGCCGTCAACGCTGGCGAAACGGGGAATGGTTTAACGATCGTCCAAACGGAGCTGGCCGCGGGGAAAGACCCGAATCAGTTCATCACGAACCTGCTGATTTTTCTGCGGGATCTGCTGCTGTACCGGCAGGATCCCCATTTGGCCCGCAGTTTCTACGCGACCCAGGATCCGGCCGCCTTTGCCGAGCTGATCAAACAAATTGACGATACGCGGGTCTATCAGATGATCGACGTGCTGACGGATGTGCAGGAACAATTACGCCAAACGACCCATCCAGATGTCTATTTGGATGTACTGACAGTGAAATTGGCGACCCTCAGCCAGACCGTCGCTGGGCCAGCGGCGGCCCCGGCGGCTCAATCGGCACCCGCGCCAGAGGCGCTTACTGAGACGATCAAATCCCTTGAACAGCAAGTGGCGGCCTTGCAGCAGGCAGCGAAGGGCGGCGCGGCGCTGGCTGCTGGGCCAGCGGCGGCCGTTAAGCGCAAAGCGCCCCAGCGGCATACCAAGGTCCATGTGAATCTGGAAGAGATCAACACGGTCCTGGGGCAGGCCACTCGTCAGAATCTAGCCAACTTGCAATCGATATGGGGTGATCTGCTGAATATGCTGGATGTTGGCCAGCGGGCGATGCTCCATGTGGGTACCAAACCGGTGGCCGCCAGTCCCGAGGCGGTTGTGGTATCCTTTGATTATCCGATGATGTTTGAGCGAGTGGCCAAGGATCAAGTCTTGCGGGAACAAGTCGAGGCCGATTTGAACAAATTGGCTGGCAATCCGATGCACGTCTACTTCGTGCCCAAAGAACAATGGCCGCAGATCCGTAAGAATTATTTGCTGGCTCATCCGGTGGGCAAGAAAAAGTCTGGCCGGCCTGCTCCCGGTGACGCCCCGACGTCAGCGGCGGCCAGCCCCGCGACGGCCAGTGCTGCCCCCGCGGCGGCGCCAGCCAATCCCCTGGTGGACAAAGCCAAGGCCTTGTTCGGCAGTTTTGTGGAAGTCGATAATGGTTCAAACAAACAGACAGCATCCTCAGACAATAACCAAAAACAAACAGATGGAGTGAAGACAAATGGCTAAAATGCCCAATTTTGGCGGCGGCAACATGCAGAATATGATGCGCCAGGTACAACAGATGCAAAAAGAAATGACCGCGGCCCAGGACCAGCTTGATAAGACCGAATTTACTGGCAAGGCCCCAGAAGATATGGTGACGGTGACCTTTACCGGCAAACACGAAATGACTGATATTCAAATCAAGCCCGAAGCGATCGATGCTGATGATCCCGATATGCTGCAAGATCTGATCATCGCCGCCGTCAACGACGCCGAGAAACAGATCAAACAGACGACAGACAGCACCATGGGCCGCTTCGCTAAAGGAATGTAAGGCGCATGCTGCAATATCCGGAACCCATTGCAAAATTGATCGACAGTTATATGAAATTACCCGGGATCGGTGAAAAAACTGCTACTCGGTTGGCCTTTTTTACCCTGGATATGCCCCAGGATGAGGTGGATGAATTTGCCCAAGATCTGCATGATGCCAAGACCAAACTGCATTTTTGCTCGATCTGCGGCAACATCACGGACCAGGATCCCTGTGTGATCTGTTCTGATCCGTCCCGGGATCAAACCCGAATCCTAGTCGTGGAACAGCCTAAAGATATTATGGCGTTGGAACGGATGAATGAGTATCACGGTTTGTATCATGTCCTGCATGGCGTTTTGTCGCCTACGACGGGCAAAGGACCGGAAGATATTAATATCAAATCGCTTCTGACCCGGCTGCAGCAGCACACGGAAGTTAAAGAGGTGATCATTGCCACCAACGCGACGCCGGAAGGGGAATCCACGGCGATGTATCTGGCCCGGCTGATCAAGCCGGCCGGCATCAAAGTGACCCGGCTGGCCTATGGTCTAGCGGTGGGCAGCGATATTGAATACGCAGATGCCATGACCTTGATCAAGGCAGTGGAAGGCCGACAGGAGATGTAGCCCATGTTTAAGCAGCACAAGTTACGTGCGGAATTCGATGCCGCTCTGTTGGCTGAAATTAATGTGATCCGGGAAGAGTGGCAGCGGGAACAGCACATCGCCAACGCGGCGGTCCCCACCGCTTGGAGTGACGAGAGCGATGTGCAGATCTTGAAGGCGCGTTACGAACTGTTATACAGCGAGGCGCGCCGCCGGCATTTGCATTCCCATACCATTGCCCCGGGACTCATCAGTCATTTTACGGATACATTTAATTAATTGACCGGGTTGTGCCGGTCGTCGTGATACAATAAACTTATGGCTAACCAGAAAGAAAGAAGGAATAACGTGAACGGATTATTTATTTCATTTGAGGGACCAGATGGTGCCGGCAAAAGCAGTATGCTGCAACAACTCGTACCTGTACTAGAAGCGCATTCAGACCACTCAGTGGTTTTGACGCGTGAACCCGGCGGCAGCCCGATTGCGGAACAAATCCGCCACGTTATTCTGGATTCGAACAACACCGACATGGCGGCCAGTACTGAGGCACTGCTGTATGCCGCTGCCCGCGCTCAACATCTGCATGATGTGATCCGGCCGGCTTTGCGGCAGGGCAAGATCGTTTTGTCTGATCGGTATGTGGATAGTTCTATTGCCTATCAAGGTGCCGGCCGTGAGTTAGGGACCGACGCCGTGGCGGCCATCAACCGGTTCGCGACCAACGGCACGATGCCGCAATTGACTGTGTACGTTGATGTGCCGCCGGCGGTGGGCATTGCCCGTATCCAGCATTACCGCGCCCAACCGGAAGATCGGTTGGAAGAGGCTGGGGCGGCGTTCCATGACCGGGTCCGCGCTGCCTATCAGGCATTAGCGCACCAAGAGCAGCAGCGCATTGTCACGGTGGACGGCACCCAGCCGATCCAAACAGTCGCGGATCAGGCGTGGGCTATTATCCAGCAGCGGTTTCCGGCATTTTTTAACATCTGAGAGGAGAGACCAGCATGAAATTGATCATGGCGATTGTCCAAGACAAAGATAGCAACATGCTCCAGAATGAGTTCATTGACGCCAATATTCGGGCGACCAAGCTGTCGACGACCGGCGGCTTCTTAAAATCGGGGAACACCACGTTCATCATCGGGATCGAAGACGAACGTGTGGAGGAAGTGCTGGCGCTCATCAAGAAGACCTCTCATGCCCGGGAACAATTCATGACTCCGCCGGTCAGCATGGATGTGACTGGCGACAGCTCGCTGTCTTACCCGATCGAGGTGCAAGTGGGCGGCGCGACAGTCTTTGTCCTGCCGGTTGAGCAGTTCCACCAGTTCTAATGCCAGCCGACACGCAATGGGCCGTGACCCGGTTGCAGCCCACCTTGGTCCAGCATTTCAATACGCTGATCAAGGATGATAAACTCGCCCATGCTTATCTGTTCAGCGGAACGCAAGAAAGCGGCACAACCGCCCTCGCCCAGTGGGTCGCGTTGCGCCTTTTTTGCAGTAATATACAAAATGACCAGCCCTGCGGCCAATGTCCTCACTGTCGGCAGGTGTTGTCCGGCAACCACCCGGATTTTTTGAAGATCGTTCCCACCGGCGCGACGATCAAGGTCGATGATATTCGCTATTTGCGCCAAGAAATGACTCGGACGGGGTTGGAACAATCCCGTCGAATCTTTGAAATTGACCAAGCCGATCTGCTGACGCCCGGGGCGGCGAATTCCTTACTGAAGTTTATTGAGGAACCGCCAGGGCCGGTGCTGATCATTTTGGTGAGTGAGCAAAAGCAGCGATTGCTGCCGACGATCCTGTCCCGGGTGCAGGTCATTGATTTTCCGCCGGTTAGTGCGGCCCAAGTCGCCGATAAATTGACTGAGGAGGGACTCAGCCCAGAGTTAGCCCCATTATTCAGTGCGTTGGGGACGTCGGTGACCACGGCCCGGGAATTGGCAACAGACAAGAATTTGACGCCGCTCATTGAGACTGCCTGGCAGTGGCTGACAGCAGTGGGGCGCGGCGATTGGCAGGCATTCATTCTGGTCCAAACGCGAATCATGCCGCTGGTCAAGGACCGGCCAACGCAGAACTTATTCCTGGATATTCTGATCACAGCGTTTCAAGATATTCTCATGGCCCAATATGCCCCTGCGCTGCCCGGTCATTTTCCCCAGCAGCGGACGCAATGTACGGCGGTGGCTCAAGCTTTGCCGCCGGCCGTCATGACCGCCGCGGTCAGCGATGCCTTGGCGGCCCAGCGCCGGCTGCAGGGCAACGTGGGCTTCCAAGGCTTGCTCGAACGCTTAACGGCGCAAATACTCAGTTCTCTAACGTAAGCGGGATATAAGAAAGGTGACGCAGGTGACTGAACAAGAAGTTGAAAAACAGGATCTGTATCGCGAATTAATGGCATTGAAAGAAAGTGCGGAAAACACCCTGGCACTGGCCAATAAGATGACGGACGAGGTGGCGGATCTCACAGAGAAAAATGCCGAACTCCGCATTGAAAATGTCAATTTGCGCAACCGCTTGGAGGAATTAAGCCGGCCCGAGGGCGATAAAAATCAAACCAAGGAAGGCCTTTCCAAGTCGAAAAAGAACTTAGAAAAGTTGTACGAGCAGGGCTATCACGTGTGCACAGTGATGTATGGTTCCCGCCGCGAAAACAACGAAGACTGCGCCTTTTGTTTGGATGTTATTTATGGCGAACGATAACGCAGTCCAGGTCCAGCGCAGTTTCGGTGAGCACACCACTGGGACGCTGTATCTGGTGCCCACCCCCATTGGCAATCTGAGCGATTTCTCGCCTCGGGCGGTGGATATCCTGCGCGGGGTTGATCTGATTGCGGCTGAGGATACGCGCAATACTCAGAAGCTGCTGACGCATTTCACCATTGATACCCGGCAGATCAGCTTCCATGAGCACAATACGCAAGCCCGGATTCCCGTTTTGCTGGCCCGTTTGCAGCAAGGGGAGAGCATCGCCCAGGTTTCTGACGCGGGGATGCCGGCCATCAGTGATCCGGGGCAGGAACTCGTGGCCGCTTGTGTGGCCGCTGACATTCCGGTGGTGGCGCTGCCTGGACCCAATGCCGGGATGACCGCGCTGATTGCCTCCGGATTAGTCACCCAGCCCTTTGCCTTCATTGGTTTTTTGCCGCGGAAGAGTCAGGAGCAGAAGAAGTTTTTGACCGAATACGCCCAGTTGCCGATGACAACGATCTATTATGAATCACCCATGCGAATCGCCAAGACATTGGCTCGCTTTGCGGAAGTGGTGGGCGGTGAGCGGAAAATCGTGGTCGCCAGGGAAGTGACGAAGAAGTTCGAGTCTTACATCCGGGGAACCGTCGCCGCAGTGGCTGCCTGGGTTGCGGATAACTCGCCTAAGGGCGAAATGGTGATCATTTTAGCCCCGCCCGCAGCCCAAGCGGAAACAGTCACCTGGTCGGGGGAAGCCGTTCGGGCGGCAGTCCAGGATCGGGTGGCCCATGGCGAGAAGCCGACGACGGCGGCCAAGGCCGTCGCCAAGGAAAGCGGTTGGCACCGCCAGGACGTGTATCAAGAATATCTTGCTGAACAGGAAAGAAAGTAGGTAATGCCGAATGGCCCTAATTTGGTCTGAACACTATACAGTCCCGTACTTCATGGTCAATACTCGGGAAGAGATCCATTTATCCAGTCTGATGGAAATTTTGATCATGGCGTCGGAGCATCAAACGGAAGCGCTTGGTGTCGGCGAAGATAAAACCCATGCGCATGGTGTCGGCTGGGTCATTACGCAGTACCACATGACGTTTACCCGCCTGCCTAAAGTGGGCGACAAGCTGGAATTGCGCACCGCGGCGTCCAGCCGCAACCGGTTCTTCTGTTATCGCGAGTTCTGGGTGCTGGATGATCAGGGTACTGAATTGGCCCATGTCACGGCGACCTTTGTGATGATGAGCTTTAGCACCCGCAAAATGGTGCCGATCATCGATGAATTAGTGGCTCCGTTCCACACCAAGGAAGAAAAGACGGTCTTGAAGTTCCCCCGGATCAATAAGATGGATTACACGGATGCTTTGATGAAGCCTTACCGGGTGCGGTACCAGGATATCGATTCTAACCATCACGTGAATAATGTGCATTATTTCGATTGGATGATCGATACGCTGCCGTTGGATTTTGTCCTGCATCATGCGCTGAAGCAAGTCGATATTCGCTATGAACGGGAGATTCAATACGGCGACACGGCGGAATCCTTGTATCTGGCGGATCCGGAAGATGCGTTAGCAACCCATCACTTGATTCGGCACAATGACGAAATGAATACTGAGGCCATTTTGCATTGGGCTGAAGATTGATCGATACAAAAATGGCAGCCGCACGGGCTGCCATTTTTGTATCCAAGATTATGAAAAGGCGTTGTTCACATAATGGTGCAGAGTTTCGCCCTGCATCCCGTTGCTCAGGCCGACCAGCAGCTTGATCCGGGCCTTTTGCCCGTTCAGGCCGCGACAGAAAACCACGCCCATTTTCTTCAATTCCACACCGCCGCCTTCGTAGTCGTAAACGTCTTCGGCGATGCCGTTGAAGCAGCGGGAGACCAGGACGACTGGGATATCGTGGGCCAGCAGGCGGCGCAGGGCCGGCAAGGTGGCTGGGGGCAGATTGCCAGCACCGAGGGCCTCAATAACGAGTCCGCGGGTGGTGGGCTGATCAATGGCGTCGAATAAATCGCCATCCATTCCGGCAAAGGCCTTCAATAAGTAAACGCCGCCGATGACATGGTCAATGTCGCAGACGGTTTGCTGGATCAATTCTTGAAAGAAGTTCACGTGCTGCTTAGAAATCAAGCCGATGGGGCCAAAGGTCGGCGTGCGGAAGGTGGCCACGTTAGTGGTATGGGTCTTGGTCACAAACCGGGCGGTGTGCACCTCGTCGTTCATGACGACCAAGACGCCTTTGCCCCGGGCATCATCGGAATTAGCGGTCCAAACGGCACTTTGGAAATTATGCAAGCCGTCGCTGCCAATTTCATTGGCCCCGCGCATTGCACCGGTGACGACGACTGGAATGGTGTTGGGCAATGTGAGATCCAAAAAGTAGGCGGTCTCTTCCAGCGTATCCGTTCCGTGGGTGATCACCACGCCGTCAATGCCTTCATCGTTTTCCGCCCGTACGATCCGGTTGCGCAATTCCAGCATCCGTTCCGGGGTAACATGGGGCGAGGGCAGATTGAAGATTTCCTCGGTAATCAGCTGCAGCTGATGATGGAACATGCCTTCCATATCCACATCGGCTACTAACGGATTTTCATCATTGGGCTGTAAATCACCGCTGGCATTGGCCGACATTGAAATCGTACCGCCAGTATGCAGGACCAGAATTTTTTTCAATTGGTTGATCGCTCCTTGTGTGAGATTGTTTTTAGCGTACTCGCTTTTGGGGGTGAAGGGAAGAGGGCTGGTCTCTCCTAGCCTCTAACCGGTCGGCTGCGCTCTCTGCTTGCTTTTGCAAATTATATGTTGCATGATATAACACGTATTTACAATAAAAAATACGGAGTAGGCCCCACGCGTTAAGTGCCGCAGGAACGGAATGTGAACTGCGGCTGGAAAAGCATTAGCTTGCGGTGTTGGGGCCGCATTCGCCGCAAGATTTCTTTGCGACAGCTCCAGTAGGGAGATGTCAGACATGACAACACAACATTCCTGGAAGCTCACCACACGCCAAATTATTTGGCTGGCAATTCTGATGGCCGTACAACTGGTATTGGCTAAAATCAGCGTCGGCAGCGATTCATTGGTCAAGGTGGGTTTTGGTTTCATTGGTACCGCACTATTGGGTTATTTCTTCGGACCGTTCTGGGCAGCTTTCGCCAGCGGCGCCGACGATATCATCGGGTTCTTTCTCGGCGGCGGGGGGATTTTCTACTTTGGCTTCACCCTGTCGGCGATTATGGCTGGAGCGTTATACGGCTATTGGCTGCATAATCGGCCGGTCGAATGGCGGTATACGATTCTCGGGGTGGTGAGTGTGACGATCATTGTCAATATGCTCATGAATACCCTCTGGGTCCGGTTCATGTACCAAACCCCATGGCCACTGCTGATTTCTTGGCGGTTGCTTAAGCAATTCATTTCTGCCCCGATTCAGATCGTTATTCTGTATTCGGTGCTGAAAGTATTGGTGCGGGTACCAGGGACGGCGCAGTTGCAAAGTAAATAAATGGATTGAGGGGAGTCGAAGGATTTGCGGGTTTTAGCAATTGATACAGCGAATCAGCCGTTGAGTGTCGCGGTGAGTGAAGACGAGACAGTGTTGGGGACGGTGACGCTGAATATGCGGCGGACCCATAGCCAAACGCTGCTGCCAGTCATCAGCGAGCTGCTGGAGCACACAGAAACACCGGTTGAACAACTGGAACGAATTGCTGTCACCAGCGGTCCGGGGAGTTATACCGGGGTGCGCATCGGCGTGACGACAGCCAAGACCTTGGCCTGGACGTTGGGTATTCCGCTGGTGGCAACAACCTCGCTGCAGCTGCTGGCCGGTAATGTGGGGGCCGCTGATCCGCGGATGATCATGCCGCTGATCGACGCGCGCCACGAGAACGTTTTTGCCGGGGTATATCAGTGGGTCCCTGGACAGGAAGCCACGGGGCCGCAAAATGTGCTGCTGCCCCAGCATGAACCGCTGGCTGAACTGTTAGCTGGTGTCGCGGCCTTGCAGCAACCGGTGATCGTGGTTGGGAACATCCCAGTTGCGTACCAAGAGCATATCCGCAGCGTCTTGGGCGACCGGGCCGCCTTCGCGGAACCCTTGGCTGCTTTACCCAAGACCAGCCGGTTGGCGCTGTGGGCGCCAGCGATGACGCCGGTGGCTGATCTGCATGATTTTGTACCCACCTACTACCGCCAGACACAGGCCGAGCAGGAATGGAGGCGACACCACCATGATGAGGGACATGCACCCTATGTTGAGGAAGTTTAAGTCCTGGTTCGGACGCGCCGAACCGCTTGACGTATTGCAATTTACGGAGCAGCCGGTCACGATCAAAGATGTCACCTACCGGATGAAAAAGGCGGTGGAGGCCGATATTCCTGCCATGCTGGCAGTGGAACGGCGAATTTATGCCGGCCGTCAGCCCTGGGATGCCCGCGCCTTTCACTCAGAACTGCGCCGGTACGACAAGGCATTATATTTGAATATTTTCCATCAAAGCGACCTCGTGGCATACATTGGCACTTGGTTTACGCCCAACGAAGCGCATGTCACGAATCTGGCGGTTGATCCAGATTGGCAGCGGCGCGGCTTGGGCCGCTTTTTGTTGACGACGATGATTGAGCGGGCCAAGACAGCGGAGATGCCGAAGATGACCCTCGAAGTACGGGTGGATAACGCCCCGGCCATTGCCCTGTATCACGCCTTAGGCTTTCGCGATGGGGCCATCAAGCCGAATTACTACATTGCCGATCAGATGGATGCGCGAAATATGATTTTGACCATTGAATCAGAGAAGGAGGCTGAATAGCTCTGTGCGTGAATTAATTCTCGCCTTTGAATCCAGTTGTGATGAAACCAGTGTGGCGGTGGTTGAAAACGGTACGAAAATCTTAAGCAACATCATTGCCACTCAAATTAACAGCCATAAACGCTTCGGCGGGGTCGTGCCGGAGGTGGCCAGCCGCCACCATGTACAGCAGATTACCCGGTGTACGGAAGAGGCGATGACCGAAGCCGGCGTGACCTATGCTGATTTGACCGCTGTCGCGGTGACTTATGGACCGGGCCTAGTGGGTGCGCTGCTGATTGGCGTGACCGCGGCGAAGACGATTGCTTTCGCCCACCACTTGCCCTTGATCCCGGTCAACCACATGGCCGGTCATACCTATGCGGCCAGCTATGTGGCGCCGTTCCATTTCCCGTTGCTGGCATTATTGGTCTCGGGCGGTCATACGGAGCTGGTTTATATGGCCAGCGCCTACGACTTTCAGATCATCGGCGACACCCGGGACGATGCTGTGGGCGAAGCCTACGATAAGATCGGCCGCGTACTGGGGATTCCCTATCCCGCGGGCAAGCCGGTGGATGAGCTGGCTCATCAGGGCCAAGATACGTTCCATTTCCCCCGGGCGATGATGGAAGAACATAATCTTGACTTTAGTTTCTCCGGATTGAAGAGTGCCTTCATCAACACTGTCCATCATGCTGAACAGGTGGGGGAGACGCTGAACAAGGCTGACTTGGCTACCAGTTTTCAGGACGCTGTCTTGGACATTCTGGTGGGCAAAACATTACGGGCACTTCAGACCCATCCGGTCCATCAATTGGTGATTGCCGGCGGTGTGGCAGCTAATCAGGGGTTGCGGACACGCATGCAGGCGGAATTGGCTAAGCTGCCTGATCCGCCTCAGTTGCTTATCCCGCCGTTACGGCTGTGCGGGGATAACGCCGCCATGATCGGTGCAGCGGCCCATGTGGCCTACGCCCAAGGTATTCGCGGCGACCTGACTCTCAATGCCGATCCCAGCCTGTCGTTTCCCCTCAGCAAAGAAACAAGTCCTGTATAAAATAACACGCAGCCCATTAACTGCGACGCTGCGGTAAGCGTGACCACTACGGACTGTAGTCATGTTTTCAATTGGTCTAAAATAACGTTTAGTTGACATGAAACGCTTACGCGTGTATTCTTAAAGAGTCAAGAACGAATCACTCTTGAGATAACGAAAAGGAGATTATTACAATGGCTGAAAATGAAAAAACAATCATGTTGGTTTGTGCGGCGGGGATGTCCACTTCCATGTTAGTGCAGCGCATGGACGCAGCTGCTAAGAAGGATGGCATTACAGCGAATATCTTCGCAACGGGTGCTTCTGACGCTGACAACAAGTTGGCTGAAAACAACGTCAATGTGCTGCTGCTTGGACCGCAAGTTCGTTTCATGAAGGATCAATTCGTTAAGAAATTGGCTGACAAGAACATTCCGGTTGATGTCATCGACATGCGCGCTTATGGCATGATGGATGGCGAGACTGTTTTGCAACAAGCCATGAAGCTGATTGGCTAATTAATCGTTATCTGGCCTCCCACCGGTTCCTGCCGCTGGGAGGTTTTGTTGTATCATAGAACAAAAGGAGCCATGCATATGCAGTTTGTGATCAGCGACACCCATTTTTATCACAGCGACTTGTTGGGGGATAATGACTTCGCGCCCCGGGATTTTCCCACTGTCGAAGCGATGAATCAGCAGATGATCACCGCTTGGAATGATCGGGTGAGTGATGCCGATACAGTTTATGAACTCGGGGACATCGCGCTGCGGCCGAAACACTATTTAACGCCGGCTGATGTGGCCGCCATCTTGGCGCAGCTTCACGGGCATATTGTGCTGATCAAGGGCAATCACGATTATCGCGACCTGTTCAAGTACTTAGCCCAGCATAACCCGACCATGCCCGATGGCCGGCCTAAATACACTTTTCATGATGTGGGCATCATCGTGAAATACGATCATAATCAGTATTTTCTGACCCATTATCCGCTCTTCTTCGGCATCACCCATCAGACTTACAATTTGCACGGACACATCCACCACACGATGATGCCTTACGACACCAACATCAACATCGGGGTAGATGCGCCGGAACGGCAGTGGGTCAAACCGCCCTTGCCCTTTGGGGCACCCTTGACGTTTGCTGAGGTCGAGCAGATGATTGCAGGCAAACACGCCTTTTTGGCCCAGCAGAAAAAGCAAGGGTAAGGCGCTTCCAAGAATCACCGGGCGTTGCTTGGCGGCAGCGGGCACGGTATAGTGGAGCTAATCATGTTTATGGAAGAGGAATAACGGTGCAGGAAACCATCCATTTATTACACACGAATGATCTTCATTCCCATTTTGAAAATTGGCCGCGGATCACGCGCCAGCTGGCGGCCCGCAAAGCCCATTGGCGGTTGGCCGCAGGGACCCACACGGTATTGACTTTTGATATCGGTGACGCCATGGACCGGGCCCACCCGCTGACCGAGGCCACGAATGGGCAGGCCAATGTGGCGATGCTGAACAAGGTCGGCTATGATACCGCCACGATCGGCAACAACGAGGGGATTGGCAATTCGCCCCATGTCTTGCGCCATCTTTATGACCAGGCTAACTTCCCTGTGGTTTTGGGCAATTTATTCAGCGACCGGACGACTCAAAAACTCGCCCCTTTTGCTGTGGATCATGTGCTGCTGCACTCGGCGGGCGGCACCCGGATCCTGGTTTTGGGCTATACGGCGCCGTTTTTGACCACGTATCACGCGAATGGCTGGTATCCAGAACTCATCGGTGAGGTGCTGCCCCGCCAGCTCCATGCCTTTGCTGGGCAATACGATGTCTGTATTCTTTTGTCGCATTTAGGGATCGAAATGGATCGGTACATTGCCGCTCATTATCCCCAAGTGGATGTGATTTTGGGAGCGCATACCCATCATTTGCTGCCTCAAGGCGAGATGGATAACGGCGTCCTGCTGGGTGCCGCCGGCAAGTGGGGCGAGCACGTGGGCGAAATGGAA
This sequence comes from Schleiferilactobacillus harbinensis, assembly GCF_008694105.1. Classification (NCBI taxonomy): domain Bacteria; kingdom Bacillati; phylum Bacillota; class Bacilli; order Lactobacillales; family Lactobacillaceae; genus Schleiferilactobacillus; species Schleiferilactobacillus harbinensis. Next base: position 436,509 of record NZ_CP041364.1, read on the forward strand.
TTAAAACTCGCCGATCACCATGTGACCAGCAAGCGGGCATGGGTCTATGATACTGTGGATCTGCCCGCTGAGCCGGCGGATGCGGCGCAGATCAAGGCCTGGGCCGATGAGGGGCATCATTTGCTGCAGCAGCATCAAATCGCTCGCCTACCCCAGGATTTTCCCATTGATTACAATCATCCGTCGCCCATGCTGGACCTGGCACTCAAGGCCTTGGCTGAATATACCGGCACCGAGGCGACCATCCTGAATGCTGGCCTCTTTCTGACTGGTCTGCACCAGGGCATTGTCACGGCGGATGATCTGCACACACAGATGCCGCACCCGATGCATGCGATGAAGGTCACGCTGAAAGGGACGGATCTGTGGCGGCTGGTTCGCGAAATGGAGAAAAACCGCGGCTTCCTGCGCCGATTCCCATTAAAGGGGATGAGCTTCCGCGGTAAAATCTTTGGTACGATCGGCTACCGGGGCCTGTCTTTTGACGCAGCCAGCCGGACCGTTTACTGGCAAGACCGGCCGATTGACCCTGACCGAGAATATACCGTGGGTACGCTTGATCATTACTTATTCGTCCCGTTTTTCCCAACCATTGAGATCATGGGCGATAATCAAATCATGTTCCCTGACTTTTTGCGGCAAATTGTGGCCCGCTATTTGACCAAACACTATCCAATTGAGTCAGAAGGGGAGTGAACAAGGATGACTGAACCGGCTAATTCCGCGGAAACGCTGCATACTCCGGCGCACCGGGTCGTACAATTGAAAGAGGACCTGATCCAGATCGACGATGTGTCTTACCAAGTGGTCACCAATCACAAAGACGGCTTTCAAGCCGACGCCCTCGGAGATAGCTTTGTCACGCTGTTGAGTAAATACGACTATATCGTCGGGGACTGGGGCTTCGACCAGTTGCGATTGCGCGGTTTTTACGCGGATGGGCACCGCCATGCCAATCGGGACCAGTATATTTCCACTTTGGCGGATTATCTATACGAATTTTGCAATTTTGGCTGTGCCTATTTTGTCTTGGCTAAAGTGCCGATGACACCGGGCCAGCAGTTGAATTAACAACCAGAAGGGACAGACTTTTTTTGCGGCATTATAAGGGCTATTTTATTGATCTTGACGGCACGACCTATCGGGGCAAGGAGCGGATCCCCGCAGCCAAAACCTTCGTGGAACGGCTGCAGGCGCAACACATTCCGTTTCTTTTTTTGACCAACAATACGACCAAAACACCGGCCGCCGTGGTTCAGAATTTGGCGGATAATCATGATATTCACGTGACGCCGGAGACGATTTATACGCCGTCACTGGCGACGGCCGCGTATTTGCGGGATCGGGCGCGGACGGTGGGGCACCCATTCAGTTTTTATTGCATTGGTGAATTGGGGCTGAAAAAGGCGCTGCTGGATGCCGGGATGACCCTGGAAGAAGTGACGCCGGATTATGTTGTCGTTGGTCTGGATTACGACGTGACGTACCATAAATTTGAACTGGCAACCTTGGCAATCAAGCGCGGAGCCAGGTTTATCGGGACCAATGAAGATACGAATCTGCCCAACGAGCGGGGGTTAGTACCTGGTGCCGGATCACTGATTGCTCTGGTGGAGCGGGCGACGCAGCAAAAGGCGCTTTACATTGGCAAACCGCAGTTGCCGATCATGCAGGCCGCATTGAATGAAATCGGCCTGCCGCCTAAGGATGTTTTGATGGTTGGGGATAATTATCATACTGATATTCAGGCGGGTATCAATGCTAAAATGGATACGCTGCTGGTGACGACCGGGTATACCAAACCGGAGGAAGTGCCTAAGCTGCCTGTCCAGCCGACTTATGTGCTGTCCAGTTTGGACCAATGGCAGGTGATTTAGATGCTGCGTCGCTTTCCCCAGTGGGTGGCTTTTTGGCTGTTTGTTTTGAGCGCGGCCATCGCGGTGACGATTCTTGGGACGTTTATTCTGTACCCAATCGATGTGCACTTTTTGAATATTCTGGATCAATCCAATGTGCCGGTGACTTTTGGCCAGTTATATCGTAATTATGGTCAGCTGATGGCCTACCTGCATTTTCCGTGGATCGGGACGCTGCATATGACGAATTTCCCTGTATCGGCCACCGGGGCAGTGCACTTTCACGATGTAAAAAACCTGTTTCTTCTAGATTATGCGATTTTGATCATCACCGCCTGGCCGGCGTGGCATTTTTTGCGCCAATTGAAGCGGCGGGGAAATACGTGGCGGCTGCTGAACCCCAGCCGAATCGCCATGGCAGTGCCAGCGGCCTTGGGGGTCCTGGCGCTGATGGGTTTCGACCAGTTTTTCATTACTTTCCACGAGATCCTGTTCCGCAATTCGGACTGGATCTTTGACCCGGCTAAGGATCCCATCATCACTGTACTGCCGGAGGATTTCTTTGCGCATACGTTTTTCTTAGCGTTCATTCTGCTGGAACTCTTCTGCTGGCTGCTGTATCGGTGGGCTAAAAAGCAGAGTCGCGCATAATAAAAAGATCGGCGTCCATTCGGACAGCCGATCTTTTTGCTTTTCTCACTCATTATTCAGCGGTAGTCTTGCTGAATCGATGCTTCAAGTAGGCGAAGACCATTGGCAGGAGGGAAATCAGCACGATGCCCAGGGCAACCAGGCTGAAATGCTCTTGAACGAAAGGAATGTTGCCGAAGAAGTAACCGCCGCTCACACAGACCAGCACCCAAGCAAGCCCGCCGATGAAGTTGTAATGCAGGAAGTGGCCGTAGTGCATGTTGCTGCCGCCGGAAACAAAAGGAGCAAAGGTCCGAACAATGGGGACGAAGCGTGCAATAGCAATCGTCTTGCCGCCATGCTTATTGAAGAAATCCTCGGCGACCTTGAGTTTATCTCGATTAATGAAGCGGCCGAAGAACGAATTGTTGCTGGCGGCCAGGCCCATGTGATGACCGATGTGGTAATTGACGGTATCGCCGATTACAGCGGCGGCTAGGAAGAGGAAGAACAGCAGCCAAATATTGAGGTGATAGTTGGCGTTGGCAGCCAGGGCCGCGGCGGCGAAGATCAATGAATCACCAGGCAGGAAAGGGAAAATCACGATGCCGGTTTCGATAAAGATCATGGCGAAGAGGATAACATAGGTCCAGTTGCCAAAGGTATTGACGATCTGGACCAAGTGAGAATCGATATGTAAGATAAAGTCGATTAACGTGTTCATGGGTGAGGGCCTCCGTTTATAGTCATTTTGGAAGTAAACTAGGGGCATTATAGCAAAAAACGAAGCCAAACAGAAAAAATGTTTGGCTTCGTTCTGCTTTCTTAGCAATTGCGGTTAATAAACGTCCGGCTGGGTTTCAGGATGGGCATGGGCTAACCGGCTGGCAGCGGAGGCGGCAATGGCGCCGACAATATCGTCTAGAAAAGTGTGGATGATGCCCGGTTCATGGGCATTTAGTTTAGCCAAGATGCCGGGCTTGATCTTGTCGATGTACCCATAATTGGTGAGACCGATGCTGCCGTAAACATTGACGATGGACAGGGCCATAATTTCATCCACGCCGTAGAGGCCTTCATCCTCTTCAACGATTTGCTGCAGCGGCGGTTCCAATTCCTTGGCTTCAGCTAATTTATCCAGTTGAATGCCAGTCATGATGGCGTTTTGCACTTCCCGTTTGTGCAATACCACGTCAACATTCTCGGTGCATTCTGCAAGGGTTAGGTTGGGAATGTACTTTTCTTGTAGAAATAACGTGAGTTTACTAATATCTTCGATTTGGACCCCGCGTTCATGAAGCAGACCGACGCAGTGATCATAAATTCGATCGGCATTTGTTGCCATAAGCTTCAACTCCTTAGTGGATCAATGAGGTACTGTGCAACGGTTGTTTGCGTTCCGGGTAAATTTCTTGCAGCGCCTGGGTGATAGCCACCGGGGCTTCACCGAAACCGCTGGCAATCAGCTGCATTTTGCCGGGATAATCGACTACATCGCCAATTGCATAGATCAAATCCGTGGACGTGGCCATATTGGTATTGACCGGAATGGTTGCACCTTTGATGTTGATCGGCCAATCCCGCAGGATCCGGGCATCGGCAGTGAAGCCGTAATTGACGATCAAGTGGTCCGCCGTGATGCTGGCGTCTTCCTTCGTGCGGGCTTTCTTCAAGTCAATCGTCAACCGATCGTTAGTCTCCGTTAAGGCAGAAAGCAGATAGGGGGTCATGATTTGGATGCTGGAGGCTTTCATTTTCTCCACGCTGGATTCCAAGCCGCGGAACTGATCGCGGCGGTGGATGATCGTCACGCTCTTGGCAATCGGTTCCAAGGCCAAGGCCCAGTCGATGGCCGAATCACCGCCGCCGGCGACAGCCACATCGGTGTCCCGGTAATCTTCCAGATCATTGATGAAATAGTGCACCCGCCGCTCATCCAACTGGTGATCGTAGTCAAAAGCCAGTTTGCGGGGAGCAAAGGCACCGTTGCCGATGGCAATAACGACTGCTTTTGACCGGTAAGTGCCCCGATTGGTGCCGATGCTGAATGTACCGTCAGCTTCTTTCGTGATGGTTTGGACAGTGGTTTCCAGAGAAATCGCTGGAGCAAATTCTTTGAGCTGATCGGTTAATTCAGCCACCAGTTGTTTCGCCTTAATATGGGGGAAGCCGGCGACGTCGTAAACGTCCTTTTCCGGATACAGGGCGCTGACCTGACCGCCCAGCCGGGGCAGGCTTTCGATCAGATGGGCGTCGGCGTTGCGCAGGCCGGCGTAGAAGGCGGCAAACATGCCCACGGGGCCGCCGCCGATAATGCTGATATCATACATATGTGTTGTGTCTGCTGTCACTGTGACTATTCCTTTCCAAGTGGGTACGTAATCTCCCATAGCATAGTTGATTTAGGACCCTGGACGCAAGCGCGGCGTCATTTTAGCTTTGTCTTGTCTGGACACGGTTAGTGAATCACTGTACTATAAAAGGCGAAAACCGTGAAACGATTTCAATTAAAGAAAGCAGGTCATCAACCATGTACGCAGCAATTGAAGCTGGCGGCACGAAGTTCGTGTGCGCAGTGAGCGACGATAAATTCAATATCCAGGCCCGGACCCACATTCCGACCACCACCCCCAGCGAAACTCTGGGTGCCGTGTTTGCCTTTTTTGATCAATATACCATTGAGGCCATGGGCGTCGGCTCTTTTGGCCCCATTGACGCCAATCCGGCATCACCGCAATACGGCTACATTACAACGACGCCGAAACTTGCTTGGGCCAATTATGACTTTTTGGGTGCTTTAAAAGCACACTATGCCCAAGTGCCGATCGCCTTTACGACCGATGTGAACGTGGCTGCCTACGGCGAATTCAAGAAGGGTGCTGGTCAGGGCAAGCAAAACGTTGCTTACTATACAGTTGGGACCGGCATCGGCATGGGCTATATCCATCATGGCCAAATTTATATGGGCAGTCAAAATCCTGAAGCGGGCCACATTTTAGTGCGCCGGCACGAAGCTGATACCTTCGCCGGCGCTTGCCCTTATCATGGTGATTGCTTAGAGGGGATGGCCGCCGGCCCGGCCATTCAGCAGCGTTGGGGGAAGAAGGGCAAGGATATTGCTCCGAACGATGCTGCCTGGGCGATTGAAGCTTATTATTTAGCGCAAGCGTGCATGACTACGACGCTTTTCCTTTCTCCCGACGTGATCATTTTTGGCGGCGGGGTATCCAAACAGAGCCAATTGTTCCCGTTGATTCGGTCCCAATTCACTAAACTTCTGGCCGATTACGTGAGTGTTCCGGCCGCCGACGACTATATTGTTCCAGTGGGCTTGGGCGATGATGCCGGGATTACAGGCGCTTTGCTTTTAGCTGCCGAACAATTGTAATACAATCGAATGGATGAAAGAGGGTATCTGTTTTGGAAGTACACATTGGTGATGTCTTGACGGGTACCGTCAGCGGCATTCAGCCCTACGGCGCATTTGTTGCGCTGGACAGCGACACGCAGGGATTGATCCACATCTCGGAATGCCGGCACGGGTACGTCAAAAATGTGCATGATATTTTGCACGTCGGAGAGACTGTCCATGTTAAGGTCCTGGATGTGGATGAATATTCCCAGAAAATCAGCTTATCGCTGCGGGCCATGGCACCGGATCCTTTTTCCGGCAGTCGGGTACGCGCCAAGCACTATTGGACTAACCACCACGTAGCAGCCGGGTTCGCACCGATTCATAACGCGGTGCCCGCGTGGCTTAAAGAAGCTGAAAAAGATTTTTTTGCCTGATTTTTGAGTAAAAAGAGGGCATGTTTGGAAGTGTTCCCCTTATCTGTCCGCTACCATTCCAGCTATTTCTTAATAATAGCCTGGAGTGGTATTTTTTTGTTCGACTTTCAATTAGCACTCTGTTTATCTTTTGTAAAAAGGGTGTTGACGAAGCGGGACTGGGCTGATAAGATATTATTCGTTGTCGTGATGAGCGACAGCGACGAAAGTGCGTCAGGACGCGGATGGCAACGATTAATTAAAAAATTAGATGTTGACATTCGAGTGTGTGCATGATATAGTAATTAAGCTGTTTTTTACAGCGCAGGCCTTTGAAAACTGAACAAAGTTTTGACGAACGGATCACATATCTTCCTTCGGGAAGATAAGCAATCCCGCAAATGTATCGGTACTCAGCTTCGGCTGAGGCAACATTTGCGAATGTCAATTTCGCAAGCAAGTAAATTTATTGAGCCGCAAACTTTTAAATGAGAGTTTGATCCTGGCTCAGGACGAACGCTGGCGGCGTGCCTAATACATGCAAGTCGAACGAGGTTTGGTCAGTTTGCGGTGGTGCTTGCATCACCAATTACCGATCAAACCGAGTGGCGGACGGGTGAGTAACACGTGGGTAACCTGCCCTTCAGCAGGGGATAACATTTGGAAACAGATGCTAATACCGTATAACCACGGAGACCGCATGGTCTTCGGGTAAAAGATGGCGCAAGCTATCACTGAAGGATGGACCCGCGGCGTATTAGCCAGTTGGTGGGGTAACGGCCTACCAAAGCGATGATACGTAGCCGACCTGAGAGGGTAATCGGCCACATTGGGACTGAGACACGGCCCAAACTCCTACGGGAGGCAGCAGTAGGGAATCTTCCACAATGGACGCAAGTCTGATGGAGCAACGCCGCGTGAGTGAAGAAGGCTTTCGGGTCGTAAAACTCTGTTATTGAAGAAGAACGTGTGTGACAGTAACTGGTCATGCAGTGACGGTATTCAATCAGAAAGTCACGGCTAACTACGTGCCAGCAGCCGCGGTAATACGTAGGTGGCAAGCGTTGTCCGGATTTATTGGGCGTAAAGCGAGTGCAGGCGGTCTTTTAAGTCTGATGTGAAAGCCTTCGGCTTAACCGAAGAAGGGCATCGGAAACTGGGAGACTTGAGTGCAGAAGAGGAGAGTGGAACTCCATGTGTAGCGGTGAAATGCGTAGATATATGGAAGAACACCAGTGGCGAAGGCGGCTCTCTGGTCTGTAACTGACGCTGAGGCTCGAAAGCGTGGGTAGCAAACAGGATTAGATACCCTGGTAGTCCACGCCGTAAACGATGAATACTAAGTGTTGGAGGGTTTCCGCCCTTCAGTGCTGCAGCTAACGCATTAAGTATTCCGCCTGGGGAGTACGACCGCAAGGTTGAAACTCAAAGGAATTGACGGGGGCCCGCACAAGCGGTGGAGCATGTGGTTTAATTCGAAGCAACGCGAAGAACCTTACCAGGTCTTGACATCTTCTGCCAGGCTGAGAGATCAGCTGTTCCCTTCGGGGACAGAATGACAGGTGGTGCATGGTTGTCGTCAGCTCGTGTCGTGAGATGTTGGGTTAAGTCCCGCAACGAGCGCAACCCTTATGATCAGTTGCCAGCATTCAGTTGGGCACTCTGGTCAGACTGCCGGTGACAAACCGGAGGAAGGCGGGGATGACGTCAAATCATCATGCCCCTTATGACCTGGGCTACACACGTGCTACAATGGGTGGTACAACGAGCAGCGAGACCGCGAGGTCAAGCGAATCTCTAAAAACCATCCTCAGTTCGGATTGCAGGCTGCAACTCGCCTGCATGAAGCTGGAATCGCTAGTAATCGCGGATCAGCACGCCGCGGTGAATACGTTCCCGGGCCTTGTACACACCGCCCGTCACACCATGAGAGTTTGTAACACCCAAAGCCGGTGAGACAACCGCAAGGAGTCAGCCGTCTAAGGTGGGACAAATGATTAGGGTGAAGTCGTAACAAGGTAGCCGTAGGAGAACCTGCGGCTGGATCACCTCCTTTCTAAGGAAAAAGTCCTGTGACCCCCCGGTCACAGGCAACGGAAACCGATACAGTCAAAACTTTGTTCAGTTTTGAGAGGCCTGCCTCTCAAACAGTCAGTGCACGCAGATCGGGCCTATAGCTCAGCTGGTTAGAGCGCACGCCTGATAAGCGTGAGGTCGATGGTTCAAGTCCATTTAGGCCCATCGCACTATCGGGGGTTTAGCTCAGATGGGAGAGCGCCTGCTTTGCACGCAGGAGGTCATCGGTTCGATCCCGTTAACCTCCATTGGCCGTCAGGCCAATGATTGACTAAATTTGTTCTTTGAAAACTGGATATCATGAAGTGAAGGTCAGCTTGTCAGAGCTGACCACACCGAGAAACACCACTGTGATTTTTTTGAGTTCAGGCGGACTGAGTCCGCCGAATCAAGCGCTGTTTACAGCGTTTCACTTAGGTTAAGTGAAGAAGGGCGCACGGCGGATGCCTTGGCACTAGGAGCCGATGAAGGACGGGACAAACACCGATATGCTTCGGGGAGCTGCACGTAAGCTTTGATCCGAAGATTTCCGAATGGGGGAACCCAGCCATCTGAGAAGGTGGTTGATCAGTCGTGAATACATAGCGGCTGATCGGCAGACGTGGTGAACTGAAACATCTCAGTAGCCACAGGAAGAGAAAGAAATTTCGATTTCCCAAGTAGCGGCGAGCGAACAGGAAAGAGCCCAAACCAGCGTGCTTGCATGCTGGGGTTGTAGGACCGATGTAGTGAGTGATAAAAGAAGGAATTAGGCGAACGGCCTGGGAAGGCCGGCCAGAGCGGGTGACAGCCCCGTAGCCGAAAGTTGCTTCTCTCCAATCGGGATCCTGAGTACGGCGGAACACGTGAAATTCCGTCGGAATCTGGGAGGACCATCTCCCAAGGCTAAATACTCCCTAGTGACCGATAGCGAACCAGTACCGTGAGGGAAAGGTGAAAAGCACCCCGGAAGGGGAGTGAAACAGTACCTGAAACCGTGTGCCTACAAGTAGTCAAAGCCCGTTAATGGGTAATGGCGTGCCTTTTGTAGAATGAACCGGCGAGTTACGTTAGCTAGCGAGGTTAAGGCAGAAAAGCCGGAGCCGGAGCGAAAGCGAGTCTGAATAGGGCGAGTGAGTTAGCTGATGTAGACCCGAAACCAAGTGACCTACCCATGACCAGGTTGAAGGTGCGGTAAAACGCACTGGAGGACCGAACCCACTTATGTTGAAAAATGAGGGGATGAGTTGTGGGTAGCGGTGAAATTCCAATCGAACTTGGAGATAGCTGGTTCTCTCCGAAATAGCTTTAGGGCTAGCCTCGGAAAAGCGGATACTGGAGGTAGAGCACTGTTTGGATGATGGTCCCGTCTCGGGATACTGAATGCAGATAAACTCCGAATGCCAGATATTTGTTTCCGGGAGTCAGACTGCGAGTGATAAGATCCGTAGTCGAAAGGGGAACAGCCCAGATCACCAGTTAAGGTCCCTAAATCCATGCTAAGTGGAAAAGGATGTGAAGTTGCACAGACAACTAGGATGTTGGCTCAGAAGCAGCCACCATTTAAAGAGTGCGTAATAGCTCACTAGTCGAGTGACTCTGCGCCGAAAATGTACCGGGGCTAAGCATGGTACCGAAACTGTGGGTGCGACCGCAAGGTCGTGCGATAGGAGAGCGTTCTAAGGGCGGTGAAGGCAGACTGTGAAGACTGCTGGAGCGCTTAGAAGTGAGAATGCCGGCATGAGTAACGAAAAGGCAGGTGAGAATCCTGCCCGCCGCAAGACTAAGGTTTCCTGGGGAAGGTTCGTCCGCCCAGGGTTAGTCGGGACCTAAGATGAGGCCGAAAGGCGTAATCGATGGCCAACAGGTGGAGATTCCTGTACCGATCTGTTATGTTTGAGCGAAGGAAGGACGCAGGAGGCTAAGGTGAGCACGCAGCTGGAAAAGCGTGTCCAAGCACTGAGTCTGGGAGCGAGTCAAATGCTTGTTCCTAAGGACAAGGTGTGATGGGGAGCGAAATTAAGTAGCGAAGCACCTGATGTCACACTGCCGAGAAAAGTTTCTAGTGAGTAACAGATCGCCCGTACCGCAAACCGACACAGGTAGTCGAGGAGAGTATCCTCAGGCGCGCGAGAGAACCCTCGTTAAGGAACTCGGCAAAATAACCCCGTAACTTCGGAAGAAGGGGTGCTGACCGGAAGGTCAGCCGCAGTGAATAGGCCCAAACAACTGTTTATCAAAAACACAGGTCTCTGCTAAATCGAAAGATGACGTATAGGGGCTGACACCTGCCCGGTGCTGGAAGGTTAAGAGGATCTGTTAGCGTAAGCGAAGCAGAGAATTGAAGCCCCAGTAAACGGCGGCCGTAACTATAACGGTCCTAAGGTAGCGAAATTCCTTGTCGGGTAAGTTCCGACCCGCACGAAAGGTGTAATGATTTGGGCACTGTCTCAACGAGGGACTCGGTGAAATTATATTACCCGTGAAGATGCGGGTTACCCGCGACAGGACGGAAAGACCCCATGGAGCTTTACTGTAGCTTGATATTGAGTGTCTGTACCGCATGTACAGGATAGGTAGGAGCCGTAGAAACCGGGACGCTAGTCTCGATGGAGGCATTGGTGGGATACTACCCTTGCAGTGCGGCCACTCTAACCCGCGCCACTCAGCGTGGCGGGAGACAGTGTCAGGCAGGCAGTTTGACTGGGGCGGTCGCCTCCTAAAGTGTAACGGAGGCGCCCAAAGGTTCCCTCAGAATGGTTGGAAATCATTCACAGAGTGTAAAGGCATAAGGGAGCTTGACTGCGAGACAGACAGGTCGAGCAGGGACGAAAGTCGGGCTTAGTGATCCGGTGGTTCTGTATGGAAAGGCCATCGCTCAACGGACAAAAGCTACCCTGGGGATAACAGGCTTATCTCCCCCAAGAGTCCACATCGACGGGGAGGTTTGGCACCTCGATGTCGGCTCATCGCATCCTGGGGCTGAAGTTGGTCCCAAGGGTTGGGCTGTTCGCCCATTAAAGCGGTACGCGAGCTGGGTTCAGAACGTCGTGAGACAGTTCGGTCCCTATCCGTCGCGGGCGTAGGAAATTTGAGAAGAGCTGCCCTTAGTACGAGAGGACCGGGGTGGACATACCGCTGGTGTACCAGTTGTGCCGCCAGGCGCAGAGCTGGGTAGCTATGTATGGCAGGGATAAGCGCTGAAAGCATCTAAGTGTGAAGCCCCCTTCGAGATGAGATTTCCCATTCCTTTAAGGAAGTAAGACCCCTGAGAGATGATCAGGTAGATAGGCTGGGAGTAGCAGCCCCGTGAGGGGTGGAGCGGACCAGTACTAATCGGTCGAGGACTTAACCAAGAGCGTACCGGAAGGTACGCACCTCAAAGAGTCACATTGGTGATTCGAAGAAAGAACTTCATGATGTCCAGTTTTGAGAGAACAAACTCTCAAATTTAAGTACAGTGGCGATAGCGAGAAGGAACTACCTGTTCCCATGCCGAACACAGAAGTCAAGCTTCTCAGCGCCGATAGTAGTTGGTGGGAAACTGCCTGCGAGGGTAGGACGCTGCTGTTCTTAATGGAGGCTTAGCTCAGCTGGGAGAGCGTCTGCCTTACAAGCAGAGGGTCACAGGTTCGAGCCCTGTAGCCTCCATTGCACCATCAAGATAACTGCCAGTGCTTGGTGGTGTATAATAAATCCAACCAGCGGTCTAAATGCCGACTTAGCTCAGTTGGTAGAGCATCTGATTTGTAATCAGAGGGTCGGGCGTTCGAATCGTCTAGTCGGCACTTTTTCATGCGGAAGTAGTTCAGTGGTAGAACATCACCTTGCCATGGTGGGGGTCGCGAGTTCGAATCTCGTCTTCCGCTTCATTGTATAATGCCGGGGTGGCGGAACTGGCAGACGCACGGGACTTAAAATCCCGCGGTGAGTGATCACCGTACCGGTTCGATTCCGGTCCTCGGCATACAATGACGCACCCATAGCGCAACTGGATAGAGTGTCTGACTACGAATCAGAAGGTTGTAGGTTCGACTCCTACTGGGTGCATCATCGGGAAGTGGCTCAGCTTGGTAGAGCACCTGGTTTGGGACCAGGGGGTCGCAGGTTCAAATCCTGTCTTCCCGATACCGGCATTAGTCAATACCGGTGCTTCATATTACACTATGGCGGTGTAGCTCAGCTGGCTAGAGCGTCCGGTTCATACCCGGGAGGTCGAGGGTTCGATCCCCCCCGCCGCTATTAAGACTTGAGCTTCCTGGACCTTTAGCTCAGTTGGTTAGAGCAGACGGCTCATAACCGTCCGGTCGTAGGTTCGAGTCCTACAAGGTCCATCTACCCCAGATGGATTTAGGTCATGTAGTATGCTATACTTTTTAACGTTATCGCGGGATGGAGCAGTCTGGTAGCTCGTTGGGCTCATAACCCAAAGGTCGTAGGTCCAAATCCTACTCCCGCAATTGGTCCCATGGTGTAGGGGTTATCACGCCTGCCTGTCACGCAGGAGATCACCGGTTCAAATCCGGTTGGGACCGTTGGCTCGGTAGCTCAGTTGGTAGAGCAATGGATTGAAGCTCCATGTGTCGGCAGTTCGATTCTGTCCCGCGCCATATCACTAAGATCATGCGGGTGTAGTTTAGTGGTAAAACGACAGCCTTCCAAGCTGTAGTCGCGAGTCCGATTCTCGTCACCCGCTTTGCACCCGATTAGTGATTCATGTTTTGGGCCTATAGCTCAGCTGGTTAGAGCGCACGCCTGATAAGCGTGAGGTCGATGGTTCAAGTCCATTTAGGCCCATTTTTTGGAGAAGTACTCAAGTGGCTGAAGAGGCGCCCCTGCTAAGGGTGTAGGTCGGGAAACTGGCGCGAGGGTTCAAATCCCTCCTTCTCCGTTGTCGGCCCGTTGGTCAAGTGGTTAAGACACCGCCCTTTCACGGCGGTAACATGGGTTCAAATCCCGTACGGGTCATGGCTAGACATTTGGAGGATTACCCAAGTCCGGCTGAAGGGAACGGTCTTGAAAACCGTCAGGTGGGAAACCACGCGTGGGTTCGAATCCCACATCCTCCTTTAAACTTAATATTATCGCGGGATGGAGCAGTCTGGTAGCTCGTTGGGCTCATAACCCAAAGGTCGTAGGTTCAAATCCTACTCCCGCAATTGGTCCCATGGTGTAGGGGTTATCACGCCTGCCTGTCACGCAGGAGATCACCGGTTCAAATCCGGTTGGGACCGTTAATGGCTCGGTAGCTCAGTTGGTAGAGCAATGGATTGAAGCTCCATGTGTCGGCGGTTCGATTCCGTCCCGCGCCATTTATCTGTTGGAGGAGTAGCGAAGAGGCTAAACGCGGCGGACTGTAAATCCGCTCCTTCGGGTTCAAAGGTTCGAATCCTTTCTCCTCCATATAGGGATATAGTTTAAAGGTAGAACTACGGTCTCCAAAACCGTCGGTGTGGGTTCAATTCCTACTATCCCTGTTGTCCCAGTAAGCACTGATGGCGGTATTGGTGAAGTGGTTAACACACCGGTTTGTGGTACCGGCACGCGTGGGTTCGATCCCCACATACCGCCTTTGATCGAGTGTTTGATCTTGCCGCAGTGCTTTCCTGGTGCATTTATGCTTATGGCGGTATTGGTGAAGTGGTTAACACACCGGTTTGTGGTACCGGCATGCGTGGGTTCGAGACCCACATACCGCCCTTTACTGGGATATAGCCAAGCGGTAAGGCAATGGACTTTGACTCCATCATGCGCTGGTTCGAATCCAGCTATCCCAATTCAAATACTTCTTGCGTCGATCATCATGATCTGGTAAGATATTTGAGGATTTGTTCCTTGGTGGCGGTATAGCCAAGTGGTAAGGCAGAGGTCTGCAAAACCTTCATCACCGGTTCAAATCCGGTTACCGCCTTTGCCTTAAAAGGCCAAGTATCACAGTGTTACTGATAATTATTATGCCGGTGTGGCGGAATTGGCAGACGCGCGGGACTCAAAATCCCGTGCCCGTTGAGGGCGTATCGGTTCGACCCCGATCACCGGTATTACGAAGAGAAGCGATGGCTTCTCTTTTTTTGTGCCGTCAGCCGTTGATTGAAATTACTCTTCCCGGTTGACCGTAAGCGGTCGTTGAAATAGGTGTGAAGACAAAAATGGTGCAATCCTCTATCATGAAGATTGCACCATTGCTTTACCCGCTGTTATTCGTGACAGAACGCCTGCACCTTCGGCGCCCACGGCAAATAGTCCTGCAAGGCGACCATGTCGCCGGGAGCCGGCAAATTAGGCACTGTGTCGAATAGATAGTTGAAATATTTACTCGGATCGAGGTGATTAGCCCGTGCTGTCGTGAGCAGACTAAGAATGACCCCCGCAGCCGTCGCGCCGCGTTTGCTCTGCGAAAACAGCCAATTTTTACGACCGATGACCAGTTCTTTGACGGCGCGTTCGGCCCGGTTGTTCGATAGTTCAAGTCGGCCGTCCAACAGGACTGCCCGCAAGCCAGCCTCATGCTTCAACGCATAGGTGATGGCTTTGCCCACCTTGGATTTTGGCAGATAGCTGCCGTCCAACGAGACCAGCCAAGCGAAGAACGCATCCATGACAGGTTTGAGTCGTTGTTCGCGCTGGGTTTGACGTTCATCAGCCGACAAGTCTTGCCATTTCTTTTCCCATTGGAAGAGATCATTGCAATACTGGCGGCCCGTTGGGGCCAGCCCCTTGTCTCCGGCGGTCACGGCTTCGTCAAACTTACGACGCACGTGAGCCCAGCAGAAGACATTGGTGACCCCAAGCAAATTAGGGTAAACGGCGTAGGCATCACTTTGCAGGTAGCCTTCGTAGCCGGCCAGGAACCGGGCAGCTTCCTCGTAACCGCGGCTATTACCGTGCTCATACATGACGATCTGGTGGGCGCTGTGCTTGCTGGACGTGTAGACCCAGTAATAGGTCTGCGCCTTCTTTAGATCCAACACCCGGTAGGGCGTTTCGTCCGCATGGATAACGTCTTGAGTCAGCAGATCTCGGTGCATCAGCTTGTATAGGGACTCCAGGTAGCCTTCTGACGCCTTGATGTGCCAGTTGGCAATTGATTGCCGGGTGAAATCGACCCCGCGACTGTGCCACAAGCGTTCTTGCCGGTTGTCCGGAATCTTGTAGGCAAACTTAGCCATGATGGATTCGGTCAAGACGCTTGAAGAAGCTGGACTATGCGGTATGGCTGGGCGAGGCACATCGGACTTCTTAAGGAACTGGTTGCCGCGCTGATTCAAGCAGCCGTTAGGACACGCGTAGGTGTGCCGATAGACGATTGTGTGCAGGAGCTGTGCCGGAATCAAGGTTGCTTCTTCGCGTACTTTCGACCGGCCGATATCCTGCATCTCTTCACCACAGACCGGGCACTTGCGCTCCTCACCTTCGAGCAGGCAATCCTGCTCGTCCAGCGGCAGCTTGTTCAAGTCGGTGCTCTTGGTCCGTGTCGCTTTCTTGAGCTTCTTCTTGGCGACCTTGCGGTCATCACCGGTGAGCTTGTCGATGATGCTTTGTTCTTCACCGGTGATGATGTGCTCATTGAACAGGTTCGTCTGGCCATGCGGCAGGTTATCGCTTGATTCCCGGCGCCGACCGAACAACATGCGCTTCAAGACGGCGATCTGTTCCCGGAGGTCCTGATTTTCATTTATCGAATTCTGCAGTGCGGTGCGTAATTGTTCTGGCGAAGCGTCCACCAATCGCACTGCATCTTTTGTGTCTACCAATCGGTGTTCCTCCAATAAATATAATAAATGGATTATATCATGTTTTATACGGCGAAGGAAAGAGGAGATGCTAATAAATCATGGCTTCTCCTCCTCAATTAGTTGGTATATCCTGGCTTGAAATCATGAATGGTACTCCGTTCTTGAATACTTAGACCAGTAATCAATCGCTTCAGCTGGTAATGACTGAGATGCTGCACCTCAGAGCGCGTTCGCGGCCACTGCAGGTGGCCGTTCTCGTACCGTTTGTAGTAAAGAACAAACCCACTGCGGTCCCAGTACAGAGCCTTGAACCGATCGCGCTGACTGCCGCAGAATAAGAACAGCGAGTGATCATAAGGCACTTCGTCTTCGCCGTACAGCTCCCGCAAGGAAGCGGCCAAACCGTCGATTCCTTTGCGCAGGTCCGTTTTTCCGCAAATGATATAGATGTTAAGCTCTTGGATATTGGGGAACATTGCCTGTCAACTCCTGGAGCACCACGTGCAGAATTGCCCGGTCAACACCGGTGTAAAACACGACCTCGGCGTCCTTGAGCTTCACTCGTGCCGCAACCTGCGGTTTGACCAGCGGCTTCGGCGACCGGTCGGTCACCTGGATCGGCACGATATCTTTGATTTGAACCATGAAAGGCCTCCTTGTTTACTTGATAAACCAAGTTTACAAGGAGGCCTGCACCGGGTCACGATACCTATGTCAACGACCGCTTACGGTTGACCTTCGACCCCGGTCTAATGCTATGCTTACACCACCCAAAGGAGATGGTTGCATGAACATTCAAGAATTTGCGGAAGAGACTGGGTTATCAAAGGATACCCTGCGTCTGTACGAGAAGAAACAATTATTAATCCCCGCCCGGACACCAGGCAATTACCGCTGCTACAATCAGACGGACGCTGCGACAGCAAAAGTGATCATCAATTTGAAGCGGGCAGGGCTAAGCCTAGTCGAGTGCCAACAGGTACTTGCCTTGCAGCAGCGGCCAATCACGGCCGAGTGTCGCGGCGAGACGCTTGCCTTTATCCAGACGAAACGAACGGATGCCGCTGCGCAAGCGCGGTTCTACCAGGGTCTTCTGACCGTACTGGAGCGCATCAGTCAAGAAATCGAAAAACCAACCAAGAATCCGCAACAGGTCAACGACTTGATCAATAAAGTGGATGAGCTGGATGATTAAATCATTAATTGACAGTTTACGGTTCCTGGTCGAAATTACGACTGTCAGCTTGCTCATTTGGGCGGGTTGGCATTCTCCTTCGTTGGTTGGCCGGTTAATTGGCGGCGTTGCGCTCCCGATTGCGGTGCTGCTCGCCTGGGGGCGCTGGATGGCACCCAGGTCGCCATTTCAGCTGGTGGAGTGGCAACGGCTCATCGCAGAAATCGTCCTGTTTGGCGGCACGGCGATGGCTGCTGTTGCAATCGGCCAAACCCGATTGGCACTGAGCTACGGGGCAGTGGTACTCGTCAGCTTGTTGTTGACCCACGGGGTCCGCTAATGAATTGACATCCAGCGACGCTCTCAGTTGACGTGCCAGCGGCGATAAAATTGCCGGATTGAGCCAGCAACTTTAGCCAATCAGTTCAGTCCTCCCGATCAGCTTGATTCAGCGCCAGCAATCGCCGCTTCTGTTGTTCAAACTCGCTCGCCGTGATGATGCCATCGTCGGCCAAATCGTGAAACTGCCGTATCTCGTCGGCAATTGACATCGCTTGGGGTGCGCCAGTATCCGGGTCGTCACTGGCCAGATACATCGTGACGGCACTGGTCAGCGCACTGATCAACCCAATTCCGTTGAACATCAAGATCACCGCGGTGATTCGGCCTAGAATCGTGTGGGGTGAAATATCCCCATAGCCAACTGTCGTGGCCGTCACGATAGCCCACCAGACGGAGTTGCCGTAGCTTGTGCCTTCGGTAATTGAGTAGATCCGGCGCCAACCAGGATCAATGCCAGCGAAAGCCAAAGATAATAAATGAGGCCGCTGCGATGAAGAAACGCATGCTGCTTCTTGGTCAGCATCCCAATGATACCAGCCAAGCGGGCGAAACGGGTTAAGCGAAACAGCCGCGTCAGTCGGACTAACCGAAAGATGCGGGCGAACCGAAAGAGCGAGAAAGCATAATTGAACGGAATAATGGCGAGCAGGTCGATTAAATTGTGCTTGAAAAAGTGCCATTTATCCTTTGCCCTAATGAACCGACAGATGTAGTCAATGGCAAAAACAATCAAGATGCCGTTATCAATCAGGGCATAAGGCCAAGTATCAATATCGATGCGGCCCATGTAATCTAGAACGATCAAGATGATGGAAATGATCGCCAGCAGCGCAAAAGCCACGGTATAGTATCGTTCGGCGAGAGCCGCTGCACGTTTCAATCTTTTCTGTTGCATATGTTCCTCCCCAGATATGCCGGCATAAGCCGCAAAAAAAGGCCTGCCGCTCACCGGCGGCAAACCCTTGATTCTTTACTGTCCCTGAATATCGCTGCGCAGGGTGGCCATATCGCCGCTGCTGGTGAGCTGCTGGTATTCGCGATAGGCTTGCAGCCAGTCGCCGTCAGCGACCGCGGTGCGCATGCCGCTGAATTGCGGGTGACTGAAGACAAAGCTGCTAAGCGCCTGCGCCTGAGTGTCTGACAAGCCTGTATTCTGTTGAATGAGCTTGGCCGCCGCCGATGATGATTGCGCAGCGTCCCGTACTTGCTGCATGGACGTGTTGCGCAGCCGGGAAACGGCTTCGGAAATCAATTCGTCCCCGGCCACACTGCCGGTCTTGGTACTGTCTAATTTCTTGATCAATTCATTCTTAGCGGCGGTATCCACCGGTGTGTCGCGGCCGCCCATGGCGCTGCGGAGTGCGTTATTTGTTTGAAACGGAAAGGCAATGACCAGGCCCACAAGGACCGCGACGACAATGAGAAAACCAATCAAGACTTTCGGCCAGCGCCGCTTTTTCTGCTTGGTTGGGTGGAGCCGTTGTTGACGAGAAGTGCTCAACGAATATCCTTCTTTCTGTGTTCCTGAGTGACTAAAAAGCACCGCTTATTATACCATGCTGGCCAATTGGCAAAACACCTTGCAATAAAGCGTCAGAAATGCGTAATGTAATCAGGTAGGAAAGACAAGGAGTGATGAAAATGGTTCAACGCTGTGCCTGGGCAACATCCGGGAACGAACTGATGCTGGCCTATCATGACCAAGAGTGGGGCCGGCCGCTGACGGATGAGCGGGCCTTATTTGAATTACTGTCGCTAGAAATGATGCAGGCCGGGCTGAGTTGGCAAACGGTATTGAATAAGCGGGCTTCTTTCAAAGAAGCCTTCGCCAATTTCCAAGTGGATCAAGTCGCGGCCTTCACCGCGGAGGACGAAAGCCGGCTGCTCGCTGATGCCGGAATCATTCGCAACCGGCGCAAGATTGCAGCCATCATCAACAATGCCCAAGTCATCCAGGATCTGCATCAAAATGGCACCACGCTGGCCGAGTTCCTCTGGGGCTACGTTCACGGTCAACCCATCGTGGGGCATTACCATCACGCTGATGAAGTCCCAACGACAACGCCCTTGGCGGTTCAAATTGCCAAGGATATGAAAAAACGCGGCTTTGCCTTCACCGGGCCGAAGATCATCTATTCCTGGCTGGAAGCCGCCGGGGTAGTCAATGATCACCTGGTTGGGTGTTGCTGTTTTGCGGAAGCCAGCCGCTTACAGCCTGAATTTGCGTAAAAGAATACCCTGTCCGCTGGATTACAGCGGCAGGGTATTTGCTTGCCTAAGCTAGGCGAATAATTCAGGTTTGCGCGATTTTAGAGCATCGTAAAAGCCGACATACGTCATCAACTGATATGGATACAGCCAAAAATAGGGGATAAACAGCAGTAAGAAGGTGAGTATCCACCAGCCCAGAAAACTGAGCTCCATGACGAAATACTGCCACTTAAAACCAGCCATCAATTGCCAACTGATCCGGATGGCAGTCAAGGCACCGCCCTTATTCGCATCCCGCAGGTCCTTCCAAACTAAGAAGGTCTGGGATAAACCAATATCCACAACGAGGAGTACGAAAAGGAGCACAAAATTGATTACATTAATGGCAGGATTATTGATCAGACCCAATAAAGTGGGGATACTGTCGATCAGTTGAATAACGATATAAGCAACCAACAGACCGCCGATATATTCCGGCCGAAAGCCGATCAAACTGCGCAGCAACGGGTTAAGCTGCCGCGGTTCCCGGCGCCACAGAGTGAGAAAGCCGATACTGGTGCTGGCACCCATCACCCCGGCTAGGAGAATAACAATGAGATCGGTGAGATTGGTACCGCCGCCGACACTGCTGGAGAATAGTGTCTGAGTCATCAAGGTACCGCTGGATTGCAATGCTTTGATGTTATCTGGTTGGGTATTGACGACCGCCATTGCGCCGATAATGGTGACGATCACCACGATGAACATGATTGCAATGGGCAAGAAACCGACCAAAATGGCTTCACCCCAATGCTTATGGAGCTTTTCCTTCGCTTGATTCTTCAATTGACCACGATCGATATGCATACTTTGCAATAAAATCGACCTCCTTTTCTTCCACTGACCAACTCTACCGAAGTTCACTGGACCGGTCAATGCGCGCAACCGGAAATCTCACCGGGCCGGCAGCAGTTCCGGCTTATAGTCCCGCAATTTTTCGTAAAAAGCGGCATAGGTCAGCTGCTGGTAAGAGACAATCCAAATTTGCGGGAGGAGCAGAGCGCCAAGTAAATTCCAGCCGATAAAACTCAGCTGGAGAACGAAGTATTGCCACTTGAACCCGCTCATTAATTGCCAGCTGATGCGCAGAACGGCTAAGATATTGCCATGGCCGCTATCCCGCAGATCCATGGCGACGTAATACACCTGGGAAAGGCCCAACCCGACGATGATTATGACGACGGCTAAGACCAGATACAGTGCTGCAAACCACCCCTTAGCGGTAGGCAGCAGCCCCAGCGGAAAATAATTGATCACGGAAAGCGTCATGTAGGTCAGAATGAAAAGCAGAAAATAGCGGGGCGAAAAGCCGAGCAGGCCGAGACGAAACGGCTGGGTGATTGGTTCTTTCTGCCGCAGCCAATAGAGATAACCCAAGCTGGTGCTGGCGGTGACGATATCGGCGGCTAATGATAGCAGCATTTCAGCCAGGGTATTGCCTAAATGGACAGAAGTCGGCCACAATAGCCGGTTGGCCAGTGTGTCAACGTGCATGATTTGATGGGTGGCCTGCTGCCAGCTCAGGACAGCGAGAAAAATCATCACCCCGAGAATGATCAGGGGCAGGAGACCAATCATGAAACCTTGACCCACGTGGTGACGGAGTTTGCGTTTTGCTATCCCTTTAATTTCTGAACGATCAATGTACATCACGAATCCCTCCCTGGTCGCTATTATATCGATGCGGTCTAGCCGGGACAAGCATTTTCACACGACTGGCTTAAATCTTTCTTTAGCAGATGGCGCAAAAACTTCACGGTTTACTGACAGATTTTTTACTTGCGTTCGGTATAGTAAAGACAATCAAGCAAACGAGGTGAATGAAATGACACAACGTATTCCAGTAAGAATTGTATCGATCCAGGGCCAAACGATTTACGGGGTCGAAGAAGATGGCCATATCACCCGGGTGTTCCTGACGCCTAAGCAGGAAGACGATCCGCTGTATCTGCGGATCTTGCACCGCATCCAGCAATCGCAACTGTGGCTGGCAATGAATCCGCGGCATCAGCTGATGGATAATGGCTGGTTGTAGCTAATTCTTTTAAGAGATTTCGCTAGGTCAGGACCCATTTACGGGAACCTGGCCTTTTTATCCGCCTTGGGGTGCTTTATAATTCGGTCTTTGGTGCCATTTTTGCTGGCGGCGGCCTTGCTATAATCGGATTAACAAGTTGGCGAACAGCCAGAATGGAGGAACTGATCATGTTCCATTGGATTTGGGTCTTAATTGTCGGCGCCATCGTAGGCGCGATTGCCGGCGGAATCACGGGGCGCGGCGACAGAATGGGTTGTGTGACCAACATTCTGGCTGGTCTGGTGGGTGCTGGGGTCGGCCAGGCGTTGTTCGGCCACTGGGGTTGGCACGTCGCCGGCATGGCGGTGTTTCCCGCCATCATCGGCGCGGTGATCGTGGTCGCCGTGGTGTCTTTCTTCGTTGACCGGCGCTGATCGTTTCTTCTTACAATGCTGAAAGGCGGCTTTCACCGCCTTTTTTTCCATGTTATGCTATTGTATAGTTAGCTTTGTACAGTAGGAAACGGTTACACAGTCAATGAAGCAGGAGGACAAGCACGTGAACATTGGGTTATTTACAGACAGTTATTTCCCTCAGGTGAGCGGGGTAGCTACTTCAATTAAGACCCTGGCCACAAATTTAGAGAAGCGGGGGAATTCTGTCTACATCTTCACGACAACGGATCCCCATGTGGCGAAGGACGCCGTGGAACCCAATGTATTTCGGTTTTCGAGTATTCCCTTCGTCTCCTTTACGGATCGGCGCATTGCCGTGGGCGGCTTTATCCGCGGAGTGGAAGTGGCCAAGGATCTCAAATTGGACATCGTTCACACGCAAACGGAGTTTTCTTTAGGTTTGCTGGGCAAATACGTTGCTAAGCAGTTAGAAATCCCGGCGGTGCATACGTACCACACAATGTATGAAAATTACCTGCACTACGTCTTAAACGGTCATTTATTGCGGCCTTACCACGTGAAGCAGTATATGCGGGCGTATCTGGCCAACATGAACGGCGTCATTTGTCCCAGTGAAAAGACCCGGGAGTCGCTGATCGGGTACGGCATCAAGATTCCCATGCGGGTAATTCCCACTGGTGTCGATCTTAGTCAATACGATCAGCAGCCCCAGCAGGATTTGCGGGCAAAGTGGCATTTGGCCCCGGACACGCCGGTGCTGCTGTCCCTCAGCCGAGTGGCATATGAAAAGAAAATCGATATTGTCCTTGGCGCTTTTCCCCAAATTCTTGACCAAGTGCCCCAGGCGGTGTTGATGATCGTCGGCGACGGCCCCGCTTTGGACGATTTGAAGCAGCAGGCTGAGGACCTGGTCGTGGCGGACCATGTGCTGTTCACCGGTGAGGTACCCCACACCCATGTGAACGATTATTACCACATGGCCAATGTGCTGGTGTCGGCCTCTGATACCGAATCACAGGGCTTGACCTATATTGAGGCGTTGGCAGCTAATTTGAAAGTCGTTACCCGGGCGGGCGAATACACCAACAGTCTGTTTGACGATCCGTCGTTGGGGATCACGTTCAGCGACACGCCGGAAATGGTTCGGGCCACGGTGGAATATTTGCGCCACCCGCACGCTTTTGACGATGAAACAACACGCCAGCGCAAGCTCTATGATATTTCAGCTGACCATTTCGGTGAGCAGGTGCTGTCATTTTACCGGACGGCCGAAGTTCACTATGCATCAATGGTTTATGACGAAGACGAAGATGGGGAGTTTTTTGAATGATTAAGATTCACATGTTTTCCTCGGCGACGAAGGTCGCGGGGCAGGGTGTCGGCAGTGCCTACACGGAGCTGATGGGATTGCTGAAACGTCATTTTCCCGATCAGTTTGACGTACGGGTGAATGATTATAGTGCCAGCGACATCAGCCACTATCACACGATCGACCCCCAATTTTTCTTGACGATGCATGAGAAAAAACGGGGGCGGCGGATCGGGTACGTGCATTTTTTGCCGGAGACGCTGAAAGGGTCGCTGTCGATTCCGTGGCCGGCGGATGAGGTGTTTTATAAGTACGTGATTGCTTTTTATAAGGCGATGGACCAGCTGGTGGTTGTTAATCCCAGTTTTATTCCAAAGTTAGCGGACTACGGTATCCCCGCCAGTACAGTGGAATATATCCCGAACTTCGTATCCCAGCAGGATTTCTATGCGTACACCCCGGATCAAAAACAAACGCTGCGCGCACAGCTTGGGATTCCGGCCAGCAAGTTTGTCGTCTTCGGCAATGGCCAAGTGCAGGAACGCAAAGGGGTACGGGATTTTATTACCCTGGCTCAGACTCATCCGGACGTGCAGTTCATTTGGGCTGGGGGGTTCTCCTTCGGCCGCTTGACGGATGGGTATGAGGGGTTCAAAAAGGCGATCGACAATGCACCTCAGAATTTGACCTTCACGGGTATTATTCCCCGGGAAAAGATGCGGGATTATTACAATGTCGCCGATCTGTTCCTGCTGCCCAGCTATGATGAACTTTTCCCCATGTCGGTCCTGGAGGCTTTTGCCTGCGGGGTACCGGTGATGCTGCGGGATTTATCTTTGTATCACGCCATCATCAACAATCGCTACATCCCAACCGCTGACGTGACTGAGATGGCGACGCAGCTCGCCCGTGTGGCGGCTGATCCGAGTGCTCTGGCCCCTTGGCGGGCACAAGCCGTTGAGGCGGCCCAATACTATTCTGAAGACCGCCTGGCGGGCATTTGGTCTAAATTTTACACAACCCAAGCCGCTCTCGGTCAACGGACACGAAGAAGGACACCATGAGTCGAAAAAACAAACTCGCATTTTTCATCATGCTCGTGCTCAGCATGGGTATCCTGGTTTTCGAATTACGGACCATCAATATGGCCCATTTTTGGCGGGATCTGCTTCATCTTAACTGGTGGTGGCTGCTGTTTGCGGTAATCATTATGATTGGTCAGCTGTGTATCGAAGGCGTGATCATGCAGGTCCTGACAAATGATGAGAACACCCGCCTCAGTTATCACAACGCGGTGCGCGTACCCTTTATCGAGCAGCTGTTCAACAGTATTACACCATTCTCCTCCGGTGGTCAGCCGGCGGAATTGATTGCGATGATGCAGTCCGGTGTCGAAGCGGGCAAGTCCAGTTCGCTGCTGTTGATGAAGTTCATCATCTATCAGCTGGCAGTCCTCGTGAACTTCGTGTTGACCATGGTGGTCGGCTTTTCTGCTGTCGCTCAGCAGTTTTCCGGGATCGCCTGGCTGATCCTCCTGGGTTTTGTGACCCATCTGTTCACGATTGCCACGCTGCTGATGATCATGTTCTGGTATCGGTTCACCAAGCGGCTCCTGCAAATCGTAATGAAGCCCGTGGGCTGGTTCATGTCGGCGGCTCGTTTTAACGAGTTGATGACGACGTTAGATCACAAGATCGATACGTTTTACGAAGAAAGCCAGCGCTTGAAGCAAGAAAAGAAACGGGTGGTCAAAGCAGTTATTTTGACCATGGTCCAATTATTGATTTATTATAGTATCCCGTACTTCATCTTGCTGGCGCTGGGGCAAACGAATGCCAATCCGTTCAGCGTGATGTCGATGCACGTGATGATCGTCATGATCACCTCGATCTTCCCCATCCCAGGCGGGACGGGCGGTGCCGAGTACAGCTTCCGGACTCTGTTTGCTGCTTTTATCCCCAATGCCTCGCAATTAGTGCTGGGGATGCTGCTGTGGCGGTTCATCACTTACTATGTCGGGATGTTCTCTGGGGTGGTCATGCTGGCTGTACCAGCGCACAAGGATGCTCAGGTGGATAAAAGAAAAACGGCCGAAGTCGATAATAATGCCTAAAAACATGCATATTTATCTCCACATGTGCCCTGACATTTGTTAAACTGACAATGAAGCCTGAAGTGAAAGGGGCATGGGCATGGAAAGCTCACAATTAGTAGCGATCATTAATCGCCTGGACGCCATGATCAAAGAAGACGGCCAAGAAGAACGGACCCGTCGCTTTGAGATTGACGGTACCGAGAAGTGTGCCGTGACGTACGATCCCGCTTCCGATTCGTTTATGTTGGAAGAGTTCGACGCGCACCAATCATTCCAATTCGATAACATTGATCTTGTCGCCATGGAAATCTACGACCTGTTGTACGACTAAACAAGTTGGCGAGCCACGGGCACAATAGCTGGGACACGTCACATCGTTCCAGTTTTTTTGTATGCAGAGGGCGAAATCGACCGGTTAGAAGCGTAGGGATAGTGTCGGGAAGGCACAAACCCCGGTTTTGGGTTTTTGCCTTCCCAACACTATCCCCTAGCTTCTGGTCGATTTCGCCCGTTTAGGGGGAGGCTGGCGCCCTAGCTTCTGTCGGCCGAAGCCCGTTTAAGAGGGAAGGCCCCCGCCCCCGCGGACCCTTAAAAAATGCTTTAACTTCGTGTACCTGATGGGCAGATACGTTGTCAATCAGTGCTCACTCAGGTACAATTTCAACAGACTGTAAAGATTATGCACCATTACTTTAAATATCGAGCGTGGAGGAACATCTGATGAAAAATGCGTTACACGCAACACGTCGTTTTTTTAATTCCCGGTGGGGCTTCTTTCTGCTGGCAGTCGTGCTGTTTTGGATCAAGACAGTGTATGCCTACACGACAAAATTCAATCTCGGCGTCAAGGGCGGTATGCAATACCTGCTATTGGTATTGAACCCGCTGCCCACCACGCTCCTCCTGTTCGGCATTGCCTTGTACATGAAAGGGCGCAAGTCCTACATTGTGATGATCGTGATCGACCTGCTGACGTCTATGTGGCTGTTCGCTAATGCCCTTTACTACCGCGAGTTTTCCGATTTTCTGGGTATCAACTTGATCAAAGGGAGCGGGGCGGTTTCGAACAACTTAGGCACCAGTATTGTCGGCATTACCAAAGCGTCGGATTTCCTGCTATTCCTAGATGTGGCTATTCTGATTCTGCTGCTGGCATTCAAGGTAATCCGTATTGATGTGCATCCGTTGAAGATTCGCTATGCTTTAACCGTTACGGCTTTTGCTTTAGCCTTGTTCGGGTTGAATCTGACAATGGCCCAAAATGACCGCAGCGGATTGCTCACGCGGACCTTTGATAATAACTACATTGTTAAATATCTTGGGCTCAATGCCTACACGGTATACGACAGTGTAAAGGCGGCGCAAACCAGTGCCGTTCGTAATAAGGCAGACAGCTCGGACATGAAGAGTGTGCTGAAATACTTAAAGACCAGCCGAGTCGGGCCGAACACGGAGTATTACGGCAAGGCGAAGGGTAAGAATATCATCGTCATCCACTTGGAGTCGTTCCAGCAGTTTCTGATTGACTTTAAATGGGATGGGCAGGAAGTTACCCCGAACCTGAATAAGATCTATCACGCCAATGACACGCTGTCCTTCTCCAATTTCTTCCACCAGGTCGGGACCGGCAAAACTGCCGATGCTGAAATGATGATGGAAAATTCACTGTTCGGTTTGCCGGAAGGTCCTGCCATGGTGCAATATGGTACGACCAATACCTTCCAGGCCGCTCCGGCGATCTTTGATCAGAAGGGCTATACGACTGCCGCGTTCCATGGCGATGTGCCGTCTTTCTGGAATCGGGATAACACCTATAAGTCTTGGGGATACGATTTCTTCTTCAGTACGAATTATCTGCCCAAGAAAGCCAGTTACATGGAAAACTACGGGATGAAAGACAAGATCTTCATGCTGGAGTCGGCCAGCTATCTGGAGAAGCTGCCCCAGCCGTTTTATAGCAAACTGATCACCGTCACCAACCACTATCCTTATCCGTTGGATAAAGCGAATCAGTCCATCAGCAAGACTGATACCGGTGATAATACTGTGGACGGTTATGTACAGACTGCCCATTACCTGGACCAAGCCATCGGGGAATTTATGAGCTGGCTGAAGAGCAGCGGTATGGAAAAGAACACGATGGTTGTCTTTTATGGGGACCACTACGGCATTTCGGCCAACCATAAGAAAGCAATGGCCAAACTGACCAACAAGGACTCTTTCAACAACTATGACAATGCGATGTATCAGCGTGTACCGTTCATGATCCAAATGCCTGGTCTCAAGGGCGGTATCAACACCACTTTCGGTGGCGAAATCGATGCTCTGCCGACGATTCTGGATTTGGCTGGGGTACCGAACACTGATACGGTGCAATTCGGTCAGGATCTGCTGGCCACTAATCGCAACCAGATCGTGCCTTTCCGTAATGGGGACTTCGTGACACCGAAGTACACCAAAGTCGGGTCCACGTATTATGACACCAACACGGGGAAAGCTTTGAAACTGACCGATGCCCAGAAGGAAGAGATTGGCAAGATCAACAACCATGTTCAAACTGAGCTGTCTTTGTCAGATAAGGTCATCACTGGTGATTTGCTGCGTTTCTATAAGCCCAGCTGGTTTAAAAAAGTGGACAAGAGCGACTATAATTACAAGAAGAGTAAGGGGGATGCGCTGCTGAAGAAATTGCAGAAGGAATCGCCCACAAGTCTCTTCCAGAAGAATAATGACAAATCAACGATGGACAAGTACAAGACGAACGCGCCAGAGTTGAAGAGCAGCAGCAACTACAGCGAAACCGCCGATGGCGCCGCAGCCAGCAGCAGTTCGACCGATGACGCAGCCAGTGAATCCTCCGCGGCCAGCAGTTCGGCGAGCAGCAGCAGTGCCGACGCCAAGAGCTCGGCTTCGTGGAGTATGAGCAGCAGTTCCAGCAGTAAGTAGTTTTAGAAAGGATGAGGGCTATGGCCACAGAGACACTCAGTCCCAGTGCGTTGTTGAAAAAATCCCATGCGCGGGTGACCCCGCAGCGGGAAGCGATCTTAGGCTTCCTCATGGGTACCGATTCCCATCCGACCGCCGATGATATTTACCATCATCTGGGCAGCCGCTTTCCCAATATGAGTATCGCGACCGTATACAACAATTTGCGTACCCTGACTGGGTTGGGGCTGATCCAAGAGTTGTCTTATGGTGATAGTTCGTCCCATTTCGACTTTGTCGAGACAGCCCATTACCACGCTATTTGTCAGGTATGCGGCAAAATCTTCGATATGTACTATCCTGGATTGAACGAGATCGATACGATCACCGAGAACGCTACAGACTTCGCTGTGACTAGTCACCGGATCGAAGTCTATGGGATTTGCAAGGACTGCCAGAAGAAGCGGTCAGAGAAGAAAGCAGAGTAGTGTACGAGGCGCCGGCTTTAATAGCCGGTGCCTTTTTTCGACTGCAAGGCGTGGCAACAATTGTTTTTATCTTTTTTGAATTAATCGTTGTTCAGTGTTTATTGGAAATCGACGGGAACACGCCGCTTGATATTCGGTTGATGGTTGCTACAAACAAACGATAGAAAACAAAAAACTCAGATCGTTCATATTTACAGAAACCGCATATCATATTCTTGTAAAAAGGGTGTTGACGAAGCGGGACTGGGCTGATAAGATATTATTCGTTGTCGTGATGAGCGACAGCGACGAAAGTGCGTCAGGACGCGGATGGCAACGATTAATTAAAAAATTAGATGTTGACATTCGAGTGTGTGCATGATATAGTAATTAAGCTGTTTTTTACAGCGCAGGCCTTTGAAAACTGAACAAAGTTTTGACGAACGGATCACATATCTTCCTTCGGGAAGATAAGCAATCCCGCAAATGTATCGGTACTCAGCTTCGGCTGAGGCAACATTTGCGAATGTCAATTTCGCAAGCAAGTAAATTTATTGAGCCGCAAACTTTTAAATGAGAGTTTGATCCTGGCTCAGGACGAACGCTGGCGGCGTGCCTAATACATGCAAGTCGAACGAGGTTTGGTCAGTTTGCGGTGGTGCTTGCATCACCAATTACCGATCAAACCGAGTGGCGGACGGGTGAGTAACACGTGGGTAACCTGCCCTTCAGCAGGGGATAACATTTGGAAACAGATGCTAATACCGTATAACCACGGAGACCGCATGGTCTTCGGGTAAAAGATGGCGCAAGCTATCACTGAAGGATGGACCCGCGGCGTATTAGCCAGTTGGTGGGGTAACGGCCTACCAAAGCAATGATACGTAGCCGACCTGAGAGGGTAATCGGCCACATTGGGACTGAGACACGGCCCAAACTCCTACGGGAGGCAGCAGTAGGGAATCTTCCACAATGGACGCAAGTCTGATGGAGCAACGCCGCGTGAGTGAAGAAGGCTTTCGGGTCGTAAAACTCTGTTATTGAAGAAGAACGTGTATGACAGTAACTGGTCATGCAGTGACGGTATTCAATCAGAAAGTCACGGCTAACTACGTGCCAGCAGCCGCGGTAATACGTAGGTGGCAAGCGTTGTCCGGATTTATTGGGCGTAAAGCGAGTGCAGGCGGTCTTTTAAGTCTGATGTGAAAGCCTTCGGCTTAACCGAAGAAGGGCATCGGAAACTGGGAGACTTGAGTGCAGAAGAGGAGAGTGGAACTCCATGTGTAGCGGTGAAATGCGTAGATATATGGAAGAACACCAGTGGCGAAGGCGGCTCTCTGGTCTGTAACTGACGCTGAGGCTCGAAAGCGTGGGTAGCAAACAGGATTAGATACCCTGGTAGTCCACGCCGTAAACGATGAATACTAAGTGTTGGAGGGTTTCCGCCCTTCAGTGCTGCAGCTAACGCATTAAGTATTCCGCCTGGGGAGTACGACCGCAAGGTTGAAACTCAAAGGAATTGACGGGGGCCCGCACAAGCGGTGGAGCATGTGGTTTAATTCGAAGCAACGCGAAGAACCTTACCAGGTCTTGACATCTTCTGCCAGGCTGAGAGATCAGCTGTTCCCTTCGGGGACAGAATGACAGGTGGTGCATGGTTGTCGTCAGCTCGTGTCGTGAGATGTTGGGTTAAGTCCCGCAACGAGCGCAACCCTTATGATCAGTTGCCAGCATTCAGTTGGGCACTCTGGTCAGACTGCCGGTGACAAACCGGAGGAAGGCGGGGATGACGTCAAATCATCATGCCCCTTATGACCTGGGCTACACACGTGCTACAATGGGTGGTACAACGAGCAGCGAGACCGCGAGGTCAAGCGAATCTCTAAAAACCATCCTCAGTTCGGATTGCAGGCTGCAACTCGCCTGCATGAAGCTGGAATCGCTAGTAATCGCGGATCAGCACGCCGCGGTGAATACGTTCCCGGGCCTTGTACACACCGCCCGTCACACCATGAGAGTTTGTAACACCCAAAGCCGGTGAGACAACCGCAAGGAGTCAGCCGTCTAAGGTGGGACAAATGATTAGGGTGAAGTCGTAACAAGGTAGCCGTAGGAGAACCTGCGGCTGGATCACCTCCTTTCTAAGGAAAAAGTCCTGTGACCCCCGGTCACAGGCAACGGAAACCGATACAGTCAAAACTTTGTTCAGTTTTGAGAGGCCTGCCTCTCAAACAGTCAGTGCACGCAGATCGGGCCTATAGCTCAGCTGGTTAGAGCGCACGCCTGATAAGCGTGAGGTCGATGGTTCAAGTCCATTTAGGCCCATCGCACTATCGGGGGTTTAGCTCAGATGGGAGAGCGCCTGCTTTGCACGCAGGAGGTCATCGGTTCGATCCCGTTAACCTCCATTGGCCGTCAGGCCAATGATTGACTAAATTTGTTCTTTGAAAACTGGATATCATGAAGTGAAGGTCAGCTTGTCAGAGCTGACCACACCGAGAAACACCACTGTGATTTTTTTGAGTTCAGGCGGACTGAGTCCGCCGAATCAAGCGCTGTTTACAGCGTTTCACTTAGGTTAAGTGAAGAAGGGCGCACGGCGGATGCCTTGGCACTAGGAGCCGATGAAGGACGGGACAAACACCGATATGCTTCGGGGAGCTGCACGTAAGCTTTGATCCGAAGATTTCCGAATGGGGGAACCCAGCCATCTGAGAAGGTGGTTGATCAGTCGTGAATACATAGCGGCTGATCGGCAGACGTGGTGAACTGAAACATCTCAGTAGCCACAGGAAGAGAAAGAAATTTCGATTTCCCAAGTAGCGGCGAGCGAACAGGAAAGAGCCCAAACCAGCGTGCTTGCATGCTGGGGTTGTAGGACCGATGTAGTGAGTGATAAAAGAAGGAATTAGGCGAACGGCCTGGGAAGGCCGGCCAGAGCGGGTGACAGCCCCGTAGCCGAAAGTTGCTTCTCTCCAATCGGGATCCTGAGTACGGCGGAACACGTGAAATTCCGTCGGAATCTGGGAGGACCATCTCCCAAGGCTAAATACTCCCTAGTGACCGATAGCGAACCAGTACCGTGAGGGAAAGGTGAAAAGCACCCCGGAAGGGGAGTGAAACAGTACCTGAAACCGTGTGCCTACAAGTAGTCAAAGCCCGTTAATGGGTAATGGCGTGCCTTTTGTAGAATGAACCGGCGAGTTACGTTAGCTAGCGAGGTTAAGGCAGAAAAGCCGGAGCCGGAGCGAAAGCGAGTCTGAATAGGGCGAGTGAGTTAGCTGATGTAGACCCGAAACCAAGTGACCTACCCATGACCAGGTTGAAGGTGCGGTAAAACGCACTGGAGGACCGAACCCACTTATGTTGAAAAATGAGGGGATGAGTTGTGGGTAGCGGTGAAATTCCAATCGAACTTGGAGATAGCTGGTTCTCTCCGAAATAGCTTTAGGGCTAGCCTCGGAAAAGCGGATACTGGAGGTAGAGCACTGTTTGGATGATGGTCCCGTCTCGGGATACTGAATGCAGATAAACTCCGAATGCCAGATATTTGTTTCCGGGAGTCAGACTGCGAGTGATAAGATCCGTAGTCGAAAGGGGAACAGCCCAGATCACCAGTTAAGGTCCCTAAATCCATGCTAAGTGGAAAAGGATGTGAAGTTGCACAGACAACTAGGATGTTGGCTCAGAAGCAGCCACCATTTAAAGAGTGCGTAATAGCTCACTAGTCGAGTGACTCTGCGCCGAAAATGTA
Organism: Schleiferilactobacillus harbinensis; assembly: GCF_008694105.1. NCBI lineage: Bacteria > Bacillati > Bacillota > Bacilli > Lactobacillales > Lactobacillaceae > Schleiferilactobacillus > Schleiferilactobacillus harbinensis. The sequence continues at coordinate 469,303 of NZ_CP041364.1, forward strand.
CCGGGGCTAAGCATGGTACCGAAACTGTGGGTGCGACCGCAAGGTCGTGCGATAGGAGAGCGTTCTAAGGGCGGTGAAGGCAGACTGTGAAGACTGCTGGAGCGCTTAGAAGTGAGAATGCCGGCATGAGTAACGAAAAGGCAGGTGAGAATCCTGCCCGCCGCAAGACTAAGGTTTCCTGGGGAAGGTTCGTCCGCCCAGGGTTAGTCGGGACCTAAGATGAGGCCGAAAGGCGTAATCGATGGCCAACAGGTGGAGATTCCTGTACCGATCTGTTATGTTTGAGCGAAGGAAGGACGCAGGAGGCTAAGGTGAGCACGCAGCTGGAAAAGCGTGTCCAAGCACTGAGTCTGGGAGCGAGTCAAATGCTTGTTCCTAAGGACAAGGTGTGATGGGGAGCGAAATTAAGTAGCGAAGCACCTGATGTCACACTGCCGAGAAAAGTTTCTAGTGAGTAACAGATCGCCCGTACCGCAAACCGACACAGGTAGTCGAGGAGAGTATCCTCAGGCGCGCGAGAGAACCCTCGTTAAGGAACTCGGCAAAATAACCCCGTAACTTCGGAAGAAGGGGTGCTGACCGGAAGGTCAGCCGCAGTGAATAGGCCCAAACAACTGTTTATCAAAAACACAGGTCTCTGCTAAATCGAAAGATGACGTATAGGGGCTGACACCTGCCCGGTGCTGGAAGGTTAAGAGGATCTGTTAGCGTAAGCGAAGCAGAGAATTGAAGCCCCAGTAAACGGCGGCCGTAACTATAACGGTCCTAAGGTAGCGAAATTCCTTGTCGGGTAAGTTCCGACCCGCACGAAAGGTGTAATGATTTGGGCACTGTCTCAACGAGGGACTCGGTGAAATTATATTACCCGTGAAGATGCGGGTTACCCGCGACAGGACGGAAAGACCCCATGGAGCTTTACTGTAGCTTGATATTGAGTGTCTGTACCGCATGTACAGGATAGGTAGGAGCCGTAGAAACCGGGACGCTAGTCTCGATGGAGGCATTGGTGGGATACTACCCTTGCAGTGCGGCCACTCTAACCCGCGCCACTCAGCGTGGCGGGAGACAGTGTCAGGCAGGCAGTTTGACTGGGGCGGTCGCCTCCTAAAGTGTAACGGAGGCGCCCAAAGGTTCCCTCAGAATGGTTGGAAATCATTCACAGAGTGTAAAGGCATAAGGGAGCTTGACTGCGAGACAGACAGGTCGAGCAGGGACGAAAGTCGGGCTTAGTGATCCGGTGGTTCTGTATGGAAAGGCCATCGCTCAACGGACAAAAGCTACCCTGGGGATAACAGGCTTATCTCCCCCAAGAGTCCACATCGACGGGGAGGTTTGGCACCTCGATGTCGGCTCATCGCATCCTGGGGCTGAAGTTGGTCCCAAGGGTTGGGCTGTTCGCCCATTAAAGCGGTACGCGAGCTGGGTTCAGAACGTCGTGAGACAGTTCGGTCCCTATCCGTCGCGGGCGTAGGAAATTTGAGAAGAGCTGCCCTTAGTACGAGAGGACCGGGGTGGACATACCGCTGGTGTACCAGTTGTGCCGCCAGGCGCAGAGCTGGGTAGCTATGTATGGCAGGGATAAGCGCTGAAAGCATCTAAGTGTGAAGCCCCCTTCGAGATGAGATTTCCCATTCCTTTAAGGAAGTAAGACCCCTGAGAGATGATCAGGTAGATAGGCTGGGAGTAGCAGCCCCGTGAGGGGTGGAGCGGACCAGTACTAATCGGTCGAGGACTTAACCAAGAGCGTACCGGAAGGTACGCACCTCAAAGAGTCACATTGGTGATTCGAAGAAAGAACTTCATGATGTCCAGTTTTGAGAGAACAAACTCTCAAATTTAAGTACAGTGGCGATAGCGAGAAGGAACTACCTGTTCCCATGCCGAACACAGAAGTCAAGCTTCTCAGCGCCGATAGTAGTTGGTGGGAAACTGCCTGCGAGGGTAGGACGCTGCTGTTCTTATTTTTTTATTCCGGTTTAGCTCAGTTGGTAGAGCGCTTGACTGTTAATCAAGATGTCGTCAGTTCGAGTCTGACAACCGGAGTTGATGGGACGAGTAGATCGTGCATCAAACTTTCGACTTGGAGAGCTGTCCGAGAGGCCGAAGGAGCATGATTGGAAATCATGTATACGGGCATTAACCTGTATCGAGGGTTCGAATCCCTCGCTCTCCGTAATTGACTCGAACTGAGTTTACTTGAACCCCTGAAATGCCTTTATACCGGCGTTTCGGGGGTTTTGTTTTTGTCTGGATTTGATCGAATTACGATGACTGTGCACAAATCTTGCACAGAAAACGGATCGTAGTCCACAGTCAAAAATGTGCTGATACGGCTTGCAGCAAGGTCCTCAAGACGATTCGCCGGATTATTGGCGCATGAAAAGGCAGATTATCTCAGAACTCTGGTAAAGGGTTGCTGAGTTAATCTGCTTTAATTATTGAAATGGCAGTTCAAGCTAATTAGGCGACTGTAAAACACACGATGAAAATTCGCCAGTTAATCACGGGAAAGGCCGTTACTAAAACTGATAAGTCGTTGAATCAAACCCCACATGCTTAGCGACTTGATGGTCAATGTTGGCATAGAGCGAATTGGTGACTTCTTCCTTGATTAAAGGAGCAAGTGTTTCGGCAAATTTTGCTGTGTACAGCTTGGCAGCTAAATCACCAAATTCTTCCGGCTTTGCGCTAATCAGGTTTTGCTCCGTTGAACCTAAGTCAACGGTTTCAAGCGCACGCAAAACTGCAATTTTGAATGCGCGCTCGCCATCAACCTCAAAATGTATGTTCAACTGATTGTCCATCTAAATCATCTCCTATCGGATAAGGTGATTATCTCACGAAAAAGGAAACGATACCAATACCGCTGAAAAAATGTAGAACAGCGGCAATGGTATGACTTTATGATTTAGCTTCCGCCACGGCTGCACGTTATTTGCTGCGGACCTGGGGAGCGATCTGCAGCAAATCAAAGGTATACTGGTAGTCAGTAAGAGCAGTAATATAGCATAAACATACCCAACAGACGCTTGGCGTTGCATCGGTATGGTTTATCCTTTATAATTACAGTCAGCGTTTCCACTACAACTTGCATTTTCCATTCAAAGGAGGACCTCCACATGCTCAACCCCTTAATCATCGGCCACATCATCTTCGGTCTCGCTTCATTCGCCGGTGCGCTGCTGCTCGCGGCGGGCTTCAAAGATACTTTCCACACCCTCACCAAGCTCCAACAGTCCGGTATTATCCTAACGGTAACGGGCTTGTTTGCTACCTTGGCGTTTGCCATGGGGGCTAACGGCAACTGGCTGGCGACGATTGTTTTCGTACTGATCGGGGCGGCAGCGCTTGGGCTGCTGGTCTGGCCGGGGCATCAGGCGTCGCGTAATTAAGCGGAAGGGCGACATTTTTTAGCGAAAATCTAATTAGGGTATAGACATAAAGTCCACATGGTGCTATATTTAATCGTGCCAGGACCCCTAGCCTGGCGCAATGCAATTTCCCTAATATTTTCCCTCCCCAGAGAGAATAGACAGACGGTCCTCCGCGTGTAATCGGAGGGCCTTTTTTTGCGCCAAAAAAGTCCCCTGCGAGCGCAGGAGACGTGTTTAACAAACAAGCTGTTAGATTGGCTGGGTGGCAAAGCTTTGGGCCTCCAGGACCTTCAGAATGGCACCAGCGGTGTCCAGACTGGTCATCAGGGGGACGCCATGTTGGATGGCGGTCTCGCGGATGCGGAAGCCGTCGCTGGTACTTGTGCGGTCCAGGGTCATGGTGTTGATCACCAGTTGCAGGCGATGCGCGGCAATGGCGTCCAGAATGTCATCCGGTACTTTGCCGGCGTCTGCCCGGGCATTTTTTTCACTCTTTGGTTCAGACACTTTAGCCATTGGGATCACCCGGATGCCGGCTTCTTTCAGCACTTTTGCGGTGCCGGTCGTGGCGGCAATCTGGTAACCGACTTCGTGGAAATGGTGGGCCAGTTTGATGACTTCTGCCTTATCGCTGTCTTTAACGGTCAGCAATACCGTACCAAAGGCGGGGAGGTGGGTGTGGCTGGCTTCGAAGGCTTTGTACAGTGCTTTAGCCAGTGTTGTGTCGCTGCCCATGACTTCGCCGGTGGACTTCATTTCCGGTCCGAGCAGGCTGTCGACATGGTTCAGCTTATTAAAGCTGAAGACGGGTGCCTTGACGTGGATTTCGCCGTGGTGCGGCTGCAAACCTGGCGTGTATCCTTGGTCAATGAGTGACTGACCGAGAATGGCCCGGGTGGCGACTTGGGCCATGGCAATATTCGTCACTTTGCTGAGGAAGGGAACGGTCCGGCTGGCCCGGGGGTTGACTTCGATGACATAAACCTGATGATCATGGACAATGAATTGCACATTCATGATACCGATGCACTTCAGCGACCGAGCGAGCTCCGTCGTGTAGGTGGTGATCTGGTCAATAATATGCTGATCGAAATGCTGGCTGGGGTATACGGCCATGGAATCGCCGGAATGGACTCCGGCACGTTCGATGTGTTCCATGATTCCGGGAATCACGACATGGTCGCCGTCGCACAGGGCGTCGACTTCGCATTCCCGACCGACCAGATATTGATCCACCAGGACGGGGTGATCGTGGGAAACGGCGACGGCCTCATCAATGTAGTGAGCCAGTTCGCCAGCGTCGTGGACGATCTCCATCGCCCGGCCGCCCAGCACGTAGGAGGGTCGGACCAGGACGGGGTAGCTGACCCGTTCCGCGACAGCCAACGCTTCATCCTTGGTGGTGGCAGTGCCGCCCACCGGTTGGGGGATTTCCAGTTTCTTGATGACCGCATCGAAGAGATCACGGTCTTCAGCCCGGTTCAAGTCAGCCACTTGCGTGCCGAGGATCTTAACGCCATGGGCAGCCAGCGGTTCAGCCAGATTGATTGCTGTTTGCCCGCCGAATTGAACGATGACGCCCAGGGGCTTTTCGACATCAATGACGTTCAGCACATCCTCCAGGGTCAAGGGTTCAAAGTAGAGCTTATCAGAAATTGAAAAGTCGGTCGATACGGTCTCGGGGTTGCTGTTCATGATGATTGCTTCGTAACCGGCGCGCTGAATAGCCTTGACGGAGTGGACGGTGGCGTAATCGAATTCCACGCCTTGGCCGATTCGAATTGGACCGCTGCCGATGACCAGAATACTGGGCTGGGCGCTGCGGCTGCTTTCGGTTTCCTGTTCATAGGTACTGTAGAAATACGGCGTTGTGGAAGCAAATTCGCCAGCACATGTGTCGACCATTTTGTATACCGGCAGCATTTTGTTGGTCACCCGCAGCTGACGTACAGTATCCATATCCGTATGCCATAACTGGGCGATAGTTTCATCCGCAAAGCCGTTGCGCTTGGCCTGGTGCAGCACTTGGACATCCTGGACATGGTCGCGCAGATCACTTTCCAGTTGGACGATATGTTGGATTTTGGCCAGAAAGAACGGGTTGATGTGGGACAGTTCAGCCACTTCCGGGACGCTGTAATCCCGCCGGAAGGCTTCGGCCAGATAGAAAAGCCGTTCGTCTGTCGGGGTGATGAGATGGTCTGACAGATCCTGTTCACTAATGTGCCGGTATTTTTCGCGATATAGATGGATCGCACTGACTTCCAGGGAGCGGGTGGCTTTCAGCAGGCTTTCTTCCACGTTGCGGCCAATGGCCATCACTTCGCCGGTGGCTTTCATCTGGGTGCCGAGGGTGCGGTCGCCGTTTTCGAATTTATCAAACGGGAAGCGGGGAATCTTGCAGACGACGTAGTCCAGCATCGGTTCGAATTCAGCATAAGTGGATTGGGTGATGGGGTTCTTGATTTCGTCCAAGTGCAAACCGACGGCGATTTTAGCCGCCATTTTGGCAATGGGATAGCCGGTGGCCTTGGAGGCCAAGGCACTGGAACGGGACACCCGGGGATTAACTTCAATGATGTAGTATTGGAAAGAATTCGGGTCCAGTGCCAGCTGCACGTTGCAGCCGCCCTCGATTTTGAGGGCCCGGATGATGCGCAGCGAGGCATCCCGCAGCATTTGGACTTCCTTATCGGTCAGCGTCTGCACCGGGGCGAAAACGACGGAATCGCCGGTATGCACACCCACCGGGTCGAAGTTTTCCATGTTGCACACGACCATGGCGTTATCGGCCGCGTCGCGCATCACTTCGAATTCGATTTCCTTGAAGCCGGCGATGGATTGTTCGATCAAAATTTGGGTCACGGGGCTCAGACTCAGGCCGTTTTCGGCGATCGTTGCCAGTTCCTCATCGTTATGGGCAATGCCCCCGCCGGTACCGCCCATGGTGAAGGCGGGACGGATGATGACGGGATAACCGATTTGGTGGGCGACCTGATAGGATTCGTCCATAGTAGTCGCAATGTGGGATTCGGGGATCGGTTCGCCCAGGTTTTGCATCAATTCTTTGAATTTCTCGCGATCTTCGGCTTGATCAATGGCGGAGAGTTTGGTGCCCAGCAGTTCGATGTGCAGGGCATCCAGAATGCCGGTTTTCGATAATTCCATGGCCAGATTCAGACCAATTTGGCCGCCCAGGGTGGGCAGGATCGCATCGGGTAATTCTTTGCGCAGGATGCGCGATAGAAATTCCACGGTCAACGGTTCGATATAAACTTGATCGGCGATTTCTTTATCCGTCATGATCGTGGCCGGATTGGAGTTGACCAGCAGGACTTCGTAACCTTCTTCCCGCAGGGCAAGACAGGCTTGGGTGCCGGAGTAGTCGAACTCGGCGGCCTGGCCGATGATGATTGGGCCGGAACCAATGACGAGAATCTTGTGAATATCTTGCCGTTTAGGCATGGGTGGCGACTTCCTTTCTTTGCTGCTGGAATGTGGTCATCATATCCATGAAGTCATCGAAGAGATGGTTGGCATCATGGGGGCCAGGGTTGGCATCCGGGTGGAATTGGACAGAAAAGGCGGCGTATTCTTTGTGCCGCAGTCCTTCCACCGTGTGGTCGTTGATTTCTTCGTGGGTGATCAGCAGCCGAGTTTGGTCAATGGAGTCTGGTGACACCGCGTAGCCGTGGTTCTGACTGGTGAAATCGATCCGGCCGGTGGCAATTTCCCGCACTGGATGGTTGAATCCGCGGTGACCGAATTTCATTTTGAAGGTATCGGCGCCGTTGGCCAGGGCAAAGAGCTGGTGACCGAGACAAATACCGAAGAGCGGCATTTTTTGTTCAATCTCGCGAATCATCGGCAGGGCGTAGTCGACGCTCTTGGGATCGCCTGGACCGTTGGACAGCATCACGCCGTCGGGATCCAGGTGCGCGATCTGGGCGGCGGTGGTGGTGGGCGGTACGACGATGACGTTGCAATCGCGTTTGGTCAGTTCCCGCAGAATACTTTGCTTGAACCCGAAGTCTACAACGACCACTTTCTTGCCGGTGCCGGGTACGGGGAAGGGCATCGGGGTCGCGCTGGTGCTGACTTGGTTGGTGGGCAGCTGGGTGGTTTGCAAACGGGCCAGGGCCGCGCTGTCGGCGTGGTCCACCAGCATGGCCTTCATGGTGCCGGCAGTCCGGATCTTCTTGGTCAGCGCGCGGGTATCCACGCCCTGAATGCCAGGAACGCCGACTTCTTTCAAATACTCATCCAGGGTCATTTCTGACCGCCAGTTACCGGTGACTGTGGCGGCCTCCCGGACGACAACGCCTTGGACGGTGGGGGTGATGGTTTCGAAGTCATCCCGGTTGATGCCGGCGTTGCCGATCAGGGGATACGTGAAGACGATGATCTGGCCGTTGTAGCTCTGGTCCGTGAGGGTCTCTTGGTACCCGCTCATGCCGGTATTGAAAACCAATTCGCCGATGTGTTCGATGTCGGCGCCTAGAGCTTCGCCGGTGAATACGGTGCCGTCGGCTAATACTAAATCGCGTGCCATTGAATTAGTGACCTTCTTTCTGTTGATCATAAACCAGGCGGCCGGCAACGATGGTGGCTTCGGTGCGGCCGTAAACCGTTTCGCCGATGAAAGGCGAATTGACGCCCTTGGAGAACCAGGTGCTGCTGTTGATTTGATAGGGCGTATCTAAGTCCATGATCGTCAAGTCCGCTGGCGCACCGATTTGGATGTGGCCGGCGGGCAGATTAAACGCGGCAGCCGGAATGGTGCTCATGCGCGCCACCAGCTCCGGCAGACTCATCCGGTCGCTGCGCACGAAGCGGGTGTAGAGCAAGGCAAAGGCGGTTTCCAGACCAACGATCCCGAAGGCGGCAGTTCTCATTGTGCCGCCTTTATCCGCCAGGGTATGGGGCGCGTGATCCGTGGCGACCATATCCAGGGTACCGTCCAGCAGCCCTTGGACGACGGCCTGCCGGTCAGCGTGGCTGCGCAGTGGCGGATTCATTTTGAAATTCGGATCATCCCCGGTGATGTCGGTATCTTCCAATAATAAGTGGTGGGGCGTGACTTCTGCCGTGACATGCACGCCGGCCGCCTTGGCTTGGCGAATCAGGTCAACACTTTGGCGAGTCGAAATGTGACAGGCATGGTAGTGCACGCCAGTCGCGGCGGCGAGGTCTAGGTCCCGGGCGAGCTGACTGGATTCAGTCTGGTTAGACATACCGGGCAGTCCGAGTTTATCGGCGACAGGCCCAGCATTCATTACGCCATCCCCCCGCAGGCTTTCATCCTCGATGTGGGCGGCCAGCGGCGCTCCGGCGGCGTGGACGCCAGCCATGGCGGCCATCATCGTGGCGGCATGCTGCACGCCGACGCCGTCATTAGAAAAACCGAGCACACCCATTTTTTTGAACTGCTCAAAATCCACCAAGCGGTCGCTGCGCAGGGCATCCGTGATCGGGGCCCATTGATGGACGTGGACGACTCCGGCCTGCTTATTTTTAGCCAACAGCGCGGCGAGGTCGGCGGCGTTATCCGGCACCGGGGTCACGTTGGGCATGGCGACCACGGTGGTGAAGCCGCCATGGGCCGCGGCTTTGCTACCGGTGGCGATGGTTTCTTTAGCCGTTTGGCCGGGATCGCGGAAGTGGACATGCACATCGACTAAGCCGGGCAGTACGGTACGGCCAGCAGCATCATAAACGGGTGTGCCAGCGGCCGCTGGCAGATCCGTGCCGATGGCGGTGATTCGGCCATTTTGAATGCGAATATCACCATTGAAAGTTTCCGGTCCGACGACATGGGCGTTTTTGATCATTAAGTCTTGGCTGGTCATCGTTATCTCCTTACGGTTGCGGCTTGTGAGGCAGGGACAGCACCGAATTGGCGAGCCTGCATGACGGCTTCGAGCATCGCCATGCGCATGTAGACGCCGTTGTGCATCTGCATGAAAATTCGGGATTGCGGGGCTTCTACCAGGTCGGAGGCGAGTTCCACGTCGCGGTTGACCGGCGCTGGGTGCATGATGATCGCCCGGGGCTTCATGGTGGCGGCCAGGGCATCGGTGATACCGTATTTGGCGTGGTAGTCGGCGCGGGAGAACTCAGCGGTCTCGCCGCTGTTGAAGCGTTCCAGTTGGACCCGCAGCACGTTGAGTACGTCGACTTTCTTGACGAGTTCAGCAAGGGGCAGGAACGGGCCAAATTGCTTGTATTCCGGTGAGAAATATTTCTCTGGACCGGAGAAGAAGACGTTGGCCCCCAGCTTCGTCAGCATCTCGGCGTCGGAATGAGCGACCCGGGAATGGCTCAGGTCGCCGACGATGCCGACATTCAAGCCGGCAAAACTGCCGAATTCCTCGTGGATGGTCATCAGGTCCAGCATCATCTGCGACGGATGCTGACCAGCGCCGTCGCCAGCGTTGACGATGGCCAAGGTCGGGCTGGCAGCCAGCAGCGGTTCGTAGTAGGCGTCGGCGGGGTGGCGCATGACAGCGATGTTCACACCGATGGCCGCCAAGGTCTTGATCGTGTCGCTCAAGGTCTCGCCCTTGCTCACTGACGAGTGGGCCGGGTCAAAAGGAATGACCGTCAGCCCCAGTTTGCGCTCCGCCATTTCAAAGCTGGTGCGGGTCCGGGTGCTATTCTCAAAAAACAAATTAGCAGCATACACGGGGCCGTGTTCGGGCACCGGGGTGCCATTCTTGAACGCCTCGGCGCGGTCGATCAGCGTCATCGCGTCGGCGGGGGAAACCTGGTGGGCAGATACAAAGTTCATAAACATTGATGGGTTGCCTTCTTTTCTTAAATTGGACCCAGGTCCGGCTGGCGGCGTTAACACAGAGCAGGGCGCAAACAAAAAAGTCGCCCGCTACCCAGTTGTGGATAGAAGGCGACCCTAGTCGATCTGTCTGTGTGCGGCGCACCGCGACCTTCTAAGCCTCTCTGGACTCAGTTAAAGGTTCTTAAATTGTGTTCAGCATACCGAATCCAGCGGCCGCTGTCAATGACAACTTTTGCCGAACATTCGCCAATTTACGGTGTGTTTACAATTTTATGCTGAATTTACACGCTGTTTACTGAAACCGGGACATATCGTGAAGTACACCCTGTACACTGAGAGTTGTTAAGAAATGACACAATAACTCAATGAGGTGTGAAGAATGAAAAAGGGTATTTTAATCAGTGCGATCGCGCTGACCGTTGCTGGTCTGCTGGCCGGCTGCGGGAGTCAGAGCGCATCCACAAAGTCCAGTACGGCTAAAGGGTCAACACAAACGAGTACCACGTCGGGGAAAATCGTGGCCGTTGGTTCCACTGCGTTGCAGCCCTTGGCGGACGCTGTAGCCAAGGACTTTCAAGATAAGAACCCTGGCGTGACGATCAATGTTCAAGGCGGCGGTTCCGGCACTGGTCTGGGCCAAATCGCCCAAGGCTCAGTGGACATCGGTAATTCCGATATTTTCGCGGAACAAAAGGGCGGGATCGATGCCTCTAAAGTCGTCGACCACCAAGTGGCCGTTGTCGGCATGGGGCCGGTCGCAAACAAGGATGCCGGGGTCACCAACCTGACCATGGCCCAATTGCGCGATATCTTCACCGGGAAAGTCACCAACTGGAAAGAAGTCGGCGGCAAGGATCAAAAGATCACCGTTGTTAACCGGGCCGAAGGATCTGGTACCCGGGCGACGTTTGAAGCCTCGGTCATGGACGGCAAGGCCGCAGTGAAGTCTTTGGAACAGGATTCTAACGGCACGGTCCAAAAGATCGTCGCTACGACGCCGGGCGCCATCAGCTATCTGGCCTTCTCCTACTTCAAGGATGACCTCCAAGCCTTGAGTATTGACGGGGTAAAGCCCACGGACGACAACGTCACTACCAACAAGTGGAAGATCTGGTCATACGAGCACATGTATACGACTAAGAAACCAAGCAGCGCAACGAAAGCATACATCAAATATATGCAATCCACCGCAGTCCAGGACAGCGCTGTTAAGAAGCTGGGCTACATCAGCATCCACAATATGAAGGTGGTGAAGGATGCCAACAATAAAGTAACGGACAAATAGTCCCATCTCTATCTCTCATCTCCAGAATTTTCTCTCTCAAGAAATTCTGACCATTACGAACATGCGGCAGCAAGGCGGATTAGGTCTTGCTGCTTTTTTGTTTGAGGGCGGAGGCTGCCTAAGGTCAAGTCGTTTTTGTTTAAAAAAAGGCTTGCCTAACCCCTGGTCTTTCCCGTATAATAATTCAAGTCGGTAAGACATGGAGGCTTAGCTCAGCTGGGAGAGCGTCTGCCTTACAAGCAGAGGGTCACAGGTTCGAGCCCTGTAGCCTCCATCATACGGGTCCATCTCAATTATATGAGATGGGCCTTTTTAGTACCCAGTACCGAGGCATCTTTTGATACGATAGAGACAAACAGAAAAGAGGAATCACGCGGATGATACAAATCAAAGCGACCACGCCGGTGTACGACCTGGTCCATGCCCACCCCGACATTGTGGGCATTATGGTGGACATTGGGTTCACCCGCATCGCCGATCCGGCCGTGCTCAATACCGTCGGCCACTTCGTCGATCTGCGCAAGGGCGCGCGGTTGATGCAAATTTCCCTAGCCAAGGTCAAGCAAGACTTTGCGAAGGCGGGATATGAGGTGGTTGATAATGACTAATAGCCCGTTACCTGTACATAACAGTGCCTGGCGTCAGCACCGGATCGTCGAGATTCTGGAATTGCTGCACCATGGCGGTTCCTTTGAAGAAGCCAAGAAAATGTTTGACGACTCCTTCGACGGTGTGGACGTTGCGGAAATTACCACGGCGGAGCGCCAGTTGATTGCCAGCGGCTTGAACCCAATGGAGATTCAGAACCTGTGCAACGTGCATGCCGCAGTTTTTCGGGGCAAGATTACTAACGACAGCAAAACCCCGGAGGAACAGATTCCAGGCCACCCCGTCCAAGTGATGAAGCTGGAGAACACGGTCCTCGCGTCGTTACTCAACGATGAATTACTGCCGACATTGAAGAAATGGATCCAGGACGGGGCCGATAACGACTATTTGCGCCACGCCCTCAAAGATTTGGCCACAATCGATCATCATTATGCCCGCAAGGAAAATCTGATTTTCCCCATCATGGACAAACTCGGCGTCACGGCGCCGCCCAAAGTGATGTGGGGCGTGGATGACGAGATCCGGGGGCTGATCAAACAGGCTAATCAGTTAGTCAATACGGACCCGCTGCCGGATAAGTATGTCATTGAAGCAGCGGTGCAAAAGGCGGCCAAAGAAGTCGACGAAATGATCTTCAAAGAAGACGCGATTCTGCTGCCGATGGTGCTGGAAATATTCACCCCGGCGGATTGGGGAACGGTGGCTGCAGAGAGCGGGCCGATCGGCTATACGCTGATTGCGGAGCCGCTGCCCTGGCAGCCGACTGAGGCGGAACTGGCGGCAGCCCCCAAACGGAACTCCGCGCTGGCCCAGCAGTTGAATGAGAGTGCCCAAGAGCTGGCGGCAGCCCAGGCGCCGCGGCCGGCCGCGCCGCCAGCGCCAGATACGGCGGCGGTGATGGCCCAACTGCACGGCGGCGGCGAAATGCCGGCGTTCGTGAAAGATATGCTGGCCAAGAAAAAAGATCCGCCGACGCCTCGGCGCAAACGGCGCCAAGCAGCCTCCGGACCTTTTATTTCCCATATCACTGCCGACGCGGCCGGCAATGTCCAAGTGGTTTTGCCCACCGGCAGTTTCACCCTCGCCGAGCTGACCAATATCTTGCGGCTGTTGCCGTTTGAGATGACCTTCGTGGATGCCCAAGATACCGTCCGCTGGTTCAGCGATAATCCCGACCGGGTTTTTCCTCGGACCACCGCGGTGATTGGCCGTTTGGTAGTGAATTGTCATCCGCCAAAGAGCGTGGACAAGGTCGAAAAAATTCTCCAAGATTTCCATAGCGGCGCCCGGGATCACGCTGATTTCTGGATCCATTTCCGGGGGCATTACATGTATATCCGCTACTTTGCGATTCGGTCGCCGGAGGGGACGTATTTGGGCTGCTTGGAAGTCTCTCAGGATATCGATCCGATCCAGGCCCTGCAGGGCGAGCAGCGGCTGGACAGTGCCGATTAATGGATCAATAAGCAATACACCACACTGGCTAAGGTTAGAATGCCGCCGGACCAATAGGTTTTACCCTGGGGCATCATGCCGATCAGCGTCGCTAGAACGGGCAGAATTAAGGCTAAGATTGCCAGGTGCGCCCAAGCGAGGCCGATGGCGAGAATCGCGGCTGAGGTCGCCACGGCGATCGTGAGCCGAATCGGCCCGCTGCTGATGCCTGCCATCGTTTCGTTCGCAGCGAGACTGAGGAGCAGGATCAGCGGCCAAAACAATGCGGGCAGGTAAAGCCCGCCCTCAGCCACGGTGTAGAGGACGATACTGAGCAGGAATGGCGCCAAGCCGTAAGCAATTACCGGCAGCAGCTGCTGTTCCAACGGCCGGCGGGCGAGGACCGGCGGTGCGAGCCAGAGGACAGCGGCCAGGACCACCAGCACCGGCATGAACCAGTTGCTGGTCAACCCGGCGAGCACCCCCAGCACCAGATTGAGTCCGAGCCAGAGAATGATCAGATTGGTCTTAGGATGGCGGGGCAATAACCATTCCTGGTATAAAATGTTGGCAATAGCCGCCAAAGAAACCAGGGTCAAAGCACCCCAGCGGGCAAAGTGGTTATTCTGCCAAGCCAATAACCAGGGCGCCGCCAACAGCACTCCGGCACAGCCGGCTAGATGGAGCCATTTTTCGGTTGTTGTTTCGGACATGGAACGGGCACCTGCTTTTCTAAAAACTTCCCTTCCATCATACCGTAGTCGGCGGCCTCTGGCGAATTGGATTGTTGGTATTTGCTGGTAAATGTGTTAATATTGGCAAGTTACAATTCCCGATAGGTGACGGCCAAGGCCGTGCCTTGTAACCGAAGAGGGGGAAACCATGGAAAAATGCTTATTCACTTCGGAGTCTGTCTCCGAAGGCCATCCGGACAAGATCGCTGACCAGATCAGCGACGCGATCCTGGATGCGATTCTGACCCAAGACCCGCAGGCGCGGGTGGCGGCCGAAACGGTCGTCTCCACGGGCTTAGTGCTCGTGACGGGAGAAATTTCAACCACGGCTTACGTGGATATTCAACACATCGTTCGCCAAACGATCAAGGACATCGGCTATACCGATAATCGGATCGGTTTTGACGGCGACAGTGTGGCAGTGCTTTCCGCCATTGACGAGCAATCGCCGGATATTGCCCAGGGAGTCAACGATTCTCTGGAAGCGCGGGAGCAGGATACGGATCCGCTGGACAAAATTGGCGCTGGCGACCAGGGCATGATGTTTGGGTATGCCACCGATGAGACACCGGAATATATGCCGCTGCCCATCGAGCTGGCGCACAAACTGATGCGGCGGACGGCGCAAGTACGCAAGCAGGGGATCATCCCTTACCTGCGTCCGGATGCCAAGGCCCAGGTGACTGTGGAATACGGCACCGACGGCAAGCCCGCCCGGGTCCATACCATCGTTTTGAGCACGCAGCACGATCCTGATGCGACACTGGACCAAATCACTGAAGACGTGACGGAGCATATCATTTTGCCCGTGATTCCGGCCAAGTATTTGGACGGAAATACCCGCATTCTGATCAATCCCACGGGCCGCTTTGTGATTGGCGGCCCCCAGGGGGATTCTGGGTTAACCGGCCGGAAGATCATCGTCGATACTTACGGCGGAGCGGCTCGCCATGGCGGTGGGGCGTTCTCTGGGAAGGATCCGACGAAAGTGGACCGCTCGGCTAGTTACGCCGCTCGTTATATTGCAAAAAATGTTGTGGCAGCCGGATTGGCCCATCAGATCGAACTGCAGATTGCGTATGCTATCGGGGTGGCCGAGCCGGTCTCCTTGGCGGTGAATACCTTTGGGACCAATACGGTGCCGGAGGACGCGATCGTGCAGGCCATCCGGGATAATTTTGATTTACGACCAGCCGGCATCATCAAGATGCTGGACTTGCAGCGGCCGATTTACAAGCAGACCGCGGCTTATGGTCATTTTGGACGTACAGATGTCGATTTACCGTGGGAGCATTTGGATAAAGTGCCTGCGTTGAAGAAATTATTGCCTGGCAATAACTAATTCAGTAACCGGCGAGTTTTAAGAGGCGACCAAACACAGAGTTTTTTTCTGTGGGGGTCGTCTTTTTTGTGCCCAGAGGGCTCAGGCGGCCGTTCAGAAGCGTAGGCGTAAGGCAGAGCGCCCTTAGGTTTTTGCCCGCTCTGCCTTACGCCCTAGCTTCTGGCCGCCTGAGCCCGTTTCCGCAGGGGCGGCTAGAAATGTGCTCTGCTTCGCCGTGCCAATGCTCCGCTTGCTGCGCATTGGCACTCGGTTCTCTAAACGAAGTGGGCGCTGCTGAAAAACTGACATACAAAGAATATATAGGGGGAATCGTCAAAATAATGACTAAAAAGCAAACAAACGTCGCGGTCACGACTGCGGCTATCTTCGTCGCCACATTCATGACCGCCATCGAAGGGACCATTGTCTCCACGGCGATGCCGACGATCATCGGCAGTCTGCATGGGGTGGAATTGATGAACTGGGTCTTTTCGATCTATCTGCTGACCAACGCGATGGTTACGCCGGTGTATGGTAAACTGGCCGATGCCATTGGACGCAAACCGGTGTTGGAAGTGGGACTGGTGATTTTTATTGTCGGCTCCTGCTTGGCCGGGTTGGCCCAGAATATGATCCAGCTGATTGCTTTCCGAGCTTTGCAGGGGATTGGGGCCGGCGCCATCATGCCGGTCACGTTCACCATCATCGCGGATATTTATCCAATTGAAAAGCGGGCTAAGGTGCTGGGCTTCAACGGCTCGGCCTGGGGCATCGCGTCGGTCATCGCGCCGCTTTTGGGCGGCTTTATCGTGGAGCGGTTGTCCTGGCACTGGATCTTCTTTATCAATCTGCCGGTGGGACTGATCACCATTGCCTTAGTGCAGTTCTTCTTCTTTGAAGAAAAGCAGACCAGGGCCGTGCAGATCGACTACCCCGGCGTGTTCAGCCTGCTGGTGACGTTGTTTGCCTTGATGATCGGCTTGCAGCTGCTCACCGATGCCGGCTCGCGGCCCATCGCCTTTGCCGCGTTGGTTCTCTCGGTTGTCGGGTTAGTCGCCTTTATTCGCCTCGAAAAAAAGGCCAGCGATCCGGTGATCGATCTGGCCCTTTTCAAAAATCGGTCCTTTGTGATCCAAAATAGTGTCGCGGCCCTGGTGTCCGGCTTTCTGATCGGCTTCGAATCCTACATGCCGATGTGGATGCAGGGTATTCTGGGTTTGCCGGCATCCATGGGCGGCTTTGCCGTCACGCCCAGCTCTTTGATGTGGATCATTGGCTCGTTTTTGGCTGGTCATTTGCTGGTGAAGTGGAGTCCGAAGCATCTGCTGACGATTGCCTTGGCCTGGCTGCTGGTCGGCGCCACTGCGTTGGCCATCGTACCAGTGACCACACCCTTCGTCGCGTTCCTAGTGATTGCCGGCTGGCTGGGTTTGGCTTTCGGCTTGATCATCACGATCACCACCGTCACTGTCCAGAACTCCGTGGCGCAATCTGAAATCGGCGTGGCCACGTCCTTCAATACGCTGAGCCGGACGCTGGGTCAAACCTTGATGGTCTCCGTCTTCGGGATCGTTTTGAACACCCATTTTGCCCAAGGTGTCGCCGGTCATGCGGGCTTAACGACGGATATGCTCAACAAACTGATTGATCCGCAAACAGCGGCCCAATTACCGGCTCATCTGCTGCCGACGCTGCGCAACATTCTCTACAGCGGGCTGCACGGCGTGTATATCGTCGGGATCGGCATCATTGCCATTGCGCTGCTGTGCAATCTCTTTGATGTACCGGACAAACTGCGCTCCCGGGCAGCGGGGACTAAGACCGCCCACGCCCGGCGCTCTGCCGCCCAGCAAGAGAATTCTTAAGCCAGGTTCGCCGGGCAATCAGCCATAATACGCAGATGTGGCCCCAGCCCAAGAACCAGCCGGCTAAGACGTCGGTGGGGAAGTGGACATGGACGTAGATGCGGGAGAACCCGATCGACAGGATGAAGGCGGTGAGTAAAATCACCGCGGTGGTCCGCCACCAGCGGGAGCGCTGGGTGACCAGCAGAAATAGGATCAGTGCGCCGTAAATAGCGATGCTGCTGTCCGAATGACCGCTGGGGAAGCTGTAGCCGCCCTGTTCAATGAGGTGGGGCAGCGTCGGCCGGGCCCGCTGAATGATCAATTTGATGATCAGGTTGAGCAGACTGGCAGCACCGCCGGCTAAACCGACGAAAAGACCCCAGCGCCACTGGCGGGTACTGATCAATAGGATAATGATCAAAGCGGTAACGGCGATCAAACTCAAAGGATTCGCCGACTGGGTGATGGTCAGCATGATCTTGGTCATGGTCGGATTCGTTACCCGGTTCGCTAACTGCTGACCGGCATGGTCGATCACAGTGATAAAACCAGCATGGGTGGCGACGCCAATCAGCAGGACGATAAATACCGCGTAATTCAAGATGGTCAGCCATATCGCTCGGTGTTGCGCATTCATTAAATATAAACATCCTTTCGAACTTTTACTCCACAGCGGGCATTGAGTCCATTATAATAGAAACAGCTGAGAAATTACGTCATAAAAATCAAGGGTGGGTAATAGTGGCAAGTCGAGTTGCACGAATTCAAGGATTGAAGCGCGCCAAGAAGCAGTTACGCCGCAAACAATTATTGGCCGGGACGGGCACAGTCGCGGCTGTATCCAGTTTGGGTGTGGGCATTTTAGGGGCTGTTCACGGTCGTGCCCAGGCCACTGGGCAAAGCGTTTCTGCCCCGCCGCAGGCGACGGTATTCACTAATACGGACGAGTCGCATACCCAGTTTATCAAAACGATTGGCGACTCCGCACGGGATTTGGCCGCAAAGAATGACTTGTACGCATCGGTCATGATTGCCCAGGCAATTCTGGAAAGCAGCTGGGGCCAAAGCGGGTTAGCCGCCGCGCCGAACTACAATCTCTTTGGTATCAAGGGCAGCTTCAACGGCCAGTCCGTGAGCATGGCGACCCAGGAAGACGACGGTACTGGCAAACGGTATACGATCCAGGCCGGTTTTCGCCAGTATGATAATTACACCCAATCGCTGCAGGATTACGTCAATCTGCTGAAGCAGCCGATGTATACGGGGGCCCATAAGCAAAATGCCGCCACCTATCAGGATGCCACGCAGTTTCTGACCGGCCGCTACGCTACCGCCACAGATTACAATACCCATTTGAACACCCTGATCGACCGCTACCATCTGACCGATTATGATCGGCCGGCCGGCAAGCTGGTCGTGACCACATACACCGTCAAAGCCGGTGATTCCGTGGACGGCATTGCCGCCCAATACGGCGTGAGCGCGAGTCAGATCGTTTCTCTCAATAATCTGGATGCGCAAACGATGCTGATCTTTCCAGGTCAGGTGTTAAAAGTGAAGGAACAATACGTTCCCACTGAACCGACCCAACAGACCAGTCAAGCTCAGCCGGCCGCGGCCAAGCAGCAGCCGGTGACTTACGATCATACCCACACCGTGACTGCTGGTGAGTCCATCGCCAGTATCGCGGCCAAGTACCAGATGTCCACCGATACGTTGAAGTCCGTCAATGAGTTGCAGTCTAACTTAATTTTGGTGGGGCAGACATTAAAAGTCCGTTAGACCTTGTATCCCATACCAGCCTATGGTATTGTGGGAGCAATTGATTCAAGCTAAAGGCGTCTAAATGAGTAACCGGCAAGAGCGCTTCAGAGAGACTGCGGTGGATGCGAGCAGTTGCCTTGGCCCCGGTGAACTGGTTAGACTTGCCGTGCAACTGAACTGATAGTAGGTTGGACCGCTGGGTGCGTTATCCCCTTGAGTGCGTCGCAAGACGAATAATAGGTGGCACCGCGGGTTTAACCGTCCTATGGAACTGCATAGTTTCGTGGGGCTTTTTTTATACATTTGAGGAGGAAAGACAAACATGGCGTACAATCACCGTACCGTCGAGAAAAAATGGCAGCATTATTGGGCGGAACATCATACTTTCAAGACGACAGAGGACCCCAATAAGCCGAAATATTATGTCCTGGATATGTTTCCGTACCCGTCCGGCCAAGGTCTGCACGTGGGTCATCCCCACGGCTACCTGGGCACCGATGCGATTGCCCGCATGAAACGGGCCCAGGGTTTTAACGTTCTGCATCCCATGGGCTGGGACGCCTTTGGCCTGCCGGCCGAAGAATATGCCATTAAGACGGGTCATGATCCGGCCACGTTTACGGAGCATAATATTCAAACGTTCAAGCGCCAGATGAATTCCATGGGCCTGTCCTTTGACTGGGACCGGGAAATCAACACGACGGATCCCAATTACTACAAGTGGACTCAGTGGATCTTTGAACAGTTGTACAAAAAGGGCTTGGCCTATGAGGCGGAAGTGCCGGTTAACTGGAGCCCGGATCTGGGTACTGTCGTGGCTAACGAGGATATTGAAAACGGCAAGACGGAGCGGGGCGGCTATCCCGTCTACCGCCGGCCGATGCGTCAGTGGATGCTGAAGATCACCGCCTATGCCGACCGCCTGTTGGCTGATTTGGATGATCTGGATTGGCCGGAAAACATCAAGGAACAGCAGCGCAACTGGATCGGCCGGTCTGAAGGGGCCCAAGTAACCTTCAAGATCGCTGATTCGGATAAAACCTTCGATGTTTTCACCACCCGGCCGGACACCCTGTTCGGCGCGACCTATACCGTTTTGGCCCCGGAATCGGAATTGATCAAAGAGATCACCACGCCGGAACAAAAGGCCGCCGTGGATGCTTACGTTTTAGCCACTGAACGGAAGAGCGAGCTGGAACGGACGGAATTGAACAAGGAAAAGACTGGTGTCTTCACCGGCGCTTACGCCATCAATCCGGTTAATGGCAAGAAGCTGCCAATCTGGATCGCTGATTATGTTTTGGCGGCCTACGGTACTGGGGCAATCATGTCCGTACCGGCTCACGATGACCGAGACTACGCCTTTGCTAAAGCCCATGACCTGCCGATCATTCCCGTTCTGGAAGGCGGCAATGTCGCCGAAGAAGCCTTCACCGGCGACGGTGCCCACATCAACTCTGGTTTCTTGGATGGGCTGCATAAAAAAGAAGCCATGGCGCGGATGATCAGCTGGTTGGAAGCCCACCACGTCGGGGACCGCAAAGTGTCCTACCACATGCAGGACTGGGTCTTTTCCCGGCAGCGCTATTGGGGCGAACCGATTCCCGTGATCCATTGGGAAGACGGGACAACGTCACTCGTACCAGAAAAAGAGCTGCCCTTACGCCTGCCGCCGGCGACAAATATCAAACCCTCCGGCAAACCGGAAGGACCCTTGGCTAACTTAACGGATTGGGTGAACGTGGTCGGCCCCGATGGCCGCAAGGGCAAGCGAGAAACCAACACAATGCCCCAATGGGCGGGGTCTTCCTGGTACTTCCTGCGCTACATCGATCCCCATAACAACGAAGCTTTGGCCGACTTTGACAAATTGAAGCGCTGGCTGCCGGTGGATCTCTACATCGGCGGCGCGGAACACGCCACGCGGCACTTGCTGTATGCCCGCTTCTGGCACAAGTTCCTCTACGACATCGGTGTCGTACCCACCAAGGAACCGTTCCAGCGGTTGGTTAACCAGGGCTTGATCCTGGGTGCCGGGCACGAGAAGATGTCCAAGTCCAAGGGCAACGTCGTTAACCCCGATGATGTCATTCGGGAATACGGCGCCGATTCCTTCCGCTTAATGGAACTCTTCATGGGTCCGCTAGAAGCTTCTACACCGTGGAGCGAAGACGGTATGCATGGGGCCAAGAAGTTCTTAGACCGGGTATGGCGCCTGTTCATCGATGACGACGACAAGCTGCGGGATCGGATCACGACCATCAATGACGGCCGCTTGACTAAGATCTATAACCAGACCGTGAAGAAAGTCAGCGATGATTTCGGTGCGCTGCACTATAACACCGGGATTTCGCAACTGATGGTCTTCGTCAATGAAGCCCAGAAGGTGGATGATCTGCCGGTGGCTTATGTGGAGGGCTTTGTCCAATTACTGGCACCGATCGCGCCGCATATGGCCGAAGAGTTGTGGCAAAAACTGGGCCATGACACTTCCGTTCAGCTGGCTCCCTGGCCGAAGTACGATCCCAGCCAATTGACTGAGGATACGGCGGAGATCATCGTCCAAGTCAATGGCAAGATGCGCGGCAAGTTCAGCGTTGCCCGGGATACACCGAAGGATGAACTGGAGAAGCAAGCGCTGGCCAACGAGCACGTGCAGAAGTTCATCGGTGACGGCACTGTGCGCAAAGTGATCACCATTCCTAACAAAATCGTTAATATTGTTGTGAAATAACGACGGATCCAGGTAACACGTCCTCTTGGGGCGTGTTATTTTTTTGCCTGACTAGTCAGCGTTCCCAATCTTGGGTAAAATAAGGGCATTGCGGTTTATTGACGGTGAAGGAGAATTGGTAATGATGTCTGAAGAAAAACAGCCGGATGTCCGGACTAAACCGAAGCAGGACGCGAATTCGGACCGAAAGTCCCTCTTGGTCGGTTCCGCCTGGATGACGGCCGGCAGTATCATCTCCCGGGTCCTCGGGGCAATTTATGTGATCCCTTGGGGCATCTGGATGGGCACCCATTATCATTCAGCCAACGCGTTGTTTGGGCGCGGCTACAATATTTATAGTTTGTTCCTGATTATTTCAACGGTGGGGATCCCCGGGGCGATTTCAAAACAGATTTCGCACTATAACTCATTGAACGAGTACGGAATATCCCGGCGGCTGTTCTATCAGGGATTGATGCTGATGGGCGGCATGGGGGTCGTGACTGCGGGGGTGATGTACCTCGGGGCGCCGGTCCTGGCGGCAGGGGACCCGCGGATGATCCCCATTATCCGCTCACTGAGCTGGCCGCTGCTCTTGATTCCGCCGCTGAGTATTTTGCGCGGGTACTTCCAAGGTTTTGCTGAAATGGCCCCCAGTGCGATTTCTCAACTGCTGGAACAAGTTGCCCGCCTGGTCTACATTCTAGGCGCCACCTTTGCCATCATGAAAGTGATGGGCGGCAATTATATTGATGCCGTGTCCCAGTCCACCTTTGCGGCCTTCATCGGAGCGGCTGCCGGCCTGGTGTATTTGGTGTATTTATACATGCGCCAGATTCCTCGGATGAACGCGGCTATTGCGCAAAGTGATCAGAGCCTGACCGTGTCGACCCGCCAGATCATTACGGATATCATTCGGCAGGCGGCCCCGTTCATTATTTTGGATGCCAGTATCACGTTGTATCAATTTTTTGATCAGTATACGTTCAACCCGTTCATGGATATGTTCTATAAATTGACCCGGGACCAAAATGATTATTTCTTCCAATTATTCGGGTTCAACAGTAATAAATTGGTGATGATCATTGTCTCATTGGCGGCGTCCATGGCGCTGACCGTGGTGCCGCTGCTGTCCGCAGCCCAGGCCCGTAACGACATGAAGAGTGTGCGGGAGCAGATCAACAACACCTTGGAGCTGTTTTTCTTTGTCATGCTGCCCAGCTCGTTGGGCATGGCCGCGGTGGCTCAGCCGCTGAACACGGTGTTTTATAAGTACGACGCGATGGGCACAATGGTCTTGCAGTTCAATTCGTACATCGCCATCATCATGGGGCTCTTCACGGTGCTGGCGGCGATCTTGCAGGGCGTCTACCTGAATAAACAGGCGATTCGCTACCTGCTGTATGGTGCGATATTTAAAATTACGCTGCAGTATTCCTTTGTTTACTACTTTGGCGTCTTCGGCCCTCTGGCGACCACGGGTATTGGCTTCCTGGTCAGCTGCGGGTTCATGATTGCGCTGCTGTACCGTGATTTCCGCTTCCGCATGGGTGATCTCATTCGCGGCACCACGCAGATTCTCGTTTATGCCACGATCATGTTTGCCGTTGTCACGCTGGCTGTTTTCTTAATGAATATCGTTTTCCCCGCCCGGGATCGGATGTTAGCGATGGTCGAATTATTGCTGGCCGCCGGCCTTGGCGCCGCGGTCTACGGTTATCTGGTGCTCCGCTTCCGGGTTGCTGATCGGCTGCTGGGCGCCCGCGTCGCGGGTATTCGAAGGAGGCTGCATATCAAATGATGCGTATCGATAAGTTTCTGGCCCACCTGCAACTGGGCAGTCGGGCGGAAGTGAAAAAATTGCTCCGCGGGGGCAGTGTGACCCTCAATGGCACCACCGTGACAGATCCGAAAACCAAGGTGGACCCCGATCAAGATCAGGTGGCCTTGGGTGCTGAACCATTGGTGTACACTCAATATGTGTATTATGTGATGAATAAACCGGCGGACGTGATTACGGCCACCAAGGATGCCAAGGCAACCACCGTGATGGGCTTGCTTCCGGATGAACTCTATCGGCCGGATATTGCCCCGGTGGGCCGGCTGGACAAGGACACCACCGGGCTGTTGCTGCTGACCAACGACGGCGAATTAAGTCACCGGCTGCTCAGTCCTAAGTGGCACGTGAATAAAGTCTATGTGGCCGGGTTAGATGCCCCGGTGACCCCGGCGGATGTCCGCCAGTTCGCGACCGGTATTCACCTGAAAGACTTCACCGCCGCGCCAGCGGCCTTAGTGCCGTTACCCGGTCAGCACGCCCAGGTAACCGTGCATGAGGGCAAGTTCCACCAGGTGAAGCGGATGTTCGGCGCGGTGGGTAAAGAAGTGCAGTCGCTGGAGCGGACCCAATTCGGCCCGCTGGTTTTGACAGATGACCTGCTGCCCGGCGCGGTGCGGCCGCTCCATCCTGATGAGTTGACCGCCATGATGACCGCGGCTCAGTTGGTGAGAAAATAAAAAAGGCGCCTCCGCGGATAAAAAAATCTACGGAGGCGTTTTCTGTGGCTGATCGGGGACTGTGCTAAAATTATGGTATAGGGAAAGGCGGGTGGCCAGTCGTGCGGCAGAGTTCAGGTGAATTAGGTTGTTGGGGCGCGTTCGGGGTCCTGTTGATCATCGCCCTGGTGGTTCAATATTGGTACGTCGTCGTCGCTCTGGCCGTCATTGCCGGTGCAGTCTATTGGTATTTGCAACGGCAAAA
Source organism: Schleiferilactobacillus harbinensis (assembly GCF_008694105.1). Taxonomy (NCBI): domain Bacteria; kingdom Bacillati; phylum Bacillota; class Bacilli; order Lactobacillales; family Lactobacillaceae; genus Schleiferilactobacillus; species Schleiferilactobacillus harbinensis. The sequence goes on from NZ_CP041364.1 coordinate 493,941, forward strand.
GGCTGAGGCGGCCGCCGAACAGGCGGAAAAGCAGCAGGCCCAGGAAAAAGAGGCAGATACCATCGCCAAGATCAAGGCGTATAAGCAGCTGCTGGATGATGGCGCGATTACCCAAGATGAGTATGATCGGAAGAAGAAAGACCTGCTGGGTGATGAGTGGGATAAGTTTTAGGCTGCAGGCTACTTTTTTCTCAGCTTGAATAAATTGGGGATCAAGGCGGCAACCGCGACTGAGAAGGCAACAATGGCCGTGGATTGCAGCAGCTGCCAGCCGGCATAGCCCATTAAGATAAAGAATACAAAGCCAACGAAGACACCAGCCAGGTAGCGCAGAATCGCAATTTCTCTGGGGCTCAAGTTGAAGTTCATGACCCATTCCTCCTGTCAGCGCTTTCTGCAAGCAACACAAAAAAAGAACTGCAATAATGCAGTTCTCCGTGCGAGTGCCGGTGGCAGGAGTCGAACCTGTACTCGGTGTAAACCGAACAGCGACCTGAACGCTGCGCGTCTGCCAATTCCGCCACACCGGCATGCAACATTAATATGTTATCAGATAATCACTGCTTTGCCAAGCCCTAAAAGCGAATTCATTTGGGTCAGGCCGACAAAGCGCGTTTTGAAAGGGGACTTTACCATGCGCATCAAACAAATTGCGGCATTTGCCCTGGTTTTGACCGCTCTGCTGGGCGGTTGCCAGAAACCGGCCAGCCAAGCCAAAGAATCCAGCAGCGCCAGTGCTAGTCAAGTCAGCAAGAAATCAGAAGCTGAAAGCTCGAGTTCAGAAGCCAGCGCTTCCTCGTCAACCAGTACTGACCAAGTCCAAGCCGCCACGACCCGGATCGCTGAGTTAAACAAAAAGTTGACGGATGTTTTGGGTAAAATGCCGCTGCCCCAAGCCGATGGGCTCGGTGCCGGCAGTGATCATCTGAATATCCGCTATGCCCAAACCGATACCAGCAAGACCATCTACTACAGTGTCGGCGATCAGGCAGAAGCGTTCAACGCGGCCTCGCTGCAAAACGAATATCCCTATGCCACATTGACCGAAACAACCTATGCGAATAATGACGCGGCCGCTGGTCAGGTGAATTATCAGCAAAACGCCGCCGGTTTGCCCACGACTGATCTCGGCAGCGGCGTTACCGGCACGATCGATGCTGGCGCTGGTCAACGGTACTTGCATTGGAACAAGGGCCAGTGGTCGTTCCTCGTTCATGCGGCGGCAGTGAACGGAGAAGATCCCGTGGCGACAGGGAAGCAAATCGTTACGTGGGCGAATCAATACGCACTGCCGGATGCCCGGGGTGCAGCTGAATTAGAAGTGGGGACCAGTTTCGCGGCCTTGAACCAGAAGTTCACATGGCAAGTCGGAAACAAGGTCTATCAAGTTCAGGCGCACAGTGCGGAGACGGCAATGAAGATGATTGCCAGTATGAAGACTGAATAGTGGAACAAATCCCTGACCGCATGGCATTAGCCGCTCAGTCAGGGATTTTTCTGTACTGCCCCGCAGCCTATGATTGGCTTAACCGGCGCATATACACCGACACGTGATCGATCACCATTGTCGGCAGGGTGACATACTCAGTCTCGGCTAATTGGTCGGCCACCGCCGAATGCGTGAACACCGCCGCTGCAATCGCTTCTTCTGACCAGCCGAATTGGGCAGCAAATGCTGCGATGATCCCTGTCAGTGTATCGCCAGTACCGCCGGTGGCTTGGCCGGGATTGCCGGTCGTATTCTGCCAATAGTCCTGACTTCCCGGGGTGTACAACGTTGTCCGGGCACTTTTGTGGACAAGAATCGTTCCTGTCGGCAATGTGTTCATATAGGACTGAATTGCCTCCGGCGTTTGGGCCGCAATCTTGAGCTTGCTGAGCCGGGCAAATTCCATCTCGTGGGGTGTCAGAATGATATGGCTGGCGGGCCACTCAATTTTCTTCTTGGCGGCGAGCAGGGTCAGCGCCGATCCGTCGATGACGACCGTTTGCTGGTCAGTCACGTGGGTCAGCGTAAATTCCAGGGTCTCCGCTGATTCTTGATCGGTGCCAAGACCAGGACCGATGACGACCACCGTCGCGCCGGTGATCAGTTCCGCCAGCATTTTGTGGTCCGTATAGTCAATGGCCATCACTTCAGGGTAGCGGGTATGCAGGGGCGTGAAATTCACCGGCCGGGTAGCCAAAGTCACCAAGCCCGCGCCGGCATGAACAGCCGCTCCGGCGCTCATGATCCCGGCACCGCCATACTGGTCGTTACCGCCGACCACCAGAACGTGGCCGAAACTGCCCTTATACGTATCCCGCGCCCGCGGCCGTACGACGCGCCGGGCCAGTTGTTCCGTAATCAATCTTTTTTGCAAAATAATTCGCCTTTCTGCAGAAAAGGACTTGGCAAGCCGCCCTTTTCCTGATAATATATTTAACGTTGCTTGCCGGTGTGGCGGAATTGGCAGACGCGCAGCGTTCAGGTCGCTGTTCGGTTTACACCGAGTACAGGTTCGACTCCTGCCACCGGCATAGTGATCCCCTGACACATGATTTCGATGATGTGTCAGGGGCTTTTTTTGTGGAGAAAAACGATTCGACTGCCGTCATCCGTCACTTCTATTCTACAGCATTTGCCTGTTATTGCTGGGGTCTGAGTACTACTCGGAAAATCTGCAAAATTTTTTGCCAATTAATTGCTACCGTGCCCTTGCACCGGAAAAAAAGGTGCTACCATATCGTTAAACACATGGGGGAATGACGATGTACAGCTATATGAGACGGTCAGACTTTGATGGGTTGGACAAGGCGAAAGACCTCATGACAAATCAGCTGACGCTTGAAGAAGTCGATAAGCTCAAGGCGTGGATGCCAGAAGTCATGGGCCAAATTACTAACCACACCTTTGCCTGGGAGGCCATGACTTATCACCAAGTCAAGCAATTAGCGGATATCTGGGACACGAATATTGGCTATCCGGCGGTGACGGATGAAACAATCGATCCCGAGTTGACACGCTACATCCACCGATTGTTTGATACGTTAGCGCAACTGTATGATCAACTGCCGGATGCGGCGATGAAAGCTGCTTGGGACGTCATGACGGGGATGATTTTGCAGACGCCCGAAATATTGGTGTCCAGTTTTGAGAGTTATACGAAAGCGTCAGACAAAAACGGAGTGACTCGTGACCGGTAAGATACAGTCGTGCTGGCAGGTTGAAAAAACCTGAAAATCAGCGCGTCCGTCAACATTTGGTGGTGTATATTAGTTATGTAAGCGCGAGACCACTTGCAAACATATTGTTTGGGGAGGAATCATAGTGAAAAAGTTTAAGGGTGCTTTATTTGTTGCGGCAGTTTTTGCTGGTATTGCCGCGGCTGGACAGGTCGGGAGTATTCATGCAGCTGCTCCTTATGTTGGCACAGTGAACTATGTCAAGCCATACGGGATTGCACTGTGGAATGGCTACGGATCAAACAAGGCTTATGCGGGTCGCAAGTTGACCGCTGGGAGTCGCTGGGCAACGTACAAAGCGGTCCAAGCTGATGACGGCAATATTTATTTTAATCTCGGTGGCAATCAGTATATTGCCGGCAATTATCTGGATCTAAATAATGAATACTCCACCCAAGCCATGAAGGGTGTTGTCAAGATCAATTATGTACCAGGCTACGGCATCATGATTTGGAAGAATGCCGGTGGTACAGGGGCATTAAATAAATACCTGAAACATGGTACATACTGGCGTTTGCTGAGCCGGGCAGTTGTTAATGGCCACACGTGGTACAACTTGGGAGGCAATCAGTGGCTGGATAGCAAGTACGCAATTTTGATGGACGATTACACCCGTGGTCCAAAGACTTATGGTCAAAATGCCCCGACCATTAATACTGGTGATCAAGGCAGTTCAACTAACGGTAACGGTGGTACTGGCTCTGGATCAGGTTCCACGACTGGCGGCGGTTCTTCAACGGGAACAAACACTGGGAATACTTCTGGCAATCAGGGCTCATCTACTGGTAGCACGACAGGATCTGGTTCTACTGGATCCGATTCACAGGGAGGCTCTTCGACCACAGGATCTGGTTCACAGGGTGGATCAGAGACAAGTGGTACTGCAAAAGTTGAGCCTTTGTCAGTAGACGACGCTCTGTATCACAAAAATCCCGATTTGCCCGCTGGCGAAGGTGGCGTGATGATCATGCCAGTAAATTCACTGTATAAATACAGCTTCATCGCTGCTGGATATATGGTCACCGGCAAAGTTGGCTCTACCTTTACAGTTAAATTGCCGGATAAAATTAATTGGACCTTTAACGGCACGAATGCTGATTACAAGCCTTCAGATACCGGCACAATTACCGGTACGATTAAAAAAACCGGATGGGACTCTATCGACGTACCTTACGACCAAATCAATGCTCAAACGTTAAGTCTTTCCACTCTTCAGCAATGGGCTTACCAAACTATGGATGACTATCGTTCTACCCATGGATTACCTGCTTTGCGTCATTCGTCTACTTTGCAGAACCAGGTTCAGCAATACGCTAGTATCGGGGCGTTACATCCCTATGGCGTTGTTGTTACGCCTTACCAGCAAACGGACATCGATCAGGATACGTACAGCCATTTTAAGAACTATTTCAACGAGGACTGGGTTAACATGTTCAACCTTGATGCCATTGCTAAGGTAACGGGTTCTGGTTCTTATGGCGTTGCTGTTGGCTTCGACTCAGGAACTCGTAGTTATGAGTTCTTCTGGATGTACCGCGCAGATCAAAACTAACCGCATTGATCTGATGAATGTTTGACTCTCTCATTGGCAAGCAGGAAACTGCTTGCCTTTTTATGTTCAGTTGCTTTCGCCTAAGGTACTATGTGCTAAGTTTTAGGAGACAAAGAAAATCAACCGAGGGAGTGCTTTGAATTGAAGTTAGAAAAGCTGCGTCAAAAAATTGCTGCTGAACTGAGAGATCCTGTAGGGCAGATCACTGCTGAGCGCATCTATCAGGTAATGGTACTGGCTGAGCCAGATCGCTTCGCGGGATATCAGGAGTTTTTGAATACGCCAGACTTTTCGGACGATCCAGTTACGTTAGCGGCTCATTATCGTTCAGTCTTCACCCAAAAAGACAGTGATACTGATGACGGGGAGGAGTATGTGCTGGATATCGGCGATCAGCCAGAACCGGCTACCGGTACGCCAATTGATATTGATAGTCCCGTTCCTGCGCTGCTCAGTACCACCGACAACAGCAGTCGGTCAACTGATACCATTCCGGACCAGCCGTTGGATTCAACCATCGTTGCGGCCTTTCCGGACTATCCAGTGCGCGAAAGTGCTCGCTTTGTAGCCTGCCTTGCTGTCAATCTGGAACGGGCGCAGCAATCTCACGATACCAACACCTTAGATCGGCTTAACGCACTGGTTCAGGCTTTGACCGAGAGAAAATAATTTTGTAATTCAGTTGCTTCAGCACAACTTCCGCGGATGTACGATACATGTGTACAAATAAATAAACGAAGGAAGTTTTGACAATGAAGCAGCAAAATAGGAATGAACAAAGCAGTGAACCAGTGATCCTCAGTCTCTTTTCTGATACAGCTGAACCTTTGACTCAGCTCAAGATTGGGAAAAAGCCAACAGAAAAGAAACGCGGCGGTTATCGGAAACATGTTCGTTTTGGCGAGCAGCAGCGTATTACACCGGCACAGCAAGATCAAGTTGCAGTTGGTACTTCGATCTTCAAACAATCTCGGCGTGATGAATCTGGTCGGCGTCCATTGAGTCTTTTGGAACAACGTGAACCGACACAGAATTTCAGCGTTGACATGCCGGATATGAGTGCTGCCAATGTACTGATCGTCAAAAACGGTGAAGCTTCCATTGGTGCATGGCGTTGCGGTTTCTACGAAAGTGCCTGCGATGTTCTACACGCAGATGTACTGGACTGGGTACCAATCCAGCTGATCTATCTTGATGCAGGCTGCAGCGGCTACCAAAAAAGTTGGATTGAAGATCGATCCTGAAAAGGGAAATCTTCCGGGAAATAAAATTCAAAATTTTCCGAGAGATTTCCCTTGACTTTTCTCCTAATTGCCTATACTGTATATATTGTAATATGTACAGTATAAACACTATGAACAGTAGAGGTGAGTGCAATGCTGGAATTGCAGGGATTAACCAAAACATTCGGCGGTCAAACCGCTGTCCATAACGAAACGTTCAGCGTCGCGCCGGGGACGATCATGGGTCTGATCGGCCAAAACGGCGCGGGGAAGACGACGACGTTCCGAATGATTCTGAACTTTCTCCATCCGGATAATGGGGCGGTGCTGTGGAATGGTCGGCCCATCGCCAACCAAGACCGGGCGTTCATCGGTTATCTGCCGGAAGAGCGGGGCTTGTACCCGAAGATGAAGGTGGCCGACCAGATCGTTTTCTTTGCCCAGCTCCACGGCCTCTCCCGGGCCGATGCCCTATCGCGGTTAGACGAGTGGATGGACCAGTTCCAAGTTAAGGGGAAGAAAACTGATAAAGTCAAAGATCTGTCGAAGGGGAATCAGCAAAAGATTCAGCTGATTGCTACTTTGATCCACATGCCCAAACTGTTGATTCTCGATGAGCCATTCTCTGGATTGGATCCGGTGAATGCGGGCCTGTTGGAAGATGGGATCCGTTTGCTCAAGGAGAACGGATCGGCCATTATTTTCTCCAGTCATGATATGAGCAACGTGGAGGAAGTCTCTGATCATCTTGTCATGCTGCGCAATGGTGAGACTGTGCTGAACGGCAAAGTCAGCGAGATTCGCCAGCAATTTGGCCGGACGAAGGTCTATTTGGAACAGCCGCCGCTGAGCGACGCCGAATTAGAAGCCTTCCCCGGGGTCGCCAAGGTGCTCCAGCAGGGCACGCGCTACACGCTGACCTTGAGCGATCCGGCCGCGGGTCGGGCGTTGTTCGAAGCCGCCACGGCGAAGGGGTATTTACCGGAATTCAGTCAGCAGCCGCCGACATTGGATGAAATTTTCAAACTGAAAGCAGGTGCATCGGCATGAACGCAGTCAAAATTGTTTTCAACCAAGTCTTTCGCAAAAATCTGAAGAGCGGTACCTGGTGGTCTATCGTCCTGTCGCCGCTGGTTCTCGGTCTGATCATGTTCGGGATCGGGTATTACGTCAGCAGTACGACGGCCCCGGCTGAAGTCGGCGTGGTCGCCGCGCAACCGATTCAACAAGGGCTAAGCAAACAGTCCAGCGATTCAGTGAAGTATCGGACATACGGCAGTCAAGCCGCGGCCCAGAAAGCGCTGCGGGATAAGAAAATTGACGGGGTCCTCACCGTCAATGCCCAAACGCCGTACACCAGCCGGTATATCAGCCGCCAAGGCGGCCAAGACGTCAGCAAAAACACGCTGACGGCGGATCTGAGCCAGCTGAATACGGCGGCCGTGGCCGGCGAACTGCACTTGACCGGCGCTCAGCTGACCAAGCTGCTCACGCCGCCCACGGTGACCACCCGGAGCGTGACGTTCTCGGATAGCGGCAAGATGAGCACCAAGGGCGGCGCCGACGAGGGGGCAAAGTATTTCCTGGCCATGGCGATCAGCGTGCTGTTCTACGGCTTCCTGCTCAGCTACGGATCTATGACCGCTCAAGAGATCGCCACGGAGAAGGGCAGTCGGATCGAAGAAATGATTCTTGCGGCGATTAGCGCACGGGCCCAATTTATTGGTAAAATATTAGGGATCATGGCATTGATGGTTGTTCAAATCATTCTGTACGGCATTGCGACCGGTATTGCCTTGCTGGTGGGCCGCAATAATCAAACGATTCGCGGAATCGTCAGTCAGGTGGATTGGTCAATGCTGGACGGCAGCTTCCTGGCGGTGACCCTGGGCTTCTTCATTGTCGGAATTCTCAGCTACACTGTGCTGTCTGCACTGCTGGGGTCCCTGGTAGCCAGTCAGGAACAGGCTGGCCAGGCCTCCATGCCGGTGGTGATGCTGTCCTTGATCGGGTATCTGGCCTCCCTGATGTCCGCCAACGGCAGCACGCCGCTGATGAGCATCATGAGTTACATCCCGTTCCTGTCGCCGATGATGATGCCCTCCCGGTTGGCGGTGGGCCAGGTCAGCAGCGGCGAGGCCGTGATCGCGCTGGCCATCAGCACGGCCTTTCTGATCGTCTTCACCTGGCTAGCGGCGAAACTCTATGAAACCAATGTGCTGGCATACTCCGACAACAGTATCTGGCATGCGCTGCGTCAGTCATGGACGATCGCCCGCAGCGAACGGGGCCGGGGCAAAGCTGTACCAGCAAATACGAAATAAGCAATCTTGTAGAAAGCAGAGGCGGCAGTATGCGGATCGTCGTATCGAATAAAGCGGGTATTCCGATCTATCAACAGATCGAAGACCAAATTAAAACCGCCATTCTTGCTGGCGATCTGGTGGAGGGCACATTGCTGCCCTCCATTCGTCAGCTCGCAAAAGATTTGCAGATCAGTGTGATCACCACGACGCGGGCCTACCATGACCTGGAGGAGCAGGGATTCGTGAACAACGTCCAGGGCAAAGGCAGTTACGTGCTGGGCCAGGATAGTGCGCTGGTCCAGGAGCACGCCCTGCGGGAGATTGAGGAGCACCTCGGCGATGCCCTGGCGGCGGCCCAGCTGGCGAAGATTCCCGTGCAGGACCTGCACACGATGCTTGATACGCTGATTGCAGCAGAAAGTGGTGATGATGGTGACCGGTGAGGAAGAAAATCTGATCGTCGTGGACGGTTTAGCGAAACAGTATAAGGAGTTCACCCTGCATGGGATCCATTTCCATTTGCCCGCCGGCTACATCATGGGCATGATCGGGCCCAATGGGGCGGGGAAAACCACTACCATCAAAGCCTTGCTGGATATGATTCGGCCGGATGCGGGAACCATCAGCTTGCTCGGCGCCGCGACCGCGGCCGACCGGATCGCCCTGCGGGACAGTTTGGGCGTGCAGCTGGATACCACCCTGTATCCCGATTATTGGCGGGTGAAGCAGGTGGCAAAAAGTCTGCGGTCTTTCTTCCCCCAATGGGATGATGCGTATTTTGACCAATTGTGCACCGACATGGAGATTCCGCTGAAGACCAAGTATAAGAGCATGTCCCGGGGGACCCAGGTGAAGCTGCAATTAGCGGCGGCCTTAGCCCATCATCCGCGCTTGCTGATTTTGGATGAACCCACGGCGGGACTGGATCCGCTGGCCCGGGATGAACTGCTGACCCGGTTGCAGGACTTTATCGCGGATGGGCAGCATTCGGTGCTGCTGTCGACCCATCTGACCGGAGACTTGGAACGAATCGCGGACTTTCTGCTGTACATTCGCGGCGGCCGGCAGCAGTTCTTTGGCCACGTGGATGATCTGCTGGGTCAGTATGTATTGATCAAAGGCGGCTTAGCTGATTTGACGCCGGCCTTGCGGGCCGCGTTGATTGGCCTGCGGACCCACAGCGAAGGGTTCAGCGGCTTGCTGGCGGTGGATCAGACGGTGGGTTTGCCAGATACCCTGCTTCAGGAAAGCATCACGCTGGAAGAATTGATGATTTACTTTGGGAGGGGCCCCCATGCGTAATGCAGTGCGGATCATGCGGCTCGATATGCGGTCCGTGAATACACGCAGCAGTATCTTGTTCATTTATCTCATCACGGACCTGGTCACCGTGGCCTTAGCGTTCAGTCCCATGCAGAAAACGGCGTTCCTGGTTGGGTTCGGCGGTCTGATCGGCGGATCGGGGGCGTGTCTCATCACCCCGTTCATTGCCAGTGGTCAGCGCGGACTCGACGCGTTTTATGCTTTGCTGCCAGTGCGCCGGCGGGATGTGGTGAATGGGCATTACTTGTTTGCGGTCACGCTTGGCGGACTGCTGCTCCTGAACACCTGGCTGATCGTGATTGTACTTCACTGGCTGCGGCCGACGCTGTTCGGTGCTGATTTGCCGATCTTGATTGCCTTTGCCCTCGTCGGGCCGTTTATGCTGCTGCTGATGTCGTCCCTGCAATATCCGATAGTGATGCGGATCGGTTACGAAAAGGCGCCGTATTTGATCTTCTTGCCGATCGTGGCGGCGGGCCTGGTGTCGGGGTACATCGCCGGGTCGTCTACTGATCTGCTTGGGCCCCAGGGGGTCTTTTCTGCTCGCGGGTATCCCTTGCTAGGCTTGAGCTTGGCCGGTGGGGCGGCGGTGTTCCTGGTGTCGCTGTTGGTGGCCCGGCGGTTGTACGGCCAGCGGGATTTGTGATGAATAAGTTTGGGAGGCACGCGCATGCGCAACGCTTATAAAATGATGATGCTCGACATGCACGCCGTCAGTGCGCGAAATAATGTGGTCTATATTTACTTGGCCATTGATCTGATCACGATTGGGTTAGCATACAGCCCGATGCGCGAAGATGCGTTTTTGATCGGCTTCGGCAGCATGATCGGCGGCTCCGGCGCGTATCTGATCACGCCGTTTATCTCCAGCGCCCAGCGCAGTCTGGATGCGCTGTACGCCATGCTGCCGATTCGCCGGCGGGACGTGGTCCATGGCCACTATCTGTTTGCGCTCACGGTGGGGCTGTTGATGTTGGGGAATACGTGGCTGACACTGATGGTGATCCATCTGCTGCGGCCGGCGCTGTTCGGCAGCGACTTCCAGATCCTGCTGTCTGTCTCTCTGGTCGGCCCCTACATGCTGCTGATGATGACCGCCGTGCAGTATCCGATTCTGATGCGGGTGAGTTATGAGAAAGCGCCGTACGCGGTTTTTCTGCCCTTTATCGTTACTGGGTTGTTTGTCGGGTATCTGGGCGGTATTTCTTCCCAATTCGTGGGGACGGCCGGCTTTCTTTCTCGTCGGGGCCTGCGGATTGGCGGGATTGCCTTAGCCGTTGGTGCGGTGCTGTTTGTTGGGTCGCTCTGGCTGGCTCGGAGATTGTACGAGTATCGGGATTTGTAATTTGTAATGGGATAGAAAAATGGCTGACCAGCGCGCGCATAGGCCTTGGTCAGCCATTTTCTTAAGCTTGATGGGTAGCTGATCACCAGAGGTAGTCAACTGGATCTTTAATATATTGGTCGTAGACATCTTGGACGATGCCCATTTGCTCGTGGGTCAGGGCGGGCAGGTCGGCGGCCGTCGTGTTGCGGCTGATCTGGCTGGCCTTGCTGGCGCCGGGAATCACGGTGGAGACGGCGTCGAACATCAGGATCCAGCGCAGGGCAGTGGCGGCCAGGTTGTCGGTGTGCAGCCGGGCCTTCAGTTCATTGGCAGCCTTCACGCCGGTGGCGTAGTCGACACCGGAGAAGGTCTCACCCTTGTCAAATTGCTCCCCGTGACGATTCGTCGTCCGTTGATCGTTGGGACCGAACTGGGTATCCAGGGTGTATTTACCAGACAGCAGACCCGAAGCCAGCGGCACCCGGGCAAGGATGCCGACGTTGTGCTGCTTGGCCAGCTTGAAGAACAGCTTGGCCGGGCGCAGGCGGAACATGTTGAAAATGATCTCCACGCTGCCGATGTTGTAGTCCAGGGCCTTGATAGCCTGCTCCACCTTTTCGACACTCACCCCGTAGTTCTTGATCTTGCCCTCTTTTTGGAGCTGATCCAACGTGAAGAAAGTCTCAGGCGTGTAATATGTATCGAAACTGGGACAGTGGAGCAGGACATTGTCCAGGGCGTCGACGCCTTGGTTGGTTAGACAATCATCGATCCATTGGCGGATATTGTCCGGTGAATAACCGGCCGCCGTTTGTTCCGGTAGCTTGCGGCCGATTTTCGTGGAAATGATGATGTCGTCGTGAGTCTTGCGGAACTGGCCGATGGCGTGCTCGCTTTGGCCGTCTTGGTAGACGTCGGCGGTGTCGAAAAAGTTCACGCCGGCGTCATAGGCCGCGGCGAGGGTGTCTTGGGCGTCTTGAGTGCTGAACGGGTCGCCCCATTTGCCGCCAAGCTGCCAGGTGCCGAGGGAGACTTCGCTGATTTTTAAACCAGTTTTTCCTAAAGTTCTGTATCTCATGGTGGTCATCCTTTCGCTAGTTACTACTACCAGCATACCGAGTCTGGGGTGGGAAAGCCATTGGCGGACAAAAGTCTAAATATTTCTAAAGCCTTACAAACTAGGTAACAATTTTGTAACATAGGGTTGTTTCCAGCGTTTTGGTCGGTTACACTGTTTACGAGGTGATAAATATGAAGACACGTACATTGCACATCGCACTTATATCCGCATTATCGTTAATTCTTTTGGCTGGTTGCAGTGAAGGCACCAACAATCACAGCGCTGCAGTGTCCCAGTCCGATACGACATCCTCATCCGTGAAGGCACCTAAGAAGTCAGAAAAGAAATCTGAAAGCAAAAAGAGCAGTGACAAGCAGGTTGCCGCTACCGCTAGTTCCACACCGGACAATAGCGAGGGCACTGATCAAAACAGTGCTTCCCAATCAACTGAATCCAGCCAACCGGTAGCGAATAATGATACATACAGCGCACCGGCAGCCAGCACCCAAAGCAGTCAGCAGCAGGCTGCTGCGACAACCAGCAGTCAACCGCAGAGCAGCAGCACTAGCAGCGTTGCGTCTTCTAGCAGCAAGCAGGCAGCAGCTGAAAGCAGCTCGACTGAATCCGCCGTACCGTTGGCGCAATTCCACGGTAAGTGGGATGGTGCAGACGGATTTACGATTTACTACACCACTACCGGGACGATGGTCGTAACCCAAGACGGCAATACAACTCAGTCACCGGTAGTTGCTGAACAAATGGCTGACGGCCGCGTGCTCTTCCGGGCCACTAAGCCGGGGATCAATAATATTCTCGCGAAGATCAGCAATGGCAAGATGTATCTGACCATGGCCGGGTTTGATTCTTTGGAATTAACTCGGGATGCTGGTTGGGATGGGCAATTGCCTGAGTAATTGAGTTTAATATTTCATGGTCCACTCGCGGAAGCGGGTGGATTTTTTGTTTCGATGGGTAGCACGTGCAATCTTTAATTAATGCAAGCATCATTATTGCTGTTTCACCGTCGAACTTGGTAAAATCTTCATAGAGCCACAAGCCTCTACGTGTTAGTGGTCACTGTGCTATACCCGCTGCAATGGCGTTATGAATTGTTGCGGTCGTATCTTTCGGGGATGCGTGAATTGAAAGACTTTCTCCTGCAGCGACATTGGGTCAGGATTGTATCGCATCCTTTGGGGTGCGTGAATTGAAAGATGCATGCAGACCGACCAGGCCGAAGGGGGTTGGTCGCACCTCTAGGGGTGCGCGGATTGAAACTGCTAATGGATTCTTCCAGAACCTGCTAAATGGTTGTGCTCTTGGTGTACCGGAATTAAATCTGGTTACTGAGTTTATTGGTCATTCGCAAAAGCGGATGGCCTTTTCTGTATTTTCAATCACAAATGCTCACCATCAACTCCGTTATCTGCTACAATCAAAGCAAACGTATGTTGGGGGAGTGAAAAATTATGCAAGGAAGTTCGCAAAATTTAGTCACGCAAGTAATGAAGGGGAATCATTACTATATTCCGGTTTACCAGCGCCGCTATAGTTGGGTAAAGGTCCAGGTGGAACGGTTGGTTGACGATCTGCGCTTAGCGGAGGAGCAGCACCGGCCGCATTATTTTCTGGGTAGTCTCATTTTGGATGCCACAGTTGAGGGCATCAACGATTTTTCGGTGATCGATGGGCAGCAACGAATCACCACCATTTCTCTCTTTCTGATGGCCATTCGGGATACATTTCCAAGAACTGATGAAACCCATCAACGAATCGATGATCTATACTTGATCGACAAGTACGACCACGAGAATGTGCACAAGAATCGCCTGCACTCGGTGCCAGGTGACGAGGAAGAATATGTAGATGTCTTAGAGAATGGGGCAGCGGCCAAGCCGTCGCTATTTAGGGACACCTACGTCTTGTTTCAGCAGGTGCTCAAAGACGATCCGAAGATGTCGCCACAGGATTGGCTAACCGTCTTGGAGCAACGGCTGGTCGTGATGTCAATTACCGTTCAGCAGGATGACGACGCCCAGTTAATTTTTGAAAGTCTCAATTCCACTGGGTTGGATCTAACCGAAGCCGATAAAATTCGCAACTTCCTGCTGATGGACTTACATGGCGACCAGCAAAAGCAGGCCTACGCGATTTGGCAGAAAAACGAAAAGCTGGTCGGTCGGGGTGAATTGTCCAAATTTTTCCGGCACTATCTGACATCGTTGGCTGTTCGGTCGAAAATCACTTTGGAACAGCAGATCCACGACGACTATCGGCGATTTATCGGTGAAGCTCCGGGGTTTGACCGCATTGATGAATTACGGAAGGAAAGTCAGGTGGCCAAGTATTACAGCCTGATCAGGATCCGCAGCATCACCAAGTTGAGGATTACCCCGATCCACGGGCCCGGGAGTTGTTGATTCGGCTGGGCCGAATGAATAACGATATTACCACGCCGTATTTTCTTCAGTTGTTCAAAATGAACAATTCGGGCCGGCTCACCGGTGAAGAGCTTTCTAACGTGTTAGCGATTATTCTGAGTTATTTAGCCAGACGGCTGTTTGTGGGCAGTCCGTCAACTGGGCTCAACACATTTTTCGGTATCTTGAATCGGCAAGTCGAGCAGTTGATGCGGATGACCAGCCAGGATTATGTCACGGCGTTAGGGTGGCAATTGACGAGTCGAGTGGTTGAAAACAAGTTGTTCCCAACGGATCAGGCTTTGAACGACGCGCTGGCGAAAAAGGATTATTACCATTACGCGGATCGCTCGTTCTGGTTTGTCTTCGATGAGCTGAATAATGTTCTTGGAGAGCATCAGGACCTGTTTGACGGTAAGCGGTCGTTAAACGGGTATATGGTTCGCGCCGTAGCCTCCTTGTATGCTTGAGTCATCAAGTGCACAAGGAGGCTTTTTATGGTTCAAATTAAAGATATTGTGCCGGTTCAAATGACAGATCGGACACCCAGCACTGGTGGGAAGCCCCAGATAGCTGCTCGAATCAAGCTCAAAGATGCCGAAGTGATTTTTTATAATGGTGCTGATCGGAGCACTCTGCACATCGTCTTACAGGAGTTGACTGGTAATGTTCCCCAATATCCAAGAACTTAACATCTACATCATCTGTGGCAAGACTGACCTCCGCAAAGGAATTGACGGTTTAGCTGCCTCACTGCGGGAACTCTATGGTGAGAACGAAGTCCCGTACGACCACTCACTATTCCTATTTTGCGGCAGTCAGCGGGACCGGTTCAAGGCCCTTTACTGGGATCGCAGCGGCTTCGTCCTCTATTACAAGCGGTTCGAGAACGGCCACCTGCAATGGCCCCGCAACCGGTCCGACGTACAACGACTAAGCCATTACCAGTTAAAACGATTGATCACTGGTCTAAGTATTATTGAGAGGCGTACCATTCATGACCGCAGGGTCGGATATACCAATTAAATGTGGAAGAGGATGCCAAATGAAATTTGGTATTACCTCTTCCTTTTTATGATCTATAAATGATATAATCCAATAATCAATAATTCAGGAGGGCCACACATTGGTCGACCCAAAAAATAGCATTGCACTCGCAGATGCCACCCCCGAGCAATTACGGACTATCGTCCAAAATTTACTCCACGAAAACCAACAGATGCAGGAGCAGCTGGCCGTATTGAAACGTGTTCTCTATGGTCGTCGCCGCGAATCCAGCCAAAATTTGCCAGATGGGCAAACCAACCTCTTCAACGAACACGTGCTCACCCAGGAAGAACAAGCAGCGGTCGCCAAGGCGAGTGGCGAAGACGAGCCAGTCAAGAAACGCCCTAAGAAAGTGGTTCACCGAAAATCGATGGACCTGAGTCAATTACCACAAAACACTCGCGACTATACTTTAGACACTGAAGATCAGATTTGCCCAGGATGTGGGAAGATGATGGCCGATATTGGGCGGACAGCCGTACGTAAAGAGGTCGACTTTGTCCCCGTTAAGTTGTTGGCCACCACTGTTTACCAGCACACTTACGTCTGCACTAACGAGCAGTGTTTACAAGACCACGGTAAGGTAATCACCAAGAAAGCAGACGTACCGAAGCCCGTGATCTCCCACAGTATGGCTTCAAATGCGGTCGTGACCGAATCAATCTTGACCAAATTTATCTATAAAGTGCCGGATTACCGGCAAGAAAAGCTCTGGCATAATCGTGGCGCAGATTTTACCCGGCAAGCCCTGTCTGGTTGGCCTATCAAGGCAGCCGAAGAATATCTGCGGCCGCTCTACAATTTGATGCATCAAGAACTGCTGGCCCAGGATATCATTCACGCCGATGAGACGCCCTACCGGGTGCTCGCCATCAAGAAGGCCAAGACCTATTACTGGGTTTACACCTCAGGCAAGTTTGCGGAGCATCAAATTATCCTGTATGACCACGGCGACACCCGCGGGTACGGCGAAGCTGAGCGCTTCCTTAAGGGATATACGAAATACCTGCAGACCGATGGCTATGCTGTGTATCCCCGGTTGCCGGATCTGACCAATGTTTATTGCTGGGCGCACGTCCGGCGGAAGTTCGACGAAGCGGTTACCGGTGGTGATACCGGATTGGCACCCATTGGTCGGCAATACTGTAATGAGATGTTCCACTTGGAACAGGGATGGCGTGGCCTGCCCGCAACTGAGCGACTTGCGCAGCGTAAAGAACACCTCCAGCCGCAGATGGATGCCTTCTTCAAATGGTTGTTTGAATTGGGTGACAGTTACTTACCGAAATCCAAACTTGGTCGCGCAGTTGAATACGCACTGGGCCATGAAGTAGGATTACGGGCGGTTCTCCAAGACGGCCGGTTGGAGTTATCCAATAACCGGGCCGAACGAGCCGTCAAAGAGCTGGTGATGGGCCGCAAAAATTGGCTCTTCTCACAGAGCAAACGCGGCGCCGTAGCGACGGGCATCTTATTAAGTGTGCTCAAAACTGCAGAGATAAATCACCTCGACCTTCGTCAATACTTGAACTATTTGTTTGCGGCATTACCTAATTTGCCGGTGCCCGGGGACTTGACGGTCCTACAGGACTATTTACCCTGGTCACCGAAAGTGCAGGAGATCTGCCACGAATAAATAATTCGAGTACAGCAGTGGCGCAATCCTTATGTTAGAGGGTTGCGCCACTTTTTCATATACGCCCGTTTAACGACCTCTTACGTTTGACGCGGCCCAAGCGGGTCATCTGTCGATTGAGCACATCATGCCGCAAACACTTTCTGAAAAGTGGCGGCAAGAACTCGGCCACAATTGGGAACTGATATACAACCAGTGGGATAATCGCTTTGCCAATTTAACGCTGACCGGATTCAATTCGCGCATGAGCAACCGCTTGTTTCAGGACAAACGGGATATGGAAAATGGTTACCAGCAATCTGGGATCAAACTGAACCAGAACCTGGCGAAATTGGAGCACTGGAATGAGACGACGCTCAAGGCCCGGGAGCGGCAGCTTTACAATTTGGCGGTGCGAGCATGGCCGCGGCCTGCCATCACGCCAACCAATACTGCCAAGCACATGCTGCCGCCGGACTGGACGACCTTGGAAGCCAATGTAACAATCACGGATCAGGTCGTCAGCGCCTACCGTATATTTGATCAGCCGCCGAAAGTCGCGAAAAATTGGAAAGCAGTTTTTATTTCAGTGGCTTTAGACCTCTGGGCATTGGATCCGACGCCATTCTATCGGGCGGCTAACAGCGACGACAACGACCTCATTTTTCACCAAGCAGAAATCAGCGAAGATCCGCGTTTCCACCAGTTCTACCCATTGCCCAACAGCGACCTCACTATTCGGGTGCAGCCGTTGAATAACGTGGCTCGGTTGAATAAATTGGGCAAGCTGATGACGGCTACCGGTCATGATTTGAGCGATATCAGCGTTAAGATGCATACCAGACCGTCAGTAGCCAAGCAGTTACGGCTGGGGAAGACATCGCTAGACCGAAAGAAATGAAAGATGAAATTGGCTTCCGACAAGCTGATTTTTGCCGCTGAATTGAAAACGCTTGTTATAATAGATGTGGAGTCAGTAGAGCTGAAAAAGGTTGTGTCCTAAAATAATCTGGGGGAGAAACTGATGAATGACTACTTGTTCGCAGGCATTGTGATCCTTACAGTAGTTGTATTTGTTTTGTTGTGGGTGGAAATTGCCTTACATGCGCGGCAGAAGAAGCACGGTTTACCAAAGCATTCGGCATACGACCAGAGCCAACAAATGATCAATGACATGGTCAATCTCTACAATTACCATGATATTACCCCGAATCTGGGTAATATGGGGCGGGAGATTGACCGCGGCACGGAGAAATATAAGGGCGAATTCTGGAAGCCTAAAATATAATACGATTCGTGTTGTCAATCATGTTCGCGGGAACATGTGAATTAAAAATACACTTAACGGGCCCGCACACGGCATTTTCGCCCGTTTAGTTGTCGGTCCAGTTCGTGTACTGGACCGTCTTTTTTTGCTATGATAGAGCGTAAGTAAGCGAATGAGCGAACGAGCGAAGAAAGACGTGTATAAATATGGGGAATGATTATCAATCAGAGTCGCAGCTAGAGGAATCGTTACTGCGGCGCCTGCAGTCGGTAGGGTATCGACAGGTTGCCATACCCGATGAGGCAACGCTGTATGCCCACTTCCGAGAAATACTGAACCAGCGGAATGCGGACCGATTGAAGGGTACGCCATTATCCGACAAAGAATTTCAACGAGCGTTGAACCAGATGATTGGTTGGGTACACTCCCTTCAGGGTGGACAGACCAAATAATCAAAGGTCTGTTCTCCCAGAAGGGAGTTTTTTTATGCGGCGGAAGGGAATCCGTTACTCTTTGGAAGACAAGATTGAGTTCGTTAATCGAGTACTGTCTGGCCAGTCACTCATGGATGTTCAGCGATCCGGAGGGCCGCGCAAGGAAGCATTGAGTCAATGGGTACAGAAGTATAAACAATGGGGAGCAGCCGGACTCGTCCCTAAGGAACGAGCACCGCGACGCCAACAGCGTAAGCGCACGACGTATTCCAGCGAGCTCAAGTTTCAGATTGTTCAGGAATACCTAGCGGGTGGGACGTCCTACTATAAGCTGTGTGCTAAGTACGACATCTCCAATCCAGCAGTCGTTTACCAATGGGTTTCTCTGTATAATAGTGGTCAACTACTACAGACCACTAGAGGGAGTGCACTCATGACCAAGGGCAGGAAAACGACTTACGTTGAGAGAATTGAAATTGCACAGTGGACCATTGCACATGACATGGACTACCAAGGGGCCATTAAGCACTTTGGTGTTTCGTATGGCCAAGTTTATTCATGGGTAAAGAAGTTCCGCGAGAGCGGCGAGGAGGGTCTCACTGATCGTCGCGGCCAGCGTAAGCCTGAAAGTATCCTTGATGAGAATGAACGTTTAAAACTCGAGAACAAGGAGAGCAAGGCTCGGATTGATTATCTGGAGACGAAAATCGCACTATTAAAAAAATTGCAGGATGTAGAGAGAAGGAGTGCCGGCAACGACACCGACAGCACCAATATATTGCCATTCACGAACTCACCCAAGAAGTAAACCAGGTCACCAAGCGATACCACTCGGTATCGGTGTGTTGCCAAATATTCGATATTCCACGCTCTGCTTACTACAAGTGGTTGCGCCGGAAACCGACGAAGCAAGACATCGTAAACGACGAGCTGGTCCGTCTTATCAAGGAACAGGAAGCGGACAACCATTATATTTATGGCGTGCGCCGATTAACGATGATTATCAATCGGGAAACGCAACATCACGTGAACCCTAAACGGGTCC
The DNA here is from genome assembly GCF_008694105.1 of Schleiferilactobacillus harbinensis. Lineage (NCBI taxonomy): Bacteria > Bacillati > Bacillota > Bacilli > Lactobacillales > Lactobacillaceae > Schleiferilactobacillus > Schleiferilactobacillus harbinensis. The sequence goes on from NZ_CP041364.1 coordinate 513,785, forward strand.
GGCGATTGATGCGGGATAACGGTATCCAGTGTTCGATTCGTCAGAAGAAGCATGATCGAGTAGCGGAGAAGAAAGAATTCATTCTTGGCAATAAATTGCTTAACCAAGACGGCAGTCATGCCTTTCATCCTACCCGGCCAAACGAGGTTTGGGTCACGGACTGCAGCGAGTTGACGTACGGTTTCAATTCAGAGTGCCGCTTGCGTCTGAGCGCGATCAAGGACCTCTACGACCATAGTATCGTAGCCTGGGAGGTTGAACCGACTGAGACTGCCACGCTGGTCACCGACACGTTCAGGGCGGCAGTAGAAGCCGAAGAAGTACTGCCTAAGCTTCTGCACAGTGATCAGGGCTCCAGTTACACTTCCCGGCTTTACAACACGGAATTAGCCGGGTCCGGCGTCATTCATAGCATGTCACGGCCAGGAACGCCTGGCGACAACGGCCCGATGGAGAGTCTCTGGAGTCATGCGAAGGCTGAGTATTTTGCCTTCTTCCACGCCAACACATACGAAGAAATGATGCGGCTCATTGAAGAATACGCGTTGTGGTACAACTGCAATCGGCGCCAAGAAACACTCGATGGCATGACCCCCGTGGAATACCGGAATCATGCCGTTAAGACAGCGGCTTGATCGTGTATTGAGGGACGCATAAGGAGGAGAACCATGATTCGAGAAGGACAATTTTACCAGGCCTGGGACCAAATTACTGGTTTTGATATTTATCGTGATGAACCGCGAGAAGAGATTATTTTCGACGCGGGTGATGTTTTCCAGGTCTACGATCATTCACTTCTTTACGACGAAGAAAGCGATTCGATTGTCGACCTTGTATTTGTTGTAACGCCGACCCGCACAAGGTTCCAAATCTACACAGAAAATGTGATAGCCAAGGCCAAGCGCATCTCTATGGGAACGTATGAGATGGCACTAAATCGGTATCCAACTATTCCAGAAGGACCATTTGATTAGGAAAGTTCTTGGATCAAAAATGGCAGCCCCTGCGGACTGCCAAAATCAGTAACTAATTCGCCCCTAATTGGGGAACAACACGAGAACGACCTTTTAATATTTGAGCTGTCCACTTGACGGGGCACCGCCCCGTTCCCGGTCGTTTTTTGAGATTGCTCAGATTTTGCGGGGAAATGACACTCAACCAACCGGAAAAGTGACGATTCAACGGGATGATAACTCACCGTTATACTTAGAGTTTTTTGATGGCCGAACATGGTCGGCGAACGTGTGGGAAGTTACCCATCAGCTGACCGTTGAGGGAGTGCACGAAAACCGGTATGACGTTATTATTTTGGTTAATGGCCTGCCTCTGGTCCAGATTGAATTGAAGCGTCGGGGTGTCGACTTCACGCAGGCGTTTAATCAAATCATTAGGTACAAGCAGGAAACACAACGGCAGGTCCCAATTCTCCGACTCGTTCAGATGTATATCATTTCTAACGGTAACGAAACCCGGTATTTTGCCAATGGTGACGGTAGTCTCAACAGCAAGTTCATGTTCTATTGGACGGATGTGCAAAATAATTGGTACAACGACTTGGATGCTTTTGCGCTGGCTTTTTTGAAACCCCAGCGGCTGCACAGTATTATTGCCCGGTACACGATTTTTGATTCGTCCAACCAAAAAATGCTGGTGATGCGGCCTTACCAGGTTTATGCGACGGAAGCCATTATTCGCCAGGCCAATCAACATCCTGACGAAAATGGGTTTATTTGGCATACCACTGGTTCCGGTAAAACCATTACGTCGTTTAAAGCGGCCCGGCTGCTTTCCCAGACGACAGATGCTGAGAAGGTCATCTTTCTGATTGATCGAGCTGATTTGGACGCTCAAACCGCAAAGAATTTCGATTCTTACTTACCAGCTACCACTGGCGGCGGCCCTGCGCTGGACCGCACGGACAATACGGCAACACTGGTTAAGCAGTTGCAGTCTTTGGATAACCCGTTGATCGTGACCACAATCCAGAAATTGAGTAATGCCGTCAAAAATGATCGGTTTAAGAGTGTCCTCACGCCATACCACGACAGAAAAGTAGCGTTCATTGAAGATGAGTGTCATCGCAGCCAGTTCGGCAAGATGCGCAAAGACGTTAATCACTGGTTTCAAAATGCGCAACACTTCGGGTTCACTGGCACGCCGATTTTTAAAGAAAACGTCGGTGCAGACGGCCGGACGACTAAAGATCTGTACGACAAGGAGCTGCATCAGTATCTGATCAGAGACGCCATTCGGGATGGGAACGTCCTGGGCTTTGCCGTACAGTACATCAGTACGATCAGGGGCAAAGGGATTGAAACCGGGGACGACGAAAAGGTCAATGCCATTAATACCCGGGAAGTCTACGAAAATCCAAAGCGGTTGGAACTGATTGCTGAGCACATTCTGTTGAACCATGATCGGACGTCAAAGAATCGGCTTTATAACGCCATTCTTACAGTACCCAACACTCGCATGGCGCTGGCCTACTATGACATGTTCAAAAAGCTGGATCCTAAGCATCGACTGAACGTGACGACGATTTACACCTGGACAGCCAACGAGGACGATAACGAAGAACACCAGGGAACAGATGACGTGACGTCCCGCTTGGGGCTTGATCGGGTTATCAAAGACTATAACGCGTATTACCATACAGATTTTTCAACTGAGGACTTCAAGAAATACTTTGCCGATGTATCCAAACGAATGAAGGAACATGATTCCCGGACACCTGACCAGAATATCGACGTCCTAATTGTGGTGAATATGTTTCTGACCGGCTTTGACTCACCTAAGTTGTCCACATTGTACGTTGATCGCTACTTAAAATGGCACACACTGCTCCAAGCTTTTTCTCGGACCAACCGCGTAGAAACCGACAGCAAGCCCTTCGGCAATATTATTGCCTACCGCAACCTTAAGCGGGACACCGATGACGCCATCAAGCTGTTTTCTGGCGGCACCGGGGCGGCTAATTTCTTAGCCCCCAGCTATGATGAGTTGAAGGGCGACTTCACCGATGCCATTCACAAGCTGCGTCAGGTTGTCCCCACCGTACAATCCGTGGATGATTTGTACAACGTTGGTGATGACGCCGTGAAAGAGTTTGTTTTGTCTTTCCGCGACGTTCTCCGAATTTTCAATAAGCTCAGAGTTTACGACGACTTTGATTGGAGCCAGTTTGCACCGGCTTTTACGCCGCAAGACATGGAAAATTATCGCGGCCGCTACTTTACTGCTTACGAACGGCTCACCAGTGACGGGTCAGATAAAGTGGTTGGTTCAGTGCTGGACGACATTGACTTCGAAATCAACCTGGTCCGGCAAGACAAGATTGATGTGCAGTACATCGTGAATCTGATTAAATCCATTGATCTGGATTCGAAGGAAAACCGCGATTCAGACAGCCAGCGAATTCGACGGATGATCGACAATGCAGACAGTCCAGAATTGAAGGCTAAATCTGAATTGCTCAAGGAATTCCTGGATAAAGTGATTCCGCAGCTGAAGCCTAATTCCGACATCGGTGATGCCTTGACCCAGTTTCTCCGGGAAAGTCAGCAGAAGGCGGTTCAGTCCTTTGCCCGCGAAAAGAGGATTCCCCAAGACTTGATCACCGAACAAATGGCTGATTACCAGTTCTATGGTCGGGCCGACGATGCGGATATCATGAATCGGCTGGGGAAAGTCCCTGACTTAGGCTTTCTCCAGCGCCGCGACTTGAAAAAAGTCATCATCGACTTCGTATCCGATGCCATCAATAATTACACACTTAACTGAGAAGGAAGAATAAAACAACATGTCTGAAGAAACACATACGACCCAAACACAGCAGCAAGCCGAGCTGCAAAAACGACTGTGGGCAATTGCTAACGATTTGCGCGGCAACATGGACGCGAGCGAGTATCGGAATTACATTCTGGGCCTGATCTTCTACCGGTTCTTGTCCGATCAGATTGTCGAGCATGCCGATAAAATGCTGGCACCCGACCACCTTACGTTCGCCGAAGCCTATGCCAAACCAGACTATAAGGATGCTGTGAAAGACGAGCTGGTCGGCCAGGTTGGCTTCTTCATTGAGCCGCAATATCTCTTCCCAAGTCTCGTGAAAAATATCCAGGATGGTCATTTTGATGTGGAACAATTGCAGAATGCCGTCAACGCCGTACAGAATTCAACACTGGGCCAAGAATCCGAAAGCGACTTTCGGGGTTTGTTTGAGGACATGGATCTGAGTGCCTCCCGGCTAGGCAACACTGTCGCCAAGCGGAGTGCATTAATTGGGAAAGTTATCCTATCCCTGGCCAATATCAGTTTCAAAGAGGCCGACTTGAAGATCGACGTGCTGGGCGATGCGTATGAATATCTGATTGGCCAATTTGCCGCCGGAGCAGGGAAGAAAGCCGGAGAATTTTACACACCACAACAAGTTTCTAAACTGCTGGCACAGATTGTGACCATGGGTCGTTCTGAACTGAAACAAGTATATGACCCGACTATGGGATCTGGTTCGCTACTATTGCAGTTGGGTAATTACGCCAAGGTTGGTGAGTACTATGGTCAAGAAATCAATGGCACCACGTATAACTTGGCCCGAATGAACCTGCTGATGCATGGGGTTAATTACTCCCGGTTCAATCTGTATTTGGGCGACACGTTGGAAGAAGACCACGTCGATTCCATGACATTCGACGCCGTCGTCGCCAACCCGCCATATTCTGCCAATTGGGATCCAGCGGGCAAGCTGGATGACGAACGGTTTAGAAAATATGGGAAAACGGCGCCGAAGTCAAAGGCAGATTTTGCCTTCGTCGAGCACATGCTCTACCACCTCAGCGCTACCGGCACAATGGCAGTTGTACTGCCTCATGGTGTCCTTTTCCGGGGCGCTGCGGAGGGCGCGATTCGGCGCTACATGATCGAACAAGACAACGTTCTGGACACCGTCATCGGCTTGCCTGCCAACCTCTTTTATGGGACGAGCATTCCTACGTGTGTGTTGGTCTTCAAAAAGGGACGTGACAGGAATGACGTGCTCTTTATTGATGCCTCCAGCGATTTTGAGAAGGGCAAGAACCAAAATACGCTCCCTGATGTTGACGTGCAAAAGATTCTTGATGCTTATAAGAAGCGGGAAGATGTGGATAAATATGCCCACGTCGCTTCACTGGATGAAATTAAGGAGAACGACTACAACCTCAATATTCCGCGCTATGTGGATACGTTTGAGCCGGAACCGCCAATCGATATCGATGAAGTCAAACAGCAACTGGCTGAGGTAGACCAACAGATTCAGGATGCGCAGGCAGAGTTTGACAAACTAGCCAGTCAACTCGTTTGGACGGATAAAGGGGATCACGATGACAAGTAAGAAACAAAGGAAGGTGCCGGAACTACGGTTTCGTGGGTTCACTGACGATTGGGAACAGCGTAAGTTATCTTGGATGCTGGACGCTCAAGATGGTATTCGACGTGGTCCATTCGGAAGTGCGTTGAAGAAAAGTCTATTCGTATCAAAAAGTGATTACGTGGTTTATGAACAACAAAATGCCATCTATGACCACTACGCAACCCGTTACAACATCCCAGCTGATATCTTTCGAAAGTTGATGAAATTCGAGCTCACTCCCGGTGATTTCATCATGAGTGGAGCAGGAACGATTGGTCGGATATCAAGAGTGCCAGAAGGCGTAAAAAAAGGAGTTTTTAACCAGGCACTGATTCGCTTCAAGATTGACTCAAAGAAAACAGATGCAGAGTTTTTCCTGCAATTTATGCGTGGCGACGATATGCAGAGACGTCTGACGGAATCGAATCCGGGATCTGCCATTACTAATCTTGTTCCGATGAATGAAGTGAAAAAATGGTTGATCCATCTTCCAAACCTGAATGAACAAAAGAAGATCGGCGACTTTCTAAAGACAATTGACATTACGCTCGCTCTTCATCAACGTAAGCAAAGTCTTCTAGAAAAATTGAAACAAGGATATCTCCAAAAACTTTTCCCACAAAAAGGTCAGCGACAACCTGAGCTCCGATTCTCTGGATTCACTGATGATTGGGAACAGCGTAAGCTTGGCCGGCTAGTAGATACCGTTCGTTCCTATCCTCTGTCCAGAGATGTCGAAACAAGTTCCGAAACCGGATATCGATATATTCACTATGGAGATATTCATACTGGTGTAGCGGATAAAATAAATGACTGGCGTGTTCTTCCCTCAATACGTAAGGGCTCTTACGTCACTTTGAAGAAGGGGGACGTCGTGGTTGCTGATGCCTCGGAAGATTATCAAGAAATCGCGATTCCATCAGTACTGCTCGATACCGATAATCAGCAGATTGTTGCAGGACTGCATACTATCGCCTTCAGACCCAAAAATGAATTGATTCCATTGTTTCTTTACTTTACGCTCACTGCACCAAAGTTTAGACACTACGGGTATCAAGTCGGCCAGGGGCTGAAGGTCTTTGGTATTAGTCGTTCGAACGTTGAAAAGTTTGATTTGGATACTCCTTCACCTAAAGAGCAGGAGAAGATTGTGGGATTGCTGGATTTACTGGATTCAACTATCGCTCTTCATCAACAAGAGATCGACCGGCTACAGGAACTCAAGCAGGGATACCTGCAAAAGATGTTCGTTTGAATAACAGCAGACAGAAAGAATGGACGCTCTCAAGCGTCCATTTTCATACTCCCACCGTGGATCAGTGTTAGTTCAAACCCGCCAGGTACCGCATTACCTTATCATTATCCTGGTTCTCCAATTCGTGAATTACGTGCAGATATGTCTGCTGAGTAGTGGTCATATTTGAATGACCGAGCCGGCGCGCCACACTCGCAATGGAGACGCCGGCATACAGAAGAAGCGACGCGTGGGTGTGGCGCAGGCCGTGGATAGAAATAACCGGCACTTGCGCAGCCAGGCAATGCTGGGAAAGGTGGTAGTTGGCCGTGGAATTGAAAATGCGGCCATGGACAAACATCGGCTGGTCATCGGGCAGCTGTTTCACCAGTTGAGAAAATTGCATAATGGTTTGCCAGTCGATTTGAATTCGGCGTTTTGATGACCGGTTCTTGGTCGGCTGAAAACCCTGGTGCTTAACATCCTTGTAGTTCCAAGTTTTTGAAATGGACAGTGTTTGTCTGGCAAAGTCAAAATCCTTTGGTGTAACGGCTAAAGCCTCCGCAAAACGCAATCCAGTTTTAGCGACCAATAGGATGAACCAGTCCTAAGTCACGTCAGGACCGAGATCAAGGGAAGTGAGTAGTGCATGAAGTTCAAACTGGTTGAGGTACTTCGGCTTCTTTAGGCCAGGACTTTTACCCTTGATGACAATTTTTCGCGTGGGATCTCGGTCAATTAGGCCTTCATCAACAGCATCCAGAACAGCGCTTTTCAGTTGATGGTGAAAATCCATCGTTGTTTGCTTTTCGTGAGTCTCGGCATAGTCGTTGAGCAGTTGCTGATATGACTTACGGTCAAGGTCAGCGAGAGTAAGACCGGGAGCTAATTCCAGCAATCGGCGGTGAGTGATCATGTACTTTCGGAGAGTGACTTCTCGGACCGCGCCGACCTTGTACAAGTGCACCCAATCATAAAAATAACGTTCGAACCGGATTTCGGTGGGATTTTCTGAATTCATTTTCAAACCTCCTGAAAAGTCTTGTTGGGAACCATTATTTATATACGCAGACAAATACCATTTTTGTCAGTGTATCTCGATTTTTCTTGACAGTAGGTTTCAGCCACGAACGTTGATGAAGAGCAATCGTTTTATCCAATGATGAGAAAAACAAGCCTATCTTTGCTTGTTCACCCACTTCGGGACCTAAGAAGAGGAAGTTATCGAGTTCTTCTCTGTTAATTTTTGGCATCCCTGTACGCATTGATACGGAGACGGTGTATTGATAAAAAGAACGTGTTTGGATCAGATAAAACAGGAAAACCTGCTTAAGGTGCGTTGAATTCGCACGTAATACGTATGTGTCAGCACTTGATAGCCCATTCGTTGCGGCAATGACGTACTTTGCCAGTTGTGGATTGATTTTTCCGTAAATTATATCTCCTGGGAAGAAACGGAATTTTCCCGAAATCAGATTATCTTGCTTCACGGTATGAACGTTATCCAGTAACCTGCCGCTAAATGATTCAATATTTCCCGGCCCCACGTGAGGAAGCTCAGAGTATTCTTGCAGGCGTGGGTCGACCATATCCGTTGAAATGTTTACGAGGTCAGCAAACTTACGCTGTTCCCAATAATCAGCAGTTTTCGGACATCTATTTTGCGTGTTGACGATAATATCCGGTTGCTATTGGTTTGAGTACTTGGAGAGCATGACGAGCGAACCCAAGACAACAAATAAGCATTCAGTTCCCTCTTTTAAAGTTTTTCCATCATTAGAGTGATATCATTGAGTAGTCTTCGTATTTGCCACTGCCGACTGTCATACCCAATAAAATAACCGATGCAGTCTATCGTTAGACGGGGAAAATTTTACGCTGTCATTGGGAAATCCCAATCCTCGTAGAAATATGACCAAAACTGGCACTTATTCTTGATGTTGGAAGCATACCAGTTGCGTCTAAATCCGTTGACTTTATTCCATTTCGCGCGATACTTGGGGCAGATCGTCAGGGGGAGGGCGGAACGAATGAAAAACAAGCCAGCACAACAATCCACAACAAATCACCCAACGCCCAAGTGGCAGGAATCGCTCAACAATGCGGGCATTATTTTCTTTATCGTTATCATGATTGCGGGAGGCGGTTTGTCATTTTGGGACAATCGAGACCTGTTTAAACACGTGCTCATGACGTGCAGTGCCTTTCTTTTTGGCTTGCCCCAGTGGCTAAACGTCGGCATCATTTTGATCGTCTGGTTTTTGGTAACCGCCTATGGGACGCAGCGCCAAGCCGGACGGACTCCCCGGCAGTTGCAAAAGCGCAGTCTCCGGCTGGCCGGAGTGATGGTCGGCTTGCTCTTCTATGTATTTCAGAACGCAGCGCTGGCCTTCATCAGGACTGTTGTTGGGATGGTGGTCCTGCTGATTCTTTCAACGTTAAGTGCCGGCGGCTTGGCGTTACCGTTCGGCTTTTTCGGTTTTGGCGGTGGAATGTTCTGGTATGACGACTGGGACGGCCATGATGACGACGGTCACTGGGATGATTATTGAGTAGGGGGTGACGACCGTGAGCACACAAACAAAGACACCAGCACAACAAGCACAGCCAACACCCAAAACCAAGCGCCGGCGGCGACCCTGGCATTCTTTTTTAGCCACTTTCTTAATCACCGTGTTGTTCCTCAATTTTGCCCATAATCCAGACGAATTTTTTCGGTATATTCGGCACATTCCCCAGAAAATCGCCAATTCGCCTTTCTTCTTTGATTGGTCGTGGGACAATGTTAGGGTCTTTTTCGTCAACTTGTTCGAACTGTCTGGTATCTTCATCGTTGCGGCAATACTATTTATTGTTCCATTGGTCTGGTACCTCAATTACGAACACCGCAGCCAACTGCGCGAACTGCACAAACCATTGCCCCATTATAAGGAATGGGACGACCCCGACGACGACCAAACCGGCCACCCCCCCAAACACCAATAAAATTCCCCACAAGCCGCCCAACCTGCGGCTTTTTTGGTAAACTAAGAACCAGCGCACGCAAATCGATCCACAGAAGGGAACGCCGCACATTGTCCACAGCCAAACCCCACCGCACCCGCATCGCCATCGGTCTTTACACCAATTACATCGTTCACGGCGCAGGGGTCCTCATCCTTGCCCAATCCATGACCAGCCTCGCCGCTCAGTGGCACACCACCGCCGCCGCAGTCGGTGCCGTTATTGCCGCCATGGGGATCGGCCGCTTGGTCGTGCTGCTCCTGTCCGGTTGGCTCAGCGACCGCTGGGGGCGGCAGTTCTTCGTGGGTTTGGGCATGGTCAGTTACTTGCTCTTTTTTCTGGGCATTTTGTGGAGTCCAACGGCGGCTTGGGGCTTTGCTTTCAGCTTCCTCGCCGGCTGTGCCAATTCATTCCTGGACGCCGGTACCTATCCGGCGATAATGGACATTTACCCGGAGCAGGCCGGGGCAGCCAACGTCTTGATCAAAGGCGCCATGTCCGCCGGCCAATTCATCCTGCCGCTGCTGGTGGGCTGGACGATCACCAGCCACGCCTGGTTCGGCCTCAACTACGCATTTCTCGCAGCAATCCTCATCATCAACGCGGTCGTGTTTCTCACCCCCTGGTGGGGTGCCAAGCGCACCAAACCGCAACAGCCGCAATCTGTTCAAACAAAAAACGAGCCAGCCGCAGCTGTCTCGTTTGCCACGATGCCGTGGCTATTATTAGGTTTGTTCATTGTCTATGGGTTCCTCTCTCAAGGCGTCTTTTGGGTCTTTACCCAAAACATCACGCAATATGGGATTCAAATCCTGCACCTGACCCCCAGCACCAGTGGGAGCTTACTGAGTTGGTACAGCACCGGCTCATTCATTTGCGTGCTGGTCAATGTGTTTATCCTCAGCCGCCGCTTCACCCCGCCGCAATTACTGGTCCCGTTCACCATTGGCGGCACACTCAGTCTGATTCCAATTCTCAGCCAAGCACCACCCATCATCCTGTTTCCCAGCGTCTTCCTCATCGGCTTCTGCATGGCCGGCGGGGTAATGCAGCTGGGGCTGACGGTGATGGGTGAAACGCTGCCGCTGGGTAAGGGGATCGCTACCGGCCTGTACTATTCCGCCGGGGCCACCGCTCAATTTATCCTGCCGCTGATCACGGCCCAGTGGAGCCAGCAGCTCACCACGGTAATGTGGTTTGACCTGGCAATTGCCATCGCCGGTGTCCTAGTCACCACGGGCATTACACTGCGGCTCAACCGGCTAGCTTAACAAAGCTTTCAATTGATCAAAGGTCTCCGGCAAATCAATCAGCCGGGCCTGGGGGAAAGTCATGGTCATATTCATATGGTGCGGATCGAGATCATTCGTGGCACTGACTAAAGTGAGAAAATGCACTTTATCTAATGCGGCAAAATCGAACTGTTGAAAGGTGTAATCGTGGATATCGTGGCCGGCGTCTCGCTGTTTCTTCAGAAACTCGGCGAGTACCCGGTAGAAGTAATAAACAGCCTCCTCGAAGACTGTCCCTTTGGCAAAGACCTGCGGATCACTGCTTAGGCGCAAGATGTAGCCTCGCGGTGTCCGCTCACTCACGACGCCATAGATCAACTGATCGACCTTTTCTGCTTGTTTCATACGCGGCTCCTCCAACATGGATTTCTTACTCCTAGTATAACAACCTGTGTCAAAAAATTAAAGAGAAATGAATGGTATATTTGAATTAACCGTTGTGAAATTCATTTGCCATTGCCGCCAAAATTCGCTATACTGGTATCTTGTAATGCGGGTGTGGTTTAGTGGTAAAATATTAGCTTCCCAAGCTGAAGTCGCGAGTTCGATTCTCGTCACCCGCTTTGAACTGAGGAATAGGTCAACTCTGATTGCCGAGCGAGTCCGGAATGGTGCAAGCCGGATCAACAGGCTGGCCGGCGCACCCCAGGCACACAACCATATAGTGCATTTCTCGAGCGCTTCGTTGCGCCGCTTCGGCGGTGCGATTCGTAAGAATGAGAGTGGTACCGCGGACGTCACGTCCGTCTCTCCTGCCGTTTTTTGCGGCAGGATTTTTTTCTATCTTAAGGAGGATGTTTTTCATGGACTTACGTCATACTGTGGCCGAAAAGATCAGTCAGGCCTTGAACCAGATCGACGCATCACTGACGACGGACCAAGTGGCCGATTTACTGGAAGTACCTAAGTCGCTGGATCTGGGCGACTTTGCTTTCCCAGCGTTCCAACTGGCGAAGACGCTGCACAAATCACCAGTGCAAATTGCCCAGCAGTTAGCGCCGCTCGTGAACGCGGATGGGTTGCAAAAGGTCGAGGCGAAGGGCCCGTACGTCAACGTGTTCCTGGACCAGCCGGTCTTCGCCCACACGACGTTCCATGCCATCTTGAGCGATCCCGCCGGTTACGGCGCCGCAGATATCGGACACGGCGGCAATGTGCCCATCGATATGTCTTCGCCCAACATCGCCAAGCCCATGTCCATGGGCCATTTGCGCTCCACGGTGATCGGCAATGCCCTGGCCAATATTTTCTCAAAATTGGGTTATCATCCGATCAAGATCAACCACTTGGGCGACTGGGGCACCCAGTTCGGCAAGCTGATCGTTGGTTACAAGATGTGGGGGTCGGAAGAGGCCGTCAAGGAGAATCCGATCAAGAATCTGCTGGCGTATTATGTCCGCTTCCATCAGGAGGATAAGGATCATCCTGAGATGGATGACGAGGCTCGGGAATGGTTCAAGAAACTAGAAGAGGGCGATCCGGAAGCAACCAAGCTCTGGGCGTGGTTCCGGGAGATTTCCCTCAAAGAATTCCAGAAGGTCTATGATCAGCTGGGTGTCACCTTCGATTCATACAACGGCGAGGCTTTCTATAATGACAAGATGGATGAAGTGATCCAAATCTTGGAGCAAAAGGGCCTGCTGGAAAAGAGTCAGGGCGCTGATATCGTTGATCTCAGTGATCAAGACCTGAATCCAGCGCTGATCCGCAAGTCGGATGGCGCGTCGCTGTACATGACCCGGGACTTGGCCGCGGCGATCTACCGCAAGCGGACCTACAACTTTGTTAAGTCCTTGTACGTTGTCGGTGGTGAGCAGAAGGAACATTTCGATCAGCTGAAGGCCGTTTTGAAGAAAATGGGCTTCGACTGGGCCGACGAGATCGTCCACGTCCCCTTTGGTTTGATCACGGAAAACGGGAAGAAATTGTCGACCCGCTCCGGCCGAATCATTTTGTTGGAGAAAGTGCTCCAGGATGCTGTTGGCTTGGCGCAAAAGCAGGTGGATGAAAAGAATCCGACGCTGGCCAACAAAGAAGAAGTGGCACACCAGGTCGGTGTGGGCGCGGTCGTCTTCCATGACTTGAAGAACGATCGGATGGACAACTTCGATTTCAACCTGGAAGAAGTCGTGCGCTTCGAAGGCGAGACTGGGCCGTATGTGCAGTATACGAATGCCCGGGCACAAAGTATTTTGCGCAAAGCAGGCAAGACGGAAGCCGACCTGATCGATGCAGCCGCATTAGATGACGCGGGGGCTTGGGAAGTGATCCGGACCTTGGGGGACTTCCCAGAAATCATTACCCGAGCCGCGCGGGAATACGAACCGTCAGTCATCGCCAAGTATGCGCTGCGGTTAGCCAAGGCCTTCAATAAGTATTATGCCCATACTAAGGTCTTGACCGGTGACGCCGACCAGGACAGCCGGTTGGCGCTGGTTGCGTCCGTCAGTGCGGTGCTCCAGAGTGCGTTGGCCCTGCTGGGGGTCGGCGCACCGGCCGAAATGTAAGGCGGGTGATGGGCTGATGAAACGGGAAGAGCGCAAGGCAGCCATTCGTCAGTTGGTCACCAGCACCCGCTTCGAGCGGCAGCGGGACCTGATGGCGGCTCTCCATGATCGCGGTATTATGATTTCCCAGGGTAATTTATCCCGGGACATGCGGGAATTAGGGATTCGCAAGTACAAGGACCGCAATGGTCACGCCTATTATGCTGTAGCCGATCACCAGGCGCCAACTTTGCCGGAGAATTTGCGGCAGGCTGTCGCAACGCAAGTTTTAACGGCGGTGGCAGTGCAGTTCACGGTGGTGTTGAAAACAGAAGCCGGCAGCGGTAATCTGGTCGCTGCGGCGTTGGATGACGTCCACCGGCCGGATATTATCGGGACTCTCGCGGGGCACGACACGGTGCTGGTGATCTGTCCCGATGAGGATGCGGCCAAGGCTTTTCAGCAAACCATCAGCGATACGCTGGCCACGCCCGCAGATACGGACGAAAACGCGCCGGAATAGGGGCTGTGGCGGTCTGTGTACCAAAGCCCAGCGGTGTTTCCCAGGTCAAGCGCCACGCGTGGAGCAGCATTTCGTCTTCTGGAATTTGATCGGCAGCGGGGCCGTAGAGCGGGTCAGCGATAATCGGCAGACCCGCGTGGGCCAGATGGACCCGGATTTGATGGGTGCGGCCGCTGTGCAGGGTCAGTAATAAAAGTTGTGTTTCTGAAGAACGGTCCAAGACCCGGAATTCTGTGTCCGCGGCTTGGCCGTTTTTGTTATCCACCGTCCGGCGGCGTACGTCGTTAATGGCGTGGGCGATGGGGCCGGTGAAATGGCCGTGGTCAGGCAGCACTGGTGTGCCAGGAACGACAGCCAAGTATTCCCGATGCAGAGTTTTGATCGCCAATTGCCGATTCAGCGGCGGCACCACGGCTGGGTTTTTGGCAATCAGTACGGCCCCGCTGGTGGCTTGATCCAGCCGGTGAACCATGAAGGCGGCGCCGCCGCTGGCGGCGAGGTAACTGGCGACGGCGTTCATCAGGGTATTGCTTTCGCCGGCGTGATTCGGATGCATTTTTTCCCCTGCCGGCTTATCGACCACGAGGACATCGGGATCTTCGTGACAAATGACGAGACTGCTGCGGGCGGTTACATTGTAATCCTGCACCGGGTGGTCCACATGGGTGAAGGCCAAACTGACGAGATCGCCGGCGTGCAGCCGCGTGTTCATGGATTGATAGCGGCCGTTGACCAGCACACCATCTTCAATGCGCAGGAAGTGCTGCCACTTTTTGGGGATCCACCACGCTTGGAGCTGTTCCCGAACAGTGCGGCCGGGATAATCCGGGGGCAATACAATGCGGTGCTGATATGCGGTCATCAAGTCGTCATCCTTGTCTTTTTCCTAATTTTGCTGGGCTGCCTGCAGAGCTAATCCGCGGGTGTGCTATGATGTTAACAATTGTAATGCATCGTTTTTCTGTAATCCAATGTAGAAGGGATCCTCGTCATGGGTTTTTGGCGCCGTGTATGGGCGTATTGGCTCCAGTTTGCCTCGTGGTTGTATCCATATTGCCACCGGGCCTGGGTGTTTATCCGCCGCTTCAATCATCGCTACCAGGTGGTACGCTGGGCGATCGTGCTGTTTCTAACAGTCGCGGTGGCCGCGTCCGCCTTTTTCACGTACAAAGCGAAGACCGCCGACGTGGAGAACTTGAAGACCAACCTGAAGACCGTCACCCAGATTTATGACACCCATAACGAAAAAGCGGGGACGATCACCAATAAAGGGACGTTTGTGGAATTGAACCAGATTTCGCCCCAGATCCGCAACGCGGTGATCTCCACTGAGGACCGCAGTTTCTATTCTAACCCGGGGTTCGACATTAAGGGCCTGGCGCGGGCGGCGGTCAGTTATGTCATTCACCACGGCCAGATCAGCGGCGGGGGCAGTACGATCACTCAGCAGCTGGCCAAGAATACGCTGTTGACGCAGAAGCAGACCTTTGTCCGAAAATTTCAAGAAATTTTTCTGGCGGTGGAAATCACCCGGCATTATTCTAAGGACGACATCCTCACGATGTATTTGAACAACGCCTATTTCGGCAATGGCGTCTGGGGTGTGGAGGATGCATCGGAGCGGTATTTTGGCAAGCATGCCAAGGATCTGGATGCGTCCCAAGGGGCGGCCCTGGCGGCGATTTTGCGTTCCCCCAGTTTCTATAATCCCGTAGACCATATGGATAATGCCCTCGGCCGGCGCAACCTGATTCTGAGCTTAATGGTCGACAACGGCAAATTGACCCAAGCTGAGGCTAACAGTGCCAAGAACGAACAGCTCACGCTGGTGAATAATTACCAGCAGTCTGACGAGTACCGCTATCCCTATTTCTTCGATGCGGTCTTAGATGAAGCTTACAACAAGTACGACATTAAAGAAGAAGACATTCTGAATAAGGGGTACAAGATTTACACCACGCTGGACCAGACGATTCAAAGCCAGATGCAGGGCAGTTTCAAAGAAGATTGGGCCTTCCCGGCTAACGCTGCTGATGGGACGCCGGTCCAAGCGGCCAGTGTGGCTGTGGATCCCAATACCGGCGGGGTGCTGGGCGTTATCGGCGGCCGCGGCAAGCATGTTTTCCGGGGTTACAACCGGGCCACCCAGATGCGCCGCCAGCCAGGCAGTGCAATGAAGCCGCTGGCAATTTATACCCCGGCGATTGAGGCCGGCTACCATCCGGATTCGATGTTGGAAGATAAGCTGCAGAGTTTCGGTAAAAATAAATACACCCCCCACAATGTGGATGAACAATATGCCGGCGAGGTACCGATGTATGAGGCTCTGGCGGAAAGTAAGAACACCGCTGCTGTCTGGCTGTTGAACCAGATCGGGGTGCAAAAGGGTGTCGCTTCGGCAGAACGCTTCGGGATCAATATTCCTAAGAGTGACCAAAACTTAGCCTTTGGCATTGGCGGCTTGTCCCAAGGGGTATCGCCGCTGCAGATGGCGCGGGCGTATTCGGCCTTTGCCAATGGCGGTAAATTACCGGACACCCATTTCATCACGAAAATCGTGGACGCCACCGGGGCTGTGGTCGTGGATAATACCAACACGACGGCCAAGCAGATCATCACCGCCAAGACGGCTAACGAGATGACCAGTATGATGCTGTCCGTCTTTTCCAGCGGTACCGGGACCTCCGCGGCGCCTAGCGGGTATAAGATTGCCGGCAAGACCGGCAGTACCGAGGGCGACAGCAGTTGGGGGTTTGGTACCAAGGACCAATGGGTCGTTGGCTACACGCCGGACGTCACCGTGGCCACATGGGTCGGCTTTGACCAGACTGATGCCAATCACTTCCTGAAGGGCATCAGCGAGCAGGGGGTCGCGCCGATTTTTAAGCAGGAAATGCAGAATATTCTGCCCAACACTAAGCAGACACCGTTCAAGGTCCAAGATGCCGCCCAGGAAGATGCGGCGAATAATGGCGGCAGCACCGGCACCAGCAGCGGTTCTGGGGATGATTGGCTGAATGATTTTCAATCCAACGTGGAGAAAGGTATCAATGGGCTCAAGGATAAGGCCAGTGAATGGTATAATAGCCTCAAAGGTCTGTTCCAGTAGAATACTGAGAGGATGACGCAGAAAGCGCCCAGACGGACTGACCGGCTGGGCGTTTGGCGATTTATGACAAAATTACTCAAAGATTTTCAACCCAACGAACAACTCGACATCCCGGTTTTGATCAAGTCCGCCGACGTGCGGGAGGCCAAGGACGGCAGTAAGTACATTGCCCTGGTCTTCACGGATACGTCGGGGGAAATCACGGCTAAGCTGTGGCATGCGGCGGAGAAGGCCACTCAGGACTTCACAACGGGGACCGTGGTGCAGCTGACCGGCAAACGGGAAGTCTACCAAGATCGGCCGCAAATTCGGATCAAACACATGCGGGTCTTGCCGGAATCGGAACAAGATCCCCACGCCTATACGCCCACGGCGCCGGAGAGTATCGAGGATCTGCAAGCCTTCGTGAAGCAGACGATCGCCGAGATCCAGCAGCCAGTATGGCGGGGGATCGTCCAATATATATTTGGGGCCCACTGGCATGAATTTTTCACCTACCCGGCGGCCAAGACCAACCACCATGCTTACGAGGGCGGATTGGCTTTCCATACCGTCTCGATGGTGCGGCTGGCCCAAAAAATCGCGCCGCTGTACCATAAAGTCAACGAAGACCTCTTACTGGCGGGCACACTGCTCCACGATATGGGCAAGACTCGGGAACTCACTGGGCCCACTGCCACCCAATATCGGCCGGAGGGCAACCTGATCGGCCACGTGGTGATGATTGATGAAGAAATCATTCGCGCCTGCGACAAGCTCCAGCTGGACAGCCACAGCGAGGCTGTTATGCTTTTGCGGCATATGGTCCTGGCCCACCACGGCGAGCTCGACTACGGCTCACCTGTGCGGCCGCAGCTGATTGAAGCCGAACTGCTCCACCAAATCGACCAAATGGATGCCAGCTTGACCATGATCACCATGGCCCTCACTGACGCCAAACCCGGCGAATACTCCGAACGCGTCTTCGGCTTGGACAATCGACGCTTCTACCAACCAAAGCCAATTGATGATTAGCTGGCACGGCGTCAGAACAACTTTCTCAGCCCACAAAAAAGGCATCCCATCGCAGGATGCCTTTTTCAATACCAGTAATTAAATTACTTGCTTGAGCTAGAAGCCGAAGAACTCGTTGTGCTGCTGGCACTGGAGCTCGACGTGCTGCTGGAGCTGGACGTCGCAGAGCTGTCATCGCTGCTTGATTCAGCCGCAGATGAGCTCGTTGCCGTCGACTTGCTGGATGAACTGTTCAGGTAGCCGGACAGAATATCCTTCAAGTCCTTATCCTTGATATCAATATTGGCCTTTTGCAATACCTTGGACATAACCCCCTGCATGACCGTAGAATCTTGCATCCACTTGTCATAGATCTGGGTCTTCAAGGTCTTGGTGTGGTCAGACATCTTACCCTTGCCCGGGTTCTTATCGGACATAATGATGTGGTAACCATATTGGGTCTTGACCGGTGTCTTAGTGTATTCACCCTGCTTCAAAGCAAAAGCGGCCTTCTTGAAGGTGGCATCGTAAGACGTATCGGAGCTGTCAAACGGGGTCAGCTTTCCGCCATTGGCCTTGGAGCCGGTATCGGTAGAATACTTCTTGGCCAAAGCGGCGAAGTTCTTACCGTTGTCCTTCTCCAATTGACTAATGATATCTTTGGCCGTTTTCTCGTCCTTGACCAGGATATGAGAAACGGTGATCTTCGGTTCATAAGACTTCCATTGCGTCTTCAAATCGGCGGTGGTGACCGGCTTCAGGGCTTCCAGAGCCTTGCGGGTCAGGAGGTTGGTCTTGATGTTGGTCTTAAACTGAGAAGGTGTCAAACCATTTTGGGCCAGTGCTTGGGAGAACTGGGCACCATATTGGGTCTTGACGGAATTGTATTGCTTAGTGACAGTCTTGTCGGACACGGTCTTACCGTATTGTTCCTCCAAGGCTTTTTCCCAGATCAGCGTCTGTAGGGTTGTTTTGCCCGAGCTGGAGTCTTTCATGGCCTCGTAGTATTGCTCTTGAGTAATTTTGCCGCCCTTCATTGATACAACGGTCTTATTACCGGCGGAGCAGCCTGCTGCGAGCAGCATGACAACGACTGCGCTGAGCGCGATGGCCCATTTGCCAGACTTTTTAAACATTAAATACACATCCATTCAACTAAAGATTGTACCCATTGCGGGTAATCAGAACAACGTCAAATATACCACACCTGAAATGGCATTGAAAATTTCGGGCGGGGGTTTCTTAAAGTTTTACAAATTCGGCATAGAATCGCCACAGTTATGATTTATTTGTGACTTTTTGATCAGTGAAACCGGCTGCGTCGGCTTGCAAAGTCGTCAGGGTCTCGTTGATTTGATTCAGCCGTGGCTGGGCTTGGAATTGGAAATCTGCAATATCCCGTTCAACCTGTTTCTGCACGGTGGGCACCGTCGTCTGCAACTGGGTCAGCAAATGACCCAGCGCGGTCTGCAATTTGCCGGCACTCGCGCTGACGTCTTGGACTGCGCCGGTCACGTCGTCCAGATAGGCGGCCGTATCCCGCTGGCGGTCGGCGCCGGTTTTTTTAGCCGTAAGGAGAGCGACTGCTGTACCGACAATGGCTCCGAGCACAAGGCCGTGACGAAATTTAGGCATGGGGCGCCTCCTGCAAGTTTTCTTTGATGGTCAAAGCAATTTTGGTCAGCGCTGCTGTATCATACATATCGCTGTGATTGCCGAAATGAATATTGAAATCATCCTGATCGGAATAGCGGGGAATCAAGTGGATATGCACATGATGCACACTTTGATAAGCCACTTCGCCGTTGTTGTTGATGATGTTCATACCCTTGATGCCGCTGTTGGCCGCCTTGATGGCGTTAGCCAGCATCGGCACGTAGGAAAAAAGCCGGGCCGCGGTGGCGGCGGGCAGATGGAAAATATCTTCGATGTGGTCCTTGGGTACAAGCAGGGTATGACCCGGGGTGGTTTGGGAAATATCCAAAAAGGCTTTGACGTGATCGTCTTCAAAAACCGTCACACTGGTGATTTCACCCCGGATGATCTTGCAAAAAATACAGTTCTCGTCTAACATTTTGAACCTCCTGACGGCCGCCGTTTCGTGGCGGCCAACTTTCTGCTATCATGATACCATAACACCATGCGGCGGGCGGGCTAGCCTGCTGTTTTCCAGCGAACGAAAGGAAGCGTTGATTCATTGCTTAATGTTGATCAGTTAACGGGCGGATATGCCCACGTACCGGTGCTCCATGACGTCACGTTCAGCGTGCCGGACGGGACGATAGCCGGGTTGATCGGGCTGAACGGGGCGGGTAAATCCACCACCATCAAGCACGTCATCGGTCTGCTCACGCCCACGAAGGGGACCATCACGGTGAACGGCTTGACGATCCAGCAGGACGCCACCGCCTATCACCAGCAAATTGCCTATGTCCCGGAGACCCCGGTGCTGTACCCGGAACTCACTTTAAAGGAACACATCGATCTAACGATCAGTGCGTACGGTCTGCCGGTCAAAGAAACGTGGGAAAAGGCCGATCGGCTGCTGAAAATGTTCCGTTTGGATAATAAGCTGGATTGGTTCCCGAGCAATTTTTCCAAAGGGATGCGCCAAAAGGTGATGATCGTGACCGCCTTCATGACGGAGGCCAAGCTGTTCATCATTGATGAACCGTTCACCGGGCTGGATCCGTTGGCTGTTCATGATCTGTTAACGATCGTGCAGGAACGCAAAGCGGCGGGGGCGTCGATTTTAATGTCGACCCATATTTTGGCCACCGCCCAGCAATACGCGGACACGTTTATTCTGCTGAATAATGGGCGGGTCCGCTCTCAGGGATCGCTGGATCAATTGAAGCAGGAATTCGGCATGAGCGACGCCAACTTGGACGATATTTATCTGGCGATGACAAAGGAGCCGGCGGCCTCATGAAGACTCTGTGGCACCAACGCCAACAGCGGCATTTGACCCAGCAGCTGAAGTATTTGCGGCTGGTGTTCAACGATCACTTTATGATTGCCCTGATCTTTCTCTTCGGGGCCTTAGGGGTCAGTTATGCCAATGCGCTCAAGGGGATCACCACGCTGTGGTGGGGCAAACCGGTATTGATTTTGGCCTTCTGGGCCTTGTTGCAGGTCGGTCAGTTTGCCAGCCTGATTTTTGAGGCGGATTCGGTCTTCCTTCAGCCCCGGGAAGCGGACATGCGAGAGTATTTGCGGGGGGCTTGGCGTTACAGTCTGCCGGTCCCGCTGACGGCGCTGCTCTTTGTTGGCCTGCTGGCGTTTCCCTTCGCTGTTCGCGGGGCAGGGGTGACGACGCTGCAGTGGGCGGCCTTCCTGCTCATCCTGGTGCTCCTGAAAAGCACCGACCTGGTGCGGCAGGGACTGGGCCTGTTGATGGATCAGCAGACGGCCGCACCCGGCCGCTTCTGGCTTGCCCAGGGAATCAGCGTACTGAGTCTGGCGCTCAGTGTCTATGGGCCGAGTTGGCTGGCCATCGTCGCCATACTCGCGGCCATCGGCTGGTACATGTGGCTGACCACGACGTTCCAGCGGGTGATCCGCCGCAGCCGGATCGACTGGCTGGTGGCCATTGGCCGGGAAGAACGGCGCCAATTCAGGATTTATCGGTTCTACAACCTGTTCACCGATGTGCCTGGCCTGACCAGCAGTGCGAAGCGGCGCAAGTATCTGGATGTGTTCATTCCCCGACTGACCTTGACCCCGCCGCATACGTTCACGTATTTATATGTCCGCGGCTTTTTGCGGGGCAGCGAGTATCTGGGACTGTTCCTGCGGCTCACCATCATTGGGGCGATCGCCCTGTACTTTATTCCCACATGGTGGGCGGCCGCGCTGGTAGCGGCACTGTTTATCTACTTGATCGGCTTTCAGCTGCTGCCGTTTGCCGGCCAGTACAGCAATAACGTGATGACTTTCCTGTACCCCGTGCCGCCAGCGAGTCAGCAGCATTCGTTTGCCCGGTTATTGACGGTTCTGCTGCTGCTGGCTTGGGTGATTTTCGTCATCCCCATGGTCTGGCAGCTGGGCTTTTCTTTGCTCACACTGGCCGCGGCCGCGATCGCACTGGCCGTGACCTTAGCGTTTATTTATCTCTATGCACCGCGGCGAATCGCCAAGATGCAGTAATTTTTAGAAAGTAGGAATTCTTTTTGCGGTTACGAAATAAACCCTGGGCGAAGGAACTGATCGATGCCCATCCGGAACTCATCCAAGTGCAACCGGAGCACGTCGCCGACCAGTTTGCTCAGAAACAGCCGGTACGGCTGGAAATCGGCACTGGCAAGGGTCAATTTATCTTTAAAATGGCCCAGCTGCACCCGGAGATCAATTTTCTTGCCTTGGAGATGCAGCATTCCGCCCTGGCAGTGCTTTTGAAAGCCCAGGTCGACGCGCAGCTGCCGAATTTGCAGCTGGTGGTGGCCAATGCCGAGAACTTGCAGGCCCTGTTTGCCGGGTGGCACTTCAGTGAAATTTATTTGAATTTCTCTGACCCGTGGCCCAAAACGCGGCACGAAAAAAGACGGCTGACATACTCCAGCTTTCTCACCCAATACCAGCAGTTGCTCGTGCCGGATGGGGTGGTGCAGTTGAAGACGGACAACCGTCATTTCTTCGAATATTCGCTGATCAGTATGAATCAGTTTGGGATGCAGTTTCAGCAATTGAGTCTGGATCTGCATCACGATGACACAACCTGGGCGGCGGCGAATGTGCCGACGGAATACGAGGATAAGTTCAGCGCCAAGGGCCAGCCTATTTATGGCGTCCGGGCGGTGTTCCATCAGGCTAAGGGATAAATATCCAGCAGCTGGCCGGTCGGGACGTCCATGATAAATTCGTACTGCCGCAACTGCCCGTTTTCTTGGCGGGTGATGCCGCCATAGTTTACATCGGTGGTGCGGCCGTTTTTACCAGTGTAGGGATGAGCTTGGGATTCAATCCAGGACCCTTGAATGGGTCCTTCCTGCAGGAACAGATCCTTCACTTGCTGCAGCCGGTGATCCAATAAGTGCTGGGCGCTGCGTTGGTGCCAATACATTTCTACGGCGCCGGTGAATAGTCCGGTAAGGGCGCCAGCGGCGAAATAGACCCAAGGACGGGGTGACTTGGCCATAATCGTAACCTGCTTTCTTTTTTGAAGTATACGGCTCCCATTATATGATGGATGGCCAGCTTTGCCAACGCCGCAGCCGGTGGTTTACTTTTTTGACCTATTCACTTATAATTAGTAAGTAAGAAAGCGAAAGGAGCGTGGAGGAATGAAGTCATTGGCTGAAATGGACGATGCTCAGCTGCAAGACGTGACGGCCCAGGGTAAGCACATGCTATTCTTCGATGCCGCGTGGTGCGGGGATTGCCGCTTTATCAAGCCGCAGATGCCCGCCATTGAGAAGGAATACAGCGATTGGCAGTTTGTTGAAATTGACCGGGACAAGTTTTTGGATCTGGCCAAGGATATGGACGTGTTCGGTATTCCCAGTTTCATCGCGGTGAAAGACGGCAAAGAGCTCGGCCGGTTCGTGAACAAGGACCGGAAGACCAAGAAGCAGATCGAGGCATTTATCGACAACTTACCGGCCTAATGCTAAACTTAGGTGAACTTAAATCGGTAAGGAGCAAAAAGCCTTGTTAATTACAGCATTCAATCACCGTCTGGACGTGCTCTTCGCAGTGGTCGCCCAGGATAGCGAGTTTACAGAGACCAGTGAGCGCCGGGGAAATGTCACCGTGATCCGGGACGCCAAAAGCGGCGCACTGGTGGGGATGAATTTCTTCCACCCGGCGGACATTCTCGGCAGCGACGTGCTCCATGATGGGCAAGTCAAGCTGGGTGAAGCCGATGTGGCCAAGCTGAATACAGCGCTGGCTAATGCCGGTTTTGCCGAGCGGCTGACCGCCGACCCCAAGCCTTACTTGGTGGTCGGGTTCGTTAAGGAATTGAAGAAGCACCCCAATTCCGATCATTTAAAGATCGCCCAAGTCGATGTCGGCGAAGAAAAGCCGCGCCAAATCGTGGTAGGGTCGCCTAACGTCGCTGAAGGCCAGAAGGTCGTCGCGGCTTTGCCCGGTGCTTTCATGCCCAGCGGCAAGATCATTTGGCCGGGCGAACTGCGCGGTGTGCCGTCCTACGGTATGCTGTGTGCGCCCCGGGAGTTGGCTTTGCCCAATGCCCCGCAAAAACCGGGCTTGCTGATTTTGCCGGCGGACGCGCCCGTGGGCGCCGCTTTTATTCCGGCGAACTTTAAGCTCACCTATTAATTTTTGATCAGCAGCAGGGGTCAAGTCCTGAGGGATTTGGCATCTGCTGTTTTTTGTGTCTGGGGATTCTGCTACAATCAGATGCAGAGAAGAAAGAGGAGATTTGACTATGGCGCATTACGATGGTCCGGCGTTTTACCGGCGGGCGCCGGCTCAAGAACCGAAAAAACGGACGACGTCAACTGCCCCAACCGTCCGGCCGCGTACGGCGCACCGGCCAGTGCCGCGGCAGCACCCGGCGGCAGCCGCGCCCAGTCCGGCACCGGATGATTTGACGGCGGATTATATCCCAATCAGTAATCTGCATCCGTTTATTTATTCCGACCACAAGGCGGATCCGACGATGGTGGCCGCGTTTGACAAGACACCTGGTCAAGTGTTCTTATTTGCGGATCCGAATGATGACGTTGAGGAACCAATCGAACCGGCGCTGCCAGAGAAGACAGCGGCAGACGGCCCAGCGGCCGCGGGCAAAGAAAAACCGCTGCCCGAACGCGAGGCGTCAGCAGAATCTGACATGCCGGACGAGACACCGGCACCTGCAGAAACTCCGCAACCGCAACCGGCAGAATTGCCGGGCAGCGCTGCTGATGAAACACGATCTGCGCACAGAGAAGCAGATGATGCAGCTGAATCCATCGGTTCGTCAGATCCTCAGGAAACTGAGGACAGCAGAGAATCGGATACTGAAGAAACAGCGGCCGATGACGATTCAGTGCTCGGTGCCTTTCATATGCCCGATGACCTATTGAAGAAGGCTCTAGGTCCGCAGCAACCGGCCGCGGCAGAACCGGCGCCGGTCCAACCGGCGGCCCCGGCAACACCCAAGCCCGCAGCGGCAGCCATGGCCCCAACTGGTCCGGTGCCAACTGCGGCCACTGCCCATTTGCCTGCTGACAGCGGCAAAACGACGGATTATACTGGTTATCGGCTGCCCAGTACCGATTTGCTGCGGCCGGTCCAGGATGTTGATTCGACTAAAGATGATGAATGGGTGGCCAATCAAACTGGTCAGCTGAACGCGACATTGAAAGCCTTCCATGTGGACGGCAGTGTTGTCCATCAAACAGTCGGCCCAACGGTGACCCAGTTTGAGATCCAACTGGCGCCGGGGGTTAAGGTGTCCAAAATCACCGCGCTCATTGATGATTTGAAACTGGCGCTGGCCGCTCAAGAGATTCGGATCGAAGCCCCGATTCCGGGCAAGCGTACGGTGGGGATCGAAATTCCCAACGCTAAGCCGCGCTCCGTCGCGCTGAAAGAGATCGTCGACTCCACGGCCTTCGCCCAATCCCTGTCGCCATTGACGGTGGCTTTGGGCATCGACCTGTTCGGCCGGCCGGTGGTGGCGGATCTGCGCAAGATGCCCCACGGTTTGATCGCCGGTTCTACCGGCAGCGGCAAGTCCGTGTTCATCAACGGGATTTTACTGTCGCTGCTGCTGAAAGCCACGCCGGATCAATTGCAACTGCTGCTGATCGACCCTAAGGCGGTGGAATTAGCGCCATACAACAACTTGCCCCATCTGCTGGCGCCGGTCATTTCTGACCCGGAAGAAGCTGTGGCGGCCCTGGATTGGGTCGTCGAACGGATGGAGCAGCGCTATACCCAGCTGGTGGCAGCCGGTGTGCGGAACATCGAAGAGTTCAATCAGCGGGCCAAAGCGCAGCGTGAACCAGAGATGCAAATGCCCTATATTGTCGTCGTCATTGATGAATTAGCTGATTTGATGATGACCACTGCCAATGCTGTCCAAGACAGTATCGCCCGGCTGACCCAGAAGGCGCGGGCGGCGGGGATCCACCTGCTGATTGCCACTCAGCGGCCGAGTGTGGATGTTTTAACCGGCGTGATCAAGAACAACATTCCCACTCGGATCGCTTTCATGGTGTCCAGTCAAGTCGACTCCCGCACGATTCTGGATGCCCAGGGTGCCGATCGGCTGCTGGGGAAGGGTGACATGCTCTATCGGGCGAACGGCTCTAATCATCCCCTGCGCTTGCAGGGCGCTTATGTCACCGGCGACGAGATCGACCGGGTGACGGCGGCCATCACTGCGCAAGCTCAGGCGGATTACGTATTCACCAACCAGGATTTGCAAAAAGCGGCGACGGTGACTGAAGAGGAAGACCCGCTGTGGGACCAAGTGCTGGATTATGTCCAGCATGAGGACACCATTTCCACCAGTAAATTGCAGCGGCTGTTTTCTGTCGGTTACAATCGGGCCGCTAATATCATCGATCATCTGGAGGCCAAGAACTTGGTTTCTGGTCCCCGGGGATCCAAACCCCGCAAGGTCTTTTACCGGGGGGATGCGGACACTGCCGCAACCGCGCATCAACAAGACGAAGAGAAGGAATGACATACATGACGAAGTATTATTTCATCGGTATCAAGGGTTCAGGGATGAGCGCGCTGGCGCTGATCTTGCATGACTTAGGCAACGATGTTTCGGGTTCCGATATTGATCAGTATACATTCACCCAGAAGCCGCTGACGGCCGCGGGCATTCCCATGTATCCGTTTGACCCGGCGAATCTCCAAGAGGGCATGACGGTTATCCGGGGCAATGCCTTCCGGGACGACAATCCCGAGATTCAGCAGGCAAAGAAAATGGGCCTGACCATGTACCGTTACAATGAATTCCTCGGTGAATTCATGAAGCCCTACACCAGCATCGGCATCAGCGGCACCCACGGCAAGACCAGCACCACTGGTTTGCTGGCCCACACCCTGTCCGGGGTGGCCAAGACCAGCTATCTGATTGGTGACGGCACCGGTAAAGGCGTGCCCGGGGCCCGCTTCTTCGTTTATGAAGCCGATGAATATGAACGCCACTTCGTTTCGTATCATCCCGACTACGCGGTGATCACCAACATCGATTATGATCACCCGGATTACTATAAGGACATCGATGACGTGGTATCCGCCTTCCAGCAAGAGGCCAACCAAACCAAGAAGGCCATCTTTGCTTGGGGCGACGATCCCCATGTCCATGAATTGAAGACGGATGTCCCGATTTACTTCTATGGCTTGAAAGATACTGATGATTTCCAAGCCGTCAATGTGGTCCGCACCACCAAAGGGTCCAGCTTTGACGTGCTGTTCCACAAGCAGCCGATCGGCCATTACGCGGTTTCCTTGTTTGGCGAGCATAGTATTTTGAACAGTCTGGCGGTTGTCGGTGTCGCCCATTTGGAAAAGATGGATCCGGCCAAGGTTGCCCAAGAGCTGGTTTCCTTTGACGGCGTGAAGCGCCGCTTTGCCGAAACAGACTACGGCACCACGAAGGTCATTGACGACTATGCCCATCATCCCAACGAGATTCGCGCTACATTGGACGCGGCTCGGCAAAAGTTCCCAGACCGCAAGATCGTCGCGGTTTTCCAACCCCATACGTATACCCGGACCAAGGCCTTGATGCCTGGTTTCGTCAAGAGTTTGAGCCAAGCTGACGCGGTTTATGTCTTCCCGATTTTCGGCTCCGTCCGGGAATCCCACGGGAATGTATCCAGTGCCGATTTGGCCGCCAAGATCCCCCAGGGCGCTACAGTCTTGGAGAATGGTGATACCACGCCGCTGCTCAAAGAAAAGGGCAACGTGCTGGTGTTCATGGGTGCCGGCGACATCCAGAAGTACGAAAAAGTCTTCACGGATGCGCTGCAAGCCGACAAATAATTGAATTGCTGCCTGGATGACCGTTGGAACGCGTGTTTCAACGGTTTTCTTTTGTTACAATATAGAGAAGAAAGAGCGTCAGAAAGGAGTTTTCAAACGTGCCGACAACCAAGAAATTACTGCTGGTGGATGGGAACAGTGTGGCCTTCCGGGCCTTCTTTGCCATGCACAGCGCGCTGGACTCATTTATCAACCGCGACGGCCTGCATACCAACGCGATCTTCGCGTTCAAACGCATGCTGGACAATATCCTGGAGCAGGTTGATCCTACCAATGTGCTGGTGGCCTTCGATGCTGGAAAAGTGACCTTCCGAACAAAAAAATTCGAGGAATATAAAGGCACCCGGGCCAAGATGCCTGGCGAACTGGCTGAACAGCTGCCGTTCCTGCACAAGCTGCTGGACGCGTATGGTATCAAGTGGTACGAGCTGAAGAATTACGAGGCCGATGACATTATCGGCACGATGGCCCAGGAAGGCGCCAAGGCGGGGATGGCGGTCACTGTACTCTCCGGCGATCGGGACTTGACGCAGTTGGCCAGCGACCAGATTACGGTCCAGGTCACGCTGAAGGGCGTCGCTGAGCTGGAAGCTTATACGCCAGCACACTTCCAAGAGAAGCTGGGCATCACGCCCAAGCAGCTGATTGACGTCAAGGCGTTGATGGGGGACAATTCCGACAATTATCCCGGCGTCACCAAGGTGGGCGAAAAGACCGCGTTGAAGCTGATTCAGGAATACGGCTCAGTAGAAAATCTTTATGCCCATGTGGCCGATATGAAAAAGTCCAAAATGAAAGAAAACCTGATCAACGACAAGGATATGGCCTTCCTCAGCAAAGATTTGGCGACGATTCGGACGGATGCCCCGATCACCTTGGGGTTGGCGGATACGGTTTATCCGGGCCCAGACAACCAAGCCTTGCTGGCGTTGTATCAAGAACTGGACTTCAACTCCTTTATCAAGGATCTTGCCCCCCAAGGGGACGATGACGCGCCAGTGCAAAAGGACTTGCCCGTAACGGCATTAACGGCCGCCAACTTGCCGCAAGCACTGGCGGGGGATGCGCCCAAGACTTTCATGATCGAAATGCTGGGGGATAATTACCACACCGAGCCGGTCATTGCGGTGGGGCTGGGCACTCCGGACCAGTGGTATGTGGCCACTCAGGACGCGATTTTGCGCGAACCGGCATTGCAAACTTGGCTGGCTGATACGCAAAAAGTAAAATATGTGTTTGACGCCAAACGGAATTACGTCGCTGCTCATCGCTTCGGGGCAACGATCAACGGCATCGACTTTGACATGCTGCTGGTGTCTTACTTGCTGAATACGGTGGATAACAGTAATGACCTGGGTTCCGTCGCAGCCCAGCACGGGTATACCGGTGTGGAAACTGATGCCGCGGTTTACGGCACAGGCAAGAAACGCCAAGTACCTGACGACCAGGCTGTGTTCATCCAGCACATTGCCCATAAACTGGCCTGTGTTTATAATTTGCAGCCGCAACTGGTTAAAGACTTGCAGGCCCATGAACAGTACACACTGTACACTGATCTGGAACGGCCCTTGGCCATCGTGCTGGCAAATATGGAAATCGCCGGGATCAAGGTCCTCCCGGACACATTAAAGGCCATGGGCGTGTCGCTCAAGGAACGTTTGCAGGACTTAGAGAATCAGATCTACACCGAAGCCGGTCATGAATTCAACATTAATTCGACAAAACAGCTGGGCACTGTCTTGTTTGACGAAATGAAATTGCCGCCGATCAAAAAAACGAAGACTGGTTATTCGACGTCCGTAGCGGTTCTGGAGAAGCTTCAGGATGAGTCGCCGATCATTCAGATGATTTTGAGCTATCGCCAGCTGGCCAAGATCCAATCCACGTATGTGGAAGGCTTGCTCAGTCAGATCCATCCTGACGGCAAGATTCATACCCGCTACATTCAGACGCTGACCCAAACCGGCCGGCTATCTTCGCAAGACCCCAACTTGCAAAATATTCCCATGCATCAGGATGAGGGCAAGCAGATTCGTAAGGCCTTTGTGCCCAGCCATCCGGGTTGGCAGATCTTTGACTCCGACTATTCCCAGGTGGAGCTGCGGGTGCTGGCCCATGTATCCGGCGATCGGAACATGCAGGAAGCGTTCAAGGAAAATCGGGATATCCACGCTAACACGGCGATGAAAATTTTCCATCTGACCGACCCGAGCCAAGTCACCGATAACATGCGGCGTCAGGCTAAAGCCACGAACTTCGGTATCGTCTACGGTATTTCGGACTATGGATTGTCCCAAAACATCGGGATTCCCCGGGAACAGGCTAAGGCGTTCATTGACGCCTATTTCGAACAGTATCCCCAAGTCAAAGACTGGACGGAGCAGATCGTGAAGACCGCTCGGGAACAAGGCTATGTGGAAACGATTATGCACCGCCGCCGCTATCTGCCGGACATTAATGCCAAAAACCGTAATTTGCGCCAGTTTGCGGAACGCACGGCGATGAACACGCCGATCCAGGGCAGCGCCGCCGATATTATCAAAGTAGCGATGATCAATATGGCCCAGGCCTTGAAAGATCAGCATTTGCAAGCCACCATGCTGCTGCAAGTGCACGATGAACTGCTCTTTGAAGCACCGCGGGAAGAAATCCCAATTCTGGAGAAGCTCGTGCCGTCAATCATGGATTCGGCCGTAAAATTAGCAGTACCGCTGAAAGTGGACAGCAGTTTCGGCGATACCTGGTATGATGTGAAGTAACTGAACAGAAAGGGGTCTGGGACACAATGCCAGAATTACCGGAGGTGGAAACGGTCCGCCGCGGTTTGGCGGACACGGTGATCGGCCGAACGGTGCGCTCCGTCAGCAGCGACTGGCCAAAAATTGTCGGCGGCGATTTAGCCGCCTTTCAAGCCGCCGTCACTGGCCGCACGATCACCGGCGTTGATCGCCGGGGCAAGTATTTGCTTTTCCGCTTCAGCGGCGACCGGACGATGGTTTCCCACTTGCGGATGGAGGGCAAATATGCTTACGGCGCCGCCAATGCGCCCAAGGAACGCTTTACCCATGTGATTTTCACTTTCACTGACGGCAGTCAGCTCCGTTACCGCGACATGCGGAAGTTCGGCCGAATGACGCTGGTACCCACCGGCGCCGAAAATCAGGTCCACGGCCTGCGGGACTTGGGACCGGAACCGTTCAGCCCAGAGTTCACCGTGAATTATCTGAAACAGGCGCTGGCCAAGCGCCACGCGGCGATCAAGGGTATTTTGCTGAATCAGACCGTTGTGGCAGGATTAGGCAATATCTATGCGGATGAAGTGCTGTGGCTGGCCCGGATCCATCCGCTGACACCGGCGGACGAGATCTCCGCAGTGAAGATCCGCCGCCTGCATGACGCGATCATCGCCGAATTGCAGCAGGCCATCGCCGCCCACGGGACGACCGTCCATTCCTTTGTGGGCGCGGATGGACAAACAGGGGATTTTCAAAACGCCCTGCACGTCTATGACCGGGAAGGACAACCCTGTGAACGCTGTGGTACAATGATCGTCAAAATTCGAGTGGCTGGCCGGGGGACACATTTCTGTCCCCATTGCCAAAAGCTTCCGCAAAAGAAGGCAGATTAACCATGAGTTACGTGCTTGGCCTCACGGGCAGCATCGCGACCGGGAAGAGCACGGTGGCCCAGATTTTCAAAGAGTGGGGCTATCCCGTCGTGGACGCGGATGCCATTGCCCACGCAGTCGTGGCGCCCGGAAGCGAGGGCTTGGCCCGCATCAAAGAAGCCTTTGGTGCCGGTGTCCTCAATCCAGACGGCAGTTTGAACCGGCATACCCTGGGGCAGATCGTGTTTCACGACCCAGCCCAGCGGCACAAATTAGATCAGCTGAACGGCGGTTTGATTCGGGCAGCGATTCAGGCCGAATTGGACCGGTACCGGGCTGCGGAAGCACCGCTGATCGTCTTGGATATTCCCTTGCTTTACGAGGGCGGTCATTATCTTGCAATGGTGGACGGCGTATTGGTGGCTTATGTACCGGCGGCCCTGGAGAAGGCTCGGCTGATGGAGCGGGACGGGCTGTCGGCGGCGGACGCTGATGCCCGCATCGCTGCCCAGCTGCCGATTGAAGAAAAACGCGCCCGGGCCGATTTTGTCACTGACAATACCGGTCCCTTGGCGGCCCTCTATCCCCAAGTGCAGCAGATCCTGGCCCAAATCGGTATTACCCACACGTTAAGAAATGAGGAATGACTATGCTTTGTCCCCGCTGTCACCACAATAGTTCGCGGGTTATTGATTCTCGACCGGCTGATGGCAACCGGGCGATTCGCCGCCGGCGGGAATGCGAAAACTGCGGTTATCGGTTCACGACCTTTGAACGCGTCGAGCAGACCCCGCTGCTGGTCATCAAAAAGAACGGCACCCGGGAAGAGTTCAACCGGGAAAAGGTACTGAAGGGCGTGATTCGCGCGGCGGAGAAGCGGCCCGTGACCATGGAACAAATGACCGCCCTCGTGGACGCGGTGGAACGCCAATTACGGGAAACCGGCGAAAACGAAGTATCTTCTAAGGATATTGGGGAAGCTGTGATGACCCGCCTGTCGAACATCGACGACGTGGCCTATATTCGTTTCGCCAGTGTCTATCGGCAGTTCAAGGATATGAATGTGTTCATGAAAGAATTACAGGAAATGATGCAGCGGGGCAACCACCATCCGAATCCGGATACTCCGCCGAAGAAAGCGGAGAAGGGGAATAAAAAATGAACGGCCAAGTCGCCAATATCGGCAGCCTGTCGCCTCAAGATGGTTTCCTCGTGACGTCAGCGGACTATCTGAGCGCGTATTCAGAAGAACTGCTGACGTATCTTTATCAACCGCTCACCGGCGCGGTGGGCTTTGCGCTATACCATATTCTGCAAACTTTGGTGCACAGTACTAGTCAGCCGATGGTTCTGTCGGATCGCCTGCCCCACAATTGGCTGATCACCATGCTGGGGGAAGATTTAACGACTTTCTTTGTCGCCCGCAGCAAGCTGGAGGCTTTGGATTTGGTACAGTCATACCGCAAAACCGACCAGATCGGGACATATTACGTGTATGAACTGCACGCTCCATTGCCGCCTCAGGAGTTTTTCCACGAACCGCTGCTCACCGAGTTTTTGCGGGAACAGGTCGGGGATCATCGTTTAGAGCAGATCCGCCAGCATTTTAAAAAGCAAAGTTTTGACCGGACGGGGTACACGAATGTGAGTCAGGATTTCACGACCGTGTTTTCGTCGGAAGTCGAATCGCTGCTCGCGAAGGGGCAAACGCCCGCGGCCCGCACGACTCAGGCGGCGACTAGTGCGCGGCCGCGTTACAGCGCAGCCCAATTGGCTAGCTTTGACTGGGACTTGCTGGCTCAGCAGTTAATGCCCGCCCAGATCAACCGCGACCAGTTGGAGGAGAATGCCCAGCTTATTTTCACCCTGCACGATTTCTATAAAATTGACGAAATCGGCATGGCGCAACTGATTGAAGCCAGCAAAAACATCATGACCAATAGGCTTGAACCGCAGCGCCTGCGGACCATGGCCCGCAAGCAGTATTTGACCCAAGGGGCGCCAGTACCCGCGGTGGATGCTCCGACCAAACCGCGCACCCCGCCAACAGAAGCGGAGGTATTAGATGCAGCGCAGCGGCTTGCGCCAGCAGATTTCCTGCAGTGGCAGCACCAGCGTCTCGGCACGATTATCGGTAAATTTGAGCCGCAGACGGTGATGTCTTTGACCCAGCGCCACGCATTGCCGGATAGTGTGGTGAACGTGCTGATCCATTACTTGGTAACGAATTATCAAATCGTTAATCAAAATTCAATGGATCGCACGGCCAACGATTGGCTGTCCAATCATATCGATACGCCGGAAAAGGCTTTTGCCCATATCCGCGAATTCTTGCAGAGAAATAACACCTCAGCGCCTGGCCGCAGTAACTACCGTCGGGGCACAGTGACGCCGAAAACGAAACAACCGGCCTGGGCCGATCCGAATTATCAGCCGCCCGCCGCCAAACCAACTGATCAAAGCACACAAGCTAAGCTGGTCGCCGAAATGGCCAAGCTGCGCAAAAATAGAGAAGAACGCACGAAGGGAGGGACCCGCTCATGAAAAATGTCGGTCAAGATATGGCCTACTATCTGAATCAGGATCAGCGCCGGAAAAAGTATGCGGACATCATTCGCCGGGTGAAGAATGATCCCGATGTCCGCGCGTTCTTTCAACAAAATCAAGGAAAACTAGATCCGGACGCGGTCAACAAAGGCATGGCCAAGCTGTATGAATTTTTCAACGAAAAAGAAAAAATTGCTAATCATGAAGAAACCTTTGCGCCAGGTTATTATCCGCGTCTGATCGTGAACAATCATTTGATTGACGTGACCTATGAACCGCAACCTGAAAAGGTCGCTGCCGACGCGGCGGCGGCAAAGGCGGCCTTGGTCGATGCGGCCCACATGCCCAAAGACTTCAAAGACGCCCGGCTGGACGCGCTGGATACTGCCGGACGGGAAGAAGCGCTGGGGGCGGCCCTCACATTTGTGAATAACTATGTCGCGTCGCCGAAAAAATATCATCAGGGATTCTACCTTACAGGCAGCTACGGGGTGGGGAAGACGTATTTGTTAGGCGGCATGGCCAATGAATTGGCCGATTACCGCATTCCCACGCTGATCCTGCATGTGCCGACCTTCTCTGTGGAAATGCGCGACGCCATCAGCGATAACAGTGTACTGGACCGCATCCGTAAGATCGAAGCTGTGCCCATTCTGGTTTTCGATGATATCGGCGGGGAGACGCCCAGTCCGTGGTTCCGGGATGATGTATTGGGTGTTATTTTGCAGTATCGCATGCAGGAACGATTGGCTACTTTTTTCAGTTCGAATTTAAGTATGGCTAATCTCCAGGAGTTCATGGCGACCGGGCGCAACGGCCAGGATGATTCATTGAAGTCGAATCGGATCATGGCCCGAATCAAATTCTTAGCGCGGGAGATCCAAGTCAACGGACCAGATCGGCGGGCGCAATTGGCTAACTCGCAGAAATGAAAACAAATTGACATCACCCCTTGTTTTTTTGAAAACCAAGAGGTTATAATGAAGTCAATTTGAAACTGCATGAGAAATGTTACGCGAATCCGTTCCAGAGAGTCCGGTCCTAGGCTGTAAGCCGGACAATGGGTTGCCTACCAGTTTCTTGATTCCATGCAATCGGCTAGTCCCGTTATCGACTGTTCAAGCGGAATGTATTTTTACATTCAATACGGGTGGAACCGCGCAGTTAAGCGTCCCAGTGAGTGAATCACTGGGACTTTTTTTATATATTTGAGGAGGAGAATTATTATGGCAGCAATTACGTTAACGTTCCCAGATGGCGCCAAGAAGCAAGTTGAGGCCGGGACCACAGCGCTGGAGATTGCCAAGGGCATCAGCAACTCGTTGGCTAAAAACGCCGTCGCCGCAACTTTGAACGGCACTGCCGTGGATCTGACAGCACCGTTGAAGCAAGATGGCAAAATCGCCATTGTGACCAAGAAAGATGACTTAGGTTTGGCCGTCCTGCGCAATACCGGTGCTTTCCTGCTGGCGGCGGCAGTCCACAAGAGCTTCCCGAGCTATCACTTAGGCGAAGGCAAGGCTCAAGAAGACGGGTTCTTCTACGATACCGATAACCCGGCCGATGGCGAGAACCAGATTGCCGTCACTGATTTGCCGGCTTTGGAGAAAGAAATGAAGGCCGCTGTCAAAGACGACGACAAGATCGAACGGGTGCTGATGGACAAAGAAGAATTGGCCAAGCACTTTGCTGACGATCCGTACAAAGAGGCCCTGGTTAAGGCTCAAGCCGGCGTCCAAGTTCCAGTTTACAAACTGGGCGATTTCCTGGACTTTGGCTACGGTCCATTGCTGCCGGATACGAAACTCTTGAAGCACTTCTCCCTGCTGAGTGTTGCTGGCGCATACTGGCAAGGCAAGTCCTCTAACCCGATGCTGCAGCGGATCTATGGCACGGCATTCTTCAGTGCGGAAGAACTGGAAGCCGATGCCAAGCGGCGGGAAGACATTAAGGAACGGGATCACCGGACGATTGGCCGGGAACTGGACCTGTTCTTCGTTGATCCGTCCGTCGGGGCCGGCTTAGCTTACTGGATGCCTAAGGGAGCCACGATTCGCCGGACCATTGAGCGCTACATCATCGACAAGGAAATTGCTAACGGCTACGAGCATGTCTATACGCCAATTCTGGCCAACCTGGATCTGTACAAACAATCCGGTCACTGGGATCACTACAAGCAGGATATGTTCCCGCCGATGGATATGGGCGATGGTGAAATGCTGGAATTACGGCCGATGAATTGCCCGTCCCATATTCAGATCTACAAGCACCATATCCGCAGCTATCGGGAATTGCCGATCCGCATCGCTGAATTGGGTATGATGCACCGGTACGAAAAGTCCGGCGCCTTGTCCGGTCTGCAACGGGTTCGGGAAATGACCTTGAACGACGGTCACACCTTCGTCGCTCCGGACCAGATTCAAGACGAATTCAAGAAGATCCTGACTTTGATGATGGATGTCTATGCGGACTTCGATATCACCGACTACAGCTTCCGCTTGAGCTATCGGGATCCTCAAAACACCGCCAAGTACTTCGATGACGATGCCATGTGGAATAAGTCCCAAGCAATGCTGAAGGGCGCCATGGATGACCTGGGCCTGGATTACTACGAGGCTGAGGGCGAAGCAGCTTTCTACGGCCCTAAGCTGGATGTCCAGACGAAGACGGCCTTGGGCAATGATGAGACCTTGTCCACTATTCAGTTGGACTTCATGATGCCGGAGAAGTTCCACTTGACCTACATCGGTGACGATGGCGAAGAGCACCGGCCGGTCATGATCCACCGGGGCGTGATTTCCACCATGGAGCGGTTCATCGCCTACCTGACCGAAATCTATAAGGGTGCTTTCCCGACCTGGCTGTCCCCGATCCAATGCGAGATCATCCCGGTCAACAACGAACTGCATCTGGACTACGCGTTGGAAATTAAGAAGCGTTTGCTCCAAGAGGGCGTCCGGGTTGAGGTCGATGACCGGAACGAAAAGATGGGCTACAAGATTCGTGAATCCCAGACCCAGAAGATTCCGTATACTTTGGTTGTCGGCGATCAAGAAAAGAAGGATTCCAGCGTATCAGTGCGGAAGTATGGGCACGATAAGGCCGAATCCCAAGATTTGGAGATGTTCATCGACGCCATTGTTGCCGACATCAAGAACTATTCCCGGACCGGCGAGGCTCAGAATTCCAAGGTCTTGTCCGCACTTGACAAGCAGTAAGCCAATCGGTATACTTGTTGAGTTGAGAAAATACAAGTAGAGACACCCGTCTCTCGCCCATGTTTATAAACCTCTGGGCTTTACGAAAATCGGTAATTTCTGATCGACGGGTGCATTGTGCACTCGTCGTTTTGTGTTTTCTTTAGAAATAATTATGGAGAGGTGAATTACCATAGCAAAAGATTTGATGGTAAACGATGGCATTCGCGCCCGCGAGGTCCGTCTGATCGATCAGAATGGCGACCAATTGGGCGTTAAGTCCAAACGTGATGCTCTGGATCTGGCTGAACAAGCCGGTCTGGACGTTGTTCTAGTGGCCCCGGGAGCGAAGCCGCCCGTTGCCCGTATCATGGACTACGGGAAGTACCGCTTCGAACTGCAGAAGAAAGATCGCGAAGCACGGAAGAAGCAAAAGACCATCAACATCAAAGAAGTGCGCTTATCGCCGACGATTGAAACCAATGATTTCAATACCAAGCTGAATAACGCGCGCAAGTTCTTGAGCAAAGGCGCCAAGGTCAAAGCTTCTGTTCGGTTCCGTGGGCGGGCAATTACCCATAAGGATATTGGTCAGAACGTACTGAACGAGTTAGCCAAGCAAACGGCGGACATTGCCACGGTCGAGACCCGGCCGAAGATGGACGGCCGCTTCATGTTCTTGATGCTGGCTCCGAAAGCAGACCAAGACGCCACCAAGTAATGCCTTTTAATTCAGCCAATCCGCTGGATTGAATGAATTGAAACTAGTATATTAGGAGGATCATTCAAATGCCAAAGTTCAAAACACATCGTGCATCTGCCAAGCGTTTCAAGAAGACCGCTTCTGGTGCGTTGAAGCGGGGCCACGCTTACACGTCTCACCGGTTCCACGGTAAAACAGTGAAGCAGCGTCGGCAATTGCGGAAATCTGCTCTGGTATCCAGCAGCGACATGAAGCGGATCAAACCGATGCTTTCCCAGATGAAGTAATTAGCACCACCACTGGTTTAACGAAGAACAAGGAGGAACTACAAAATGGCACGTGTTAAAGGCGGCAATGTAGCGCGTAAACGGCGCAAAAAGGTATTAAAGCTGGCGAAGGGTTACGTCGGCGCGAAGCATTTACTGTTCAAAGCAGCAAATGCTCAGGTAATGAACTCGTATCGTTATGCTTTCCGTGATCGGCGGCAAGTGAAGCGCGATTTCCGTAAGCTTTGGATCGCGCGGATCAATGCGGCAGCACGGATGAACGACATGAGCTACAGCCAATTGATGCATGGTTTGAAGGTTGCTAACGTGACGATCAACCGGAAGATGCTGGCTGATCTGGCGGTAGCCGACCCAACCGGTTTTACGGCTTTGGTTGATACGGCTAAGAAAGCCATTGCTTAAGTAAACATTTGATGTGCGGGGGACCGGTGCCTATTTTGGCACGGGCCCTTTTTTTCGATTTTGAGTGTAGGGAGGCACGGGTGTGCAGCAGCCAAGGAAGCGGCGCTGGTTATGGTGGGGAGCGTTATTCGTTATTGCTGCAGGCATTACGATTGTCTGTCTCAGTACGGCCCTCTCGCCCCAACCGCACCAGCAGAAGTTATCGAAAGTTGAAAGGCAAGCGAATGATGTGCCGACTGTTTTTGTACCCGGGTGGCATTCCACCAGTTATTCTACGCAGCTGATTACGGACGATATTGTTTCCTTAGGCGTGACCAACGTGATTACCACGGTCCGGGTAACGCCCCAGGGCAAATTTATTTTTGTTGGCCCAAAAATTGACGCCAACTCGCGCCAGCTGATCCGGATCGTTTTTGAAAACAATCGGGCTGGGGAAGTGCAGTACGCGAAATGGCTGCATCAGCTGCTGGCCTATCTATATACCCAGGACCGCCTGCGCAGGGTGAATTTGGTTGGCCATTCCATGGGCGCCTATGCCTCGACGCTGTATACGTTCCAGCACGGGGCCGGCGCCGGTTTACCAGCGGTGAATAAATTGGTGACCTTGGCCGGCCCGTTCAACGGTATCATTGGCCGCCAGCCGGTCTCGGAATTTTTCCACCCCAATGATGGGACCACATGGACCGACCAGCCGCACCAGAATCACTTGGAGGCTGATGGGCGGCCGGCAATCGTGCATCCTGAATATGCACGGTTGGAACAATACGCGCCGCAGGTGCCGAAGACATTGCGGATGTTGAATATATACGGCGACTTGGGGGACGGCAGCCAGTCGGATGGGGTGGTGACTGTCCCATCGGCTACCAGTATTGGGTATTTAGTGAAGAACCGCATCGCCGTTTTCCATCAAGGCCGGGTAATTGGGCCTAATGCGCAGCATTCGGCACTGCATGAGCATAATTGGCAGGTGACCCAGAATGTGGTGAAGTTTTTGTGGCCGGCGTTTGGCGACCGGGCGACGCAAATTGGCCGGTAGACCGGTTAAATTGACAACAACTAAATTTCTTGGTATCATTAACTTGTGTCGATATTCGGGGGTGTTACGGATTCGACATGCGTAGGTGAGTGTGAGTTGCATTCCGCAGGAGACGCCTGCGTCATCACCGTCACAGTTAAATATAACTGCAAAAAACCAAAATTCTTACGCATTAGCTGCCTAACAACAGCTTTCTAGCGTGATCCATCATCGCTGTTACCCGGGCGGTGGTCATGGGTCTCAAAAAATAACCGGGTTACGATTCAGCGCCCCACCTGAGTGCTGAATAAGAGATCATCAGGCATGTCTGTCAGTGCTAGCCCTGATCAACGGCGTTTCTGGCAGACGAGAAAACAAGTAGCTGGTCTATGAATGTAGAGACTTGCATGGCAATGCGTATGGACACGGGTTCAACTCCCGTCACCTCCATAATTAAAACAGCCGCGGCTGTCCTGAAAAATCAGGATTGCCGCGGCTGTTTTATTGTTGCCCTGCTTTAATGAATATAGACAGTGATCACCGTCACCAGACCAAAAATCACCCCGGGCAGATTGGAAATAATCAATGGCCAGTCTCGGTATGTTTTGAACCAGCCGTAGCCAACCCACAGCGTTGCGTTGATCATCGCGACCAATGGCTGGATGGGGGAAACAGGATGACCAGAAAAGTTGCTGATGATTTGCGGGATGTAGGAGACGTACATCAGAATTGCGGTCAGTGTGGCCACCCGGCCAAGGATTTTGATGTGCCGGACGTGGACAGGGTCGACTGCATTTTTGCCGCTGGGATATTTTGAATTGTCAAATCGCACGATATCATAACCTCCAAGTTGTTTACTGAAATGTTCTTTCAATTAAAAAGACAGACGTTGCGGATGCTGTACCACCAACGATAATGAAGTGATACCCAACGATGACATTAATCTGGCGGTGACTAGTTATCAATTATGATAATCACATCAATTGTCATATCACACGCAACGTTATCTTAACAGTTTACCATACTGAGCAATTAATCCCACTGAAACCTGGTCTAAATCAGCCCAAAGGACCAGAGCCCGAGAACAAAAGAACGATGATTATCTGGTTGTGCGCTATAATACGGGTGAGTTGAAGCATGCACATGGGAGGAAATACGATGGCAGCAGAAATGCATACAGAGCGTAAACTGGGACGTATGTTGGCAGCGGATGAACGGCGTCTGTTAGGGACAAGCCGCATTATCGCAGAACGGCTATATCTTGTCACTCGGGATGCGGCTGGCGCGTTGTTGTCTATTCGGGGTGAGGCCGCTCCGGCGAAAGCCGCTCAACCGCGAGGCCATGCGACTGGGTCAAAGATTGAAATGACCGCGGCAAGTGCTGAGATCAAGCCAAAACCAACGGATCGATCGCTGCGCTGAGGCCAAGAAAAACCGGCCAGCCCTGATATGCATGGGTTGGCCGGTTCTCTTTACTTGGCAGATTTTGCGGAGTCTTTCTTCTTAGTCAGCAATTGGATGATTTTTTTTGGAATGTTCTTCTTCTCTTGGGTGCCATGCACAATGTTCAAAATATCTGCCCAGAATCGCCAAAGCATGATCAGCGTCAGCAGCGCCAGCACGATCGTTGTCTCCAGCGGGAACACAAAAACACTGATGATGACATACACAGTTAGAATTGCGATACCGGCCAGACTCAGGTACTGACTGATCAGCAGGACGGCCAGTGCCCCCAGCAGCGCCATCAACCCCCAGAAGGGGTTATACAGGATAACCAGTACCACTGTGACGGCAACGCCCTTGCCGCCGCGGAAATGCTGCCAGAAGGGGAAGTTGTGGCCTAATGTAGCACCCACCGCAGCGTACAGGGTAGCAAAGTGTCCAATTTGGGGGAAGAAGAGGTTGGCCAGGACGACCGTCAGAATCGTTTTCGCCAGATCTCCGGCCAAGACGGCGACACCGGGCACAAAGCCCAGCTGAGCCATTACGTTGGCCATGCCCGGATTATGGGAACCAATCTCGGTGGGCGATTTGTGGGCGACGATGCGGGTAACCAGAAAGGCAGTTAAAAAGTTGCCCAGCGCATAGCCGAGAACGATACTGCCGATTCGACCGATGATTTGCATATCCATTACAGCAGCGCTCCTTAATCGATCAGCTGATAGTGGCGCAACCCCTGAATGATCCCGCCAGCGGTATTCGTCCCGGTAATAAACTCCGCCCGGTCTTTCACCGGGGTAATGCCGTTGCCCATGGCCACGGGGTGGTCGACATACTCCAACATCGGAATGTCGTTGGGGCCGTCGCCAAAGGCCCAGGAGGGTACGTTACCCAGATTCAGCAGCTTGATCACCCGTTCAATACCGTGCCGCTTCGATTCGTTCTTCTTCACCGTATCGATGGAGAAAGGACCATTCCGATAGAAGGTCAAGGAACCGTTCAGCGGGAACGTATAACGGCCGTCATTGTGATCGGTGAGTACCAGCAGCATCAAAATGTCGTTGGTCTTGTAAAAATCCGGATCAACTTGCGGAATCGGGGTGTGGATAAATTCGTAAGCCCGGCGCATGTCCGGGGTGTCCAAGGTAGTCCGAATCTGGTCCGGGGTGTACATACTGATCGACTCGCCAAGGGAATTACCGATGCGGATCAGTTGGCCCACCGTGGGGGTGGGGATGACCCCTTTATAAATTGCTTCGCCGTTATGCTCGATGTAGGCGCCGTTTAAGGTGATGAACGTATCAATGCCCGTGACGCGCCGAGCTTCTTTAATTTCCAGCGGCGAGCGGCCGGTGGAAATAATCGGTAAATAGCCATTGGCCCGCAACTGGTGAATCGCCTGACCCGTGGCCGCATCCACCAGAGAGTGGCCATTGAGCAAAGTCCCGTCCAAATCAAAAAATACAACGCCTGAATACTGTGCCATGCTGATCCTCCTGAATTTTTAGTAACATTATACAGCGTAATCGTATCATCTTTGGCAATCCCTTGTAAATTCATGTAGAATTGGCGTGTAAGCCTATTGTGGAGGTGGTTTTAATGGTTTTTATCGTTGTCGGCGCCATTATTTTAGTGATCGGCCTGAAGTATTTAATTTGGCCGGCAAAGCATCCAGAAGAAGTGGTGGCCTATAAATCGTACTTGGCGTCCACCAGCCCAGCCGCCTTTGCCTATGCCCAGAAGGAAGCCCGCAATGTGCACCTGGTGCTCGGCGGAGGCACCGTCCTTCTTGGAATCTTCATACATTGGCTACATTGGGACAACTTTTTTATCATATGGTTATTTCTGAGCGTGCTGATCACCGTGAGCATTTTCGCTTACGTGGAAACGAAGCTGAAAAAATACTTAATCAAGCGGCATGAATTGCCCCGTGACTATGTGGACCCCGACGAGAATCTCGCCTACCGTCAACACCACCGGGTCAAAGGTCTGCGCGATCGATTGAAATGAAGGGGAACAAACACATGAAACTCTTAATGATTGAAGATAACAAGTCAGTATCGGAAATGATGTCCATGTTTTTCCAAAAAGAAGACTGGGATGTCACGTTTGCTTATGACGGCAATGAAGCTGTGGATAAATTCAAAGAAGATCCCACGGGCTGGGACATTATTACCTTGGACTTGAACTTGCCTGGGAAAGACGGGATGCAAGTGGCTAAGGAAATTCGCGAAGTATCGCAAACCGTGCCGATCATTATGTTAACGGCTCGGGATTCCGACAGTGATCAAGTGCTTGGACTTGAGATGGGTGCCGACGATTATGTGACGAAGCCGTTCAGCCCGATCACGCTGATTGCCCGGATCAAGGCCTTGCACCGCCGGGTGGAACTCGGTGAGGGCGAAGAACATGAAGAAAACGGCAATGGGGCCTATGACGTGACGACGGAGCACTTGCAACTGTCGACCAAGACCCGGGAAGCTTTCTTAGACGGCAAGCAAATCGAGAATTTGACACCCAAGGAGTTTGACCTGTTGAAGACGCTAGCTCAAAAGCCCAAGCAGGTCTTCAGCCGCGAACAATTGCTGGAGCTGGTTTGGGATTACGAGTATTACGGCGATGAACGGACCGTGGATGCGCATATCAAGAAA
This sequence comes from Schleiferilactobacillus harbinensis, assembly GCF_008694105.1. Lineage (NCBI taxonomy): Bacteria > Bacillati > Bacillota > Bacilli > Lactobacillales > Lactobacillaceae > Schleiferilactobacillus > Schleiferilactobacillus harbinensis. The sequence goes on from NZ_CP041364.1 coordinate 557,623, forward strand.
TTGCGGCAGAAGATTGAAAAGGTCGGTCCCCAGGTGATCCAGACGGTCTGGGGTGTGGGCTACAAGTACGACGATACCGGCATCACGGCACCAAATGATGCAGATGAAAAAAGTGAGACTGAATGAAACTTATTTACCAGCTGATGATCAGCTTCTTTGCGGTCATCCTGACCGTGATCTTCATCGTCGGCGGGACCGTGTTAAATTACTATAGTTCGTATGTGTACACTAGCACCTACAATCAGCTGACCGGTTATGGTCAGAATGCGGAGAAGCTGGTGGCTCAAACCGTCACGAGCGGTCATTACGAAATCAATTCCGATACGATTCGTAAGATCGAAATGGTATTCTCCAATCAGAATGTCAACTTCGCGATTTATTCCCTGGCTGAGGGCGCGACCAACCAAAATTTGCGCGTCTACCCCACGGAACAAGAGGTCGGCCGGCGGCCCATGCCGGAGCACTTGAGCAAGAGTTATTGGGCGCGGCTGAAAAAAAGTGAATATATCAAGGATACGTCGAACGCGGGGAAGCTGCTGAGTGCGAATCAAATGCCCAAAGGAGCTCAGCCCCAGGCCTACGTGATCGTACCCTGGTTCTATCAGAATAAGATGTTCGCGGCCGTGGTGGTTAGTGCTCGGGTAGCAGATATTGACTCCAACATTGCCCAAATTGAGTCTAATCTCTTTGTTGCCTTGATTATCTCCCTGATCCTGGCGCTGATCCTATCCTATCTGCTGGCTCGGTATCAAGTGTCCCGGGTGAACCGCGTGCGGCATGCCGCCCATGAAGTGGCGGATGGCAACTTCGACATTGATTTACCCAGCAAGCACCGAGATGAAATTGACGATTTGGCCACAGACTTCAATATCATGGCGAAGTCGCTCCAGGATTCTCAGCAAGAGATTGAACGCCAGGAAGAACGACGCAAGGAATTCATGGCCAATGCCGCCCACGAAATGCGGACGCCGCTGACGACGATCAACGGCCTGCTGGAAGGTTTGGCTTATGATGCCATTCCGGAAGAGTCCAAGGGGAAGAGCATCGAATTGATGCGGGGCGAAACGAAGCGGCTGATTCGGCTGGTGAACGAAAATCTGGATTATGAAAAAATCCGCACCGGTCAGATTCGCTTGTCTGAACGGGAATTCGACGCCATGGGGCCGTTGCACAATATCGTCACCCAATTGACCAAGAAAGCGGCAGACGCCAAGGATAAATTGGTCTTGCAGGGCACATCGCCGGTGAGTGTTTACGCGGATTATGATCGGTTTGTCCAGATCATCTTCAACGTGGTGCAAAACGCGATCCAGTTTACCCAGAATGGCCAGATCACGATCAAAGCCGAGCGCGGCTTCCACGAGGCGGTCTTTACGATCAGCGACACCGGCATCGGCATGACACCGGAACAGGTACGCAACATATGGGATCGCTATTACAAAGCGGACCCTTCCAGGAAAAACACCAAGTATGGTGAATCTGGGCTGGGCTTGTCCATTGTCCATTCGCTGGTCAAGCAGCATGGCGGGGACATCAAAGTTTCCAGTGAACTGCACCAGGGAACGACGTTTAAAATTTCGTTTCCAGATAATACAGAGTAAGCGGTCGTTGAAATAGGTGTGAAGACAAAAATGGTGCAATCCTCTATCATGAAGATTGCACCATTGCTTTACCCGCTGTTATTCGTGACAGAACGCCTGCACCTTCGGCGCCCACGGCAAATAGTCCTGCAAGGCGACCATGTCGCCGGGAGCCGGCAAATTAGGCACTGTGTCGAATAGATAGTTGAAATATTTACTCGGATCGAGGTGATTAGCCCGTGCTGTCGTGAGCAGACTAAGAATGACCCCCGCAGCCGTCGCGCCGCGTTTGCTCTGCGAAAACAGCCAATTTTTACGACCGATGACCAGTTCTTTGACGGCGCGTTCGGCCCGGTTGTTCGATAGTTCAAGTCGGCCGTCCAACAGGACTGCCCGCAAGCCAGCCTCATGCTTCAACGCATAGGTGATGGCTTTGCCCACCTTGGATTTTGGCAGATAGCTGCCGTCCAACGAGACCAGCCAAGCGAAGAACGCATCCATGACAGGTTTGAGTCGTTGTTCGCGCTGGGTTTGACGTTCATCAGCCGACAAGTCTTGCCATTTCTTTTCCCATTGGAAGAGATCATTGCAATACTGGCGGCCCGTTGGGGCCAGCCCCTTGTCTCCGGCGGTCACGGCTTCGTCAAACTTACGACGCACGTGAGCCCAGCAGAAGACATTGGTGACCCCAAGCAAATTAGGGTAAACGGCGTAGGCATCACTTTGCAGGTAGCCTTCGTAGCCGGCCAGGAACCGGGCAGCTTCCTCGTAACCGCGGCTATTACCGTGCTCATACATGACGATCTGGTGGGCGCTGTGCTTGCTGGACGTGTAGACCCAGTAATAGGTCTGCGCCTTCTTTAGATCCAACACCCGGTAGGGCGTTTCGTCCGCATGGATAACGTCTTGAGTCAGCAGATCTCGGTGCATCAGCTTGTATAGGGACTCCAGGTAGCCTTCTGACGCCTTGATGTGCCAGTTGGCAATTGATTGCCGGGTGAAATCGACCCCGCGACTGTGCCACAAGCGTTCTTGCCGGTTGTCCGGAATCTTGTAGGCAAACTTAGCCATGATGGATTCGGTCAAGACGCTTGAAGAAGCTGGACTATGCGGTATGGCTGGGCGAGGCACATCGGACTTCTTAAGGAACTGGTTGCCGCGCTGATTCAAGCAGCCGTTAGGACACGCGTAGGTGTGCCGATAGACGATTGTGTGCAGGAGCTGTGCCGGAATCAAGGTTGCTTCTTCGCGTACTTTCGACCGGCCGATATCCTGCATCTCTTCACCACAGACCGGGCACTTGCGCTCCTCACCTTCGAGCAGGCAATCCTGCTCGTCCAGCGGCAGCTTGTTCAAGTCGGTGCTCTTGGTCCGTGTCGCTTTCTTGAGCTTCTTCTTGGCGACCTTGCGGTCATCACCGGTGAGCTTGTCGATGATGCTTTGTTCTTCACCGGTGATGATGTGCTCATTGAACAGGTTCGTCTGGCCATGCGGCAGGTTATCGCTTGATTCCCGGCGCCGACCGAACAACATGCGCTTCAAGACGGCGATCTGTTCCCGGAGGTCCTGATTTTCATTTATCGAATTCTGCAGTGCGGTGCGTAATTGTTCTGGCGAAGCGTCCACCAATCGCACTGCATCTTTTGTGTCTACCAATCGGTGTTCCTCCAATAAATATAATAAATGGATTATATCATGTTTTATACGGCGAAGGAAAGAGGAGATGCCAATAAATCATGGCTTCTCCTCCTCAATTAGTTGGTATATCCTGGCTTGAAATCATGAATGGTACTCCGTTCTTGAATACTTAGACCAGTAATCAATCGCTTCAGCTGGTAATGACTGAGATGCTGCACCTCAGAGCGCGTTCGCGGCCACTGCAGGTGGCCGTTCTCGTACCGTTTGTAGTAAAGAACAAACCCACTGCGGTCCCAGTACAGAGCCTTGAACCGATCGCGCTGACTGCCGCAGAATAAGAACAGCGAGTGATCATAAGGCACTTCGTCTTCGCCGTACAGCTCCCGCAAGGAAGCGGCCAAACCGTCGATTCCTTTGCGCAGGTCCGTTTTTCCGCAAATGATATAGATGTTAAGCTCTTGGATATTGGGGAACATTGCCTGTCAACTCCTGGAGCACCACGTGCAGAATTGCCCGGTCAACACCGGTGTAAAACACGACCTCGGCGTCCTTGAGCTTCACTCGTGCCGCAACCTGCGGTTTGACCAGCGGCTTCGGCGACCGGTCGGTCACCTGGATCGGCACGATATCTTTGATTTGAACCATGAAAGGCCTCCTTGTTTACTTGATAAACCAAGTTTACAAGGAGGCCTGCACCGGGTCACGATACCTATGTCAACGACCGCTTACAATACAGAGGCACCAACGGCTGCAGAGAAGAAAACAAAATCTTAGCGGCAGTTCAAAGCCGGCCTTTCCCATCATGGGAGGGGCCGGCTTTGTTGGTCACTCATTAATTGTTAAACGGTATAGCGTAACGGCTGATGATTAAAGTAAGCGACAATGTTATCCGCGATCAACCCGGCCATGGCGTCACGGGCTTCAACGGTGGCGTTGCCGATGTGGGGGGTCAAGATAACGTTGGGCAGGGCCTTGAGGCCAGCCGTGACCTGGGGCTCGTGTTCATAAACATCCAAAGCAGCACCGCCCAGCTGCTTTTGCTGCAAAGCAGTCAGCAGAGCAGATTCGTCAACGACCGGCCCCCGGGCGACATTGATCAAGACACTGGTGGGTTTCATTTCTATCAGTTTCGCGGCGTTAATCAAATGATGCGTGCCGGGCACCAGCGGTACGTGCAGGCTAACGAAATCACTGACCGCCAGCAAATCGTCCAGCGCCGCATACTGGACATTCAAGCTGGCCTCATCGGCTGCACTTAGGGCGTGGCGCTGCCAGTACCGGACATGCATCCCCAAAGCATTCGCCTTGGCCGCCACGGATCGGCCGATAGCCCCCAAGCCGACAATGCCTAAGGTCTTGCCGGCAATCTCATGGCCCAGGAAGAATAATGGTTCCCAGGCTTGGAAGCCAGCGCCGCGCATGAGCTGGTCTCCCTCGGGGATCCGCCGGCTCCAGGCCAGGATCAGCGCAATTGTTAATTCGGCGACAGCATTGGCGGAAACACCCGGAGTATTCACCACTTGAATCCCGCGTTGATGGGCCGCGTCCAAGGCTAAATTATCAACGCCGGCACCGTAATTGGCAATCAGCTTGAGCTTCGGCGCGGCAGCAATGATATCGGCAGTCACGGGGGTCGAGAGGGGCACCACCAGCACCTCCGCGTTCGCCGCACCGGCTTTCAACTCTGCCGGGGTGATCGGTGTATCGCTCTCGCGGACCGTTACATGGGCATCCAATTGCGCCAGCGGGGCCAATAAGCGCTGAGGCACCGGGGCAGCAATAAATATGTCAGACATGAAATTAAGACTCCTTTCCCCCTTATTATGCAAAGATTAACTGCAGAACGCAAAAGACCCGACTTGCGCCAGGTCTGAAAAAAGCCATTATTGTTGGGTAAACAAGTCGGCCGAAAGCAGCCGTTCCGCCGGTTGGCCGTCCACCATCTCGTGATCGCTGGTCACCATGATCAAATGGCTGTCAGTCGCTTGCAGGACATTTTCCAAGAGATTGAAGAAAATCCGAAATGTGGCGATCCCTTGATTATCTAAGAAGTTCGTTGTAATGATGTAATGCCGTTTCAACAGCAAGAAGCGAAACAACTGCACATAGAAGCGCTCGGTTTCATTGAGTTGGCTAGCCGGCTTATCCAAAAAATCGTGAGTGTTGAGTTCAGTGTATTCATTATCAAACAGAAATTGCCGTAAGCGGACGATATCGTTTTTAGGCGAGTCAATCAAAATGTTATCCGCGACAGATAAAAAGGGAATAACCGATTGATCGCTGGGATCAACAAAGCCAACGTCGTCCAACCGGTGGAAACTGTGCCACAACTGTTGGTAAAGGTGGGCAGGGGAGCTTCCTGTCGGGGTAAGCACGAAGTAAGAACCAGCGGTGGGCAGGGCCTCCGCCCACCGGGGTGAAGTATTGGCCTTGCGCAATTGCATGACCTCCATTATAAAAGATTAGCGATACTGACGGCTTTGGCGGAAACGCCACCAGTGAATGCCCACCCAGGAACTGCCGATAATGGCAAGGATCACGATGGACAGGAAGGAGAAGAAGCTCTGACGAATACCGGAAGTAAAGATCTCGATCCGATTGACCGTGACCGTATTCCCCGCCAGCAATTCCTGCCAGTTAAAGAAGGTGAGCTGCTGGTGGAAAAGGCTTTTAATGAACGCCGTGGTTTGGGTGGTACTCAAGACATCCGGCAATTGCTGCAAGAAGATGTGCTGATTCACTTGCCGCAACCAGCCAGTACCGACAAAAGTCAGCACGATGCCTAAGACGAACACGATCACATAGGCGATGAAGAAAAGCAGACAATACTCCACGAACAATTGCAGAGAAATCCAGGAGACCGATTTACCCGTAGCTGAGTATGCCTTCAATTCACTTTGCCGATGATGCAGGGAAATGCTGTTGATGACCACGAGAAAGATGAAAATTGCCAAATACGTATAGGCAATATATGCGGCGTACTGATTGAGTACCGTACCATGGGTCACTTGCATCGCCCGAATCGTCAACTGCAATTCACTCTGAATCGTTTTGGGAAATCCTTGAATGTTATTCATGAACCCCGTCGAAATGGTCGTTTCAATCTGACGCAGCATTTGCAGTGCCAGCACAATGATCATAAAAAACACCATACCCACCACAGTAATTATGGAATTACGGCGATGGTATTTGAGACTGGCAATCGCGCGATTAATAAACAGCATCCTTAACCCTCCAACAACTATTGTACTGGGTGAGTTTGAATTATTTGTGAAAATCCCTGCACAAAATGGCGATCACTTGGCCGTGCTGCTGTTTTGGCTGCTGCTGGTACTGCTGTCATCCGGCTGCAGCGTCTTTTCCCGCTTCAACTGATCCGCGGGCACAGTCGTGATCGCGTCCTGGTTATTCTGCAGTTCAGGCGCATCGGTTTGGTAGAGGCCAGTGGTGGTTTGATCATGATTTTCACTATACAAACTGGTGGATTTCTTACCCTTGTTGTCGCGCTCAGTCGTCACTTTTGACCATAGGGTGCGATAGTCGAATTGCTTCGGGTCGACCGGCGTGAAGTCTGCAGGCGTGTAGAAACGCAGGAGGTTCTTGGAATTGAGCGAGTCAGACAAGGCAAGCGTGTTGTCCACCGTGGCCTGAAGCGTGTTGAAAGTCTCTTTTTGCGCGTCCGTTAAACCGTTCAAGGCCAAGCCGGTGTGGTTGTCGTAGACTGTGCTGTCACCGCCTTTACCGCCGACAAAGGTGTAATTCGGGGTAACAAAGTTGTTATTGCGGAAAATCACTGTCTGGTCGTGTTGCGGGGACATTAAGTCGGTACCGAACTGGACGTAGGATTGGGTGTTCACGCCCAACAGGTGGAGCAAAGTGGGCAAAACGTCAATTTCTCCGCCGTATTGGTGCTGCAGCCCACCCTTGAGGCCGGGCATGTGCAGCATGAAGGGCACTCGCTGCATCTGGGCATTATCAAAGGCGGTCCAATGGCTGGGATCCCGGCCCATCATTTTAGCCAGGGATAGATTATCCGTGTTCGACAGGCCATAGTGATCGCCGTAAATCATAACGAGTGTGTTGTTGTACAATCCGCTCTTCTTCAAGTAATCGAAAAATTCTTTGACGGCCTGGTCCAGATAATTCGCGGTTCGGAAATAGTTATCCACCAGGCTGTCGCCGGTGTCGCCCTTGGGGAAGGTACTGTCCGTGTTGGTCAGGGTGAACGGGAAGTGGTTGGTCACGGTGATGTACTTGGTATAAAACGGCTGCTGCAGTTGCTCCAGGTACTTGATGCTCTCAGCAAAGAGCAGCTTGTCCTTCAGCCCGTAGCCGATGGAATTATCCGCGGAGGTATCAAAGTATTTGCTGTCGAAGAAGTATTGGTAACCAAGGTTTTTATAGACGCTGTCTCGATTCCAAAAACTGCCGACGTTGCCATGGAAGACAGCCGACGTGTAGCCGTCGGTTTGGCTCAGGATGGCCGGGGCCGCCTGGAAGACGTTGTCGCTGCCCAAGGAGGTAAAGACGGAACCGTCGGAAATGCCGTAGACTGAGTTCTCTAACATGTTTTCAGCATCGCTGGTGCGGCCCAGGCCGACCTGATGATAGAAGTTATCGAAGGCCAGGGTGTTGCTGTCGCGGTATAGGCTGTTCAGAAAGGGGGTAACCTCTTTGCCGTCCACTTTGTAATTGATCAGAAATTGCTGGAAGGATTCCAGATGGATAATGATTACATTTTTATTCTTGGCCACCCCAAAGTATTGCGGATTGGGCGCCGCATAATGTTTTTGGGTATAGGCCAGCACATTCCCCAGGTCAGAGCCGTCAGCTTGGGAGCGCACCTGGTTATTTTGCGCGGATTTGGCGGCGTCATAGACCATAAAAGAGTCAATGCCCAGGTATTTCACAATATAAGTGCGGTCGAAAGTGCTGGATAACAGCCGGGGCCGGGAAATATCGGCCAGGGTCAGGTTGACCAGGAACAGAAAGAGCGCCCCCACCAGACACGCCCAGGCATTCACTGACGGATAGCGCTTGGGGTTCATGGGAATGGCCTTGCGCAGCAGCAAGAGCAGCAGGACGACGATATCCAGCCAATAGAGGACATCGTGGAGTGTCATCAGCTTCAAAGTGCTGGCGCCCAGGCCGGCACTAACCTTCCGCGCATTTAAGATTGTCGAAAGGGTCAAAAAGTCACTGAACTGCCGATAATAAATAATGTTACTATACAATAAAAGCGTGTTGACCACGTAGATGCCGAAGAGCACCCAATATGCCACTTTGGGATGGGGAATGAAGTAGCTCAAGCTGAAGAGAAACAGGGTCGTGGCCAACGGGTTAATGAGTAAGATGAATGCGTCGTACGGGTTATCCACTCCGAGGAAGAAGTCCACTGTGTAGGCTAACATTGATTTAGCCCAAAACAGGACCATGAGGAGGATGGTATACCGAGGACGCGTACCGACCCATTGCTGAATTTTGTGCATGACCGTGATCCTTTCTGTGTGTTCAATGCCAATATTGTACCGCGGAAGCCGAACAACACGCAATTCGCAGGGGAAGTGTAAGATAATCCTAAACGTGGGGAGCGAACTGCATGATTTTTCTTGGACCACTCTATGACTGGGTGGCACACACATACAGCGGCCGAATTAACCATTTTCCGCTGATTCGACTGACTTTTTATTCGTTGGACAAAACCATTCTGTATTTTCTGATTTTTTTAGGGCTGCGTCTCTGGTGGCGCCATCACCGCCATTACCGGGGCCAGTGGGGGAGAGAAATACTGGTCTGGCTGTTTGTCTTTTACTTAATGCTGGTCTTCGCCCTCACCGTTTTTCGCGGGACCTATTTTCCTTGGCAGCTGCAGTTTTACTGGCACCGGCCGCTGAGTGAAATCAACTGGCAGTTGTGGACCCAGACGGCCAAGCTGCAGCAAGGCCAATCCATTGTGGATTTCATTTATAATTTGTTCGGCAATATTGCCTGGTTCATTCCGTTTGGGATGCTGTACCCGGTATTGCGCCAGCGGCGCATTGGCATGATTCAAACGGTGTTCACCGGAATGGCTGTATCAGTATGTATTGAGGCGCTTCAGTTTATTTTGTACACGGGGATCACCGATGTGGACGATGTGATGTTCAATACACTGGGCGCGCTGGTGGGCTACTTGGTGTACTGGGTGGCACACCGCTTGCTGCATCATCGGTAAATGTGCTGGAACAGCAAAAAACACCGATCCTGTAAAGGATCGGTGTTTTTCTTAAACTTAGAAATAACGATTAGTCAGTCATTACCTTGCGGTCAAAGACCTCAATGTTGTCCAGACCACCGTATACTTCGTACCAAGGGGTAGCATACTTGTTCAGGATATCGTTCAATTCCTCAACGTTCTCCTTGCCTTGGCCGTTCAGCCAATCGATCAGTGCTTGCTTGCCGTCCTTAGCGTAAACTTCAACGCCATCCAACCAAGTGGCACGGCCACCCAGGATACCGCTGTAGTTGTTGCCAGCTTCGCCGGCAAACGTCAATTCAGCACGGAATGTTTCGGCCGGTACACCAGCAGACAAGTAGATGAACGGACGGTCAACCAAGCTGTTCATGTCTTGGAAGATCTTCTTTACTTCATCTTGGCTGTAAACAGCCTTGTTGCCGTTCTTGGTGTAGCCTTCAACGAAGTCCCAGTTAACCGGGATTTCAGCCTTGATGACGTCAATGTGGTACTGATCCTTGGAGAATTCCTTCATGGAGTCCAGTACCAATTGCGGCTTCTCCTTAGCAAATTCAGGGCTCTTGGCATCAGGTACGTTGTCGTCGTAAGTAACGATTTCAACAAATACCGGAATGTCAGCAGCCAGTGCTTCGTTGCCTAAGCGCTCTAAGAAGGCATGCTTAACGTCATTGATTTCTTTCTTGTCGTTCGGGTTGTAATAAACCAAAACCTTAGCGGCATCAGCACCCTTGGCCAAGATACGGTCCAGGGATTCGTTGGGCAGCAGTTCAGGGAAGCGGCCGACAGTGTTAACATCGTAACCTGTCTCTTCGTAAGACAAGATCAGGCCAGACTTCGGAGACTTGGACTTCATACCCTTGAAGCCCAGTTCTTCGTCGATCAGGATGGCAGAAGTGAACTTGGTCAATTCTTGGGAAACAAGTTCCTTGAATTCATAAACCATGTCCAAGTTGTATTCCTTACCATACTTTTCGGCAGCGGCCTTCATGATCCGCTTCATCGAACCCCGTTGGTCGATCGCCAGGGCCGCAATAACACCCTTATCGTTGGATAATTGTTGCAGCTTGTCGAACTTGCCGCGGGAAATGCGTTTTTTTGCCATAGAAGTTTATCCCTCCAAAATTTTTGCCTTAAAACCTTCATTAGTATACGGGTTTTCATAGGATGTTTCAAGGGACATGCTTGAAAATGGGTCTAGACCATCAGGGGGCGGGAGTTTGGGAGTGGTTGGCGGGACGTGAGAGCCGCTTCATGAACCGACGCGGTCGGAAAAGGTACCAATAGAAGAAAGCAAACACGATGATTGCCGTGATGACCATGGAAATTACCTGGTGTCCAGTAAACAACCAATCTTGGAAGAAGAATGGGATGTAAATCGTGAAAGCAATCAAGACTGGCCAGCGCAATTGCGGGAACAACAGGTAATGGTGACTACTTTCGAGTGACAGCCGAGAATAGAAGTAAAAACTGAGACCGGCAAAAACGACAATGCAGCCGAACCAAATGACGTAGTTAACGGATACTAAACCAAGAATTTGCCAGAAGGAAGCCTGTACATCCAGGCGGTTAACGACTTGGCTAATAATTTGAGTGACACTCAATCCGAGAAATGCGACTGTCAAAACCAGCGGCAATGTTTGGCCAATCACGATCCCAAATAAGCTGCCCGCCGCAAATCCGGCAATGAGCTGTAATAAGAAGGCCGGCATGTTGATGAGAATCGATGGCCAATGGAATACCAGAAATTCGTGGGGGATGTTGCTGCCGATAATGGCCAGAGATACACCGATGCTGACAAAATACGCCGGGATTGAGACCGCCAAATAAAGGAGCGATTTGGTCCAAAGAATGTCTCGGCGGCGGGCACCGCTGCTGAAGAGTAACCGGTTAAAACCAGATAACTGATCCCAGAAGGTGGCAATGCACCCCAGCACGATCATCACTAAGAACGCAAAGAAGTTGAAAAAGGGCTGGCTTTGACTGGTCTGCGTGTGATTGGCGGCACCGAACGTCTGGGTGCGCATTTTATCGTTGTATTGCTGGTAAGTCTGGTTTCTTTGGGACTTGGGCAGGTAAGGCCAGACGTGTTTATCATACTCTTTTTCAGTATAGGGGTGGGTAGACTCTGAATTAAAAACGGATACCGTGCTCGCCCCCTGCAAAACACCGAAAAAGATAAAAAACACAGCAATCAAGATCAGCCATACGCGGTGTCTGCGCAACAGCAGCTGCCATAATGATTTCTTGGTCATTTCTCGTATACCTCCTTACCCAACAAGTAATCCGTATCGTGCACTGCCGTGGTCCGGAAGATGTCCGTCAAAGTCAGCGGCAAATCTTCCATGAATACTGGCTGGGCATCCTGCAGCGCCGTCTCAATGGTCTCATCATAATGCAGGAAGACGATCTCCAGGACTTGGCCGGTAACACGAATCAGGGTGCCTTCCTTCTTGATCGCGGCCGGCACTTCGTTATGCCGGAAGACGACCTGGATCTTCTTGGCCTCTTCTCGCAATTCTTCCAGCATGTAGTCGTGGAGAATGTGATGGTCCTTAAGAATTAGGACGCGGTCGCTGATCCCGTCTAGCTCTTCCAGATCATGGGAAGAAATCAGAAACGCCGTGTGGTGCTCTGCCGCCGCGTCGATGATCATCTGGGTGACCTGTTCCCGGGCAATCACGTCCAGCCCGGAGAAAGGTTCATCCAAAATGATGTAAGGCACGTTGCTGGCCAGCGCCAGCGCCATTAGGATGGTCGCCTGCATTCCTTTAGACAGGCCAGACCAGCGGCTTTCCCGAGGAATCTTGAAATGGTCAATTTCCTGCCAGAAACTGTCTAAGCTGAATTGCGGGTACACGAGGGTGAACCAGCTGGCAATTTCGGCCAGCGGACTGTTGCCAAAGAAATTATCTTGGCTGTCCACGAAGAAAATAGATTGGGTAAAGTTGGTATTCGGAGTGACGGTTTGGTCGTTGATCTGGATCGTGCCGCTGTCGGGAATGTATTGCAGCATCATCGTCCGGAAGAGGGTGGTCTTGCCGGCCCCGTTGCGGCCGACCAAACCAGTGATTTCCCCCGGCCGCCAGGTGAAACTGATATCGGTGACCACTTCTTTGCGGTCAATCCGTTTGGTTAAATTGGTAAGCGTGACGGTCATGGATGGGAAACCTCCTTTGGTGAAAAATTGGTATCCAGAAAGACATCGATCTGTTGACGGGTAATGCCGGCTGTGCCGGCGTTGATCAGCCAGGCCGAGAGCTGCTGCCATAGGACGGTTTGCTGGGGGGCGGATGGCGGGCTGTCTTTGATAAAGGTTCCTTTACCCGGCTGCACTTCGATGACGCCATCCGCTTCCAGCTGCCGGTAGGCCTTGGCCACGGTATTGGGGTTCAGCCGCTCTTGCTGAGCCATCTCCCGGACTGACGGCAATTTGTCGCCGACTTGCCAAATGCCGGTCAGCACTTGATCTTTAACTTTCAGCGCTAAGCGTTCGTAATAGGCGAGGGAACGGGGATTTTGCATGAATATGGCACCTCCTTTGCTGCATCTGTATTACGTGTACTATTATCCACAGTACACTCGGGGTGTCAATTGTTTTTACCCAATAATTTAGTTTCAGAAAAGATGTGTGTTTTTTCGCCCGTTTTCTTGCAATTGATTGCATTCTCCCCGGGAAGCGATTAAAGTGATAAGGGTAATTGGTTATCTATATTTAATGGGAGGTCTATCCATGGCACACATTTCCTTTGATGCATCTGCATTGAGCAAGTTCGTGCACGACAATGAATTAAGTGAGATTCAACCGCTGGTTACAGCCGCAGACAAAGAGCTGCGCGACGGTACTGGCGCAGGCAATGATTTCCGGGGATTCCTGGATCTGCCTGTTGACTACGATAAAGAAGAATTCAGCCGGATCAAGGCGGCTGCTAAGAAGGTTCAGGGCAATTCTGAAGTCTTTGTGGCGATTGGTATCGGCGGGTCTTACCTCGGTGCCCAAGCAGCGATTGATTTCTTGAATCCGAATTTCTACAACCAACAAAAAGACCGGTCTGTACCGGAAGTCTACTTCGCTGGGAATTCTATCAGCGGCAGCTACCTGCATGATCTGGTTCAATTGATTGGCGACCGGGACTTCAGTATCAACGTCATCTCCAAGTCGGGGACGACCACAGAACCTTCTATCGCTTTCCGCGTATTGAAGGCCAAGCTGATTGCTAAATATGGTGCTGCTGGCGCTAAGGAACGGATCTACGCGACAACTGACCGGGCCAAGGGTGCGCTGAAGACTGAGGCTGACGCTGAGGGCTACGAAGAATTCGTTGTGCCTGATGATATCGGCGGCCGGTTCTCCGTGCTTTCCGCTGTTGGTCTGCTGCCCATCGCCGTTGCCGGCGGGGACATCGATGCCTTGATGCAAGGCGCGGCTGATGCCCGTTCTGAATACACCAACCCGGATGTCACGAAGAACGATGCTTACAAGTATGCCGCTTTGCGGAATATCTTGTACCGCAAGGGCTTTACCACTGAATTGCTGGAAAACTACGAGCCTAACCTGCGTCTGTTCGGCGAATGGTGGAAGCAATTGATGGGCGAGTCTGAAGGCAAGGATCAGAAGGGGATCTATCCTTCTTCTGCTAACTTCACTACGGATCTGCACTCCTTGGGTCAATACATCCAAGAGGGTCTGCGCAATCTGATGGAGACGGTCGTTAAGATCGAGGACGCGCCTAACGATGTCACGATCCCTGAAGACGACAAGAACCTGGACGGTTTAGGCTACTTGGCTGACAAGTCCATGAACTATGTCAACAACAAGGCTTACCAGGGTGTTGTTATGGCCCATACCGATGGCGGCGTTCCGGTCATGACCGTGAATGTGCCTAAGCAGGATGCTTATTCGCTGGGTTATACGATCTACTTCTTTGAGGCAGCTGTTGCCATTTCTGGTTACTTGAATGGGATCAACCCGTTCAACCAGCCCGGGGTTGAGGCTTATAAGAAGAACATGTTCGCTCTGCTGGGCCGTCAAGGCTATGAAGAGTTGACGAAGGAATTGACGGCGCGCTTGAATAAGTAAGCGTTCGGCGATTTCCAGATTGAATAATTCGAAGCCCTTAAAACTTCAAACATCCTGTACGGTAAAGAAAATGGTACAGAGTTTGGGCCTTAAGGGCTTTTCTAGTGGTATCCGATTGAAAAATCGGGTACTATTTTTGTGGGGTGATCTGCTAGTGATGGTATTTGAAGGCGATGCGGGGAAAATTGCTAATCGAGCCGCGATGGCTTATCACAAACGGTTTGGAAAATACCCGCTGTATACGTTCTTGGATAGATTTCTGCCCAGAGGGTTCGTGCTCACTGAAGATGCAGCAAACAAATACGCTGAGTATTTGGTCTCGCTGAGTGAGCTATTGCCGAATACTGATCCGCCGGATATTCTTTGTCAAAGATAATCCGTCACGCCATCATGCACTTTTGACACACCAAGTATTTTGAACATGGAGGGAGTGGAGAAGCTATGATGCTGGTATTTGATATCATATTGGACACACCGGAAAAACGAGTGTATGAGGTAACGTCCGATTCCAACACCAAGGGAACCATCACAGTTGATAAAAAGACTTTGACTGCTACTTCTGAGGGGACATTTTCAAGTCATTATCCACTTCCATTTATTGAACGAATGCCCATTAGACTTGTGAAGAATGGTAAGCCACTGAAGCATTTCGTCTATGGTCGCGGCTAAATCAATAAAGCCTTTAAAGTTTCAAACACCCGTGCTTTTCAGAAGGCAGGTCATGGGCAGATGAGCTTTAAAGGCTTTTGTGGTCATTCAGTTCTAGCTCTGTAAGTGAATATTGACACTAGGCCATAAGCAAGCAGATTATTCAGTCTTGAAGTTCTTCAAACTGGCAAGGTAAAGCGCACCACCGACAATGGCGACGATACCGCCAACCCAGCCGAGCAGCGGAATAATAGCGACCGCGCCGCCCACGATGAGCAAGATGTGTCCGGCCGTTTTGACTAGGCCTGTGCCGCGGTAATATAACAGCCCAAAAATCCCCAGGGCCAACACGGCAATTTTAATCAGGGTCAAAAAGGCGGAGACGCCGGTGGTGCCGGATAAGGATCGGGTGCCTACGTTGGCGACTGCGCCGCCGACGAGCAGCATGGGGCCAAAAATCAGCATGATACCGCCGGCGAGGCCGGTAATTCCGCCAGCTAAGGCGATGGCTTTCGACTTGGTCGGTACATCCTGAGATTGATGAACTGGGTTGCTGCCTTGATCCCCTCGACGCATGCGTGACGGCGCCTGCGGTGCAGCGGTGGATCTGGTCGGCTGTGACGGATAGGGCTGCTGGGCGTAGCCATTTGCAAATTGCTGTTGATAAAGTGGTTGTTGGTTTTGCCCATTGGCCGATTGCTGTTGATAAGGCTGCTGTTGGTCCTGCCCATTGGCGGGCTGCTGCTGACCATACCCAGTTGGCGAATATTGCTGATTCGGCTGTTGCGCGTACCCATTTTGCGGTTGCTGCGGATGCAGCTGTTGGCCGTAACCGGCTGCTGGATAGGGCGAATTCGGCTGTTGGGCGTAGCCATTGGCAGGCTGCTGATAAGGGCCTTGGCCATATCCATTCGCCGGTTGTTGCGGATTTGGATTTTGGTAGCTCGCATTCGGATTTTGCGGCCCTGGTTGCGGAAAGCTGTTTGCTTGTCCGGGACCCGGATATTGGGCTTGCTGATTTGGATAATTACCATAATACGGCTGACCTGATTGCGGATTGGAATTTCCCGGCCAACTTTGATTGTTATTCGGATTAGCATACTGGCCGTTTTGCGGATTGGCCGGCTGCTGCGGTTGCTGCCACGTGTTTTGCTCCGGTGACCCAGACTGCCTGTGTTGCGGTTGCTGCGGATAATTCTCCCTCGTCATGATTAATCCCCCCATGTCAGCTTTTCACGTCATCAGGATTTGGACGATAATGCTCATTGCTATACGAAATATTGTAGTACGTAACGAATTCCCTTTCCACCATTCTGAGAAATGATGTACTTACCGGCACCAAAAAACCGCCCCCGGTCTGGACAGGGGCGGTTCCGTATACTGGTGAGGGTTTGGCCCAGTGCCAGAGCACTTAGGGAGTGAGTCAATGGTGTGCTCAGTTGCGCAGCTGGACCAAGTTAGACTCTGGTTGCGTCTGCTGGTGACGTTGCGATTGCTTGAAGCCTTCCGTTTGGGCCACGATATACAGCGGGCGGTCTCGGGAAGCGGTGAACATGCGGCCGATGTAGGTACCGGTGGCGCCGAGAGCGAGGAGGATCAGCGCGCCGGTGAGGGCAACGGTGATGATCAGCCAGGTGGTCCCCGTGACGGTGCCAAGAATCAGGTTGGCCAGCAGGACCAGGACACTGATGAGTCCGAGCGCCCCAGCGGCCCAGTAGCCCAGCATTAGGGGGAGGCGGGAGAAGCTGGTGATGCCGTTCATGGCCAGCCCGAGCATCTTGCGCAGGGGATATTTAGATGACCCAGCGTAGCGCTCTTTTCGGTCGTACAAGACGCCGGTTTGTTTGAAGCCGATCCAGCTGACCATGCCCCGAACAAAAGGGTCGGGTTCATTTATTTGGTCCAAGACGTCCACGACTTTGCGATCCATGAGCCGGAAGTCGCCGGTATCGACGGGGATTTGGATGCTGGTGATGCTTTCCAGCAAGCGATAGAAAGTGGCGGCGGTGAATTTCTTAAACCACGTTTCACCGTCCCGATGGCGCCGCTTGCCGTAGACGACGGCATAACCGGCCCGCCATTTGGCGATCATACTGGGAATGACGCTGGGCGGATCCTGCAGATCGGCGTCCATAACGACCACTGCGTCGCCGGTGGCGTAACGGACACCGGCGGTGATGGCCAATTGATGACCGAAGTTGCGAGAAAATTCAACCAGTTTGATTAAAGCGGACCGCTGCCGGGCAGCGCGCAGTATCTGGACGGTTTTGTCCTGGCTGCCGTCATCGACGAAAATCAATTCGTAACGTTCTTGCCGGGCGGCCACATAATGCAGCAGGACGTCCACGGTTTCTTGAATGCCGGCCTCTTCGTTGAAGACTGGGAGCACGATTGAAATAAGCGGGGTACGATTAGTTGCTTGGGCCATAGGAATGAAATCTCCTTTCTCTTGAGACTATTCGGCTTACTTCACGGTCAGCTTATAGAGGGTGCCGCTGCCGCCCATACCACCGAAGCCGCCACGCTGGTTCGTTGATTGCGTGCTGCTGGTCGTTGAGCCGTACTTACTGGCGGCGATCTTCGTCCCATTCTTTTCGACCCAGGCGGCAATCGAGGAATTACCGGAACGGCCGGAACTGTAGTAATACTTCAGCTCGCCTTTCTTCACTAGCGCCTTAAACTGCTTCAAGGTCAAAGTGGGATCAGTGCCGTTGAAGCCGCCGATGGCCATTACTGCCTTGCCGCTCTTGATAATGTACGGCGCGGCAGTGGAGGCGTCGGAGACGGCGAAGAGATACTTGGCCGAGCCTTGGTGGGCTTCGACGTACTTCAGCAGGCCAGAATTAACGCTGCCGCTGCCGATACCGCCGCTCGTATTGCCGCCTTGGCTCAACAGATCAGGACCAGCCGTGGGGATACCTGCCGATTCACCGGCTAATGTCGGGGTGATGGACCAGAAACCAGGGGCGGCGAGGATGGTGACCAGCGTGGCACCGACCATGATTTTGCGGAACCGGTGCAGCCGAGTCGCAAATAACCCAACGATGACGAGGATGCCGGCGATCACCAGGAACCAAGGCGCAACCGTGTAGTACTGGGTGAGGTACCAGGCTTGCAAAGCAATCGTGATGGCGATCCCCACGGGCAGCAGATACGTTGTCCAGTGTTTCCAGCTCCCTTGGAACTGTTTAAACATGGTGTACAGCCCGATCCCAGCCAAAGCGGCAATAGGCGGGGCCAGCATGATCATGTAGTAGGGGTGGAAGAAGGAGGCAATGGAGAAGAAGCCCATGACGGGGACAAGCCAGGCCAGCCAATAGCCGACATGCTTTTGCTGCAGGGACAGCTGCCACCACTTCCGTTTACGGTCAATGTAGCAAACAAAGGAACTGATGAAACCGATGAGGGCCATGGGCAGGAGCCAGCTGATTTGCGGACCTAACGCAGATTGGAAGACCCGCAGCGGGCCGGCGGTACCGATGTTGAAGGCGCCGCCGCCAGCACCCATGCCGCCGCGACCGCCTCGGCGAGTACCGCCGGGAAAGCCGCCTTTGCGGTTACTGCCGGTGGGCGGCGTGAAGTTGCCCTCGCCGCCTTGGGCGGTGAGGGTGGTGTTGCTCTTGCTCTTGGTGGTTGTACCTTGTTTATTGCCGGTCGGCGGGGTGCCGCCCTGATTAGTGCCGGAAGGCGGTGTTCCCCCAGATGGCGGTGTTCCCCCCTGCTTGGTGCCGGTCGGCGGGGTGCCATTCTGAGTCGTCGTGCCGTTGCTCTTGGTGGTTGTCCCGTTCTTAGTCGTCGCAGCAGACCCCGGCGCACCGCCTGGCATGCCTTCGAAGCCGCCTTTATTCTTACTATTCAGGCCGCCGAAGGTGCCGCCCAGACCAGAAGTCTGCCCGAGCAGCCGTTCAGATCCGTTGTAGCCAAAAGCCAAGTCCATCACGGAGTTCTTCTGTGAACTGCCAATGTATGGTCGATCAGCAGCGCTCGTGGAATCAACTTGCAGGGGCCAGGCGAGGGTGAAAATAGCCAAGGCTGCCCCAGCACCAACGAGGGTCACCAGCCGTTTCTTCCACGGCTGACTGCTGGCCAGCCAGTAGAAAAGCAGCAAAGCCGGCAGGATCATGAAGGCTTGGAGCATCTTAATGTTGAAAGAGACCCCAATCAACGCGAAACTGACAAGGACCAACCAAGGCCGTTTCTTTTGAATCGCAATGAATAGGCAGTCAGTGGCTAATAATAAGAAATAAACCAAAGTCGCATCCATGTTGTTGGTGCGGGAATCTGCCACCACGATGGGCGTCAAGGTCATGATCAGGGCACTGAGCCGTGCGGGCCAAGCGCCGAAGACTCGTTTCACCATGGCGTAGATCAGATAGACAGAGCCGATGCCGAAGAGAATGGACGGCAGGACGACGGACCAGCCGTAGACGCCGAATATTTTCCCGGAAATTGCCATGAACCAGAGGGCGACGGGCGGTTTGTCCACGGTGATGAAGCCGGCGGGATCAAAGGCGCCGTACCAGAAGTTATGCCAGCTCTTAGTCATGCTGACGACGGCAGCGGTATAGTAATCATTGGCACTGCCCGCCTCCCAGATGTTCCAGGCGTAAAGAAAAGCGGCGAGAAGGAGAATCGCCACCAGCCACCAGTCCAGGCGGCGTTTGGGCTTGTCGATTGGCGGATCAGTAGGGCGAGTTTTTGCTTGCATGGATACGAACTCCTTTCTGGGTAAAGACCCAGTATTTACTGAGCAGGAAATTGACCGGGACGGTGACCGCGAGGCTGAACAGCGGCGCCCAAGCAGCCGGAAAATGCAGGACATCGACCCAGGTACTGGTCAGGATCAAACTGAGCAGGAAGGTTGTCCCATACGTCGCGTAATACTTGAACGTCATCCAGGACATTTCGCCGCCGCTTTGTTTAAAGACCCACTGCTTGTTTAAAGCCAGCCCCAGCAGGGACGTCAGGCCATAACCGACGGCCATGGCCAGCGTCGGGGAAATATGTTGGTATAATATAAAGTAGATGATGTACGTCAGCACCGTGTTCAAGGCCCCGACGGCACCAAATTGGATGAATTGGGTAATCAATCGCTTCACAGCGGCCATCTCCTTTGCTATGGGGATTACATTAAGGACTGGAGCATAAAATCAGCTTAAAAAAACGCAGAAATTTCTTAAGGGTGCTTAAAGGTGCACGCCGTATACTGGTGAATAATATAGAAAGAAGCGATCAACATGCCTGCGAAACCGTTAATTTTGGTGATTGAAGATGATCATCATTTAAATCAGAGTATCCAAGAATTTTTGGCCCCGCTAGCTGACACCCGCGGCGTATACGCCGGCGACGAGGGTGAGTACTTGGCCAGTGAGGGGATTTTTGACGCCATCATTCTCGATATCATGCTGCCAGAAATGGACGGGTTTACGGTATTGCATAAACTCCGGGCGGCGCATGTTGGCACCCCGGTACTGATCTTGACTGCTAAAGATGGTCTGAGCGACAAGATGCGGGGCTTTGATCTAGGGACAGATGATTATTTAACCAAACCGTTTCACCGGGAGGAACTGATGGCGCGCATCAAAGTGCTGCTCAAACGCAGCGGTAAATATCGCGATGATTACACCCTAGCGTTCGGTCCGCTCACAGTGCAGTTGAACGATCGCTCAGTCACCGTGAGCGGTGTACCGGTGGCCTTGAGCGGCAAAGAATATGACTTACTCGTGTATTTATTGCAAAATCAGGGCACCATCGTCACAAAGGAGCAGATTTTCGACCGGCTGTGGGGCTTTGATTCCGATACTGGTTTGGCGGTGGTGGAAGTATACATGAGCAATTTGCGCAAGAAACTGAAGGGCACCGCCGTGGCTGACGCCATCCGGACGATTCGCAATGTCGGTTATATTCTCGATGAGGTCGCGGCCAATGCAGGCAAATGAGGGAATCAAACGGCAGCAGCGTAAATTGTTTTGGGGTGAGGTGCTCAGCTTCGCGCTGCTTTTTTTCACACTGGGCGCTGTTGTGTATTTTCTTTACCAGCAAGCAGTCTATAATGGTGTGGACACGACGCTGGCTCGGCAGGAGCGCAGTCTCAAAGATGGGCCGGCTGCTGCACCAGGGCCGTTGACTCCTGGTCAGCGGCCGAATAGTCAAAATGGCGCTTCGTTCCGGACTAACATGGTGGTGTTCAATGCTGCCGGTCAAATCATTAATGCGGCCGACTTGGGTCAGCGATACTATGCGTATTTCCAGAATCTGGAATTGGATAAAAGTGCAGTGGGCAAGAAACAGGTTTTGACGACTACGGCGGGTACTTTCCGTACCCTACTGGTGCATGTCCCTAAGAGCAATTTGAATCCAATGTACGCCGGACACTATGTGCTGATTCTGCAAAATATTGATGCCCAGCTGGACGGGATGAACAGCTTTCTGCGGGTGCTGGTGGCCACCATGATTTTCTTCTGGCTGCTGGCTTTACTATTTGCGTCGGTTTTAGCCCGGCGCGCCATGCGGCCCATCGTCAAATCTTGGCAGCGCCAGCAGGACTTCGTCGCGGATGCCGCCCATGAATTGCGGGCACCGCTGGCAGTGATTCAAAGCCAGCAGGAGCATTTACTGACCAAGCCTCACGATACGGTTTTGAATCAAAGCGAGGCGATCGCTACGACATTGGCGGAATCCACCCGCTTGCAGCACCTCACGACGGATCTGCTGACGATGGCCAAGGCGGACAGTAATGCCTTAACGACCGATTTGCAGCACTACGATTTACAAATCTGGCCAGTGTCGGTGCTGGCCCCGTATAAAGAAATTGCTGCCGCTCAGGACCGGGCCTTTGATACGACCCTGCAGGCTACTGGCGAGGCAGTTTTTGACGGTGACCAGCTGCATCAGCTGCTGGTAATTTTGTTGGACAATGCCTTCAAATACACGGCTGCTGGGGATTCAATCTGGGTGACGACGGAACGTCAGACGAAGACTTGGACGCTGACGGTGGGTAATTCTGGGCCAAGTATTCCGGACGCGGACAAAAAGCGGATCTTCGATCGATTTTATCGAATGGATCCGTCTCGGAACCGCGAGACCGGGGGCAGTGGGTTGGGCTTGGCCATTGCTGACTGGATCGTGACTAATCATCACGGGCATATTCGGGTAATGGATATTCACCCCCAGGGAGCGGCCTTCGTAGTCACGCTGCCATTAAGCGGGAAGTAGTATTTCCCCCTGCCTTTGCCTGGGCAAGTATGGTAAGCTGTTTCCTGAAAGCAATTAGTTAATGATGAAAGTGGTGGGCGTAATGGCGTATGATCCGCAGTTTATGGCGTTGGCCGCCAAACAGGCCGATTTGAATAACACGTTGCACGAGGGCGGGCCGTTTGGCTGCCTGATCGTGAAGAATGGCAAGATCGTGGCCCAGGGTCACAATCAGGTCCTGTTCCAGCATGATCCGACCGCCCATGGCGAAATCGTGGCGATTCGGCGGGCCTGTGACATTTTGGATACGTACGACCTGACCGGTTGCGAGCTGTATACGTCGGCGTATCCGTGCCCGATGTGCCTCGGCGCGATCATTTGGGCCAACATCAAGACCGTTTATTACGGCAATGCGCCGGAGGATGCGGCCAAGATTGGGTTCCGCGATAACTTCATGTATCAGTATTTAGCCGGGGATCGCCAAGACCCCACGGTGCTGACCATTGAACAGCACGATCGGGATAAGACGATGCCTGCCTTTGATCATTTTGCAGCGGATCAAAGTGCGCAATTATATTAGGAGAGAAAGGATTTTCACCCATGTCTGCTTACGCCGAAATATTGGATTTTGTTACCAGCCATCGGGACGATATCGTCCGGGAACCGCGGCAATACGTGAATATGCTGACCTTTGCCTTTGACCAGCAGTTGTTTCCGTTTGCCGATTACCCGGAGTTCTTTGTGCCCATGCGCTTGCATGTTTTTCGCCTGCCTAAAGACTTCGTCCAGGCGCGGCACGACCAATTGCAGGAATTGTACCGGGAAACCTTGGCCCCAGCCAATCAGGGCTATCAGGATGTGTGGATGACCACCACCTGGTTGAAGAGTCAGCACTTGCTAATGGTGGAGCTGTCCTACGAATGAAGTCCGCCTTTGAGTCGATACGCACCCGCCTAGTCGAATTCGTGATCATGACCTTGATGTTTTGGGTCTGCTGGCAATTGTTCCATTGGCCGGCCTTTCACTACGCCTTCTACATCAGTCTGTTTTTGTGCCTGTTTATTTTGGTTGCTTTAGCGGTCGTTTTTGCATTGAGTTTACGTCAGAAAAAAAGGCCTTGACTTTCGATTGAAATCTAGTAAACTATAAAAGTGCTCATTTTTGTTGCCATTGCCCGTTGGTCAAATGGTTAAGACGTCGCCCTCTCAAGGCGGAGTTACGGGTTCAATTCCCGTACGGGCTATCGCACGCCGGCAATCGTTGATTGCCGGCTTTTTTTTTACTATTCAGGAGGTTTTTCACGTGGCAGAGGATCAAATTCATTATTTAAATGCGCAGCAGTTAGCGATTACGCAACCAATGACGTTTCATGCGCCCACACCGGAAGCCATCAAGCGCCTGCAGGTGGGGGACAAGGTCCAATTGGGATTCGTTGATCCGGAAATTCAGGGCGAGTTTCTGCCCGTGGTGATCACGGTCATCCAGCCAGATGGGCTCCAGGGCCGGTTGGCAGCTGCGCCAAAGCGGCTGCCTTACTTGCGGGCGGACCAAGTCGTCAGTTTTGACTGGGTTAACATCTTAAAGATCTTTGCTTGAACAATTTTTTTCGGCTCAAGCCCTTGACAATACCGGGTAAAAATTTATATACTATTACTCGTTGTTAAGAGCACTGGGTAATAGCCAAATTGGTAAGGCAACGGACTCTGAATCCGTAATGTCTAGGTTCGAGTCCTAGTTACCCAATCATCACCAAATCGTTATCAGTAGCCGCTGTCTTTCGAGACAGCGGCTTTTTTGTTCGCTGTTTAGCCGTTGCCAAACCCTGGTGGCGGCCATTTTTGTGGAAAGAATATCCGTTTCACGCAACTCCCAAAAATATTCAATGTGCACCGAAGAATATTCTATGGTGGCGCTTGCCGGCATTGGTTAAACTTAGGATAAAGTAAGCGCATTCATTCATTCATTCAAGCCATCAAGGAGGAAGCATTCATTATGAAGAAGACAAAAACACTAGGCATGGTGTTAATGCTGGGAGCCGCGTTGCTGCTGGGGGCCTGCGGTTCTGGCTCTGGATCCAGCTCAAGCGGCGGTGCGGATAAGACCGTGGCTAACAAGGATAAACCGGTGGTGTGGTACAACCGTCAGCCGTCGAACTCCACTGACGGCAAGCTGGACATGGCCGCATTGACATTCAACAAGGATACCTATTACGTTGGTTTCGATGCCAACCAAGGGGCTAAAGTCCAAGGTGAGATGATCAAATCCTATATCGAAAAGAATATCGCCACCGTCGATCGCAACGGCGACGGCACCATCGGTTACGTGCTGGCCATTGGGGACGTTGGCCATAACGACTCGATCGCCCGTACTCGCGGGGTTCGGGCCGCGTTGGGCACGGCTGTTAAAAAGGGCGGCAATGTCGATTCCACTCCGACTGGGATGAACTCTGACGGCAAGTCCAAAGTCGTCAAGGACGGCAGCCTGTCTGTTGGCGGCAAGACCTACAAGATCCGCGAACTGGCCAGCCAGGAAATGAAGAACAACTCCGGGGCGACCTGGGACGCGGCGACCGCCGGTAATACGATCGGCACTTGGTCGTCCAGCCTGGGCAAGCAGATCGACATCGTCGCTTCCAATAACGACGGCATGGGCATGGCGATGTTCAACGCCTGGTCCAAGGAAAACAAAGTACCGACTTTCGGCTACGACGCGAACTCCGATGCAGTGGCAGCCATTGCAGAAGGATACGGCGGGACCATCAGCCAGCACGCCGACGTGCAAGCTTACCTGACTTTGCGGGTTCTGCGCAATGCGCTGGACGGCGTCAAGAAGGGCACCGGGATCGATACTAAGGACAGTGCCGGCAATGTGCTGGCTAAGGACACCTACGTTTACAACGAGAAGCAGCGTTCCTACTACGCCATGAACGTGGCAGTGACGGCCGATAATTACAAAGACTTCACGGATTCGACCAAGATTTACGCTGACGCTTCCCACCAGCTGGATAAGTCCAAGTCTCCAGAAAAGAAAGTATGGCTGGATATCTATAATTCCTCCGACAACTTCCTGGGATCCACTTACCAGCCGCTGCTGAAGAAGTATGCGAAGCTGATGAACCTGAACGTTGAATTCATCGGCGGTGACGGGCAGACGGAGTCTAACATCACCAACCGATTGGGCAACCCGAGCGAATATGACGCGTTTGCTATCAACATGGTGAAAACCGATAACGGCTCCTCGTACACCTCTATCCTGAAACAGTAATCCGCCTCTGCACAATGCAATTCCAGGGAAACGGGATCGCCGAAATGACGCGCTTTCGGGGTCGCTCACCCTGGAGTTGTTTTTTTCCACAAGCAGACGAGAAAGGAGCCAAACATGCAAGAAGCATCAGCAGTAGATACGCAGCCGCAACCTGCATCGGACGTGATGCTGTCGATTCGCGGCTTAAGCAAGTCGTTCGGGCGCAACCGGGTGCTCGATCACATTGATATGGACGTTAAAAAAGGCTCCGTCATGGGGCTGATGGGTGAAAACGGCGCCGGCAAGTCGACCATGATGAAGTGCCTGTTCGGCATCAAGACCCGGGATGAGGGTGAATTTTTCTTGGACGGCAGGGAGGTCTCCTTCCAAGGTCCCAAGGACGCCCTGGAAAACGGCATCGCCATGGTCCACCAAGAGCTCCACCAAGCGCTGGACCGCAGCGTAGTCGATAACTTATTCCTCGGCCGCTATCCCATTACTCCGCTGGGCGTAGTCGACGAGCGGCAGATGCGGCGTGAAGCCACCGAGCTGTTCCGCCGCCTCGGGATGACGGTCAACTTGACCCAGCCGATGCGCAAGATGAGCGTGTCCCAGCGGCAGATGGTAGAAATTGCCAAAGCTATTTCTTACAACTCCAAGGTGATCGTTCTCGACGAGCCGACCAGTTCGCTGATGGCTCAGGAAGTTGAGAAACTCTTCGCGATGGTCCGCATGCTCAAAAAGCAGGGTATTTCGATTATCTTCATTTCGCACAAAATGGATGAAGTCTTCGAGATTTGTGACGAGGTCTCGGTGCTGCGCGACGGCCACCTGGTAATGACTAAAAAAGTCGCTGATACAAATATGAACGAGCTGGTCAAGGCCATGGTTGGCCGGCCGCTGGATAACCGGTTCCCGCCGGTTGACAACGTGGTGGGCAAGACAATTCTGCAGGTCAGCCACCTGTCGACGAAGTTCTCACCGTACCTGCAGGACGTCACGTTTGATGTTGGGCAGGGGGAAATTTTCGGCCTTTACGGACTTGTCGGGGCTGGCCGCACGGAGCTGCTTGAAACGATTTTCGGAGTGCGCACGCGGGCTGGCGGACGGGTGTATTTCAACGGCAAACTGGCCAACTTCAACTCCGCCAAGGAGGCGATGGACCATGGCTTTGCGATGATCACTGAGGAACGCAAAGCCAATGGGCTGTTCCTCAAAGGCAATCTGACGTTCAACACGACCATCACTAACCTGAATGCTTACAAACGCGGGCCGGCCTTGTCCGATCCGAAGATGACGAAGGCGACGCTCCAGGAAATCAAGGTGATGAACACCAAGACTATGGGCCCGGACGAGCTGATTGCCAGCCTGAGCGGGGGCAACCAGCAGAAGGTGATCATCGGTAAATGGCTCGAACGTCAGCCGCAACTGTTCATGATGGACGAACCGACCCGCGGCATTGACGTCGGTGCGAAGTACGAAATCTACGAGCTGATCATCCAGATGGCCAAGCAGGGCAAAACGATCCTCGTGGTGTCGTCGGAAATGCCGGAGATCTTGGGGATCACCAACCGCATCGGCGTGATGAGCAACGGTCGTCTAGCGGGCATCGTGAACACCAAACAGACCAGCCAAGAAGAGCTGTTACGGCTCAGCGCAAAATATCTATAAGGAGGACGATATTCATGGCAGATACCAACATTCTCACCGCTGAGGCCGAACAGCAGCTGCGCCAGCCCATTGATGACGCTATTGGCAAAATTCAAGACCAGATCAACGTACTGCGTCAGGATGGGACCGACCAAGTGATCATTCTCAGCGGTCATATCGAAGCTACTAAACGGGACAAGAGTCTGAGCAAAGCCGAACGTGAGGCGGCCATCAAGGCTGATAAAGAGGCACTGGTCGGCGCCCGGGCTGTGGAAAGTCAAAACAAGGACCAAGTCGCCCAATTGATTGGGGAGGCAGAACGCTACCTCAAGGCGCATTACCGTACCGATTACTACGAATACGTGGTCAAGAGCTGTGCCGAAGAGAAGGTCGCGGCTAAAAAGGCCTATGACGAGCAGCTGGCCAGCCTGCGGGCAGATCACAAGCAGGCCCTGGCCGAACTCTCCGACCGCGCCGAAATCAAGGAACAAAATTACGTCTACAAGAACAAGCTGTTTGACGCGAAGATGACCTATCAAGCCCGGCAGCGGCAAATCAAGGACCGCCAGCACGCCGCGTTTGTCTATGAATATCATTTACTGGACATGCTGCGGATGTCGAAGTTCTCGGTGCAAGAGAATATCCGCCAGAAGTGGGAAAACTACAAGTACACCTTCAATCGCCGTGATTTCCTGCTGCGCAACGGGTTGTACTTTGCCATCATCATTATTTTCATCATCCTGGCGATCATGACGCCCATCATCAAAGGCACGTCGCTACTGACGTATAACAACATCTTGAACATTCTCCAGCAGGCTTCTCCGCAAATGTTTCTGGCTCTGGGAGTGGCCGGGTTGATCCTATTGACAGGGACTGACCTGTCGATTGGCCGGATGGTCGGGATGGGTATGACCGCCGCGACGATCATCATGCACCAGGGCATCAACACCGGTTCCGTGTTTGGGGTTATCTTCGACTTCTCAAAAATGAATTTGTGGGTGCGGGTGATTTTCGCACTGGCGGCCTGTATTGTGCTGTCGACCGTGTTCACCACCATTGCCGGGTTCTTCACCGCACGGTTCCAGATGCACCCATTCATCTCGACAATGGCCAACACCTTGATTATCTTTGGGCTGGTCACCTACGCCACCAAAGGCGTGTCGTTTGGGGCGATTGACCCCGCCATTCCGAACATGATCATTCCCAAGATCGGCGGCTTCCCGTCAATCATTATCTGGGCCATTGCCGCCATCGTCATCACCTGGTTTGTTTGGAACAAAACACGGTTCGGCAAGAATCTCTACGCAGTTGGCGGAAATCCAGAAGCCGCCGCCGTGTCCGGGATTTCCGTCTTCGCGGTGACACTGGGCGCGTTCGTCTTCGCCGGTATTCTTTACGGCTTCGGCTCCTGGCTGGAATGTGCGCGGATGGTCGGTTCCGGCTCTGCTGCATACGGCCAAGGGTGGGAAATGAACGCCATCGCGGCCTGTGTGGTCGGCGGCGTCTCCTTCACTGGTGGTATCGGGAAAATCTCCGGCGTTGTCGTTGGGGTCACCATCTTCACTGCCTTGACTTACGCCTTGACCATTCTGGGTATCGATACGAATCTGCAGTTCGTTTTCTCTGGGATCATTATCCTCATTGCGGTAACGCTGGATTCCTTGAAGTACGTCCAGAAGAAATGAGTGTCTGACCCGATTACAGTGATTACTAACTTCCTCGACCTGCTGATCCAACACGGACCAGCAGGTCATTTTGGTGCCTAGGGATAAGTGCTTTTGCTTGAAATAAACCGTTTCCATTGTTACGCTTAACACTCAGCCAATAGTTTATGCACAGCAAACATTCGGGGGAGTCGATGAGCCGATGGAAGCATATCGCATTTTGTTTGTAGAAAAGGCGCCCGCAGAGTCTAGCATGCGTACGCTGCTCGACTGGGGCGCGCTGGGATTTGACTTGATGGGCACAGTGGCCACCGAAGCCCAGGCGCTGGCAATGATTGCGGAAAGCCGCCCGGACGTCGTCGTCACTGAGCTGGCGTTGGCCGCGGGTACTGGCCTGGCTTTGATTCATCAGGCCAAGACTGCTGCTCCGGAAACAGCGTTTGTGATTTTGGCCGCAGAAGCAGATTTCGAGACTGCCCAAGCGGCCATTGCACTGGGCGTCGCTGCATTTTTAAAACGGTCAGAAAAACCAGCCGTGCTGCGCGGCGCCTTCAGCCAACTGCGCCAGACACTGAATCAAAAGCGCGCTCAAACAGCGAACTGGACAGTGCTGCAACAGTACTACAAACAGTCTCTGCCGGTGATGCAAGCGAGTTTTTACGCCGCGCTGATTGATGGGCAAATCAATGAAGCCGCCATTGATGCTTATCGCCGCGACTACCAGATCGCCTTGAACGGGTCTTTTTACACCTGTCTCGTTATCCACACATCGACCACGCTGCTGCCGGCTAGGGTCGATCCGATGCTGCTGCGCACGCAGGTGCTGCAGCAGGCTCGTGCATTCTTTGAGCCCCTGTGGCCGCTGGCAGCATTTTCTTATCTGGGCAACACTGTTATGGCGGTTCAGCTGGCCGCCGCGACCGATGTGCGGGCCCTCACTGACGACGCCGACCGTTTCTGTCAGGAGGCGAAAAGCAAACTTGCTGCGGCGGTGACCATTGGTGTCGGCGCCGCGGTGAGCAGGCTGCTCGATTTGCCCCGGGCATACCGGGGAGCCCGCACTGCGGTATCCTACCGCAGTCTCTATGGAGCGGGTAAAGTGATCAACATCAAAGAAATTGCTCCCCATGAGCTGGCTGATTTCAGTCCTTTGACTGATACTGCGCTGTCGGCGCTATTCAGACAGATTCATGTCGGGCCGGAAGAGACCATTGAAGAAGCAGTGGCAGCGTACCTGACGCATCTAGGGCAGACGGCTCAGCACATGCCCCAGCACACTGTGGTCGTCAATGAGCTGATCAGCGCGCTTTACCGGTTTGCGGCCAACAACCGGCTGCACGTCCCTGCCTTGACCGATAACCTTAAGACCCTTTATCAGACACTGCCAGAGTCGTCGCCGGCGTCTTTGCACCAGTGGCTGTCAGCGACTTGTCTGGCATTGAATAGTCAGTTGGCCCTGGCTCGCGATACCACGTCAGCGGTGATGATTCATGACGCCCAAGAGTATGTTCGAGTGCATTATCAGGAAGAATCGCTGGGGTTGAAAGATGTCTGCGCGAGTCTCGGCGTGTCGCATTCCTATTTTTCCACGCTGTTCAAACGCGAAACCGGCGTGTCGTTCATCACCTACCTGACCGAGTTCCGCATGGACCGGGCCACCCGGCTGCTGCTGGAGACCACCGAGCAGAGTCAAGTGATCGGCCGCCTTTGCGGCTACACCGATCCAAATTACTTCAGCTTGGTCTTCAAAAAACATTTTGGCAACTCACCGACGGTTTACCGCAGCGGGATGGCGGTGGCATCTTATTAACCAATGCCTCGGTCTTTAGACCGAAAGCTGGCCCTGGTCCGCAAACCCGCGGCAGAATATGGTAAAATTCAGTAAACAGCCACAGTCGTAGAAAAGAGTGACACTATGCCGAAGCAGCTACTATTCCTCGTCCGCCATGGGCAGACTGAGTTGAATGCGCAGGACAAGATGCAGGGGTGGATCGATTCCCCATTGACCGCTGACGGGATGCGTTCGGCCCGTCAGCTCAGTCATATGCTGCGCAAGGTGGACTTTGTATCCGCCTATACGAGTGATTTGGAGCGCCAGCAGGTGACCTGCCGATTGATTCTGGACAAACACCCGCAGACGCCGATGCACGTCACCACCGGTCTCCGGGAGATGTATTTCGGGGCACTGGAGGGCGAGTCCGCCCGCCGAATCTTTATTGAGGTCGTGCGCCGGTACGGGCTGAAGACTGCCCGGCGGATGTATTCCGGTGACGGCAGTATCGTCGCCATGACCAATTCCTTCGCGGCCCTGGATGACACGGATCAAGCCGAAGATTACCAGGCGCTGCAGCAGCGGATCCAGACCACGATGCGCCGCATCACCGATGAGAACGGCGACGGCAATATTTTGGTCGTCTCTTCCGGCTTGGCGTTGAGCAATTATATTTACGGTCTGGATCACAACGCCATTGATGGGCATTTGCTGGACAACACGAGCGTCAGTTTGGTCAGCGTTGAAGACGGCCAAACCGAGGTACTGGCGGTGAATTTGACCAGTGCCCGGGATCTGAACAAATTCCTCAAAGAGACTGAGCAAATTCCTGATTGATTTTTTCTGGGAAGAGTCTATAATGACACATTGTCACATGACAGTGTGTCATTTTTATTAGATAATGTCACAAAGGAGGCTGCTGGGCGTGCCCACGCAAACATTTTTTAACCTGCCCGGAACAAAACGGCAGCGCTTGATTGACGCCGGCTTCACTGTTTTTTCCCATGCCAGTCTGGCGGATGCATCCGTGAGCGAAATCGTCCGGTTAGCCAAGATTTCCCGGGGCAGTTTTTATCAGTATTTTTCGGATAAGACGGATCTGTATTTTTATCTGTTGGGTCAGTTGCGGGAAGCTTGGGCGGCCGATACGATCGGCACCTTGCGCCGCCACGAGGGCGATCTGTTTGCGACGGTGCGGGAACTAGCGGAAGCGGCTTTTACCGATCTTAGTCAGGGGCCGTACCGAGAGTTTTATCGCATGCTGTTTCTCAGTTTCAGCTATCGCGGGTCGGTCCAGGTAGATGATGAGTGGACGGCACACTACCGGGCTCAGCATCGGATTCGGACTAACTGGTCGCAGATGGTGGATACCAAGCGGCTCAACGTGAATAGTGATGATCAGCTGCATACTTTGGTGCACATGCTCTTTGGCGTGTTTGCCCAGAATGTGGCCCGCTATTTCAATGAAGCCGCTGATGCGACTGACACCGCAGTGGCTGATCGTTACCGGCAGAACATGCTGACGATGATCGATTGGCTGCAGCACGGTGTTGAAAAAGAAACGCAGGAGGAAAGGTAATGTTCAAATTAATGAAAGCCCGCATGTCCGGGTGGCAGGTCTTGGGCGCGCTGCTCTTCATGGTCGCCCAGGTCACCGCTCAGCTCTACCTGCCCAACTTGACGGCGGACATCGTCAATAAAGGGATCGCCACCGGCAATGTCGGTTACATTTGGGAAACCGGCGGGCGGATGCTGCTGGTCACGGGGCTGTTTATTCTGGCTGCCGTCGGCAACGTCTTCCTCGCTTCCCGGGCGTCCCAAAAATTGGGCCAGAATTTGCGGAGTGATTTGTTCCACAAAGTCTTGTTCTATTCCAATGACCAGTTCGATGCCATCGGCACCAGTTCTTTGATCACCCGGACCACCAACGATGTCATGCAGATTCAGAACGTGACCATGATGATGTTGCGGATGATGATCATGGCGCCAATTACCTTGGTGGGGGCGAGTTTCCTGGCCTACCAGAAGGACGCCTATTTGACCCGGATTTTCGTCGTCGTCATTCCGATTCTGGTAATCGTGATGGGTGTGGTGATGTTCTTTGCCGTGCCGCTGTTCCGCAAGATGCAAACAAAGACCGACCGCCTGAACCTGGTATTCCGGGAAGGGCTGACCGGGGTGCGGGTCATCCGCGCTTTTCGCCGGGATAAGTTTGAACAGAATCGGTTTGATGTGGCCAACAAGGATTACACGCACAATGCCCGGATGGTTTTCTCCATTATGGCCGTGATGTTTCCTTTGGTGACCATGATCATGTCTGGTACGAACGTCGGCATTGTCTACTTTGGGGCCCAGCGGATTGCTTCCCAGTCCCTGGAAACTGGTAATATGATTGCGTTTCTTACATACGCGATGCAGATCTTGATGAGTTTCATGATGCTCTCCATGGTCTTCTTCTTCGTGCCCCGGGCCCAAGCGTCCGCAACGCGGATCAATCAGGTCTTGGATGCGGAAACGACTGTCAAGTCGCCAGCCGCACCGACCGCACCGGCCCAACCCGAAGCGTCTTTGCAATTTGACAATGTCCAATTCCGCTATGCCCAAGCGGAAGAT
The DNA here is from genome assembly GCF_008694105.1 of Schleiferilactobacillus harbinensis. Classification (NCBI taxonomy): domain Bacteria; kingdom Bacillati; phylum Bacillota; class Bacilli; order Lactobacillales; family Lactobacillaceae; genus Schleiferilactobacillus; species Schleiferilactobacillus harbinensis. Next base: position 590,936 of record NZ_CP041364.1, read on the forward strand.
CCCGCATTGACGGGGGTGGACTTCAAAATGCATAAGGGGCAAACAGTGGCGGTGATCGGCGGGACCGGTTCCGGCAAGACGACGCTGGTCAATCTGATTCCGCGGTTCTATGATGTGGAAAAAGGCAGTGTCAACGTTGACGGGACGGATGTCCGCCAGTGGGATTTGGCAGATCTGCATGAGCATGTCGCCTTTGTACCCCAGAAGTCTGTTCTTTTCCGAGGGACGATCCGTTCGAACATGCAATATGGGAACGAGAACGCCACTGATGACGAAATGTGGCATGCCTTGGATATCGCGCAGGCAACTGAGTTCGTGAAGGGCCTGCCGGATGGCTTGGATGCTGTGGTCGAGCAGGGCGGGAACAATTTCTCTGGCGGTCAAAAGCAGCGGCTGGCGATTGCCCGGGCGCTGGTCAAGAAAGCCAGCATCTACGTCTTTGATGATTCCCTATCTGCGTTGGACTTCAAGACCGAAGCTGATTTGCGGCATGCCCTGCATGAAGATCCGCAAATGCAAGAGAGTGTGACGGTCATCGTCGGGCAGCGGGTGTCCAGCGTCGCCGACGCGGATACGATCATCGTGCTGGATAGCGGTAAGATGGTCGGCCGCGGCACACACCAGGAGTTGCTGGCTAACAACGAAACCTACCAAGAAATCGTTTCTTCACAAATCCGGAAAGGGGACACGCATCATGAGTGATAATAAATCGAGTCGGCGCCCAAGCGGCGGCGGTCCCCGCGGACCAATGGGCGGGATGGCCGGCGTTAAGCAGAAGCCGAAGAACTTCTGGGGCACCACCCGGCGGTTAATGGGCTACATGAAACCCCATGCCGTAGCTTTCAGTGCCGTGATGATCTTGGCCATTGTCTCCCAAGTCTTCCAGATTCGGACGCCAAAGATCCTTGGGGAAGCGACGACCGAAATCTTCAAGGGTGTGATGAAGGGGACGGCAGAACAAAAGGCGGGGATCAATATCGCCAACTTCCCCATCGACTTTGGCAAGATTCAGCAGATCATCATTACCGTGATCCTGATGTATCTGGCGTCTGCCCTGTTCAGCTTTTTGCAACAATTCATTATGACTCAGGTCTCCCAGGATACCGTTTATCGGCTGCGTCGGGACTTGAAGGATAAGATGGCCCGGGTGCCGGTCCAGTATTACGATACCCATCCCAATGGGGATATTATGTCTCGGGCGATTAACGATATGGATAATATCGCCGGCACCTTGCAGCAAAACATCACTCAGGCCATCACCAGTACGGTGATGTTCATTGGGACACTGTGGATGATGATTACGATCAGCTGGACGTTGACGGGAATTGCTCTGTTGACCATTCCCCTGAGTTTGATCGTCGTCGGCATTGTCGCGCCAAAGTCCCAGAAGTTCTTTGCTGCCCAGCAGAAGTCGTTGGGGTTATTGAACGACCAGATTGAAGAAAATTACAGCGGCCACGTGGTGAACAAATCTTTCAACCATGAAGCCGAAAGTATTGTCCAGTTCGAGAAAGAAAACTCTAAGCTGTACAATGCCTCCTGGAAAGCCCAAATGATTTCCGGGATCATTATGCCGTTGATGAACTTCGTCAATAACCTAGGCTACGTGTTTGTCGCCATCTTCGGCGGGATCCGTGTGGCCAACGGAGAAGTCAGCTTAGGGGATGTGCAGGCCTTTCTGCAATATACCCAGCAGTTCTCCCAGCCGATTTCGCAACTGGCCAACCTCGCCAACACGATTCAATCCACGATCGCTTCGGCGGAACGGATCTTCGAAGTGTTGGATGAACCGGAAATGCAGGATCAGCCGTCTGGCGTGGCCCCGATTCCCGATGACAAGCGCAAGATCGCGCTGGAACACGTCCAATTCGGTTATGTTGGCAAGCCGCAATTGATGAGCGACTTCAACCTGAACGTCTATCCGGGACAGATGATTGCCATCGTAGGCCCCACCGGCGCTGGGAAGACGACTATCATTAACTTGCTGGAACGTTTCTACGATATCAATGGCGGGTCGATCCGCTTAGCCGGGACCGATACTCGGGATATCAAGCGAGAAGCCCTGCGCGCTCACTTTGCGATGGTCTTGCAGGACACGTGGCTGTTTACCGGGACCATTATGGACAACCTGCGGTACGGCCGGGAAGATGCGACGGATGAACAGATCTTCGCTTCTGCCAAAGCAGCCCATGCGGACAGCTTTATCCGGCAGCTGCCCAAGGGCTACGACACGATCCTGAATGAAGAGGCCAGCAATATTTCCCAGGGTCAGCGGCAATTGCTGACGATTGCTCGGGCGTTTGTGGCCGATCCGGACATTCTGATTCTGGATGAAGCGACCAGTTCCGTGGATACCCGGACAGAATTGCACATTCAGCATGCGATGGAGCGTCTGCTGAAAGGTCGGACCAGCTTCGTGGTGGCTCACCGGCTGTCCACGATTCAAGACGCTGACAACATCATTGTCATGAACCACGGGAGCGTGGTCGAAACTGGCACGCACAACAGTCTGCTGGCGGCCCATGGCTTCTATGCCGACCTTTACAACAGTCAGTTCACTGGCAATTTGACCATGGCGGAACCGTCTTAAGCGGGTTTGCCCAAGAAAGTTTGCATAAGGCACCAAGCCCTCTGCCATAGGGGACTTGGTGTCTTTTTAGCTGAGCATGATGCTTGAATTTTATACTTTTTTCACTCACAATTACCATGTCACGCAAACGTTACAGGAAGGGATTGGGTTTAATGTCCGGTTATATTATCGCAGATGAGACCCGCATTCGGTATGTTGCCCTGAAGGTCAAGGATCTACAGGCCATGGTGGACTTTTATACGCAAATCGCGGGATTGGCTTTATTAAAACGTTCGGAAGAAGTGGCCTATTTAGGCACCCGGCAAAACCAGGAAGTGCTGGTGACCCTGCACAAGATTGCCGGGCGCACGCCGAAGGCCCCCACAGCTGGCTTGGAGCACATGGCCATCCTGCTGCCGGATCGCAATACCCTGGGCTCTGCTTTGCAGCATATGGTCGATAACGGTATTGCCATTGACGGGGTGTTTGAAAACTCCTATTCGCAAACGTTCATTATTCATGATCCCGAGGGGAATGGTGTAGAATTTGCCGACGACAAATCAGCGTCGGAGTGGCGCACGCCTAATGCCATTGACTGGCACAACGAGCGGACCAAGACGATCGCCCAGGATGTGTTGTTGAAACACCAGGGAGATAAGTATGCCGCCGCCCCGGCAGGAATTTCCATCGGCCATGTCCAGCTGCGGGTGAACAACTTAGCGGATACGGCGAAGTTCTATGAAGCAGGGCTTGGCTTTTCAGTGAATAACGATGCGGATCCCAAGCAACTCTTTCTGGCGGCGGGGGATTATCACCACCACATTGGCATTAATTTGACGAACGACGAGCACTTGGCTAAGCCGGTGTTTGATGAATACGGCTTGGATTATGTCAATTTGATCCTGCCTAACGAGTCGGCCATGGATCTGCTCCGGACGAATTTGGACGCTCAGGGGTTCAAGGACTACGACTACAACAGCCAGTTCCATTATTTACAAGTCACAGATCCTAACGGTATTAACCTCTGGTTTGCCATCGCATGAGGAAATCGGAAAAACAGATTCAACGGTTAGTGACAGCCCGGGTCGTGCCTGGTGTGTCTTATGCGTATGTTCATCCGCACAATACAGACACCCGTGTCTTAGGCGATCTCGTTTGGTACCCCCAGACAACCCCGCTGGGCCCCAATGCGCAATATGACTTGGCGTCGCTGACGAAAGTCGTGGGCACCCTGACGGTATTTTTGCAGGCAGTGGCGGAGGGCCGGTTAACACCAGATACACCCGTGGCAGACTTTTTACCCACTGTGCAGGATCAGCGGGTCACATTTCGTCATTTGCTCACCCACACGTCCGGGATCGCCGGCTATATTCCGCACCGTAATGCCCTGCCGGCACCGCAGTTAAAAGAGGCATTGCTCCGGTTGCCGGTGACTGATGCTTTTGCCCAGAAGCCGGTATACAGCGACACTAATCTGCTCTTCGTCGGGTTCGTGCTGGAGCAGCTTTACGGTGCGCCGATTCATGATCTGATCACCGACCGGGTGTTGCGTCCCTTGGGTTTGAGCGGGGCCGCCTTTCATCCGGCACGAGCAGTTCCGACGCTCTATAATGCTGCCGCCGGCACCAATTTCGCCGGTGTTGTCCATGACCCGAAGAGTCGGATACTGGGCGACCACAGCGGTTCAGCGGGATTGTTCAGCGACTTGCCGAGTTTGGTGCGCTTCGTGCAGTGGTACTTGGGCCAATGGGCGCCGGTGCCGGCGCCGCTGGATCAATCAGTTTTGTTGCCGTTGTGGCAGGACTGGGCCCCCCATCACGGTCAGCGGTCCCTTGGCTGGGATCTGCGGACGACCCCGGCCGGCACGCCGGTGCTGTACCATACCGGTTTTACTGGGACCTTCATGGCCCTGGACCGGAAGCATCAAGAGGGGCTGATCGTATTGACTAATCGGATTTATCCCAATGGGCAAAACGACCGCTTCTTGGCAGATCGGGAGATCATTCTCAATACGTGGCTGGCGGAATGCGATCGCCGGTAGCAAAATAGCACCCCGCCAGCGGTGTGCTATTTATATGGACCAATCAATGATTAACCAGTTGCTGACTGACGTAGTTTTTGTCGGCCAGGGCTTTGCGCAGCTCCAGCATCGCGGTGTACGTAGCCAAAATATAAATCCGGTCATTGGGGATTTGCTGGATCAGCGGAATTGCGTCGGTGACGTTTTCCGCGGTCTGCAGATGATCGTCGGCGACGCCGGCGACCTTGAGCCGCAAGGCAATATCCTTATACCGGTGGCCGCCGGCAATCACTGCCGGCATGGCGGCATAATCCAAGTCCTCAAACCGCCCGTCCCAGATCCAGCTGGTATCGATCCCATCCGCGTAGTTGGAATTCAGCAGGACGGCCAGCGAATAAGGTTGGGGATCATTGTGGATCATGGTCAGGACCTGGTTCAGGCCCACCGGATTTTTGACCAAAATAATAGTCACTTTTTTACCATCCACATTGATCACTTCCTGGCGGCCAAAGACAGTCTCATCGCCGGAGAGGGCCTGGACGACCTGATCCCCGGTGACGCCGAATTCCCGGGCAACGGTATAAGCCGCCAAGGTGTTGTAAATATTGTACAAGCCGCCGATATTGATCGACGCCTGGTGACCATCCAGGTCAAAGGTGGACCGGGTCGGCAGGAGGGTGGCAACACTGTTGACAGTATACTTCAACGCGGGTCGGTGGAAACCGCAATTGGGGCAGAAATAATTACCTAAATTGGCATAGGTATTGAAGTGATAATGCAGAATGTGATCGCACACCGGACACAGCACGCCGTCGGTATTCACATCGGCCCGGGTGTCGCCCTCGTCCGGCAGGTTGAAGCCGTAGTAGACCTTGGGGTTGGGCAAGTCTTTTGAATTAAAAATTGGAGCATCCCCATTAGCAACAATCGTGGCCTCGGGACATAACTTCACGCCGGCCAAAATTTTCTCATAGGTGGTATAAATCTCACCGTAGCGGTCCATCTGATCCCGAAAAATATTGGTTAGGACAAACATCTTCGGGTGCAGCTGTTCGGCGACGTGAGCGACGTTGGCTTCGTCCACTTCCAGTACCGCCAGCCCCTTTTCGCCTTTCCGGCGGGAATTGGCCATGAATACCGTCATGATGCCCTGGAACATGTTGGAGCCGGTGGGGTTGGTCAGGACCTGGTCGTATTTTTGACGCAGGGCTTTCACCGTCAAGGCGGTGGTTAGTGTTTTCCCATTGGTCCCCGTGATAATAATCGTATCGTAATCTTTGCCCAGTGCGGCCAGGGCGTTGGGGGCGATCCGCTCCACCAGTTGACCAGGGAATGAACTGCCGCCGTTGCGAAAGGTGTGTAAGAACCAATAGGCACTTTTCCCTACTGTGATTGCGAATTTGTCCCGGATGCTCATCTGTCAGCCACCTATCCTTTTTCTCGAATGTTTCTTGACTATTCTAGCAGATTCCGTGCTTTAGGGCGATGCTGACTGTTTGCTGCGGCGGTTAGTCTTCACTGCTGGTGCGGATTCCGTTATACTAGATAAGATTTAGACGATACGTTGAAAATGGGGGTGGCCTGGTTGGCCCAATTATTTTTCCGTTATGGTGCCATGAATAGCGGCAAGTCCATCGAAATTTTGAAGGTGGCCCACAATTATGAAGAGCAGAATAAGCCGGTGGTGCTGATGACGAGCCATCTGGACACGCGCAGCGGCGAGGGCGTCATCGCCAGCCGGATTGGGCTGCATCGGCCCGCACTGCCGATCCTGGAGGATACCGACATTTTTGCCATTACGGACGCCCAGCCGATCAAACCGGCCTGTATCCTGATCGATGAAGCCCAGTTTCTGAAAAAGGCGCAGGTGCTGCAAGCATGCAAAATCGTGGATAATCTGGGTATTCCGGTGATGACCTTCGGCTTGAAGAACGACTTTCGCAATGAATTGTTCGAAGGCTCCAAGTATTTACTGCTGTATGCCGACAAGATCGAAGAAATGAAGACCATTTGCTGGTTCTGCCAGCATAAGGCCACAATGAATCTGCGGGTGCACGATAATCGGCCGGTTTACGAGGGTGAACAAATTATGATTGGCGGCAACGAATCTTATTATCCAGTGTGCCGATATCATTATTTCCACCCTGATTTAGCTAAAATAGAAGGGAAAGAAGAAATCGATGGATAAAATCATTGCCCAGCTCGAAGGCGTCTTGCAACGTTACGACGAGCTGGAAGAAATGATGGCTGATCCAGAAGTGATCAACGATACGCAACGCTATCTGCAGGTGACCAAAGAAGAGGGCAGTCTGCGGGAAGTAGTGCAGAAGTACAAGCACTATAAACAGGTCCAGCATGACATCAAGGAAAGTGAAGAAGTTCTCTCAGATTCCGATGATGCCGAGTTGGAAGAATTAGCTAAGGAAGACTTGGCTAATCTGAAGGCAGAAAAGGAACAGTTGGACCACGAGATCTTGGTATTGATGCTGCCTAAGGACCCTAATGATGACAAGAACATCATCATGGAGATCCGCGGGGCGGCTGGCGGAGACGAAGCCAGTCTGTTTGCGGCGGATTTGTTGTCCATGTATCAGAAATACGCCGAGCGCCAGGGCTGGACGTTTGAAATTATCGATGAAAACCGCACGGATGTCGGCGGCTTCAAGGAAGTTGCGGTGATGATCACCGGGACGCAGGTATATTCCAAACTAAAGTATGAAAACGGCGCGCACCGGGTGCAGCGGGTGCCGGTGACGGAATCCGCTGGCCGGGTGCACACCTCAACGGCCACTGTCGCAGTCATGCCGGAATACGATGACATCGACTTCAAGCTGGATCCCAAGGATATTCGGGTAGACGTGTACCGTTCCTCCGGGGCTGGCGGCCAGCATATCAACAAGACGTCTTCAGCGGTGCGGATGACGCATATTCCCACTGGCATCGTCGTGGCCATGCAGGATCAACGGTCCCAGCAGCAGAACCGGGAACGGGCAATGCAGATCCTGCGTACTCGGGTTTATGATTTCTATGAAACCGAAAACCGAAGCAAGTACGATGAAAAGCGGAAGAGTGCGGTGGGGACCGGTGACCGGTCCGAACGGATCCGCACGTACAACTATCCGCAAAACCGAGTGACTGACCACCGGATCGGTTTGACGCTGAACAAGCTGGACCGGATCATGAACGGTGATCTTGGCGAGATCATTGATGCCTTGATCGTCCATGACCAGACCGACAAACTGGAGCACTTGCAGGATGTCGGCGCCTGAGACGTATAACACCTGGCTGCAGACCCTGCATCAGCAGTTAACCGCCCAGGGGCTGGATCCAGATGGTGCTGAGTACGTCTTAACGACTCGGCAGGGCTGGACAAACACGGATCTGCTCCTGCATCTGCGGACAGTTATCCCGGCTGATTTGCAGCAGCAGCTGGTCAGTGACGCCAAACGCTTGCTGGCGGCGGAGCCGGCGCAGTATATCGTTGGGCAGGCCTGGTTTTATGGCCTGCCGCTGCAGGTTGCGCCCGGGGTACTGATTCCTCGTCCAGAGACCGAAGAGTTGGTGGCCTGGCTGCTGGCCTCATTGCCAGCAGATCGGCCAGTGTCTGTTCTGGATATTGGGACCGGGTCCGGCGCCATTGCCATCGCGGTGGCCCATGAACGGCCCCGGTGGTCAGTGACCGCCACCGATATTTCGCCCCGATCCTTGGAAGTGGCGGCGGCGAATGCCCAGCGTTTGGTGCCCGGGCGAATTCGGTTCATCCAGGGTGACCTGTTTAGGCCAGTGGCTCAGGATCGCTTCACGGCCATTATCAGCAATCCGCCCTACATTGCTTGGGGCGAGGCAGCCGTGATGGATCAGTCAGTGAAGCAGTACGAGCCGAGTACGGCGCTGTTCGCGCCGGACAATGGGCATGCCCTCTATGCCCAGTTGATTGACCAGGCTCCGGACCATTTAGCCGCGGGCGGCCAGCTCTTTTTAGAGCATGGCTATCACCAGCGACCGGCGCTCGCCGCGCTGTTGGCCCGTCAACCTGGGCTGGTCCCGGAATTCAGAGCCGATATGGCCGGCCATCCCCGGATGGTGCGGGCGGTGTATCGGCCGCAAGTTTGAAAGAAAAGAAGGGTTTTTATTTTGGAAACATTACGTTTGAAGCCGGATCAAGTGGCCCAAGCGGCGGCGTTTATCAAAGCCGGCCAGCTGGTCGCTTTCCCCACCGAAACAGTGTATGGACTAGGCGCCGACGCCACCAATCCGACCGCGGTGAAGCAGGTTTACGCTGCCAAGGGGCGGCCCAGCGACAATCCGCTGATCGTCACGGTCTCCGGGCCGGAGCAGGTCGCCCAATACGCGGCAGGGATCACCCCCAAGGTGCAGGCCTTGTTTGACCGGTTCTGGCCGGGTCCGCTGACCCTGGTACTGCCGGTGAAACCGGGCACATTGCCGAAGGAAGTCACTGGCGGTCTGCGCACGGCGGCTTTTCGCAACCCGGCAGATAAACTGACCCGGGAATTGATTGAACAGGCGGGAGTCCCCATGGTCGGTCCCAGCGCCAATACCTCGGGCAAACCAAGTCCCACCACCGCCGACCACGTACTCCACGACTTAACCGGTAAAATCGCTGCCGTGCTGGACGACGGCCAGACTAAAGTCGGTGTGGAATCCACGATCGTCGATATGTCCGTAGTCCCGCCGGTTATCTTGCGCCCCGGCGCAGTGTCCATCCATGACTTGGAACCGATCATTGGCAAAGTTTTGATCAACAGCCATAAGGTCGGGGCCAATGAAGTACCGAAAGCCCCAGGGATGAAGTACAAACACTACGCGCCCAATGCCCAGGTCGTCATTGTTCGGGATCCGGCAGACTTTGCCAAAGCCATTGACTGGGCTGAAGGCAAGGGCCCTGTTGGTTTGCTGGCGACTGATGCGGTTTTGGAAAAGCAGGACGCGGTCCGTTTCAAGTCCCAATATTCACTGGGGGACGATGTGGACAGTGCGACGCACCGCCTATTTGCCGGGTTGCGCTACTTTGATTTGAATCCGGAGATCAAAATCATTTTGGCCCAGGGCTTCACCCCCGATGGCTTAGGCTTAGCCTATATGAATCGGTTGGAGAAGGCCGCAGGACTGCAGTACTTTGATTAATTGCTGACGTCACTCAGGAGATCCGCTGAAGGAGGATTTTGTCATGACCACACCCGCCTATGAAAATGAAGACCGCGCCCTCTGGGCTGCCATTCACCAAGAAGAAGACCGGCAGCAGCACAACATCGAACTGATTGCGTCGGAAAATATCGTGTCCCAGGGTGTTCGCGCAGCCCAAGGCTCAGTCTTGACCAACAAGTATGCCGAAGGATATCCCGGCCACCGCTATTACGGCGGCTGTGAGTATATCGACATTGCGGAGAACTTGGCCATCGACCGGGCGAAGGAACTTTTCCATGCCGAATATGCCAATGTCCAGCCCCATTCCGGTTCCCAAGCCAATGAAGCGGCTTATCGGGCATTTTTGCATCCCGGCGACAAAGTCCTGGGCATGGACCTGACTGCCGGCGGTCATTTGACCCATGGGTCGCCAGTGAATTTTTCGGGGAAGACGTATACTTTCCACAGTTATGGGGTCGATCCCGTGACGGAGCGGATCGACTATGAGGCGGTCCGGGCATTGGCCGAAGAGATCCACCCGCGGATGATCGTGGCGGGCGCCTCAGCGTATTCCCGGACGATCGACTTTGCTAAATTCCGAGAGATTGCTGATGCAGTTGGTGCGTATTTGATGGTCGACATGGCTCACATTGCGGGGCTCGTGGCGACGGGCGCGCATCCCAGTCCAGTACCCTATGCGGACGTCGTGACGACGACGACCCATAAGACTCTGCGCGGCCCCCGGGGCGGCCTGATTTTAGCAAAAGCCGACTATGGCCGGGCCATCAACTCGGCGGTCTTCCCAGGTACCCAGGGCGGTCCGCTGGAGCACGTGATCGCCGCTAAAGCCATTGCCTTCCACGAAGCGATGCAGCCGGAATTCAAGGCGTATATTGCTCAGGTGATCAAGAACACTGCTGTCATGGCGGACTACTGCAACGCCCAACCGGGACTGCGAGTTATTTCCGGTGGTACGGATAACCACTTGTTCCTGCTGGATGTGACCGGCATGGGTGTGACGGGGCGGGAAGTACAAGACTTGTGCGACAGTATTGCCATTACCCTGAATAAGAACACCATTCCAGGCGAAAAGAATGGTCCGTTCAAGACCAGCGGAGTACGGATCGGTGCCGCGGCGATCACCAGCCGCGGGTTCAAGGAACAGGAATCGCTGCAAGTGGCCAAATGGATCGTCCAGGCGATCCAGCAGCGGCATGATCAAGCGGCTTTGGCCGATATCCGCCAGCAAGTCTATGCGTTGACGGATCAATTACCAATTACCCGGTAATATTCAGCTTTTCTTATTTCCCCGTGGTAGAATGAATACAACTGGAATAGGAGGATTAGAGCATTGAGCAAGTTTACTGTACTTAATCACCCGTTGATTCAGCACAAGCTGACGATCATTCGGGACAAGCACACCGGCACCAAGGAGTTTCGCGAAGTAGCCAACGAAATCGCGGAATTAATGGTGTACGAAATCACCCGCGATCTGCCGCTGGAGGACGTTGAAATCGAAACGCCCATGGGTAAGACAATCCAAAAACAGTTATCCGGCAAGAAGCTCGCGGTGATTCCCATCTTGCGGGCCGGGCTGGGCATGGTGGACGGCGTTTTGGAACTGATCCCGGCAGCTAAAGTCGGCCATATCGGCATGTACCGGGACGAGAAGACCCTGAAACCGCACGAATATTTCGTGAAGATGCCTGAAGATATCGGTCAGCGGGAACTCTTCATCGTCGACCCGATGCTGGCTACCGGCGGCTCGGCCAATATGGCGATTGACGCGCTGAAGAAGCGCGGCGCGACCCATATGCGTTTAGTTGTTCTGGTGGCGGCGCCCGAGGGCGTGAAGGCAGTTCAAGCGGCCCATCCAGACGTTGACATTTATGCCGCCGCTTTGGATGATCATCTGAACCAGGACGGGTACATCGTACCGGGTCTGGGCGATGCCGGAGATCGGCTTTTCGGTACAAAGTAAGATGGCGCTTCCAAAATCACCCATTTTCTGCTTGAAAATTTCATTATTATTTTTGGGCAATAGGGCTGATCTGTTGGATTCGTAACCGTTATCTTCCGGCTTGCCGCTTTGTGTTTTCATTTATCTGGTGTTATCATACCGAGTGTGTTTTGGAGACCGCTGAATGTTTTTCGGCGGCGTACCAACAACCATTATGGAAAGGAGGTCACAACGTGAACGAGAAGTATCCGATCGTGGAATTTATGGGCATGCGGATGAACTTGGCCAATGATTTATCCGCTCTTGTTGCAGCCGCATTAGTTTTTGTATTGGCTTATTGGTTTGCTCGCAAGCCCCAATTCCGACCCACAAAGAAGCAGAACATGCTGGAATGGATGATCGATTTCACTGATGGTATCGTACATAGTGCGATGCCTGGGGCAACCGGTGAGCCATTCCGTTTATTTGCCTTTGTGCTGTTCTTGTTCATTTGGATGTCTAACCAATTAGGCCTCGCCATCGAAGTAAATGTCGGTGGGACGACGTGGATCAAGTCGCCGACGAGTGACCCCATGGTGACCATGTCTTTGGCATTCATGGCCTTGTTGCTGACGCACTATTTCTCGGTGCGCAAGTTTGGCTTCGGCGGGTATTTGTACAACTATACCCGGCCGATGGTAATGCTTTTGCCAATCAATATATTGGAGGAGTTCACGAACTTCTTAACGTTGGCCCTCCGGCTTTACGGCAATATCTTTGCCGGTGAAGTATTACTAACATTATTGGGCTCTGTTGCCCAGAGCTTCGGTGTTGTGAGCGTTGTTCTGGCTGCACCGTTAGAGCTCATCTGGCAAGGCTTCTCCGTGTTCATTGGATCTATTCAGGCATACGTGTTCGTTACCCTGGCTATGGTCTATATGTCACGAAAATTGGAAACAGAATAAACATAAATTAGGAGGAACTTACATGCAATATCTTGCCGCTTCTCTCGCCGCGGGCTTAGCTGCCCTGGCTGCTTCATTTGGTAACGGGTTGGTTATTTCCCGGACGGTCGAGAGTATCTCTCGTCAGCCGGAAGTCGCTGGTACGTTACGTACTCTGATGTTCATCGGGGTTGGCTTGATCGAAGCCGTGCCGATTCTTTCCGTCGCCGTGGCTTTCGTTATCCTGTTTCTGTAATCAGTCAGTGACAACGAAAAAAACACAGCGAAGGGAAGTGTGTGTAATTGGCTAGCGAAGTGATTTTAGCCAGCAAAGCCACCGGCGGTTTGTATGTCTTCGACTTGCTGTTTTACCTCGTTCTCTTCATGATCTTGATGTGGGCGGTTGGGCATTTTGCCTGGGGCCCGGTCAATAAAATGATGGAAACCCGGCGCAACAAGGTCAATGATGATATTGACCACGCCCAGAGCGCCCGCGAAACTGCGGAAGCCCAGCAGAAGCAAACCGCTGCCGCGTTGGCTGACTCGAAGAATCAGGCCGTTGCGATCATTGCCAAAGCCCAACAACAAGGTTCTGCGCAACAGGATCAAATTGTGGCCGAGGCGCATTCCCAAGCCGATGTGTTGCGTAAACAGGCGGAAAAGGATGCGGCTCAAGCCAAGCAGGATGCTTTGGCTCAGGCGAAGGATGATATCGCCGATCTGTCGGTGCAAATTGCCAGCAAGTTGATCAACAAAGAGTTGGATGCCAGTGCCCACCAACAATTGATCGATACTTACATTAAAGGATTGAATACCCATGGCCAAGCTTGATCGCGGCACGGTTGGTACGCGTTACGCCACTGCCTTGTTGGCATTGGCGAAAGAGCGTGGTAATGCAGCGGAGACGTTAGATGAATTACGGGAACTGGCACAAGTCTTCGCCGCTCAACCGGATTTGGGTCAAATTCTGACAGATAATCGGCTTTCATTACAAGAAAAACAGCCGATTTTGGCTGAGCTGAAGAAGCCATTTTCAGAGCAAACGCAAACCTTGCTGCAAATGGTCTATGACTATAAGCGGATGGTGGACATGCCTGATATTGTGAAGGCCTATGAGCACTTATATGATGCGGATCAGCACATCATTGAAGCGCACGTCACCAGCGTAGTGCCGTTGACTGCGGACCAGCAGACGGCGTTGAAACAGGCGCTTGCCGCCCGGTTCGGCGCTAAAACAGTATATTTGCACCTGCACCAGGATCCGGCCTTGATCGGCGGGGTGGTTGTGCGGGTACATGATACGGTGCTGGATGGCAGCATGGCCCGGCGGCTGGCCGACATCAAGGCGGCTTTAACAGCAGCATCGTAATGGTCGCAAGAGAGGTGAATTGAATGAGCATCAAAGCTGAGGAAATCAGTGCTCTGATCAAAAAACAACTAGAGAGTTACAAAGATGATTTACAAGTCGATGAAGTGGGTACTGTCACTTATGTCGGCGATGGGATCGCCCGTGCGACCGGTTTGGAAAACGCCATGAGTAACGAATTGCTGACATTCAGCAACGGTTCTTATGGTGTCGCCCAAAACTTGGAAACGAATGACGTCGGGATCATTATTCTTGGCGAATTCGATGACATTCGGGAAGGTGACCAGGTGAAACGGACTGGTCGAATCATGGAAGTCCCCGTTGGGGATGCGATGATCGGCCGGGTCGTGAACCCGCTAGGTCAGCCCATCGACGGTCTGGGTGCCATTAAAACGGACAAGACCCGGCCGATTGAATCGCCAGCCCCAGGGGTTATGCAGCGGCAATCCGTTACTGAACCTTTGCAGACTGGGCTTAAAGCCATTGATGCCCTGGTTCCGATTGGCCGTGGTCAGCGGGAGTTGATTATTGGTGACCGGAAGACCGGGAAGACGTCAATTGCTATTGATACGATTTTGAACCAAAAAGGTCAAAACATGATCTGTATTTATGTGGCGATCGGGCAAAAGGAATCAACTGTCCGGGCTCAGGTGGAAACTCTGCGGCGTTTTGGCGCCTTGGATTATACCATCGTCGTCACCGCCGGTCCGTCTGAACCGGCACCGATGCTGTATATCGCACCATATGCCGGCTCGGCTATGGGTGAGGAATTCATGTATAACGGCAAACACGTGCTCATCGTGTTTGATGACCTGTCCAAGCAGGCAGTCGCCTACCGTGAACTTTCCTTGCTGCTTCGTCGTCCGCCTGGTCGTGAAGCCTATCCTGGGGATATCTTCTACCTGCATTCCCGTTTGCTGGAACGCTCCGCGAAGCTCAGTGACAAGTTAGGCGGCGGTTCCATGACTGCCTTGCCGATCATTGAGACCCAGGCTGGGGACATTTCTGCATATATTCCCACCAACGTGATTTCCATCACCGATGGTCAGATCTTCCTGGAGAGCGATTTGTTCTTCTCCGGGACGCGTCCAGCCATTGATGCCGGGGCCTCTGTGTCGCGGGTTGGTGGGGCTGCCCAGATCAAGGCAATGAAGAAAGTCGCTGGGACTCTGCGGACGGACTTGGCTTCCTACCGGGAACTGGAATCCTTCACGCAGTTCGGTTCTGATTTGGATGCGGCTACGCAGGCCAAACTGAATCGGGGCCGACGGACCGTGGAAGTCCTCAAGCAGGGCTTGCACAAACCGTTAGCGGTTGAAAAACAGGTCGTTATTTTGTACGCCCTGGTTCATGGGTATTTGGATCCGGTGCCCGTTGATGATATTCTGCGGTTCGAATCCGAGCTCTTTGCCTTCTTCGACGGTACCCACGCGGATATCTTGAAGACCATCAAAGAGACCGGTGACTTGCCTAAGGATGATTCTTTGGATAAGGCTGTGAAAGACTTTGCAGATGGGTTCTCGACTCAGAAGCAAACGCCGGATCAAGAAGCTGCTGCCGTTACCGGTGGCAGTCAGGACAACCAGACACCCAGTCAAGCCAAGTAGGAGGGAGCGCTTATGGCAGGTTCCTCAATTGACATTAAACGACGGATCGCCTCCACCAAGAGCACTCGCCAGATCACGAAGGCCATGCAAATGGTCTCCGGGGCGAAACTGAACCGAATTCAGCAGCGCGCTGCCGATTATCAGATTTACGCGGACAAGGTCCGCTCGATCGTGACCCATTTAGCGAATGCTCAATTGTTAGCCCAGGCTGGGGAAGTGGGGAATTCCCCCACGAACCCAATGGCCTCTGAACTTGGGATCACGTTGAATGATCTGATGGTTCAGCGCCCAGTCAAGAAGACTGGTT
The DNA here is from genome assembly GCF_008694105.1 of Schleiferilactobacillus harbinensis. Taxonomy (NCBI): domain Bacteria; kingdom Bacillati; phylum Bacillota; class Bacilli; order Lactobacillales; family Lactobacillaceae; genus Schleiferilactobacillus; species Schleiferilactobacillus harbinensis. The sequence goes on from NZ_CP041364.1 coordinate 606,833, forward strand.
ATCTAGTGATCACCTCTGACCGGGGGTTGGTGGGCGGTTATAACAGCACGATCCTCAAGGGGATGCTGGATATGATTCGCCAAGACCACGAAACCGACTACGCCATTATGGCGGTCGGCGGTGTAGGTGCTGATTTCTTCAAAACCAATAATATGAATCTGATCTACGAATACCGGGGCATCGGTGATATCCCGACATTCGAAGAAATCCGTGAGATTCTTTCCACCGCGGTCACCATGTACGACAATGGGGTGTTTGATGAATTGTATGTGTGCTATAACCACCATATTAATTCACTGAGCAGCGCGTTCCGGGTGGAGAAAATGCTGCCGATCAGTGATATTGAGGCGGAAGAGGATGACACAGAAGCGCCGGTGACGACTGAATATATCGCCGATCCTTCTTTGCCAGTGGTACTCAGTGCCGTTTTGCCGCAGTTTGCCGAAAGCTTGATTTTTGGCGCGATTTTGGATGCCAAGACGGCAGAACATGCCTCGTCCATGACCGCCATGAAGTCGGCGTCCGACAACGCGGATGATTTGATCAATAATTTAACTACCCAATTAAATCGTGCCCGACAGGCACAAATCACAACGGAAATCACCGAAATTGTCGGTGGTGCCGCTGCGCTAGAATAATCATGATGGGAAAGGAGACAAACGAATGAGTGAAGGTACAATCGTCCAAGTCATCGGCCCTGTTGTCGATGTTGCCTTTCCGCTGGATGGGTCATTGCCGGAAATCAACAATGCCCTGGAAGTGGAAAACAACAATAAGCAGAGCGTTGTCCTGGAAGTCGCCCTGGAGCTCGGTGACGGTGTCATGCGGACTATCGCGATGGAAGACACTGGCGGTCTGCAGCGCGGTATGAGCGTTAAAGATACCGGTGGCCCCATTTCCGTACCCGTTGGTAAGGAGACACTGGGCCGGGTATTCAATGTCCTGGGTCATCCCATCGATGGCGGTACGCCGTTCCCGGCGGACTTCCGGCGGGATCCGATTCACCGTGAACCACCTAAGTATGATGAACTGAGCACGACTTCTGAAGTGCTTGAAACGGGGATCAAAGTAATCGACTTGCTCGCCCCCTATCTGCGAGGCGGGAAGGTTGGCCTCTTCGGCGGTGCCGGAGTTGGTAAAACGGTTTTGATTCAGGAATTGATCCACAACATTGCCGAAGAGCATAATGGTATTTCTGTCTTCACCGGGGTCGGCGAACGGACCCGGGAAGGGAACGACCTATACTTCGAAATGAAGGGATCCGGTGTACTGGAGAAAACCGCCTTGGTCTTTGGTCAGATGAACGAGCCGCCTGGTGCCCGGATGCGGGTCGCCTTGACGGGGTTGACGCTGGCCGAATACTTCCGGGATGTTGAAGGGCAGGATGTGCTGCTCTTCATCGATAACATCTTCCGGTTTACCCAGGCCGGTTCTGAAGTTTCTGCCTTGCTGGGCCGGATGCCGTCCGCTGTTGGTTATCAGCCGACGCTGGCGACTGAAATGGGTCAGCTGCAGGAACGGATCACTTCGACCAAGAAGGGCTCCGTAACGTCAATTCAAGCCATTTATGTACCGGCCGATGACTATACCGACCCGGCGCCGGCCACGGCTTTTGCCCACTTGGACGCCACCACGAACCTGGAACGGCGTTTGACCGAGCAGGGGATTTATCCTGCTGTGGATCCGCTGGAGTCGTCTTCGTCTGCACTGGATCCGGAAATTGTCGGTGACGAGCACTATGCTGTAGCGACCGAAGTGCAGCATGTCCTCCAGCGTTATCGGGAATTGCAAGACATCATCTCCATTTTGGGGATGGATGAATTGTCCGATGACGAAAAGCTGATCGTTTCCCGGGCCCGGAAGATTCAATTCTTCTTGTCTCAGAACTTCTTTGTCGCAGAACAGTTCACCGGCGTGCCGGGAGCCTATGTTCCAGTCAAGGATACGGTTCGCGGTTTCAAGGAAATCTTGGACGGCAAGTTCGATGATTACCCTGAAGAAGCTTTCCGGTCTGTCGGTCCAATTGAAGATGTGCCGAAGAAGGCAGCCAAGCTGGGCTTCAAGCCTAAGCAGCCGGCTGCTGACCAGCCAGCTGCGCAAGCCGCTAAAGCATAGTAGGAGGGGACACTCGTGGCGGAAGATTTATCCCATGCAATTACCGTCAAGATCGTTACACCTGACGGGGTTGTCTATGACCACCATGCCCACCTGCTGATCGTCAATGCCATTGACGGTGAACTCGGAATCATGCGGGGGCATGAACCAATCATTGCACCGTTGAAAATCGCCGAAGTGCGGGTCCAACGGGTCGATGGCTCGGATCATGAAAACCACATCGCAGTGAATGGCGGCTTTATGGAGTTTTCGAATAATGTCGCCAGCATTGTTGCCGATTCTGCTGAACGGGAACGGAATATTGATTTGAGTCGGGCACAGCGCGCCAAGGAACGGGCCGAAAAGGCTATCGCTGAGGCGAACGCGAAGCACGATGTTGATTCAGTGCGTCGGGCCCAAGTGGCTTTGCAACGGGCGGTCAATCGGATTTACGTGAAACAACAGTAATGTTGGTTTATGGTATGCTAAAGTCGGTACGCAATGCGTGCCGGCTTTTATTTTTAATTAGTCGTGGCGAAAATATAAATTTTATTGCTATCTAGTGCCAATGCGGAGCAACCGGAGGCGGAATGGGCTCAGTGGTGGAAACCACACGACGGCTTTGCCGTCGATGTGGTTAGGCGACTTTGAGACCGCGGTTTTTGCGGGCTCAAAGCGCCGTCACCACGTTCCAGCCCAATTCCGCCGGAGGTTGCGCAGCTTTGGCACGGCAGGCAAAGACCATTCTTCGCCTTAGGAGGACACTATGAACGGTTTCAAACTGCAAGCGGGGCTGACGATTGCCTCGCATCTTTTCTTCATCTTTCTGACCTTCCGCTCCTTTATCGCGCTGCGTTTCGACCAGATCTTGCAGAAAGATCAAGTCGGCCCGGCCCGGGTTTTCTTGATCCTGCTGGCCTGTGCCATTGGTTTTGGCGTCAGTTCATTCCTGCTAAGCATGATCAACCAGTTTTCCATAATCTTTAGCAAGTAGGCCAAAGCTGGGCGGTGCGCCGGCTGCGGAGGCTTACGCCGCGTTCAACCGGGTAAAAGTATGGTATAATTTACCAAGCATTTCGCGAGAGGAGTCAGCATTTTGGCAAAGGACATCGGAATTGATTTGGGTACGGCGAACGTACTGATCAATGTAAAAGGAAAAGGCATTGTTTTGAATGAGCCTTCCGTCGTGGCGATTGACGCCCAGAGCGGTAAGGTCTTGGCCGTCGGCACGGAAGCTTATCAAATGGTCGGGCGGACGCCAGGAAATATCCGGGCGATTCGGCCGCTTAAAGAAGGCGTAATTGCTGACTTCAACATTACCGAGGCCATGCTTGCGTATTTCATTAATAAGTTGAACGTTAAGGGCTTCATGTCGAAACCAGTCATTATGATCTGTGCCCCCACGAATACGACGGACATTGAGCGCAAGGCGATCATTGAAGCCGCTGAAAAGACCGGCGGCGGCAAGGTTTATTTGGAACTCGAACCGAAAGTCGCGGCAGTCGGCGCAGGGATGGATATTTTCAAGCCCCAAGGAAATATGGTTGTCGATATCGGCGGCGGGACCAGCGATATTGCTGTGCTGTCCATGGGTGACGTGGTCACATCGCGTTCTTTGCGGCGGGCCGGCGATCGGTTGGACCAGGACATCGTGAACCATATCAAGAAGCAGCATAATCTGTTGATTGGTGAACATACTGCGGAGACGCTGAAGAAAGAAATCGGTTACGCCTTCGAGCCGCCGGCAGATAAGAGTATTGAAGTCCGGGGACGGGATTTGATGACCGGGCTGCCCCGGGAGGTTTCGGTGAATGCCCAAGAAATTACCGAGGCGATTACCCCGACGCTGAACGAAGTGATCGCGGCGACTAAGGAAGTCTTGAATCAGACACCGCCAGAATTGTCGGCCGATATCATTGATCGCGGCGTAATGCTCACCGGCGGCGGGGCGCTGCTGAAGAACATCGACCATTTGTTTGCCGATGCCTTGGATCTGCCTGTCGTAGTGGCGGATGATCCATTGGACTCGGTGGCTCTGGGCACGGGCATTTTACTCGACCACGTCACCGGTAAAAAGAAGCGGTAATTTGGATTTTTGAACAGGAAGTGATGATGTTGAAAACAGATAGTCACCATGCCCGGCGAGTTCTCAAGCATGTGCTGATCGTGCTGATCGTCGCGTTCATCGCGTTATTGATTGGCGGGATGGCCGGGATGGCGCTGGGCGGTCAGAATCCGCTGCGCTTTTTTGACCCCGCTACCTGGCAACACGTCTTTTCTTTCTGGCAGTAGCGGCCAACATGGATAGGGAGGAATGACCGATGCGGCGTATTTTGCTGGCTCTGATTCATTTTTATCAACGGTTTATCTCGCCTTTGACTCCGCCCAGCTGCCGTTACTATCCGACTTGTTCCAATTACATGCTGCAAGCGGTGCAAAAGTTCGGCGCGGTCCGGGGGTTCCTGATGGGCACCGCCCGGATTTTGCGCTGCAATCCGTTTGTGAAGGGCGGCTTTGATCCGGTGGGAGATCACTTTTCTCTCCGGCGTAATCCCCATCCGGAACAATACGAAGACGAACTGATTGCCCGTAAATTTCACCCGGAAGCATTTACGAAGAAAGCAGGTACCCATGAGTAGTCATAATAAGAAGCAAAACATTCCGTTGGCCTTGGAGGAAATTCCGGATACGCCGAACACGTGGCGGTTGAAGACGGATCATGATGTGCTGGGCATGATCACCCAAGAGGATGATCATTACTTAGCCCGGTCCGGCGAGACGCCCGTCGGGGGCAAGTTTCACACTGCTGACGACGCGGTGGAGGCCTTGATCGCGGAATATAATCTACATCGGCACAACGGTTAAGCGCGGAAGGACGAGTTCGCATGCAAACATTACAGCGCAAGAATAAATCTGAGGGGGACCGCATTGACTATGGCGTGATCTTCTCCGTGATGATGCTCGCGCTTGTCGGGCTGGTCTCGATTTATGTGGCAACGACCCATGATCCTAATGGCGGCAGCGCGATGAAGATGGTGGGCGTTCAGGCCTTGTGGTATGTCTTAGGCGCCATTGCCATCGTGGTCATCATGCAATTTGATTCGGAACAGTTATGGAAGATCGCACCGTATGCCTATGCTGGCGGCCTGCTCTTGCTGCTGCTGGTCTTGCGGTTTTACAGTACGGCGTACTTTGTTCAGACCGGCGCGAAGAGCTGGTTTGCAATCGGTCCATTGACTTTCCAACCATCAGAATTGATGAAGCCGGCGTTTATCTTAATGCTGGCGATGGTGGTGTCGAAGCATAATGAAAAGTACGCGGTGCATCGGGTATGGAGCGACATGTTCCTGATTGCCAAAATGGTTTTGACCTTTTTACCCGTGGCTGTCCTGCTCAAATTGCAGAACGACTTTGGGACGATGATCGTGTTCTTGGCTATCGTTGGCGGGGTCATGCTGGTGTCGGGGATGACCTGGAAGATCCTGCTGCCGCTCATTGCCTTCGTGGTCGTGGTCGGCGGCGGCGCGGTTCTCCTGGTGACCCAGGATTGGGGGCGGGAGATTCTGCTGCACTTTGGCTTCCACCAATATCAGTTCAACCGCATCGATGCCTGGATGAATCCATCAGTGGATACGTCTTCCACCAGTTACCAGTTGTGGCAGTCGATGAAGGCCATCGGCAGCGGTCAAATGTTTGGCCGAGGCTTCAATAATTCCCAGGTTTACGTACCAGTCCGGGAATCAGATATGATCTTCAGTGTGATTGGTGAGAACTTTGGCTTTGCCGGCAGTTGCGCAGTGATCCTGCTGTACTTCCTGCTCATTTACCAAATGATCCAGGTCACCTTCGACACCAAAAACGAGTTTTATGCCTATGTTTCCACGGGCGTGATCATGATGATCGTGTTCCACGTTTTCGAAAACATTGGTATGAGCATCGGTTTGCTGCCGCTGACCGGGATTCCGCTGCCCTTTATTTCCCAAGGGGGGTCAGCGCTGCTGGGTAATATGATCGGCATCGGCTTTATCATGTCGATGCGGTTCCACTATACAAGCTATATGTTCGGCGGCGAAGAAGAGGATTTCTGATCCTGAAGCATCGAAAAAACAGTCCCGGCGAAATCCAGCGTGACGGATTTTGGCCGGGACTTTTCCGTACCCAGGAATCTAAACGGTTCCGTGGACGCTTACGATTAAACGGGCTACAATTAAACATACAACGAGAGGATGACAAACGGCATGGACACATTAGAAGTTAAAAACCTGCACGTGGCAGTGGATGACGAAGACGGCCATCAAGAAATTCTGAAGGGTGTCAACCTGACGATGCACACCGGTGAGATCCACGCAATCATGGGCCCTAATGGGACCGGTAAATCGACGCTTTCGGAGACCATTATGGGCAACCCGAAATATGAAGTCGGTGAGGGGGACATTCTCCTGAATGGGGAAAGCATTCTCGATTGGCCGGTGGATAAGCGCGCCCGCGCTGGATTGTTCTTAGCCATGCAGTACCCAGCGGAAATTGCCGGGGTAACCAATGCCGAGTTCATGCGGGCGGCGATCAATGCCCGGCGGGATGACGACCATCAGATCAGCGTCCGGGAATTCATCAAGAAACTGGATGATAAGATGGCCTTGCTGGACATGCCGGAAGAAATGGCCGAACGCTACTTGAACCAGGGATTTTCCGGGGGTGAAAAGAAGCGTAATGAGATTCTGCAATTATTAATGATCGAGCCGCCGTTTGCCATCCTTGATGAAATTGATTCTGGTTTGGATATTGATGCGATGAAGGTCGTTGCCAAAGGGGTCAACGCCATGCGCGGCCCGAATTTCGGCACACTCATTATTACCCACTATCAGCGTCTGCTGAATTATATCGTGCCGGATGTGGTGCATATCATGATGGACGGCCGGATCGTGAAATCCGGTGACGCTGCCTTGGCAGAAACTCTGGAAAAGGAGGGCTACGTCGGTTTGCGGGACGAACTGGGGCTGGATGTGCCGTTGACAGACGATACCGATATCCCCTCTGGAAAGGGGGAGGCCTAATGGCGTTCGGACCGAAGCAATTAGACGGGGCAGCGCTTGCAGCGGCTTATGCGGACCTGGACCACAGTGCATGGCTGACGGCCCAGCGACAAAGGGCCGCCGAGGCCTATTCAGAAGCGCCCTGGCCGGAGTTTGCCAAGGTCAGCTACCATGCTTGGCCGCTGTTTGGCACCGGCACCGCGGCAGGGGTGACCTATCCTGACGGGCTGCCGACATCGGCGGGGGTGGTCGTGCGCTCGTTGCTGACGGCGACGGATGCTGATTTGGCGCCATTCAAGGACTATTTGTTTAAACAAACCGGCCCGACAGATCGCCTGACGGCCTTCCATATCGCCCATCTCAACAGCGGCGTATTGATTCAGATACCGGATCACTTCCACAGCGATCAACCGGTGGTGTTGAATACCCGTTTGCTTGCCGGCCAAAATGCGCACCACCATGTCCTGGTCGTCGTCGGCAGCGACGCCCAGGTGACGATCGTCGATCGATACACCGGCGAAGACGGCGCAGCCAGTGCCGATTCCGTGGTGACCGAAATCGTGGTGGGAGAAAACAGCCAAGTGAACTTTGCTAATGTCGATGCATTCGGCAGCAACATCACGGCCTTCATCCGGCGGCACGCCACTGTTGCCGCCAACGGGGTCCTGAACTGGACGGCGGGCGTGCTGAACGACGGCAACATGCTGGCCGATACTAGTACCGATCTGGTCGGTACGGGCAGTACGGCCGACGTGAAAGTTGTCGCTCTGGCCACCGGCAAGCAGACTCAAGGGTTGAATACCCGCGTGACCAATATTGGCCGCCAGACCACAGCCAATATTTTGCAGCACGGGGTGATCTTGGAAAAGGCGGCTTTGATTTTCAACGGTATCGGCCACATTGTGAAAGGGGCCCGGGGCGCTGATGCCCAGCAAGAGAACCGTGTGCTGATGCTGTCCCGGACGGCCCACGGCTACGCCAATCCCATTCTCTTGATTGATGAAAATGATGTGAAAGCCGGCCATGCTGCCTCAGTAGGCCGAGTAGATGCCAGTCAGATGTATTATTTGATGAGTCGCGGTCTGACCAAGGACGTGGCCCAGCGTTTGGTGATTCGCGGTTTTCTCGGCGCGGTCTTGACGGCAATCCCGTTGCCGGCTGTGCAGCAGGAATTGATTGATACCATTGAAAGGAAGCTTATCCATGGCCAAACTGTCGCCCATCAACAAAACTGATTTTCCGATGTGGCAAGGGGCCGATGCGGTTCCTGATGCGGTGTATTTAGACTCGGCTGCGACGGCGCAAAAGCCGCAGGCGGTGATCGATGCCCTAGTCCATTACTATACGCGGCAAAATGCCAATGTGCATCGCGGCGTCTACACTCTGGCGGAACAGGCCACAGAAGCATACGAAAATGCCCGCCAGACTGTGGCCGATTTTATCCATGCCGAAGATACCGCCAACATTATTTTTACCCGCGGTACGACGGAAAGCTTAAACTGGATCGCTCAAAGCTGGGGTGGTACCCACATTCAGGCCGGGGACGAGATTATTATTACGATCATGGAACATCACAGCAATCTGGTGCCATGGCAGCAGCTCGCCCTGCGTACAGGCGCCAAGCTGCGGTACGTGGATATTGATGATCAGGGCTTGCTGGACATGCCGGCCTATCGGGCCATGCTGTCCGCGAGAACCAAAATCGTCGCAGTGACCCAAGTGTCAAACGTGCTCGGCACGATCAATCCGATTCAAGAAATCGGCCAACTCGCCCACGCAGCAGGGGCCATTCTGGTGGTTGACGGGGCTCAAAGCGCCCCCCACATGCCGGTGGACGTTCAGGCCTTGGGAGCAGACTTTTTTGCCTTCTCCGGCCACAAAATGCTTGGGCCGACCGGGATCGGGGTACTGTATGGTAAAATGGCGCTGCTTGAAGCCATGCCGCCAATTGAGTTCGGCGGTGAAATGATCAGCAAGGTGGAGAAATTTCAGACCACCTGGGCTGATATTCCGTGGCGCTTTGAGGGCGGTACGCCCAATATTGCCGGCGCCATTGGCCTGGCAGCGGCGATCCGCTATCTGCAAGCCATCGGGTTAGACAAGATTCGCGATCATGAGCGCGCGTTAACGGCCTATGCGTTAGACCAGCTCAAAGCCATTCCCGGCCTGACCATTTACGGCCCCCAAGATGCAGCCCAGCGCGGTGGGGTGATTGCCTTTACCCTGAACGGTGTGCATCCCCACGACTTGGCCACGGTGCTGGACACCCAACAAGTCGCCGTCCGGGCTGGCCACCACTGTGCCCAGCCGTTGATGCAGCGCTTAGGCGTGGTGGCTACCGCCCGGGCCAGTTTCTATCTGTATAATGGCCAAGCTGATGTCGATCGGCTGGTGGCCGCGGTGAACGAAGCAAAGGAGTTCTTCCAGCAATGAATGAAGATCAATTACGCTTGCTGTACCGTCAGGTGATTTTAGATCATTCCCAGCATCCCCACCATCACGGTACGCTGGCTGACGGCAGCCATGAGAAAGAAATGGAAAATCCCACCTGTGGCGATGTGATCACGGTGCAGGTCAAGCTCAGTCCGGATGGTCAGCAAATCGCGGACATTGCCTTCAACGGCAGCGGCTGCACGATTTCCCAGGCCAGTGCCAGCATGATGACTGACGTGGTTCAGGGGAAGACGGTCCAGGAAGCGCGGGACGCTGTTTATCTGTTTTCCCAAATGATCACCGGCAAAGAAACCACGAAGGAAATGGACGACGTCTTGGGGGACGCCAGTCTCTTGGCCGGGGTGCGGGCCTTTCCCGCCCGGATCAAGTGTGCCACCTTGGCCTGGAAGGCCTTAGACCAAGCCCTGCCTGGTTTCCCAGAAAAGGAGTGATTCCATGACCGACGCAAAGACCAAAAACACGAAAAACAACGAGGACTTGCTGGATACAGTGCCCACGTTGGATGAAGACTATGATTACGGTTTTTCTGACGACGTTAAGCCGGTGTTCTCCACCGGCCGCGGGTTGACCGAAGATATTGTTCGGACGATCAGCAAAGAAAAGAACGAGCCCCAATGGATGCTGGATTTTCGCTTGAAAGCCTACAAAATCTACCGGCGGATGCCGATGCCGGATTTTGGCCCCGATTTGTCCAGCTTGGACTTAGACGACATGCTCTATTACCAAAAGGCGACGAATAAGAAATATCGCAATTGGGATGACGTGCCGGAAACGATTAAGGATACGTTTGAAAAATTAGGGGTCCCGGAAGCAGAACGCCGGTATTTGGCAGGTTCTGCGGCCCAGTACGAATCGGAAATGGTGTATCACAACATGAAAGACGAGTTTGAAAAACTCGGCATCGTCTTCATGGATACCGACTCGGCGCTGCAACAGTACCCGGAGATCTTTAAAAAGTATTTTGCCACACTGGTCAAACCCACGGACAACAAGTTTGCGGCGTTGAATTCTGCTGTCTGGTCCGGAGGCAGCTTTATCTACGTCCCGGCAGGAGTGAAGACGGACATTCCGATCCAGTCTTATTTCCGAATCAATGCCGAGAATTCGGGGCAGTTCGAACGGACTCTGATCGTTGTTGAACCTGGGGCCAGTGTGAACTATGTCGAAGGATGTACGGCCCCGAATTATTCCTCAGACAGCCTGCACACCGCTGTGGTCGAAGTTTTTGTCAACGACGACGCATACTGCCGCTACACGACGATTCAGAACTGGTCCAAGAATGTCTATAGCTTGGAAACCAAACGCGCCCAGGCCATGAAGAATGCCACCATGGAGTGGGTCGATGGCAACCTGGGCAGCAAGACAACGATGAAGTACCCCTCTGTTTATCTGGACGGTGAGGGCTCTCGGGGGACGATGCTGAGTATCGCCGTTGCTGGGGCCGGCGTGGATCAGGATAACGGGGCCCGGATGATTCACCACGCCAAGAACACCTCCAGCTCCATTGTGTCGAAGTCCATCGCGAAAGATGGCGGCGCTGTGGACTACCGCGGTACCGTCCGCTTCGACCGGGACAGTGACGGTTCTTTTGCCCATGTCGAGTGTGATACCATTATTATGGATGAGAAATCCCGGTCCGATACCATTCCGTACAACACGATTTTGAACGGGAATGTCTCGATGGAGCATGAGGCAAAAGTCTCGAAAATTTCCGAAGCTCAGCTGTATTACTTGATGAGCCGCGGAATTCCCGAGAACAAGGCCACTGAAATGATCATCATGGGCTTCGTTGAGCCGTTCACGAAGGAGTTGCCGATGGAGTATGCGGTGGAATTGAACCGGTTGATCAGTTATGAGATGGTAGGGTCAGTCGGGTAAAAAGAAGGACAACAAAAGGATCGGGCCAAAATTCTGAGTTTCTGGCGCACCGAGTGCCGCAGCTTGCGGAGCATTGGCACGGCGTACCAGAGAACGACTTTGGCTCGATCCTTTTATTGTTATTGCTAGAGTGTTTGAGACTCATCCGCCGCCTTGGTTTGATACAATAGTTGGCGGATATCCCGCCGGCTCATCCCCACTTGGCGCGGATCATGCTGGTACATGGCAATGGCTTGGCCCAGCGTTGGCGCTTGCTGACGCCACAATAAGACGTACAGCCCCGCCACTGCCTGCTGATTACGCAAGTTGGCCGGCAAAGCTTGCAGCGTGGCCATGACGAGCGGCTGCTTGAATAAGTGCTGCTGTTCATTATGAATAGCCCAGTCAGTCTGGGCGAGCCGGGAAAAATGGGCGGTGTGTTTCAAGCGATGAATCGTCCGGCGAAAGCGGGTATTGCGCAGCAGCTGGGGGCGTTTGCTTAAATAAACCCCAGTGGCACTGACCGTCCCGGCAATAATCAGCAAGCCGATGATCAGGGACCAGATCCAGGGCGCACCGCCTAAAATAGCGACGATCATCAAGACCGCCGCCATCCCCGCTGCCCCCGCGGCGGTGATCAGAAATGGCCGGCGGTAGCGGCGGCCGATCATTGCCAGCATGTCGCTCCGGTAATGGGCGGCAATCAGTTGCCGGTGCGTGGCTAATTGGTGATCACGTTCATAGGCGTGCCACGTTTGGGCGAGCGGCGTCAGCCAGTCGCGTCCTGCGTTATCCATTTGTCATCATCCCCCCTTTAATCTAGTATACCGCGCTGCCGCGCAGAAGAGCGAATTGTCAGAAAGGAATCGATTATGGATCAAGCAATACAAGACTTTTATGACCGCTTAGACGTACTACGCCTGCAATTGAATCGGGGCGATATCTACAAAAACTTGCCAACGCTGCTGAGTGCGGCCCGTGATCAAGTGCCGCGCAAGAAACGGCGCAGTGCCTATCATCGGCCGACGACCAGTGCCTTGGACTTAGCCCGTATGCTGGCACTGAATAAACGCTATCGGGACCGGCTGCAAGAAATGAAGCACGACGACGACCAGGCTGGGCAAGCACCCGCTCAGGATCTGGCCGACGGTGATCTGGATTTTATTTTAGATCAGCTGAGCAATACTGATTTGCGGTTACGGGACCATGGGGCATTTTACTTGATCAATGATTTGCTGCGGACCCATACCTTGACGGATGAACAGTTCCACTATGCCGTGGCAGTAGTGTCGTCACCGGAGTACCTGTTTGACCACATCATGGAGCCGGAAGCAGATGCTTTATTTAAGCGCAGCTTTTCGGTGCTGGTGCTGGGGACACTGTTATTTGCCGACCGTACTGATTATCACACCCTGACCGAGGGAGAGGTGCTGGTCATTCTGCACCGGGTAGCGGCCTATGCCCTGCTGGAGCAGGATGGCCGCGGCTATATTGACGGAAAAGGCTGGGGCCATGCCTGGATCCATATTGGCAACGTGGTCGATGAGCTGGGTGAACGCAATCTGACCCGGGCGGACAAGATCTTTTTACTCAGTGCCGTGATGCTGGGCTACCAATCCGTGCGGGATGCCCTGGCTTACGGTGAAGATCAGCGGCTAGCCTATTCGTTAAGTACGCTGGCCAACAAGGAGACCTTTTATGCCGATTATCTGCTCCTATTGTTAAAACAGTGGCAGGGACGGCTGATGACGATGCGGCCGCAGGAAAATGTTGCCTTCTGGAATCGCTGGTATAACCGGAACCGGTTATTGGAAGCAATGATATTGCGCAACGATTATCCGGATAGTATGATGAAGTTCTTAGGCGATATTGCCAATAATAATTTAGGCTGAGAGGCGATTCGATGGACGTTACCATACGCAATGCAGTAACCGCAGACGAAGCGGCCGTGATCCGGATGTGGGCGGCTGCCCGGGCCCGGTTAGCCGCCGAAAAAATACCGCAGTGGCAGGATGCCTATCCTGGCGCTGCGGACTTTCAAACGGATTTGATTACCGGGGCTGGGCAAGTAGCTGTACTGGCCACCGGTGAGGTGGTGGGCTATGCCGCCCTCATGCCCAGCCCGGAGCCCACCTATGCCAGGATTGCCGGCCAGTGGCTGACTGCTGGGGCTTACATAACGATTCATCGTTTCGTCGTTTCGAACCAGCACTTGCATCATGGCATCGGCCAGCAGTTCATGACCGGGGTGCTGGCCCATATTCAAACCACCGGCACCCCGGCGGTGCGCGTGGATACCCACGCTAAGAATACCCCAATGCACCATTTACTGGGCCACTTTGCATTTCAGCATACCGGGACGATTTGGATGGCTGATGGTAGTCCGCGGGATGCTTACGAGTTAGTCTTCTAGTTTATCCAGGGCCGCGTGCAGGCCCTTTTTTTGTTCATCTGTGACTTGCGGGAAGTGCAGCGGCAGGGCGCCAATGCGGGCATTGATGATTTTCGAAACGATCAAGCGAGAATACCATTTGTCGTCGGCCGGAATGACATACCAGGGATTTTCTTTGGTGCTTGTATGGCGAATCATCTCTTCGTAGGCCCTTTGGTATTGATCCCAATACTGGCGTTCATTGATGTCGTTTTCCGAAAACTTCCAGTTTTTCTCGGGCACTTCAATACGGGCCAAGAAGCGTTTCTTTTGCTCGCCCTTGGAGAGGTGCAGGAAGAACTTAAGGATGATGATCCCGTTACGGTTAGCAAAGGCTTCCAGCTCTCGAAAATCGCTATACCGCTGCTGCCAGAGCTTATTGTCTACATCTTTGACGCTGGTGATGCCGGGAATGTGTTCCGATAAAACGTTGGCTGGATGGACCTGATCAACGAGGACTTCTTCGTAGTAAGAGCGGTTGAAAATGGCGATTTCGCCGCTGCGGGGAAAAGCCACCCGGGTGCGCCATAAATAATCGTGGGCAAGTTCGTTGGCGGTGGGAACTTTGAACGGCGTAACCGTCGTTCCTTGGGGATTTACGCCACGCATCACGTGTTTGATCATCCCGTCTTTGCCGGCGGCGTCCAAAGCTTGAAAAAGGATTAGGATACCAAATTGGTTTTGCGCATACAGCTTTTCTTGGGCATCCTGCAACACTTTGCGATCCTTTTTAATTTCCTTTTTGATTGCCTTTTCTTGATTCTGATAGTCGGCTGGCGGAGTGGTGGCCTGTTCGCCAATATGAAACTCGCCAGTACCGTTGTACCGATAATCTTTCAAATCCATAACATGACCCGCTTTCCTTCAACTGAGTTAACTCTATTGTAACCACTCACTGGTTAAAACGTACGAACAATGCCTGGGTGACAGCCGGCCTGCGTTATTTTATAATGGAGCCTAGGGTGTTTGGAAGTTCACAAGGAGTCGAGTACATGTTAATTAAAGGTGAGGCCATTCGTACCGCACGTTTACGCAAACGCCTGTCCCAAAGGGAACTTGCCCACGGCATCTGTGCCCAGGCCACGGTCTGTTTGATCGAAAAGTATGATCAAAATGTGGCTTGGGATATCATTAACGGGCTGTGTCAACGCTTAGAGATTCCGGCCGAGAGTGTCATGAGTCAACCAGATGATGTGCTGCGCCGTCAGTTGGACCGTGCTTTGGCAGCGTTTATGGCTGAGGATATCGTTGGGTGTCAGCGGCTTTTGATACCGCTAGCCGATTTGATTGAGGCAGATCAACTGCGTGCGCACTACTATACGTTGCAGGGGCTCGTGGCCTTGGCTGGCGGGCCGCGGTTGGATGAAGCCCGGTTTCGTTTTTCTCAGGCCCTCAATGAAGGGGCCGCTGGGCCGCATGATCTGTTTCGCTTGCTGGCGCAACTGGGCTTTGGCTATACGTATTTTCGCCAACAGGCGTTGGCGCAGGCCGGTTATTATATTTTGGCCGCTCGGGATGGCATCAGCCAATGGCCCAGCGGTCAGTCCTGGGAGTTGGAAATGCAGCTGTTTGTTTTGCTCGCCCATGCCGAATTGTTATGTGCGCAAGGGTATTGGCGGCAGGCGCGCGTGATCGCGGCCGATGGTTTGGAGCGGTTGAATGCCGGCAATAGTATGTTTATTATGGAACGGCTGATTTTTGTGCGCGCCCGAGCGGCGCTCGGGGCGGGAGACACCGAACAGGGTCGTTGTGAGCTGGAGTCCGCTTTATTTATCGCGAAAGTTCGGCGGCATCCTCATATGGAAGCCAGAATTAATGCCTTACTGCGAACGCTCGACCAGTCAGATCTCGAAACGGAGTAAATCGGCACGAAGAAAGGGAGACAAAACCACCATGGTTTTGTCTCCCTTTTGCTAGACTGCCGACTAGTCGTTTTCTGGATTAATATGGCTTTCCGGATGTTTGCTGTCGATCAGTGCTGGCTTATTGTCTAAATCGGTCCGGACGACCAAAACGTCGCAGTTGGCGACGCGGGTCACATATTCCGTTACTGAGCCGATCAATAACCGCTCGACGGCATTCAGGCCGGTGGCGCCGATCATAATTAAGTCAATATCATTGGCTTTCGGATAGTCTCGACCAATTAGTGTTTTGGGTGCGCCGTATTCAATTTCGTAGGACACATCGGTTAGACCGGCGCGTTGAGCGATTTCCACATACTCTTTCATGGTCTGTTTCTGGGTTTCGGTGACTTGTTCCACCATCGCGGAATCAAAGCTTGATACGTTTTGGAAAGCCCGCGTATCGATGACGTGTAACAGGAACAAATGGGCATGGTTCCGTTTCGTCACTTCCACAGCTTTGCGAAAAGCCAATTCTGCTTCGTAGGATCCATCAATCGCAACCAGGACCCGCTTGTATTGTTGCAACATAGTGTCCACCTCATTTCTTCTTTTCTCTTTAATTATACCGTACTACTGAGCGGTGCGCAGAATTGCCCAGTTTTATTTTTTTAACAGGCGCGCTAAGTGAAAAATCAGCGCCAGCATGTAAAGCAGGGTGAGGGCAACGGTAACGAGATTCCACATCAGCGGGGCATTGAGCAAAATCACGGCCCCGACCAGAGCAATAAACAGCAGAATCATGGTGGCCCGCCGCAGAGCGGGGATAATAGCCCGCAGCATGGCGCTGTCTGGAGTGGTGGTCATCAGCCGGACGACGATCAGCCGGGCAATGATGCTCAGCAGAACAAGCAAAATCAATAGGATAATGATGGCAGTTTTAGCTAACACAGACTTAGATCCTTTCGACGGTACCAGAATACATTCATGATAACAAAAAACGCGCAACATTGCTGTTGCGCGCTGGCTCTTAGTGGTGCCGTTGATTTTTCCGTACAGTTGAACCCGCTAATATTAAGCAGGTGGGTCAGTTATTCTTCCGTTCAGGGCTACCAAGTGAAATGGTTATGCACGCGCAGAAGAGATTCGCCGTCCCAATGTGGTGTTACTTGATCGGTCAACCTGATAAGAGGAAAACTCGAACACCTAAGATGACCATACTTAATACTAGCATGTGCAAAGCCGTTTGGCAAGTGGAATGGAAGCCATTTCAAGCGTGGCTATGGGGTCCAGCCTGGCGGAGACGGGCATATTGCTCCGCAAAGGCAGTTTCGTATTTACCGTTATGTTTCGGCTCATAGTATTGAGCTGTTTTAATATCGTCGGGTAAATACTGCTGGGCGACCCAGTCGCCCGGGTAGGCGTGGGGATATTTGTAGGTCGTACCGTGGCCTAATTCTTTGGCCCCCTTGTAGTGGGCATCTTTCAAGGCCGCAGGGATCTTTTGGCCCTTGCCGCTGTTGACATCAGCGAGGGCAGCGTCCACGGCACTGATTCCCGAATTCGATTTTGGGGACAGACATAATTCAATTACAGCGTCTGCCAAGGGGATGCGGCCTTCGGGCAGGCCGAGACGCTCGGCGGCTTGCACCGCAGCGACGGTGCGGGCTGCGGCTGGCAGATTAGCCATCCCGACATCCTCATAGGCGATCACCAGCAGCCGGCGCATGATTGATGGCAGGTCGCCGCTGGCGGTCAGTACCGCTAGATAGTGCAGGGCGGCATCCGTGTCAGAACCGCGGATGGATTTTTGAAAGGCAGAAATCGTATCGTAATGGGCATCGCCGTTTTTATCCCCGGCAATCGGCGGCCGAGCGCCCGAATCAATGATCACCTGCTCGGTGACATGGATCCGGTCGTCCTGCTTATCCGTTGGGGTGGAGAGGACGGCGAGTTCCAATGTATTCAGTGCTGTGCGCAAATCGCCGTGGGCGCCCTGCGCCAAAACCCTGAGGGTGTCATCGCTGATGGTGACGGGATAGCCGCCCAGCCCCTTTTTTTTGTCGCTCAGTGCCCGATGCAGGGCCTGCTCGATATCGTCAACGGCTAACGGGTGGAGCGCAAAAATCTGAGTGCGGCTGCGAATAGCCGGACTAATATTGATATAGGGATTTTCAGTGGTTGCCCCGATCAGGATAATGCGGCCGCTTTCTAAATGGGGAAGCAGGAAATCCTGCTTGATTTTGTCCAGCCGGTGAATCTCATCCAGCAGCAGAATAACGGTGCCGCTCATTCGGCCCTCTTCGGCGACTACTTGCAGATCTTTTTTAGTATCCGTGGCTGCATTTAAGATCCGCAAATGGTATTTCGTACTGCCGGCAATGGCTGAAGCAATACTGGTTTTGCCGATGCCAGGCGGGCCGTAGAGGATCATACTGCTCAGCCGTTTGGCTTGAACCATGCGGCGGATGATTTTACCTGGGCCGACTAAATCCTGCTGACCGACCACTTCATCCAAGTTGGTCGGCCGCATCCGGTAAGCAAGCGGTTCTACCATCGATCATTGTCCTTTCTCAAAGAAAAAGACTGGGACAAAACTCCTTTTCTGATACGTCGTGCCAATGCTCCGCAAGCTCCGGCTGAGGGGGCTGGAACGTGGTGACGGCGCTTGAAGACCGCGAAAACCGCGGTCTTCAAGTCGCCTAACCACATCGACGGCAAAGCCGTCGTGTGGTTTCCACCACTGAGCCCCCTCAGCCTCCGCTTGCTGCGCATTGGCACTAGGCACGTTTGAAATCAGAGTTTTGTACCAATCCTGTCATTCACGTAAAGTTAAAATAACGATTCAAAAAAGCCCTTTTTCTTGGGTTTATCCGTCTTTCCCGGGGCGGCCTCAGGATACTTGGCGGTGATGGCCACCGTTTGGCTATTGATGGCCTCTTTCGCCACGATCAGTAAGCCCATAGCGGCATCGTCCCGAGGGGTGGTGGTATCGTTCACTAGGGTGAATGGAATATTCGCACTGCTTAAGGCCCGGATATAGCCGCCAGTGATTGCATTATCAACTGTACCATTGATCAAGGCACTATAGCCTTGATAATCGGTCAGATGCGCCTTGAAAGCTGCTAAAATTTCCGGTTTCGGCAATTCACCCACGGTAATCGCAACAAAGACCCGTTCCCGTAAGGAGCCCATATACTGCCGGCGTTCATCTGGATTCGTCTGCCGACCGCCGACCGCACTTTCTTCAATCCGCTGATTGACATCGTCACTTGCCATATTGTGTCGCCTCCCACAAAGTCTATTACTTTTAGTATACCATAGGGTCCATGGGAGAAAAGCCAGGCAAACAAGTTTCACCGCCGTTGCTCAATGAGTTTCTGCCGACAGAAGCGCGGGTTAGAGTCCTTTCGATAAAAAAACAGTCCAGCCGCTAGCGGCCAGACTGCTTGAAACCAATGACTGTAAAGAATTACAGCTTTTGGTTGTAGAATTCAACGACTAAGGATTCGTCGATTTCCGGTTCCATTTCTTCCCGCTCCGGCTGACGGACATAAGTCCCAGTCAAGGCGTTGTCGTCCCAAGTCACAAACGGGGGACGGGCAACGGTGTTGTCCAAAGCGTCCTTAACGATTTGCAGATCCTTGGACTTTTCCTTCAAGCCAATGACTTGACCCGGCTTAACTTCGTAAGAAGGAATGTCAACGCGCTTGCCGTCCACGGTAATGTGGCCGTGGTTGACCAGCTGACGGGCTTGCGGCCGAGTAGTCGCATAGCCTAAACGGTAAACCAAGTTATCCAAACGGGATTCCAGCAGCACCATGAAGTTAACACCGTGCTTGCCTTCGCGAATCTTGCCGGCACGAACGAACAAGTTCATGAATTGACGTTCGTTCAAACCGTACATTAAACGCAGCTTTTGCTTTTCGAGTAATTGAGAACCGTAATCAGAAACCTTACGGCGATTATTCGCACCGTGTTCACCAGGAGCATAGGGGCGACGAGCGAGTTCTTTACCACTGCCAGACAGTGACAGACCTAAACGCCGGGAAAGTTTCCAGCGGGGACCAGTATAACGAGACATTGAAGTTCCTCCAATTATTTTATTTGGTTTGTAAAATAACCGGGCAAGTTCAGCAATCGTTCAAATGACGTTACAATTTTCACCTTTGCAGCCTGAGGTTACACGATTGAACTATTGTTGGACGTCGTCATTTGTTGACGGCTTTGCCGCTTGCTGCTGCTTATTTTACGCACAACGGCTATTGTACCGAATGAGCAGGGGTGGCGTCAAGCTGTTTCTGGACGGCCCGGCCAAAGGCGGTGAGGACGGTCTCGTCGGCCGCACTGAAGCGATCCGTTAACGGTGAATCAATATCCAAGACACCGAAACCAGGCAGGGGGACGACAATTTCTGAGTTGCTGGCGCTGTCGCAAGCAATGTGCCCTGGAAATTGATGCACATCGGCGACCCGCTGGACTTGGCCAGTAGCGTAGGCGGTACCGCAGACCCCGCGGCCTGGGGCAATGTGCATACAGGCCACTTTTCCTTGGAAGGGACCCAGGTCCAGCTGACGGGTTTCTTCATTATATAAATAGAACCCAGCCCAGTTGATGTTGGCCAACGTATCATTCAGCAGGGCGCTGGCATTGGCCAGAATGGTGACGGGGTTGGTTTCGCCAGCCAGCAAGCTGATCAGCTGGTCGACTAAAAGATCGGTATCTGCCATGGCAAATTCCTCGTTTCTGATAAAGTTCCGACGGTCGGTGTAGACCCCCGGGTGATTCTGGTATAATTTGTATGTATTGTATGCCGGCGTGCCCGGTGATGCAAGTTGTCAGTAAGCAGTTAAGGATGTGGATAGTGTGCCACTATGGGGGATCATCGTCATTGGCGTATTAATCGTGATCGCAGTGATTGCGGGCGTGGTTTTATTACGTCAATTTCAGAATAGGACAGCGTTAGAAACGTTACAGCAGCGCCAGCGGCAATTGGCCGATCGGCCCTTGGCGGCGCAAGTCGCTAAATTGGCGCAAACTACCCTCAGCGGAGAAAGTCTGCAGTCGTTTCACAAGTGGCAGCATCAATACACCCGCTTGACCCAAGAGCAATTTCCTAAAGCCGCTGCGCAGCTGCACGCTGCCGCAACAGCGAATGACGGCTACCATGTGGTCCAGGCCCGCCAGCACATCGTCGCCGTCACGGAGCTGATCACCGATGAAGAGCGCACGGCCCAAGATATTGCCGAGGCGCTGGATAAAATTGCGGATGTTGCTCATCAAAATCAAGAGGCCAAACAGGCGGCCCAGGAACGATATAAACAATTACGCAAAACGATCCTGGTGCAAAGCTTCTCCTTCGGCAGTGCGATCACCGCGCTGCAAAGCACCCTGACAGCAATCAATGAGGCGTTTCAGCAAGTGGATGTCTTGGCCAGCAATGGGGATCATATCCAAGCCCGGACGGCTTTGGCGGATATTACCAAGCAGTTAGATCAGTTGGAGAAGGCTGTGACGGATATTCCGCCGCGAGTCAATGAATTGACCAATATCTTTCCAGGCCAGCTGGAGGAACTCGTTGCGGGGTATCACCGGCTGCGCACCACCGGGTATCGTTTCTTTGATATTAACATTCCCCAGGAACTGACGAAGCTGGATGATGACATTCATGCGGCGGAGGCGCTGCTGCGCAAAGAAGATGTGCCGGGCCTGCAAGCTGCCAACAAAGCGCTGGCCGCGAACATTGATCACTTATACGATGTGATGCAAAAGGAAATGGATGCCAAAGAGGCGGTTGAAAAGCTGCGCAATGCTCTGCCGGCGTTTTTGACCCATGCCTCGGTTCAGAATAAGACGCTTCAGGATGAAGTACGGCATCTGGACGAGAGTTACGTGCTGACTAATGACGAAGTCCAAACAACGGCGCACTTTGGCCGGCAGATTGCGGAAGCTCAGGAACGGTTTACCCAGGATGAACAGAAAATTCATGACCAGGAAGCCGTCTTTACCTTGGTACACGAAGATTTGACCAAAATCAACGCGCAGCTGGCGGAGATTGAAAAGAAACAGGTCGCGATCGATAAAGACCTCAGCGGCTTGCGTACCGGCGAGGAGATCGCCCGCCAGAACTTAGCCCGCTTCATGATGGAATATCGGGAAACCCGGCGCGAGATGCTGCAGCAGAATTTACCTGGATTGCCTAAATCATATCGGGAGTTTGCAGAGATCGTACGCCAGGAGATCGGCAAACTGGATCATGACTTGAATCAGGTCAAAATTAATTTGGAAGATATTACTAAACAGTTGATCATGACCCAGGAAGATTTGAAGACGCTGAAACAACGCTCCGCCGATTTGATCGACGCGGCGGCTCTGACTCAGGAAATCCTGCAATACGCCAATGCATTGAAGCAGGATAACGAGACGGTGGCTAAGGCCAGCGTGAGCGCGACGCAGATCTTCAATACGACGTATGATTATCCCCAGGCATTGGATACGATTGCAACGGCCGTGGAAGCGGCAGAACCGGGGGCTTATCAGCGGATCGAGGCGGTTTATAAGGAGCGGAAGGGGAAGCTGTAGGGGGCGTTCTTTGCTTAAACGGGTAGAAGTTAGAAAAAGCTTTGCCGCTCTCTGAAACGGGCTCAGGCCGACAGAAGCTAGGCCACTTTGCTTAAACGGGCTCAGCCGACCAGAAGCTAGACAAGCTTTGCCGCCCTTTGAAACGGGCTCCGGCCGACAGCGGCTAGGGCATAAGGACCAGGATGCATAAAACCTAAGTGCGGGTTTTCTGCATCCTGGTCCTTATGCCTACGCCGCTAACCGTCGGCCTGCGCCCTCTGCCCTCTTGCGTTTTTCTTCATTTTTTTCTATACTCTTGTTACTTACATTTTCCAAGCAATGGCGTAATCGCCACTAGGGTAGTTATATGAGGAGTGTCCATTAATTGATTTATTTTGATAACAGTGCCACGACCAAGATTGATCCGGCGGTCTTGGCCACTTATGATGCCATCAGCAATAATTTCTTTGGCAATCCGTCGTCGCTGCATGCGGTGGGGACGAAGGCTAATGATATGCTGCAATCAGCCCGGGGGCAGATTGCGGAACTGATCGGGGCGGCACCGGATGAAATCTTTTTCACCAGCGGCGGTACCGAAGGCGATAACTGGATCATCAAAGGAACGGCCATTGAGAAGCGAGAATTTGGCAACCACTTGATCACGACGGCCATTGAGCATCCAGCCGTGATCAATACAATGAAGCAGCTGGAAAAGCTGGGCTTCAAAGTGACGTATCTGCCGGTGGACAAGGACGGCTTTATCGATCCGCAAATGCTGGCCAATGCCATCACGGATCAGACGATTCTGGTGTCGACTATGGTCGTGAATAACGAAATCGGTGCGATTCAGCCAATTCATGAGATTGCTAAGGTCTTGGCCGATCATCCGACGATCCACTTCCACGTCGATGCTGTTCAGGCTGTGGGCAAGGGCCTGCGAGATCTGATTCGCGAACCGCGGGTGGACTTCGCAACATTCTCTGGGCATAAGTTCCATGCGCCCCGGGGGACCGGGTTCATCTACGTGAAGCGCGGTCGCAAGATTGCACCGCTGCTGACTGGCGGCGGCCAGGAAAATGATTGGCGGTCCGGGACGGAGAATACACCGGCTATTGGTGCGATGGCCAAGGCACTGCGGTTATTATTAACGAACGAAGACGCCAACGTTGCCAAGCAGGAGGCGGTTCGGGAACGGATCATCACCCATTTGCAGCAGTATCCGGACGTGACGATTTTCTCCCCAATCAGCAATCGTTTTGCACCGCATATTCTGTGCTTTGCATTGCCTGGTGTGCGGGGTGAGACAATCGTCCACGCTTTTGAGGATCATGATATCTACATTTCGACCACGAGTGCCTGCTCGTCAAAGAAGGGGACCGAATCCAGCACGCTGAAGGCCATGCAAGTACCGGAACGGATCGCTACGAGTGCGGTGCGGGTATCCCTCGACGAGCACAACACATTGGCTGAGGCTGATACGTTCAACCAGGTTTTCGACGAGTTATACAAGAAGTTTGCTAAGCTGCGCACCTCAGTGGCCGCCGCTCGTTAAGCAAAATTAAAGGAGATCGCATGCAATATACAGAAATTATGGTCCGCTACGGCGAATTATCTACAAAGGGTAAAAACCGCCGGAACTTCATTGGCCGCTTGACGGGAAACGTCACCAAAGCCTTGAAGAACTTTCCTGAACTCAGTATTCACCCGAAGCGGGATCGGATGCACATTCAATTGAACGGCACGCCAGCGGAACCAGTCATGGCGATTTTGAGCCGCATTTTTGGCATTCAGAACTATAGTCCAGCCATCAAGATTGCTAAAAATATGGACGTGGTCCACCAGACCGCCATTGACCTGGTCCGGGACACGCTGCCGAGTCCCACGGCGAGTTTTAAGGTCAATACCCGGCGCAGCGATCATACTTTTGCGCTGGATACGAACCAAATGAACTTGGATTTAGGCGATTTGATCACTACTGCCTTCCCAGATATTAAAGTACAAATGAAACATCCGGATGTCACCTTGCGGGTGGAAGTACGCCGGGATGGAATTTATCTGTCCACTGAGACGATCAAGGGTGCCGGCGGTTTGCCTGTCGGTTCTGCAGGAAAAGCGGTCTTGATGCTCTCTGGCGGGATCGACAGCCCGGTGGCTGGGTACCTGGCGATGAAACGAGGCGTGGACATTGAAATGGTCCACTTCTTCAGCCCGCCGTATACCAGCGTGGATGCGCTGAATAAGTCGAAGGAGTTAACGGCTAAGTTAGCGCCCTATGCTGGCGCCATCACCTTTATTGAGGTGCCGTTCACGGAAATTCAAGAAGAAGTGAAAGCCCATGTCCCCGAAGGCTATCTGATGACGGTCCAGCGGCGGTTTATGCTGCGGCTGGCCGATCGGATTCGGGCCCAGCGCGGCGGCTTAGCAATTTTTAACGGCGAATCAGTGGGTCAAGTGGCTTCCCAGACGTTGGAGAGTATGACGGCAATCAACGACGTGACGACGACGCCTGTTCTGCGGCCGGTGGTGACGATGGATAAAACAGAAATCATCGCTCTGGCAGAGAAAATTGATACATTCGATCTCTCCATCATGCCTTTTGAAGATTGCTGTACAATATTCGCTCCGCCGCGCCCTAAGACTAAACCCAATCTGGATCGTGCCCGTCAGTATGAGGCGGTGCTGGACGGCGAACCAATGATGGCTCGGGCCATTGCCGGCATCAAAATCACCACGATCCATCCCCAAGATGAATTTATGAATGCCCATCAAGAGGAGACAGCAGCGCTGCTGTAGTCTGTATTGATTGGGAGGGAAACTCTGAAATCCGGTGAACGGATTTTGGGGTTCTTTTTTTGCTCATCGATTTTTCGGTGTACAGAAGATTGCGGCGGCGTATCAGAGCACAGTCTGCTCCGCGTAAACGGGCTTCGGCGACCAGAAGCTAGAGCACAAGGACCAGGGACCATAAAACCTAAGTGCGGGTTTTATGGTCCCTGGTCCTTGTGCTTACGCTTCTAACCGGTCGCCTACGCCCTCTGATATTTTCTTTTGTTCGCCATTGCGCAAACGGTCTCAATCATGGTATATTATTGTGTGAAATGGCAAACAAATAGGACGGTGAAATGTAATGACAGAACAACACGTGGTCACCTTACCCCGGGCGACAGCTAAGCGGATTCCTTTGTACTATCGATACTTATGTATGTATCGGGCGGAGGGGGTCACGCGGATCAAGTCCCATGAACTAAGTAAAAGCATTCACATCCCCGCGGCGACGATCCGCCGAGATTTCTCCTGCTTCGGGGAATTAGGGAAGAGCGGCTATGGTTATGATGTGAGCCACTTGATTGATACCTTTGCCCGGATGCTTCGGGTCGACGAATTGCACAAGATTGCCCTTTTAGGGGTGGGCAATCTGGGCAGAGCGCTGATTCAAAATAATTTTCGGCGGAATGACAACCTCCGCATTACCTGCGGTTTTGATAATCAATGCCCAGAAATTGGCACGATCATCAATGGTGTACCAATCTATCATATGGATCAACTTGCCGAAAAAATACGCGAACAGGGCATCACAACGGCGATTTCCACGGTGCCCAGTGTGCATGCCCAAGAGGCGGTGGCCCAGCTGACTGAAGCCGGGGTACGGTCCATTTTGAACTTTGCGCCTGCTCGCTTGAAGGTGCCCGAAGGCGTCCACGTGAAGTATATTGACCTGACCAGCGAGATTCAGACGCTGATGTATTTTGCCGATGCAGAAAACACACAGAATAATATGGAAGAAGCAATTGCTACCTTTGCGGAGCCGGAGTAAGTAGGCTATAATGCAGATAACACTTTGATCGAGAGCATGACAGGACAGGGAATTTCAGCGAACCGGTGGGTGGTGTGAACCGGGCGAATGTCGGCCATGGTAGCTCGGGAGTGGATACTGCGACACACTGTGAAGTGGTATCCGGAAGCCGCCGTTATCGGTTTTGAGAGGGACTCTGATTTTTGCGTCAGGGCCCAACTTAGGTGGTACCGCGAGCAATCGTCCTAATCTTTAGGGCGATTTTTTAATCCGATCAAATAATTCGTTAGGGAGTGATTTACATGAGTGAATCAGATATGTCGACCAAGTATGATCCGACCGCCGTTGAAACGGGCATGTATAAAAAGTGGCGCGACGCGGGATATTTTAAACCCAGCGGCGATAAAAAGGCTAAACCGTACAGCATTGTTATTCCGCCGCCCAATGTGACGGGCAAGCTGCACATGGGTCATGCCTGGGATACCACATTCCAGGACATGATCATTCGCCAGAAGCGGATGCAGGGCTTTGATACGCTGTGGCTGCCAGGAATGGACCATGCCGGGATCGCGACCCAGGCTAAGGTAGAGGCTAAGTTGCGCGGGCAGGGAATTTCCCGTTACGACTTGGGCCGAAAGAAGTTTATTGACCAAGTCTGGGAATGGAAAGACGAGTACGCCAAGACGATCCACGAACAGTGGGCTAAACTGGGCCTATCGCTGGATTACTCCCGTGAACGCTTCACGCTGGATGACGGCTTGAATAAAGCCGTACGGACCGTCTTTGTCGATCTGTACAAGCAGGGCCTGATTTATCGCGGCCAATACATCATCAACTGGGATCCGGAACTGCGGACAGCACTGTCCGACATTGAAGTTATCCACAAGGACGACCAGGGCGCGTTCTATCACGTGAAATATCCCTACACGGACGGCAGCGGCTATATTGAAATTGCCACGACCCGGCCGGAAACGATGCTGGGTGATACTGCGATCGCAGTCCATCCCAACGATGACCGGTATAAAGACGTGGTGGGTAAAAAGGTGATTCTGCCCTTGGTTGGTCGGGAAATCCCCATCATTGCCGACCATTACGTTGACATGCAGTTTGGGACCGGTGCGGTGAAAATCACTCCGGCCCACGACCCTAACGACTTTGAGGTCGGCAATCGGCATAACCTGGAACGGATCAACATCATGAATGACGATGCCACCATCAATGAAAATGGCGGCAAGTATCAGGGCCTTGATCGTTTCGAGGCGCGCAAGGCGATTGTGGCTGACCTGAAGAAGGAAGGCTACCTGCTGTCGATCGAACCCATCGTCCACAGTGTCGGCCACTCTGAACGTTCCGGCGTCCAGGTCGAACCGCGCCTGTCCACCCAATGGTTTGTCAAGATGAAGCCGTTGGCCGAACAAGTCTTGGCCCAACAGAAGACGGATCAGAAAGTTCATTTCGTACCGGACCGGTTCGAACACAATTTGATCAATTGGATGGAAAACATCCACGACTGGGTCATCTCCCGTCAGCTCTGGTGGGGTCACCGGATTCCGGCCTGGTATCAGAAGGATACCGGTGAAATATACGTTGGCATGGAACCGCCCAAGGATGCCGAAAACTGGACGCAGGATCCTGATGTTTTGGATACCTGGTTCTCCAGTGCGTTGTGGCCGTTTTCGACCCTGGGCTGGCCGAATACGGATGCACCGGATTACAAGCGGTACTTCCCGACCAACACGTTGGTCACCGGTTACGACATTATTCCGTTCTGGGTTGCCCGGATGATTTTCCAGAGCGAACACTTCACTGGCAAACGGCCGTTTGAATTTGCCCTGATCCATGGCTTGATGCGTGATTCCCAAGGCCGAAAGATGTCTAAGTCGCTAGGCAACGGGATCGATCCGATGGACATTATTCAGAAATATGGCGCGGATGCCCTGCGCTGGTATTTATCCACCAGTTCAACCCCGGGACAAGATGCCAACTTCAGTGAACAAAAGCTGGAAGCAGCGTGGAACTTCATTAATAAGATCTGGAACATTTCCCGGTTCGTCCTGATGAACTTGGCTGACACGCCGGCTAGCGACACGCCGCCGGATCCGGCCACGTTTGATTTAGCCGATCGCTGGATTTTCCACGAACTGAATGAAACCATCACCAAAGTCACCCGCTTGTCTGAACGCTTCGAGTTCGGAGAAGCCGGCCGGGCCTTGTATAATTTCACCTGGAACGACTTTGCGGATTGGTACGTGGAAATGAGCAAAGAAGTGCTGTACGGCACGGATGAGGCGAAGAAGGCGGCCAAGCGCAAGAACCTGCTTTGGGTCCTGGATATGACACTGCGCATGCTGCACCCGACGATGCCGTTTGTCACCGAAAAGATTTGGCAGACCATGCCCCACATTGGCGATACCATTATGCTGGCTAAGTATCCGGTGGCCCATGAGGAATTTGCGGACGCGCCAGCCGCGGCAGATATGAACTGGATCATCGCTGTGGTCCGAGCTACGCGGAATATTCGCAGTCAGGCCAACGCGCCGATGAGCAAGCAGATCCATCTGCAAGTCTTCATGGCCGATGCGCATCTGGTACCAGTCTTTGACCACAACAAGCCATTCATTCAACGGTTCGTGAATGCCAGCCGGATGGATGCCTTGACCGGTGAACAGCCAGAGGCGTCGGCTAAGATGATGACGGCCGTCGTACCAGGTGGGGAAGTCATCGTGCCGCTGAATGAATTGGTTGATATGCAGGCGGAACTGGACCGGTTGACTAAGGAACAGACGCGGCTGCAGACCGAGGTTCAACGCGCCGACAAGAAGCTGGCGAATAAGGGCTTTACGGATAAAGCCCCCGCGGCGGTGGTTGCTGAAGTGGAAAAGAAACGGGCCGCGTATCAGGAACAATTAACGACACTGACCAGCCGGCTCGCTGATTTGCAGGACAGCGCCCAATGAATTATGCAGAAGCCCTGACGTTCATCCACAGCCGGCCGCGGCTGCATTGGGGTCATGAACTGACCTGGATCAAGACTTTTCTCGCGGCTATTGGTCATCCCGAACAGCAAGGCCGCTTTATCCATATTACCGGCACCAACGGCAAGGGATCGGTGGCGACCATGGTCACGGACATGCTGCTGGCGGCCGGGTTGCATGTGGGGCGTTTCATTTCACCCTACATCACGCGGTTTAACGAACGCATTCAGGTGGATGGGAAAGATATCAGCGACACCGATCTGGCCGCCGCCACGACCCATCTAGCCGATGTGCTGGCGGGGATGCAGGCCGCGAATCCGGACTTTGCCTTGACGGAGTTTGAGTTCGATACGGCCTTGGGTTTCTATTGGTTCGCCCAGCAGCAAGTGGATGTCGCCGTGATCGAAGTGGGGATTGGCGGCGCCCATGATAAAACCAACGTGATTCAGCCCGACGTCAGTGCCATCACCACTGTCGGGGCTGATCACTTGGAATTGATCGGCCCCACCTTGGCCGACGTCGCCCGGGAGAAAGCCGGCGTGATCAAACCGCAAACGCCGGTCGTGCTCGGCGACATTGCCGCTGAGCAAACTCAGATCATTACGGCCGCGGCCCAAGCCCTGGCAGCACCGGTGGCCCAACTGGGCCGCGACTTCACAGTGGACCATGCGCACCTGCACCCGGCCGACCATGCCTGGCAGTTTGATTACCATCGGGGCGACCAGGATTGGACCAAGCTGCGCCTGCCGAGCATTTCTGCTTATGAAGTACGCAATGCGGCAGTGGCCATCACTGTGGCCCAGCTGTATCTGCACGGCCGGGGTAAAACATTGGATCAAGCTACCGCGCAGGCGGGGTTAATGGCCTTTCGCTGGCCGGCGCGCATGGAGCTGCTCCATGAACAGCCCTATCTGATGCTTGACGGCGCGCATAACGTGCCCGCGGCGCAGGCTCTGATCAAGAGCATCAAAGCGGCCTTTCCAGGGGTTACCGTGCACCTGATCGCGGCCTTTCTCAAAGACAAAGATGCCACCGATATGGTGCGCTTGTACCAACGGGCGGGCTGGCTGATCACGGCCACGGAGTTTCCGGATGCCCGTATTCTGCCGGTGACGGACTGGCCGGAGACGACGGTCCCAATCAATCATGTGGCGAATTGGCAAGAGGCCCTGGCAGTTGCGCTGCAGGCCGCTTCAGCCGATGATCTGATCCTGTTTGCCGGGTCGCTGCACTTTGTCTCGACGGTGCGCAATACGTTACTCAAGGAGGATGACCGTGAAATTTGATGGTGTGATTTTTGACATGGACGGTGTTCTGGTGGATTCGGAACGAATGTATCTGCGGGCTAACATGGTCGCCGGCCGCCAGCAGGGGCTAACATTGACCGCTGAAGATTATGCGCCTTTGGCTGGCGCATCCAATGCCACGGCCAATGCGTTCTTTCAGAAGTATTTTCCAGGTGAAAAAGCGCAGGAATTTCTTAACGACACCTACGCGTTGGTGGATCAATACGTGGCCGCCGGCGAGCTGGCGATTAAGCCGGGGGTCAAGCCGCTGCTGCGAATTCTGCACGAAGCAAATATTCCCATGGCGGTGGGTTCCAGTAATTATGGCCGCACCGTGCATGAGTTTTTGGCGAAGGTCGGAATTGAAGACGAGTTTGCCCATATCATTACCAGTGATGACGTTCATGCGGGCAAACC
This sequence comes from Schleiferilactobacillus harbinensis, assembly GCF_008694105.1. Taxonomy (NCBI): domain Bacteria; kingdom Bacillati; phylum Bacillota; class Bacilli; order Lactobacillales; family Lactobacillaceae; genus Schleiferilactobacillus; species Schleiferilactobacillus harbinensis. The sequence goes on from NZ_CP041364.1 coordinate 637,575, forward strand.
GGCACCCGACATCTTCCTCGCTGCCGCCCAGGCGCTGGCCATCCCGCCGGCGCGGGCATTGGTGGTGGAAGATTCCGCCAACGGCATCCAAGCGGCGTTGACTGCCAAGATGACACCGGTGTTGGTGCCGGATCTGCGGACGGCTGAGGAAATCTTGATGGATATTCCCCAACCAGTCCTCGTGGCCCCCACCTTGACCCATGTGGCCAATTTGTTTAAGTAATCGACTTGCACCCCGATCCCGCCGGATCGGGGTGTTTTTGCATAATGTATGAATGAACACAGAAAGGACGATGACCATGATTGAACCGACCGTAACGATGCTCCCCCGGGAAAAAGCCAGTCTCTACGGGGTGGGGGCCCTGACCGATCGAGAACTGCTGGCGCTGCTGATTGGTTCCGGCTCGAAGCAGCGCAGTGTCTTTCAAATTGCCGAATCCGTGATTCAGCAATATCAATTTTTACCCAGCCTGCAACAGGCCAGTGTGGCGGATCTCAGTCAGCACTCGGGAATCGGTCCGGCGCGGGCGCTGCTGATCGCGGCCAGCATCGAACTTGGCCGGCGGTGCGCCCACCAGTTGGGCCAGCGCTTCGGGACGATCAATTCAGTGACCGAAGCGGCCCATTTCTTGATGGATTATTTTGCGGGGGTGACCCAGGAAGAATTTGTAGCGATTTATTTGGATGCGAAAAATGCGGTGATTGCCCAGGACGTGTTGTTTAAAGGGACCCTGACGGCGTCCATCGCTCACCCCCGGGAAGTGTTTGCCGGGGCCCTGCGCTATGCTGCTGCCAGTGTGCTGGTCGCCCACAACCACCCCAGCGGCGATCCGGATCCGTCGGAGCAAGACCGCCTGCTGACCGAACGGCTAGTCAGTGCGGGCCAGGTCATCGGTATTGCGGTGATCGATCATTTGATCATCGGCCGGGAAGAATTTGTTTCCATTCGCAGCGAAACTCCGTGGTAAGGGCTCTTATACTTTTCTAAAGCCGTCCGTATTTTCCCTGTTCCTAATGGTAGAATGTGTTATGGTGAATATCGATGTTCAGACCATTGGCACGCAAGTCGGGACATGGTCCCGCAAGCATAGTGGCGACAAGGCTTCTATGTTATAATTGTCGATATTAAGTATCCGCGGATGCGCTTTGAAGGAGAGAAACTTTCGTGTTTGGATTTGGTGCGAAAAATATTGGTATTGACCTGGGCACGGCCAATACATTGGTATACGTAGAGGGCAAGGGGATTGTCCTAAATGAACCGTCGGTAGTCGCTAAGGATACCGGCACAGGTGAAGTATTAGCAGTGGGCTCTGAGGCCCGCGACATGATTGGCCGGACGCCAGCCAGCATCAAGGCCATTCGACCCATGAAGGATGGGGTCATTGCTGACTATGATACAACGGTTGCAATGATGAAGTACTTCTTGCAAAAGTCGGGTGCGACGGGTAAACCGTACGTCATGGTTTGTGTTCCTTCCGGCGTTACCGAAGTCGAGAAGCGGGCAGTGACCGATGCTACCCGGGTTGCCGGGGCGAAGGATGCCTACGTGATCGAAGAGCCTTATGCGGCGGCGATTGGGGCCGGTTTACCGGTTATGGATCCCACCGGCAGTATGGTGGTGGATATCGGCGGCGGGACGACGGACGTGGCGACGATTTCGCTGGGCGGGATCGTGTCCGCCCGGTCGATTCGGATGGCCGGCGATAAGATGGACGAGGCAATCATTTCTTATGTGCGCCAAGAGTTCAATCTGCTGATTGGTGAACGGACTGCTGAACAGATCAAGATGGAAATTGGTTCGGCTTCTGTCGAAGGGGCTAAGGACTTAGGTCCGATGTCTGTTCGGGGCCGCGATTTAGTATCCGGATTACCTAAAACGATCGATGTCTCAGGTGAAGATGTGGCCAAAGCGGTCCAAGAAGTAGTCCAAGCCATCATTGAGGCCATCAAGGATACTCTGGAAGAAACGTCACCGGAAATCGCGGCGGACGTAATTGATCGCGGAATTGTCTTGACTGGCGGCGGCGCGTTATTGAAGAATCTCCCAGGTGTCATCTCGGATGCCACCGGGGTACCGGTATTTATTGCGCAGGATCCGTTGGAATGTGTCGCAATCGGTACAGGCGAGTCATTGAAGCATATCGAATTGATGAAGCGGCGTTCTCGGTAATGTCCGCTACGGCTTTGAGACGCCCGCCAGAGCAAGCAGCGGAAGGGTGAAGGACGGGCATGCGCAAATTTTTTGCCAATAAAAAGTTGATCATCGTGATGATCATTTTAATTGCGACGCTCAGCACCGTAGCGCTCTCTTTTCGTGTACGGGAGAATCGTTCAGCGCCGCCTTTTATTCAACGAATGGCGAATGATATCAGCAACGTGGCGGCCCAAGTGATTGCTGCCCCGATGGTGGCGGTCCACTCGGGCTATAACCAAGTGGTTGATTTGGTAAATACTTACAACGAAAATCAGGATCTGAAAAAGAATGTGACCCAGCTGCAGCAGATTCAAGCTACGAATAATACGCTGCGGGCGGAGAACACGCAGTTAAAGAAGCAGCTAAAGCTGAATGCGACGCTGTCTGATTACACCCAGATTCCGGCGAGTGTGGTGTCGCGGCAACCGGCAGACTGGGAAAACATTTTTATGATCAATAAAGGCAGCCGCCAGGGTGTGAAGAAGAACATGCCGGTGGTTTCCGGGGCCGGTTTGATTGGCCGGATCGTGGAGATCCATGATTTTTCGGCGAAGGTCGAATTAATTTCCACCAGTAATACCAATGCGGACCGCACGGCGGTGGAGATCGTCAACAAGAAGTCCCAGCGAATCAATGGGATCATCTCTGGCTACGACAAGGATGATGAAGCCTTGCTCATGACCCAGATCAATACGAAAAACACGATTGAAAAAGGGGACACCGTAGTGACTTCCGGTTTGGGCGGCTTAACGCCGAAGGGCTTGTTTGTTGGCAAGGTGACCCGCGTCAAAGACGACGATTATGGGCGGCCAGCGACGGTATACGTTCGGCCGGCCACCGATCTGAATGATTTCTCTGTGGTCACGGTCATCAGCCGGGCCGTACAGGGGGAATAATATGGATCGACGCATTTTTTGGCGGATCGCGCTCATTGGGTTAACCGCGTTATTTCTGGACGGAGCACTTTCCTTTGCCCTGCAAGGGGTATTGATCACACCGCGGTGGCAGATTGCGCCGAGCTTGTTGTTATTATGGCTTGTCTACGTGGTGTACGCTTTGCCCACGGATTGGCGGATGCTGGTGCTGGGCCTGGGTCTGGGCTTGTTGTATGACTTGTACTATTCGGGCATCATCGGTTTTTATGCGTTGGCTTTTCCGGCAGTAATCTACGGAATCCGTTGGGTACGGGACTATTTGCCGGTTAACGGACTGTTTGCCGTTCTGTTATACTTTATAAGTATTGTGGTCGTCACGAGCGGGGTATACTTCGGACATCGCTTCTTAGGCGTTGGCGGGGAAGGCTTCGTCGGGTTTGTCAGTCAGGTACTTTGGCCGACGATCCTGGCCAACGTGGTGGTCGCGGGAGCGGTGTATGTACCGTGCGCGCGGCTGCTCGCCGGGTGGCGCAGTGACCAGTAGGCAAGCGGAAAGGGCGAAAAGTTATGGCGAGTGCCACATTAAAAGGACGCAAAGACGGTTACGAAATTCATTTGGACGACGCGGCATCGTTTACTGACAATCTGACTGATTTGACGGCATTGTTGCATCAAGTGCATGATGCTCAGCAGGCGTTGCAGGAAGAGCAGGCTAATTTTGTCATCACCACGGGCAACCGCTTGCTGACAGAAGACCAGGAGACGGCCATCAGGGCGCTTTTGGATGCGTATCCCCATTTTGAAATCGTGGCGTTCCGTGCAGACGTGGTGACTACCGCAGACTTGTCGCCTTTATTGCGCCAGACCCATGTGCCGGTATCCATTGGTGTCATTCGCAGTGGTCAGGAACGAGAATTTGACGGTGATATTCTGTTTATCGGGGCGATTCACCACGGCGGTGTGTTGAAGGCCAGCGGGAGTGTTTTTTGTATCGGTGAAGTTAGCGGAATCGTTTATGCTGGCTATCCGGATGATGCGGAAGCGGTCGTGGTCGGCGACTTGACCGAGGCAACTCAGGTACGGATCGCCGACATGGTCGACATCGTGGACAGCAGCAACGCCCATTTGACGCCGCACGCCTTTGCGTACGTGAATGACTTGCACGCGATCGATTATGCAGAATGTATTAATTTGCGCCAAATTCGGCCGCGACTGTATGCCCAGATGGAGGAATGATCCGTGCCAGCAATTTCATTGGTGATTACATCCGGTAAAGGCGGGGTGGGGAAGACCACTGCGACGGCTAATATCGGCACTGCCCTAGCCATGCTGGGGAAGCGGGTTTGTGTCATGGACTTGGATCTGGGGCTGCGTAATTTGGATATTATGATCGGCTTGGGTAATCGGATTCTGTATGATGTGGTGGACGTGGTCCAGGGCCGGGCAACATTGCACCAGGCCTTGGTGAAGGATACCCGCTTTGAAGACCGCTTAGTGCTCCTGCCCGCCGCCCAAAATGCAGACAAAAACGTCCTGACGCCGGCCGCTGTGCGGCAAATTGTGGCGGCTTTGCGCAGTGAGTTTGATTATATTCTGATCGATTGCCCCGCCGGGATCGAACAGGGCTTTCGCAATGCTCTGGCCGGTGCAGATGGGGCTTTGGTGGTGACGACACCAGAGATCTCGGCGATGAGCGATGCGGATCGGGTGATTGGTCTGATTGAAGCGTACAAAATGCCAGTCGCGCCGCGCCTGATCGTCAATCGCGTGCAAGCCGCCATGATTGCTGCGGGCACCAGTCTGGATGTCGCCGCGATTGCCCATCGGCTGGCCTTGTCGCTGCTGGGTTACGTGGTAGATGATAACGCGATTATTACTGCCGATAATCGGGGCGAACCGATTGTTTTTGATACGCAATCACCGGCCGGAACGTGTTTTCGGAATATTACGGATCGTCTGGTTGATCCCCACGTGCCACTGTTGCCGCTGGCGATCAAGAAACCCGGTTTTTGGCAAAAACTTTTCCACCGGGGTTGACAAGCACCGGCGCAGTCGTTATGATTGCATTTAATTTCATAGACAGCAAAGTGCGCGAGGAAGAGTAACCCAAGCAAGCAGTTCAGAGAGTTCCCGTTAGGTGCAAGGGAATCTGCTGGTCGGGTGAACCACATCCTTGTTTTCAGACCTCTGAATTTTAGTAGGAGGCTCCGTTCGGTCCCGTTAACGACCAAGCCGGTGATAGCCGGTGAGCAGAGTCTGGAAATTTCTTTTTCCAGAGAAGATAAGGTGGGACAGCGCGCAAAACGCCCTTAAGATCAATTCAATTGAATTGATCTTAAGGGCGTTTTTTTGTTTCCGTGAACAAGCGAAAAGGGAGGATCACATCATGAATTGGCATTATATTGCATCAATTTTACCGGCATTATTATCCGGTACCCAAACGACGTTAATCATTTTCATCACCACACTGGTGCTTTCGATTCCGTTGGGCATCGTTGTCTCGATTGGCCTGCGCAGCGGCTGGCGGCCGTTGCAGTGGGTGTTGAACGCATATGTGTGGCTGATGCGGGGCACACCGCTGCTGCTTCAATTGATTTTTATCTTCTATGGTCTGCCGATGGTCTCGATTTATTTTGATCGGATGAGCGCAGTTTTTCTAGCCTTCGTTCTCAACTATGCGGCCTATTTTGCCGAGATCTTCCGCGGCGGGCTGCAAGGGATTCCGCAAGGGCAATACGATGCCGCCAAGGTCTTAAAGCTGACTCCCCTGCAAACCTTCCGCTTGGTCGTATTACCCCAAGTGGTTAAATCCGTTATTCCCGCCGTCGGCAACGAAGTAATCAATCTAGTCAAGGATTCCTCGCTGGTTTACGTCCTGGGTATTGGTGACCTGCTTCGTGCCGGGAACATCGCGGCGGCCCGGGATGTCACCTTGATTCCGCTCGTGTTGGTGGGCATCGTGTACTTGGCGCTGACAGCCCTGCTGACCTGGGGGTTGCGGTCCTTGGAAAAGCACTATGCCTATTATCGTTAAGACGAAGGAGGAAAAGCGTATGCTGGAATTGAAAAATATCAACAAAGCATTTGGCAACCGGGTGATCTACCGAAACTTTAATTTGACCATTCAGGATGGCGACACACTGGGTATTGTCGGACCTAGCGGGGCAGGCAAAACGACCCTGCTGCGGATGATTACCGGTTTAGAACCAATCGACAGCGGCGAACTGCTGTTGAATGGGACACCCATTGACCCGTTTCGTAATCGCGCTGATGCCGGTAAAGTCGGCGTCGTCTTCCAAGATTTCCAATTGTTTCCGCACTTGGATGTTTTGGCTAACGTCCTGATTGGACCGGTTTACGCCCAGCATACCGATCGGGCTGCAGCGACCCAAGCGGCTGAAAAATTGCTGACGCAGTTAGGCCTAGCCGACCACGCCCGGGACTATCCGTATCAACTATCCGGTGGTCAGCAGCAGCGGGTGGCCATTGCCCGCGCGCTGGCCCTGCAGCCGGCCGTGCTGGCCTACGATGAGCCGACTTCCGCCCTGGATCCGGCGATGACTGCCGATGTTGCCCAACTGATTAAGGGATTTGCCCGGCAAGGAATGACCCAGTTGATCGTGACCCACGACATGCCGTTCATTGATCAGATTCAACCGCGGGTGATCACAGTGGGGAGGGATGACGATGCCCAAGTTTCTGCGTAATTGGTTGCTGGTTTTACTGACGGGCGGGATGCTGCTGGGGACTCTCAGCGGCTGCGCCCGACGCATTCCTAAGGGAGACGCTACCCAGCAGATCGAGCAGCGGGGTACCGTCGTTGTGGGCTTGGATGAAACGTTTGTTCCCATGGGGTTTCGGGCCAAGGATGGCCAGCTGACCGGTTTTGATATTGATTTGGCCAAGGCGGTGGGTAAAAAAATTAATTTGCGGATGGTGTTCCAACCGATTGATTGGGATATGAAAGAAACTGAGCTGCGCAACCACACGATCGACCTCATCTGGAACGGCTATACCGAAACGGCTCAGCGAAAACAGCACGTGGCCTTTTCGTTGCCGTATCTCGTGAATCAGCAGGTGGTGGCAGTGACTAAAAAGAGCGGTATTCGCTCGATTGCCCAGCTGAAGGGGCAGGTCGTCGGGGCCCAAACCGGCTCATCAGCTGCCCAAGATATTGACGATCAGCCGAAGATACTAAAAAACAGGATCAAGGGCAATGCCCCCATCCTGTACGACAGCTATAATGATGCATTTATTGACTTACGAGCAAACCGTATTCAGGGACTCGTCTTAGACTCCGTCTTTGGCGAGTATACCATTGCCCATTCGGCGGATCCCAAGGCTTACCGGGTCCTGACCAGCGGCTTTCCCAGCGAAGAATTCGCTGTGGGGATGCGCAAACAGGATACCCAATTGCGGCGCAAAATCAATACCGCCTTGCGGGCCACGGCGGCTGATGGCACGATCACCCGGCTAGCCAAGAAGTGGTTTGGCGATACCGCGGTCGTCGCGCCTACCTTGGCGCGTTAGCCAAATAGTAGACAGCTCCGATGACGACTGAGCCGACGGAGAAAAGCAGCATCAACCAAATAAATACGCGTAAAATCTTGTCAAACGTGCTGCGTTCTTTTTTCAACTTATATCCCACCTTGTTTTTCTTGCTGGGCTTAGTTTACTATTGATTGAAAGAACTTTCAATTCAATTTCGGAGGGCACGTCATGGGTAATTGGGTCAGCCTTGGTTTTTTGCCGGTGCTGCTGGTCGTCGGCGGAGGCGGTTATAACTATCTTTCAGCACGGTGGCAGGGGCGGCCCGTGCATTTAGTCAATTGGCTGGTGCTGCCCCAATTTCTCGGTGTTTTTATATTGACTTATCCCACCGGTGGCATCGGGATGAGTTTGTTACCGATTTGTGTCTTGACCGGGGTGGCTTTTGGCTTGATTTATTTGGTCATTCGCATCATCCGTGATCGGGATCTGCTGCTGGGCGAGTATTTCCGCGGTTTGTGGCGCTATCTGGCGCTGCTCAGTGCGGTGTGGTATGTTTTTGCGCTGGTGTTGTGGATCATTGACCGTATCTAGAACGTTTTTTGCCAGTCGGCTGAGCAATCAGCTGGCTGGCTTTTTTTGTCACTGGGGCAGCATTCTTTTCGGATACAGGGGTATCAAGAAGTCATAGTTTTCTCCCAGGCCATTGCTTCGAATCGGCGCAGCACAGGGAGTGAAAAAAATCCGTCATCGTTCGGGAAACGACCATATGTGCGCATGTTCACACGAATGAACGGTAAAATGTTCCGAAATTGGAAAAAAAGCCTGATTTTATGGGGGATTGTGGTGGCAAGTGGGGGATTGTGGTAAACTGAAAACATCGGGTTATCTGGGGGTGATGTGCGTGCTGATGGGTGAATATCACCACACAATTGACACCAAAGGACGATTGATCGTGCCGGCCAAATTCCGGACGGAACTCGGCGCGTCTTTCGTTGTCACCCGGGGCTTAGACCAATGTGTGTTCGGCTATCCGCTGGCCCAATGGCAGCGAATCCAAGAGCAGCTTGCTCATTTGCCCACGAATAAAAAGGACGCCCGCGCATTTACCCGTTTCTTTTATTCCGCCGCGACGGAAGTCACGCTGGATAAACAAGGCCGGATCAATGTGCCGGATACCCTGCGGGGGTTCGCCAAATTAACGAAAGAGTGTGTTTTCGTTGGCGTCTCCAGCCGAATCGAAATTTGGGATGCGCCGACTTGGACCGCGTACATGGCCCAATCGGCGGACAATTTTGATACATTAGCCGAAGACCTGATGGATATTGATCTTTGAGAAAGGAGCCACGGACTGTGACTTTTGTGCATCACACCGTATTACGGCAGGAAGCGGTCGACGGCTTGGCCGTCCAGGCAGGCGGCACTTACGTGGACGCGACCTTCGGCCGGGGCGGACATACCGCACTGCTGTTAGCCACTCTTGCCGGCACCGGCCAAGTCATTGCCTTTGACGCAGACGAAGCCGCTATTGCGGCAGGCAAAGATCGATTTGCCAAAGAAATCGCGGCGAACCAGCTCGTACTGGTGCATGATAATTTTCGTCATCTTGCCCGGGTGCTCCATCAAGTGACCACTGCCCCGATTGCTGGCGTACTTTATGATTTGGGGGTTTCATCGCCCCAGTTCGACGATCCCAGCCGCGGCTTCAGCTACCGCTTCGACAGTCCGCTGGATATGCGGATGGATCAGAGTCAGGCACTATCGGCTCAAACCATTGTCAACGAATGGTCGCAGCGGGAATTGAGCCGCATCATTCATCGGTATGGTGAGGAACGTTTCGCCGGGGCGATTGCCAAACGCATCGTCGCCCGGCGAGAGAGTGCGCCGATCACGACCACTGGGGAATTAGTGGACGTGATCAAGGAAGCTATTCCGGCAGCTGCCCGGCGAACGGGCGGCAATCCAGCCAAGCGGACCTTCCAAGCGATCCGGATCGCCGTCAATGACGAGCTGGGCGCACTGGAAGATTCCTTGGAAGAGGCAGTCGCCGTGTTGGGGCAGGGCGGCCGCCTAAGCGTCATTACCTTCCAGTCGCTGGAAGATCGAATCGTGAAGCACGTTATGCAGCGGCACGCCACCAGCGATTTGCCGCCTGACCTGCCGGTGTTGGGAACACCAGCGGACGTGGATCTCAAGATGATCACCCGCAAACCGTTTCGGCCCAATGCTGCAGAACTGGCCGCTAATCGGCGGGCTCACAGCGCCCGTTTACGAATCGCAGAAAAAGTAAAAAAGGATTAATCCAGTCAAAATTGGTGTAAGGAGTTGTTGATGATGATTGAACAGAAGGATCTCAATTGGGGGCAGGGCAGTGCGGTACCCCAACGAAAAGAAGTACCCACCCCCCACCAGCAGCCGCAGGCCCAACCCCAGGTAATCCCGAAACGGGTGCCGTTAAGCGGGCTGGAACGGGTCTTGATTACGACAATTGCCGCAGTTTGCGGGTTCTTCATGATCACCCTCGTCAGCACTCAGGTGGGTCTTACCACCACCCAGCGCCAATATCAAAACTTAACCACGACAATCAATAATAAAAAGAGTCAAAATAATGACCTCCAGCAAGAGATCGGTGAATTAACGAGTTCACAACGGTTGAATGAATTTGCCAAAGCCCACGGTCTGACGCTGATTGAGGGCAATATAAGGAACATCGGTAAATGAAGCCCATGAATCCGCAACGAAAGTCCCCGAACCCGAAGACACGGCGCAATCGACAAATCGTCGGCATCCTTTTGCTGGCTGCGATCCTGCTTTTCTTCGGGTTGGTCGTCTTTCGCTTTTTTTATATCACGGTGAGCGGGCAGATCGATGGGGTCAATCTGGCTGATCGGACGCGTCGCAAGTACACGCAGGAAACGGTTTTGAAGGCTAAACGCGGCACAATTTACGCCAGCAACGGAGACGTCATTGCCGAAGATTCCAATGTCTATACCATTTTTGCCGTGGTAGATCGCAAGTATGTGAGCATTGATGACAAACCGCTTTATGTTCAGGATAAAGCTAAAACCGCTCAAGTACTCAGTCAATACTTGAGCCTTTCCGCTGCACAAATCAAAAAGATTCTATCACCGAAATCCAAAAAAGCATTTCAGGTTGAATTCGGCAATGCCGGCAAAAATATTGATTTAGCCACCAAAAATCAAATCGACAAACAAAAGCTCACCGGGATTTACTTCCGCGCCCAACCAGCACGGCTGTATCCTAATGGCACGTTTGCCAGCCATATCATTGGGATTGCCCAATTGAAAGATGCCAAGGACACAGCTAAGGACAGCAATGCGCAGCTGACCGGGGTTATGGGGATCGAAAAATACTTCAACCGCCAGCTTACCGGCGTCAATGGCCGGCAGCAGATCCAAACGGATGCTAACGGTTATGAACTGCCCATGTCCAAGATCGTCACCAAAAAGGCGAAAGACGGCGACAATATGACCCTGACGATCGATGCCCGGCTGCAAAACAACCTGGAGACGCTGATGCAAAACGTTCAGGATAAGTACAAACCGGTGGGGCTCAACGCGGTCTTGATGAACGCCAAGACGGGCTCGATTCTTGCGGCCAGTCAGCGGCCGACATTTGACGCCGCGACGATGCAGGGCCTGGGCAATGTCTGGCGGGACACCCTCGTGGAAGACGCCTATGAGCCTGGTTCGGTGATGAAGGTTATCTCCATGGCCGCTACGGTTGATTCCGGTCACTACAATCCCAATGCCACTTACCAATCCGGGGCGGTCACTTTGGACGGCAGCACCGTCCGCGACTGGAACTATTCCGGCTGGGGCACGATTCCCTTTAGTCAGGTGATGCCCCGGTCCAGCAACGTCGGGATGGTCCATCTGGAAGAATTGATGGGCGCGGCGACGTGGAAAAAGTATCTGGAGCGTTTTCACATGGGCCAAAAGACCGGTATCACCTTGCCGGGCGAAGTGAGCGGCATGTATCAGTTCAGCCGGGCCATCGATCAGGCTAACACTGCCTTCGGCCAGGGCATCAACGTCACCGCGATGCAAATGATGCAGGCCTTCTCGGCCATTGCTAATGGCGGCAAGATGGTCCAGCCGCAAATTGTCAGCAAGATCAAGAATCCGCTGACGGGCAAAACCACAACGTATCAGCCCAAAGTAGTGGGCCGACCGATTTCTGCCGCCACGGCGGCTAACGTCTTGGACCAAATGCGCCAGGTCGTCAACAATAAACAAATTGGGACCGGGACAGCTTATCAGCTGCCGGGGGTAGACTTAGCTGTGAAAACTGGGACGGCCCAAATTGCCAACCCTAAGGGCGGCGGCTATTTGACCGGCGACAGCAATTACATTTTCTCGGTGGTCGGGATGGCCCCGGCCAGCGACCCGCAATACATCCTGTACATCACGATGCAGCAGCCCCAAAAGATGACCGCCCCGGCTGAAACGATCCTGTCGAGTATTTTCAAACCGCTGATGACCCGAGTCTTAAGTTACGGTCAGACCAGCAGCGGGGCGACCACGAAACAAGTGACCATGCCCAATGTGACCAATCATTCGACTGCGGAAGCCAAAGAGGCTTTGGCCAACGCTGGTTTGACACCAGTCCTGGTGGGCAGCGGCACTGAAGTTGTCCAGCAGCTGCCCAAGGCAAACAGTCGTGTACTGGCCGGTCAGCGAGCGGTTCTCTTAACGGATGGTGCCGCGTTGATGCCCAGTGTGACAGGGTGGTCGAAAAATGATATTTTGAAACTGGCGCAAATTACCGGTATCCAGGTCAACTTTACGGGTACTGGCTACGCCGTTGCACAGAGCATCCCGGCGAATTCAGTGATTACGACGAACAGCCGCGTTTCTGTGACATTACAACCCCGATAGGTGGAGAGAGAGAATCATGAACGCATTATTGACAGTACTGGTGAGCTTTGGGCTGACCGCAATAGCGGAACCGTTATTGATCCGCTATTTTCGGCGCCATCACGAAGGTCAGAAGATCCGCGCAGAAGGTCCCAAATGGCACGCCAAAAAGAGCGGCACCCCCACAATGGGCGGTATCGGCTTTATTGTGACCATCTGCCTCACCGTGATTGGTGTCGCCGCTTGGACGCACCAACTGCGGCGCACCTTGCTGGTGCTGCTCCTCGTTCTGCTGGGGTTCGGGTTGATCGGTTTTGCGGACGATGGCTTGAAACTCTTTTATAAACGGAATATGGGTTTGAAGGCCTGGCAAAAACTCCTGGGACAAATCATCATCAGTGCCGTCTTCCTGTGGGTTTACTTCAATGAAAAAATGCCCTTCAGCCTCTATGTTCCGTTTCTGGGGGTGGTGAGCAGTGCCGTCTTCTTCGCCGCGTTCAGCCTGTTTTGGCTCGTGGGCTTCTCCAATGCGGTCAACCTGACGGATGGGCTGGACGGCCTGGTCAGCGGGTTGGGCATCATTGCGTTCGCAGTGTATGCTTGGATCAGCTGGCAGGAACAGCGTCTCGATGTGCTGTACATTACCTTGGCCGTAATCGGGGCGTTGGCCGCTTTTCTGATTTTCAACCACAAGCCGGCCAAGATCTTCATGGGTGATGTCGGTTCTTTGGCCTTGGGCGGCTTACTTGCTGCTGTATCGATCATGCTCCATCGTGAATGGTCGCTGCTCCTAGTGGGTATCGTGTTTGTCTTAGAAACGGCCAGTGTGATTCTCCAAGTGGCCAGCTTCAAATTAACCGGCAAACGATTGTTTAAAATGACTCCGATCCACCATCATTTCGAGATGCTGGGGTGGAGCGAATGGCGTGTGGTCCTCACTTTTTGGACAGTGGGGGCCATTGGCGGCATTGTATACTTAATGATTTGGTAGCAGAGGGAGCGAATTTCGTGAAGACGGTAACGCAGTATCAAAACAAGAAAGTATTAGTGATGGGGTTGGCCAAGAGCGGCGCCAATGCGGCCCGGTTATTGCAGCAGCTGGGCGCTTTTGTGACGGTAACAGACATTAAGCCTTTTGATCAGAACCCCGCCGCGCAGTCCTTGCTGGATGAGGGCGTGCGGGTGATCACTGGCAAACAGCCGTTAGCGCTGTTGGACGAGGATTTCTCGTTAATGGTCAAGAATCCAGGTATTCCTTACGACAATCCGTTTGTTGATAAGGCAGAAAAATTGGGGATTCCAATCATCACGGAACCGGAATTGGCCTATGAAATTTCTGAAGCGCCCTGGGTCACAGTGACCGGGACCAATGGCAAAACCACGACGACTACGCTGATCGCTGAGATGCTGAATGCAGACCGGTCGGTGGGCAAAGCCTATTTAGCGGGCAACATCGGTATTCCGGCCAGCGCCGTGGCAGAGAAGGTCGGACCCGACGATACGATGGTGGTTGAGATGTCCAGCTTCCAATTGGCGGGTACGACTCAGCTGCACCCGCATATCGCCGTGCTCACGAATATTTACTCTGCGCACTTGGATTACCACAAGACTCGGGCCAATTACATCAATGCAAAAATGAAGATGGTCGCCAATCAAACCGCCGCTGATTATTTCGTCGTGAATTGGGACCGGGAAGAATGGCAGGCGTTGGCGCAGCGCACCAAGGCCCAGGTGGTGCCATTTTCCCGCCAGAATCTGACCCAGGACGGGGCTTACTTAGCAAACGGCACGTTGTATTTCCGCGGTACACCGATCATTAAGGCGGACGAGATTCGCATTCCCGGGGCCCATAATGTGGAGAATGCCCTGGCGGCCATTGCGGCGGCTAAATTAGCCGGCCAAGCCGATAATGCTGCTATTGCCCATGTGCTGAAGACCTTCCCCGGGGTCAAGCACCGGATGCAATACGTGGAGACGTGGCAGTCTCGGAAGATCTATAACGATTCCAAGGCAACCAATATTGTCTCCACTGAAGTGGCGCTGCGCTCGTTCCCCGGGCCGGTGGTGTTGATTGGCGGCGGCTTGGATCGCGGCTTCACGTTTGAAAAATTGCTGCCTTTACTGAAAGACCATGTGCACACGATGGTCGTTTACGGCCAAACGAAACAGCTCCTGGCCGATGTGGCGAAAAAGGCTGGGATCACGGATCTGCATATCGTGGATACGCTGGATCAAGCGGTGCCTGTGGCGTTGAAAGAGAGCAAGCCCGGTGATGTCGTTCTCTTCTCGCCGGCGGCCGCCAGCTGGGATCAATTCCATACTTTTGAAGAGCGGGGCGATCGCTTTATCGCTGACGTTAATCAGTTCATTAAGGAGAATCCGGCATGAGAGTGATGATATCCGGCGGCGGTACGGGCGGTCACATTTACCCGGCCCTCGCCTTGATCAAACGGCTGCAAGAACGGCAGCTGCTGGATGCCGTCATGTATGTCGGCACACCTAAGGGACTGGAAAGCCGCATTGTACCCGCCGCCGGGATTCCCTTTGAGACCATTGAACTGCAAGGGTTCCGGCGCCGCCTCACGTGGGACAATGTGCACACGGTGACTTTGTTTATCCAGGCGGTGCGCCGGGCTAAACAGATGGTCCGGGATTTCAAACCGGATATCGTGATCGGCACTGGCGGTTATGTGAGCTCGGCGATTGTTTACGCGGCGGCGCGCGCCCATGTCCCGACAATGATTCATGAGCAGAATTCCATCGCTGGGGTGACCAACAAATTTCTCGCCCACTATGTGGACAAGATTCTGATTGCTTTCCCCGATGCCGCTGGCCAATTCAAGCATCAGCAGCAAAAAATTGCGCTGGTCGGCAATCCGCGTGCCCAGGAGGTGGCGGGGCTGCAGCCCAATGATCGGTTGAGTGAGTTTGCTTTGAGTCCGGACCGCTCGACGGTTTTGGTCTTTGGCGGCAGTCGCGGCGCCGCCCCGATCAACAATGCGGTTATTGAGGCCGTCCCTGATTTTGCCGGCCAAAGTTATCAAGTTTTGTTTGTTACCGGCAATGCCCATTACGAGGCCGTGACGGCAAAACTGGCGGCAATCAAAGTGCCGGGCAACGTCAAAGTGGTCCCGTACATTGATAATATGCCAGCCATCCTGCCTGACATCACCCTTTTGGTGGGCCGGGCTGGCGCCACGAGTATCGCCGAGATCACAGCGCTGGGTATTCCCAGCATCCTAGTGCCGTCGCCCTATGTGACGCACAATCATCAAACCAAGAATGCCCAGAGTATGGCGAGTACAGGCGCAGCGGTCCTGCTGCCGGAATCAGATTTGACCGGCAAGTCACTGTTAAATGCAATCACTGTGATTATGGGAGACGACGATCGGCAAAAGAAGATGCACACCGCAACACTGGCGCTGGGTCATCCCCAGGCGTCTGATGACATCATTGCCATCATGCAAGATTTGATTCATTAGCGATTTAGCCCACCACGGCGGAAGGGGGTAAGCACAATGAGGCCGCACCGAGATAAAAAGCCCGCCCAGGTTGATCCGCAGCAAACGATCAAGCCTTGGGAAGAATATCTGCACAAAGAGCAGGTCAAAGCACAAAAAACAGCGCAACGGCAGGAACGCAAACCGTTGCATGTATCGACCACCTTGCCGAAACTCAAGCGGACTCGGCTCAGCCGGTTGGTAAAAAACACCCTCATCGTGCTGGCCGTGCTGTTGACGGTGGGGGCTAGTGCCGGATACTTCCTCACGCCGTTCAGCCGGGTTCGGGAGATTTCAGTCACCGGGACCAACATTGCGGCGGATCAAGCCGTCATTGATGAAAGCGGCATTCGCAGCGGTGCCGGGCTGGTTCATCTGTTCCTGCACCGGCAAGACTATACTGGCCGCTTACTGAAGCGGATGCCCCTGCTGCGCAGCGCGGCCATTGATCGTGTCGGGATCAATGATATCGTCCTGCGGGTCAAGGAGCATCCGGTGGTGGGTTACACGGTCAAGAACGGGATTTATTATCCGATTCTCAGCACTGGTGTGGTCCTCACGGCCGGGCAAAGCAAGCCGGTGGGGAATTACCCGGTGTATGCTGATTTTACCAGCAATCAGCACATCAAATTGGCGGTCAAAGTTTATGCGTCGTTGGCCGCCCACGTGCAGGGCGATATTTCTGAGATTCACGACATCGGCGATAAGGCCAATCCGAATCGGGTGATGCTGTACATGAATGATCAAAACAAGGTCATTGCCGATCTGAACACATTGAAGGAAAAGATGGCGTACTATCCGGCGATGAAGGCCCAATTGAAGGGTGCCGGCATCGTTGATCTGGAGGTCGGGGCCTATGCCGTCCCCAAGGGCAGTGAAAAAGACACGAAGAATCCGTAATATCAGTGGTATTGGTTTCTTACCGCCAGCGCGGTGTGTTAGAATTTCATATAGTAAGTGTGTTCTGTCCAGCGGGCGTTAAGCCGCTTTCAACACACAGTCAATGAATCGCAAAAAACAAGGAGAATAAGGAGGCCACAATTCATGGACAAGTCCAAAGTGATCGTTGGACTCGATATTGGTACCACGTCAATCAAGGTAATTGTGGCGGAATCGATTCAGAATCAATTGAACGTGATCGGTGTGGGGAGTGAGCGGTCTCAAGGATTATCCCGGGGCGTGATCATCGACATCGATAAGGCGGCCGCCTCCATCAAGAGTGCTGTTGCCCACGCCGAGAAGAAGGCCAATGTCCCGATCAATGCCGTTTATGCAGGGATTCCGGCCAAC
Organism: Schleiferilactobacillus harbinensis; assembly: GCF_008694105.1. NCBI lineage: Bacteria > Bacillati > Bacillota > Bacilli > Lactobacillales > Lactobacillaceae > Schleiferilactobacillus > Schleiferilactobacillus harbinensis. Next base: position 654,802 of record NZ_CP041364.1, read on the forward strand.
ATGCTGAATATTGAGAAATGCGACGGCATCTTTGCGGTAGGGGAACCATCCCGTGAAATCACGGCCCAAGACGTTGCCCAAGTGGTCAATTCAGCACTGATTCGGAATCTTCCGCCAGAACGGGAGATCGTGGATGTATTACCATCAGAGTTCATTGTTGACGGGTTCGATGGCATCAAGGATCCCCGCGGGATGGTTGGGACGCGGTTAGAGTTCCACGGTATTCTGTTTACCGCGGCCAAGACAGTGATCCACAATACCCGCAAGGCAGTGGCCCAAGCCGGGCTGCAGCTGGCTGGCTTGGTTATTAATCCCATGGCCTTGGGTCAATTGATTTTGGATGATGGTGAAGCCGATTTTGGCACGATCATTCTGGATCTGGGCGGCGGTCAAAGTACGGCGGCCGTTATTCATGATCATAAATTGAAATTCTCCCACGTAGACCCCGAGGGAGGCGATTATATTACGAAGGATATCTCCGTCGTATTGAACACGACCTTGGCCAACGCGGAACGGTTAAAACGGGAATACGGCAACGCGGACGCGGAACTTGTCACCGGCGACGACCAATTTCCAGTAGCCATCGTTGGTCAGACCAACCCCCAGATGGTGGGCGAAGACTATCTCGCCGAGATCATCCAAGCCCGAGTGGAACAAATTCTGGCACGTTTGGGTACGGGTCTCAGCCAGGTCCACGCGTTCAACCTGCCTGGCGGCATTGTCGTCACCGGCGGGGTATCTGCTTTACCCGGGGTCACCGAGCTGGTGCAAAAGGTTTATCAACGTCCAGTGAAGCGGTATATCCCGGATCAAATGGGCCTGAGGCATCCGTCTTTCGCGCAGGGTTTGAGCATTGTTTCGTATATTGCGCACTTGGGGGAGATTGATACGCTGATTCGACAGGTGGTGGATCCTGTCACGGCCAACGCCCGGCCGGTGAGCAGTCCCAGTCGACCGGCCACCGTGGCACCATCCCGGCCGGTACCGACAGAGCGCCCAGCGGCGTCCAGCCAGCCGGCCCGAACCCAGAGTCAACCGGCGGCTCATACCCCTGCAGAACCGAAGAAAAAGAAGAAGAAAACGAGTCAGCGGCTCAAAAACCTCTTCACCAACTTTTTCGATTAATCGCCGAGATAATTAGGAGGAACACGTATGGATTACAAGATGGAAAATACTGAAGTCCCCAGCGCCAAGATTAAAGTCATTGGCGTCGGCGGTGGCGGCGGTAACGCAGTGAACCGCATGATCGATGAGGGCGTGCAAGGGGTTGAATTTATTGTCGCCAATACGGACACTCAGGCTTTGAGTGCCGCTAAGGCAGAAACCAAGATTCAACTCGGACCGAAGCTGACCCGCGGCTTGGGCGCCGGTTCCAATCCGGAGATTGGTCAAAAGGCCGCGGCCGAGAGTGAAGAAGTCTTAGCCGATGCCCTGAAGGGGTCGGATATGGTCTTTGTCACGGCTGGTATGGGCGGCGGTACCGGTACCGGAGCAGCGCCGATTGTGGCGAAAATTGCTAAAGATTCCGGTGCGCTGACCGTGGGGGTGGTCACTCGGCCCTTCACCTTCGAAGGTCCTAAACGCGGACGAAATGCCGCTGAAGGGATTGCTAATTTGAAAGCCAGTGTCGATACTCTGGTGATTATTTCCAATAATCGTCTGTTGGAAACAGTGGATAAGAAGACGCCGCTGCTGGAAGCCTTCCGGGATGCGGACAACGTCTTGCGTCAAGGGGTCCAGGGGATCTCGGATTTGATCACGTCACCCGGGTATGTGAACTTGGATTTTGCGGATGTGAAGACCGTGATGGAGAATCAGGGGTCCGCGTTGATGGGGATCGGATCAGCCACCGGCGAAAACCGGACTGTGGAAGCCACCAAAGCAGCCATTTCCTCACCGTTATTGGAAGTGTCCATTGATGGCGCCAAGCAGGTACTGCTGAACATCACTGGCGGCCCTGATCTGTCCTTGTTTGAAGCGCAAGATGCGTCCAGCATCGTCTCCGACGCCGCAACGAGTGATGTGAACATCATCTTCGGGACGTCCATCAACGAGAATTTGGGCGATGAAGTCGTGGTCACCGTCATTGCTACGGGAATTGACGATAAGGAATTGCAGGCCAAAGAAAAGGCAGAGGATGCCCAAATGGGGCGGGGCGGCAATCGCGCCAGCCGGGCGGCTCATGGGCCGCAAACGCCGGCCGCGGACACCCAGCACGCATCCGCCGCACCGCAACAGCCAGCGCAAAATGATTCGGCAGCCCCCGCCGCGGCCAATGACACTGATCGGGTCAATGAGAAGGAAGATCCCTTGTCCGATTGGAATCTGCTGAATCATACGAACCGGCGGGCTAACCGGAATACGAACGACGACAAGCCGGCCTTCGATATTTTTCATCAACCGGAAAATAATGTGAATAATACCGATGACGATGACGACAACACGCCGCCGTTCTTCAAACGCCGCAACCGTCAGTAATGGCAGCGGTACTGCTTTCCTGAAAGGAGGTTTTCCCCATGGCTTTTGATAAATTGAATCGTTTTTTCGGTGTCTCGGAAGATGACGAGGAGACTGATGACCCCGTCGATCAGACAGCTGAGCGGACAACGCCGCCAGCGGCGGGGAGTGATGATCGCAATGTCATTGCCCTGAGTGCTAAGCCGCAGACTGCCAGCCGGATCGTGCTCTTTGCACCGCGAGTTTATTCGGATACCAAGACAATTGGCAATCACTTGCTCAACAATCGGGCGGTAATCGTGAATTTCGATTCAGTGGATGCACCCTCCGCTGCCCGCATCGTCGATTTCTTGACTGGTGTTGCCTTTGCCATTCATGGCGAGATCAAACGGGTCGGCGATAAGATCTTTCTGGTCACCCCGCCGCGCTTCCAGGTCGATGGCGATATTGCTTCCCTGGTGGCCGGGACTGACACCGATTTTGATAGCGATTATAATTAACAGTACAGAAAGCAGGTGACGCCTTTGGTTCAGCTCATCAATGTTCTTAACATTATTTCCACGATTGTCGGATATGCCATTGATGCGTATTCTGCTTTGATTATTATCTACGCGCTGCTCACTTGGATTCCCAGTGTGTTCAATACGCGCGTGGGTAATCTGATTGCCCGGGTCGTGGAACCGTACTTGAACTTTTTCAACCGGTTCATCCCGCCCATCTTCGGGATCTCCATGGCGCCATTGTTTGCTTTGCTCGGCCTAGTCCTGTTCGGCCGGGGATTGAACATCATTTTTAGGTGGATTTTGCAACTAGCAGTGGGTTACTAAGCACGCGAGGAGTGTAAAGAAAAATCATGGATGCGACTGTTTATCAGCATTTCCGCAAGGAAGAGGCCCCATTCATCGATAATGTATCCGAGTGGATGGAGCGGGCCAATATGGAATACCGGCCGATATTGACCGATTTTCTGGATCCGCGCCAGCAGTTCATTGTCGAAGATATCGTGGGCAAACACGGGATTGTCCACTATTTCTTCAACGGCGGTTATGGCGCTGCGGAACGGCGGCGGGGGATCATTGCGCCGGAATATTTCACCCCGGAGCAGGACGACTTTGCTGTTCAATTGTTTAATATTAAATATCCACAAAAGTTTGCTACCCTGCGTCATTCCCAGATTCTGGGGACATTAGTGAATTCTGGCTTGAAGCGGGACGCTTTCGGCGACATTATGACTGACGGCGTTAACTGGCAATTCTTCACGGAAGCCAGTTTGGCGGATTATGTGCAAAACGAAATCACCAAGGTAGGGAAGATCAACGTCCAGTTGGAACCGGCAGACTACACTGCGCTGATTACACCCAAGGATGCCTGGGCGCCAGAGTCGGCCACGGTGTCGTCTTTGCGGCTGGATACCTTGATCAGTGAGGTGTACCACATGTCTCGGCAACGGGCCAAAGGACTGATCGAGGGTGACAAGGTTAAGCTGAACTGGGAAACGTTCGCCAAACCTGACTTTACAGTCGGCTTGATGGACGTGGTGTCGGTCCGCGGGTTTGGCCGCATCCAAATCACGGATCTGGCCGGTCAGACCAAGAAAGGCCGCATCAAGTTGGCGGTTAACGTATTGCGGAAATAAATGGAAATGAAGAGGGGATCACTGTGGCACTAACACCGTTGGACATTCATAATAAGAAGTTTGGCAAAAAACTGCGGGGATATGATACTGATGAAGTCAACGCGTTTTTGGATCAAGTCATCAGCGATTATCAAGATGTGTTGAAACGGAATGCGGACCTGGAAAAAGAGCTGCAAGATGCGAATGAAAAGGTCCAATACTTCACGGACTTGAAAGACGCTTTGAACCAGTCGATCATTGTCGCCCAAGATGCGGCAGATCGGGTGAAGAGCAACGCCCAGCGCGAGGCAAATATTATTCAAAGCGAAGCAGAAAAGCAGGCCCGGAACATGGTTGACGACTCCACGGACAAGGCCAATCATATTCTCCAAGAAGCATCTGAAAAAGCGCGCCAGATCACCCAAGAGACGGGCGAACTGAAGAAGCAGACGCGCATATTCCGGCAACGGTTGCAAGTGATGCTCGAATCCCAATTAGAAATCGTCAAGAGCCCGGAGTGGCATGATCTTTTAGCGGATGATAATGGGGCACCGGCCCCCCAAGCATTACCCGGCAATGCGCCGCACACGGTTGACAATCCCCAACTGAGTAGTTTAAACTTCGATGAGAGTCAATCCGGCGCACCGGATTATGGAACACCCAGCGGCGGCGACAACCAATATGGCGCGGGCCCGATTCCGGCGACCCCGCAACCGATGCCAGCGCCCACTGCTGATGCGTCAGCCGCGCCGGACAGTGCTGCCCCGGCAGCATCCAGTGGTGATCCAGACCAATCAGAGCCGGCGGCGAATGCCACCCCAAAAGGCAGCGCGGACCCGCAAGCCGCGCAGCCAGACGCCGACAATCAGGCCATGGATCCGGATTATTTCACCGCTGACGGCACCTATAACGGGCCGGTTATCGAATTTCCAGATGGTGGCGAGATCACCCATCGGCGGCCAAAGTAAATAGTTTTTGTGATAAATGATGTGAACCAGCACATGCAAGGGGCATCCGCACAGCGAGTTGACGATTGGTGGAAGGTCAACCGGCTCTGCCCCGCATGCGATCAGTCACCGATATCGGGCGATGCCATTATCCATCAACTTGAGGGGAGGGTGACCTCCCGAATCATAGGTGGTACCACGAGATCTTCGTCCTAGACGTAAGGTCTTTTTTTATTTCAGAAAGGACGCGACAGTATGCGGATCAAAGATACATTGAATTTGGGCAAGACCAAGTTCCCCATGCGCGGCAATTTGCCCGTGCGGGAAAAAGAATGGGAAAAGGGATGGGAAGACAACCATCTGTATGAGCAGATCCAAAAGAAAAACGAAGGCAAGCCAACCTTTATTCTCCATGACGGCCCCCCCTTCGCCAACGGCGAGATCCACATGGGACACGCCCTGAACAAAATCAGTAAGGACATTATCGTTCGTTTCAACGCAATGAACGGGAAACGCTCACCCTATGTACCCGGTTGGGATACCCATGGTTTGCCGATCGAGCAGCAATTGACGAAGCAGGGCGTCGACCGGAAGACCATGGATCTGGCCGCCTACCGGGAGCTCTGTGCCAAGTTTGCTAAGAGCCAAATTGAACTGCAGCGCACTGGCTTCAAACGCTTGGGCGTGTTAGGCGACTGGGATCATCCCTACGTTACCTTGCATCCCGCCTATGAAGCTGAAGAAATTCGGGTTTTTGGCGAGATGTTTGCCAAAGGGTTGATTTATAAGGGCAAGAAGCCGGTCTTCTGGTCTCCCTCTTCTGAATCCACGCTGGCGGAAGCTGAAGTAGAGTATCACGACGTGAAATCACCGTCGATTTTTGTGGCCTTTAATGTCGTTGACGGCAAGGGCTTGTTGGACAAGGATACCCGTTTCATCATTTGGACTACTACCCCTTGGACGATTCCGGCAAACGAAGCGATCGCCGCCAATCCTCGGTTTGATTATGTCCAAGTTGATGCAGACGGCAAAAAGTATGTTGTCGCCGCTGGCCGGTTGGACTTTGTGAAGGAACAGTTGGGGTGGCAAGATGTTTCGATCCTGAAGACTTTTAAGGGCTCTCAGCTGGAATATATGACGGCCAAGCATCCGTTCTACGATCGGACGTCCTTGCTGATTCTGGGCAACCACGTCACGCTGGATGAAGGGACCGGACTGGTCCATACTGCTCCGGGTCATGGGACCGACGACTTCAACGTCGGCATGAAATATCACCTGCCGATCCTATCGCCAGTGGACGCTCAGGGTCGTTACACAAAGGAAGCCCCCGGCTTTGAAGGGATGTTCTACGATGATGCCAACAAGGTCATTACCGACAAGATGAAGGCCAATGGCAGTCTGTTGAAGCTTAGCTTCTTCACCCATAGCTATCCCCATGACTGGCGGACGAAGAAGCCGGTCATCTTCCGGGCGACCACCCAGTGGTTTGCCTCCATTGATCCGATTCGGCAACAGATTCTCGATGAAATCGACAAGATCACTTATTTGCCGGATTGGGGCAAGACTCGGTTGTATAACATGATCAAAGACCGGGGCGACTGGGTCATTTCCCGGCAACGGGCTTGGGGCGTGCCGCTGCCGATTTTCTACGCCGAAAACGGCGATCCAATCATCACTCCGGAAACCATTAAGCATGTGGCAGATCTCTTCGGCCAGTACGGTTCTAATATCTGGTTCCAGCGCGAGGCAAAGGACTTGCTGCCGGCCGGTTTCACATACGCCGGCTCGCCCAATGGCAAATTTACCAAGGAAAAGGACATCATGGATGTCTGGTTCGATTCTGGTTCGTCCAGCCAAGCGGTGCTGAATCAGCGACCGGAATTATCCTTCCCGGCGGATCTGTATCTGGAAGGTTCTGATCAATATCGAGGCTGGTTCAACGCCAGTATCATTATTGGCGTGGCGGTGACTGGTCATGCGCCCTATCGCCAACTGGTGTCCCAGGGATTCGTTATGGATGACAAGGGCCACAAGATGAGCAAGTCGGCCGGTAACGGCATTTCACCCACGGATGTGGCCAATAAGATGGGGGCTGACATTATTCGGCTCTGGGTTGCTTCAGTGGATGCCAGTGCTGACGTGCCGGTATCCATGGGTATTCTCCAGCAGACGGCTGAGAGCTACCGAAAGATTCGGAACACGATGCGCTTCATGCTGGCCAACACGACGGACTTCGATCCTAAACACGACACGTTGCCTTTTGGCGAATTGGGGACCGTGGATCAATATCTGATGCTGCGGTTGAATCAAGTCGTGCAGACATCCCTGGATGCCTACAAAGCCTATGATTTCGCTAAAGTGTTCAAGACCGTTAATGCCTTCTTGACCAACGATTTATCCGCCTTCTACTTGGACTTTGCCAAGGATGTCGTTTATATTGAAGCAGCGAACGATCCTAAGCGGCGGGCGATGCAAACGGTGATGTATGCCGCCTTGAATGCGCTGACCCGCTTATTGACCCCGATTCTGCCGTACACCATGGAAGAAATCTGGACTTTCTTGAAGGAAGACACCGACTATGCGGCGTTAGCCGATATGCCGGTGGTGCAGCAGTATCCCGATAGCGAGAATACCTTGGCCCAATGGCATGAATTTATGCAGTTCCGGACTAATGTCTTGAAATCTTTGGAAGAGGCCCGGAATAACAAGGTCATCGGCAAGTCCTTTGAAGCGGCGGTGACAGTTTATCCGGATGCGCATCTGGCTAAACTGCTGACTGACTTGAACACGAATGTCCGGCAGTTGCTGATCGTTTCTAAGTTGACGATTGCGGCTCCGGATGCAGCTAAGCCGGATGAAGCGGATACGTACGAGAATGCGGCTATTGTGGTCACCCACGCGCCGGGTGAAGTTTGCCCGCGTTGCCGGATGACACGGGAAGATATCGGCGTTGATCCGCACTATCCGGAATTGTGCGGGCGGTGCGCGAAGATCGTCGCAGCTGCTTTTCCGGAAACTGAGCAGACTGGTTTAGAGGCATAAGAGAAAGTAGGGAATACGATGTTGTATGGCGTCGTTAAGAGTTTTGATGAGCACCACGGGTTTGGTTTCATCACGTCGCCCACGGAGGGTGATGTCTTTGTGCATTTCACGGGGATCGTGGATGCGGGGTACAAGACATTGCATACGGGGCAGAAGGTGCAGTTCGTCGTTGTGGAGGGTAAGAATGGTCCCCAGGCGGCAGAGGTGTCGGTGATGACGGATGATGAAAAGGCCGCGCCGACGGTTTAACTGGGCTTTGCCTGCCGTGCCAAGTGCTCCGCAAGCTGCGGCAAAATGGGCTGGAACGTGGTGACGGCGCTTGGAGCCCGCTGCGCGGTCTCCAAGTCGCTTAACCACATCGGCGGCAAAGCCGCCGTGTGGTTTCCACCACTGAGCCCATTTTGCCTCCGCTTGCTACGCACTTGGCACTCGGTACACTGGGAGATGCGTTTCACCACATGAAAACAAGATAAATAAAGGGCTCCTGAATCCTAATTTGGATTCGGGAGCCTTTTGTGTGTAAGAGGTCGTTAAACGGGCGTATATGAAAAAGTGGCGCAACCCTCTAACATAAGGATTGCGCCACTGCTGTACTCGAATTATTTATTCGTGGCAGATCTCCTGCACTTTCGGTGACCAGGGTAAATAGTCCTGTAGGACCGTCAAGTCCCCGGGCACCGGCAAATTAGGTAATGCCGCAAACAAATAGTTCAAGTATTGACGAAGGTCGAGGTGATTTATCTCTGCAGTTTTGAGCACACTTAATAAGATGCCCGTCGCTACGGCGCCGCGTTTGCTCTGTGAGAAGAGCCAATTTTTGCGGCCCATCACCAGCTCTTTGACGGCTCGTTCGGCCCGGTTATTGGATAACTCCAACCGGCCGTCTTGGAGAACCGCCCGTAATCCTACTTCATGGCCCAGTGCGTATTCAACTGCGCGACCAAGTTTGGATTTCGGTAAGTAACTGTCACCCAATTCAAACAACCATTTGAAGAAGGCATCCATCTGCGGCTGGAGGTGTTCTTTACGCTGCGCAAGTCGCTCAGTTGCGGGCAGGCCACGCCATCCCTGTTCCAAGTGGAACATCTCATTACAGTATTGCCGACCAATGGGTGCCAATCCGGTATCACCACCGGTAACCGCTTCGTCGAACTTCCGCCGGACGTGCGCCCAGCAATAAACATTGGTCAGATCCGGCAACCGGGGATACACAGCATAGCCATCGGTCTGCAGGTATTTCGTATATCCCTTAAGGAAGCGCTCAGCTTCGCCGTACCCGCGGGTGTCGCCGTGGTCATACAGGATAATTTGATGCTCCGCAAACTTGCCTGAGGTGTAAACCCAGTAATAGGTCTTGGCCTTCTTGATGGCGAGCACCCGGTAGGGCGTCTCATCGGCGTGAATGATATCCTGGGCCAGCAGTTCTTGATGCATCAAATTGTAGAGCGGCCGCAGATATTCTTCGGCTGCCTTGATAGGCCAACCAGACAGGGCTTGCCGGGTAAAATCTGCGCCACGATTATGCCAGAGCTTTTCTTGCCGGTAATCCGGCACTTTATAGATAAATTTGGTCAAGATTGATTCGGTCACGACCGCATTTGAAGCCATACTGTGGGAGATCACGGGCTTCGGTACGTCTGCTTTCTTGGTGATTACCTTACCGTGGTCTTGTAAACACTGCTCGTTAGTGCAGACGTAAGTGTGCTGGTAAACAGTGGTGGCCAACAACTTAACGGGGACAAAGTCGACCTCTTTACGTACGGCTGTCCGCCCAATATCGGCCATCATCTTCCCACATCCTGGGCAAATCTGATCTTCAGTGTCTAAAGTATAGTCGCGAGTGTTTTGTGGTAATTGACTCAGGTCCATCGATTTTCGGTGAACCACTTTCTTAGGGCGTTTCTTGACTGGCTCGTCTTCGCCACTCGCCTTGGCGACCGCTGCTTGTTCTTCCTGGGTGAGCACGTGTTCGTTGAAGAGGTTGGTTTGCCCATCTGGCAAATTTTGGCTGGATTCGCGGCGACGACCATAGAGAACACGTTTCAATACGGCCAGCTGCTCCTGCATCTGTTGGTTTTCGTGGAGTAAATTTTGGACGATAGTCCGTAATTGCTCGGGGGTGGCATCTGCGAGTGCAATGCTATTTTTTGGGTCGACCAATGTGTGGCCCTCCTGAATTATTGATTATTGGATTATATCATTTATAGATCATAAAAAGGAAGAGGTAATACCAAATTTCATTTGGCATCCTCTTCCACATTTAATTGGTATATCCGACCCTGCGGTCATGAATGGTACGCCTCTCAATAATACTTAGACCAGTGATCAATCGTTTTAACTGGTAATGGCTTAGTCGTTGTACGTCGGACCGGTTGCGGGGCCATTGCAGGTGGCCGTTCTCGAACCGCTTGTAATAGAGGACGAAGCCGCTGCGATCCCAGTAAAGGGCCTTGAACCGGTCCCGCTGACTGCCGCAAAATAGGAATAGTGAGTGGTCGTACGGGACTTCGTTCTCACCATAGAGTTCCCGCAGTGAGGCAGCTAAACCGTCAATTCCTTTGCGGAGGTCAGTCTTGCCACAGATGATGTAGATGTTAAGTTCTTGGATATTGGGGAACATTACCAGTCAACTCCTGTAAGACGATGTGCAGAGTGCTCCGATCAGCACCATTATAAAAAATCACTTCGGCATCTTTGAGCTTGATTCGAGCAGCTATCTGGGGCTTCCCACCAGTGCTGGGTGTCCGATCTGTCATTTGAACCGGCACAATATCTTTAATTTGAACCATAAAAAGCCTCCTTGTGCACTTGATGACTCAAGCATACAAGGAGGCTACGGCGCGAACCATATACCCGTTTAACGACCGCTTACTTTTGTGTACTGGCGGCTGGGGGTTAGACTTCGCGGCGGTTGGTGCCGTGGGTGTTGTCGGATTGGTGGCCGTGGGTGTAGTTGAGGAGCCGGTTCTTGAGGTCTTGTTCCATGGTGTCGAGTTCGCGTTCGGCATTTTTGCGCTTTTCGCGGCCCTCTTGCTGGATCTGGAGAGTTTGATTGAGGGTTTCGACCAAATCGTTCTGCGTCTTTTGCAGTGTTTCGATATCGACCACGCCGCGTTCGTTCTCCTTGGCCGTTTCGATAGACGACATCTTCAGCATCTCACTATTCTTCTTCAACAAATCATTGGTGGTTTGCGAGACTTGGCGTTGAGCGGTGACAGCGTTTTGCTGGCGCAGAAGGGTGAGGGCGATGGCCACTTGGTTTTTCCACAAGGGAATTGCCGTGTTGACTGATGCTTGGATTTTCTCGGCTAGCGCCTGATTCGTATTTTGAATCAGCCGGATCTGAGGCGCCTGCTGCAACGTGATTTGGCGGGCGAGCTGCAAGTCATAGGTCCGCTTTTCCAGTCGGACTTTGAACTGGTTCATGTCATTGACTTCTTGCAGCAGCATTTGGTCGCCGCCGTCTTCCGCCTTTTTTTGCATTTCCGGGATGATCGTGTCGTTTAATTCTTTGATCTTCAACTGACCAGCGGCAATGTAAATATTCAGGGCATCAAAATACGTTTTGTTCTTTTGATACAATTCTTCCAATACCCGGTTATCGGCGAGCAGACCGTTCTTTTCACTACCTAACTTGCCAGCAATGCCGTCGATTTGGGCCCCGATTTTTTGGTACTTCGCTGTTGTTTCATAAATCGATTGTTTGATCTTACCGAACAACCGGCGGAAGACGTTATTGTCCTCGGCCCGCAGATCGTCTGGATTGGCCTCTTTCAAGCGGTACATCAGATCCGTCAGGGCATCGCCAATCGCGCCGGTGTCCTTGCTTTGAATTTGATTCAGCATACTCTGAGAAAACTGGCCCAGCTGCTTTTGCGCCGCAGCGCCGTAATTCATGACGGCCTCCTGATTATGAATATCAATCTGATTGGCCAATTCGTGGGCTTTGGCTTGTTCCTGTTCTGGTAATTTGTCGATCAAGGCGACCGCGGCGTCTTTTTCGTCAGGGCCGCCGGTTGCGGCAGGGGCCTGCATTTGCTGACTGAAAGGATCGGCGAGCAGTCCCTCCAACATATCATCCGTTGCGGGCGATGCGGTTTTATCTTGCTTCTTTGGCTCATCTGTCACGCGTGATCATCCTTCCCATCAGCCGCTGCCTGGTCGTTATCCTGAGGCTGACTGTCTTTTTCGTGAATCGCTCGCTCAGCGGTGGTCATCTCAGCGTCCATATCGGTCAGGTCGGAATGCACGAAAGCAGTGTAATCGGCCTGAATGGTTTGGCTGAGCTGAGTGATCACTTCGATACTTTTGGCGAGTACTGTCCACGTATCCTTAGTCTTCACCACATGGTGCGAAATTTCAATATATTTATCCGTTAAATTAACCAAACTGGGCAGATGGCGATAAAGAAAATCACCGGCATTGGCTAAATGCATAGGGTCATCCACAATGGCTTGGAACATTGCCTGGGAGACGCGGACCATGCCATAATTTAAATCCACGGCCTTCAACTTAGGACTTTTTTCCACATTGGCTTGCAAGTGGTCGATCTTTTCCCGCGCCTCAGCCATTTGGGCCCGGAAGAAAGTAATATCTTCATCCTGCATTCCTAATTTGCGATAGTGGGCCTGCATGCGGTTGGAAAGTGGCGGAATTTGACCGCTGGTGGGTTCCGGCGGCCGGCGTTTTTTTCTAAATAAGAAAGCCATAATTAACATGATCACTCCTATTCCGAACATCGGGTGATGAGGGATGCCGGCACACATACGACCTGTGCCGGCGATGAGGGTGCTGCCAGCGAGGATGAGCAGCACGATGCTGAGCCAGCCCCAGCTGCGTTTTTTGTGGCTCATTGACAAAGCCTCCTATCTGATTCATCAAAGTCAGTCTAGCATAGAAGTAATGGGGGCGGGGTCAGGCTAAAGAAGGATTTTGGCCTCCGTCTTGGTCCATTGTCTGTTTGGGTGATCCACGATAGAATGGAACAGCATGGTTGGGGAAAAGTGCTTTGGACGCCGTGCCAATGCTCCGTGATCTCCGACTGATGGGGCTGGCGACGCGCAGCAAGTGCGAAGCCGAAGGCGTAGCTAGCCATGACGGCGCTTTGAGCCTGCTGCGCAGTCTCAAAGTCGCCTAACAACATCGGCGGCAGAGCCGCCGTGTTGTTCCCATGGCTGAGCCCCATCAGCCTCCGATCACTACGCATTGGCACTCGATACGCCGGAGCATGAAGATTCCCTTCCAGATTCTCTTTCAATTCAATGAAATCGGGTACATTGTACTTATTATAGCAAGAAAGCAGGCTGATTCATGTTTTCGGATGATGAAATCGCTAAATTTAAGGAAACAAAAATATCGGATAAAACCATTTATGACGGTCGTATTTTATCACTGCATGTGGAGCAGGTACGGTTGCCGAATGGGGCGGTGGCGGAGCGGGAGATTATCCATCACCATGGGGCAGTGGCCATGCTGGTTTTGAACGACGCTGGTCAGGGCGCATTTGTGACGCAGTGGCGGGAGCCGCTGCAGCGGTTGTCAGTGGAGATTCCGGCGGGGAAGCTGGATCCGGGGGAAAATGATCCGGATGAGGCGGCTCGGCGGGAATTGAATGAGGAGATTGGTTATGCACCGACGACGCCGCTAGAACCAATCACGACATTTTATTCCAGTGTGGGTTATTCAATGGAGAAACTCCATTTGTATTTCGGCCCGCATATTGCCCCAGTGGCCGATAAACGGCCGCTGGATGCAGATGAGTTTCTGCAAGTCGCTTGGCTGAGCTTAGCTGATGCCCAAGCAGCCGTGGCTGATGGTCGGATCGTGGATGCCAAAACGATCACGGCAATTTATTGGTGGGCGCTGCAGGCCGCTACAGGAAGGATGACGCCTGATGTGGGGTAAGAAAAAGCCGAGCCAGCCCCAGGGGGCCCCTGGACCGCGGGATGCGTTCAAGGCCCGGGACGCCAAACGTATCGCAGTGGAAAAAGCGTATGCAAAAAAGCAGCGCCAGGAAGCCCGGGCACTGACTGGGGACCTGGCCGAAGCCCACAGCCAGCGGTTGAAACGGCGGCTGAATTGGACCATTTTGGCCTTAGTCCTGGCCCTAATTGCGGTTTTTCTGGTATTGTGGTTTGTTGACTAATTAATTTGAAAAGAATGGAGCTTTTTTTATGAAAATTGGTGTTTTATGCGCCATGGAAGAAGAGATTCGAACCTTGCGGGAGCATTTAGATAATGCTCAGCAAGAAACGATCGGCACGAGTACCTTTGATACGGGTACGATCCACGGTACCGCAGTAGTGCTGATCGAAAGCGGTATCGGCAAAGTCCAGGCGAGTATCAACGCGGCATTGCTGCTGGCGCACTTTCAGCCGGACTTGGTCGTCAACACGGGCTCAGCCGGCGGTATCGGCGATGGCTTGGCGGTGGGGGATGTGGTGATTTCCACCGGGGTGGCTTACCATGATGTGGACTTGACGCCAGCAGGTTATTTGCCGGGGCAATTGCCGCAAATGCCCCAGATTTTTACCAGCGACGCCCATTATTCTTCCGCTTTTGCGCAGGCCGCAAAAGCGGAAGGTCATACAGTGCACATGGGTTTGATCGTCAGCGGTGATCAATTCATCGCCTCCCAGGCCCAAATCAAGCGGATCAAGGCGATGTATCCGGCAGCCTTGGCGGTGGAAATGGAAGGTGCCGCTGTGGCGCAGACAGCACACGAATTTCAGACTCCGTTTGTGGTGATTCGGGCGATGAGCGATAATGGTAACGAAGAGGCCGACACCAGTTTCGATGAATTTATCGTCGCCGCTGGGCGGCAATCGGCCAGCACTTTCCTGCGTTTCTTAGAACAGCAGGGCGTATAACTGGTTTGACGGTTTTCTTTTTACCGAACGCGTGATACACTTATTTTTCGTTAGCAACTTTTGCTAACGATATTTTTATCTCTAATGAAAGGAGTTTTGAAATGACGCAACCAATTTATTTGGATAATGCGGGCACGACCCCGCCATCACCGGCTGTGATTCAGGCCATTGCTCAAGCAGAACAGGATACTTGGGGCAATGCCAGCTCCACCCATGCCTTTGGCCGCCATGCTAAACAAGCGTTGGAGAACGCCCGAATCGTTCTGGCCGATTCGATCAATGCCCAGCCGGGGCAGATCGTGATTACCAGCGGCGGCAGTGAGAGCGACAATACGGCTATCGTGGAGACGGCGCTGGCTCGGCAGAATTTGGGCAAGCACATTATCACCGATCAAATTGAGCACAAGGCGGTACTGGAGTCGATGCAGTATTTGGAGACTCTGGGTTTTGACGTGACCTATTTGCCCGTGGACGAGACCGGGCATGTGGCTGTTGCTGACGTGGCCAATGCGCTGCGGGACGATACCATCCTGGTCTCGATCATGGCAGGCAACAACGAGGTAGGCAGCCGCCAACCGATTCATGAAATCGGTGACTTGTTGAAGGATCATCAGGCGTGGTTCCATACAGATGCGGTGCAGGCTTACGGTTTGACTGATATTGATGTGGCCGCCGATCATATCGACTTGTTATCCACGTCGGCGCATAAGATCAATGGGCCAAAATTCATGGGGTTTCTCTATGAATCGGATAACGTACACTTTCGGCCGCTGATCAAGGGCGGCGATCAGGAACGCAAGCGCCGTGCTGGGACGGAGAACGTCCCTGGGGTGGTCGGATTTGCCACCGCGGTCAAGGCGTTGACGCCAGCCGTGAAGGCTGCCCGACAAAAATCGTTTGCTCACTTCAAGCAAATCATCATTGCTGCGCTGCAGGCGGCGGACGTGCAGTATGCGGTGAATGGTTCCCTGGCCCCCACCGAGCTGCAGCACGTGTTGAACCTGTGGCTGCCTGGCGTGCCAACGGATGCCCTGTTGGTCAACCTGGACTTGGCCGGTTTCGCGGTATCCGGGGGTTCGGCGTGTACCGCTGGCAGCTTGGAACCGTCCCACGTGCTGACCGCTATGTTCGGTGCGGACAGCCCTCGGATCCGCGAGTCGGTGCGAATCAGCTTTGGCAGTGTGAATACGACAACTCAAATTGAGGCCTTTGCGGCCGCCTTAGCCAAGATCGCCCAACGCACCCAAGCTAAGGCTGTCCCGGCCCGGTAAGCTTGGTGCCGCTAACACGCCGATGGTATTCCATGGTATCCTTAAAGGGATAAACGATGGAGAAAGGCGTGTTTGATCATGGCAATTAAACCAATTGCAAAAGTCACTGGCGATTCCGTCAGCTATAAACTGGCAAAAGAAATTAAACGGTATGCATTAATGGATGTGGGCTTCCAAGAAACCCGCAACGGGAACTTTCAATTTGATCGTTCCCTGAGCACGGAGGGACCCTATTCCCCGTCATTCCGCTTAAAAATTACGATCGCTAAAGATTTTTCCGGTCTGCAAATGACCGTCACCGATGTCTCGGGCCTGCGTTCCGTGAACATTTTCCAAAAGCAGGAAACCCAAGGCGCAGTGGAACAGTATCACTTTATTATTGATAATTTGATTCAACGGGACATTTTAGCCGCCGTTGAGCAGTAATCAAGCGTAACGTTTTGCGACCTTCAAATCGTGGAAATGTAACGTATTTCTAGAAAAGATGGTGAACGAATGACAAAACCAAACGCACAGACCCGGATCGTCGTGGGGATGTCCGGCGGGGTTGATTCCTCTGTCAGTGCTTTGTTATTGAAGCAGCAGGGGTATGACGTCGTGGGTGTCTTCATGAAGAACTGGGACGACAGCGATGACGATGGCGTCTGTACCGCCACCCAGGATTATGAAGATGTGGCCAAGGTGGCCGCTAAGATCGGTATTCCCTATTATTCCGTGAACTTTGAGAAGGAATATTGGGATCGGGTATTCCAATATTTCTTAACGGAATACAAGGCCGGCCGCACGCCGAACCCCGACGTGATGTGCAACAAGGAGATCAAATTCAAGGCCTTCTTGGAGTATGCCGAGGAGCTGGACGCGGATTATATTGCCATGGGCCACTATGCGCAGAAGACCGTCGATGCAGATGGTACCGCCCATATGCTGCGGGGGGCGGACGGAAATAAGGATCAGACCTACTTCCTGTCCCAGATCAGTCAGCAGCAGCTGGCCAAGGCCATTTTCCCCATCGGTGATCTGGAGAAGCCGGAGGTCCGGCGGATCGCTGAAGAGGCTGGTTTAGCGACAGCCCACAAGAAGGACTCCACCGGAATCTGCTTCATTGGCGAGCGGAATTTCCGCCACTTCCTCAGCGAATTTCTGCCCGCCCAGCCAGGTAAGATGGAGACGCCGGACGGCACCGTATTAGGTGAGCACACTGGCTTGATGTATTACACCATCGGCCAGCGTTCCGGCTTAGGCCTGGGCGGCAACGGCACTTCCAATGAGCCTTGGTTTGTCGTTGGTAAGGACTTAACCAAGAATGTGCTGTATGTTGATCAGGGCTTCCATAACCCGCATCTGTACGCCACATCCCTGACCGCGACGGGGACGACCTTTATCGCCCCCAATACCCGCGGCAATGACTTCCGCTGCACGGCGAAGTTCCGTTACCGCCAGCCGGATGTCAGTGTCACCGTCCATTTACAGGATGACGGCGGCATGGTCGTGGACTTCGACGAGCCGGTCCGGGCAATCACGCCGGGGCAGGCAGTCGTCTTATACGATGGCGCCGAGTGCTTGGGCGGTGCGACCATTGATCACGCTTATGCCAACACAAAAAAGCTGCAGTACGTCTAGTTTGAGTTAACATGTCCCGCCGCCGGCAGAATCCTTGCCGCTGGCGGGATTGTTCGTTTTCCTGGGCAGGATGTCTGTTATAATGGGAAGCAAAGCAACTCACGAGAAGGAGTATTGTTGGTCAATGACAGAACTATATTTTATTCGTCACGGAAAAACTAAGTGGAACTTGGAAGGGCGCTACCAGGGCGGTCATGGGGATTCGCCGCTGTTGCCGGAGAGTTACGCCGATATTGAACAATTAGCCAAATTTTTAGCGGCGCATCGTTATCAAGCGCTGTATACCAGCCCGCTGCCCCGGGCGAAGATGACCGCTATTTTTCTGCAAGAACAGCTGGCCCAGACCTTCCCGATTTACGTCGACGACGGTTTGCGGGAGTTTAATCTGGGTAAGATGGAAGGCATGCGCTTCCCAAATGTGCAGCGGCTGTATCCTAGTCAAATCGCCGCCTTTCGCACGGCCCCGGCCAAGTACGACCCGCGCCCCATTCAGGGGGAGACATTTCCAGAGGTGATCGACCGGATGCGCGGCGTTGTCGCCAAAGCGGTCAAGCGGGACCGTACTGGTCAAGCCCGGGTGCTGTTTGTCAGCCACGGCGCGGCGCTGACTGCTTTAATTCAATCTTTGCTCGGTACGCCGTTGGCGGATATTCGCAAGCAGGGTGGTTTGACGAATACATCGACCACGATCATCTCGACCAAGGATCAAGGAAAAACGTTCCAGTTAGTGAAATGGAACGAAACTGATTATCTGCATAAGAAGTTAACGAAGACCGATACGATTTAGGTGTTGCGAAAGGAGCGCGATTTTGTGGCCGAGGATTCTGTACCGGCACCCACTGCCAAGGACCGCATTGCAGCGCGGGTGCATACGCTGGTGGCCCAAATTGACCGTGATCCGCGGGATAAAAAGGCAATGATCGAGCTGGCCCACCTGTTAGTGACCCAAAACGATCTGGATCAGGCTAGCACGCTGCTGACCAAGGCTCTGGGGCTGTTCCCAGATGATGATTTGCTGCAATACAATTTAGCCGTGGTGGCGACGGCTCAGGGTCAGTATTCGATTGCTCAGAAATTGCTGGCCCAGGTCACCGATCCGGTCTTGGCGGCCGACAAGGCTTATACGACTGGCCAAATTTATTACAAACAGCAGCAATATCCCCGAGCACTGGCCTTTGCTTTGACGGCAGTGGATCACAATGGGGCCGATGCGCAATATCAGCTGCTCTATGGGGATATTCTCAGTGCGCTGGAGAATTGGACCTTGGCGGTGCCTGCATTGCAACAGGCCGCCAGTCTGGCGCCCAAGGGATTCAAGCCGCATTTTGATTTGGGCGTCGCCTTGCTGGGGCAGGGCCAGGTGGATGAAGCCCAGGCAGTGTTGGCCCAGGCGGAAAAGATCGATCCGGCCCGTTTCCAGCATCAGCTGACCCTATTCAGTGATATTGGCCGGTTGATGCAGCGTCAGAAGGGGGCAGCCGATCATGGCAGCGACTCGCAATAAAGGGGAAGAAGCTGAAGTCACCGGGCAGGTGATGAGTATTTTCTTCCAAAACCCCACGAATTTCTTCAAGATCATGCTGCTGCACGTGGATCATATCTCGGTGCCTTGGACAGAAAGCGAGATCGTGGTCACCGGAACGTTCGGTACGGTCAAAGAAGACGATACATTGACTTGCATCGGTCATTTAGTGAATCATCCTAAATATGGCCGGCAGTTCGCGGCAGACCGCTACGAACAGGAAACCCCAACGTCTAAGAGCGGCTTGATTGCCTATCTTTCAGATAAGCAGTTTAAAGGGATCGGTCCCAAAACCGCGGAGCGGATCGTGGACCGCTTGGGTTTGGATGCCATTACGAAGATCATCAAAGATCCCCGCAGTTTGGCCGGGGTAGGGCTCACCCAGAAAGTGCAGGACGGATTCGTCGCGACGCTGAAGCAAACCTACGGGATGGAGCGGGTGATGCTTCAACTGAATACTTGGGGGATCCCCAGCAACTTGGCCAGTATGATCTACCAGCGCTATCAAGAGGAAACCCTCACCAAGTTGGAGGAAGATCCTTACCGTTTGGTGACCGATGTCACTGGCGTTGGTTTCCGCCGAGCGGACGAAATTGCCCAATCACTGCAGGTGCTGGCGACCGATCCGCGACGACTGCGCAGCGCCATTTCGGCAGCGTTCAATCGCCTCAACAATGACGAAGGGGCGATTTACACCCAGGCCCCGGTACTGCTGCACACCGCAGTGAATGTGCTGGCCCAAGGGGTCTTGCATCCAACGCCCCCCATGGCAGTGCTGAGCGACGTGTTGAAGGATATGGTGCGGGAAAGAACAGTCATCAGTGAAGACGGCCGCCTGTATTTAGCGACATATTATGAAGCCGAATGGCAAATTGCCAGCGGCTTGAAAAAGCTCCATGAGGCCGACATTGACGCGGACTGGTCGCAGAAAAAGGTCCATGCGGCAGTCACGACAGTGGCTAAGAAATTACAGGTGACATACGATGAGAGTCAAGTTGAAGCCCTAACCACTGCGCTGACCCGACCGGTCTTTCTCTTGACTGGCGGTCCGGGCACGGGTAAAACAACGGTCATCCGGGGGTTGATCGATGCCTATGCGGATCTGCATGACGTTTCCCTGGACCCGGGGGATTACACGGACACTCCGTTTCCCATTCAACTCGCTGCCCCCACTGGGCGTGCGGCGAAGCGGATGAGCGAGCTGACCGGATTGCCGGCGGGCACCATTCACCGGTTGCTGGGCTTGACCGGGCGTGATCCCGGCGAATTATTCAAGGAACCCGGCCCAATCAGTGCCCAACTCGTGATCATTGACGAAATGTCGATGGTTGATATGTTCTTGTTTCGTCAACTGATTCGAGCCATCACCCCCGGCACGCAATTGGTACTGGTGGGGGATAAGGATCAGCTGCCCTCCGTGGGCCCTGGCCAGGTCTTTGCGGATCTGCTCGCCAGCGGGAGTTTGCCGGCGTCCTACTTGACTAAGATCCACCGTCAAGCGGCCGGATCATCGATCGTCCAAATGGCTCATGCCATCAATGACGGTATTATCCCGCCGGACCTGTTCAATAATCAGGCTGACCGCAGTTTTTTTGCTGTTTCTGCCGACCAAGTGCCGGCAGTGGTCGGCCAAGTTGTGGCCCGCGCCCGGGATAAGGGGTTCAGTCCGCTGGACATCCAGGTCTTGGCGCCCATGTACCGCGGTCCGGCTGGGGTCACTCATTTGAATGATGTGCTCCAAGAAGTTTTGAATCCGGCTGCCCCGGATAATCCCAAGGAGATCGTAGTGGGTACTACCCATTACCGTATTGGCGATAAGGTACTGCAATTGGTGAACGATCCGGAGCATAACGTCTTTAACGGCGAAATCGGCCGGGTCACCGCGCTGACGCCGGCCAAGCAGGATACCGATCACCGGGACCGGCTGACCGTGGCCTTCGATGAAACGGAGGTCACGTATGGGCGGGGGGACTTTAACAGTATCACGCGAGCTTATTGCACGACCATCCATAAGGCCCAGGGGAGCGAGTTCCCGCTGGTCATTTTGCCGGTGGTCCATGAATATGGTCGGATGCTGGAACGCAATCTGCTGTATACCGCCATCACCCGGGCTGAAAAGCTGCTGATCATGGTCGGGGAGGAATCAGCGGTGACCCAAGCAATTCACCGGCCAGGGGCGCGCCGAGCGACCACGCTGCCCCAGCGGCTGCAAACGCAGTTCAAGACGGTACCTGCTCAGCGGGCTGCTCAGTCAGCGCCGGACGTTAATGAAGCAGTTGCGGCCGAATTGCCAGAGCCGCCTTTGACGTATCAGATGATCCTGCAGCATCGTATCGATCCGATGATTGGCATGACGGGCATTACGCCCCAGGATTTTCTTAACGCAACAGAAGATAAGGAAGGATAACTCATGGACGAGATACGCAATCAACTGGAGATACGCCCCGTCACAGTACACGAAGTGGATCAGTATAATGATCTTTTACGGTATGTGTTTCAAGTCACCGATCAGGAGCTGGTGGACAGCGGTTATGAATCGGGGGAAATCGTCCGGGCTAAATTGCCCGTAATCAAGGAATCTGATGTGATCGGCTGGTTTAAGGACAAAGAGCTGGTAAGTTCCATGGCCATTTACCCCTGTACCGTGAATATTCACGGGGTATTGTACGCCATGGCCGGGTTGACCGGAGTGGGTACCTACCCGGAATATTCCGGACACGGGTTGATGCATGATCTGATCAAAGTGGGACTAAACCATATGCGGGCGCACGAGCAGTGGATCTCTTTTCTTTACCCGTATTCCATTCCGTTTTATCGCGAAAAGGGCTGGGAGATCATCTCTGATCATCTGACTTTTGACGTCCGCGACACCCAATTGCCCAAACAAGAAGTGGTGCCCGGACACGTGGAACGGGGCGACATTGATGATCCCGATGTGTTCAAGACCTATGACCGTTTTGCCCATCAGACGCACGGAGCAATGATCCGTAATCAGCTGAATTGGGACGAATACTGGCGTTGGGAGAACGAAGAAGAACGCTTCGTGGGTATTTATTATGATGCTCAGGAGCGGCCTACCGGCTATGTGATGTATTGGATTGCCGATGAAGTTTTCCACGTGAAAGAAATGATTTACCTGAATCAGGAAGCGCGGATGGGGTTATGGAATTTCATTGGCGCCCATTTTTCGATGATCACCCATGTGCGGGGCAATATCTATAAGGATGAGCCGCTGGCGTTCTTACTGGATGATGGTGATATCAAGGAGACAATCAAGCCTTACTTCATGGGGCGCATTGTGGACGTTGAGCAATTCTTGAAGCAGTTTCCCTTTGAGCCGGGGACGACGCCGCTCCATTTTAATATCAGTGATCCGTTGGCGGATTGGAACAACGGGGTCTTTGGTATTTATTGGGAAAAGGATGGTCGGGTGCACGTGACTCGGCGACCGGTGGGGGAAAGCGTGACCTGCGATGTGCAGACGCTGACCACGATGCTGATGAGTTACAAACGGCCTTCTTACTTAGCGCAGATTGAACGGTTGACGGCGTCAAAGGCGGCTATTAAGCAGTTGGAGCAGGTTATTCCGCAGCAGACGCCTTATTTTTCGGACTACTTCTGATGTAGCGTCGGGACAAAACAACATCTCTGCTTGCCGTGCCAATGCTCCGCTTGCTACGCATTGGCACTACCACCGTCATACTTCAAACTATTTTTCAATCTAAAAAATCGTCCCCAGAATTTTCTCTGGAGACGATTTTTTCATAGTTGATCATAGTTGTCCAACGGGAGCCAGAAGGGTTGCTGGCAGACGTCGAAGGAAAAGTCGTAGATTTGCTGGCCCATGATTTCGCCGTCTTCTTGGCCGTATTCTGGTTCGCCAAAGGTTAAGTCTAATTGCTTGGTGACGAAATGGTGGGCGCGTTTGCGTTTCAAATGGTTGTGGAACAAGACCATCAAGGCAAACAGGCCGAGAAATTGGAGGGCGCTTGTGCGTTCCAGGACCACCAAGTCCAGCTTGCCGTCCCGCATGGAGGCGGTGGGGGAAACGGTCACGCCGCCGCCGAAGAAGGGGTGATTGGTGGTCGTGACTAGACAGGCCTTGGTGAAGCGTTGGGTACCGGTGTCGGTAGTAATTCGGACGGCGAAGGGGCGTTGTTTGAAGAGAGCGCCGAAGAAATGTACCGGGTAGGCCAAACCGCCCAGATGGATCAGGTTCAGCGCCCGTTTGACCCGGGAATCGTTGGTCGTCGATACGACCCGACCGTCAAAACCAATGCCCACGTTGTTGGTGAAGTACTCCTGGCGCTGTTGGCGGTGATCTACGTAATGACCGATGTCCAACGGCCGGGCCCGGGTGACGGCCAGCACTTCGCGCAGGGCCTTTTCCGGATCTTGGGGCAGGCCCACGGCTCGGGCAAAATCATTGCCCGAGCCGGATGGGACATAAGCAATGGGCAGCGGCGTCAAGTGCGGGTTATCCCGGACCGCGGATTGGACCCCATTGACTGTTTGATGCAGTGTACCGTCACCGCCCAGAACTAAGAGCACCATTTGCCGGTCAGCGGTGGGTTGTTCGGTGCGGGTCAAAGAACGGGCCCAGATGGTCGTATGGCCGGGGTACTGCGATTCATAAACGTGGAAAGAGACCCCGGCGGCTTCGAGCATTTTCAAAATCGTGGGCCACACTTTCCCGGCGTTGCCGTTGCCGGCATGGGTGTTCACCAGTACTGCGTAATGCACTGGTGCTGTTGGCTGTTGCGCATCCGCCAATCTTGGTCAACCTCTCCCTGGACCCCCAGCGGGGGCAAAATGACAAACAAAAGCCAATCAGCACGAAGGCTGATTGGCAACGAACGAGTCCGCTTTACTTGGCATTGACCAGCATGGGTAAAATCATCGGATGGCGTTCAGTCTTCGTAAATAAGAAATCCTGCAACGTATCGGTGATTGCATCCCGGATGGCCCCTTCACTGGGCGGGGTATCACCCTTGAAAGTACCGCGGATCGCCCGGAAGACCCGGCGCTGCGCTTGACTGATCAATTCGCCGGATTCCCGCATGTACACAAAGCCGCGGGAAAGAATATCCGGGCCGGCCAAAATATCGCCGTGCTGATAGTCGATCGTGGCAACGACCACGACCAAACCTTCTTCGGACAATACCCGGCGATCTTTCAGGACAACACTGCCGACGTCACCAACACCGCTGCCGTCAACGTAGACGTCATCAGCGGCGAAATGGCCGGCAATGCGAGCAGAGTCCTTGGTCAGAGCGAGCACGTCACCATTTTCCATAATAAATGAATGATCCTTTGGTACACCGCACAATTCAGCCAGATCGGTATGGATCCGCAGCATCCGGTATTCCCCATGGATCGGCATGAAGTACTCCGGCTTCATCAGCCGCAGCATCAGTTTTTGCTCTTCCTGACCGCCGTGACCAGAGGTATGGATGTTGTTGACCTTACCGTGGATCACATGCGCGCCAGCTTCTTCCAACAGGTTGATCGTGTGGTTCACGGATGTC
The DNA here is from genome assembly GCF_008694105.1 of Schleiferilactobacillus harbinensis. Classification (NCBI taxonomy): domain Bacteria; kingdom Bacillati; phylum Bacillota; class Bacilli; order Lactobacillales; family Lactobacillaceae; genus Schleiferilactobacillus; species Schleiferilactobacillus harbinensis. Next base: position 679,673 of record NZ_CP041364.1, read on the forward strand.
GTATTCCCAGGAATCGGGTTGGACGAGAAGACCACCGTGTCCCCTGGTTGGATGTGAATCTGCCGGTGGGTACCGGCGGCGATTCGGGAGAGGGCGGCCATCGGTTCACCCTGGGAGCCGGTACACAGAATCATGACTTTGTTGGCTGGCAGGTGATTCAATGTGTTAACATCCACCATTTCTTCATCAGGGATGTGCAAATATCCTAACTCGCGGCCGTTAACGATCGCGGCTTCCATGCTCCGCCCAAAGACCGCAATTTTTCGGCCATTCGCCATGGCCGTTTCACTGGCCTGAGCGATTCGGGAAATATTTGAGGCGAAAGTGGCGAAAATGATCCGGCCTTCGATTTTTTCAAAAATATGGCGCAGCGACTTGCCGACAAACCGTTCCGACTTGGTGAAGGTGGGGATTTCGGCATTGGTGGAGTCCGACATTAATAGTAAAACGCCATCGGAACCGAGTTTCGCCATCCGCTGCAAGTTCGGCGCCGGCTGATCGCCCACTGGGGTCAAATCAAACTTATAGTCGCCGGTTTGGACAATAATGCCCTGAGGCGTGTGCACTGCGATCCCGAGGGTATCGGGAATCGAGTGGGTGGTGCGGAAGAACGTGACACTGAGCTTGCGGAATTTCAGCTCCGAGTCTTCATTCAATTCATGCAGCTCCGTGCTCCGCAACAAGTTGCGTTCTTCCAGCTTGCTCTTAATCAGCGCCAGCGCCAGCGGACCGGCATAAATAGGAATCTCCGGTAATTGCTGCAATAGGAACGGAATCCCGCCGATATGGTCTTCGTGCCCGTGGGTAATGACCAGAGCCTTGATCTTCGACCGGTTTTTGACCAAATACTGATAGTCAGAAATGACGTAATCAATGCCCAGCAGATCATCTTCGGGGAACTTGATCCCGGCATCGATGACCACAATTTCATCCTGAAATTGCACGCCATACATGTTTTTACCGATTTCGCCTAATCCCCCAATGGCAAAAACGGCAACTTCATTATTCTTGATATGAATGGCCATACATTAAAACTCCGTCAATTTGAAGTCCGGGCTCTTTTGCTCGTACGCCAAATGATTACCGGTCAGCTCTTGGATCATTTCAACATTATAGGGGGTGTTTTTCTCCACCAGCTGACGGGCAGCAACCAGGTTGTCTGCTTCTAAATAAAGGGTCTGAGTCGACTCCCGCCGGGGAGTTTGGGTCAAGTTCGGTTGGTACAATACTTTGTAGATCATAAAAATAAATCTCCTTCTGAATTCATTAAATTCCGCACGTGAGGTTGATGCAAGACATCAACGATTAAAGAAAATTGTAGCATAAAACAAGGGGGGCGCCAAGTTAGAGGGCGCAAGCCGGCTGTCCCTCTGCCCTTGCCTCTGTCGGCTGGCGCCCGTTTAGGCATGTCCAGCGGAGCACTTGGCACGGCAGTGAGGGTCCAGTCGTCTACATTACACTGCCATGACGTTTCCCCGGTGTCTGTGGTGTTTTCCTTCAAGTTTTGCTAAAGTGGTTACCATAGTAAGTATCGTTTGGATGCAATCTGGAGAGAGTGGGCCCATGCAGTGGATTATTTTCGCCCTGATCGTCATTGGGGTGGCGGCCGTGGCCGCCTTTTATGGTTTTCGGATATGGCGCCGGCGCCGCACGATGAAAAATATGCGAGCGTACACCAGCCGGGTCACCGCCCGGGTCGTTAATCGGGCGCTGCGTCAACTACAAGGGACAACGAGTCAGTGGCAGGAGAAGCATCTGCCTTTGACCCCGATTGCCCATACCCGGGATTGGGGTCACAAAGCGATCATGGTCTATGAATTTGCCTACACCGGTCCGGCTTTGACTGTCGCGGCCACGGCGCGCACCGAATTGCAGCACGCCGTCAACGCAGCGGCCCAACAGGAGGGTATCGTGGGCGCGGTCATGGATGTACCGCCCTTTGCCATTGTGGATGTGTGGCAGCGGCAGGATGAACGGCATTTTTCCGTGGCTTTCCAGATCAACCAAGCCACGATTGAATACGTGCAAGATATTACGCGGGCCGCGCGGGAAGATGCGGCGGCTCAGGAGAAGAAAGACTAGAGAAAAGGAGCGTGTTTTTTTGCGCCTGATGTTACGTTACGTTCTTCGATATAAGCGATTGCTTTTGGGGAACTTTATCTGTGTATTTGGTTTTATTATTTTGGAACTCGGTTTGCCGACGATGCTGGCACGGATGATCGATGAGGGAATCAATACCCGGCGCCCGGATCGAATCTGGTTTTACGGGATGGTCATGGTCGGGGTGGCCTTGATCGGCTTGATTGGGCTGATTGGCCTGGCTTATTTCGCCAGCCGGATCACCACCAATGTCGTTCGAGATATGCGGGACGATATTTTTGCCCGCACGATTCGTTTTTCCCATGAAGAGCACAATGCCGTGGGGACGGCGTCATTGATTACCCGGACGACGAATGATGCCTTCCAGATCATGAACTTCTTGCAGATGATTCTGCGCACCGGTTTCATGACCCCTTTAATGATCATTGCCAGTGCCTTTTTAATTGTGCGCACCAGTCCGCGCTTGGCCTGGATGGTGTTTGCCGGTATTCCGCTGCTGCTGCTCGGCGTATGGCTGATTGCGGTCCTGTCTAAGCCGCTTTCGGAGAAACAGCAGGGCAATTTAGACAGCATCAACGGCCGGATGCGGGAACAATTATCGGGTATCCGGGTGATTCGGGCTTTTGTGCGGGAAAAATTTGAACAAGCCCGCTTTGGTGAAGTGAACGACGCTTACGCCAACAGCTCCATCAAACTGTTTACCCTGATGGCTTTTGCGCAGCCTGGTTTCTCGATGGTACTGAATGTGATCACCGGGGTCATCATCTGGCAGGGCGCCGTGGCGATTGGTCAAGGCCAGCTGGCTGTCGGCTCATTGATCGCGTTCATTGAATATATTTTCCATGTACTTTTTTCCTTTATTCTTTTTGCCAGCGTTTTCATGATGTATCCCCGGGCGGCGGTTTCAGCTGGCCGAATTGAGGAATTGTTGAACGCTAAAAATGAAATTGAAGGCAAGGATGGCCAGGCGTCACGCGGTCGCGGTGCCGCCGGCGTGGTCTTTGATCACGTGGACTTTGCCTATCCCGGCAATAGCGAAGCAGCTGTGCTGCACGATATCTCGTTTAGCGCCCAGCCGGGGCAGACAGTAGCCTTCATTGGCAGTACCGGCAGCGGCAAGTCCACTTTGATTCAGTTGATTCCGCGATTATTTGATGTGAGTGCCGGGCGGATTTTGGTGACCGGGACGGATGTGCGGGATTACGCGGTCAAAGCATTACGGTCAAAGATTGGGTTTGTGCCCCAAAAAGCGGTGCTGTTTACCGGGACCATTGCGGATAATCTCCGTTATGGTGCCCAGGAAGCAACGGATGACGATCTTTGGGAGGCCCTGCGCATCGCCCAAGCGGCGGATTTCGTGCGGGAACAGCCTGACGGCTTGCAATCGATTTTGACCGAAGGCGGGACCAATCTGTCTGGCGGACAAAAGCAGCGCTTAGCCATCGCCCGAGCCATCGTCCGGCGGCCGGATATTTATATTTTTGATGACAGCTTTTCAGCTTTGGATTACCAAACCGATGCTGAGCTGCGGGCAAACTTAGCCCAAGTGACTCAGCAAGCAATCGTCTTTATTGTGGCCCAGCGGGTCGGCACGATTCGCCATGCGGATCAAATCGTCGTGCTGGATAATGGGGAACTGGTCGGTATGGGCACCCATGAACAGCTCATGGCCACCAATCCGATCTATCAGGAAATTGCCCGGTCGCAACTCAGTGAGGAGGAATTAGCATGAGCCGCGGATTGTTTACTTTACGTCGTTTGTTCCGTTATATCCGCCCCTATCGCTGGTCCTTCTTTGGGGCGTTAGCCGCCACTTTGATCTCGGTAGTGAGCAATGCCATTTGGCCGGTGATCATGGGCTTAGCAGTGACCCGGATTGGGGTCAATGTGGCCGCCCATGCGGCGATTGACTTGCCCTATGTGGCCAAAGTGGTGGTGGCCATGCTGGCCAATGCCCTGGTGTATCAAGTGACTTTGTTTCTTTCTACCTATTGGATGACGATTGCTGTCCAGCGGGCGATGCGCGACTTGCGCCGGGATCTGAGCGACAAGTTGAATCGGCTGCCGGTCCAGTTCTTTGACAGCCATACCCAGGGCAACTTGCTGTCCCGGGTGACCAATGACGTGGACGCCATTACGAACGCCTTGCAGCAAGGGGTGGTGCAAGTGGTGACCTCAGTGATTGGTATCTCGCTGGCGGTCGTGATGATGTACTCCATCAACTGGCTGATGGCCACGATCATGTTGTGGATGCTGCCAGCGTCATTCTTGATTTCTCGGTTTGTCGTTCGCCGCAGCCAGCCTTACTTCCAGGCTCAGCAAAATGCCCTGGGTGAATTGAACGGCACGGTCCAGGAATCGTTCACGGGCTTTACGGTGATCAAACTTTATGGTCAGGAACGGGACGCAGAGAAGAAATTTGCTGGTGCCAACCATAAGCTCGCTGCCAAGGGCTTTAATGCCGCCTTTATTTCCGGCATGATGAGTCCCCTAGTCGGGTTCACCGCCAGTTTGAGTTATGCGGCAGCGGCCACCTTGGGCGGGCTGAACGTGTTAGCCGGCCGGATCCCCTTGGGGAACCTGCAGGCTTTCGTGCAGTATATTTGGCAGGTCAACCAGCCTTTGTCCACGCTGACTCAGCTGTCGGCGGTATTCCAATCCGCCGCGGCTGCCACCAAGCGGGTGTTCAACATTTTGAACGAGCCGGAAGAAAAAGACACCGTCACAGCGAAACTGCCCACGACAGGGGCGGTCCGCGGCCGAGTGGAATTTAAACACGTATCTTTCCGCTATCGGGAAAATCAGCCGTTGATTGAAGACTTGAACTTCGTGGCCGAACCAGGCCAAACTGTGGCCATTGTTGGGCCAACGGGGGCCGGTAAAACGACGATGATCAATCTTTTGCTGCGTTTCTATGATATTGATGCCGGCGAGATCCTGGTGGATGGTGTGAACATCCAGGATATTGCCCGCAGCGCACTGCGCGAACAGTTTGGGATGGTTCTTCAGGATGCCTGGCTGTATCGCGGCTCGATTGCCGATAATATCCGTTTCGGCCGGTTGGATGCCGATGAATACGAAGTGGTGCAGGCCGCTAAGACGGCCAACGTCGATCACTTCGTGCGGACGCTGCCCAATGGGTACCAGATGCAGATCAATGAAGACGCGGACAACATTTCCCAAGGGCAAAAGCAGCTCCTGACTATTGCCCGGGCGGTGATCAAGAATCCGCCGATGATGATTTTGGACGAGGCCACCAGTTCCGTGGATACCCGATTAGAGCTGCTGCTCCAGCGGGCGATGGATCGGGTCATGGCCCACCGCACGAGTTTCGTCATCGCCCATCGGTTATCAACGATTCGAGATGCAGATTTGATCTTGGTGATGCGCCATGGGCAAATTATTGAGCAAGGGAACCATGACGCGCTGCTGGCGGCCAATGGGTTCTATGCCCGGTTGTACAATTCCCAGTTTGCGGACGCCGATCAACTGGCGGACGAAAGCGATTAGCACTTAAGAAAAGGCCGTATCCTTTACCGGGGGCGGCTTTTCGTTTATTTTGTGGTACTATTGAGAATGAAAAATAATTGGAAAGCAGGGTATATTGTGATTTTAATGAAAGACATCGTGCGGGACGGCGATCCCGTTTTGCGGGCCGTCGCCAAACCCGTCTCCTTTCCGCTGAGTGCAGAGGATAAGAAATTGGCTGATGATATGATGGAATACCTGGTCAACAGTCAGGATCCGGATATTGCTAAAAAACATCAGCTCCGGGCCGGCGTGGGCCTGGCTGCCCCGCAAGTCGGCCGCTCGATTCAAATGGCCGCGGTGCTGGTACCGGATAACGACGGCAAGATCATTCTCAAAGAGGTCCTGTCGAATCCCGTGATTACTCGCGAGTCCGTCCGGCCGGCAGCGTTAGCCGAAGGCGAAGGGTGCTTGTCGGTGGATGAAGATGTCCCGGGGTATGTGCCCCGCCATGACCGAGTAACGATTCGCTATCAAGATTTGACTGGGGCGAAGAAGACGCTGCGGCTGAAGGATTACCCCGCTATTGTCTGCCAGCATGAGATCGACCATCTCCGCGGACACCTGTTTTACGATCATATTGACAAGAAGCATCCGTTTAACATCGCTTCGGATGCCGTGATCGTCCAATAGGGAACGCCCGGTTTGACACACTTGGTGTACTCTCGTATACTTAAGCTAATAACGAATTGAATCGCCGTACCCTGTTAGGTGAGGCTCCTGTACGAATATATGCTGCTGCTCAGAAACATCGAGAGATGCCAACGAGTCAACCGGAATTGCTGAAGAAGGCTTTTCCTAATGCAGCTGAACGATGTTCTACGTCGTACAGTGCTAAAGCTCAACGTCGGGACATTCCATTTTTGGTGTGCTCGCGTGAGCACACCATTTTTTTGTACAGAATAAGCCCACCACTGGGCGGCGATCATCGATGAAAGGATGGTGATTGGAATGAAACACGAACCCTTACCTGGCCCTGCTGATCCGGATGATAGACCGCGCAGGGTAAGTTTCATTTGGTCACCATTCTGTCTGTAAGAATGGTGCCGCAACTCCCCCTGCGCTGTAGAGAGGAGTTTGACAGTGTTCATTAAAAAGAATCACACCCAACTGGCTGCTGAGAAGCAGACTGAATTAAAGCAATTGAGCGGCTACACCCAAGACCAAATTCTGGCCCAACTCCAGACCCGGCTCAGTGGGCTGGACGAGGCCGAAGTGGGCCAACGGCAATTACAATACGGCGAAAACACCGTGCGGTCCCAAGGAGCGCTGCCGGCGTATCGGGTATTGCTCGCCGCGTTCAATGATCCATTTGTCTATGTCTTATTGTTTTTGATGATCGTTTCGGCGCTGACCAATGATCGGGACGGGGCGATCGTCATGGCCATCATGATCCTGTTATCCGTGCTGATCCGGTTTACCCAAGAATACCGGTCCCAGAAGGCCAGCGCGGCGCTGACGAAGCTGATCCAGAATACCACCGCCGTGACTCGCGGCGGGATCACCCGGGAACTGCCCATGGACGCAGTAGTGCCGGGGGACATCGTGACCCTGAGCACTGGCGACATGATTCCGGCGGATGCTTATTTGTTAACGACCAAGGACTTGTTTGTCAATCAGTCCTCACTCACCGGCGAAGCGATGCCGGTGGAAAAGCGCGCGCACTTCGATTTATCCGAACTGTCTGACGAAGCGACGGCTTTTGACTATCCGAATCTGGTGTACATGGGCACTGATGTCCTGTCCGGGTCCGGTCTAGCGGTCATTTTGAAGACTGGGGCGGATACGTTCTTCGGCGATATTGCCCAGAGTGCCACCGAAGTGCAGGGTCCCAGCAATTTTGATACGGGGATGCGCCAGATCAGCCGTTTCTTGATCGGTATGATGCTGATTCTGGTACCGATCGTCTTTCTGATCAATGGCTTGACCAAGCACGATTGGTCCCAGGCTTTCTTCTTTGCGATTGCCGTGGCGGTGGGGCTGACCCCAGAGATGCTGCCAATGATCGTGAACAGCAATCTGGCGAAGGGTGCTTTGGCGATGGCCAAAAAGAAAGTCATCGTCAAGCATCTGCACGCCATTCAAAATCTTGGCGCGATCGACACGTTATTTACCGATAAAACGGGGACCATTACGGAAGACCGAGTCGTCGTCATGCGGCATGTTGACGCCTTGGGTGAAAAGGACGACTCCGTACTGCGGCTCGCCTATATGAACTCGAATTATCAAACCGGCTGGCGCAATCTAATGGATCAGGCCGTCATTGATTACGTCGCGAAACATAAAGAAGAATTAAGCGACATTCCTGATAAGCTGACGAAAGTGGATGAAATTCCGTTTGACTTTGATCGGCGGCGCCTCACGGTTGTCGTCGACAGCGGCGACCATCAATGGATGATCACTAAAGGGGCGTTCGAGGAAATGATCCACGTGTCTGACTATGTCTTGATCAACGGTCAGGTCACTCCGATGACCGGCGCCTTGCACGACCGGCTGGTCCAGACCAATGACGCATTGAACCAAGCCGGCATGCGGGTACTGGCCGTGGCCTACCGGATGGATGTCCATGAGCAAAGTGTGTATGCTGTTGCGGATGAACATAACATGATCTTAGCCGGTTTTCTCGGCTTCTTGGATCCGGCCAAGCCGGATGCGAAGGAGGCCATCAGTCTGCTGAATGACCACGGCGTCCACGTGAAGGTTTTGACCGGGGATAATGCCATTATTACCCAGCACGTTGCCCAGCAAGTGGGAATCGCCAATACAGCGGTGCTCGCCGGCAACGATGTGGATGACATGGATGATCAAACTTTGACCAAGGCCGTCAACACCCACGATTTATTTGTCAAACTGAATCCGTTGCAAAAGGCTCGGATCATCAATGTGATGAAAGGGCACGGGCACACAGTGGGGTTCATGGGCGACGGAATCAACGACGCTCCGGCGCTGCGCCAAGCCGACGTGGGCATCTCTGTGGATAATGCGGCCGACATCACCAAAGACGTGAGCGGCATTATCCTGCTGGAGAAGTCGCTCCTGGTTTTAGAAGACGGTATCTTGGAAGGCCGGCGAGTTTACGCCAATGCCATGAAATATATCAAGATGACGATCTCCTCGAACTTCGGGAATGCCTTATCGGTACTCATTGCCAGCATTTTCCTGCCGTTTCTGCCGATGCTGTCGATCCAGCTGCTGGTCCAGAATCTGATCTACGATACGGCCCAGATGGCGATTCCCTGGGACAACGTGGATGATGAGACCTTGGCCCAGCCGACACCATGGCGGGCGGAGGGGCTGTTCCGCTATACCGTGCTGTTCGGCCCGTTGTCATCGATCTTTGACGTCCTGACCTTCCTCTTCCTGTGGTTCGGTCTCGGCATCGGCGCCCACGCGGCCAGTATTCCGTGGCAGCACGTTTTCCAGGCCGGCTGGTTTGTGGAAGGGTTGTTCACGCAAACTCTGATCGTGCATATTTTCCGGACGCGGCATATCCCCAGTCTAAAGACGCCGGCCAGCGCTGTTGTCCTGCTGTCCACGGCACTGGCTTTAGCCGTGGGCGGGCTGCTTGTCCTGACGCCGTTGCGGACGGCTTTTGATTTTGGCCGCTTGCCCTGGCATTTCTGGCCAATAGTGCTCCTGATTATCGCTGGGTATATTCTGACCGTTGAGATCAGCAAGGCCCTCTACGTCCGGCGAACCGGGGAGTGGTTGTGAGAAATGTCCCGACCGCTGTTGGCAGGGCCAGTGCCATTCGCTACAATGGAACTAACGAAACGCACTACGAAGGAGTTCATTAATTGTGACGAAAGCGACGCACGAATATTCATATCCCTTGCGCTCGGAATGGTCCACGGCGGAGGTCACTACCGTGATGGCCTTTTACAACGCGGTGGAAGAAGCCTATGAGGGCGGCACCCCCGCCGCTGATTTGCTGGATGCCTACGCGGCCTTTAAGACCGTGGTCCCGGATAAAATGACAGAAAAGCAGTTGGACGCAGCCTTCACGGAGGCGTCCGGCTATTCCCTGTACCGGGCCGTCCAAGCAGCGAAGCAGGCGGGGCCGACCGTCCGGTTGACAGGCGGTGAGCAGCGTGGATAAGGCAGAAACGGCGCTGCTCGCCCTGCGGATGCGGGATTGGGTCTCCCAGGCCGGGGCCCATATCCGCCATCACATCCACGACCCGCTGCACGTCCAAACGAAGAGCAGCCGCAAGGATCTGGTGACGAATCTCGATAAACAGACTGAACGGGATTTAATTGCGGCCATTCGCACTGAATATCCCCAGGCTCAGATCATGGGTGAAGAAGGCAGCGGCGATCACGTCACGGATCTTAAGGGCCTAGTATTCTTTGTTGATCCCATTGACGGCACCATGAATTTTGTCAAACAGAAATATAATTTTGCCATTATGATTGGCGCGTATATTGACGGCGCGCCCCATGTGGGGGTCATCCTGAACGTCATGCGGCAGGAACTGTACTGGGGCGGACCGCAACTGGGTGTTTTCAAAAATGAGACACCCATTAAAGCCGTTTCGCCGCTTTCCTTGGAAGACGGGCTATTCGGAATCAATTCCGGCATGCTGGCCTACGACCGCTATCATAGCCATCAGTTATTCAAGACCAGTGCCGGGATGCGGATCCTGGGCAGTGCCGGCATTGAATATATTCAGCTGCTGGAAGGCCGCCAAGTGGCCTACCTGAGCCATTTGGCGCCCTGGGATGTGGCCGCGGGCCGCGTCATGGCTGAGACGCTGGGGATGTCGGTGAGCCGTCTTGACGGTCACCCGCTTGATATGCTATCATCAGGCGATGTATTAATAGCGACAGCGCCGACTGTGGCTGACATCCGGGCCATCGCGCTGGATCAGCCCAGATAACGGCAATTTGAGTTAGGCAGTAGGCAGAGACTGGTACCGAAGGGGCCAGTCTCTTGTCATATGAACATCATTGTACCGCTTACAACGCTGTATTGTTTCAGAAAGGAAGAAATGTAATTTGAAAACTCGTGAGGACATCCGGAATATTGCGATCATTGCGCACGTTGACCACGGCAAAACGACGATGGTCAATGAATTGCTTAAGCAATCCGATACACTGCCCGAACATATGCACTTGGAGGACCGGGCGCTAGATTCTAACGCAATTGAACGGGAACGGGGTATCACGATCCTTTCCAAGAATACGGCGGTCCAGTATGGCAAGACCAAGATCAATATCCTGGACACCCCGGGACATGCGGACTTCGGCGGCGAAGTTGAACGGATCATGAAGATGGTTGACGGGGTCTTGCTGGTGGTTGATGCCTATGAAGGCACCATGCCCCAGACTCGGTTCGTATTGAAGAAAGCTTTGGAACAACATTTGACCCCGATCGTGGTCATCAACAAAATCGACCGTCCGGGCGCTCGTCCGGAAGAAGTCGTCGATGAAGTATTGGAACTCTTCATTGAATTAGGCGCTGACGAGGATCAGTTGGAGTTCCCCGTGGTTTACACCTCCGCGGTCAATGGGACGTCCAGCTTGGATTCCGACGTGGCGACCCAAGAGCACACGATGAACTATCTGTTTGATACCATCGTGAAGACGATTCCGGCACCGTTGGACAACAGCGACGAACCATTGCAGTTCCAAGTCGCGATGCTGGATTACAACGATTATGTTGGCCGCATTGGGATCGGCCGGATTTTCCGCGGCGCGATCCACCTGGGCGACAACGTCTCCGTATTGAAGCTGGACGGCACGAAGAAGAATTTCCGCGTGACCAAGATCTTCGGCTTCTTCGGGTTGAAGCGGGTCGAAGTCGACTCCGCTAAGGCTGGGGATTTGATTGCTGTTTCCGGGATGGAAGATATTTTCGTCGGTGAGACGGTCACGCCCCAAGATCATCCCGATGCACTGCCGATTTTACGGATCGACGAACCGACCTTGCAGATGACTTTCTTGGCTAATGATTCGCCGTTTGCCGGGCAAGAGGGGACCGAAGTCACTTCCCGCAAGCTGGAAGACCGGTTGAAGAGCCAGTTGCATACTGATGTTTCCCTGCGGGTTGAAGACACCGATATGCCCAGTGCTTGGGTCGTTTCTGGCCGTGGTGAACTGCATTTGTCCATTCTGGTGGAAGAAATGCGGCGTGAAGGCTTCGAACTGCAACTGTCTCGTCCAGAAGTTATCTACAAAGATATTGATGGCGTGACCTGCGAGCCTTTTGAGTCCGTGCAGATCGACACGCCGAACCAATATGTCGGCAGTGTCATTGATTCCATGTCCCAACGCAAGGGCGAAATGCAGAACATGGAAACGACCGATAACGGCCAGACCCGGTTGACCTTTATGGCACCGGCGCGAGGCTTGATTGGTTACAGCACAGAATTCATGTCCCAGACTGGTGGTTACGGGATCATGAACCATACGTTTGCAAAGTACCTGCCGGTGATCAAGAACTGGACGCCTGGTCGGCGGACCGGGGCGCTGGTTTCCATTAACCAGGGCACGGCGACAACTTACAGCCTGCAAGGGGTTGAAGACCGGGGCACGCTGTTCGTTGACGCTGGGGTTCAGGTCTACGAAGGAATGATCGTTGGTGAATCCAGCCGGGAGCAAGATATCGGCGTGAACGTCACCAAGGGTAAGAATCTGACCAACACCCGGGCGGCCGGGAAAGACCACGCCGCTGCCATTCGGACACCGCGGTCTCTGTCTTTGGAAGAATCTATTGAGTTCTTGAACGAAGACGAATACTGCGAAGTAACTCCGAAGAGCATTCGGTTGCGCAAGAAGATCCTGAACACGTCTGCTCGGATGAAGGCTGCTAAACGAGCCAAAGTCGCTGCAAAAGACGATAAATAATTTTCTGAATTTTTAGCAAGCCGTGTTTCCTGTGAGGGGAATGCGGCTTGCTTTTTGTTAAGTCCCGTTTAACCGCTAGGGCCAAGCGAACGGCGTGTTATAATGGACCTATTCAATTTTTCGGAAAGGGTGGCCTGGATGCGTAAACGGCTTGCTCATATTGACTACTTCATCTTGATTCCATACTTGGTATTGCTGGGGATTGGGATCGTCATGGTGTATTCAGCGAGTTCGGATATCATGGCAGCGGCTGGCAAATCACCAACAGCATATTTGAATCGTCAGACTATTTTTGTCATCGGCGGACTGTTTGCCGCGGCCTTGGGTTTTATTTTACCGCTGCGCCTGTTTGCCAGCGGCCGATTCGTCCGGCTGGCCGTGGGCGTCACGATGGCCATGTTGTTCGGTTTGCTGGTGATGGGCTATTTCCGGCCCGATTTGAAGGTTAATGGGGCTATGGCGTGGTTTGACGTCGGTTTCTTCAATGTCCAGCCGGTGGAAATCGCTAAATTGGTCCTGGTCCTGTATCTCGCCCGGATTTTATCGCGCCGGGAAGAAAAGCTGACTCGGTTCCATGAAGCCGTCCGCCAAATTATTGCCCCCATGATCGTGGCCGGGTTAATGGCGATGTTCGTCCTGTTGGAGCCCGATACTGGCGGGATGGCCATTCTGCTCTTTCTCACGCTGTTGATGATTGCCGCTTCTGGTATTAAATGGTCTTACGGCGCCCTCATCATGGGCGGGGTTGTCGGTTTCAGCATCGGCGGTTTGCAGATCATGCGTTCAATTGATTTGCCTTGGTTGAAACAGAGTTATCAAATTAAACGATTGTTGGCTTTTTTCCATCCATTCAAATTGGAAAACTCCGTTGGCCGGCAACTGGTCAATTCGTATTACGCCATCAGCAATGGCGGCTGGTTCGGGGTCGGCATCGGCAACAGTATTCAGAAAAAGGGCTATCTGCCTGAACCGTACACGGACTTTATTATGTCGGTCATCACGGAGGAACTGGGCATCATTGGGGCGATCGTGGTCTTGGGAATCCTGTTCTTCCTGATTGGCCGGATCGTGCTGGTCGGAATTCGCGCCCAGTCAGCTTACCGCTCACTGTTGTGTTACGGGATCGGCGCCTGGCTGTTTGTCCAGACATTGTTCAATGTTGGCGGGATGAGCGGGTTGTTGCCCATTACTGGGGTAACACTCCCGTTTATCAGTTACGGCGGTTCCTCCATGCTGATGCTGTCGGCGGCGATTGGTCTGGCCATGAATGTCAGTTGTGTTGAACAAGTTGAACGGGAACGTCAGCAAGAAAGGGGAAGAACCAGTGCCCAAGCAAAATGAAGCCATTCCTGCACCGCGGACTGGGATCACCGTGTGGCTGTATTCGGCTAAACAGGCGCGTAAATTGCGCCGGTTCGGGCTCGTGTATTATGTGTCGGAACGGATGAAATATGCGGTGCTATACGTGGACAGTGAGGCGGCGGCCAGAACGATTCAGCAGCTGCAAAAACAGCGCTTTGTGCGGAATGTGAGTGTATCCCCCCACGGGACAATTGCCACCGAGTATACGCACCAGCTGATTGGTGAACGGAAGGAAGACGATGACTGATGCGGGTTATTTCAGGAGAGTTCGGCGGTCGGCGGTTGCAAGCTGTGCCGGGCAATAAGACGCGGCCCACGACTGACAAGGTGAAAGAGAACTTGTTCAATATTTTGGGCCCGTATTTTTCTGGCGGTACTGTCCTCGATTTATTCGCTGGGACCGGCGGTTTGGGCATCGAGGCGGTTTCTCGCGGGATGGACGCGGCTGTCTTGGTTGACCGCCAAGGCGCGGCGATCAAAGTGATTCACCATAACGTGGCGGTCACCAAAGTGCCGGATCGTTTTACTATCGTTCATGCCACGGCTTCGGCCTATTTGCAGCGGGCGGTGGGGACAATTCAATTTGATTTGGTCTTTCTGGATCCGCCCTATGCCCAGCAAAAGATTGTAGAAACGATTACGGATCTGGCCCATGATGGTTTGCTGACCCCAGGCGCTCAGATTGTGGCCGAAACGGATACCAAGGTGGCCTATCCCGATGTGCCCGGTTTCTCATTGCGCCGTCAAGTAAATTATGGCATTACTGAGTTGGCTATTTTTCAATATGAAGGAGGTTTGGAATGATTGCTGATTAAAGAATCAAATGTAAACATCGATAATCAAAGACCATCAAGTTCCTGAGCGTTTTTTATCAAATAGCACAGCTTTTCTGGATGAATCTTGTTCAAACTGGCTGAGCATAGCAGGAGACAAACGTACATTCGATTCGGTATCCTTGAATTATAAGGAGGTGAGTCGAATGCCAATCAAAACACACAAGATACGGATCTATCCCAACGCCGAGATGGCTACGGTCATCATTGAGCTGATGGACTACAACCGTTTTTGCTGGAACAAAGGTTTGGCCACATGGAACGACATGTACGACGCGTCGTTAGCCATGAAGGACAAGAAGCGGCGCCCCAGCGAATACAAAGTCCGCGACGAGCTGGTGAAGAACAAAACCGACTGGCAGCATCAGTTTTCAGCCCGGGTGCTCCAAACTGCTGTCCACCGGCTGCATCAGGCTTGGCAGAACTTCTTCAATCCCGCTATGCCGGACGCTCACAAGCCTAAATTCCACCATAAGCGGGATTCCAAGCAAAGCTTTACAACGGATCGGGCGGTGATTACTGGCAAGTATCTGACCCTGGATCGGCCCCATGCGGCCAGCCATCGTTTCAGCGCTATCAAAATGGCGGAGGCTTTACGTTTTACCGGCGAGATCAAAACCGTGACGATAACCAAGCACGGAAAAAAGTTCTACGCCAGTGTCAACGTATTGGTTGAAGATACACCGCGGCCGGCTTTTTATGACTCCTGGGACATTGTCGGCATTGATGTAAACGTGGGCCACATCCGCTGGAACGGCGGGGATATCAACACCTTCACACCGCGGATGGCAGTGCTGCATCAACGCATCAAGTATTACCAAAAGTGCCTGAACCGGAAACGGCGGAGAAATCCCGGCGACTACCGGTCCAAGACCTATCAGCGGCTTACAGCGAAGATGAACCGCGCTTACGAGCAGGTGCACGCGTTGCAGGATGATCTGATTCACAAATTCAGCCACATGATTATAAAGAATTATCCTGTTCCCTGTTTAGAGGATCTGGATGTCCACCGGATGATGATGGACGATAAAAAGGTCAAAGGCCTTCAGCGCGGCCTCTTTCGCCGCTTGCGTACGGCAATTGAGTACAAGGCGGCTTGGCATCATCGCGATTTGGTAATTGCCAATCGTTTCTTTCCGTCGACTCAGCACTGTTCAAACTGCGGCTGCATCAAAACCAAGGAAAGCTATGGCGGCAAGATGACACTGCAAGGCGACAGCATTTACCACCAGCATGACGTGTACCGTTGCTACGAGTGCGGTCTTGTTATTGACCGAGACGATAATGCTGTGCAAAATTTAATTCAGTATGCGGCGGGGCTTACGCCGGAATGGGAAACCGTTCAGAGATGATTTCTAGTCGGCACTGTTATGCTCCATACTCGTCTGATCCCAATCAGACGGGGGTGCCGGCAATTACGAAATTGACTAAACACAATGTACTCTTAATGGTCTAAATCTAAAGTGCCACCATAGACCAGATGTGTATACATTTGAGTACGTTTTAGAAAGCAGATGCGGCTGAATGAAACGCATTGCACTTTTTCCTGGGAGTTTTGATCCTTTTACCAACGGTCATCTCCAAACGGTCCAGCGGGCCAGCAAGTTGTTTGATGAGGTCGTCATTGCGGTGATGACTAACGTCAGCAAGCAGGGGCTGTTTACGCCGGCTGAAAAGGAAGCGTTGGTCGCTGGTGCGACCCAAGGGCTGGCGAACGTGCGGGTGATGGCTGCCCCTAATCAGCTCACCGTGCAGGTGGCCGAGGCCGTTGGGGCCAAGTTTTTGCTCCGGGGATTGCGGAACGAATCCGATTTTACTTACGAGGCTGGTATCGCCCAGATCAACCGGACCCAAGACGCGTCGATCGAAACAGTATTTCTGTATGCCGATTCCGATACAGCCTTTGTGTCTTCCTCGATGATCAAAGAAGTCGCTCGTTTTGGCGGCGACGTTTCCGGGTTAGTGCCGGCTAATGTGGCAACGGCGTTGGCGGCAAAAATGGCTAGTTTAGGAAGTGATCCCGCATGAAGCAAACCCCTAACGAAACACCCAAGAAGCATCGCGGTCTCTGGTGGAAGATTCTTCTCCCTATCCTGATTCTGGTCTTGTTGGCGGCTAATTTTGTCCCGCTGAACAACTGGTTCATCGAAATGCCGGGGTCAGCTGAACCGTTAGCCCAATATGTGAAGGTAGACGGCAAGCGGGATACGGCCAAGGGCAGTTTTTCCTTGACCACTGTGGGAATTGCCCAGGCGACAGCCATGCAGCTGCTGCTGAGCAAAACTCGGCCTTACGAGGATATCGTGTCTCGCAATGATGTGATGGGCGGTGAGGATAATGCTACCTTTGATCGAGTTCAGCAGTATTACATGACCAGTGCCATCAATAATGCCATTGCGGTGGCCTATAAAGCGGCCCATGAGCAGTATACGATCCATTACTTAGGTATTTATGTATTGGCGGTGGAAAGCAAGTCAGCTTTCGCCGGCAAGCTCCAAGTCGGGGACACGATCACCAAGGTGAACGGCCGCCACTTCAATGCCAGTACTGGTTATATCAACTATATTCGTCAGCATAAAGTGGGCGATACCGTGACCTTGACGTATACCCGCGGTAGTAAAACTTTGACTGCCTCCGGCAAACTCTACCGACTGGCGCAGACGAAGAAGCCGGGCATCGGCATTACCCTGACAGATCGGACCAAAGTCACCACTAAAATTCCCGTCAGCGCAAACGTTGCTCAAATTGGCGGCCCATCTGCAGGCTTAATGTTTTCTCTGCAAATTTATGACCAATTGACCGGCAGCAAGCTGCGGCAAGGGCGCCATATCGCCGGTACGGGGGAGATTGCCCCGGATGGCACCGTCGGTCAGATCGGCGGACCGGAGAAAAAAGTTTACATTGCCGCTAAAGAGGGCGCGACGATTTTCTTTGCGCCGCATACTAAGGTCACAAAGGCCATTAAGAAACTGGACCCGGTATTCGAAGACAATTACGCGGTTGCTAAAAAGGCAGCCAAAGACTCCCATCTGAAGATTACTGTAGTCCCCGTGGAAAAATTCGGCGATGCTGTAAAATATCTGCAGACTCATTAATATCGGCGGCGCACCAAGGCCTTTTCTTTGCGTAATATAAAGTGACAGGCAAAGAAAGGAAGTGGCAGGTCATGCAACGACACCGACCAACAAGACCCCAATGGCAGCAGCTGTTGGGGCGTTATTGGTATCTGCCGATTATTTTATTGATGGCGTTAGCCGGCGCGGGCTGGTGGTGGCTGAACCGGTCGCCGGCCGGCAGCAGTTTGGATTCGGCGCAACCAGCGGATGTACCAGCGCGGGTCGCCAGCACGAGCGGCCGGCCGGCTGAAGAATCAGCGAGACCGACGACAGCCAGCAGTACCGCAAGTCGGCCAGCAGCAGCCGCTGAGAATCAGCTGTGGGTCGATATCCAGGGCGCGGTGCGCCGCCCAGGCGTGTATCAATTGCCGGCCAAAAGTCGGTTGGATCATGCGGTGAAGGCGGCCGGCGGATTATTACCGGAGGCTGATCGGCGGCAGGTGAATCTGGCCCAGCCGCTCACAGATGGGGCAGCAATCGTGATCCCACGGCCGGGTGAACAGTCTGCTGCCGCAGCACCCAGTGCTCAGCCAGCGGCCGTCGCGGGCAGCGGCAGCACGGCAGCCAGTCAGACCAGCGGTGCGATCAATATTAATTCAGCTACCCAGACGGAGCTGGAGCAGGTCAGCGGGATTGGTCCCAAACGGGCGGGAGACATCATTGCCTACCGGGATACCCACGGGGCTTTTCAATCCCTGGATGAATTAGGTGAGATCAGCGGCATCGGTGAGAAAATATTGGCCACGCTCAAAGCGGCCCTGACAGTATGACCCGGGTGCGCTGGCCGGCCCAGCTTGGTTTGTGGAGTGCCGTCACGGTGATTGGCGTGGCGTGTTTAGTGCTGACACCGCATTGGCTCCTCAGCCTGGCCTTACTCGGATTTGGTGCGGTTCATTGCTGGCGCTGCGGGTGGCGGTGGCTGCTTATCCCGCTGCTGGCTGGGGTAATTTGGGCTGGCCGGTATACGCAATGGCAAAACCTTGTCCAGCCACCAGCCGCATCGACTGAGCCGGTTGGGGTCACGCTGCTGATTTTGCCCAGCCGATTAAAAATTAATGGCGACCAAGTCAGCGGCCGAGCAGTGGATCAGCGTACCGGCGAAGCGGTGTGGCTCTCCTATCGGTTAACCGGTGCCGCGGAGAAACAGCGCTTGGCGGCAGCGGCGACCGCGTTGACGCTGACCGGCCAGGCCGCCCAGGGGCCTTTGGCGGCGGCTACCAACCCGGGGCAGTTTGACTTTGCCCGGTTTGCAGCGGCCCAGTATCACATCGGCCGGCAAGTGACACTGGCGGGCGGCGAATGGCAGTTGGTGGATGGTTCGAATAATTTTATTTATGTTAACCAAATATCTGAGGCTATCCGCCTGTGGGTTGCCCGCCGCGTAGAGGGACTGCCGCCCCATACTCAAATATACGTCCGCGGTCTGGTGCTAGGCGGCAGCAGCGATACCGCGCTCGCCCAAACCCTGCGCGATACCCAGACCAAGCTGGGAATTATCCATCTCTGGAGTCTGTCGGGGATGCAGGTGCTGTTACTGGCGACGGCGCTGTTAGTGGTTGCGGCCTGGTGCCGGATACCCGATGAGTACGCCCGCTGGCTGGTTTTTGGCGCGCTGTTGCTTTATGGCACATTAGCTGACTGGCCCACTGGGGTGACGCGCTCCGTCGGCATGTTTGCTCTGGCCCGGCTGTGGCCCCGCCGCTGGGCGCTGCCCACCTTAGACCGGCTTGGTTTGGTGCTTCTGATTTGGCTCTGGTGGCGGCCGGCGGGCATCACCCAGTTGGGCAACCTGTTAAGTTTCCTGTTGTCCTTTTGTTTATTTTTCGCGCCAGTCCGCTTTTGGCAGCAGAGTTTGGTCTTGAACCTGGTCAGTATGCCCGTGATTTTGGCTTACCAGTATACCTGGTCTTTGTTGACGCTGGGCTTGAATATTATTTTAATCCCGGTGTTTAATTATTTGGCTTTTCCCGTGATGCTGTTCGTCACGCTGTTGACAATCGGCGGCTGGACCGGGTCCTGGGCGGGGTTAGAAAGTGTGTTGCAGGCGGGGGACGCGCTCCTGGCCCAGTGGGCGAGTCTGACCGGGGGAACGATCGCCTCCGGGGCGCTGCCCGGCTGGGTCTTTGCCGGGCTGCTGATCAGTACGCTGGTGCTGGCCTTTGACCGGCCGCATTGGCGCTGGGGCTTGGGCGCCGGTGTGGTCCTGCTGGGCGGGGTGTGCTGTCTGCGTGCCTGGCCTTTGACCGATCGCGTGGCCTTCATCGATGTTGGGCAGGGGGACAGCAGCTTGGTTGTGGGCCGGGGCAATGGGCCGCGGGTACTGATTGATACCGGCGGGCGGGTGACTTTTCCCCGGGCGGCTTGGCAAGAGCGGCACTATGCGGCCGGAATCACCTTTAACGTTCTGCCGGTACTCCGTTATCACGGAATACAGCGCCTGGATGCCGTGTTTATTTCCCATCAAGATGCGGGCCATATGGGAGATCTGCCCGGTCTGCTGGCGGCGATACCAGTCCGGCGGGTATACGTCGGTGCGGGGATGGCCGCCAATGAGCGGTTGCAGCGGGCGGTGGCCCAGGCGCCGCAGCCGCCAATCGTGACCGAATTGCAGGCCGGCCAGCAGGTCCGGATCCGGGGGATGACCTTTCAAGCTCATCATCCCCACCGGCCCGGAACAGGCACCAATGAAGACTCGTTAGTCTTGACCGCGCAGATCCATCGGCGGCGCTTTCTCTGGTTGGGGGATTTAGACAAAGCCGGGGAGCGGACGATTTTGAAAAATCCTGCGCTCGCCGCCGAGGTGATCAAACTCGGCCACCATGGCGCCGCAACATCGACGGATCACGCGCTGCTGGCGGCGCTGCAGCCGCGGCTCGGGATCATTTCAGCCGGGCGCAATAATCGTTACGGGCATCCCGCCCCCGCGACACTGCACACGCTGCGGCAGGCCGGGGTCCCCTGGCTAAGCACCGCGGAAATGGGGTATATTGAATATATTGGAGCGTTATGGGGTCACGACTACTGGCACACGGCTATGGATTGGAGTAAATGATTGTGGATGTCAACACACTAAAAGCAAATCTCAAGAAGGGCGATGTGGCGCCTTTATACTTGATTTTAGGACCAGAAGGGGCGCTGCAGGACAGCGCTTTAGCCGCATTCAATCAGCTCTTGACCGCGGACGAACAAACCATGGATTTCGCCCGGCTGGATATGAGCACCACCCCCATCGCGGAATTGTTAAACGAAACCTCGTCGATGCCTTTTTATGGTGAGCGGCGGGTGGTCATTGCGACTGATCCGCAATTTCTCACCGGTACTGGTGCTAAGACTCAGTCCAAAGAGGCCATCGACGCCTTAACGGATTATTTTTCCCAACCGTCGCCAACCACGGTGCTGGTGATCAGCGCGCCCTATGAAAAATTAGATGAGCGGCGCAAGGCAGTTAAACGGCTGCGCAAGAATGCCGTAACGGTTGATGCCCAGCAAGTTGCCAGCGGTGCCGTGAGCGGCCGAATTACCAAGGAGATCCAAGCCCAGGGCTATACGATCAGCAACGACGCTCTGGGGCTGCTGGTCCGCAAAACAGAAGCCAATTATTCGACGATGGTGGCCCAATTACCCAAATTGTATTTAGGTGCCTATCCGGGGCATGAAATCACGCCGGTACTGGTGGAGAATCTGGTGCCCAATACCTTGACCGATAATGTCTTTGCCGTGACCGACGCCTTGATGCAGCAGCATTTTGACCAAGCAGTACGCGTGTATCAGGAACTGTTAGCCAATCAAGAAGAACCGTTGCGGCTCAACGCACTGCTCTTGGGGCAATTCCGTCTGCTGGTTCAGACCAAGATTTTGGCGCGCAAGGGCCTCAATCAGATGGCCATTGCCAAAGAGTTGAATGTCCACCCGTTCCGGATCAAGCTTGCATTGCGCAGCAACCGTGCGTGGCCCTTAGCCACATTAGTGGCCTGCTACAACGAACTGGTGCACAATGAGATCCTGTTCAAAAGCAGCCAGCCGGATCCGATAATTTTGTTTTTGCGGGCGGTTCATGGATTAGAGACGGCTTAAATTGAGATAGGTAAGTGCTGCGTGTCTAGTGCCAATGCGGAGCCCCAATCGTTTAATCAAAAGCAAGAAAAAAGAAGCATACCGGCAAAATACCAGTATGCTTCTTTTTGAGTCTTACTTGTTCAGTAAATGGGTCAGGCGAGACTTGTTCCGCGCCGCTGTGTTAGCGTGGATCAAACCTTTGCTGTGCGCCCAGTCGATTTTGCTGATGGCCTCAGTGTACAAGGATTGCTTGTCGTCGGCATTAGCTTCGTTGGCAGCCAAGAACCGCTTGATGGCCGTACGCAATGCGCTCTTTTGAGAAGCATTTTGCAGCTTGGCCTTTTCAGCAGTCTTGACCCGCTTGATGGCAGACTTGATTTGTGGCATGAATTCACCCCCACGAACAGTTTATGTTTAAGTTATCATATTTAAACTCAACGTCAACCATTATACAGACCGCGCTGGTCCAATGCAATAATAGTTTCGGCCTTGCAATTCAAGGGGAGAACCAGTAAAGTAGTGAAGTACCAAATTTCAGTTCGGTCACTTTGTTCCACGAGTCACCAACGAGGACACAGTGATCCGAGTATTTCGCAGAAAGGTGGCGTTTTATATGGCACTTAGCCAAACGCAAAAGAACGAGATCATCAGCAAGTATGCCCAGCACGAGGGCGACACAGGTTCTACGGAGGTGCAGGTAGCACTTTTGACCGCAGACATTAATTCCTTGACCGAGCATATGCGGGTTCATAAGAAGGATCATCACTCTTATGTCGGCCTGATGAAGAAGATCGGGCACCGGCGTAACTTGCTGGCCTACTTGCGGGACAACGACGTTGATCGTTACCGCGAGCTGATCCAATCTCTGGGTCTGCGTCGTTAATTTACGGCAAACAATCATGGCGTTTCAGCTGTTTTCGGCTGGAGCGCCTTTTTCTTGCGCTGATAGCAGAAAATCGATATGGTGTGAACAGAAAGAGGGGCGCAACATGTTAATTCGCCAAAAAATCGGTGACCAAGTCATCACGGCAGTGCAGCTGCCGGCAGCTCCCAGGAATACGGTCATATTAGAAAACGGCAGCACGGCCGTTATCGTCAGCCCGGCGGTGGCCGAATCAGCCGCGGGTATTACGTTGCTGACCCCGCTGGCAGCGGACCAACCGGACTTAGCGGCCTGGCTCACTGATTTGCTTTCGGCCACGGGGGCTGAACAGCCGGGGGCGTGGCAGCTTAGTGTGGTGGGCCCGCCGGCACCGATGGTCTATCCGTTGATTGCCGCCGCCATCAGTATTGCCCAGTGGCACCGCAGTCAGGGGCGCAGCCGGCTGTTAACGGCGCGGCTGACGGATGAACTGGTGATTACCCAGACGGGCGAAGCAATCGTCGGGTTGCACGGTTCGGTGGCTGCAGGCGCTGTATTGTCTCTGCCGGAGTGGCCGTTGCAAAGCGCCTGGCAGCATTTCACCGCCCAGGTGGTGACACTTATGGGCGGCACCCTGGCGGCTGAACAGGCTATGTCTGAGCATATGCCGCTATTGCAGCAGCCAGCCCCTACGATAACCCGGCCGACCCCGGCCACCGTTTATGCGGCTCAGGGTGATGCGGCGGGCATTTTTTGGGCGACAGATACCGGTATTGCGCGGCAGCAATTGGCGGCCGGCCCGGCTTGGCCAGCAGTAGTGATCAACGGGACGGCTTTGCTGAACACGGCCATTGATACCGTTTGGGCCGGCTGGCATCAGGCGGCGGGGGCGGCGATCCTCACCCGCCACGCGGCCGATCAGGTACACCTGCGCTGGCAATCGCTGCCGCTGTCCGCCGTTGAGGTGCAAACCTGGTGGCAGCAGATTCAAACCGATGACGCCGCTTTGCACCGCCGGCTGATGGTTCTGTGAGCGGGTTCCTTGGTCTTGCTGTTTATGATAGAATGTTCAGTAGATATTTTTGATGTGCGGACTCGGGGTGTACCGCGGGGCATAACCAGTCTTGGCGGGGCAGCCTCAGAAAAAAACTGTGAATCAGAAACCAAGGAAAGAGCGCCAGTCGGCAACCAGCCGGGACTGGCCATATTGAGGTGTAAGGTTATTTATGGTACAAAAAACGCGTAAGCAGCAAGATAAGATACGCATCATCATGCTCGGTGGGGTGCGGGAAAACGGCAAGAATATCTACGCCGTCGAAGTAAATTCGGATATTTTTATTCTGGATTGCGGCATCAAGTATCCAGAAAACGAAATGCTCGGGGTGGACGTGGTCATCCCGGATTTTTCATACATTCAAGACAACATTGATCGGGTGGCCGGCATTTTCCTGACCCATGGTCATGCCGACGCAATTGGGGCGCTGCCGTACCTGATTACGAAGCACGACATTCCCGTTTTTGGGTCGCAATTGACTGTCGAATTGGCGAAAATCACTGTCAAGTCTGCTAAGGGCGGCAATAAGTTCAATGATTTTCACGTCATTGACGAAAATACGGCCATTGATTTTGACAATGCCACGGTCAGTTTCTTCAAGACAACCCATTCCATTCCTGGGTCATTAGGCGTTGTGATCAAGACGCCAGCGGGCCAAATTGTTTACACCGGTGATTTTAAATTTGATCAGGCGGCTGCTCCGTTATACCAAACGGATTTTGCCCGCTTGGCCCAAATCGGCACCGAACCAGTTCTGGCTTTGTTAGCTGATTCTGCTAACGCGGAGTCGCCGTATCCTAATACCAGCGAAAATGATATCGGCAAATACGTCCTGGAACTTTTTGAATACCATGCCGGCCGGATCATTGTGGCGTCGGTGGCTTCGAACATTGTCCGTATTCAGCAAGTGCTGGATGCGGCCGCGCATACCGGGCGGAAAGTGATCCTGACCGGTCGGGATTTGGCAAAGATCGTGCGCACCGCGTTGCGGCTCAAACTGCTGCAGCTGCCGCAACCGGATATTTTGGTCCCTGTGAAGGATATCAAAAAATATGACGATCATCAGATCGTGATTTTGGAGACCGGCCGCTCCGGCGAGCCGCTGAAGTCGCTGCAGAAGATGGCGACCAACCAGCATCGCACGGTCCACATCCATCAGGGCGATTTGGTCTTTATTTCGACGACACCGTCTTACGCGATGGAAACAACGGTCGCTAAGACTAAAGATATGATTTATCGGGCTGGCGGGGAAGTGAAGGCCATCTCCGATGATCTTCATGCGTCGGGCCATGCTTACAAGAGTGATCTGCAACTGCTCTTGAACCTGCTGCACCCGGAGTATTTGGTGCCGGTGCAAGGTGAATACCGGCTGCTCAATGCCCATGCGGAGATTGCTGAACAAGCAGGCATGCCCGCGGATCATATTTTCTTGACCAAAATCGGTGATGTGCTGGCCTACGACAAGCACGGCATGCATTTGTCCCAGGCAGTCACTGCAGGAAATACGATGATTGATGGACTGGGCGTCGGCGATATTGGCAATATTGTCCTGCGCGACCGCAAGATGCTGGCCGATGACGGAATCTTCATCGCCGTGGTATCTATTGATCGGCGCAAGAAGAAAGTCGTTTCTTCGCCGAAGGTGACGGCCCGGGGCTTTGTTTATATGAAAGCCAATCGGGATCTGATGGCTGAAAGTGCGGACATTGTTCGTAATGCCGTCCAGAAAGATCTTGATAACAAGGAACTGGATTGGTCAAATCTGAAACAGAATATGCGGGAGAAGCTGTCCCACTACCTGTTCGAGCAGACTAAACGGCATCCGGTCATTTTACCGGTCATCATGGAAGTGAAACCGCATCGCACGGCCCGCCGGACAACCCCTGCCAAGCGCAAAGAACCGGCAGCGAAGGCCCCCGCAGCGAATGAGGGCGCGAGCAATGAGTCGTGAGGCGCACAAAGTCGTGCCGTTTCCGGACAATGACGAACGCCATGTGCAATTAGGCCAAGCGGCGCTGCGCGCGGGCGAGTTTAGTCAGGCAGTGGCTCACTTTCAGGCTGCCTACCGGGATCAGCACACTTTTGCAGTGAATCGGCAGATGATCGAAGCCATGCTCCATGCGGGGCAGGCCAGCGAGGCGGTGCCCTATGCGGAAGAGTTTATTGAGGGGTACGCCCGCACCTTGACCGATGGGCTGCTTTACGGGCAGCTGCTGATCGAAAGCCACCGCTTTTTGGCTGCCCAAGAATGGCTGGTCAACTTGCAGGACTTGGCTCACTCGCCAGAGGATCAAGCTCGGCTGGCGGAACTCACCGATGTGTTCACCAATCAGCAGGAGCGGTACTTGGCGGCCAATCAAGCTGGCCAAGCTGCACTGATCAAACAATTTGCTGGGCTGGCCGGCGTCAATACCATGGAACAGACCATGCGAATCAATCAACTGGCCCAGTTACCGGTACCAACTTTTGACCAGATTGCCCCGCGCTTGATGATTGATGAATTTATCAGTCAAGGATTGCGCAACACGGTGGCCCTGCATTATGTGACCTTGCGGGAGACCGCCCCGCGGCGGCTGCTCTGGTTTGATGACGTCATTACCTTTACGCCCAATGCGGTGGGGAATCCATTCGACAATCCGGTGGCCAATGCGTGGCAACGGGCGGTGACCGCGGCGGAAAATGATAATCCGGAGCAGGCGCTGATCCTAGACCAGGAGCTGCATTTGTATATGCTATTATTATTTCCTCGGCTCACGGATGTCGTGGCTGATCCGGCGGCTTGGGCGCAGGTCGTTTCTGCCCGGATCGCGGATCCAGCAGCACCAATTACGGCCGCGCCAAAAATAAAACGGTGGCTGACGCGCCTTGATGACGCATTAAACGCGTTAAATCAGTAACAATTCCACCAACAGTTGTTTACAAACATTTTCAAACACCGTATAATCCTAAGAGGATATTTTTGAAGGGAATTGCGCCTTTTGTTTTCCCAACAAAAGTAGTACAATCTTATCTAAAGGCTTTGCGCCAAGAAGTGCGCTGAGTCCTCGAAAAACATAGGAGGTTTCTTTTCATGGCTGAAAAAGAACATTATGAAAGAACTAAACCCCATGTTAACATTGGTACAATTGGCCACGTTGACCATGGGAAAACAACTCTGACGGCTGCTATCACTAAGGTATTAGCTTCTAAAGGCTTAGCCAAAGCTGAAGACTATGCCGAAATCGATAAGGCACCGGAAGAAAAGGAACGTGGCATTACCATCAACACTGCCCACGTAGAATACGAAACCGAAAAGCGTCACTATGCGCATATCGATGCCCCTGGGCATGCCGACTACGTTAAGAACATGATCACCGGTGCCGCTCAGATGGATGGTGCGATCTTGGTCGTTGCCGCTACTGATGGTCCGATGCCCCAGACGCGTGAGCATATCTTGCTGGCTCGTCAGGTTGGTGTTAACTACATCGTCGTCTTCCTGAACAAGGTTGACTTGGTTGACGATGAAGAATTGATCGACTTGGTTGAGATGGAAGTTCGCGAACTGCTGTCTGAATACGACTTCCCTGGCGATGACATTCCGGTTCTGCGCGGTTCTGCGTTGAAGGCACTGGAAGGCGATCCCGAACAAGAGAAGGTTATCTGGGAATTAATGGACGTTATCGATGAATACATTCCGACCCCGGAACGTGACGTTGATAAGCCGTTCTTGATGCCTGTCGAAGATGTCTTCACCATTACTGGTCGGGGCACTGTTGCTTCTGGTCGTATCGATCGTGGTACGATCAAGGTCGGCGAAGAAGTTGAAATCGTTGGCTTGAAGCCGGAAGTACTCAAGTCCGTTGTTACTGGTTTGGAAATGTTCCGTAAGACCTTGGATCTGGGCGAAGCCGGCGATAACGTTGGTGTCCTGCTCCGTGGTGTTAACCGGGATCAAGTAGAACGCGGCCAAGTTTTGGCTAAGCCGGGTTCTATCCAAACCCACAACAAGTTCAAGGGTGAAGTTTATATCTTGTCCAAAGAAGAAGGCGGCCGTCATACACCGTTCTTCTCCAACTACCGGCCGCAATTCTACTTCCACACCACCGATGTTACTGGTGTGATTGAATTGCCTAAGGGTGTTGAAATGGTTATGCCTGGCGATAACGTAACCTTCGAAGTTGACCTGATCGCTCCGGTCGCTATTGAAAAGGGTACGAAGTTCACCGTCCGTGAAGGCGGTCGGACTGTTGGTGCCGGTCAGGTAACCGACATTCTGGACTAATTTTAGACCTGGTCTAAAATAGTGATTGCCCCGTATCCATGTGGATACGGGGCTTTTTCTTTCCATCTGTTTACAGCCGCGGCGGTTTCGTATATCATTGTTAGGTATGCGATACACACCACGGTGTGTCCGAAAAATTGTGAAACGTAACCGGAGGTATTTAATATGTCTGCAAAATGGGAAAAGCAAGGTACGAATGATGGTACTTTGACTTTTGAAATCGATCTGAACACGATCCAAAAGGGTATGGATCAAGCCTTTACCAAGGTCAAGAAGAACATCAACGTACCTGGCTTCCGCAAGGGTCATGTGTCCCGCCAAGTCTTCAACCGCATGTTCGGCGAAGGGGCTTTGTACGAGGATGCCTTGAACCTGGTGCTGCCGGATGCGTACGATGCAGCGGTCAAGGAAGCTGCTATCTCACCCGTTGACCAACCGAAGTTCAACGTGGAAAAGATGGATGCGGATGAACCGTGGGTTATTTCTGCCAAGGTAACCGTTAAGCCGGAAGTCACTTTGGGCGACTACAAGGGCTTGACTGTGCCTAAGCAGGATCGCGAAGTCACAGACAAGGACTTAGACGACAAGCTGCATTCTCTGCAAGAAGAGCAGGCTGAACTGGTCTTGAAGGAAGACGGCGCCATCGAGAAGGGTGACACCGCGATTATCGATTACGAAGGCAGCATTGACGGTAAGCCGTTTGACGGCGGCAAAGCCGACAACTATTCCTTGGAAATCGGTTCTGGTTCCTTCATTCCTGGTTTCGAAGATCAATTGGTAGGTCACAAGTCTGGCGACAACGTCGACGTTAAAGTGACTTTCCCTGAAGATTACCAAGCCAAGGATTTGGCGGGTAAGGAAGCCATTTTTAAGGTGACCATCCACGAAATCAAGGAGAAGCAATTGCCTGACTTGGACGATGAATTCGCCAAAGATGTCGACGAAGACGTGGACACCTTAGATGAATTGAAGGCCAAACTGCGTGATCAATTGAAGCAGGACAAGGACCAAAAGGCTGACGATGCGATTCAAGAATCCGCTGTTAACCAGGCCGTGGCCAATGCAACGATCGCTGATCTGCCAGAAGTGATGATTGACAGTGAGGTCCACAACCAGATGGATCAATATCTGGGCAATCTGCAACGCCAAGGGATCAACCCGCAAATGTATTACCAATTGACTGGTACAAGCGAAGCCGATCTGCACAAGCAGTTTGAGGCTGACGCTGGCCAACGGGTGAAGACTGACTTAGTCTTGGAAGCCGTTGTCAAAGCGGAAGATATCAACCCGTCTGAGGATGATGTCAACAATGAAATCAAGAGTCTGGCAGCTGAATACGGCATGAAGGAAGCAGACGTCCGCAACGCCTTGACTCCGGATATGCTGAAGCACGACATTGGCATCAAGAAGGCCATTGATTTGATCGTTTCTTCTGCTAAGGAAGAATAAGGTCCAGCCATTCTGAACGGTATTTCGGGACACGCAATTTCCGCCGTTGTGTACGGTTGGGAGGTTGCGTGTTTTGTTGCCATGAGCGTTTTCCTTTACCGGTCCAGCTCCATATGGTATTGTTTAGGATGATATGTTGCACGCTAAGAATAAAGAAGGGTTGGTTTAATGTTCGATAATATTGACACCACCGGTCCCATCAAATGCTCTTTTTGTGGGAAAACTCAGGACCAGGTAAAGAAAATCGTCGCCGGCCCTGGCGTCTATATCTGCAACGAGTGTATCGATTTGTGCAAGGAGATCATTGATGAGGAATTCAAGGAAGATTCCTATGATGACTTGTTGAAGGTGCCCAAGCCAATCGATATTTTGAAGACATTGAATGACTATGTCATCGGGCAAGACGACGCTAAACGCGCCTTGGCCGTGGCTGTATATAATCACTACAAGCGGGTCAACGAAATGTCTGACCCCCACGATGACGGGCCTGAATTGCAAAAGTCCAACATCGCGCTGATCGGTCCCACTGGTTCCGGGAAGACTTTCCTGGCTCAAACGCTGGCGAAACTGCTGGATGTGCCGTTTGCCATTGCGGATGCGACGACGCTGACTGAGGCCGGCTATGTGGGCGAAGATGTTGAAAACATCTTGCTCAAGCTGCTGCAAAATGCCGATTACAATGTGGAACGGGCCCAAAAGGGGATCGTCTACATCGATGAAATCGACAAAATCGCGAAGAAGAGCGAGAACGTCTCAATCACTCGGGATGTCTCCGGCGAAGGGGTCCAACAGGCTCTGTTGAAGATCTTGGAAGGCACCACCGCCAACGTTCCGCCCCAGGGCGGCCGGAAGCATCCCCAGCAGGAGTTTATTCAGATCGATACGACCAATATTCTGTTCATCGTCGGTGGCGCATTCGATGGCATTGAAACTATCGTGCGCAACCGGTTAGGTGAAAAGACCATTGGCTTTGGCACTGATTCGGACAAGCCGGTGGATACTTCGAAGAGTATCATGCAGCAGATCATTCCGGAAGACTTGATGAAGTTCGGGATCATTCCGGAATTCATCGGCCGGGTACCGATCATCGCTGCCTTAGAACCATTGACTGAAAATGATCTGGTCCGGATTCTCCAAGAACCGAAGAACGCGCTGGTGAAGCAGTATAAGAAACTGCTGGCATTGGATCACGTTGAGCTGGACTTCACGCCGGAGGCATTACGGGCCATCGCCCACGAAGCCATTGAGCGGAATACCGGCGCTCGGGGCTTGCGGTCGATTTTGGAAGAAGTCATGATGGACACGATGTTTGAAGTGCCCAGCGAACCCGATGTGAACCGGGTACTGGTCACTGCCGCCGCTGTTCACGGTGACGAGAAACCAGAGTTGCAGTTGAAGAAAGCATCATAATTTATTTTGGAGGTACGCTGTGTTAGTAAACGACGTCTCAATTCGGATTAGTGCAGTCGCCCCCAGTCAGTACCCGACAGACGGGTGGCCGGAGATTGCCCTGGTCGGCCGCTCCAACGTGGGCAAGTCGTCGTTGACGAACAAGCTGATCAATCGAAAGGCTTTGGCGCGGACGTCCAGTGCCCCCGGGAAGACCCAGACTTTGAATTTCTACGAGGTGGAGCATCAATTATTCTTCGTAGATGTGCCGGGATACGGCTATGCGAAGGTCTCTAAGGCCAAACGGGCGGCATTCGGGGCGATGATCGAAGCCTACTTAACGGAACGCTCGGTACTGCGCGGTGTTGTCCAATTAGTTGATGGCCGGCATGCCCCCACGGCGGATGATATTGCCATGTATCAATACCTGGCGTATTATCATTTGCCCGTGCTCGTGGTGGCTACCAAGATGGATAAAGTGAAACCGAGTCAGTACAATTGCAGCGAAAGTGCTGTCCGTAAAACGATGACCCTATCTCCGGGGACACCGCTGGTCCTCTTTTCGGCGGAAACTGGCCTGGGTAAGGATGCTGTGTGGGAATGGATCGAGGCCCGCATGCAGGATCCAGAACGCAGTCGGGCTTAGCTCGCCGGACACTCACTAAATAACGCCCCTGATCACCGTCAATTCAGACGGTGGTCAGGGGCGTTTTGCCGTTACTTCTTTTTTTCGTCCTTGCTTGGTTTGTGCTGCTTGTCGTCTTTCTTCTCATCCTTCAGATCGACCTTTTTCTTCAGGTCCTCTGGCAGGGTAGCAAATTGATCGAACAAGCTGGTCAGCGTGTTTTCTCGTTTCACAGTTAAGCCCATTGCTATCACCTCTTGTGCTTACAGTGTACCAAAAGCGGGGCAGAAAAACTACTTCCCGGCTCAGCTGGATTAATAATTTTAAAAATATAAGCTCAAAAGTGAATAAATTGTGAATTTTGTTGCATAAATGCCACTGACTGAGTATATTAGATTCATTACGAAATTGGAGTGAACGACATGGAGAGAAAACATTGGTTGATTAAAGTATTGGCGGTGCTGACGATGCTGCTGAGTTTGGGCGCTGCGGTCGGTCAGGCCCAACCGGCGCAGGCGGCGACCAATCAATCGCTGGCCAAGATCAAACAGAAGGGCACACTGGTGATGGGAACGTCGCCGGACTATCCGCCTTACGAATTTCTGGTGAATAATCAGCCAGTGGGGATGGATGTATCCATTGCCAAGCAGATCGCTAAAGATTTAGGGGTCAAGCTGGTCGTTAAACAGATGGACTTTGATGCGCTGCTGGTGGGGTTAGAGACCCACAAGGTGGACATGGTGCTGTCAGCCATGACCCCGACGCCGGAACGGAAGCAGAGCGTGGATTTCTCTAACGTATACTACACTTCCGGTCAGTCGATCATTATCAATAAGACAGACAAGAGCATTTATAAGAGTTATAAAAACTTCGCCAACAAGAATGTGGGGGCGCAGACTGGTTCATTGCAGTATGATTTGGTCAAGAAACAGATCAAGGGGGCCAAAATCACTGGGCTGACAAAGGTGACAGACCTGATCATCGCCTTAAAGACCCATAAGATCGAAGGGATCGCCGCTGAGTCTGCCGTGGCTACCGCTTATGTTAAAAACAATCCGGACTTGACCGTGTTGGACCATCAATTTAACTTGAGCGAGTCTGATTCCGGTACCGCCATCGCTTTTGCCAAGGGCTCAACGTCCTTAGTGGCTGCCGTTAACCAAAGTCTGGCCAAGATCAAAAAGCAGAATCTTACTGAAAAGTACCTTAGCGAGGCCGGCAAGAGCTTGAAGGTCAACGTGGCCAACACCTCCATGTGGCATTACCGGAGCTACTTCATCAAAGGGGTCGGCTACACCTTGCTGATCAGTTTGATTGCCGTCCTGATTGGGGTCGTGCTGGGGACTTTGCTGGCATTATCCCGGCTCAGCCATTTCCTCCCATTGAAATGGATCGCCACGGCCTACGTTGAATTCATCCGGGGCACCCCGTTGATGATTCAAGTAATGTTCCTGTACTTTGGTTTGAATGTTCCCGCGCTGACCGCCGGCGTGGCCGGGGTCGCCATGAACTCTGGGGCCTACGTGGCTGAGTATATCCGGGGCGGCATCGATTCCGTCCCCAAGGGCCAAGTGGAAGCGGCCAGGTCACTGGGGTTGTCGTACAAAGATACGATGCGTTACGTGATCTTGCCCCAAGCCTTGAAGATTATTTGGCCATCGCTGGGGAATGAATTCATTTCCCTGATCAAGGAAAGTTCCATCGTGTCCGTCATCGGGGTCACCGATTTGATTTATCAATTGCGGCTGGTCCAGGCAGCCACGTACAAGGGAATCGCGCCCTATGCCGTGGCGATGGTGATTTATTTCATCCTCGTCTTCGGATTGACCCGGTTATTGAACTTCGCAGAGAGGAAGATGCAGCATGCCTAGTATGATTGAAACGAAAGGCCTGAAGAAGAGCTTCGACCATAATGAGGTAATCAAAGGGATCGATTCCCACGTAGAGAAGGGCCAAGTGATTGTCGTGATCGGCCCCTCCGGCGGCGGCAAGTCCACCTTCTTGCGCATGCTGAATATGCTGGAACAACCCACTGCGGGGACGGTGTCCTTTGAAGGTCAGGATATTACCGACTTACCGGCCAACAAATTGGATACGGTCCGGGAAAAAATGGGGATGGTGTTCCAAAGCTTCAACCTTTTTCCGAATATGACTGTGTTGGCTAACGTGGCTTTGGCCCCGCAACGGGTCAAGGGAACGAGTCCCCAGGCAGCCAAGGAGCAAAGTATAGCCCTGCTGGACCAAGTCGGCCTAGCCGATAAAGCCGATGCGTATCCCGCTTCCTTGTCAGGCGGCCAGCAGCAGCGGGTGGCCATTGCTCGCGCCCTAGCCATGGGGCCGGATGTGATGCTCTTTGATGAGCCTACCTCCGCCCTGGATCCGGAAATGGTCGGGGAAGTCCTGAAGGTCATGCAGACCCTGGCTAAACAAGGGATGACCATGGTTGTGGTGACCCACGAGATGGGCTTTGCGCGGAAAGTGGCCGATGAAGTGTGGTTCATGGATGGCGGTGTGCTGGCGGAAAAGGGCACGCCAGAGCAGATTTTTGACCATCCGCAAAACGAGCGGACAAAGAGCTTCTTAGCGAAGGTTCTGGAACAATAAACAGCCATAAAAGAAAGCGAGGCGCAGTGAAGTGCCCCACAATCGTTAGAGTATCTGTCTAACAATTATGGGGCACTTCACAGTGTGCCTCGCTTTCTTTTATGCGGAAAAAGGCGTAGAATAGCGCTCACTAGCGCTTTTGCCGAGAAATTGATATACTGGATTTGCGAACATTTGTTTTCAAGGAGTGAAAAATCAATCCATGGCGTCTGCACATATTGAACATAAACTAGCGCTCCTGCCCGATCTGCCGGGGTGTTATCTCATGAAGGATATTAACGCCAAAATCATTTACGTGGGGAAGGCCAAGAACCTCAAAAATCGGGTTCGGTCTTACTTTAAAGGGGATAAGAATAATGGTCAGGCGCGGCTGATCGAACAGATTGCGGATGTGGAAATCGCGGACTTTGATACGATCGTGACGACGACCGAGAAGGAAGCCTTTCTGCTGGAAATCACCCTGATCCAAAAATATCAGCCCTATTACAACGTTAAGCTGAAGCGGGGCACGGGGTATCCGTATATTAAGATCACCAACGAACGGGACCCGCAATTGCTGCTGACCAGTGAGATCAAGAAGGATGGGGCCTATTATTTCGGCCCCTATCCCAACGTCTACGCCGCTCAGGGCACCTTACAGTTTCTCCAGAAGGTGTATCCGCTGCGGCGCTGTCCCGGCCATCTAGGCCGGCCCTGTCTCTATTACCACATGGGGCAGTGCCTGGGGGCGTGCTTTCGGGAGGTGCCGGAGGCGGAATATGCGGCCCAGATCAAGAAAATCAAACGCTTTTTGGACGGCAATGTGGCGGAAGCCAAACGCACGTTGAAGAAGCGGATGACTGAGGCTGCCGAGAAGCTGCAATTCGAGCTGGCCGCTGATCTGCGGGATCAGATCCGTTATATTGAACAGACTGTCGAGAAGCAGCGGATCATTTCTAACGATAATACCCCCCGGGATCTATTTACTTACTATCTGGACAAAGGGTATTTGTCCGTGCAGATTTTCTTCATTCGCCAGGCCCGGCTGATCAAGCGGGAGAAACGGATCTTCCCCAGCGTCAATACGCCGGATGAAGAGCTGGCGACGTTTATTTTGCAGTTTTACAACCGCAAGAATCAGGTGCTGCCCAAGGAGGTCCTGGTGCCGGCTGGCGTGGAGAAGTCGGTCCTCAGCGAAATTCTTGGCATCCCGTTCCGCACGCCCCAGCGGGGGCAGAAGCGCCAATTGTTGGAGATGGCCAATGAAAATGCCAAGCTGGCGCTGGAAGAAAAGTTCCGCCTGCTGGAACTGGACAACCGCCAAACCGTGGGTGCGCAAGAGGAGATCTTCAAGGCGCTGGGCCTGCCGTATGGTCATGTCATGGAAGCCTTTGACCACTCTCATATTCAAGGGAGCGATCCGGTTTCGGCGATGGTGTATTATGAAGATGGCAAACCGAACAAAAGCATGTACCGCAAGTACAAGTTAAAGGGCGAAGTGGAGCATCAGAATGGCGCCAATGAAGCGGCCAATACCCGAGAAGTGATTCGCCGGCGTTATAGCCGATTGCTGAAGGAGAAAAAGCCGCTGCCGGATCTGATCCTGATGGATGGCGGAGAGATTGAACTGGACGCGGTCAAAGATGTTTTGGTCAATGAATTAAACTTATCGATTCCAGTGGCCGGGATGGTGAAGAACGATAAACACCAGACGGCGGATCTGCTTTTTGGCGATCCGCCGCGGATCATCGATCTGGATCGGCAGTCCCAGGGCTTCTTCCTGCTGACGCGGGTCCAAGACGAGGTGCACCGATTTGTCATTACATTCCACCGGCGGACGCATAACAAAAATTCCCTGGCGTCGAAGCTGGAGGCAATCCACGGCGTCGGGCCCAAGACCCGGATCAAACTGCTGAAGCACTTCGGTTCGGTGACTAAGATCAAAGAGGCGTCGGTGGACGATATCGAATCATTGGGGATCGCCAAGACGGTGGCTCAGACAATTTTACTCAGTTTGTAAGTAGTTGATAGAAAGCAGGTAATCATTGACATGACCAATATCCGAGTCCTTTTCATTTCTGTTTCCGGCAATACCCGGTCGTTTGCTGATAAACTGGCGGCTTACGGTCAAGCTCAACATCAGGCGAACGCTGACGAGCCCTTGGTCGAGGTCCAGGAAATCTCTGAGGCCACGATGCCGGCTAAAGAAACCACGCCATTTGTGGCGATGGTACCCACGTATCTCGATGGGGGCAATGGGGTCGATAATGGGGTCAAGGAACTGATGACCAATGCTTTGGGCGAATACATCGCCGATGGCGGCAATGAGGACCTGTGTATTGGTGTGATCGGCAGCGGCAACAAGAACTTCAACCGCCAGTATTGTTTGACAGCTAAGCGTTATGCAGCGGCGTTTACAGCACCGTTTATCGCCGATTATGAGCTGCGGGGCACCAAGGCGGACGTGGCGCGGATCTATAGCATCCTGAAGACCGCGTTCGCGCAGACTGCGGCACAATCGAAGTAACATAATACAAGTTAAACGAAGTGAAGCTGAGAATGTAGACCGGTGAGCGTTTTCATGGGCACCGGGAAAGTTTACATTTGCGGTTTTTTTCTTTAGAATGAAAAAAGGTATGTATACGAGGAGGAATCACGATGTTTGTTGACACGGTCACGATCAACGTTAAGGCCGGCAAGGGCGGCGACGGCGCGGTGGCGTTTCGCCATGAAAAATTTGTTCCCTTCGGTGGTCCGGCAGGCGGAGATGGCGGGCGCGGCGGCGACGTCATCCTCATCGCTGACGAGGGCTCCCGCACTTTGATGGATTTTCGTTATCAAAATCACTTTAAAGCGAAGCCCGGCCAAAACGGAATGATCAAAGCAATGTATGGGCGGGGATCCGATCCCGTCTACGTTAAGGTCCCGGCGGGGACGGTGGTTTATGACGCTGACACCGGCGAGGAACTGGGTGATTTGACCCATGATAAACAGACCTTGATCGTCGCTAAGGGCGGTCGGGGCGGCCGCGGCAATATCCACTTTAAGTCGGCCAAGAACACCGCCCCGGAAATCGCTGAAAACGGCGAACCGGGACAGGAATTGCGGATCCGGCTGGAATTGCGTCTGCTGGCCGATGTCGGTCTGGTGGGCTACCCATCCGTGGGCAAATCGACCTTCCTATCGGTGGTCACCAAGGCTAAGCCAAAGATTGCGGCGTATCAATTTACCACGCTGACGCCTAATTTGGGCATGGTCCGCTTAGAAGACGGCAACGACTTTGTTTTAGCAGACTTGCCTGGATTAATTGCCGGGGCGGCTGACGGCGTCGGTTTAGGTTTCCAATTCTTGCGCCACGTCGAGCGTACCCGGGTTATTCTGCACCTGGTGGATATGGATCCGGATAACGGCCGCGAGCCGTTTGATGATTTCCAGCAGATTCTGCATGAATTGGGCACATACGACGAAAAACTGCTGCATCGCCCGCAAATCGTGGTCCCCACGAAGATCGAGATTCCCGGTGCCGCCGAACGTCTGGCTGACTTCAAAAAGGCCTTAGCCGACTCGGCCTGGGCTGATTTGCCGGTCATGCCGGTATCCAATGTGACCCACGCCGGCGTGCAGCCGCTGCTGCATAAAACAGCTGAGCTGCTGCAAGCTGTTGTGGCTGCGGATGCGGAGAAGGAAGCCGAAAGGGCCGCGGAAACCAAGACCAAGACCTACACTGGTCCAAGTCAAGAACCAGCTTTCACGGTGACCCGGGACGAAGATGGCGTCTTCATCGTCACTGGCGAACGGATCGAAAAACTGGCCAAGATGACCAATTTGAATCATCAGGATTCATTAGTCCGCTTTGACCGGCAGCTGCACGGCATGGGGGTCAACGATGCCCTGCGGGAAGCGGGGGCCCGGGATGGCGATACGGTCATGATCGGGGACTTGACCTTTGATTTTGTTGAATAGATTGAGCTGAAAGGTGATAGGGAAGTAATGCAACGGGCAGGGCAAACGAAGAAACGGCGTTTTATCACCGGCTTCAGCGGGTTACGTACATTGGGCGTTTTGGGGGTTATTTTATACCATTTAAATCCCAACGTGTTTCGGGGCGGCTACCTTGGGGTGCCAATCTTCCTCGCGTTAGCCGGGTATCTCATCGCCGACCAAGTGATGCGCGAACTGCGCAGCACAGGTCATTTCCGCTTGCGCCGTTTTTACGGCCGGCGGCTGAAAAAAATCTACCCCACGCTGATCGTGATGCTTTTCGCGACCAGTACGTATATCGTGTTGTTTCAGCGCAACTTGTTGGCTAATCTGCATAAAATCATTGCGGCCAACTTGTTAAACTACTATAACTTTTGGCAAATCAGCAATGGTCAGTCGTATTTTGACCGGTTTGCCAACAATGAATCACCTTTCACCCATATGTGGACGCTGTCCATTGAGAACCAGTTCTACATTTTTGGGCCGTTACTGATTATTTTGCTATTCAAGCTCTTGAAGAATCGCAACGGCTGGATGGCGAATATTGCGTTGGCTATCTCAGTCGTGTCGGCTTTGTTGATGGCATTCTTGTACCAACCGGGAGTAGATCCCAGCCGGATTTACTACGGAACAGATACCCGGTTGTACGGAATTTTTCTCGGGGTGGCACTGGCTTTTGTCTGGCCCACAGATCGGTTGCGGACTGCGGTGGCTAGGAGTGATCGCTGGCTGCTGGACGGTATGGGTTTGGTCGGTATGGCTGGAATGCTTTGGCTGCTCTTCACGCTGGACGCTCAAAGCGCCTGGACGTACCGCGGCGGGATGGTTTTGTTCACAGTCTTCACCGTGCTGACCATTGCCGTCGTTGCCCATCCGGGGGCCGATTGGAACCGCATTTTGACCAATCCGGTTTTTGACTGGGTTGGCTCTCGTTCCTATGGTCTTTATGTCTATCAGTTTCCGGTCATGATCTTCTTTGAATCCAAGTTCCCAGACATCGCCAATCACCCGATTTTGTATCCCGTGATCGAAGTGGTGCTGATCGTAGCAATCAGTGAGGTGTCTTATCGCTGGATTGAACGGCCCATCGGCCAGTTTGATTTCAGTCAGCTCAAGACGTGGTTTCAGGGTTTGTTGCGGAATGATAGCCGGAAAGGCTGGACGAACCGCATCGCGGCTGCTTTAGTCGCGTTAATTCTGGTCGGCGGCAGTGTCGGCGTTGTGCAGGGCAGCCAAACCAAGGCCGACGGCGCCGATCAGTCTGCGCTGGCTAAGCGGATCAAGAAAAACCAAGCTGAAAACGATAAACGCAGCAAGGCCCAACTCGCCGCCATCAAGTCCGCCAATGCAGAGAAGAAGAAGGCCGCCAAGGATAAATCCTTGTCCGAATCGCTGTCTAAATCGCAGAGTGCTGCTGAAGAGTCCCGGGCGAAGGAACATCCAGTGAACAAAGATTTAGAGCAGTATGGTTTGACCCAGGTGCAATTGCAGCGTGCGCAGCAGATGTCGATCACAGCGTTTGGTGATTCAGTCATGATTGACGGACAACCACTGCTGACCCGTATTTTTCCGAAGATTTATATGGAGGCCAAAGTCGGGCAGCAAATGATCACGACAATTTCCCGGGTGCAAGCATTGGCTCAGCAGGGGGCCATGGCTGATGTTGTCTTAGTAGGATTAGGTACGAATGGTCCGTTCAGTACGGATCAGTTGGATCAGTTCATGCAAGCCATTGGACCCAATCGACGCGTATATTGGATCAATGCGCATGTGCCCACTAGACAGTGGCAAGGACAGGTCAACAGCATGCTGAATGAGGCAGCTAAACACTACAAAAATTTGCATGTGATCGACTGGTATAATTATTCGACACCGCATCCAGAGTGGTTCTCGGACGATCAAGTACATCCGAACCCGACTGGCAGTCCTTACTACGCGACCTTTGTCGCCAAGGGCATTTTAACGGGCGAACAACAAGCTCAAGAACAGAAGAATCAGCAGTAAATGGTGAATAGGGATTGAGACAACAGTCTGATTGCCCTGGCGTATCAAGGGCCGAGTGCGTAGCAAGCGGAGGCAAAATGAGCTCAGTGGTGGAAACCACACAGCGGCTTTGCCGCTGATGTGGTTAGGCGACTTGAAGACCGCGTTTTTTGCGGGCTTCAAGCGCCGTCACCACGTTCCAGCCCATTTTGCCGCAGCTTGCGGAGCACTTGGCCCGACAGCCGAGACAGGACTTTTGGCTCATTCCCTTTTTCCTGTTATGTAGACACCAAACATGAACTCAGGATGGAGACGGACAAACATATGGAGTTGGTTTTTTTAGGTACCGGCGCAGGAGTTCCTGCGAAATCGCGGAACGTCACGAGTATTGCATTGAAATTGCTGGCCGAACGCAATGAGATCTGGCTGTTTGACGTGGGCGAAGCCACCCAGCACCAGATTTTGCGCACTAATATCCGGCCGCGCAAGATCACCAAGATTTTTATTACCCATTTGCACGGCGACCACCTCTACGGCTTGCCCGGTTTAGTGGCTAGCCGCTCGTTTCAAGGCGGCAACACCCCCTTGACGATTTATGGCCCCACCGGGGTGAAAGACTTCTTAGAGACTGCCCTGCGGGTTTCTGACACCCACCTGAGTTATCCGCTGCATTTCGTGGAATTGGACCACGGCGGCCAAATTTTTGACGACGCGACGTTCTCCGTGACGGCGGCAACACTGGATCACCGCATCCAAAGCTTCGGTTACCGGGTCGTGGAAAAACCGCACCCCGGTGAATTACTGGTGGATGACCTGCGGGCCGCCAACGTTCCCGCCGGGCCGCTCTACGGCCAGATCAAGGCCGGCCGCGACGTCACCTTGCCCGATGGCCGCACGATTCAGGCCGCGGACTATATCGCCGCTCCGCAACCAGGCCGGATCGTTACGATTCTGGGTGATACACGAAAGACGCCTAATGCGGTAAAATTAGCCATGGATGCGGATGTGCTGGTGCACGAAAGCACCTTTGGCGCCGATGAGGCCAAACTGGCCAAGCGGTATTACCACTCCACGAGCAAGACGGCGGCAGAAACCGCTAAGCAGGCCCATGTCGGACTGCTGCTGCTGACGCACATTTCGGCCCGCTACTTGGGCAGTGCGGCCCATCAATTGGCGGTGGAGGCCCGTACCGTCTTTCCGCATACGAAACTGGTTCATGATTTTGAAACCATCGAAATTCCATTTAAGAAAGCAGCGGTGATGAGTCATGTTGGAAAATGATACTAAAACACTGACCGGCCAAGTGGTCGCTATTACGGGGGCCAGTTCCGGCATCGGCCAGGCGGTGGCCTACGAGGCCGCCCGCCAAGGAGCTACGTTGATTTTGCTGGCCCGCTCAGTCGATAAACTGACGGTGTTGAGTCAGGATGTGACCCTGCTCTCTGGGGCACCAGCCTATGTCGTGCCGGTGGACGTGGGCAGCCGTGAGGCCATTGATGACGCCGTGGCAGCGATTCAAGATAAAGTTGAGCGGGTCGACGTGCTGCTCAATGCCGCCGGGTTTGGCGACTTTGAATCAGTCACTGGAACGGACTGGGCCACAGTCAAGCAATTATTTGCTGTGGATGTGCTGGGGTTGATGTATTTTTCCCGTAAGATTGCCGGCATGATGATCGATGCCCACTACGGCCACATCTTCAATGTCGGGTCCATGGCCGGTAAACTGCCCACCCCGAAATCGGCTTATTATTCAGCGGCGAAAGCGGCGGTGATTCAGTTCTCGAATGTCCTGCGGCTGGAGCTGAAGCCTTTTGGTATTCTAGTCACCACGATCAATCCGGGACCGGTGGCCACAAATTTCTTCAGCATTGCGGACAAGACCGGCCAATACTTAGACAATGTCGCGGCTTTCACCATTGATCCAGGAGATTTAGCGAAAAAAATCGTCCGGACGATCGGCCGCCCGCGCCGGGAGATCAATGTCCCGGGCATCATGGCGGTGGCCAGCGTCTTGTATCCGCTGGCACCGACGATTGGGGACCAGATCGTGTTGTTGTTCGGCAACCGCAAGTAGCGGCAAACGGGTAGGGGGAGAATCAGATGAAAAAGCAGATTCGGTTAATCATTACAGTCGCTTTGACGCTGCTCATCGTCATTTTTGCGGTATTGAACGTCAACAATGCGGCAATCAACTTCGGTTT
The DNA here is from genome assembly GCF_008694105.1 of Schleiferilactobacillus harbinensis. Lineage (NCBI taxonomy): Bacteria > Bacillati > Bacillota > Bacilli > Lactobacillales > Lactobacillaceae > Schleiferilactobacillus > Schleiferilactobacillus harbinensis. The sequence continues at coordinate 721,905 of NZ_CP041364.1, forward strand.
TGCTAAAGTGCAGCTGCCGTTGGTGCTGATTATCATCGGCGCGGCGTTTTTGGGGATCGTGATCACCGCACTGGTATCCATTGGCCAGCAGAATGAGTTGAAAAAACAGGTCAAAGACGCTGACAAACGCGTCGCGACCGCCGATCAGGCGCAAGAGGTGGCCGTCAAAGCGGCTGTCAAAGCAGAGAATGAGCGGTTGACCGCTGAGATGAACGCTGCCTTGGCGGAAAAGGATGAGCAGATCAAAGCCTTGCAGCGTCAGAGCAACACATTGACGCAGCAACAGGGCCAAATGCCGAAGCCGGCTCCGACTCAAGAAGGATGACGGCGGCCGCGGGGACTCGCTATACTGAATAGATCAACCACTCAGTGAAAGGAATGACCCGCATTCATGGATCCTGAAAAATTAACGCAAGCGGTCCGGGACGCATTGACCCAAGCCCGGCAAACCGCTGTGGTGCGCCACCACCAAGAGGTGGACGTACCCCATTTATTTTTGGCACTCACCTTGCCGGAGACCTTAGGGGCGACGCTGCTGCAAAAAGCGGGCGTGGCCAACGCGGCCTGGACGGCCGAATTGAATAAAGAACTTGACGCTATCCCGGTCGTGGGGGGCGTCAGTGATTACGGCAGTGTGCTGAGCAGTAATTTAAACAATTTGCTGACCCAGGCCGATCAACTACGCCAGCAGTATCAGGACGATTTTTTGTCCAGCGAGCTGGTGTTTTTGGCGTTGTATCAATTACAATACCATCCGCTGACCCAATTCTTGATTCAGCAGGGGGCGACAGCGGCCAAAGTTAAAAAGTTGATCGATGACCTCCGGGGCGGTCAGCATGTCCGGTCCGCCAACGCCGAGGCCAACTACAAAGCCTTGGAAAAATATGGCACCGACCTGGTCAAGGCCGCCCGTACCGGTAATCCGGATCCGGTGATCGGCCGAGACGACGAGATTCGGGATGTGATCCGCATTCTGTCCCGCAAGACCAAAAACAATCCGGTGCTGATCGGGGCTCCCGGGGTCGGCAAGACCGCCATCGTGGAGGGGCTGGCCCAACGGATCGTCCGCGGCGATGTCCCGGCTAATCTGCGGGACAAAACGATCATCTCTTTGGACATGGGCGCGCTGATTGCCGGGGCCAAGTACCGCGGCGAGTTCGAGGAGCGCTTGAAGAGTGTTTTAAATGAAGTCCAAAAGAGCGATGGCCAGATCATCCTGTTCATTGATGAGATCCACAACATTGTCGGTGCCGGCCAAACGGAAGGCAGCATGGATGCCGGCAACTTGCTGAAACCGATGCTCGCCCGGGGCGAATTGCATTTGATCGGAGCGACAACGCTGGATGAGTACCGTCAGCGGATCGAGAAAGACAAAGCCCTCGAACGCCGTTTCCAGCGGGTCCTGGTCCAAGAACCCAGTGTTGCTGAGACTATCACGATTTTGCGCGGGTTGAAGGAACGGTTTGAGATCTTCCATGGCGTGCGTATTCACGATGACGCCCTGGTAGCGGCGGCACGGCTGTCGGACCGGTACATCACGGATCGGTTCCTGCCGGATAAAGCGATTGATTTGGTGGATGAAGCTTCCGCAACGATCAACGTTGAGATGAATTCCCGGCCGACCGCTTTGGATGAAAATGAACGGGCCATCATGCAGCTGGAAATTGAGCAGCAGGCGCTCAAGAGCGAAACGGATAAGGCTTCGGCCAAACGCTTGGCAGTAGTCAACAGCCAGCTCTCCGATCTGCGGGAAACCAACCATACGCTCTCCGCCCAATGGGACGCTGAAAAGCAGGCCATCAAGGCAGTCAACGACAAGAAGAGCGCCATTGAAAAAGCCCAGCACGACTTGGCGGAGGCTCAGTCCCGCTACGATCTGGAAACTGCCGCCCGCTTGCAGCACGGCGACCTTCCCCGGTTACAGCAGGAACTGGCAGCTCTGGAGAAACAGGAACACAGCGGCCATTGGCTGGTGCAGGAATCGGTCACGGCTAATGAAATTGCGGCGGTCGTCGCGAACCAGACCGGGATCCCTGTGGCCAAGCTGGTCCAAAGCGATCGCGAGAAACTGCTGCACCTGGCTGATCAGCTGCACCAGCGGGTCGTCGGTCAGGACGAAGCGGTCAATGCTGTGGCCGACGCCGTTCTTCGGTCCCGGGCGGGGTTGCAGGACCCTAACCGGCCGTTGGGGTCATTCCTGTTTCTAGGGCCGACCGGCGTCGGCAAGACCGAACTCGCCAAAGCGCTGGCTGACGATCTATTTGATTCCGAGAAACACATGGTGCGCATCGACATGAGCGAATACATGGAAAAATATTCCGTATCTCGTTTGGTCGGCGCCGCGCCCGGGTATGTCGGCTACGAAGAGGGCGGTCAGCTGACCGAAGCTGTCCGGCGCAATCCTTACACCATTGTCTTGTTGGACGAAATTGAGAAGGCCCACCCGGACGTTTTCAACATTCTGCTTCAAGTTTTGGATGATGGCCGATTAACGGATAGTCAAGGCCGGACCGTGGACTTCAAGAACACATTGATCATTATGACCAGCAACCTGGGTTCCGAAGCACTGTTGCAGGGCTTAGATGATCAAGGTCAAATTACTCCGGCCACCCGGCAAGCAGTGGATGCGATCGTCCACCAGCACTTCAAACCTGAGTTTCTAAATCGTATCGACGACATTATTATGTTTGCGCCATTGAATCGGGCAGCGATCCATACCATCGTGCATAAACTTTTGGGTGAGCTGAATCAGCGGCTGGCTGATCAGGATCTGCATCTTGAAGCGACAGATGCGGCCGTAGACTGGCTGACGGCTAATGGTTATGATCCGGCCTTCGGGGCGCGGCCGCTGCGCCGGCTGATCACGACGGCGGTGGAGACGCCGCTGGCCAAAGAGATCATTGCGGGGCACTTTGCACCGGACAGCACGGTCCTGGTGGACGCCGGCCCTCATGATCAGCTGACTTTTCGGGTAAAAACACCAATCAGTACCGGGGCAGACCAAGCAAATTAGGGAAAGCCCTTGTCTGTTGGGGCAAAAAATAGTATTATGTTTTGAGTGAGCTGTCAATGACATTTCCTTGACAGCAGATCGATCCGCAGAGGATCGGTACTATGATACGTTGATATCATCAATCCACGGTAAAGGAGTTTTGAAAATGGCAGTTCCTGCACGGAGAACTTCGAAAACGAAGAAGCGTATGCGTCGTGGGCACATCAAATTGACGGTGCCTAACATGCATTTTGATGCCGCCACCGGTGAATACCGTTTAAGCCACCATGTTTCCCCTAAGGGTTTTTACAAGGGTGAACAAGTGGTTAAACCGGCCGCCGCTGACGCCAGTGATGCTGGTTCAGATAATTCTGGCTCAGATAACAGTGCGAATGCATAAGGTGCTTCGGCATCTGGAAAAAGTCCGGGTCTAATTCCGCTGTCCGCGGGATTAGGTCGGGCTCTTTTTTGTTTTGGGCATGGTAAAATAGAAGTCAATTAGTGAAAGGTAGGCGTTTCTTTTGGCAGACAACACAGTAACTTCCTACGTGACCGGTTTACAGCAGCTGGCGCTGCCCCGGTGGACGGACTTGCCGGCATTTTCCTTGTATGCCGAACAGGCGGCGGACATCGCCAATCAGGCGTTGGCGCCGTTTGCCTTTGCCCCGGTGACGACGAGCGATATTAATTATTGGGTCAAGCAAAAAATCGTCAGTGAAGCAGGCAAGAAGAAATTTGATCAAACGGGGATTGCCAAAATCTTGGTCACTGCCTTTCTCACCGAAGTGTATCCATTGGCCGATATCCGGACGGGATTGGCTCTGGTGCCGGCGGAACAGACGGCTCAGGCCTATGACTTCTTCGTGTTGACGACGATGAACACGGTCCATCGCTATGCCACTAATTTTCAGCAGGACGTGGTGATCCCTGGCCAAACGGCCGCTGCCGTCCAGGCAATGGCGGCACCCACGGCCCAGCTGGCCATCATGAGCGTCGTCCAAAAGGCGATCGTGCACCATGCGTTAGCCGCACTGGCGGCACCCGCCGCGGGGCAGCCGAAGGCATGAGCGAGACGACGACTTTAACCATTTTGTCAACCAGCGATACCCATGGTTTTGTTCTGCCGACGAACTACGTACAGCGGGATGGTACGCAGCCATTTGGCCTGACCCGGGCGGCCACGGTGATCGACACCGTGCGCCAGCAGGATCCGGCGCATACACTGGTAGTTGAAAACGGCGATTTCCTGCAGGGCTCGCCGCTGGCTTATTATGCAGTGAAAGGGACCGCTCAGTCCCAACCGAGTCTGTTGACCCAGGCCTACAATGCGGTGGGTTACGATGTCGGTACCTTAGGCAACCATGAATTCAATTATGGTGCTGACTATTTGCGTCAGGCACTGGCTACCCTGAATTATCCGCTGGCCCAGGCCAATATTTTGGACGAAGCCGGCCAGCCGGCGTTTGGCCCGGCCTATCAGCTGATCAAAAAGGGCGGGGTGACGGTTGCCATATTGGGCCTGACCACCAGCTATATTCCCCATTGGGAGAGCCCCGATCACATCCAAGGGCTGCAGTTTGCGGATGTCGTAAGCAACGCCGAGGAATGGGTTCCGCGGCTGCAGAAGCTAGCCGACGTCGTGGTGATCGCCTACCACGGCGGGTTCGAACGGGATCTGACCGATGGTGCGCCCACCGAAACACTGACCGGGGAAAACAAGGGCTATGCGTTGGCCCAGATTCCGGGGGTGGATGCGCTGATCACTGGGCATCAGCACCGCCAGCTCGCGGGCCATGTCCATGGCGTGCCCACCACCCAGCCTGGATACCGGGGCGAAATGGTCGGGCGGATCGATTTGACCCTGACCCGCGAAAACGACCGGTGGACGGTGACGGACAGCGATGCCCAGCTGCTGCCGACCGGCACGGCTGTGCCGCAGCCGGCTATCACGCAGCTGATGGCCCCAGTCCAACAGACCGTGGAAGATTGGCTGGATCAGCCTCTGGGCCGGGTGCAGGGGGACATGACGATCCCGGATCCGGATGCCGCCCGAATTACTGAATCACCTTATATCGAGTTCATTCAAACGGTGCAAATGGCAGCGACCGGCACGGATATTTCCGGTACGGCGCTGTTTAACAATGAGGGCGCTGGTTTTGGCGCCACCGTGTCGCTGCGGGACGTGATGACCAATTATATTTATCCCAATACCTTGGCAGTGCTGCGCATCACGGGGGCAACGCTGAGAGCGGCGCTGGAAAAGAGTGCCCGTTATTTCCAGCCTGCACCCAACGGGGCCATTGGGGTCAACCCGCGCTTTTTACACCCGAAACCGCAACGATACAACTATGATATGTATCATGGCATCGACTACACGATTGACGTGGCCCAACCGATGGGCCAGCGGATTACGGCGCTGACGTATCATGGTCAGCCAGTCCAAGCCGATCAGCTGCTGGACGTCACGGTCAATCAGTATCGGGCCGTGGGCGGCGGCAACTACACCATGTTTGGTCCCCAGCAGATCGTGCGGGAGAACCAGAAGGACATGACCGAGCTCATTGCCGATTACTTACAAGCTCATCCGGTCATCACCGCAACGGCGGATGATAACTTCCACGTCATTAACAGCAGCAAATAAAGGAGACTTATTTTATGCATCAACGACTTGTGGCGACCCTCGCCATGGCATTAGGCCTAACTGTATTAGCCGGTTGCGGCAATCAGCAGATCAGTACCAGCAAAAAGAATTATGCCGCCGACGGCATGGTGGCTGTCATTAAAGGTACGGCGCCCAGCAAAGCACAGATTACGGCCCAGGTCGGCCAAAACAACAGCCAGCGGGTGACTAACCATGACGGCAATTTTGTCTACACGGTTGCCCCCAGTGCCCAACCGCAAAAGGTTGTTTTCAAGGCCGGCAGCAGCCAGCGGACGGTGACTGTGGCGGCCAGCCAGAGTTTCGGGGCCTACACTAAATTTGCAGCAAAATATAACATGATCCTGTTCCAGATGGCCCAGCAAGCCGAGGAAAAAGCCAAGGGCACCAGTCAGGCGGAACAGGCCGCTGCCCAGAAGAAGCAGCAGGCAGCAATAGCGGCGATGCCCAAGGCCGCCCAAGCGGCCCTTCAGGCGAAGCTGCAAGCCCACGCTAACCAAACCCCCGGAGCTTTCCCCGCTGCCGGTCAGGAGGGCATTCACAACGTCCTGAAGGCCCAGGGCAATACTGTTCGGACCAACGTCCAGGACGGTCAGCTGATTGGAGCTACGTTTATGACTCCGGTCAAGACCTTGAAGGATAAGAAAAAGGCGGCAGTCTTTGCCCAGCAATTTGCGCTGCTGGCATCGACTCTTGGGGCTGATGCCAAGTCGGTCATGAAGGACTTCCAAAAGCAAAGCAAGGATTCCCAAAACGGACAGACGACGATGAAAACGATCGTATCAAATAAGGTCCGTTTTGATGTCGGCTTCTCACCCGATACCTTGTATATTTACATTACCCGTTAACCGCCGGTGACGAACCGTGGGGGGATAGTTTGCTGCCAGGGAGCCATGGTGCCGGACCACGCCTTAGTGGCCAGCAGCATGGCCGTCCAATCGAAGTTGATCAGCTGAACCCCCCAGGGCAGCATGTCTTGCTGCAGCTGAACAGCAGCTGTGGTCGGTAAATACGTAATCAAAAAATAGTAAACACGCTGCGCGGCAGCGTGTTTTTGTTTGCGCAAAAACGCCAGCAGACGGTTACGCTGATTGAAGACGTAGACGCCTGCCGGGCTGTCGTTCGTAATGGGCAGACTATGCACGGTGCCAAAAGCCTGACTCATGCCGAGATAGCGGGCCTGGGCACTCGCCTGATCGGCCAACGGCGTATCGCCAGCGTCATCATAATAGACCGGCAGCGGAGAATCGCCAGTCCGCAGCTGGGTAACTTCATGCAGTAAGCCGGCAATCTCTGCGTTAGCGAAGGTGATCTGCGGCACGGGTAAAGAATGCTGGGTGGTCGTTGCCAGCACAAAAGGTATATCTTTATTGGTTAAAGAGTATATCTTTTCGGAGGGCAATTCGGGGGTGACAAGGATCACTGGATTCGTCTTTTTCTCTGGCAGGGTATCGCTCAGTGCCAGAAAGCGGTGGGGCGGCAATGGCGCAGTGTGCAGAGTCTGCCACAGGAAGGGCAGGGCGGGATCCAGATAGTAAGTCCGGAGGGGAGCGGCTGGCGGCTCGACAACTTTCTTTGTCGGGGGCTTAACAAAGCTGCCCGACCCGCGTTTGCGACTGATCAGTCCTTGATCAGCCAGTTCGGTCAGGGCTCTTTTGGTGGTAATTAGACTAACCTCAAATTCTGTGGCCAGTTCCTTTTCAGTTGGAATCTGACTGCCCGGAGGATAAGTGCCGGCAGTGATTCGATTCCGGACAATGCGCTCAATTTGGCGATAACGTGGTTCAGCCATCGTATGCAGCTCCCTTCAAAAGATATACTTTATTACTGAATTAAGTATACTATATGACGGCTAAAAGGTATACTAAAACACCCATCATCCAGTTGGTCCGGACGATGGGTGTTTAGTAATCCAGTGAATTATGCCTTGACGTTTTTCACTTGATGCTCCATGTACATGGCGATGATATTTAACAGGGCTCCGCCGATCGCGGTAACGATCAGTGTCGTGCCGACCTGAAACTTGGTCTGGGTCAGGGCTGCGCCGATGAAACCAATGACCAGGCCCAGCAGCATGCCCCAAATAATGGGAATAATGTGTTTCACGAGCCGTGCCTCCTTTGTCAAACTGTCGTTAGTATAGCACAGCCGGTCGACAGCGCCCAGCGGCACTGGCAAAATTTGCTATACTAGAGACAGCTTAATTGACTGAATGAAAGGGGCGATACCATGGCGTTTACGCAATTACAGGTGATATCGGCATACAGCCTGTTAGAAAGTCCCACTAGGCTGACAGATTTGATCCAGGCAGCGGGGGAGCGCGGTTATACGGCGCTGGCCCTGACGGATCACAACGTGCTGTACGGCAGTGTTGACTTCTATCGAGCGGCGCAGACGGCAGGAATCAAACCATTACAGGGGCTGCTGCTGGATATGGCGCCGCTGCCTCCAGCGGCCGGGCCGGTGAATACTGACGATGGCGTGCCGGTACCGGCTGGCCGGCTGCTGCTCCTGGCATTGGATCAAACGGGGTACCATAATCTAATGCTGCTGTCGTCGGTCGCCATGACCGCACCGGCCCGGCAATGCAGCTGGGCGGCGTTCCAGGCACACCATGCGGGGTTGGCCGTGATCGTGCCGCCTTTCAATAGTTTGGTTGCTTTTTGGGCGCACCGGCAAAATGCGGCCACAGCCGCGGCGGTGCTCACCCAGCTGCAGACTGCCGCGGCGGACAGTGCGGTTTATCTGGGTATCAGCCGGCATTTGTCGACCAGTGAGCAGCAGTTTTTGCAGGCTTTGGCGGATCAGCAGCAGCTGCCCCTAGCGGCTGTGGACGACGTGCGGTATTTGGCCCCCACGGATGCCTTTTCTGCCCAGGTACTGCAAGCGGTGGACCGGGGCGCCACGATGGATCACCCGGAGACCTTGGCGGCGACCCGGGGCCAGTTCTATTTGCCGCGGGCCAAGGACGCGGAGGAAGCTTACATTCAGGCCGGACTGCAAAGGGCTGTCGAGAATACCGCCAAGCTGGCGGCCCAAGCCAATGTCACGATGACCTTCAAACGGGCAGAACTGCCGCATTTTCCGACCCCCAACGGCGAAACGGCGCTGGCCTTTTTGACGACTCTGGCGGAGACCGGCCTGCAAAAGCGCTTTGCCGGCCAAAGTGTACCGACGGCGTATACCCAGCGGCTGCACTATGAGCTGGGGGTCATCGATCAGATGGGCTTCCCTGATTATTTTCTAATCGTCTGGGATGTCATGAACTACATGCACCAAACCAACGTTATGACCGGCCCTGGCCGGGGCTCAGCGGCCGGCTCGCTGGTCAGCTATGCGTTGGCGATCACGGAAGTCGATCCGATTCGGTACCATCTCTTATTTGAACGTTTCTTGAATCCTGAACGCCAGCAGATGCCGGATATCGACTTGGATATTCCAGACAACCGGCGGGAAGAACTGATTCAGTATGTTCATGAAAAATACGGCGACAACCATATGGCACAAATCATCACCTTTGGCACTTTAGCTGCTAAAGCATCACTGCGCGATGTCGGCCGGGTATTCGGCCTCAGCATGCCGGAGCTGGGGGCGTGGACAAAAACCATTCCGCCAGTGCTCCATGTATCCCTGGCGCAGGCTGCAAAAGACTCGCTGCCCTTGCAAAACCGAATCAAGGATAGTCCGCTCAACCGGCTTTTGTTTGATACAGCGCTGCATCTGGAGGGGCTGCCCCGCAACACGTCCACCCACGCGGCCGGCATTGTGTTAAGCGACCATAACTTGACGGATGTTGTCGCGGTGCAGGAGGGCAGCAACGGGGTCAAACTGATCCAGCAGCCTATGGGCAACGCTGAAGCACTGGGGTTGTTGAAGATGGACTTCTTGGGCTTGCGCAATCTGTCCATTCTGGCCGCGGCCGTGCATTCAGTGGAAAAGGAGACAGGCCGGGAATTTGATCCGCGCCGGATCCCCCTTGATGACGAGGAGACGCTGGCCCTTTTCCGGGCTGGGGATACCAACGGTGTGTTTCAGTTTGAATCCAGCGGCATCAAGAACGTGCTGCGCCAGTTAGCGCCCACCAGTTTTGAAGATATCGTGGCGACCAATGCCCTGTACCGGCCGGGGCCGATGGATAACATTCCGACTTTTATTGCCCGTAAGCACGGTCAGGCACCAATCGAATACCCGGCTCCGGCACTCAAGGATATTTTGGCTCCGACTTACGGTGTGCTGGTTTATCAGGAACAGGTCATGCAAGTGGCCAACGTGATGGGCGGCTTCTCGCTGGCCAAAGCCGATTCCCTCCGGCGGGCAATGAGCAAGAAGAAAAAAGGGGTCTTGGACAGCCTGCGCACCGACTTTCTCCAAGGCGCGCAGCACCAGGGTTACTCCGAAGCAGATGCACAGAAGGTTTATGACTATATTGAAAGTTTTGCCAATTACGGCTTCAACCGGTCCCATGCGGTGGCGTACAGTATGGTCGCATTTTGGCTGGCCTATCTGAAAGTACATTATCCGGCGCCGTTTTTCTGTGCTTTGCTGAATTCGGTGCGCGGCAACGACACAAAGATCAAGACGTATGTCCAGGAGGCTCGGCAGCATGGCGTTCGCTTGGCTTATCCCGATGTGAATGCTTCCTGGGCCTATTTCTCGGTGGCTCAGGGGACGATCCGGTTCGGGCTGACCTTGATCAAAGGTATTCGCACCGACTTTACCCAAGCCATCTTAGATGAACGCAAGGCTAACGGTGCCTTTCATTCCGTGGATGATTTCTTGCGCCGGGTGCCGGCCAAGTTCTTAAAAGACGATGCGCTGACGGCGCTGACCTTGAGCGGGGCGTTTGACCGGTTGGAAAACAACCGGCGTCAGCTGGTGGCCAATCTGCACAGCCGGGTGCAGAGCGCTGAGTTTGCCGGAGACAATACGTCGTTATTCAGTTTACTGACGCCTAAGGAGACCCAGATCACCGACTATGACGCCGGGGAACGGGCCGATTTGGCCGCGCAGTATTTGGGTGCCTACATCACCGGCCACCCCACGGACCGTTACGTCTTGCTGAAGGGCCGCTATCCCATTATCAGTGTCAGCAATATGTCGGCCAATGCCCCGGTGACGCTGCTGCTGTACGTGCGCCACGTCAAAACGATCCGGACCAAGAAGGGCGACGAAATGGCCTTTTTAACTGCTGAAGATGCCAGCGGCGGAGTAGATGTCACCATTTTCCCCAACCTGTACCGTCAGATCAGTCAGCAGCTGACCAATGATACAGTCTATCTTGTTCAGGGCAAGACGCAGGAACGCAACGGCGAACTGCAGGTGATTGCCAATCAGCTGCAGGCCGCTTCTCCGCTGCTGGCGGAAGCCGTGCCGCTGACCCTGTATGTCCAGGTGCCGGCTGCGCTGGATAACCCGGCCATCCATCGCGAGATTGCCGAGATCCTGCGGGTGGGTCAAGGAAAGACCCCCGTGGTCGTTTATCGGCCCAAATCCGGTGAAAAACGTCTGTTGACGACACCCGTTGACTTTTCAGGCGCCCCCCAGCAATTGGCCGCTTTGAAAGACCTGTTGGGAGCGAAGAACGTTGTCCTGCGGGCGGCGCACTGAAAATAAATGCTTGCAAATTCCCTTGCAAATTACAAAGAAAGCAAGATTTTATTCAGGCAACGTGATATATTGATAGGTGTTGTGGAACGTCGTGTTCCAGTATTTTATTCCCTGAGGTGAAGAAATGAAACGCATTGGTATTTTGACGAGTGGCGGCGACGCGCCCGGCATGAACGCAGCCGTTCGCGCCGTCACCCTCAAAGCTCTCCACGAAGGCCTCGAAGTCTATGGTATTAACTATGGCTACGCAGGACTTGTAGCGGGCGACATTTTCCCATTGGACAAGGATACCGTGTTGGACATTATCCAACGCGGCGGGACGTTCTTGTATTCGGCCCGGTATCCTGAATTTGCCCAAGAAGAAGCTCAGTTGCGGGGGATTGAGCAACTAAAGAAGTTCGGTATCGACGCTTTGGTCGTTATCGGCGGTGACGGTTCTTACCATGGCGGCCTGCGCTTGACGGAGCACGGGTATAACGCAGTTGGTTTGCCAGGTACCATCGATAATGATATTCCTTATACCGACTTCACCATCGGCTTTGACACCGCCGTTAATACGGCGCTGGATGCCATTGATAAGATTCGCGACACGGCGGCCAGCCATGAGCGGACCTTCATCGTGGAAGTCATGGGCCGCAACGCCGGCGACATTGCCCTCTGGGCTGGGGTCGCTGGCGGGGCAGAAGAGATCATCATTCCTGAGAAGCCATTTGATATGGCGAAAGTTGCTGAGCACATCAATACGGACCGGCAGGCTGGCCGGAAGCATTCGGTGGTTGTTTTGGCTGAGGGCGTCATGCATGCGCCCGAATTTGCCGAAGAACTCAGCAAGTTTGGTGATTTCCATGTTCGCTCGACCGTACTGGGTCACGTGCAGCGGGGTGGCGCACCGTCCGCACGGGATCGGGTACTGGCGTCCAAGATGGGCGCATTTGCTGTGGAGCTCTTGATGCAAGGCAAAGGCGGCTTAGCCGTCGGCATCGAGAACAACCAGCTGACTTATCATCCGATGGACGATTTGTTTGAATCAAAGCACAAAGCAGATATGTCCTTGTATGATTTGAACGGTGACTTATCTCACTAGTTTTTGGTACGATGATTGTGTTGTACAGAGTGGTAACTAATTCATTGGAGGTTTTTACTGATTATGAAAAAGACCAAAATTGTTAGTACATTAGGACCGGCAAGTAACACGGTTGACTTGATCACGAAACTGATCGAGGCCGGCGCAAATGTTTTCCGGTTCAACTTCTCCCATGGTGATCATCCTGAGCATTTGGCTCGGATGAACATGGTGCATGAAGCCGAAAAGAAGACCGGCAAACTGGTTGGTATCATGTTGGATACCAAGGGTGCCGAGATTCGGACAACGACCCAAAAGAACAAGGGCTTCGAAGCCCACACTGGCGACGTCATTCGCATTTCCATGGATGACAGTCTGGAAGGCACACCAGAAAAGATCGCGGTTACTTATCCCGGTTTGTACGATGATACCCACGTGGGTGGTCACGTTTTGATCGATGATGGCTTGGTTGATTTGAAGATCACCGAGAAGGATGACGCTCATCGGGAATTGGTTACGCAAGTACAAAACGACGGCTACATTGGTTCCAAGAAGGGTGTTAACGCCCCGGGTGTTGAAATTCGGCTCCCTGGGATCACTGAGAAGGATACGGATGATATCCGCTTCGGCTTGGATCACAACATCAACTTCATTTCCGCTTCCTTCGTCCGCAAGGCCCAAGATGTCTTGGACATTCGCGAACTGCTGGAAGAGAAGCATATGGAACATGTCATGATCTTCCCGAAGATCGAATCCCAAGAAGGGATCGACAATATCGATGAGATCCTGAAGGTTTCTGATGGTTTGATGGTTGCCCGGGGCGACATGGGTGTCGAGATTCCGTTCGAAAACGTACCCTTCGTTCAAAAGCGCCTGATCAAGAAGTGCAACCAGCTGGGCAAGCCGGTTATCACTGCGACTCAGATGCTGGATTCCATGCAAGAGAATCCGCGGCCGACTCGTGCCGAAGTAACCGATGTTGCGAACTCCATCTTGGATGGTACTGATGCAACAATGCTGTCCGGCGAATCCGCCAATGGTAAGTACCCGGTTGAAGCCGTTTCAGCGATGGCGCGGATCGACGAACGCACTGAACAAGAAGTTGACGCTTCTGGTACGCTGTCTTATCAACGGATCCACGAATTCACTGGCGCTAACGCCACTGAATCCATTGGTGAAGCCGTTGTGAATACCGCCAATGATCTGCACATCAAGACCATTGTCGCCGCCACCAACTCTGGTTATACGGCGCGGATGATTGCTAAGTATCGTCCGGCGGCTGATATCTTGGCCATGACCTTCGACGAACGCACAGAGCGTTCTTTGACCGTCAGCTGGGGTGTCCACCCAGTATTAACGAAGCGCCCGGCCAACACCGATGAGATGTTCACGGCCGCCGCTGAATTAGCGCAAAAGGAAGGCTTCGCCAAGGAAGGCGACCTGATCTTGATCGTTGCCGGTGTACCGGTTGGTGAGAGCGGCACGACCAACTTGATGCGGATTCAATTGATCGGCTCCAAGCTGACGAATGGTCAAGGTGTCGGTGACGAAACTGTTGTCGGCAAGGCTGTTGTTGCTTCTTCTGCTGAGGAAGCTAACGAAAAGGCTGTTGATGGCGGCATCCTGGTTGTCAAGACAACCGATAAGGATTATCTGCCGGCTATTGAGAAGTCCAGTGCCATTGTCGTTGAGACTGGCGGCTTGACTTCCCACGCAGCAGTTGTCGGGATTGCCATGGGTATCCCGGTCGTTGTCGGCGCTAAAGATGCCACCACGCTGATCCAAGACGGTGAAGTCATTACTGTTGATTCCCGTCGCGGTATGATTTATCGTGGGGCCAGCAACGCGCTTTAATCAAAAGTTTGATCACTCATTGATCACGTTTGTCCGCCAGAGACAGCCGGGACGCCGGCCGCCGCTGGCGGTTTTTGTTCGAGGGCGCAGGCGACCGGTTAGAAGCGTCAGCATAAGCGCCAAAGAACAGAAACCCGTACTTAGGTTTATGTCCTTTGGCGCTTATGCGCTAGCTTCTGGTCGCCGGAGCCCGTTGTTTCGCGGCGGTCTTTCGCCGAGCGGTTAAATCCGGTAGAATGGGAAATAATATCAGGAAGCAGGGATGTCAGATGACGACACAATGGGAGAGCTGGTTATTCTTAGCCGCCATTTTTGCAGTGGCTTTGCTGGGGAAAAACCGTTCTCTGATCATTGCCGTGCTGATCGTGGCAGTGTTGAAGCTGTTTCCGTTCACCGGTAAATTATTAGAAACAGTGGGGGCCCAGGGCATTAATTGGGGCGTGACGATCATTTCGGTCGCTATTTTAGTGCCGATCGCCACCGGTAAGATCGGGTTTGCTGATCTGCTCAATGCCTTCAAGTCCCCCGCCGGCTACATCGCAGTGGCCTGCGGTATTTTAGTGGCGATACTTTCTGCTAAGGGCGTCGGCTTGTTAGCGGCTAGTCCGGAAATGACGGTGGCCTTAGTGTTCGGTACGATCCTCGGAGTCGTCTTTCTCAAGGGTATCGCCGCTGGCCCAGTCATTGCGGCCGGCATCACGTATACGATCCTGACGGTGATCAATCAATTGCCGGCGGGTATTAAGTAAGGAGCGGATGAATATGGCTGAAGAACAAACGGCATTGGTGCCGTTGCTGGGACAGGTAGTGGCCGCCCAGGTCACCGATAGTAATGATAAAGAGGTATTCGCCCAGGTCAGCGGTCACACCCTGGGTATTTTGCGGGCGGAGTTTGAGCAATCCCCAGCGCTAGGCGATACCGTGCACGCCTTGCTGTATACCGACAAGCACGATCGGCTGCGGGGCACGACCCAGATGCCCAAGGTGCGCATTGACCACTACGCCTTTGCCACCGTGACCCAGCGGATGCATTCGCTGGGGGTCTTCATTGATATTGGCTTGCCGGACAAGGACATTGTTGTTTCGAAGGATGTCCTGCCCTTTGACGATGCAGCGTGGCCGCAAATCGGCGACCGGTTGCTGGTGGCGTTATCCGTGGATAAAAAGGGCCGGCTCTGGGGTGAATTAGCAACGCCGGAGATTTTCCAGGCGATTGCGGCTCCGGCTAAGAGCGGCCAGCAAAACGAGACGGTCAAGGGGACTGTGTATAAGGTTCGGGAGATCGGCGCCCATGTCTTGACGGCGGATTACCAAGAGGGATTTATCCACCACTCCGAGTGGTTTTCGGCACCGCGGCTGGGCGAACAGGTTACGGCGCGGGTGATCGGCACCACCCAGGATCACGGTTTGAACCTGTCTTTGAAGCCCATGGCCTATGAAGAAATTTCGGACGATGCCCAGATGATCCTGGCTATGCTCCAGCAGGCCCCCCAGGGGACGCTGCCGTTTTCTGACCACAGCACACCGGATGAGATTCAAGAGACTTTTGCCATTTCCAAGGGTGCGTTCAAACGTGCTCTGGGCAATCTGCTGAAGCAGCGGCTGATCCAACAAGCCGATGGGCAGATCACCCTGGTTCAGCCGGATGAAAAATGAACAGGATATGCTGGCGGATTTCGCCCGCTATTTGCAACTGGACCAGGGCTTGGCGAAGAATACGCGGCTGGGCTATTGCCGGGACGTGGAGACGCTTTTTGCTTGGCTGAACGACCATCACGAAGCGCTGCCGGAGACCCCGGGCGCCATTGAGTCGTTCTTGCAGGATCAAGCAGCAGCCGGCAAGGCAGTGCAATCTCAGATTCGGCTGGTGGCGTCGCTGCGCAAATTTTACCGCTTTGCCATGCATCGCCATTTAGTGCAGCATGATCCCATGACTTTGGTGGACGCCCCCAAAGCGACCCATCATTTGCCGGATGTACTGTCCGTGGCTGAGGTCCAGCAAGTTCTGGCCCAGCCGGATACAGGTAAAAAACTGGGAATTCGCGATCGGGCCATTTTGGAAACTCTGTACGCCACTGGTATGCGGGTCTCGGAGCTGACTCACTTGCAGCTGAGCCAGCTGCATCTGGATCTCGCCCTGGTCCAAGTGATTGGGAAGGGTGACCGGGAACGATTAGTGCCCATCGGTGATGACGCCATCAATTGGCTGACCCGTTATCTGCATGATGAGCGGGGTAATTACGTCAAGGGGCGGGAAGAGACTGTCTTTTTGAATTTCCGCGGCGGGCAGCTCTCCCGTCAAAGTGTGTGGAAAATGATCAAAAAGTACGTCGCGGCAGCCGGCATTCAGAAGGACGTCACCCCCCATACGCTGCGCCACTCGTTCGCGACGCATCTGCTGGAAAACGGGGCCGACTTGCGGGTCGTGCAGGAACTGTTGGGGCATGCCGATATCGTAACGACCCAGATTTATACCCATATTTCGAAAACCCGGCTGTTGGATGTCTATGCGCAGTACCACCCCCGCTATCATTAGCCTTGGTTCTTTGGCCGCTTGTGTGGTCTGGACCGCTGTGCTACCGTATGGGTGTTGTGGAAATGGAGGATCAGCATGTTAGTTAAGTACAAGAACGACTACGAAAAAATAGCCATGGGCTTGCTTTCGTTCGTTCCGGATCTGAAACCATTGGATCATTTGCAAACCGAGATGGCGTTGTACCAAAATGATCCCGAATATTTGCTGTACCTGTGGCGGCCGGCAGATTCTCAGGATTTTGCCGGAGTCGTGGGGATTCAGCGCAGTCAGGATATTATTTTGGTCCGCCATATTTCATTGATGCCGTCGGAACGGGGCAGCCACCAAACGTTCATGATTTTTGATGAATTGGCAAAGCTCTATCCCCATCAGAAGTTGATGGGCACGTTTGAGACGACGCCGTTGCTTGTGAAGTGGGAAAGCAAGCGGACGGCCGCTGATGCGGGGGACGATCAGCAATGAGTACGCTGCCCCTGACCTTCTCGGTACAAGATTATACGGGGCCGTTGGATTTGCTGCTGCACCTGATTCGTCAGCAGAAAATCGATATTTACGATATTCCGATCGCCCAGATCACCAGTCAATATTTGGATTTCATTCATCACCAAGAAGTCCTCGTGCTGGATTCGGCCGGGGATTATTTGGTGCTGGCGTCGACGCTGATGGCCATCAAGTCCAAATTGCTGCTGCCGGATAATCCGCTGACTGTGGCGGATGATGAACCGGAAGATCCGCGAGAAGATCTGGTCAACCAGCTGCTGGTATACGAGAGCTATCAGAAGGTGGCCGGGATCTTGAAGGAGATGGCCGCTGATCGCCACCGCC
This sequence comes from Schleiferilactobacillus harbinensis, assembly GCF_008694105.1. Taxonomy (NCBI): domain Bacteria; kingdom Bacillati; phylum Bacillota; class Bacilli; order Lactobacillales; family Lactobacillaceae; genus Schleiferilactobacillus; species Schleiferilactobacillus harbinensis. The sequence goes on from NZ_CP041364.1 coordinate 739,441, forward strand.
GCTACGACCGAGAACCCCAGACCCCGCCAGCCGCCACGGCTCAGCCGCTGGCGCCGGGGTTGTTGACGATCGATGCGTTGCGGTTGACCATGGAACGGATCTGGCAGCGGCAAAAAGCGCCCCGGATGCCGCGGCGGACCATTCCGTTGGAGAAACATGTGCTGGCGACCCAAATGAACCGGATCAAGACATTTTTGCAGCACCTGGGGCCCCACCGGCCGGTGACCTTTGGCCGGCTGCTCAGCGAAGCGCCCAGTGTGGATGAGGTCGTAACCACCTTTCTGGCTGTGCTGGAATTGCTGAAGGATGCCACGGTAGCCTGTACCCAGGAAGATTTTGCCGCGCCGCTTTATGTGGAATGGCGCCAAGAGACCGCCGCGAAAGGAATGATTTCATGAGCCAAGACCAGTTCAGCGCCGCTTTAGAGGCGCTATTGTTCGCTGCGGGCGAAGAGGGCATGACGCTCAATGACCTGGCCAGCACGTTAGGCATTGCCGTGCCGGCGGTCCGGGTGCAGGTTGAGCAGTGGGGCAGCGCGCTGGCGGCGGACCCGGAGCGGGGCGTTTACTTAGCGGTGTTTGGCGAGCGGTATAAGCTGCTGACGAAACCGGCCTTTGCCAACCTGATCCAGAATTATATGCAGGATGCCGGCAGCCGCCACCTGTCCCAAGCGGCTGTTGAAGTTTTGAGCATTATCGCGTATCAGCAGCCAATCACCCGCATCGAGATCGATGAGATCCGCGGGATTCACAGTGCGGGGGCATTGCAGACCTTGTTGGCCCACGAGCTGATCAGCGAGGCGGGGCGCAAAGACGCACCTGGTCGGCCGATTCTTTATGAAACGACCCAAACATTTTTGGATTATTTCGGTTTGGCCAGTTTGCAGGATTTGCCGCCGCTGACCCATACCCAGGAACGGGCCGCTCCGGCGGCCGATCTGTTTGCCTCCTTTAATGCCCAGTTGGGGAGCGAAGAGGACACGACTGACGCAGAAGAAGAGGAGAAAAACAATGAGTGAACGTTTACAAAAAGTAATTGCGGATGCCGGGGTCGCTTCCCGCCGCAAAGCAGAGAAACTGATTGCCACCGGTCACGTGACTGTGAACGGGGATACCGTCACGGCCATGGGGATCAAAGTCACCCCCCAAGACGCTGTAGAGGTGGATGGGGTCCCTTTGACCCAGGAGCGCAAGGTTTATTTCTTATTGTATAAACCCCGCGGTGTGATCACGTCAGCCCACGATGAAAAGGGCCGCAAAACCGTGGTGGATCTGCTTAACGGCGTCCAGGAACGGGTTTATCCTGTGGGTCGACTGGATTATGATACTAGCGGCCTGCTCCTGCTGACGAATGATGGGGAATTGGCGAATGGCTTGATGCACCCGTCGTTTCAAGTGGATAAAACTTACGTCGCGCGGGTCAAGGGTATTCCTGTGGGCGAGCAGCTGAAGCAGTTGGAAAAGGGCGTCGTTTTAGACGGCCGCAAGACCCGGCCGGCCAAGGTAAAAGTGATTCGCACTGAAAAGATCAAGAATTACAGCATTATCCAGATTACGATCCACGAAGGCTGGCACCATCAGGTCAAGCGAATGATGGAAAAGGTCGGGCTCCCCGTGGACAAGCTGTCCCGGGAACGGTTCGCTTTTCTTACCCTAGATGGGTTGAATGCTGGCGAATACCGGTCTCTGCGTACCCATGAAGTACGGGAATTGTACGATTTGGTCGAAACCCGCAGCAAATAAGTTGACGCCGTGCGGTATTTCGTTTACTATGACGGTATCAAAATTAAATAGTGGTTTGTCTTCAGGGCAGGGTGTAATTCCCGACCGGCGGTAAAGTCCGCGACCCGCATTGTGCGGTGGACCCGGTGCAACTCCGGGACCGATAGTATAGTCTAGATGGAAGAAGATAGCGTAAGCGGAGACAAACATATTCTGTTTGTCTCCGCTTTTTTCCTGGAGCAGCCTCTGATGGAGGTCATTTCAGTATGCAAGCAAACCGTGGATTGGAAAAGTGGATCGGGGTCGCCATCTTTGGTGCCTTGGCCGCGCTGGTCATGTACATTGAAATTCCTGTGATGGGATTTCTTAAATTAGACGTGAGCGACGTCGTAGTGTTGTTAGCCATGAGCCTTTATGGGTTAGGCGCTGGGATTGGGGTGGCCGCAATCAAAGTGATCGTCCACTTTATGCTGTCGGGGGCGAGTCTTGGCGCCTTGATCGGCGACAGTGCTGCGTTTATCGCGGCTATCGCCTTTGCCGTGCCGCTTTACTTATTGTTAACGAAGCTGGCGGATAAGTGGCCGCAGCGGATCATTGCCATCGTTTTGGCCACTGTGTCGCTGACGGTGATCATGGCGGTGCTCAACTGGCTGGTATTGACGCCGTTGTATGCCAGCGTGATGAATTTCAAGCTGGGCATGGCGATGACGACTTATATTTTTGCGATGATCGTGCCCTTTAATCTATTAAAGGGCGTCGTCTTGGCGGCAGTGTTTTTGCCGCTGTACTTCAAGATGGTGCCCTGGATCGTGCGCCATCGAGTCTTGGCCGTTAAACACTAATTCGGTGTGAAAAAAATCCGCTCCGCTGGTCTGTTTGGCAGACTGGCGGGGCGGATTTTACATTGATGATCACGACTCCGTATAATGGTCAGGACGAGGCTTCGCCGGCTTTTCCGGCGGGAACGGCCCGCGGCTGCGCAAGATAGCCTGGACGGGACAGTCGCGGTAGGCCGTTTTGAAGGCGGCTAGTTGTTCCGGCGGGATGGGTACTGTCCCATGGTTGGCGTCCCGTTTGCCAAAGGCGACACCGTTGTCGTCATAATCAAAAACGGCAGGGGCGTGCAGGGCACAAAGACCGCAGGCAATACAGCGTTCTTGGTCAATTTTGGTGAACCAGTCAGATGATTGGCGCACATCGTTTTTCGAATCAGTCATTTAGGGCAGCTTCTTTCAATTCATCGATCAGTCAGGGGGCGATCACGTGCCGACTTTCTTACACTATTTGTTTGCCGGGCGGCACGTGCGCCCGGTGACGATGTATCATATTTTACACGGGAAACGGACCTTTTCCAATTTGTATGCGGCGTTTATCAACGATTTACTGCCATTTTGGGGATTACTGCCGCACCTGTCCCGCCCGCGGTATGAAAAAATGATCGATTACCTGGTGCACCAGAAACTATTGACCGAAGCGCCGGACGAGACGCTGACGGCGCCCCCGGCCGCATTACCGGCATGGTGGCCGACCCACGTGGCCGGGCTGACTATGCCGGCGTATCGGGAGATCGGCGATATTCTGACGTTAGCCGTTCAATTGATCAGCCAAGTCCAGCACCAGGAGCGGCATTTTGCCCCCATCACGCCGCATCTGCTGATTCAGCAGCGGGTGAAGGGGTGGTACGAGCAGGCGGCTAAAACCGATTTGCCCGGGACGATTGCCGAATTCAAGAGTTTAGTGACAGCCATGCCTGAGCTGGCTGGTACCGTCTTGGTCAACCGGCTGGTGGGGGCAGAGACCGATGTGGCCAGCTGGCAAGACTTGGCGGCACATTTGGGGTTTGAGCCATTTCAAGTCCAGCTGGTCTGGATCGATGCGCTGGCTCAGCTTTATCAGGCCATCGCCGGCGGTCAGGCGGCCCGCTGGCAGGGCTTGCTGCCGCTGCCAACCCCAGCGGTGACCCGCAGTGCTCAGGCGACCATGCAGCTGCTGGCTGATCAGTCCGTGGATCAAACTGCCCAGCAGCGCCAGTTGGCGGCCAGTACGATTCGTGAACACATATTAGAGGCTGCCATGTTGGGGCCGGCTGTGATTCACGAGCAGCCAGGCTGGCGATTACCGCCAGCGAAGGCTGATCCGGTGGTCGATTTCTTCCGCGGCCGGTTGGCGGCTATTGCGCGTCAGCGGCAGTCAGGAGGGGTGCGCCTTGAGTGATGATTTGCATGCTGCTTTGCAGCAGCATTTCGGTTTCAGTGAATTCCGGCCCGGTCAAGAAGACGTGATTCGGGCGCTGCTGCAGGGGCGCAACTGTTTAGCTGTGCTGCCCACGGGGCAGGGCAAATCGCTGACCTACCAGCTGCCGACACTGCTGACCAAGCAGCTGACCGTGGTGGTCTCGCCGCTGATTGCCTTGATGATCGATCAGGTGAAGCATCTGCAGGAAGCCAACCTCGGTGCCGCCGTCGCGTTAAACAGTGAGCTGACCTGGGATGAGCAGCAAAGTGTACTGAACCGGTTAGACAAATGGCGATATCTCTTTGCTGCGCCCGAAACGCTGACCCGGCCAGATGTGGTTGCGGCTTTGCAGCACCACGGAGTCGGCTTGCTGGTGGTGGATGAGGCCCATTGCATCTCAGAGTGGGGCCCGGATTTTCGCCCGGCGTTCCTGCAGCTCGGCCACGTGCTCCAATTGCTCCAGCCGCAACGGGTGTTGGCTTTAACCGCTACGGCTTCGCCCCGAGTACGCCGGGATATTTGCCGCCGGTTGGGACTGACCGCGGCCAACACGACAGTGGTCAGCCGTTCAGTGGATCGGCCGAATATTTGGCTGGATACGTGTCCCGTGACCAGTGAAAAAGAGAAAGATACCCTGCTGCCCAAGCTGCTGGCCGCCATTCCCGGGCGAGTGATCATTTACTTCAACCGGAAGCAGCGGGCCAACGAAGTGGCGATCGCTTTGACCGCCCAAGGCATCGCGGTGGGCCGTTATCACAGCGGTTTAGAGCGGGATGAGCGGCGCAGTCTGCAGCATCAGTTCCGCGAGGGCTATATCCGGGTGGTGTGTGCGACCAATGCCTTCGGGATGGGCATTGACCAGCCCAACGTGCGGGCCGTTATTCATATGGCGCCGCCCACGAGTCTGGAAGATTACTTGCAAGCCATTGGCCGGGCGGGCCGGGACGGTGCGCCAGCGGCGGCGATCACATTATTGGCGCCGGGGGATATTCCCCAGCTGCAGCAGGATGCGGTCCGCGGGTTCCCGCCCGCCAGTCTGATCCAGGCCTACTTTCACCGGCCAGCCCAGTTCGCTAAGGATGAGACGCCGGAAATTGCCCTGCTTAAACGGTATCGGGCATTTGCGGACGCTTCTGCGGTGACGCAATTGCTGGCCGCAACCCAGCAGACGCGGCAGACTTCAGCCGCGCAGATGGTGCATTTTTATACTGCGCCGGACACAATCTGCCGGCGCCAACTGGTGCTGAACGCCTTTGATCCCGAGCCGCGGCAGGTGCATCATACGGCAGACTGTTGTGCCGTCACGACGCCCACGGCGCTGCTGCAGCACTTGACCGCTTTGGCCTGGCCGGCCGATGCCGCGTTGCGTGTACATCGGCCAGAACCGGTGCAATCAGTCGCCGCACGTCTGGCCCAATTGTTTTAGAAATGTGCTAAAGTGGTTCCGCAGTTGGCGCATTTTGTTGGACCGCTATGGTATGATAAAATAAAAGACTGGCACAGGGGGTTCGATCCATGAAACAGGATCACGATGACAAGTTGAATAAGACATCGGCGCCCACGGGAGACAAGAAAGCAGCAAATGATGCTGAACACCCGTGGCAAAAGAAATTCATGGACGATCGCGACGATACTGGCAATTTGTCCCGGGTGGCGACCCGCCATCGGGATAAGAATATGACCAGTTTTGCGGTTGTCCTGGCAATTATTCTGGCTTTGCTGATGATCATCCCAATGGGCTATTGGGCATTTAATATGCGCAGCGGGAACGGTAGCAGCAGCGCCAATAAGATCACGGTCACCCAAAGCGAGAAGGACAGCACCTCAGCAGCAGCATCTTCTCGGGCGGCGGCCTCGTCCCGGGCGCGGGCCAAGAAAGAAGCGGCCGCATCAAGGAAGGCTTCTGAAGCAGCAGAAAATAATACCACTGCTGTTTCGTCATCTTCGGTTGCGGCCAGCAGCAGCTCAACGGAGCAGCAGGCGGCATCGACCCAGACACAGGATAATTCAAACCAGCAAGCCGCGGCCAGCAGTTCAGCCGCGCAGACCCAGCAGCCGGCGGCCCAAAGCAGCAGCGCGCCGGCTCAGGCCAGCAGCAGTACCCCGGCGGTGGCCGCGGGCGGCACATACACCGTGAAAGCCGGCGAGAATCCGTATCGGATCGCGCTGAATCACGGCATGAGTTTGTCAGAACTGTATGCGTTGAACCCGTCGGTCCAAAGCGGCGGTATTATTCCGGGGCAAGTTTTAAAGGTGAAATAACCCGGCACCAAAAACGTCCCCTAATCTGGACGAGGGGGACGTTTTCTATTGTTGATCACTGCAGATTGGAGCAAAAAAGTTCGTGCAAATTGCGATTGATGGCCCTGCTTCGGCAGGGAAGAGTACGATTGCTAAATTATTAGCTAAGCAGATGCACTACATCTACTTGGATACGGGCGCCATGTACCGGGCTGTGACCTGGTGGGCGCTCAAGCAGCACCTCCCGTTAAACGACGAACAACAGATTTTGCAAAGTCTAGGTACTGAGCCGATTGAGTTCGTTCCGGCAGCGGATGGCCAGCATGTACGCATGTTTGGTACTGATATTACCACGGCCATTCGCAGCGAAGAAGTGACGAATAATGTCTCCCAGGTATCCGCGCTGCCCGGTGTGCGGGCGGAAATGACGAAACGCCAGCGGCAAATTGCGGCGGGCCAAAATATCGTTATGGATGGCCGAGATATTGGGACGACAGTGCTGCCCCAGGCGGCGGTGAAGATCTTCATGGTCGCCAGTGTCGCTGAACGGGCAAAACGCCGGTTCAAAGATAATGCGGAAAAAGGGATCACCGTTCCGCTGGCTACGCTGGCCCAAGAAATTGCTGAACGGGACTATAAAGATTCCCATCGGGCCCAGTCCCCGTTGAAAAAGGCCGCCGATGCCGTGGAGATCGATACCACGCACCTGACGATCCCCCAAGTGGTGGATGCCATTGTGGCCGTCATCAACGAAAAAAAACAGCACATGGCGAAATAAAAGCGGGGGTGTAGCATTTACTCGCGTTTTCAAGTAAAATAGACTTTGATTGTAAGTCGTTAAGGAGGATTTTTTCATGGACGAAGAAAAAAAGAACAACGAAGCTGAAGGCAGAAAGTTAATGGAGAATGCCTTGAAGAGCGTTCACGAGGTAAAAGTCGGCGATGTCGTGACCGGCGAGGTATTAGCCATTGACGATGAGAACCAACTCGTTGTGGGTATTGAAAACACCGGTGTCGAGGGTGTTGTACCATTCAAGGAGCTGACTGCCGACCGCAATGCAGACATCCACGACTTGGCTAAGGTGGGTGACAAGTTGCAACTCGTCGTCCTCTCAACGATTGGCAAAGACAAAGAGAACGGTAGTTATTTATTGTCCTTGCGTCGCTTAGAAGCACGGAAGATCTGGGACCAAATCGAAGAGGAATACAAGGCGGGCCACACAGTTAAAGGCAAGGTCACCAATAATGTTAAGGGCGGCTTAGTCGTTGACGTTGATGGCGTGCGCGGCTTTATCCCGGCTTCTATGGTTGAAGATCGGTTCGTTGAAGATTTGTCGACGTACAAGGGCCAAGAATTGGAAATGGCTGTTGTTGAAATCGAACCCAGCGAGAATCGGTTGATCCTTTCTCACCGGGCAGTCGTTGCGAAGCAAAAGGAAGCCGAAAAGAAGGCCCTCTACGAGAAGCTGCAACCTGGCGACGTCGTTGAAGGCAAGGTTGCTCGGCTGACAAACTTTGGTGCCTTTGTTGATTTGGGCGGTACCGACGGTTTGGTGCACGTTTCTGAGATTTCCTATGACCACGTTGACAAGCCTTCCGATGTTTTGAAGACTGGCCAAGACGTGAAGGTCAAGGTATTGAACGTTGATCCGGAACGGGATCGGATTTCCTTGTCCATCAAGGCATTATTACCCCAACCGTGGGATGATATTGAAGAGAAGGCTCCGGTCGGCTCTGTCCTTGAAGGCCAAGTCAAGCGGTTAGTGACTTTTGGTGCATTTGTTGAAGTGTTCCCGGGCGTTGAAGGTCTGGTGCACATTTCCCAAATCAGCCACGAACACATTGCCACACCGGGTGAAGTGCTGAAGGAAGGCCAAGACATCAAGGTTAAAGTCTTGAGTGTCGACCCGCAACAGCACCGGTTGGCTTTGTCGATCAAGGCGCTGACTGAGAATCCGCATGCTGGTGAAGAAGAAGAGGAACGCGAAGGCGACAGCAGCAATTATCGCCGGAGTGACCGCAGCAGCCGTTCTGAACGTGCACCGCGGCGCAATGACCGCAGCAACCGCGGCGGTAATGCTCCGCAGGCGCGTCCGGCAGCAAGCCGCAGCAATACCAAGGTCTCTGCCCCTGGCGAAGAGGAAGAGGATACTGGCTTCAGCTTGGGCGATTTGATCGGCGGCGCGTTGGACCAATTCAAGTCTGACAAGCAGGACGACCAAAAGGACGATAAGTAATCGTCTAGGCCACTGAATTTGAGATAGCGTCGAGGTAACGGCTATGTCCCTACAGGATGTAGCCGTTACTTCTGTTTTTAAGAAAGGATGTTTTTGCATGGCTAAACCTGTCGTGGCGATCGTCGGTCGGCCGAATGTCGGCAAGTCGACGATATTCAATCGGATCGCAAAGAAGCGGATCGCGATCGTTGAAGACCAGCCGGGGGTGACCCGGGACCGCTTATACGCTCCGGCGGAGTGGCTGGGTCAGGAATTTTCGCTGATCGATACCGGGGGGATCGACATTGATGATGCTCCCTTGATGACCCAGATCGTCGCCCAGGCCCAGATTGCCATGGAAGAGGCGGACGTGATCGTCTTCCTGGTATCGAACCAGGAGGGGGTCACTGAGGCCGACGAACACGTGGCCCGAATGTTGTACAAGGCGGATAAACCGGTAATTCTCGCGGTGAATAAGGCGGATAACCCCGAACAGCGCCAAGAGATCTATGACTTTTATTCTCTCGGGTTGGGTGACCCGTATCCCGTGTCCGGGGTGCAGGGGACCGGTCTGGGCGATCTGCTGGATGCCGTCGTCGCTAAGTTTCCGGCCAAGCAGGCGGATGCCAATGATGACAGCATCGAGTTCAGTGTCATCGGCCGGCCCAATGTGGGCAAATCGTCCCTGGTCAATGCCATCCTCGGCGAAGAGCGGGTCATTGTGTCCAATATTGAAGGGACGACCCGGGACGCTATCGATACCCGCTTTACGGACGATGGCCAAGCGTTCACGATCATTGACACCGCCGGGATCCGCAAGCGGGGCAAGATCTGGGAAAATACGGAGAAGTATTCGGTCCTGCGGGCCCAAAGTGCGATTGAACGCAGTGCCGTCGTGCTGGTCCTGATCGATGCCGAAGCGGGCATCCGGGAACAGGACAAGCACGTTGCCGGTTTGGCCCATGAGGCCGGCCGCGGCGTGATCATTGTCGTCAATAAGTGGGATGCAGTGCATAAGGATACCCACTCCATGAAGAAATTCACTGACGAGATCCGTGGTCAGTTCCAATACTTGGACTATGCCCCGATCGTCTTCCTATCGGCCAAGACCCATCAGCGGGTGAGTACGCTGCCGGCCTTGATCAAGAAAGTTGCTGAAAATCATGAGCGCCGAATCACCTCCAGCACCCTCAATGACGTGCTGCTGAAGGCCGTGGCGACCACACCGACACCCACCAGTAATGGCAAGCGGCTGCGGGTGTACTACATGACCCAGGTCAAGAGCGGCCCGCCGACTTTTGTCGCGTTCGTCAATAACGTTGATCTGATGCACTTTTCGTACCAGCGTTTCCTGGTCAACCAGTTGCGGGCAGCCTTTGACTTTTCGGGGACACCTATTGTTATTGTTCCCCGACAGCGAAAATAAAGTTGTGGTATACCGAAAAATGACCGGTGTATATTTTCATGAAAATAAATGAAATGCTGATTTCGTGCTTTTTTTCGGCGAAAATCCTTGCTACTGCGGCTTCGGTATGCTATTTTTAGAAATGAAGTAATGATTGCCGCGCAACATTATTTCACACTTTTGTTTTACAAAAGTGATACGTTCTGACGAGGGATCGTCAACGCGTAGGAGGTGAATCCCAAACATGGCAAATAAAGCAGAATTGATCGACAACGTTGCAGCCAAGACTGGCTTGACCAAGAAGGACGCAACTGCTGCTGTTGACGCCGTATTCAGCACGATCCAAGCATCTTTAGCAAAAGGTGACAAGGTTCAACTGATCGGCTTTGGTAACTTCGAGGTCCGCGAACGCGCCGCTCGGAAGGGCCGCAATCCCCAGACTGGTGCTGAAATCAGCATTCCAGCCAGCAAGGTACCGGCTTTCAAGCCCGGCAAGGCACTCAAGGATTCCGTCAAGTAGACTCGGTCTACGGAATGTTCCACCGAATCGCCAATGACCTACGCAAGTAGAGCATTGGCGATTTGCGTATCGTCAAGAATTTTCTTATATTGAGTCAATTGCTTGACAGAACAGGGATTGACGTGATTCTATCATGGTTGGCTATGAACAAATATCACATCATTATAAAAAAAGAAAGAAAATCGAGGCGGCCTATGTCATATTCAGAACAAATGCTGACGAAACTGCAGGAAGATCACGATTGGACCAACGCCAAGAAACTGTTTGCCTTAGCATTGCGGCATGACGATGATGATACCCTCTTTAATTTGGGCGAACAGCTCTATGGTTTGGGTTTTACCCCGCAGGCTAAGCGCATCTTCGAAAAACTTCTGCGCGATCATCCCGATGAAGACGAATTGCGCACGTATCTCGCGGATATCGCGGTCAGTGCCGGCGATACGGATCAAGCACTCGCCCTTCTGGCCGCCATTCCGAAGGACTCGCCGGCTTACGTTCAGGGCTTGCTGGCCAGCGCCGATGTGTATCAGACCATGGGGATTCCAGAAGTGAGCGAACAGAAGCTGAAGGAAGCCAAACGCTTGGCTCCGGATGAACCGGTGATCGATTTTGCTCTGGGCGAGCTGTACTTCACCTTGGGGCGGTATGAAGAGGCATTGCCGGAGTATCAGGCTTTGCTGGATCAAGGCATCGAGACCATGGCGGAGGTACTTATCGGCCAGCGTCTCGCGGCAACTTTGGCCGGCATGGGCGACTATGAAGAAGCAATCGCTGAATATCAGAAATTGCCCCGGGAAGCGCTGGACGCCGACACCACTTATCAGCTGGGGGTGCTCTACGGGGAGACCAAGCAGTACCAGCAAGCGATCACCACGCTGACGGCGCTGCAGCAAAGCGACCCGGATTATGCGCCGCTCTATCCGGCGCTGGCCAGGGCTCAAGCGGCGCTGAATCAGCTGCCGGACGCCTTGGCCACCGTGCGGATCGGCTTAGGTTTTGATGAATTCAACAGCGATCTATTTAAACTGGGGTTCAATTATGCCACCCGGCTGGCTGACGAGGATCAAGCCGTCACGTTTGCCAAACAGGAATTGGCCCAGGATCCCGATGATCAGGATATGATCCTGTCGTTGAGTAATCTGTATGTTAAAGATGGGGATGATCAGGCCAATGTGGACCTGTTAACGGCGGCAGCGGCCAACCACGAGCTGGATCCGCAAATGTATTGGAACATCGCCAAATCCTACGAACGGCAAGAAAAAATGGACCAAGCCAAGGAGAATTATCTGTTGGCGTATCCCAGTTTTCGGGAAAACACCGACTTTCTCCTGGACTTGATCCGGTTCTTCCAAAGCATGGCGGCGCGTCCAGAATTGCTGGCGGCCTTGAAACAGTACTTGAAGCTGGTCCCGACTGATCTGGATATGCAGGACCTGTATGATGATTTACTGGATGAACCTTAATGGTTACCGCCGACTGAACAGACTGCGCCGCGGCCGCTGATACGTGAAGCCTTCACCCAGCGCTTCGTGCACATCTACGATGGTGACGAAGGCCCGCGGGTCTTCATCTTGGATCAGCCGGCGCAGATCGGCGATTTCACTGGGCGAGACGACGCAATACAGCATCTTTTGCGGAGTTTGGTGGTACCCGCCCTCCGAGTCTAAGTAGGTGATGCCCCGTTCCATTTCATCCATGATCCGCTGGCCAATTTCTTGGTGTTTCTTGGAAATGATGAAGACCCCCCGGGCGGAATAGGCGCCTTCCATGGTCTGATCCACGATGCGGGAAAAGACAAACGAAGCCAGCAGGGTGTACATCATGTGCTCAATATCCAGGTAGGAGAGGGAGCTGACCAGCACGAGGATGTCGAAGACCAGCAGGGTCCGGCCCATGGGGATGCCCCGTTCCTGTTCGAAGATCCGAGCCAGGACGTCGCTGCCGCCGGTGGTGCCGCCGAAACGGTAAATGATCCCAGAACCGATACCGCCGAATAGCCCGGCTAAAATACCGGCAATGAAGAGGTCATTATGCAGATTCAAATTTTGGACAAAGGCCAGCCGCTGCCAGACCCACAGGCCGGCCGACAGCATGCCGGTACCGTAGATAGTGTAGGCTAAGGCCCGTTTGCCCAGGAATTTATAGCCGAGAATAATTAAAGGAATGTTCAAAAAGATCGTGGAATAAGCCGGGTCAATATGGAACCAGTACCGCAGGATCAAGGTGATCCCGGTGATGCCGCCCTCCGCCAAATGATTCTTGATGTTGACGGCGACCAGCCCGAAGGCATAGAAAAAGCAGCCAAAACCGATCGCCAATAGATCCCGCAGAGTTCTGGTCAATTGTTTGCGCCACATGATTTTATCCTCTCCTTACAACAATCTGAGTGACGCTTGGCCCGTTCGGCGCTGTCGTCCTCTGCCTGATATGGTACCATGAAAAGGCCGTAAACGAATATTGAGAAAGCAGGGTGGTTACATGCGGTTGTCGCCGTTACCAGCAGAGTTTGAAGCAGCAGCGCCCGTTTTGCGCCGATTGAACGATGCTGGCTATGAAGCCTATTTTGTTGGGGGCGCAGTGCGCGATGCCTTGCTCCATGATCGGATTCATGACGTGGACATCGCCACCAGTGCCTATCCGGCCGAAGTGAAGGCGCTATTCAAACGGACGGTGGATACCGGTATTCAGCACGGAACGGTGACGGTTTTGCAGCCCCAGGGGCAGTATGAAGTGACCACGTTCCGTACGGAATCGACTTATCAAGATTATCGCCGGCCGGACCATGTCACTTTTGTCCGCTCGCTGCGGGAAGATCTGCAGCGCCGGGACTTCACCGTCAATGCGCTGGCCATGGATCATACCGGTCAGATCACAGACTTGTTCGATGGTTTGGGCGACTTGCAGCGCCATTTATTGCGGGCGGTGGGCAAACCCGAGGAACGGTTCCATGAAGATGCCCTGCGCATGATGCGGGCGGTGCGGTTCCAGAGCCAGTTATCGTTCACGATTGAACCGGCCGCGGAAGCCGCAATTCGCCACCACCACCAGTTATTAGAAAAAATTGCGGTGGAGCGGATCAATATGGAATTTGTCAAAATGATGGCGGCTCAGGATCGGGCCAGCGGATTGAAGACATTTATTGATACCCAGCTTTATGCTGCCTGTCCCGGCTTGGCCGGCCAGCAGACGGCGTTGACCAGCATGCTGGCTGACGTGCCCCACAGGTTGGCCGAGAGCGGCAGTGTATGGCTGCGCCTGGTATTTGCCCTGGGCCTGGCTGAAAACGCCGTAGGACCGTTTCTGCGGGCCTGGAAGACCACAAATACCGAGCGGCGCCAAGCAGCCCGGTTATTGCCGGTTTTAGCCAAAATTCAGGCGGGGACCGCTGGGGCGTGGGATCTGTATCAGGCCGGGCCGGAATTTGACTCAGTATTATTACCCGTTGCCGCGCAATTGGGGATCGCTGTTGATCAGTGGCAAGAACGCTATGCGGCGCTGCCGATTCATCAAGCCCACGACCTGGCGGTAGACGGCCGCACAGTGATGCAGGCCGCCCCCGCTCTGCGCGGGCCTGCCTTGGGTCAGGCGATGACAGCCATGACCCAAGCGGTCGTGGCCGGGCAAGCGGCCAATACGCCGGCGGCGTTACTGGCCTATATTCAGAAAACGCAACAGACAAAGGATGGTCAATCATTGTGAAGGCATTACAAGCCACAGGATTACAGTATGCATACGGCGATAAAACACTCTTTACGGATCTCGCACTGACCGTGACCCCGAATCAGCGCATCGGACTGATCGGCTTGAACGGGGTGGGCAAGTCGACCTTGCTCAAGATCATTGCCGGCCGGCTGGCGCCGGAGGCCGGAACGATCACTACCGCCAAGGGTTACCGAATCAATTATCTGCCCCAGACACCTACTTTTCCGGCCGGTGCTGATGTTTTGACGGCGGCCTTTGCCGGTGCCGCGGATGATTTTCAAATGGTTCGGGATTACGAAAAGGCTTTGCGCCATTACGAAAAGGATCCCGCTGATCAGGAGGCCGCCAAGGCGTATTACGCGGCCAACGATATGATGGACCGGCACAATCTTTGGACCATCGAAGCCGATGTGAAGAGTATTTTGACCCAATTAGCCATTCCGGACATGACGGTTCCCGTGGCAACCTTATCCGGCGGTCAGCAGAAGCGGGTGGCCTTGGCGCAAGCCTTGATCTCACCGGCCGACTTGCTGCTGCTGGATGAACCGACCAACCATTTGGATTATCAAACAGTGGATTGGCTTGAAAAGCGGTTGTTGGCCTATCCTGGCGGGATCGTCTTTGTGACCCATGATCGCTATTTTCTAGATCATGTCGCCACGGACATTGCTGCCCTGCGCAACGGTCAATTACAGATGTATAAGGGAAACTATCAGGATTATGTCGCCCAGCGAGCCGCCCAGGAAGAGCGGGAGGCAGCGCAGACGCACAAACAGCACCAGCTCTACAAACAGGAGCTGCTGTGGATGCAGGCCGGGGCCCAGGCCCGGACCACCAAGCAAAAAGCGCGAATCGAGCGGTTCAATTCGTTGTCCAATACGATCGACGCGACGCCGGCGGCCACCGGTCAGGTGAGCATTGCTGCCAATACTCACCGCTTGGGCAAGGAGGTCTTTCATCTGGATCAGGCGTCCTTGACCATTGGCGGCCATCCGATCATTCACGATTTTTCGTGGCGCATCGGATCCACCGGCCGAATCGGTATTACCGGGATCAACGGAGCGGGGAAGACCACCTTTCTGAACATTCTGGCGGGCAAACAAAAGCTGGACGCCGGGACGCTGAATGTCGGCGAAACGGTACGCTTGGCCTACTATACCCAGCAAATGCCGGCGATCCCCGAGGATAAGCGGGTCATTGCCTACATTACGGATACGGCCAGCAGTCAAACGATCAACGGTGAGACAGTATCAGCTAGTCAATTACTGGAACGCTTCCTGTTTCCGCCGCGGATGCATGGGCTGCGTATCTCCCGTCTATCTGGCGGGGAGAAGCGCCGCTTGTATCTGCTTAAGCTGCTGATGGGCGGACCCAACGTCCTGCTGCTGGATGAACCGACCAATGACTTGGATATTGAGACCTTAACGATTTTGGAAGACTATTTAGATACATTTCCGGGCGCCGTGATCACCGTCTCCCATGATCGGTATTTCCTGGATAAGGTATGCGACAGCATGCTCTGGTTCGCCGGGCAGGGCCAGATCACTCCGTTTACCAGCGATGTGGGGACTTTCTTGAGTCATTTAGCCGCTGCGGCGCAGCCAGCCCCAGCCAATACGGCTGCGCCAACCAAGCCGGCGCCAGCCCCGGCAGCGGCTGAGAAGAAAAAGCTGACATACGCCGAGCAAATCGAGTATGATAAACTCACTGATCAGATCGATCAGTGGGAACAAACCCAGGGCCGCTTGGAGAAAGCCATGGTGGCTGAGGCCGCGGACTACAACAAAGTCGCGCAGCTGCAGCAGCAGTACACGGATTTGCAGGCCAAGCTGCAACCAGCCATGAAGCGCTGGGAATACCTGGCTGATTTTGCAGAGGATTAGTAAAAGAGGGAGCGGATGCCGGCCATGACGACCATCGTAGAACAACCGTATTTAGACTTGCTGACGCAAATTTTGGCAACGGGGCACCACAAGACAGACCGGACTCAGACTGGGACGATGAGTCTCTTTGGACCGCAGATGCGCTTTGATTTAAGTCAGGGGTTTCCACTGCTGACGACGAAGCGGGTGCCGTTCGGCTTGATCAAGAGCGAATTGCTCTGGTTTCTGCACGGGGACACCAATATTCGCTTTCTTCTCCAGCATAAGAATCATATCTGGGACGAATGGGCCTTTGCCCGCTACGTCGCCAGTGATGCCTATACTGGTCCGGACATGACGGATTTTGGCCATCGCCGGCTGAACGATCCGGCCTTTGCTGAACGCTATGCGGCGGTGCATCACGACTTTTGCGAGCAAATTTTGACCGATGATACCTTCGCTGCCCGGTTCGGCGATCTGGGCCACATCTACGGGTACCAGTGGCGCCACTGGCGGACCAGTCAGGGGGAGACCATAGATCAATTGGCTGACGTGATTGAGCAAATCAAGACCCATCCCGATTCCCGGCGGTTGATCGTAACCGCCTGGAATCCCGAGGATGTGCCGACGATGGCCCTGCCGCCCTGCCACACGATGTTCCAGTTCTACGTGGCCGACGGCAAGCTGTCCTGTCAGCTCTATCAGCGCAGCGCCGACATGTTCCTAGGCATCCCGTTCAATATTGCCAGCTATGCGCTGCTGACCCATTTAGTGGCGGCTCAGACCGGTCTGCAAGTGGGCGAGTTCGTCCATACGCTGGGGGATGCGCACATTTATGCCAATCACGTGGCGGCGGTCCAGGAACTGCTGACGCGGACGCCGCAAGCAGCGCCGACGCTGACGATCAAGCCGGATGTCGCAGACATTTTCTCCTACACCATGGCCGATATTCACGTGGAAAATTACACACCGGCTCCGGCGATCAAAGCGCCGGTGGCGGTTTAAGATCCTGCTTTTTCAGAAAGGGGTAGAGATTGATGTTAGCTTTTATTTGGGCGGAAGACCGCAACCATTTGATTGGTACCGATGACCACTTGCCGTGGCACTTGCCGGATGATTTACACTATTTTAAGAAAATCACTGAAGGCCACACCATCCTCATGGGCCGGCGGACCTGGGATTCTTTACCCACCAAACCGCTGCCGAACCGGACTAGTATTGTTCTGACTCACCGGCCGATCACCACGCCCGGCGTGACTACTCTGGGGGATGTCGCGGCGGTCCAGGCGTATATTCAAGACCATGCCGCCGAGACGATCTTCATCATTGGCGGGCGCTCCTTGTTTGCCGCCTTCATGAATCAAGTGGATCGCTTATACGTGACCCGCATTGATCATGAGTTTCCCGCTGGCGACACATACATGGTGCCGTGGGATCAAAACGACTTTCAAGAGATTAAGCGGACACCTGGGCAGGTCAGCGAAAAAGCACCGTGGCCCCACGCCTTTGTGGTCTATGCCCGGCACTGATTTGGTGCCGGAGGGTCCCTTTGGTATAATGGACCTCGAATGTCAATTGCGAAGGGCAGGATGAACGATGACGATCAAGATCGTGACGGACTCCTCAGTGGAGCTGACACCGGCAGAAATTAAACAGTATGATATCCACATTGTGCCATTGAATATAACAATCGATGGGCAGAATTACGTGGATGGGCGTGATATTACGAAGGCCGCCTTTATGCCCAAAATGGCGGCGGCCAAGGCACTGCCCACCACTTCCCAGCCGGCCATCGGAGATTTCTTGACGGTTTACGATAAGCTGGGCCAGACTGGTGACGAGATCCTGGCCATCCACATGACCGAGGCTTTGTCCGGGACAGTGAATGCCGCTCGCCAGGCCGGCGTGATCTCCACCAGCAACGTGACGGTGGTCGATAGCGGGTCGATTGACCGCGGGCTGGCCTTTCAAGTGCTCACAGCCGGCAAGATGATCGCTGAAGGGGCCGAGATGCCGGCAATTCTCAAACGGCTGGCGGCGATCAAAGCGCACACTAAGGTGTATGTCGCGGTGTCCACGCTGGCTAATCTGGTCAAAGGCGGCCGAGTCAGCCGGACCGTGGGGCTGGTGTCCTCGCTGCTGAATATCAAAGTGGTCTTGGAGTTGACCAGCAGCGGCTTGGACGTCGTGGTCAAAGGCCGCGGGCAAAAGACGCTGACGAAGTTCGTGGACAGCCAAGTCACGGCCCTCAGTCAGATGAGCGACGTGGCCGGGGTCGGCATTCCCTATGCCGGGGACAAGGCCTTTGCGGAGCAGATCGGCCGGGATATCCAGGCCGTTTTGCCAGACACGCCGATCCTGGTATCGCCCACCAGCCCAATTGTAGCGACCCACACCGGGCCGGGCGCGTTTGCGATTATCTACTACACGGATCCGGAATAACGAGTGATACAGGGGACAGGGACAAAAGTCGCTTTGGCACTGGACACGCCAGACTCGAATTTTGCCTCAGTCCCTCTTTTTCAATTAACGAAAGGAACGAGTAACGATGAAGAAGTTAGGCCGCTGGCTGGTGAATATTGCCCTCTTGGCCGCTGTCACGGCAGTAGTGAGTACGCTGCTGCTCGCCGTTGTCCCTGCCGCTGACCTGGCCAACGTCACCCCCAAGGGCCAAACCGCGCCGGCCGGGAAGACCTATAACTTAGTGGCCATCGGTGATTCCCTAACTTACGGGACCGGCGATGAGGCCAATCAAGGCGGCTTCGTCGGCCAGACCGTTCAACGCCTCCAAAGCGATGATGATCTGCGGGTCAATAGCGTGAACTTTGGCCATCTCGGCGATACTGCGCAGCAGATTCTGACCCGGGTGGAGAAACAGCCGGCGATTGCGAAAAACGTGAAGCAGGCTGATCTGATCACGATCACTGCTGGCGGCAATGATTTGATGCAAACATTGATGAAAAATGGCGCGGACCTGAACAGTCGGGATGTAACCAAAGCCGAGGCAGCGTTTGGCAAGAATATGGAAAAAATGGTCACGACTTTGCGCAGTCAGAACGCGCATGCACCAATTTACATCTTGGGCGTGTACAACCCGTTCTATGTGTATTTTTCCCAAGTGACGCAACTGCAGACGATCATGCATGGTTTCAATCAACGTACCAAGACAATGGTCAAGCGCATGGCCAATGTATATTACGTGGATGTGGACAGCGTGCTGACCAAGGGTGACGGGACGGTGGCCAAGAGCGGCAAGGTGACCAGTGCCAAGTCGCTCCAGGAGCAGATCGCCGACAACGATTCCACCAATCCGTATTTGTCGACCAGCGATCACTTCCATCCGAATCATATCGGCTATGGCCGGATGACGGATCAATTATTGAAGGTATTAAAGAAAACGAAGGGACAGTGGCAATAGTGCAGCAAAGCAACACCCGGACGGCTGAAAAAGCGAAGAAGAAACCGGCAATACCGGCGGCTAAAGGGCCGAAAAAGCCGCACAATCCTTGGCGCTGGGCATTCTTGATCCTGGCCGGGATCGTTTTGGGATGCGGTATTTTTCTTGGTGTCCGGACTTTCACTCCGGCCGCGAATACCCCCAAGGTGACTCAAGTCGCCGGGGCGCCTTCGCTGACGGTGGCCTTGAACCGCAAGCAGATCAACCAGCTGACCCAGCACTACCTGGATGATTATTTAAAGGACAGCAAGATCAAGTACCAGCTGCGGGTCGAAGAGACGAGTGTCTTGTTGATCGGTACGGTGAAATTTTTGGGCAGTTCGATTCAATTCAATTTGGTACTGACCCCCTATGTTCAGGATAATGGCGATGTGCAGCTGCGGGCGAAGCAGCTGGCTATCGGCAGTTTAAACGTGCCGGTCAACTTTGTCTTGAGTTTTGTCCAATCCAGTTATAAGCTGCCCAAATGGGTCTCAGTGGATCAAAAGCACGAGACTATCATGCTGCACCTCACGCGGTTCAAGACCGCCGGCGGGTTCCAGATCACAGCCAAACGCTTGGATTTTGCGGCTGATCAATTTGTGTTTAACGTGTATTTACCCGATTAAAGGAGGCCGCTATGGCGCACCAAAAGCGCAGTTTTTATTTTTGGTTGATGACCCAGCGCAATTCGGAAAGTGTTGACGAAGTCGCGCAGTTTGCTAATAACGCCTTCTTTGATCAGGCTTTTCCGAAGCAGAGCCATGACTACGACGAACTCAGCAATTATCTGGAATTGAACGCCGGGTATTTGCCCAGTATGACGATTTTTGACGACGCCTATCGCGCCTATCTGGATCAGGATAGTATTTAGACATAGAGAGCAGGAAACGATGAATGGCTAAGGATAATGAGCATCCAGAAAATCCGGCGCAGGTACCGCCCACGCCTGAAGAAAAGCCGGTCAAACGGTATCGGCTGCGTACGGTGATCATCACCGGGGCCGCCGCGCTGATCATTGGCGCTGGTGGGACCGTGGGGGCGGGCGCCTTGTATTTGCATCAGCAAAACGCCCAGGCTGATGCGGATGTGACCTACGTACCCAATTCCTTCAAAGATCTGTTGAAGGTCTACAGTGATGTCAAAAACAATTATTACATCAAGACCAGCGACACTAAGCTGGTCACTGGGGCCATCAACGGGATGCTCAAGACCCTGAACGATCCATTTTCCCAATACCTGCAAGGCAGTGACGCTAAAGAGCTGAACACGACGATTTCCGGGTCCTTTGAAGGTATCGGTGCTGAAATCAGCCAAGCCGACGGCCACATTCAAATTGTCTCCCCAATCAAGGGCAGTCCAGCGGACAAAGCCGGGTTGAAGGCCAAGGACATCATTACCGCGATTGACGGCAAGAGCACCCAGGGCTGGTCCACGACTAAGGCTTCCAGCACGATTCGAGGCAAGAAAGGGACCAGCGTTACGCTGGCCATTAAACGGGGCAGTGATACCTTTAATATCACCATCAAACGCGGCGTCGTGCCGCTGACCACCGTGACTGGCGAACTGTCTGACCAGAATAAAAAGGTTGGCGTGATCAGCATCACCCAATTTGCGGACAATACCAATAAAGAACTCAAGAAGTCGATCACTAGTCTGCGCAAACAAGGGGCCAAGTCCTTTGTCATTGATCTGCGGCAAAATCCTGGCGGGTTGCTGCCCCAGGCTTTGGAAACGGCCAGTATGTTTTTGAAGGACGGGCAGCGGATCATGCAGGTTCAGCAGCGCGACAGCAAACCGGAGATTTTTACCGCTGGCAAGGAATACGATGACGGCTTCAAAGTGACCGAACCCGTCACCGTGCTGATTGATTCGGGCAGTGCCTCTGCTTCGGAAATTTTCTCCGGCGCGTTGCAGGAATCCCGCCGGACCAAACTGATCGGGGAGAAGTCCTTCGGTAAGGGCGTCGTGCAGACTGTGTCGCAACTTTCTGGCGATAGCGAAGTGAAGATCACCACGGCCAAATGGTTGACGCCGTCCGGCGGCTGGATTCAAAAGAAGGGTCTGACTCCGGATATTAAGGTCAGCTATCCGGCGTATGCCTCTTGGCCGCTGCTGAATACGAAAAAGGTCAACAAGCCGGGGACAGTGGCGACAGATATTGCCACGGCCCAGAAGATTCTGAATCTGAGCGGGGCTAAGCTGACA
The DNA here is from genome assembly GCF_008694105.1 of Schleiferilactobacillus harbinensis. NCBI lineage: Bacteria > Bacillati > Bacillota > Bacilli > Lactobacillales > Lactobacillaceae > Schleiferilactobacillus > Schleiferilactobacillus harbinensis. The sequence goes on from NZ_CP041364.1 coordinate 760,987, forward strand.
CAGACTGCCGGCTACTTTGACAGTGCGACGGAAACAGCGCTGAAGGCCTTCCAGACGCAGCAAAAGATCACCGTCAGCGGTGAGTTGGATAGCGCGACGAAGACGGCCTTGAACAACTACGTGTATGCCCAGGCAACGAAGAGCGATCCGATGCTGACAAAGGCGGTGGCGACCGTCGCGGCAGAAAAATAATTCAGTAGAACAAGACAGAAAGGAATGATGCCCGCCATGGCGACTATTCAGTGGTATCCTGGCCATATGGCGAAAGCCCGCCGGCAGGTGACGGAAGCATTGACCAAGGTAGATATTATCTACGAAATCGTCGATGCCCGCGTGCCGGAGTCATCCCGCAACCCGTTGCTGGATGAAATTGGTCAAGGCAAAAAACGATTATTGGTTTTGAACAAAGCAGATTTGGCCAATCCGGCGGCGACCCAGGGCTTTATCGAATACTATCAAGCCAAGGGGCTGCCGGCGGTGGCTATTGATGCCCAGCACACGAAGGGGATTCAGCGGATCATCGCCGAGACCCATACGGTTTTAGCCGACTATATTGATCGCCAGAAGACCAAAGGCGTGCGCAACGTCTTGCTGCGGGCGATGTGTGTCGGGGTGCCCAACGTGGGCAAATCGACGATCCTCAATCGCTTAGCTGGCCGGAATATTGCCCAAACTGGCAATACACCGGGGGTGACCCGGGCCCAGCAATGGATCAAGACCGGTGAAGACATTAGTTTGTTGGATACCCCGGGGATTCTTTGGCCCAAGTTTGAGGACCCCCTGGTGGGCAAGAAGCTGGCGTTGACTGGGGGCATCAAGGATACGTTATTCCATGCGGATGACGTCGCATTATTTGCGCTTGAAACGCTAGTCGCCCAAGTGCCTGATGAAGTAAAGCACCTTTATCGGGTGACAGACGCCGACTTGCAGCAGGACCTGCCTGACTTGTTGATGACAATGACGGCGCGGCTGGGATTCAAAGACGATTATGACCGGACCAGCTGGGTCATCATCAACGATGTGCGCAAGGGTAAACTCGGCCGGTTCACTTGGGATGCGGTGCCGCAGCATGCCTAAGCCGATGTCAGTGGCCGCGTTAAGAAAGGCTTTGCAAACCGGGGCTTTGGATGCGGCGGCGATTGCTGCGCTGGCCAGTGATGATCGGGCCGGTGCGCGTCAGCTCTATGCCCAATACCAGCGGCAGCAGGCCAAATTGGCCGCAGAGCGGGCGTCATTTACCCACCGGCTGCATTTTGAACATGAATTGTGGCCAACCTATCCGACCATTGCCGGCATCGATGAGGTGGGGCGCGGCCCATTAGCCGGACCGGTGGTGACCTGTGCCGCCGTTTTACCGCCCAGTGTCGATTTACTGCTGGTCAACGACTCAAAACAGCTCACGCCGGAACGGCGGCTGGCCCTGTTCAGTAAAATTATGGCTGAAGCGGTGGATGTGGCCCTGGGCATTGCCACACCGGCGGAGATCGATCGCTATAATATTTATCACGCCACGGAAATCGCCATGGCCCGGGCGGTTCAGGCTCTTTGGCAGCAACCGGATTATCTGTTGGTGGATGCCATGCACGTGCCGGTGACGATCCCCCAGCGCAAGCTGATCAAAGGGGATGCCCGCTCCGTGAGTATTGGCGCGGCCAGCATTATTGCCAAAGTGTGCCGGGATCGATTGATGGATACGTATGATCAGGTCTATCCGGGCTATGGATTTACCCACAATGCCGGCTACGGGACGGCGGAACATTTAGCCGGACTGCGTCAGTTAGGCGTGACCCCAATTCACCGCCGCTCCTTTGCGCCGGTCCAAGCGGCATTGCACCATGAACTTTAGTTTTCAAGCAATTCCTGCGTAATGTAAGGGTAGCAACTACTCGATATTACGGAGGAATTTTTTATATGGATGCCCGCACCAGTTTATGCCAACTCTTTCTCTCTGGCGCCTTTACCAATTATCAATTGCTGCTCCTTGCCCGGCACGCGGCCGATTTTCCCCACTGGCAGCCTTGGCTGGCGGCGGGGCAGAGGAGAACAAAGCCCGCTAAGTGTGCCCAGCAAACAGCGATCTTGACCGCTGTCTTAGCGGACCGGCCAGTCGCGCCGCCAATCGCCGCCGGGACCCAACTGCTGACGGTGCTGGATTCGGCGTATCCCTTGCGTCTGCTGGAGATTTACGATCCGCCGGCGGTGCTCCATTGTGCCGGCCATTTGGCTTTGCTGACTCAGCGCACCGTGGGGGTCGTGGGTACCCGGACCTGTTCGGCCTATGGTCAGGCGGCTGCGGCCGCCCTGGTTCCGCCGCTGTGCGCCGCAGACGTGGTCATCGTTTCCGGTTTAGCCCGAGGCATCGACAGTCTGGCCCATCGCTTGGCCATGGGTGCCGCCGGCAGCACCATTGGCGTGATCGGCAATGGGTTGACTCATTTTTATCCCCGAGAGCATACTGCCTTGCAGCAAGTGATGATGCACGACCAGCTGGTGCTCAGCCCATTTCCGCCAACTACGCCGCCACGGCCATACCAATTTCCCCAACGGAACCGGATCATTGCCGGATTGAGCCACGCCTTACTGGTTATCGAAGCCCGTGAACGCAGCGGCAGTCTGATTACCGCTTCCTTAGCTCAAGATGCCAATCGCCTCGTCGCCGCTGTCCCCGGCCGCATCTGCGACCCGCTTTCTGCTGGATGTAATGCTTTAATCGCGGACGGGGCAATCCCTGTGCGCAGTGCCGCGGATCTATTGCGGGAACTGCCGGATAAGGCGTTTTAGACGCCACTGGTTGACGGGTGTGCTATGGTTTTGGGTGGAAGTGGGAATGAGTGAGGAGATTGTTAAGGGGCTTGGATGTTTGGCCGTTTATCTTTTACAGTGTGTCTAGTGCCGCAACTTGCGGAGCATTGGCACGGCAGTGCAGGAGACCAAGCAATTTTTCCGCGTAAACGGGCTCAGGCCGGCAGAAGCTAGGGCGTAAGAGCCAAGGCGCCAAAAACCTAAGTGCGGGTTTTCGGCGCCTTGGCTCTTACGCCTACGCTTCTGACCGCCGGCCTGAGCCCTCTCCATTTGACTTCCTCCTCACCCTTCCTCTATAGTATGTAACGACTTGTTCAAGCATATTCGATTCTTTATTTATGGAAGGAAGTTTTGTGATTGGCTAAGAACCTCGTGATCGTTGAATCGCCTGCGAAGGCCAAAACAATTGAAAAGTATCTTGGCCGTAATTACCGGGTCGTGGCCAGCTTAGGCCATATCCGCGACCTGCCCCGGAGTCAAATGGGGGTCGACATTGAAAACAATTACCAGCCAAAATATATATCAATTCGCGGTAAAGGCGACGTCATTAAAGATCTGAAAAAGGAAGCCAAAAAGGCGGACCATATCTACCTCGCGGCCGACCCGGATCGGGAGGGCGAAGCCATTGCCTGGCATGTTTCCCACATCCTGAATCTCGACCCGGCGGATAAGAACCGGGTCGTATTCAACGAAATCACGAAAGATACCGTGAAAAATGCCTTCAAGGACCCCCGCAGCATTGACATGAAATTGGTTGATGCCCAGCAGGCCCGGCGGGTATTGGATCGGCTCGTGGGCTACTCCATTTCACCGATTCTTTGGAAAAAAGTTAAAAAGGGTCTCAGTGCCGGCCGGGTCCAATCCATCGCACTGAAGCTGGTGATCGATCGGGAAAATGCAATCAAGGCCTTTGTGCCGGAAGAGTATTGGACGATCGATGCCGAAATGGCCAAGGGCAAGGAAACGTTCGCGGCCAGTTTTTATGGTGAAAAAGGGCGGAAAAAAGCCCTCAAGAACAATGCGGATGTCCAAAAAGTGTTAGGCAAGGTCGATAAGAAAAAGCCCTTCGCCGTCACAAAAGTTGTGAAGCGGGAACGCAAACGATTCCCCGCCGCGCCGTTCACCACCAGCTCCTTGCAGCAGGAGGCCAACCGGCGCTTGAATTACAAGACCCGGAAGACCATGATGATCGCCCAGCAGCTGTACGAAGGCATCAACCTCGGCGGCAAAGAGGGTACGACTGGGCTGATCACGTATATGCGGACTGACTCCACCCGAATCGCCTCAATCGCTAAACACGAAGCCGCCGGTTTCATCCATGACACCTATGGCGCCGAGTATGCTGCGGTGAAGGTCCAGCAAAAGAAGAACCAGGAATTTGCCCAGGATGCCCATGAAGCCATTCGGCCCACCAGTACGCTGCGGACACCGAAGAGTCTGGAAAGTGTTTTGAATCGCGATCAAATGCGGTTATACAGTCTGATCTGGTCCCGTTTCGTGGCCAGCGAGATGACCCCGGCGGTTTACGACACCATCACCGCGGACATGGTCCAAAACGACGTCCAATTCCGGGCAACCGGCTCCCGGACGAAGTTTGACGGGTTCACCAAGCTCTATACCCAGAGCGGTGATGAGACCAAGGACAGGCTGCTGCCGGAATTGAACGAAGGCGACAGCGTGACGCTGAAGAAGACTGACCCGGCTCAGCACTTTACCCAGCCGCCGGCCCGCTATACTGAAGCCAGTCTGGTCAAAGCCTTGGAAGAAAACGGTGTCGGCCGGCCCTCCACGTATTCTCCGACCATCGACACGATCCAGAAGCGGTACTACGTGAAACTCAATGGGAAGAGCTTTGAGCCCACTGAGCTGGGCGAGATCGTCAATACGCTGATCGTGGAATTCTTCCCGGATATCGTCAACGTGGACTTCACGGCGAAACTGGAAGATGAACTGGACGAGATTGAAACCGGCTCAGAGAATTGGGTCAACGTGGTGGATCAGTATTATCAACCGTTTGCCAAGGAAATTGATTCCGCGGAAGAAAAGATTCAAAAGGTCCAGATCAAGGATGAACCCGCCGGCTTCAACTGCGATATCTGCGGCGCGCCGATGGTCATTAAACTAGGCCGCTATGGCAAATTTTACGCGTGCAGCCGCTTCCCGAACTGCCGCAACACGAAACCGATCGTCAAAGAGATCGGCGTCATTTGTCCCAAGTGCGGCATTGGCCAAGTGGTGGAACGCAAGTCCAAGCGTAACCGCTTATTTTACGGCTGTTCCCGCTATCCGGATTGCGACTTTGTTTCCTGGGATAAGCCGGTCGGCCGGGACTGCCCAGTCTGCGGCCACTTCTTAGTGGATAAGAAAGTCAAAGGCGGCCGCCAGGTGCAGTGCCCGAATGGCGATTACGATGAACCGATTCAGAAGTAACTAACTAATTGAGGTGTTGGCGATGACCATGTCTGTTAATGTGATCGGGGCCGGTTTGGCCGGTTCCGAAGCCGCTTGGCAAATTGCGAAGCGGGGCGTTCCTGTCAATTTATACGAAATGCGGCCGGTGAAAAACACACCGGCCCACCATACGAATCAATTTGCGGAACTGGTGTGTACGAACTCCTTGCGGGCTAACGGTTTAAGTAATGCCGTGGGGCTGCTGAAGGAAGAAATGCGCCGGACCGACTCGCTGATCATGCGTGCAGCGGATGCCCATGCCGTACCGGCTGGCGGCGCCCTGGCCGTTGATCGCGGCCCGTTCTCCCAAGCCGTGACAGATGCCTTGACCAACCTGCCCAACGTCACCATTCACCGGGAAGAACTCACGGCATTTCCAGAGGGCATCACGGTAGTGGCCACCGGTCCGCTGACGTCACCGGGCCTGGCCCAGGCCATCAAGGACCTGAACGGCGATGACGGTTTGTATTTCTACGATGCTGCTGCGCCGATCCTGGATGAAGCCTCCATCGATATGACCAAGGTCTACCGCAAGTCCCGTTACGACAAGGGCACCGCGGATTATCTGAATTGCCCGATGACTGAAGAAGAATTTCATGATTTCTACGAAGCCCTGATCCACGCCGAGGTGGCGGAGAGTCATGACTTTGAGAAAGAAAAGTTCTTTGATGGCTGCATGCCCATCGAAGTGATGGCCAAGCGCGGCGAGCGGACCATGCTGTTTGGGCCGCTCAAACCGGTCGGTCTGGAAGATCCCCGCACTGGTAAGCGGCCCTATGCGGTGGTGCAGCTGCGCCAGGATAACGCCGTGGGCAGCTTGTATAACATTGTTGGCTTCCAAACCCATCTGAAGTGGGGCGAGCAAAAGCGCGTCTTCAGTATGATCCCCGGCTTAGAGCACGTGGCCATCGTCCGCTACGGTGTGATGCACCGCAACACGTTCATGAACGCGCCGCTGGTGCTGGCACCAACCTATGAATCCTTGAAGCAGCCGCACCTGTTATTCGCCGGCCAAATGACCGGTGTAGAAGGGTATGTGGAAAGTGCTGCGTCCGGTATGGTCGCCGGGATCAACGCTGCCCGCACGGCCCAAGGCTTAGAGCCGGTCATCTTCCCGGAGGATACCGAAGTTGGGGCGATGGCCCACTACATCACCCATGCTGACCCCAAGCATTTCCAACCGATGAATGCGAACTACGGTATCATGCCGAAGCTGGATCATAAGGTACGGGATAAAAAGACCCGTAATCTGGAACTCGCCGACCGGGCGTTAGCAGCCTTGGCGGATTTCCAACACGTCACGACGGAACAACCGGCTTAACCAAAAATACCGCCTTTGGGCGGTTTTTTTGACCCCAGGGTTCGCACAATGACAGCGTTTTTGTTACGATAGAGGAGAATGTTTTTCACGAAAGAGGCGGCAGCAGATGAGTCAAACCCAGGATTGGGTCACCCAATATTTAGACTATTTACGCGGCGTCCGCCGGTATTCAGAACACACCGTGGCCGCCTACGACCGGGACTTGCATACGTTTGTCCAATATTTGACCGACAATGGCGGGTTCAATGGCTTTGACCAGATCGCTCAGATCGACGTGGACGTGTATTTAAGCCACCTCGGGGACCATTATCGGCCCCGGACGATCGAACGGCGGATTTCTTCCCTGCGCAGTTTCTACCGCTTCCTGATTCGGGAACACTACGTGGCGGATAATCCCTTCGCCGATGTTCGGCTGACGAATCGGCACCATCAATTGCCGAAATTCTTCTACCCCAAAGAAGTGGCTGCTCTGTTCCAAGGCGCAGCCGGAAATACGCCTTTAGACCAACGTAATGTCGCGCTGCTTGCGGTATTATATGCCACAGGGATGCGGGTCAGCGAGTTGACTGATCTGACGCTGGGCCAGTTGGACTTCTCGCTGGGCGTGGTCTTGATCCACGGGAAAGGCCAAAAGGACCGTTATGTGCCCTTTGATCAGGAGACGAAGCAGCATTTGCAGACGTACCTGACCAAAGCCCGACCGGAATTACTGGCGAAGCGCAAGGCAGCGGCCACGACGGACAAGGTCTTCTTGAACGACCGGGGCGCGCCAGTGACCAGCCGCGGGGTCGAGTATATTTTGGATCAAGTGATCCAAAAGACCAGCCTCACCGCCAAGATCCATCCCCATATGCTGCGGCACACGTTTGCCACCGAGATGCTGAACAACGGGGCTGACCTGCGCAGCGTCCAAGAGTTGTTGGGCCATGCGTCATTATCGACGACGCAGATCTATACCCACGTCACCATGGCCCATCTCCAGGATCAATACCGTAAATTTTTCCCGCGGGCGACTGGCACTGACCAGCCGGGTCCGCATGATAAAGGAGTTTAATCGATTATGACAACAATTGTTGCAGTGAAACATGCCGGCCACACCGCCATTGCCGGTGACGGCCAAGTCACGTTAGGCGAAAAATACATTATGAAGGGCACTGCCCAGAAGGTCCGCTCAATTTACCATGATTCCGTGGTGATCGGCTTTGCCGGCGGGGTCGCGGATGCCTTCACGCTGCAGGACTGGTTAGAAAAGAAGCTGGAAAGTTACTCTGGCGATCTGCGCCGAGCCGCCGTGGAATTGGCTCAGGATTGGCGCAAGGATCCCACCCTGCAAAAGCTGGAAGCAATGCTGATCGCCATGGATAAGGATAATTTACTGGTGATCAGCGGCAGCGGGGAAGTGATCGACCCCGATGACGACGTGGTGGCCATCGGCAGCGGCGGCAACTTTGCCCAAGCGGCCGCCATCGCCATGAACGAGCACGCGGCCGCCATGACCGCGGAAGACATCGCCAAGGCGGCGGTGAATATCGCGGCCAACATTGATGTGTATACGAACCATAACGTGATTGCTAAGTCGTTTTAGGAATGAGGCGGATACGATATGTTAGAAATGACCAAAACCCCGCAACAAATTGTTAAAGATCTGGACGAATACGTTATCGGCCAAGACGAGGCCAAACGGGCCGTCGCCGTGGCTTTGTACAACCGTTACCGCCGCTTGCGCCTGCCTGAAAAAATGCAGGCCGACATCACCCCGAAAAATCTGATGATGATCGGGCCCACTGGGGTCGGGAAAACTGAAATTGCCCGGCGGCTGGCGAAAATCGTTTCTGCTCCGTTCGTGAAGGTGGAGGCAACGAAGTTCACCGAAGTCGGCTATGTCGGCCGGGATGTGGAACAAATGGTCCGCGATCTGGTAGACGTCAGCGTGCACATGGTGGAAGAAGAATATTACAGCCGGGTGCGGGGCCGAGCGTCCCAGGAGGCCGACAAGAAACTGGTGCGGCTGCTGGTGCCGGGGATCAAGCACGAAAAACGGCAAATGAACATGCAGGACATGATGGCCGCGCTCACCGGCAACGGCAATCAAAACCAGAATAATGACGAGGACAGTGAAGAAGTCACCGATGCGGTCCGGGACCAGCGCCTGAGCGTCAAGGAGCAATTGAGCAAGGGCCTGTTGGAAGACCGGGAAGTCACCATCCAAATGGATGAACAAAAACCCATGGGCGGTGGCGGCGACATGATGGGCCAAATGGGTATCGACATGGGCGACATGCTGGGCAATCTCTTGCCTAAGAAGCAGGTCAGCCGGACCATGTCGGTCAAAGAGGCCCGGGAAGTCTTGATTCGTCAGGAATCCAGCAAACTTGTCAACCACGACGATATTTATTCCGATGCCATCAAGCGGGCAGAAAATACTGGGATTATTTTCATCGATGAGTTTGATAAAATTGCTGCCGGCAACAAGCGCACCTCTGGGGAAGTATCCCGGGAAGGTGTCCAGCGGGATATCCTGCCCATCGTTGAAGGCTCGCAGGTGAACACCAAGTATGGGATGATCAGCACCGACCATATTCTGTTCATTGCCTCTGGCGCTTTTGCGGACACCAAGCCCAGCGACCTGATCGCTGAATTGCAGGGCCGTTTTCCGATTCGGGTGGAACTGGATGATTTGTCCAAGGAAGACTTTGTCCGGATCCTGACCGAACCTAACAATTCACTGATCAAGCAGTATATTGCCCTGATCGGCGTGGATGACGTCCACCTGACCTTCACCAAAGAAGCTATCGACCGCATCGCCCAGATTGCTTATAATGTGAATCATACGGTAGAAAATATCGGCGCCCGGCGCTTGGCCACGATTCTGGAGAAGCTGCTGGAGGAAGTCTCTTTCTCCGCGCCGGACATGGCTATGGGGGATATCACCATTACAGAACAATACGTCAATGATCGGATCGGCAAAATCACGGCGGATAAAGACCTGACCCAGTTCATTCTGTAACGGGCGCGGCCAATAATTAAAAAAGCAGGAAGGGAACGATTCGGTATGCAACAAATTCAAAACGACTTTTTAACCGTGCAAATCAGTGAACACGGGGCCGAGCTCCAATCGATCCACGACATCAACACCAATACGGAGCGTCTCTGGCAAGGAGATCCGGCGGTTTGGGGCCGGCGGGCGCCAGTCCTGTTCCCCATCGTGGGGATGCTCCACAATGATACGTATACGTATCAAGGAAAGAGCTATCACCTGGGCCGCCACGGTTTTGCCCGGGACCGGGACTTCACGGTGATCCGGAAAACGGATGACGAGATCGTTTTTGAATTGACCGATGATGCTGAATCGCACAAGGTCTATCCCTTCGCGTTTCAATTACGTATTCGTTATGCGCTCTTGGGCAATTTGTTAAAGGTCCGCTACTACGTGACTAATCCCAGCGCGGATAAGCCGTTATGGTTCTCCGTAGGCGGACACCCGGCGTTCAATACTGGCGCCGACCCAGCCGGGGGGCAAAACTATCTGCGCTTTGCTCCCAAGAAGAGTCGAATCACGATCCCGCTGGGCGCCAACGGGGAATCGGACTTCGAGCACCGCACCCTGGCGCCGACGGATGTGGATCTGGCCATCACTCCCGAGCTGTTCGCCAAGGATGCCCTGATCTACGAACTAGCCGGCGAGAATACCCTCAGCCTGCGTCAGGAAGACTCTGATCACCGAGTGGAACTGACCGTCAAGGACGCGCCGTACATCGGCGTCTGGTCCCAATATCCCAAGACCGGTCCGTTTGTGGCCCTGGAGCCTTGGTGGGGGATTGCTGATTCTGTCGGAACCGATGGCGAGCTGACCCATAAGGTGGGTATGCATCAATTGGCCCCGGGTGAACAGTTCACGGCGAAGTATCGCATCGGGATTTTCTGATTTTTTCTTAAATCAAAAAGCAGCGTCCATTTCTCCGCGGAGTCATGGACGCTGTTTCGTTCACTTTTGTTTTTTCTGCCGCAGGCGGTAAACCAGACCGAAAGGTACAAGGTTCTCGGTACCGTTAAAGATGCGCCTGAAATTACTGCGGTGCCGGATCAGCACGAACACGGTGACTGCGGCGATGATCAAGCTGAGGACCCAATCGTGGTAAAAGTAAGACAGGAGCAGGACCAGGATGCAGCCCAGCGTGCTGGCCACGCTGACCATGCTGGAGACAGTGACAATGAGCAGAAAGATCGCTGCGGCAATGAGGAAGAATTCTGGATTGTAAGCCAGCAGGATGCCGGCGCTGGTGGCGACGGACTTACCGCCGTGGAAGCGAATATAAATGGAGAAGGAATGGCCCAGCACGGCCCCCAGCCCGATCAGCAAGATCAAGTGGCGGTCGCTGTATCCGCACCAGAGGGGCAGCGACGCGGCCAGCGCCCCTTTGAGCACGTCCAAGACTAAGACGACGGTACCGGCTCGCGGGCCCAGGACCCGATAAGCGTTAGTGGTGCCGATGTTGCCGCTGCCGTATTGGCGGACATCTTTATGGTAGAAAGATTGACCAATGATCAATGCCGTGGGGATGGAACCGATCAGATACGCTGCAAGAAACAGAATAATCAATTTGTAATCCACGAGTTTTGGACCCTCCGTTAATGACTAATACCGGTATTTTACCACATCTGACCCAATCCTCGTTTGCGGCTCAGACTTGCCAGAACGGTGGTTAGTAGCTTAATATGGAAAATGTGAGTTAATTCGGAACATACATTCGTGCCGCTTCGGCGGCCACAATGAGTAAAGGAGTTCGTCAATATGCCGCAATCAGCGTCAGATTACAATGATTCATCCATTCAGGTGCTGCACGGTCTTGAAGCCGTCCGCAAGCGTCCCGGGATGTATATTGGGTCCACCGACAGCCACGGCTTGCACCACCTTGTTTACGAAATCGTCGACAACGCGGTGGATGAAGCATTGGCTGGTTTCGGTAAAGATATCAACGTTCAGATCCTGCCGGACGGCGGGATCTCTGTTCAGGATCATGGCCGGGGCATGCCCACGGGGATGCATCCGTCCGGCAAACCAACGATCGAAGTGATCCTGACCGTCCTCCACGCCGGCGGCAAGTTCACCCAGAATACGTATAAAACCTCCGGTGGTCTGCACGGCGTCGGCGCCTCTGTCGTCAATGCCCTGAGCACTAAACTGACCGTGCGAGTGGTCCGGGACGGCAAGGCCTATTATGAAGAATTCAAGGATGGCGGCCATCCTGTCGGTACGCTGAAGATGGTCGGCCGGGTCAAGGAGCCTAACGGTACTACGATTCAGTTTTGGCCGGACAAGTCAGTGTTCACCACGACGAAGTTCAACTATGACACGCTGGCGGAACGTCTGCGTGAGTCGGCTTTCCTACTTAAGGGCATCAGCATTTCCTTAACCGATGAACGGCCGGGGCAGGAACAGCAGGATGTCTTCAAGTACGATGACGGGATCAAGTCCTTCGTGAAATACTTAAACGAAGATAAGGACACGATGGGCGACATCATGGACTTCACCGGCAAGGATAAGGGCATCGAAGTGGAGTTTGCTGGCCAATACAACGACGGTTACAGTGAAAACATCATTTCCTTCGTTAACAACGTCCGCACTGGCGACGGCGGTTCCCATGAAGTCGGGTTGAAGGGCGGCTACACCAAGGCCTTCAACGATTACGCCCATAAGGTCAACCTGCTCAAGGAGCGGGATAAGAATCTGGAAGGCTCCGACGTTCGGGAGGGCCTAAGCGGTGTTTTGTCCGTCCGTATCCCGGAAGAATTGCTGCAATTCGAGGGTCAGACTAAGGGCAAACTGGGTACGCCGGAGGCGCGGCCGGTGGTCGAAAACGTGATCTATGAACAGCTCAGTTTCTATCTGCTGGAAAACGGCGAATTTGCCCAGGAGCTGGTGCGCAAGGCACTGAAAGCCCGGGATGCCCGGGAAGCAGCCCGCAAAGCCCGGACCGATATGCGCAACGGTAAGAAGCGCAAAAAGACCGAGGGTATTCTGTCCGGTAAGTTGACCCCGGCGCAATCGAAGAACGCCAAGAAAAACGAACTGTATCTGGTCGAGGGGGATTCAGCCGGCGGGTCGGCGAAACAGGGCCGCGACCGGCGGTTCCAGGCAATTTTGCCCTTGCGAGGCAAGGTGCTCAACACCCAGAAGGCCAAACTGGCTGATATTTTCAAAAACGAAGAAATCAACACCATGATCTACACGATCGGCGCCGGGGTGGGTCCGGAATTCAACATTAAGGACAGCAACTACGATAAGATCATTATCATGACCGATGCGGATACCGATGGCGCCCACATTCAGATCCTGCTATTGACCTTCTTTTATCGTTACATGCGGCCGCTGATCGATGCCGGCAAGATCTACATTGCGCTGCCGCCCCTGTATAAGTTGCAAAAGGGCAGCGGCGCCAAGACACGGATCGAATACGCCTGGACTGAACATGAATTGACCGATGACATCCAAAAGATGGGCAAGGGCTACAGTTTGCAACGGTTCAAAGGATTAGGCGAAATGAACGCTGACCAGTTATGGGAAACGACGATGAATCCCGAGACCCGCACCTTGATTCGGGTAAAGATCACCGACGCAGCCTTGGCCGAACGGCGGGTGACTACTCTGATGGGCGATCGGGTCGAACCCCGGCGCCAATGGATCGAACGCAATGTCCGCTTCAACATGGCCGACGAAGGCAGTCTGCTGGACAACACGGTCATGGACGGTGAAGAAGCAGTCGCCCACGAAAAGGAAGACGAGAAGATTTTAACCGCGCTCAAGGAGCATCACGCGTAATGATACTGACACGGAAAGGAAACGAGTAACGTGGCTGAGACAGAAAATATTAAAGAGCTTTCCCTGGAAGATGTGATGGGCGAGCGCTTCGGGCGTTATTCCAAATACATCATTCAGGAACGGGCGCTGCCGGATATTCGGGATGGTCTGAAGCCCGTTCAGCGGCGCATTCTCTACGCCATGAACGAGGACCACAACACGTATGACAAAGCGTATCGGAAAGCAGCCAAATCCGTCGGGAACGTCATGGGTAATTTCCACCCCCACGGCGATTCGTCGATTTATGAGGCTCTAGTACGGATGAGTCAGGAGTGGAAACTGCGCCTGCCCTTGATCCAGATGCACGGGAACAACGGGTCCATGGACGGTGATCCGCCGGCCGCCATGCGGTACACAGAAGCCCGGCTGTCGAAGGCTGCCGGCGAATTGCTGACGGATATCGACAAAGAAACGGTGCCGATGGTCCTGAATTTCGATGATACCCAAGAGGAACCCACCGTCTTGCCGGCCCGCTTCCCGAATCTGCTGGTGAACGGTGCAACTGGTATCTCGGCCGGCTACGCCACCGAAATTCCGCCCCATAACCTGGGCGAAGTGATCGACGCCGCCGTCTACTTGCTGGCGCATCCCCAGGCCGATCTGGCCGATCTGATGCAATTTGTTAAAGGTCCCGATTTCCCCACCGGAGGAATCGTGCAGGGTCTGTCCGGCATTAAAGAAGCTTACACTAAGGGCCGCGGGCGGATCGTCGTGCGGGCTAAAACCACAATTGCCGATCTGCGCGGCGGCCGCCAGCAGATCGTGGTGACGGAGATTCCTTACGAAGTCAACAAGGCGATGCTGGTTAAGCGAATCGACGAGCTGCGGGTCTTAAAAAAGGTCGAAGGCATCTCCGAAGTCCGGGACGAAAGCGATCGCTTCGGGCTGTCCATTGTCATCGAATTGAAGAAAAATGCGGATGCGCAGGGCATTTTGAATTACCTGTTCAAAAATACCGACTTACAGATCAGCTATAACTTCAACATGGTGGCGATTCGCGATGCCCGCCCGGAACAGCTGGGCTTGCAGCCGATTTTGACAGCCTATCTGGATTTTCGGAAAGAGGTCGTCACTAAACGGACGCAGTATGTGCTGCAAAAGGCACTGGACCGGGAACACATTGTGGAAGGCCTGATCCATGCCTTATCGATTTTGGATAAAGTGATCAAGACCATCCGCGGCAGTAAAGATAAAGGCGACGCTAAGAAAAACTTGGTCAGCACCTATGGATTCACGCCGGCCCAAGCCGAAGCCATCGTCTCCTTACAGCTGTATCGGTTGACCAATACCGATGTCACTGAGCTGGAAGCCGAACACGCCAAGCTGAGTAAAGAAATCGCCCGTTATCAGCAGATCCTTGGTGATCCTAAGGAACTGGCGAAGGTGATCAAGACTGAGCTGCTGGCAGTGAAAAAGGAGTATGCAACGCCGCGGCTGACTCAAATTGAGAAGCATGTCGCCAGCTTAGACATCGATACCAGCGTGCTGGTATCCGATGAAGAGGTGATGATGGGTGTCAGCCGGGATGGCTACCTGAAGCGGGCCAGCATTCGCTCCTTCAACATGTCGGACGATGGGGATAACGGGCTGAAAGAAAACGATCAATTCGTCTTCCAAGGCACTGTCCATACCCTGGACCATGTCTACATGTTTACCAGTGCCGGCAACATGATCTACCGTCAAGTCTTCGAAATTCAAGACGGCAAGTGGAAGGACACTGGTGAACACGTATCGCAGACCACTGGCTTGGCGGCAGATGAAAAGATCATCTACGTCAAAATTCTGAAAGACCTCAGCGATACCGGCCGCTTTGTGCTCGGCACTGCTGATGGTCAGATCAAGCAGCTGGCGCTCTCTGACTTCCAGCCCAGTCGGACATACAAGTCGCGGGCGCAAATCGCCATGAAACTAAAGGGCAACGGTGATTTGGTTACCGATGTCTTCTATGTCGCCAATGATCAGGACTGGCTGGTCACCAGCTTCTCCCGGCACGGCTATGCCACCCGCTATCCACTCAATGAAGTCTCTGCCATGGGCGGTCGGGCTGCGGGCGTGCGCTCCCAGAATTTGAAGGGGGACGACACCGTGGTCAACTTCCTGCTGATCCGAGTAGAGGACAATCCCCAAGTCGGCATCGTCACCAGCCGCGGCGCGTTCAAGCGGATGGCGGTGGAACAGATTCCAGATGCTCACCGCGGCGGCGTAGGCGTCTTGGTCCTGCGGGTGCTAAAGAGCAACCCGCACCAGATCGTACTCGTCGCCCCCGTGGCCTCGAAGACCGACTGGGATGTGCTGACTGACGCCGGCCGGCACATTGATATCAAGCCGATGGATCATCCGTTGTCAGACCGGTATTCCAACGGTTCCTTCATTCTGGATGTGGACACCGACGGTTTGCCGGTATCGTTCCAGCCGGTGGCCCAGGAAACAGTCAACAAAGATCAGGGTTAATTGAAGCGTGTTACGAGTCCCAACATCGAAGCGGTGTTGGGATTTTTTTGTCGCTGCTCACGCCGTGCCAATGCTTCGCAAGCTCCGGCTGAGGGGGCTGGAACGTGGTGACGGCGCTTTGAACCTGCTGCGCAGTCTCAAAGCCGCCGTGTGGTTGCACCACTGAGCCCCCTCAGCCTCCGCTTGCTGCGCATTGGCACTCGGTACGCTAACCCAGAATCAGTCAGAAGTTGCGAACCAGCCGTCCAATTTGTTATGCTGAAGACCGGCATTATCCGTTCACCAGTGAACAATAATGCTGGGCCGGCCTAAGAAAAAACCAGACGGGAATCGGTGCAATTGGGCACACTGTAGTAGTACAGTGTGCCTAGAAAACGCTGTTATGGTACAGATAATCCAACAAATAAATACAGATATTAAATTTATTTGAAGGCCAATGTTACCGACTTTTTATAGAAACCGCGGTATATTGCGGTTTTCCTTATAAAACATACTCGATCGCCCGTTTGGCGGGGAGGTAAGGGCTTGCAACCCCAATGTGACGTGTTATACTAAATATGTAAGAACTGTAGCAGTCCAACACACACAACCCAATGTACCGTATGGAGGTAGACAAGAAATGAAACAAATGGAAAAAGCAACAATGCCCACCTGCTGGGAAGGTTTCCAACCCGGCGACTGGATGTCTGAAATCAATGTCCGCGATTTTATCAACAAAAACTTGGATCAATATGATGGCGACGAAGAATTCCTGGCTGGTCCCACTGCAGCCACCACGACGCTGAATGATCAACTGCTGGCCCTCAAGAAAAAGGAACGGGAAGTCGGCGGGGTTTTGGAAGCCGATAACAATGTTGTTTCTTCCATTACCTCCCACGGTCCTGGTTACTTGAACAAGGATTTGGAAACCATCGTTGGTTTGCAAACTGACAAGCCGTTGAAGCGCGCCTTCATGCCTGAGGGCGGGATTCGGATGGCTGAAGATGCCTTGAAGGCTTACGGGTTTGAAACAGATCCCGAAATGCACAAGATCTTCACGCATTACCGCAAGACTCATAACCAGGGTGTGTTTGATGCCTATACCCCGGATATGCGTGCTGCCCGCCACTACAAGATCGTCACTGGTTTGCCGGATGCTTACGGCCGCGGCCGGTTGGTTTCTGACTTCCCGCGGATCGCAATCTATGGTATCGACCGCTTGATGCAAGAAAAGCTCAACGATTGGAACAACATTGGCGATGGCGAAATGACTGACGAAGTCATCCAACTGCGCGAAGAAGTCAACGATCAATGGAAAGCATTGAAGCAGATGAAGCAGATGGCTGCCAGCTACGGTTATGATATTGGCCGCCCGGCAGAAAATGCTCAAGAAGCTATCCAATGGATCTACTTTGGCTACTTGGCTGCTGTGAAGACTCAAAACGGGGCAGCCATGTCCGTTGGCCGGATCGACACCGTGATTGATGCTTACATCCAACGGGATTTGGATCGCGGCTTAATCACTGAAGAACAAGCTCAAGAATTCATTGACCACTTGGTAATGAAACTGCGTATGGTCCGCTTCATCCGGACGACTGAATACAACAGCCTCTTCTCCGGCGATCCGATCTGGGCAACATTATCACTGGCTGGCGTTGGTACTGACGGCCGCCACCATGTGACCAAGACGGCTTTCCGTTTCTTGAAGACTTTGGATAATATGGGCGCTGCTCCGGAACCGAACATCACCTTGCTTTGGGATGACAAACTGCCTGACGGCTTCAAGCGTTATGCCACTGAAGTATCCATTAAGTCTTCCACGATTCAGTACGAAAACGATGCCTTGATGCGCAACGAATGGGGTACCGATTACTACGGCATCGCTTGCTGTGTGTCCGCCCAACCGATCGCTGACGGCATGCAATACTTCGGTGCCCGGGCTAACCTGGCCAAGACCGTTCTCTATGCCATCAACGGTGGTAAAGATGAATTGGCTGGCGCCCAAGTCGGTCCGAATTACGAACCAATCACTTCTGAATACATCGACTACGATGAATTCATGAAGAAGTTCGACAAGATGATGGACTGGCTGGCTGACGTGTATGTGAATGCATTGAACACCATTCACTACATGCACGATAAGTATTACTACGAAGCAGCCCAATTGGCTTTGAAGGATACGCATTTGGACCGGACCTTCGCCACTGGGATCTCTGGTTTGTCCCACGCCGTAGACTCCATTTCCGCCATCAAGTACGGTCACGTCAAAGTGATCCGCAACGAAGACGGCTTAGCTGTGGACTACGCGGTGGACAATGACGACTTCCCGCGTTACGGGAACAACGACGACCGCGCCGATGACATTGCGAAGTGGCTGGTAAAGACTTTCTTCACTAAGATGAACAAGCATCATCTGTACCGCGGTGCGAAGCTCTCTACGTCTGTACTGACCATCACGTCTAACGTAGTCTACGGTAAGAACACCGGGACGACTCCGAACGGCCGGAAGGCTGGCGAACCGTTCTCCCCTGGTGCAAACCCGGCTTACGGTGCAGAACACAACGGGGCTTTGGCTTCCCTGCTTTCCACTGCCAAGATTCCGTATCACTACGCTCGGGACGGCATTTCCAACACCTTCGGCGTAACCCCCAACACGTTGGGCCACGACGATGATGCTCGCAAGGATACTCTGGTGAACATGGTCGACGGGTACATGGAGAATAACGGGATGCACTTGAACATCAACGTATTCAACAAATCCACTTTGATCGATGCCCAGAAGCATCCGGAAGAATACCCGACCTTAACTGTCCGGGTATCCGGCTACTGCGTCTACTTCGCTGACCTGACTAAGGAACAGCAGGACGACGTTATTGCCCGGACCTTCTTCGAAACAATGTAAGCAAGATAACTTAAGGATTTCGGTGGGGAAGGGCAACCTTCCTCACCGGCAAAGGGCACGGGCGGGTCTGTCCGCGGCTTTTGCCGGTGAGCGCGACTACCGAGTACACGTAAAGGAGTGAGGGACCATGGCCCAAAGCATTGCCACCATGCAGCGTACAACAACAGAGAAACCCTTAGTGGGGTATGTGCATTCCATTGAAACATTTGGGTCCGTTGACGGGCCTGGGATCCGGTACGTGGTCTTCCTCCAAGGCTGTCGGATGCGGTGCGAATTCTGTCACAACCCGGACACTTGGAATATCGGTGTCGGTGATGAAATGACCGTTGACGAGATTCTGAACGACGCGATCCGTTACAAGGCATTCTGGGGGAAGAAGGGCGGTATCACCGTTTCCGGCGGTGAAGCTCTGGTCCAAATCGACTTTGTCTTGGCCCTGTTTAAGAAGGCCAAGACCATGGGCATCAACACGTGCTTGGATACCTGCGGCCAGCCCTTCACTTATAAGGACCCGTTCTTCAGCAAGTTTGCCGAGCTGATGCAGTACACCGATGTGTCCTTGGTGGACATCAAGCACATCGATTCGGCGCAGCACAAGCGCTTGACCGGGTTCAATAACGAAACCGTTTTGGCCATGATTCAATACATGTCCGAACACGGCTGCCACATGTGGATCCGCCACGTCCTGGTCCCGGAGCGGACCGACTACGATGACTATTTGCGGGATTTGGGACAATATATCCATACCCTGAACGCCATCGATAAAGTCGAAGTGCTGCCGTACCATACGATGGGCGTCAAGAAGTATGTGGAATTAGGCATTGACTACCCTCTGGAGGGCATTGAGCCGCCCTCTGCTGAACGGGTGAAGAATGCGGAACACTTGCTGGACACGGCTAGTTACCGGGGCTACGCAAGCTGAGGCATTGTGTGTGTTGATATATATCAAAAAGGCTTCTGCCAATTGTCGGTGGAAGCCTTTTTCTTATCCATTCCATTGGCTTTTCGTGTAAAATGGATACTATAACGATTGAGTGAAAGGGAGTCTCGTTGTCGTGTCATCGGAAAGCTTAGCGGCCGCCACGTTTTTACTAACGGATGCCGAAAAATTCAGTCCGGATCAAGAACACTTGACCCAAGCCTTGCTCGCGTTCATCCGGACCCACTTGCCCCGCCGGGATCACGCGGTGTTTGTGATTACCGGGGACGCCGGGACTGGGAAGAGTGCCGCGCTGGCCCAGGCGTTCACGCATCTCCAAACGATGGCCCGCAACCGTGCTGACGGCCTGCTGGCAGGCACCCGGAACACGCTGCTGGTCAATCATCAGGAGATGCTGAAGATCTATCAAGAGGTCGCTGGGGCCAGTACGGTGCTGCACAAAAAAGATTTTCAAAAACCGACACCGTTCATCAATGCCGCCGCGCGCACTGGAATCATGAACGATGTGACCTTCGTTGATGAGGGCCACTTGCTGCTGACCCAGCCGGACCGCTATAACCGGTTCAATCAGGATAATCAATTGGCCGAAATTATTCGCCGCAGCTGGGTGACGGTGCTGGTCTTTGATCCCCATCAGGTTTTGAAACTGAAGAGCTATTGGGATTGGCCCCGCCTGCATCAGGTGATCGATCAGCGGCCGCATACTGTCTTTGACTTGGATACCCAGTTTCGGGTCGCCGGCGACGCGGCCGTGCACGATTGGATCAACGCTTTCACTGCTGGGCAGATCAAACCGCTGCCAGCGCCCAGTGATTATGATCTGCGCATTTTCGCCGACGGCACACCATTGTACCAGCTGATCGAGCAGCGCGATGCCAAGGCCGGACTGGCCCGGGTACTGGCAACGGCAGACTTTCCCTTTACTGTTTTTGGCCCTGAACAGTGGTACGTTACCGCTGGTACACTGCGCCTGCCTTGGGATAAATTCAGCATGACTGCCACGCCCTGGGCTCAGCGGCCGGAGACCTTGCACGAAGTCGGCTCGATTTATACCATTCAGGGTTTCGACTTGAATTACGCCGGCGTTATCCTTGGGCCCTCTGTCGGTTATGATCCAGTGGCGCACCGGGTGACGATGGATATTGCGCAGTACCAAGATCAGGAGGCGTTTAAAAACCGGGACGATCTCCCGGACTTAGCCGCGGCCAAGGCCCAGATCATGCGCAACGCCATCAATGTGCTGTGCAAACGGGGGCGCCACGGTCTGTATCTCTATGCTGTCGACCCCATCCTGCGCCGGGCCCTACTGTCCGCCGTCTACGAAAAGGAGTAACGAATCCATGGCTACCGAATCCCATTTGACCCCGAAAGCCCTGCAATATTTCACCCAGCTGGCTCAAAATTTGAATTACACCCAAACTGCTCAGAATCTGGGCATCTCCCAACCTGCTTTAACCCAGCAGATCAAGAAACTGGAAAAGCAGATTGGTGCGGCCCTGTTTTATTCGGTGGGGAAGAAGCTGTACTTGTCTGAAGCAGGGAATGTCTTGCTGGCAGCTGCAAATCAGATCGACACGATTATCAATACGACGGCTGATCAGATCCAGCAGTTCAGTCAGCCCCAGCGCGGGCATATTGCTCTGGGCGTGCTGTCTTCCGCGGAAACCGCAGTCTTTGAGCGTTTTGTCGCCCATTATTTGAGCCGCCACGACGATGTTACTGTGGCGTTGCGGCTGTTCAACCGGCGCGAGCTGTGGGAAGGTCTGGAGAATAATGCGATCGATCTGGCGGTCATGTATCTGCCCGATGAAAATATTCGCAATTGGCATCTCTATGCGGCCCAATCGATTATTCAAGATGAGCTGCGCTTCATTTATCCCGCCAGCCAGAATTTAGGGGCGACGATTGCGATCAAAGACGTGCCCGCTAATCGCTGGGTCGGCTACCCTGATGGTTTCTATATCGCGGCCCGCTTGGCGGAAGTCTTTCGGGATGCACTCCGGGATGAACCGGACGTTGTGGCGACCATGGTCGTCCCGGAACAGATTGCACTGCTGGCCGCCCGCATCGGGTTATACAGCGCGCTGCCCAACAGTTTTTTAGCGGCCCATCCCGATTCGCGCTTAGCCGCGGCCAGTTTTATTCCACGAGTTTCTTTGGATCTGTCTTTTGTTTATCGCAAGGAGAAGATTGCTATTCCCCGGGTGCATACCTTCATGGCGGAATGGCAGCAATTTTTGGCTGAGAAAAGCTACGCGGACCGGCTTGCCGCCGACCCGGAGTAGGCGCCGTCTGTGATATACTAAGGGCGTAAGTACGATAATGTTGGAGGTTGAATCATGGCAAAACAACTTGTTTTTGGGCACCAGAATCCAGATACCGACGCAATCGCTGCAGCAATTGCGTATGCCTATTTGGAAAAGCAAAAAGGGTATGACACGGAAGCGGTCGCCTTGGGCGAACCAAACGATGAAACGCAATACGCGTTGAATTACTTCCACCACGCCGCTCCCCGGGTCGTCAAAACGGTCGCTAACGAAGTCAGTGAAGTCATGCTGGTGGACCATAACGAACCGCAGCAGTCAGCACCGGATATTGCCAAGGTTACAGTGACGCACGTCATTGACCACCACCGGATTCATGACTTCAATACGGCCCAACCGCTGTATTACCATGCTGAACCAGTGGGCTGTGTCAGCACCATCATTTATGGCGAATATCAGATGGCCGAAGTGGCTATTCCCAAGGATATTGCAGGGCTGATGGCATCTGCCATTATTTCCGATACCTTGCTGTTGAAGTCCCCGACCACGACGGATAAGGACCGCGAAGCATTGGCTGCTTTGGCTAAAGAAGCGGGGATCGATCCGGATAAGTATGGTTTGACTATGCTCAAAGCCGGCACGAACATCGCCGACAAGCCGGCCGCAGATTTGGTGGACGAAGACGCCAAGAGCTTCACGATGAATGGTCAAAGTATTCGCATTGCCCAAGTCAACGTGGTTGATTTAGCGGATGTCCATGATCGGATCGCTGAGTTCAAAGACGCCATGGGCCAAGAAGCCAAGGCCAAGGGCTACGATTTGTTCGTTGCGCTGGTGACGAATATTCTGGATTCCAATACAGAAGGTATCGTTGTGGGGACAGACACCGCCAAAGCAATTTTCGCCAAGGCCTTTAACACCACCCTGAGTAATGATACCGCCCAATTGCCGGGCGTCGTTTCCCGGAAGAAGCAGGTTGTGCCGCCGTTGACGGAGGCCTTCGGAAAGTAGGGTAAACCATGCAAGAGTGGCAGCTGCACCTGTACCAAGATCAATTCGATCTGTTGAAAGCCGGCACGAAGACAGTGGAGATTCGGCTGCGCAATTCGGATATTGATAAAGTCCAGCCGATGGATATCATCCACTTTGTGCCCGCGCCGGAAGACGGCAAGCACGAAGTGGCCGCTGTCGTCACGGACATCAATACGTTCGACACGTTCGAACAAGGCTTGCGCCATTTCCCGCCCACCGCTGTCGGTTCCCCCGCGGGAACTAGTGTCGCGGACATGGTCCAAGCAATGTATAAGATCTATACGCCAGAACAAGAAGCAATGAAAGGCGTTGTTTTCTTCACGGTGAATCGGATTATGTCGAACTAGATTGCCGGTAAATAGCCGGTTAGTTTGTTAAAGGCCTGGGTCGAGATTCGAGTTCTAGCACACCTAGGGCCAATGCCGCAGCTTGCGGAGCATTGGCCCGGCGTACGAAGAGCGAATTTCGGTCCAGCGCCTTTTTATTTTGAAAACTAAGTCTGAAAATGAAGTTTTGCGGCCGCTTTCACTGCAAAAAATACAGTTGCGTGCTACCATTAAGAAGGGTAATTGAGTTATTGCTGAAAGGAGTTATGTTTATGGCCAATGTATTAATTTTAGGGGCTGGCTACGCAGGGTTGCGGGCCGCCAAGCTCTTGGCTAAACATGCATCACAACTGACGATTACCATCGTCAACGATCATCCGTATCATTATGAGTCCACCCAGCTGCACGAGGTGGCGGTGGGGAATAAAGAGCCTGCCGACATTACCTTTAGTCTGCGGGCATCATTGCCGGACAATGTCAATCTGGTTGTCGATACCGTGACGAAGATTGACCGCGACCAGCAACGGGTTGAATTAGCTCATCATGATCCGCTGCCTTATGATTATTTGATCAACAGTCTGGGCTTTGAATCCGAAACGTTTGGCATTCCGGGTGCTGAGGAAAATGCACTGCCGCTGATCGATATCGATACCGCGGTGGCTGCACGGAAGCATTTGGAAGAAACCTTAGCACATTTTAGTCAGAGTCAGGATCCCGATGATTTGCGGATCATTGTTTGCGGGGCCGGATTTACCAGTATCGAATACCTGGGTGAATTAGTACACCGGCTGCCGAAACTCATTGATCAGTATCATTTGCCAGCCGATCAAATTAAGATTGACTGTATTGAAGCAATGCCCAAGGTACTGCCCATGTTCTCCCAAGATCTAGCCGATTATGCGGTGCATTATTTGGAGAGTCATGGGGTCACATTCCACACCAGTACACCAATTACCCAAATTGATCCCGGTGTGGTCCACAGTAAAGACACCAGTTATACCGCCCATACGATCATTTGGACGACTGGGGTGCAGGGCAGTCACGTGATCGCGGATTCCGGTTACGCGCAGAAGCGCAATCGGGTCATGGTGCAAGATGACCTGACCGTTAAAGATCATCCCAATGAATACATTATTGGTGACGTCTCTGCGGTACCGGATCCGGCCAGCGGCCGCCTGTATCCTACGACGGCGCAAATTGCCATCGCCCAGGCGGATACTGCCGCCCACAACATTCGGGCCCAGGTCAGCGGCCGGACACCCAGCAAGTTTACGTTCCACAGTCTGGGGACGGTTTGTTCCTTAGGTCCGACCAGCGGGGTCGCGGAGATCAACATGCTGGGCCACTGGAAGTTCAAGGGCGTCATCGTCGGCCCGCTGAAGAAACTGGTCAATGATCGGTCGGTCTTAGAACTGGCTAATGTGCGGACCATGCTGGAAAGCAATTAATATTTTTTCTTCACCGCTGTCCGGTTGCCGCGGGAGCGGCCGGGCGGCTGCTATTATTGATGAGGGACACTGTGTCCCATCTACTAAGGGGGGATATTCATGATCGGTTTAGCGAGTGTGCTGGATTTGTCGCGGTTTCAATTTGCGATGACCACCATCTTCCACTTCTTTTACGTGCCGCTGTCTATTGGGACAGCCCTGGCCGTCGCCATCATGGAGACCATATATGTTCGAACAAAAAAGCCGCTGTATCAGCGGATGGCAAAATTCTGGGGTAAGATTTTCCTGTTGAGTTTTGCTGTTGGGGTTGTCACCGGGATCATTCAGGAGTTCCAATTCGGGATGAACTGGTCCAACTATTCTCGGTTCATGGGCGATATCTTCGGGGCGCCGCTGGCGATTGAAGCCCTGCTGGCATTCTTCATGGAATCGACCTTTATCGGGGTCTGGATGTTCACGTGGGATCGGTTCAAGCCCGCGGTGCACGTCATCTTTATTTGGCTGACCTGGCTGGGTTCTACGCTGTCAGCGATTTGGATCTTGGCAGCCAATAGTTTCATGCAGCATCCGACTGGGTTTGAGATCAATACTCAGACCGGCCATGTGCGCTTGACGAACTTCATGGCTGTTGTCGGCAATCCGCAATTGTGGGTCGAATTTCCCCACGTCATCTTTGCGGCGGTGATGACCGGCGGTATGGTCGTACTGGGCATGAGTGCCTTTGGCCTGCTGCGCAAGAATCACCGGGAATTCTTCACCAAGTCGGCAAAAGTCGGCGCGTGGCTGGCGTTAGTCGGTTCGCTGCTGACGATCGGTGCCGGCGATATGCAGACGCGGTACATCATCAACGATCAGCCGATGAAGTTTGCCGCGACGGAAGGCATTTACAAAGATACCGGCAGCCCGGCATCTTGGCAGGCTGTCGCATTGATTGATACCAAGAATAAAGAGACTAAAGCCAGTATCGACATTCCTTACTTATTGTCCATTCTGTCCTATCACTCCACTACGGGTTCAGTGAAGGGCATGAATACGATCAACAAGGAACTCCATGCCAAGTATGACAAGAAGTTTGGCAAGGATATGAATTACTATGTGCCAGTAAAGACTTTGTTCTGGAGTTTCCGGTTCATGGCCTTGGCTGGCGTGCTGAGTGCGCTGCTCGCGTTCTGCGCCTTGATTTGGAGTCGCGTGAAGAAAGATACCTTGGGCGACAAGCGCTGGTTCCTGTGGATTCTAGGCATTTGTACGTATCTGCCATTTGTTGGGACCACCGGCGGCTGGCTGATTACTGAACTGGGCCGGTATCCGTGGGTCGTTTACGGTTTGCAGACGATCGCAGACGCGGTTAGTCCGACCGTTACCGCGGGTCAGCTTTGGTTTACGAACATCGTGTACTTGCTGCTGTTCTGTGTTCTGGGCGGCGTGATGGTCTTCTATTCTCGGCGGACCTTGCACCACGGACCGGAAGAACCGACGGCGTCTGAGCAAAAACCAGCATCTGCTCAGCAGCATGCAGGGGAGGCGTATCAAGCATGACAATTTTGCAATTATTATGGTATGGCGTCATTGCCCTGTTGTTCGCCATCTTCTTGTTCCTGGATGGTTTTGACTTCGGTGTCGGCATGGCGACCCGGCTGGTGGCCCAAACACCGGCTGAGCGGCAACTGTATATGCGGGCAATCGGTCCGCACTGGGACGGCAATGAAGTTTGGCTGATCACAGCCGGCGGGGCGATGTTTGCCTCGTTCCCGCTGTGGTATGCCAGCTTGTTTTCCGGCTACTACATCTTGCTGTTCTTGACGCTGGTCGCGTTGATTTTACGGGGTGTCTCGTTTGAATTTGCTGCTCATGCGGAAACACCGCGGGAGCTCAGCGTTTGGCAGTGGGCCAACTTTGGCGGCAGCCTGTGTGCGCCGTTCTTCTTGGGCATGATGCTCACGAGTTTGATTCAAGGCGTGCCGATGGATGCGCAAGGTAATGTGTGGGCCGGCTTTTGGCAGGTCTGCAACTGGCTGTCCATTGTTGGCGGGGTCGCTACGGTATACTTCTCCTTCCTGCACGGGCTGCATTTCTTGAGCCTGAAGCTGCCAGCGGCTGATGCCCGTAAGATGCTCCATGTCTCCAGCAAAGTCTATTGGATCGCCTATCCGGCCTTGATTGTCTTCGTGCTGTTGGCCATTTTCCAAACCGATTTCTACCGGGCACGGCCGATCTCCACTTGGATCATTACGGTCATTATCCTGCTGGCCACGATCTGCGGCCACTGGGCAGCCGCCCATGTGCGCGGCGGGTTGGCGTTCATTGGTACTGGTGTCACGCTGGCGGGGGTCATTGCGTTTATCTTCAATGGTCTCTTTCCCCGGGTACTCATCGCTACGGATCCGAAGTTCAGCCTGCTGATCAAGGATGCGTCGGCATCGCCCAAGACGTTGAACATTATGACCATTGTTCTGGTTTGCCTGCTGCCTGTCGTACTCGTCTACTTTATCTGGAGTTATTACATCCAGCGCAAGCGGATCAGTCTCGACGACGTTCAGGGCGACAACGGCTATTAACGCCACTGAAGGAGTTTTGTTAACGTGATCGACAAGAGCCTATTTCAATTTCCCCGGATTCGCCGGCAACTGATGGTTTTGAGCCTGCTGTCATTCATCCAGGCCGCCGCCATCGTTGCCCAGGCAATCGGGTTATCCCAGGCGCTTGTGGCCATTTGGCAATTACGAAAAATATCAGCATTGCTTATGCCGATGCTGGTATTTTTTAGTGCTTTCATCCTGCGCCAATTGATGGATGTGGCAAAAAACCAAGCGGCCACGCACTATGCGGATGAGAACATTACGCGGCTGCGGCCATTGATCCAGCAGCAATATTTTCGGCTTGGCCCGGCCTATCTGCACCGAACCGGCACCGGATCGGCGGTGACCGTCGTGATCGACGGCTTGGACCAAGTGAAAACCTATATTCAAACGGTTTTGCCGAAAGTGACCGACATGATTTTTGTACCGCTGCTGACACTGATTTATGTGTTTTACGAAAACTGGGTAAGCGGCATTGTGCTGTTCATTATGCTGCCGCTGATCTTCTTCTTCATGGCCATTCTAGGCCTCGCTGCTCGAGCCAAGTCGAATCAGCAGTATGCGGACTTCACCCAGCTGAATAATTCCTTTGTGGATACGATTTTAGGCTTGCCGACGCTGAAAATGCTGGGTGTTTCCGATCAGTACGAAGATCAGATCTATTCGGTGAGCGAGCGGTTTCGCCAGAAGACGATGAGCGTGATCAAAGTCGCGTTGACGTCGACGTTTGCGCTGGATTTTTTTACCACCTTGGCAATCGCGATTATTGCGGTATTTCTGGGGTACCGGCTGATCGACGGATCGATCGTCTTGTATCCGGCTCTGGTCAGTTTGATCCTGGCGCCGGAGTTCTTTTTACCCATTCGCCAGTTTGGTGATGATTATCACGCGACGTTGAATGGTAAAAACGCATTGCAGCAGGTCAATGACCTGTTAGCGACGCCAGTACCCCCGGTGGCTCAGGCCATCGACTGGGCAGGGTGGGGCGCTGACAGTCAGCTGACGCTGACCAGTGTTGATTTTCATTATCCGGATGCCGCGGCGGATACTTTAGCCCTGCACGACATTCATTTACAGGCCGCTGGTATGGCCAATATTGCGATTATCGGCCGTTCTGGTTCCGGCAAATCGACGCTGATGAATTTATTGGCCGGGTTTAACCAGCCGCAGCAGGGTGCTCGGATCACGCTGGACGGACAGCCGCTGACCAGCTTTAACCAACCGCAGTGGCAGGACAGTGTCAGTTATATTCCCCAGGATCCGTATATTTTTTCGGCGACGATCGCGGCCAATATCCGTTTCTATGTGCCGGACGCCAGTGATGCGGCAGTCCAGCAGGCCGCGCGGCAAGCGGGGTTGACTGATTGGCTGGCGGCTTTGCCGGCTGGCTTGGACACCATGATTGGTGAGGGCCAGCGGGGCATCAGCGGCGGTCAGGCCCAACGGATCGCAGTGGCGCGGGTCTTGCTGGATCACCATCGGCGGATCCTGCTGTTTGATGAACCGACGGCGCATTTGGACATTGAAACGGAATATGAATTGAAGCAGACCTTGCTGCCGCTGTTTCAGGATCATTTGGTTATTTTCGCCACCCACAGGCTGCACTGGCTCACGGCCATGGATCAGATCATCGTGTTGGAACACGGCCGGATCAGTGAGCAGGGCACCCTTGCCCAATTACGGGGGACCGGTGGGGCACTGGATCGATTAGTGGCAGAAATGGGGGGCAAACAAGATGCACACTTCGCAGAAAACTAAACCGCGCCTACGGAATTATCTCCGAGCGTGGCATAACGACCATTGGTTTTGGCCGTACCTGAAACAAAATAAATTGCGGTTGGCGTTGATTTTCTTCGTCGGAGTGCTGACGTTTATCTGTGCCGGAGCGCTGATGTTTACGTCTGGCTACCTGATCAGCAAGTCGGCTACCCATCCGTTCAATATTCTGGCAGTTTATGTGCCGGTGGTCCTGACCCGTGCGTTTGGGATCGGCCGGCCGGCATTCAAATATTTGGAACGGATCAACAGCCATAACTGGGTGCTGAATGTGGTGTCCAAGCTGCGGGTCCAGTTGTACCGGACTCTGGCCAAAGACGCAGCCTTTCTCCATGAACATCAGCAAACCGGCAAGATTTTCGGTTTGCTGGCCGATGATTTGGATCATCTGGAAAATTTCTATTTGCGCACAATTTTTCCAACAATTGTCGCGTATTTGGTGTGGCTGCTGGTGACGATCGTCATGGGCATTTTCACCTGGCTGGGCGCCATTGCAGTGGCATTGATCTTAGCGGTGGTTCTGATTGTCGTGCCGATGCTGTCCCTGCGTCAGGCGGCCAGCGGGTACGCGGTACAAAAGGCGCGTAAAGCGCATGAGTATACGACGGTCACCGAACACTACTTAGGTCTTGGCGACTGGGTGATTACTCATCGCCAAGACCGCTTCACGGCGGCGGGCAATGACGATGCCAGCGTGACGCAGCAGAGCGTTGCTGCCCAGGAACGGTTCCAGCGCTGGCGCAATTTTGCCATCCAGGTGATCTTCGGTCTCCTGGCGCTAGGCCTGATTCTGGGAACGCAGCGGCTGCTAGGCGGTTCCCAGCGGTTAGCGAATTATTCCGCCGCCGTTGTCCTATCGCTTTTTCCGCTGATCGATTGCTTTCTGCCGGTGGCCCAGGCGATGGCCGAGGTCCCGCTGTATTCTGATTCCTTAGCCCATTTGAACGAGTTGAGTGCCAGTGTGGCAGCGGCTGCTCCGGCACCGGTGGCCCAGGCTGACGCGCCAGCGGCGATTCAAGAAATCAAGTTTGACCATGTCACCTTTGCTTATGGGCCGGATCAGCCCAAGCTGTTGGATGATTTCAGTCTGACGGTTCACGGGAGGGAGAAAGTGGCTATTCTTGGACCCAGCGGTGAGGGCAAGACAACGATCCTGCAATTGCTGTTAGGGGATCTGACCCCGCAGAAGGGACAGATCACCGTCAACGGGATTCCAGTGGCCCAATTGCAGCAGGCTCGGCCGGCATTATTCGGCTACTTGAACCAAGCGCCATTTTTATTCAATACCACGATTCGGGCCAATATCCGCCTCGGCGCCCCTGATGCGGCTGATGACGCGATCTGGGCTGCCTTGCAGGCCGTGGGGTTGGCCGACGTGGTACGGAGCTTGCCGGCTGGCTTAGACACCGTGGTCACCGAGTCCGGCCAGCGTTTTTCCGGCGGCCAGCAGCAGCGTTTAGCCCTGGCGCGCATTCTGCTCAAAAAAACGCCTGTCCTCTTATTGGATGAACCCACGATTGGGTTGGATCCAATTACAGAACAGGCGCTCATGGCGATGATTATGCAAGCCAGTACCGATCGGACGCTGATTTGGGTGACCCACCATCTGCAGGGACTGGAACAGGCCAATCAGGCAATCTTTTTGACCGACGGCCACATCTCCATGGCTGGGCGGCCAGCAACGCTCTATCGTGATAATGCACGCTTCCGTGCACTGTACGCGTTAGACGTCGGTCAGCTGTAAGGCTTGCTCCAAGTATGCCGTCATTTGGGTCAGTGGGATCCGGGCCGGTGTATCCGGCCACTGGGCTAACGCTGCCTGGGCCTTAGTCAAGTAGACTTGACCGAGGCGGGCGGTGGCGGTGATAATATCAGGATGACGGCGGAGGAAGGCGATGATGTCGCTGACGGGCGCTGGCCCGACAAGCAGGGCCTGCAGCTGGGGATAGTCACGCATCCCGAGGCGCAGGGGCAGCGTATAGATCCCGGATTCTAAATCGCCCAGTTTCGGTTTGCCGGAGTTTTGCTGCAGGCGAAAATCGTTCAGGTCATCTAGAATTTGAAAGGTGATGCCCAGATTCTCGCCAAATGCGGTGCTGGTATCAGCAGTGTCGGGGGCACCTTGGGTCAGCCAGACGCCGGTCTTGGCCGCGAGCCCAAAGAGAGCCCCTGTTTTGCCTCGTACCGTGGCGACATACGTGTCAATGCCGGCCTGGGTATCATAGGCCTCAGCAGCCTGCTGCAGCTCGCCAGTGAGAATCTGCTGCATCACCCGGGCATGATAGTGGGTGAAGGCCAAGTCCGGAGCAATCTCGGTGACCAGCCGGAAATACCGCGCCAGCAATTCATCCCCTAAATAGATGGCCGCATGGTTCCCGTGCTTCATCTGCAAGGTTGGCCGGTGGCGGCGGATCGGTGCTTCATCCAGCACGTCATCATGCATCAGTGTGGCCAGATGCAGCATCTCAATCGCCGTCGCCCCAGTGGTGACTGTCGGCGGGAGAGTATCCGTCTCGGGGGCTGCTAACTGGGCAAAGAGAATGGTCAACGCCGCCCGCCACATTTTCCCCGTGGTCCGCAGGGCGGCGTTGTAGTCAGCGGCGTATTGCGGCACGGCTAATTGTTGGGCGGCTAGGGCTGCTTTAACCGTCGTCAGGGCCGGTGCAATCCCGGTGAAGTCCACCGGCTGCTTGGTTTGGTTGCTCTTCATGAATAATTTCCTCGGTTCCAATAATTGAGATACATTCACTATAGCATAGCGGACCATCGAGGGCGTGTCGAGATATCCGGCAGCGGCTGGCCAAAATTGAATAGGAGTTGATCACGATTACTTGGGACGCATTTTTCGAACTCGTTGAAATTAAAGCAAAGACGGCATCAATTTTTCCTTTCTTATTGGGCATCCTGTATTGTCTTTGGAACCTGCCGGCAGCACCTAAGGATTGGGGCAGCTGGCTGATTTTCATCATCGCGGCCTTCCTGTTTAATATGGCGGTGGACGCCAATGATAATTATCAGGATTACCGGCGCGCATTGAAAAACGGTGCTGAGAAGTTCCGCTTGGAAACTAACGTGATCGGCACCCGCCACCTATCCCTGAGCCAAGTCGGCTGGCTGACGGTGGCCCTGGTGGCCGGTGGTGCCATGCTCGGTCTGTGGCTGGTGGCGCGGACCGGCTGGCCGCTGCTTTGGCTGGGTATTTTCTGCTTCCTGGTCGGTATTCTTTATGCGGCTGGTCCTTGGCCGATTGCCGGTCTGCCGGTGGGGGAATTCTTCTCCGGGTTCACCATGGGGACGATGATCATGCTGATTACCGTCTATGTCGGCGTCGGCGCCAGCCAGACGCTGACTGCGCCGACCTTGACCGGTGTCTTGCTAGCCAGCAGTCCCTTGGCCTTTGCCATTGGGGCACTGCTCCTGGCCAACAATATTGCCGATTGGCAGGAAGATCTTACCCTGCATCGGCATACCATCGTCTCGTACCTCGGCCAACGCGGCGGTCTGATTTTCTGGTATCTCTTGTACCTGGCGGCGGCCGGCGGCTTGATGGCCTCTGCCGCCCTGCATGTGCTGCCGCTGCTTTCATTGCTGGCACTGATTTGTGTCCCCAAGGTCGTCAAAAATTGTCGGGCTTTCACGGCGCTGCCGGAGAAGAAACCCAGCTTCCACTTAGCCGTCCAGAATTTAGCAATTATATCTCTTTGTGTGACGGTAGCCACCGGTCTGGGCGTTCTTTTCCGGTTCTGATGCTGATTTCTAAGAAAATCTTTGCATTTCCGTTTCAATCACTGTTACCCACCGGTATTTTTACAAAGATATGGTAAGATAACCCTAACTGAGCGTTATTTCAAACTACGCAATGAAGGTGAATTAGAGTAATGGATCAACAAAACAACGACAACGACCAAAAACTGCCGCCACGCCGCAGTGATCATCAGGGGCCGAGTAAGCAGGGCAAAGTATGGAAGATTATTTTGCTTATCCTATTACTGCTTGTGACCGCTGGCGGTGCCTATGGGGTGCGAGTGGCGACGCAGGTGAAAGACTCCGCGGATAATACCTATGTACCCACTAAGAAGAAAACGCCCACGGTTGACTTAGCTGCTCAAAAGCCGTTTTCAATCCTCCTTTTAGGAGCGGATACTGGTACGGAGGGCCGCGACGGTTACCGCGGCAATTCGGACACGATGATTCTGGTCACCGTTGATCCGCAGCACAAGCAAACGACGATGTTTTCAATTCCTCGGGATACGGCGGCCCAGATCATCGGTGCCAAGTCGTATACATACCAGAAGATCAATTCCGCCTTCAATATTGGCGGGGCAACCATGGCGATGGACTCGGTTGAAAAACTGTTGAATGT
The DNA here is from genome assembly GCF_008694105.1 of Schleiferilactobacillus harbinensis. NCBI lineage: Bacteria > Bacillati > Bacillota > Bacilli > Lactobacillales > Lactobacillaceae > Schleiferilactobacillus > Schleiferilactobacillus harbinensis. Next base: position 794,480 of record NZ_CP041364.1, read on the forward strand.
GCCCATCAATTATTACGCTTTGATCGATATGGCCGGATTGAAGAAAATGGTGGATGCAGTGGGCGGCGTTGATGTGGATGTGCCGTTTTCCTTTGTCAGCACCGAAACAGGCAACCAGAAGTTCACCAAGGGCAAGATGCATTTGAACGGCGACATGGCGCTTGCCTACGCCCGCATGCGGAAGGAAGATGTTGAGGGTGACTTTGGCCGGCAGAAGCGGCAGCAGCAGGTGATTTCGGCCATTGCCAGCAACGTCATTTCCTTGAACAGTTTGACCCGCGTGCAAAGTATCCTGGATGCAGTCAGTGCGTCAGTACAAACGAATATCAAACTGAGTCAGCTGATCACGATGTACCAGAACTACCAAGGCGCGTTGAAGAATCTAAAGCAGGATGAGCTGAGCGGTATCGCGACGACCGTAAACGATAATGGTCAGGAAGTGGCCTATGTGGTCAACAAGACCAGTGAATTGCAGCGGGTCTCCGACAAGGCCCGGACGGCGCTGGGGTTGGAGAAGGAACCATTGAGCAATGAAGAAACGCGGCAAAACAGTCTGCAAACGCAATTCGATTGGAATTCTAAACTCGATCAGTTCTCGTATACGTTTTACCCGCAGAGCGGTAGTAATTAAATCGTGACAAAAATAAGAGCCCCAGCAAATCTGCCGAGGCTCTTATTTTTTGTGCCGGCTAGTGCTTGCGTTTTTCCCGGCTCATGGTCTTGGGCTTAGGCTGGTAAGCGACGGACACAATCAATTCCGGCAAATCTACCTGATCCGGATGGTCTTTCTTAGCTTCGGGAATTGCCAACTCAGCCAGGGCAAAATCATATTGGTCTGCCAGATCATTGACGTTACCGAAACCAACGCGATCGATTTTACCGATGGGCTGGGCCGTCAGCTGATTGGTCCCAGCGATGACCTGCAACTCCCCGGTGGGCGTGTAGCTCAGGGTGAAGTAGGGGAGTGACCGATGACCAGCGGCGTTGATGGGCAGCTGCGGCAAGACATTATCTTGCCCCAGGGTGGTCATTAGCTGCTGGAAGAAGGCCTGTTCATCCGGCGTGGCCGAAATGTGGGCGGGCAAGGTCTCATTGGGATCAAAGAGGCCATTGCCCAGGACGGCTGTGTTGTGCCGCCGCTCAGCGGTTTGTTCTTCGCTGGGTAAAAGCTTGGCAATCTTGGGCGAGATGTCGAATTTTGCCGTTTTCTTGGTGAAATAGTACATGAAGTTCAAGTAAATGAAATACAAGAACACCAAGACCAGCGCCAAATAGATGGCGCCGCGGGCATACAGCCCGTTACGGAAAGCTAGGAAAGTAATATAGGCTAAGTAACCATCGCCAAGAAAGGCGGCAATGGTCCAAGCCATGTTCAGCGGTTTGTTGTTGATGTTGAAGTAGCCTAAAATGTGGGAAACTGTGTCGAGCAGAGTAAGCATGGATGTATGCCTCCTTCCTTATTTATTCTGGTCAGTGCCGCCGGTATTGTTCTGTGTATCGGTTGTCGTCTTGCTGCTGGAACTGGCTTTGTTGGTGTTAGTGCCGCCGGTGGTCGTGCCGTTATTCGTGTCTGTGTCAGTGTTGCCGCTATTACTGGTCGCACCATTGTTAGTGGTGGTATCACCGCTGGTGTCATCCGACGTATCAGTATCATTACTGGACGATGACGCCGAAGAACTGGAATTGTTGCTGGCCGATGTATCACTGCTGGAACTTGCCGAGTTATCGCTGGCGCTGCTGCTTTCATCCGCCGAAGAACTGGAACTGGCTGGGGCAGGGCGGGAGCTGGTACTCGCGCTGCTCGTGCTGGCTGAACTGCTGCTTGAACTCTTCTTTTGTTTTTGTTCTTGACGAATCCGGATGCTGGCCGGACTATAGGTATCAACCACCACGTTTGTGGCGGCCACGAGCAAGATCAGCGATACAATAGCGGCCGGTCGTACAATCGGGGGGATGCGTTTATCCATAAAAAGGTGTCACCTCATGTCTATTTACAAAAATGCTTTCATTACCTAGAATACAGCGAAACGGCGTTTTTGGCTATTAAAGTTACGCTAAAGTTGAAAGGATCAGATATGTTATGTCAACTAAATTTCATCAAGCCTTTGGAGTATACGGTATACTTTCAGAAAATGGAAAACTGGCGGTCATTAAGAAAACCGGCGGCCCATACATCAACCGCTATGACTTGCCCGGTGGGACACCTGAAGACGGTGAAGAAATGGCCCATACCGTTGTTCGAGAAATCCAGGAAGAGACCGGTTTAACTGTCACCAAAGCCCATCAATTGGGCATTACAGGTTTCCGGTATCCCTGGCAATATGAGCACTGGCAGCTGAATCAGCATCGCTGTGTGTTTTATTGGATCGATACCTGGACCGGTCAGTTGGCTGATCAGGCAGCTCAATTTACTGGTCAGGATGCTTTAGGTGCTGTGTGGCTGCCGTTGGCTGAAATTAGTCTGACGACATGTTCGCCGTTGGTGGTCAAGGCCGCTGAAACAGTTCGTCAACATGGTCAATTTGATCCCACGGAACAAACTTTTACCGACTGGACCGTGCTAACGAAGCCTGTGTATTGATCAGCCGCTGAGCGGATTCAGCTGACAGTTATCCGTTGATTGTTGTCAGCTTGCACTAGAATCGCTGTGTCAGCACCAGTTAATTAATCTTGTAAGCCTGATGTGTGACATGCATGACAGCTGCTGGATTACTGGCAAATCAATGATCTGCGCCGATAGTGCTCAAATTCGCTCTTTTTGATAGCTTCGTATAATATACATTATGTTAACTTAATCCGTAAAATCAAGATCCGGTGAGTACTCCCCCGCCCGGATCTTGGTGTATTGTTGCGCGTTTTTACTGGTTCAGCATGTTACGCGGTCCAATGCCGGCGAAAATCAGCCGCAGAAAATTTTGGCTGCTCCGCTGCTGGCAGCGTCGCCACATATTTCGTGTAGGCATCCATGATCAGTTGGCTGATCGTTTGCCCAGAGTTGCCAGCTTTTAAGGCCTGAAAAATTAAGTCGCTCAAATCTTCGCTGAAATCAGAATGCTTGTTCGCCCAAGCCTGAACCGTCTTATCCAACTTCAACGGTTTTTTACGGTGCTTCTTGGGCTTTTGTTTATAGCCAAAAGCCGCATATGCCTTTGGTGCGGTTTTATAACCGTATCCCTGGGCATCATCCACGACTTCACCGGTTTCGGTGTTCACGATGCGCCAGCGGGTTTCTTCCCACTGGCGATAATCATCGCTTTGCGTGACGGTAAACGGTTTGGCAGAAAATTCGTGCATGGGCACCACTCATCGCTCCCTGATCATCAATTTTGCGGTACACCCATACATTACGCAATTAATGCGATTGCAGCAGCCAAATATCGTCGTCGAAGTACTGTTCTTGAAATTGGGTCGCTTGGCGCACTTCTGCGGCAGTGACCAGCCGAAATTTCGGCGCGACGACCCATTTGTCTTCGTTGTCGTCTTTGCGGTGAATGATAGCCACCACATAGCCGTCTACGGTATCTGCCGGCTGATCAACATCCAGCACATAGGCATCCTGGGGATCACCATCCCCGCCCACGACGCCGTCAACATACCCGTAGTTTAACGGATAAACAATGTTGGCGTGCTCTGGATGAGTACTGCCGAGTTTACGATCTACTTTTACTTGGACATGAAGTCCAATAATCATTGGCGCTGCGATAATCAGTCATTCCTTTACTTTTGAATTAGTTACTGGTCTCCGGTCTTCAGCCAGAGTGCTCCGGCGCCCACAGCAGCCAGCGCGCCCACGGCGATGATGCCGGCCAGAGCGAATTTGAAAATAGCGAAACCGCCCACGGCAAACAGCAGAATACTGATAATTGGATGCCGCAGGATCATGCCGAACAGCTTAATAATCAAGAAAACGATCAACACGATGGCGACCAATGCCCCAATGGCAATCGCTCCACCGATGGAATGCTCTTTAGCGACGATTGGTGCCGCCAAGGTAAGAACTGGTGTCATAAAAACCACCCTGCCTTTCTGTTATTTGAGTGTAACGGAAAGATTAGGTGGTCGGCAAGCGGCTTAGGACCGATACTGCTGAATCTTAATCATCGTCGGCCGCATTGGCCACTTGGGTCGGTTTGCTGATGTCCTGAATCAGCCAGCGGTTATTTTGATGTACCAGCGTCGCGGTATAGTCGTACGTCCGCACTCGGGCATCGGTATCATCGTCTTCGTCGGGGCCAAACGCTGCGGTGAAGGCTAAGGTAACCGCGCCCTTGGTGTCGATTTGCGCACCGTTGGTTTGGACGTCGAGATTCAATTCGCCCACGTGCTGTTGGCCAATGTATTCCTTCGCCTGCTGCAGAACAGTCTGGTAAGCCTTGTTCTGTTCACCGTTAACGAAGATCACGTCCAGCTGCTGATTATTTTGGGTCAAATCACCATTGCTGACGTCTTCGATTTCATCAAAGGCATCTTCGATCAGGTTGTCAGCCTCTTTCGCCGTTGGCAGCGCCGTGGCGGTCGTCCCGCTCCCGCTAGCTGGCCGTTGGTTGGCTTGGAATGTTAAATTCAGTTCTGGATCATCCGAGTTAACATAATCTTTCACCACGGTACGGCCAGCGCCTTGAGTGTCCTTGGCGGTAAAGGTGTAGCGCCCGGGCAGCAGCGGCCCGATTCGCTGACCCCGAACCGTTCCCTGGACTGTCGTCAATAACCGGCCGTTGACTCGAACTTGGGTCGTTGTCCCATTCGTGGTCAGCCGCGGGTGAACCGCTTCGAGCTTGAAGCCGTAACGGGGATAAACCAGCCAGCGGCGGCCGATCCGGTCGAATTCCACCAGATCCAGTACATCGTCGCCATCCCCCCGCCGAGCCTCGTGGGCCAGGCGGTTCAATTGATCCGGGTGCGTCTGGAAATAGGTCAGCAGCGGTTTGATATTCCGCGTGGTTAAAGGCACGGTATTATCGTCCACGGTCAAATACGGCAGCACCTTGGCCGCATTATTGCTGCGCAGTGCGCTGATAGCGCTGTCCAGCTGCCGCGTTCGACTGCCGTTGACCGCATACCCGCCAACACCTAAAACGATCAGCACGACAACAACGATGCCGACTAACCAGCCAATTGTTTTCTTTCGCATGCGCGTTCCCCCTCGGTATTGTGTACTTTCCTGGACCGTCTGCTTTTATTAAAATGATAGCACATTCACGCGGGAAACCGAAAAAGCGGCTGCTAGCCCTGCCGCTGAGCAGCCAGGACTTGTTTGATCACTTGCAGGACCCCATAGTCATCGTTGGTGCCCGTGACGTAATCCGCGTACTGATAAATACCGGGGTTGGCGTTGCCGACCCGGTAGCTGTATTTCACCGTTTGCAGCATCTCCACGTCGTTGAAGGAGTCGCCAAAGGCCATCATTTGGTTTGCCTTGATTCCCAGCTCTTTGCCTAACATACGCATGCCCCGGCCCTTGTCGACGCCGAAGTTCATGATGTCGATCCAATCGTTGTCGCTGACCGCTACGGAGTAGCGATTGCCGAAAGCCGGACCGAAGACGTCCTTGTACTGCTTCTCACTGTCCAAATTAGGGAAGTAAATAGTAAACTTGTTGGCTTCCACATCCAAATGGCGGATATCGTCCACCAATTTAACATTGGCATAGAAAGTCTTGTACACCGGTACAAACCGCGCGTCTTCTTTCGGAATATACGCGGCATCCAGACCGCAGACGATGGGCCGGCCATCGGTATCGTCCAGCACATAGCCGACCATTTCCTGGTATTCCTTAACCGGAATCAACGATTTGTAGATATTTTGGCCGTGGAGATAAATCGACCCGCCGTTATCGCAGATAAAGGCCATTTTCTCTTTGCTGGCCGCAAAAAGCTTGCGCAGCGTATAGATGGGCCGACCGCTGGCAATGGCGAAGAGGATGCCGGCATCGGTCAGACGGTCGATATAAGATCCCATTTGCGGCGGCAGCTGCCCCTTTTCTGTCAATAATGTATGGTCCATGTCCGTGGCAATCAGCCGTATATCCTGCATGATGAACTCCCTTTCGTAATGTCTTTATCTGTCATGGTACCGATTACTCCCCTGGATTGCTAGTCCAAGGTGCGTAAGAGGACAAGTTTTATCCGTTGAAACAGAAAAAACACGACTCTGCCTCTTCAGCAAAGTCGTTTCCTGCCAGCCTGCCTAAGCCGTGGCGTTCATGTCGCCTCGGACTGCATGCAGTTTGCTGGTGATCTGCTCCATCACCGCCGCCCGATCAGCGGGATTGCTGACAAAATCATAGCGATCACCGTCGATCTGCATCTTCGGACTCTTGTCGTAGTTGGCATACCAGGTTTGGTAATACTGAATCAGCGTCTGGTAATAGTCCGTCAGGGACGGATCGGTCGTAATCTGTTCATACGGCCGCCCACGCTTGGTGATTCGCTCCACCATCGTTTCGTAGCTGACGTGAATGTCGATGAGCAGATCCGGGGCCTTCTTAGGCAGGCCCTTGAGTTCTTCCATCATATTATTTAAGAGATCCTTGTAGATCAGGTACTCTTCCTCAGTGGCGTTGCCGTTGTCCGTATTCATCTTCATGAAAATAGCGTCTTCATAGATTGACCGATCCAAGACATTGTTGTCGTCGGTCAAGGCTGCCTTGATCGAATGGAAGCGCGTATTCAGGAAGTAGATCTGCAGCAAAAACGCATAGGGATTGCGGGCCTCTAAATCACCTGCCGCCCGTTTCTCTTCGGCGATTTTATTACCTTTGTAAAACAACGGCAGTACGGGATTATTATCCACACTCTCATAGAACGGTTGCGTACCCAATCGATCGGCGACGATCTGGGTCAACGAACTCTTCCCGCTGCCGATCACACCAGCCATAACTAACACTGTCACTGATTTCCCCTCTCTGCTCCGTAACGAACTTGCGCGGATGACCCGCGCGAACTTGTTCCAGTATACTGGCCGGCCAGAATCGGTGCAAGCAATTTGTCACAGAACGTCCAGTGCTTCCGGTTGCGTTGGTCCGGGGAAAGCGTGATCCAGCGCGGCCAGATCCTGTTTCGTCAGTGTGATTTTTGCCGCAGCAATATTTGTCGCCACATGATCCGGATTCGTGGATTCTGGGATGGCAATGGTTTGCCCATCCCGGATCGCCCAAGCCAGCATGATTTGGAACGGTGTTGCCCCGTGAGCCTTGGCCACCGCTCGCAAGGTCTCCTTACCGGTAATCTTTTGCCGTGTCTGCCAATCATGGGCCAGAGGCGAATAGGCGATCAGCCGCACACCATGCTGCCGCTGCCAGGGCAGCAGGTCATATTCAATCCCCCGACTACCCAGGTGATACAAATCTTCGTTATACTGGACTTCAGATCCGCCGGGTACCCGGAACAATTCCTGCATGGCGGCGGCATCGAAGTTCGACACCCCATATTGTTTGATCAGCCCTTGGCGTTGCAAATCTTGCAAAGTCTTGATCGTCTCAGCAAGGGGTACCTGACCGGGCCAATGGAGCAAGTAGAGATCTAAGTAATCAGTATTCAGCCGGCGCAGCGAGCCTTCCAGTGCTCTGGGCAGGTCGCGGGCCGAAGCATGCCACGGATAGAATTTCGAGATGAGAAAGACCTTATCCCGGTCCACACCAGCCATCCCCCGGCCAACGACCGTTTCGGACGCCCCATCACCGTACATCTCCGCGGTGTCCAGAACGTTAACCCCGTGATCCAGAGCAAAGCGTACGGTTTGAGCGTTATGGTCCGCCGCCTCCGGGTCATCGCCGATGTGCCAGGATCCCAGGCCGATGGGAAATAATGGTGGCGTAAACTTGGCATCTTGCATGTCACAACCTCATTTCTGAATAAAGCTTAAGTAATAAGTGACCGCCGCCACCGCCTGGCCGGCATGGATCGTACCGTTCTTGACGGCTTCGACGATATCGGCAAAAGGCACCAGCTTGGAGTTCACGAATTCATCGTGGTCAAAGTGCTGCTGACCGCGTTCGGCGGGGTCAATAATGCCCCAGGCCAACGTATTGGTCTCACTGCTGAAGCCCTCGCTGGTACTGACCTGAGTCATCGCTTGGGGTTGGGTCAGCGTATAGCCGGTCTCTTCCTTGGTCTCCCGCACGGCTGCTTGCAGCGGCGTTTCACCCGGATCAAGCAGCCCCGCCGGCAAGGAGTAACTTTCCGCGTTGATCCCGGCCCGGTACTCCACATTCAGCAATGCCTGCTGCCGGTCTGGGGTCAGGGCCAGAATGACCACCGCCGGAATATGGGTCACGACGTCCCGTTCCACCGTCAGCCCGTCCGGTGTCTGAATCTGCCTCTGGCTGACGGAGAAAATACGGCCCTTAAATACAGACTTTTCACTGAGAATCTTGCCCTGATTGGTTAATTGCGGTAACACGCCACCACACCCTTTTCTGAAAAATACACCTAAATATTAGTTTACCACGGATTGGCCACCGCCATCGCCCGAAAAAAGTCGCCCGCCGACCCCGCAAGCGGGTACAATAGAGGTAACTGCCAGACGCTCGCGCCTGGCATATTCTAGGAAGGAGTTTTGTCATGGCAGAAACAATTCTGCAGGCGTTCGAATGGTATTTGCCCAACGACGGTAAGCACTGGCAGCGTCTCGCCCACCAGGCAAAACAGATCAAAGCCATGGGCTTCACCGCTGTATGGCTGCCCCCCGCCTCTAAATGTGCCGCCGGCATCGACGACGTGGGTTATGGCACCTACGACTTGTATGACCTCGGCGAATTTGATCAAAAAGGAACGGTGCGCACTAAATACGGTACGAAAGACGAGTATTTGGCCGCCATCAAAGCCCTCCACGAAGCCGGTTTGAAAGTCATTCCCGACATCGTGGTGGATCACTTCATGGGTGCCGACGAGGCAGAAAATGTCAAGGCTAAGAGCTATTCCTTTGACGACCGGTTGAAGCCCACCGGCGACACTCAGGAAATCAAAGCCTGGACCAAGTTCACCTTCCCCGGCCGGCACGGCAAGTACAATGATTACGTGTGGACCTGGAAGAACTTCACCGGCATCGACTACGATGGCCGCAGCAAGAATCACGCCATCTATAAGTTCCACACCAAAGAGTGGGAACCTAAAGTGGATTCCGAAAACGGCAACTATGACTATTTAATGGGTTGCGACTTGGATATGAGCAATCCCGATACTAAGGAACAGTTGGACAAATGGGGTAAATGGTTCCAGGAACAGACCCAGGCGGACGGTTATCGGCTGGATGCGGTCAAGCATATCAAGTTCGATGCCTTCGTTGATTGGCTGCTCCACCGCCGGGCCGAACACGACAACCATCTTTTCGTGGTCGGCGAATACTGGTCCGACGATATCAACGCCCTGAATAATTACTTGGACAACTCCGGCAATATCATCAGCCTGTTTGATGTGCCCCTGCATTTCAATTTGTACGAAGCCGCCACCACCATGGGCAAGTACGATATGCGCCATATCTTTGCCCATACCTTAGTCAAAGACCGGCCGGACTTCGCCGTCACCTTCGTGGACAACCATGACACCCAAGTCGGCCAGAGCTTGGAGTCTTGGGTTGACGGCTGGTTCAAGCTCCACGCCTATGCGCTGATTCTGCTGCGCAGTGCTGGTATCCCCACTGTCTTCTGGGGCGACCTGTTTGGTATCCCGGCGAAGGATACCGCGCCGGTCGGCCAAGGGTTAGTCCGGATGCTGAAGATTCGCGAGTACCTCGCCTATGGCCGCATGGTGGACTACTTAGACGACCCGAACATCATTGGCTGGACGCGGACTGGTGATTTTGATCATGACCTGTCCGGTTACGCGGTGATCATGACCAACCAGCAAGGCGGCGAAAAGAAAATGACGGTCTCCGCTGTCCATGCCGGCCAAACTTTCGTGGACATGCTGGGCAACAATGACGCCAAGGTCAAGTTGGACGAAAACGGCGTCGGCACCTTCCCAGTGAGTGACGGCCAAGTGTCTGTCTACGTGAACGAAGACGTTGTCGCTGGTCTGGAAGCCGAAGAGCAAATGAATTAAGCACATTAAAAATAAGGACTGTCCCCCCGGGGATAGCCCTTATTTTTAATGCGCCTGATCTTGATCAATAACGGTGTGCAATGGATCCCGCCAGTTGATCCACCAGAACACGGCCAGCATGATCACGACGACCCAGAAGACGCCGTGCAGACTGGTCAGAATCACCTGATCCATCGCCAGCGTGGGCCGGACCCGGCTGCCCTTGGCGCTGATCACCCCATTGATTTGGGCAAAGGGAATATTCCCGCGGGTGAACCGGATCACCAGATTCAATACCGCGCCGTACACCCCAGTCATCACCGTCTGGCCCAGCGACCGGCCGAGGGTGAGCACACTTGTTGCTGACCCGACCATCGCGGCCGGCACCATATGCTGACTGAGGATCGTATTCATCGAAATGACGATGCCCATGCCGGTGCCGTTGATCATGGCAATGACGTAGAACACCCACATCGGAAAATGCAGCCCGGCGAGCGTCAGACTAGCATAACTCAGCAGCAAGACGGTGATAATCACCAGGCTGATCCGTTTCGGCACAAACCGCGCGATCAGCGGTCCGACAAAGAAAGACGACGTCAGCCACATCACGGAACTGGAAGTAACGACGAAGCCCGCCTCCGTCGCGCCGATCCGGTACAGGGATTGCAGCCAGATGGGGAAATACACCTGATAACCGATCAAAACCCCGCTGAGGATCATGGCGGTGGCGATTTGAATGGCAAACGTCCGGTTAGCAAACATGGTCGGCGCAATCAGCGGATCACGCTGGCGCTTTTCTGTACGCCCGAAGAACACTAAGCTGACGGCCGCGATGACCAGCAGGAGACCGGCCGGCCAAGGGGCCCGCAGCAGGAATTGGATTCCCAGCAGTAAAGTGACCAAACAGCTGGTGAGCCAAAGGATGCCAGGCCAGTCGATGGTCAGCTGAACCGAGGCCGGCCGCTTCTCCCGATAGCCGACTTGAATCAAGAATGCCACCAGAATACCCAGCGGTACATTGACGAAGAATACCCAATGCCAGGACAGCGTATCGACTAGAAAACCGCCGATCAGCGGCCCTACCAAAGCCGACAGCCCCCAGGCGGTGTTATTCAGCGCCAGGACCTTAGCCCGTTCGCTGAAGTCATAGTAATCGGCAATGATTGTGAACGTTAGCGGCATCACTGCCCCCGCGCCGATGCCCTGGATTCCCCGGGCGGCAATCAGCCAACCGATACTGGGGGCCAGACCGGATAGAAAGGACCCGACCGTGAAGACCACCACGCCCCACTGGAAGATCCGCCGCCGGCCCCAGGCATCCGCCAGCTTGCCGTAAATCGGGGTCGTGATCGCCGTCGTCAGCAGATACGCACTCATGATCCAGCTCTGCATCGCCAGACCATGCAAGGCACTGATGATCGACGGCAAGGCGGTAGTGACGATGGTCACTTCCACACTGGTCATGAAGGTAGCAATAAAGACGGCGGTCATGACGATTCCCCGCCGGGCGGGTTTAACTTGCTTCTGGGACACAACACATCACGCTTTCTAAAAAATATGACTGGGGTCTATTATACGCCAACGCAAAAAGCCGCCGACAGTCAGTCAGCGGCTTGATCAACACGGGATCGATTAATTAAAATCTGCTTCACCCGGCAAGATGAAGTTAGCGTCTTTGAAACTGCGGCCCAATACCACCCAGCCGCCAGCCAGAATCACTGTCCCAACGATGAGCACCGCCCACCAGGGCACGAAGGCGCCGAGCAGACCGGTGACCAAAGCAATGATAAAGTCCAGCAGCGAGGCCGCCCACGTCGCCCCGGTATTCACTTGGCCGGTTTGGAAAACTTGGCTATACGGCGCTGTGCCGGACATAAACGTCCCGTTGAGCAGGGTCATGAGCAAGCCGACCCCGAGGGCCAGAATCGTATTGCTCAATACATGCAACGGCGGTAAAAAGATTAAGGTGATCAGACCTAAAACGAGAATCAACGGGACCGCCAAGCGCAGATACACGGTCCGGATGGCTTCCCGATAAAGCACCGATTTGTCAAAACGCGGCAGCGTCGCAAAGATCTTCATCGCTTCTGGATGCTGACTGAAGCGCAGGAAGTACACGGCGACGGGCAGTTCAGCGATGGCATAGACTTGCAAGAAACTCCACGTCCAGCTGCCCTGCAGCGCGGCCCAGAAATTGCGGTGGGTGCCGTCGGCCAGACCAAAAGGAATCAGCGCCAGCGGGATCATAATCACCAAACCACTGGCCAGTTGCGGATAGACCCGCATCTTGTAATCGGCATTAGCCTGCATCATGCGCCAGCTCAGGGTGAAAAAGGTTCGCTGATCGCGGCTTTGTGGCACTAACCGGCGTACCAGCCGGAAGAACCACCCGGTGTGGGCTGGTTCGATACTTTCTTCATTGAGTTTGCTCAGGTTCGTGGTGAGCCGGCGCATCGCTGGGCCGTAAGTGAAAAGACTGAGTATGAAGGCCGCCAGCATGAGCCCAGTCAGGATGCCGCCAGGGTTCACCTGGCCGCTGGTCAACCACCCATTGGGACCAGCGAACCAGAATGGGTAAACGATGGCCATGTACCAGTGGAACCTGCTCGCCTTCACGACCGCCGCCACGGCCCCGCGGCTACTGAGCTGCGTAATGATATTGACTACTTGGGGCAAGGCCACCGAAATGCTCAGGATGGTGATCTGGATCATACTCAAGATGTTCTTCAATCGCTCACCGTGAAAGAACCGCAGTATCACGGCATAGATGCCGATGGACAGGACATAATTGACCACCAGCAAAACGAGCGCGCTGACTAAGAACAGCAACCCGCCGAGTACTCCAAGTGAGTAAAATGAACCAATGATCGGAATTGCCATCAGAGCGGCAAACAGGGACAGGACGTATACCAGAATATGCGCGGTCTGCGCTGCAGACCTAGTCCTTTCGCTCACGCCGCGGGTGTCCAAGATCGCCACATCCCGGACATCCAGCAGGCTACCGGAGAAAGCCTGAACCAGGACGGTCATGTACATCGTAGAATAATAGAGCAAAGCCGCCCCCAAAATCAGCACCGGATTGCCTGGCATAGCGACTATCACTGCTGTCAGTAATAGACTCACCAACGCGTAGATCCATAAGCCGCGAAGAAACGCATTCTTTCCCGCCCGCCGGCGGCCATTGGTCAGCGTTGTCATAAAGTTGGGGTCCACCGCGTCCATGTACAGTTTGTAACCCAGAATCAGCCGAAATTGCGGATAATTGACACCCAACTGGATCAGCAATCCGCGGAAACGGTCAAAAACTTGCAGCCAGCGGGAATGAATGAACAGATCCGCTGGGGTGTCTGGCAGCGGCGCATTGCCGCCGGCAGGATCCGGCTTTCTCTTGAACAGATTCATCATCGTTGTCACCCCCCGCTTGAGATTTCTTTCTAGGAAGATTACTCGAAATCAGTTTCGCCAGGTAAGGTAAAGTTCACGTGATTGTAACTGTGGTTCAAGATGAACCAGCTGCCAACGAGGATAATGACGCCAGCAATCAAGGTGAGCCACCAGGGCAGGAAGCCTCCGGCAACACCGCCAACACCGGCAACAGCCATGGCAATCAGCATCCCGCCAATAGTGGCACCAGAGTTCACCTGACCAGCTTGGAAAACGGTGCTGTAAGGCGCCGTACTCTTCATCAAACTGCCGATGATGATTGTGATCAGCAAACCAAGCCCTAGGGCTAAAACTGTATTTGCCAGAGCCCTCAACGGGGGTATAAAGATCATGGTGATTACCCCTACGATGATCATAATCGGTGCAGCCAAGCGCACAAACACGGTTCGCACCGCTTCACGATACAGCACACTTTTATCGAATGCTGGGATCGTCGCAAACAGTTTCATTGCGGCTGGGTTCTTGCTAAACCGCAGGAAGTACACCGCAGTTACAATGCCGATAGTGGAAAATAGCGGCGCAATATTCCAAATAAAGTTTTGTTGCAAGGCTGTCCACAAATTTGTGCGTTCACCGGAATTGCTGATGGAGGGCACCAAAAAGATGATGATCATGATGAAGCCCATCGCCATCTGCGGATACACCCGCATCTTATAATCTCCATCCGCCTGCATCATCCGCCAGCTAAGGGTGAAGAATGTGCGCTGATCCTTATCCTGGGGTACGAGCCGCCGCATCGCACGGAAGAAGATACCGGAATGTACGGGCTCTTCGCCGCTCTCATTGAGTTTGCTCAAGTTATTGGTTAGCCGGCGCATCGCTGGGCCATAAACAAAGTAACTGATAATCATGGCGACCAGCATGAAAAGTGTCAGGATGCCACCGGCATTGAACTGTTGAGTTTGCAGCCAGTCATTCGGTCCAGTGAACCAAAATGGGTAAATCAATGCCATGTACCAGGAAAATGGCATTGGGCGGTTTAAATCTGGAATTCCCCCGCGGGCAGACAACTGGGTTAAAATATTCGGCATTTGGTACATGAGGACAGACAGCACGATGATGAAGATTTGAATCATGCTAAGAATGTTCTTCAACCGCTCGCCTTGGAAGAAATGGAGCACGATAGCATAAAGACCGATTGAGACCACATAATTCACCAGCATGAGCACAAGCGCACTGATCAGGAAAACAATTCCGCCCGGAATGCCCAAGAAGAAGAATGACGCAACTATTGGAGCAGTCATCATGGCGACAAACAAGGACAACACATAAACCAAGATATGCGCCGTCTGAGCGGCTGACCGCGTCTTCTCACTCACCCCACGGGTTTCTAGAATTCCCACATCTCGGACGTCCAGCAGGCTGCCAGAGAAAGCCTGCACCAACACAGTCATATACATGAATGTGTAAAACAGCATAATTGTTCCCAGTCCCATAATTGCGTTCTTGGGATATATCGACAACATGAGAATCAGCATCAGGCTGACTAGCGCATAGACCCACAGCCCCCGAAAGAACGCATTCTTCCCCGCCCGCCGGCGGCCATTATCCAAAGTGCTCATGAAGCTAGGATCAACGGCGTCCATATACAGTTTGTACCCAACAATCAACCGAAACTGCGGATAATCCACCCCCACTCGGGTCAAGAATCCTTTGAACAAGTCAAAAAACTTCAACCACCGAGAATTACTCAGCAATTCATCCGGCGTATCCGGTGCCGGTTCATTCGGCGTACTGCCGTCATCCAACTCGTTTTTCTTCTTAAATAGATTCATCATTGTCCGTCACTCCGCTTCAATGACGTTCACGAAGTCCGCCGCCTTCTGTCCGTGTTCGGAGAAGCCGGTGAGTTCATTGAACAGTTCCTGCAAGGTCTGGTCCTTTTCGGCGTTCAATTCAGCGAAGGTCCCGTTGGCGATGACCTTGCCATCGTTCAGCAATAGAATCCGATCGGACACTTTCTGCACCACATCCAGAATATGGGAAGAATAGAAAATGGTCTTCCCTGAATCCCGCAATCGTTGAAGGACTTCTTCAATGATCAAGACTGAATTGGCATCCAGGCCATTCAACGGTTCATCCCAGAATAACAAGTCCGGATTATGCAGCAGACTGGCGATGATCAAGACCATTTGGCGCATCCCCTTGGAAAAGCCGCTGATCCGGGCATCAATAGAACTCTTCATCCCGACGATCGTCAATAATTCACTGGCCTTCGCTTCCGCGTCGGCCTGGGGCATACCGTACAGTTGACCAACAAAACCGAGGTACTCTTTAGCTGTGAGCACGTCAAAAACATCGGCGCTTTCTGGCACATACCCGATGCGTTTCTTATAGTCGGTGTCCCCGGGATGGATCTCTTGGCCAAAAACGGAAATCGTCCCCCGGTCTACTTTAGTCAGACCTAATATCATCTTCACCGTGGTACTCTTGCCGGCACCGTTGGGACCAATATAGCCGACGATCGTCCCGGGGTCGACGGAGAACGACAGGCCAGTGAGAATTGGGGTTACTTCATAGGATTTATAAACATCAGATAATTCAATAATTGCTGCCATGCTGACACACCCGCTTTCTATCGGCAGGATAGCATACCGCGTGGGAAAATTAAAGAAAAATGAACAATTATTGTATATCGCAGAGAATGAATAAACCGCCAGTGCCGGTGGGATGCGGCATTGGCGGTTGGTATGGTTATCTTACAAAAATGTTAGTTGGTGACTTTCAAAACATCTGCCATCCAGGCGATGGCAATGGCCTTTTCACCCAAGTGGGTGCCGATCACCGGCCCGAATTCATTCAGCTCGAAGGCGACCCTAGGGAAGCGCGGCTCCAGATCCGCCAACCAGCGTTTGCCCTCTTCCGGGTCGTTGGCGTGGATCACCAGACAGCGGACGGGATAGTCCACATCGGCGATGCGTTCGCTGAAGATCGTTTCGGCTCGCTTATAAGCCTTTTTGATCGAGCGGACTTTTTCAAAGGCGACGATCTTATCCTCATCATTGAACGTCAGCAGCGGCTTGATCTTCAGCATCCCGCCGATGAAGGCCGAGGCGTTGGACAGCCGGCCGCCACGGACCAGATTTTGCAGGTCGTTGACGATGAAAACTTCATCCATAGTCGCGCGCAGCTTGTCCAAGCTGGCCAAAATCTCGTCCAGAGACTTGCCCGCGGCGGCTAAGCGGGCGGCGGCGATGACCAGGTAGCCCATCAGCTTGACCGTGATGTGGGAATCGTAAGGCACCAGCCGGACATTAGTGAGCGTCGGCGCCAGACCGACCAAGGTGTTATAGAAGCCAGAGATCGTACTGGCCAAATGAATGGAAAGAATCGTGTCATAGCCTTCATTGGCTAAGTTTTCATACAGTTTAGTCACTTCGCCCAGCGGCGGTTGGGACGTGCTGGGGAAAGACTGACTGGTCCGCATTTTAGCATAGAAAGTGGGCGAATCAATCGTCACACCTTCGTCGTACACTTGTCCATCCAAAATGACGGGAATAGGAACGACTGAGATATGGTAGCGCGCCACCTCTTCATCAGTTAAATATGCGGTACTATCGGTTACGATGGCGATGCGCATCCGGTACCCTGCCTTTCTAATCACTCATTACTTATCAAACGCGTCTAGCAATGCGTCCCCATCCGTGGGATAGGGATAACGCAGCCCCAAAACGTGGGCAAAAGTGGGGCCTTCATCCACCAGCTTGGCGCTGGGAATCGTGAAGCCGGACTTGATGCCGGGACCGTTAAGGATCAGGGTCGTGGCGTAATCGTCCTTGAACGGCGAATAGCCATGAACAGCCCGGTAGCGCTCCGGCTGGCCGATGTCGTTGGGGTCCACGTCTTCAGTGATCGCGCCGTTGGCGTCGTCAATGAAGTAGAAGCCGCGTTTGGCTTCGACGAGAAAAGCGCAGCCGGGATCGGCCCCAAAATCGGCAGCAGCCCCGGCAGAATAGACGTGCTCAATGCCCGGGACCGGTGCAATCAAGTCGGCAATCTCTTTGTCCAGCTGGGCATTGCGGTCGCGGACATAAACGTAGGTGGACCCGTCTGCCGACTTAGCCAAAACCCGCCAGTCCTTGGCAATCATGCCCTCCGGCGTCGCCCGCTGCCAGCCCTTAGCCCGGAACAGCGCGTTAAGCCGGATCATCGTATGCACATCGATCTGGTAATGATCGCCAAGAACAGCAAAAGTGGTGTTGGCGTAGGTGTGAGTGTCCTTGGTCGCCTGAATGATCCGACCCAGTCGCGTATCCAGCCGCTTGCGGGCAGCCAGGGCTTCCCGGGACAATACCCCATGGGCGTGGCGTTGGGAGTCCATGTCCACCAGGTGGATCATAGTCAGATCCGGCTGCTTGCGGACGATGGTGTCCACCGCGGAGGCGGTGACGAAGTCATCCAGCTGGGGTTGGTGAATGCCGTCCCGCAACTTCCCATATTTTGCATTCAACCGCAGGATAAACAGCGGCGAACTGGCCCAGAGGGAAATCAGCACCTGGTTGGTCCAGATTCGATTAGGGAAAATCTCGGCGATATTGTAGTCGATCCCGCTGCGGGCTGTGACGGGCCACAAAAAGGCCGCCGTCGTCATCCCCGCTTCATGGGCCAGCTGATACAGCGGTGTGGCGTGGACGTCCTTGCGGTACCAATACCAGTCCGGCGACAGCCGCTCTGGCTGGATCTTAGTATTATTCACGATGCCGTGCGTGCGCGGATACATGCCGGTAATGATGCTGGTATGGGACGGATAGGTCAATGTCGGGTAAATGCCTCGGACATTTTGCACATGCGTCCCGCTCGCAATCAGTGCCCGCAAATTGGGCAGATCTTGTAACGCCTCGGGCTTAAGATCATCAGCACCCATCGCATCCAGGGACACCACGACCAGTTTTTGTTTACGATTCCCCACGAAAATCACCTCGGAGGATATTATAGCATATGTTAAAAGAGCGCCGGTCATGCATGATGACCGGCGCTCAATAGACATTCTGGTTTAACGCAAACCGGCGTTGTTGACGAACTGCCAATACCATTCGCCCCGGCTGGCGGCATTATCAATGTCGAAGTCCCGGTTGTCGATATAGACCACCGCGGTGTTGCCGTCCCGGCTCATTAAGAAAATAGTCTCCTGGGAGGCTTTGACCCCATGGGAATAATAATGATCAGCGTCATTGTACAGGCCGCCGCGGTAAGTGCCGTCGGTCGCCGTCCACAGGTCGGATAAGGCTTGCTGGCTGATGATCTTGCCCTGGGTGATGGCTTGTTCCAGCTTATACAGGGCGAAAGAGGTCATATAAATGTTGCCGGTGCCCAGTTCGCTGTGCATGTCGGCCAAGGTCTCGTCATCCGTGCGGTCATAGCCGGTTTCGGTGACGTAGCTGACGGTGTGGTTGGGCTGGTTGGCCATATCCCAAGCAAAGCCTGCTTGGTCGGCTCCAAGACCCAGCGGCTTGAAGAGCCGGTCTTGGACCAGCTGCTCGTAGCTTTGGCCGGTGACCTGTTCCAAGATACCCGTCAGCAGCCAATAGTTTACCCCCTGGTAATTGGAGACGCCATGCTGGCTGGGATCGTATTGCATGAGTGAAATTGCCCGCTGTACAACCTGAGCGTCGGTCAAAACATCAGTCGGCACATCGTCAGTCATGGTCAGTCCGGACCGCATATCCAACAGATCACGGATCGTAATGTTGTATGAAGCGGGGACGTCAGGCAAGTATTGATTGATGTTATCCGTGTAACTGAGCTGACCGGCACCAACCGCTTGGGCGATCAGCACTCCAGTCAAGGACTTCTCCACTGAGGCGATCTGGTATAGGGATTGCACGGTATTCGCCCGGGTAGCGGCTGCATCAGCCATACCATAGGCGCCGTGGAAAATCACCTGTCCGTTGCGCACCAGCAGTAAAGTCCCATTGAACTGCTCGCTCATTAACCGATTATACAGCTGATCATTGGCACTCTGGTTTAACAGATCCACACTGGCCGTTCCATTTTGCTGGGCGTAGCTCTGGTCCACTGCAACGGCCTTGGCGTTCACCCACTGGTTGCCGCCCAAGTTGTACCAGTGCTGGCCATCGCTGGTGGTGGCGATGGAAAATGCCTGCCAGCGCGACCCTTGATTCAGCCAGCGGCCAGCGTAACTGCCCTGCAAACCGATCCACAGGGGTTCGTTATTTTTAAGTTGAACGGTGCCTTTGAAAGATTGCGTACTCGTTTGCGGCAGGGCACCCACATCGGCCCCATCCACCCATTGGTTATTGGCCACTTCATACCACGTGGTACCGGCTGCTTCGGCCTTGTTCCAAGTCTTCCAGGACGTCCCCACGGCCAGCGTGCGGCCGGTACTCTGCTTAGCGGCGCCAAAGCCGGTGTATAAAATAGCGGGTTTGTTGATCCCAATGACATCATTGGCCGGCAGCGGCGTGATCGTCCCTGCCGCTGTCGTGGTGGTCGCCGCGTGGACGGGCCGGTTTTGGCCCGCTATTGGGGCAATCGCCAGCAAGGCCAGGAGTGACAGTGTCATAACGCGCATCGTTTTCTTTTTCATCATCAGTTTGTAATCTCCTCACGGGCATTATCCTACCGCATTTGCGACCGTTTGTGCACGTCAAAAGTGTTCAAGATTGGTTACAAACCGATGACAGGCTGAAACAAAGCGTGAGTTGGGTTAGAAAAATAGTTCAACTGCGGCGTGAAAACAGGTATCATCAAAGACACAAGCACCGCGAAAGAAGCTGATGTGATTGACTACTGTGCTGACTGTTTCCCATATTGCCCACCAATTCAACCGCCAGCCGCTGTTGCAGGATGTGTCTTTTACCGTCCAGGCCGGCGAGGCCGTGATGCTCACCGGGGCCAACGGCTCGGGCAAATCCACGCTGCTGCGGATCATTGCCGGGTTGCTGCGGCCGCGCAGCGGGACGGTAACGTTTGCGCCAGATCTGCTCTGGCAATGGTGTCCGGATAGCTTGTCCCGAGAAGCCTTGCAGACCCGGACTTTTCTGACCGAGTGCGGTCAGATTGGCGGCCTGCCCGCCGCGGACCGGCAGACCCAAATCACCGCGCTGGCGGCAGAGTTTGCTTTGACCCCCTATTTAGCGACCCCCTTGCGCAATTTGTCCAAGGGGAATCGCCAAAAGGCAGCGGTGATTCAAGCGCTGCTGGGCAACCCCGGGCTGATTCTGATGGATGAACCGTTGTCCGGGATCGACAAAGATGCCCGGCCGAAGATCATCACCTATTTGCAGCGGTTCCGCCAAGCCGGCGGCGCCCTGGTGGTGATCGCCCACGAACCCGCGGTGATTCAGCAGCTGGGTACCACAGTGTACCGGTTGGCGGAGGGCCAATTACGACCAGAAAATGGGCCGACTACTCAGCCCACCTACGTGATTCGGTTCGCCCCAACCGACCAAGCACAACCCCTGCCAGCGGATTGGGCGCCGGATCAGCTGCGGGTGCCCGCCGCCAACCATGACCAAGTGCTGGCGACGCTGATTCAGCGCGGTTACACGATCCAGGAGGTGCACCATGAAAATTAAAGGCATGCTGCTGTTCTACGTGCATCGGTACTTACATAGTATTTATCTGATCCTGCCCTTGCTGTTGTGGTTTATTTTCCTAACCACGAATTATGCCATCGCCCCCCAGTACTTTGCTTCGGCCATCGGGGCCAATGCGCTGGTCCTGGTACTTTTGATGACCTGGGTGGCTTACGCCGTGAACAGCATTATCAGCGACACCGCCCTGAGTATTGCCGTGGTCCAAGCCCGCTCCTGGTGGACGACCTATTGGGTCAAATGGCTCTTCTTTGCGCTGGTGGCGGGCCTGTTCAGCCTAATAGGCATTATTTTCCCGCTGGTCCGCTGGCTCGCTCCGGGCACCCCATTTTTCTTTGAACACTTGACCGGCCTGCATTTTCTGACCGCTTTTCTGCTCATGTGGACCATTTCAATGCCCGGAATGGCCATTGGTAATTTCTTCAATCGGCACGTGGTGGCGAATCGGTATTTTGCCGTCCTGTTGACGATTCTGGTGCTGATCTGCGGCTATATTACCCCTACCCTGGCGGCGGACTATGCGTGGTGGCACTGGGTGAGCTGGCTGCTGCCGCCGACCGGCGAGGCGCTGACGGTGCTGAATCAGTTTGCGTCCCTGAGCAACGGGCAAGCGCTGTTGTGGGCGGGCATTCAGTTGTTGTATGCCGGCGTGATGGCGGGGGTTTCTTATGCGTGGCAGCAACGGCGGAAAATGGCATAAAAAAGAATGGGCAGCCAGCTGTCCATTCCTGAAATAACACGTTATTACTTTTCTTCTCTGGGTCGAACGCGGATGCGCATTTGTAGCAATGTCATGGACGCTGCTACGCCCATACCAACGACAACGACCAGTCCCCAGGGTACCGGATTGAGATACGCCCGCACGCCAATAACGATCCAGTACAGTAAAAACGCAACCAGAGCAACCCACCAAACGGGCCCGCGCATGACGCGCCGGACAATTGGTGCCCAAAACGAGATTAGATTGAGCAATATGAAAAATACGGCGACAAAATTGAACACTGCAATTTCTTGCATGGTTTCAGGATTGATTGACATGCACAGCCACCTCTTCCAGTTCATTAATAACCAATACCAACTCGTCACGGTTATTATACCGCATACCACACCTTGTAGCAGTCTGATTGCACCTATATAATAGTAAGTTGACGACGCTTCACTGAACGAATAGAAAGCAGGTGAACCATGTCCTTTGACGGCATCTTCACCCGGGGAATGGTCAACGAACTCAATCGGACCATTGTCCCTGGCAAAATTACCAAGATTCAACAACCCTATGACAACGAAATCGTCCTGACGATTCGGGCGAATCGGAAGAATCATCCGCTGCTGCTGTCGGCGCACCCGACCTATGCGCGGATTCAAGTGACCGATATTCCCTACGTCAATCCCGATGTCCCGACAAAGTTTGCCATGACCCTGCGCAAATATCTGGATGGCGGCGTGGTGACAGGCATCAGTCAGGTTGAAAGCGACCGGCAGGTGCATATCCACTTCCGTTCCCGTAACGAGCTGGGTGACACCCAAGAATTATTGCTCATCGTGGAGCTGATGGGTCGGCACTCGAACATCATGCTGGTGGAAAAAGACGGCGGTAAGATCCTTGATTTGATCCGCCATGTGTCACCGGAGCAGAACCGATATCGGCTGCTCATGCCCGGTGCCACTTATGTCGCTCCGCCCCACGAAGATCGGCGGGACCCGCTGGCCGCGCAGGCGGACCTCAGCGGGCTGACGCGGGATCTGGACCGTAAGACCCTGCAAAGCACGTTTCAAGGTCTGGGCGCAGACACAGCAAGTGAATTAGTCGCGCGTTTAAAGGACAAACCCGCCAATCAGTGGGACTTTATCTGGTCCAATTTCTTTGCCCCAATCACCAATGATCAGCCGATGCCGACCATCGCGGAAACGGACCAGGGCAAAACCATTTTCACCCCCTTCGCCTACTCCTTAACCACCAAACCGGTGGCGCAGGCCGCGTCCCTGTCCGCCCTGCTGGATGATTATTATCGGGATAAAGCCCAGCGCGATCGGGTGCACGGCATGGCCAGCGACTTGCTGCGGGTGGTGAACAACACGCTGAACAAGGAAAAGACCAAGCTGGGCAAACAAGAAAAGGAATTGGCGGCGACCGAAAAGGCCGATACGTATCGGGTAAAAGGCGAAGTGCTGACGACCTATCTGCATGAGGTGAAACGCGGGATGACAGAAATCACCCTGCCCAACTTCTATGCGGATAACGCCCCGCTGAAGATCAGTTTATCGAATCAGCTCACCCCGTCCCGCAATGCCCAGAAGTATTTCACCCGGTACCAGAAGCTGAAGAACGCTGTCCAGTTCTTGAATACCCAAATCAAGCTGGCCAAGGAAGAAATCGACTATTTGGAGAACATCTTGAGCGAGATCCAATTAGCCGATCCAGGCGACCTCGGCGACATCAAGACGGAGCTGACCCAGCAGGGCTACTTACGGGAGAAGAAGATCCGCGGGCGGAAAAAGGCCAAGCGCACGCCGCTGGGCAAACCGGAGAAGTTCTACGCCAGTGACGGCACGCAAATCCTAGTGGGAAAAAATAATTTGCAGAATGATCAGCTGACGCTGCACAAGGCGGCGAAGACCGATCACTGGCTGCACGTGAAGAACATCCCGGGCTCCCACGTGATCGTCCGCTCAGCCGACCCCAGCAATCAGACCTTGACGGAAGCGGCTGAAATCGCGGCTTATTATTCCAAGGCCCGCGGGTCCGCCAACGTGCCGGTGGATACCGTTGAGGTGAAAAAAATCCATAAGCCCAACGGTGCTAAACCGGGTTTCGTGATTTATGAAGGCCAGCAAACGCTGTACGTCACACCGAAGGAAAGTGATGTGCTGGCGCGGCGAAAGAAGCCGGAAACTGTTTAGAATGAAAAAAGCCTTATCCACCGTGATCATCAGCGATGACCATCGTCGGATAAGGCTTTTTTTATGCCTCATGGGACCTTCTTTTTCCGTGCGGGTTCGTCCAACTCGTTAGGCAGTTCGATTTTTGCGGCCCGCACCAACACATAGACCAGCAACAGGACGCTGACCACGATTTCTGCCAAGTCAAGGTACGTGATCCAATTTTGATTCGCCACGACCAGCCCATTATCCAACGCTGCAAACAGTGCATACCATTGCAGCACCGTATAGCCCAGCGTCAGCGCCGCCATGGCGGTCGAAAAGAGATACTGCCGGACCCGCCGATCCCGCCAGAGACAAAACGCCGTCAGACCAAAGAAGAAAACTGACAAGTAACTAGGAAACATTGTCCGCCCCACCCTTCCGCGTGTTCTTACTCATGACCATAGCGGAGGATGCGCAGTGCCGTCAAGTATGCCAGCCCTTTCTTACCACATTCCTAACGCCGGCAAAAAAGCAGCCCCGGAGGACTGCTTAAAAACAGTGCTATTCGTCATCCTCATCGTCCGCTTCCGGCTCAGCACCTTGGGGCACCGTGGCAAAACGCTGGGATTCCAGCACATTCAGCAGCGCCCCCAGGGTATCCAGTTCAGTAAATAACGGGATGCCCTGAACCAGCGTCACATTGCGAATCAAGACGGTGTCGCGGATCGACGCCGCGTCCATCGGGTCGTTGGTGTACACGATTGCCTGCGGGCCGTCCGCATTATGCTGCGGGGCCATGCTCAGGGCGACGGCGTGCTTATTTTGAATCCGCTGGATCGGCAAATGGTGGGCCTGGAAATAATTCGCCGTGTGCGGTGTGGCCTGGATCTGATAGCCGATCGCCCGGAAGCGCCGGGCCAGCTTCAGCGCCTGACTCTTGTCGCTGTCGGCCACGGTGAAGAGAATGTTGCCGTGGTTGGGGAATGGGTTATTCCCCGCCGCCAAGGTCTTGTAGTAAGCCTTGGCAAAGGTGCCGGCCTTCCCCATGACCTCCCCGGTGTGGTAAGTGGTGACATTCAAGTCGTCAGCCTGCTGGGTCAGTTTGGCCACGGAGAATACCGGCGCCCAGACGTAAACGGTTTGGCGCTTTTTCTGGGTGATTTCCGGTAATGGCAATTCCTTCAAGGTGTTGCCCAGGAAGATGCGCGTGGCCAGCTCCACCAGCGGGATCCCGCTGGCTTTGGCAAAGAACGGCAGGGAGCCGCCGCCAATGGTCTGGACGTAGAGCCGCCGGAAATGATCCCGCTGCCAGATATACGTCAGCTGCACCACACCCCGGGCATTCAGCTGGCCCAGGTCAGTTGTTGCCACTTGGGCCAGCGCTGTTCGCTGGGCGGCGGACAGGTGATTGGTGGGAAAGACCGACAGCATGTGGTCGACGTTGGCGTTTTGCGCCCACAGGTGCTCCACAATACCAGCGACATAAGCGTCAGTATCGTCTTTCAAACCAAAAACTTCGTACGTCGCCCCATCCGTATACGGCTGCAAGCGAATGACTTGATCATCGGCTAAATGGGCACTGGTCAAAAACTGGGCCAGCATTTCTGCACTGGTGATGAAGTGGGCGTGGGCGGCAAAGTGCCGCTTCGACGGACTGACCCACAGCGGATAGCCGATCTGGGCCGCTTGCGCCGTAACGTGCGCCGGATCCGTGGGGATCCGGCCGCGCAGCTTCAGCGGCTCTTTCAGCGACTGCTTAGGCAGTTCGGTCAACGGGCTGTCAAACAGTTTGACGCCAGCTTGACTGAGTGCCGTTTGGAAGCGGGCAGCGGTACTGCCGCCGAATTGGGTAAGCACCCCCACCGGCTTTTCCGCGTCCACGACATTGAGAATATCTTCAATCGTTAAGGGTTCAAAATAAAGCCGATCACTGTGGTCCCGGTCCGTGGAGACCGCTTGGGCATTGCAATTCACCAGGATCGCGGCATACCCGCTGCGGTGAATGGCATTCAAAGCGTGGACGGTACCATAGTCGAATTCCTGGCCTTGGCGGGTCTGGTAAGCGCCGGAGCCGATCACGAGGACTGCGTCCTTTTGCATCGGGGTCTGCTGACCGGCTTCGCCGTAAGTACTGAAGAACAGTTTTGCTGGACCAAAATTATTGCCGTCGTTGGTCCCCGACACACTGTAGTGCGGGACGATCTTGGCTTCCAGGCGCAGGGCCCGGACCTGTTCCGCCGGCAATTGCCATAACTCGCCGATGCGCCGGTCCGATAAGCCCAGTCGCTTGGCCGCCATGAGCGTGTCGGTATCACCAGCCTGGTCCGCGACGGTTTTCAGCATGGCCACGATGTGATGCAGGCGTTCCAAGAAATAGGGATGAATTTTGGTCAATTCCGCCACTTCACTGACGGAATACCCCCGCTGCATCGCCTCCAGCATTGCAAAGAGCCGATCGTCTTCGGGGTGAATCAGGTGACTGGCCAGGGTATCGTCGTCAAAATGGCGGACCCGGTTCAAATACTCGTCATCCGTATCCCAGGTCAGACTGCGCATCGCTTTGAGAATACTTTCTTCCAAACTGCGGCCGAAAGCGACGACTTCGCCGCTGGCCTTCATCTGAGTGCCGATGCGGCGATCAGCGCCCACACTTTGATAAGACCAGCGGGGCAGCTTGGTGACCAGATAATCCAGCACCGGTTCGCTGGCGGCGGTCGTTGGCGCGGTTGCGCCTGCGGGGCTCAGCGGAATATCCGCCAAACTCTGGCCGATCGCCAGCATGGCGGTGACCCGGGCCACCGGATAGCCGGTGGCGGTTTCCGCTAAAACGGCGCTGCGGCCCAGCCGCGGGTTGACCTCAATGACGTAATAGGCATCGCTGTTCGGGTCCACGGCAAACTGCACATCGCAGACGCCTTCGATTTCCAGCGCCCGGATGATTTTGATCGCTGCTTCCCTTAATCGGGTCAGCTCCGTGTGGCTCAGCGTCTGGGCCGGCGTGACGACAATGGAGTCGCCGGTATGGATACCAACGGGATCGATATTCTCCAAGACCGCGACCACCGCCGTGTTGTCGGCATGGTCCCGAACTAATTCGATTTCGATCTCCCGGTAGCCGTCAATGGAGCGTTCCACTGCGACCTGCCCCGTCGGCGACAGGGTGATCCCATTTTGCACAAACGCCGCTAACGCCTTGTCGCTGTGGGCAATGCCGCCGCCAGTGCCGCCCAGAGTATAAGCCGGCCGAACAATGACCGGCCAGCCGACCCGCTGCACAAACTGAACCGCGTCTTGGGGATCTTCTACCACCGTGGCCTGGGGGACAGGTTCCTGCAAGTTGCGCAGGAGGTTGTAGAACAGCTCCCGGTCTTCCGTTTGTTCGATGGCATTGAGCGGCGTGCCCAGCATCTTGATATGCAGTTCGCTGAGCAGGCCGTCGTTGGCCAGTTCCATGACCAGGTTCAGGGCCGTTTGGCCGCCGAACGTAGCGAGAATCGCATCGGGCATTTCCTGACGGATGATCTGGCTGACAAACTGCCGGGTCACCGGTTCGACATACACCCGGTCGGCACTGTGGGTATCCGTCATCACCGTCGCCGGATTGGAGTTGATCACGATGGTCTCGTAACCGACGTCGTGCAGCGCCCCCAGCGCGGCCGCCCCGGCTTTGTCAAACTCGGCGCCTTGACCTAATACATTAGGCCCAGAACCCAGCACTAAGACTTTAGGCATCGTCGATCACCCCTTCCCCATGGTGGCGCGCCGCCGCCACCATTTCCATGAATTCATCAATCAACTGCGTGGCATCCGTCGGTTCCGGATCAGCCTCAGGATAGAAGAGCACCCCGCTCACCGGATACTGGCGATGGCGGATTCCGGCGACACTGTGATCCCGGATATCTTCGTGGGTCACGATCAGCGGCGTATCGGCAACACTAGCCCGATCGATGCCATAGGTATGGTTCTGCATTGTCTGCCAGATCCGCCCGGTGGCCACTTCCCGGACCGGGAACGGGCCGCCCCGATGATTGGCTGCGGTCAGTCCGATCGTGGCGTCATTGGCCAAACCAATCAGTTCGGCCCCCAGACCAATGCCCAGAATCGGCACATGGCCCTGGAGTTCTTTAATGTTTTCCGCCACCAGCAAGGCATCATTCGGATTCCCCGGGCCGCTGGTGAACACCACCGCATCCGGGGCAAAAGCCAAAATTTCCTTCGCCGTCGTGTTATACGGGACGATGGTCAAGTTGCAGTCCCGCCGCGACAGTTCGCGCAGCAGCGCATGCCGTACCCCCAGATCCACGACCAAAATATTTTGGCCGACGTTGGGACTGGCGTAAGGCTGCTTAGTGGAAACCTGCTTCACTTGATCATGGGGCAGCACCAGGGCCCGAATCTGATCAAAGGCATGTTCATCCGCGGTATCCATGAAACTGGCCTTCAACGGGCCTTTGGCTAACAAAATCCGGCTCAAAGCCGCCGTATCGACTCCCGTGATCCCGGGAATCTTATACAGCTTCAAATAATCGGCTAAGTTGAACTGGGAATGGCGGGAGCGCGGTACATCCGTGATGTTGCGCGCCACCACCCCGCGAATCTTCGGCAAGAGGCTTTGAATGTCTTCCTGATTAATGCCCACATTGCCAATAATCGGGTCGGTGAATGCAATAATCTGGCCGAAGTTGGCCGCGTCGGTGATGGTTGCTGTGTAATCCCCGTTACCGGAATTCAGGACCATTTCGCCGGTGGTGATCACCGGCGCACCAAAACCGATCCCCGGGAAAAACGAGCCGTCTTCCAGGATGAGATACCGCTTCATAAGCATTACCTTTCTTTTTTCTGTTCCGCCATGGCCCTTTCACTCCGGGCTTCCGCCGGCAGAATTAAATTCAATAAAATACCCAAGACTGTGGCAATAGCGATCCCGGAGAAATCCAGGATCCCGTTGCTGGTGGTCAGCTGCAGATGGGCATTACCGATCCCGATAACCAGGACCAGGGACGCAATCATCAGGTTGCGTTTCTTATCAAAGTCCACGTGGTTATCGATCAGAACCCGCAAGCCGCTGGAGGCGATGACGCCGAAGAGCAGGAACGAGATCCCGCCGATGACCGGAGACGGAATACTTTCAATTAAGGCAGCCAGTTTGCCGATGAAACTGAACAGAATGGCAAACATCCCGGCACCGATCAGGACATAGACACTGTGTACCCGGGTGATCGCCATGACACCGATGTTTTCACCGTAACTGGTAACCGGCGGGCCGCCCAGCAGACCAGCGGCGATGGAGGCCACCCCATCCCCGGTCAAGGTGCGGTGCAAGCCGGGATCCTTGAAGAAATTCCGATGAGTCAGGCCGTTCAGCACCATGATATGGCCCATGTGCTCGGTCATCGTGACAAAGGCAATCGGTGCCATACTCAAAACGGCATCAATATGCCAACTGGGCTGGTACTGGATGAACGGGATCTCAAAATTCGGCAGCCGCAGCCAGGGCGCATTGATCACGCCGGAGAAATCAACGATGCCAAAGGCCACCGCAATCAGATACCCAGCGATGATGCCCAGCAGGATGGCGATTTGGTTGGCAAAGCCCTTCAGGTACATGTTGAAGGCGACGGTGATCAGGGCCGTGAGCATACCGACGGCGAAGAAGCGCCAGTCATACTGCTTCCCGTTCATCGTGGCATCAGAGGCGGCGGTGGCCGCTAAGGACAGCCCAATCGCCATGACGATCGGCCCCACCACGATCGGCGGCAAGGCCTTATCGATCCAGCCCGACCCCATAAAATACACGATGGTTGCTACGACTAAGTATACCAGACCGACGGCCACCGTACCTTGGGCGATCGCCGGATACCCGGCCGTCTTCATTAGTGCCACCATCGGCACGATGAAGGCAAACGATGAGCCCATGTAC
This sequence comes from Schleiferilactobacillus harbinensis, assembly GCF_008694105.1. Lineage (NCBI taxonomy): Bacteria > Bacillati > Bacillota > Bacilli > Lactobacillales > Lactobacillaceae > Schleiferilactobacillus > Schleiferilactobacillus harbinensis. Next base: position 824,284 of record NZ_CP041364.1, read on the forward strand.
GCCGGAATCCGGCGTTTGGTGATCATGATGTGGAGCAGCGTGCCCACACCTGAAGAAAAAAGCGCGATACCAGGGTCTAACCCGACCAGGATCGGCACCAGCACAGTGGAACCGAACATGGCGAATAAATGCTGAATGGACAGCCCGACCCAGTGACCAAAAGGCGGCTTGTCATGGATGTCGAGGACGACATCGTCGTTATGGTAGGTTTCTTTCTCTGCCATCAGTCGTGTCCTCCGCTAGTCTTGGATGATGGCCACGCCATCGCTGCCGTCGATTTCTTTCACCCGCACCTGGATCCGTTCGTTCAGTGACGTGGGAATGTTTTTGCCCACGAAGTCCGCCCGAATCGGCAGTTCCCGGTGGCCGCGATCCACTAAGACAGCCAAGCCGATTTTCTTCGGCCGGCCCAGATCCATCAAGGCATCCAGCGCCGCCCGGATCGTCCGGCCGGTATACAGCACATCGTCCACCAGAATGACGTTTTGGCCATTGATTGGGAAGCCGACTTCTGTGGCCGTCACATCCGGATCCTGACCCGTGCGGCGGCCCCGGTCATCCCGGTAATTGGTGATGTCCAGATCGCCCACCGGGACGTCGACGTGTTCCAGCTGCTTCAAGCGGGAAGCAATCCGTTGGGCCAAATAGATCCCGCGGGTCTTGATCCCCACCAGCACCAGGTCGTCCACCCCATGGTTCTGTTCGATAATTTCGTACGTGATCCGGGTCAATGCCCGGGTCATGGCCTGCGCATCAACGATTTCTTTATTCTCTGCCACAATAAATGCCCTCTTCCAAGTTTTTTGGCTTCCTTTAGATGAGAAAAGCCCCCTATTCCGCGTGAGAATAAGGGGCCAATGCCGAGTTACCTTCCTAGCCTCACAGGACCAGTCCTTAAAGGAATGCTAGATACAGCATACGTAACGGGGAGATGGATGTCAATGCTTTGACGGCGTGAACGGGAGCGAAAAATGTTAAGCCAGCTGAGTGACAGTCTCAGAAATTAAATGAGCCAGCACGTCGTAGCCAGGTTGACCAAAATGCAGGCCGTCGTTTAAGCTGCCCCGGCATAATTCGGATAATTGACCGGTTTGCATCATGGCGGACCGCAAATCAACATAACGGCACTGATATGCCGCTGCTGTGGCGGCCATGCCCTGCGCATACGCTTTGATCAACCGGTTGTCCCGCATGTGCTGCTTGGTCTCATCCACCGCCGGCGGCGAAATGAAAATGACCCGCTTCGGAGCGTATTGCTTGGTCACTCTCGCCGCAATGCCGGCAAGATTTTGCCGGTAGCGGGCCAACGGGACCTGCTTATTTCGGGCCAGGTCATTGGTACCAACTAGAATGACGACGGCATCGGCTGCCGGCGGTTGGAGAACCAATTGAGGCAGCTGCACTAACAGTGCTTCAGAATTGATGCCAGAGACAGCGGTGTTTTCGATTTGCCAGCCAGGGTGCATTGATTTTAGCGTGGCGTTGAGCCGCGGTTCAGCCAGTCCTTCTTTGCGGGCGATGATGCTGTCACCAGTCAGTAATAGGCGCAATTTCCCACTCCCCCTCAATCAAATCGAGAATCAATTTAGCCTATGCCCAGAATGATTCATGTCGCGCGCCTTCTTTGGGTAAGAAAAACAACTCATTACAATAGTTTAATGATATCGCGGCGCAAAATCAAAAGACCAGTATCGGTACCAACAATTGTTAGTACCAAGACCACTAACGCGCCAAGGTCAGCCGCATGGGAAAGCTGGCTAAAGGCCAGCCAAAGGGAAATGAGACTCGGAATAAACAGCAACAGGATAATTGTGATGACATCAATTACCCCGCATACGATCAGTTTCGTTGTTTTGGTCATTTGGCACACCTCCATCATGTAATGTTGACAAATTGGATGCAATAATTTGTACGGCGACTGAGCTAAAAGCACATGCGAGGGCAAATGAAAATGGTGATTATCGGATCATACGAGTTTTTGTAGACGTCAATCCGCCAATCGGTTATTGCGGTGATTGAGGAGGATACTTACCAGCATCATGAGAACAATGGCCATGCCAAGCAGTATTCCAGCAGTCCAGTTATTGACTGGTGTTTGCCAGGCGAGCAGGGTTTGCCCCAGCTGATTAAACGGATTCCAGTGCGGGGCTAATGGCAGAAATGTGCCGCCCGCCGCGACGATGACCAGCACCGCAATTCGGGTGCTGAGATGATGCAGCAGCAATGTGCTGCCTTGTACGATCGCGGCCAAACAGACAATCACCGGCAGTGTAAACAAAGTGGCGCTGATTGCTTGCTGGCCTAGAGAGACCTGGGGACTGAGGGGGTACAGCCAGCGAATGGCCTCGTTACGGCCAAACAGCGCCCCGAGCATCCATAATACCGCCGTACCGACCAGGCCAAAGACGCCGGTCGCTGCCACCGTACTGACAATGTTTTCGCTGACCACTTGGCGGCGGTGACGGACATGGATTAACAGGAACTGATGGGCATTGGTATCAAAGTCGTCCCGCCAAAGCCAGTTCAGACCGACCAGCAGGAAAATTAAGATCGGCGGGCAAAGCAATAATTGCCATAGGCGCGTGATGAGCGCCCGCGGCGCCAAGGAATACGTTGAGGCAATTAGCGTTTGGCCAGTGGATTGGAGGAATTTGTCCTGCTTCAGCTCTTTGGCGATGGTCGGGGCATCCAATGACATATATGCCGCGGCGACACCGGGCTGATAGTGGTTAAGCTTCTGTGCGGCTTGCAACAGCGCGATATGTTGGCGCAAAAAAGCGTGCTCATCTCCCGCCGTTTTGGCCTGGCTGGCGCGGTGCATCGCGACCAATAATACTTTCTTGGCCTCAATGATCTGCCAATACAATAGTTGATTCGGCGGGACTTTCGCCGGTTTGGGCGGCACATTATACAGTGCCATGCCCAAACTGTCACTGCCGCGGTCCAACTGACGCACAACAGTCGTGTTCTCTTCCTGCAATTGCCATTTGGTGATGCCGAAAAAAGCACTGCTGATGAGCAGCGCCGTGCCCAGGATCATGAGCCAGAATAAGCGCCGGCGGATGCGCAGCCAGGAAAAGAACAGTAAATTACGCATGGTGCACCAACTTCTTTCGCGGGTGGCGATAGAGCTCGGCATACCGGACTTCGGCCCCCTCGGCGACGGTTTCCAGCGAGAGACCGTGATCAACTTTGAAAATCAAGCGATCTGTAACTTTATCCAGTTCGTCCAAATTATGGGACGATACAATGACGATTTGATCGCTGGTTTTGAATACCTCCAGCAGATCCCGAATGATGATCACGCTGTCCGGATCCAGTCCATTCAGCGGTTCATCCATCAATAGCAGCCGCGATTCCGGCAACAGCGCCAGCGCAATCAGCAGCCGCTGCTTTTGCCCTAAAGACAACCGGGCGACGCGCCGATCAATGAAGTCCGTTACTTCGAGTTCGTCGCTCAGCAGGTTGATTCGTTCCCGCGCCACGCCATGCTGCTTCGCTACAAAACGCAAATGATCGCGGCCGGTGAGGTAAGGATAGAGCACACTGCTGTCTTGAGCATAAGCCACGCTGGCGAAGACCCGGGCGGGCGTGAGTACTGTGCCATCTAACGAGATTGTGCCCTTGGCCGGACGTAACAACCGCGTGATCAAATTAAATAAGGTACTCTTCCCGCTACCGTTGGGCCCAATCAGTCCGTAGACCCCCGGATCAGTTAATGTCAGGTTGGCCTGATCGTAAATCACTTGGCGGTGATACGCAAAGCTGAGATTCTGAATTTGAAAAATCGAGTCAGTCAAAATGAACACCCCTCTGTGCGGCAACCGCACTAAAGTCAACCCGAGACACACGGCGCCTGCGGCAATCATGATCCCGACGACCCAGGGAAATACCGGTGCACGCTGATTCAGCAGATATCCGAGATAGTTGGTAATGACCCAATCCCCCTTCAGATATGTGAAGGGGTTGTAGATACTGGTTGGCAAGACGAGTCCCAGTAACGGGACGATCACCATCGTTAGCAGTGCCAGCAGCCGAATGTGCAAGATGCGGTTCACCAAGAGTGTTACGGTACTATTCAAGAACAGCAGACTCACCCAGAAAACGCCCAACTGTCCAAGGTAACGGGCCAAAGGGATAAAAACGATGTGCAGCGGGTGAAAGTAGTTGGCCTCAGCGGTCGCAGTCATCCAGTGATAAGTAGAGACCACTCTTTTACCCAATGCCCAAGTTTGTACTGGGTAGCGCAGATCACCCAAACCCGCGCGCAGCCAAGCGTAGAGCAGGAACAACCCTAGTGCTAAGCCTAGCAATAAGCAGGAGAGCCCAAAATGGATGGCGAACTTGGTGAGGATCAGTTTAGTATGGGTTTCGTTTTGCAGCCGCAGCCAGCGGGTACGGTCCGTCGATCCATCCCACTCGCTGGCTAGGATGTCCCCGAAAAATAGATTGATGATGGCTAGCGAGATTAATATGCCGCCAGCGGTAGCCCAAAACCAGATTTGCCACCAGCCGCGTTCATAGTAGCGATCGACAAGGGCGTGATAGAGATCAATTTCGCTTGTCGGAATGTCATTGGTGATCGCAGTTTGCGGATTGGTCCGCAAGGTTACTGGAAGCATGGACGCAATATGAAGGCGGTGCATGTAAAGCAACTCTTGGCGTGTGGCTTCGACTTCGCCAGCGTGCAAGCCGTCGATGATTCCGTCGCCTGAATAAGACAACCAAGGAGATGACCGCGTAAAACTCGTCCAGGCATCTGCACCGGCTTGATTGCCGTTACGATGTTTTAGATTTGTGATTTGCTTTTCGATTGTTTCCAAATAAGCTTTATCAGCGGGCGACCAATAATTATCTGGCGAATGTCTGCCTACGCTGGCCTTCATGTTGGCCATCGCTATTTGGCCTGCTTCAATGTTGGTATCAATACTGCGTTGTTGAAAATACAAGGACGCTTCGAGTGACTCGATCATCACTAGGAGTAGAAAGAGCACACCAGGCAGCATCTTATTCTGCCGCCACAACTTAGTCAATTCCAATTGAATCATGTCGGCGCCTCCTACCAACTACGGCTGGGCCATGCGTTTGCTCAATGTCCTATTGTTCTCATTTCGCTCATCACCGAAATTATATCGGCTCAGTGGTCTGATGTGTTAGCATTTGCACTTGCCTTTGACCGTGGTGATTCAGTGCGCATCAGGCCGAAAAAAAGAGCCTGGACAGTTTGTCCAGACTCTCTCCACAAATTAAGTCCCCACACACCCATAGTCTCGTGCATTACCTAACAAGCAAACTATACCTCGGTGTGGAGGAAAATGCAACCGTTTCCCGTTATTTAATCGTCGTTTTCCGCTAGCCATTTTAACATCTCTCGAAAGTTCTCCGGCGGCTCAGCCGAAAACGTCATTTCTTCCCCCGTCGTCGGCTGGGTCAAGCTCAGCGTGGCGGCGTGGAGAAATTGACCCGCCCCTGGCAGCGTCTTGGCCGGCCCGTATAACGGGTCTCCGGCCACGGGGTGGCCAATATAAGCCATGTGTACCCGGATCTGGTGGGTTCGGCCGGTTTCCAGCACCGCCTGAATGAAAGTGTAGTGGCGGAATCGCCGCAGCACTTTGAAATGCGTCACGGCTTCCCGGCCGTCGACGACTACCGCCATTTTTTTGCGGTCTTTCGGGTTGCGGGCGATGGGCGCGTCAATCGTACCCTGGTCTTCATGGATCACACCATGGACGATGGCCAAATACTTGCGCGCGTTCTTGTGCGCCTTCAACTGTGCCGTCAGGCTTTGCTGGGCCTTGTCGTTTTTGGCCACCATGAGCAGGCCCGATGTATCTTTGTCGATCCGATGCACGATGCCCGGCCGAATGGCGCCATTGATCGTGGCTAGCTGACCGTGGGCCAGCAAGGCGTTGACCAGCGTGCCATGATGGTGCCCGGGCGCGGGATGAACGACCATTCCCTGGGGCTTATTCACGACAATCACATCGTGGTCTTCGTAGACAATGTCCAACGGAATGTCCTCGGGTTCCGCTGCAATGGGTGCTGGCGCAGACGGCGTGACGGTCACCACGGTGCCCTCGGCCAGTTTTGCCTTGGCATTCACCGGCTGGCCGGCGGCGGTCACGCGGCCCTCTTTGATCCATTTCTGAATCTGGGACCGGGTGATGTCCTGATCGGCCAAGGCCGTCGCCAGTGCTTTATCGATCCGGGCTTGCGCCCCGGCAGCGGTCACGGTCCAGTCAATTGGTGCAGTCATGAATTTCTCCCCTTATCTAGGAACAGCAGATAGATGAACAGCAGCGCTACCCCGACGGTCATGGCAATGTCGGCGACGTTAGCCACCGGGAAGTTGATGAAGTCGAGTTGGAACATGTCCACAACATAGCCCTGACGCAGCCGGTCAATGAAGTTCCCCACTGCCCCCGCGATCATCAGACTAATGCCGATGGTAAGAAAGGCTGAGTACCGGTAGTGGAACAGTAAATAACCGAGCACCACCAGGGCAATGACGGTAATCCCGATCAGAAACGGCTGCCGGCCAGAAAGGATACTCCAAGCCGCGCCGTCATTGCGCACGTGGGCGAGGGAGAACACCCCGGGAATCACCGGTTTAGCGGTATTCAGCGGCACGTTAGCGACGATCCACCTTTTTAACAATTGATCGCCAATGACGACCAGTACCACGACTAAGAGGCTATACAGCCACCAGAGTTTAGAAAAGACCTGTGATCTTGCCATTATCATCCACATCCATATCCAGTGCGGCCGGATGTTTCGGTAAACCCGGCATGGTCAAAATGTCGCCTGTCATCGCCACGATGAAGCCCGCGCCGAGTTTCGGCACCAAATTACGGACATGCAGGGTAAAGCCAGTGGGGGCGCCCAACACCTTCGCGTTGTCGGACAGCGAATATTGTGTCTTGGCGACACAAATTGGGAGAGCTTCCCAGCCGTTGCGCTTGATCTGGCGCAGATCGCGCTTCGCCGCGACGCTGTACTCCACGTCTTTCGCCCCGTAAATGGTCTGGGCGATGGTCGTCAGTTTGCTTTCCACGTCATCGGTATTGGCGTATAACGGCAGAAATTCTGTCTTTTCGTCCACCAATTCAGCCACATGCTGCGCTAACGCCTTGGCCCCGGCCCCGCCGTCGGCCCAGACGGTGGTCGGGAAGGCTTGGACGCCATCAGCGGCACAAAGCTGCTGCAGGGTCTGGATCTCTTCCTGGCTGTCTTGGGTGAAAACGTTGATGGCCACCGTCACCGGTCGGCCATAGCGCTGCATATTGCGGATGTGTTTTTGCAGGTTAACATAACCTAACTTTAACGAAGTCACATCCGGGGTCTTTAAATCAGCCAGTTTGACCCCGCCGTTATACTTCAAAGCGCGGACAGTGGCGACGATCACGACGGCATCGGGCAAATGGCCAATGGCCGGGGCGGTGATATCCATGAATTTCTCCCCGCCCAAGTCTGCACCGAAGCCGGCTTCCGTGATGGCGATGTCGCCGGTACCCAACGCCGCCCGGGTGGCCAGCACACTGTTGGCCCCATGGGCGATGTTGGCGAACGGCCCGCCGTGGACGAATGTCGGGGTGTGGGCCAAAGATTGCACCAGGTTAGGCTTGATGGCGTCCTTCAAGAGCATCGCAATGGCGCCCTGAACGCCCAAGTCAGCCACTGTAACTGGTTTGCGGTCATACGTATAACCGATCACGATGGCCGCGATCCGCTGCTTCAAGTCCGCCAAAGAATCCGCTAAACACAGCACAGCCATCAACTCGGAGGCGACGGTGATATCGAAGCCGTCTTCCCGGGGAATGCCGTTGGCATGGCCGCCTAGGCCGATGACCACATTGCGCAGCGCCCGATCGTTGATGTCCAGCGCCCGCTTCCACTGAATCCGACGGGGATCGATGTTCAATTCATTACCCTGCTGCAAGTGATTGTCGATCAGCGCAGCCAAGGTGTCGTTGGCCGTCGTCAGCGCATGCATGTCGCCGGTGAAATGCAGATTGATGTCTTCCATCGGCACGACTTGGGCATAACCGCCGCCAGTGGCGCCGCCTTTGATCCCCATGACCGGTCCCAGGCTTGGTTCCCGCAGGGCAATCGTCGTCTTCTTGCCGATCTGGTTCAGCGCATCGCCCAGGCCGATGGTGACGGTGGACTTCCCTTCCCCAGCGGGGGTCGGGTTGATGGAGGTCACCAGAACCAGCTTGCCTTGTTTCTGCTGCTGCAGCCGCTTCATCGCTGCATAGGACAGCTTTGCTTTGTATTTGCCATAGACTTCAATGTCATCGGTACTCAGGCCGACTTGTTGGGCAACGTCTGTAATTGGCTTGATCTCGTTTTTTTCATTTTCTTGGGCAATCGCCAAATCAGTTTTCACTAAACATCGTTCCCTTCTGCAAACTTCTTATTCTGCTTGGTCCGGCCGCTTGATACGGCGGACCGCGTGCGTCCACTCATCGAAACGGGCCCGGTCTTTTTTCAAAAAGATGAACTCGTGCCGCATATATCGCGGGTGTTTGTACTGCACCGTGCGAGTAATCTTCGTGGTTTCGACCCGCGCCACATTGACCAGCCGCACGGTCCGCGGTTTGAGCCAAAAGATCCGGCGAAAAATCAGTTCATCCGCTGCATCGCTCAGGGTCACCGTGTTGGCCAGAATGCCATAAATCGCCAGCAGTACTCCGGGGATCCAAAGGGCAAATGCCCACCAATGGAAGTTGGCCGACTCCATTTCCCAGATACAGCCGATGAGGATCAGCCCAATCGTCAGGGACCAGTAAATGATGGTCACCGGAATACCAGGCTGGTAGTACAACTTGCGGTGCTTGCTCTGCAAAGCAATCCCTGCTTTCGTGTTAAGATACGTAATACAGTATACCTTATCAAGGAAGGACTTTTGCAATGATTCGGTTACAAACCGATGGCGCCTTCGCCCCCGACGGTCTGGCCGGGGCGGGGATTTTGTGGCAAAAAGACAGTGATACCAAGCAAATCAGCCGAGTGATCAGTGCCCGGGACAACCACGCCGCTGAGTTCGCCGCGGCTCTGGCCGGTTTCCAAATTCTTAACGATTTGGGCCTGGCGGACAACATTATTCAGTTTACCACGGATTCTAAAGCCGTGGTGACCGCCATGCAGAAACGGTACAGTCATGGTTACGGGGATGATTTGACCGCGCTGCTGGCGGTCACTGATCGCTTTCAATTAGTTTTCCCCAAATGGGTGCCGGAGAAAGAAACCCATCAGGCCCATGCGCTGGCCCAGCAGGCGCTGCAGCGGCAACGAAAAAAATAAGCCGACACGCCTGCCAAATATGACAAACGTGCCGGCCTTTTTTCAACTCTTGTGGGGAGTGATCAATCGATTAATTAACCAAACGTCTTGAACCGGTCTTCCCGGGCCAAGTATTCCTTCTCGCCAGCTTGACCTTCAATGGAACCGAACGGCATTTGCGCCCGCAGAACCCAGTTGCTGGGAATATCGAATTCCTTGGCTACCAGGTCGTCAATCAGCGGGTTGTAGTGCTGCAAATTGGCGCCAATATTGTTTTGCGCAAAAGCGGCCCAAATAGCTTGCTGCGCCCCACCCTGGCCTTGTTCGGCCCAATCGTGGAAGTTGTCCCGGTAGAGGACAAAATCGTTCTCTTCCTGGGTGACAATGTCTTGATCGCGGAAGAACAGGATCGTCCCGAAAGCGGCCTTGAAGCCGTTGATCTTGTCGAGGGTGCGCTGGTACGCCTCTTCAGTCGGAACTTCACTCTTCAACCGAGCGCCGGTCATGTCCCAGAGCTTGTCGTGGCTGGCGCCGAATAGGAAGACGGCGCGTACCGTTTGACCGTTGAAGGCAGTCGGGGAATCCATAATAATATCCTCGGCCAGCTTAACGATGTCTGCCGGCTTCTGGCTGACGTTCTTGCCCAATTGATAGATGGAGCGACGGTTCTTCAGGGTTGTCAAAACTTGATCATTCAAAATTGTTTACCACCTTGTTTTTAGCGTTATCAAGACTTTATCATGCTTACTTAAAGTAAGTCAACCGGTTTTTGCCAGTTTTTCTGGCCAAGCATGGTAAAATCAATGATGTACTGCAATTATTCTAAACTAAGGGGCTTACATCTATGAAGACAGCTATTGTTACTGATTCCACTGCTTACCTGACCCCCGAGGAAGCGGCCAAGCATCACATTACCGTCGTCCCGGTCACGATTCATTGGGGAGAAAACACGTACCGCGACCTGATCGACATTTCTTTCACTGACTTTTACGACCGGCTGGTATCCGATCCGGTCCAGCCGACTTCTTCGTTCCCCGCGTTGGGCGAAATGGAAGAGACTTTCAAGAAATTAGCCGCCGAGGGGTACGACAACGTGCTGTGTATCGTCTTGTCCTCCGGCATTTCGTCCTTTGTGGACAATCTGCGCGCGTTCGCAGAACACTTCAACACCATTAAAGTGGTGACCTACGATTCCCACATCACCTGTGCCGGACTGCGCTACATGGATCTGCTGGCGGCGACGATGCTGGAACAGGGCAATGATTTGGATACTGTGGAAAAGGCGCTGGAAGTGATGCGTGACCGGATGGGGGTCCGGTTCATGGTGGATGATCTGGCCCATCTGCGTCGGACTGGCCGCTTGAGCGGTGTTTCGGCCACAATCGGCGGGCTGCTGAAAGTGAAGCCGATTTTGACCATTGATATCCAGGGCGCTGGTAAGATCACGGCGATTGCCAAGGAGCGTCAGGCAAAGAAGGCCTTTGAGCATATTAAAAAAGACTTCGGTGATGCGATCGCCAATGTGGACTATCCAGTCCGGGTCACGGTCTTCGATGCTGATGAGCCGAAGATGAAGGCTGAATGGGTCAAGGACCTGCAGGATTCCTTCCCGCAAGTCCAAGTTGATCAAAGTATCATCGGCCCGGTGATCGGGGTGCATACCGGTAAAGGCACCATGGCCATTATCTGGACCCAGGATTATCAAGACCTAGCAGCAAAGTACGCCCAATAATGCAAAACGCCTCAGCAAATTTAATTGCCGAGGCGCTTTTTGCATCACTGCTTAATGTTCCCAACGTACAAAGTCGCTGCTGTGCCCGCCGAGGTAATCCAGCGCTTCTTCGGCCAGTTTGTCCGTCTCCTGCTTGGCTTGTTCGCCGCCCAGATCATAATAATCCTTGACGAATCCGAGGCCGATCGCATAGAAATTATCCTCTCGGCCAATGCCGTTATCATGGAACAACCCGTCCAACCCCTTCAAATCCGGCTTGGCCGCGCTGATCACTTTTTCGGCCAATTGGTCCAAAGGTACGTCCGGCAATGTTTTATGCGCGTAATTGAATAAAAAGTCGTTCATATCCACAATTGCCTGGTGCCGCGCTTCGCGTTGCTTCTTCTTTGCCATCGTAATCACTCCTATGCTTCGATTATAGCGCACCTCGCCGCCCCAGCGGCTCAGAAAAATAAAAAGACGCTGCCCGACCCCACAACGGCCGGTACAGCGTCTTTGGTTTTAGTCCTGAAACTTGAAAGCCCGAAAGTGCACTGATGCCTTGGTAATTGTGAGATGGCGGCGGGAATGATCTTGTTTTTGTCAGATTCCCAATAGGTTGACAAGATTCTTCGGAAGAAAACTGACAAAATGGTCAACGATGTTATTTATTACTTCCTCTGCCGTGCCCACTAAAGTGGCTCCCAGTGTGGATAGTGCCTTCAGAAGCCATGCCAGTGCTTGCGTTACTGCAATGTCTGGCATGACTTCATTCATCTCGTAAAACAGATCGCCAAGTGTGCGTTCATCCTCGTTTAACCGCTGTTGCCACGCCAACAGGTCATACGTCATCATCACGACGGCCAAATGACCGCAAAGACCGTCATAGCTTTGAACCTGGGACTTGTCCAAACGTAGATACTGCTTGGCTACTTTGAAATAGCCTTCAATCTGCCACCGACGACCGTACATCTGGATAATTTCTTCAGGACGCAAATTAGTTTGGGTCGTAGCTAATACCAGATAACTACTGGCATTCTTCCGGTTAGTCACAAATACCAGCTTCAGTGGGTACGCTACTTGCGTCCCATCATCCAAGTTCACATAAGCTGTGACGATGGGGCTGTACTGATAATTGGTGTGCGTTTGCCGGCGTGAAGCGCAGAACCGTTCGTAGAGATCCTTGACGGAGTAAAGTCGGCCACGATAGCGGTAGTAGATCTTCTTCGTGCGCTTGATCATCCCGATACCGGCTAACCCCATTGTTTTCAAGGTATAGAACATCCGCGGTGAACTGAACCAACTGTCGAAAAGTACGTAGTGAGCCGGAATATGATTTGCCAGAGCCTGCGTTAGCAGTTCTACCGAGACGTCATTCATTTTGCCTTGGGCTTGAACACGGCGTTGACCAGCAATTGACCGGCCACTGGTAGTTTTAGCTGGGCTCCCCAGTCGCTGGGCAGCACTCTTAGAGGACATCAGCGCATAATCCACTGGTAACAGGGTGTTACCATCGCTCCAAGCCAAAGTGAGTGCCCGGAATCCGCGTTGATAGACATGATCGTCGTGGTTAAACACACGGGCAAGCAGTTCTGTCTTGGTGGAATAATCCCGTGCAAAAAGGGTATCATCCAGAATAAACGCGAATCGTCGGCGGGCATCAATGTATGGTCGTAGATGTTTAATAATCGCGGCCCCAACCAGACAAGTCAGTCGTTGCCAATTGATACGGCCATCGTTCAGATCATTACGGACCGTCCGAATCGTACAATCCGGATCGGGCATCGCTCGGTAAAGGGAACGGCCCAAAAACTTGGTTTGGATCAGCCATGCCAGCACCTTGGTCAGTGAAATTGATGAGCGTCTTCTAAAATTCGCCTTTTTTGTCAGCTTGCTCAAGCCCACGAGTGACGAAAAACGAAGAATGATGTTCTTAAGTCCCAATTCAGTCCGTGTATGTTCTATAATATTCATGGCGCGTCTCTCCTCTGTATCAGATTTTTGGTCGAATCAAGTATACAACGCAGGAGAGTCTGCGCTTATTTTTGTGCCAAAAAAGCCAGGAACCACGCATGTTTAACGTGATTTCCAGCTTTCAAGTTTCAGTTTAGTCACAAATTATTGAGCAAGGACCTGCTGAATCGCATATTGTTTAATCCGTTTCATGCCTTTTCGGGTGTTAAGGAAGACGGTGCGCCGTTCAAAGTAGGGCTTCACAGTCCCATTTTCAAAGCCCGTCACGATACCACCCAAGGTCCGGTGGTCGATGGTCTTGATCTTGACCGGTGCCTCATTTTGCAGCGACTGGTCGAGAATAGTAGAAATTTCTTGAAGATCTTGACGATGTGCCATAATCTCATCCACCCTTTCGAAACGATTGCAGTGCATCGGTGTAACCGATATCACTGTAGCTTTATTATACCACGCTGAGGGATGAGAATAGGGAAATCCAGCCCGGCTTTAGTCTTCCTTTACCGGGTCGCTTAACGATGTGACCAGAGCCTTGGGTTGTTTCCAATCCGGTTTGCCCCAGTACTGGAAGAAATCGACCCGCATCGCGCCGTTGTAAAGTTTCCGACGCTTCGTGGCCTTAGCCCCATACAGATTTTCGAAAGCCAGATCGCTGGTCAGGAAGTATTTGCTCCAGGTGGTCAGGGGCCGGAACACGTCGCCCATTTGTTTGTACAGCTCATGGACGCCAGCCGCATCAGAAAGCCGCTTCCCGTATGGCGGGTTGGCGACAATCACCCCGTTGGGCACACTGGTCTTGAAATCCTTGACGGCCAGCTGCTTGAAGCGAATGTCGTGCAGTACCCCTGCCTTCTGGGCGTTGGTGCGGGAGAGCTCGACCATGTTCTGGTCGATATCCTGGCCGAAAATCATCAGCGGATCATTCTTTTGGCCGGCCACCGCTTGTTCTTTTTGGGCCGCAAATTCTTGGGGATCAAAGACTTGGAATTCTTCGAAGGCAAAGTGCCGCTGGATGCCGGGGGCAATATTTCGGGCCAGTAACGCCGCCTCAATGGGAATTGTGCCGCTCCCGCAGGTCGGGTCCAAAAACGGCATGTCTTCCGGGTGCCAGCGGGTCAACAGCACCAACGCAGCCGCAAAATTTTCCTTCAACGGAGCCCCGGCGGATTCTGCCCGATACCCGCGCTTGAAGAGACTCTCACCAGTGGTATCCAGCGTGAGCCGAACCTCATCCTTGGTGATCCGCACATCAATGTGGTAGGTCGAGCCAGTTTCGGGCAGCCGCGTGCGCCGGTGGTAATAGGTGCTTAAGCGCTCCACGATGGCCTTTTTGGCGATACTTTGAATATCAGGTTCACTGTGCAGCTTCGACTTGACCGCCTTGGCCGTGACCGGGAAATGGGCCGTCATCGGCAGCCAATCTTCCCACGGAAAGGCTTTGACACTTTCAAACAAGTCGTCAAAAGTCAGGGCCTTGAATTCTTTCAGCACGATCAAGATGCGATCTGCGCTGCGCAGCCAGAGATTGGTGCGGTAAACGTCAGCCATGGTGCCTTCGAAAGCCACCCGCCCGGTTTCGTTGTGGGTCTGGTAGCCCATATCCATCAGTTCTCGGGCGGTGACGGCTTCGAAACCGCCGGCCATGGCGGCCATTAATTTGTATTTTGTTGCCATATTTTTTTGTGTTTCTCCTCTGCTGGTTGATCGGTTTTTAATAATATAGATGTTTTGTTTCTGAATTGGGCAGGTCCAGTTTTTCAGCCTATCTAGTGCCAAGTGCGGAGCACTTGGCACGGGTTCGAAGAGGTGTCTTCCGCTTAAACGGGCTCAAGCGGCCAGAAGCTAGGGCGTAAGACAAAGCGGGCCAAAAACCTAAGGGCGGGTTTTCGGCCCGCTTTGTCTTACGCCTACGCTTCTGAACGGCCGCTTTCGCTCTCTGTATGCAAAAAGCGACTGGCAGATCGCTCTGAACCAGTCGCTGACATGTGGTCTCTATAAGCCATGTTCCGTTCCAAGACGGGTGTCGGCCGTCTCTTCAGTAATCATCTATCTGCACCGAAGTGCTCCCATGTCCAGTTCAGTTCCCTCATGGGACGCCCCTACCAAAAAGTTTGGGTTACTCGCTCGCGGGGTTTACCCGTTCCAACCCGTCTGTTTCCAAACGGGATCGTCACTGTGGCACTTTCAAAGACCGCCGCATAGATCCGAGGACCCTTAGCTTAAGTCTTGCCGTTACGCCGAAGCGTACCGCCGCTTATTGGGCGACGCACGAACACTACAGGCATCGCAGCCTGTGCGGGCATGGACTTTCCTCAGCCAAGCTAACTTGACCGCGATTACTCAAGACCACGATTAATTATCATACACCATTGGTATGCCGGTGTCCACTGGCTTTACTGCTGGGGTTGTTGCGGCCGATAGCCGTTGTTGTTTTCGCCATTGGCCGACTGTTCCGGTCCGTTTTGGGGCGCTGGGTTGCTGGGACGCGGATTGCCGTACGGAGCATTATTCGGTTGCGGGGCGGGCTGGCCGCCATTATTGGCCGCCGGACCGTAGTTGCGGTATTGCGTACCGCCGCCCTGATAGGGATTTGGTTCATTGCGGGGCGCCGCGGACTGCTGCGGTTGACCGCTTTGCTGCTGAGCCGGCCGCGGTTGGCTGGACTCTTGAAACGGGCTGCCGCTGGCGAACGACGGTTCCGTGCTTGGTTTAGGTGCCGGACCATAACCCGCCGGCGCGGCCGATGGATTCGGCTGTTGCGGCTGCGGTGCGGAGAACCGCGGCGCCGTATAAGAGCGCGGCATACTCGGCGTGGTGTTGGCCTTGCTGGCACCAAAGACGTGCCGTTCCAAATTAGAGATCCGCTTCAAAATATCGTAATTTGAAACATTGCTGCCCGGATTAGCGGCACCGGCCACAGCCGGACCGCCCTGGGCATTCATCTGTTTCGTCAATTCATCGATCCGGGACTTCAACCGGTTATTTTCCTGTTGAAAGGCCTTGATCTGCTCATTATATGTTTCGTAGTCCTTGATGACGAGATCAAGATAATTGTCGACCTCTTCCACGTCATAACCGCGCATCTTATGACCAAAGTCTTGATTCACAATATCCGTCGGGGTCAGGTTCAACCGCCGGTTTTGCGGCGCATTGGTCCCGCCCTGCCCGGCTTGTGCTTGATTATTCCGATTATCCATTCTTATCCACCTCGTAATTCAACTAAAAAACCCACAGCAAGTATGTTGTCCCTTTCAGTATAGCAAAGTGCCGGGGTGAGAGAAAGGCAACCGGGATTTCTTATGTCCTTATTCGTCCCATTGATCCGGCCGCTGGCTCTCCTCATACTCATTGGCGGCATCCTGCAATGTATAAAAATCGATTAATTCCAGCGGATAAGGCCGCGTTTCCTGGTATTTCGTTATAATGTCGTAATCGTATTTCGGCTTGCCCTCTTGCTCCGTATCGTAAATCAGGATGGCACCGTCGGTATGGCCCAGCATGAACTGCTGGTATGCTTGCAACTGGCGCCAGCTTTGGTAGGTCGCTGAGGTGACGCTAGCGGAAAAATCCGCCTGACTTTTCAGGGCCGCCAAATGGCCCTGATTTTCTTCGTTCCATTTCTGCCCGAAATCCGCAAATGGCAGCATCATTGCCGCTTTGGGCAAGCCAATGTCGGCTTTAATGGCCAGTGCGGTCTCCAAGGCCCACTGCTCGACGCCCAGCTGGCCGCCGGTGATCACCCAGCGCAAGCCGTCGTCGACATACCGGCGCAGGGTACGATCTAATAAATACTTAATTACTTTGAGTTTCGGGTCCTGAGCGCCATAAACGCCGAGTTCATAGCTGCGGTAACCCGTGATCCACACACGTTCCAAACTCTCGTTCCCTTCTCCTGTACAAATTATGCCCGCGACTTGGTATAATAAGCTCACAGGCAGGTGTTATCGATGACGATCTCGTACCCTAATGGTAAGAAATATCTCGCGCCAGCGCAAGATTCTCCGACGCCGGTGAAAAAAAACGAGAATGACCATGTAATTTTCGGCAAACGGGGCATGCGGCTGGAGGACGCGATCAATGAAAGCAACGACTATTATCGCGTTCATGATCAAGCTGTGGTGTATAAGAAACCCACGCCCGTGCAAATTGTGCATGTGGATTATCTCGCCCGTTCCCAAGCCGTGATCAAAGAAGCCTATTTCCGCACACCCTCCACCACCGATTACAACGGGGTGTATCGCGGCTACTATCTGGACTTCGAAGCCAAACAAACCAAGAATAAACAGTCCTTTCCCTTGAAGAACTACCACCAGCACCAGATCGATCATTTTCGCCGGTGCTTGGCCCAAGACGGCATCTGCTTTACGCTGATGCAGTTTGCGGATCCTGAGACGGTCTATCTCTTTCCGGCGACGACGCTGCTGGCTTACTGGGACCAGTATCAAGGCCGGCACTCGATTCCGCGCAAAGAAGTCGCTGCCGCCGGGTTTGAGCTGACTGTCGGCTTTGCCCCGCCAATTCCCTATCTTGACGCTGTGGATGCCCTGATTACCCGGACAGAAGCACAAAAATAAAGGAACGATAAATTAGATGAGTGATAAAGAACAACCTGAATTACGGCGGCAGCACCAGCCGAAAAAACGGCATCCGATCCGCCGCTTTTTCAAGTGGCTGGCAATTCTTTTGGTCACCGTGCTGCTGGCCGGCACGGCGCTTTTTGCGTACTACGCGAAGGACGCCCCGGCCATTACCCAAGATGATCTGCAAAGCGGCGGCTCCTCCATCATTTACGGCGCCGATGGCAAGCAGCTCACCCGCTTGGGCAGTCAAAACCGGACTTACGTCACCGGAGATAAGATTCCCCAGCAATTGAAGGATGCCGTGGTGTCCATCGAGGATCGCCGTTTCTACCAGGAATTTCTGGGCGTGGATCCCCTGCGAATCGCCTCCGCCTTCGTCAACAACGTGACCACCGATTCGCTCCAGGGCGGCAGTACCATTACCCAGCAGTTAGTCAAATTGACCGTTTTCTCCACTAAAGCATCAGATCAGACGTTGCGGCGCAAGGCCCAGGAAGCCTGGCTGTCTTTCAAAGTAACCCGGGATTATTCGAAGGATCAGGTGCTGGAATTCTACATTAACAAAGTGTACATGGGTAATGGCATTTATGGTATGGCCACCGCGGCGAAATATTACTTCAATAAGGACTTGAGCCAGCTGTCCATCGCCCAGACTGCTACCCTGGCCGGCATGCCCCAGGCGCCGGAGTCCTATGATCCATACAAGGACCCCAGTAAGGCGACCAACCGCCGCAATCAGGTGCTGAATGCCATGGTGACTAATAAGAAAATCACTGCCCAGCAAGGCGCCGCGGCGAAGGCTACGGCCATCACCGATGGCCTGCAGCCGAAGGAAAGCCACCAAAGTAACGATACCACGGATTTAGTGCTGGACCCGTATTTGAAGCAGGTCATTGATGACGTCAAGGCCAAGGGGTATAACCCCTATATCGATAATCTGAAGATTTATACCAATGTGGATTATGATGTCCAGAAACAGCTTTATGATTTGGCCAACGCGGATGGCGGAGTATTTACCAACAATCTAATGCAAACCGGGGTGGCCATTACCAATCCGAACAACGGCCAGGTGGTGGCGATGCTTGGCGGACGGAAACTCGGCAATGTGCGCCTGGCCTTGAACCGAGCCGTCACCGCGGACCGGAGCAATGGCTCAACGATGAAGCCGATCATGGATTACGGGCCGGCAATTGAATATCTGAATTGGCCAACTAGCGAACCGGTATCCGATACCGCCTACACCTATCCGGGGACGGACATTCAATTGTACGATTGGGACCGCCAGTACATGGGGCAAATGACCATGCGTCAGGCGTTGGTCCAATCCCGGAATGTGCCGGCAATTCGGACGCTGGAGAAAGTCGGTCTATCCCGGGCATCTACCTTTGCCAGCGGTTTAGGCATCAAGATTCCCAGCACGGCCGGTTTATCCGTCGGTATCGGCAGCGACGTCTCCCCGCTTCAGCTTTCTGCCGCATACAGTGCCTTCAGCAATGGCGGCACTTATTACGAACCGCAGTACGTCAATAAAATCACGACGGCCGACGGCGTGGACCATACGTATTCTGCCGCCCACCGCCAGGCTATGAAGGCCAGTACGGCATACATGATCACTGATATGCTCAAGGGTGTCTTCACTAGCGGCACGGCCACTGCGGCCAATATCAGCGGCCTCTATCAAGCCGGCAAGACCGGGACTACCGACTACGACAGCACGACTCTGGCCAATAATTCCGCGTTGAATAATACCGTGCGGGATTCTTGGATGGCCGGCTACACCCGCCACTTCTCTGTCGCCATTTGGACAGGATATGATCAGGCTAATAAACGCGGCCTCGCCGGCAGTGAACAAAACACGGCGATCCTCTTCTATCGCCAAATCATGAGTTATCTGGCTGAAAAGCAGACCAACACCGATTGGAAGAAACCCAGTGATGTCGTCCGCTCTGGTCAGGAACTCTACATCCGCGGGACCCAACCAGCGGCCACTGTGACACCGGGGTCTTCCTCCAGTTCGGAAAGCCAGCGTAATGACGGTTCCGCCGCTGAAGATGGGTCAGCCCAGAACAGTTCCAGCAGCAGCGCATCGTCCGGCACTGGTCCGGGGGCAGAATCGTCGTCCGCCAGCAGTACGACTGAAAACCAGCCCGGAACGGGCACCGGTACGGATCAAGGACAAGACGGTACCGGCACCGGTACCGACCAAGGTCAGGGCGGCGCGGCCAGTTCGTCGAGCACCAATACCGGTGGAACGGGCGGTACGACCACCCCGCCGGCTGAAAGCAGCAGTAACAGTAATAATCAAGGCGGCGGACAAACGCCGTAAAGTTAAAATCAATATCCTAATAATGCGAAGAAGCCGATCATTTTCTCGTAGTCAAGTTCAAATGGACTTGGTGCGAGAAAAATGATCGGCTTCTGTTGATTACGGCTAGGTTAGCGAGGGCTTTACTTTCTTACGACTTGTCCTCAATGAAATGCCAAAAGCAACTAAAGTGGCAACTGCCAACAACCCGCCCAATAAAACAAAAGTCTTAGCCCCAATCGTGTCATTGGTAATCACAGCGAGCAGTTTAATACCATATGGAGCTAACAGTGCGCCTGAGTTTGTACCGACCAGAAATATTGACGCCGTCAAGGTTTCCGAGTTAGGCGATGCGACTTTGGACACATTATTGAACATGTGCGCAGCAATCAAAGGGTAAGCAACGCCAAAAATCCACGCGCCGGTCAACGTGACTGCAAAACTACGGGAGAATGCCATGATCAGAACCCCAACCGCTAGGAAGGCCAGCCCAATCGGTAGGACAAAATGACCGATCACTTTATAAATCTGACCATAGAGGATAGCCGCAATCACTCCTAAAATTGTCATGGACCCAGTAATCATCCCAGCATTAGCAGCAGTGCCATATTTCAAACCGGTGACGATAAACGGTAAATGAACAATAATCGCAATGTGAATCATCACGAGAAAGAAGAAAAAGAGTGCCAATCCGGCTACTTTAATATTGATGTGCTGCTTGGGCCGTTTACCGTTGGCTTGGTTCTTCGCGCTGGCTGGATTCTCTGGTTCCGGCACCGTAGTGTAAAAAATAATCAAAACCACGTAAGCCATGGCATAAACCCAGAAAGTAGCATGCCAGTTAATTGAGATCAAATAACTGGCAATGAAGAGCAGAAATGATTGGCCCAGATTTTCAAAAGCACTGCGAAAGCCCATCAAATTAGCTTTCTGCTTGTCCTTGTACAAGAAACCAATCATACTGACTGCCAAGGAATTAAACATCCCTAACCCCACCCCTAGTAATAAACGAGATGCAAAAATGATCGCAAAACTATTGGTGAAGACCGGAATGATCCCCGCTGTTCCAGCAATTAGCAAACCAATCGCGGTAGTGTTTTTGTTGCCAATTTTTTCAGCGATAAAGCCGCTCAATAAGACCATGATCATCACCGAAAATGCGGGTAAAGTGGCCAGCAGTTCGATAGATGATTGGCTGACATTAGTAAATTGCTTTTCCATCGCGGGCAGGCTGACAGACATCACATAAGCGGAGGTCAGCACCAAGGAAATCGATAACAAACCAAATTCAGTGAGTAATGAACGGGCACGAGTCATTTGAATCCCTCCTAACGGGGTGCAACTCTTTTAATTAAAAACAATGCCGACGAGAAATCAAAGCTGTGTTTCTGGTCAAAACTTGGATCGCGAGCCTTTCGAATATCGAATAGTTGGGGAATAAACAACCCGGCGGACATCAATTCATCCCCGCCATACTGGCCCTGGCCGTTGATCGTGTAAACTGCTTGGGGATCAAGCCCGGTAAACTTTAACCAGTGATAATCTGGGTTGGGTTCGGCTAAGACTTGATAACGGGCAGCGATTGCTTCCGTTCCGTCTGGACTGATGACCATCCAAGCGGTGACGTTGCCATCATTGGCATAGGGGCTCACCAGTCGGATGAATTTTCCGTGCTGCAGTAAAGTCCGATGGGTCTTATAAAAACGAATCTGATCTTTAATGGTTGTTTCGTCTGCCAAACTCAGTTTGGTAATATCCAACTCATAACCTAACAAACCAAAATAAGCTACCTCGGCCCGTGTCTTCAAACTAGTGATCCGGCGAGTTTGGTGATTGGGCACGGCTGACACATGGGCCCCCATTGTACTTAGCGGGTAAACTAGTGAGGTCCCCCACTGAATTTTCAACCGCTCCATTGCGTCTGTGTCATCGCTGGTCCAGGCTTGCGGTGCATAGTACAGCAGGCCCGGATCAAACCGACCGCCCCCGCTTGCACAGGATTCAAATAAAACATCCGGGAAAGCGGTAGTTAACCGTTCATACAATTGATAGACGCCCCGAATATAGCGGTAGCCCAGCTCTTTTTCGCGTTCTGGCGGCAGTGCCAGACTGTATAATTCAGTGATATGGCGATTCATATCCCACTTAATATAATCCAACTGGGCCTCTTGGATTGCCTGACTCATTGCCCTGTACAAATAATCAATAACTTCTGTCCGGGAGAAATCCAGGACAAATTGATTTCTTGACGGTGTCATCCGCCGAGTAGGGACGTGAATTACCCAGTCTGGGTGGGCCTTGTACAGATTGCTTTCCTGGGAAACCATTTCCGGCTCAAACCATAAACCGAATTTCAGGCCCAAACCATGAATTTTTTTGCTCAACCCCGCCAAGCCATTGGGCAGCTTAGCCAAGTTGGCCTCCCAATCACCAAGCGAGGTCGTCGCATCATTACGCTTGCCAAACCAGCCATCGTCTAAAACAAGCAGTTCAATACCTAACGCTTTGGCCTTCTCGCCTAGCGCAACCAGCTTTTCCTCATTGAAATTGAAGTACGTTGCCTCCCAATTGTTGATCAGAATTGGACGATTCTGATTGACCCACCGTTGGGGTAAAAGATGGTGGGTCAGGAATTGATGGAAGTTATCGCTCATGCCATTCCAGCCCTGATCAGAATACGTTAAGATGCCCTCTGGTGTTTGGAAAGACTCCTCTGGAGCCAATTGCCACACAAAATCAAATGGATTAATACCCATGGTCACCCGAGTTGTGTCGTAATAGTCCACTTCCGCTTGAGCCAAAAAGCTGCCGCTATAGATTAGGCTAAAACCGTATACAGCACCATTAGCGTCATCAATTTGTTTGGATCCGAGGGCGATGAACGGGTTTTGTTGTGCAGAACTGCTATTGCGGGTGCTGCTGACGGACTGAATACCCCGGGTCAGCGGCCGATGATACAGATGCCGCTCGCGAGCCCACGCTCCCGATAGTTGATACAAGTCGAAGCAGCTGCTGGGCAGATCAACAGCGAAACTGCCCGCGGCGTCCAAAGTAACTGAACCAGTGCCTGTATTTGTGAAGGCAGCGCTCCGTACAATGACGTCTTGATGGGGAAACACACTATAATTTAAAGCTAGAGAAAGTTTGGCCGTTTTATCTTCAAGATAGACAGTCAAAGTTTCTACATCGTCTTGGTCACCGTCACTAAACGCTGAGGGGAAATGCGGCAAGGCCGTTTTTCCCCTGACAATGGCATAATGGTCATATTGAAATTCAGAAATGCGTGATCCATCAGGGTAAGTGATTTGATACGCTGGATAGCGAAAATCGCCATGACCATAACTGGGATATTCTTGTTTCAAATTATCCAGCGAAAATTCCGGCGTGTCCGGCCGCAGGACGGGCATAACCATCCGAAACTCATTGGCTTCTAAATTGGCATAATTTGGCCAAGCGAGCTTCGGACCATAGTACACATGACCAAGATCGCCGCTTTCTAAGACATTAAACAAATAACTTGTGTGATCAGTGGTGAGTTCAAAGTGATGATCTGGAGTGACGAAAATCCCCATTTCTAATTACCTCCCTTTAGGAGTGACAAGGGTTTGCACCATTGCCGAGACGGTAGCCAAGTATTCGGTGCTGTTAATAAAGCTTTCATTCGAGGTGGGAACATTTTGACGTGACTAGTGTAACCGCTAACATTTATTACCGTCAATAATTATGCCTGTTCACACATTAACGCATTATGGCGTGGCAATCTGAATCATTCAAAAATCGTGTTGAGTTTTACTACCGCTGCACAAGTTGCGGGAGTTAAACTCAACACGATTTCACAAGTTATTCATACTGTTGCTGGATGATCTGTAATGATTGACATATGGCGAAAATACTGATTCTGGTTTTAAGAAACCACCGTCTGATGCCCATCAATCACCACGTCAATCGGCTCACCAAACTCCAAACTTGCCGTTGTGGTCCCATGGGTCAGCGTAAACTTCAGCACCCGCCCCTGATAGTTAATAATGAAAGCTAACGATTCCCACTGCTCCGGCAGATGGTTGGTCACAGATAACTGTGCGCCGGTGTATTTCACGCCGGCAAACCCGGTGATGATCGACAACCAGCTGCCGCCAAGGTTCGCGAGATGCAGCCCGTCGGCGGCGTTCCCTTGCAGATCAACCAGATCCATGCGAGCAGTGTCGGTAAAGTAGGCGTAAGCTTTGTCCGCCATGCCCAGCCGTGCGGCGACAGCACTGAAGATGGCCCGGGACAAAGATGAATCATGGGTCGTTACAGGCTCATAGTATGCATAATCGCGTTGGGTCTGACTATCGCTGATGCTGTCCGGGAACAAGTAATCCGCCAGCAGCGTATCGGCCTGCTTGTTGACCTGATAGCGATAGATGGTCAGCGGGTGGAAATGCAGCAGCAGCGGGTATTTGTCCTTCGGCGTCGTTGCAAACGGCCAGCGCGGCTTTTTGAGGAAGCTGTCGTCCTGGGGATGGATCTTGAGGGCGTCATCGACGGGCAGATAGATGCCCTTGGCGATGCGGGCTAACTCGGTCAGATCGCTTTCAGTAACCCCGAGCGGGATCGCTTGGCCGGCTTTTTCAAACGCCCGGGCCGCGGCCACCACGAGTTGCAGGTTGTGCTGGGCGATTTTGTTCGTGTAGAAGTTATTGTCGACGATGGCGGTGTACTCATCGGGTCCGGTGACGTCGAAGAAGCCAAAATGGCTTTCTCCATGAACAGTGAACCACGACCCGAAATTCGCCCAGAACTTTGCTGTTTCAAGGAGCATCTCGAAACCCATGTCTCTCATGAAAGCAAAGTCTCCCGTCGCCGCAAAATACTGGCCAATGGCATAGGCAATATCGCCGTTGATGTGATATTGAGCCGTGCCGGCAGGATAGTAGGCACTCGCTTCTTCCCCATTGATCGTGCGCCAGGCGAATAAAGCACCGTGATCAACACCGAGTTCGCGCGCCCGCTTTTTAGCCGCTGGCAGCACATGATAGCGGTACGCCAGCAAATTGCGGGCAATGGTCGGATTAGTCAACGTGAAATACGGCAGCATGTACATTTCCGTATCCCAAAAGTAGTGGCCCTCATAGCCGGTGCCGCTGACCCCTTTGGCCGCGATATTCGTCAGACCGTCCCGGCCAGCGGAAGAGTTCAGTTGAAATAGGTTGTAGTGAATACCCTGGGCAAGCGCGTCATCCCCTTTGATTTCCACATTTCCGTTCGCCCAGGTCTTGTTCCAATAGGTTTGGGCATCTTCGGCCAGGATGTCAAATGATTCAGGCAGAGCAAGCTCCGGATACGCAGCTGCCGCATCCACGATCGGTCCGACTGCTGCCAGAACGTCAAACGAGCTGCTGATGCTTTCGTCGAGGGTCAGTTCCCATTTCGCGGGCGCGTCGATTTTTATCCCCGCCTGGAGTTGGCTTCGGTCAGTAGTGACAACAACTTGCTGTCCGCTTTCGTTGGCACTGTGCGTAAAATTCAAGGTTTGCACACTGCGGGCCAGGCGCGGATCATCGGATTGGGTGTCCGCCGCATCCAACCATAGTTGTTTTGCCATCCGGACTGGTCCGGAAAAGTTCAGGGCGGTTAAGGTGTATCGAAAAGCCGCCGCCTGCTGCCGATGTTGGCCAAGAATCGCCTGCAGGGCCAAACGGATCCGATGGCCGCTGGGGCTGGTCAGAGTACTCTCCGTCGTCATGATACCGGTTTTCAGATTCAGTGTTTGACTAATCAGCTGCTCAGTCGCAAAGAACTGGCCGTCTCCTTCCGCAATCTGGATGCTGCGCAAATCCGGCAGATTAATGATCGTTTGATGATTCTTGGCGTAGCCGTAAGCTTGTTCGCCGTAAATGATCGGGCTGCTTTCGTAAAAGCCGTTGATGACCGTACCGCCGTCATGGGTCGGCTTGAGCGGATCGGTGGCGCGGGAACCGAAATGACCGTTGCTGATCGAAAAAATAGTTTCCAGATATTTGGGATCCCGGTTCTTTAAGTCGTCAAGTTGTAATTTGTATGGATCAAACATTCTCTTTCCCCCTCGTAGTTGGGTGCAGCGTATTGTCCTCAAAAATAGGCGCCTGGACGATGACCGCTCCGGCGCCTGTAACGCTCAAAACATACTTACTTATTTGCTCTTGGCCGTCGAGACAAAACCGGCGGAAATTTCTTTCATCAACTCCTGGCCAGTCATCGACTTATTGGAGAAAAACTTTTCTGTGATCGGCGCAAAGGTGGTGTCAATCGCCCCCACTGGCCAGGCACTCGTGGACGCACTCATGGTGTTTACTGATTGGGCGGCCTTGTATATTGCTAAGGAGAGCGAATCCATCTTGCTCTGGTCAATCTTAATATTAGTATAAACCGGAATAAATTTGAACTTGTTAACGATATAATCCTGTACTTGTCGTGTTCGTTGACTCATTTTTCCATCTCTCCATTCCGCGCGACCAACACCCAGGCCTGATACCCCAATGCCGGGCCATTCTGCATTTTGTACCGCAGGACGATGCAAGCAGCGCAACCGTCGTTTTGTTCCGAGGAATGAGTTA
Organism: Schleiferilactobacillus harbinensis; assembly: GCF_008694105.1. Taxonomy (NCBI): domain Bacteria; kingdom Bacillati; phylum Bacillota; class Bacilli; order Lactobacillales; family Lactobacillaceae; genus Schleiferilactobacillus; species Schleiferilactobacillus harbinensis. The sequence continues at coordinate 850,714 of NZ_CP041364.1, forward strand.
GGAAATACCCCCTACCCTGGGTAATCAATGATGAAGTCAAAACCTCCTTACGCGATATGATTAAGGACTAATATCCAGTCGGCGTAGCCAGCATAGCAGTACATTGTAAGCGGTGTCAAGAGAGAGCCCTTGTACTTTATATTGTGCAGGAGCTGTCGAAGGTCGCCAAAATTAACCGCAGCTGTCAAAAGCGGATAGCCGCCACCGCTGTACTGTTTTGCCCACTTGAAGCACGCCGCTTTCGGTCAGCAAACTTTCCAACATTTTAGTCATTGAAACACTCAGTCGTGCACTTTGAAAATATCAGGCCGGCTGGTAATGTTGGTGTGGCTGGTAATTCTATTGAGAATCAACACATAATATGTAAAAGGAGGCCCAATGATTATGAAATTTGTTCTTGCTCCTGATTCCTTCAAAGGCGGTTGTTCCGCAATCGAAGTGGCCACAGCGATGAAAACCGGCCTGAGCCGAGTTTTCCCAGAGGCAGAGTATGATTTAGTGCCGATGGCTGATGGCGGTGAAGGTACCGTTCAATCGTTAGTGGATGCCACCCACGGAGAAATGATTACCGTCTCGGTGACCGGCCCGCTGGGCAATAAAGTCATGGCTTCTTACGGTCTGCTGGGCGATGGAACAACAGCTGCAATTGAGATGGCCCAAGCCAGCGGCATTCAATACGTCAATGAAGCCACACACAACCCAATGATTACCACAACATACGGCACCGGGGAGTTGATCATGGACGCTCTGAATCATGGCGCTCAGAAAATCATTCTGGGTATTGGCGGTTCTGCCACCAATGATGGCGGTGCCGGGATGGCCCAAGCGATTGGGGTCCATTTGCGGGATATTGAAGGCAATGAGTTAGCGCCTGGCGGCGGGCAATTAGATAACCTGGCAACCATCGATATCCGCCATGTTGATCCCCGTATTCCCAAGACTAAGATTTTGATTGCTTCAGACGTGACTAATCCTCTGGTTGGTGAAACCGGCGCTTCCGTTATCTTCGGTCCGCAAAAAGGGGCAACATCAGAAATGGTGAAGAGGTTGGACGCTAATCTGGTCCGCTATGCGGCCATAATCAAGCACGATCTGGGAAAAAACATTGCCCATGCACCCGGGGCTGGTGCCGCTGGCGGACTTGGAGCAGGATTGATGGCCTTTACTAACTCACAAATGAAAAAAGGCATTGACCTCGTGATTGAATACACCCATTTGAAGGAACGGGTCCAAGACGCTGATTTTGTCTTTACCGGTGAAGGCGGCATCGACTCCCAGACTCAGTACGGCAAAACTCCCTTTGGTGTGGCACTCGCCGCTAAATCAGTTGCCCCAACGGCGCCAGTGATCGTCCTTTCCGGTAATATTGGAGACGGTCTCAGCATTCTATATCGACCAGACGCCATTGATGCGATTTTTCCGACGGCAACGGCGGCTAAATCGTTGGCAAAAGCAATCGCAGACGCCGCATCAGATATTGAACTAGTCTCTGAGAACATTGGCCGGCTGATTGCGGCGATACAGCGCAGTAAACAAAATTGAGGATGCTGGGGTTGACCCGTAGTTAACAATTCTCAGGTGACTGCTGGTTTCTAGTTCCCATTTCCCATTTCTTCTGTGGGATAATACGAACAGGAGCAGTGAAAGGAAGACACCAACTTGACGATTCAAAGCAAATTTTTGAACGCCCTGCATCAACAGATCCGCCAAGGAAATCATCTGCTTGGCGTGAGTACCGCCACGGGGATGAACGCCTTACACGCAAAGAATTCTGGCGCTGATTTTGTGATGGTCCTGAATTCCGGTAAATTTCGTCAGATGGGCCGCAGTTCCCTCGGTGGTTACCTTGCCTTCACCAACAGCAATCAGCAGATCATGACCATTGTCCGCCAAGAAATTCTGCCAATCGTTAATGGCTTCCCGACTTTTGTCGGCCTCAACGCCACCGACCCGACGCAATCACCCGAGCAGTTGCTGACGCTGCTCCAGCAGCTGCCCATTGTCGGTGTGGTGAACTACCCAACTGTTACCTTGATTGACGGCCAATTTCGAGAGGCTTTGACTGAGGAAGGTGCAACCTTTGCGCAGGAAATGGTTTTAATCAAAGCGGCCCATGAACGTAAGTTGTGTACGGCGGCATTTGTCACAACGCCTGATGAAGGCATCCTCGCTGCTCAAATTCCAACAGATATTATTTGTATTCACCTCGGTCTGACAGAAGGCGGTTTGTTAGGCGCCAGGCGAGTGCGCAGTTTTACCAGTATGATCAAACGGGTCAATGAAATCTGCCAGGCCCTGAAAGCGGCCGACAGTCACAGCTTCCTGATGATTTACGGCGGTATTATCAATGATCTCACCGAAGTACGCTATTTGTACAATCGTGTTCCAGCGATTCAAGGTTATATTGGCGGGTCGACCTTTAAACGATTGATTCCAGAGCAAACAATCAGTGAACAAATGCGTGCTTTCAAATCGGCAGAAACAACGGCCAGTGATACCCTCACTGTTCAAATTCTGGAGGGCGCGCAAAACTATTACACCCCTACCGACTTTATCAAGCGCTATATTGATGAAAATTATGCTGCGCCGGTTTATATCGGAGAATTAGCTGATATGCTGCATATGTCTGCTTCATACCTGAGTACCCTATTTAAAAAGAAAGCCGGAGTATCCTTCACGACTTACCTCATTCGGTTTCGACTCAATAAGGCAGTAGAGCTCATTAAATCGACATCTTTGCCACTGAAGGAAATCGCTCAACTGGTCGGTTATTCGGATTATGCCCAGTTCAATAAAGTCTTCCGGGTATATTTCGGCATTTCCCCTAAAAAATATCAAATTCAATCTTCTAACATAGACACTACCGATACAAACATGTAAACCTTTTCAAGTAAGGGCTTACCTCGTAGACTGAATTTGTAAGCTTCAGAAGGAGGTAAGCAATCGTGGGAACAGTCGCACTAGCCGGCACGTTCGATACTAAAGGTCGAGAGTTTGCATATGTCAAACAAATTCTGGAATCGTTAGGTAATCAAGTTTTCACCATTCACACCGGTGTGTATCAGCCGTTCTTTGTACCCGATGTTGATTCGTCCGTTTTGGCGGATGCAATGGGTGTTTCTATCCAGTCCATCCGTGATGCGGATCGGGGTGAGGCCACCGCCACTTTGAGTCAGGAATTTGCCAAGATACTGCCAAAATTGTATCAGGCGCATCGCTTCGATGGGATCCTTTCCTTTGGCGGTTCTGGCGGCACATCTCTGGTTACTCCAGGAATGCGTGAGTTGCCAATCGGAGTGCCTAAGATTATGGTGTCCACCGTGGCTTCCGGTGATACTAGTTTTTATGTTGGGACCAGCGACATCATGATGATGCCATCAATTGTCGATGTTTCCGGTTTGAACAAATTATCCAAAGTGATTTATGACAACGCAGCCGCTGCGATTTCCGGTATGGTGAATGCTCACTTTGTCCAGGATGTCGATGTTCGGCCTTTGGTTGGCGCAACCATGTTCGGTGTGACTACCCCGGCTGTCGATCATGCCCGAGAACTGTTGGATCAAAAAGGTTATGAAACACTGGTCTTCCACGCTACTGGTACTGGTGGGCGGACTATGGAGCATTTGATCAAGGGTGGTTACTTCACCGGTATCCTAGATTTGACAACAACCGAGATGGCCGACAACTTGGTGGGTGGTGTCCTTTCTGCTGGGCCGCATCGCTTAGAAGCTGGCATCGCCGCGCAGATTCCTCAGGTAATTTCGTTTGGGGCACTGGACATGGTCAACTTTGGTCCGTATGATTCAGTGCCGGCGCAATTTAAGGATCGAAATTTCTTTAAACATAATCCGACAACGACTTTGATGCGGACCACTGTGGCCGAAAATGTTCAGCTTGGGCAGGAAATTGCTCGTAAAGTGAACAAAGCCACGGCGCCGGTGACCGTGATGATCCCATTGAAAGGGATTTCGAAGATTGATGCGGCGGGTCAGCCATTCTTTGGACCGGAAGAAGACGCAGCCTTGTTCAAGGCGTTTAAGGACACGCTGGCTAACGACTGCGTTAAGGTTATTGAACTGGATATGAACATTAATGATCCAGAGTTTACGCAGGTGGCTGACGATGAATTATTGGCCCTGATCAAGGCCAAACAAGATAAAACAAAGAAAGAGGTTACTGCATAATGGATAAGCGTACTCGAAAACAAATCATTGCTGATTTCAAGGAAAAAAGAAGCCATGGAGAATTCCTGATCGGCGTCGGTGCCGGTACCGGGATTACAGCAAAAAGCAGCGAAGCCGGCGGCGCCGATGTTTTCGTTATCTACAATTCGGGCCGATATCGGATGGCTGGCCGCGGCTCTCTCGCTGGTCTGCTGGCTTATGGCGATGCCAATGCGATTGTGGAAGAAATGGGTCGCGAAGTTATCCCGGTCGTCAAGCATACCCCAGTCCTGGCCGGTGTCAACGGGACTGACCCCTTCCGGATCATGGACGTATACCTCAAAGGATTGAAGGATCAAGGCTTTAATGGTGTCCAGAACTTCCCGACCGTTGGCTTGATTGATGGTACCTTCCGTAAAAATCTGGAAGAGACCGGCATGGGTTATGACTTGGAAGTTGACATGATTCGTAAAGCCCACGACTTGGATATGCTGACTACACCTTACGTCTTTAATCCAGAACAAGCCACCGCCATGGCTAAGGCCGGTGCCGATATCCTGGTCGCCCACATGGGACTGACTACCAAGGGCGCCATTGGGGCGAAAACGGCCTTGACGCTGGATGACTGCGTCAAGAAGGTCCAAGATATTCTTGATGCCGGCCGGGCTGTGAACCCTGATGTGATGGTAATCTGTCACGGCGGACCAATCGCTGAACCCAAGGATGCCCAGTACGTCATCCAGCGGGTAAACGGCATTGACGGATTCTTCGGGGCCTCCAGCATTGAACGGCTCGCCGCGGAGATTAGTATTAAGGCTCAGACGGAAGCCTTCAAGCACATTACGAAGTAATTTTTCTGGATATCTCCCATCCCTTCGCCCTCCCCCAAGATCGTCAAGTCAAGCAAATCGTTGGCCCCTCGCCAACAGTCTCCTATTTTCCGTCTGTCCCACTCCGGCAGACTATTCGCAACCAACCATCAGCCCCGCCAAGACATAAACCACCTTGACGAGGCTTTTTTGTGCCGAATCAAAAATCAGGTCGAATCCTCTAGTGGACTGACCTGATTTTTACGATTGAATTGCTACGTCAGCTCAATACGGACCACCGTGTCCTTTGGATCCGGCAACGGATACCCAATCGTGACGTCTTGATGCAAGAAAATGTAACTATACTCTTTGAACGCAGATAATGTCCAGTAATCGGTTGCTTTGACTTCAATTCCATCAATCAGCAGCGTCATTTGTTTGATCCGCTCCTTGGGCACCGCAATCGGGAATGCGCTGATTGATTCCTCCTGAATGTGGGCGTAAAGCGTATTGCCCTTCTGGGTATACCGCCCCCACTCAGGTTTTGCTAATTCCGCAGTGGTACAGCCGTAGACACTCTCACCGTTGACGGCCATCCATTCGCCGATTTCAGCGAGCAGCTTTTTGGTCGGCGCACTGAATGTGCCCAGCGGCGTCGGTCCAACATTCAGGATCAAATTGCCGCCCTTGCTGACACACTCCACAAGGGTATGAATGATTAGCGATGTTGATTTGAACTGGTCATCGGTCGCATTGTAGCCCCAATGCTTGTTCATGGTGATGCAGGCTTCCCAGGGTACCGGTTCACCCAGTTCGTTAACGATCGGCTTAGGCGGGATCATTTGCTCTGGTGAAGCGAAGTCACCGGCATAATTCGAGGGATGGGCCGACAAAATCGTACCATAATTCGCCCCGCTCCCCTCCATCCGATTGTCGATCAGCATTTGCGGCTGATACTGATGAATCATATCCATAATCTTCTGCGGCTGCCACGTCTCACCGGCCATTTTAGGATAAGAAAAGTCAAACCACATGATATCCAGTTGGCCGTAATTGGTCAGCAGCTCTTTGATTTGGCCGTGCATGTAGTCCAGATAGCGTTGAAAGTCCCGTTCGACCCCCTTGGCTGCTGGATTATTCCGTTGCGGATGGTTGATATCGCCATAATGCGGATAGTCTGGGTGATGCCAATCCAACAGGGAGTAATACAGGCCAACTTTGATCCCCGCTTTTCGGAAGGCATCAAGGAACTCACGGACAAAATCGCGTCCCGCCGGCGAATTGGTGGACTTGTAGTCGGTCAGTTGGCTGTCGTACATACAGAAGCCGTCGTGATGCTTTGCTGTGAATACGGCGTATTTCATCCCGGCCTGCTTAGCTGCGGCAGCCCATTCATCGGCATCGAATTGATCTGCCGTAAATTTGCCGACCAGGCGGTCATAATCTTCATCGGACATATGGTTGATGCTCTTGATCCACTCGTCCACACCGATTAACGAATAGAGCCCCCAGTGGATGAACATGCCAAACCGGCTGTCTTCGTACCACTTTGTCTTCTTGGAATTCATATATTGTCTCCTCTCAGTATCGCATCTGCTGCCATCCTTCTATTTTTAACAATGAACCACGTCTAGTGTAACGTCTTTCATTATTTCGCAGAAGTTCTTCAAGATAATTGGTAACTCGTCAGAGAGATCAATCATCTTTCTTCATAAAGATTCAAAAACAATCAGTCAGAAATTATTAATCAGCATTTTTGCACAAAAACTGATGGACAGACAGAATCACCAACAATTTGAGTTCTGTTTGCCCATCAGAGAGCAGATATTGCCTAATGTGTATTTTACAGCCCGTTAGTCAACGTAAAAGTAACCGTGGCATGATACTTACCAATAATCGGTACACTCCCAGGCGCGAAATCCAATTCAAAGGGATTCGCTGCCCAAGTCTTGATATATGCCGTATCCGTCCCATTGCTGGTGTTTTGCCAGATCGTGTACGGCGTCGCGATCGATTGCATCGCCCCACTGCCTGAGTTGAAGCGCCAGGGATTGGTCGAGACTTTGACCTGTGCGTCATCGTCGCTGACAAAATCAGAACCAAGGACATCAATATGCCATGGCATATTGGCTCGATCTGCGCGGGAGTCAGTCACATTGATCGTAAACGGTTCGGCATTTTTTGCGTTCAACCCGCTGAATTGCGGTTGAAAATGCTTGCCGTAATCGAAACTGCCGCTGATTGTCAGGGCAATCGTACCAGAGCTGGTCTGTTGCCACACATAAGTCTGAATGGTTGTCGGCCGGGTGCTGTTATTGTACAGTTTGATGAGATCTGCAGGCGTATACGTGGTACCCGCGGGGGCAAGAATAGTTCCGGTGGTTCCCAGTGCCTGCCAGGCGGTGTCCGTGGACTGAACGATATACGAATGGGCTTGACTGGCAGTGTCGGTCCGGGTAATGACGGTGTTTGGCACTGGTCCGCCCAGCCCGAGGACATCGGTGGTCGTCTTGAAGTTCGGCCCTAGAACCAGGAGCCAAAGAGTCGTGGTCCCAGTGAACATGCCGGTTTCGTTGGTCACCTGCCGCGTATCCAGAGTACTCAGATCAAGATTAGTCAATGCGGCACAGCCATTGAACATATCACTGATGTCGGTGGCCCGGCTCAGGTCGAGCTGCTTCAGATTGGCAATGTCAACAGTCTTGCTTAGCCCTTTGAACAGTCCGTTGACTGCCCCCTGCGCATTCAATCCGCTGGTGGCCAGCACAACATGTTTGATCGCACTGCGCTGGCTATACCACGGCCAGGTCTCGGTCGAGTATTTATCCGTCGCAAAATTTAAGGTATGGGCATTGATCGTCAATGTGTCGCCATTAATGGTCCACCACCGCTGCGGTTGCCAAACGTAAGTCCAAACCGGCTTGCCGGTGGCGGGGTTGACTGTGCCCACCCGGGCCGTGGCCAGCTCGGTCGCCAGAGCGGTGGAATTACTGAACTGAGCACCGGCGGCCTCAAGGGGATCGGCAGCTACGCCCAGCTCTTGCCAGCCCGCGGCCGCTTTGTACGTCGGATCATTCTGAGTGATGGCGCCTACGGTATGCCCCGGCAGACTGCTATTAACCAGCGTTGTTTTATCACCAACTGACAGGCGCCATAAACTGGTACATCCGTTGAAGGCATCTTTGCCTAAATTACCCAGGACACTTTGATCATAGTTGCGCGTATCAAAGCCGCTCAAATCCAATGTTGTCAGCTTGCTGTCGCCAATGAACATGCTGGCAAAACTTCGGCAGGCACTCGTATTAAAACTGCTGACGTCGAGGCTGGTCAGTGCCGGACAGGCGGCAAACATGATCCACATCGTACCGACTTTACGCGTGTCAAAGCTGCGTAAATCAAGCTTCGTGAGCGATGCGCATTGGTAAAACATCCAGCTCATATCGGTCACTTGGCTGGTATTGAAATGACTCAGATCAAGGGTCGTCAGCTTGGCACAGTTCCAAAACATCTGGTTCATGGCCTTCGTTTTCGCCGTATCAAAGTGGCTCACGTCCAGAGCAGTTAAACTGCTGCATCCGCCAAACATACCGACCATATTCGTCACATTGCCGGTATTGAACTTGGTCGGGGTGAAAGTAATGGCTTTCAGCCCGCTGTCGCCATAAAACAGCCAGTACATGGTCGTGACCTTGCTGGTGTCAAAGCTGGTCAGATCCAGTGCGTTGAGTTTGAGATCCGAAGCGAACATATAACTCATATCAAGGACGTTACTGGTGTCGAAATTGGTCACATCTAGGTTGGGCAAGCTGCTGCAAACGTAAAACATGAACTGCATATATTTCACTTTGCCGGTACGGAAACTGCTGATGTTGAGCTGGGTTAGTCCGTTGCAGGCATTGAACATATAGGCCATGTCCGTGACATTGCTCGTATTGAAGCTGCTGAGATCAAGTGCAGTCAGACTGGAACAGGTATTGAACATTTGCTGCATGCTGGTGACTTTGCTCGTATCGAAACTGCTTAAATCCAGCTGCGTCAGTGCTTGGCAACCGAGGAACATACCAAACATGGTGGTCACATTGCTGGTTACGAACTTGCCGCTCAATGTCAGCTGCTTCAAGGCCTTGCAATATCTAAACATCGTCGCCATTGTGGTCACCTGACGAACATCGAAGGCGCTGAGGTCTAGATTGGTTAACACGGTGCACTGATTAAACATTGAATCCATGTTCCTCACTTGGCCCGTATCGAAAGATCCTACGTTGAGCTTGGTTAACGCGCTGCATTCTGAAAACATGGACGACATATCAATTGCACTGCTGGTGTTGAAAGTGCTGAGATCTAAACTAGTTAACGCACTGCACCCAGCAAACATATGCCCAAAATTAGTCACACTGGTCGTCACCAGACCGGTTAAATCAATCGACTTCAAGGCGCTGCAATTGAGAAACATACCATACATGGTGTTGACTGCCGCAGTGTTCCAATTGTCGGTTTTGACTTTAATATTGCCTAATCCTTGAACATCAGTCAGCTGAGTACAGCCTTCAAACAAGAAGCCAAGGGTTTGGGTAGCGGTCACGCCCGGTTCAATAACGACTTTCTTAATCGCTGTCCGTTGACTGTACCAAGGCCATTGCTGCCAATTGGGCGTTTGGGTATCCAGTTCGCTCAAATTATGGCTGCCGCCAATCGTCAATGTCCCGTCCGCCGAGATATTCCACCAGCTCGTATCGGCGGCATCAGCCAGCAGTACTGGTCTGACGGCTGGCTGCATCGGCGTTGCAGCAATCTGCTGCGAGATCGTCATCCCGAGCGGCAGTGTACGCGGTGCCGGCAATACGGCTGGGTCTTGGTTAAACAGCGGCGCAGCCGGCTTGCCAAAATCATTATCAGCATAAACGACCGCTGCTTTTAAAAAAATGACCGATAGAAAGACGAGGAGACTGCTTTCTAAAATGTCCTCAAATGCATACACATCTGGTCTATAGTGTTGCTTCAGATTTAGACCATGAAGAGGACAGTGTTTAATCGATTTCGTCATAACCGATATTCCCCCAGCTGAACAAGCCAGCTGGGACAGTGACCGACTGGAAAATCATCTCTGAATGGTTGCCCATTCTGGCGGAAGCCCCGCCGCGTATGCAATTAAATTCTGGACCGCATTTTCATCCCGGTTGATGACCAGACCGCATTCATAACAGCGATACACGTCATGCTGGTGATAAATGCTGTCGCCTTGGAGGGTCATCTTGCCGCCGTAGCTTTCTGCGGTTTTGACATAACCGCAGTTGGAGCAACGCTGGGTCGACGGATAGAAACGGTCCGCGAGCACTAGACGGCGATGATGCCAAGCTGCTTTGTATTCGACCGCTGTGCGGAACCGGCGGAAAAGACTGCGCTGCAGACTTTTGACCTTTTTCTTATCCATCATCATGGCCCGAACGTTGAGATCCTCCAAACAAGGAGAGGCGTAATCCCGGATGATTTGATGGCTGAACTGATGAATCAAGTCATCCTGTAAAGCGTAGACCTGCTCATAAGTACGGTTCAGTTTAGCCTTCAACCGTTGATAATTCTTGGACCGGAAGTGATGAGGATTATCCCGCCGCTTCCGATTCAGCTGCTTTTGGTAAACTTTGATCCGCTGGTGCAGGGCCGCCATCCTGGGGGTGAAGGTGTTCACTTCGCCGCCATTCCAACTAAAGTGGCCCACGTTCACGTCGACCGCGACGATGTCCCAACTGTTGGTAAAGACCGGCCGGGGCAGGTCCTCAACTGAAACAGTGATACTGGCATAGAACTTGTTACCGCGCTTGGTTATCGTCACGGTTTTGATCTCGCCAGTAAACCGCAGAGTCTCGGCCATCTTGATCTTGGTGAAGCGGTGAGTCGTCTCATGCGGTTGATCCAGAGTCAGAAACTTGCCGCTTACTGTCCCCCGATCGGTTGTAAAGCTTTGTTTAGGATCCCGCTTGCTGTGAAATTTGGGTTTGTGCGCATCCGGCATTTTGGGATTGAAGAAATTTTTCCAGGCTTGTTGCAGCCGATGAACCGCAGTTTGGAGCACACGAGAGGACAACTGATGTTGCCAGTCGGCTTTGCTCTTCACCAGTTCGTTGCGCACTTTACGTCCACTGGGGCGCAGTTTCTTGTTCTTCATGAGCAGCGATTCAGTGTACATGGTGTTCCAAGCCTCTAGCCCTTTGTTCCAGCAGAAACGGTTGTAATCCATCAGTTCAGTGATGACCGCGACCATCTCGGCGTTGGGGTAAAGCCGGATTTTGTGAGTTTTGATTGGCATTCGATTCACCTCCTCATAATCCAAGGATACTGAATCGAATGTACGTTTGTCGTCTTTTGTGCTCACCAATTGGTATCAAGAATCAGTCAGAAAAGAGGTGGGATCTGATACAAAACGAGCTAGGCTCATGATGGTCTTTGATTATCGTTGGTTACATTTGATGGTCTAATCGACAATCATTCTCAACCTCCAACTTAATAGGCCGATAAATCTTGTTCCGAAATGCAATATTCCCCAACTCCCCTTGCCAGGGTCCCCCTGGACCGTTTTAGGCAAACTATATCTGAAACTTGAAAGCCCGAAAGTGCACTGATGCCTTGGTAATTGTGAGATGGCGGCGGGAATGATCTTGTTTTTGTCAGATTCCCAATAGGTTGACAAGATTCTTCGGAAGAAAACTGACAAAATGGTCAACGATGTTATTTATTACTTCCTCTGCCGTGCCCACTAAAGTGGCTCCCAGTGTGGATAGTGCCTTCAGAAGCCATGCCAGTGCTTGCGTTACTGCAATGTCTGGCATGACTTCATTCATCTCGTAAAACAGATCGCCAAGTGTGCGTTCATCCTCGTTTAACCGCTGTTGCCACGCCAACAGGTCATACGTCATCATCACGACGGCCAAATGACCGCAAAGACCGTCATAGCTTTGAACCTGGGACTTGTCCAAACGTAGATACTGCTTGGCTACTTTGAAATAGCCTTCAATCTGCCACCGACGACCGTACATCTGGATAATTTCTTCAGGACGCAAATTAGTTTGGGTCGTAGCTAATACCAGATAACTACTGGCATTCTTCCGGTTAGTCACAAATACCAGCTTCAGTGGGTACGCTACTTGCGTCCCATCATCCAAGTTCACATAAGCTGTGACGATGGGGCTGTACTGATAATTGGTGTGCGTTTGCCGGCGTGAAGCGCAGAACCGTTCGTAGAGATCCTTGACGGAGTAAAGTCGGCCACGATAGCGGTAGTAGATCTTCTTCGTGCGCTTGATCATCCCGATACCGGCTAACCCCATTGTTTTCAAGGTATAGAACATCCGCGGTGAACTGAACCAACTGTCGAAAAGTACGTAGTGAGCCGGAATATGATTTGCCAGAGCCTGCGTTAGCAGTTCTACCGAGACGTCATTCATTTTGCCTTGGGCTTGAACACGGCGTTGACCAGCAATTGACCGGCCACTGGTAGTTTTAGCTGGGCTCCCCAGTCGCTGGGCAGCACTCTTAGAGGACATCAGCGCATAATCCACTGGTAACAGGGTGTTACCATCGCTCCAAGCCAAAGTGAGTGCCCGGAATCCGCGTTGATAGACATGATCGTCGTGGTTAAACACACGGGCAAGCAGTTCTGTCTTGGTGGAATAATCCCGTGCAAAAAGGGTATCATCCAGAATAAACGCGAATCGTCGGCGGGCATCAATGTATGGTCGTAGATGTTTAATAATCGCGGCCCCAACCAGACAAGTCAGTCGTTGCCAATTGATACGGCCATCGTTCAGATCATTACGGACCGTCCGAATCGTACAATCCGGATCGGGCATCGCTCGGTAAAGGGAACGGCCCAAAAACTTGGTTTGGATCAGCCATGCCAGCACCTTGGTCAGTGAAATTGATGAGCGTCTTCTAAAATTCGCCTTTTTTGTCAGCTTGCTCAAGCCCACGAGTGACGAAAAACGAAGAATGATGTTCTTAAGTCCCAATTCAGTCCGTGTATGTTCTATAATATTCATGGCGCGTCTCTCCTCTGTATCAGATTTTTGGTCGAATCAAGTATACAACGCAGGAGAGTCTGCGCTTATTTTTGTGCCAAAAAAGCCAGGAACCACGCATGTTTAACGTGATTTCCAGCTTTCAAGTTTCAGCAAACTATATTTAATAACCGATATTCCGCGGCTTTGGTGCATGGTTTCGTATGATTGACGCTTCAGGTCAAATGGCGGCAAGACGCAATATCCATGGTGTTGTATGCGCATTCATAAAATTCCGAACGATTCATCGGTTTATTATGTGCTATGGCTATTGCATTGTCACAAAAAGTGTCATTCATACTGTAGCGCCGATTATTGCATGTGGCGTGAGAATAATCAAACATAAGGATCTAAGATTCAAAAGAAATATTTGTCACAATGATTGGTATATTAAATAGTCAACCCATTGAATGAGTTGGCTATTTAATTACAGTGCTGTATTTCAATAACCTATTGACGATGAACTCATAAATTGGTTCTGGTTCACCCGATGATACTATTCTGCCGTTTAGTGCCAGCTGGCGCCCTTGATCGCAGCATTGAAAATGACGATGCCGCTAAGCTTCGTAGTGGACGTACCAAAAAGGCGTTCCCGCTGTCATGAGCAAGAACGCCCTCTCGTGGCCATGATTTTCTATGCCGGCCCCGGTCTACAAGCCATCGCCCAGCGTGAACGTAATCGTTGCATGGTACTTGCCGATCTGCGGCACACTGCCTGCCGGGAAGTCCAGCTCAAAAGGATTGGTGTCCCAACTTTTAGGATAGGTCGTATCGGTACCGGTGCTGGTGTTCTGCCAAATCGTAATTGGTGCCGACATGGTTTGCAGTGTCCCGCTGCCCGCATTGAACCGCCAGGGATTGGGCGACACCTTCACACTGGCATCGTCATCGCTAACAAAATCAGAACCGGTAGCATCCACGTGCCACGGCATCTGGGCGCGGTCTGCCCGAGTATCCGTCACGGTGAGTGCGAACGGCTGCAAATTTTGCAGATTCAGCGCGCCAAATACCGGCTGGAAATGCTTGCCGTAATCGAAACTCCCGGTCATGGACAGACCGATCGTCCCGGCGCCGGTCTGCTGCCAGACGTAGGTCTGAGTCGTCGTTGGCCGCGTGCCGTCATTGTACAGTTTCATCAGATTGGCCGGTGTATAGGTGGTCCCGGTCGGCGACAGCAAAGTCCCCAAAGAACCCAATTCCTGCCACACAGTATCCGTGGCTTGGACCGTGTAGGACTGGACTTTGCCATCCGCATCGGTGCTGCTGATCACAGTGCCGGCGACTGGTCCGCCTAATCCAAGATCGTCGCTGGTCGTCTTGAAATTCGGTCCCAAAACCAGCTGCCACAGGTGCGTCGTCCCGCTAAACATCCCGGTTTCAGTCGTGGCCTGCCGGGTATCAATGGCGCTTAAATCCAACCGGGTCAAGGCCGCACACCCATTGAACAAATTGCTGATGTCAGTCGTCTGGCTCATATCGAGCTGTTTCAGGTTCGTGATATCAACGGCGTTGCTCAGTCCGCTGAACAGTCCGGGGAGTGAAGCCGATGCACTCAACCCGCTGGTGGCGAGCACCACATGCTTGATCGCACTGCGCTGACTATACCACGGCCAAGTATCCGTCGAATATTTATCGGCCGCGAAGTTCAGCGTGTGGGGCTCGGTACCGATATTCAGAGTATCGCCAGTGATGTTCCACCAGCGCTGCGGCTGCCAAACATAGGTCCAAACCGCTTTGCCCGTGGTGGGATTGACTGTGCCAGCCCGCGGCGTCGCCAATTCAGCCGATAAGGCAGTGGAATTGCTGAACTGAGCACCCGCTGCTTCAAGCGGATTCGTGGCGACACCCAGCTCCTGCCAGCTCGCGTTTGCTTTATAGGTCGGATCGTTTTGCGCGATTGCTCCGGCAGCGTGATTCGGCAAGCCGTTCGAACTAAGCAGCGTTGTTTTATCGCCCACCGACAGGCGCCATAAGCTGTTGCAGCCTGAAAGCGCACCGCCGCCCATATTGCCAGCACCTGTGGCCTTCCTTGTATCAAAATGACTCAAGTCTAGTGTTGTTAGCTTGCTATCGCTGGTAAACATTTGTGTAAAGTTCTGACAGGCGCTTGTATCGAAATTGCTGACGTCAAGCTTCGTCAATGAAGAGCAAGCGGCGAAAGTAAGCCACATCGAATTTACTTTACTCGTATTAAAGCTGCTTACATTCAGCTTAGTCAGTGCCGGACAATTATAAAACATCCAGCTAATATCCGTCACCTGACTTGTGTCAAAGCTGCTCAGATCAAGTGCAGTCAGCTTAAGACAGGCACTGAACATCACATTCATTGTTTTCACCTTTGCAGTATTAAAATGGCTAAAATCCAGTGTGGTCAAACTGCTGCAACCACTAAACATATGAGTCATTGTGGTGACATTGCTGGTATTGAACTTGCTCACGTCCAACGCTGTTAAATTACTGCATCCGTTGAACATGCTGCTCATAGTGGTGACCTTACCAGTATCAAAATGGCTCACATCAACAGATTTCAAGGCCGTGCAAGTATCGAATACACTCTCCATGTTGGTGACATTACCCGTGTTAAACAGACTGGGGGTTAAGTTAATTGTCTGGAGTTGGTTGGATAGCCAAAACATTCGATACATCGTGGTGACCTTGACGGGATTGAAACTGGTTAAATCCAATGCGGTCAGACTCGTACACTGGCTAAACATATAACTCATATCAGTGACGTTGCTGGTATCGAAATTGACAATATCTAAATTCGATAAGGCCTTACACTGGTAAAACATGGAAGCCATGTTTGTTACCCTGCTTGTCTTAAAGTTTGTCAAATCCAGCTTAGTTAATCCGCTGCAGCCATTAAACATGAAAGACATGTCAGTCACACTGGGCGTATTAAAATGACTGAAATCAAGTTGAGTAAGGCCGGAGCCGCCACTGAACATGGATTGCATACTTGTAACTTTGCTATTATCGAAACTGCTTAAATCAAGCTGGGTAAGTGATCCGCAGTTAAGAAACATGCAAAACATAGTCGTCACGCTGCTCGTCACGAACTTTTTACTCAATGTTAGCTGCTTCAAGCTATAGCAGTTCCTGAACATCGTATACATTGTGGTCACTTGGCGAACATCAAACGAGCTGAGATCCAAAGCAGTTAACGCGCTGCATTGATTAAACATGGACTCCATCGTCGTGACATTGCTGGTATCGAACATACTGAGGTTCAGGCTAGTTAGAGCACTGCAACCAGAAAACATGGAGGCCATACTCGTGACATTGCTGGTATCGAACATACTGAGGTTCAGGCTAGTTAGAGCACTGCAACCAGAAAACATGGAGGCCATATTCGTGGCGCTGCTTGTGTTCAATGAGCTAAGGTCCAGACTAGTTAGTGAACTGCAACCAGAAAACATGCTTCCAAAATTTGCCACACTACTTGTCGCCAGCCCTGTAAAATCAACGGTTTTTAGTGAACTGCAATTGAGAAACATACCGTACATGGTATTGACCGCGGCAGTGTTAATATTATCCGTTTTGACTTTGATGTTGCCTAATCCATCAACCTCGGTCAGCTGGGTGCAGTTCTCAAATAGGAACCCAAGTGTTTGGGTGGCAGTCACGCCGGGTTCAATAACGACTTTTTTGATTGCGTCGCTTTGACTGTACCATGGCCAATATTCCCAGTTACCTGTTATTGTATCTCCTTCACTCAAGTTGTGGTTGCCACCAATGGTCAATGTGCCATCTGCGGAGATGTTCCACCAACTGTTATCATCGCTGTTGTCATCCCTGTTCGCTTTCTCTGCTCTGATTGTTGCCGGTGTTGGTGTGGTGGTAATTAATTTCGAAATAGTGTCGGCGATTGACGGTGTCTGGGTGGATTGCGTGGGCAATACGCCCTGATCCAGTAACGGCGGAGTGTTGCTACTGATACTGCTGCTGGCAGACACGATCGGCGCATTGGCTACAAGAATTAAAAAAAGACAAAGATGCCCCAAATCAATGTCCGTATGTTTGTTAAAGACTTCATTATCCCAGACTCCCTTGCCCAGTTCCCCCGCGGATATCGCCAGGCCAAATATGTCAAGTGTTTCAATTACACTGGTTATTTACTGATATATCACGATTTGGTATACCTATAGTAGGCACCATCAATCGGTTTAACTGTTTCTGCTACGCTAATTACATAACAAAAGCTTCACACAGTTAGCGTACAACACCAGCAAATTGCTTTCAACCAGTATACGAAAATGACGTGTACGTCATTGCTCTTTGAATAACGATAAACTTATATAGATATAGCGTTTACAACCGGAATGGTTTGTATCTATCAAGCTTTAAAAATCCCACAAAATATAGAGAGGCCGCCAATCTCGCATCTGAGATTGGCGGCCCCTCTAGGGCACAATAAATAACAGAAAGTCGTAAGCATACGATTTTCTTGTTGACAATATTCTTTGTGATTAATACCCCCGCCCGATTGGCTAGGAAATCAGCTTCTTCTCCCAGCGCCGACGGCCAGTTTGGCCGCCGTTAACCTTAGGATAAGCCGTTAGCCAAAGTAAAGGTAATCGTAGCATGGTACTTGCCGATCTGCGGGACACTCCCCACCGGGAAGTCCAGCTCAAAAGGATTGGTGTCCCAATTTTTAGGATAGGTCGTATCGGTACTGGTACTGGTGTTTTGCCAAATCGTAATTGGCGTTGACATCGGTTGCAGTACCCCATTGCCCGCGTTGAAACGCCAGGGATTGGGCGACACCTTGACACTGGGATCGTCATCGCTGACAAAGTCAGAGCCGGTAGCGTCCACGTGCCACTGCATCTGGGCGCGGTCTGCCCGAGTATCCGTCACAGTTAATGCGAACGGCTGCAGATTATGCAAGTCCAACGCACCGAATATCGGCTGGAAATGTTTACCGTAATCGAAACTGCCCGTCATGGATAACCCGATCGTCCCGGCGCCGGTCTGCTGCCAAACATAAGTCTGGACCGTCGTCGGGCGCGTGCCGTCATTGTACAATTTCATCAGATCAGTTGGCGTGTATGTGTCACCTGCCGGCGATAGCAAAGTCCCAAGTGAGCCCAGCTCCTGCCACGCGGTGTCCGTGGCCTGGATCGTGTACGAATGGGCCTGGCCAGCCGCATCGGTACTGCTGATCACGGTGCCGGCGACTGGTCCGCCTAAACCAAGATTTTCAGTGGTAGTCTTGAAATTGGGCCCCAGCTTCAATTGCCAAAGGTGCGTTGTCCCGGTAAACATCCCAGTTTCGGTGGTGACCTGCCGGGTATCCAGAGTACTTAAATCCAAACTGGTCAATGCGGCACACCCATTGAACATATCACTGGTATCAGTCGCTTTACTGGCATCCAAATCAGGCAAATTGGCAATGTCAGTGACATTGCTCAGTCCTTTAAACAACCCGCTGATCGATCCTTCGGCGCTTAAACCAGTAGCCGCCAGATTAATGTGCTTCACACCGGTGGCATCCGCTTGGCTGGACCAGGGCCAGCTATTGTTGGTCGAATACTTATCATTGGTGAGATTCAACGCATGGGGCTGCGTCCCAATATTCAAGGTGTCGCCAGTGATGTTCCACCAGCGCTGGGGCTGCCAAACATAGGTCCACACAGCTTTACCCGTGGCCGGATTAACTGTTCCCGCTCTGGGCTGGCTTAACAGGTACATTAAGGTGCCAGGAGTAACCGAATTACCCGATGTACTGAACTGAGGTCCATTGGCCTCTAGCGGATTAGCGGCTGTCCCGAGTTCCTGCCAGCCGGCGCCTGCGGTATATGGATCCGGGCTGTTCTGAGCGATTGCCCCAGCACTATGCGGCGGCAGATTGCCATTATTTCCTTGACCTAACTGGGCCTTATCGCCGACTGATACTTTCCATAAACTCGTACAATTGGCAAACATATCACCCACATCATGGTTGCTGAGGGTCCGGACATCAAAGCTGCTCAGATCCGCAGTCAGGAGTTTTCGATCGTTCATGAAGAAGCCGCTGATGCGTGTGACGGCACTGGTATTAAAGCCGGTAACATTTGCCTGGGTTAGTGATGTGCAATCGCGCATCATATCGAACATGTCGGTCACTTTGCGGGTGTCAAAGTTATGCAGATCAAGCTGCGTCAACGCCGAACAAGCGTAGAACATCTGACTCATATTGGTGACCAAACTGGTATTGAAATTGCTCACGGCCAGGGTTCGGACTTGATTGCATCCGCCAAACATACCGGCCATGTCGACCACACTGCTGGTATCAAACTGACTCACGTCCACCGCAGTCAAACTATTACAGGCCCAGAACATCGAGTTCATCGTAGTCACTTGGCCGGTGTTAAATTTACTCGGCGTTAAGTTCAGCGTCTGGAGCGCGCTGTCCCCGTGAAACATCCAAGACATGCTCGTGACTTTGCTAGTGTTGAAGCTAGTCAGATCAAGTGCGCTTAGATTGGAGTCAGAGGCAAACATAAAATGCATATCAGTGACGTTGCTCGTATCGAAATTTCTAACGTCCAAGTTAGTTAGACTACTGCATGCGTTAAACAGAAACTGCATAGAGGATACTTTGCTGGTATCAAAACTGGTTACATTGAGCTTGGCCAATTTACTACAGCCATTGAACATAAAACCCATATCGGTTACGTTATGCGTATCGAAACTGCTTAAATCAAGCTGAACAAGTGAATTACAGCTATTAAACATTTGCTGCATATTAATGACTTGACTCGTGTTAAAAGTGCTCAAATCAAGGGACGGAAGCGAGCTGCAACCGAGAAACATACAAAACATGTTGGTCACCCGACTCGTCACAAACTCTTTTCCGAACGTCAGCTGCTTCAACGCTGAACAATACCTAAACATTTCATCTGTGTTCGTCACCTGATGAGCATCGAATGTACTAAGGTCCAAACTGGTTAACTTACTGCAGCTATCGAACATATGAAACATGTTGGTCACATGACTCGTATTGAATGAACCCAGATCCAGACTGGTTAATGCACCACATCCAGAAAACATGTACCCCATATAAGTCACACTGCTGGTATCGAAGTTGCTGACGTTTAAGTTGGTTAAAGCGCTGCAACCATCAAACATATTTCCCATATAAGTCGCACTGCTGGTATCGAGCTTGGTGAGGTTTAAGTTGGTTAAAGCGCTGCAACCCGAAAACATGGAATCCATGCTCGTCACTGAGCTAGTATCCAATCCCTCTAAATTAATCGTGGTTAATGACTTGCAGTTTTGAAACATCATCGCCAATGTATTAACAGCAGGATGCCCGGGTGTGGTAACGGTATTAACTTTAATGTTACTTAATCCCTCGACGTCGGTCAGGTTAGTGCACCCGGCAAACAAGAACCCCAGTGTCTGTTCTGCCGACACCCCAGGTTCAATCACTGCTTTTTTGATTGTACTGGCTTGGTCAGTCCATGGCCAAGTCTGCCATTGCGCACCGTGTGTATCGGTAAAGCTCAGTGTGTGGCCGCTGTGAATGGTGAGCGTCCCGTCTGTTGAAATATCCCACCAGTCAGTGGAGGCGTCTTCAGGGGCGGGGGCATTCTCAGTGGTTAACTGCGCTGCTGTGGCTGTAATTAACGACGAGATGGTATTTGCAATTGACGGCGTCTTGGTCGATTGTACGGGAAATAAGCCCTGACTTAACGCCGACGCGCTACTACTGCTGAGACTGCTGGCGGCAGTTGCGGTCGGTGCATTCAAAAGAAATAAAAAAAAGACAAGGATACCCCATATCGACGTCTTAATAAGTGTCGTAAATTTCATTATCCCCAACCCCCTGCTCGGCCCGCCAATGGACGTTGCCGAGCATTATATGTCAAACACGTCAATATTCGTGCTTGTTTCGCTGATATATCACAGCTTTGGTATATGTACAACTGTTTCCGCGTACTATCTTGACTGTTTCTGTCAGGAAATTGTATAACAGGAACTTCACATAATTAGCGTACAACACTCGCCGTTTGCTTTCAACTGTTCACCAGAAATGACGTGCACGTCATTTTGCTTTGAATAACAGCAAACCTATGTCGGCAATGCACTGACCACTTAAAATAAGGATGTACCATCCGGCTGAAGATCCCACAAATAGAGCAAGGCCGCAAATCCATATGTGGGATTTGCGGCCTTGCTAAAGCTCGATAAATAACGAAGAATAACGGGAGTGCGATTTACTTGTTGACAATATTCTTTGTGATTAATGCAGGTGCTTTATTGGCTCAGTCGCGGCTTCCCTGTGGCACAATATGGCGCCAACGGACACTCTGCACACCGCGGGTTCCGGGCCATGCAGTATCGCCGGCCGAAAAGAATCAGCGTGTGGTGCCCTTGTACCCACTCTGTTTCAGGCAAGGCCGTTGTCCAGCGCCGCTCGATGTCGCGTACGCTGGCCTTATCTGACACCGCAGGCAGCCGCTTGGAGATCCGGGTAACGTGGGTGTCCACGGCAAAGCTGGGTACTCCGAAGGCATCGCCCAAGACCACGTTGGCGGTCTTGCGCCCGACCCCAGGCAGACTTTCCAATTCTGGATGGGTGTGCGGAACGGTACTGTTGAAGTTTGTCACCAGCTGCTGAGCAGTTTCCTGAATGTGTTTAGCCTTCGTGTGAAACAGGCCGATCGTATGAATGAACTGCTCAATATCAGCAGGTTTGGCGGCGGCCAGGGCGGCTGGCGTCGGATAGGCCGCGAACAACGCCGGCGTTACCTTATTGACCGCCGCGTCGGTGGTTTGGGCACTCAAGATCACCGCAATCAATAATTGGTATGGCGATTCAGCGTGCAGCGCACCCAGGGCATTGGGAATCAGTTTGAATAGTTCGTGCATGCCCCAGCGCAAACGATCATCTGACCATAACTCTGTCATTTGGCTTGTTCCTTTCTAAAACCGGTTCCGGTTGGCTCGTTCCCGCTCCACATCCGCTTTGGTGCGAATGTTGCGCTTCTCCCAGTTCAACAGGATCCGGTCCATGTATTTCAGCGAATAGGCTTGATTAAGCACCGCTTCCCGCAGCGCCAGAGAAACCAGCTCAGGGGCGTAATGATCCTGGTCCAGCCAGGCGCCGATGGTTTCCTGTTCGATCGGCGATAACGGCCGGCCAAACTCCACTTCGATTTCGTCAAATAACCGCTGTCGGGTGAGCGGGGCCTGTGCCGGCGCGCCGGCGTCCTCCGGCACGGCCCCCGCGACCGGCTGGGCGAGCTTTTCCTGCAAGCGGGCATAGAGCGGCGTCAAATCGTACCAGTCTACCCGCTTACGCGCGGCATTTTCCTGTGACCGCAAATCAATGAAGCCCGCATCCAGCATCTCGTGGAGCGCAGTATAGATCGCATCTTCTGCCAGCCCCGTCCGCTGCGCAATCTCCGCCACCGGCGGAAACTGTTCCCCATGGGCCGCAAAACTCAGCATTTGCAAATACACGATCAGCTGCCGATTCGACATCCCGACCGCACGATAATGCTGCAATACCAGATCAGAAACCGTAATCAACGGCGCTTGCACCAAATCTTGCCAAAAATCCACGATAGATTATCCTTTCTAAGAGTGAGAATGGGTTACCGGTTTTCTGTCTGTGTGATACATGTCTTAGTCTCCAACGTACCAAGCGCCGTCACCACGTTCCAGCCCATTTTGCCGAAGCCTGCGAAGCACTTGGCACGGCAGGCAAAGAGCACGCTCCCAGCGCGAGAAAAAAGGCCGGCCGCAACGACCAACCCTTTCTCAACACCTCATATTACGGCTTCAACCGGTTGATCATCCGCGGGAACGGAATTGCCTCCCGCAAGTGGTCCAAATGACAGATCCAAGTAATCGCCCGTTCCAAGCCCAAACCAAATCCGCTGTGCGGCACACTGCCGAACTTGCGCAGATCCAAGTACCATTCATACTCATTCACGCTCAGCCCCGCTTTGATGATGCTCTGCTTCAGCGTCTCATAATCGGTCTCCCGTTCACTGCCGCCGATAATCTCGCCATAGCCTTCCGGCGCCAGCAAGTCGGCACAGATATAAACATCATCCCGCGTCGGGTGGCTCTTCATGTAGAAGGGCTTGATGCTCTTGGGATAGTTCAACACAAAGACCGGTTGCTCGAATTGATCGGACAGGTAGGTCTCTTCCGGCGAACCGAAGTCATCCCCCCATTGCGTTTTGAAGCCGCCCGCTTGCAGCATTTCAATCGCCTTATCGTAGGTGATCCGCGGGTACGGTGTCTTCGTGTAGCGTTCCAGAATCTTCGGATCCCGGTCCAGGAGCTTCAAGTCGTACTGACATTTGTCCAGCACCCCTTGCACGAGGAAAGCAATGTAGCGTTCCTGAATGGCCAGGCTTTCTTCCTGATGCATAAAAGCCATTTCTGGTTCGATCATCCAGAATTCAGTCAGATGGCGGCGGGTCTTGGATTTTTCAGCCCGGAACGTCGGGCCAAAGGAGAAGACCTTATCGTAAGCCATTGCCCCGGCTTCCATATACAGCTGGCCGGACTGGGACAGATAGGCATCATTATCGAAATAATCGATGTGGAACAGTTCCGTCGTGCCCTCCGGTGCGGCATCAGTGATTTCCGGCGGGTCCATCTTGATGAAGCCCTCTTTATTGAAGAATTCATAGGTGGCCCGGATCATTTCGTTCCGGATATGCATGATGGCAAACGGCCGGCGGGAGCGCAGCCACAGATGGCGGTGATCCAGCAGGAATTCGATTCCGTGTTCCTTGGGGGTGATCGGATAGCCTTCCGATTCGCCGACCATTTCGATGTTGCTGATCTCGATTTCATAGCCGAAGTGGGATCGCTTGTCTTCGTGGATCTCACCGGTGACCCAGAAGCTGGCCTCCTGGTGCATTTCCTTGGCCAAGTTCCAGACTTCTTCGGACACGGCGTTCTTCACGACGACGCCTTGGAAAAAGGCGGTGCCATCCCGGAGCTGTAGGAAAGAAATCTTCCCGCTGGAGCGTTTATCGGTCAGCCATGCGCCGATGCGGACGGTTTCGCCGACGTGGTCCGGCGAATCGATAATACTGATGTGTTCTGGTTCAGACATTTGGTAACCTCCCAAAAATAATTAACAATAAATTCATGATGCCTTGACCGTCTCCCCGGTCTTGAAGTTCAGCAGGACATACCGATAACTGCCGTTTCGTTGGCGCAATGTGACCTCCCAGGCGGGGGTCCCTTTGTAGAGCCCCAGAGCGACCTTGGTGGCCGGCGCTTGGTTATTAGCCGCCCGGGCCTGGGCTGTGGCCGCACTGGCACTCAGCCCGCCGCTGGCGGCGAGGGTCCGGGTCTTGCCGGACTTGGCGTTAATGATCACAAACACCCGCCGGCCGGACTTTTGTTTGCCGCCAATGGTGTAGTCCGTTTCATTGCGGTTGAATAAGTAAAACACTTGCGGCTCAGTGACCCCGGCCACCCGCTCAGCGACGGCCCGAGCCTGGTTTTCAGCATTGCGCCGGGGCGCGGTGGCGACGAAATAGATACTGAGAATGGTGGCGACGATGATCAGCATCGTGCCCCAATAGGCCCATTTTTGCCAACTGGAACGCACGGGAATCCCCCTTCTTTAAATTGCATCTGGCGTCCATTATAACAATTATTGCCCGGGCGTGGGGCGCGGAATTACGTCTTTACCTTTTTTACGGGAATGCCGGCGAGAAAGTCCGCGGTAGCTTGGGCAATTTCGGCACTGGGCAGCTGCACCTTAGGCACTGTCCGGGGTAAATCGTGGAGCATCTGGTGCCCCCAGGATTCGGCCATGATGCGCCGGTCCAAGATGATCAGCACCCCATGGTCTTGGCTGGAGCGAAACAGCCGGCCAAAGGCTTGGGTGAGCCGCTGGGTGGCTCGGGGCAAGGCGTCCTGATAGAACGGGTTGCCCCCCTGAGCCGTGATGAAATTAGCCCGCAACTGAGTCAGCGGCCGGGTCGGCGGCTCAAAAGGCAGCCGGGTAACGACCAAAATTTGGAGGGTGTCGTTAGGCAGATCAATGCCCTCCCAGAAGGTAGCGGCACCCAGCAAAATCGCGCCGTCGGCCAGTTTGAACCGTTTCATCACTTTTTCCACCGAACCGGTTACGCCCTGGGCCAGCAATTCCCGCTGACCGATCAGACTGAGTTCGGACATCTCATCGAAAACCTGTTGGATCAGACTCAGGGAATTGAATAGGACGAGGATGCGCTGATGGTTTGCCCGGCTCAATTGCTCGATCATGCCAGCCACATAATGGGCGTACTCGGCGGGCGGCGTCTCTTTGATGTCCGGTGCATCCGGGGTAATGAAGACCCGGCCCAGCCGTTTGTAGGCGAAGCCGTTAGGGAGCACCATCTTAATGGCGTCGGTGATGCCCAACGGTTGGCAAAACGGCTGCCAGTTGTCCATGACCCGCAGCGTGGCGCCAACGTAAATAAACGGCGCAAAACGACGGGTGACGGCCGCCCATAACGCCCGGATATCGACTTGTGCCCAATGGAGCGAGACAGAGCGCAGATCGCCGTAATTACGCATTTGGATCACAAACCCGGCACTGGGATGGCTGGCCATCTGGATCCGGCTAAGCTGATCCAGGTCATCGGTTAAGGGCCGCAGGTCTTCTGCCGCGGCGCTGATGGTGGCCGCCATGGCGGTGACCCGTTGGGACCAGTGTTCCGCCTGATTGGTGATATAACGCTGCAGCTGGGTCAGCGCCGTGAAGAGTTGGAGCAGCGTATCGTCGATCTGCGTCAGATACCGGGTCAGTGTCTGCCAGGCCACCGCATCCGGCTGCCAGAGCCGCTGAATCGGCTGATTGCGTTCACTGCGCACGATATTGCCCTGAATGACTTGGGCATATAGGAAATCCTGGAGTTCATTGAAGCGGCTGGTGAGCAAGTCAACAGCGTTGCCCACGGAGACGACCTGATAGCGGAATAATTCGCCGTTACTCCACTGTTCCTGGCGAATCACGCCATCGATCGCCCCTTTGATCTGGTGCAGCGACCGCAGCATGCGGGGCAAATTACCCTTGGCCATCAAGGCGTCTACGGCGCTGTCGGCGACGTGCTGGGCTTCATCGACCACCACTAACGCATTGCGCGCAAACGGCGCTTCATCGTAGTGCCGGGTGAAGTAGGCATGATTGGTGATCAGCACCTGGGCCGCATCCTGGCGGGCGTGGGCCCGGCGCAGAAAGTCGACCCTGACCCAGGGGGAATCGGCCGGGCTTTCTTGACCGCTGACGATGGCGGTGAACAGTGGTGAGCGATAGGTCGTCAGCTGCAGCTCCTGCAAATCGCCAGTGGTGGTTTGGGTCAGCCAGACGAGGATTTTCATCATCAACAGCTGCTCGCCAGTATTCAAATCTCGCCGATCCAGCAGTCCGTAGTATTGGCCAAGGTCAATGTAATGGGTATCTGACTTGACGATCTCGACCCGCAACTGGGTGTGCATGATGGCGGCAATCGCCGGGAGGGTCTGCTGCGCCAGCTGATCCTGGAGGGCCAGCGTGGAAGTAGTGACGATGATCTGCTGCTGACTGTCCTGCTGGTGGATCAGCAGCGGCAGCAAATAACCCAGCGACTTGCCGCTGCCGGTCGCGGCCTCAATGAGCAGCGGCGTCTGGCCGTGCTGAGCATGACGATAGACGGCATCCATCATTTTGACCTGCCGGGCCCGGACGGTAAAGCGCGGTTTGAGCAGCTGGGTCATGGCCGCTTTGCCGCTGGGATACGCGACATGGGTCGGGGCCGCCGGCGCAGCTTCCTGCTCGCGACGCAGTGCCAACCCATTGGTAATCGTGTAACCAGCCGCGTGCGCCGCCGTATCACCGGCCTTCGCCATCAGGGCCAAATAATCCCCGGTTTGCCGCAGCAGCCCCTGGCCCATCGCCGCCAAGCGCTGGCGAGTCACTGCCGGCAGGGCCCGCAGCCGTTCATCCAGCAGCAAAAACAGGTGGGCCGTGGCGATGGCGTCACTGTCGGCCTGGTGGGGATCGTCGTGCTCAATGCTTAACAGCTTAGTCAGATCGGACAATTTATAACTCGGGGCAAAAGGCAGCAGGATTTGGGCGAGCTGCACTGTATCCAATGCTTTTTCACCAATGGGCGGCAAGTCCAGACCGGCAAATTCCGCGTTGATAAAGGGCAAATCAAAATTGACGTTGTGGGCCACAAAGACAGCCCCGTCCAGCAAGCCATGGAGCGTCGGACCGATCTCTTGGAAATCTGGCGCACTGGCCAGTTCTTTGTCGCGAATCCCGGTCAGATTCCGAATCGCCGGCAGCAAGGCCTGATGGGGATTGATGTTTTGGGCGATCGTATCCACGATCTTCCCGTTTTTCACCAGCGCACAGCCGAATTGGATGATCCGGTCCCCGCTGGCGTAATCTGTGCCCGTGGTTTCCAGATCCACCACGGCATAGAGTTGGCCTTGCCGCATGGGTCATTCTTCCTTTCTTACCGGTACCGGGATCAATTGCTGCAAGGCAACTGAATACAGGTACTGGGCAGTTACAGGCTGGTGCAGGATCGACCCCAGGGCCGCTCCGTAGTACTGCAGCTGCAACCGATATTGATCTTGCAAATACCCCACTGGATCCTGCCGGCCTTGGACGTGATCCGTCTTGTAGTCGAACAGGATGACCTGGTCAGGCAATGCGATATACCCGTCTATAATACCATGGATCAGAATGTTGGCATCGGCTGGGAAAGCCTGAGCCGGGCCGGCCGCTTGGAAGACCTCGCTGGGCGGCAGCAAGAGCGCAAACGGCATCTCCCGGTGAACCGCCTGGGGATGAGCGAGGAGCAGCGCGCCTAGTTCCGTCGCGTAGAAAGCGGCCACCCCGGCGGCGCTGATTTGTTTCGCCGCCCGCGGGTCGATTTGCTTGGCCGTGGTGAGGTCGGCGATCAATTGGCTGACGGCGGCGACGGTCACTTGGCCTTGACTGAGGTCCAGTTCTTGGAACACCAAGTGGGTGGCCGTCCCCACCGCTGTGGCTAAGGGTGCCTCCTGATCGGTGAGAAAGGCCGGCGGCGTGAACTCGTCGTCTTTCACGTACCGGAAGGCTGGCGACTGGGTATAACCGCTGGCTTCGGTGGTGGTCAAGCGGGTGTCAGTGAGCACCGGGTCGTCTTGGGCCCGCTTGATTTCCGTGACCGTCTGGAATGCCGCCGTGCGGGTGGCCTGAGCAAAGCGGTAGGGCTGCTGCCAGCGGGCAGCTTGCTGCTGCAATTCTGGGTAATCTTCCGGCCGCACGATGAGTTGCTGCGGGGCCGCCTGCACCCGTTGGCCAGCCGCTTGGGGGGCAGCGAGCGCAACGGTGATCGCCGGGGTGCCCAACTGCGGATCGGGGGTAATGGCTCCGTCAGCAGCCAAGGTGTCATTGACCGCGGGCAGCCGCAGCAAAGCAGGCATCATCAGATCGAGAAAGCTGGCCGCGCCGGTTCTCTTGGTCGTGGACAGCAGCGTCGTTTCCGGCTGTACCGCCGCGCCCCATTTCTTCACCAGCGCTGCCGGGTCCTCTTTGATTGACCCCACCACGTACAGGGCCTGACGCGCCCGGGTCAAGGCAACGTAAAGTTTGCGCAATTCTTCGGATTGGCCGACTCCGTGGATCATTTGCTTGGCGTAGTAATGCTGCGGAGTGGTATAGGCAATATGGGCCGCAAAGTCGTTGACCTTCAGCCCTACCCCGCCCTGGTTCAGAGCAATGGCTGGGGCCCGTTCATCCATCCGGTTGAAATTGTGCTGCGCATTGAGCAGAAACACTACGGGATATTCCAAGCCCTTGCTGCCGTGGATGGTCATCACGGTGACGGCATTATCGTCACTGCTGGTAACTGGGGAAATAGCCAGATCCTGGTCGTTTTCCTGCACTTGGTGAATGAACCGAATGAAGTTGAAAATTCCTTTGAAGCCGTTATTTTCGTAATCATTGGCGCGTTCATACAGCGCGTGCAGATTGGCTTGACGCTGTTTCCCTGAGGGCATTCCCCCGGCATAATCGAGGAAGCCGGTATCAGCGTAGATCTGCCAAATCAAATCGGCAATGCGCACCTGCTTGCTCAGGGTGCGGTACCGGTCCAGTTGGGCCGCAAGGGCCGTCATCTGGTCGTGAAGCGGTGTGGTCAGCGTCTGGTCGGCGACATAGGCCTGCCACGCGGCATAATACGGCCCTTGGGGGTGGTGGATACGGATTCGGGCCAGTTCATTACTGGTCAGCCCCACAATGGGCGAGCGCAGTAAACCGACCAGCGGGATATCCTGCCGAGGATTATCAATGAGGCTCAGATAATTGAGCATCACGGTGATTTCCGTGGCTTGGAAGTATTCCTTGGCATCGCTCATGACGACAGGCACACCGTGATCACTGAGGGTGTCCAAAATATCCAGATTGTCCCCTCGGGTGGGCACGATCAAAGCAATATCGGCATAACGCAGCGGTCGGGTACCCTGGGTGGTCTTATCGAACACCGGTGTGCCAGCGGCAATGAGGGCGTTGATCTTGTCCCCCACCACCGCGGCCTGGGCAGTGATACCGGTAAGCGGAATTGCGTCTGGATCATCGTCGGTGACGGGCTGATCGGTGACCAGCAGGACCTGTGTGGTCTGGGCCGCCGCGGCTGGATAATACGTCGCGCCGTATTGCAGCCGGGCATTGGCGTCGTACGCGACGTCGCCCACCGCCGGGTCCATCAATTGCTGGAAGAGGTAGTTGACCATGTTATCCACGGCTTCGGTGGAGCGGAAGTTCTCTGCCAGCACGATTCGTTCACTGTCATTGGTATCATCGCCGTAGGCCGTGTATTTATGGGCAAACAGCGACGGGTCCGCTTGGCGGAAGCCATAGATCGATTGCTTGATGTCGCCGACCATGAACATATTGCCCGGGTCGGGGGCGGCAATGGTGGTTAAAATGGCTTCTTGCAGCGGGTTGGTATCCTGGTATTCGTCCACCATGATCTCGGTGTATTTTTCGGTATAAAACAGTTTGGGCTGGATATCGGTTTGGGTGGTGGTCTGGAGAATCTGCAGCGCCGCCAATTCAATATCCGCAAATTCAGCGATCCCCCGCCGCTTTTTGGTTTTGGTTAATTCTTCACCGAAGGCCAGCAGCACGTCGGTCAGCTTCCGGGCCATCGCCTGCGCCTGACCCATGATCGGCAGCCAATCGGCAGCACTCAAGAGGAATGGCCCGGCTTGCAGTTCCGCAATCGCCTTCTTCAAATCATCCCGGGCCGCACTGACTTGATCTTTGAGTGCCAGACTCGATTCCTCCGCGGTTTTTTTTGAAATCGCGGGGAACCGGGCACCGATGGCGTCACTGGCCGCTTGCAGGGCATGGCGCATGGCGTCCCAATCGCCATGCTGCAGGACGGTTAATTGGGCGGTTAACGGTGTGATTTGCTTAGCCCCATAGGTACGCAGTTTGGCCAGATCTGGTATATCGGCAATGGCCGCTAATTGTTGGCGGTAAGCGGTCAGCAAATCGCTGTAGAGCTGCGTCACGTGGGCGCGCAAATTATCCGGCTGGTTTTCGGCCAGCAGTAATGACTGGTTGAAGCCGGCTGTGGTCAGCGGAAAATCATAAAGCCGGGCTAAGCGGTGGATCCAGCCGGCGGGGTCCGGGCTGGCCATGGCTTTGGTGTACAACCGCATGACCAAGTCGGTGAGGCCGTCGTCTGAGCGGCCGGTGGTAAAGTTTCCCACTAAGCGCAGAAAGTCTGCGTCCCCGGCGTCGTAATAGCGGTCCCGCACCCGTTCCCAAACTTGCTGCCACAGCAGCAGCCGTTCATTATCGTCCCCCAGGGTGCGCACAGCCGGGTCAAAATCGATCACGTAATAAAAGCGGCGCACGACCCGGGCACAAAAGGCATCCAAGGTGGCGATATCCGCGGACCCCAAGACCGCCAGCTGATGCCGGAGATGCTTGCGCTGCGCAGCATAAGCGTCGTTGCCCACCGCTTTGGTCAGTGCTGCCCGAATCCGGTCGCGCATTTCGGCCGCTGCGGCCTGGGTAAAGGTGACGATCAGCAAATGGTCAATATCTCCGCCCCGCAAAAGTTTTTGAATCACCCGTTCCACCAGGACGGTGGTCTTTCCTGACCCAGCGCTGGCCGAGACAAGAATGTTGTGGCCGGCGTGGTCGATCGCTGCCTGCTGGCTGGCTGTGAACTGTGTCTTACTCATGATCCCGCTCCTTTCTTAACAACTCGCTCATCCGTTGCAGCGCACCTTGTTTATCCTGCGTAATAATTTCCCGATACTTATTTTCCGGCAGCATATGGTCGAAGTACATAATATTGGTATAGGGAGAAAAACGCAGCACAGATTCACCGTTGGGGAATCGTGCGGGCTGCAGATCGATTTTTCCGCCTAAAATATTTTTGGCAGCCGCCTGGATCATCGCCGCATTGTAGGCCAGAATCGTGGCCAGCTGATCGGCACTTAATGCATTGCTGTTGGTATAGCCATTCTTCTTGGTCACCCGGCTGCCGGCCAGGACTACGTTGCGGTCCGGACTGGTATCTGCCTTTTCTAGGAATGTATCATCAGCCAGGACGATTCCTTTGAACTGATTCTGCTTCAGCATTTGCTGAGTGAATAGCGCCGGATCGCTGTCCTGCCACTTCAAGGCATCCTTCATCGGCAGCAGCGGTTCGTTAATATGCAGATAGAAGCCGCCGGCCACGGTGGCGGTACTGGGCAGCGCTAAATTCGGGACCTGACCCAGGGCATTGAGCAGTGCTTGGAGGTAGGTTTGCAGTTGCAATGAAAGACCGGTCAAGGCTTGGCCGTAGTCGAATTGATGCTCGGAGGATTTATAATCAACCACGGTCAAGAAATCTTCGCCGTTGGGGCCGCGGAAGCCGTCAATGCGGTCGATCTTGCCCCGAATCCGCACCGATTGATCAGCCCCTAAAGGATAGGTCAGCGCTGGCAAACTGTCCGGCTGCCCGACTTGACCGAATTGGACTTCGGTCGCTAAGGGCCGCAGAGCCGACCGGGCAGCCTGCTGCTGCAGCAGCCAGGCCATATACGTCAAGGTGCGTTCCAGCAGCTGGCGCAGGAACTTCATCCGCCCGGAGCCGTTCAAGATAGCGAAGAGCGGCTCATGCACTGCTTTGCCGGCAATGTCATCCACAATGCTGTGCAGCTCCTGCTGACTCAAATCCGTGATGTCCTGGGCTTGGGTTTGGAGCCGCTTGACCAGATGGTCCAGGACCCAATGATAG
The DNA here is from genome assembly GCF_008694105.1 of Schleiferilactobacillus harbinensis. Classification (NCBI taxonomy): domain Bacteria; kingdom Bacillati; phylum Bacillota; class Bacilli; order Lactobacillales; family Lactobacillaceae; genus Schleiferilactobacillus; species Schleiferilactobacillus harbinensis. The sequence continues at coordinate 882,972 of NZ_CP041364.1, forward strand.
TAGCTGCCGGTTTCGGCGGGGGTCAGGTCATAGGTCGGCCGTTCCGTCACGCCAAGGCCGTAATGGAGAAAATACTCGTACGGGTTTTGATAATACTGTTCCAGCCGGGATACAGACACGTTCAGCCGTTTGCCGTAAAGATCCCGCACGATCGCCGGATCCAGCTGGCCGACGGTGTTTTGGTAATGCAGAGCGGATAAAATAAACTGGTAGTGCTGTTGAACGGTTGGTGTCCCCTGCCGGCGCAGATGCTGGGCGACGACTTGCCAATAAGGGTCGCTCTGCTTTTCCCGCAGCCCCTTCACGGTCCAGCTGCCAGCCAGCGCCGGCGTTGCCAGCCAGGCGGTGATTTGCGGCTGGGCAGCTGAGGCGGCTAAGGCAGTCCCAGAGAAATCAACGGTGCGCGGCGTTAAGCCGAGATAGTTTTGAATGCGTGCAAAATAAGGCGATATCCGCTGACTGGTCTCCGATTGCAGCTGCGGATACGTTAGATACAGCCGGTCGGTGGCGCTGAAGAACGATTTGTAGGCCATATATTCCGCCGCGGCTAATACATCGTCGGTTCCGCGGGATAACGTCGGATAAACTGCTCCGCTATCCGGCTGAGCAGCAATCAAGGCCTGCTGGCCGGCGATGATGGCCGCGCGGTCACTGTCGTTCAGCAGCGTGGTGGATTCTACCGGGGCCGGCAGCGCATTCGCTGTGCCGCCGATAACGAAGGTGATTTTCGCCGGCGCCGGCACAGTGATTCCAGTATCGGCAATCTGGACCGTGTCCAGCACCGCGGGGATCTGGGCATAACTGGCGGCCGTGAAGCCGGCAGTAAAAATGGCCACAAAGGTATCCGGGACAAAGGGCTCGCTGCCCAAGATTTCCACGTATTCATCCAGCAGCCGGGTGAATTGGGCAAACGCCTGCCGCGGCCGGCTGGCGCCAACCGGATCCCCTGCCGCCAACGTGGTGTTGCGGAAGAACGCGAGTTGGGTGATCAGGCCGTGGGCAGTCAGAAATTGATACAACGCGGTCATCGCGTGCTGACCGTCTGGCGCTTCTTTCAGGGCCGCAATAAATGGCAGCAATTCTTGCCGCAAGAAGACATGGATCGGTTCGCCAGCGGATAATTGGGTCTGCACCTCAGCGGCGTCATCCTCGTCCGTCGGCGTATGGGTCAGCTCTTGCCAGGGCGCCTCGGCACTGAACTGCGAGCCGCGCAAGCCATGGGCCAGACAATAATTTTCGGCCGCGTCTACTTGGTCCCGGAACACCCGTAAATACGCTGGCGTGGTTTGCCCCGCCGCGTTTTCATGCTGGGCCTCAGCGGCCAAAGCCGCGGGCAGAAGCAGTTCGGTCCGCAATAGGCTGAATAGATTGGCATAGGTCACATTATCGTTGAGCAGCTCCCCCAGCGCACTGATTAGCTGGACCAGCGGATGATTGGTCATCGCCAATGCCCGGTCGTAGAAATACGGTACAGCCGCTTGGTGGAAAGTCGGCGCAATGATGGTTTCGTATTTCTCCAAGTCTGGTGTCAAGATCCGGATATCGCCGTACCGGTAATCGCCACTGGCCACGAGGCGATGGATCTCCGCCGCGACCGCGGTGAGTTCGTCTTGCCGGTTGGCGGCCTGCCATAGCCGGACCGCAGCCGTGGCTGTTGGCGGCGTTGGCGCCGTTTGTCCCCGAGCATTGCTGATCCAGTAATGGGCCAGCGTGACCAAGGCGGGTTGATGGGCGCTGGGCGTGCGGGTATACCGCACTTGAGCAGGGATTCCCGTCACGCTTTGGGTCAAATGCTGCACCTGATGGCGCAGCTGGGTACTCGGCGTGAAAAATGGCGTGCTCCCCGGTCCGGCGGGCATTTCTTCCGTGTCGCCGTCATATTGATCCCCCACCAGGGCAATCGTGGTGTGCTGGCATTGCGGAATCAATGTGCCGAGCAACGCCAAGGTTTGCCCGTCTAGATGGTCAAACCCATTGATATACAGTTGCGTATTGGCCAGCCATTCCGGGTGCGCGGCGAATTGAGTCATGGCGTACTGGGTCATCTCGTCAGACGTGACAAAATAGCGCCCCAGCTCCTCTTGGTAGGCGCGCAAAATAATCGTTAAGTCGTGCATCTTCGCTTGAAATTCCTGGCTGCCGCCGCTGCCGGTCAATGAGTCGAGAATGGCCGCATCGATCCCGGCATCAGCCAGCTCGCCCAACTGGACGCGCAGCTGTTCCAGAAAGCCCGGATTGCGCGTTTCGCCCCGGAAAAGCTGCAGATCATCGCCGCATTGCAGCAAGACTTTGGTCAAAATCATCGTCTGCGCTGTATCGGTGGCCGTCAGCCGAGAGAACTGCGGATCCGTCTGCAAAAAATACCAGATCAGCCGATTCACGGTCAGTACTTGAATGTTTTGAAAGGCGTGAACGTGCTCCCCATTGAAGGGCGGTTCCCGGCTCAAGGCCTGATAAGTGACCCGCTCCATTTCATAGGCGATATGATTGGGCACGAGATAAAAAATTTGGCCCGCCTGGCCGGTGGCCGCCCAATCTGCGGCATGGCGGGCCATATCGGTCACCAGCTCATGCTGGCTGTCTTGGGTCGCGGTCCCCAGCAGCAGCGTGACCCGCGGGGAATTCGTTGGTTTCTGCATCGTGCGTGCACCTCCGAGTGTTTTGTCTTCTATATTTTCGCACAGCCGAGAGGCGGGGGCAAATATATGTTTGTGCATGTTCAGTTGCGTTCCCTGGATATCCATAGCACAATAGGAAGGACGATTTTTCGATAGATGAATGAGGTGTTTCTATGCATACGGGAATTGGCACCAGCCATGCCAAAATTATTTTGATCGGTGATCATTCCGTGGTTTACGGCGAGCCGGCGATTTGTTTGCCTTTGAAGGCGGTCCCCTGCCGGATTACGGTGGCCGCTCAGCCCACTGGCGAACCGGATTGGCTGACCACGTCCTTTTTCACTGGACCGCTGTCCTCGGCCCCAAGCAATTTACATGGGCCCTTGGCGCTCTGGCGGACGCTGGCCGAGCATTTGCGGATTGCCGAGCCGCTGCGGGTAACGATCGACTCCCAGGTGCCGACCGCCCGGGGCATGGGCTCCAGTGCCGCCACCGCGGTTGCTTTAGTGCGGGCCTTCTTTGATTATGCCCAGCAACCGCTGACGGACGCGGATTTGCAAAAGTGGGCCGCCGTTTCGGAGGATATTATCCACGGCACCCCCAGCGGTATCGATGCCGCGACGGTGGCCAGTGCTGTTCCTATCTGGTTTATCAAAGACCAGCCGGTGATTGCTTTGCCCGACCCGCTGCGCGGCGTCTTGGTGATTGCAGATTCCGGCAAGCTGGGTGAAACCGGCCCAGCGGTGGCAGCAGTGAGAAAATTGCGCCAAACGCGGCCCAGCCAGACCAACGCAGCAATCGCTGAGTTAGGCCAGATTGCCGCCCAAGGCCGTGCGGCAATTCACCAAAACGACCTGGCCGCGCTGGGCCGGCTGCTGGATCGGGACCAAGCCTTACTGCAGGGCTTGACGGTCAGCGACCCGCTCTTGGACCAACTGATTGCTGCTGCCCGCCAGGCCGGCGCCTTGGGCGCTAAGCTCACCGGCGGCGGTCGGGGCGGCTGTCTCATTGCCCTGTGCTCGGATTTGCCCCACGCTGACCACGTCGCCGCTGCTTTGCAGCAGGCGGGGGCGCCGGCGACCTGGATCGATCCGCTGGATTCGGAGGTGCAGTCATGACCGCACCGCAATGGGCCCGCGCCCATACCAATATTGCCTTGATTAAATACTGGGGCAAAAAAGACGCGCAGCTGATGCTGCCGGCCAACGACTCGCTCTCGTTAACGCTGGCTGATTTTTATACGGACACCCTGGTGCGCTTTACGGACAGTATCGCCACCGATCAATTCGCACTGGATCAGCGGCCCATCACTGGCCAGCCGCTGGCAAAAGTGACCCGCGTGTTGGATCAGGTACGGCAATTAGCCGGCATTACGGCCCCGGCCGTGGTGACCAGCCGCAATCATGTGCCCACCGCCGCCGGGTTGGCCAGTTCTGCTTCCGGGATGGCAGCACTGGCCGCCGCCGCGGCTCAGGCTGCTGGGTTGACCCTGGATCATCCGGCATTGAGCCGGCTGGCCCGCCTCGGGTCCGGTTCAGCGACCCGCTCCATTGACGGGGGCTTCGTCCGCTGGTTTGCCGGGCATAACGATGCGACGTCTTACGCCGCACCGGTACCGGCGGCCCCGGCCCTGCTGGCCGATATCCGGGTCGTGGCCGTTGTGTTTTCTGATCAGCCCAAGGCAATCGGCAGTACCGCCGGCATGGCCCGCACCGCCGCGACATCGAGTTATTTTTCGGCATGGACTCAGCGGGCGGCGGCGGATCTGCACCGGCTTCTGCCCGCGCTGACCGCGGGCGATTTCGCCCAAGTTGGTCAAATTGCGGAGGGTAACGCCTTGGCGATGCATGCGGCAACTTGGGCGGCGGATCCGCCCTTCACCTATTTTCTGCCCGCTACACTGGCGTTGGTCCAGGGGATTCAAGTCTGGCGGCAAAGCCAGGGAGTGCCGGTCTATGCCACCGTGGATGCCGGGCCGAATGTGAAGCTCTTGACCCGTACGCGCCACGTCGCGGCGGTGCAGCACTGGCTGGCGGCTCACTTTCCCACTGCCCAGGTCGTCGTGACCCAGGCCGGGCCGGGAATCAGTTATTATCCTGCGGGCAAGGAGGTCGATGCGTAATGCCGACGAATAAACATCCCTATCCGAATAACCCCTATTCCCGCCGTAAGGATGAACACATGGCGCTGGCCACACGCTTTACAGGGACGGGCAACGAGCTGGATCAAATCCATTTTGTCCATCAAAGTCTGCCGACGGTGGCCGCTGATCAGGTCGATTTGAGCACGTCCTTTCTCGGTCAGCACTTCCCCACCCCGCTGTACATCAACGCCATGACCGGCGGCTCAGCCCGGGCAAAAGTGGTCAACGGCCAGTTGGCCACGATTGCCGCCCGGCTGCACCTGCCCATGGCGGTGGGGTCGTTATCGGCGGCGCTGAAAGTCCCGGCGCTGGCGGAGACCTTCACGATTGCTCGGGAAAACAATCCGGACGGCTTTCTCATGGCCAATATTGGCGCGGATAAGACCGTTGCCGATGCTGAGCAAGCCATTGCGCTCATCGGCGCCGATGCGCTGCAGATCCATCTGAACACGGTGCAGGAAACGATCATGCCTGAGGGTCAGGTGGTGCCGAATTGGCGCGCCCATATCCAAGCCATCGCGGCGGCGGTTTCTGTCCCCATTGTGGTCAAGGAAGTCGGTTTTGGTATGAGCCGAGATACGTTAGCCGCATTGCCCAGAATCGGTATCACCACGGCGGATATCAGCGGCCGCGGCGGGACCAATTTTGCCGAGATTGAAAATGCCCGCCGCCCCGGTCGCGATTTCGCCTATTTAGCCGATTGGGGGTTAACCACTGCCCAGAGTTTGCTGGAAAGCCAAGACTTCCCCGGGACGGTGTTGGCGTCTGGCGGTATCTCGGATCCCTTACAGGTATTAACGGCCCTGCGCTTAGGCGCCAGCGGGGTCGGTGTGGCCGGCTGGCTGCTGCGGACGCTGCTGGACCAGGGGCCGGAAGCAGCGGAGGAACAGCTGCGGACTTGGCTCGCCCAGCTTCCGCAACTGATGGCTTTAGTCAACGCGGCCAATTTATCAGCATTAAAAAAGCAGCCCATCTGGTATGATGAGCCGCTGCTCAGTTACGCACAGCAGCGTCGCTTATCGCTGCCTTAAATTCGCAACCCTTTCGGATAGAAATTTTTCACCGTGCCGTTCACAAAATGACCGACGGCGAAACCGACGCCATGGGTGGTCAATACGCCCCACTGCCGGCCCGGCGTTTCTGTCGGTACGGTTTCGCCGTGGCGATAGCGGGCCGCGGCGGCGTCAGTCAAAGCTTCCTGATAGCGCCAGGCGCTCGCCGGCAAGGCCATCGCCAGGGCGTGGTTGGGTACCAGCCGGTCGCGTTTCACATCGGCGATGATCAAGCCCGGTCGAAGAATGGTCAGCCCCGCTGCCCGATCTGGGAAGGCTGGGGGCAGGGCCACGATCTGCTGACCGAACATCGCCACGCCGGCAGGCACGGCGGCCACCATGGTGGCCCGCCAAAACGTGGTAAATAAGTCGTTTTCCGCTCGGGTCAGCGGTCGGATCCCGGTGGCCGCGGTCCGGCGTTTCTTATGCGCAGCCGTCACGACTGGCGCTGCCGCGGGGTTATGGTAATGGAGATGGGCCACAAAATGCCCTTCGCCGCGGACCAGCTGCGGAAACAGCCGTGCGCAGCCCTGCAAACTGGGATTACCGTCGGCCCAATCCGGCCGGCCGCCAGTCATCCCGCCCACCAGCGGGATTGGCACCACACTGAGTCCAGGATAGGTGGCGAGCAGCCAAGCAATGATCTCTTCGTCTTCTTCCGGACTGAACGTACACGTGGAATAAACCAATTCAGCATCATCCGCCAGCATGGGGATGGTGTTTTTTAGTATGTCCTGCTGCCGGGCCGCACATTCAGCGGGGTAGTCCGGATGCCAATAACCCATGGCCGCCGGGTCTTTACGGAACATCCCTTCCCCAGAACAAGGGGCGTCGAGGAGGATCCGGTCGAAGAAATGGGGAAAGGCCGCCATCAATTTTGCCGGCGGCGCACTGGTCACCACGGTGTGGGCGGCGCCCCAGCGTTCCACATTTTCACTCAGAATCTTGGCCCGGCTGCGGTCGATATCGTTGCTGACGAGCAAGCCGGTATCCTGCATCTGCCCAATCAGATCGGTGGTTTTTCCCCCTGGGGCAGCGGCCAGGTCCAAGACCCGTTCGCCGGGCTTGGCTTGGAGCTGCGGGGCCACCGCCATGGCGCTGGGTTCCTGGGAATAGACGGCGCCTGTCCAAAAGGCGCGGTCGCTGCCGCCTACACTGCCGTAATAGCCCAGCGGATTCCACGGTACTTGATCCGTTGCCGCTGGCGTCGGCACATCACTGCCGTGCAACGGGTTTAGGCGGAAGCCTTTCTCCGCTGGCTGGTCAAAGCTGGCTAAAAAGGCGTCTGCTTCCGGTCCCAGCAAGCGGCGGTATTTCTCTGCAAAACCGGCCGGTAGGTTACTCATTATCTTCTGCCTCTTCTTCCTCATCTTCTTCTGCTTCAGTCAACACATGGCGCTGTTTGGTACGCATGATGCCCGCAACGACCAGTACGGCTTGGAGCAGGCCGTACAGAGCGACGGTCAAAAATATTTGCTGATAACTCAGTAAATACAGCAGCGACGAGCCCAGAAAATAGCCGCCGCCGATCCCCACCAGCGCATACAGGAAATATTGGCGAATGTAGCCGTATTGCAGGTGGCGGTAAAGCAGATGATCCAATCGGCTGCCGTTCAATTGCTGGCGCTGCAGCTGGATATAATACCGCGCCAGCAAGAGTACGAGCAGCAGCGCACTGGCGAGAATCAAGATGGTCCAGACCAGCGGATTAACGTCACCCTGGGCGGTCGAGACCAGGGCATACTTCGCTTTCGTCAACCGGGTCGCGGCAAACAGTTTTTTCGCGGTTTTCTGCTTCGTCGTGGCCAAAGTACCGTCGATGTAGATCGTGTAGTGGCGCAGGGCTTTCTTTAACGCCGATTGGGCGGTGGACAGCGAGATGAAAACATGGTCATTGATGTCCGCCTTCTGGGCGGCCCCCACGGTGCCCACGACGCTTAAGTACTGATGGCCATTATAATAATATTTCTGGGTCGCCGGTTGATACAAGCGCTGGGTCACGGTGTCGCCCACCACCACGAAAGGCACAGGCGCGGTGAAGTCTGAATCGGTCAGCATGCGGCCGGAACTGATGGGCAGCTGGGTATAGTCCCCGGCCCCATAAACGTAGGTGACGTTTTTGCGCAGCGGGTCAGCAATCTGGACTTGATAATTGGTCAGGCCGCTCTGACTTAACTTCGTCAGCAAGGTCGGCACTGTCTCCCGGCTTTTTGTGTGCACGCGCAGCGACGCGGCGGACAGTCCGTTGCGGTTCAGCCGATCCTGATAAGTTTGCTGGTCGCCGATGCTGAACGCCCAGACGATCAGAAAGAACGCCAAGAAATTGCCCAGCAGGAGCACGAGTTTCTGTTTGATCTTCAAGACCTCATTTCGTTAACTGATTAAAAAAGCCCGTTCGTTGATTAAATCAAATTGATGCAGCTGGCGGTTGAGTGCCCGCGTCAATGGGGTAGTGTGCAGGTGGGCGTGATCCCAAAATTCCTGGGAATCAGTGACCCCGCGAAATTCGCCGATGACCAGCAGATCGCCGGCAAACTGGGCGGCCCGTAATTGCTGCAGTACAGCCCAGTCCACCGGCACCCCGTCCGGGCTCCAGGCCCACACATAAGCGTCCGTCTGGGCCAGCGTCGCCGCCACGGCTTGGGTAGCCGGCAGGTCCTGAATCGGATACCAGGGATCTTGCCCGGTGCCGTTCGCCGCTACCCAGGAGCGGTCGTCAGCGGCGGTCATCGTCACGCCCCGCTGGGCCAAACCCGCCGACAGCATACCGTTGCCTGCCATGAGTTCCACGACCCGCCGCCCCTGCCAAGCGGCCGCCAGAGTGTCCGCAAAGGGCGCAGTAAGCATCGCCCAAACGCCGAACTGGCGCTGGATCACGTGGCGAAATTCATTAAACAACCGGTCCAAAGTGCGGATCGCCCCGGTCTCATTAGGAAAAGCAACGAGCAATGCCGCAATTTCGCCTGCGCTTAAAGTCAAATCGGGCAATCCCTGAGGCGGCAGCTGCCGCTGGGCGAGGGCCGCCGCAAATTGCTGCATGCGCTGGCAGCGCCCGCGCAAGCCGGGTGCGGCCGCGCTAAAGCGATCCACCAGGGCCGCCAGCCGGTACCAATACGTTTCTCCAATCATCATGTCCTCCATTATAAGCGAAGCAACCGCCCGCGCAAAGTCGCCAGCTAAAGGCAAGTGCGTTAAACTGGTAGAGTAAGCGTTATAAGGAAGAAAGAAGGATCTACATGTCAATCGAATGGAAGCAGGAAAACACCGTCACCCATGATGGTGCGAATCCAGAAAAAGCCGTCGCCACGCAGTCCATCGTCCCTGGTTCAATTTTGCTGCCGGCCATGGCCGCGGACATCAGTTGGGCGGATTTCGTTAAGACCTGCCAAGCGGCCTGGTTCCCAGGGACGGGCGACTTGATCGCTCCCCCGCCCCTGCGCGTTGGGACCACAGTGGGGGAAATCCCAGTATGGGAATTATTTAATGGGGACACTTTGAACGGAGCAGATTTCAGTACCCTTTGGTATCCAACCACAGAGGGCCCCTGGTTCACTGAAGGCACTGATTGGTGGGAAGCTGCCGCAATTCTGAATGTTGCCCAGCGGTTAAAGACGCCAGCGGCAGTACGGACTCTGCGGACCGGGGACGCTTTGGCCCAGCGCTTGCTGGCCATCCAGCAAGACGCCCAGCACCAAGTTTGGGCACCGGGGGCGGACGTGGATGCCACTGGAATCGCCGACCCCGCCAGCGACTCGCTGACGGCCCTGGGTATTTATACCCTGCTGGCCTATATCTGGCAGGCTCAGGGCCGCCCCAATGCTTTGACCTTTGTCACCACGAAGGGCAGCCCGGCCTTGTCCCAAGCCCTTGAATGGGGCCGTATCAATGGTTATCCGTGGCATACACAGTTAGCCGATCCGCGGATCGATCCGGCGGTCGTTGAACAGTGGATCCGCCACGTACAAGTGACCCAGAACTATACCCTAGGGGCCGATGCGGCGCTTTCGCTGGCAACGGCCGAAAAAATGGCGCAGGCCGTCGTGCTGGCGAATTTCCAACCGTATCTGACGGCCGATGTGCTGCTGTCCGCCGTGACAAATCGGGAACATCCCCACGATGCCCTGACGGCGAGTCAGATTCTCAGCACCATCATCGCCCTGCCGCTGCCTAAAGTATTTCGTAAATTACGCCGGACTCAACCGTTAACATTGCCGGCTTTAGACGCAGACCAATGGCAGCAATGGCGGGCTGCAGCCCAGGCCGACGCATAATTCCCTCGCCAAGACGGGCTGAATGCGTTAGAATGATAAAGACTTTACGAAAATAGGATGTGGACAGGTTGAAGGATTCGAAGCAGACAGAGCATCAGGAAGAGGAAGAAAGTTTTGGCCACTGGCTGGTGCAAACGATTGGTCTGACTGTAGTATTCGTTGGTATTGTGGTGCTGCTTTTCACCTTTGTATTAGCCAACGATCAAGTATCCGGACCGTCCATGCAGCCCACCTTTGAGTCGAATGACCGAATCATTGCGCTGCGGCACGACAAGATCGATCGTGGCGACATCGTGATTTTGAAGGCACCGGATGAACCGGGGGCGTTATACATCAAACGGGTCATCGGGATGCCGGGTGATACGCTGCAATCAAAGAATGATGTGATGTACATCAATGGCAAGAAATACGCCCAGCCTTTCTTGAAGGAATATGAGTCGGAGCTGCCCAGCGGGACGTTGTATACGGAAGATTTCACGCTGCAATCTCTGGGTATGGGCAGCAAGGTCCCGAAGGACAGTTACTTCGTCATGGGGGATCACCGGAATGTGTCGAAAGACAGTCGACGGATCGGGTATATAAAAAAATCCGCGATCGTCGGGGTCGTCAAGTTACGGTACTGGCCGTTGAACCAGATGAAGGTATTTTAAATACGAATAGCGACAACAAAGCGGCCCATCGTGATGATGAGCTGCTTTTAATGTGAATTTGGAAAAAAAGGTCCTCTTTGATACGCCGTGCCAAGTGCTCCGCAAGCTGCGGCAAAATGGGCTGGAACGCTGTGACGGCGCTTTGAGCCCGCTGCGCGGTCTCAAAGTCGCCTAACAACATCGGCGGCAAAGCCGCCGTGTTGTTTCCACAACTGAGCCCATTTTGCCTCCGCTTGCTACGCACTTGGCACTCAGTCCGATTGGAAACACAAAATCTGAAAAACCTGTAAATTAGAACTGATCGATAACTGTCGGTGTCAGCTTCTTGATCAATGTAACCGCCAATTCCTTCGCCGCTGCGAAGTCGTCATAGGCGATGTAGCAATACGCCGTGTGGGCGAAGCGGACTGGGACGCTGATTACGATGGTGGCCGCGCCGCCGTAGAGGTTGATCACGGCGCCGTCGTTGCCGCCGCCGGAACGAACGGAGCGCTGGTATTTAATGTGGTTTTCTTTAGCGGTATCAATGGCCAGCTTCTGGAAGCGGGGGTTGGCGATGATCGATGAGTCGAAATCCCGCAGCATCGGACCGCGGTGGAGGCCGGATTGGATCATATAATCCGGCATGACCGTGTCATCGGCCGGTGCGCCTTCAAAGACGATGGCCAGATCCGGCTTGATCTTGCGGACCATGACGGTCGCGCCGCGTTCGCCGACTTCTTCTTGACTGGAAAGCGACCCAACAACATCAACTGCCAAGTCCTGGTCAGCCAGTTCCTTGATCGTTTCCAGCAGAAGCGCGGTGCCGATCCGATTATCGAAGGCCTTACCTAATAAGACGTCAGATTGGGGAATATATTCGCAGTTGACCGCCGGTACAGCCGGTGCACCGACATCAATGCCGAATTTTTCCCGGACTTCAGCGGCACTGGTGGCGCCGACATCAATGGTCAAGGCACTTACCGGCGGTAAAGTCTGGCGCTCTGCCGCAGTCATGAAGTGCGGCGGCGTGCTGGTAATGATCCCAGGCAGCCAATCGCCGGCGTTATTGCGAATGCGGACTTTGTGCGCCGGCAAGGTGACGGCCGCCTGGCCCCCGACAGTGACGAAGCGCATCGTACCGTTGGGCTTGATGGCTTGGATCATATACCCCACTTCATCGCTGTGGGCATCCAATTGCAATTGGGGCTTGATCTGCGTATTGCCGTTGCGGGCAATGCGCAAATTGCGCATATGGTCTTCAGTGACCTGGGCAAAGGGATTGATATAATCCTTGGCAATTTGGACGACATCGTCTTCAAAACCGGAAACACCATTGGCGTTGCTGAGATCGCGAATCAGCGCGATGGATTCTTCTTTACTCACTGGGTAACATCCTGCTTTCTGTCGACCCCGGGATCGTCGTCAACGACGATGGGCTCGTTAAAATTTTTATTGTAATAATCAATCGTGATCACTTTGTATTTACCATTTGGAAACTTGGCAACGATTTCGCCGGGATCCACCTTGAGCATCCGCCCGTGGTCGAAGACGACCAGATGGGTGGAGTCATAATCTGCCTTCGTGCCCAAGTCCGGACCGAAGAACTGTTCAATCGTCTTCTGGTCCATTCCCTGGCGATACGGTAAGAAATGGGACATCTTCGCGGTGGAAAAAGCGGCAAATTCTCCTTGCGGAAACGCGGCTAAAGTGTTATCTGCCATGGCCAACACTCCTCTCATACAACAGTATAGCAGGCGTTGAAAACTTTGACGAATCGCGGTCAATTCGCTATGCTTAAATTATGAAATGTTGAGGAGGGCCCACAAACATGGCGTTATCAAAATTTGCAGAACAAATCATCCGTTTCCAGAAAACGCATGATATGACAGACGGGGAAATGGCGTTTTCCAGCCACTTTTCCGTTGAAAAGATCCACGAGTTCAAGTCCGGTGAAGCAACGCCCACAGCGGATGAAGAAAAGAAATTACGGGAATTCATGAACAGCAACTAATTGCTCCCCTCACGCCCGCCTGTCCCTTATGGACACGGTTGGACGCAGCAAAAAAGAAGGATCACAACGCCAAGAGCGTTGCGGTCCTTCTTTTTTGGTCCTAGAAATTAAAGATTCTTATCCATATTGAACGTCAGCTTGGACAAATTGATGCCGTCCATGATCAAATCGCTCATCAGGTCCTTGGCCTTGTCCCGGTAATCGGCCACGATCTTGTAGTTCTGGCGGGTCAAAAATTCGGTCAGATCGGCCGGATCTTTGATGTCCGCGGCTTGGGCGTCGATTTCGGCGATCAGCTCGCGCTTGTGGCGGCGGCCCTCTTTCAAGTAATCCCGGTCCTTTTGGACGAACTTGCTGTATTCACTATCCACCAGGAAGGACAACGACTTGTAGAGCCAATAAGCGCTCTCGTAGTCGTGGGTCATCGGGGTGTGGGACCAGCTGGGATCGGTATCGTTGGCGTTGGTGTAAAACGGCACGTACGGCGCGAACGTCGGATAGCCTTCGCAAATGTGCATGATCGCGCTGTACGCTTCCGGCACGTCGTTGCGCAGCTGCAAAATGTGGGAATTCTGGGTACGGTTCAAGCCCACTGGCCGGTAACGCAGGCGGTCGGCCTCACTGCCGTGACCAAACGGATCAAACGGGGTCTCATTGTAGTGGGAACCCAGCAGGTATTCGATATCGTCGGTGGAGATTTTCTTCGCCGGCTTCAGAATAAAGGGCAGTTCCCCACTTTCGGGATCCTGTTCCAATTCCGGATTCAACCGGCTCTCGATGTACCATACCCGCGGGGTGTTATAATGACGATCTTTTTCGTCGAAGGTCCCGAAGATGTGGCGGAAATTCCAACGGTTGAAATCTGGATTCAGGTGGTACTTTTCAACAAAGTCCTGAATCCCGTCGGACCACATGAAGTCGTCGGTCTTGCTGAAGTCCACATCTTGGATCGCGACTTCGTTGGCAGCGACGGCGTAGCAGTCATCGGGAATGCGCTGCGCGACCCAGTGGTGGCCGGTGACGATTTCCATGTACCAGACTTCATCGTGGTCGGAGAACAGTACGGAGTTGCCGGCAGCGGAGCCGAACTTGGCAATCAGCTGGCCGAGGTACTTAACCCCGTGACGGGCAGAGTCGATGTACGGCAGGACCATGGTCTGCATGCAGTCTTCGTCCAACCCGTCCTTCGTGTTCAACGGATCGTAGGCCAAGCTGCGTTCGTTGCCATAGGTACTCTCAGTACAGCTCATGGCAACGTTCTTCTCATTGATGCCGCTTTCGTCGTAGTAGCCCTTATGCTTGTAGTCAACATTGGGTACGGCGTTGTAGCGGTAACTGTCAGCGGGCAGTTCGGCTTGGAAGTCGTTGAGCCAGGACTTCAAGACGCGGCCTGGCTGGTCATGGACGGCCGGTTCCATGTAGAACCGTTGCGGGGTCAGGGGCAAGAAAGTATCGTCGTTGCGGGCAATCATCGTTGACCCGTCGAGGGAGGCTTTTTTACCCACGAGGATGGAGGTACATGCTTTCAGATTTTTCAAAATGGGCACCCTTTTCTATCTATTTGATAACAATTACACGATACAGGCGGGAGAAAGGGTTGTCAATGTTGGGTCAACTGAGCGCAAAAAAGAAGTTGAGACGACAGGCCTGAAAGTACCCTTGTCTCAACTTCTAGTTAGTGCAAAGAATTATCGATTCACAGACAGCGCCTGGCCGTTGTATTCGGCGTTAAACTTGCTCATTGTGGACCAGTAGATGGCGCCTTGGTCGTAGCCGTTGTTGTAGCCGAGTTCCTTGGTGCCGCCTTGACCGGCTGTTTTGCTGCTGTTGCTGTACAGCGGGTCGTGGACGAGGAATTGGCCATCCTTGTAACCTAAGATCACCTTGCAGTGGTTGCGGTTGGTGTCGGCCTTGAGGTTTTGGTAGGAAGACCAGCCGTAATACAAAACGGGATGGCCGGTGAGGACCAGCTGTTTGATGGTTTCGGTGGATGCGCCGGAAACGTTGACGACTTTCTTATCCCAATTGTGGGCGTAGTCGGTCAGCGCATTGGGTCCGATGACCCAGCCGAAGCCTGCGCCGGTGTATACATTCCCCTTCTGGCCGCCGGGATTGCCGGGATACATGGGCAGATGATCTTGGGCGTAAGTCAGGAAACTCTTGTCGATCGTGACGCCGTCGTAACCCAGCAGCATGCTCATGGCGGTGGCTGCACAGCCCCACGGCGCGAAGACAGGATTATATTGGCTGACGTACGGAACATCCAAGGTCAAGGCATCGCCGGTGGCCCGGCCGACGACCGCGTAGTCAGCTTGAATCCACTGATTGCCGCCAAGGTTGTAATAGGTTCTGCCGTTGGCCGTGGTCTTTTTATGTACAGCCCAGCGCGTGCCGTTGGTCAGCGGCGCGTGGTTGGCGACAGAAAATGTACCGTTGCTGTTCTGCTGCCATACGGCGATCCCGTAGCCTTTTGCATAGGAAATAACCGCAAAAGTACCATTGGGCAGGGTGCTGTCATCGGTTGCGCTGCTGTCTGCCGCATTCACGATGTATTGGGATTCGACCCATTGGTTGCCGCCCAGATTAGTGTAACCGCGGCCATTGATGGTGATGGTCCCCGAGACTTTCCACGTGGTCCCGTGCTGCAAATAACGGCCAGTGTTGGTCACCGTGCTGCCGTTAATCTGGAACAACCGGACGCCGTAACCCGGCACGTAATTGATTCGGCCAACGAAGGATGCCGGCGTCATTGCCGGGGTATCCGCGGCATCGGCCACATACATGCTGTTGACCCACTGGTTGCCGCCGACGTTGGTGTAGCTCGTCCCATTCAGATCAATGGTACCGAAGATCTGCCACTGAGTGTTGTTGGCCAAACTATGGCCGGCGGGATTCATGCTGCTGTTGCTCAGGGCCATCACCGGCGCACCCTCTGTGCCCGCGTTGTGAATGGTAGCGACGCCGTTTTTCGGCACGACCTGTTGACTGGTCGGCGCGTCGGCTGCGTTAACCGCCGCGATGGGTGTCAGGACACTGGTGCTTAAGCAAAGACTGAGCGCCAAGGCAGCAACAGTCGTGATTTTTTTCATTGTCATATGTTCTTTTCCTCCCCAGGAAATACGCAAGATACATTTATCATACCGCTTTGGGTCGTGGGAAGAAATAAGAATGTTGGAATATTTGTAAAAAGCGTATACTAACCGTAAAAGGAGTGGTTTACATATGGTATGGTTATGGGTTCACTTAATTGCTTGGATCGTCTTAGCGGTGGTGGTGGCCATCGGCTTATTGCGCCGGTCAGCTAACGTGACAACCTGGGCCATGACTGCCCGGGTGCTTTATTTGATTTCAATTATCAGCGGCATCGTTCTGCTGCTGCGGGTCTGGCAATATAATCCTGTGGGCAGCGTGATCAAAGTGCTGCTGGCGCTGGGCTTTATCGCGTTTATCGAAATTGCTTTTGCGCGGAAGCAGCAGCACAAACTGAACAACACGCTGCTGTGGGTCGTCTTCGGCTGCTGCTTGGTTGTTGGGATATTTGGTTTGTGGCTGGCCCAGGGGCGGCCGTTCGTCGGTTAACAATGGGATACTAAAAAGGCCGCTGACATGGCAGAACATGTCGGCGGCCTCATTTGTTATTGCCAGATGCTGGTCACTGCGCTGGCGCGGCGTGGGCAGCACTGTGCAGCCGCATGCCCGCGACGCCTAAGATGACGGTCATGGCCAAGGAAAACAGACCAAAAACGATCAGCACATTGGTACTGCTGTGGACCAGCCCTTCAATGGCGGACATCACGTACGGCGCACAGAAGCCGCCGACGTTGCAGCCGACCAGCAGGATCGAGGTCGCCAATGTTGCTGAACCGGCTTCCACGACTTCAGTGCCGCGGTTGAAGGCGTAGGAGCCCAGCAGTGTCGGGCCGATACCGACGACGAGCACCGTGCCGATCCCGGTCAGCCACAAGTTGCTGGAATACGCGGCCAGCAGATTGCCTAAGGCCATGCAGGCGGCGCCGATCATGAAGACGTATTGGTGGATTGCCTTGTGCAGCATACCGAAGCTGAAGCCAACCAGCATGCCCATCAGGGTCGTCACACTCAGCCAAGTGCTGACGCCGGTGGCGGTACCGTAGCCGGCATCCACGACAATGGTCGGAATACGCACATTGAAGCCAGCCTGAATACAGATAAAGGCTAACATCGTTAAGGCCAAACCAACGACTTTCAGATTAATATGCTGCTGAACTTTGTGACCGGTCTGATCGGTACTTTCCATCGATTTGACCTGCGGTACGAAGAACCAGAATAGGATCAAAATCGGGAAGGCAATCAAGTACACCAGATAAGACAGGTGCCAATTGATCGTCAGCAGCCACCCGGCAACAAAGGTCATCGCTGCGTTGCCAATGGATTGAAACGCGCTTTGAAAACCAATGGACTGGGCCTTTTTCTCCCCGCTAAAGAACACAGAGAGCAAGGATACGGCCAGGGAGTTGAACACCCCGAAGCCGGCGCCCAGCAAGATCCGGGAAACTAAAATTGTTGGATAATTGGTGGTGAATGCCGGGACGATCCCGGCGACCCCTACCAGCAGCAGACCTAACGCCACAGTGTTCTTCGCTCCGAGTTTGCGGGCGATCCAGCTGCTGAGCAGGACCATCACCGTGACGGAGAACGTCGGCACCGTGGCCAACGATTCCAATGAGGCCAAGGAT
The DNA here is from genome assembly GCF_008694105.1 of Schleiferilactobacillus harbinensis. Classification (NCBI taxonomy): domain Bacteria; kingdom Bacillati; phylum Bacillota; class Bacilli; order Lactobacillales; family Lactobacillaceae; genus Schleiferilactobacillus; species Schleiferilactobacillus harbinensis. The sequence goes on from NZ_CP041364.1 coordinate 900,414, forward strand.
TGCCCGGGCATTGCCTTTTGCATTGCCGGCAAAGTGGCCGAAATGGCATACGCACTCGTCAAAACCAGCGAAATGGACAGGAGTGCGGATTGGAGCAATAGTCCATTCTTTTTCGGTTGTGTTTGTGCAGCCATAAGTGTCTCTTCTTTCTTAATATTAATCAATTTTCTGATAAGCAGGCAGCGTGCTCAAATCAACAGGCACATCTTTTTCGCCGCCGCCAGTGACGACATCGTGGGTATCATGAATGGATTGCCACTTGCCGGCGGGGAAGTAAATCGTCTTGTGGGCGGCCCCCTTCTCCAGCACTGGCGCTACCAACAGCTTGGCCCCCAGCATGAACTGGGTCTTGGCAAAGGCCAACGGTGTTTCAGGATACTCATAAGCCATCGGCCGGGTGATCGGTTCCCCGGTCTTGGCGGCGTTTTGCGCCAACGCAATAATATAATCGGCATAGTCGTGGTGCAACTTGGCGGCTTGGATGCAGAGATCCAAGTGTTCCTTGTCCAGCACCCGCCATGGAGCAACGGAGAACTGCATCATGGCCATTAAGGCGGCACATTGGGCCGAACGAACGATCAATTCTTGGTCCAGATGCCCCTTCTTACCCAAGAAACTGGTGTATTCACCCCCGCCAATCATGTCGGGACAGTTATAGTAATACCCCAGCAGCCCCTGGGTGAGCGTATCCGGGATCAATTCCGACAATCCGTTGACGCCCCACTCAAAGGACTTGTCTTGCAAGCGATTGACCAGCGGCGCGCCTTGGTTCTTGAAGTTGACCCGGTATTCGTTATACGGGAATTCCAGGCCGAATTCGCCCCAGAGCTGGGTCTGCTCGGTCTTGCTCAGCTGCATGACGGACCGGTCGTCATCGTCGTAGAATTTGGCATCGCCGGCATCGAATTTGAAGCCGTCGACCCCGGTCTCGGCCTGCAATTTGGTCAGGGCATCTTTATACCAGGCATACGTCTTGGCGTTCGATAAATCCAGCAGTGCGCCGTAGCCGTTCCACCATTCGCGGATGACCGGGGTCCCATCGGCCTTTTCGATCAGCATGTGCTGATCCCGTAAGTCGTGGTATTCCGGCGTGTCCGGCGTCACGAACGGGCAAGTCCAGACCATGACTTTGAAGCCCATGTCGTGGAGCTCTTGGACCATGCCCTTGGCATCCGGGAACTTGCGGATGGAAAATTCCCAACGGCCGTAATATTCCGCCCAGAGGTCGTCGATCATAATGATGCCCGGGGCAAAACCGTGATCCACAATACCGTGGGCGTACTTCAGCACATCGGCTTGGTTTTGCTTGTACATCAATTCGATCCAGTCGTTCCATTGGGCCAGCTTGAAGAACTCAGCCGGCGGCATTTTACCTAGGGTAAAGGTCTGCTGGGCCAAGATCTGCTGCGCGTCCTTTAAATTATGGCCGGATTCATCAAGATAGAGCGTTGAGCGCCCGGCGATTTCCAGATCATTGCCCTTGACCTGAAGATTAAATGGCTGCGCGCTCCAAAGCGCCCGGCCTGCCGTAGAAATGAATGCTGGCGCCACTTGGTTCGGCGTATTCAGGTGAATCATGTCTAACTGGTAGTCGCTCCCCTGGGTGAACGGATAAACCGGTCCATCCATGACGCACCCGCCATACCAATATTCACCTCGATGAATTGGAATTGTTAAATGCTGCTGCAACGTACTGTGCAATTGTTGAACGGTTGCCATTGCGTATTCCTCCTCTGCCTTAACTGCGGTATTCGTACCGCTTTCAGTCTCTATGGTAGCAGTGCCGCGGGTGATTGAAAATGGTCGCAATTTGGGGAAATTTGTACTATGGTTGGATTACTGACATATCACGAAAGGATAACCGATGCAGCAAGAAACTTTGATTCGGATGACTGGTCTTCATGACCAGGATCTTGATTTGTTATTCACCGGTCGGGCGCTTTGTTACCCGGACCACAGGTACGGACCCGGCGCGCGGCCCCATTTTCTATTGCATTTTATCGAAAAAGGCCGCGGACAGTTGACCATCCGCGGCCGTACATTTTATCTTCATGCTGGCCAGGCATTTTTGGTGCGGCCGGATGAATTAGTCACTTACCAAGCCGACCATCACGATCCCTGGACTTACGATTGGCTGGCGTTTACGGGGTCTTTTGGTGCCAAAATTGTCCAAGAGCTGGGATTTCGTTTCCCGTTTCCGGTGATGACGATTCCCGCACCAGCGATGCACCAAATTTTGAAACGGCTTCAGACCCTGCGGACGACTTACCGCCCGACGACGGTCCAAAATCTGCGCGGCTTGAGCACGGTACTGACCATATTCGCTCTGTTGGCGCAAGTGCACCACCCTGGCCAACCCGCAGAGTATGATCCGGGAGTAACCGGTTTTTCATCCACTGCTTGGGCGCATGTGACTAAGGCCGTTGCCCTGATCGAACGCAATTACGCCGAGCGGCTGAGTGCCGCCGCCCTCGCCCGCCAGTTAAACGTCAATCGGTCGTATCTTTCGACGATTTTCAAACAGTTCACTGGGCTGACGATCACCGATTACATCACGACGTTTCGTATTTCCCGCAGTGAGGAAATCTTGTTTACGACAGACTGGTCGATTGCCGAGGTGGCGCGGGTCAGCGGCTTTCATACCACGGCTTATTTTTCTCGGGTTTTCAAGGCGCAAACCGGTCTTGCCCCATCGGTTTACCGGCAGAGCCGATTAAGTCAGCCGACCAGTCATATTGGGACTTAATTAGCGGCACTGAGCCGGCGGCGATACCCGGCCGCGAATGTTAAGCATAGGCTGACTGCAATCACCAGCAGATAGGCCGCGGACTCGACCAGGGAGAAGCGGTTGAAGCTGATCATGCCCGGGATGCCATTGAGATAGAGGAACCAGAACACGGCCAGCAGCATGGTGAATAGCCGGCCATTGTTCAATAGACTGGCCAAGCCTTGGGCGAAGACGGCATTGGCCAGGGCGAACAGCAGGAGCTGCGGTACGGCGGCGCCGGCGTGGACCAGGAACGGCAGCATTAACAGCACCGCCGTCGCCGCCCCAACAATCAGTTCGGCGAACTTTTGCCGCTGGGGTGCGTGGGGCATGGTGGGCAGCCAGGCGGTCCAGCGTTTCGGCGCCGTGCCCAGATCACTGAGCCAAGGCAGGCTGAAGAGCCATAAAATCGGCAGACCGGCTTGCTGGCGGGCAGTTTCCGGCATGACCCAGATCACCAGCCAGCCGGCAAGCAAGGCCCAGCGATAGAGCCGCGAGCGATCCTGCCACTGACAGCGGGCTTCGCCGCGGAGCACCGCCAGCCAAGAAAAATGTGTCTCGGCCACTGGCGAATACGGCACTGGCGCGGTTTTTGGCGTAGTGGCTGCGGTCGGCTCTGGGCGTACTTTACGCCAGCTGCGCGCCCGATGCATCAAGAGCGCCGCAACACCAGCGATCGCCAGCGCGACCATAATTTCGCCCAACATCATCAGCAGCATGGCGCGGGTCCAGTGCACGCCCGTCATGATCAACGTATGGGTTCCCTGCGTGCCGCCATAGTTGCTCAGCAGCTGCATACTGGTGATCGGACGGCCGGTTGCTTGGATGCTGGATTGATCGATCACGTCTTGGACGTAATTATTACCGCTCAGATTCAATAGGAGATTCCAAAAATTGGTGGGGTCGGTCAGTTGCAAGGCAAAGACATAAAATAAGCTAAACATATATACCGCAATCAAACCGTTGTGCCGTTTGGCGGTGACACTTTCGCCCAGCAGCGCCAATGCAGCCAGCAAGATAATGCTGGGAATCAGCACCAAAAACGGTGAGATGAAAGTTGCCGCGGGCATTCCCTGCCCTGGGAAACGCAGTACCATCATCGCGCCGGTCGCCAAGATCGTGAGCAGCAGCATCGTGAGCAGGATCAGGCAATTCGCTCCACAATGGGCAAAGCCATAGCGCAAGCGAGCAAACCGAGTGGTTTCGACCCACGGCCACAGCCCCTGCTCCCGATCCGTTTGCAGGGCATTAGCGACTACCCCAAAACCAAAGAGCGGCAGGAAAGTACCAAAGATCGAGGCGGCACACACCGGCAGCCAAGTTGGATTATCAGCTTGCCGATAGATCTTGGGCGCCAAGACCATTACTTTCATGGCGGTGTCAGAGCGCGGCGTGGCTAACACGGCCAGGACAACGACAACGCCCATCAACAGCCAGAATGACGACCGCCGGGCCCGTTCTTTAAAGGAAGTGACCATCATCGTCAACATGGTCTCACCGCCCTTCCAGTGCGCTCAGCGTGGCGTCTTCCAGGGTCGGCGTCACGGTGACGGCGGTCTTGGTCGGGGCGCTGGGCGCCACCAAGCGGATATGGATCCCGTCGGCGGCTTGGCGCATTTCGCTCACTGCTTGACTGGCCTGGGGATGTTCGCCTTGGGGCAGGACATACTCCCAGACATGGCCGGTTGCGGCTTTGATCAGCTGCGGCGCGGAGCCTTGGAACAGCAGCTGGCCATCTTTAAGTAATAAGAGCCGGTTCGCCACGGCTTCAATATCGGAAACAATATGCGTGGACAGCAGCACGATGCGGCTTTCGGCCAATTCACTCAATAAGTTGCGCATCATGATCCGCTCAATGGGGTCCAGCCCCGACGACGGTTCATCCACGATGATTACTTGCGGATCACCCAACAATGCCGCGGCCAGGCCGACGCGCTGCTGCATCCCACCGGAGAAGTCTCCTAGCCGGCGGCTGGCAGCGTCCGCTAGATGCGTCCGCACCAATAGGGATTTGATCTGGTCGTTGGCCTACACGCGGGGTAAACCCTTAATCGCCGCGATATAGCGCAGATATTCCACTGCACTGAGCTGGGGAATGATCGGCACCTGCTGGGGCATATACCCCAGCACGTGTTTCATAACGTGCGGATGCTTACGAATATCCACCCCGTCTAAGCGAACGCTCCCGCTGGTGGGATGCTGCAAGGTCGCGAGAATTTTCATCAGCGTCGATTTGCCAGCCCCATTGGGGCCGATCAAACCAACTAACTGGCCGCTGGTCAGGGTACAACTGACGTCATTCAGGGCCAGCTTATTTTTGAATTGCATGGTGACGTGATCAATCGTTAATTCCATGATAGTTACCTGCTTTCCATTTTTTAGCGCGCCGTGACTCGGTTGTCGCCGCTTTGCGTGATCAATTCAATCCGGTTGGCGGCGGACCAATTGTGCGTGACGATTTGCTTCTCGGTGGTCCGGGTAAATAGCGTATTCTCACCATAGCGGGTCTGCAGGCGGTACCCTTGGGCGGTAGCGGCGCCGATCACGCGATTTTCACCAGATGCATTGCGCACGCGGGTCGTACCGAGGAGCTTACTGTTGCGCAGGATGAAATCATCGCTGCTGAGTTGGAACCGACCGTCGCGAATTGTTCCCTGCGTGACGGTAATGGTCCCGTCTTGGGCGGTGACTTGCGGTTGGTGCAGCTGAGTTTTGGTCAGCCGAATATCGCCGGACACTGTCCGAATCTCGGTCTGGTCCGCTTGGGCGCTGCTAACAGTGATATTGCCGCTGGCAGATGCCAATCGCAAGCGGCCAGTTTGCGGGACGGTATACCGTAATGCCCCATCCTCGGTGCGGATCTTAGCGGTTTGTATCTTTTTATTTTTTGGTACGGTGATGGTGATTCGCGGTGTGGGGGTATGTCCCAACAGCATGCCCAGATCTGCCCCGCCGGTTTGGGCTAGCGTGAGCACGCCAGCGCGTACCCGGCTGGTGATACCCGTTCCCGTCAGCATTGTGACTTTAACTTGGTAGTGCGAACCGCTTTTAACGACAACATCCAGATTATCAGTTTTGGCAGTGATTGTGGTGAATGGTGCCAAATTGGTCGTTTTAGTCGTCACTCGGGACACCATTGGCCGCCCAGATACGATAGCCACTGGTTGAAACCCGTGGTTTAAGCCGCCAATGGCCAATAATGCTAAACCAATAAACAGCATGCCGGTGCCTATTTGCAAAAGCCTTTTCCACATCACTAAATCGCCTCCTGACGTTGTCTGCGCACCTTACGATACAGCCAGCGGAAGAACGCCGCCCAGACGCTGGCCAGGCCTTGGGCCGCCCATTTCAATACCGGGATCAAGATGACTCCGGCCCCGCCGGCGGCCAGCCCCAAACCGAGATAAGAAATACCGATCATCGGATCGCTGAACACTAACCAAATACCGCTCCACAGGGCAAACCCGCTGACAAACAGACCAGTCAGGCAGAGTCCAGCCAGGACGATGAGCAAAGCGGCGGACAGGGCGCTGACGATGAGCAGCAGCGCGATCATCAGGGCAAAAATCATGATCGCGACGGGAATCGCCAGCAGAGTCCAGCCAGGACGATGAGCAAAGCGGCGGACAGGGCGCTGACGATGAGCAGCAGCGCGATCATCAGGGCAAAAATCATGATCGCGACGGGAATCGCCATCGGTGCCGAAAGAATGGCGAGGACGATCGTCCAAATTTGCCGGGCGTTAGCCCGAGGAGATACTTTTTCACCATCCGCTGACGTGGCGGCACTGCTTTTAATGGAATAGTCGGCTAAAATCTTGAGCGCCAGCTGCCGGGGACTGCCCAGTTCAGCTGTCACAGCTGCACCATCGGAAAACTGTGCATCCGCGACATAATCTTGAAAATACTCGATGGCTTCCGTCCGCTCATCCGCTGTCAATGGGGCCAGCAGCCGGGTCAATTCGGCGAAATAGTCTGCAATGGTCATTGGGCACCCTCCTTTGGCTCCAATTTAGTTAAGAAATAATCAATTTGCGCTTTATGTGTCCGCCAATTTTTTTCTGTATCCCGCAGGATTTGGGCACCCAAAGGGGTTAGCTGGTAATACCGCCGGTTCCGACCGCCAAACGGCTTATCATAGGTGCTCAGCGCTCCTTGGGCCTTCAAACGGCGCAGGACGGGATAAAGCGTGGACGGCGAGATATCAATCGTCTCTTGAATCTGCTGGGTCAAGGCGTAGCCGTAAGTATCGGCCTGCTGTACCACGGCGAGAACGATACCGTCCAGTAATTCCGCACTGATCTGCATCCCCATCGGCGAGTCCTCCTTTTTCTTACTGTTGACTTGACTATATTATACGACACACAGTATTAAGTGCAAGACAATATTGCAGACTATAAACACGAAGGCCCAGTAAAGCACCTGTTGTCCTTGACCCGTCACGGTTCGTAGGCCAAAATGGGGAGTAACAAGAATGGAGTGACCCGCATGGCATTAATCGACCATATGAAAAAAGAGCTGGGCGCACTGAAGCCCAGTGATATTTTGGCTTTCAACCACGATATCAGCCAAATTCCCGATATCATTAAATTGACTCTGGGCGAACCGGACTTCAATACCCCAGACCACGTCAAATTGGCAGCCATTGGCGCCATTCAGCAAAATGACAGCCACTACACCGCCTCTGCCGGCCTGCCCGGTTTGCGCCAAGCAGCGAGTGATTTTCTCTACAATAAATACCACACCCGCTACGACCCGGCGACCCAGCTGCAAATTACTGCCGGCGTCACCGAGGGCGTGTTTGCGACGTTAACGTCGATCTTGAATCCTGGGGACAGCGTGATCATCCCGACTCCGATTTTCCCGCTGTACATCCCCATCACGATGCTCAACGGCGGCGAACCGGTTTTCGTCAATACCGCCGAAGACGGCTTTATTCTGCATCCAGAAAAGTTAGCCGCTGCCATTGACGCCCATGCTGACAGCGTCAAGGCCATCGTGCTCAACTTCCCGACTAATCCCACTGGCGTGACGTACAGCCGCGAAGACTTGGAGAAAATTGCTGACGTCGTGCGGGGCAAAGATATCTTTGTGATCAGCGACGAAATCTATTCTGAACTGACTTATTCCGGCCAGCACGTGTCCATGGGCGAGATTTTGCCTGAACAGACGATTGTTCTGAACGGGGTGTCTAAGTCCCACGCGATGACCGGCTGGCGGATCGGTTTGATTGCCGGTCCCGCGGACGTCATGGCCCAAATCGGCAAGGTCCACCAGTTCATGATCACGTCGGCGACCACCAACGCGCAAGTGGCCGCAGAGGAGGCCTTCAAGAATGGCCAAAACGACGCGGAACCGATGCGCCAAGCCTATATTGAACGGCGGGATTACCTCGTGCCGGCGTTGGAGAAAATGGGCTTCTCCGTCGCCAAACCCGACGGCGCATTCTACGTCTTCGCAAAACTGCCCAAGCAGTTCGGCACCAGCAGCTGGGACTTCGCCCGGGCGCTGGCGCATGAGGCCAAAGTGGCGGTGATTCCTGGGGCTACTTTTGGTCCCGGCGGTGAAGGTTATGTGCGGATTTCTTACGCCACCAGCCTCGACTTGATCAAAGAAGCCGTGAAGCGGATGGCGGCCTTCGTGGCGGCACACCAGTAAACGTAACCTGTACTGAGAGGGATTAGATCAATAAAAAAACTGGAACGGAAGTCGAATGGCTTCAGTTCCAGTTTTTTTTAATAGCGCCAGTCTAACGGGTTAAACGACTCACGACAACATGTTGCGCCGCTTCTTTAAACGCTCCCTGCGAATAGGTATTCTTGACCGTCACGACATATTTGTCGCCATTGTGCAGGGCACCGTTTTTAACCCGCTTGCCCGTCTTTGTCGTCAAACTTTCGGTTATCCGGATACTTTTGATTTCTCGGTTTACTCTGGATAAGGCGTCGCGTTGCGCCTTGGTGAGTGATTTAGTTGGCCGATAGTCTGCGATTTTTAATCCGCCGCGAATGACTGACCCGCTGTGGTTGATCACGTCGGTCAACACGGTTTTTGCTAAACCTTGCTTCTTCGCCGATAATTCAGCAATGTTGCGATACAGACGCTGCTCGTCAATGCCGGCAGTGCCATGGCCATTCTGGCCGGCGATTGTGGTCAGAACCCCGCTAAAAACGGTGGCACTGATATTGGCCGAAGATGTGTCTGGATTGCCCGGTTGGCAGGCGGTTGCGACTAATCCAGAGAACACTACCGCCGCCACTGTCAGCAGCAATTTTTTCATTTTCATGTTGCCACCCCCGCATACTGCTTACTCAACTCCACGCAAAGGCTGCTTCTCACAAAGAGTGTATCATGAAAACGAATTCTTTCGATGTGAAATGACTCGAGGACTATTTGATCTTCGCCCCGACAAAATTATAGTAATTCGTCGGTCCATAGGTCATCCCAGAAATCTTCTTGTTCACCAGATGGGCCTCCACCGTCTGATACAACGGAATCATCCCCTGTTCCTGAGTCAACAGCTTCTGCGCTTGGAGCAAGACCTGCCACCGCTTCGCCGGTTGGGTTGCGTACGTGGTCTTGCTTTCTTTGATTAGTTTGTCGTATTGCGCATTGTTCCATTTCCCCTGGTTATACGTGTTGTCACTGGTCATACAATCCAAAAAAGTGATGGGATCTGGGAAATCTGCGATCCAGCCGCTTAGATCCATACCGAAATCGCCGGAAAATTCCCGGTCCTGCTTGGTCTTGGCGGGCACTGCGCTGACGTTGACATGCATCCCGGGCAGCGCTGTTTCCAGCGCATTTTGGATATACTCGGCCGTCTTTTTATCACTGGTGCCGTCTCCCACCAGTAATGCAGTGGTAATACTCTTTTTGCCGGTTTCGGCTAACCCGTCAGTCCACAATTTCTTCGCCAACGCTGTATCGTAGGTCGAGTACTGTTCTGTGGTGGCCGCGGCTTCTTGATTGAAGTCCTTGCCAGTGGTCGGGTCCTTGGCCAAACCGATTGGTGTAAAGCCGGTGGCGGCAACTGAACCGTTTTGCAGGACTTTCTTAATAAATTCGTCTCGGTCCAGGGCATGAGAAATGGCTTGGCGGACCTTGGTGTTCTTGAAGGCCGGTTCGGTCTTTTCGTTCAGTTGGAGATACGTGGTCGCGGTCTGTTTCAGCCCTTTGTAATCCGGCATTGCCTTTGCCTGGGCGGCTTGATCGCCGGAAATAATGGCGTCATCCAGTTTGCCGGATTGGAAGAGATTCATCGCCGTGGATGCATCCTTGATCGCCGTTACATTGATCTGTTTGATGTGCACTTTTTTAGCGTTCCAGTAAGTGGGATTCTTAACTTCCTGCCAGCTGGTACTGGAGCCGTTCCAGTTCTTCAGAATGTAGGGGCCGTTGCTGACGAGAGTGCTGGCTTTTGTCCCATACTGTTTGCCATATTTGGCGATTACTTTCGCGTTTTCTGGATAGAAGAAGAAACTGGCCAGCATGGTATTGAAATACGGAATCGGATGGTCCAATGTCACTTGAAAAGTGTGCTGATCCAGGGCCTTCACACCCAGCGTCGCCGGCTTTTTCTTGCCGGCCATAATGGCATCCGCATTCTTGATTCCCGTGTACAAATAAGTGTATTGAGACTTCGTTTTCGGATCGATCGTTCGCCGCCAGCCGTAAACGAAGTCCTGGGCGGTCACTGGATCACCGTTGCTCCACTTTGCGGAACGCAGTTTGAAGGTATAAACGGTACCCTGATGCGTCGGCTTGACAATACTTTTGGCCAGGCCCGGTTGCAGATCCGTCCCGCCGTAGCGATACAATCCCTCCATCGTATCCGTAATCGCCTGGGCCGAAATCCCATCCACTGCCTTGGATGGATCCATACTCGTGATATTGTCCTTTTCCATCCGGGACCACGTTGCCCCGGCGGCATTGGTGTTATCGGCTTTGGCATTCTGGCACCCAGCCAAGAGCAGCGCACTCCCCGCCGCACTCAGGACAACCCATTTCTTCAAACTCATCATAACCAACCTCCGCGTTAAATGTTAATATATGCACTTTAACGCAGATGTTGCGGTTGTACAATTTATAAATTTAGTAATATACATAAAATTATGAATAGTATTCAGTAAAGAAAAAAGCACCGCATTTCGCGGTGCCCTTGGTGTTTAAAAATTACTGACTAATACCCAAAGCGATTCGGGCGTAACGGCTCATGAGTTCCGGAGTCCATTGCGGATACCAAACTAATTGCACGTCCACGTCCTTCACTTCCGGCACCTTCTTCTCCACCGTGTCCACGATTGCGTCGTAGAGCATGTCCGACAACGGACAGCCCATGGTCGTCAGGGTCATCTGAATTTCGCAGTTGTTGTCGTCGTCCACGTCCACGTGGTAGATCAATCCCAGATTGACGATATCGATCCCCAATTCCGGATCGATGACGTCCTCCAGTGCAGTGAGGATTCGGTCGTCTAATGCTTCCGTATCCTTGTTCGGTTTCTCTTCTGCCATCGTGCATCCCTCCGTTCTTAACTATTGTCAGTATAGCCGCTTCGGCCGGATTTGCCTAGTATTGTGTACGACCAATCACAAAGCGGTGAATTGCACCGGGTGCTGCCCGTCAAGCAGCGGCAACAACGGTAAGAAAGGTGCCGGGATCGTCCCCAAGTAATTGCTGGTGGGCGAAAACGGCAGGTCTGTTTTGGCAATGTCAATTTCGCCGTGGTACCGGCCTGCCAGATCGTTCTCAATCGTGACAGTCCCCGCTGGCCGATCTAACACTGGGCCAACCGGGGTCGCCTGGCGCGGTGTTTGGATCCGGACCATTCCCGGACTCACTTCCCGCCGAACCTTCAGCGGGTCGCTGGGCAGCTGGGTCGTCCCCGCCACCGGCAAGGTGATCACGCCGTCTTGGCTGAACCGTTGGATCCATGCCAGGCTTTGAGCGGTTAACTGGCTGTCCCCCACGTAGATCCACTCGACGCCATAACGCAGGGCCATTTCTAAGTATGCCGCGTAAGAGTTGAAGCCCCGCTGATGTTCCAATGTGGGTACCCCAGCATAGACCGGATACCGCTTCAAACCATCGCCGGGGATGAAGGCCAGCAATGGAATTTCCCACTCTTGGAACAGCTTGTTCTTTTCCGCAAAATATGCCGCTGTCAGCCCTGTGTCCGGTTTCGGATAGAAATTATGGGCGACGACCAGCTTGCGCAGGTCTACTCCCTCGACTTGCAAGGCGTTGAGAAAATCAACTTGCACGATGGAGGCGTTGAGCACTACCGTGAAGTGCTTTTGCAATTTGCGGATCAGGGCCGGGTCATCAAAGCCGTAATCCAGCCGCAGGGAATGGAAACCCTGAGCGTAAATGCCATTGAAATCATTGTCAGCCAGCCCCAGCTTTTTGAACGTGGCCGGGGAAATATCCACGATGACGTTGAGGTCCAGGGCATGGACGGCCTGCTGCAATGTGCGCAGTCCCTGGGTGAATTCCGTCGGGGTGTCTTCAGGGATTTGCAGCGAGGTGAATACCTCACGGACACCCGCGGCCGCCGCCTGCTTTAAATAATCAGGATCAATATCTTTCGGATACGCAGAAATACCAAGCATTAAGGTCTTCCTTTCTCATTCAATTCAATGCCGGCGGGGCTGGACCCGGTGCAGCGTCTCAAACGAGGTTTGAATGCGCTGGACGTGGTCTTTGTAGCGCCGCTGGAAATACCGGTAATACACTAAATCAATGGCGTAGAGCTGGGCCATTAAACTGGTGGTGGCGGCGGTGCGCATTTGCCCGGTAATCGAGGTGGGCTGCGTGACCAGCACGATGTCTGCCATTTTCGCCAGCGTACTCTTGGGGGCTTTAGTCAAGACGATCGTGGTCAGCCCTGCCGGCACACTTTTAGCAATCGTCACCACGTTGGGATTTTCCCCACTGTTGGAAATCAGCACAACGACGCCCGGCGCCGGTTGGTTCACGAGATGGGCGATCACTTCATCAATATCCCGCCCCAGAAAAGGGGCCAGGCCCAGCCGGGAAAACTTCTGCACAAAGTCTGTCGCTGCCAACAGCGATGCCCCAATCCCGTAGACACTCATGCTTTGACTAGCGGCCAATTGGGCGACAGCCGCGTCCACTTGGTCATTGGCCAGCGATTGGTTGGTATCCGTGAGCGTCTGGCGAATCCGTAATGACAGCTTATCCTTCATCATAGCCAGATCCTCATGGGGCGTGATCTCTTGCAGCAGCAACGGATCGGTGTGCTGTTCGGCGGATAATTGAATTTTAAAATCAGCATATCCTGCGGTCCCCATCCGCCGGGCAAAACGGACCACGGTGGCCGGACTGGCGCCGGCCGCTTGGGCCAGGGCCTTGGTGTTCATTTGCAATACCTTTTCTGGATGGGCCAGCACATACTTCCCCACTGCACGTTCGGTCCCGCTGAAATCGGGCAGCCGTTCTTGGATCGCCAGCAACATATTCGCCGCCATCGGCCATTCCCCCCTTAGGTTGATACCTCTATTATGCCAGGTGATGCAACCGTTCTCAATCCTTTTGAAACAATTATTGAAAATTTCTGAAACCAAATTTCATAAGCCGATAACGTGACAACGGTCTCACGGACTGGTAGAATGTTTAGCTAAATATACCAAAAAGAAAGCGGTGGTTGATGTTGTCAAGAAAATTGATTGCGCTAGACCTGGATGGAACGACCCTGAACGAAGCGTCCCAGATTAGTGAGCGCACGCGGCAAGTGCTGCAAGCGGCGGATGCCGCCGGCCATATCGTGACCATTGCCACCGGCCGGCCTAACGCCGTGAGTGTCCAATATTACGATGCGTTGGGTCTCAGTACCCCGATGATCAACTTCAATGGCGCCTTGGTCCACATTCCTCATCAGCACTGGGCGGGCGAATACGAGCGGCGCCTGCCCCAACAGGCGGTGGGAGAAATTCTCGCCATGCGCGACCGGTATCACATCGGACTGGTCGCGGCTGAAGGCAAGAACATGATGCTGGTGGATACGGATGATCCCTCCTTGCTGGACAGTATGCCGATCTCGGTGGCCGAAAGCCGGCCATTGTCGGCGGCTTCCCTGCCGGCTGCACCCACCTCATTGATGGTCGTCATTCCCACGCAGGCGGGGGTTGATATGGCCGCCGAGATCATGGCCGATTTTCCCAGTGTGAACGTCAATACCTGGGGCGGCCCGGAGAACCGGGATCTCAGCGTACTGGAAATCATCCATGCTGGTGTGGAAAAGACCACGGGCATCAACTATTTAGCAGAACGGTACCACATTCCCCATGAAGATATCATGGCCTTTGGGGATCAGTTTAATGACCTGGACATGCTGCGCCATGCCGGCTGGGGTGTCGCCATGGCGAATGGCACGGACGCCGTGAAGGCCGTGGCCAACGATGTGACCCCATTGACCAATGAGGAAGACGGCATGGCGAATTATTTAGCCGACTACCTGCACCTGCATGTGGATGCTTTGCTGGCTCAAAAAAATGCCTAACCCAGGAATTATTGCCCGGGCTGGGCATTTTCTTTCAGTGCCAGTTACTGGTCTTCGTCTTTCATCACGCCGCCGACGGAATAACGATTATTCGCCATTTCGTTCAGGACGATGTGGACATGTTCAGCCGGTGCGCCGGTGTTCTTCACGATGGCTGCGGTCACGTCTTTGACCAGTTGATGCAGCTGGTCTTCTGACCGGCCAGCAAGCAGGTCGATATGCACTAAGGGCATGGTCTCTCCTTCTTTCTTTGGGATGGGACAATTATAATGGTGCGTATACGTCAAGCACAAGGAGTGATTGAATATAATGACAACAAAAGAAAATCAATTATGGCGAGCCTGCACCAGTATTCTGGTGGGTAAAAATGCCAGCGCCGACGGGTCCGTAATCATCGGCCGCAACGAAGACAGCAAACCGGCCTGGCCCAAGCATTTTCGGCAAATGGCGGCGCCCATGCCCTACACCTTCACGTCCAAGGATACCGGCTTCACCATCAAATTAACCGAACCCGGGGTCCGCTACACGGCAACGCCGGAATGGACAGCGGAATACGGCGTCTTTGCCGAAGATGGGATCAACGGTTACGGCGTCGCCATGAGTGCGACCGAAAGTGCCTATGCCAATCCCCGGGTGCTGGCCTATGACCCGCTGAACCCCAAGGGTATTGGTGAGGAAGCCATGATCACCGTGGTTCTGCCCTACATTCATTCCGCCCGGGAAGGTGTCACGCGCCTGGGCCAAATCGTCAGCCAATACGGTACCAGTGAAAGCAACGGGATTCTCTTCGCTGATCAGCAGGAAGCTTGGTATTTGGAAACCGGCTCTGGTCATCATTGGGTCGCCCAGCGCATTCCCGACGATGCGTATGCGGTGGTCGCTAATGAACTCAGTATTGAAGCCATTGACTTTGCCGATACGGATAACTTCATTGTGTCTGATGGCATCGCTCAATTTGCCGCTGACCATCACTTGTGGCGTGAAAACACCCCCTTCATCTTCCGGGACATTTTCGGCACCAATAATGCGGCTGATGCCGTTTATAACTGGCCCCGGGTCGTTGCCGGCCAGCAATTGCTGACACCAAGTGCTGGCGCCCAATTCGGTCAAACCAATTTGCCTTTCCTGCGCCGCCCAGATCGGCCAATCCAAATCGACGATGCGATGCGCGTCCTGGCCAACCACTACGAGCAGACGCCTTATGACCCGGCCACAAAGAGTTCGGATGCCCACAAGTACCGGCCCATCAGCCTGGCCAACACCCAAGAGTCGCATCTGCTGCAGTTGCGGCCCAACGTAGACAACGGCATTGCCGGAATTCATTGGTTGGCGATGGGTGTCGCCGCTGAAAGTATCTATGTCCCCTTCTACGCTGGCATCACCGACACACCGACCGACTATCAAAAGGGCGCCCTGCCCTACAGTGCTGATTCAGCGTACTGGCGCTATAAGTTGCTGGGCATCCTCGCCGACCGCGATTTTGGCCGCCATAAGAAAGCTATTGGCGACTTGCAGGACACACTGCTGGCCAAGCACCTTGGGCTGATTGCCGCGACAGATCAACAGCTTGCAGAAGCTGCCGACGTGCGGGCTCTGGTGACGACAGCAAGCAATGAAGCTGCCCAGATTGCCCGGGAGGCAACGGATCAATTGATTGCCGAGCTGATTACTGAGGCGACCAAGGTATCGCCGCTGCGGTTTCAAGTTGATCCGAATTTGTAAAAAAATAGGACCAGGCTGAGTGATTGGCCTGGTATTTTTGTGCACAAAAATGATCTTGCACTGATTAGTGTGCGAATTGGCAGCCTCCCCTAAACGGGCTCCGGCCGACAGCGGCTAGGGCATAAGGACCAGGATGCAGAAAACCTAAGTGCGGGTTTTCTGCATCCTGGTCCTTATGCCTACGCCGCTAACCGTCGGCCTGCGCCCTCTCACAAAAAACGAGGCCTCAACCTGCTCGGTCAAGTCCTCGATCAATAGTGCATGACACTGAATGCCCGCATTAGCTTACTTATGTCCTTGGTTCCCAGATTCTGGATCCACCGGCATATCCGCCCGCGCAGTCGCTTCCAGCTCGGTTTGCAACCGGCGCAGTTCAGCGACTTGGGACTCGATGGAACCCAGCATCTGCATTTGAATTTTCGCAATTTGCATTTGATTGGGTGTATCTTCTTGAATAATGTGATCGATCTTGGAGTGAAGCATCCGAATTTCTTCTTCTGACTTCAGATTCACATGGTAATCGTTGCGTGATTCCATGCGGTCATATTCACCGGACCGATTCTGGCTCATCATGATCAATGGTGCTTGAATCGCGGCCACCATACTCAAGAACAGGTTGAGCAGGATGAACGGAAACGAATCAAAATGGACACCGAACAGATGCAATCCGTTCACAAGAATCCACACGACCATGATGGACACGAAGGTGATGATAAACGGCCAACTGCCCCCGAAGTGCGCAACAGCATCCGCAACACGCTGACCAAATGTAAGCGAGTCTTCCAATTGCTCACGGACATCCACCACATTGTAAGTATCCCGTTGCATAACCCGGGTCAACTTCTTATTCAGCTTGTGGTTTTGATCATAGTCCTTCGCAATCATCTGATCCATTTTCAGTAACCGATAATGGACCAAATGCTCACTACAAATAAAGTCTTGGTTTGTCGCCTTTGGGAAGTCCCGACGAATCAACGCCCTGAGAGGACCTTCCAAGTCTCCTAGGAACACACCGTCTGCTAAGTCAAAAGGCTTTTGATCTACCAGACAGCGAACGGCACGTTCAACTTTTTGTTCAGTCAAACAAACAACTCCTCAGTTGAACATAAGGTGGGCTAATGCGTATCTAGACTGGCTCTTTGAGCCCTGCCTACTTGCAGGGTCATCGCCACTCGCTGATGATTTGTGTGACTCAGACATTTAACCCACCTGCCTTTCCTAAGATCCCTAGTTAACAACTTACCGCCATTTATACTAGGCCCTGCTCGCAGGATTGTCAACGCATGGGGGCTGGTGTTGGGTTACAAAAGTGCGACGATTTTGTGACGAAACCGCCGCCAAACGGTCTTCCGCTGTGCTATAGTAGCGAAAGAGACGATTAATGCAAAGGAGTTTTTCCCATGCCGCTTTACGATCAGCACATGCATACCCAGTATTCTTTTGATTCTGAGGCCCAGTTGCGGGACTATTTGGCGCAAACTGCGGGGCCGGTCATTACGACGGAACACTTAGAGTTCGCCAATCCGGACGACGGCGGCCGGGATGATATCCCGGACTATGCGGCCATGCGGGCAACGCAGCAGAAACTAAGCCGGGAATTCCCCAACCGCTTGTTACTCGGCATCGAGGCGGGATATTACGCGCCCGCCGTCAATCAGTTGCGGGCGTATTTGGCTGCCCACCCCTTCGATCTGACCTTGCTGAGTTTTCACCATGACGGCCAGCATGATTTTCAGGACGCGTATTTTCAAACGATTCCTTTACACGCCCACGTACTCACGTATTACCAGCGGATGCTGGCCGGACTGCAGGATTTCCACGACGCCGATGTATTCGCCCACTTTGACTATGGGCTGCGGATCGTGGATGTAACGCCGGCGCAACTGACAGCCTGGGCGAAGCCAGTGCTGGATCAGATCTTTGCGCTGATCGCGCAAAACGGTTTGGCCTTTGAAGTGAACACCAAATCAATGTTCAAATGGCACAATGCGGCCCTCTATGACCTGGTCATTCCCTGGTATCAGGCCGCCGGGGGCCGGTTATTCACAATCGGCAGCGATGCTCATGAAAAAGAAAGCTACCGCAACCATTTTGCGGAGGCGGTGGCATTGCTGCAGGACCACCATGTGGACCAGATCGCGACGTATACTCAGCATCAGCCGACCATGGTTGCCATTTAAGAGAGAAATAGAGCCTCCCAATTGGAAGCTCTATTTATTTGCCAAAAACCGCCATTTTCTCCCCGTTATTATCGTCCACTCGGTGCAGATCGCGGAAGCCATGCTGAAAATAGAATCGTTCGGCCTCCGTATTCTCACGTTCGTAACTCAAAACAATTGTATCGACAGGCCAGTTGGTCATAATAAAGGCCTTCAACAGTTCTAAAAACGTTCCGCCCCACCCGTGATGCTGATACTGTGCATCAAGCATGAGCCGATCCAGCCAAATGTATCGCTCCTCAGTATTGAGCGCGCCAATCATGGCGAAGCCGACGACGGTGTCAGCCACCATCAATGCATAGGGGTGCCAATCGAAGCGTTTATCGAATCCAGCTTCCGCTAAGGATTGCGCGTTGGTCTCAATAAACTGAGTTTGTTCCGGGGCGACTTTCAATTTGAGGACCGGCCACAGATTATGGCCGTCTACGGGGGTGATTCGAAATTGGGGTTGCTCAGTCATTCGCCGCGCCCTCCTCAACTAACAAGTGTTGAAGCTCATTGACCAAATCGGCAACTTGTCGACCGGTTGTCGGCAGAATGCGGTTGGCACTGGCTTCATACCATGGCTGACGGTCCTGCAATAGGTCCGGCCAATCTTTTTTGAATAGCGGCCGGTCGGTGGTGCCGGCTAGGCGGCGATTAATTTCTGCCGGGGTCACGGTGAGCAGCACGACGGGAATGTCTAATGCGGCCAGCAAGGCCCGATTAGCGGCTTGGGTAATGATCCCGCCGCCGGTGGCAATGATGCCCGGGGTATGGGTCAAAGCGGTTTCCAGGGCAGCATGTTCCCGTTGGCGGAAACCAGTCTCCCCTTCTTGGGCAAAAATCGTATTGATTGAGCGGTGGGCGGCGGTCACAACCAAGTCATCGGTGTCATACACCGGCCATCCGGTGGCCGCCCTCAGCGCTTGACTGAGCGTTGTTTTTCCCGCGCCCATGAAGCCGATCAGAACCAGCTGCTGCATCATCTCGAGGTCACCAGCTTCGTCAGGTCATAGGTCAATTCAGGATAGGAGACGGCGACAACAGGCGGCACGGTGGTTGGCACCGGTGCGCCTGCCACCAGAGCAGCGGCAATTTGCAGCATCGCCATCCGGTGATCCGCCGGCAAGTCCGGCCATTGGTCGGGTGCGTGCAGGGCCACCGGACCCGGGACGACCCAACTGTCCCCCTGACGGTCAATGGTCGCGCCGCATGAGCGCAAAATGCTTTCGGTGGCCGCCCGCCGGTCTGATTCTTTCACGGCCAATTCGTCAATATGATGGATCACCGTGCGGCCCGCTGCTTGGGTCGCGGCCAGGGCCAATAAAGGCAATTCATCAATGGCCCGGGCACTTTCTGCCGCATCAACGGTGGTGCTGGTCAGCTTGGCACTGTTGACCTGCAATGTCCCCATTGGTTCAGCCGCAGCGGCTTGGGGAAAATCAACCACTTGAAAGTCGCCATTCATGCGCGCCAAAATATCGAGCAGCGTCGTTCGAGTGGGATTCAAGGAGAGCCCGGGCAATTGCAGTTGACTATCTGACAGCAATGTCGCCAAGACGATCCAGAACGCCGCCGTGGAGAAATCACTGGCCAGATCAATCTGCAATGGCTGCAAGGGGGCCTGCAACGGTTTGATGTGTACCGTGAGGCCTGTCCGTGAAATATCGGCGCCCGCCTTTTGCAGCAGCCGTTCCGTGTGATCCCGGGTATGCACCGGGCCCGTAACGGTGGTATCGCCGGTGGCCTGAAGACCTGCGAATAGGATGCCGGATTTTACTTGGGCACTGGCAACTGTTAATTGGATATCGGCTCCGTGCAACGTCCGCACGGGATGAATGCGAATAGGCAAATGCCCCTCAGTGGTGGCCATTTGGGCCCCCATCAAGCGCAACGGGTCGGTGATCCGGGCCATGGGCCGCTGGCTCAAGGAAGCGTCCCCTGTGAGCAGCAGCGGCGCTGGCGGGCAGGCCAACAACCCGAGCATCAGCCGGGTCGTTGTCCCCGAATTGTTCATCGCTAGGGCATTGGCTGGAGTCTGCCAGTGAAAGCCCCCTAACCCGTGGACAGTAATGTGCTGGCCGCTGCGTTCACTGGTTACCCCCAGTGCCGCCAGTACATCGATGGTCGTTTCCACATCGCCGCCATCCGGCAGGTGGTCAATGGTCGTATCGCCCTGGGCGATGGCGCCGATCATCAGCGCCCGGTGGGCAATACTTTTATCCCCCGGCAGCCGCAGTGATCCTTGTATTGTATGATCCATTAGTCATTCCTCCGATCCTGCATACGCTGGGCAAACTGCTGATAACTAGAGCGCAAATCGGCCAATGTGGCACTGCTGAATTGCGCGGTGATTTCTTGGGCTAACGTCAGCTGAACCATCGCCTGGGCGACCAAACTCGCCGCCGGCACGGCCGTTACATCCGCCCGTTCATTAACGGCTTGGGCGGTTTCATGGGTCGCAATATCCACTGTCGGCAAGCCCCGCGGCTGGGTGGGAATCGGCTTCATCGTGGCGTGAATCAGCAGCGGCTGGCCGCTGGTCATACCGCCTTCAAAGCCGCCGAGATGATTGGATGCCCGCGTGTAGCCGCCTTGCGGGGTCCAGGTGATATCATCCTGGGCGGCATTGCCGGCCATCTCGCCTAAGGCTGGGCCGTCGCCGAAACTCACCGCCTTGATGGCGGGGATGCTGACGATCGCTCCGGCCAAGCGGCCATCCAGCCGTTCCCGCCAATTCTGCATTGATCCAATACCGGGGATCAATCCGGCCACTTGGACCGTGATCTGCCCGCCAATCGTATGGTGGGCTGCTTTAGCCGCGTCCACAGCCCCATGGAACGCCGCCACTTGGCTGGTATCCGGCAGCCGCATATCGTTGCTCTCCACAACCGCGCGCAGTGTCGCCATGTTTGTTGGCCATTCCGTATCTGCGAGAGTCTGGCCGCCTAATCCAGTGACGTACCCGACCGCGTGAATTCCCAGCTGAGCCAGCAATTGTCCGGCAATACTGCCCAACGCCACGATCATCGCTGTGCTGCGGGCACTGGCACGTTCTAAGATATTGCGCAGATCCTGTTGATCATACTTCAGACCGCCTACTAGATCGGCATGCCCCGGCCGCGGTCGGGTCACGACCCGCAACTGATTGGGATTGTCAGCAGTTGCGCCCATGATTTTTTGCCAATGGGCATAGTCCCGGTTTTTGATGAGCAGTGCTAAGGGGCTGCCGGTGGTTCTCCCAGCACGCATCCCGGCGGTGATTGTGACGGTATCCTGTTCAATTTTCATCCGCCCGCCCCGGCCGTAGCCGTTTTGGCGTAAGGCTAATTGCTGATTGATGGCAGAAATATTCAGTGCGACATTGGCCGGCATGCCGGTAAGAATACCGGTGAGCATTGGTCCGTGGGATTCCCCGGCTGTTAAATACTGCAAAGACGATGTTCCTCTCTACGTTCAGTGATTAAGCATGTCTTCAGTTTATCACGGCGCGAGGGTCACGGGTAATTGACCCGGCAAGGGTTGGCCGGTGAACCAGTGGCTGAGCAGGACCGCGATTTCAATCGGAGCGGGTTCGTAGAGCGCGTAATATCCGGCTAACCGGGGCATATGCACTTGGTCGTAAGGATTGCGTACGCTGATGCCAATCGTTTTTCGGCCGGCAGCGGCCGGCAGTTGTTTTGCCCAGCGGACCATATCGTTATTGCTATTTTGAATGTTTTGGGTGAGGAGAAAAACGGCATCGGCGGCATTGGCGGCGGCTAAAATTTTCTCTGTGTCCCCTGGTACCAGCTGATACTCGTCAACTTTGGGGAAAACTGCCTGGAATGTGCCGCGCAGATTCGGCCGCTGGGTGAAATCGACCACTTTTGATTCAGTAATTTGGTTGGTGACCAGGACGATATGCTGAGCGGTGCGGAGCGTTGACACTACTGCTGGTGCTGCTTCCTGCCCAACGGTGACCGCCTGACGGTACACGTCATGGATGGCCTCCCTGTGCCGCTGGCGCAATGTGGTCAAGGAAATGGCTGGCGGCTCACCAATAGTTTGGATCATAGTTGCGATGCGGTCTGCACTGGCGTCCAAGGACAGCTCGGCTTGGTGCGCAGCCAGATACTCCAGCGTCGCCGTCTGCAAGGCCGCTGTATGACTGATCATGACCAGGTCTGCCCCGGCGTGCAAGGCCTGGTAAGCGGCTGCGGGGGGTGCCATGACGGATTGGACGCCCTGCATTTCTAAATCATCAGTGACGATTACGCCGCGATATCCGAGCTGCCGCCGCAGCACATCTTGAATCACGATTGGCGACAGGCTGGCCGGTAATCGGTCATTCCCTAATTGGGGCAGCAGAATATGGGCCAGCATGATGCTGGCCGACTTCTTGCTGGCCGCTCGGAACGGCACCAGCTCCGTGGCCAGCAATTCAGCCAAGGACTTATCGACGACGGGCAAGCCAAGATGGGAATCGACACTTGTATCCCCATGCCCTGGGAAATGTTTCAAAGTCGCCAGCATCCCCGCCGATTGGATGCCCCGGACCGCTTGTTGGACATAGGCGGCGACTCGGTGGGGATCGGCGCCGAAAGAGCGGACCCCGATCACCGGATTGGCCGGGTTGGTATTCACATCCGCATCCGGGGCCAGATTCCAGTTGACCCCCAGGGCCCGTAATTCTAACGCGGATGCGCGATACATCCGATAAGCATTGGCCGGTTCACCGGTGGCCGCAATGGTCATCGCACCGGGAAACAGGCTGGCATCCCGGTTGATACGACGAATCACACCATTTTCTTGGTCCAGCGCAATGAGCAATGGTTGGGTATAGCCAGCCGCTTGCGCAATGAGCTGCAATTCAGTGGTCAACGCTTGGAATTGCGCGGCGTCCTTGAAATTTCGGGCAAACAGTACCACGCCGGCAATATGCCACTCTTGAATGAGCTGCCGGGTGTGGTCGTCCACTGTTAGTCCAGGCAAACCGGCCAGCACATGGCGGCCAATTTCTTTCTTTTCCATCACGATATTTCCTCCTTGAACAAAAAGGAGCAGGCATTTCTGCCTGCCCCGAACATGACCTTACTTGGTTGTTGCCACTTTATCCGTATCGTCGTCCAGCAGCTCGCCCTTCAATTCCGCGTTGTCCATCGCTTTCACAAAGGGATAGAATACGGCCATGGAGAACAGCCAGCCGACGACAACGAAGGCCACGGCCGCCCAACTGCCGTTCGTGGAAAGAAAGGCTTTGATGGGTGCCGGGGTGATCCACGGGATCGTCAGCACTGGGATGGGCAGCCAGTGCAGCGGCACCATGATCACGGCCACAATGGCGACGATGAAGGAAGACAGAATAAACGGAATCATCATCAACGGATTGAGCATGATGGGCAGTCCGAAAATCAGCGGTTCACCGATGTTGAAAATCGCCGCTGGCAAGGCCAGCCAGCCCATTTTTTTCAACCGTTGCGACTTGCAGGTGAGCAGGACGACAGCCAGCGGGAAGACACCGGTCCAGATGTAGTTATCCATTAAGACGCTGGTGAAGGTGTAAGGCAGTGCCTTACCAGCTTGGAACGCGGTCTGGTTGGCGGTGAACATTTGGGTCCAGAACGTGCCGGCCACACCGCTGACGATATTCCCACCGTGGATCCCGACGGACCACAGAATCCGGTTCAGGAACGTGGCCACCAGAACGGCCCAAGGCGTATCCCCGACAACGACCAGCGGTTGGAAGATATCCGAGATCAGTTTCGGCAGATCCAGATTCAAGACGAAGCGGAACAGCCACCAGATAATGATCACACAGGAGGCTGGAATCAAGGCACTGAAGGAACTGGAGACCATGGGCGGCACATTTTCCGGCAGTTTGATTGTCCAGTGCCGGCGAATGAAGAAACGGTACATTTCGACGCTGAGGATCCCGACCATGATGGCAGAAAAGACGCCGATCGCGCCCATATAAGTGACTGGTAAACCGGCAAACGGCACCGGCGTCTTGCTGCCCTTAACCAGGGTATTCACTGTTTGAACCGGGTTGATCAACAGATACGATGCAACGGCCAGAATCATCGGCTGAATAATATCCGTCTTTTTCCCCCTTGTTTTTGTTATACCATTCCACCAGCGCATATGAGGTGGTGATGACGGTATAGAGGGCGATAAAGGCGGTGCCGACCCCGGCGGCCGAGGCCAGCGTCGTTTTGAACCCGCCGATGAAGTTTTGGTACGCCGGGACTGGGAAGGCGGATAATAGCGTAAAGATGGAGCCGATGATCAAGAGGCTCATGATCCCCAGCCCAGTCCGCTGAATCACTTGAATATAGCGGTATTGGGAGAACTTAATTAACGGCGGTGCAATTTTCTCTTCGACAAACTTAGTGATGTGATCCATCAGAAAACACCCCTTCTAGTCATGATTTTCCCCTGAAGAACATGCTACACTATGTTGTAGTGAACGTATTCACTACATGAAAGGAGCTACCCGTGATGATTATTGTGCTCAGTCCCTTGATGCAGCAGCAGATTATCGACTTTTTAGAAGCCCAGTCCGATCCATCTTTTAAGTTTGAAAAGAAGAAAGGTATAGAACTGTACTTCACCACGGATGCCGCGGACGCGGAAGCCGCAGCCGATATTGCCAAACAGCGGATCAAGAGTCAACCCACCTTCTCCCCTTTGTTAATTAAGGTGCGCACTGAAGAATATTTGTAATTAATTGGCGCCCTTGTTTTCACAGTATAGACCAGTTCAGGAGAGCTGGTCTATTTTTTATTATTGCAACCCCTTACAACTCAAATTATACAGGATAGAAATACAAATTCAACGGATAACAAGGATTATTTTCGAGGGCGAAATTTGGTTTCTTCCGCGGGTCAAAAAAGGCACGCAGCGTGGCCGTTGCGTGCCGAGTGTTTCACTAATTATTTAGCGGCGTTCAGTTGAACAATTTCTAACAAGACATCCACGGCTTTAGCCATCGTTTGTTCAGAAACAAACTCGAAGCGGCCGTGCATATTCTCGCCGCCGGCGAACAAGTTCGGAGTCGGCAGGCCCATGAAGGACAGCTTGGACCCGTCGGTGCCGCCGCGGACAGGAGTTTCATCCGGGGTGATGTCCAGATTGTGCATCGCCTGTTCCGCCAAGCGGACCACGTCCATGTGGTCCTTCATGACGTCGATCATATTGTAATATTGGTCGTGCATTGTCACAGTCACCCGGGGTTCATCCAAGCGGGCATTCAGCTTGTCAGCGATGGCCTGGGCCTTTTGCTTGCGCTCTTCCAGGCCGGCCCGTTCGAAGTCACGGATGATGTAATCCAGTTCGGCGTGATCCGGAGTCCCCTCGAAGGATAGCAGATGGAAGAAGCCGGCGCGGCCCCGGGTTTCTTCGGGTACTTCATCTTGGGGTAAATTATTTTGAAAATCGATGCCCAATTGAATGGCGTTGATCATCGTGTGGTAGGCCGTGGAAGGATGAACATTCTTGCCCTTGATCGCTACGTGCAGCGAGGCGGCGGAGAAGGTTTCATATTCCATCTCGCCCAATGGCCCGCCGTCAACGGTGTAAGCAAAGTCGGCCGCAAAATCCTTGACGTCGAAATGATCGGCACCGGTGCCGATTTCTTCGTCCGGACCGAAACCGATGCGGATATCGCCGTGTTTGATCTCCCGATGAGCCAGTAAATACTCGGCCAGGCTGAAGATCTCAGCGACGCCGGACTTGTCGTCTGACCCCAGCAAAGTCGTGCCGTCAGTGGTAATCAACGTATGGCCTGCGTAATTCTTTAAAGCCGGGAAATCTTTCGGATCCAGCGTATATTCTCCGGCAGCGTCCAACTTGATTACGGAATGGCCGTCATAGTTTTCGACGATCTGCGGTTTGACGCCTTCCGCATTAAAATCCGCCGTGTCCACGTGGGCCAAAAAGCCGATGGTCGGCACCTGGTGGTCCGCATTGCCGGGAATTGTTGCCGTGACGTACGGGAATTGTTGCCGTGACGTATCCGTTGGCATCGTTATACCGGGCATCGGATAACCCAATTTCTTTTAATTCATCAACCAGTTGGTGCAGGAATTTAACTTCCCGCTCTGCACTCGGGATAGTCGTTGATTTCTCATCAGAACGAGTATTGATCTTGACGTAACGTAAAAAACGGGGAATTAAAGTGGGATACTTGGTGTCTGCCATAAGTAGCAACCTGCTTTCTGAATTAATGGAATTAGAGAAATGTAAAGGGGTCGGTGGACAGCGGTGATGGCATCACCGTGATGTCCCAGTGGTTCTCATCCGCCCAAGCGGCGAGTTTTTCGCTCATCTGGGGAATGACGATACTTTCAATGTGGTGACCAGGATCGATCACCGGCAAATCCGCCGCTAGCATGTCGTGGCCGGTATGGTAATACACATCCCCGGTCACAAAGGCTTCAGCACCAGCCGCTTGGGCCTGATGGAAGAATTTACCGCCGTCACCGCCAACGACTGCCACCCGACGGACGGATCTTTGCAGATCTTTAGCCACCACGCGCAGACCCTGCAAAGCGAAGACCTGTTTAATATGGTCTGCCAAATCGCGAACAGTCAGCGCCTGGGGCAGTGTGCCGATTCGGCCGATCCCGATATGCTGCGCCGGATAAGCTTCAGTGAAGATATCATAAGCGGGTTCTTCATAGGGGTGGACTTCATGCATGGCCAGCAAAACATCAGCCCGCAGCGAATGGGGGAAAATTACTTCGACGCGGCTTTCATGCACGACTTCCGGTTTGGCGACCGCGCCAATCGCCGGATGAGCACCCGCTTCAGGCGTGAAGCGGCCTTCGCCGTCATTGGTAAAGGACGCCCCGCTGTAATCGCCGATCTGACCGGCGCCGGCCGCCGCCAGCGCATGGCGCATCACGTCGGCGTTGTCCGCTGGGGTGAAGACGATCAATTTTTCCAGCGGATCATCGTTGCTCCGGGCAAACGGCTGCACATCCTGCAAGCCAATGGCCGCTGCCAGCCAATCGTTCATGCCCCCCACTGCTTTATCCAAGTTGGTATGGGCGGCAAATACGCTGATGCCGTGGGTCAGCAAACTGGCATACATTCGATTCTGCGGATCAGCCAAGTCCAGATTGCGCGCTGGGCGGAAGATCATCGGGTGGTGGGCCCAAATTAAATCAATATTTTGGGCAATTGCGTAATCCACCACTTCCGGCCGGACATCCAGGGTGACGAGTACGCGGTGCACGACGGCTTGCCGATCCCCCAGCTGAAATCCGGTGGGGTCATTCCCTTCCCGTAAATACCGCGGTGCAAAGCGGTCGCTGCGATTGATAATATCTTGGACAGTGGTCATTAGGCTAACTCCTTCTCAATCATTTGCTGTTCTTCTTTCACTTGATCAGCCTTTTCCGATTGATCCGTTTGGGCCTGTCGCAGATCGGCTAATAATTCTTGGTTGTGGTCGTGGCGATCCTGCCAATAACGGCGCCAGACTTCGCTCTTTTCCTGACGCAGATGCGGTCCCATTAAAATATCAGCTGGCGCCAGCGTCACAGCTTCTTGGACCGGGTCGGCGACAATAATTTCATAAATATGGTGATCTTCGTCGATGATCCGTTCCGCATTGATGCTGTACCGGTGCTGCACCAACCAGGTGCGCACCCGGTCACTGCCGATATTCGGCTGCAAAATCAACCGTTCGGTGTGCTGCAAGTCAGACTGGCCAGCCTCCAAAATATCGGTGATCAGCGCCCCGCCCATACCGGCAATGACAACACAGGTGATGCCGTCATCCGCCGTCAGCGTGCTGAGTCCGTCGCCTTGGCGGACACTGACTTGGCTGGTCACTTGGGCTTCAGTCACATTGCGGGTGGCACTGGCTACCGGGCCGGCCCCAACATCGCTGGCGACAACGCGGGGAGACACCCCTTCATGGATGAGATAAATCGGCAAGTAGGCATGATCGGTCCCGATATCTGCCACGACGGCATCTTGGGGGATAAATTGAGCCACGACCGCGAGCCGATCGGACAATAACGTTGCGGTGTGTTTGTCTTGCGTCACAAAAAAGGCCTCCACTTTCTCTTGATACAAATAGTATACTCAGTATACCAAAAAAAGCCCGCGGCAACCGGCCGCGGGCAATAAAATAAGAAAAATCACAGCAAAATATGGTGAGCAGCACGCGTCCGGTGGGTCCGCCGGTAAAGCTGCCAGTTTCCCAGCGCTGCCGTCAGCGCAACCACGGTGCCGACGACGATCAAACCGTCCACGCCGTCCTTTTGGACCAACGCATCATAAAACAGGGCGCCGATCCCCACAAGACTCAACAGTGCATACAATACCGCCATCAATGCCCAGCGATGCGCCGGGTCCGGTAACGGTCCAGGATTGTCACTATCCATAAAAATCACTCCATTTTCTCTCATGCCTTTGACAATATTATAGCATCATTACCAAAAAGGTACAGTGGTTAGCGTCGAAAGCGTTCCCACCAAGAACGCTTTGGATGGTCATCCGCCGGCAGCTGCATGTCCGCTAAGGTCTTGGGCCGATCATTGTGTTCCACGGCGACTTCCGCGGCGTGGGGATCCAAATAGGTGTGCGTCCGCGGTTTGGCAGATGCAGGCGGGGCGGCACTAATTTCAGTTGGCCGAGTCGTGACGTCACGCTTCTCCACCGCTTTGACCTGATCGGCCAAATTCGGATCCACCTGATGCAGCATTTCCAGGATTCGCGTATTTTGCTCAATCACTGTGGAGACGAGCTGGCGCAGCTGGTTGATTTCTTCCTGCTGATTCTGGACGGTCACGGCCAAATCGGCGGCGGGCTCGGCGGCACGATTCACTGGTGCCAGCACCGCGCGTACCGCCGCCTGGATGGACAAATGTTCAGTGCTTACCCGCTGGGTGATGGCGGTAAGCTGTTGAATCGCCGTTGCCGAGTAAAGCCGGCCGCGCCGGTTATTGCGGGGGAAGGCTGCCCCATTTTCTTCCATGGCTGCGGATAGCCGGCGTAACCGGTCAGCCGAGATACCCAGAGTCTGAGCAGTCTCCGTCACTGTCTGCAAGTCTTCTTTCACCATCATCATGCCGCCCCCAATGTCACATGTTAATTATATTGTACCAAAACTCGGGCTGATGACGGTAAAGAAAAAGGAAAGAGCAACGCCTGCCGGCCCTGCTCTTTCCGCTTGGTTTAATCCAAGAAATCCTTCAATTGTTTCGAGCGAGATGGGTGGCGCAGCTTGCGCAGGGCCTTGGCCTCGATTTGGCGAATTCGTTCTCTGGTGACGCCGAATACTTTGCCGACTTCCTCCAGAGTGCGGGTCCGACCATCATCCAAGCCGAAGCGCAACCGCAGAACGTTTTCTTCCCGATCAGTCAGCGTGTCCAGAACGCTCTCCAACTGTTCCTTGAGCAGTTCGTTAGACGCATGCTCTTCCGGACTGGTGGCGTCGTGGTCCTCGATGAAGTCCCCTAAGTGGGAATCATCCTCTTCGCCGATGGGTGTCTCCAGAGAAACTGGTTCTTGGGCAATCTTCAAGATTTCCCGCACCTTCTCCGTAGGCAGATCCATCTCGGCACCGATTTCTTCCGGTGTTGGTTCCCGGCCTAGATCTTGCAGCAGCTGCCGCTGGATCCGAATCAGTTTATTGATGGTTTCAACCATGTGGACTGGGATCCGAATGGTCCGCGCCTGGTCGGCAATCGCCCGGGTAATCGCCTGGCGAATCCACCACGTGGCGTAAGTGGAGAACTTGAACCCTTTGCGGTAGTCGAATTTCTCGACGGCCTTCATTAAGCCCATGTTCCCCTCCTGGATCAGGTCCAGGAACTGCATGCCCCGGCCGACGTAACGCTTGGCAATGGAAACCACCAAGCGTAAGTTGGCTTCTGCTAACCGCTGCTTGGCTTCTTCATCGCCCTGTTCGATCTTCAGGGCTAATTCGACTTCTTCGTCCGCAGTTAACAGCGGCACCCGGCCGATTTCCTTCAGATACATGCGTACAGGATCGTTGATCTTCACGCCAGTGGGCGCGGACAAATCACGCAATTCCTTCTTCGAAACAGCCTTTTCTTTCTTCAGGCTCCGTTCAGCTGGTTCGCCGTTCTCGTCAACGATGCTGATGCCGTTGTCTTCGACCTTCTGCATCACATCATCAATGTCGTTGGACTCGAGTTTGAAGGGTTTCACAATTCTTTCAACGAGTTCTTCATTTGTGATTTGCTTCTTGGGTCGGTACTCCTTAACTAAGGCAGTCACGGCCTTGGTCAAGTCTTTCTTGGATACCGTATTGGTTTCTTTAGCCATCAAGCAATCCCCCTCAATAAAAATGGGCGTAAAAATACACATATATAATATACACCAATTGTGCCACCGATGCAAGTCGGCGGCACAATTGGGTCAGGAAACCGGTCCTGGTCTCCCCTTCAATTGCTGCTGCAACTGAATGATCTGCATAGCGACTGCTAATTCACGTTCGCCGTCGCCGTTATCATGGGCTTTGTGCAGCTGCTGCTGCAAAGTATGCAGCTCAGTCTGCAACGGGTGGCGGGACAGGATGTGCAAATAGTCCGTCACCTGTTCTTCCGAATAATCAGTGGGCAAGTCGCGCATCTCAATTTGCGTGAGCAGCGCGTTTTCCGCATCTGGAACGAAGTCGTTGAAGCCGGCCACGTCGCCGGCTGAATGACCTGATGCCAAGTAATCCTGCCACAGCAAGTACAGCGTCTGATAATTGACATCCACGAATTCAAAAGTGCCATCCGACTTGCCCTGGACTAGGTCCACCACTTCCGGATGGGCCATCATCAATGCCAGCAGGTCCTGTTCTGTCCGCTCCACCAGCGACAGCCGCGGCTGCTCGGGCATCGCCGGGGGCGGCGGCAGCGGACCATAATCCATGGGGGCGGATTGGCGTCGTTCTGTTTGGCGCGGCCGCTGTTTGGGCAGCTCCGTTTGAATTTGAATTAAGGACGCCTGGAGCGCCCCTAAATCAACTCCCAGCTGTTTGCTCAAACCGCGCAGATGCACGTCTCGTTCCACCGGCGACGGGTCCTGGGCAATGATCGTCAAGGCGGCATCGGTGTAATCCGCCCGAGCGGCGTCCCCAGTCAAGTCACTGCGGCTGGCCAGCTCCCGTAAACCGAAGCCGGTCGGCGTCAACCGATGTTCCGTGATCTGTTTTTGAAAGGCCTCTGCGCCCCGCTTTTGCACAAATTCATCCGGATCCATACCATCGGGGAGGACGACGGCGCTGACGTTAAAACCTTGGTCGCCGCCCAAAAGTCCCATTGCCCGTTTGGCCGCCGCAATTCCCGGGGCGTCGCCATCGTAACAAATTACGAGACTGTCCGTTAACCGCCGCAGGTCGTAAATCTGCTGATCCGTGAGGCTGGTCCCCATGGAGGCCACGCCATTTGTTACCCCGGCACTGTAAGCCGAAATCACATCCATGAATCCTTCAAAAAGAATCGCTCGGTGGTCATCCCGAATCTTGGTCTTGGCCTGATCCAGATTGAACAGCACCTGCCGCTTCGCAAACAGTTTTGTTTCCGGACTGTTCAAGTATTTCGGGGCATTGTCGGCCTTGGTCAGAATCCGCCCAGAAAAGGCCACCACCTGGCCGCCCTGATCCCGCACCGGGAACATCACTCGATTATAGAACCGATCTCGCAAATGGCCATCATCCTGCTCAGTGAACAGACCCGATGTCCGCAGCAGATCGTCATCATAATGCTCGTGCAAATACTGCCACAGCACGTCACCGGTATCCGGGGCAAAGCCGATATTGAACGTCTCGATCAAATCATCGGCCATCCCCCGCTGGTGCAGATACGCCAGGGCCGTTTCACCCACCTGGGTATTGACCAGAATATGGTGATAAAAAGCCGCCGCCTGGGTGTGCATCTGGCGCAACTGAGAAATTTCCGGATCCGCGGGTGTCGCCGGCCCTACGTATTCATCCGGCAGTTTTTCACCAATCATCTCGGCGACTTTCGCCACCGACTCTGGGAACGACAGGTCTTCAATGTCCATGATGAACTTGAAGACATTACCGCCCCGGCCGCAACTGAAACAGTGGAAGATCTGTTTGTCCGGAGCGACAGAGAATGACGGGGTCTTCTCTTCATGGAACGGACAGAGGCCGAAGTAATTGCGGCCTTGCTTGCGCAACTGGACATATTGGCCAACGATATCGAGGATATTGGCCTTCTGGCGGATACCTTCAATGACGTCTTCCGGTATTCTTTGGGCCATGGGCGGACTCCTTTCTGTTTGGATCAGTGAGAAAAGGGACCGGGACGAGACTCTTTCTTCGTACGGCGTGCCAATTTTGCCGCAGCTTGCGGAGCATTGGCACGCCGTACGTTTGAAAATTGAGTCTTGTCCCAGTCCGCTCGGAAAAAGCGTTATATCTATTTTACAATCAAACCATCCAAATTACCAAAGAACTTGGCGATGTCCCGAATTTGGGCGAGCTGGTGCAGGCGGTTATCCCGAATCTTGGGATCCTTGTCCATGACCATGTTCTCTTCAAAGTACTCGTTGATGATCGGCCGCAGATCTTGCAAGCGCTGATACAATTCCGCGATTGATAATTGCGGCGCATCGGCTTGTAACGTCTCCACCGCATCATGCAGTTTTTGTTCGGAAGGGTTCTGGAACAGACTCGGGTCGACTTGGGCACCGGCGTCTTTGGACTTCCGGGCCAAGTGTAACACCCGCGTCAAGGCTTCCACAGTCGGCTTGAAGGACTCTTTGTCGACCTGATCGGTGAGTACATTGGCGGCCGCGAACATATCCTCGGGATCGACATCTTGATTGGCCGTAACGGCATCGACGATATCGTGCCGCGTATCTTTCGTACTGAAGAACTGCTTCACCCGATCGACAAAGAAGTCGTTCAGGCCTTTAATCTTGTCCAGGTGCAGATGCGGCACTTGATTCTTTTCTTGGAACTGGCTGACGATCGCGGCTTGGATCCGAAGCAGCGGGAAGTGCCACTTGTGGTCCTGCAGGATGCGAATGATGCCATAGGCTTGCCGGCGCAGTGCATAGGGATCATTGGACCCGCTGGGCACCATTCCGGCGCCAAAGAAGGTCATGATCGTATCCATCTTATCGGCAATCGCTAGCACACTGCCAATCTTAGACGCTGGCAATTTGCCATCGGCCGACGTGGGCATGTAGTGTTCCCGGATGGCCTTGGCAACATCTTCTTTTTCACCGGCCAGGTTAGCGTAAATCTCCCCCATCGTGCCCTGCAATTCAGGAAATTCACCGACCATGCTGGTGACCAGGTCGAATTTGTAGATGTGGGCGGCCCGGTCCAAATCGGCAAGTTCTGCTTCGCTCAAGTCGAATCGCTTGCCCAAATAACGGGCAATGCCGGCGACCCGCTGCATCTTTTCATACATCGAGCCGATCTTGTCGTGGAACATGACCGTCTTCAGTTTCTCCACGTAATCGGCAATACTATGCTGCTGGTCCTCTTCATAGAAGAATACCGCGTCTTCCAACCGGGCGACAAGGACCTTTTCGTTCCCCTTGACGACATTCTCCAGGTATTCCCGGTTGCCGTTGCGAACGGCGACAAAATCCGGCAGAAGTTGACCATCATGATCGGTGACGTAGAAATACCGCTGATTGTCGCGCATGGAAGTGATTAAGACGGCATCGGGCAATTCCAGATACTTCTTGTCGAATTGACCGGCAAAGGCCGTGGGATATTCTACCAGGTTGGTGACTTCTTCAAACAAGTCCCGGTTCAGTACAATGCGCCAGCCGTGTTCGTCGGCGATCTGCTTCACCTGGGCTTTGATCACGTCGCCGCGCTTCTGCTCGTCAACAATGACAAATTGGTCGGCCAAGGCGTCTTCATAGTCCGTAGCGGTTTGCAGGTCCACCGCGTGACCCAGGAATCGGTGTCCCTGGGTGGTGCGGCCGGCCTCAACGTCGAGGATCTTGAATGGCACTATCTTGTCATCCAGCAGCGAAACGAACCAGTGGATCGGCCGGATATATTCGAAGTCATAGTGGCTCCAGTGCATCCGCGTCGGGAAAGTCATAGCTTCAATGATCTCCGTGACCTTGGGCAGAACATCTGCAACCGGCTGACCAATGATGTTTTTCTGGTAGAAAACGTAAGGCGTACCTTTAACGTCGCGTTCTTCCAGGTCATCCACAGTACCGCCTTGACCACGGGCAAAGCCTTGGGCCGCCTTGGTCCAGTTGCCGTCGGCGTCCTTGGCGATCTTCATCGCCGGGCCGCGGTTTTCCGTACTCTCGTCAGTCTGCTTGTCTGCCAAACCGCTGACCAATAAAGCTAAACGCCGCGGGGTGGCATACTCTTTAATGTCGGCAAAGGCTAAGCGATTGTCCTTCAGAAAAGCGGCCATGCGGTCGTGGAGTTGGCGAACACTAGGGACCACCACGTGGGCCGGCATATCCTCTAAACCAATTTCGAGTAAGTAATTATGTGTCGTCATCTTATTCGGCCTCCTTTGCGGCATTTTCCTGAGCATGCTTCAACAGCGGGAACCCGCGCTTCTCCCGTTCGGCCACAAACGCTTTAGCAACTAAGTGCGCCATCTTGCGGATCCGGGCTAAATAGCCGGCGCGTTCGGTTACCGAGACCGCGCCCCGGGCGTCCAGCAGATTGAACGTGTGGGAACATTTGAGAATATAGTCATACGCGGGGTGGACCAAACCCAGCTTGATCAGGCGGTGGGCTTCCTTTTCATAATCATTGAAGAACTTCAGCAGCATGTCCTGGTCGCTTTCTTCAAAGGCATACTTGGAATGTTCGTACTCCGGTTCCTTAAAAATGTCACCGTACAGGACACCGTCGCCCCATTCCAGATCGAAAACGGAATTCACGTCTTGAATATAGGACGCCAGCCGTTCGATCCCATAGGTCAGCTCACTGGTGACGGGGGAAACATTCAGGCCGCCGACCACTTGGAAATACGTAAATTGGGACACTTCCATGCCGTCCAGCCAGACTTCCCAGCCAACTCCGGCACAGCCCATGGACGGGTTCTCCCAGTTGTCTTCAACAAACCGGATATCGTGTTCCAAAGGTTCGATGCCCAGCGCCCGCAGAGAATCCAGATAATATTCCTGAATTTCTTTGGGAGAAGGCTTCATGACCACCTGAAACTGGTGGTGCTGGTACAACCGGTTCGGGTTTTCACCATACCGGCCGTCTGCCGGCCGCCGGGACGGTTCCACGTATGCCGCGTTCCACGGTTCGGGACCCACGGCACGCAGGAACGTATAGGGGCTCATGGTACCCGCGCCCTTCTCTACGTCGTAGGCTTCCATTAACATACAGCCCTTGCTCGCCCAGAAGTGCTGTAAGGTCGAGATCATATCTTGAATGTCCAACTTCTTAGCCATGTAATTCTCCTCTTCCGGCCTCGCGGGGGACACAAAAACCGTCCCTACACTACGCCAAATGGTAGTGTAGGGACGGCTTCTAACCGCGGTTCCACCCTACTTCACAGGACTGCGCCCTGTGCGCTTCGTTTGTTCTTCGCTCCCGGGTGCCGTGCGCTGGTCGTGAGCGGCTTGCACTCTCCCGCTCTCGCTGACTTGACCGCGCTTTACCCGTTCCTCACGAATGATTCATAGACATCATACGCTAAAAGACGGCGGGAGACAAGATGGTTTCTGAAAGTGATCTTAAACGGCGGCATGGGTCTGGCGATAGGCGGTCAAATCAACAGTAATCAGTACGGCAAAAGACTTGGCGGGAATCGCTAATTGATTCAACGGGGTTGATGCCGGCAGTGCTGTTTCGTCTAGAAGCATTGTGCCAATAAGGTCTTTACCCATTTCGATTGCTTCTTCAATAGAATCGCCCTGAGTCCAAGAACCGCCATTGATGTCGGGAATTTCGACAGAATAGCCGCCCTCTGTTTCAGGATGGAGAATGATTGGATATCCAACTTTCTGGTTAATCGTCATGATCGTCACTCCTCTGGTCGTTTGGCGCTGCATTTCGGGGCGGTAACGGTTTGAAATCCTCGTTCCACTGCTCCAGCGAATCAATAAACCGTTTAGACCGGGGATACGCCCCCACCGTGTCGCTATAAATTCGGTCAATGATGGTACGCAGTTCTGCCTTCGTGGTATTGTTCACCTTGATCGATTGGATCTGCCCAATATTCACCACCGAAAAGCGGCGCATGTAGTAAATGGTCTTCGCACTGGCATGGAACCGATGGGGATCCTGGGCCCAATGCCGGCTGCAGATCAACCCACCGGCACTTTCTGAATAATCCATGGGCCGGTCGTCTCGCCCGCAAATTGCACAGACGCGCAGCTGCGGCGCGACCCCGAAGGCGGGCAGGAGCTGAATCTCGACGATATTCGCCAGAATACCAGCATCCAAACCGCGGTCTAAACCGAGCAGGACGTTTTTGCCGATATCGTACCATTTCGGGATGGCCTGCCCCTCCGGAAACGCCATGCGGATCAGATCAAAAATATAAGTGGCATAAGCATTAATGACGATATCCGCCATTGGTTGGCGAAAAAGGTGCGTTCCCTTGGCTGTCCGCAACTGGGACAACCCCTGGGCGCGCACCACGCCAACGTAATCGCCCAGCGTAAAGGGTAAAGTCACCCCGGCCAGTTTCGCCTTAGGGCGCTTCAATCCGCGCGCGATAAACGTCTTGAACCCATATTGCTGGGTTAAAAAGCGGACTAGGGCATCATGTTCGCGATAGTCCTGGCGGGAGACCACGATGCCGGTGAAATCAACGGCTGCTTCAGCCATCAACTAGTCCAGTCGTTTGATGTTGTAACCAGACTGGTTGAGAAACTTCGGGTCATCCCGCCAGTTGCGCTGTACCTTGACCCACAGCTTCAAATTGATTTTCTCGCCCAACAGGCCTTCGATCTCCCGCCGGCCGTTGATTCCAATCTGTTTCAACATCTTACCACCGGCGCCGATGACGATCCCCTTCTGGGAATCCCGCTCCACATAGATCGTGGCGTGGACTTGCAGTTTGCCCTCGATCCGGGTATTCATCGAGTCCACCAACACAGCGACCGCATGGGGAATCTCCTGCCGCGTCAGATGCAGCACTTGCTCTCGAATCAATTCGGCAACGACGAAATACTCGGGATGATCAGTGATCTGATCTTCTGGATAGTATTGCGGACCCGGTTTCAGATGGCTTTCTAACCCCGCAAGCATATCGGCTACGTTGTTTCCTTGGGTCGCCGAAATCGGATAGACTTCAGCAAAGTGCAGTGTATCCGTGTAGTTGGCAACGATCTCCGGCAGCGTGTCGGGGTGGACCAGATCAATTTTGTTGACCAGCAAATACACCGGTGTCTTAGTCTTCTCCAACAAATCCATGATGTACCGATCGCCAGGACCGATTTTGTCGTCTGCGGCCACCATGAAGAGGATGGCATCCACTTCAGAAAACGTTGATTCTGCGGCGGCATCCATATAATCGTCCAGTTTGTTCTTGGGCTTGTGGATCCCGGGAGTATCGACGAAAACAATTTGAGCCTGATCCGTCGTGTAGATTCCCTGAATCTTATTGCGGGTCGTCTGGGCCTTATCGGACATGATCGCCACTTTTTCACCCACCAACCGGTTCATCAGCGTGGATTTACCCACGTTGGGCCGGCCGACAATGGCGACAAACCCGGATACAAATTGCTTTTCTTTATTGTCCATCAGACATCTGCTCTCCCTTAAAGGCATACGGTAAAAGTTCAGCGACGGTGGTATGCTGCACCGTGCCGTGCAAGTTGGTCAAAATAACGGGCATGTCCGGCGCACAAAACTCCGCCAGCACCTGACGGCACGCACCGCAAGGTGAGACCGGGTCCGCAGTGTCAGCAATCACCGTTAAATTGGCAAAGTCCCGCTCACCGGCACTGATCGCCTTGAACATCGCCGTGCGTTCGGCACAATTGGTCAGGCTGAAACTGGAATTCTCAATGTTGCAACCAGTATAGATCTGGCCGGTCTGGGTCAGGAGCGCTGCGCCCACTGCAAAGTGGGAATACGGGACATAGGCTTGTTCCCGGGCGATCTGCGCCGCCTTGATCAATTCTTTTTCTGAAACCATCAATTCTCCTCCTCAGCGGAAATACGCCCACACCAGCGGGATAAAGACCAAGGCCCCCACAAGCACGGCAAAAAAAGCCGTCAGCAATACAATGCCGGCGGATAAATCTTTGATCTTCTTGGCCTGAGGCGAATAAGCCCCTTTGGTCACAAAGTCCAC
Organism: Schleiferilactobacillus harbinensis; assembly: GCF_008694105.1. Lineage (NCBI taxonomy): Bacteria > Bacillati > Bacillota > Bacilli > Lactobacillales > Lactobacillaceae > Schleiferilactobacillus > Schleiferilactobacillus harbinensis. Next base: position 938,865 of record NZ_CP041364.1, read on the forward strand.
CATATCTTCCATTAGCGTATTGCCCAATTCGGCAAAAATCACTAACCAAATCGCAGCCAGCAGCCAGAGCCAATCATTCCAGCGGGCACGCAAAATAGCCGCCGCGCCGATCACGACAATGGCAGCTACTGCGTCTCGGCGCAGATTGCGTTCCTCGTGCAGCGCCACCCGGACACCCGCCCAGGCATGGCGCAGGGCTTGCAAGAAGGTATGGTTTTTATCAGTTTGCTTAGCGGGTGAGGCCATAGGCTTCTAGAATCCTCTCTTGCAGCGGGATCATCACTGCTTCGTCCGCCTTCTTGATATGGTCATAGCCATTTAAGTGCAAGAAGCCGTGAACAGTAGTATATCCGAGCTCGCGGGCAAACGAATGACCATATCGCTCCGCTTGTTCCTGGGCAATGGCCGGTGATATGAACAAGTCTCCAATGTTGCGGGGCAGATCAGCTAACGCCTCGAGCGGTTCGCCAAACTCGCTATCGTCGTCGCCGTCTTCGATCGCAAAACTGATCACGTCAGTAGCCCGATCCACGTTACGGTATTGATTATTGATTTCCCGAATGCGCTCCTTCGTCACGAAGGTGATGGACATCTCGGTATCTTCTTTAAGGTGCAGCTGCTTCCCGGCAAATTCCACCAAGTCTTTGACCATGGCTAAGGAATCTGAGTCTAACAGGTGATCGTCGTCATATACGTCTAAATTCACTGCTTAGGTTCTCCGTTCTCTTGAGGATGTTGGGGCATTTCGTAGGCGGCATAGGCATCAATGATCCGGGCGACTACCGGGTGCCGCACCACGTCCGCACTATTGAAGTGGACAAAGCCGATATGGGGAATATCATGGAGAATTTTTTCCGCCGACATCAGCCCACTGGCACTGTTTGAAGGTAAATCGATCTGGGTGATATCGCCGTCCACGACCATCTTCGAATCGAATCCTAGCCGCGTCAACAACATCTTCATCTGCGCCCGCGTTGCGTTTTGGGCTTCATCCATAATGATGAAAGCTTGGTCTAAAGTCCGGCCGCGCATATAAGCCAGCGGCGCAATTTCGATCACGCCGCGATCGATCATCCGGTTCGTTTGATCAGTGCCCATGATTTGATACAGAGCATCATAAATCGGCCGCAAATAGGGATCGACTTTTTCCTTCAAATCGCCGGGTAAAAAGCCCAGCGACTCCCCGGCTTCGACTGCTGGCCGAGTGAGAATCAGGCGTTCCACATCGCCGCTCTTCAGCGCCGCCACCGCCAAGGCAACGGCCAGATATGTTTTCCCGGTACCGGCGGGGCCGATGCCGAAGGTGATGTCATTGTGGCGGATCGTTTGCACATATTGCCGCTGGCCAAAGGTCTTAACGCGAATGTTACGGCCCTTAGCGTCACGGATAATCGTTTCCTTGTAAAGATCAGTGAAATACTCCAGCGTCCCCCGCTCGGCCATCTTAATGGCACTCATGACATCGGTGGATCCGATCCGGATGCCGGATCCGATAACGTCAGTGAGGGCATTTAATACCTGTTCGGTTAAGTGCACATCGTCCGGTTCGCCGGTGATATGGATCTCCACATCCCGAGCGGTAATGGACACATTGAGTCCTTCGGCCAAGAGTTGTAAGTATTCATCATTGACGCCCATCAAAGTGACAGCCATGGCCGGATCGCTGAGATGGTAGGTTTCTTCAATACGCGTGGCTTCTGCCAAATTCTCACTACTTTCTGGGTTAGTTAGTCTAATTGTATTTTAGCACAGATGGCAAGAGGGCGAAGGCCGACGGTCAGAAGCGTAGCAATAAGGCAGGAACGGCACAAACCCCGGTTTTGGGTTTTTGTCGTTCCTGCCTTATTGCCTAGCTTCTGTCGGCCTGAGCCCGTTTACGCGGAGGCAGCCTTGTTCGTTCCAGCACTGCCGTGCCAAAGCTGCGCAATCTCCGGCGGATGGGGGATCAGCCATGGCACTAGTTTCTCTGTGACATGTAAATCCTGCTTATCACGACCAAATTCCTTAGTGCACCGCCACTTCCCGCGCTTCCGGCACCTGCAATTTCCCGCGGAAATCGCTCAGCCGCTTGTATCCTTTGGCATCCATGATGGCGGTCAGTTCCTCCGTTAAGCGGGCAAACACTTTCGGTCCTTCCTTGCCCAGCTGGGTTGCAACGCCGACCATGTCGGCCCCGCACAGGATCAGTTCGAAAACATCCCGGCCGGTTTCGACACCGCCGGTACCGATAATGTTGATTTCGTGCTTCAGGAGCTGGCGCAAGACGCGGACGTTGGCTAAGGCCATCGGCTTGATGTAGCCGCCGCCGATGCCGCCCAGTCCGCCCTTAGGCGCAATCGCGGCGGTTTCGTCTTGAATCACCAGACCATTACCAACGCTGTTGATGGTGTTGACGAAGGTCAGCGGAAATTGATTCAGCACATCAGCAATCTGCTGGAAGTGCACCAGATCGAAATACGGCGGTAATTTCACGCCCAGCGGACCATGATAAATGCCGGTCACTTGGGTCAAGATCCGTTCTACCGCGGCAAAGTCATAGGCAATCTGCGGTTTGCCCACGACGTTGGGGCAAGACAAGTTTAATTCCACTAACCCGCTGAAATTGCTTGCGGCGATCTTGGTAAAGATCTTGCCGAAATCGTCGGGGCTGGTACCGGTCGTTGACAGAAAATACGGTTTTTCCGGATTAGCCTGATGGAATTCTTCAACAACCTGCAAGTAGTAGTCCAACCCTTTGTTGGGCAAGCCCATGGAATTGATCGAGCCCAGGTCGGTCGCCGCCATGCGAGGCTTGGGGTTCCCTGCCCGGGGGGCCAAAGTGGCCGTTTTAGTCACAAAAGTAGCGGCTGCTGAGGTATCGACCGCGGACAATTCCTTCCGGTCGTAACACCAAACACCCGCTCCGTTCATGATTGTATTGTTAAAATGAAAGCCGCCGATCGTTGTGGTCAACTCTGCCATTGTGTATTCCTCCATAGATCGGGGGGCATAAGCATAACGCTGTCTGCGAAATCCCCAGGAGGGTACTCCGTTGTCAGCAAAATGGATGCTCACTGTCACCCGTTATTTTGTCGCTTGTTGGTATTCTGCCACAAGCCGTCAAAAAACGCAATAAAAGAACCAGATCATCAAAAATGACCTGGCTCGTTTTTTTCGCGGAGATTTGCGTTATTCAAAGCCAGCGGAAAATCCGCCGTCCATTTGGTTGGTTACTGTTGGAGCAGACGTCAGGTCGACAGAGCGGCCGGAGCTAGCCCAGCAATTCCTTGACCATGGCGTTCACTTTCGCCCCATCGGCCTTACCTTTGACCTTGGGCATGAGCGCCTTCATCACTTTGCCGAAATCAGACTTGCCCGAGGCGCCCACTTCAGTGATCGTTTCTTGAACGGTCTGCTTAATCTGGGCGTCATCCATCTGCGCGGGCAGATATTTCTCGACGATGGCGATCTCGGCTTTAACCCCGGTGACCAAATCGTCTCGATGGGCTTTTTCAAAGTCCTCAAGCGACTCCTTACGTTGTTTCAGTTCTCGGTTAACAACCCCGAGTTCCTCTTGAGCAGTCAGGTCGCGACCGACCTTGATCTGTTCATTTTGCAAAGCAGCTTTGATCATACGAACGACGCTCAGCGTGGTTTTATCCTTAGCCTTCATCGCCGTAATCATGTCGGCATTTAGCGAATCTAACAAGCTCATTTTTGCGCTCCAATCAATTAGAACTTCTTACGCTTTCTCGCTTCCTCGGATTTTAACTTCCGTTTCACACTCGGTTTTTCGTAGAACTCGCGTTTCCGGTATTCACGTAAAGTACCGCTCTTAGATACGGAACGCTTGAACCGCCGCAGTGCATCATCGAGAGATTCGTTTTTGCGAACGACTGTCTTTGCCATTTGACATCCCTCCCTCCGCGATGAGTGTAACTGTCGCCAGATGTACATGTGACAAACAATTCCTTTTCATTATACAGAACATTATTTTAGAGCGCAATTAATCTTGGCATATTTGTGGAAAAGATTCTGACTCGTGATTTTTCGGCCGCCCAGATTTGCTCACTGTTTCCCGGTGCGACGGGAATTATGGTATCATAGAGAAAAATGAGAGAAGCGGAGCATCGATATGACCGAAGCAAAAAAGCTCAACCTGTATGTCCTGTCTGATTCTGTTGGGGAAACCGCCTTCAAACTCGCTCAGGCCGTGATGGCCCAGTTCCCCCACGTGGAGACGACGTACATCCGGTATCCGTTTATGCACACGGAGAAACAAATTGACGAAGTTGTGAAGAAAGCCAGCCAAGACGGCGGTATTGTGATCCACACGCTGGTGACTAAGGGCTTGGCTAAGCAAGTGCATCAAGCCTGCCTGATCCACCACGTGGTGGATTTCGATCTGCTTAGTTCGTTGATTGATGAAATCACCAAAACCACCGGCGAAGAACCGACCCACGAAGCTGGTGCTATTCACCATTTGAATGAAAAGTACTTCGATCGGATCTCAGCGATGGAATTCGCCGTGCTGTATGACGATGGCAAGGATCCCAAGGGGTTTTTGGAGGCCGACGTTGTTCTTCTCGGCCCGTCACGGACCTCCAAGACGCCGCTGTCCCTGTTCCTGGCCGGTAAAAACTTGAAGGTGGCCAACCTGCCGCTGGTGCCCCAGGCCCACATCCCTGAGGAACTGTGGAAGGTCGATCGAAAGAAAATCATTGGGCTGACCAACGATGTCGAAGTCTTGAACAATATTCGCCGGGAGCGCATGATTGCCTATGGTTTGAATCCAGACACAACATATTCCAATGTGGACGAAATCAAGAATGAATTGAAATTCGCTCAAGATCTCTACACCAAGCTGGATTGCATGGTGATCAACGTTGCCCACAAGTCAATTGAGGAAACTGCCGCACTGATTCTGGAACACCTGGGGTTGGATGATTACCAACCCAATTTAACCAAGAAATAACTGATTGGTCGATAGAAAAGACGAGTCCCGTGGCGGGACTCGTCTTTTTGCTACGCTTCTGGTAATTTTCCTTCGTGTTCCTGAATCTTCTCAAGTAAATCCGGGTCAAATTGACCGCTGCGCAGCATCTGAATCTCGAAAGCGTACGGTGGGAATTGGTGTTTCTTATCCGGACCGACAAAGGGCGTCTCCATGATCTTCGGCACGTCCTTTAACTGCGGGTGGGCATAGACGTAATGGAGCGCATCGAAGCCAATCGTCCCGAAGCCGATGTTCGCATGGCGGTCCTTATGGCTGCCTTGGGGATTCTTTGAATCGTTCAGATGAATCATCTGCAGCTTATCCAGGCCAATAATGTGGTCGAACTGGTTCAGCACCCCATCAAAATCGTGGGCGATATCGTATCCGGCATCGCTGGTGTGGCAGGTATCGAAGGTGACACTGACCTTGTCATTGTTTTGAATACCGGCGATGATATCGGCCAGTTGTTCAAAGGTAATGCCGACTTCAGTGCCCTTCCCCGCCATCGTTTCAATGGCAATGTGGGCATGCTGAGTCGGACTGATCACTTCGTTCAAGCCTTTAATGATCTGCTTAATGGCATTTTCCGGTGTGTCCTTCAAATGGGCGCCGGGATGGAGCGCGATTTGGGTCGCCCCCAAGGCGTCGGCTCGGGCCACTTCCTCCCTGAGAAACTGGACCCCAAACGTATAATTTTCCGGTTTCGCCGTATTTCCCAAATTCACGATGTAGGGCGCGTGCACCACGACATCGTCAATGCCGTGACTGGCCAGCAGCGTCTGGGCTTGGGCAATCTCAAATGCATCGATCGGTTTGCGCCGCGTATTTTGCGGCGCACCGGTGAACACCATTAACGCGTCGGCGTGATAGTCGAGTGCCGTTTGGACGGACCCGGCAAACATGGTTTTACCCTTCAGGGGCACATGGGCCCCAAGATGATCATGCAGCAAACAACTCACTCCCTCTTTGGTTCATAGTAATGGCCCAGTATACGGACAGTCGGCGTCACTGACACGAAGGCGTGGGCATCGCTTTCGTGCATCACGTCCGTGAGATCACGCAGTTCGTATTGCGAAATGACAGTGAGCAGCACCGTCTTTTCTTCATGGCGATAGGCGCCCTCGGCATCATGCATGATCGTGATCCCCCGCCGCATCTGTTCCTGGATGCCGGCAATCACGGTGCGGGGATGGTTCGTCACGATAATGACCTGTAACCGCTGATCCTGAGTATAGATCATATCGATCACCCGGCCGTTGATAAAAATTCCCAGGGCACTGTATAGCGCGTGGGGCCAGCTGTAGATAAAGCCGGACAGCAAAACGATCAAGGCGTTGAACGCGATATTGATCGAGCCAACGGATTTGCCGGTCTTTTTCCGCAGCACGATGCCTAAAATGTCCAATCCACCTGTAGAAATACCGCTGCGCAGCGCAAAGCCGGTCCCAGCGCCATTGAATAATGCCCCAAAAATAGCACATAAAATCGGGTCCACGGTGAGTTTCCGAATGGGTGAAAAATGCAGTAACAATGATGACAGCACAACAGCCAGAATGGTGAACCAGGTAAAATGATGACCGATTTTGCGCCAGGCCAGAATAAATAAGGGCAGGTTCAAAGCCACGAGCCAAAACGGGGTACCCAGGAAGGTGATCCCCATCCGGGCCAAGACCGTACTCATCAGCTGAGCAAACCCGGTCACACCGGAGGCGTAAATCCCTCCGGGTTCCCAGAAGAAGTTCAACGCCATGGAGACCGCCACGGCGTACAACAGGGCGGCGGATACCCGCGTGAAGTTCCGGTACCGCCGGCTTACTTTTTCGATACTATCCATTGATTCTTTCTCGTCCCTTTTCCGTGGTGCGATTAGTGACACTATTGTAACATATTGGACAAGAAAAACAGGACCGGCATATGCCGGTCCTGCAAGGGATCAACGGTTATCCGCGGTCCCAATATTTTTTCTGGTAGGCTGCTCGGCCGCCGGCTTCTTCCATGGCGTACCGCTCCGGATTTTTCTTATAGAAATCCTGATGGTACCCTTCAGCCGGATAAAACGGTTGCGCATCTTCGATCTTAGTCACGATCGGTTTAGAAAACTTGCCGCTCGCTGCCAAAGCCTTTTTCGATGCCTCTGCGACCGCCCGCTGGGCCGGCGAATTAACGAAAATCACCGGCCGGTAGTTGTTGCCCCGGTCCTGGAATTGGCCCATGGCGTCGGTGGGATCGGCCACCTGCCAATAAATATCGACCAATTGCTGATAACTCAGCACTGCGGGATCGAAAGTGATCTCGACCGCCTCAGTGTGGCCAGTGGTGCCGGAAGAGACCTGGGCGTAAGTGGGATTAGCCACGTGGCCGCCGGTGTAACCGGACACCACGGACCGCACCCCAGGATATTGATCAAACGGCTGGACCATGCACCAAAAACAGCCGCCAGCAAAAATTGCAGTTTCTTCTGCCATGTGCACTATCCCTTCTTTTCAAATAACGGGGCATACTGCCCGTATCCGGCCTTGGTTAAATCGGTCGCGGGAATGAAGCGCAGCGCCGCTGAGTTAATGCAGTAGCGCAATCCGCCCTGATCTTGGGGCCCGTCGGTGAAGACGTGGCCCAAGTGCGAGCCGGCATTCTGGCTGCGGACTTCGGTGCGGGTCATTCCGTGACTGGTATCCATATGAGTGTGTAATTTCTCGATGGGCTTGGAAAAAGACGGCCAGCCGCAACCAGCGTCGTATTTATCCAGCGAAGAGAAAAGCGGCTCGCCGCTGACCACATCCACATAAATCCCCGGCTCGTAGAAATCATCGTATTGACCGGAAAACGGCCGTTCAGTGGCCGCATGCTGGGTCACTTCATAGGCTAAGGGTGACAGTTTTGCCTTTAAATCCTGCTCTTTTGACTCTGCCATGGAATCCCACCTCTCTGATGCTGATTATACGCATTTTCGGGGTGGCTGTCATTAGTTTTGCACAATTAATTTGTTCCCTACTTACGATATTTGGCTTCGACCTCAACGCCCAGCTCATCCAGTTGTTCGGCGGTGACTGGCTGAGGCGCACTGGTCATCGGGTCAGTGGCCTTGGAGTTCTTCGGGAAAGCGATGACGTCCCGAATGTTGTCCCGGTGCGACAGCAGCATGGCGAAGCGATCCAGGCCAATGGCTAAGCCGCCCATAGGCGGGAACCCGTATTGCATGGCATCCAGCAGGAAGCCGAATTGGGCATAGGCCCGTTCCTTAGTGAAGCCCAAGGCTTTGAGCATCTTCCATTGAATATCTTCGTTGTGGATACGGATGGAACCGCCGCCTAATTCGTATCCGTTCAGGACGATATCGTAACTTTGAGCGTGAGCCTTATACGGATCGGTATCCAGCAAGTGGATATCTTCTTCGTTGGGCATCGTGAACGGGTGGTGGGCCGGTACCCAGCGCTTGGCCCCTTCGTCGTATTCAAACAATGGCCAATCAACGACCCACAGGAAGGCGTATTCGTCTTCCGGAATCATATCCATTTCCTTGGCAAAATGCGTCCGCAGATAGCCTAAAGAATCAGCGACAACTTTCCGACTAGCCGCCACAAACAGGATCAGGTCGCCGTCGTGGGCCTCCAGCCGCTTGGTCAATTCAGCAGTTTGGTCGCCTAAAAACTTCGCGACGGGACCAGTGAACCCGTCTGCGGTCACTTTAACCCAAGCTAAGCCCTTAGCGCCAAAGCGCTTGATATATTCCTGTTGTTCGTCAATATGCTTCCGGGAATACTTGGCCGCGGCTCCCGGGACGCAGATCGCCTTAACCTGGCCGCCATCAGCAACGGCACCGGAAAAGACCTTGAAGGGGGAGTCCTTGAACAGGTCAGACAGATCCGTTAATTCCATGCCGAAGCGAACATCCGGCTTGTCGGAACCGAACCGATCCTGGGCATCTTGCCAAGTGATTCGGCGGAACGGCAATTTAACGTCGATCCCCTTTTCATCGTGCATGACTTGGGCAATGACACCTTCGGTAATATCCTGAATCTGTTTTTGATCTAAGAAGCTGGTTTCAATATCGATCTGAGTGAATTCCGGCTGCCGATCACCCCGCAAGTCTTCATCCCGGAAACAGCGGGCCAACTGATAATACTTATCGAAGCCTGCACCCATTAGCAATTGTTTGAACAGTTGCGGGGACTGGGGCAGCGCGTAGAAACTGCCCGGATAGACCCGGGAGGGCACGATATAGTCCCGAGCCCCTTCTGGCGTGGACTTGGTCAAATCCGGGGTTTCCATTTCAATAAAGTCGTGGTCGTCCAAATAATGGTGGACAGACTTCACGATTTGGGCCCGGGTGCGCAAACCGCGCTGCATTTCCGGCCGGCGCAGATCCAAATAACGGTACTTCAGTTTGGTATCTTCCGTGGCATCAACGCCGTCAACGATGTCAAATGGCGGTGTCTTTGACTTGTTCAAAATCTCAGCTTCCGTGATCTCCACTTCCACTTTGCCCGTACGCATCTTGTTGTTCACCGCTTGGGCATCCCGGGCGACGACCTTGCCGTGGACCCGAATGACATACTCGGAGCGCATTTGTTCAGCAAGGGCTAACGCGTCCGGGCCGAATTCTTGACTAAAGACCAGTTGCAAAATCCCTTCCCGGTCCCGCAAATCCACAAAGACCAAGTTACCCAAGTCCCGGCGCTTGGCCACCCAACCGGCCAAGTCGACTTCCTGGCCGATATACTGTTCATCGATCAATCCTGCATAATTCGTACGTTTCATCCTATTTTCCCTCTTCCACTAACTGCTGATAAATCTTGTGAAACTCTGTGGTGACTTCCGCAAACGGCACTTGAATCTGTTGACCAGTGGCCATCTGTTTAATGCTGGCGGCACTGTGAGCCAGTTCATCTTCCCCAAGGGTGATGACCAGCTGCGCATTCTCCCGATTGGCCGTCTTGAATTGGCTCTTGGCTTTCCGATTCAAGAAATCCATATCCACGGTGTAGCCCGCTTCCCGAATCGCATGGGCTAAGACCAAGGCCTCAGCACCGGCCGGTTCAGATAAAGATGCAATATACACGTTCAAAGGCGCCGCTTCTTCCGCCGGCCGGTTGTGCTGAACCAGCAGCATCAGCCGTTCCGTCCCTAGCCCGAAGCCGACTCCCGGCAAAGCCGGCCCGCCGACCTGTTCGACCAGGCCGTCATAGCGGCCGCCGGCCAAAACAGTCAGTTCTTTGTTGCCAAACGCGGGGGATGTTGTCATAATTTCAAAAATCGTATGGTTATAATAATCCAACCCGCGGACCATCGTGGGATCCACAACATACGCAATACCCAACTTATCCAAAGATTCTTTGACTACAGAAAAATGGGCTTGGGCCGCCGGAGTCAGATAGTCCAGAATAGAGGGGGCATCGGCCACCAATGGCTTATCCTGAGGATCCTTGCTGTCCAGGATGCGCAACGGATTCTTGGCCAGTCGAATCTGGGAATCTTCGCTGAGTTCAGCTTTGTGCGGCGTGAAATAATCGACTAAAGCCTGATGATAGGCCTGACGGGTTTCCGGATCGCCCAGGGTGTTGATGGCTAGTCGCAGATCATGGACACCAACGCTATGCAGCAAATCGACCCCTAGCTGGATCGTTTCCGCATCCAGCAAAGGCGAATCGCTGCCAAAGGCTTCAACGCCAATCTGATGGAACTCCCGCTGCCGGCCGGATTGGGGCCGTTCATACCGGAACATTGGGCCCATGTAGTAGACCCGGTACGGTTTTGGAAATTCTGGGCCATAAAGTTTGTTCTCTACGTAAGCCCGGACAACACCGGCGGTGCCTTCCGGCCGCAACGCCATATGACGCCCGCCTTTATCATTGAAATCGTACATTTCCTTCGTGACAATATCACTGGTGTCGCCTGAAGAACGAGCGTACAGATCATAACTTTCAAATAATGGCACACGAATCTCACCGTAGCGGTAACGCCGGAATACTTCCCGGCTCTTCGCTTCGACTTCATCCCAGAGTTGTGCTTCCTGGGGTAAAATGTCTGCGGTGCCTTTCGGCTTTTGGTACTTCACGCGAATCTTCCTTTCTAAAAGCACACAAAGCGCCCTCGTCTAAGACAAGGGCGCTTTGTGCGCGGTACCACCTTTTTTGTGTCTATGAGTAACGTTCATGCGGACGGGGGCGTAACGCCCCGGCAACGAAGACTGTCTTTTCAGTCATGAGCCCTTTCAGCAAATGGACTCTCTCTGGAATTCCTGACCTATCCTGTGTCTCCGTGAATGCTTTTCATATATCAGAATAAGCGTATGAAAGTTTCTTTGGAATGTCAATACACATACGCTAATTGTAATCGCTAACATGTTGTCTGCCAAGTTTTTCCACCCGGCCGGCGGTCAATTTGCTATAATGAATACAGCACTTTGACACGTGGCGTGCCGGTGTATTCTATGTTTAGAAAGCAGGTGGCCGGATGGCAGCCTTTTTCACCCGTTGTAAACAATTCCTGCGGCGCTATCCGCTGCTCGTATTAGTCACGCTGGTCGCTGTCCTGGCCTTCGGGTTTACCACGGCACTCGCGAACTATAATATGATCACCGTCCGAGCCAGCGTCTTGAACGTCCGCCAAGGTCCTGGCCTTTCCTATAATGTGATGGCTCAAGTTTCTGGCGGCCAGAAATACACGATCCTCGATCAGCGCAACGACTGGTATCAGATCCGCCTAGACAACAATCGGATCGGCTGGCTCGCCAGCTGGCTGGTGGATAATACTGAAGTATCTCAAGCGACCAATCGCGTCGGCTTAGTCACGGTGAATGAGGCCAACATTCGCCAGTCGGCGAATACTGCCGCCCAGGTGCTGGGCACAGCGAAAAGCGGCGAGAAAGTCACTGTCCTTTATCAAGCCAATGGCTGGAGCCAAGTGCTGGTCAATAATTCCGTCGGCTGGATGCGCAACGATACGATCAAGCTGACCAATGAGACAGCCAGCACCGTGCAGACCAACGACGGCAGCAATGCACAAGTGTCCCAAGCCGCGATCAAGACCGTGACGACGAAGCAAACGGCTTACTTGCGATCCAGTCCCAGCGATGAGGCCTCTGCGGTGACCGCGCTGTCAGCGAATACGACCCTCACCTACCTCGAAACGACGGGGCAATGGTACTATGTGCAGACGAAGAGCGGGCAAAAGGGCTACGTTGCCAGTTGGCTGGTGAGTTTGTCGGCCAATGACACCGCGGCCAAGACTATTCCCACCAAGCTGTCAGAAGCGACGATCATGCTCGATCCTGGCCACGGCGGCTCGGACTCCGGGGCTATTGCCAATAACGGCACGAGTTTTGAAAAAACGTATACGCTTGAAACCGCCAAATTGGTGGCAGCGGCTTTGCGCGCTGCCGGCGCCAAAGTCATTATGACCCGAACCAGCGATACCTTTGTTGATCTGGGCCCGCGGGCGGACATGGCTAATAAGGACGGGGTGGACGCCTACATCAGCATCCACTTCGATTCCGCCCCCACTGCCAACCAGGCCAGCGGTTTCACGACTTATTATTACAACCCAAAGAAGGACCTTGGCCTCGCTAAGTCCCTCTCCACTGCCCTTGGACAAGCCTTACCCTTGACGAATAAAGGTGTTTCTTACGGTAACTTCGAGGTTCTGCGGGACAACGACGAACCCGCTGTTCTGCTGGAGCTGGGTTATATTAATAACGATACTGACTACAAGGAAATCAAGTCAGCTAATTACCAGCAGCAAGCGGCTAATGCGATTACGCAGGGGTTGTTGAAGTATTTCCAGTAAGAATAACGTAAAAGAACCTGCCCGGATTTTCCCCGTACAGGTTCTTTTTTTGACATAATGAATGTAACTTTATTTGCGCCATCTAGTGCCAATGCGTAGCAAGCGAAGGCAAAATGGGCTCAGCTGTGGGAACCGCAATAATCTCTCCCGCACTTGGCGAGATTATATGCGGTTAGGCGTGTTTGAGACAGCGTACTTTGCTGGCTCAAACCGCCGTCACAGCGTTCCAGCCCATTTTGCCGCAGCTTGCGGAGCATTGGCACGGCAGTCAACGACGGTTTTCTTACTCAGTACGCATTCTCATCATCATCATTGCCCTGGGTCAAGAAGTACGGCTGAATATCGGCCAGATCCTTCACCACCGCGTCGGCACCGGCGGTATCGCCGAATCCATCGACATCAAAGAAAATGGTATGCACGCCGGCCTTTTGGCCCGCTTCCACATCGATCGCCCGGTCGCCGATCATGACGGTCACTTGCGGATCTAATCCGTAATGCTCGACTAGCGCATTGATGGCCGTGGGATCCGGTTTCCGTGGGAAGCGGTCGCTGGCCGTGACGATACCAGTGAACAGTTCGGACATCCCTTCAGTGGTCAAGAAGGACAGCGCTGAGCGATCCCGGTGGGTCCACAGGAAATTGGCGCCGCGATCACTGATCAACTGCAAGATTTCCCGAGCGTGGGGATAGATTTCCGGAGATTCCGGCTGATACTGAATTTCCAGCGCATGCATCCGGTCTTCCATCGCTTGCAAATCCAAGCTGTTTTTAGCCGAAACCGTTTCTAAGACGTGGCGAATCGATGTCTTCTTGATTTCCTTGTACAATTCATCATCCGGAATCGGTTGTGAAAACTCGCTGAGCGTTTTGCTCAGAGCCTTCAGCAAGCCTGGATAGGTGTTAAATAAGGTGCCGTCGAAATCCCAAATTGCGTTGATAAAATGAAAGTCTGCCATCATTACCGTCCTTCTTTTTCAGTGTCATAGATGATCGTCACGGGCCCATCATTGATTAAATGGACTGCCATGTCGGCGCCAAACTCACCGGTTTCAACGTGGATCCCAGCGTTCCGCAAACCGGTGTTAAAAGCATTGTACAGCTGCTCACCCAGCGCCGGCGGGGCAGCGGCTGAAAAGCCCGGGCGATTGCCATGGGCGGTATCTGCATATAAGGTGAATTGGGATATTGAAAGCACGGCGCCATTCACCGCAGCCAGATCCAAGTTCATTTTGCCGGCGGGATCGCTGAACACGCGCAATTTGGCCACTTTATGCACGAGATAGTCAACATCGGCTTGGCTATCCTCGGCACCCACACCGACTAAAATCATGAAGCCCCGCTGAATCGCTCCGACGGTTTGGCCGTCGATCACGACAGACGCAGCGCTGACCCGCTGCACGACAATACGCACGATTTTTCCTCCTCTAACCTTTAACCTTGGGCGCGTTTCACTTCATACACGTCCGGAATATTCTTGATACTGCTGATCATGCGGTCCAAATGGGCAGCGTTGCTCACGCCGACCGTCACATGGATATCCGCCATTTTGTTATGATCGACCCGGCCATTGATATTGTTCAGATTCTTGGTCTGGGTATTGAGCACTTGCAGGACATCGTTGAGCAGACCGTTGCGATTGTAGCCGTAGATTTCCAGATCCGCATTGTAAGACATGGAGGGATCCGACACATCTTCCCACTCCACGTCAATCAGCCGGCCAGGAATGCTCCGGGCGGATTGGACATTGGGGCAGTCTGCCCGGTGGATGGTGACACCGCGGCCCTTGGTGACATAGCCGACAATTTCATCCCCAGGCACCGGATTGCAGCATTTGGCGAGATGAATCAGAAGGTTATCGACGCCTTGGATGACCACGCCATTTTCATGCTTGACCTTCATGGTTCCCCGGGCCGGCGTATCCTTGGTAATCGTCGTCACCCGCGGGTTGGTCTCCATGATCTGCTTCTCGCGTTCCTTTTGGGCTGCCTCTTCCTTGGCTTTCCGGGTCTTTTCGGTGAACCGATTAGTCACGATGAGCGGGGATAATTCGCCGTACCCCACTGCCGCGAAGAGTTCGTCTTCAGTCCCGAAATTGAATTTATCCAGCATCTCGCTTAACAACTGGCGGTTTTCCAAATAGTCCTTCGGGGCATAGCCGCCATCCAGCAGCTGCTTCTCCAAAAGGTCATGGCCCTTCTCGATGTTTTCTTCCTTATCCTGCTGCTTGAAGAATCGGCGAATCTTGTTGCGGGCCCGGGAAGTTTGCACCATGTTTACCCAGTCTTGGCTGGGTTTGGCATTAGTCGCCGTGAGCATTTCTACGATATCGCCGTTCTTCAATTGATAATTCAGCGGTACGATCTTGCCGTTGACCTTGGCGCCAATCGAATGGTTGCCGACTTCGGAGTGGACCTGATAGGCAAAATCCAACGGCACACTGCCTTTAGGCAGCTCGTAGACATCCCCCCGGGGAGTGAAGACATAGACTCGGTCGGAGAAAATATCTCCCTTGACGCTCTCCATGAAATCGGCAGCGCCATGGGTCTCATCCTGGATCTCCAGAATTTCTCGGAAAATATCCAGTTTTTGACCGTTACGATCCAGATGGACCGGACTCTTGTCGCCCTCTTTGTATGCCCAGTGGGCAGCGACCCCGTATTCAGCCACATGGTGCATTTCTTCAGTCCGAATCTGGACCTCCAGCGGCTTGCCCTGAGGCCCGATCACCGTGGTGTGGAGGGATTGATAGCCATTGGCCTTAGGCAGGGCAATGTAATCCTTGAATCGCCCGGGCATCGGCTTCCACTTGGAGTGGATCGCACCTAAAACGGCATAGCAATCTTTGATGGACGGTACGATCACCCGAATTGCCAGCAGATCGTAGAGTTCATCAAACTGTTTATGCTGATCGCGCATCTTCTTATAAATGGAATAGATGTGCTTCGGCCGCCCATAAATCTCGTAGTGCAGATTCAGATCGGCGATCGTCTTCTTGATCTCCACAATGGCGTTTTGAATGTACTTTTCCCGCTCGCCCCGCTTCGAATTCATCAGGTGCACGATGCGGTAGTACTGCTGGGGATTCAAATAATGGAGGGATAGATCTTCCAGTTCCCACTTGACCCGGCTGATGCCCAACCGATCGGCCAGCGGCGCGTAAATCTCCAAAGTTTCATTGGCGATCCGCCGCTGTTTATCCGGACGCAAATGCTGCAAGGTACGCATGTTGTGCAGCCGGTCCGCCAGCTTAACCATGATCACCCGTAAGTCCTTGGCCATCGCCAACAGCATCTTGCGGTGGTTCTCTGCCAATTGTTCCTGGTGAGAGAGGTACTTGATTTTCCCCAGCTTGGTGACCCCATCAACGATTACCGCGACATCGTGGCCGAACACTTCTTCCACGTCGCCCAGGGTGACGTTGGTGTCTTCTACGACATCGTGAAGAAAGCCGGAGGCCACAGTTTCTGGATCCATCTTCAATTCTGCGAGAATACCGGCGACCTGAATCGGATGCATAATGTAGGGTTCACCGGATTGACGCCGCTGGTCCTTGTGGACGTAAGCAGCGAACTCATAAGCTTTTTTAACTAAGGCCAGATGGTCGTCATTCATGTATTCGTGACAAATGGCAAAAACATCATCGGCGGTAAATTCACGTTCTTTGGGCATAGCGTTCGACCCCTCTCTGAATCGGCCGGCCAACTGGCAGCAGCCAACTCAACACCAAATTGTACAAAATGTGAAGAAAGACACCCATCCTCAGACGCGTGCCTTTGCCTCCCTCTATTTTGCCAGAAAAATTAAAGAATAACAACTTGCTGAAACTAAAACTTTTTAATCGTACTGCCCCAGCCAAAACCAATGTAGCCCAGACATAAATACAAGGCACAAAACCAGTAATTATAGTCTGCGTAACGCCACAGGACCAGCAGAGCAAAAATCGCTGCCGGGAGTAAAAGCCACCAGCCGCTAGTACGCGACCGGCGCAGCCAGATGCCGCCTAAAAAACTGCCCAGTCCATTGAGGATCATAAAGAGCCAAAGCACCCGCTGAACTACGGGAATCCCAATCAAAGAGAACAGCAGCGGCAAGAGACCGAAAATGCCGATCACGACGACCAGGTAGCGGCACCATGGCCGCGCCCACATTGTTTTTATCGATTCCAAAATTCAATCATCCATCCAATTTACTTTTAACATGCCAACATCATAGCATAAAGCCCAGTCCTAGAAAAGCCGCCGGACCGCTATCCCACTTCGGTTTGCCGCTTGGCGGCAATGGCCGCCCATTCGCCGTTCGTCAGGGTATAAATGGGAACCAGGCCATGCTGGGCTAAGGCTGCCGTGATCGCCGCTGTTTTATCCCGGTAGATGCCAGACAGGATTACCGTGCCCTGGGGCCGCAAATGATCTGGTAATTGTGGAATCAATGGCAGGAGGACTTCAGCCAAAATGTTGGCCATGATGATGTCGGCCCGCTCGGTGACATCAGCCAACAGATTAGCCGGTTCGAGACGGATATTGCGGGCTTGCGGGTTAAGTTTGATATTGCGGCGGGCCACGTTCAATGCTTGGTCATCAATGTCGGTGGCCAAGATGCCGGCCGCCCCAAACAGAGTGGCCGCAATACTGAGGATACCAGCGCCAGTGCCCACATCGATCAGGCTTTCACCGCCCCGCATGATCATTTCTAATAACGCGAGGCTGAGCTGAGTAGTGGGATGGGTGCCGGTGCCGAAGGCTTCCCCTGGATCCATCCGGATAATCTGTTCCTGATCGTTAGCTGGCTGGTAGTCGGACCATGCGGGAACGACCGTTAAAAAGCGGCTGATCCGTACCGGCCGATAGTATTGGCGCCAGTTGGTACTCCAGTCCTCATCTGCGATGATCTTCGTACGTACCGGACCCGCCGCAGCGGCCGTGAATCCGGCTTGGGGCAGTGCAGCCACCCGGCTTTGAATTTGGGCAAGCCGAGCAGCATCCTGATCATCCACCGGATAATACGCTGTGACAGCAGCCCCTGCCTGGCGATGGGGAATGGTTCGCCAATCAAAGACTTCGTCGGCCGTCCGGGCTTGAATATGCTCCGGATCCGCCGCATCAGCGACCTGCACGCCATTGGCGCCGGCCGCCGTGAGAATTTCACTCACCGCGGCCACTGCGGCGGTCGTTGTTTCCACCGTGATTCTAAACCATTGCACTAAATCTGCTTCCTTTCTCATTGGCGGCCGGAGGCGGCCGTGATCGTCGGCAAGCCTAAGGTCACGTCATAAATCTGCATCGGATAGGCTTGGAGCTCAATACCCAGCTGCTGCTCGTCGGTGACCAGCAACGGCGCCATCTGCTTTAACTTCGGCCGTTCTCCGAGTTTGATCACGGCATACACCGTTCGCACCAATTGGCGCATCTGCCCCGCTGAAATAGCAAACGGCGGTGTGAAGACCAATGTCACGCTGGTCATATCCGGACTATCGTCATCCACGTGCAGTGTGTTGACATGCATTCCCAGCAACTGGCGGGAGTCGTGGATGTGCTGCAAGAAAGCCAATACCCGGCCCGGGGCAAATGCCCCTTTAATGATAAACATATGCCATGTGACCATGATCAGCGCCTCCCTTTTCTTCCATTATGGCACAGCTGGCGCCGGCCAAACAACGGCGACGGGCAAGAAAGGCTGCAGTCACCGAAGGGAACTTAAAAAAACAAGTGTTTTTTATATAATAAGGTAAAACTTATGTTGACCATTAGTTTTATAGATGGTATTCTATTTTTAGGCAAGCGGTACCAGCTGCTGCCCTGTTGGCTGTTATCCTGTATATGACAAAGAAAAAGGTGACTATCATGCGCAATATCATTACGCCCGCTCCTTACGAGAAGGCCTACACCATTGTTCTGAACCGGATTCTCGCCCGCTTCACCATGTTCGATGACGTGTTCGGCGAATACAAACGGACCGTGTTGAAGATCGTTCGGGGCCGTTGTCTGGCATCCGAGAATCTGCAAGACTTAGCCCGGTATTGGGAGCGCAACTGCCAACAGTTCAGCCGCTTCTTGGACTGTATTGGCCAGACTGCCGCACCGCCGGAATTTCAGCAATTCCATCAAGTTCTCACCGGTGAACTGCGTCATTTTTACAATCAAGTGTGTACTGCCCAGCAAGCCATCAACTGGGGACAGAATTCGTGCTGCCAAGCGACCCTGCAGGATGCATTCAATGAAATGACCTGCATCCGAGACCGGATCGACCATGCTCTGCAAAACGTCAACGGCGTCGCCATGTAACCCTCACGTGTATTCACCCACGGGGGCTCGCCAGTGAATACATATCAGTACCATTCCCCCATTTCTTTAATCGTGTTTCATAGTGTTTCCCACATCCCACAACAGTGTTTCCCACATGAACGGGCTGATGCGGCCATCCCTAAAACGGGCTCAGGCCGGCAAAAACTAGGGCAGAAGGGGCAAGGGACAGTAAACCTAAGTGCGGGTTTTCTGTCCCAGTTTTCCTCGCGTAAACGGGCTCAGGCAACCAGAAGCTAGGAGATAGGGACGGCAAGGCAAAAACCCAAAACCGGGGTTTGTGCCTTGCCGTCCTTATCCCTACGCTTCTGAGCGGTCGCCTTCGCCCTCTCCTGAGCCCTCTGAGTTGACACCTCTATCCTTTCGGTGTTACTATTCAATCGAACAAAGGAGGTGATGTCTTTTGACTAACGGAAGTAGTCTTAAGACATCAGCTCTGGAGTTAAATGCCTAATCGCGTTTAATCTTCAGGCCTGATGTCGAAGAACAAAATGGAGCTGCCTAATCAATCAGGCAGCTCCTTATTTTTTGTCTAACTTTTGGTCCCCGGCTTTGGACTTGCCGGTGTAGTTTTTCTGCAAGCGGGCGAATGCTTTTTGCACCTCTTGCAGATGACCGGGATCTTCCCGGACTTGGTGCATCAAACTGCTGAAGTCGTGGGCGGCCACGTCATCAGTTGCATCTTTTTTGTGAAACTTAAACCATCGCATGTCCTCACCTGTTTCGAGCACCATTATATCAGCATTGCCCCGCTTGTAAAACTGTGCCGCTTCACGGGAAAGGAAGATCTATGTGAGTAAGAAGAAACATGGCGAAATGAAAACGCTCGTCGAAAAAATGTTGGACAAGGCCAAAATCAGTTATGTGCCTTTCACTTTTCCGACCCATACCGCGGGTGATGTCCAGCAGCTGGACACTCAGGAAGCCGGTGTTGATCCGCATCTGGTCTACAAAACGATTGTTTTTGCGGGTAATAAAACCGGCCCGGTAGTCGGTGTCGTCCCCTTGGATCGGCGGGTCAGTTTGAAGAAAATTGCCAAAGTATCCGGCAACAAGAAAGTTGAACTGCTGCCGCTGAAAGATCTGGAGAAGACTACTGGCTATGAGCATGGCGCCAACACGCCCATCGGTATTCATGAAACTCATAATTACCCGATCTACATCGATGAGGTGGCCCAAGATCAACCGCAAATCATTGTCAGCGCCGGCAAAGTTGGCCGCTCGGTGGGCATCGATCCGACCGTCCTAGTCAACTTTGTGGCCGGTCATTTTGCCGATATTGGCGAGGCCGATGAGTAAAGCCGATAGGCGTCTTCGTTGCATTTTACAGGGGGCTAGTCCAGAATATTAGTAATGAAGCATTGCGTGAAAGAGAGGATGACCCGCATGTTTAGTACAAATCGGTCGCGGTATGCGACCTTTGGGGTGGTTTCCGCGGTCCCCGGGACAATTATTGATGAAATATGGCATATCATTGACGACTACTTACAGGGCGTTTTGCCCTTAGAAAATGTGTTGAACTTTGCCTTCAGCAATCGGTCTGGTAAATTAACGATCACGTTTTCTGAGGACGGTACAGATGTAACGATGGGCTTTGATACGCCCTACGCGTATGCCAGCCAATTGCCGAAGACGGTCGTCGCCTATGATGACGGTCAAAGTCAAACAATTATTCTGCCCTCAGAAATACAATAACAACCGTTTCCATTCTTGTTATCGTGGGAATTGTTACGTGCCCCTAACAATTTGGTAAAAAATGTGTTATAATGTTCGCTAGCGGGGTGATGTAATGTATACAGTCGTATTGACCACCAACAAGGGTGAACATAAGGTTCAGGACGTAACGCAGGTCGTTGTCACCACGACAACGGTCACCGAAAAGAAGCCCGTCACTGAGTTTCAAAGCGTAGAACACGCCAAACGATTCATTTTCTTTGATGACACGTCGCTATTGTACGGCATTGATGCCAGCAAAGTGAACGAGGTTAAATATTTCAAACAAGAAGCAACTGAACAATGATCGTGGTTTAGATAGACGCGCCCAACGCCCTTACGGCTGCGGCGCGTTTTTCTATTTTCTTCAAAACCGCGATTTTTTTGTCTTCTTTTTCCCACTTTGGCGTAACTGCGGGGCGCGCGGTGCAGGGAGACTTAAACTAGCGCGGTTGCACTGGTCTAGAGTGATTGCATACGCTATAAGTTAGGAAATCAGCACAAAAGCGCCCGAGAAAATTCACATTTTTTCGGTAATGTACATAGTGGAGTTGATTAATGCGATGAATCAAACAGAAGCACCAGCGCAGATAAACAGCGCGGCCGCGCCAGTCAAAAAGGCCCGGATCGCCTGGGTGGATATTGCCAAAGCAATCGGTATTTTGGCCGTTGTGCTTGGTCATGCCTATCCCCATAAGGACACCCTATACGAAGTGACCTACTGGTGGCACATGCCCCTCTTTTTCTTCATCGGCGGTTTCTTTTTAAAACCCCTCCCCCACACTTGGCAAGCCGTTCGCCGCTTCTTTCAGCGAAAAGTCTGGCCCCTGTATCGGGATTACTTAGTCGCCGGGGCAATCATCATTACCATCAATTACTTTACGGAGCATCGGACTGTCGCCTATTCACTGGATTACTTCCGCCGGCTGCTCTATGGTGGCACCGTCCTGAATGGCTACACCAGCGCCTTCTGGTTCGTGACGGTTTACTTATTGGCCCAAATCGGCGTGGTGGCGCTGATCAGTTACGTCAAACCGCAGTGGCTGCAGTGGCTTGTGGTCATTGCCCTCTTCATCATGGGCACCAGCTACGATAACGCGCAGCAGCTTTTTGGCTTTCCGCTCCCGGGGAACGCTGACGTGACCTTGATGGCCATGTTTTACATGTATGTCGGGTACCGCCTGTTTCCGTTGCTGAAACGCATCGTCGCCTCGCCCGTTTGGTTGGGCGCCTCACTGCTCGGCGCGGCCGGCTTTGCTTGGGCGCAATACGCGGATAAAATCGATCAGGTCGTTTACATGAAGTCGCACAATGTCACCGACGGCCTATTCGCTGCGACGGTCCCTATTCTTTTTGTCCTGGTGGTCATCGGCATTGCCTATCAGCTGGGGGAAACGAACCTGTCTCATCAGCTGCAGTGGCTGGGTAAGCAGTCCATGATCATCATGTTCAGTCACAAGGCAGTTTTTTATATTCTAGAGAAGATGTCCATCACCAATTGGGCCATCTTAGCGCTCTTCGGCGTGATGATTCCCATCACAGGCGTTATCCTATACCGCTTATCCCGGCGCATGTTACAATCATCCTTGAACCTGACGGTGTAACGCGCATATATGGAGGATATCCAGGATGAAAAATAAAAAATGGCTTTGGTTTATTCTGGTCGCGGTCGTCCTGATAGGCGGCGGCGGTCTTTTTTTCTGGTACCAGGCTCAGGCGGCTCGCCCCCGGGCGACACCGGCAGACGTGGGGCATTATCATACCCCGACCTTGTTCGTCCACGGCTTTGGCGGCGGTTACGGCTCGGAAAAAGATATGATTGACGATTTAAGTCAGCACCCAGGATTCCAGCAAGTGCTGCGTTTTGATGTCGATGCATCCGGCCATGTGCGGACCAGCGGACACTGGTCTGTGGGCGTCAAATATCCGCTGATTGCCGTGGTTTTCGCGACCGGCCGGCCAGACGCGCAAGCACTGGTGCCGATCCTGACTCAGCTGAAGAAAACATATGGTATTAAAGCGTTCAACGCGGTGGGCCACTCAGCCGGTTCGGTGGCTTGGGCCACTTGGGCAGTGACCGACCGAACCGCTGCCCAACCGGATTTACACCGGCTGATTACCATCGCCGGCCCCTTCAATGGCTTCCCCGGCATAGATCAGCAGGCCGCCACGGCCACGATTGGCAAAGACGGCAAGCCCAGCTACATTTCACCCAGGTACGCCCCCTTGGTGGCGAACCGGCAGCACTTCCCCACCACCGCGGCCGTCCTGAATCTATATGGCGATTTGGGTCACGGCACGGACAGTCGGGTGCCGGTAGTATCCGCCCGTGCACTGGGTTACATTGTCCGCGGTCGAGCAGTCAGCTATACGGAGCGCGTGATCAAGAATAGCAAGGCTCAGCACAGCCAGCTCCATGAACACAATCCGCTGGTGAACCGCTACTTGTATGAATTTCTCACCACCGGCAAAGTGAAATAGATAAGAAAATGGCCTCCGCCCGCAGTTTGGGCAGAGGCCATTCGTTTATTTTCTGTTTTTGTCCCGGGTGACCCACCAGGCCACGATTGGTCCGGCAATCAGGATGATAACGGCCGCGATCAGGACGATCACCGCTACATTACGCATTGCCTTCGCGCCCCATCGGTCCGGCTTGATGAATCGCGGGGGTGTGATGCGGACTATTGTGCATGATCAGCCGAATTGAAATGACCAGAAGAATCAACCCCAGCCAGAACAGGTTAGGCAGAATGAACATCACAATATACCCAGCCAGCCCCACTAGATTTCCAGCCAAAACCCAGGGGTATGGTAAGGAAATCAGGTACGACAGGATATGTAATAAACCGCCGATGATCCCGATGAAAAACGTCTTCGCCGCCAATGCCCAATACGTGGCAATGAATTCCTGCCAACTGAAAACAGACATGTTGATCAAGAAAATCATGACCGCTTCAACGGCAAAGGCAAAGAGAAAAACCAGACCATACAACGCCGGTGCTTTACGCCAAGAAAATCGCATCGATACTCACTCCCTGCAATAAGTATACCTGATTCGGCCCGGGGACGGCATTATTTTTTTGCGTATAAAAACGGTTACTCGGCCGCATTTTGCCCCGTAATGTGGGCCAATTCTGCTTCGGACACCTTAACCATCTTACCCGACACCATCCGAGCGATCCAGACGTGGACATCCTCGGTTGATTGTTCGATAAACTCGATCTGCGCGGGATTGATCCACGTCGGATCGAGTACGTACTCGTGTAAATAGACCATCGCTAACACCTCCCTGTTGATTATGACACAAAGCCAAAAATAAAACCCGCTAAGCGGAGATCATCCAGCTTAGCGGGTTGTGAGAGGAGAGTACAGGATTTGAACCTGCGCGCCGGTATTAGCCGGTTCGCCGGATTTCGAGTCCGGTGCATTACCACTCTGCCAACTCTCCAGAACGCATACTATCTTACCAAAAACATGCGTCCTTGTCCATTTTAATACTGCATTAAAGTGAACATATCGTACCCTTTGATCTTGTCCCGGCCATGCAGGTCCGTCAGCTCGATCAAGAAGGCGGTGCCGACAACGATGCCGCCCAGCTCTTCCACCAGTTTGATTGTCGCAGCCAATGTACCGCCGGTGGCCATCAAATCGTCCACGACCAGCACCCGCTGGCCGGGCTTGACGGCGTCCTTGTGCATATATAACGATGCCTGGCCGTATTCCAAATCGTAAGTCACCGATACTGTCGGTTGAGGCAGCTTGCCCTTTTTCCGAGCCGGGGCAAAACCGACTCCCAGCTTATATGCCACCGGACAGCCGACAATGAAGCCACGGGCTTCCGGGCCGCAGACCATTTCCACATTTTTCGCCCGCGCATAATCCACGATGGCGTTTGTAGCGGCGGCATAAGCCCGGCCATCTTCCATTAACGGGGAAATGTCCCGAAAAATAATCCCTGGTTCCGGGAAGTCCTGCACATTGGCCACGTAGTCTTTAAAATTGATCGACATGTTTTCTCCTACCTTTGTTTAATGAAATTGGTCACTGAGCAACGCGCGCACCTTGGCCCAAGAACCGGTTTGCAGAGTCTGCGCAAATTGGATTTGCTGGACCCGGGCTTGGTAATGGGGCGCGGCGGTGAGCGCTTGGGGCGTCAGGTCGGCTTGGAAAGCAATCATATCGCCCGCCATGGCCAGAAAGCCCAAATCGAAGAATACCTGAATAATGAAGCGGAGACTGGGCACATCCAGTCGAACTTGTGCGGCCAGGGCCGGCAAGTCTTTGGGAGCGACCCGCTGCTTGGCTTTGAAGAGGTTGAAAACCTGCCCGAAGACTTTCTTTCCGGGCAAAGCTTCATCCCGCCGAGCTTGGGACGCATAGAAAATGACCCAGACCTGTTCGGGGGTGACGTTTTGCCCCAGGGTTTGCAGCTGGGCGAGATCCGTGGGCGCGTCCACCAGCACTAGCTTAGTGTACTGTCTGATCTGCGGGTCGTCAAACATTATTCGGGGTTGGTCTTGGAGGTAATTAGACAGTCGCTTGGCGTAGGCCTTTTGGAAAAAGACATAGGCGGCATCAAGAGAAAATTGAGAACGTTGCAGTGTACTGGAGCGCCAATCGTTCAGCAAGGGTGTGGCCGTGACCACATCCAGCAGTTGAAACTGCACGGTCGTTTTACCGTTCCAGGTGTTCTGCTGGAGCGTTCCGTACAGGGTAACGTCATCTGCGCCCACCAGACTGGGACCCATAGCGGCCAAATTGAAGCCCACTGTATTGACACTCTGTTTGGTGCCCACGATTTGGCAGCGCAGGTGATCCTTGGTTTGACCCATGGTTTGGACCCCCCGAATCAAGTCTGGCACTACCGCCAGAATCGGCCGCGGATTGGTATTACCGAAGGGGGCCAAAACCGCCAGCTGATCATAAAAGGTCATGGTCAGCTCATCCACCGCTACACTGAGATCGGCCGTCTGGGCCGGTTTGGCCCCAGGCTTGAAGTCTTGGGCCACTGCGGCATCCTCCATCGCCTGGGCGAGGGCCGGGACATTAGCCGCACTCACCGTCAGCCCGACTGCCGCCGCATGGCCGCCGAAAGCGACACAGGCGTCCCGCTGGGGATTCAGTGCTGCGAACAAGTTGTAGTCGCCGGCGGTACGACCGGAACCCTTGTAATCATCCGTGGGCTTCTCGCGACTGAGCACAATGGTCGGCTTACCCGTCGCTTCCGCGACATGGTTGGCGACGATACCCAACACCCCTTCGTGCCACCCTTCTCCGGTGATGACCAAAGTCCGCCGGGCCGCGTGATCCGCGTCTTGCGCTTGGCGCAGCGCGGTATCGGCCATTTGCTTCACCCATGTTTTACGGGTGCTGTTCGTGTCATCCACCTGTTGCGCCAACTGGGCGGCTTCGTCGGGATCGAAGGTGGTCAGCAGCGTCACGCCCACTGTCCCATCATCCACCCGGCCTAGCGCATTGAGGCGCGGCGCCAAAGCAAAGCCGACCGTTTCCTCGTCGATGGTTTCCGGCGCGATTTGGGCGACTTGATACAGCGCCTGTAAGCCCAAGCGATCGGTCTTTTGCAGCTGTTGCAAGCCGTAGGTGGCAATCACCCGGTTTTCGTCCACCAGGGGCATAACGTCGGCAATCGTCCCAATCGCCGCCAGATCCAGCAGGTCAACCGGCACAGTATCCATCAGCGCACTAGCCACTTTAAAGGCCACACCAGCCCCACTGAGCTGACCAAAGGGATACGTGCTGTCCGGATAGCGGGCATGAACGATTGCTGTCGCTTCCGGCAAAGTTTCCGGCAATTCATGGTGGTCTGTGATGATCACGTCAACATTATGATCATTACAGTAAGCCACTTCATCGTGACCGGTCACGCCATTATCCACAGTGATAATCAGCTGCGTTCCGGTTTCGACCAGATACTTATAAACCGCCAGATTAGGTCCGTACCCGTCGGTGAAGCGATTCGGAATATAGAAATGCACATCCGCCCCAAGATTATCCAGCGTCTCCTGCATGATTGCGGTGCTGGTGATGCCATCGGCGTCATAGTCGCCGTAAATCGTGATCTTTTCCCCTGCCGTAATGGCCTGTTTGATTCGGTCGCAGGCCTTGGTCATATCATGCAGAGCAAACGGGTCGTGCAGATCGGTCAATTGCGGCGCGAGGAAATGCTTGGCCGCTTCTGCCGTCGTGAGGCCCCGAGTGCGCAATAAATGAGCCACAGTCACCGGTTGGCTGATGGCTGCGGCCAGAGTTTGATCTTCTTGAGTGATTGGGTGCGGTGCCGTCCACGTAAAACGATTCAATTCGCGACCTCCATTTTCGTTCGTAACCAAGGCTTCCATTATAGCAAAATTGCGGGCAAACAAAAATCCCTCAAGAAACGAGGGATAGCGAGGCTACGGTGCAAAGACCGCCAACGTTTGCTTGTTAGCCACCGTCGTATTGATCAAATGTCCGCGCACCGCCCAGCGGTTCACGCCGCCGTCCGCACAGGTGATCAGCGTGACCATGGCCGTCCCCGCAACGTCATTGATCAGATAGACCGCCGTGGGGTCCACGATTTTCTTCCAGGTGATCTCATAGGTATAAACATGTTCCAAATCGGTCAGATAGATGCGCTGACCCAGTTGGGTACTTTCTAAAGGAGAAAACAAAATGCCCTTGTTGGTCATGTAGTGCCCGGCCAGGGCGTAATTCCCCTGCCCCATCACTTGATCGGGTTTCATCGTGCCGCCGCCGGTGGACAGCGCCGTGTCGCTGAGGCCTTTGACGATGGGCAGGTGCATGCCCACAGCCGGAATGGCCAGCTTGCCGATCACACTGGCATCGCTTTTCACCGCCGCCTGAACGACTTGTTGGGTATTGATGCTTTTGACTTTGGAAAAATTGAATTCGCCCTTGGCCAATTCATTTTGCTGGATCTGCTGGCGGCTGACGTTCATCTGCCGCTCGGACATCGTACTGACCAACCAGTTCTTGATTGGTTCATTAAAAATAAGCACCAAACCAATAGCAAAGACCAAACCTAAAAAAATACGCAGTACGAGCCTGCCTGCTTTTTTCATCCCCGGGGCCGCGCTCCTTTCGTCCTGTTGTATACAACCATATGCTAGCGAATTGCCGGGCCGCCGTCAATCTTTGTGCCCAAAGCCGGCCAGTGGGCGTGTCAACTACTGCAACCGCTCTCATTAAAATTTTCTAAAGCGCCACCAACGCCGACCCAATAAGGTTCCCGACCTGTCAGCAAATATTCAGTAAAAGATATTTAGTAAAATTTACTAAATCCATGGTATACTACATTTGCAGAATAAAGAAAGAGGTGTCCACAATGAATCATTCAGAATTGCTGGAACAATTCCAACAACAGTTTAATACCCCCGCAAAGGCGATGTACTTCGCACCCGGGCGGATCAACTTAATCGGCGAGCATACGGATTACAACGGCGGGCACGTTTTCCCCTGTGCCATTAGCTTAGGCACATACGCCGTTGTCGCGCCCCGGACCGATCACGAATTTCGGCTGTATTCCGCCAACTTTGCGGACAAGGGGATCATTTCTGTTCCCTTGGACGAGTTAGAAAACAAAGCAGGTTACGATTGGGCCAACTTCGTTGTCGGCACCACGAAATTTATGGCGGAATCCGGAACCATTGATCACGGGCTCGACATCTTCTTCTGGGGCAACTTGCCCAACGGTGCGGGTTTGTCCTCCTCCAGTGCACTGGAACTCGTAACGGCTAATTTATTGGCTGACCAGTTCCAGATTACGATGTCTCCGGTGGACATGGCTAAACTGGGCCAACGGGTGGAGAATCAATTCATCGGTGTTAATTCCGGCATCATGGATCAATTTGCCATTGCCATGGGCCGCAAAGACCACGCCATTCTATTGGATACAAATACCATGGAATATGCCTATCAAAAATTAAACTTAGGCGATGCCAAGATCATCATCATGAACACCAACAAGCGGCGGCAATTGTCCGATTCCAAGTACAACGAACGCCGAGCTGAATGTGAAAAGGCCCTGGCCTTGATTCAAAAGGGCGACGACGTGAAGAGTCTCGGTGCCCTGTCCTTGGAAGAGTTCGACGAATACACCTACCTGATCAACGACGGCACACTGATCAAGCGGGCGCGGCACGCGGTGGTTGAAAACCAACGGACCATGGAGGCTGTTGATGCCCTGCAAAACAACGACTTAGCCCAATTCGGCCGGTTGGTCAACGCCTCCCATGTCTCCTTGGAACATGATTATGAGGTGACTGGTATAGAACTGGATACCCTGGTCCATACCGCTTGGCAGCAGTCTGGCGTGATCGGCGCGCGGATGACTGGCGCTGGTTTTGGCGGCTGCGCCATTGCTTTAGTGCATGACGATGCGATCCCGGCCTTCGAAAAAGCCGTTGGCGACACCTACAAAGAGAAGATCGGTTATGCGGCCGACTTCTATGTCGCCGAAATTTCCGACGGCCCGCACCGGGTTGAACTGTAACAGCAGGTAACTCCGCAACACGATTTTCCACAACACAACAACACACACAGCACAGATCAATGGAGGTATTTTAATGACAGTATTAGTATTAGGCGGCGCTGGCTACATTGGGTCCCATACGGTAGACCGCTTGGTGGACAAAGGGTACGACGTGGCCGTGGTCGATAATTTAATCACCGGCCACGAAAAGGCGATCAACGCCAAAGCGCGTTTCTATCAAGGCGATGTGCGGGACAAGCTCTTCATGCGCGAAGTCTTCGACAAAGAGAACATTGACACCGTGATCCACTTCGCGGCCTTCTCCATTGTGCCCGAGTCCATGAGCGATCCATTAAAGTACTTTGATAACAACACCTACGGCATGACCGCCCTCTTGGAAGTCATGCGCGATGCCGGCGTGAAACGCATCGTCTTCTCCTCCACCGCGGCCACTTACGGTGAACCTAAGCAAGTGCCGATCAAGGAAACCGATCCGCAGATTCCCACCAACCCATACGGCGAAAGCAAGCTGGCCATGGAAAAAATCATCCACTGGGCCGATGTGGCTTACGGCATCAAGTTCGTCGCGCTGCGCTACTTCAATGTGGCTGGGGCCAAGGATGACGGTTCTATCGGTGAAGACCACCATCCGGAAACCCACCTGATTCCCATCATTCTGCAAGTGGCCAAGGGCCAACGGGATAAGCTGACCATCTTTGGCGGCGACTATCCCACCAAAGACGGCACCAACGTTCGAGATTACGTCCACGTGATGGACCTCGCCGATGCCCATATCTTAGCGATGGAATACTTGAAGCAAGGCAATGACTCCACCGCCTTCAACCTGGGGTCTTCCCACGGCTTTTCGAACAAGGAAATCGTTGACGCTGCGCGTAAAGCCACCGGCAAGCCGATTCCGGCCGAAGTTGGTCCGCGCCGGCCAGGTGATCCGGCGACCCTGGTCGCTTCCAGTGAAAAGGCCAAGAAGATACTGGGCTGGGAGCCGCAATATGATGACATGGAAAAGATCATTGCCACGGCGTGGCACTGGGATCAGACTCATCCCAACGGCTATAACGACCGGCGCTAATCCCTGAGACAGAAAGAAGAGACGGACATTATGGCAAAGACCGCACTTGTGGCGGCATTCGTGAACGCAATCATCGCCGCCAATCCGGAATATGAAGCCGTCGATGATGTTTACCTGAGCAATCGGATTCTGGCCCTCGTGGGTGATGACGCGCTGCCGCTGACCACCGTAACGACGAATGTAATTGACTTGAAAAATGAATTAGTCGATCACGCCGTGACCACTGGCCTCATTGATGATTCCCAACCGGACCGGGATATCCTTGGCGACCAGCTGATGGATCTCTACACCCCCACTCCGGGCATAGTGAATCGTGAGTTCTGGAAACAGTATCGCGACTCCCCCGAAGCCGCCACCAACTATTTTCATCACTTATCCGAGGCCAACGACTACATTCAAACCCGCCGGATCGCGAAGAACATTCGTTATCTGACGCCTACGGATTACGGCAAATTGGAAATCACCATTAATTTGTCCAAGCCGGAAAAGGACCCCAAGGCCATTGCGGCCGCGGCGCAGCAGAAAAACACCAACAATTACCCCCAATGCCAGCTCTGCTTACAAAATGAAGGCTATAAGGGCCGGCTGGACTTCCCTGCCCGCAGCAACCACCGGATCATTCGCTTCGATATCAACGGCCACCACTGGGGGTTCCAGTATTCCCCTTACGCCTACTTTAATGAGCACAGCATCTTCTTGGATACGATCCATGAACCGATGCACATTAACCGGCAGACGTTTGTAAATCTGCTGCATATCGTCACGGTATGGCCCCACTACTTCGTCGGCAGCAACGCCGACCTGCCCATCGTCGGCGGCTCAA
This sequence comes from Schleiferilactobacillus harbinensis, assembly GCF_008694105.1. Classification (NCBI taxonomy): domain Bacteria; kingdom Bacillati; phylum Bacillota; class Bacilli; order Lactobacillales; family Lactobacillaceae; genus Schleiferilactobacillus; species Schleiferilactobacillus harbinensis. The sequence continues at coordinate 970,041 of NZ_CP041364.1, forward strand.
TGCTGAGCCACGAGCATTACCAGGGTGGGCGGCACATCTTCCCGATGACCGTGGCGCCGCTGGACAGCACCTTTGCCTGGCCGGCCCACCCGAACGTGACCGCGGGTATCGCCCACTGGCCGATGTCGGACATTCGCCTGACCGCACAAACCGCTGAGGCATTGATTCCAGCTGCCGAAGAAATTCGCGCCGCTTGGCAGAACTATTCCGATGAGGGGCTAGATATTCGGGCCTATACCGAGGGTGTCCAGCATCATACGGTGACACCGATCGCGTCCCGCACCGCGGACGGCGGCTATCAGCTGGATCTGGTGCTGCGAGACAATCAGACCTCCGTCCAGTATCCGGACGGCATTTTCCACCCGCATCAGGACGTGCAGCACATCAAGAAAGAAAATATCGGCTTGATCGAAGTGATGGGCTTGGCCGTCTTACCGGCCCGGCTCAATAGTGAATTGGCCGAAGTGGAGAAATTCCTGCTGGGCCAGAAGAATGCCATGAAAGAGTATCACCGGCCCTGGGCCGAACAACTGGCCAAGGATAATGCCGGGCGCATTTCTGCCGCCTCCGTTGAAGATATCGTCCGCCAGGCGGTGGGGCGCGTCTTCCTACGGGTGCTGATGGATGCTGGCGTCTACAAACGGGACGCCGCCGGCCAGGTTGGGTTCCACAAATTTATCACACACGTCACAGAAGCTAACTAGAATGGAGTGACAACCATGGCCACGATCAAAGATATTGCGGATCGGGCCGGTGTCTCCAGTGCCACGGTATCGCGGGTGCTGAATTACGATCAATCATTGAACGTTACCGAGGAGACCCGCCGAAAAATCTTCCAAGTGGCTAATGAGTTGCAGTACTCGAAAGCGCACCGGAAGCAGCCGCAGCAAAAACGCATCGCTATTGTCCAATGGGTCGATGAAGCCGACGAATTAAGCGACCTGTACTACCTGTCGATTCGGATGGGCGTCGAAGAAGCGGCGGCGGAGCAAGGATATTCGGTCATCCGCCTATTCCATTCCTTTGGCGCCAGCGAACTGAAGAATGTCGCCGGCATCGTTGCCATCGGCAAGTTCGGCGATCATCAGCTGAAAGAGCTGAAGGCCTACCGCCTGCCCCTGGTGATCATTGACGACGACGTGCTGGAGCGGGACATCAACTGTGTTGTCTCTGACTTCACTAACGCTGTCAATCAGGTGGTGGATTTCTTCATCAGTCACCACATTGAACGCATCGGCATGCTGCGCGGGGTAGAGAAAACCAGTGAGGGCAATGAATGGCCCGATCCCCGCCCCCACGTCTTCACCACCGCATTGAAACGCTTAGATCTGTTCAACCCTGATTGGGTCTTTGAGGGCGCGTTCAATCCAACCTCCGGCGAGGCGATGATGGACGAAGCGTTAGCCAAACTGGATGACCATCTCCCCCAGGCCTTCTTCGCCACCAGCGATGCCCTGGCGATTGGCGCTCTGAAATCGCTGCGCCGGGCCGATATCGCCGTCCCAGACCGGGTCGCGCTGATCGGGTTCAACGACATTTCCATCGCCAAGTATCTGGAGCCGCCGCTGACCACAGTCCACGTGGACACCGAAGCAATGGGCCATCAGGCCTTTTATCGCCTGAGTCAGTTGATTGAAAATGCAGTGCCGGAATTGGCCCAGAAGATCACCATGGCTACCCACCTGATCATCCGGGAATCCACCCCGCACTAACCAGTATCATGAGTCGCCGCCTTCTCCGCGGCGGCTTTTTACGTGGTTGAAAAACCCCTTGTGCAAAGTGGTCCGGACCAGTAAACTAGTAAAGTTGGCTTTTAATCTTAACGACACAAGGAGCGATTTGGTTCATGAAGAAATTAGCATTGATTGGTATCACCTTACTCAGCGCGGCGGCGTTAGGCGCGTGCAGCTCAGGTACGACCCAGAGCGGTGCCAGCAATATCACTGTCACGTCGGGTTTCAAAAATGATACGGTCAAGCGCAGCGGGTATACGGTGAAAATTGATCAGGCGAAGGTGCTGAAGGCACACAGTAAAGGCAACGATACAGACCATGCTGTCGTTGCTCTGTACTACACGCTGAAGAATAGCAGCAGCGATAATATCACTCCAGATACTGCATTTAATGACACCTTGACGGTCACCCAGGGCAAGAACACGCTGGATCCTAATGGTGTGCCGGCTGATAAGTTCCTAACCGTTTCTGGTACGCCAGTGAAAAAAGGTAAGTCCGCTGAAGCAGCGATGAACTTCACCCTGCGGGATAACAAGACAGCAGTGACACTGACAGCGCGTAATGGCGCCTTCGGCAAGGTCATTGGTGAAGAAAGTATCGATATTACAAAGTAATTCCTTTTCAGGCCAGTTGGTGACCGCCGACCGGCCTTTTTTTCTGCCTTAAGGCGGGGCAATCCCGTATAATAGAGGGAGAAAGGAAGCGGGTGCAGATGAGTACGGTAATGATTGGCTTGATGGTCGTTGGGCTGACGATGGCGGTGATCGGTTTATTCTGGCTGATCATCGCGGCAATACGCCACCGGCAACTGCAGCACCCGGCCCTCGTTTTAGGGGTTGGCTTACTGGTCACCCTGCTCACCTTCACGGGTCTTGGTGCAGTCGTCAGCGGGGACCGCAGTCAATCGGCCGCGGAAAAAATGGCGGCGGAACAAGCTGCCAGTGCCCGCTCCAGTTCAGCGGCGCAGGCCAGCAGCCGAGCGGACGCGCAAGCGGCCAGTCAAAGCAGTCGGGCAGCCTCAGAATCGGCCGCTTCCCAATCAGACGATGCCGCCCGGTCAGCATCGTCCGCCCAGGAGGCGTCCCGGGCCAGCGCCGCGGCGGCATCGCGCTCAGCATCATCAGCTCGCAAAGCGGCCCAGTCCGCCAGTGCTGCTTCAGCGTCTCAGGCGGCCGCCTCAGCACAGTCATCCTCTGAGGCAGCTGCCAGTAGTCAGTCATCCGCCTCTTCGGCCTCAGCCGTGGTCGGAGACTCCAGTAATCATACGTACTATCCGGCTAACGCCGTACCCAGTGATGTGCCGGCTGATGCCCGGGTCAATTTCACCGATAGTCAAACCGCCGAGCGTGCCGGATACACCTCGGCGGAGTAATTATTTCATCACGTGTGTTGTGCTTCCTTCAGCGTTCCCGGTCGCCAACACATTTTGTTTTGCCATTATTCAGGAAAGCTGGAAAAGTAAATGGATTTTTCACTCATCGCGCGGCTCGCCGCAGAGTTTATTGGTACTGCCATTATGATCATTCTCGGTAACGGGGCTGTTGCCAACGTCGACCTCAAGGGCACCAAGGGCAATGGATCCGATTGGATGCTGATTGCCGTCGGCTACGGGGCCGGGGTGATGATTCCTGCCCTGCTCTTCGGGAGCATCTCAGGCAACCACATCAATCCGGCGTTCACCATTGGGCTGGCCACCGCCGGGCTTTTTCCTTGGGCTGAAGTGGCCCCGTATATTGCGGCCCAAATGCTCGGGGCCATTGCTGGCCAACTGGTGGTCATTGCCGCTTACAAGCCCCACTATGACTTGACTACGGAGTCAAACAAGATTCTTGGCACGTTTTCCACGATTGATGCTACTGGCAGTCATTTGAATGGGTTCATCAATGAATTTATCGGTTCATTTATTCTGTTCTTTTCTGCTTTGGGCATTACCCGCGCCCCGTTTTTCCATAATAATTTAGGCACGGCCCATCTGGCCTTGGGTTTCTTAGTCGGTACGCTCGTCGCTTCCCTGGGCGGCCCGACCGGCCCGGCCTTGAACCCGGCCCGGGATTTGGGCCCGCGGTTAGTTCATGCGTTGTTTCCGTTGAAAAACAAGGGCGACTCCCAATGGGAGTATGCATGGATTCCGGTGGTTGCACCGTTTCTGGCTGGGATTACCGCTGTTGGATTGTATAAAGTCATTTTTATGTAAGAAAACCAAAACAGGTATGCCGCAGCTTCAATTGAAGCCGCGGCATACCTGTTTTTAACATGCTATTTCCAGAATCCCGGCAGTTTCCCACTGCGCTCGCGCGGTGGGTCATGGATCAGCCAGATGACAAAGCGAACTCCGCCCAGGATAACGATTGCGAGCAAATTAAACCAAGGGTGACGATACATGGCATAAGCCACAAAAAAGAAACCAAAGCCGAAAAAAGCCGCAATATAGAGGGCAGCGAGAATGTGATACGTGCGTTGTTTGTGTTCGGCCATCAGCTCAGCTCCCAGCCTATCTGTCGTGCGTCTCGTCTTCGTTGGTCTTCAACACCGCCATGAATGCTTCTTGCGGAATTTCGACATTTCCCACGGCCTTCATCCGCTTCTTCCCAGCCTTCTGTTTCTCCAGCAGCTTCCGCTTCCGCGTGATATCGCCGCCGTAACACTTGGCCAGCACGTTCTTCCGATACGCCTTCACAGTCGTCCGGGCGATAATCTTATTGCCGATGGCCGCTTGGATGGGAATCTCGAACTGTTGCCGAGGAATGGTCGTCTTCAGCTGGGCGGTAATATCCCGACCGCGCTGATAGGCGAAATCTTTGTGCACGATGAAGCTCAGAGCATCGACGGGTTCGCCGTTGATCAGAATATCCATCTTCACCAGATCACTGGCGCGATAGCCGATCAAATCATAATCCAGGGAAGCATAGCCCTTCGTACTGGACTTCAGTTCGTCAAAGAAATCGTAAATGATTTCAGACAAGGGCATCTCGTACACAATGCTCACCCGGTATTTATCCAGGTAATTCATCGTCACATACTCGCCCCGCTTGCGCTGGCACAATTCCATGACCGCCCCGATATAGTCGCTGAGCACCATGATCTCGGCCTTCACATAGGGTTCTTGAATCTCCTTGATCGTAGTGGGATCCGGCATATCCGCCGGATTGTCCACCACGTGGGTGTCGCCATCGGTGGTGATGACGTGGTAGTCCACACTTGGGGCAGTCATGATCAAATCCAGATCATACTCCCGTTCCAGCCGTTCCTGGACCACGTCCATATGCAGCAAACCGAGGAAACCGCAACGGAAACCAAAGCCCAGCGCTTGAGAAGTTTCAGGGGTGAATTCCAAAGCAGCATCGTTCAGCTGAAGTTTCTCCAAGGCCTCCCGCAATTCGCCGTACTTGGCATTCTCCACCGGATACATCCCAGAATACACCATCGGCTGAATCTGGCGGTAACCCTGCAAAGGCTTGGCAACCGGATGGACGGCGGACGTCACCGTATCACCGACCCGGGTGTCTTGAACGGTCTTAATTGATGCCGCTAAATAGCCGACATCTCCCGCCATCAGCATTTCCCGGGGCTGGGCATCCGGAGACATCACGCCGACTTCAGTCACTTCGTATGTTTTGCCGGTGCTCATCAATTCGATTTGGTCGCCAACTTTAACGGTGCCATCAAATAAACGGACACTGAGCACTGCGCCGCGATAGTTGTCGTATTTGGAGTCAAAAATCAACGCCTTCAAGGGGGCCTCTACGTCGCCTGTTGGCGCGGGCACATCATGGACGATCCGTTCCAACAGTTCGGGAATCCCAACGCCCTCTTTAGCGCTGGCGAGCACGGCATTGGAGGCATCGATGCCGATCATGTCTTCAATTTCCTGCTTCACCACGTCCGGCTGAGCACTGGGCAGGTCGATCTTATTAATCACCGGAATGATCTCCAGGTCATTGTCCAGAGCCAGATAAACGTTGGCCAATGTCTGCGCCTGGACGCCCTGGGCCGCATCCACGACCAGAATCGCCCCTTCACAGGCGGCCAGGGAGCGGGAGACTTCATAGGAGAAGTCCACGTGTCCCGGCGTGTCGATCAGGTGGAAAATATACGTCTCGCCATCTTTGGCGTGGTAGTGCAATTCAACTGCGTTCAACTTGATGGTAATGCCCCGTTCGCGTTCCAAGGGCATCGTGTCCAGCAATTGGTTGGTCATATCCCGTTCGGCCACCGTATGGGTGAGTTCGAGGATACGATCTGCAATGGTGGACTTGCCGTGGTCAATATGGGCCACGATGGAAAAATTCCGAATGTGTTTTTGCCGGTCGATCATTTGCTGCTGATCCATCTTGAGCCTACTTTCCGTTAGTTTCAGTATGGCCCATTATACCATAGGTTCAGTGCCGATGAGGCGTGGTCAGTGCATGCCGGGTATGGCTCCAGGTCTGTTGATTGGGGAAGGTCGCCAACCCGACGAGTTGATCAGCCAAATAAGTCAGCGAGAACCAATAGAACGCCACCAACGCCTTGGGCAGCTGAGCCAACCGATGGGGGGCATCGTACCAGTATCCCGCAATCATCGGTAGAAATCCCTCCAGAAGGATCGCCCAATTGATCAGTGTCATCGGCACGAAGTAACTGCGTTCCACATCTGCCAGCCACATCGGATATGCCCCGCCTTGCGGAACGACCCAACTGATCCCCGACCCAAGGGCAAAGATCAAGGCCAAGAGATACTGGATGTTTTGCCGCATGGAGAACAGATAATTAATCTGATCAAGATAGCGCACGTCCCCTGACTTAAAGAAATGGGCCAGCAGCGGCCCGACATTATGGAAGGCAGTGTACCAATGGCCGCGGCTCCAGCGGTAACGTTGGACCATGCTGGCCCGCAGATGTTCCGGCTTTTCGTCATAAATCCGCGTCCAGTGATTCCAGCCAACGCTGCCGCCGCTTTCCACGATACGGATCTCCATCTCCAGATCCTCGGTTAAACTGCGGGACTGGAAGCCGTCATGGGCCACCAACCAGTCCACATTGACCGCAAAACCGGTGCCGCCGATACTGTTATCAAGCCCCAGCCGATACTTGCTCAATTGAAAGAAGCGATTCATGGTCCAATAACTCATCGCGTAACCCAAGGATAACAGCCGATCATCGTTCTTGCTGTCCAGATAAGCCTGAATAGCCGTATACGGCTTTGCCAGAAACTGGCTGTTCAGTTCCCGTAAGATTGACGGATCGGCGAAATTGTCCGCATCGAGCACCAGCACATAATCCGCTGCCCGCAGCTGGCCAGTATTTGCTAAGGTATCCAGTCCATATTGCAAGGCGGCCGGCTTGCCGACCCCGACCCGCCGGAAAAGACGGCGATTGGTATCAATCACCTGAGCCCCAAATTGGCGGGCGATGGCCGCGGTTTCGTCGGTGGATTGATCGCTGATTACCACGATGCGGTACAATGCCCGGGGATAATCGATTTGTTTCAGATTGGCCAGAGTCGCGCCCAGAACCGCCTCTTCGTTGTGCGCCGGGATCAAAACAAGAAAACGGCTCCGGGGCATCGCCGTCGGGTAATCCCGCCGGGCACGGCCGAAACCGAAAATCGTCAGAAAGATGTAATACATCGTGAGCAGCAAGACCCAGGTACTGATGCTGATCACTAACAGAAACAGGAACCAGCCGAAGTGCTGAATGAACGGTGCAAAAGAATCGGCGATACTTGCTAAAATCGCAATCGGGCCGCCAATTACCACCAGCAGGTAAATCACCAGTGCACCAAAATCTAATCGTGACCAATGTTTGATCATAAACAATCCCCTCACTTCAAAGAATGGTGAGGGGCAATTTATTCTATACTGCCAAACCGGTGGCTACATTATCACTGCAAACCGAACCGGATGCAACAATTATGTCTCGGCTGAATTATTGGTTGGCTACCGTGAACCGGGTATTGCGGTGAGCCGGTTTTTCAATTTCATTCAAAACCGTGACGGCCATTGTCCCACTGGTTGTTTCTGACTTGCCAGCCGCATTATGCAGCAGGGTATCCGTACCCAGAAGGGCCTCAGTGGCAGGTCCGGCATTGAATGTCTGACTGGGGGAAATACCGACCCAGTCCACATTAGTAACGGTCTCTAAGAATTGCAGTTCAATATACTGATTTCCAGGAATCGCGATGAAAGACTCGCTTTGCGGGAGTTTGCGCAAGTCTTCGACCAACAAGTGCCGGTCAGTGCCAGTTTGGAGCGATCCGGCGCCGAGAATGAAGACCAGTCGCGGCTTAGTCGTTTCCCGGAACATCGCCACGAGGCGGGTTGCCAAATCAACATGCCGGTATGCATGGGCTGGATCAGTCGCGAAAGCATCCACGATGACATCTGCCCCGGCAAAAGTCGTTTCTGGTAAAGCGAAGACATCCGCGGCCACCGTCTTTAAATCTGGGTTGGCCGCCGCTAATTGCGCCAGCTCCTTGGCCGACCGGGCGATGCCCGTGACCGTGTGGCCCCGTTTAATTGCTTCTTGAACGATTGCCGACCCGGCCATACCAGTAGCTCCAATCACAATAATTTCCATCAAATCATCCTTTCGCTTCTTTTCTGAAAAACAATACTCTGACTAATAAAATCAGAGCAATCAAGAGCAAGACGACGACAAACAGCAAGGCATGCTGGGCACCATTGGCGGTCCCAACTGCTCGGGAAACATGGGGTGCCGCCTGACCCAGAGCAACGATGGCGGCGACAATGGCCGTGCCGATTGCGCCGGATATCTGCTGGACCGTGGTCATGATTGCATTGCCGTCGCTCTTTGTCAGTCCGCTTAGATAAGACAGCCCTTCCGTCATCAGATTACCAAAGGACAAGCCCAGGCTCAGCATATAGACCGTATACAGAACGGCAATCGCCCAATTACTCAGACTCTGAGCAAAGACCATCAAGGTCACGTTCGCCCCAAGGGCCAGAATGATTCCCAGCAGTAGTGGCGGCTTGGCCCCCCAATTATCGTAGATTCGCCCGCCAAAGGGTGACATCGCCGCGCCCAGCAAGGCACCGGGCAGGACCAGCAGACCAGCCAAGTTAGCGCTGGCGCCGTTCACCAGTTGAATATAATTCGGCAGGATGAAGGATAAGCCGATGGTCGCAATCTGGAAGGCAAACAAGGCGAAGGTCAGGGAAGAAAAACCGCTGTTTTTTAACACCGAAAAATTGATGATCGGTGTCACTTGCCGCGACCGCCAACCCAGAAGAATAAAGGCCACCACCGCCAGAAGGAGCATGCCGCCAACGGTCAAGCTTAAGAAAGCCCGGCTGCCGAGATTGGAGAAGCCCAGAATCATGGCCACAAAGGCCACAGCTAAAAACAACACACTGAGCCAATCCAGGCTGGCCGCTTGAGTGGGATGCTTTTGGCGAATCGTCATGATGCCCAAGATCAGCGACGCAATCAATAGCGGCAGCAAGAACACGAAGATGTAGCGCCAGCCCAAAGTATCGACAACGAACCCGCCAAAGGTGGGCCCGATGGCTGGACCAACGGCAGTAATCAGGGTGCCGACCCCCATCATCAAGCCCAACTTAGCCATCGGCACCTGATCGATGATGATGTTGAACATCAACGGCAGCGCGATCCCGGTCCCAAGGCCTTGAATCCCCCGCCCTAATAATAATACCGCGAAGGACGGCGCCAGCGCATCCGTCAGCACGCCGATGATGAACAGGCTGTTGGCGATGATAAACAGCGCCTTCGTCGTGAAGCGGCGCTTCAGATAGGCTGATAACGGCACATGATGGCGACCACCAGCAGGTACAGTGTCGTCATCCATTGGACAGTGCTGGTGCCAATGCCAAATTGGCGCATCAGCGTCGGGAATGTAATGTTCATCGCCGTCTCCACGATCGTACCACACAAGGACATCACCCCGGTAGCAACAATCGCTCCCAGCACGTAGCCGGGAATCCGGTCATTTTTTGTTTCAGTCAAAATTTTCCTCCTTATTCAATTCAGCAATGTGTTGCAGAAAATGGGTAATTACCCTGACTTCGGCGGCAGAATAGCCAGCGGTAATTTTTGTATCCGATGCTTCGATATAGTCCCGCACCAGCTGGACCTGCTCCTGGGCAGCGGCGGTCAGCCGCACTTCCTTTTGCCGGGCGTCTTGGGCCGCATTCTGGCGCGTAATCAATCCCTTGGTCTCCATAGTTTGCAAAACCTGTGTGGCGGTGGAGCGTTTGATCTGAAACTCCTGTTCAATGTCCCGTTGCAGGACGACCTGACCGGCAGTGGTTCGGCGGTACAAAAAATCCAGAAAAGACATCTGGGTCCCCGTCAAACCATGCTGTCGGGCATACTGATCCAGCCCCCAAGATAACCGATTACTGGCAATCTTCAATAACCGTCCGATTTCTGGTGTCATCTTTCTTCCTCCATATCGTTAGGATGCTAACGTATTATACAACCATTTTCAGAAAATAAAAAGCCCTCTGACTAAAAAGTCAGAGAGCTTGGTTATATGCTGTCGCCACGACGGGGTGTAAACGGGTTCCGCGCCCCAGACTGCTCGTGGCTACTCTTCGCCGCGCAGTTTATCCCGCATCTTTTCAAACAAATTCTTTTCCTGCGGTTTGATCTTATCCCCCCCGGCAGCAGAGAAGGCTTCCAGCGCCTCGCGCTGCTTGGGGTTCATGTTTTTCGGCGTAATCACTTGCACGCGCACGTGCTCGTCGCCATTACCGCTGCCCTGCAACTTGGGCACGCCCTTGCCGCGCAGGCGGAAGTTAGTACCGGATTGGGTGCCGGCTGGCACCTTCAGCGTTACCGGACCATGGACGGTGTCCACGTTGATCTCGTCACCCAATGCCGCTTGGGCAAAGGTGATGGGTACGGTGACATAGATTTCAAAGCCGTCTCGTTCAAACTCCTTCGACGGCTGCACACGGAAAACCACGTACAAGTCGCCATAGGGGCCACCGTTTTCACCAGCATCGCCCTGACCGTCCAGACGCATCTGCTGGCCATCATCGACCCCCGCCGGGACCTTAACTTTCAGCGTGTGCTTCTCTTGGACATGGCCGCTGCCGTGGCACGTCGGGCACTTGTCTTTGATTTCCTTACCAGTGCCGTGGCAGACATCGCAGACTTCCCGGGTGCGCATAATGCCGATCGGGGTCTGGCGTTGAATTTCAATGTAGCCTGACCCATGGCACTTATGGCAGGTGACCGGACTCGTTCCCGGTGCGGCGCCCGACCCATGACAGGTCTGACAGGTCGCGGTGCGGTCATATTGGATCTCCGTATCCGTACCAAAGATGGCGTCTTTGAAACTTAGATCCATCCGATACTGCAAATCTTGTCCTTGCCGGGGTGCCATCGCATTTTGCGTGGTCGCGCCGCCGCCGAAGAACTGGGAGAAGATGTCGTCGAAACCGCCAAAACCACCGGCTCCGCCAGCATTGCCAAAGCCGCCGAACCCGCCAGCGTTGCCAAAACCGCCAGCCCCGGCACCGGCCCCATTCATGCCGGCTTGTCCGTACTGATCATATTGGGCCCGCTTTTGCGGATCGCTTAAGACCTCATAGGCTTCGTTGATTTCCTTGAATTTCTGTTCCGCATCCGGGGCTTTGTTAACGTCGGGGTGCCACTTTTTCGACAATTCGCGATAAGCATGTTTGATGTCGTCATCGCTTGCGTCTCGGCTGACTCCTAACACTTCATAGTAGTCACGTTTCGCCATCTGGCGTCCTCCTTGATATCGTGCAAATTTAATACAGACTGTCACTAATATACCATAGGTGCTAAAACAACAAAAGCCTGCCCGCAGGCAAGCCTTTGCATGTGTCAGTTGTTTAATTCAGATTACTTGTCGTCGTTGTGGACTTCGGAGAAGTCGCCGTCAACCGTATCACCGTTGCCGCCGTCCTTGCCCTTGTCGCCGCCGTCTTGATTGCCGTCAGCGGAGCCAGAACCATCAGCAGCACCAGACTTTTGCTGTTCTTGCTGGGCTTGTTGATACAGCTTCACGGTCAGGTCTTGCACGATCTTGTTCAAGTCGTCCCGCTTCGTCTTCATGTCCTCTAAGTCGTTGGCTTGCTGCGCTTTCTTCAACGCATCTTCGGCATCTTGGGCCTTCTTGATTTCGTCGTCAGAAACCTTGCCCTTGAGTTCCTTCAACGTCTTATCGGTCTGGAAGATCAGCTGATCGACATCGTTCTTCAGGTCAGCCTCTTCCTTCCGCTTCTTATCGGCGTCTTCGTTCTCTTTGGCTTCAGCCATCATCTTCTTGATTTCTTCATCAGACAGACCTGACGAACTCTGGATGGTGATCTTCTGGGACTTGCCAGTGCCCAGATCCTTGGCCGACACGTTCACAATGCCGTTCTTATCAATATCGAACGTCACTTGAATCTGCGGAATGCCGCGGGGTGCCGGCGGAATGTCCGCCAACTGGAAGCGGCCGAGGGTCTTGTCGTCCGCCGCCATGGGCCGTTCACCTTGCAGTACGTGAATATCAACAGCCGGTTGATTGTCCGCGGCTGTGGAGAACGTTTGCGACTTGGATGTCGGAATCGTCGTATTGCGGTCGATCAGCTTCGTGAACACGCCGCCCATGGTTTCAATACCCAAGGACAGCGGCGTAACATCCAGCAGGACAACATCGTGGACATCACCCGTGATGACCCCGCCTTGGATGGCGGCGCCCAGAGCAACGGCTTCGTCCGGGTTGATGGAGTGGTCAGGTTCCTTACCAGACCACTTCTTGACAGCATCTTGCACGGCCGGTGTCCGAGTGGAGCCGCCGTTCAAGATCACCTTATCAATATCGTCATAAGTCAACTTGGCATCGCGCAAGGCATTGTCCATCGGGATCTTTGTCTTTTCAACCAAATCCGAAGTCAATTCATCGAACTTCGCCCGGGTCAATTGCTTCTCCAAGTGCAGCGGGCCGTTGGGGCCGGCGGAAATGAACGGCAGAGAAATGGAGGTGCTGGTAACGCCAGACAGATCCTTCTTCGCCTTTTCAGCCGCGTCCTTTAACCGCTGCAAAGCCATCTTATCTTTGCTCAGGTCAACGCCGTTCTCAGCCTTGAAGTCCTTGACCAGCCAGTCCATGATGCGCCGGTCAAAGTCATCGCCGCCCAAGTGGGTATCACCGTTCGTGGACAGGACTTGGAAGACACCGTCGCCTAATTCCAGGATGGAGACATCGAACGTACCGCCGCCCAGATCATAGACCAGAATCTTCTCGTCTTTCTTCTCGTCCTTGTCGACCCCATAAGCCAAAGCGGAAGCGGTCGGTTCGTTGATGATCCGATCGACTTTCAACCCGGCAATCGTCCCGGCATCCTTGGTGGCCTGCCGTTGGGCATCATTGAAGTATGCCGGCACGGTAATCACAGCATCCTTCACTTCTTCACCTAAGTAATCTTGGGCGAAGTTCTTGATGTATTGCAGGATCATCGCAGAGATTTCTTGGGGTTTATACGTCTTATCGCCGACTTTAACGGTGTAATTCGGATCACCCATGTGGCGCTTGATCGAAGAAATTGTGTCCGGGTTCGTGATTGCTTGCCGCTTTGCGACTTCCCCGACTTGGATCTCGCCATCCTTGAAGGCGACAACGGACGGTGTGGTCCGGTTGCCTTCTGGGTTAGCGATGATTTTTGGCTTGCCGCCTTCCAAAACAGCGACTGCGGAGTTGGTGGTGCCTAAGTCGATACCAATGACTTTTGCCATACTCAAATTACCTCACTTTTAACAATATACAATTCAAATTTTTATTCAATTCACGCGTATTACTGAGCGACAACGACCATCGCGGGCCGCAGGACGCGATCCCGCAGCATGTAGCCCTTTTGCAGCACTTGCACGACCGTGTCGGCTGGATGATCCTTGTCGGCCGGTGCAGTGGAAACCGCTTGGTGCTTGGTCGGGTCAAATTTTTCACCCGCCGCCGCGATCTCCGTAATGTGATTCTCGGCCAAGGAGTGGATCAAGTGTTCATGGGTCATTTCCACACCCTTGTGCAGCTGGGCCATGCCGTCCGCATTGACTTCAGCGGCCAAGGCCCGTTCCAGATTATCGGCCACCGGCAGGATCGACTTGGCTAATCTTTGGCCGTCGTACTTAATCATCCCGTCGATTTCTTTCTTCTGGCGATTGCCCATATTGCGCATCTCTGCTTCAGCCCGCAAGTATTTATCTTCCAGTTGGGCCACTTTGTCTTTTAACTCTTTATTTTCTTTTTCCAACGCGGCGGTCGACGGGCCCTTGATCAAATCATCCAGGTCTGCCTTGGTTTCATCCAATACCTTGTCCTCAGTGGATTCCGGCTGTTTCTTCCGGCCAGTTTGGACATGGGCGTGGATTTGAGCCGCGGTATCTTTTTCTTGCACGTGATCTTCAGAAGGAAAATCTTCCTTCTTCTTTGTCTCGTGTTCTCTTTCCTTAGCCAATCTGCAAAACCCCTTCGTTAATTATCCGTGATCCCGATAGTAATCGGCAATGCGCCGGGCCAGTTCATCCCGGAATAAATCCAGCAGCCCGATCACTCGGGAATACGGCATGCTGGACGGACCGAGGATCGCAATCATGCCATCCCCATACTCGCCAGCGTGGTACGTAGCCCGAATCAACGACATGTTGGCCAGCAATTGGTTCGGGAACTCATGACCCAAGCGCACGGTCACCCCGTGCTCAGTGGGCGGCTTGGTGTCGTCATCGGGATCGTTCAGCCCCAGGAGCGCCGCGAGTTGATCATCTGTATCGATCAGATGATACAGCGACTTCAGCTGATTCACATCGTCCATGTGGGCGTAATCCAGAATATTCATCTTGCCGCTGATATGGAAGCGGTCTGCACTGGCTTCGCTGAGAATCCCATGGACCACATCCAGAAAGAAATCCGGCGAGTGAATATACTGACTGATCAGCGGGATCAAATGACTGTCCAGCTGGTTCATGACCGTCGCAATGGGCTTGCCCACCAGCTGATCATTGATCACCCGCATCACCGCCTCCAGCTGTTCACCAGTGACGGTATCCGGGATCACGAACGTCTTATTGACGACCTGCCCGGAGGTGGTAATCAGCAAGGCCAAGACCCGGCGATTACCCAGCGGCATCAATTGGAAGCCTTCCAGGCGCATGACGCCCACTTCCGGCCCCAGCGTGATCGCTGTATAGTGAGTCAGTTCAGAAAGGATCTTCGCCGACTGGGCCACCAATTCATCGCCTTGATAGAACTTCTGACGGAAAATGGTCTGAATCATATTCAAATCATCGGAATCCACCATCGTCGGCTGCAATAGATGGTCCAAGTAATACCGATAGCCGGTATCGGACGGCACCCGGCCGGAGGACGAATGGGTCTTCTCGATCAAGCCCGCCGATTCCAGCGCCGCCATGTCGTTGCGAATCGTGGCACTGGAGACCTTCATCGGGAGCGAACCCATGATGGTCTTAGAACCCACCGGTTGGCCGCTCTCGTTATAGTGCCGAATAATCTCCTTTAACACCAACATCTCACGTTTGGTCAGCATCGCTACCACCTCTTTTTTAGCACTTAATGATGTTGAGTGCTAATACACTACATAATATACCAACCAAGCGCTTTGAAGTCAATGGCTCAGCGATATTTTTAGCAGGTTTTCGGTGCGGGTGCTAATCGGCATCATCCAGCAAGAATTTTTCAAACACGTCGTTGCCGATGAAGCGGCCCCGCTGGGTCAGCGCGACATGGCGGCCATCATCGGTGACCAATCCCTGGGCGACCAGTTCCGGCACCGTTTGCCCGTACACGTCCTCGATGGTCATCTTGAAGCGCTGGGCAAAACGCTGGCGGTCCACCCCGGCATTCAAGCGCAGCCCAAGAAACATCTGCTCTTCCATTTGTTCCTCGGGAGAAACCAATTGGCGGGCAAACACCGGCACCTTGCCCGCCCGTAACGGGTTCAGATATTGCTGAATCGGGCCGAAATTATGGTAGCGATCCCGATCCAGGTAGCCCCAGGCGCCGGCGCCGAAGCCAAAGTAGTCTTCATTCTGCCAATACTTCTTGTTGTGCACCGATTCGTACCCGGGCTTTGCAAAGTTGCTGATTTCGTATTGGTGAAGCCCGTGATCGGCGAAATAATCCATGGCCAGTTCATACTCGTCAGCCTCCGTGTCATCGCTGGGCAGGTGGAGTTTGCCCGCACGCATCAGGTTATAGAATACGGTTCGCTGCTCCAGGATCAGGGAATATGTCGCATAGTGGGGCAGATCCAGGGACACCGCTTGGCGCAAGCTATCGGCAAAATCATCATAGGTCTGCCCCGGCAAACGGTAGATCAGGTCCATGGACATGTTGTCAAAGCCGGCCGCCCGGGCATTTTTGAAGGCGGTGTACACGTCCTTGGCCCGATGGGTGCGGCCGATTTTCTTCAACACCGCGTCGTCAAACGACTGGACACCGACACTCAAGCGATTGACCCCGTGGTCTTTGAACACGTGCAGGAGATCCATGGTCAGCAAGTTGTTGGGATTGCATTCAATGGTGAATTCGCCGCCGGCCGGCAGCGGCAGCAGGTCGTTGACCCCGCTGAGCAGCCGGTCCATCTGTTCCGGAGACAACGCACTCGGTGTCCCGCCGCCGATATAGACGGTCTCGATCGATTCATCCGGGTATTCAGCCAGCACCATCTTAATTTCTTCTAGCAACCGCGTGATATAGTCATCCACCGGCTGGCCCTGGATGAAAACCTTATTGAAATTGCAATAGTAGCAAATATGTTCACAAAACGGGATGTGGATGTACGCAGCCGCCATTAGGGTTGGGTCCTTTCTGCATAATACTGTCGTGTGTGGGCGGCATCTTGGGCTAGCTGGTCAATCAGACCCTGGGCGGAGGAGAATTTCACCTCGCCGCGCAGGTAGTGATCCCAGACGATTTTGGCCGGTTCACCGTAGATATCGCCGTTGAAGTCCAGCAGGTTGCTTTCCACCGTGAGGAGCTGATTCGGTTCAAATGTCACGTTGTGGCCGATGGAGGTCATGCTGGGGTACCACTGGCCGCGGACAAAAAAGCGAGTGGCATAGATGCCGATACCGGGGACGACTTCGTTGGGTGTGACAGCCAGGTTGGCCGTCGGGTAGCCCAACTCCCGCCCCCGCTGCAACCCATGCACTACGGTACCCGTGTTGCAATAGGTCCAGCCCAGCAGGTCGTTGGCCTGATCCACCCTACCGGCGATGAGCAGTTCACGAATTTCCGTCGAGCCAACTTTGATGTCATTGAAGGCCACAGGCGGTACGGCCACTGCTTGGAAGCGGCCCTGGGCAAACTGATCGATCGTCTGCATGTTGGCCACGTCCCGGGGGCCGAAGGTGTAATCGAAGCCGGCCACGACGATCTGAGCATCAAGCCCGACCACGTACCGGTCAATAAATTGTTGCGACGTCACCTGCCTGAAGCTGGTATCCGTCTGGATCACAAAAAGCTGATCCACGCCGAAGCGGGCCATTAAAGCCGTCTTTTCAGTGATGGGTGATAAGTATTCAAAAGTCGCCCGGTCTGCCCCGCGGTAAATCACCGCCGGATGATCCGCAAAAGTGAGCACGCTCAGCGGCCAGCCGTGCTGGTCCGCAATCGCCCGCCCCTTGGCGATCACCGCTTGGTGGCCGCGGTGGACGCCGTCAAAGAAGCCTAACACGAGCACCCGCGGCGTGGTGTATGCCGCCGTATCCGGCACTGGGCTGGCTAAGGAAATGACTTCCATACTCACTCCGCCTCCTTTCCCGTTGTTTCATGCAGCAGCATTTGGGCCGCCCGCCAGGTGCCGGTCTGGGTCTCGTAGCGGTAAATCGCCTGAATGTCCCCACCATACCGAAGAAACAGCTCATTGCCATCGGTCGCAGGACGGGTTAAGCGCAAGTAATTGCCATGCTGGACCCGGGTCCAGGCCGCCGGGGTCAAGTCTTCAATCGGCATATCCGCAAACACCGCCTGGATCGGCCGCACAAAATCGGTCAAGGGTGCGGCCGCCAAGTCGGCCAATGTGACGCTTTCGGCCAATTGAAAGCCGCCGCTGGCCTGACGAGTCAATTGACTCATCACCGCCGGCACGCCCAGCCGCTGGCCCAAATCGGAGGCCAGTGTCCGGATATATGTCCCCTTCGCGACTTGTGCTGTGAATGAAAAAGTCTGCTCCCCGGTTTCTTCATTAAAGACAGGGGCGCTCGTGCGGTCGAAATGATACACATGCACCGTCCGCGTCGGCCGGGCCACCGTCTCGCCAGCCCGGGCGTATTCATAGAGATGTTTGCCATTGACCCGCACAGCAGAATATAACGGCGGGGTTTGATCGTAAGCGCCCTGAAAAGAGGCCATCGCCTGATCAATGGCCAGTGCGGTAAACGGCACCGTCAGCCGTTGGCGGTCAATTTCTTTTCCACTCAGATCCTCGGTATCCGTCGCGAAGCCCAGAGTGATTTCACCAGTGTACGTCTTGGGCATGGTTTGCAGCCGATCCACCAGCTTCGTGGCGACCCCTAAACAAATCGGCAGCACCCCATCCACATCCGGATCCAGGGTGCCCCCATGCCCCACCCGCTTCTGGTGGGCGAGCTTGCGCACCGCTGCCACACAATCAAAACTCGTCATCCCTGCTTCCTTATGCAAGGGGATAAAGCCGTTGATCACAACAATTCCTCCAATAATTCGATTCAAGTATGTAGCCTCTAGTTTACAGCAGAACGGTGGCAGGAACAAAAGAGTTCAATGTCAGCACCAACGCCAATCGAAAGTCAATTTGATTTAAGGTACACTGAATAAGGAAAATGAAAAAGAAGGTGCACGCTCATGGAAATTGCCATTGTGGAAGATAATCCAACGATGCAGCAGACCCTCACGGATATGTTGGCTAGCTTACACCGCAATTTAACTTGGACGGTCTTCGCGTCAGGCGAGCAGTTCCTGTTTGCCTGGCCGGATCATCCCCACTTTGATTTGATTCTGCTGGACATCAAACTGCCTGGTATGGACGGAATGGCAGTGGCCAAAAAGATTCGAGCGCAGGATGCAAAAATGCCCCTGGCTTTCTTGTCCAATTATGATGACTACGTCTTTGACGGCTACGATGTGAACGCCTTAGATTACATTTTGAAGCCGATCACCCCGGAGAAACTGACCAAACTGCTTGATCGGGCCGCCGCTACCGAGCGGCCGCCATTCATTATCCTGCCCCTGGCCGACGGATCGACCCAAGTTTACCTGTATGACATCATGGCCTTCACCGTGGATGGTCACTATTTGACGGTCATCACCCAGGAACGTCAAGACGCCTTCAAAGACAGCCTTCAGAATATTCGCACCCAGTTGGACAATCGCTTCATTCTGACCCACCGGTCGGCTTTGGTGAACATTGACCACATCCGCACCATTGGCAAAGACACGGTCACTTTGGCCAACGGGGTCGCCGTACCCCTCGCCCGGAACCGGACGCAAGCGATCAAGCAGGCCTTCTGGGAGCGGTTCAGAAAGTTGGCGCGGCAATGATCGGGCAACTGTTATGGTGCACCCTATTCTTCACCTTAGGCGGTCTGCTTTGGCTGAGTGCGCACCCGGAAAAGAAACCGTGGTGGTCGGGGCTGGCCCTGATCCCCATCGCTACACTGCCCTTCATTATCCCCTGGGGCGGCATTCTCGCCGCGCTGCTGATTCTGGGGCTCTATGCT
Organism: Schleiferilactobacillus harbinensis; assembly: GCF_008694105.1. Taxonomy (NCBI): domain Bacteria; kingdom Bacillati; phylum Bacillota; class Bacilli; order Lactobacillales; family Lactobacillaceae; genus Schleiferilactobacillus; species Schleiferilactobacillus harbinensis. The sequence goes on from NZ_CP041364.1 coordinate 989,468, forward strand.
TGGCTGGGCCGCGATCCGCTCCATGCCCGCTGGCCGGATATGGTGTTGGGCGGTTTACTGGTACTCGCGGCGCTGGCCCCGATTTGGTTGTCGCTGCCGAAGAGTGCCGCTGGCCTATTCACCATTGTCATCAGCGCCTGCACCGTGCATATTGCCGGGGGACAAACCTTTCGCCCGCTGTGGCTGCTGCTGAGCGGCACCGGTGCGATTTTTGCCGTCCTCTTTTTCATTTCAGACACACCAGCGCGCTTCTTGCTTCTTGGGCTGTGGCTGCTTACCGTGAAATTGGTGACCGGCCTGCTCACTTATTTGTTCCAGCAAACCGACATGGTCTATGCCCAATCACTGGATGGCATCATGGCCAACTACATTAAAGAAGTCAACGATCTCTATGCGCAGATTCGCGGCTGGCGCCACGATTACCACGATCATTTGCAATCGCTGAAAGTCTATCTCCACGACGGCGACGTGTCCCAAGCGCAGCATTATTTAAGCGAATTGGAGACTTCCCTGGGTGATATCGAACAAATCGTCCGCTCCGGCAACCCGATGCTGGACGCGGTCCTGAACGCCAAATTAACCATGGCCAAGAACCAGCAGATCCCGATGAATGTGAAAGCCTTTGTCGGCCCGCAACCGCTCATTAAGGATGTTGATTTGGTGGTGATTCTTGGCAACATTTTGGACAACGCCCTGAAGGCCATCGAAGCCCAGCCGGCAACGGACGACCGCTTCCTGCGGGTCTACATTGCGATTATGAAGCAACAGCTCTATATTTCTGTGACCAATACCCGACCGGCGGATCAATATATCAACTACGATTATGCATCGACGAAGAACGACAAACGGGGCCTCGGCATTCGCCGGATCAACGCGCTGGTCGAGAAATATAACGGGATGATCAACCGGCAATATGAAGAGGGCGTGTTCGTAACTGAGATCGCCCTGCCCTTACCCACAATAAGTCAAAAAGCCGCCGCCAGCACGGACTGACAGCGACTCATATAAATTATTTGGCTAGTCGATGGCGTACGCGGCATCGGCGTTTTTGCGTTCGGCTTTAATTTTGTCGGCCGTGTAGTATTGCGCCTAAGCTTCAAAGAGCCGGTAATACAACCCCTGCGCCTGCATCAACGCCGCGTGGGTCCCATCCTCCACAATCTGGCCGTGGTCCAAAACGACAATGCGCTGACTGAAACGGGTCGAACTCATGCGGTGGGAAACGTAGATCGCCGTTTTCTTCTCCATCAGGTCATCAAACTTCTGGTAAATTTCATATTCCGAGACCGGGTCCAGAGCGGCAGTCGGTTCGTCGAGAATGATGAATGGCGCATCTTTGTACCAGGCCCGGGCAATGGCAATTTTCTGTGCTTCCCCACCGGAGATGTCCACCCCCGCGGGATCAATATTCTTGGTGAGGCTGGTTTCTGTCTTTTTCGGCATTCTGTCTACTTTGTCCCACACTCCGGCCAAGGTCAATGCCCGCTGAATGCGCTCAGGATCCTTATGGGTATTCACCGCGACATTATCAGCGACTGAGAAGGCAAACAACCGGTAATCCTGGAACACCACGGCGAAAATCTGCTGATATTCGTGAATGTCGTATTTCTGGATATCGATGCCGTTCAACAGAATTCGGCCTTCTGTTGGTTCTGCCAAGCGGGTCAGGAGCTTAATGAGCGTCGTCTTGCCACTACCGTTTGGGCCAACCAGCGCTAACCGTTGGCCGACTTTGAATTGCAGGGTCACGTGGCGCAATGCCCACTCCTGAGTGCCCGGATAGCGATAGCTCACATCGTCTACTTTGATCTCATAGTTATTATCCAACCGTTTTTCGATCGGCAGCCTCCCCTTGGCGGGCGCATCTGGATATTCAATGAAATCAATGAATTGATCCAAGCCCTTCAAGATAGACGCACTCGTGCCAATCGTATCCATCATTGTGGTGAGTGCACCGATCACCTGTTGCAGATAACCCACATAGGCAATCACGGCCCCAATCGATATTGCCCCGGCCAAGCCTTTGATGCCGACGACCACGTAAAGCATTCCGATAATAACGCTCAGTACAATATTATTGAGACTGCGGGCGGCAGTGGCCTGAGTCAGCATTTTGTTGTCTTCAATGATTTGAGTTCGATTTTCTTTGGCAAAATAGTGCAGCAAGTGATCGTGGGGGTCAAAAATTCGAATCACTTTGCCGATGACATAATCGTCAAACACGGTTTGGATGTAGTACGCTCCCATCCGGTTAAACTGCACGTTGAAGTTATAGAACTTCCGCATGTATTTGCCGCTCAATTTAGCCAAAGGAAAGGCCATGACCACTGGAATCGCAATAATTACTAGCATGAGCACCAACAGCCACGGTGAATTAGAAAATCGGGCCAAGGCGGTTGTTTCTTGGCTGCGGGCAGTAAACAACGCAACGAGTGACGCACCAGAAAGAACAACCGCCGCAATCAGACCGCACACACTATTGACGACTTGGGTGACAAACCGGCCGAAACCGCCAGAAAACATAATGCTGGTGTTAGCTGCCGCATACTCATCCCGGAATTTTGGATCAATGAACGTGGGATAGGTCACTGTCAGCATCTTCTTGTTGGTCATGGCTTGCATGCCGAACCAAGAGCCCCAGGCATTCACGTTGGCATGCATCGTCAACCGATAGCCGATGATTGCAAGGACGAAGATGGTGCCCAGGAAGGCCGCCGTCATCGGCCATAGTTGCGCCATCGTCACGTTGGGCACGGTCAGTTGCGTGACCAGCACCCCTAAGAAGGTGACGGCGGCGTATCCTTGGAGCAGGGTGACCACGGCCAACGCGGCTTGGACCGCAACGGAATGCGGCCGCAGCACGTTGGCATAATGAAGATATTCACGGTAAGAATGATGATTAGCCTCTGGCGCTTGCTTTTTCTTAGGCATCTTGGACCGCCTCCTGACCAGTTTGTTTCTCAGTATAATATTGACTCTGGGTGCGGTATAACGCTGCGTACGCCGGGCAGTGGGCCAGCAATTCTTCATGGGTCCCACTGGCGGCAATTTGCCCCTGTTGTAAGAACAGAATGCGATCTGAGAACCGGGTGGACGCCAACCGGTGCGAAATGAACAGGCTGGTCTTGCCTGCTGCCATTTTCTGATAATTTTGATATAACGCACTTTCCGCCAACGCATCCAGCGCGGCAGTGGGCTCATCGAGTAACAGGATCGGCGCATCCCGGTACAATGCCCGGGCAATCATTAATTTTTGGGTCTGCCCGCCGGATAACGTCACGCCATCGTCCTGAATGTAATTCGTCAATTCTGTCTGGAGACCATGTGCTAATTTGTCGATATCCGCAGTTAAGCCCGCTTCCGCCAAGGCATTTCGGACCCGTTGTTCATCGTAGTCCCGCGTCATTGCAACGTTATAGCCGACGCTGCCGGCAAATACGGTGCTTTCTTGGAAAACCGGCGCGAAATAGCTGCGCAGCGTGGCCGGCGGAATATCCTGGATATTAATGTCATTGATCGTGATGGTCCCGCTGTTAGGCGTTAACAACCCCATCATCAACATGGTGATCGTTGTTTTACCGGCCCCGTTCAGGCCGACGAGGGCAATACGCTCACCGGCATGCAGCGTGAAGGAAATATCATTGAGGACGGGGGCGGTACCGTCCGGGTAAGTGAAACTGACGTGGTCAAACACCACCGTGAGCGGCTTGCGCGCATCGAAATGCGGGACGGTTTTGCCCTGGGGCATATCTTGGATGACTGCCTCGGCCCAATCCAGAAAGCGGCGTCCGGTGTTGACATCCGTATTGGCCCCCTTGAGGAGGCCATACTGAGTCAGAACGGCTTCGACAGTCATGCCGACGGTACTCAACAAGGTGAAATAAAAAGTGAATTGGCTGATACTCACCTGTTTATTGACCATGAGCAGGAGTAAGACACCGTAGCCCACGGTATTTCGAATCAAGGTTAACAAGGCCGACCCGCTGCTGACCCAGAACTGGCGGCGTTCAATCTTGGTTTGGGTCTGGTTGGTGGCCGCCACAAATTGATCGTACTTGCCCTGATACCACCCCGCCATGTGATACAGCCGGATATCCTTCCCATTCTCTTCTTGAAAACTGGAACGTTGAATATATTTACCGGGGGTCCACCGATCTTCCATGACCTTCTGCTGCTGCCGGCGGAACCGTTGGAAAGATTGTTGGGGATAGAAGGCGAGGAGTGTCGTGGCGATAATTACGCCTGCGATCCACCACGACGCCTGTCCCAGGATTACGGCATCAACCAGGATCATCAGAGCATTTTGCACGGTATGAACAAGGGTATTATAGAATACCCCCACTCCTGACTCATCACCACCATAACCATAATTCATACTCTCTGCTCGCTTGGCCCGCACTTGGGCGTCGGCGGCAGCCACATAGGGAATGTGCAAGTAGTCGCCGCCATCCGTGGCAAACATTTCGTTGCGCACCGCGCTGCTGGCCATCCGCATGAAAGTATCTAAGACGGCTTGGCTGAATTGCAAACATCCCAGCCCTAAGCCGATCCCGATCATCAAGAGCGCGACCAGCGGCAACCCCGTGTGCTGGCCCAGCAACCGGACAAGCAGGGCCGGGACAGCCGCGCTCACCAGAGTGATGCCCAATTGAATCACGAGAATACTCGGCAGCCACCATCTTAAATGGTCGGCGATACCCCGGCGCTGAACATTGAACCAGCGCAGGTTTTCCCAGATTGAATAGTGCTTATCTGTCATTTTTTTAATCATCATGCTCACCTCTCCAAAGCCACCCTGTTTTCTAACTGTCCCCAGCATACCCCCAGAAGTTCGTAAGAGGTCGTTAAACGGGCGTATATGAAAAAGTGGCGCAACCCTCTAACATAAGGATTGCGCCACTGCTGTACTCGAATTATTTATTCGTGGCAGATCTCCTGCACTTTCGGTGACCAGGGTAAATAGTCCTGTAGGACCGTCAAGTCCCCGGGCACCGGCAAATTAGGTAATGCCGCAAACAAATAGTTCAAGTATTGACGAAGGTCGAGGTGATTTATCTCTGCAGTTTTGAGCACACTTAATAAGATGCCCGTCGCTACGGCGCCGCGTTTGCTCTGTGAGAAGAGCCAATTTTTGCGGCCCATCACCAGCTCTTTGACGGCTCGTTCGGCCCGGTTATTGGATAACTCCAACCGGCCGTCTTGGAGAACCGCCCGTAATCCTACTTCATGGCCCAGTGCGTATTCAACTGCGCGACCAAGTTTGGATTTCGGTAAGTAACTGTCACCCAATTCAAACAACCATTTGAAGAAGGCATCCATCTGCGGCTGGAGGTGTTCTTTACGCTGCGCAAGTCGCTCAGTTGCGGGCAGGCCACGCCATCCCTGTTCCAAGTGGAACATCTCATTACAGTATTGCCGACCAATGGGTGCCAATCCGGTATCACCACCGGTAACCGCTTCGTCGAACTTCCGCCGGACGTGCGCCCAGCAATAAACATTGGTCAGATCCGGCAACCGGGGATACACAGCATAGCCATCGGTCTGCAGGTATTTCGTATATCCCTTAAGGAAGCGCTCAGCTTCGCCGTACCCGCGGGTGTCGCCGTGGTCATACAGGATAATTTGATGCTCCGCAAACTTGCCTGAGGTGTAAACCCAGTAATAGGTCTTGGCCTTCTTGATGGCGAGCACCCGGTAGGGCGTCTCATCGGCGTGAATGATATCCTGGGCCAGCAGTTCTTGATGCATCAAATTGTAGAGCGGCCGCAGATATTCTTCGGCTGCCTTGATAGGCCAACCAGACAGGGCTTGCCGGGTAAAATCTGCGCCACGATTATGCCAGAGCTTTTCTTGCCGGTAATCCGGCACTTTATAGATAAATTTGGTCAAGATTGATTCGGTCACGACCGCATTTGAAGCCATACTGTGGGAGATCACGGGCTTCGGTACGTCTGCTTTCTTGGTGATTACCTTACCGTGGTCTTGTAAACACTGCTCGTTAGTGCAGACGTAAGTGTGCTGGTAAACAGTGGTGGCCAACAACTTAACGGGGACAAAGTCGACCTCTTTACGTACGGCTGTCCGCCCAATATCGGCCATCATCTTCCCACATCCTGGGCAAATCTGATCTTCAGTGTCTAAAGTATAGTCGCGAGTGTTTTGTGGTAATTGACTCAGGTCCATCGATTTTCGGTGAACCACTTTCTTAGGGCGTTTCTTGACTGGCTCGTCTTCGCCACTCGCCTTGGCGACCGCTGCTTGTTCTTCCTGGGTGAGCACGTGTTCGTTGAAGAGGTTGGTTTGCCCATCTGGCAAATTTTGGCTGGATTCGCGGCGACGACCATAGAGAACACGTTTCAATACGGCCAGCTGCTCCTGCATCTGTTGGTTTTCGTGGAGTAAATTTTGGACGATAGTCCGTAATTGCTCGGGGGTGGCATCTGCGAGTGCAATGCTATTTTTTGGGTCGACCAATGTGTGGCCCTCCTGAATTATTGATTATTGGATTATATCATTTATAGATCATAAAAAGGAAGAGGTAATACCAAATTTCATTTGGCATCCTCTTCCACATTTAATTGGTATATCCGACCCTGCGGTCATGAATGGTACGCCTCTCAATAATACTTAGACCAGTGATCAATCGTTTTAACTGGTAATGGCTTAGTCGTTGTACGTCGGACCGGTTGCGGGGCCATTGCAGGTGGCCGTTCTCGAACCGCTTGTAATAGAGGACGAAGCCGCTGCGATCCCAGTAAAGGGCCTTGAACCGGTCCCGCTGACTGCCGCAAAATAGGAATAGTGAGTGGTCGTACGGGACTTCGTTCTCACCATAGAGTTCCCGCAGTGAGGCAGCTAAACCGTCAATTCCTTTGCGGAGGTCAGTCTTGCCACAGATGATGTAGATGTTAAGTTCTTGGATATTGGGGAACATTACCAGTCAACTCCTGTAAGACGATGTGCCGAGTGCTCCGATCAGCACCATTATAAAAAATCACTTCGGCATCTTTGAGCTTGATTCGAGCAGCTATCTGGGGCTTCCCACCAGTGCTGGGTGTCCGATCTGTCATTTGAACCGGCACAATATCTTTAATTTGAACCATAAAAAGCCTCCTTGTGCACTTGATGACTCAAGCATACAAGGAGGCTACGGCGCGAACCATATACCCGTTTAACGACCGCTTACAGAAGTTCGCCCGTAGCGGCTGCGCGTCACGAAATCCCTAATTCCGTACCTGAAATGCAAAAAAGCGGTGCCCGCCCATTCCTGCGAATGGTCAGACACCGCTTCAGTTAATGCTTAGCTTTCATCATTATCCTGCACATGCAATTGGCGAATCAGCTTATCGATGTGTTCACCATACCGGACAGACGGATCCTGATGGAACGATAATTCAGGGATCTTGTATGTCGTCAGGCGATGGCCCAACTCCCGGCGAATCAGCGGGGTGGCTTTATCCAGCCCGGCTTGGGCCTTTTCCGCCGCCGACGCTAGATCGGACAGAATGCTGTAATAGATCTTGCAGTATTGCAGATCCTGAGTGACCTCCACACCGGTGATCGTCACTCCTTCAACCCGCGGATCGCGGACCCGCTTGAGCAGGATGTCGGTGACTTCACGCTGGATTTCTGATTCAACTCGGCCAATACGATGTTTCATAGGCTAACTCCCCCTATTATTTGACCGGTACTTCTTCCATCACGTAGGCTTCGATCTGGTCGTCCACGTGGATGTCGTTGTACCCATCAATCGTCAAACCACAATCGAAGCCTTGGCGGACTTCCTTCACGTCATCCTTGAAGCGCTTCAGGGAAGCCAGCTTACCTTCGTGAATAACGATGCCGTCCCGGATCAAGCGGACGCCGGAATCACGGGTAATCAAGCCGTCAGTGACCAAGCACCCGGCAATCGTGCCAATCTTGGACACATTGTAGATTTCCCGGACTTGTAAGTTCCCGGTGACCTTCTCCTTGTATTCCGGTTCCAGCTTACCCTTCATGGCGGATTCGACTTCGTCAATGGCTTGGTAGATGACCCGGTGCAGCCGGATATCCACATCGTCGGTATCGGCTTGGGCTCGGGCCTGCGGCGTCGGGCGCACGTTGAAGCCGATGATGATCGCGTTGGACGCTGCGGCTAAGGTGACATCACTTTCGTTGATCGCTCCGACGGCCTGGTGAATAATGTTCACTCGCACGCCTTGGACGTCAATCTTCTGTAATGAATCGGCCAAAGCTTGAACAGAACCTTGGACGTCGGCCTTGATAATGACGTCGACTTCCTTCATCTGTTCTTCCTTCATGGTTTCGAACAGATTATCCAGAGTCACGTGGGTGCTGTGTGCCCGCTCTTCGGCTTGAGCATTCTTCGAGCGTTCTTCACCAACAGCCCGGGCCGTCTTTTCATCAGAGAAGACAACGAAATGATCAGCGGCGTTGGGCACGTCATTCAATCCGGTGATTTCCACCGGTTCAGCCGGTTTGGCCTCCTTGATCCGGCGCCCGCGGTCATTGGTCATAACCCGGACCCGGCCGAAGGTATCGCCAACGACGATGGGATCGCCGACTTTCAGCGTTCCCTGCTGTACCAGCAAGGAAGCAACAGGGCCGCGGCCCTTATCCAACTTGGCTTCCAAGACGGTCCCTACAGCGGGCTGATCCGGATTAGCCTTCAATTCCATGACGTCGGCTTGGAGCAGAATCATTTCCAGCAATTCATCCAAGTTCTTGCCGTATTTGGCCGAAATTTGGACGAAGATCGTGTCGCCGCCCCAGTCTTCCGGAATCAACCCGTATTCGGTCAGTTGTTCCATGACGTGGTTCGGGTTAGCCCCTGGCTTGTCGATCTTGTTCACGGCCACGATCATGGGCGCATGTGCCGCCTTAGCGTGGTTGATGGCCTCAATCGTCTGGGGCATGACGCCGTCATCGGCGGCCACGACTAGAACGATAATATCTGTGACATCCGCGCCGCGGGCCCGCATTTCGGTGAAGGCTGCGTGTCCCGGCGTATCCAGGAACGTGATTACCCGGCCATCAAGCTTCGTTTGGTAGGCCCCAATATGTTGGGTGATCCCGCCGGCTTCGCCCTCGGTGACGTGGGTATGGCGCAATTTGTCCAGCAAAGTTGTCTTACCATGGTCAACGTGCCCCATGATAGTGACAACAGGCGGCCGGGCAACTAAGTGATCGGTGTTCTTTTGTTCTTTTTCAAAGAGGGCGTCCAGATCAGAAATATCTTGTTCAACCTTCTTTTGGGCGTTGATGCCGTAATCGGCGGCCAGCAACTCGATGGTATCGTCATCCAAAGATTGGTTCTGGTTGACCATCACGCCGAGCATGAAGAGCTTCTTAACGATTTCTGCCGGTTCCCGGTGCAATACCTTGCCCAATTCTTGAGCGTTCATGCCTTCGGTATACACCAGAGTCTCAGGTAACGGCCGATCCTTGCGGGCCGGCATGACCTTGCGCGGTTCGTTATTGTAACGGCGCCCCTTCTTGTTCCGGCGATTGCGGCGATTGCTGTTACCGCCGCGGTTATCATTGAAACGGCTATTGCCGGTATTGCTGCCGCCGCGGTAATTGCTGTTGCCGCCTTGGTTGCGCGTCCGCCGGCTGTTATCCGTCGTCGCGGTCGTGGATTGACTGCGGCTTTGATTACTGCTGGTGTTGCGGTTTTGCGCTTGGTTCCGATTTTGCCCTTGGCCTTGGCTGCGATTCTGGCTTTGCCCTTGGCCTTGATTCGGCCGTGACTGGGTCTGCTGACCGCGGTTTTGTCCTTGGCTTTGGCCCTGATTCCGGTTCTGGCCTTGGTTCTGACTGCGATTGCTTTGGCTTTGACCCTGAGGACGATTCTGACCCTGGGTCCGGTTTTGTCCTTGGCTCTGGCTGCGGCCAGTGTTTTGGTTCTGGTTCCGGGCGGGACTCGCCGTACGCTGATTGGTCGCAGCGGCATGCTGCTGATTATTATTATTAGGCTTTGCTTGGGTAGTGGTTACCGTAGGTTTAGGCTCCTGTCTGTGAGTTGACTGAGTGGGACGGGCTGTATTGGCAGTCGGCTGATCCTGCTTGGCGACGGGCCGCGGTGTTTCTTGAGGCTTCGCGGGCGCCGCATTAACGGCAGGCTGCCGACGGGGTTGCTCCCGCCGCGTAGAAGAAGTGTGCCGGTCTTCCCGAGGCACACCGGTGGTGGTCTTCACGCCATGGACACTGGCGTGGGCCGCATTCGGTTTGCTCTTAGGTCGCCGGATAGCCGATACGAGAATTTTTGTCTTGCCTGTATGGGTGTCCTTCTGATCCTTGCTCTGTGATTTTGGTTGACTTGCTTGCTGTACTTTGTTGTCAGCCTGCGGGGCTGATTGACTTGTACTCTGCTGCAAGACCTGCCGGACTTTACTTTGTCCGGCATCATCAATCATCGCCATGTGATTATTGATGGTCAAACCGGCCTTTTCGGCCGCTTCAACGACTTGTTTACTGGGTACTTTAATTTCTTTGGCGAATTCGTAGACACGCTTTTTCCCCATATCTTCACACTCCTCTATTTCAGTTACATAAGGGCCTCCATGCTGCGGGCAAACCCGGCATCCATGACCGCCACGATTTTTCGCGGCCGCCCGAGGGCGGTGGTCAATTCAGTGCTGGTGAGAGCCTGCGTGAGGGGAATCTGGTAGAAGGCACACTTATCCGTGATCCGTTTCGCAGTGGCTGCGCCGGCGTCTGCTGCCAGAATAACAAGCTTCGCTTGCTGGCTGCGGACAACCGTCAAGACTTGGGTTTCACCGACAATGAGCCGGGAAGCGCGCTGGGCGAGACCGATCAGATTCATTAATTTCTGGGTATTCATTGGCGTCATGCGTCGGGACCGAACAATTCGACCCGTGCCTTGCGGTGATCGACGTATGCGTATAATTCATCGTAGAAAGTATCCGTGACGTTACCTGCCAGTGCCTTCTCTACGACCCGATTTTTCTGGGCCGCGGCAATGGCTGCTGGATCAAGGGCAACATAGGCCCCGCGGCCGGATTTTTTGCCCGTGGGGTCAATGCTGATGGTGCCTTCCGGATCGCGGACGATGCGCACCATTTCCTTCTTCGGTTTCATCTCATTACTGAGCAGATCCTTACGCATCGGGATCTTCCGTACTTTCTTTTGTTTCTTTGCTTTGGCCATTATTTCTCATCACCATTAGTCTGTGGCGTATCTGGGTCTTCAACGTCGCCGTCGTCGTCCACGAACTCCACTTCGGATTCCGGCTTGATGTCGATACGGTAACCCGTCAGCCGAGCGGCCAAGCGGGCATTCTGGCCGCGCTTGCCGATGGCCAGAGAAAGCTGCTCATCGGGCACGATGACCGTGCAGTTGCGCTCGTCGTCATCAGCAAATTGCACCGCGATGACTTCCGCCGGATTCAGGGCGTTAGCAATGTATTCAGCGGGATCATCTTCATATTGAATGATGTCCATGTTCTCGCCGTGCAGTTCATTGACGACTGCCTGAACCCGCTGACCCTTGGGTCCGACACAGGTACCAACGGGATCAATGTGGGGATCGTTGGACTTGACCGCGATCTTGGTCCGATCGCCGGCTTCCCGAGCGATACCCGCGACCTCTACAGTGCCATCGTAAATCTCTGGGACTTCTTGTTCAAATAGCCGTTTGACAAAATCGGGATTGGTCCGGGAAACAAACACTTGCGGGCCCTTGGGACTGTTTTCGACTTTCGATACATAAACCTTGATCCGGTCGTGGGCGTTGTAGCTTTCGTTGGGCATCTGGTCCTGCTTGCTCAGCACGGCTTCGATGCGGCCCAAATCGACGTAGACAAAGCGGTTATCACGGCGTTCTACGACGCCGGACATGATCTCGTTTTCGTATTGACTGTATTCGTCATACACGATGGAGCGTTCAGCTTCGCGGATCCGCTGCATGATGACTTGCTTAGCGGTTTGGGCGGCTAAGCGGCCAAAGTGTTCCGGGGTCACTTCAAAGCGGATGTGGTCCCCCACTTCGTAAGCCTTATTGATGGCAATGGCATCTTTTAAGGCTACTTCCAACCGGGAATCAAAGACGGTGTCTACGACTTCCTTGACGGCATAGACGTGGAATTCACCGGTTTTATTGTCAAAGTCCACTTCTACATTTTGGGCCTGACCGTAATTACGCTTGTAAGCCGAAACCAGGGCCGCGGAGATCGCATCGATCACGACCTCCTTTTTAACGCCTTTTTGACGCTCCAACTCATCTAACGCAGTGAGCATTTCAGCACTCATAATACTTGTTTCCTTTCCTCAAAATTCAATGGCTAAGCGGGCGTGGGCGATGGCGTCCCGGGCAAAAGTGCGCGGGATGCGGCGGGTCTTATCCTTGATCACCAAGGTCAATTCCGTCGCCGTCAGCGTCTGCAATGTGCCTTCGAATACCTTTTGACCGTCCACCGGTTGGTACAGGGAGATATGGATATACTCCCCGACAGCCTTTTCTAAATCAGCATCTGTTTTCAATGGCCGCTCCGCACCGGGCGAAGAGACCTCCAGGATATATTTCTCTGGGAACGGATCAGGATCGATGGTATCCATCGCGGTACTGATGGGGTCCGAAACCTTAGCGATTTCTTCCACATCAATGCCGCCCTGCTTATCCACGTAAACCCTGAGGTACCAGCTTCTGCCTTCCTTCACGTACTCCACGTCGACCAGCTGCAAGCCGGCCGCTTCAACGATTGGCCGCACCAGCGGCGTCACGGTATCCACAATTGATTGTTTGGCCACAACAGCACCCCTTTCTAAGGATGTCACCATCCTCATTTTCGACATCTAACTCCAAAAAAAAGTGAGCATCGCTGCTCACTTCTACTCGAAGTATTGGAAATCCTATGAAGAATATAGCATATTTCCGTTCCCAAAGCAACTTTGCCGCTCTTTTCAACGGCTCGACCATTAGAACAGAGACAGCTGATTTTCGTCTGGGAAGTCGTTGACGACGCCATTCTTGTCCAGATATTCCATTATCGTTTTGGAAACCCCGCCGCGAACGGAAATATCTTCTTTCGACAGGAACGGTTTTTCTGCCCGGGCAGCGACAATATTCTTGGCCACCCGGTCCCCAAGGGAGGGGATCGCGTTGAACGGGGCCAGCAGTGTGTGATCATCGACAATCTTAAACTCTTGGGCTTCAGACTGATTGATGTCCACCATCTGGATGCGGATGCCCCGCTCCCAGCACTCGTTGGCAATCTCCAGCACCGTCAGCAGGCCCTTTTCCTTGGCAGTCGCGTCATTGCCCTTGTCGTTGATTGTCTGCATCGCTTCTTTAATGGTCTGCTTGCCGTGGGTCATGGCAACCAGATCATAGTCGTCGGCCCGCACGGAGAAGTAGGCACAATAGTATGCCAACGGATAGTACACTTTGAACCAGGCGATCCGCAGCGCCATTTCAATATAGGCAGTGGCGTGGGCCTTGGGGAACATGTACTTGATCTTCAAACAGGAATCAATGTACCAGGAAGGAATGTTCTTATTCTCCCGCATCTTATCCTGCCACTCGTCGGGGATCCCCCGGCCCTTCCGGACGTGCTCCATGATCTGGAAGGCCAACTGGGAATCCAGGCCCCAGTGAATCAAGTCCATCATGATGTTATCCCGGCAGCCGATGACATCCTTCAGCTTGACGACGCCCTTTTGGATCAACTCCTCGGCGTTGCCCAGCCAGACATCGGTCCCGTGGGACAGACCAGAAATCTGAAGTAATTCAGCAAAGGTCGTCGGATGGGTTTCTTCCAGCATTCCCCGAACGAAGCGGGTTCCAAATTCGGGAATCCCCAAGGTACCGGTCTTTGATTGAATCTGGTCCTCCGTGACGCCCAGCGGTTCAGTACCGGAAAACAGGCCCATCACACCTGGATCGTCGTAAGGAATTGTCTTCGGGTCGACCCCCGAAAGATCCTGCAAGGTCCGGATCATGGTCGGGTCATCGTGGCCCAGAATATCCAGCTTCAAGATATTATCGTGGATGGAGTGGAAATCAAAGTGGGTCGTCTTCCAAGCAGCGTCTGTATCATCTGCGGGGTACTGGATCGGGGTGAAATCGTAGATGTCCATGTCGTCCGGCACAACGATGATCCCCGCCGGATGCTGGCCGGTGGTCCGTTTGACCCCGGTACAGCCCGCTGCCAACCGATCGATCTCGGCGCCGCGGATCTTTTGTTCCGTGACTTCCTGGTAATGCAGGACATAGCCGTAGGCGGTCTTCTCCGCCACCGTGCCGATGGTTCCGGCCCGGTACACGTAGTCTTCGCCGAACAGCACCTTGGTGTAGTTATGGGCGATGGGCTGATAGTCCCCGGAGAAGTTCAGATCGATATCGGGTACCTTGTCCCCTTTGAACCCTAAGAAAGTTTCGAAGGGAATATCCTGGCCCTCTTTGATTAATTCCGTGCCGCACTTGGGGCATTTCTTATCCGGCAAGTCAAACCCGGAGCCGACTTCCCCCTTATCGAAGAATTCTGAGTAGTGGCAGTGCGGACAGCGATAATGGGGCGGCAGCGGATTGACTTCGGTGATCCCGGTCATGGTCGCGACTAGGGAGGAGCCAACACTGCCCCGGGAACCAACCAAGTACCCGTCCTTATTGGACTTGTGCACCAGTTTCTGGGCAATCAGGTAGATGACCGAGAAGCCGTTGCCGATGATACTCTTAAGTTCCTTATCCAAGCGGGCCTGGACAATATCCGGCAGCGGATCGCCGTACCATTCTTTAGCCTGGGTCATGGTCAGTCGGCGGATATCTTCTTCCGCGCCGGGCATATGCGGCGTATACAGCTTGTCCTTCACCGGGGTAATGTCGTCAGCGACCCAATCGGCCACCGTATGGGTGTTATCAACGACGACCTGATGAGCTGTTTCCTCGCCCAGAAAAGCAAAGTCTGTCAGCATTTCATCCGTAGTCCGGAAGTGCAGATCCGGGAAATACAGCTTGCGGTGGGCGTTGATCTTCATCGACCGCTGCAAAATCTCCCGGTAGATGGCGTCTTCCGGGTTCATGAAATGCACATCACCGGTGGCCACCACCGGTTTGTCCAATTCTTTGCCGAGTTTCACCATGTTCTTCAGCAAGTCTTCCAGCTGGTCGTTGTCCTTGATCAATTCCGTGGCGATCAGCGGCTGGTAAGCTGCATGGGGCTGGACTTCTAGATAATCGTAATACTCGGCCAATTTGCGGGCATCTTCATACCCCTTTTGCATCATGGCGGTGAACACTTCGCCGTCTGCACAGCCGCTGCCGACAATGATTCCTTCCCGGTACTTGTTGAGCATACTGCGGGGGACGCGGGCCACCCGGTGGAAATAATCCGTCAAAGAGAAGGACACGATCTTGAACAGATTCTTCAAGCCGGCTTGGGTTTTCGCAATCAAAATAGCGTGGCTGGGCCGGCCGGTCTTCCAGGCCTCTTTTTCACCCGCGTGATCATTCAGCTGATTGACATTGGCGGTATTGAAGCGGGCCATCATTTCTTTCAGCAAAGCAAAATACAAATAGCCGGTCGCTTCCGAATCGTCAGAGGCCCGGTGGTGCTGGGTCAAAGTGATCTTATACACCCGCGACAGGCTGTCCAGGGTGTGCCGGCCCCGTTCTGGATGCAGGGTGCGGGACATGATCAGTGTGTCGACGATGGGATTGGGTACCGCCGGCCAGCCTAAGCGCTTGCGGGCGACGTTGATGAAGCCGATATCGAAGGTGACATTGTGGCCGACGACAATCGCGTCACCCACAAAGTCGGTGAACTTTTTGATGATTTCTTCCTCAGACCCGCCGCTTTGGACCATCTCGTCGGTGATCGTGGTCAAATTGATCGTCGTCGCACTTAACGGAAAGCCGGGGTTGATGAATTCATCGAATTTCGCCAACACCTTGTTGTTCTTCATCTTCACCGCGCCAATTTCAATGATCCGGTCGGTGGGTGCGGATAACCCGGTGGTTTCAATATCGAATACAACATATTCTTCATCACCGGTAAGCGGTTGATCGCGCAAATTGTAGGCGATTGGCGTGGCATCATCTACCAGGTTGATTTCCACCCCGTACATGACTTTAATCTTATTCTTCAAGCCCGCCGAGTGGGCTTCCGGGAATGCCTGGGCGACGGCGTGATCAGTAACGGCAATCGCCGGCATGCCCCACTGCGCCGCTTGGTTGACGTAATCGGTGGGAGAATTAGTAGCGTCCATCTGGGACATCGTGGTGTGCAGATGGAGTTCGATACGTTTATCCCCCGCAGCGGTATCTTGCCGCGCCGCGTGGGCCACCGTCTGAACATCGTAGGCACTGATGGTCAATTCTTGGGAATATTTATCCTCTTCCACCGGTCCGCGGACTTTCACCCATTGGCCAACAGCCACTTGCGCAAAATTCGGATCGGTGCCGGTTTCCCGGGAAAAGGCCTTGACCTTGAAGGAAGAGGTGTAATCAGTGATTTCAAACAGCAGCATTTGTTTGCCGCTGCGCAGATCCCGAACTTCACTGGAGAAAATTTTTCCCTGAACCACCAGGGACCGGTCTGGTTCGGTGATATCCGCCATCTGGCGAATCGGCGCGTCGGCGGGAATCGGCTTACCGATGTGGACACCATCGCCGCTGGGGGCCCCACTGCCGTTACCAGCCGGCCCGGCTGCGGCCTTTTCCTGGGCCTTCAGCAGAGCTTGCGTCGCCAGCTCTTGGTTTTGCTGCTCCTGCTGCTGGCGCATGGCGTCGATTTTTTCTTGGGTCGCAGACTCATCAACGTAGACGTGGATATGGAAATCCGGGAAGCCCAACCGGGCATAGGCTTCTTCAACACAGCTCAGTGCGTTTTCCACGACATAATTTTTAACTACTTCGTTGTCGACACTGATCGCCACCCGGTCGCCCTGCATTTGCGGGGCATTCACTTGGGCCAGGGCAGGGGACGAGGCGGCACAGGTTTTCACCACGTATGGCCAATAATCAGCCAGCAAATGGTCGTCAAATTCGGGTTGGGCCACGTGCAGCCGAACCGCCACGGACGCGATATCCGCAAACGCTTTGGTCAGATCAGCGAGGAAGACACTATACACAGAGAATGGCAGGATTTGGGGCAAACGCAGCACGAATTCCCACTGTTTGGTCTGTTCATGCACAATGACCTTCTCCACGGCGCCGCCAGCAAAACGGTCCCCGCCATCGGCGGAGACCGCAAAGTGGATCTGGTCGAGGAGTTGGGTCAACATTTCTTCAGGTGACAATGCCAAATGGACTCAACCCTTTCTTAAATTCGGTAAACCAAAAACAACTTATTCAGCAGACTGACCGTCCAACTTCGCCCGCAAGATCGGCAGGACGTTGCTCAGTTCTTCTTTCTTCACTTCAATATTGTCGCCGGTGGCCCGTAAATGGACCTCGACGATACCGTCGGCAGCCTTCTTGCCCACCGTGATCCGGATCGGAATACCGATCAAATCAGCGTCGGCGAACTTGATGCCGGCCCGCTCGTTACGGTCGTCCAGCAAGACTTCATAGCCGTCCTTCGTTAAAGCGGCGTCGATCTCGTCGGCTAATTGCCGTTGGTCGTCGTTCTTCATATTAACGGGTACGACGTGAATGTCAAATGGCGCGATCGCCTTAGGCCAAATGATGCCGTGTTCATCGTTGTGCTGCTCGACAATGGCCGACAGCAGGCGGGATACGCCGATGCCGTAACTGCCCATCACAACGGGTACTGAGCGGCCGTTTTCATCCAAAACCGTGGCATTCATGATCTTAGAGTAGCGGGTGCCGAGCTTGAAAATATGGCCAATCTCGATGCCCTTCGTGAACTTCAACTTGCCCTCACCGTCGGGTGATGTTTCACCAGCCTGGGCGACGCGAATGTCCGCGTAGTCGTCCGGCTTGTAATCCCGATCCACGTTGGCGTTGGCAAAATGGTAGCCTTCTTCATCCGCGCCCACAAAAGCGTTGACCATGTTCTTAATGGTCAAATCGGCGACAATACGAATATCCTGGTCGATCCCAACGGGTCCTAAAGAACCTTCCGGAGCATGGAGATACTGTTGCACTTCGTCATCCGAGGCGAGCCGCAGCTCAGCGGCATCCAGGAAGTTCTTCAGCTTGACATCGTTGATCTCATGGGTTCCTTGGATCAAGGCCAGTACCGGCTTCTCGTCGGCGATGAACAGAATGGACTTCATGATCTGGTCCGTATCCACATGCAGGAAGTCGGCAACTTCCTCCACCGATTGCGCACCGGGCGTCGCGATTTTTTGCAACGCCTGGGGATCTTCGTGATTCTGTACGGCCGGCAATTGACTAGTGGCCATTTCCAAATTCGCGGCGTAGTCGCTGCCGTCAGAATAAGCGATGGTATCTTCACCGATCGGGGCAATGGCGGAAAATTCCTTGGAATCCCGGCCGCCCATAGCGCCGGCATCACCGATGATCACCCGGTAGTTCAAACCGACCCGGTTGAAGACATTAACATAGGCACTTTCCACATGGTTGAAAATCGTGTCCAAGTCATCGTTATCCACGGTGAAAGAATACGCGTCCTGCATAATGAACTCCCGGCCCCGGAGCAGACCGTTGCGCGGCCGATCCTCATCCCGATACTTCGTCTGAATTTGGTATAACAGCAGCGGCAGTTTCTTGTATGATTTCACGCTGCTGCGGATAATATCCGTCATCGTTTCCTCATGGGTCGGGCCCAGGAGCAGCGTGCGATCGTGGCGATCTTTCAGCTGGTAAAGGTTTGGCCCATAGGTACTGTAACGGCCGGATTCTTTCCACAATTCAGCGGGGATCAGCGTGGGCAGCAGCATTTCCACCCCATCTATCGTCGTCATTTCTTCGCGAATAATGTGCTGGATTTTTTGCAAGACCCGCCAAGCCAAGGGTAAATAGACGTACACCCCAGCAGCTTCCTGCTTGATCATACCGCCGCGCAGCATCAGCTGATGACTGATGGCCTCTGCATCAGACGGAGTTTCTTTCATGGTCGGAATTAACATTTTGGATTGACGCACAACAAGATTCTTCCTTTCCTCTGAATCCGTCCCGGACTCAGTGCGTGAATAACCGTTGGAAATCGTTCCAGGTGACTGCAATCATCAACAGGAGCAGCAACCCGAAGCCGATCAAGGTGATCACGCCTTCTTTTTCTTCAGAAATCGGTTCGCCCCGCACGGCCTCGACGACATTCAGCAGCAGCTTGCCGCCGTCCAGCGCCGGAATCGGCAGCAGGTTCATCAAGCCCAGGTTCACCGACAGACTGGCCATCATCGTCACCACGGAGAGCCAGCCGAAGCTGGCCGCCTGACTGGACGCTTGGTAGATCGCCACCGGGCCGCCCAGCTTGTTCAGGCTGAAGCCGCCGGTGAAGAATGAACCCAGGATCTGGAGAATGTGGGTAATGATATACCACGTCTCCGTGAAGCCGTATTTTAGTTTGGCCGTGAACGAGGTATCTAAACCGCCGGTGACCGCCACCCCGATCTGAGTCACTTGTTTCTTATCCACGGTACGCGCGACCGGTTTAACCGTCAGTGTTTTCGTTTGGCCGTTGCGCAGCACCTGGATCTTCACCGTTTTGCCAGCCTTGTTTTGCAGGTGTTTAGAAAAATCCGTAATATCCCCTACCCGCTGGCCATCCACCGTTTGGACCAGGTCCTTGGCCTTGAAGCCGGCCTGAGCGGCGGGCATACCAGGCTCAATCTGGGCAATCATCGTCTGACTATTATTCGGTGCCCCGCCGTTGACGAAAGCGATGATAATAAACGTGATGATTCCCAGCAAGAAATTATTCAACGGCCCGCCAAAGTTTGTCAGCATCCGGCGGCCCAAACTGGCCGACTGGAACTGCACGTCCAGCGGGGCGATCTGTACTTCAGTACCGTCGTGCTCGATGATCGTCGCGTCGTGATCCACCGGGTAGCGTTTGACCACCGATTCATCACCGTTTTCGTAACCTTCAACCCAGAGTTCTTTTTCCAAATCACTCTTGGACACTTGCAGCGGCACACCGTTGACATTAGTCACCTTGTCACTGGTATTGATCGAGGTGACCACGCCGGCATCGTTCAGCACCAAGGTGGCCATCGTGCCTGGTTCAATTTCGTCCTCATCATCGGCCGCGCCGGCCATGCGGACGTACCCGCCTAAGGGTAAGATTCGAATCGTATACGTCGTGCCGTGGGACCGATGCCAGAACAGCTTGGGCCCCATACCGATGGAGAATTCCCGGACCAGGATCCCCGCCCACTTGGCGAAGAAGTAATGGCCAAATTCATGGACCAGCACGATGATCCCAAAGACCAGGATGAATGCGATAATACCCTTCATTTGGTTAGCTCCTTTAAATTAAGCCGAAAATTTGGACTAACGGCAAAACGAACAGCAACGAATCGAAGCGGTCAAGAATTCCGCCATGACCGGGTAGAATCTTGCCCGAGTCCTTGACACCGAAATAGCGTTTGTACGCCGATTCCACCAAGTCGCCAAATTGGCCAACGATGGACAGAATCAAAATGATCAGAATCATCCGCCACAGAGCGTAAACCTGAACTTCAGGCACCGCCAAGCAGTAAAGTGTGCCGATGATCACGGCGCTGACCGTGCCGCCGATGGAGCCTTCCCAAGTCTTGTTCGGCGAAATCGGCGTCAGCTTATGTTTGCCCAGCTTGCGGCCGATCAGATAGGCGCCGGAATCGGTGACCCAGACGATCAGCAGGACGAACAAGAGCTTCATGAAGCTGCCCTGGTTCCGGACCATGACGAGGGCGCCGAAACCGCCGCCCAGATAAGCCATGGCCAGGGTGGAAATGGCAATATCTTCAATGTTGATGCGATTCTTGCTGGTGACAGTGATCACCAGCATTAACATGAACAGCATCATCAGAAACTCCGTGATATTGAACCAGTGGGACACGTTGTTGGGCAGCCAGCCCTTGAGCCAGCCATAGAAGCCGGCGGGCAAGATCATGACCACGATCCCGAAACCGGCGATGATGAAGTCCGGCGAAACCACGATGCGTTTGCGCATCAAGAAGAACTCCGACAGGCCGATCAGGCCCAAAAGAATCGCCAGGACCTCAATGGCCCAACTGCCAAAATAAATCGTGGGCAAAAATATTGCCAATGCCCATATTGCTGTGATTACCCGTTGCCGCATCCCAATTTCCTCCTACTTACTGGTCTTCAAGCCGCCATAACGCCGCTGCCGGTGCTGGTACGTGGCCACCGCCGCGGCTAAATCATTGCTGGTAAAGTCCGGCCAATGAACATCGGTGAAGACAAATTCTGAATAGGCCACCTGCCAAAGCAAAAAGTTCGACAGCCGCTCCTCCCCGCTAGTCCGAATCAAGAGGTCCGGATCAGCCAGGGCGCCTAATTGGGCGGTGAAGAGATGGTCACTGACCATTGCTTCTGTGATGTCCGCCGGCTTGACTGCACCGGCTGCCGCCTGCGCCGCCAACTGCTGCACCGCGGTAGTGATCTCCCGGCGCGAACCGTAGTTGAACGCGAAATTCAAAATCATGCCGGTGTTGTTTTTCGTCTGGGCCATGGCATCCAAAGTCACTTGGCGGGTGGCCGCCGGCAGTTCATCCAAATAACCCATTACTTCGACCCGGACATTTTCTGCCATCAGGTCGGGCATGTAGTGATTGAAGAACTTGACTGGCAAGCCCATGAGGTAATTCACTTCCTCAGTGGGCCGGCGCCAATTCTCAGTGGAGAAGGCGTAAACCGTGAGGACCTTGATGCCCATGTGACTGGCTGCAATGGCGATCCGCTTGACGTTATCCATGCCTTCTTTGTGCCCAGCAACCCGGGGCAGATGGCGGGCCTTGGCCCACCGGCCATTGCCGTCCATAATGATGGCAACATGCTGGGGCAGCGGTGCTGTTTCGGTGCTTGCCATAACTGACTCCTTTACACGAAGAAAAGAACCCGTCACCAAATACCTGGGTGGACGGGCCTAACGGTTGTTAGACTTCGGTGATCTCGTCTTCCTTATCCTTGGCGATGCTATCGATACCCTTGACGGCATCATCGGTCAGCTTCTGGACTTGGTTTTCCAAATCATGTTGGGCATCTTCACTGATGTCGCCCTTCTTCGCCGCTTTCTTCAATTCTTCCATCGCGTCGCGACGGACATTGCGGACAGCGATCTTGGCGTTCTCAGCATCCTTGCCGACTTCCTTAGCCAGCTCCTGGCGGCGTTCACCGGTCAATTGGGGAATGACCAAGCGAATGACGTTGCCGTCATTGGCCGGGTTCAAACCCAAATCAGAGGCTAAGATGGCCTTCTCAATATCGTTCAGTGAGGACTTGTCGTACGGCGTGATCATCAGTACCCGGGGTTCCGGAATATTGATGGCCGCCATTTGGTTCAACGGCGTCGGTGCCCCGTAATAGTTGACGTTGATCCGGTTGAGCAGCCCGGCGTTGGCCCGACCGGCCCGGATATCCGCCAAGTCCCGGCGCAGCGCGTCTTGGGCTTTTTTCATGTCCTCTTTTGCCTGCTTTAATAATGCTTCTTCTGCCATGATTAATGTGCTCCTTTCTTTTCTTCATCGGCTTCGGCTTTAATCGTCGTCCCGATGTTTTCGCCCTCGATCACCCGGACGATGTTGTCCGGCTTATTCATGTTGAAGACGACGAGAGGAATATCATTGTCCATCGATAACGAGCTGGCGGTGGCATCCATCACCTTCAAGCCCTTAGCGATGATATCGAGTTGGGTCAATTCATCATATTTGACCGCATTGGGATCTTTATTCGGATCGGCGGAGTAAACGCCGTCCACGTTGTTTTTGGCCATTAAGATCACATCGGCGCCGATTTCGGCGGCGCGCAAGGCCGCAGTGGTATCCGTGGAGAAGTACGGGTTCCCCGTGCCGCCGGCGAAAATCACCACGCGGCCCTTTTCCAGATGGCGCATGGCCCGACGACGAATATAGGGTTCAGCGATCTGGCGCATTTCGATAGACGTTTGCACCCGCGTCGGCACATCCATGTGTTCCAGACTGTCTTGCAGGGCCAAGGCATTCATGACCGTGGCCAGCATGCCCATGTAATCTGCTTGGGCCCGTTCCATACCTAATTCAGCACCGGTTTCGCCCCGCCAAATATTGCCGCCGCCGCAGACGACTGCCA
The DNA here is from genome assembly GCF_008694105.1 of Schleiferilactobacillus harbinensis. Lineage (NCBI taxonomy): Bacteria > Bacillati > Bacillota > Bacilli > Lactobacillales > Lactobacillaceae > Schleiferilactobacillus > Schleiferilactobacillus harbinensis. The sequence continues at coordinate 1,012,631 of NZ_CP041364.1, forward strand.
CTTGGACGCCTAATTCGTGGACTGCTTTGATCTGTTTAGCGATTCGGTCAATGACTGGCGGCGTGATGCCGAAACCCTCTTTACCGGCGAGAGCTTCACCACTGACTTTTAAAACGATGCGCTTATATTTGATCCCACTCATTACCATTCCTCCGTTAGTTTGCTGTTCAATAGTTTACCATACTTGACGCGTTTGGGCGAATAGCCGCCAGTCTTTCGGGCATAGAAAAAGCCGCACACCCGTAGGTCTGCGGCCTCTTCAGCAAGGAGTTTAGCCCTTGATTTGGGACATCACTTCGTCAACGAAGTTTTCTTCCTTCTTCTCGATCCCTTCGCCGACTTCATAACGGACAAAGGAAACCAGCTTGCCGCCCTTGCTGGCGACATACTTAGCCACGGTCTGATCCGGATCCTTAACGAATTCTTGATCAGCCAAAGCAATTTCGGACAGATATTTGCGCATCCGACCCTCAACGATCTTCGGGATAATCTTTTCGGGCTTGCCCTCGTTCTTTGTTTCCTCAGTCAAGACAGCCTTTTCGTGTGCCAAGACATCAGCCGGAACGGCATTTTGATCCAAGTACTTCGGATTGATGGCCGCCACGTGCATGGCCACGTCCCGCGCTGTCTCTTCGTCAGCGCCTTCCAGCACGGTCAATGCGGCGATTTGGCCGCCATTGTGCAGGTAAGCACCGAAGTTTTGGCTGTCCGTCTTTTCGACGACTTGGAAGCGGCGCAGGGAAATCTTTTCGCCGATAACGGCGGTCAATTCCGTAATGGCCGCCTTGATCGTGTCGTCGCCCATCTTCAAGGCCAAGGCAGCATCCATATCGGCCGGTTTGCCAGCGACAATTGCGTCAGCAATCCCCTTAACCAGATTCTGGAATTTGTCATTGGCGGAAACAAAGTCGGTTTCCGAATTGACTTCAATGACTGCTGCCGTATTGCCGGCAACTGAAATATGCGCCAAGCCTTCAGCAGCGACGCGGTCGCTCTTCTTTTCGGCCTTAGCAATGCCCTTTTCGCGCAATACATCAACGGCTTTGTCCATGTCGCCATCAGTAGCAACCAAAGCCTTCTTAGCGTCCATCATGCCGACGCCGGTCTTTTCCCGTAACTCTTTGATTTGTTGAATCGAAACTGCCATGAATGTAGTCCTCCTATAAATAAATTTCTAAAAAGCTGAAAAAAGTGGCCGCTCCGCAGGATTGCTGCTGGGCCAGGCCACTTCAGGGGTTACATATTAGTTATTAGCGGAATCACTGGCACTGTCGGCAGCGTCGCTATTGTCGCCTTCAACAGCTTCCACGATATCTTCCATGGAATCCTTAGCCGGTTGGTCACCCTCAGCAGCAGCGGGTTGAACCGGTTGTTGTTGGTCAGCGTCAGCATTGTCTTCGCCTTGACGGCCTTCAACAATGGCGTCAGCCATCTTGGAAGTGATCAGACGAACCGCACGAATCGCGTCATCGTTTGACGGGATAATCACATCAATAGGATCCGGATCCGTGTTCGTGTCGACCATGGCCACGATGGGAATGTGCAGCTTGTTGGCTTCGTGAACAGCGATGTCTTCCTTACGAGGATCAACGATGAACATCACGTCCGGTAAATGAGGCATATCTTCGATACCGCCCAAGAACCGTTCCAACTTCTGTTGTTCCTTGTTCAGCAAGGAAACTTCCTTCTTCGGGAGGACGTCGAAAGTGCCGTCTTCGGCCATCTTCTTCAAGTCCTTCAGACGCTTGATCCGGGTTTGGATAGTCTCCCAGTTTGTCAAAGTACCACCCAACCAACGGTGGTTAACGTAATATTGACCAGCACGGGTTGCTTCTTCTTCAATGGAATCTTGGGCCTGCTTCTTGGTACCGACAAACAGGAAGACCGCACCCTTGCTTGCTTCGTCCTTGACGAAGTTGTACGCCGTGTCGACCATCTTGACCGTCTTTTGCAGGTCAATAATATAGATACCATTCCGTTCAGTGAAGATATACTTCTTCATCTTCGGGTTCCAGCGGCGGGTTTGGTGACCAAAGTGCACACCGGCTTCAAGCAATTGCTTCATTGATAATACTGCCATGTAAAAATACCTCCAATAGTTTTTTCCTCTGCATACGTCACTCCGGTGCGGACACAACTGTGCACTGCCGCAACCGGTCAATATGCATGTGTACTTTTGAAATACTAGACCATTATACAGAACCCGACCGCTGGGTGCAAGCCGCTCACCAAACCACGCCGCGAATGGTCAAAAAGTGCTCCTTTTGCCGGCGGGTCAAACGCTTGAACTTGGCCTCCGCACTCAAGGCATCGTGTTTGCTGCTGAATGAAGTTTGGTAGATTCGATGAACCGGCCGGCGGGTGCGGGTGTATTTGGCCCCCGTACCGGCATTATGTTCCGCTTCCCGGCGCACCGGGTCAGTCGTGAAGCCGCCGTAAAACGACCCATCAGCGCACAACAAGACGTAGAACCAGTACAACTCAGTCGTTCCGGAGGGCATTGGCCACCTCCGGGGTATAATTCCCCGCTGTGTCGTGGACGATCAATGACGGGACAATGCGCACACCATTAGGCTTCCCGCCGCGAATCGCTTCGATCAGCACCATATTCGCTTCCTTATTCGGTTTCGGAAAAATGAACCGTACCCGTTTAGGCGCCAAGCCGTGCGCCGTCAACGCCGGCAGGATCTCGTCCAGCCGCTCCGGCCGATGGACCATGAAAAGTTTGCCGCCGAATTTCAACAACGCTGCACTTACCGCAGCCACTTCAGCCAAAGAAACCGCCACTTCATGACGCGCCATTGCCAGATGCGGGTTCGGGTTGCGCTTGCTGGTGGGAACATTCTTAAAATACGGCGGGTTCGTTAAGACAGCGTCGACACTGTCCCTGGCAATCACCCCCGGGGCCTGCTGCATGGGCATGGTATGCACCGTGATTTGGTCGGCCAAGCCATTGAGTGCCGCGGAGCGGCGGGCCATATCCGCCAGCAGGGGCTGGATTTCGACCAAATCGATCCGGGCCTGGGTCCGCCGCGCCACAAATAACCCGACGGCGCCGTTGCCCGCGCCTAAATCGACGATCCGACCAGTGGGCGGCACCTGGGCAAAAGCCGCCAGCAGCATGGCGTCCAAGGAGAACGCAAAGACTGACTGATTCTGAATAATTTCGATACCGCCGCTATTCAGCTGATCGATCCGTTCTCCGGGTAATAAGCGATCAGTCATACCGTGGCCACCGCCTTTCTGCTATAATTTGGGGTTGAATTGGTTCTTTAACAATCAACCGTGCTATTTTAGCACGAATCCACGATAAGAAAGCGGGATACGCGATGCTCTACCGCATCTTCCGGGTCATTATCCGGTTTGTCATTTTCGTATTAAATGGTCACATGGTGGTTTTGGATAAGGAAAAGGTACCGAAAACACCCTATATTCTCGTTGCCCCCCATCGCACCTGGTGGGAACCAGTGTTATTCGCAGTGGCGGGCAGTCCCATGGAATTCTCTTTCATGGCGAAGGCGGAGTTGTTTCACAATCCGATCATTCGCTGGATCTTGCGCAACGCGCATGCCTTTCCGGTGGACCGCGCCCACCCAGGGCCCAGCGCGGTAAAGACGCCGATCAATAATTTGCGGAAGAATAATTTGTCCGTAATCATCTTTCCTACGGGGACGCGGTATTCCAACGACATCAAGGGCGGCGCGGCGCTGATTGCCCGATTGGCCGGGGTGCAGCTGGTGCCGGTGGTGTATCAGGGGCCGTTGACGTTCATGAATTTGTTGAAGCGGCAGAAGATGATTATTGGGTTTGGTGATCCGATCACGGTTTCCCGGAAGGGACGGCTGGATGATGCGGCGATTGCTGGGATCGACGCTGAGATGCGGGCGGCGTGGCATGCAATTGATCAACGGATCAACCCGGACTTTGTGTATGTGCCCGATACGAGGAAGGCAGAGTTGGAGCACGAGGAAGGAAAACTTTAAACGAACGTATTTGAAAAGGCCAGGATTCTCGGTTGGGAATCTTGGCCTTTCTTTGATTGCCGTGCCAAAGCTTCGCAAGCTCCGGCAAAATGGGCTGGAACGTGGTGACGGCGGTTTGAGCCCGCGAAAACCGCGGTCTCAAACACGCCTAACCACATCGGCGGCAAGCCGCCGTGTGGTTACACCACTGAGCCCATTTTGCCTCCGCTTGCTACGCAATGGCACTAGATACACTGTAATTCAGGCATTATCCGCATCCAGCGGACTTGGTCACGCTTGTAACACCTTATTTAAGAATGACTGGGTCCGTTCTTCTTTAGGATGGTCGAAGATCTCAGTCGGGGTGCCTTGTTCCAGGATTTGTCCACCATCGAAGAAGACGACGCGGTCGGCGACTTCTTTGGCGAAGCCCATTTCGTGGGTGACGATGACCATGGTCATGCCTTGTTGGGCGAGTTGGCGCATGACTTGGAGGACGTCGCCGACCATTTCGGGGTCAAGGGCGCTGGTCGGTTCGTCGAAGAGCATGATATCGGGGTGCATGGCCAGCGCGCGAGCGATGGCGACGCGCTGCTGCTGGCCACCGGAAAGAGAAGCAGGCATGGCGTCGGCTTTTTCGGTTAGGCCGACGGTTTCCAGAAACTTGCGGGCTTCCGCGGTGGCAGTGGCTTTATCGGCCTTCTTCAACTCCACCGGGGCTAAAATCACGTTTTCCAGGACCGTCATGTGGGGAAAGAGATTGAAGTGCTGGAACACCATGCCGATTTTCTCCCGAATACGGTTGATGTCCACATGGGGCTGGCTGATGTCAGCGCCATCGATCAGGATGTGTCCCTTCGTCGTGGTTTCCAAGCCATTGATCATGCGCAGCACCGTACTCTTCCCGGCGCCGGAGGGACCAATGAGCACGACGACTTCGTTATTCTTGACATTCAGGTTGACGTCTTTAATGACGTGGTTCGTACCGTAGTCTTTATAGACATCCTGCATTTGCACGCGATCGGTATTTTCTTCTGCCATTATGCTTGCACCTTCTTCTGCACCCACTTAGACAGCCAAGTGAGGAGCGTAATGATAACGAGATAAATCAAGGCGACCATCGTCCAGATTTTGAAGCCCTCCATATTCCGGGCGATGATAATTTTCCCGGTTTGGGTCAATTCCAGGATACCGATGATCGACAGAATCGACGTATCCTTTAAGGTGATGATGAACTGGTTGATGAAACTGGGCACCATGATCCGGATACCCTGCGGCAAAATGACTTTGCGCAGGGCCTTGCCGAGGGCAGCCCCAGGGAACGGGCCGCTTCCATTTGACCTACATCCACGGCTTCAATGCCGCCCTTCACGAAGGCGGCGGTATATGCCCCTTCATTCAAGGTCAGCGTAATGATCCCGGCAAGGAAGGCCGGCACCTTGGCGCCAATCAAGCTGGGGACGCCTGTGTAAATGAACAGGGCCAGCACCAGTAGCGGCAAACCGCGGAAAATATAGATAAAGGTAATTGAAATGCCCCGGGCAAAGGCATTGGGTAAAACGCCCAGCAAACCAACGAGAATGCCGACGATGGTGGCAAAGATGATGGCCACCACAGTTACCAGCAGGGTTTCTTGCAGCCCGCCCATCAATGTGCCCCAGTTGGCTTTCAGCAAGCCGAAGAAGGACCGGTCAGTTTCCTGGGTCTTTTTATTAGCCGCCGCTTGGGACTTTTTAGAGCCGGTCCCTAAGTATTTTTGCAAAATCTTGGTATATTGGCCGTTCGCCTTCAGTTTCTTCAGGCCTGCATTGAACTGGGCCATCAATTCAGTATTCTTCTTATTGGTGGCAAAGCCGTACCCAGTAGGGTTTGCTGGTTTAGTGACGATGCTCAGCTTCAAACCGGTATTGATGGCATATTGCATGACTGGGGAATCTTCGAAACAGGCCACTGAATTACCCGTCGTCACGTCTTGGTACATGTTGTTGGAATCATCGAAGGTGACGGTGGTAAAGCCGTACTTATCCTTGACGCTCAGGGCATAGTTGGCGGCAGCGGTGCCCGTCTTGATGGCTACTCGCTGCCCTTTCAACTGTTTCAGGCTCTTGATCTTACTCCCCTGTTTAACCGCCATCACGACGCCCACATTGTAATAGGGTTTGCTCATCAAGAACTTTTCTTGCCGTTCCGGCGTAATCGACATGCCGGCGATCACCCCATCAATTTGGCCCGCCTCCAACGCCTGTACGGCAGCGTTGAAGCCCACGGGTTTGATGGTCACCGTGAACCCTTCCGTCTTCGCGATCGCATTCATGAGATCAATGTCGATACCGACGTATTGGTTCTTTTCATTAGCAAATTCGAAGGGGGCATATGTAACGTCCGTCCCAATCGTATAGTGCTTCTCCGCCGCCTGCGCCGGTTTAGCCGACCACAACGTGAGGAAAAGACCCGCTAAGATGACAAATAATCCTGTGACAAAGGATTTGCGCTGCATGGGCGCACCCACTTTCTTAATTGAATAACATAAGAACCAGTATAATGGCGGGGACGTTAGATTGTCTATATTTTATGTTAGAGATGCTGACATACAGGCCAGAAAAAACAGAGGACACCAAAAAAGCGGGCCAGCAACCCGCTCTTTCTTAATCCTGGGAAAGATCGCCCTTCCCCATTTGCAATTGGTACATATTGTAATATTTACCCTTTTGGGCCAACAATTCGTCGTGCGTCCCTGCTTCAACGATCCGTCCCTTATCCAGCACTAAAATTTGGCTGGCATCGCGAATCGTGGAGAGCCGGTGGGCAATGGCAATGGTCGTACGGCCCTGCCGCAGCTTGCGCAGGCCGTCTTGGATCAACGTTTCCGTCTCGGTGTCGATATTGGCAGTCGCCTCATCCAACACCAGGATCTTCGGGTCCGCTGCCACAGTACGCGCAAAAGAGATCAATTGCCGCTGGCCGCTGGAGAATTGCGCCCCACCCTCGATTACCCGAGCGTGATAGGTGTTCGGCAATTTTTCGATGAACGAGTCAGCCTGAACGAATTCAGCGGCTTTCTTCACTTCATCATCTGAAATCTTGTCGTTGAACAAGCGAATGTTGAAGGCAATGTCCCCGTAGAACAGGAAGGAATCCTGAAGTACCAGACCTAATTTGCGGCGGAGTTCCTCAATCGGATAATCGCGAATATCCCGATCGTCAATCAGGATCTGGCCCTGGTAGAACTCATAGAAACGCATCATAACGTTGATGATCGAGCTCTTGCCGGACCCGGTGTGGCCCACCAGGCCGATGGTTTCACCCGGCTTCACGACAAAGTTGATGTCGTGGAGCACTTCGTTTTCACCGTCATAGGAGAAGGACACGTGGCGAAATTCTACTTTGCCTTCTTGGACGACGGCATCCGCACCAGGGTTTTGCTGCGGCGCCAATTCTTTATTATCGAGAATCCGAAATATCCGACTGCCAGCCACGACGCCATCCTGGAAGAACTGCAACTGATCCATCAGGTTGCCCAGCGGATTGAAGAAACTCTGAATGTAACTGGAGAAGACATACACAGTCCCTGCCGCGACCACTGCCGTCTCCGCCATGATCCCGAAATGAATCAGCACGGCCGTCAAGGCAAAGACGTAGATCAGATTCAGAAAAGAGGACAGCAGGAGCGAGTTAGTCTTGATCATAGCCCGGCGGGAATCCAAGTAATCTTTGTTCACGTCCTCAAATTCACTGTCGACCCGCTTCTGCTGCTCGAAGTTTTGGATGATCGAGACCCCTTCGATGGACTCGTTCAGCTTGGCGTTCAGCTCGGACAGCTTCGCCCGCATATGGCGATACACCTTTGAACTGTATCGGTTATAAAACCAGGTCGCCAGCAGCAGGATGGGAATGAACGCTGCAACGATCCAAGCCGCCGTTGGGTTATTGATATACATCGCCACCAGCGCTGTACCGATGGAGAAGATTCCCACCAGCAGGGACATAAACACGTTCCAAAAATCGGTGAGTGTCATGGTATCGTTAGTGACCCGGGAGACCACGGAACCGGCCGGAGTCAAATCGAAATAGCGCATGCCCAGGGTGTGCAGCTTGGCGAATAATTGCCGACGCACGTCTTCCATCGCCCGTTCAGCCCCCATGGAAAAGGTGAAGTTGCTGCCGAATTGGACAATGGCCTTCACGATCGTGCCCAGGGCATAAACCAACCCGGCGCCAAGGATCGTAGCCGTGGTCGCGTTATGTTTGGCCAGCGCGCCATTCATGAATTCCTGAATGACCCGAGGCAGCCAGATGTTGATAATGGCCAGAGCAAAGGACAGGATGATGGCGCTGATGAATTGCTTTTTGTAGTACTTCGCAAAACTCATCAGCCGGCCAGTAAGTTTCATCTGTTCTTTGACCGGAATATGCTGATTCCAAGCAGATTCGTAAGGATTCTTTGCGGCCATTACGCGTCACTCCTTTCCATTGATTGGGTGAGCTGCTGTTCTGCCCACATTTCGGCATACCAGCCGTGATCGGCCAGCAACTGGTCGTGGGTCCCGCGTTCAGTGATTCGACCATCATCAAGGACTAAGATCTCGTCGGCATGCATGACCGAACTGAGCCGCTGGGCGACGATGATCGTCGTCTTATTGGCTCGATCCTCTTGCAGACCGGATAAAATCTGTTCTTCAGTCTTGGCATCCACCGCCGACAGGGCATCGTCCATGATCAAAATATCTGGTTCAGCGATGACCGCCCGAGCAATGGAAAGCCGCTGCTTTTGGCCGCCGGACAGTGATACCCCTTTTTCACCCACCAGCGTATCGTACTGGTCAGCAAATTGGAGAATGTCGTCATGGATGGCACTGGTCTTGGCCGCCGCCTCCACGGCCGGCTGGTCCTTCTCATAAGCCGAGAAACGAATGTTATTCCGGATATCCGTGGAGAACAAGTAGTTGTCCTGAGGGACATAGCCGATGGCATTATGTAACGCCGCAAGCGTGTAATCCCGGATATCCCGGCCGCCGATCTTGATCACGCCGGTGTATTGGTCAAATTCCCGCAACAGCAGTTTGATGATGGTCGTCTTGCCGGCACCAACCCGGCCGACGATGCCTAACTGGCGGCCTTCTGGCAGATTGAAGCGAATATCCTGCAAGGTGACCTTGTGCGCGCCGGGATACGTAAATTGATCCAGGGCGTAATCAATGTTGGTATGGTGCAGTTTCGTAATGGCATTCGGTTTGTCGACGACTTCCGACTTTTCCTGAAGCAGTTCCTGCACCCGATCGTAACTGGCATTGCCCCGTTCAATCACGTTGAATAACCGGCCAATAGCGAACATCGGCCAAATCAAGGCATTGACGTAAGCGACGAAAGAAATCAGCGAGCCAATGGTAATGGTACCGGCATTAACCATGGTCCCGCCATAAATGATAGCAATCACATAAGTGGCGCCAATGATCAGACTCGTCACGGGATCAAACAGTGAATCGAGCCGATTCACGCGCTTGTTAATGAGAATTGTGCGGTCGACGATTTTATTAAAGTCGGCGACGTCCTCTTGATCTTGGCCAAACGTTTTGATGACTTTAATCCCTGAGACGGATTCCTGGGTTTTATCGTTCAATCGCGAAAACGCCGCCTGAGATTCAGAGAACGCCGCGTGCAGCTTCATACCCAACCGCCGCGCGGTGACCGCCAACAACGGCAGCGGAATAATTGCCACTAAAGTCAGCCGCCAGTCGACGAAGATCATCATCGCAATCAGGGTCGACCCGCCAGTGATGATTGAGTCGGCGAACGTTAAGATGCCCGCCCCCGCAACGTTTTGAATGGCATTCAAGTCGTTGGTGGCATGGGCCATCAAGTCCCCGGTCCGGTGACGTTGGAAGAAGGTATCGTCCATCTGCATGAAGTGCCAGAATAGCCGAGACCGCAACTGTTTTTCCAGGGTCGCTGCGCCGCCCCAAATCATATTCCGCCAAGCAAAGCGGAAGAGGTACTGGAAAATACCGGCGGCTAATAACAAGCCGATCCACCACCATGTCGCGTTGCCGGTGATGTGGCCCTGGTCGAAAAGATCGGCCAGAATCCCAATCACCCGGGGCGGCACCAGGTTCACCAGGGCGGTCCCCACCAAGGCTAAGACCCCGATCAGATATCGCTTCCGCTCCTGCTTAAAATACCAGCCCAGCTTTTTAAATATGCCCACTGGGACACCTCCGTTCGTTTACTGTTTTCTTAGAATGGACAGAACGGGACAAAGTCCGCAGCCAAAAAATGGCCGCAGTCTTTGTCCCGCGATAGTAGCCGCCTAGAAACAGGCGGCCAGAAGTTGGTTATTTCTTGCCTTCCTGTTGACGCATGGAGGCCATCATCTGATTGAGTTTCTTCTCAGATGGTTTCTGACCCATTTGCATCATCATCGAACGAAGCATATCTTCGTTGATGGGGGGATTATCTCGGAAATAATTTTTCATATACCGCCGCGCGCCGAAGAATCCTAGGACGGCTCCGCCGACAACTCCTAGAATAATCAACAACACTGCCAACCACATGGGCATCATGATGTACACCTCGCTTTTTCCAATACCTTAATAGTCTACACAAGTTTCTGGTAAATTAAAATAGCCGGTGAGCTTTTTTTAATCCTTCCGGATACCCTTTTCACGCTGGACCCGCTTGAGCTTATCTGGGGTCACTTCGTTGCCCTCTTCATCGATCACTTTCAAGTGCTCAATGGTCTGGCGGAAGCCGGCGCGGAAGTTGGCCAGGTAGGCTTCCCGCAGTTCGTGCTGTTCCCGCTCTTCATCGACGGTCAAGCCTTCCTTTTTTGCTTTGTGGGCCAGTTCGTTAATGCGCGCCAAGCGCTTTTCTTCTTCAGTTTGTTCTGCCATAAGAGATCGTCCTTTCTGGAAATCGTGCTTACTTTGATGGTACCACGCCGATTAATTTCTGAAAACAAAAAATGGCGTATGTTCTCACGAACGCTTGTTTGAAAACCTTCTCCAGTCTTGGTATACTTGGGGTAACACGAATAGATGAGGTGGCGTTATGGCCAAATTAGGAGAGAAACAAGCAGAAATTCTGCAGTACATTTATGACATGGTGAAGGACCGCGGGTATCCGCCGACGGTCCGGGAAATTGGGGCGGCGGTTGACTTGTCTTCCACGTCCACAGTGCATGGTCACTTGGACCGGCTGGAACGCAAAGGCATGATCAATCGCGACCCGACTAAACCGCGGGCAATTGAGATCACTGAGGACGGACTGGACGAATTGGGTGCGACCCGGGATCGAATCCCCTTGTTGGGTACTGTAACGGCCGGCGAACCGATTTTGGCCGTCCAAGAGGCCACCGAGTTCTTTCCGGTACCGCCTGATCTGCAAAACGATGGCGATTTGTTCATGCTGCAGATTCGCGGCGAAAGTATGATCAATGCCGGCATCCTCAGCGGCGACAAAGTCGTTGTTCGCCGCCAGCAATACGCGGATAACGGCGACATCGTCATTGCCATGACCGAAGAAAATGAGGCAACCTGCAAACGGTTCTACCGGGAGAAGGATCACTTCCGTCTCCAACCGGAGAACGACACTTTTGCGCCGATCATTTTGCAAGAAGTGACGATCCTCGGCAAAGTCGTTAGTCTGTATCGCGAACACGTTTATTAAATCGATGAGTCTGTTGGCTGTTAGCACCCCCGGTGCTAGCGGCTTTTTTAATTCATGCGGACCCGTTTAACGGCGTAGCGGCCCTCCGGCACCGGCATTTCTGCGTACGGTGCCCGTTCGAGAATCGCCACGAAACCCGCCGCCCGTTCCGGGGTCGAAAAGACTCGGAGCAAACGGAATACTGGCTCTTTTTTCGCCGTATCAGCGTAATAGACAACATATACAAATCGTTGGGCCATGAGTTCCCTGCTTTCTTTTATCTTCCATAAAAAAAACAAACGCGTCCTGCTCCCCATCAATTCGGAAGCAAAACGCGTTTGTACGGCGTGAATTAGACGCGCGGCTTCTCGGTAATCCGAGCAGCCTTGCCCCGCAGTGCACGCAGGTAGTACAGCTTCGCCCGACGGACACGGCCGTGGCGAATGACTTCGATCTTCGCAACACGGGGAGAGTGCAGCGGGAATGTCCGCTCTACACCAACACCGCTGCTGATCTTACGAACCGTGTAGGAAGCACTGATGCCAGTGCCCCGGCGCTTGATTACGACGCCTTCGAAAAGCTGGATACGTTCCCGCGTACCTTCGACGATTTGGGCGTGGACCCGCACCGTATCACCGGCACGAAAGTCGGGAATGTCATCGCGCAATTGTTTTTGCGTAATTGATTGAATTAATGGATTCATCAAAATTTCTCCTTATTCCGGTATTCATGCGCCTGATCCCTCGCAGCGGAATATCGTTGCTGTTGTGACACACAATCACAGGTTAAAACTATAGCATAGATTCGGGGTGGGCGCAATGCAGTTACCAATGAAGCAAGTCGCGCAACCCGCTGAGCACAAGCAGCTCAGGGGCATGGAACAAAAGTCCTCCAAAAACGCCGTGCCAATGCTCCGCAACCTCCGGCAAAATTGGGCTGGAACGTGGTGACGGCGCTTTGAGCCCGCAAAAGCCGCGGTCTCAAAGTCGCCTAACCACATCAGCGGCAAAGCCGCTGTGTGGTTTCCACCACTGAGCCCATTTTGCCTCCGGTTGCTACGTATTGGCACTAGGTACATTTGTAATTTGAGTTTTGGTTCACGCCCAATAATAGCGAACACAACAGCAATGAATATTAGTAGCCGTAAACACCGCGAATCAGGGCGACCATGCTTTCCCTCTACTCAGTCAGCGACCAACCACACGGGGTCCAGGTTGGTCGCTGACTGAGTCCGGACTGACCTTGTTCTGGACCGCGCACAGAATCATCCAAACGCCCAAGAGCAGAATCGGCACCGTTCCCAAGTATTCGGACTGGAACGCGGGTGGCAGCGGCCATTTTATCGTGACGATCCCAACAACCGCCAGCACAATCAATGGTACCCAATACAGCCATCGGTTGCGCCGGTCGTAAATGCCAAAAACGAAACTGGTAATGAACACCGCAATCAAGAGCAGGCCAATAATCAAACCAATCAGAAGAATAATCAAAAGGTCGCGTTGCGCACTTTTTGTGTTGCTTGTGCTGATGGGTACGCTGATGAAGGGGAACGCCGCGTTGAGTGTGTAGAACGCACCATAGACGGCGTACAAAATACCCATGACCAACAGCCGAATTTTGTTTTTCTGCATCACAGATACGCTTCCTGCCGCTTACCAGCGGCTACCAAGCCAGCAGTTATCAAAAAGTCCCACACTCAAGAAAAGTATACGGTGCGCCAGGACAAATCGTCAATGGAAACGCTTCAGCGCCTATTGATTAGGCGTGTGCTGCCACCGATGTACCAGAGATAACCCGGAGTAAACAACGATCGGCAGCAAGCAGTAAAGATATCCCAGCCAGGATACATAACCATTGACCAGACGCACCAGTGCAATCAAAACCACGCTGGTGACAATGCCCACGATCGGCAGCAACCGATAATAGCGGGCCACATTTTCCGCCGGTGTGCCCTTCTTCTCCCGTTGGCTAAGAAAAATCATTGTTGCGCCCAGAACCGCCGCCACTACTGGCAAGCCATAGTCCAAGACCATCTCGAACTCAGTTTCCAACGCACCATGAAGCAATAGAATAACGGCTAACAAAATCGGAAAAATCAGATAAATGCCTGCATGAGTGCGGTCGCGGACCGCGGCGATAATCGTCGCGATCGGCAAAATGACCAGCAGCGCCCCGCCGATCAACAAGCTCAAGATAAACACCGTGCTGCTGCCGTGTTGGGCAGGAATCAGCAGCACGAAAGCAATACTGAAAATCAGTTCAAGAATACCCACGATCCGCATCTGCTTGTTCATTGACATTTCCTTTCCCCAAAACAATCTAACGCGCGGGAGCCATGACTTTATGTGCTCCCCGACGCCAGATAATAATTATGGAAACACCGAGGAGAATTGTAAAAATCGGATACCCGTAAGTAAACAGCGGCACCAACACACGATTGTTATACAACATCATCTCGGCCACCATCATGAGAATCCAGGTAACTGGGAAAATGGCATACAGACCAGCATGTTTGCGATCCAGAAAAACGGCCACTACATTATAAATGAGCAGTCCCCAATTCAATGCCGCCCCGGTAAGAAATATGGCCAGGTCAAAGGAGAAACGACCACCGTCATAGGAAAGCAATGGCGACAGAGTAAACCCGACACCGTGCAAAACTTCTAGAATACCAATAACGACTAAATGCTTTTTCGTTGGAACCACTACCCTTTGATAAGGTCGAAACACCCCCAGACCATTTTTCTTCTACTGTTTAGAATATGCATCACTGAAAGATAGAGTCAAGGGATGTGACAAGATTATCACACAAAAAAAGCAACTGCCCATTAGCAATTGCCCGTGCCACTACTTGTCTGTATTCTGTCGTTTACTGTCCCAATGATTAAGAAACCGGGCCAGTACCCCGAGCAAAAAGATAATCAGCACGATGTAGATGCCCCAATTTCTCGGTGAATTCAAGCCCAGGATGACCAAAGCAAAAGCCACCGCAAAGATTGCGGCAAACGACAGCTTCTGAAATACCGATTTGAATTGCATCCCCGAATTGTCAAATTAAGTGCAACAGTGAAGACTCATCCATGTGAATTGGTTTAGGTAGTGGGCAGGGATTCCTCCAGGCCCAGGGGGGAGGCCTGGAGCGCCGCGATTGCGCTGCGGTATCCAAGGCACTTCCTTAACCGGTGGTTTAAGACATCTTGGATCTTACGAATCTTCTCCTTAGAGACTTCCCATAGTGATTGACCCTTTGGAATGAATTCTCGAATCAAGCCGTTGGCATTCTCGTTACTGCCACGTTCACTGGGTGTATAGGGATGGCAGTAGTAGATCTTTGTTCCTCTGAGTTGGTCCAAGAGGGCGAACTCAGAACCGTTGTCGAAGGTGATGGAGTGGAATAGATAAGGATCATGTGTGTTCAGAACGTATTGCATGGCCTCTAAGCAAGTCCGGGCGTGATAGTTTGGGATCTTGTAGATCAGCTCATAACGTGTGACACGTTCTGTCAGGGTGAGTAATGCTGGTTGGTCGGCAGAACGCTTCCCCTTCACCAGGTCGCCTTCCCAGTCACCAACAAACCAGCGGTTATTGATTTGTTTGGGCCGCTTGTCGATGGACGTTCCAGCGATGCGTTTATTCTTACGCGCATGACTACGGCCTGGCCTTTTCTCGCGACGCCGCAACTTCTCAGGCAGATCCATGTTGGTCACTGACAACAGTCCGGCATCAATGTAGCGATACACGGTCGGCGTTGAGGGGCACGAACGATTAGGCCAGAGTTGCTGGAACTGATGCACGTACCCATCAATACTTTGTTCACGATACGCATGCTTCTTGATCTGAGCGGTCAGCCAGTTAAAGAAGTAGGTACACTTCTCCAACATGCTCTTGGCGTGGGAATGGGTCTGTCGTTCTTCGTGTTGTCGTTGGGCAGCATCAAAGAAGTAATCCTTGTAGTAATGATAATTCGAATCCCGTTGCTGGACTCGGCCGCGCTTAAGCTCACGGCTTACCGTACTAGGGGAATGATGGATGATGTGTGCAATATCGCGAATGGAATATTCATGGGAGTGCCAAAGCGCATCAATTATTCCGCGCTCGCCCTCTGTGAGTTGAGTGTACGAGCCGAGACTGTTAGACTGATTGTGGGTCATGAAGGTCACCTTTCTTGGTAGTTTAGTCGCTTCAAGGATAGGTCTTCATGGCCTATTTTGTTAAATCAACCCGGTCGATTGGTCTAACTCAATCGGTGTTGCACTTCAATTTTAAATCCGGCATTTGAATTGCATCAAAATCGTCACCTTACCAACGCGGAATAATGAACCAGCGCACTGCTGTGAGGACGTGCTTGAAGCACGCAGATAATCATCATGCTTCCCAGAACCAACATCATGAGCGGTACGCCGACCGATAGAGCAGTACTGCCTCGCCAAATCAAGTTAACTACCAGGCCAACACCCAAAAGCAGCAAAGGAGCCCAGTAAAACCAGTGTTTCCGGAGCTCAAAAGTACCATAAACAACTCGGACAATGACGAGCCGCGCCATCAGCATGAGTACGACGACCAGCGTGCTGAACTGCATGAGGAGAAAACTCACGCCCAGGCCAATTTGATAGTGGGCTGCAAGAAACGGTTCAAATGCGGGCATGATGACGTAATACAGCCCAAAGACGACGAAAAAGATACCCAACACAAGCTGCTGCACCTTATTGCTTTTCATTGGATCAACCTGCTCTCTGCCGTTGCTAACGTCCGACAAACCAGTATCGACTATCATTTTAGACATTCAAATTATGCGGCAACGCTACCAGCAGCGTCAATGAAAACGCATTATTGGTCGCCAACCTCGTGCGTATTTTCTTCTTCCTTAATCTCCCGCAACAGCTCGCGCCCCATCTTATCCAGCGGATAGTCCTGCAACAAATCCGGCCGGCGTTCCAGAGTGCGGCGCAACGCCTCTTTATACCGCCAGCGCCCAATCTTGCCGTGGTCGCCATTCATCAGTACCTCCGGCACCTTCATCCCCCGATATTCCGGCGGGCGGGTGTATTGGGGATATTCCAACAAACCCGTCGCAAAGGAATCGGTGATCGGTGAATCTTCATTGCCCAGCACACCAGGCAGCAGGCGCACGGTGGCGTCAATCATGGTCATGGCGGCCAGTTCCCCGCCGGTGATGACAAAGTCGCCCAGCGAGGCCTCCTCGGTGACCAGCGCGTGGATGCGTTCATCATAGCCCTCGTAGTGACCGCAGATAAAGACGAGCTGCTCGCTTTGGGACCACTCATCGGCCACCGTCTGGTTAAACTGCCGCCCGGCTGGATCCAGCAGGATCACCCGGCGCTTGGGCAGCTTGGGCAGGGCATCCATGGCCTCATAAATCGGTTCCGGCTTCAGCAGCATGCCGGCCCCGCCGCCATAGGGCGTATCATCCACGTGCTGGTGTTTATCGTGGGTGTAGTCGCGAAAGTTTACGACGTTCAGCTGCCACAATTCCTTCTCCAGGGCTTTGCCCAATAGGGACTGATGCAAGGTGGCGAACATATCCGGAAACAGGGTCAACACATCAACGCGCATCTTACCGCATCCCTTCCATTAACTCGACGTACACTTTACCCGCAGCCAAATCAACGCGATGCACGACTTGGGGGATGTAGGGAAGCAACAGGTCCGGTGTCCCAGGTTTAGCCACCACCCATACGTCGTTAGCCCCTGGGGAGAGGATCTCGCGCACGGTGCCCAGCTCTTCGCCGGTCTCTTCTTCAAGGACGGTTAACCCGATGATCTGCCGGTAATAGAATTCACCTTCAGCTAAGTCACCCTGTTCAGCGTCAGAAACAAAGAGTGTTTGCTTCTTTAGCGGTTCGGCGTCATTGATCGAATCGATGCCGACAAATTTCAACAGCATGAACTGCTTATGCGGCCGCGCACTTTCAACAGTGACCGGTGTGGCGGCTGTCGCAGCGGACTGGCCGACAACCAGCTGGCTGCCAGGTTGGAACCGTTCCTCGGGAAAGTCGGTCACGGTTAGGACCCGGACTTCGCCTTTGATGCCCTGGGTATTGACGATTTCGCCGACCCGGAATAATTGCGTCATTTTTCTCTGCTTTCTAAAACGTACTCAAATGTATACACATCTGATCTATGGTGGCACTTTAGATTTAGATCATCAAGAGTACAGTGTGTTTAGTCAATTTCGTAATTGCCGGCACCCCCGTCTGATTGGGTCAGACGAGTATGGAGCACACAATGCTGACTAGAAATCATCTCTGAACGGTTTCCCATTCCGGCGTAAGCCCCGCCGCATACTGAATCAAGTTTTGCACAGCGTTATCGTCTCGGTCAATGACAAGACCGCACTCGTAACAGCGATATACGTCATGCTGGTGATAAATGCTGTCGCCTTGGAGCGTCATCTTACCGCCATAGCTTTCCTTGGTTTTGATGCAGCCGCAGTTTGAACAGCGCTGGGTCGACGGGAAGAAACGATTGGCGATCACCAAATGACGATGATGCCAAGCCGCCTTGTACTCGATTGCTGTGCGTAAGCGGCGAAAGAGCCCGCGCTGAAGGCCTTTGACCTTTTTATCGTCCATCATCATCCCGTGGACATCCAAGTCCTCCAAACAAGGAACGGGATAATTCTTGATGATCATGTGGCTGAAGTTATGGATCAGATCGTCCTGCAAGGCGTGCACCTGTTCATAGGCGCGGTTCATCTTCGCTGTGATCTGCTGATAGGTCTTGGATCGGTAATCACCAGGGTTTCTCCGCCGCTTCCTGTTCAGATACTTTTGGTAATACTTGATGCGTTGATGCAGCGCCGCCATCCGCGGGGTGAAGGTATTGATATCCCCGCCGTTCCAGCGAATGTGGCCTACGTTCACATCAATACCGACGATGTCCCAGCAGTCGTAGAAAGCCGGTCGTGGAGTATCTTCAACCAATACATTGACACTGGCGTAGAACTTTTTTCCGCGCTTGGTTATCGTCACGGTTTTGATCTCGCCAGTAAAACGTAAAGTCTCCGCCATTTTGATAGCGCCGAACCGATGGCTGGCTGCGTGCGGCCGATCCAGAGTTAGAAACTTGCCGGTAATAACCGCCCGATCCGTCGTAAAGCTTTGCTTGGGATTCCACTTATGATGGAACTTAGGCTTGTGAGCGTCCGGCATAGCGGGATTGAAGAAATTCTGCCAAGCTTGATGCAGCCGATGGACAGCGGTTTGAAGCACCCGGGCTGAAAATTGATACTGCCAGTCGGTTTTGTTTTTCACCAGCTCGTCTCGAACTTTGTATTCGCTGGGACGCCGCTTCTTGTCCTTCATGGCTAATGAAGCGTTGTACATGTCATTCCATGCCTCCAAGCCTTTGTTCCAGCAAAAGCGGTTGTAGTCCATCAACTCGGCAATGACCGTAGTCATCTCGGCGTTGGGATAGATCCGTATCTTGTGTGTTTTGATTGGCATTCGATTCACCACCTTATATTTCAAGGATACCGAATCGAATGTGTGTTTGTCTCCTTCCGTGCTCGGCTGCTTCGAATCAAGATTCATCCAGAGAAGCTGTATTACGTGATAAAAAACGCCCAGGATCTTGATGGCCCTTGATTATCGATGCTTACATTTGATCCTTTAATCAGCAATCATTCCGCTCCTCCTTAATATTCAAAAAAACGGGCAGCCGCTTGGGCAACCCGCTCCATATTATGAATTCTGATCGACAATGTTCAACCGGACCCGCTTGTCGTAAGGGCTGCGGACGGAATAAACGATCGTGCGAATAGCTTGCGCAATGCGGCCTTGTTTGCCGATTACGCGACCGACATCGGCGTCGGCCACTCGTAAATCGAATTCCATGAAGCTCTCGGTCTCCCGGCGGTTGATCTGAATCGCGTCCGGTTCATTGACCAAAGGGGTCACCAGAGAACGAATCAAATGTTCGATATCTACCATACGCCTTACTTCTTAGCGAAACGGGCTTCGTGGTACTTCTTCATGACGCCTTGAGTCGATAACAAGTTACGAACGGTGTCAGAGGGTTGCGCACCCTTTTGCAGCCAGTCCATGATCTTGTCTTCTTCGATCTTCAGGGTCTTCGGTTCAGTCAACGGGTTGTAGTAACCAACTTCTTCGATGAAGCGGCCGTCCCGCGGTGAACGTGAATCAGCAACGACTAAACGGTAAAATGGCTTACGTTTCGAACCCATGCGCGTCAAACGAATTTTAACGGACAATGAATCCACCTCCTTGAGTTATTAACAGGGAATACTATATCAAGAAAACGACGGGCTGTAAAGAGGTTTTTCTTGACAGGGTAGAAATCTGCCTATTTATGCGTCTTAAACCGCTTCACGTTCTTCAGCCGCTTCTTCTTGTTCTTCTTCGTCTTGCGGGCCATGGAGCGCATGGCCATTTGGCCCAGCTTGCCTTGCACGCCGCCGCCGAACATGCCCTCCATGCCGCTCATGTTGCCCTTGGACATCTTCTGCATCATTTCCTTGGACATGTTGAACTGCTTGATCATCCGGTTCACTTCTTGAACGCTGCGGCCGCTGCCGGCTGCGATCCGGCGACGCCGGGACGGGTTCAGCAATTCCGGCTGCTCCCGCTCTTGGGGCGTCATGGAATAGACAATGGCCTTCAGGTGGTCAATGTCCTTATCGCCGATATTCAAGTTCTGAGCAGCTGGATTATTGGCCAGACCAGGAATCATCTTCATTAAGTCCTGAACGGGACCCATATTCTGAATCTGGCCCATCTGATCCAGGAAATCATTGAAGTCAAAGGTGTTTTCCCGCATCTTTTCGGCCATTTTTTCAGCCTGGTTGGCATCATAGTCCTTTTGGGCTTTCTCGATCAGGGTCATCATGTCGCCCATGCCAAGAATACGGTTGGCCATCCGGTCGGGATAGAAGACATCCAGATCTTCCAGCTTTTCACCCTGCCCCGTGAACTTGATCGGTTTGCCGGTGACAGCGCGAATCGACAGCGCTGCCCCGCCCCGAGTATCGCCATCCAGCTTGGTCAGGACAACGCCGGTAATGTCCAATTGGTCATTGAACCCTTTGGCCAGCTCGGTTGCGTTTTGCCCCGTCATGGCATCGACCACCAGCAGAATTTCGTCAGGGTGGGCCAACGCTTTGATCCGTCCCAGTTCGTCCATCAACTGCTCATCGATCTGCAATCGGCCGGCGGTATCGATCAGGACGTAGTCGTTCTTTTGCAGCGCCGCTTGATCCAAGCCGGCTTTGACAATATCCACCGGATCGTGGTCGGTGCCTTGTTCAAAGACCGGCACATCGATCTGTTTACCCAGCGTGACCAGCTGATCGACAGCGGCCGGCCGATAAATATCCGCTGCAATCATCAGCGGGCGAGCATGTTCTTCGTTCTTCAGCTTCAGCGCTAACTTGCCAGCGGTGGTTGTTTTACCAGCCCCCTGGAGCCCGACCATCATGATGATCGTGGGGATATGGGGTGACTTATTCAGCGGGACCGCGGTGTCCCCCATGACTTTCGTCAGTTCCTCGTTAACAATCTTCAAGACTTGCTGCGTGGGCGTCAGGGAATCGAGGACGTCAGCGCCCAAGGCGCGTTGACGCACCGTGTTCACGAAGTCCTTGACGACGGTGAAGTTAACGTCGGCTTCCAGTAACGCCAGCCGCACTTCCCGCATCATATCGCGGACGTCGCTCTCGGTGATTTTCCCCTTTCGTCGTAATTTGCTGAAAGCATTTTGGAGTCGTTCAGTTAATCCTTCAAAGGCCAATGAAATCGTTCCTTTCTCGTTTAACGGGCCAGGTGCTGCTGCAGCGCAGTCACCAGCGTTTGGAGCTGTGTATCGGTCGGGTAATGAACCGCCGCATACTGCTGCAAGGCCGTCGCCGCGTCATCCAACCCGGTATATTGGGCCAGCAGATGCAGCTTGGCTTCATATTCTTCCAGGAGCTTGCCAGTCCGCCTGATATTATCATACACGGCTTGACGAGAAACCGAAAATTCCTCAGCAATCTCCCCCAGGGACAGGTCGTCGGCGTAATACAGCTCGATGTAGCGGCGCTGTTTCGCCGTCAAGAGGTCCCCGTAAAAATCAAACAATTCATTCATCCGGAGCGTTTTGATCAGCTCCGCGTCATCATGGGCTTCCGTCATTGGACGATCAGTTCCTTGAACAGGCCGTAAACAAATTTATTCGGGTCAAAGTCGGCTAAGTCGCCCATCTTTTCGCCCAAACCGACCAGTTTCACCGGCAGATGCAGTTCGTTGCGGATGGCTAAGACGATGCCGCCCTTGGCGGAGCCGTCCAGTTTGGTCAGCACGATTCCCGTGACGGCAGTCGTCTTGGTGAATTCCTTGGCTTGATTCAAGGCGTTTTGCCCAGTGGTGGCATCCAGCACCAGCAAGACCTCTTGCGGGGCCTCTGGCAATTCCCGGGTAATGATCCGTTTGATTTTAGCCAATTCGTTCATTAAATTAACCTTGTTCTGCAATCGGCCGGCCGTATCCACCAGGACGATATCGGCCTGGTGCTCCTTGGCCTGGTGCACCGCATCATAGACGACCGCGGCCGGATCGCTTTCCGCGGGACCGGTCACCACCGGTACGTGAACGCGGCGGCCCCATTCCACCAGCTGTTCTGTGGCCCCGGCCCGGAAGGTATCTCCAGCGGCCAGAATCACGTGCTTGCCCGCCTCCTGGAAACGGTGAGCGAGCTTGCCGATGGTCGTCGTCTTGCCGGCGCCATTGACCCCGACGAAGAGAAAGACCGTCGGCGTCCCGTCGGTGGCAAAGTGCAGACTATTGTCTTCACCCTGGCCCGCATCGCCGTATAGATCAACCATTTTTTCCACGATAGCCTGGGCCACATCGGACTTCTTCTTCACGTTGCGCAGCTTGACCTCGTCCCGCAGTTCATCAGTGATCTGCATGGCGGTTTCAAAGCCAACATCCGCTTCGATCAGGGTCTCTTCCAGATCATCGAAGAAGGCATCGTCCACGGAACGGAAGCGGGCCAGAAAGTGGTTCAAGCGGTCGCCAAAAGAGGTCCGGGATTTGGCCAGACCTTTGTCGTACCGTTCTAGAGTATCCTCTTCAGTAGCCGGCGCCTCATCCGTTTCTGCTTCAGCAGAAGCCGCCTCGGGCACCGCCGCACTGGCTGAAGTTTCTGCCGACTCTGGGGCCGCAGACAATGATTCAGCCATTGATTCCGGCGCTGCTGAAACACTCGCCGCGGCCGACGCAACGGTTGAAGCCGATGCGTCGGTGCTTGATTCAGCCGCCGTACTGGCCGCACTGATACTGGCAGCCGCTGAGGCGCTGCTTTCGGCTGCACTCTCAGTATTTTCGGCACTCGCCGACGCGGCCGCCGATGCCTTTTCTTCTTCCGATTCGTGGCCGCCAAAGGCCTTGCGCAGGCGATCAAAAAGTCCCATGCTCACAAACAACTCCTTTATGAATTAGCGAATTCCTTCAATGATACAGACACCATCTTCGAGACCCCCGACTCCTGCATCGTAACGCCGTAAAGACGATCCGCGGCAACCATGGTGCCCCGCCGGTGGGTAATGACGATAAATTGCGTATGCTTCTGATACTGCTGCAGGAAGTGGGCAAACCGGTCGATATTGGCATCGTCCAGAGACGCTTCCACTTCATCCAGCACACAAAACGGTGCCGGCCGCACTTGCAGAATGGCAAACAACAAAGTGATGGCAGTCAGCGCCCGTTCCCCGCCGCTGAGCAGAGACAGCTGCTGCAATTTTTTACCCGGCGGCTGGGCCGTGATGTCTACCCCAGTGTGCAGCAAGTCATCGGGCAAGGTCAATGTTAACTCGGCCGCACCGCCGCCGAACATGATCGGGAAAATGCGGGCAAAGGCCTTGGCTACCGCTTGGAAGGTCGCCAGGAAGCGATCTGCTACGGCACTATCCATTTCGTCCATCGTGGTTTCCAGCTGTTTCTTGGCGGCGAGCAAATCATCTTGCTGCTGCTGTAAGAAATCGGCCCGCTTTTGCAGCCGTTCCTGGTCGGCAATGGCATTCAGGTTCACTGGGCCTAACTCATCAATGCCCCGTTTCAGCAGTTTCACCCGCTTCTGCGTTGCCGGCAATTCGAAATCCGCTGGCAAATCAGCCTGGACCGCTTCGTAGCTCAACGAGTAATCTTCACTGAGCGATGCCAGACGGGTGTTGGTCTGGTTTTTCAACCGGTCCACTGCCACGGCGACGTCTTCTTGCTCCGCCAGAGTCTGGTGACGCAATTCCTGGTCCCGATCCACTTGGGCTTGAGCGGCACTGACCGCACCGGCCGCTTTGGCCTTATCCTGCTGCCAGGTCTTGATCTGTTGTGAATAGTGATCGATCGCACCCGTCAGGTCGGTGATATCCGCCTGCAGCGCGGCCGTATCGATATGGCTCGTCGGCGCATCCTTAGCAGTTAAGAAATCCGTCAATTGCTGCACCTGAGCGATCAGTCCAGCTTGTCGTTCCTGGGCCGTGGCCACCTGCGTGTCCAGCCGGGCCTTGGTCTGGCTCAGCTGCATTTCCGTGTCCCGCAGAGTGCTGAGCCGCTCTGATTTCTCGGATTGAGACAGTTCGGCCGCGTTGATCTGATCAGTCACCGCGGCGGTCTGCTGCTTGAGTGCCGCCAGCTGATCGGTAACCCGCGCCAATTCAGTTTCCCGGTCCTGCTGCTCGCTCGTCAGCTCCTGGCGCTGCTGCGCTTGTCTGTCCTGCTGTTTCGCCAGCAGGCTGCGCTGCTGCGCTGCCAGGGCATCCTGTTCATGCAGCCGGTGGTTCTCCTCCTGCTGCTCAGCCAGTGTTGTCCGAAGCTGACTCACCTGAGCCTGCTGGGCTGTCCGGTCGTCGCTCAACCCCGCCAGTTTGGTCTGTAATTCCTTAATGGCACTCTGCCGCTTATCCAGTTCCGCGGACATTTGTTTGACCTGATCGGCCAGCTTGTCTGTTTCCGCCCGCCGGGCCAAGACACCGCTTTGGTTGCGCTTGTTGGCCCCGCCGCTCATCGAGCCGCCGGGGTTGATCAGGTCGCCGGCCAGCGTGACGATGCGGTACCGGTGCTGACTGGCCCGGGCAATCGCCACGGCTGTATCCAAATCTTGGGCGATCAGCAGCTGGCCCAGCAGATTATCAATAATATTGCGGTAGCGGTCCAGCGTATCCACCAAACTGCTGGCGACCCCGATAAACCCAGGCATCGTCTGCACAGTGGCCAGCACATTGGCGGGGATCCGGCGCGGCTGAATCACATTCATGGGCAAGAACGTCGCCCGACCGGCATGGGCTTGTTTGAGATAATTGATGGCTTGGGTGGCACTGCGCTCCGTGTCGACCACGATATTTTGCAACGCCCCGCCGGCAGCCATTTCGATGGCGGTCGTGTAATCGGCCGGTACTTTGATCAGTTCGGCTACTGCGCCGTGAATACTGGCCAGATGCGCTTTGTTTTGCAGCACCGCCTTGGCGCCGGCGTAGAACCCGCCATAGTCTTCGTTGATCTCCTGCAAAGACCCCAAACGGGCCTTGGCTTGTTGATAAATCTCCAGCGCAGCATACCATTGCTTTTGCCGCGCATCCAATCGCTCTTGACCGATTTGGTGGTTATGCTCGGTGCCCGCCAATGTTTCCTCCGCAACAGCCAAAGCCTGCTTGGCGGCAGATAAATCTTGATCGCTTTTGGCCAACGCTGCCGGTACTGCAGTGGCCACAGCTTCCAGCGGGGTATCTTCCCCCAGCCGAGCCAGCTGCTTCTTGATCTCACCAAGCGCGTTACGGACAGTTGCTTGCTGCTGCAGTGCGTCCACCGTTTGGGCGCGCAAGTCCGTTAGCTGCTGCTGCAGTTTGTCCTTGCCGGCATCGTCGCCGTTGGCCAACCGGTCTTGAGCAGTCTGGTTTTCAGCCAGCGCCGCGGTCTGCTTGGCCAATTCCGCCTGCTGGGTAGCCAGCGTCTTCGTCACCGCTGCCAGCTCAGCTTTAGCCTGGGCCAGTGCCTCTTGCTTCTCCGCCCGGGTCGACGCCGCGTAATCGGATTGCTGCTGGGCAAGCTTCAACTGACCGTTTTTCTGCTCCAATTGTTTGCTGTTGGCCAACAAGTCTTCTTGGGCAGCCGTCAAGCGCTCATCCAGCGTGGCGACTTCGTTTTGATTGGTCGCCAAATCAGCCTGACCGGCCTTGATAGCCGCCTCCAGCTTAGCTTGGGTCCCTTTCAATTCAGCCAAGTGGTCAGCTTGGGCCGCCTGCTGCTGGGTCAGCGTCGTGATTTCACCAGCCAGGACAAATTTGTTCAGCTTGTCATATTCGCTCTTTTGATTCTGGTAATCCCGGGCGATGGACGCCTGCTCGGCCAGCGGCGCCAGCTGCTCCTTGATCTCGTGGGTAATATCGAAGACCCGGTTCAAGTTGTCCATGGTCGTGGCCAGTTGGCCCTCAGCCTGTTTCTTCTGGACTTTATACTTATAAACTCCGGCAACCTCTTCAATCAGATCCCGCCGAGTCTCCGGCTTCGAGTTTAGAATTTCATCCACCCGTCCCTGGCCGATGATCGCAAAAGAGCCTTTGCCCAGCCCCGAATCCATGAACAGATCAGTAATATCTTTCAGCCGGCAAACCTTGCCATTGATGGCATATTCACTGGTGCCGTCCACATACAGCGACCGTTTGACCACCAGTTGGGGCAAATTGGACTTCAAGGCATGATCATGGTTGTCGAAGACCATCGTCACTTCCGCCATGTTGACGGCCGGGCGCAATTCCGTTCCGGCAAAAATCACATCCGCCATCTGATTGCCCCGCAGACCCTTGGCCGACTGCTCGCCCATGACCCAGCGCATGGATTCAGAAAGGTTGCTCTTACCGGACCCATTGGGCCCGACGATCCCCGTGATACCCGGCGAAAATTCGATGGTGGTCGTATCCGCAAAGGATTTGAATCCCTTCAGTTGTAGGCGCGTTAAACCCATGCTCGTGCGCATTCCCTTCTAAAATAAAACTACTGTGCCTGCTTAGCCTGCGCCTTCAACAGCGTCAAAGCCCTCTTGGCCGCGTCCTGCTCAGCCGCCTTTTTACTACGGCCTTCGCCCCGAGCCAGTTCCTGACCATCCACGGTCACGGCCACCGCAAACTTGCGCTCATGGGCCGGGCCTTCTTCATCGAGTAAACGATACTGAATCGCCACTGGGCCATTCTTTTGCAGGTACTCCTGTAAAAACGTCTTGTGATCGCTTGCCGCGGAAAATTCCCCCGCCGCAATCTTCGGAAACATGATCTGCTCCAAGAACTTCACGACCGCATCTTTGCCTTGGTCAAGATAAAGCGCACCGTTGAAGGCTTCAAAGGTATCTTCCTGCAACGTGTGCCGTTTGCGGGCACCAGACTGCTCTTCTCCTTTACCAAGACGAATATACTTGTCAAAATGGGCTTCCCGAGAAAACATCGAAAAACTCCGCGTGCACACACTCGCCGCCCGCAACCGCGTCAGCTCACCCTCCGGCCAATCCGGATAACGCTTGTACAAATACTCCGACACTGTCAATTCCATGACCGCGTCACCTAAAAATTCCAGTCGCTCATTATCCCGCAACCCCAGTTCAGGATGCTCATTCGCATACGACGAGTGGGTGAAAGCCTCATCCAACAGACGCAAGTTCTTGAACTCGATCCCGTACCGGTCGCGCAACTCAGAAACAAATGCTGCATCGACCATTCGTCTATTCCTCCTATTATCATCATTAATTTTCAATGTTTCCATTATAAGGGAACGGGGAGCGGAAAAACAGGGGCGGAGGACTGAGAGGACACAAAAAGGCCCTGGTAACTAGACCAGGGTCTAAATTTAGTCTGTATTCAAACCTGGCAATGGCCGACGTACCACAAATCGATGCCAGAGTAAAAAGAATACGCCAACAACCAAACCAATAAGTAAACCGTAAACGTGGACATCATCCCCTACGTCCGCCGTCGGATTGATCAACCCACCAGTGATCACTGCCGATATTGCGTATGGAATGTTACGAAACACGAGAAAGTAAAATATGGCTTTGGTCCCTGTCGCAATATTCTTGGCGAAAACCGTTGATATTAATCCGGTCCCCAGTATTGCGTAGCCCATCCCGGAGGCACCGATACCCACGCTGAATGAGAGAGACACCCCTTCACTGCATGTCAAGGTCACGATTGACCGGATCAAAGACGCACCAAATCCACCGAGTAGGATAGCAAACAATGCCCGGCCATGTCCGAAAAATCGCTCAACAACGAGTCCACTAATGGCAACCCCAATCAAGTTTCCAACAAGATGGCCGATACTTTGTTGTAGAAACGAATAAATTAACATCTGCCTCACGGCTGAGCCAACTGAGTCAATCTCATTGGGTAATCCCAGCGATGCGAGTGCCTCACGGTTCACCATGTTGGACTGATCTAAGCCCCCACTAACGATTACTTCGATGACAAAAAAAGCAATGAGGACAACGTCCAAGCCGATTGTCACCCATGGAACAGACGGTAACTTCTTCAAAGCAACACGGCGAAGTTGCCGCTGCTTTCGCATGACTGCAAAAGCAGCGATACCGCCAGCGAGGATCATCGCTAAACTGAGCCAAGTCACAAAATCAATCTGTGCATCAGTATCCAGCGGCAACGATCGCACTACCCACGAATAACCAATAACAGACGCGCTGGCCTGCAGCCAGGCCGGACAGGATCGGCCTTGCCACACGCCAACGATTGAAATGCCCACCAGGACCAAGATCATCCATTGAAGCATAACGTATTGAAAATGATTAGCCACGCTAATGTATTGAATGATCGTATAAGTGCCACCTACGATCAAGAAAAACCGTCGATGGCCCAAGAAATGTTCTGAATAGGTTCCCAATGTCAAAATTCCGAAGAAGAATTCGGCCACAGTTGCTAATTCTCTGCCCGCTGGAAATAATAACGGCCCAACCAATGGCACCATTGTACCCAAGCGATAAGGGCTTGTCGTCTGGAAATTATTGGTTTTGCCAGTAAGCAACGCCAGCGCTGCCCAAGCCAGCAGGGCTAGACCCAGGTATCCCAAAGTCGCCCACGGCGGTACCGCCTTGAACCATTGCACTGACTGGAGCACGCTGTGTGCACACCATACGCCAAAGGCAGTGCCCGGTAACACCCGACTTAGGATCTCTGCAATGAGCCACACAAGACCAATCGTAACCAGCACCAGGGGCAAGAAGCCAAGGGCCGGTGGCCAAATAATCATCAACAGAAAATAACCGCCAACAAACACGGCCTCAATCCTTAACATCCGTTCATCCCAGATACGAGCAGTTAAAATTCCCTTAGTCTTTGTAGAGATGGGTGTCTGCTTGCCCGGGAGAGTACCCCGCACACTCTTGGTGGTCGTACCATCTGAACGATGATGGCCAGTTAGTTTTCGTTCAGCGGCAAGCAGGTCTTTCTCTGTTGCACGCGATACCTTCAACAAATGCCTTTCAAAAGCCATAGCCGTCCCCCCGATGAAAAGGTCCCCTTATAGGATCACTTTCCCGACCACAATATTATCCGAAAGGTACATCAGGGACAGGTGCTGGTGTGTTCAAATTAATAACATCAATCCAGTGGCCGCCCCAAATCAAAGTACACAGTATCGTGGCCAATCCGATCCACAGCGCCAAATTAACGAAAAACGTCCATAACACATGCCCGCGTTTGGTATTCTGGCTAAGATAAACAAACACCCAACGGAGCACGCTGGGAAACCAACGATTCCAACCCACACCAACACGGCAGTGGCCGCCCGGTCCAAAAGTCTAGTGACAGTCGGCCCAAGTGACGGATAAAATAGCATGATGCCCAGATAGGCAACAAACCAAACGATTGAAAAAAACTGCAGTCCAACAATCCAACGGTGTTTAGAAACCTGCGCCTGTTGCATGATGCTCTCCTCCTTAGAACTTCTTTCTAATACACATACCAATTTAACTTGACGCAACTATAGCACTTTGTAAGCGGTCGTTGACATAGGTATCGTGACCCGGTGCAGGCCTCCTTGTAAACTTGGTTTATCAAGTAAACAAGGAGGCCTTTCATGGTTCAAATCAAAGATATCGTGCCGATCCAGGTGACCGACCGGTCGCCGAAGCCGCTGGTCAAACCGCAGGTTGCAGCACGAGTGAAGCTCAAGGACGCCGAGGTCGTGTTTTACACCGGTGTTGACCGGGCAATTCTGCACGTGGTGCTCCAGGAGTTGACAGGCAATGTTCCCCAATATCCAAGAGCTTAACATCTATATCATTTGCGGAAAAACGGACCTGCGCAAAGGAATCGACGGTTTGGCCGCTTCCTTGCGGGAGCTGTACGGCGAAGACGAAGTGCCTTATGATCACTCGCTGTTCTTATTCTGCGGCAGTCAGCGCGATCGGTTCAAGGCTCTGTACTGGGACCGCAGTGGGTTTGTTCTTTACTACAAACGGTACGAGAACGGCCACCTGCAGTGGCCGCGAACGCGCTCTGAGGTGCAGCATCTCAGTCATTACCAGCTGAAGCGATTGATTACTGGTCTAAGTATTCAAGAGCGGCGTACCATTCATGATTTCAAGCCAGGATATACCAACTAATTGAGGAGGAGAAGCCATAATTTATTGGCATCTCCTCTTTCCTTCGCCGTATAAAACATGATATAATCCATTTATTATATTTATTGGATGAACACCGATTGGTAGACACAAAAGATGCAGTGCGATTGGTGGACGCTTCGCCAGAACAATTACGCACCGCACTGCAGAATTCGATAAATGAAAATCAGGACCTCCGGGAACAGATCGCCGTCTTGAAGCGCATGTTGTTCGGTCGGCGCCGGGAATCAAGCGATAACCTGCCGGATGGCCAGACGAACCTGTTCAATGAGCACATCATCACCGGTGAAGAACAAATCATCATCGACAAGCTCACCGGTGATGACCGCAAGGTCGCCAAGAAGAAGCTCAAGAAAGCGACACGGACCAAGAGCACCGACTTGAACAAGCTGCCGCTGGACGAGCAGGATTGCCTGCTCGAAGGTGAGGAGCGCAAGTGCCCGGTCTGTGGTGAAGAGATGCAGGATATCGGCCGGTCGAAAGTACGCGAAGAAGCAACCTTGATTCCGGCACAGCTCCTGCACACAATCGTCTATCGGCACACCTACGCGTGTCCTAACGGCTGCTTGAATCAGCGCGGCAACCAGTTCCTTAAGAAGTCCGATGTGCCTCGCCCAGCCATACCGCATAGTCCAGCTTCTTCAAGCGTCTTGACCGAATCCATCATGGCTAAGTTTGCCTACAAGATTCCGGACAACCGGCAAGAACGCTTGTGGCACAGTCGCGGGGTCGATTTCACCCGGCAATCAATTGCCAACTGGCACATCAAGGCGTCAGAAGGCTACCTGGAGTCCCTATACAAGCTGATGCACCGAGATCTGCTGGCTCAAGACGTTATCCATGCGGACGAAACGCCCTACCGGGTGTTGGATCTAAAGAAGGCGCAGACCTATTACTGGGTCTACACGTCCAGCAAGCACAGCGCCCACCAGATCGTCATGTATGAGCACGGTAATAGCCGCGGTTACGAGGAAGCTGCCCGGTTCCTGGCCGGCTACGAAGGCTACCTGCAAAGTGATGCCTACGCCGTTTACCCTAATTTGCTTGGGGTCACCAATGTCTTCTGCTGGGCTCACGTGCGTCGTAAGTTTGACGAAGCCGTGACCGCCGGAGACAAGGGGCTGGCCCCAACGGGCCGCCAGTATTGCAATGATCTCTTCCAATGGGAAAAGAAATGGCAAGACTTGTCGGCTGATGAACGTCAAACCCAGCGCGAACAACGACTCAAACCTGTCATGGATGCGTTCTTCGCTTGGCTGGTCTCGTTGGACGGCAGCTATCTGCCAAAATCCAAGGTGGGCAAAGCCATCACCTATGCGTTGAAGCATGAGGCTGGCTTGCGGGCAGTCCTGTTGGACGGCCGACTTGAACTATCGAACAACCGGGCCGAACGCGCCGTCAAAGAACTGGTCATCGGTCGTAAAAATTGGCTCTTCTCACAGAGCAAATGCGGCGCCGTAGCGACGGGCATCTTATTAAGTGTGCTCAAAACTGCAGAGATAAATCACCTCGACCTTCGTCAATACTTGAACTATTTGTTTGCGGCATTACCTAATTTGCCGGTGCCCGGGGACTTGACGGTCCTACAGGACTATTTACCCTGGTCACCGAAAGTGCAGGAGATCTGCCACGAATAAATAATTCGAGTACAGCAGTGGCGCAATCCTTATGTTAGAGGGTTGCGCCACTTTTTCATATACGCCTGTTTAACGACCTCTTACTGTGTACTTGATGACTCAAGCATACAAGGAGGTTACGGCGCGAACCATATACCCGTTTAACGACCGCTTACATTTCAACGACCGCTTACACAGCAATTTGCTCAGATTGTGGCAACAAAAAAGCACATGCCTCATATGAGACACGTGCTAATCAGTGATTAAAAGACAGATTACTTAGAAGTTACAGCAACGTCAGCCCAAACGTTAGGACCACCGACTTTGAGAGTGTAACCCTTAACACGGTCATTAACCGCAGTAACGCTCCAACTGTTCGTCATCGGTACTACGTAAGCTTCCTTGTTCATGTATTCTTGCCATTTCTTGAAGGCAGCAATACGATGTTGTTCGTTGAACGAAGCCGCAGAATCGATATCGGCCAGCAGCTTGCTTTGTTCGGTGGTATTCATCCGAGTGAAGTTGAACGGTGCACCGGCTGAATACAAATCGTTAGGAGAAGGCTCAGAGCTTAAGCTCCAAGCACCCATGAACATGTCAATGTCCTTAGAGTCATTTTGAACCTTGTCATAGAAGGAGTTGAATTCAAGCAACTTGCCGGAAGTTAACTCTACCCGTAAACCAATGGATTTCCACTGTTGGATATAGTTCTTAGAAATAGCTGCAGCGTTAACGTTACCAGACATCATAGCCAAGTGAATTGTTAACTTCTTACCCTTAGGATCAGTCCGGTAACCATCTTTTCCCTTCTTATAACCAGCTTCATCTAACAACTTGTTGGCCTTAGCAATGTTATACGGGAAGCCCTTAGCAGATTTATCAAAGTAGTCGCCAAATTGTGCCGGAATCAATGTTGGGATGCGGAAAGTCAAACCGCCAGTGAACTTCTGTTGTACTTGGTCAATATTCATTGCATAGGCAATGGCTTGACGAAGTTTAACATTGTTCATTTTTGCATTAGGATCCTCAACGTTCTTACCCTTTTCAAACTTACCAACCTTGAATCCAAGGTAGCTGTATGATAAAGGAATCTGACCAATGAATTGAACGCCCTTGGTGTTCTTAACACTTGCATATTGAGCGTTCTGAACGCCTAAAATATCATAGGATTTCGACTTGATTGCCTGTGCGGCTGTGCTTGGCGTAACAGTTGAAATAGTAATCTTAGAAAGCTTAGGCTTAGCACCATAATAGTACTTGTTCGGTACCCAAACTGCAGACTGACCTGCAACCAATTTGCTCAACTGATAGGGGCCAAAGAACAGTGGTGTCTTACGAATCTTGTCCGAAGAGACTAAGCTCTTGAATGGTACATCCTTAAGATAGTGATACGGCGCTGCACTTTCCCAAATATAACCGTTCCCAGACTTAATCATGCCCGGCTTCATCTGCTTGAAGTGGAGAATTACAGTTTTACCAGTACCACCATCCGGAGTTTGAATACCGGAGATTTCGTTAGCCTTACCAGCATTGTATTCGGCCATCCCAACAATGTTAGCCAAACTGTCAGTATAACGGGATGACTTAGTCGCTGGGTTCGCAATAATCTTGTAGGCATAAACGATGTCGTCAGCAGTCAAAGGCTGACCATCAGACCACTTGACGTTGGGATTGATCGTGATGGTGGCTGTCTTTGCCTTTTGGTCCAGCTTCAGATTTGCAGCACCGCCATCAACAAACTTGTAGTCGCTGTCTGTCTTGAACAAGCTTTCAGAACCAAATTGCATAACAGTCGAATCATTGTTATCGTCGGACAGTTCCTCGTTAAAAATACCCTTAAATGGCGTATCTGTGATTAGTCCCATAGTCAAGGAGCCGCCACTAATTGCCGTCTTATCATTCTTCACTGTATCGGGGAATGACAACTTCTTAATTGACGTTGAACTGCTGCTGCTTGAGCTGGAGCTTGAACTACTGTTGCCACAAGCTGTTAACGTAACAGCGAGAACAGAAGCCAACGTCACCAGCCCGGCGATTGTTGCTTTCTTCATCTATATTTCCTCCTCGGCCATTCCATAAAAGAAATGGCATTTAACAGAATCCCGTTTAACATCCGTAACCTCAGCGGAATATCAACGTTGGTTTCATAATAGCATGGCAATCTCTCATTTACAACACCCAATAATTAATTTTTGAAGCAATCAATGGCGCTGTGGAAAGACTAACCTAAACGCTGCCGAGAATCCGCGGCTCTTTGCAATGCTTTACCGACATAGTTTACTGAAAGTGACAATACAATCAGCATCAGTGTCGCCGGGAGCCAGCTCCATGGGTACTGTTGCATGGACACAGGATCAGAAGCATAAGAAATCAGTCGGCCGATACTTGGTGTTGTGTCTGGCAGGCCAAAGCCAAGGTAGGTTAACCCTGTCTCGATGCCGACACTGGTAGCAAAACTCAGAGTTGTATCGACAAGCAAGAGTGAACTGATGTTGGGTAGAACTTCCAGAAACATGATTCTGAAACTATTGGACCCTGATGTTTTTGACGCCAGCACATAATCACGCTTAGCCTGACTTAACACAGCAGCACGGTAAAGTCGGGCAGTGGACATCCAACCGAGAGCAGTAATCATGATGATCAACACCCAAATATTGAACCGCGACACAATAGTAATGACCACGATCTGGATCATCAATGCGGGCAAAATCATGAAGAAGTCGGTAATTCGCATCAGTATATTGTCGACCCAACCGCCAAAATAACCTGACAGTAAACCAACGGTGATGCCAATAATTTCAATCAAAATCGCAACACACCAGCCAATGGCAATTGAATTACGCATCCCCACGATCAGTGATGACAATACGTCACGACCACCATCATCACCGCCAAGAAGATAACCATTTGTTCCCGGCTTAGCCCATTGCTGCAAAATGTTCACATCTGTATACCGGGATGAGGGTACAAAGAAACTGCCAATTACTGCGCCAAGGATGATCACCATCATGATGATAAAGGCAGCCATCGCGGCTTTGTCATGGGTAAATTCACGCAAGATAACCCGTAAACCACTAGGGGGTGCTGAAACAATAGGATTCCCCTTGGCGTCGGTCTGTTGCTTTTTTTTCGTATCCGCCATTTCTATTCCTCCTAGTCAATACGAATTCGGGGATCAACAATACTCATGATAATATCTGAGAGCAAGTTGCCCAACAACGTCAAGATACCATAGAGCAGAACGAGCGCAGTCATTACTGAATAGTCACGACCATTCACTGAATCAATGAATAGCTTGCCCATCCCTGGATAGGAGAAAATAGTCTCAGCAAAGATGGCCCCGCCCAGCAGACCGGTAATTACGTTACCGAAGAAAGCCGCAATTGGTAACAGCGAGTTACGCAGAATATGTCTATTGAAAACTACCCGTTCCGGTACACCTTTTGAACGCGCTGTTTTGACGTAATCTTCGAGTTTATTGTCTACAATTCCTGACCGCAAATATTGCACAGTACTAGCATTAGTCAATATTCCGATTAATATTGACGGAAGAATGATGTGGTATATTCGACTGGCAATTATGCCGAAAAAGCCGCTTGCACTAACTGACACGGATCCACTTGTGGGGAACCATTTAAGTCCAAACCCAAAGGCAGCAATAGCCAGCAAATAAACGACGAAAGAGGGCGTGGACATTGAAATGAAATTGTAAAATTGAATGGACGTATCGATCCATGTTCCCTCATAACGGCCGGCCCAAACGCCAAACGGAATAGCGATGACGTAAGTAATAATCACGGAGAGGATTGCCAGATAAAGAGTGTTGACTGCCCGTTCACCAATAATCTCCGTTACTGGCCGCTGCATCGCATAAGACATCCCAAAATCGCCATGAAACGCTCTGCCAACCCAAGAAACATACTGTACGTACCATGGATTATTCAGTCCGGCCTCTTGCCGCAACTTGGCAATTTGGCTTGGCGACGTATTCGGCGTGATCAGACCAGTAAACGGATCCCCAGGCATCATTTTAGCTAACAAGAAAATGAACAAACTTAAGATAATGATTTGCGGGATCATCAAAATTACCCGCCGCAAGATTGTCTTCCACATGTGCTAACCCACCTCCGACTTGATCTGCGTTACCTCATCCGGGGGTAAAGCCACGGAATGGGTCGCGGTAATCTGCTGCAGTGGAAAGACCTTGCCATCTTTGTCGTACCATTTATCTTGGTGGTCTTGGAATTCCCTCTCCACTTCACGCCGATGCGCCTTATCGGCTTCTCGGCCGGATGGATTGACTTTAGGAATTGCCGCCAGTAAACGCTTGGTATAGATATGCTGCGGATTATTATAAATGTCCTCCCGCGTACCAACTTCTACCAACCGACCGCGGTGCATAATGGCTAAGTTCCGACACATGTGTTTAACCACGCCCAGATCATGAGAAATGAATAGGTAAGAAATGTTGAATTCCTTCTGAATTTGCTTCATAAAGTTCAACACTTGAGCTTGAACGGATAAATCCAAGGCTGAAACAGGCTCGTCCGCTACGATCAGCTTCGGATGTGTTGCCACTGCCCGAGCGACCCCGATCCGTTGCCGCTGACCACCTGAGAATTCATGGGGATACTTGTAGATTGAATCGGACGGCATGCCGACGATATCCAGCAATTCCTTGACCCGATCTCGTTCTTCGGTATCGGTCATACTTTCAAAGTTGCGAATTGGTTCGGCAATGATATCCTCGATCCGTTTCCGCGGATTAAGACTTGACATTGAATCTTGAAAAATCATCTGGACATCTTTGTTATACTTGATTTTCTTACGCTCATGCCGGTTAGTCACGTCTTGACCGTTATACAAAATTTGACCCGAAGTAACTTTTTCTAGCCCAACAATGGCCTTACCAGTCGTCGACTTGCCGGATCCGGATTCACCAATCAGGCCATATGTCTCGCCTTCTTCGATATCGAAGTTGATTCCATCAACGGCATAAACATAATCCGTGATTCGGTTGAAGAAGCCGGAGCGGATCGGATAATGGATGTTGAGGTCTTTGATCTCAATTAATGACATACACGCTACTCTCCTTCATTAGCATTTTGAGGTGCACCGGCTGCAGCAGCTTCTTTTTCATCTGGGAAATAGAATGTTTTGTAGCAGGTACAGCGTACAAGATGACCGGGTTCAACTTCGTGCAAAACGGGGTGTTCCTCATGGGAAGATGCCGGCATCCAGGGGATCCGCGGCGCAAAGCGGTCGCCTGTCCGTTGCATGTTCACGAGAGATGGAACGGTACCTTGAATCACGTGCAATTCCTCGTCGTCTGAATCTGCTTGGGGCATGGACCGTAACAGCGACCGGGTATACGGATGTAACGGGTGTTCAAAGACCTGATACACACTACCCTGCTCAACAATTTGACCAGAATACATGACGGCAACAGTATCCGCCGTTTCCGCTACGACGCCTAAATCATGGGTAATGAGAAGAATGCCAGAACCAATTTCCTTTTGGATGTCTTCCAATAGATCCAAAATCTGGGCTTGAATCGTGACATCCAGGGCCGTTGTCGGCTCATCCGCAATAATAATTGGCGGCTTGCAGGCTATGGCAATGGCAATCATGACCCGCTGACGCATCCCGCCGGATAACTCGTGAGGATATTGGTGGGCAGTTAACGGCGGATCGGGAATGCCGACTTGTTCCAACAGCTGAAGCACGCGAGCTTCCCGTTCTTTTTCATTGAGTTTTGTATGGTACACCAATGACTCCGCAATCTGTTCACCAATCCGCATCAATGGATTTAACGCTGATAACGGGTCCTGAAAGATCATGCCAATATCATTACCCCGAATCCGGTTGAATAGTGCCTCGTTCAAGCCAACCAGATTCAGTTCATTGTACATAATATCGCCGGTCACTTTAGTGTTTCGCGGATTGTGCAGGCCAATAATACTGGTCGCTAAGGTGCTCTTCCCCGAACCGGATTCACCAACTAATGCCAGAATCTCGTTCTTATGCAAAGTCAATGAAATGTCATCAACGGCATCATAGAAATGATCGTGAACCCGAAAAGCTGTATGCAGATGTTGGATATCAAGTAATAATTCGTCGGATGTATCCAAATCCATTCCTCCTAACAGTAACGCTCGCATAGCGGTCATCAGCGATGATGAGAAAGCCATGAGAATGGTTTACAATGCTTCAATTATATCGGTAGACCGACTCTATTGCAAGACACTGTGCTTTGAAAAATCATTTTTTGGACACTGATTCGCCATAAATGAAAAATGATGACCGCTTACTTCTGTTGTGCAGCGATGTACTGCACTACATCGCCCACAGTATTCAGCTTGTCCGCGTCTTCGTCGGAGATCTCACCGCCAAAGGTATCCTCCAAAGTCAGGACGAATTCCACCAAGTCTAAGGAATCGGCTGATAAATCTTGTTTGAAGTTGGTGGCGTTCGTAATCTTAGCCGGGTCAATTTCAAAGCGATCGGCAATTAAAGCTTGAATCTTATCAAAAATCTCTTGTTCTGACATTACTTGGTTTCCTCCTTGACGGCTTCTGAGGCCGCGGGTTCTGCGTGATGGGTCGAGAAATATTGGATCACATTTTGCACCGTGCCAGCGTTCAGCATCGCCCGCAACTGCTTTTGTACGAAATACACGGTGTGGGCGTCGGAGTTGCCATGACTCTTAACGACGGGGGCTTTGACGCCAATCAGTGCGGCTCCGCCGGCCCGGTCGGCGTCAAACATCTCGGCCAAGGCCTTGAAGGCCGGCTTAGCCATCGCAGCACCGAGTTTCGGCAGCAAGCCGTTGTTCAGCAGATTCTGCTTCAATAGGTGCATCACAGTGCCAGCGGTCCCTTCCATCGCTTTCAGCGTCGCATTGCCGGTGAAGCCGTCGGTGACGACGACGTCGGCCGGGGCGTTGAACAAATTAGACGCCTCAACGTTGCCGACGAAGTTGATATCCGGATCGTTGGCCAGCAGCTCGTGGACCGTCTTGTGCAGGCTGTCGCCCTTGTCGGCCTCGGTGCCATTGTTCAGCAGCCCGACCCGGGGCTGTTCCAGCCCCAGCACGTCATGGGCATAAAACTGGCCCATCAGTGCGA
The DNA here is from genome assembly GCF_008694105.1 of Schleiferilactobacillus harbinensis. Lineage (NCBI taxonomy): Bacteria > Bacillati > Bacillota > Bacilli > Lactobacillales > Lactobacillaceae > Schleiferilactobacillus > Schleiferilactobacillus harbinensis. Next base: position 1,051,607 of record NZ_CP041364.1, read on the forward strand.
ATTGGTGCAGATAGCTGGGTTTGCTTTCCGCATTGGCCCCGACATCGAGCATTAAGAAATGCTGATCCTTATTCACCGTCGGGAAAATGGTGATCAGTCCCGGCCGTTCAATGCCCTTGATTCGGCCGACCAGCAATACACCGGCGGTCAAAACGGCCCCGGTATTACCCGCGGAATAAAAGGCATCGGCGTCGCCGTTCTTGGCGGCGAGGGCCGCACGGACCAGGCTCGAATCCTTTTTCCGGCGAATCGCCCGGGTCGGTTCATCCTCGCCGGTGACGACTTCCGTCGTCGGCACGATGGTGATCCGCTCCGTATTTTTTACCAATTCCTTGAGTTGAGCCTCATTGCCGTATAACTGGAATTGCAGGTCCGCGAAGTCATCCCGCGCCTGTTCGATACCAGCGACGATCGCCTGCGGGGCATTATCCCCGCCCATGGCATCCACAGCGATTGTTTTCATTCAGTGATTTCCTCCAATAATTAATCGAAATATTGATTCCGGCGCTTCAGTTCCGCCAGATAGGCGGCGATTCCCTGATGGTCCGGGGCGTGCAAGGCTGGGTCTTCTTTGAAGATCTGGCCCGCGGTGGCATGGGCCACTTCCAGCATCGCTGAATCCCCGACCGGGTCGGCGATGTTGAAATGGGGCAAGCCGGACTGCTCATCTCCGAAGACGTCCCCGGGACCGCGCAACTGCAAGTCCTTCTCCGCCAGAACAAAGCCGTTGGTCGTTTTGACCATTGCTTCCATCCGGGAAATAGCCACCTGGTTCTTTGGATCGGCGATCAGGTAACAAAACGCCTGCCGCCCGCCGCGCCCCACCCGGCCGCGCAGCTGGTGCAGTTGGGAGAGCCCGAAACGATCTGCGTCGAAGATGATCATCAGGTTGGCGTTGGGCACGTCCATGCCGACTTCGACCACAGTGGTGGCCACCAGGACCTGGATCTCATTGTGGCTGAAGGCCGTCATGATCGCATTTTTATCCTGGTTCTTCAGCTGACCATGGAGCAGCGCTACATGGTACTGGGGCAGCGCCTTGGTCATTCGCTCATAGAGATCTTCAGCGTTGCGCAGATCGATCGCTTCAGATTCTGCAATGAGCGGCGTGACAATGTAGGCCTGAGCGCCGGCGGCCAGCTCCGCCCGCAAGCGGGCATAGACTGGTCCGGTTTGGTTGCTTTTCAGCCAAACCGTTTCAATCGGATGCCGGCCGGCCGGCAGTTCGTCAATGGTGGAAACGTCCATCTCACCGTAAGTCGTGATTGCCAGGGTCCGGGGGATCGGGGTCGCCGTCATCATCAAGACATCCGGGGACAGCCCCTTGCGCCGCAATTCCCGGCGCTGATTTACCCCGAATCGGTGCTGCTCATCAATCACGGCCAACCCTAGTTTAGCAAATTTTACCGCATCTTGAATTAACGCATGGGTCCCGATGATCACATTCAGGCGGCCGGTGGCGATATCGTGCAGGGTTTTAGCCCGGGCAGTACCGGCCAAAGAACCGGCAAGCAGGCCCACCGAGACGTGCATGGGGGCGAGGAGCCGGGCAATTTTTTGGTAATGCTGCTCTGCCAGAATTTCGGTGGGCACCATCAGGGCGGCCTGATAGCCGGCAGTGACGGCGGCGAAAATAGCCAGCACCGCCACGATCGTTTTCCCGCTGCCCACGTCCCCCTGGAGCAGCCGGTTCATGTGCCGCGGCCGCTTCATGTCGGCGACGATCTCGTTGACCACCCGTTTTTGGGCATTGGTCAATTCGAAGGGCAGGGTCTGGATAAACTCGCGCATGGCAGTGAGATCGTAATTCAGCACTAGCCCCGCGTCATGTTTGTTATTTTCCGCCCGCAGCGACTGCATGCGGCATTCAAAGAGAAAAAGCTCCCGAAAGGCCGCCGAGCGTCGAGCAGAGCGGGCATCCTCACTGTTCTTGGGAAAATGCATATCGTGAACGATCTGGGCCGTTGGTTCCAGCTTATAGTGCTGGCGCAGCGGTTCAGGCACCACATCAGTGAGCAGCGGCTGATATTTCTCATACGCTTGGTGGATCAGATCCACCAGCGTCCGCTGGCGAATATGCTTATTCACCGAGTAGATGGGGCTCATCCCGGCATCACCAGCTTCGGCCTGGGCAATCAAGCGCTGCCCGGTCAGGCTGTGCCGTTTTGCATTCCAGATACCGAAAACGGCCGCTTCGCTGTTTTCAGCGATTTTGTCCTTCAGCCAGGGCTGGTTAAAAAATGTCACCACAATCGGCAAATCTTCCACCAGCAGGCGAATATTGAGCCGGTTGCGGTTGCGTCCGAAGCGGGAGACGACCGGCGGCGCAATGACGGTGCCTTTCAGGGTGACTTTCTCCCCGTCGCCCAATTCTTGCCAGGAACGGGTGCGGATATCTTCATAACGGAACGGAAAATAGAACAGTAAGTCGCCCACCGTGTCGATACCGAGCTGGTGCAGGGCACTGACTCGCTTCTCGCCCACTCCGCTGAGGGCGGTCACTGGATCTGCCAAACTGGCCACGCGCGGCCTCCTTTCTATCCTTGCAAAAAAAGCCCGGCGAAAACCAAGAGTCGGTTCTCGTCAGGCCAAGGAAAAACAGTTATTCAACGGAAACCAAATACGCATAAACTGGCTGGTCGCCTTCGTGGATCTCGACTTCCAGATCGTCATTCTCGGCGGTGACAGCGTCAGCGACTTGCTGGGCTTCTTCCTTCGTGCCGTCGGTGCCGTAGAGGATCGTGATGATCTCACTGTCCTCACTGAGCATCTTGGTGATCATCTCAGTCATCACCTCAACGCGATCTGTGCCATTGACCACAATGTCCCCATCGACGATACCGATGAAATCATCTTTCTTGATGGTCATGCCGTTGATCGACGTGTCCCGAGTCGCGATGGTCAGTTCACCGCTGGCAACGGTATCCAAGGAATCCGTCATTTCTGATACATTGGTGGTCAATGTTTCATCCGGATTGAACGACAGCATCGCCGTCATCCCCTGCTGAATGCTCTTGGTCGGGACGACCTGAACGTGATTCTTGGCGTTTTCCGCAGCTTGCTTAGCCGCTAAGAAGATGTTGCCGTTGTTCGGCAGAACGATCACGTTCTTGGCGTTGGCCCGCTTGATGGCGGCGAGAATGTCTTCGGTGGACGGATTCATGGTCTGCCCGCCTTCGAGGATCTCCGTAACGCCCAGAGAGCGATACAATTCAGCGACGCCGTGCCCGGAAGCGACGGCGACGACGCCGAACTTCGCAGCAGCCTGGGGCTTTTCGGCTTCTTTCGCCTGGCGTTCCACGATATCGTCGTGCTGGGCCCGCATGTTGTCGATCTTGATCTTATCCAAGGTGCCGAACTGGGCGCCGTAGCGATAAACTTTGCCCGGGTGTTCGGTGTGGACGTGGACTTTGACCACTTCGTCATCGGCCACGACCAGCAATGAATCGCCCAAGTCGTTCAAGTAGTTGCGGAATGTATCGTAATCGAACTCATGGCCCTTTTCTGGGTGCTGATTGAGTTCCACCATCATTTCAGTACAGTAGCCATACTTGATGTCAGACGTGGCTAATTGGCCCTGAATCGCCTGATGGTGGACTGCGTTGACCATTTCGTCCATTTCTTCATCGTCCGGCACGTATTCATCACTGGACACGTGACCGTCCAAAGCTTCCAGGAAGCCTTCGTAAATGAAGACGAGTCCCTGGCCGCCGGAATCGACGACGCCGACTTCTTTCAAAATCGGCAGCAAACTCGGAGTCGCGGCCAGGGCGCGCTTGGCGCCGGTGACGACCGCCTGCATGACAACGGTGGCGTCGTCATTGTTTTGAGCCGCCTTATTACCTGCCTTGGCGGCTTCGCGGGCGACGGTGAGAATGGTCCCTTCCACAGGCTTCATGACCGCCTTGTAAGCCGTCTGTACCCCGCCGGTCAATGCGTCGGCCAGATCTTGGGCGGTCAGCACTTTTTTGCCTTCCGTTGCTTTCGCAAAGCCGCGGAAGAGCTGGGACGAAATGACCCCGGAATTGCCCCGAGCGCCCATGAGGGTGCCCTTGGCCAAGGCCTTCGTCATGTCGCCGACGGTTGCGGCGTTGGCATTGTTGACGTTTTTCACACCGCTGGCCAGCGTTAGGCTCATGTTGGTGCCGGTATCCCCGTCAGGCACGGGGAAAACATTCAATGAATTGACAAATTCTACGTTTTTACTCAGCCGGTGGGCGGCGACCCGTACCATATCGGTCAGCTTGTCCACGGTGATTTCTGTTACTGCCACTGCGTATTCCTCCTCGAAGACACGGGTTTTATTTAAGCGTCGTCCCCCAGGACGCGGACGCCCTGGACGATTACATTCACTGCTTGGGCAGTGATCCCCAACATCGATTCGAGATTGTATTTTACTTTATCTTGGACGTTGCGGCAAACTTCGGAAATTTTTAAGCCATACCCGACGATGATGAAGACGTCGACGGTGACACCGTCATCGTCTTGGCGGACGACCACGCCGCGGGAATAGTTGTCTCGGTTCAGGATCTCATTAAAGTTGTCCCGGAAGATTTGTTTGGATGCCATGCCGACGATGCCGTAGACATCGGTGGCGCCGCCGCCGACGACGGTGGCGATGACGGTGTTAGCGATGGCGATGGTGCCGTATTTGGTCTCAATTTTGACGGCCATGTGGGGGCCTCCTTTACTCAATATTTCTTTAACAATCATACCACAGATGGGGGTTTTGGTGGTTGTCGAGGCCGGCAGAAAGGTGACTGCTCCGATGGCGGCACGACATGGCTCCCTATAACTTGAGAAAAATCGTCCTTACCTGTTATCCCTATTATTCCGTTTATCTGTGAACCAATGTTGAATCATCAGTAACACGATGGCCAGAATAGTGAAAAGCCACAGGGGCCAATCAAGCAGCGACAGGTGGTTCATGATATGCAAATACGCCAGCAAGGCAAGGATGAAGAAGGTGCTGGCCAAAGTGCGATAGTGGTTGGGACGACCGGCGATGAGGGCACTGGTGATGAGGGTTGCCCAAATGAATAATGCGGCCAAGTTAATACCCTCTTTCTGTTATTATCTTACACTTGTCAAGGGAAAATACTTGAAAGGCACTTGCATTGGTGGGGGGCGTATGGTAACTTAGATAAGTAATTTTGGCCCATTGGGCGTTAAAGGAGGGAATCGTTTTGGCAAAGGATTTTATTACAGGCCGCAAGACAGAATTTGGTAACAAGCGGTCCCACGCGCTGAACTCCGCTCGTCGTTCCTGGAAGCCGAACCTGCATAAGGTCCGTATTCTAGTTGACGGCAAGCCGAAGCGTGTCTGGGTATCTGCACGGGCATTGAAGTCCGGTAAGGTTACTCGCGTTTAGTTCTGTTAGATTATTGTGTTCGCGAACACCACAATCGATTAAAATCCCAGCTTTTCAGCAGTGGGTACACTCCCTTCAGGGTGGACAGACCAAATAATCAAAGGTCTGTTCTCCCAGAAGGGAGTTTTTTTATGCGGCGGAAGGGAATCCGTTACTCTTTGGAAGACAAGATTGAGTTCGTTAATCGAGTACTGTCTGGCCAGTCACTCATGGATGTTCAGCGATCCGGAGGGCCGCGCAAGGAAGCATTGAGTCAATGGGTACAGAAGTATAAACAATGGGGAGCAGCCGGACTCGTCCCTAAGGAACGAGCACCGCGACGCCAACAGCGTAAGCGCACGACGTATTCCAGCGAGCTCAAGTTTCAGATTGTTCAGGAATACCTAGCGGGTGGGACGTCCTACTATAAGCTGTGTGCTAAGTACGACATCTCCAATCCAGCAGTCGTTTACCAATGGGTTTCTCTGTATAATAGTGGTCAACTACTACAGACCACTAGAGGGAGTGCACCCATGACCAAGGGCAGGAAAACGACTTACGTTGAGAGAATTGAAATTGCACAGTGGACCATTGCACATGACATGGACTACCAAGGGGCCATTAAGCACTTTGGTGTTTCGTATGGCCAAGTTTATTCATGGGTAAAGAAGTTCCGCGAGAGCGGCGAGGAGGGTCTCACTGATCGTCGCGGCCAGCGTAAGCCTGAAAGTATCCTTGATGAGAATGAACGTTTAAAACTCGAGAACAAGGAGAGCAAGGCTCGGATTGATTATCTGGAGACGAAAATCGCACTATTAAAAAAATTGCAGGATGTAGAGAGAAGGAGTGCCGGCAACGACACCGACAGCACCAATATATTGCCATTCACGAACTCACCCAAGAAGTAAACCAGGTCACCAAGCGATACCACTCGGTATCGGTGTGTTGCCAAATATTCGATATTCCACGCTCTGCTTACTACAAGTGGTTGCGCCGGAAACCGACGAAGCAAGACATCGTAAACGACGAGCTGGTCCGTCTTATCAAGGAACAGGAAGCGGACAACCATTATATTTATGGCGTGCGCCGATTAACGATGATTATCAATCGGGAAACGCAACATCACGTGAACCCTAAACGGGTCCGGCGATTGATGCGGGATAACGGTATCCAGTGTTCGATTCGTCAGAAGAAGCATGATCGAGTAGCGGAGAAGAAAGAATTCATTCTTGGCAATAAATTGCTTAACCAAGACGGCAGCCATGCCTTTCATCCTACCCGGCCAAACGAGGTTTGGGTCACGGACTGCAGCGAGTTGACGTACGGTTTCAATTCAGAGTGCCGCTTGCGTCTGAGCGCGATCAAGGACCTCTACGACCATAGTATCGTAGCCTGGGAGGTTGAACCGACTGAGACTGCCACGCTGGTCACCGACACGTTCAGGGCGGCAGTAGAAGCCGAAGAAGTACTGCCTAAGCTTCTGCACAGTGATCAGGGCTCCAGTTACACTTCCCGGCTTTACAACACGGAATTAGCCGGGTCCGGCGTCATTCATAGCATGTCACGGCCAGGAACGCCTGGCGACAACGGCCCGATGGAGAGTCTCTGGAGTCATGCGAAGGCTGAGTATTTTGCCTTCTTCCACGCCAACACATACGAAGAAATGATGCGGCTCATTGAAGAATACGCGTTGTGGTACAACTGCAATCGGCGCCAAGAAACACTCGATGGCATGACCCCCGTGGAATACCGGAATCATGCCGTTAAGACAGCGGCTTGATCGTGTATTGAGGGACGCATAAGGAGGAGAACCATGATTCGAGAAGGACAATTTTACCAGGCCTGGGACCAAATTACTGGTTTTGATATTTATCGTGATGAACCGCGAGAAGAGATTATTTTCGACGCGGGTGATGTTTTCCAGGTCTACGATCATTCACTTCTTTACGACGAAGAAAGCGATTCGATTGTCGACCTTGTATTTGTTGTAACGCCGACCCGCACAAGGTTCCAAATCTACACAGAAAATGTGATAGCCAAGGCCAAGCGCATCTCTATGGGAACGTATGAGATGGCACTAAATCGGTATCCAACTATTCCAGAAGGACCATTTGATTAGGAAAGTTCTTGGATCAAAAATGGCAGCCCCTGCGGACTGCCAAAATCAGTAACTAATTCGCCCCTAATTGGGGAACAACACGAGAACGACCTTTTAATATTTGAGCTGTCCACTTGACGGGGCACCGCCCCAGTTGCTGATCGGCTGGGATTTTTTTAGTCTTTACTGTAAATTGCGGCGATAATCCCCTTGCTGAAGGTGATTTGAATCGGCTGGTCGCCGAGAAATTCATTGCTCGCCCAGGAGACCGGGTAGTCGCTGGCAAACGGGGCTAACGGATACTTGGCGTTGCGGATCGTGAAATCCGTGACCGGTGTGAGGTTGACGAACCCGACATACTTGTATTCTGTTCGAGGGAAAACCAGCTGGGCAGGCGGCAGGAAGAAGCGGATCAGGTTTTGCCGGTCCACAATAGCGACATGCGGGGCATATTCCTTAAACCGCGGTTCCGCCATCAGCCACAGATTGACCAGCAAATGGTCCAGCCGCCCGCCAGTGGCCCCAAAAATCGACACTTCATCGGCCCGCAGGTCTTCGAAGGCCGCCTGCAACGCCAGTTCGGAGTCGGTGTCGTCTTTCTCCGGCACTGAATAGCGCATGTCTTTGACGGCGTGCTCCACTCGGTGGCGTTCCGCGGGGACCATGGAGTCATAATCGCCAATGGCCATCACGGGCACGACGTCCTGCTGCAGCAAGCGCAGACTGCCCCGGTCAACGCCCACCCAATCGGTGATGGGCGCATCAATATCGCTGACTAATTGGTCCGGCCATAGATCTTCTGGCCCGCCTAACATTAACCCAACGTGTTTCATTCAATCAGCCCCCGCAGCCGGCGCACCTGGCCTGCCGGGTCGGCATTATCAAATACAAAGGAACCAGCCACGAAAGTATCCGCACCGGCATTGGCACAGTCGCCGATTGTGTCCGCATTGACCCCGCCGTCCACTTCGATGGTGTAGTCCGCGTTCGCCGTGGTATCCCGCAATTGGGCCACATGGGTCACTTTGCGCAGCATATCCGGCAAAAATTTCTGCCCGCCGAAGCCAGGGTTCACCGTCATGACCAGTACCTCGTCGACGAGATGGAGAATCGGCGAAACGGACTCGATGGGCGTCCCCGGATTGACGACGACGCCGGCTTTGACCCCCGCCTCTTTGATCAGTTGGATCACCCGGTACAGGTGGGGGGTGCTTTCCGCGTGGACCAGGATCGTGTCGGCCCCGGCTTTAATGAATTCATCAACGAAGTTTTCCGGCTTTTCAACCATCAAATGTACTTCCAAGGGCAGCTTCGTCAGCGGCCGCAGAGCAGCCACAACTTGCGGGCCAAAGGCTAGGTTCGGCACAAAATGGCCGTCCATGACATCGATGTGGATTAAATCACCGACATCTTCGATCTTCGCGACATCCGTCGCTAAATTGGCAAAATCAGCACTGAGGATCGACGGAGCAATGCGTAACGTCATACTTGTTTACCAGCTTTCTTTAATATCAATAGCGCGGCTTGCGCGCGGCCGCTTCGGCTTGAAATTGTTCATAATCGGCATAACGACTGGCCATGATCGTCCCGGCCGCCACAGCGGCCTTCACCGCACAACCGGGTTCTTGGAGATGCAGACAGCCGCGGAACCGGCACTGATCGGCTAGCGCCGCAAACTCCGGAAAGAGTTGGGGCAGCTGATACTTATCGATCGTATCCAGATCCACTGCAGAGAACCCGGGGGTATCGGCCACCAGACCGCCAGCCAAGGGATAAAGATTGACCCGGCGAGTGGTGTGTTTGCCCCGATTCAGGGCACTGGAAATTTCATTGGTGGCCAAAGCCAGGGTCGGTGCCAAGTGGTTCAGGAGGGTGGACTTTCCGGCCCCGGTTTGCCCGGTAACGACGACCAGCTTATCTGCGAAGTGACCCTGCAGGGCCGCTAAGGCGGTGGGCGCGAAGGACTGCTCGGGAGCGATCACCGGGTAGCCGATCGCCTCATACCCCGCGATGATCGGTTGCAGGGCAGCCCATTCGTCACCAGTCAGCAGGTCGGTTTTCGCTAAATAAATGATGGGTTGGATGTCCTGCTGGGCTAAACTCAGGAGCTGGCGATCCAGCAAATTCAGCTGAAGGTCCGGTTCCTTGACGGCGGTGACGACCACCGCGAGATCCACATTGGCCACTGGCGGCCGCTGCAAGACGTTTTGCCGAGGGAGGATCCGCAGCAAGTAGCCCAGGTGGTCGGCATCGTCGCCGACAGTGAAGGCGACTTTATCCCCCACCACCGGCTTTTGCTTGGTATGGCGCAGATTCCCCCGCGCCCGGGTGCGATAGGTCTTGCCGTCCAGGGCAACGATATCGTAGTAGCCGCTGAGAGATTGGCTGATGCGGCCGGTCAGTTCTTTATCATTAGTTGCCATTCGGACTTGCCTGCTCATCTGCAATCGTCGTGCCATCCCGGGTGATCCGATAATGGGCGGTTTGGCCCGAATCCACCGTGAACGGCAGCTCCACCGGGGTGTCTTTGGTGATTTTGAACTCCCGGTAGACTGTGCTCAAACTATGGGACTTATCTTGAATATAGATCACGATGTCGTTGGGCACCGGTTCACTGGTACTGCTGGATGAGCTGCTGGTTGTGCTGCTTTCATCCGAACTGTCCGCTGAACTGCTGCTGGCCGCTGGCGCCAGATAAGGAATCTGCACCGTCTTCGTGAAATTCGTCGTCTTCGTTGGCTGGGTGCCTTGGGATAGGGTTACGACAACGTTGGTATCCGCCGTGACATCTGTCCCCGCGGCTGGATCCTGACTCATAACCAGCCCGGCGCTGACGGTGTTTGAATAGGCCTGACGGAACGTGACGTTCAGACCGTTTTCATCCGCATAATCCTGAACGCTCTTCTTGGTGTAGTTGGACAGATCCCGCAAAACGATCTGCTTCTTACCCCGGGAAACGGTCAGGGTGACTGTGTCGCTGCCAGGAATCACTGTTTTGCCCGCCTTGGGCGACTGGCGCATAATCTCACCTGGCGCCACATCGGCGGAGTTGGCATATTCCCGCTTCACATCGATCTTCTCTTTGCGCAGCGCAGCGGCGACTGTGTCATAGCTGTCACCGACATAATTCCCCAGCTTATAGCCCTTCTTGCCCCGGGAAACGATCAGATTGACCGTATTGCCCTGTTTGATCACCTGATTGCGGGCGGGAATGGAGCGGATCACATCGCCCTTATCAACGGTATTGGAATACTCTTTCTCGATCGTTCCAATATCCAGGTCAGCGTTTTGCAGGGTCGTCTCAGCTTGCTGCTGGGTCAAACCGGCCAGGTCCGGCACCTTCACGTCCTTCTTTGCGGTCAGGAAAAGAGCCGCCACGACGATAATGACGATGGCCCCGGCCGCCAGACCGGCCCACAGCCACCAGGGCTTCTTTTTCTTGGCCTTTTTCGCCGGCTGCGGTTCGGTGTCGGCGGCTTTCTCCGCTGGCTCTGGGGTGTCCGTGGCGGCTTCGGCCTGGGTCGGTTTGGCGAGTTCTGCTGCCGCGGCAATGGCAGGCAAAACTTTTGTTTCTTCCAAATCCTTGCTGTTGTCCGGCGCCCACTTCGGTTCGCCCGCCCGCTTAGGGGACAACGACGTCTTCAAATCGGTCGCCATGTCCACCACTGTGGCGTAACGCTGCGAAGGATCCTTGGCAGTCGCTTTTAAAATGACATTCTCCAGTGCCTGGGGCACGCGCGGATCAAAATCGCGAACAGCGGGCATTTCATTTTGGAAATGTTTGATTGCAATGGATACGGCAGACTCGCCCTCAAACGGGACCGAGCCGGTGAGCATTTCATACAAAATAATCCCTAAGGAATAAATGTCCGACTGCTTGGTCGCCATGTGGCCCCGGGCTTGTTCCGGCGATAGATAATGCACCGAACCGAGCAGTGAATTAGTCTGAGTAATGGAATTATCCGACAAAATGACGGCAATGCCGAAATCGGTGATTTTCACGTTACCTTGCTCGTCCACCAGAATATTCTGCGGCTTCAGGTCCCGGTGAATGATGCCGTGGGCGTGGGCATGGGCAACGGCGGACAGGATTTGTTCCATCATGTCTACCACGCGCTGGTACGGGATGGGGAAGTGCTTGACGATATATTTCTTCAAGTCTTCGCCCTTCACGTACTCCATAACGATGTACTGCATGCCCTCTTCTTCACCGACGTCCAAAATCGAGACGATGTTCGGATGGTTGAGTTCACTCGTCGCCTTAGCCTCTCGCTGGAAGCGGCGCTGGGTCTCTTGGTCGTTGCGCAGATCCAGGCGCAGCACTTTGACTGCCACATCCCGGTCCAGAATTTCATCGTGAGCTAAATAGACGTTAGCCATGCCGCCTTCGCCCAACAGATGCTTGATGCGATACCGATCAGCCAGCAGGTAATTATTTTCCATCATGGCGGACACCCCCCTGGCGATGCAAAATCAGCACGGTAATATTATCCAGACCGCCAGCGTCATTGGCCCAGCCAATCAGCTGGGCACATTTGTCATCAAGCGTCCCGGGACCGGCTAAGGCTTCCTTGATCTCATCGGTGGAGACCATGTTAGTCAGCCCGTCGCTGCACAGCAGCAAATAATCGTCCGGCCCGAAGTCAAAAATGGTCACATCGGCATCGGCATCGCTGGAAACCCCCAGGGTGCGGGTGATCACATTCTTCTGGGGATGGTGCTTGGCTTCCTCTGGTGAAATCTCACCGTGTTTGAGCAGTTCATTCACCAGCGAATGATCTTCCGTCAGCTGTTCCAGCTTACCGTGGCTGTAGCGATAGCAGCGGGAGTCGCCGATATTAGCGACGATGTATTGGTGGCCGACCACAATGACCGCCACAAAGGTGGTGCCCATCCCGCGCAAATCTGCGTAGTGATCGGACACCGCCAAAATTTTATCGTTTTCCCGCTGCAAATCGTAGATCAGCCATTTGACGGCATCCTCCACGGAGTGCATGTCGGTTTGGGAAAAGTCGTGACCCAGGTGGGACACAGCCATTTCACTGGCCACGTCGCCGCCTTGATGGCCGCCCATGCCGTCCGCGACGACCGCAAAGAGCGCCCCGGCTTCGTTCTTGAAAACGCCGGCAAAGTCTTGGTTGTCCTCCCGGCGCCTGCCGACATCGGATTGATAGGCGTATTCCATGTTGCACCTCTCTGTGTGTTACCCTTTTTTCACTAATTTAGCGATATAAAACCCGTCACTGCCGCAATCATCCGGCGTCAATTGCAGTGCCGGCATCGTTGCCGTAGCTTTGAGCCCCGCCGGCAGCGGCGTTTGCACCTGGATGAAGTCGGGATGCGTTTTGAGAAAGGCATCCACGACCTCTTGGTTCTCCGCCGGTAAAATTGTGCAGGTACTGTAGACCAGTGCGCCGCCGGTTTTCAGCGTCGGGGCCACGGCCGCCAGAATGGCCAGCTGGATCGCGGGCAAGTGGGCAATATCGTCTGCCCTCTTAGTATACCGGATTTCCGGCTTTCTGCGCAGTAATCCGAGGCCGGAACAAGGAGCGTCCACTAAGATTTTATCAAACTGGTCCGGACCAAAATGGGCAGCCGCATCCCGGGCGTCCAAAGCTTCGGCGTGGATGTGATCCGTCAAGTGCAGACGCTGGGCATTTTGCTCGATCAGCCGCACTTTGTTCGCATGGATGTCCAGGGCCGTGACCTGAGCGCCGTAACTGGCAAGATGGGTCGTCTTGCCGCCAGGGGCAGCACAGGCGTCAAGGATGCGGTCGCTGGGCTGGGGAGTGAGTGTGGGGGCCACCAACATAGAACTTTCATCCTGGATGGTGAAAGCGCCGGCCTTAAAGGCGGGTGTCGCCGCCAGATGACCGCCCTCGGCAATTAAGCCGACCGCACTGATCTGGCTGGGCATCGTTTCAATGTGGTCTTTGGCCAGTTGGGCTTGGACTTGCGCGACAGTGTAAGCCGGGGTATTGACCCGTAACGTCGGCCGGGGCAGCGTATTGACGCTTTGGGCAATGGCCGTTGTTTTCTCAGGACCATAAATCGCCGTGAGCTGCTGGACCAGCCAGATCGGCAGACTTTCTTGGATGCTTAACCGCTCGACCGGATCGCTGATGGTTTGCGGATCCCGCCACCCAGCGCGTTGGACATGGCGCAGCACACCGGTGACCAGTTTAGCCAAACCGGGATTTCCCCGCTTCTTAGCAATCTCAGTACTATCGAAAAATACTGCCCGATCCGGCACGCGGTCTAAGTAAGCCATTTGATACAGCGCCGTGATCAGCAGGGTATGCACCCAAGGCTCTAATTTCTTTCCTTTAATGAATGGGGCCAACTGCCAGTCCAGCGTGAGCCAATGCTGCAGCACACCATAGACCATGGTGGTGGCGAGGCCCGTATCGACACTGGTCAGCGGGGTTTGCCGCAGGGCAGCGTCCAACTCAATATTGGCATAAGCACCCTTAGTCATCACGGCCGTCAAGACATTCACCGCGAGATTGCGAGCGGGATTAATTCTGCTCATGAGCGGCCTCGCTGACTTCCACAAATTGATCGCCGACTTGCAGATGCTGACCGGCACCGTTTAAGTAACTCGTGATTGGCATTGCCGCCTTGCCAGCTGGCTGTAATTCGGTGAGCGCCAGCGCACCGGTGCCGGTGGCGATGGCCAGTTCATGCTTGCCTCGGGCGATGATCGTGCCCGGCGTATGATTGCCCGTATCTTCCCGGACCAGTGCCCGCCAAATCTTGATCCGTTCCCCAGCATGGCGCAAATAAGCCCCAGGGTCCGGTTTCAACGCACGAATCTGACGTTCCAAGGCAATGGCTGATTGATTAAAGTCCAACTGCTCTTCTTCGGGTTTGATATTATAAGCAAACGTCACTTGACTCTCGTCCTGAGGGATCCGCTTAGCGGTCCCGTGAATAATTGCCGGCAATTGCGCCAGCAGCAAGTCCCGACCAACAATGGCCAGCTTTTGGAACAGGGTCCCAGCATCATCATCGGCTTCAATAGGAATCGCGCTTTGAGCGATCATGTCGCCGGCATCCATTTTTTTAGCCATATACATGACCGTGATCCCAGTCTCCCGTTCGCCGTGCATGATGGCCCGCTGGATCGGCGCGCCGCCGCGGTACTTGGGCAGTAAGCTGCCGTGGACGTTAACGGCCGCAATTTTGGCGGCATTCAGCAGCTTAGTGGGCAGAAATTGACCAAAGGCGGCGGTGACCAGCAGATCCGGCTGCAGCTCAATCAGCTTGGCCATTTCTGAACTGCCGCTGAGTTTCGTCGGCTGCAGAACCGGCAGGCCGAGCCGGGTGGCTAATTGCTTCACTGGGGAAGCTTGCAGCCGGTGTTTGCGGCCGACCGCTTTATCCGGTTGGGTCACGACGGCGCTGACGGTATAGCCCGCGTCCACTAACCCTTGCAGAACTGGCACTGAAAAATCTGGCGTACCCATGAATACGATTGATGTCATTGATTCGTTTCCTCGTTTCTTTGCTTAACTGGCTTACATAATTTGCTGCGGTTCAAAGTCGATGGCCACTTGAACGTGATTCTTTGCCAGGCTCTGGGAGTTGGTCAGCAGGTTATGCAATCCCCGCCCCAGTGCCGGTTCCTTTTTGAACTTCACTAAGATCTGGTAATAATACCGGTTGTTCACCCGAGTAATACTCCGCGGTGTCGGCCCCAGTACGATGGCCGTTTTGGACAGCAGCGGCTTCAAGTCGCCGGCGATCCGGTAGGCCTCTTGAGCGGCCACCGATTCGCCGGGCGCTGAAATGGTCAAGAGCACCGTATAGTAATACGGCGGATATTTGCCTTGATGGCGAACGACCATTTCCCGCCGGAAGAAGCTTTCATAATCTTGGTGGGAGGCCAATTGAATCGCATAATGATCCGGGTTGTACGTCTGAATGATCACGGCACCCGGTTTGTCCCCCCGGCCGGCCCGGCCGGCCACTTGGGTGAGCAGCTGGAAAGTGCGCTCACTGGCGCGAAAGTCCGGCATGCCCAAGGCAGTATCCGCGTTGATCACCCCGACGAGCGTCACAGTGGGGAAGTCCAACCCCTTGGCTATCATTTGGGTACCGAGCAGAATATCGGCTTGACCACTGCCAAAGGCCTTCAGAATCCGGGCATGCCCCCCCTTCTTCCGGGTGGAATCCGCGTCCATCCGCAGAATTCGAGCGGTGGGCAGAAGTTTTTGCAGCTGGTCTTCGATTTTTTCCGTTCCGGTGCCAAAGAAGCGAATCTTGTCGCTGTGGCAGACCGGGCAGCGGGTGGGAATCGGTGCTTCGTGACCGCAATAATGGCAGACCAGTTTGTGCGCCGCCAAATGGACGGTCAGCGAGATGTCGCAGTTGGGGCATTTAGCGATCCAGCCGCAGTTGCGGCACATCGCCTGGGCTGAATAACCGCGGCGATTGAGCATCAAGACACTCTGCTCATGCTTCGCCAGCGTATTCTCCAGAGCGGATAATAATTCCGGTGAAAAATCCGGCGTGACCCGCGCGCCGCCGGCCTGACGCATATCGATGATGTGCACGGGCGGCAAGGGCCGCTCATTGATTCGCTCCGGCAGGCGCACGAGGGTATACACGCCCTTCTCGGCCCGTGCCCGGGATTCCAAAGACGGGGTGGCACTGCCCAGGATCACTGGACAATGAAACGTCTTCGCTCGGTGCAAAGCGACGTTGCGGGCGTGATACCGGGGTGAATCATCCTGTTTATAAGACGATTCATGCTCTTCATCAATGATGATCACGCCAATATTAGTTAACGGCGCGAACACCGCCGAGCGGGCGCCGACAACGATTTTAGCCTGCTGGTGCTGGATTCGCCGCCATTCATCATATTTCTCGCCGTCTGACAAACCACTGTGCAGGACAGCGACTGCCGTACCGAAACGCGCATAGACCCGATGGACCATCTGGGGCGTCAGGGCAATTTCCGGCACCAGCATCAGGGCTGTGCGGCCCTGATCCAAAGCGGCCTGGATCGTTTGCAAATAAACCTCGGTTTTCCCGGATCCGGTGACTCCTTCCAATAAGAAAGTATGCGCCTGTTTGTTGGTCACCGCGGTCACAAATTGATCCGTGGCGGCGGTCTGATCCGGAGTCAAGGATTTCGGCGCATCCCGCTCGGTTTGTGCATCTAAGGGATTGCGCCGAATCGTCAAGGTGGCCGGCTGCAGCCAGCCGGCCTCTTCAGCGGTGTGGATCGTCGCTTCCGACACATCGTAATGCTGTGCCGCCTGAGCATAGGTCAGGGTCCCGGCAAATGGTGCCTGCTGGAGACCTGTGAGCAGTTTCTGCTGGGCTTTGGCCCGGTTGGGCACCGTCACCTGAGCTAATACCGCCGCTGTGGGCGCGTGTACGCCCTTGCGGGTCTTGGCGCGAGCCTGATTTTTGACCTTGTATTCCACGCGGACCGCATCCTGATCCGCCCACTGGCGCAACTGCTTGGTTTGCGCGGCGGTGAGGTCTTCGGGATACGGGATGGTCTGGGAACGGCCAAACAGTTGCCGGCCCCAAGCATCGTCAGCGGGAAATTGGTCCGTGCGCACTAACAGCCGAGCATACTTAGCCCGCATCGCTGCGGGCAGCATGGTTTGCATTGTCGTGATCCAGAAGGCAAAGGTAGTGTTGGCTACCCATTTGGACAGGGCCAGCAGCTCATGATCCAATGCTGGTTCCAGGTCCATCACTTGCTGGATCGGTTTGAGTTTGCCATCGAACGCCGCATGATCTTGTATGCCGACGACAAACCCTTGCAAGCGCCGCCGGCCAAAGGGAACGACGACCCGCATGCCAGGCGTTACAACACTGACGAGATCATCTGGAATGGCATAATCATACGGCTGATCAGTCTGCCGGGTGGCAACATCCACCACGACTTGAGCCACTTGGGTCATCTGTTTCCCCACCTTTCATTGATAATTAATTGCTTAATAATTGGCTTGGAGAAAGCGGCCGATGGCGGTCACGATTTGGGTCGCGATCTCGCGCTTGGGCGCCTTGGCAATGTACTGCGGCGGCGTGCCCGGGCGTAAAAGGACAACGGCATTGTCGTCGGCCCCGAAGCCCACGCCGGCTTTGCTGACATCATTGGCCACCAGCATATCGACGTGCTTGGCGGCCATTTTTTTCTCCGCATTGGCGATCAAGTCCTGGGTCTCCGCCGCGAAACCGACGAGGAACTGATGCGATTTCTGCGCGCCTAAACCGGCAATAATGTCCGGATTGCGCACCAGATCCAAGTGCCAAGTCGTTTGTCCCGGCTGTTTCTTGACCTTCTCTTGGGCGACGCTGGTTGGCCGCCAATCGGCGACAGCGGCAGCCATGATCACAATGTCGCTGGCGGCGTATCGTTCTGTCAGTGCGGCCTGCATTTGGCGGGCATCTTGGACAGGAATATACGTGATGCCGAAGGGCGGCTGCTGGCCCGTGGTGCTGATCAGCGTCACGTTGGCGCCGGCGGCTAGCGCGGCTTGCGCCAGAGCATAACCCATCTTGCCGCTGGAGCGGTTGGTCAGATTGCGCACCGGATCGATGGCCTCTTTCGTCCCGCCCGCGGTGATCAGTACGTGCTGGTCCTGGAGCAGCCCTTGACGCCGACTGACCACGTAATCCGTGAAGCCCTGAGCCTCGCTGGGTTCCAGCAGCCGGCCGTCACCCGCGTACCCTTCAGCGAGAAAACCGCTGCCAGTGGGGGCGACGGCCACCCCATCGGTGCTTAATTGATCCAAATTGCGTTGGGTGGCCGGCTGATGCAGCATATGGCTGTTCATTGCCGGAAAGATGATTTTCGGCGCGGTCGTCGCCAGCCAGGTGGTGCTGGCCATGTCATCGGCGAAACCTTGGGCAATTTTAGCAATGAAATTCGCCGTAGCCGGGTACGCCACCGCCACATCGGTCCAATCGGCCAGCGCAATGTGGCTGACTTCGCCAGGCTTCGGTGGGGCAAAATTATCTAGTGCCACCGACTGCTGACTGAGCGTGGCCATGGTCAGGGGGGTGATAAATTCTGTCGCGTGCTGGGTCATCACGACCCGCACGGTGTGGCCGGCTTTCACAAATAAACGCACTAATGAGGCTGCTTTATAAGCGGCAATGCCGCCGGTGACGTACAACGCAATATGATTGGCCGCCATATCCAGCTTCCTTTCTCCTAATCAGAAAAAAAGGGGCCTTGCGCATTACCGACAAGGTCCCCTCCGTTTCTGAAAATTAGTCTTCTTCTTGCTTCTTCAGTTTCTTCTCGGCTTCTTGTTCCAGTAAAACAGAATCCGGGTCAATAATTACCTTACCCTTGGCAATTTCTTCCAAGGCTTGGCCCACTGACTTCGGAGATTCGTAACTGGCCAGCATCTTCGGCTCGCCCTTCTCTAATTCATGGGCGCGCTTAGCAGCCAGGACTGCCAAGGAGTAACGGGAATCATAGCGCTTCAGCAAGTCATCAATCGACGGATAACTAATCATTAATTGTTCACTCCAATCATCTTACGGTACCGATCAATCACCCGGGGCACGCGGTTGTGCTCACTGGTAATGATCGACTCGATCCGCTTCACGGCTAAGTTCACTTTATCATTGACGACGGCATAATCATAGTTTTCCATCATCTTGATCTCGTTGCGGGCCTTCTCCATCCGCTTCAAAATCGTGGCGGCATCATCGGTACCGCGCTTCTCGATGCGCTGTTTAAGTTCCTGGAGATCCGGCGGGGTGAGAAAAATAAAGACGCCATCGGGACATTTTTCCCGGACCTGCATGGCCCCGTTCACTTCAATCTCCAATAGGACATCTTGGCCAGCATCCAGGGTGGCGTTCACCGGGCCTAACGGTGTGCCGTAGTAGTTATTAACATATCGAGCCCATTCGAGCATTTCCCCATCGGCAATATGCTGCTGAAATTGTTCTTTGGTGCGGAAGTAGTAATCCACGCCATCCACTTCCCCCGGCCGGGGTTGGCGGGTGGTCATGGACACGGAATACTTGAAGTCCTTGAACGAATCGGCCAGCATCGCCTGGCGTACGGTACCCTTACCGACGCCGGACGGACCGGACAAAACGATTAACATCCCACGGTCTGACATCCAGTTAAAATCTCCTCTTGATTTTTAATGACTATTTTGGACTAAAACGGGGCTTTTTTCAAGTTGCTTACAAACCGGCTTGCTGAATCGTTTCCTTCAAGGCGGCCATTTCCTCATTGGTCAACGTGATCCCCTTACCCATCTTGGTATGATCCGGTGACCAGCTGCGGATGTCAAACTTAGGCGGCGCATCATTCCAGGAAACTAGGTTCAGTTCTTTTTGCCACCCATTGGCGCTAGTGCTGAGCACACCGATGGTTTCTTCGACTTTGAATTGAATGGGGTCTGTGTTTTTTCGGGCCATGAAAAAACTCCTTTCAAATATTACAATCACCCAAGGAGGCGAAAATATGGTTGCATTTTAGAACGGTCGTTCGTATACTTAGAGATGAAATGACAAACGTTCGTTCGGGAGGCGCAGTACATAATGGAAAGAAAACAATCAATGATGACGACCCTGAAGTCCCAAGTCGCTAGCTCCGTGCAGCGGTGGTTCGACTTGCCCGCCGGTTTGCCGGCACAGATGCCGGCGGCTCAAACCACCCTATTTTTGACGCAGAGCCATGAGCGGCATTACCACGTGACGATCACGTTCGATGCGCCGCCGACACTGCTGCAGGCGCGCGGGTACGTGCGGCCGTTTGGGGAGAAATGGCTGTTTGTAAGTGACGATCATCGGTTGTATCGGGTGTTTGCGCCGAGTGAAGTTTATAGTCTGCAACGGGTTGCGGGTGCAGCAAGTGTTGCTGAGGCGGACTAAACTTATATTACGCAAACTACTCGTGAAAAAGTTAAAATGTTTTTTACTGCCGTGCCAAAGCTTCGCAATGGCACTAGGTGTCCGAGGACTTGGAAATTTGGTTTTCCAAGCCCTCTTTTGTATGCTCAGCCACATAGTAACAATATTTATGCCGTCTGCTCTTTAGCCTGGGCATCCTTATCTTGAATCGCCAGCCGCAGCAACTCCTGGGCGTGCTCCTTCGTCAGCTTAGTGATCGTCGTGCCGGCGAGCATGCGGGCGAGTTCTTCAACACGGCCGGTGCCGGTGAGCGGGGTCAGGCGGGTCATGGTCCGGCCGCTCTTGACAGTCTTGGCGATATGGACTTGATGGTCAGCCATGGCGGCGACTTGGGGCAGGTGGGTGATGCAGAGGACTTGGGAATGGCGGCTGATACGGCTGATTTTTTCAGCAATCGCCTGGGCCACCCGGCCAGACACGCCGGTATCGACTTCGTCGAAGATGATGCTGGTGACACCGTCCGCCTGGGAGAAAATCGTCTTCAGGGCGAGCATGATCCGCGATAACTCGCCGCCGGAAGCGGTACGCGCTAAGGGGCGCAGTTTTTCCCCGGGGTTAGTCTGGATGTAAAACTCAACGGAATCGATCCCAGTGGGGCCAAGCTGGTCTTCATGGACCGTGAAATGGACGTCAAAGACGGCCTTGGCCATATACAGATCGGCCAATTGCTGGTGAATATCCTTGCTTAACTGCTTAGCCGCGGCAACCCGGGTAGCAGACAGCTTTTTGGCTGCCGCCAGGGCCTCAGTTTGCGCTTTAGCCAGCTTCACTTTCAGCTCATCGCTGGAGCCTTGGGTGTCATTCATTTCGTCTAGTTCGTCGTTGACCTTTTGACCAAAAGCAATGACATCCGGCACAGTGGCACCGTATTTATGTTCCAGCTGGGTAATGGTGGCCAGTCGATCCTCGACCTGCTCCAGACGCGCGGGATCATACTCCAAGCCGTCCATTTGGTGGCTCAGATCACTGCCCACATCCTGCAGTGCGTAATACGCGTTGCCGAGAGACTCTGCCATGTTTTCGTAATCCGCGTCCAAGTGGGCAATGTTCTGCAAAGCGGCCATGGCTTCGGCCAGCCGATCGATCACCCCGGCCTCGTCGTCATCACCATTCAAAACGCCGTAACCGGTCTGCAGGGCATCTTGAATCTGTTGGAAATGGTTCAAGCGATCCCGCTCACTGGTCAAATCGTCTTCTTCAGTGGGCTGCAAATGGGCATCATTGATCTCCTTGGCTTGATATTGCAGCATATCCAAGCGCTGGGCCCATTCCCGTTCATTGGCCACCCGTTCTTTGACCCGGCCAGCCAAGTCTTTCCAGTCAGCGTAGCGCTGTTGATAAGCGGCTAATAATGGTTTGATCTGATCGGCAGCATACTGATCCAGCAAACTCAGATGCTTCTCGGGGTGCATCAATTCCTGATGCTCATTTTGCCCGTGAATATCCACCAAGGTCTCACCCACGGCCTTCAGTGTACTGGTGTTGACCAGGTGGCCGTTGATCCGGCAGACATTGCGGCCGCTGGTGAACAGCTCCCGCTGCAGGACCACCGTGTCCTGATCGTCGTCGCTGCCCACACCGTAATGCTGCAGTAAATTTTGGGTCAAGGCCCCGGCGGGAATGCTGAACATGCCTTCCACTGTCGCTTTCTTGGTGCCGGTGCGAATGAAATCCGCGGACCCCCGGCCGCCGACCAGGATGCCCACGGCGTCAATGATGATCGATTTGCCCGCGCCGGTTTCCCCGGTGAGCACCGTCATACCGGTGCTGAAATCGACAGAAAGCTGCTCGATGATCGCAAAATCATGAATCGCGAGTTCCTGTAACATGAGCTGTCACCTTTCTTCAATACGATGCAATAAACGTATGTTCGTTATATGCATTATACCAAATTACCGGTTAAGAAGAAAACACCCGATCATCCCGCAGAGCGCGCAGCCATTGCAGCGTGCTCTGGGCGCCGCGCTCGCTGCGGCAAACCAGCAAAACGCCGGCGTCATCGCCCAAGACAATGAACACTTCCCGCAGGGGCAGCAGACGCAGCGTCGCGGCTACGACTTGCGCCGCCCCGGGCTGAGTGTGAATAGCCAATAGCCGATCTTGCCGGTCAAATTGACTCTGACTAGCCCGCAAAGCCCGCTGAAGCCGCTGCTCGGCCACCGCCGGCAGCGGGTCGGGGAGAACGTAGCGCAGCCGCCCTTCTTCGTCCCGTTCCTTGAATGCGCCGATCGCGGTGAGATCCCGGGACAGCGTGGCCTGAGTCGTGGCGAGATGCCGCTTTTGCAGCAGCGCCAGCAGCTCTTCCTGGGTACCTACCGGCCGACTGCTGACCAGCTGGCGAATCACTGCCCGCCGCTCAGTCGTGGCCATGGTGCCCGCCTCCTGAATGTTTCAGCGTGGCCCACGCCCGCGCTACGACCTCATCGATCGTCTCTTGGGGCAAAAGCGGCTGAGGAGTGCCTTCATTTTGTAAGGCCAGCAGAAATTCAATATTCCCACTGCCCCCAGTGATGGGCGAAAAGTCTAAGCCTGTGAGCCGATAGCCATCGGCCGCCGCCGACTGGGTAATCGTCTGCAAAACCTGCCGATGAACCGCTGGATCGCGGACGATACCGCCCTTGCCGACATGTTCCCGCCCGGCCTCAAACTGCGGTTTGACCAAAACCACCGCCTGGCCGTGGGGCTTCAGGATCGGTTGCAGCGGCGGCAGGATCAAACGCAGCGAGATAAACGATACGTCGGTCACCGCAATGTCCGGCTGACCATGGGTGAAATCGCCGGGAACACTGTAGCGGAAATTGACCCGTTCCATGACGTCCACCCGGGGGTCTTCCCGCAGTTTGTAAGCCAGTTGGTTGTAGCCGACATCCAGGGCGTACACCAGCTTCGCGCCGTTTTGCAGCGCGACATCGGTAAACCCGCCAGTGGATGCGCCAATATCTAGGACCGTGGCGTCCTGGAAGTTCAGGTGGAAGACGTCTTTGGCCTTAGCCAATTTCAAACCGCCGCGGCTCACGTAGGGCAATTTGTGCCCTTTGTGGACCAGTTCGGTATCAGCTGGAATCTTCACGCCGGCTTTATCCAGGCGCTCCATGTCTTGGGTATAGATTTCCCCCGCCATGATTGCCCGCTTGGCCTGTTCTCGCGAGGCAAAAAGGCCTTGACTGACTGCCAGGACATCCACCCGTTCTTTGGTACTCATCGACTCACTCCTCTAATTGCTGGATCAAATCTGCCAATACAGCTGGCATTGCAGCAAAACCCAATGATGCTAAGACGGCTGGGGTCCAGGCGGCCCGGGCTGCCGTTAAGGCCGCCTGCAGCTGCTGGCGCGCACCGGCCAGGCCATAAAAACTAACATAGGTATTTTTATGCTCCGCTGCATCTTTCCCCGCCGTCTTGCCTAGCTCGGCCGTGGTTTCGATCACGTCCAAAATATCATCGCGAATCTGGAAGGCTTGCCCCAGCGCCCAGGCAAAGTCACGGACTGCGGCGCGCTGGGACACCGTCAGCTGCCCGGCAAGCGCGCCAATTTCGGCGGCCCCGGTGATGAGCTGGGCGGTTTTGTTCGCCACCAGCTGGTGCAGGGCCGTATCGGTGATGTCCTCCCCCGTATCGGCCATGTCTTGGGACTGACCAGCGACCATGCCGGCTGGGCCGGCGGCATCGGCCAGCGCTTGAACCATAGCAATCCGAACCGCGGTGTTGAACGGCGCCCGCGCTAACCAGGAAAAGGCCAGCGTCAGCAGACCATCCCCGGCTAAAATCGCCTGGGCTTCGCCGAATTGAATATGATTGCTTGGTTTGCCCCGGCGCAGATCGTCGTTATCCATTGCCGGGAGATCATCGTGAATCAGCGAATACGTTTGAATCAGTTCGATCGCTCCGGCCGGGAACAAAAAGTCCTGGGCCGACAAAGCAGCGCTCCCCAATTGACTGATGACGAAGGCCAATACCGGCCGCAGGCGCTTACCGCCGCTGGCCAAAGTGTAGGCCATGGCATCATGGAGGGGCTGCTGGGCGACGTCCGCATCAACTTGGGCCGTCAAAAAAGGATTCAAAACAGCCGTGAAGGTTTGCGTGGCGGCTGCCCAATTATTGTTCAGCACTGTTTTTGGCGTCGCTGCCATCAGCATCCTGCCCTTCCTGCGTCAACGGCTTTTCTTGACCATTAGCAGTCACGATTTTCGCCATCGCTTGTTCCGCTTGGGTCA
This sequence comes from Schleiferilactobacillus harbinensis, assembly GCF_008694105.1. Lineage (NCBI taxonomy): Bacteria > Bacillati > Bacillota > Bacilli > Lactobacillales > Lactobacillaceae > Schleiferilactobacillus > Schleiferilactobacillus harbinensis. Next base: position 1,076,179 of record NZ_CP041364.1, read on the forward strand.
GTGTTTTTTCGAGCGACCGGCTAAGCTTGATGCCCTGTTCAAATTGAGTCAGCGCTTCTTCCAGCGGTACATCGCCGCTCTCTAAGCGGTTCACGATGGCCTGCAAAGCGGCCATGTTTTCTTCAAAGCTGGGCTCTTTTTTACTTGTTTTCGTTGCCATTGGGCTGTCCTTTCTTCGTTGCTGTGATTTGGGCGGTCGCCGTGCCGTCCGCAAAGTGCAGCACGACGTCCTGGGGCGGCCGCACGCCGCTCACTTGCTGAATGACGGTGCCGTCGGCGGCAGTGACATACGTGTAGCCGCGGTCCAGCACCCGCAACGGACTGAGCAGATCTAGCGCATGCTCGCCGTTGCGCAGTGTTTGCCGGTGCTGTTGGAGCAAGGCTTTTTGCGCAGCCAGCAGCCGCTGGGTGTCGCTGGCTGCTTGCTGATGCGCCAAGGCGACGCGATTCTGAGGCGTTTGCCGCCATAACCGCTGATTAGCTGCCGCCAGTGTGCCTTCGGCCTGCCGCAGCCGATTCTGAGTCGTACCGATCAGCCGCTGCTGCAGATTATCCAAATGTTGCGTTTGTAAGGCATACAGCCGCTCGGGCTGCCGCAAAACCGGTGCAGTCACCAATTGCTGGACACGGCCGCGGGTGTCGGTCAGGCGACGCTGCATGGTGGCCTGCAAGGTGTTGGCCGCTTGACGGATCCGCAACACCAAATCGGTCACGTTGGGCGTGGCCAATTCGGCCGCCGCGGTGGGCGTCGCTGCCCGAACATCGGCTACCATATCGGCAATCGTGGTGTCCGTTTCATGACCGACGGAAGAAATCAGCGGCAACGGGCTTTCGGCCATCGTGCGGGCGACACTCTCTTCATTAAAGGGCCACAGATCTTCGATTGATCCGCCGCCCCGGCCAATAATCAAAACATCCAAATTGGGATGAATATAAGCTTGGCGGAGTTGCTGGACCAAACTGCTGGCAGCAGCATCCCCCTGGACAACCGCCGGAAACAGCACGATTTGGGCCAGCGGGTCGCGTCGCGCCGCAGTGGTCAGAATATCTCGAATCACCGCGCCGGACGGACTCGTAATCACGCCGATCCGCCGAGGAAAACTAGGCAGCGGGCGTTTGGGCCGGGCAAATAGCCCTTCTGTCTGCAGCTTTTTCTTCAAAGCTTCAAAGCGGACATATAAATCACCGACACCAGCGGGCTGCAATTCATCCACATACAATTGATACTCGCCGCTGGGCGGATAGAGGGACACCCGGCCAATGGCGGCCACCTGCATCCCTTCAGCCACCGGGAAAGCGACCTTGGCGAAATCTCGGGCAAACATCATCGCGTTGATCTTGGCTTTATCATCTTTCAAGCTGAAATATTGATTGCCGCCGCGCGGACGATAGTTGGAGACTTCACCGGTCACATAAATCCGGCCAAGATACGGATCCGCATCAAATTTGCGTTTAATATATTCCGTCAGCGCGCTGACCGTTAAGTACTCGGGCCGCCCCGTTTCAGTCATGGGCCACCCGGGCTTTCGTCAACGCAACGGTTTGGATCATTAATTCGGCCACTGTCATCGGCCCGACTCCCCGGGGAACCGGCGTAATGACCCCGGCTAGCGGTTCGACGGCGGCAAAATCCACGTCCCCCGTCACCTTGCCCTCAGCCGTACGGTTGATACCGACGTCAATGATTGCCGCGCCAGGCTTGACCATGTCCGCTGTGAGAAAATGGGGAATGCCCACCGCGACCACAATAATATCAGCAGTCCGGGTCAGCTCTGCTAGATTGCGGGTATGGGAATGCGCCACAGTAACCGTGGCATCTGCTTGCAGCAGCATCGCCGCCATGGGCCGGCCGACAATCCGGGAACGACCGATGACCACGGCATGCTGCCCGCGCAGCGGCACGTGATACTGCTGTAAGATGGCCATGACCCCCGCCGGAGTGGCCGGAACGGGGCCTTCATCGCCGGACCATAACCGGCCAAAGTTGGCCGGTGTAAAACCATCCGCATCCTTAGCCAGATCAATGGCCGCAACCACTGCCGCAGCGTCGATCTGGACCGGCAAGGGCATTTGCACCAGAATCGCATCCACTTCAGGATTGACATTCAATGTTTCAATCTGGTGCAACAGCGCCGTTTGGGTCACGGTTTCGGGCAGTTTGACGACCTGCACATCAATACCCAAGCTGGCCCCTTTGCGCTTCTTGTTCCGGATGTAAATCGTGCTGGCCGGATCATCACCGACTTGGACGATCCGCAGTGTGGGCACGACGCCCTGAGCGGTGAGATTGCCGATCTGATCCTGTAATTCATTCAATAATTTTGCGGCCAATGCTCGGCCGTCTACAACTGTGCTCATGCGCACGCCCCACTTTCTAAAAAAGCACCATACGGCCTCGAACCCGCGGTCAAGGCTGAGCCTTGGGTGCGGATGCGCTGCGTACAGTGCCGCTTAACCTATGCCTGGGCAGCAGAATCGCGATGCTTGGCGACTGTGGCCAGGAGACCATTGACGAATTGGGGGGCATCATTGCCGCCGAATTCTTTGGCCAATTCAATCATTTCATTCAAAATGACACTGGTTGGCAAATCGGGCTCAAATTGCAGCTCGTAAGTACCCAGCCGCAACAAAACCAGCGTCGCCCGTTCCAGCCGGGACAGCTTCCAGTTAGTCCGCAACAGCGGCTGGATAGTCGCATCCAACTCGTCCTGCTGAGCCAGCACGCCCTGAACCAGGGTGTTCAAATACGGCGGTACGTCGTCTGCAGTGATGTGATTCAACTCAAACACCGTCGGATAGACCGTCGCCGGGTCGGTCTGGTCTTCCCCAAACATCACATTAAATAACGTCTGGAAAGCCAGCCGGCGCGTTTGGTGCCGATCAATCATGCTTGACCCCCGCCTCTTTGGCCGCAGCCGGATCAGCAGAGTCTTCATTGTCATCGCTGAACAAATCGGCCGGATCCTGCTTGGCTTGTTTCTCGGGAACCAGACCGTCCACATGGACGTTGACTTCCGCCAATTGCAGATCCGTCATGAACAGCAATTGTTCCCGCAGGCTCTTCTGCAAGGCCAAGGCGACTTTTGGTACCGAGACGCCGTAGCGCAGGTAGACATAAATATCCGCACTGAGCCGGCCATCATCCAGAGTAGTCAATTTCACCCCTTGACCATGGCTGTCCTTGCCCAACAGCGACGAAATGTTGTTCGCCAGGGAACCGCGCATGGCATATACGCCATCCACTTGTTGCGCGGCGATGCCTAAGACCACGGCCAACACTTCCGGAGTGATCTCGATATCACCGGAATGATCCGGTTCTGCCGCCAAAACGATGCGTTTATCTTCTGCCATCATGCAAACCTCCAATCACATAAGCCAATTAGTTAATTAACCGTTGGCCCGAGAAATATAAGTGCCATCAGTGGTGTTGATCGTCAACACGTCACCTTCGCTGATGAAGAACGGTACTTGAACGACTAACCCAGTTTCCATTGTCGCCGGTTTGGATCCGCCATTGGCCGTATTGCCCCGGACACTGGGTTCGGTGGCAGTAACCTTCAGATCAACCGTGTTAGGCAAATCAACACCCAGCGTTTCGCTGCCGTACATGATGATGTTGACCGTCATGTTTTCCTTCAGGTAGTTCAATTCATCCTTGATCTCGCTGCCAGGCAGTTCAAGCTGTTCATAGGTGCTGGTATCCATAAAGACGTAATTATCACCGTCTTGATACAGATACTGCATCGCCTTGGTACTGATTTGGGCCGGTTCAACTTTTTCAGTGGCTCGGAAAGTTTTTTCTTGGACGGCGCCAGTACGCAAGTTCTTCAGCTTGGAGCGGACAAAGGCACTGCCTTTGCCGGGCTTCACATGCTGGAACTCCACGACTCGCCATAATTCGCCATCGACAAGGATCGTCAGGCCGTTCTTAAATTCGTTAACGGAAATCATTTTATTCCTCCAATAATGGTACGCGTTAAATGTCACTACTATCTTATCAAAAGTGGGGTCAAGGCGCCACCGCTCGGACTTGAAACGTTTGTGTCCTTCGGCCGTGCCAAAGCTGCGCAAGCTCCGGCTGAGAGGGCTGGCGAAGCGCTATGCTACCCCTTAAACGAGCTCCGGCCGACAGAAGCGTAGGCCTCCGCTCTCTCAATAAAAAAACCGCTCCGGTTGGTCCCCGAAGCGGCTAAAGCGTGTTCGTACGGTTATTCAGCTGCAGCAGCAACCGGATAAACAGAAACCTTCTTACGGTCTTTGCCCAACCGTTCAAACTTAACCACGCCGTCAGCAACAGCGAAGAGTGTGTCATCGCCGCCGATTTTGACGTTGGTGCCGGGATGAATGTGGGTACCGCGTTGGCGATAAAGAATGGAGCCGGCAGTCACGAATTGACCGTCTGCCCGCTTCGCGCCAAGACGACGACCAGCAGAATCACGACCGTTGGCCGTGGAGCCGCCCCCCTTATGGTGGGCGAAGAGTTGCAGATTCATTTTCAGCATGGGATTCACCTCCGAAAAGTAGATGTTACGCAACCGTCGAGGATTGCGCGTCTTGATTCGTTTTTACCTGCAAGAATTGGCCGTATTCTGCACGAATACTTTGCAGTTCCAACAGAAGATTTTCAAGTAAGATCTGAGCAATTGTCAGTTTTTCTTGAATCATTACCGAGGGTAAAGCGGCGGTCAGCAACCCGCCTTGATCATCATCAGTTTCAACTGCCGGCATGATGCCGGCGAGTCCCTCGATGCCGTTCACGGTACCGATGGCCACAGCGGAAACCGCTGCGCACACGATATCATAGCCATAAGGTCCAGAACCGGCATGGCCGGTAATGGTGAAGCGGGTAATGTTGCCGTCAGTATCGCGATAGAAATCAGCTTTAATCATCACTGCACCTCGCTAATGAATTCAATTCAAATTAGGCATTGATTGCGTCGATAACGACCTTCGTATACGGTTGACGATGGCCCTTCTTTTGATGGCTGTGCTTCTTGGGCTTGTACTTGTAGGTAACAACCTTCTTTTCCTTACCCTGCTTCTCCACTTTACCAGTGACAGAAGCACCATCAACGTACGGCGCACCAATCTTGGTGGTGTCGCCACCAACCATGATCACGTGGTCAAACGTGACTTCGGCGCCAGCTTCGACGTCCAGCTTTTCGACATAGACAGCACCGTCTTTTTCGACCTTGTACTGCTTGCCGCCAGTTTCAATAATTGCGTACATGTTTTGTTACACCTCCTATATTCTTAGACTCGCCAGTCGGGGTGGCCGTGAGGCACTTCAGACCTCTTCCTGAGCGGTTGCAGCTGTGGAAGTGTCCACAAATACAACAGGAGTAGCATAGCAAACCCCAGAGGACGTGTCAATCTTTTTCTTCTGCCTTAGCCTCTTTAGCAAAGGGTTCGTCCGGGCGGCGCTGGAATTGCCGGCCGCAATTTGGGCAGGTGTACAAACCAATGAAGTCCGGCCCATCCAGCTCATAGGTCTCATGCTTCGTCCGGTAACAGTAAGTACAGATGGGCTTGGTACCGCCCTGAGCGTAATACAACCCGTGGTCTTCCCTTAATCCCTTAGGCTTCTTCTCGCCAGCAGGTGTCTCTTCTTTTTTATGCCGATTGAAAAATAATCCCATGATGCGCGGCTCCTTTCAAATAAAAGTGATAGCGGTTGCTTGCTGATTCCAAAAAAATGGCGGTGGGCCGCCATTTGGACTGCTTATTGCGGTTGCGGGCCGAAGCCGGTCCGGCGAGTGTTTTCGATGTCATAATGAATGATCTTTTTAAAATCGAAAACTTGGCCGTTGTCGGCCGTCATGGTGCCTTCCTTGTGGGCGATCCGGCGCACCAGATCATCGTGGGCGGTCATATCGCCGCTGGTCACGCGCACCGGCACTTCCAAGGTACGCCCATCAGAGAACTGAATATAAAAGTACTCGTTCTTTGTGTCTTGCTTCTTCAATAATTTTTTGATTGTTTTCTTCTGCATTTTTATCACCATTTATCATTTTACCGTATTTTTTGAAATTGGAAAAGGCGCCGGCCGCAATATCGCGTACCGACGCCCTGAAATGGTTGGTGAATTGACCAACCAGCCCCTGCCAAGGACCTTCAGTATAGCAGATTTCAAGAAAAACAGGGCTTGCCCCTTGGTTTGTGGCGGTCCGTATCATACAATTATGGAGATGCGAGGGGGGGATGCACGTGATGCGTGAGAAGAGACAACGGCCGACGCGGCGGCTGCGCTATTGGTGGGCGTTAGTGATTACTGCCCTGCTTTTGCTGGTGCTTGGCGGCGGTGTCGTTTGGCTGTTCAGTCAGCCTGCTGAACCGGCGCCCAGCGCCAAGAAGGCGCCGGACCACAACATTGCTGCGCGCCACTCCAGCCGCCGGGCCGCGAAAAAACGGTCCGTCACGTCTGCTGACTCCGTGGCATCAGCCACCCCGCCGCTTACCAGCCGTTTCACCAATGATATCTACACAACCCCCACGCTGACTCTGCGGCTGACTGGGGCGAAGATTGTCACAGACAAGACCAACCATCCGGCATTATTCATTCAATATGAGTTGGCTAATGACGGCTCGACTTTGATCACCCCGGCGGCCATCTGGCGCCAATATGCGATTCTTCGCCAGGGTCAGGCAAACGCCAAAAAGAGCGACATTACCCCACTGACCGAAGCAACGTTGACGGACAAGGACGCGCAGGGCGACCTGGGCAAGCAAGTCAAGGCTAGCCAGACGCCGCTCGCGCCCACTAAGAAGATGAGCGGTGCGATGGTGTATACTTTCGTGGATAAAGATCCGATCCGCTTGCAATTCATCGACCGGGATACCGGTCGACCGTTGGGGACGAAGACGTATGAAATCACTGGGTGACGACTGGCGAGCACAGAAAAAGCCTGACCGAGGCGGCCAGGCTGCACCAATGCGATAGGTGGGGTTCGAACCCACGACCTACGGTTTAGAAGACCGTTGCTCTATCCAACTGAGCCACTATCGCAACAACTCGCCTATTGTAGCGAAAACAGAGAATACTTGTCAACGCGGATCCGCAGGCGGTAACCGTGCACCGACAACAAAGGAGCGCAATTGTATGAAGTTTAACCAATTTGGCCGGCTTGACCCGGATTTTGCCACTCAGGTGGCCGAACTGAAACAGATTCATTTTCTCCCCGGAGACTGGGAGAACACACCCCCGGCTGACCTGTTAAGTATCTTATTTGCCCGCTGCTTCCCAGAAGTCGCCACGGCCAGTGAAATCACTGATCGGGAAGAGCGCATCTTGGTCAACCAGGACACCAGTCTGGCCCAATTGTTGGCCAAAAAGCCCGACAGTATCACCCGGGCAGAATTCTACACCGCCGCGTTGCAGCTGCTGGACTTCATTGTCGCTGACGATTTTCCGGATCTGGACGCTTTGCAGGCCATGGCCAGGTGGCAACTGCCTACGGTGACTGCTGACCCTCTGCAGGGTCAGGACCTGGTGGCGGCCTTTTACTTATTGCTGGCAACCCGGGGCAAAAATGGTCAAAACTTCTTAGACTTACTGACGAGCCGCGGCTATTTCAACGGGTTCTTTACCGCCAGCGAACAGCCGCATTTCGTGTTCTTCAACGGGAAGAGTCAGGCTGTTTTTGACACCACCAAGATCATTCGCGAAGTCGTTTATGTCGAAAGTGACTTGGACACCGATCAAGACGGCCAGCGTGATTTGCTGCAAACCACGATTTTCCGCCCGGCTGAAACTGATCAAGGCTTGGCAGTCCCCGTCCTATACACGGCCAATCCTTATTTCCGCGGCACCAACGACATGGCCCCGGTGAGCTACGATGTGAATAAGGACTTAACGCCGAAGGTACCCAATGAGACCCAATATGGCGACATTGCTTACCATCATGCGCAGCCGCTGATCCCAGATGGCCACACCGTCACGGGTGAAACCAAAAGCACCACCGAAAAGCCGGTGGATCCCGGTATCTACTCATTGAACGATTATTTTCTCGCCCGGGGCTTTGCCACGGTGTATGCCGGCGGAATCGGCACCCGCGGTTCTGATGGCATCCGCACCACTGGCGGTCCGGAAGAAACCGAATCGACTATTGCGATCATTCAATGGCTGCACGGCGATCGCATTGCCTTTACCAACCGCACCGACGGCGTGACCATCAAGGCGTGGTGGTGTACCGGCAACGTGGCCATGACCGGGAAGTCTTACCTCGGCACTTTGGCCGTGGCCGCGGCGACCACCGGTGTGGCCGGCTTGAAGACGGTTGTGTCTGAAGCCGCCATTTCCAGCTGGTATGATTACTATCGAGAAAACGGCTTGGTCATTGCTCCGGTGGACTGCCAAGGCGAAGACACCGACGTGCTGGCCCTGGATACCTTCTCCCGGCGCAAAGACGCCGCCGATTTCCAGCGCATCAAGCCGGTGTATGACAAAATGATGGCCGATTTGAAGGCCGGTCAGGACCGGGAAACTGGCAATTACAATACGTTCTGGGATGCCCGTAATTACCGAAAGCACGCGGACCAGATCAAGATCGACTTTGTCAGCGTCCACGGATTGAATGACTGGAACGTCAAACCGCGCAACGTCGAACAGCTGTGGAATAAGTTGCGGGACTTGCCGATCAACAAGAAAATCTTCCTGCACCAGGGTAAGCATATCTACATGAATAACATCCAGTCCATCGATTTCACCGATATGATGAATCTATGGTTCTGCTACGAGCTGCTGGATGTTGCCAACGATGCTCCGGCCGTCTTGCCTAACGTCACTGTCCAAGACAACGCCGTCCCGGAAACGTGGCACCATTACACTGATTGGAGTGAGCCCACGACGCCGCGCACGCAATACTTTATGTCTAGTGATGGCCTGCAAGAGCAGCCGCCGAAGAATGAGGAAATCGTCTCCTTCCAGGATGACGGCACCCCACTGTTCCTGGCCAGTGACCAGAATGCTCACCATTGGGAATCATTGCTGATGAGCCGCCAGACCAGTGTCTACGAACACACCCGCAAGCTGTTCCTCACCCCGGAATTCACCAAAGACGCCTACATTGACGGAACGATCACGGTCACCCTGCAAGTAGCCGTGAACCAAGCTGCCGGCCAAATCAGCTGCATGGCCATCGATTACGGCCAGGAGAAACGGCTGAAGGCTGATCCGTCTGTTCTCCAAGCCAAGGGCCAGCAACTCGGTTACGGCTGGGCGGTGGACGATGTGAAGGAATTCCAGTTGGAGAAGACCCCCAGTGAATTCCACCAAATTGCGAAGGGCCACATGAACCTGCAAAACCGCCACACCCCGTGGCAAAACGACGCCCTCACCCCGGGCCAGTTCGTCACCCTGCACTTTGCGCTGCAACCGACTGAACACCATATCCTCGCCGGCCACCAGCTGGGCATCATGGTCTATGCCACCGACATGGGCATGACCGTACGGCCCAGCACCGCCGCCACCTATGAACTGGATCTCAATGCCAGCCGAGTGGAAGTGCCGTACCGCCGGTAATTCAAGTCAAATTAAAGGAGCCATCCAAATTGTGAGCGGATGGCTCCTTTTTACTACGCGACAGTCGGAATCAGGTCTGGTTTCACTTGCCGCAGCGCCTCATAGTAAGCAACAAAAATGGTCTGCATATAAGGCACGACCCATAGGAGCGGAAACACCAAGGCACACAGTAAGAGCCACCCAAGGAGGGAAAGCCACAGGACGAAATAAGCGCCCTTGAAGCCGGCCATCAGCTGCCAACTCAGCTGAAACGCCCGGCCAATACTGGCTATGCCGCCTTGACCGGCATCGCACAAATCCATGTAGACAAAGAAGACCGGAGCGATACCCAACTGAATCACAATGTAAACCACGAACCAAACCAGTTTGGCCAACGACCACCAGAGACCAGTGTCGCCTAAGTTCATTGGGATGTTGAGCAAGACCTCGGTGATCAGGAAAATCAGAATCAAACCGGGAAAATACCGGGGTGAAAAGCCGGCCACGGCGCGGCTGGCAATGGATTGTTTTGAATCCGGATAGCGCCACCAGCTGAGCAGTCCCAGCGACGCACTCGTGGCCACTAAATCTGATAACACCACAGACCACCAGCGGCCCGACAGGAACAAGTTTGTCTGCCCTGACGGACCCGAGACACTGACGAAGTTAAAAGATAGAATACGTGACCCAGTTATTTCGTACGCCACCACGAATTGAACGATCATCAAAATCACCGCCAAAATAATCAGCGGTAAGAGTGTGATTCCAAACAATGTGCCATAGTGTCCACGCATCCGTTCTTTCACTGTGTACTTCAGTGAAGCGCGATCAATTTGCATACCAATCCCTCCCATATAGTTTTAGTATACGCTACACACCGCGCCAACACACCAAAAAAGCGCCGATGACCGGCGCTTTAAGCACTTGCTTACCTTACCTTGATTTGACGAATGTAGACCCATCTGCCGCCGGTGCCTGGGACTTCCCAATGAAGGCGACCAGCACGATAATGGTGATCAAATACGGAGCCAGTGTGAACCAGACATTGGGCACATTCGCGATGACTGGAATATATTTACCAATAATGGCCAGTGACTGAGCAAAGCCAAAGAAAATGGCCGCGCCCATTGCCCCAATTGGATTCCATTTCCCAAAAATCATCGCTGCCAGCGACATGAAGCCCTGGCCCACAATCGTGGAAACAGAAAAGTTCAAGGTAATACTCTCCGCCATAATGGCGCCGCCGATACCGCCCAATAGACCAGACAGCATGACCCCCATGTATCGGTATTTGTAAACGGAAATACCGACGGAATCTGCCGCTTCAGGGTGTTCGCCGACAGACCGCAAACGCAACCCGAACCGCGTGTATTTCAGGACCCACCAGGAGAAGATAGCAACGAAAATCCCAAAATACGCCACCAATGACGTATTACGGAAGAAAATCGGTCCAATCACTGGAATATTGGACAATCCTGGCATGGTCACATTAGCCAGCGGCTGCTGAATAATATCGGTTTGCCCTTTGCCGGCAAAAATCAGCTTAGTCAGATAAACCCCCAGCGCCGGCGCCATCAAATTCAATACCGTCCCAGAAATGATATGGTCAGTGCGCCAGTTGATCGTCGCGACGGCATGCATCAGGGAAAACAGCACACCGACTAATCCGCCGACTAACAATCCCAGCCAGGGGGTGGCGCCGTGGAAGATATGGGCAGTGAACAGGTTGAAGACGACACTCGAGAATGCGCCCATCACCATGATACCCTCCAGCCCGACGTTGACGATCCCGCTGCGCTCAGAAAACGTGCCGCCGATTGAAGTAAAAATCATCGGGGCGGAATAAACCAGGGTGGTGGAAACCACCGTCAGCAATAACGTCATGATATTCATTTGGCGTCCTCCCCTTCCTCTTCAGCCTGCGCGGCCCGTTCAGCCACCGCGGCCTGCGGTTCACTGCTGCTGGCCACCGGCGGTTGCTTTTTGGGATGCTTGCGCAATTTAACGCTCAGATAGCGAATGACATAGTTAGCACCGACGAAGAAAATGACAGCGGCAATTACGATATCGACGATTTCTGGCGGCGTCGTGGAGGCAATGGAAATGTTCAATCCGCCAATCTTCAAGATTCCGAAGAGCAGCGCGGCGAGGATGATCCCCACCGGCGACCCGGTCGCTAACAGCGATACGGACATTCCGTCGAAGCCAATACTGGGCAAGGCCGTGTTGACAATGATATTTTGAAAATTACCCAGTCCTTCCATGGCCCCGCCGAGACCGGCGAGCGCCCCAGAAATCAGCATAGCAGAAATAATCGTCTTCTTCGTGGACATCCCGGCATAGCGGGACGCGTCTTCGTTCATCCCCACGGCCCGAATCTCAAAACCCAGGGTCGTTTTCTTCATCAGCCACCAAACCACGATGACCGCGACCAGGGCAATCAAGATACCCCAGTGGAAGGTGGAATTTTGCGTGATTTTTTCCAAAAATGGTGTCCGTAACCGCGCCTGCACAGGGATCGTCGGCGAATAGTCGCCGTCCCCCTTAGCCAGCATGCCCTTGACAACGGCATTCGTCGCATACAGGGCAATGTAGTTCAGCATGATGGTGGTGATTACTTCGCTGGCGCCGAAATACGCCCGCAGGAAGCCGGCGATCCCGGACCATAGGGCACCGGCGACTGCACCGGCCAGAATTGCCCCGGGCAGCAGCAAGAAGCCGGGTGCATGGGGAAAGGCCAACGCAAAAGACACCGACGCCAGCCAGCCGGCCAGGGCCTGACCGGCCAAACCAATGTTGAAGAAACCGGCCGAGTTCGCGACGGCAAAGCCCAGCCCGGTCAGAATCAGCGGTGTGGCTTCCCGCAACACCTCACCGATTGCATTGGGGCTTCCCAGCGCACCAGTGAATAAACTGATATAGTTTTCAATCGGATTAAAGCCGGACAGGATCATGATGATCGCACCGACCACCATCCCCAGGATAACGGAAGTTACCGAGATCCAGAGGTTGCCCAACCGAAGATTTTTAATGCGCATTGAGCATTTCCTCCTTCCCCGGCACCGTTTCGCCGGCCATCAACAAACCAATTTCATTTTCACTCAAAGCACTGGTCTTCGCTTGACCAACGATCGTGCCGCTGTGAATAACCGCAACGCGATCGGCCAGTTGGCGAATTTCATCCAGTTCGTAAGAAATCAACAGAATCGCGTGGCCCGCCGCTCGGGCAGCCAGCAACTGCGAATGAATGAACTCGATCGCGCCGACGTCCAGGCCCCTGGTGGGATTGACTGCAATCAATAGTTGCGGTTCCCGACTCAATTCCCGGGCGATGATCAACTTCTGCTGATTCCCGCCGGAAAGCGACCCTGCCGGTTCTTCAATCGTGCTGTGCCGGACGTCGTATTGTTCTAGGAGCTGTTCAGTATTCGTGATCATCGCCTTGGGATTCAATACCCCATGGTGAGAATACGGGGCCAGCGTGTAGACTTGCAGCGACATATTGTCCACGAGGCTCATGGGCAGGATCAAGCCATAGCGCTGCCGGTCTTCTGGAATATGGCCAACCCCGGATTGGGTCACTTGCCGCGGCGTGGCCCCGGTGCGGTCTTGGCCGCCAATAATGACATGGCCGCCCGCCGTAGGCATTAAGCCCGTGATTGCCCGGACGAGTTCACTTTGGCCGTTCCCGTCAATTCCCGCCAACCCGACGATTTCGCCGCCGTGGATGGTCAGATCAAAATCGTGGACCCGAGTGACCTTCTGCTTATCGATGACTTGCAAGTCTTCAATCTTTAAAATTTCTGGACCAACTGGCATCGGTACGCGTTCCCGTTGGAAAGTGACGTGCCGGCCAACCATCAGCTCAGCCAGTTTTTCTGTAGAAGTGGTCTTCGTATCCACTGTATCGATCACTTTGCCCCGGCGAATAATCGTGGTGATATCCGCCACGGCCTGCAGCTCATTCAATTTGTGAGAAATCAGGATAACGGCTTTGCCCTCTGAGGCCAGCCGACGAAAAATATCCAGCAATTCCTTGATTTCTTGCGGGGTTAAAACGGCCGTGGGTTCATCAAAAATCAAGATATCGGCATTACGGTACAACACTTTCAAAATTTCTGCCCGTTGCTGCATTCCGACCGAAATGTCCGCAACTTTAGCATCCGGATCCACATCCAATCCATACTGCTTGGACAGTGCCACAACCTTGGCCTTGGCATCGTGCCGGTTCAGGATCCCGACACCTTTCGTTTCCTCCACACCCAGCATGATGTTTTCCAACACGGTGAAGTTCTCTACCAGCATGAAGTGCTGGTGGACCATCCCAATCCCGAGTTCCGTGGCGTCCTTCGCCGAGGCCAAATGGACCGGTTTCCCATGAACTAGAATTTCACCGCTGGTCGGCTGCAAGATTCCGGAGAGCATGTTCATCATGGTTGTCTTGCCGGCTCCATTCTCGCCCAGCAAGCCATGGACCTCACCGTTGCGGATCTGGATCGAAATGTGGTCATTAGCCACAAAATCCCCGAAACGTTTGGTCAGGTCCCGCACTTCAATGGCAATTTCAGAAGATGACATGTGCGATTCCTTTCTATTTGCCTGTCGATATAGAAAAATTAGGGCAGAAGCATACGCTGCTGCCCTAACCGTGTCTCAAATGTCAGACAATTACTTCTTCAGTTGTGAGGGCTTCTCAGCGACTTTGATCTTGCCGTCGATGATCTGCTGCTGGTAATCCTGAACGGCTTTCCAAGCAGCCGCGCTCATGTTGCCGCGCGCCAGTTTAACCCCTTTTTCCTTCAAACCATAAACGGTCGTCTTGCCGCCAGGGAACTTGCCGTCTTTGGCATCGTCGGCCAGCTTCTCAACCGCAATATCCACGCCCTTAACGGTGGAAGTCAGCGTCAGGTTGCCGCCGCTGTACTTACCTTCAGGAGTCTGGTCCCGATCGACGCCGATGACCCAAACCTTCTTCTTCTTGATTTGGTTCTTGGCAGCAGAGAAGACACCCATCCCGGTACCGCCGGCAGCTTGGTAAATCACGTCTTCGTCGTTGTTGAACATGGCGTTGGCTAACGCTTGGCCAACATCCGGCTTGCTGAAGTCGTTGGCATACTTCACATCGACACTGATGTTTTTGTCGACAGCGGCGACCCCTTGGCGGAAGCCGGCTTCAAAGCGGTCAATGACTGCCCCGTGCATGCCGCCGATGAAGCCGACCTTCTTAGTCTTGGTCGTCTCGGCTGCGGCGACACCGGCCAGAAATGCCCCTTCGTTATCCTTAAACGTGACACTGGCCACGTTCTTGGCATCGATCACATCGTCAATGATGACGAAGTTAGTCTTCGGGTTCGCCTTTGCAGCGTTCTTGATCGCACTCTCCAACTTATAGCCGATCCCAAAAATCGTCGCATACTTTGCCTGAATCAACTTGTTGATGTTCGGGGTGAAGTCCGCATCGGAGTTGGATTGGGCGTAGTTATAACCGCCGACACCCTTCTTCAAGCCGTTCTTCTTGCCCCATGCTTCCAGACCTTCCCAACCGCTTTGGTTGAATGACTTGTCGTCCACCCCGCCGCCATCGGTAACCAATGCTGCAGAATACTTGACGGTCTTCGTGGCACTGCCGCTGTTGCTCTTGCCGCCGCAAGCGACCAGGGCTAACCCCATAACCGCAATTGACGCAACCAAGCCAATCTTGTGACTGATTTTCAAAACAGTTCCTCCTCGGTGGGCTTCTTTCGCCCTTGATGAGTTAATAATACCATGCCGGAATTACACAAACAACAACGATGCAGATTACAATTTAGTGTAATGTTCGCATTGTAACCGGTGTCAGTCATTCCTAGAGAAACAAATAACACCGCTTCGTGCTGAGATGGAATATCACAAAGACGGTGTTATTTAACAGATTATTGAATTAGGCTGTGCTCACAATCGAGCAGGCGGTGCTTAATACAGCTCCAGATATTGGTCCCGTTCCCACTTGGAGACGGACTGGCGGTAGCCATCCCACTCCATGCGCTTAGAATCAACGAAACTCTGGTACAGGTGCGGTCCCAAGGCGTCAATGACTACTTCATCCGCCGCCAACGCCTTCAACGCATTGTGCAGCGTGGAGGGCAGGTCGGTGATGTGATTGGCTTTGCGTTCCTCAGGAGTCATCCGGTAAATGTTGCGGTGCACTGGTGCTGCCGGGGTCAGCTTGTTGTTCAAGCCGTCCATGCCGGCCGCCAAGATCGCGCCAATAGCCAGATAAGGATTAGCGGTCGGATCAACACTGCGCATTTCTAACCGCGTCGATAAACCGCGGGATTGGGGTACCCGAATCAGCGGACTGCGGTTGCGGCCGGACCAAGCGACATAAACAGGCGCTTCATAGCCCGGCACCAATCGCTTATAGGAATTGACAGTCGGATTATTAACGGCGGTCAGTGCCCGCGCGTGCGTCAGCAAACCAGCCAGGAAGTGGCGGGATTCGGCCGATAATTGGTCGTCCGTATCCGGATCAAAGAAAGCATTATTGTCGCCCTTGAACAAGGACATGTTGATATGCATGCCGCTGCCGTTGATGCCGGCCAAAGGCTTGGGCATGAACGTGGCGTGCAAACCATGTTGGCGCGCAATCGTCTTGACGACCAATTTGAACGTCTGGATGTTATCGGCGGCAGTTACGGCATCAGCGTACTTGAAGTCAATTTCGTGCTGCCCAGGAGCGACTTCATGGTGGCTGGCTTCGACTTCAAAGCCCATCTTTTCCAACTCCAAAACAATGTCCCGCCGGGTGTTTTCACCCAGATCGACGGGGGCAAAGTCGAAATAGCCGCCCTTGTCGTTCAGTTCCAAAGTCGGCCGATCCTCCTCATCCAATTTGAAGAGGAAGAATTCCGGTTCTGGTCCGATATTGAAGGTGGTGTAGCCGGCCTCCCGAGCTTCGGCCAATACCCGCTTCAAATTGTTGCGAGGGTCCCCCGCAAACGGTGTGCCATCCGGATTGTGTACGTCACAAATCAAGCGGGCAACTTTGCCGTGTTCGGATCCCCACGGAAAGACCAGCCACGTATTCAAATCGGGGTACAGCAGCATGTCGCTTTCCTCAATCCGGACAAAGCCGTCAATGGACGATCCATCAAACATAATTTTGTTGGCCAATACCTTCTCCAACTGATCGACAGGTACCTCCACGTTCTTGATAATGCCGTTGATATCCGTAAACATTAATCGCAGAAATTGAACATTTTGTTCCTGTACGGCTTCCCGAATCTTGTCTGCCGTAATTTGTGCACGCGCCATCAAACCCACTCCATTCTTAAAAGTTAATTACGAGGAAATTCTGTATCATTCAAGAAACCGGCTGTCCGCAACATCTCGTCGCGCAGCAGCACCCGGGCTTTTTCATCGGAAAGATTATTATTCCGTTCGCTCGCCCGGCGCTCCTTCACTTGACCGAGGGTATACCCTGCGGCCAAATCGTCCTTGATCGCCAACAGCACATCCACATCATTCATGGAGAATTGCCGCTGACCGCCAGCCGTCCGATGGGGCTTCAATAAGCCCTGGGACTCATAATAGCGAATTTGGCGAGCCGTCAGACCAGTGATCGTACACGCCGTACCAATTGATAACACCGGGGTCGACCGCCGGACTTCTGTCTCACGCATACCCGCACCTCCTTGAATGGTTACAGTATACGCGGCAATAAAAAAAGCTGTCAACGGCATATGTCAGGTTTCCTAACATAATTGACAACTTTTTTGAATTTTCTTTACATGGTCCAGACCAATATGTCACCGCGTTAAAAAACTCGCGATCAGCAGCTTGATTTTATTTTCTTCCGCGGGGTTTTCCAGCAAGTTGAACCAATGTACCGGGAGCTGGTGACGGAAATACGTCAGCTGCCGCTTAGCGTAATGCCGGGAATCAGCCTTGATGCGGTCGACCGTGGCCGGTAAGCTGGCCTGACCGGCGAAGTACGGCCACCATTCCCGGTAACCGATGCCCTTCCCGGCTGGCCAATCCGCACCGCCTTGGGCGTACAGCCAGCGGGCTTCTTTTTCTAAACCCTGGGCAATCATCTGGTCCACCCGGGCATTGATCCGGGCATAAAGCTGCTGTCGTTCGGTATTCAAGCCGATTACACAGGCATCATAGGCCGGCGTCAAATCATCCCCTTGGTCCGAAAATAGCTGACCCGTTTCAGCAATGACCGCGAGGGCGCGTTCAACCCGGCGGCGATTCGCGACCGGAATTTTAGCCGCGGCGGCGGGGTCAGCGATATTGAGTTTCTGCCAGGCTGCTTCATCACTGAGTCCATCAGTAATGTGATTTGACTGCCGCTCCGTGCCTAATTGCCACCCTAGCAAAAACATCCGTAAATAGAAGCCGGTACCGCCGACAATGATCGGTACATGACCGCGGGCAGTAATTTCCCGCACCAAATTGCCGGCAGCCTGTTGAAAATCATGGGCGGAGAATTTTTCATCCGGATTGCGGATGTTCAGCAAGTGGTGGGGAACTCCCTGCATTTCCTCAGGCAGAACTTTTGCGGTGCCGATATCGAGATGACGAAAAATCTGCATCGAATCTCCGGAAATAATTTCGCCATTGAATTGTTTGGCCAAGTCAATGCCCAGTGCTGATTTTCCCACTGCGGTGGGGCCGACGATCATGATGACTTTATCCATGTGATTTTGTCACGCTTTCTTGAATAGTCTGATTATAATTATACTGTACCGTATGGAACCCAGAAAAGGTGGGAAGAAAACGCTAAATCCTTTGCACTTCCGGGCCAAATACGCAATAATGAAGTAGACCAACAAGATTTGGAGGGATTGTTTATGGCAAAGTCTAAATTTGGGCGCGGTTTCCTGTTTGGCGTTCTCGCTACTGCAGGCGCCGTTGCTGGCAGTGTTTATGCCTTTAAGAAACAAGTCGTCGAACCCAGCGACGCCGAAGTCAGCCGGATCGAAGATAATCGTAAACGGGCCAACCGTAAGGCCCATCAGGCTCATCAGGGATAATTCACGGTAAACAAATAGCGTTGACGAGTTGGAACGAATTCGTCAACGCTATTTTTGTAGGCTTGGTAAGCAGGATCAGTCGTTGCTGCGCCGTGCCCAAGCTGCGAACAATATCATTGCCTTTTTTCTAGGCAACAGCTTTACCCTTCGTCTTACCATGCCATTCCCGGAAGCCGCCCTTGAGCCAGCGAACTTCGGTAAAACCGGCTTTTTTCAGCTGCAGAGCCGCCCGAATGGCCAGATTCGTGCCGCTCTCATAAACATAAACCGGTAAATCTTTACGCAGTGATCCCATGTCCTGCTTTAACGACGCCATCGGCATACTGCGGGCACCCAAAATATGCTTCGTATCGAACGTCTTACGCTCCCGCAGATCGATAATCTGAGCCCGGGTACGACCCTTTTCAAACTCTTCTTCGGTCAACGCACCCTTCAACTGCCGGCCGCGCCACCAGTAATATGTCGGCGAACCGATCATATACAATACAATCAGCAGAAGGAACCCGTTCAGGATCCAAATACCTTGATTAAATGAACTTGCTAACACCATTACCTGCATTCCTCTATTCTTCTGTTTGTGCGTGGTCGGCCAAGACCAGGGAAGCCGCGCCGACGATACCGGCTTCGTTGCCTAACGTGGCCAACCGCAAAGACGTGGTCTGGCGAACATTCGGGAAGGTATTTTCTTCGAAATTTCGTTGCACCCGTTCCAGCAGGAAGTCGCCGGCCGCGCTGACACCGCCGCCAATGACGATATACTTCGGATTCAGCATATTGCCGACGTTAGCCAGAGCCAAGCCCAAATAGAAGCTGACCTTATCCACGACCTTCAGTGCCAAGGGGTCACCCTCTTTGGCCAAGTCGAAGACGATCTTTGAGGTAATATCTTCACCATCATCCAGCATGAATTTCAGTTTCGCATCACCGGCATATTCTTCGGCCATATCCCGAGCAATATGGACCACGCCGGTGGCCGAGGCATATTGCTCTAAGCAGCCGCGCTTGCCGCAGGTGCACAGATAACCGCCAGGCTGAACGGTAATGTGGCCCAACTCGCCAGCGGATCCCGCTACGCCATGGAGCAGTCTGCCGTCAGCGATGATGCCGCCGCCAACCCCGGTACCCAGAGTAACGAAAGTCACGTTGGGATCATTGTCGCCGGCACCCTGCCAGCGTTCGCCCATGGCTGCCACGTTGGCATCGTTATCAATATAGAAGGGAATATTCGTCGCCGCCTCAATGTCCCGTTTAGGGTAAACGGTGCCTTCCCAATTCAAATTGAATGCGCCGCTGACTGTCCCCGCTGCTAAATCAACTGAGCCGGGCGACCCCATGCCGATTCCTGCAAACTGGTCAGCAGGCATATCGTACAGTTTCAAGTGGTGCTGAATAGAATCGATAATGTTGGGGATAATATGACTGCCATCCTCCAAGATGTCGGTTTCAATACTCCACCGTTGCTGCACTTCCCCCTGCGGCGTAAGAATGCCGAATTTGGTCGTGGTACCGCCGAGGTCGACCCCGATCAGTTTTTTATCTGTCATGCTGTTTTCCACTGCTTTCATGATTTTTTTGTTGCATGCGCAACTCATACTCCCGTTCACGGTGCAACACCGCCCGGGCTTTCACATATATCTTAGCATCTAAGAGCCCGGCTGTGTATACGTGTTCAAGCTCAATTGTCATCAACTCGATATCCCACAGCCGTTTCCCCAAATGGACTAAGATGCCAAAGCGTTCCAATAGCTGCTGCACGTCATAAAGCGTGCGCATGGGATGATCACCCGGCATAGCGGACCATCCCCAAATAACCTAAGACACCTGCTGCGGCCAGCAGGACCACCGTGCCCGCGATCCGCTGCCATACCGGCAGTTTCCCGAAGCGGGCCGGCAAAGCCAAGACCATGGCAATGAGAAAGCCGCCTAGGGCGCCGCCGATATGGCCAAAGATATCGATCGACGGCATAAACAGATCCAATACTAAATTGATCAGGATCAACGTCAAAAATTGCCGGGCTGCCATTTGAAAATACGGTTCCTGCCGGTAGCCGACGCCCAGGAACAGGAAAGCGCCAAACAAGCCGAACAGGGCAGTGGATGCCCCTGCGGAGATGCTGTTCATACTGCCAAAGGCAAACGAGGTCAAATTACCCACGATGCCGCTGACAAAGTAAATGACCAGCATCCGCCAATGGCCGAATAAACCCTCGATCTGGGTGCCCACGGCATAGATCATGACACCGTTGGTGGCGATATGCAGCAGGCCGATGTGGATAAACATCGCGGTGATCAGCCGCCACCATTCGCCCTGGGCCACCAGCTGGCCGACGTTGGCGCCGACTTGGAGCAAAACAGCGGAATTATCGGAACCGCCCAGCAGTATTTCGGCTAAATACATCAACACGGTGGCAATCAGTAAACCGTAAGTGACGAACGGCATCAGTTTGAGGCGGGTCATGTACCAGCGAATCCGGCTATTGTTCATTAATTCTCTTCCCTTCTAGGAGCGTGCCCACCGGCACATCATGTTCGGCGACGCGCCAAGTGGGCGCATTGAACAGCATCACCGTGGTCGCCAGCGTGATCGTATGCTGGATAGCCGCGGCGTGGCGGGCGAGATACCGGTCGTAATAGCCGGCACCGAAACCGACCCGGGCATGGCTGCCCCGAACAAAAGCGACTCCTGGCACGACCACAATGGCCGGCACCACATCGGCATCAGCCACCGGTTCTAGGATACCGTAATCCGTCCGGGCCAATTCGTCAGCGCCGCCATGATACGGCACAAAATGCATGGACCGATCTGGAAATGTCTTAGGCAATAACACTGGGCGCCCAGCGGCCAGCAATTGATCAATGATCGGCGCCGTCGGTACCTCAATACCGCCGGCCATGGTCAAGCCGACGCTGCCTTGGGGATGGGTAGCCAGCCAAGCCAGTAAATCACCTTGCAACTGCTGGCTCTCCCTTTTAAACGCCGGCGTCTTGGCAAATTCGACCATTCGGGGAATTTGCAGCTGGCGGAACGCTTTTTTCGTTAATGTCATGGCGGGCCTCACTTAATGTTGTTCAGCTTATAGTATTGTTCAATCATCGTTCGGGCCACTTCCTGGTTATAGTTACCCTCGGAATCGACGTCCAAATTCGGGAAGACGATGGCGATCGCAATCTGCGGGTCGCTGGAGGGCGCGAAACCGACGAAGCTGGAGTTGGTGGTTTCTGGCGGATTCGTCGTCGGGTTGTCCGGATCAATGTAGAAGGACTGGGCAGTACCGGTCTTCGCCGACATCGCTGGTTTGATATCCTTCAATGGATGGGCTGTACCCCAGGCCATGGAACCGTGGACGACGTTGTACATCCCCTGCTTGACGACATCCAGCTCATCCTGGGTGAACGGTACCCGGTTCAAAATGGTTGGCTGGGTAGTGTCCACGATGGCGCCCTTTTGACCCTGGGTGCCATTTTCTTGGATGGACTGAACCAGATAGGGTTTCATCCGGTAACCGCCGTTGGCAATCGTGCTGATGTATTGAACCATCTGAACTAATGTGTATTGATCATAGTTCCCGTAAGAAAGGTCCAACGCTTTCCCAGAATTCAGAATGCCCTCTTCATTGGTGGTTGGGCCCAGATAAGCTCCGATTTCACCTGGCAAGTCGATCCCAGTCTTGGTGCCGAGCCCAAACATTGCGAAATACCGGCGCATAATGGTGAAGATATTGTCCTTGAAATTGATCAAGGTATGGGGCACGTATGCCGCTTTACCCATCTTCAGAGCCAAATTCATCATGTAAATGTTGGAGGAAACTTCCAACGCCTGGACCGCATTCAGCGATGAATACGTACCAGCCGGATAAACGGATTTCTTCACCGGTGTCGCCGGCAAGTAGATGGGATCATCCACTTGGGTATTGCTGCTGGGAGTGATTACCCCATCCATCAGCGCGCCAAGCACGGTGGCCCCTTTGACGGCCGACCCCATGACGAAGTTGCGATTGATGGTGCCCAGGGCATCATCCGATTCTTTTTTAGTCTTCGGATCGTTCTGCACGCCGGCCATGGCCAAGATGGCGCCGGTCTTCGGGTTCATTGCAATCGCATAGGCCCCGTCTGAATATGTGGCGTCGCCGGCACTCTTGGCCCGGTCGAACTGCTGTTTCAAAACTTTTTCGACAATACTCTGGTATTGACTATTAATCGTTAAATTTAAATTATCGCCAGGTTTGCCCCCATACAGAGTAGTCGCGTCGGTGACCAGATTGTTGGCGTGGACATCGACCTGGGTACGGGACTTGGTGCCCTTCAGCACTGGTTCGTAGGCCTTTTCCAAATAACTCGTACCGACCCGATCATTCCGAGAATAGCCCTGGGCCAGGAGTGTATTGACTTCATCCTCAGGCAGACCCTGCTGTTCCGAGGAAACAGAGCCGATCACGCTGCGCATGGAATCACCGTTAGGATAGGAGCGTTCCCAATCGGTACCAACGCTGACGCCGGGAATTTCGGTCAAATGCTCAGATACTTTAGCCACTTCCGCGGCGCTCACGTCCCGGTTCTTGATCATCACGGTAGACAGCTGGTATGCCCCGGCCATTCGCGCATAAATTTCAGCAGCGCTGGTCTCTTGAGGCGTTAAAGTAATATTTTTCTTCATGGTATTGGCCACTTCATATTGATACTGAACAGTGGCTGACCGGGCATCCCCACTTGGCGTTTCCTTCTGATCTTTGGTCAGCTCATTGTCAGCGGCCTTGAGATTATTCTTATCCGCCAAATAATAATCCACCTTTTCCCGCGGCGTCAGCTTGGTGCCGCTGGGCATGGTGATTAATTTGGCGAGACTGTCAGCCACTTTGCGGATCTTATCGGCGGTCACGGACACGTTCTTGGTATACGTGATCGCACTTTCCGGCTCGTTACCCACCAAGAGGCGCCCTTGGGAATCATAAATCTGGCCCCGGGCCACGTCCTTCGTGACGACTGAGCTGTCTGTCCGCTCCACTTCGGCCTGGAACATATCCCCGTTGACCACCTGCAAATAAGCCAGTTGCGCCATTAAGGCCGCAAATAACAGGAAGACCAAAAGCAGGAGAAAATTCAGGCGAAAGGGAATTTTCGATTTTTTACGTTGCGGTGTTTGCTGATTTGGAGAATGCACGTTCACTCGACCCCGATTTCTTATTTGTGTTCGATACCATATTGTAGCAAAAAAGCGGCGGCCCCTCTACCGCCTTACCACACGCTTAACGATATTGTAGAATAGGATATACGATTAAAAAACAGAGGAGTTGGCAAAACGTTGCGTTATTCGTCTCGGCACCACCGCACCAGCCCGCGCTGGCCGCTCGTCTGGAGCTTTGCGGTCCCTTTTTTGTTCATTATTGGTTACTTTGCAGTCCAGCGGGTCTGGCCGTTGGGCAACCAAAGCGTCATGACTGTGGACCTGGGCCAGCAGTATATCGATTTCTTTGCCTATTTTAAGAAAACTTTACTGGCCCATCCAGAAACGTTTTTCTACTCCTTCAGCAAGGGCCTCGGCGGCGAAATGATCGGTACGTTTGCCTACTACTTGCTGAGTCCCTTGAATTTCCTGCTCTTCCTATTCCCAGGCACCAGTCTATCCGTGGGCATCTGGCTGTTAATGGCCTTAAAACTCGGCTTAGCCGGGCTGTTTGCGTGTGTGTATTTGCGCCAGCCGGAACGGCATCTGGCCCCAGCGGTTCAGGCCGCTTTAGCTGTTAGTTACGGCTTGTGCGCGTACCTGATCGTCAACCACTACAATGTCATGTGGCTGGATGGTGTTTATTTATTACCCCTCTTACTGGTCACCCTGGAATGGCAGCGGACCGCTCGGCGAATCTGGGCCTATCCGCTGCTGCTGGCGGTCACTTTCATCGTCAACTATTACATAGGTTACATGATTGCCTTATTCCTGGTACTGTACTGGGTCTGGTATCAAAGCCAGTTTGCGGCTAATTTGCGGACATGGTTCCGCCAAGGCGTGCGGTTTGCCTGGACGTCTTTGCTGGGCGCGGGCTTGAGCCTCTTTATCCTCTTACCGACCCTGTTTGCCCTCAGCGATTCCAAGGGTACCTATACCGTCAAAGCAATTGATTGGACGATCGAATATAACCCGCTCAAGCTGCTGCCTAAAATGGTCTCTGGGGCCTATTCTTTTGATCAAATGTCCTCGGGCCAGGCCAACATTTATACCGGCATGATTGTTTTGCTGGGGGTGATCTTGTACTTCTTCAACCGCTGGGTACCATGGCAGGAAAAGATCGTCGCCGGGATTATCTCCCTCTTTTTGCTGGCCAGTTTATTCTTTCAGCCTTTTGATTTATTGTGGCATGGTTTCCAGTTTCCGGTATGGTATCCGTACCGTTTCAGCTTCGTCGTCAGCCTGTGGGGTATTCTGCTCACAGCCAGAGTCTGGCCGCTGCTGCCCCAATTCCGGGCTTGGCAAGGCTGGCTGCTGCTGATTCCTGGCATCGTGATCGTCGGTTACAGTGCTTGGCAGCTGCCCAAGCTGGAATTTATCCATTGGCCAGCGATTCTGTTCACCGGCGCCTTTGCCGTGGCCGCTGTCTGCTTAGTCGCCCTGCACGACCGCGGCTGGCACTGGTGGCCGCTAGCTCTCCTGCTTTGCGTGACCTTAGAAATGCTGACCAACGGGGTGCTCAGCCTGAATCAGCTCAGCTACATCAGCCAAAGCGACTACGCCAACTACACCAATAATTTGCAAGCGGCGGTATCTAAAATTCAAAAGACGTCGCCTGAACCGTTCTACCGGATCGGCAAGACTTTTGAACGCACCAAAGACGATGCGATGCAGACAGACTTCTTCGGCGGGTCTCACTTCAACTCGATGATGGAACCGCGTCAGCCCAATCTATACGACCGGTTAGGTTTGCCGGCTGGCGATGGTCAGATTTCGTACACCAATGGGACCTTGATTACTGACGCGGTATTAGATATGCGCTATTATTTGCAAGACACCAAGAGCTATAGCGTATTGGACAGTCATGACCTGGCCGGCCACCCGATGATGTTTCCCAATGCGTACCGCCCGGATCTGGCCTTCTACGACCACGTAGCGACGCAAACGATGACCGCCACCTATCGCAATCCCTACGCCTTGTCGTTAGTGTACGCCGGCTCTGACCGCGCCCTGAAGCATGTCCGGCTGCCGAACTATCCATTGTCCGAACAAGAAGCCTTGATGAATGAACTCACTGGGAGCCAGGATTGGCACAGTCTGTTCATTCCCCTTTTGCACCCGACCATTACCACCAGCAACATCAAAAAAGATGACAACGAGACGATCAGCGGCACATTTTACCGGAGTAATAAGTTAAAGCCGGCGACGGTCACCTATTCCTTTATCGCCAGCAGCAACGATCCGTATTACGTGACTTTCGGCAACAATATGCCCATTAAGGACATGACGATCCGGGTCAACGGTCGTGAAGTGAAACAGTACGACTCTTTCCGGTCTCCCGTCGCTTTCAATCTAGCGGCGCACCATGCTGGGCGCCGGGTGACCCTCAGCTTCACATTCAGTAATAACGACTCCGTCAGCATGGACGGACTGGCTTTTTACCGCTTCGATCTGGCTGAATTTGAAAAAATGGATCAGCAGTTGCAGAACCAGGCCGGCGAGATAACCAATTTCAAACAGGACGCCATCACCGCCACGGTCACCACCACGAAGACCGCCCCCACGGTGTATACCTCGATTCCGGCCAGTCCTGGGTGGCAAGTTCTGGTAGACGGCCAGCCGCAGAAGACCAAGCAATTGATGAATACATTCGTCGCCTTTACCCCGAAAAAAACCGGGCGCCACACGGTTCAAATCCGTTACGTGGCACCCGGCTGGCGGGTCGGTGTGACCGGCTCGCTCCTGGCATTGCTCCTATGGGGGCTAGTGGTGTTCTTTGATCGAAAGCATTATTGGTCAGCCGGATCACCCGTGGCGCTATCGCCGTCATCGACCAAGTGGTGGCGCAAAGCGTAAATTGCTGCCTGGGTCCGGTCCTCCACTTGCAGCTTCGCTAAGATATTGGATACATGGGTTTTCACCGTTTTCAGCGTAATAAACAATTCATCCGCGATCTCCTGATTTGAGCGGCCCTGGGCGATGAGGGTCAAAACTTCCATCTCCCGATTGGTCAGATCCTCATACAGGGGCTTCTCGCCAGCATGGGCCATGCGGTGCATCATCTTGTTGGTCACTTCCGGCTCCAACACCGATTCGCCCTGGGCAGTTTGCCGAATGGCCGATGCAATTTCCTCGGCCGTGGACGTCTTCAAGATGTAACTGGCCGCGCCGGCTTCGATGGCCGGGTAGACTTTCTCATCATCAATGAAACTCGTCAAAATAATGATCTTCGCCTTGGGCCACTGGGCGAGGATCTTTTTTGTGGCTTCGATGCCATCCATGTTGGGCATCACGACATCCATCAGGATCACATCCGGATGCAGTTCCAGGGCCATTTTAACTCCTTCGACCCCATCCACGGCCTGACCTACGACTTCAATATCATCCTGTACTCCCAAGTAGGTGCTGATGCCCAGACGGACCATTTCGTGATCATCCACGATCAATACTTTAATCATCTTCACTCGTCTGCTTTCTAAAATGTACTCAAATGTATACGCATCTGATCTATGGTGGCACTTTAGATTTAGACCATTAAGAGTACAGTGTGTTTAGTCAATTTCGTAATTGCCGGCACCCCCGTCTGATTGGGATCAGACGAGTATGGCGCATAACAGTGCCGACTAGAAATCATCTCTGAACGGTTTCCCATTCCGGCGTAAGCCCCGCCGCATATTGAATCAAATTTTGCACAGCGTTATCGTCTCGGTCAATGATGAGACCGCACTCGTAACAGCGGTACACGTCATGCTGGTGGTAAATGCTGTCGCCTTGGAGGGTCATCTTGCCGCCATAGCTTTCTTCTTTCTTGATATAGCCGCAGTTTGAACAGCGCTGCGTTGACGGGAAGAAACGATTGGCGATCACCAGATGACGATGGTGCCAGGCCGCCTTGTACTCGATTGCCGTGCGTAAGCGGCGAAAGAGACCGCGCTGAAGGCCTTTGACCTTTTTATCGTCCATCATCATCCCGTGGACATCCAGATCCTCTAAACAAGGCACGGGATAATTATTGATAATCTTGTGGCTGAATTTGTGAATCAGGTCATCCTGCAAGGCGTGCACCTGCTCATAGGCGCGGTTCATCTTCGCTTTAATCCGCTGATAGGTCTTGGACCGGTAGTCGCCCGGATTTCTCCGCCGTTTCCGGTTCAGGCATTTTTGGTAATACTTGATCCGTTGATGCAACGCTGCCATGCGTGGTGTGAAGGTGTTGACGTCCCCGCCGTTCCAGCGGATATGGCCCACGTTCACATCAATGCCGACGATGTCCCAGCAGTCATAAAAAGCCGGTCGTGGAGTATCTTCAATCAATACGTTGACACTGGCGTAGAACTTTTTTCCGCGCTTGGTTATCGTCACGGTTTTGATCTCGCCAGTAAAACGTAAAGTCTCCGCCATTTTGATGGCGCTGAAACGATGGCTGGCCGCATGCGGCCGATCCAAGGTCAGGTACTTGCCGGTAATGACCGCCCGGTCCGTCGTAAAGCTTTGTTTAGGATCCCGCTTATGATGGAATTTAGGCTTGTGAGCGTCCGGCATAGCGGGATTGAAGAAATTCTGCCAGGCTTGATGCAGCCGATGGACAGCAGTTTGGAGCACTCGGGCTGAAAACTGATGCTGCCAGTCGGTTTTGTTTTTCACCAGCTCGTCGCGGACTTTGTACTCACTGGGACGCAGTTTCTTGTTCGCCATGGTTAATGATGCGTCATACATGTCATTCCATGCGGCCAAACCTTTGTTCCAGCAAAAGCGGTTGTAGTCCATCAGCTCAATGATGACCGTGGCCATCTCGGCGTTGGGATAGATCCGTATCTTGTGTGTTTTGATTGGCATTCGATTCACCTCCTTATATTTCAAGGATACCGAATCGAATGTGTGTTTGTCTCCTTCCGTGCTCAGCTGCTTCGAATCAAGATTCATCCAGAGAAGCTGTATTACGTGATAAAAAACGCCCATGATCTTGATGGCCCTTGATTATCGATGCTTACATTTGATCCTTTAATCAGCAATCATTCCGATCCTCCTTTACGATGGGCACCCGCACTTCCACACTGGTTCCCTGCTGGGGGAAGCTGACAATATGCAAGCTGCCGCCCATACTCTTCGTTCGTTCGCTGATGTTTTGCAGGCCATAACTGCCGGCGGCCTGGGCGGTCTTCTGCTCGAACCCGACACCGTTATCCACGACTTTCAACAATACAGTCTGGCCAATCTGCTTTAAGTATACTTCAACCGTCGTCGCCTTGGCATGGCGCAAGGTGTTGGACAGCAACTCCTGGACGATGCGGAACAGGTTATCCTCAATGGCACTGGGCAGGCTTAGCGGCGCGATGTCGGCGGTGATCTTGATTTGCACCTTCGTCTTCAATTCGTTCAAGAGCGAAATGATCCCTGCCTGCAAGCTCTTGCCTTCCAAATTGATGGGCCGCAGATGCAACAGCAGCGCCCGCATTTCGGATTGGGCTTCGTTGATTACCTTTTCGATGGTGACAATTTGTTTGGTCAGCGTTTCCGGCAAATCCTCCTTGGCTGCGGTGGCATTCAGCGCCGAAAGCATCATCGTGGCCGCAAACAGTTGCTGGCTGACGGAATCATGGAGCTCACGGGCCAAGCGATGCCGTTCATCCTGGAGGATTTCTTCCTTGGTCTGGTTGCCCATAATGATTGGCTGATCGGCCATCGTTTGAATATTGGCCTGCAGTGTTTGGAGTTTATCCCGCAAGCGGCGCAGTTTTTCGACGACGGCGACATTGGTGGACGTCATGAACGTGGCAGGCGGGGCAAAAGCGGTATCATCGTACTGATCAGCCAGTAAGGCATCCAACGCAGTATCCGTGTGGCGCAGGTTGCGGCGGACGACCAGCGAAGTCAGCGTCGTGAGGGCCAGCCCTAAGACCAGCGCCACAGCAAAAAAACCCAGCACCAAGGGTACCCCAAGGAAAGGCTGGGTCAATTCGCGTTCCACTAAAGGCCATTGGCCGACGCGGTAGGCGCTATAAGCCAAGACCCCGGTGACCAAGGCAAAGGTCAGAAGCGTCGACGCGATGGCTAACACAACTTTCTGTAACCGACTCATACGTACCGCACCTCCAGATCACCAACTAAGGTGCTGGTGACAATTTTGATCGTTCGCTGCTTGCCATCCGCATCCTGATGGTGCAGCTGCAGCCGTTCGTTCTGGAGGTGGTAAGTCTCATCAAGAAATTGGACGGTACCGAAGACAACGCTGTGATCTAATTCAATGGCCACCCCGACTGGAACGAGGATCCGCGTCCGGCCAAAGCCCTTGCGAATCATGATGAAATTATCCTGATCTTCCGGGAGCAGGGTGTTACCTAAATCAACGATCGTGTCGCCGTAAAGGGAAACAAAATTGATATCGTCCCATGGAAAAGTAGTCTCACCGATCGTCGTGCCGCCAAACCAGGGCGACTTTCGCATGGGCGGCGGCGTGCCGCTGGGTGCCGTCGTTTTGAAGTGGACGTACTGTTTCCGTCGCCAAGGCACCCATTTGTGCAACCCGCCGCCCATCGTAGTCAGGAGCAGCATAATGGCCAGGAGGGTGATCACGAAGAAGGCCCAAAAAGCGCTGTTCATGGTGATCCCGATGGCGATGAAGATCATGCCGAAGATGCGGCTGCCTTCGCGGGGGCTTTGGCGGTGATGGCCGCCGACAAGTAAGAGGGTCCCGACGACGACAAGAATCAAGGCCATGGGGTCAGTGACGATTTGCCAGCCGAGGAAAGCAATACTGGCGGTCTCGATGATCGCGATTAAGCACCATAAAAAGCGCACGGGTCTTCCTTCTTTCTGTGGGGTTAGAGTGTTCGTTGCCTGCCGTGCCAATGCTCCGCAAGCTCCGGCTGAGGGGGCTGGCGACGCGCAGCTAGTGCGAAGCCAAAGGCGTAGCTAGCCATGACAGCGTTTTGAGCCGGCAAAAACCGCCGTCTCAAAATCGCCTAACAACATCGGCGGCAAAGCCGCCGTGTTGTTTCCATGGCTGAGCCCCCTCAGCCTCCGCTTGCTGCGCATTGGCACTAGACACGCCGAGACAAAATACTCTAACTTATTCTGTTAATAGTATACCGTACTTAACTGCCCTTCAGACCCGTCACTGGGCCATATTGCGATGCGACTTTAGGCTGAATTTTCGGTTCCCACTGGCGCCGGTAGTTCACACATTTCACCGCATAACAAAAAACGACCTCGCATGAGGTCATTTCTCGTTGGGTCTAGTTTATTTAACCGTCTGAATCGCGACGTCCATTTCACCACCGGGCGTCTTGATCGCCACATGATCGCCCTTATGGCGACCAATCAGGGCCTTGGCGATCGGTGAGTCGTTGGAAATCTTACCAGCAAATGGATCTGCTTCGGCTGCGCCGACGATTTGGTAAGTTTCCGGTTCATCTTCCCCGTCTTCCAGGAAAGTGACTGTCTTACCGACAGATACCTCATTAGCATCCACGGAGTTGACGTCCACAACTTGGGCAAAGTGCAGCATTTCCTCGATTTGAGAAATGCGTGATTCAACAACACTTTGCTCGTCCTTCGCTGATTCATATTCCGAATTCTCGGATAAATCGCCGAAACCGCGGGCGACCTTGATGCGCTGGATAACTTCGGGCCGTTTGACGGTCTTCAATTGTTCCAATTCATCTTCCAGCTTTTTCTTACCCTCTGCTGTCATCGGGTATGTTTTATTTGCCATGCCTTACACCTCTAAATAATTCGTTACTTGCTTCTTTTGATCGTTGAACTTTGACAGTCCAAGAGGACATTATACAGAATCTTAGCCAGATTGTCTCGCAAAAATGTCACGAATTTTAGTGACAAGCAAATCGATCGCCACTTGATTCTGACCGCCCTCTGGAATGATGATGTCCGCATAACGTTTGGTCGGCTCAACAAATTGGTGATACATCGGCCGCACGGTGGCCAAATATTGATTGATAATATTATCCAGCGACCGGCCCCGTTCGTGCATGTCCCGCTTCATCCGGCGAATCAACCGAATGTCGTCGTCGGTGTCCACATAAACTTTGATGTCCATTAAATCCCGCAAGCGCGGATCGTAAAGGATCAAAATCCCCTCCAGGATAATCACGTCTTTGGGTTCCTGACGGACGACTTGCTTAGACCGGTTATGATCTTTGTAATCGTATACTGGTTTCTCGATTGGCTCATACCGCAACAGCTGTTTGATCTGGTCGATCAGCAAGTCGGTATCGAAAGCCAACGGATGATCGTAATTAATTTTCTTCCGTTCTGAGAATGGTGCGGCGGATGCCTTGTAGTAGGAATCCTCCTGCAGCATCAATAACGAATGGCCGGCGAACTCATCAAAGATAGCCCGACTAACCGTGGTTTTGCCGCTGCCGGAACCGCCGGTCACACCGATCACGATGGGTCGTTTCTTACCGGCGGTGCCGTGTTCACTGCCTAAATCAATCATCATTACTGCCCCAAATCCTGTGTTGTACTTGTGTGCTGTTCATACGTCTGGGAATAGTAAATCTTCCCGGTTTTCAGATCTGCCTGGAAGTACAAATAGTTTTGATCCCGATCCTTCGGCGCCAAAACCGCTTGGACGGCATTCAAACTGGGGTTGTTGAATGGCCCGGGCCCGTAACCTTTATTGATATACAAGTTGTAGGGTGAATCCACACTGGTATCTTTGTTCGTCAAGTGTGTCTTATGCACATTCAACGCATACATCACGGAGATATCAGACTGCAATGGCATATTCACCGCTAACCGGTTGAAGAAGACGCCCGCGATCTTTTGCCGGTCCTCGGTCTTGACCCCCTCCCGCTCTACCAATGAAGCCAGAGTGAGTGTCTGTTGGACAGTCAGATTCTTGGCAGCAATTGATTTGTAAAGCGGGGAAAGTTCCTCTTGGGACTTGTGGACCATCATCGTCACGAAATCCTTCAGACTGGTGTCTTTATAGATGTCGTAGGTCGCAGGCGCTAAATACCCCTCTAAATGATAGCGGACATTCTTAGCAGTCTGGGCTGAACTCAAGAGTTTTGGATACTTCTTGTACAGCGTGTTCAGGAACGTGTCATCCTTCATCAGTTTGAGGAAGGACGCTTTATCCCACTTCTTGTTTTTCTTCGTTTGACTGGCCAGGGAATCGGCGATGTCTTCCACCGTCACCCCTTCTTTGACCAAGATCCGGCCGATCCGGTCCTTGGGTTCCGCAGCCAAGCCCTCTTTCTGCAATTGGGCAACGACTTGGTCCAAGGTCATAGATGGTTTGAAGGAATGCCAGCCGGCAGTGAAGTCCGCGTAGTTATGGGTCTTCACGTAATAATTGAACACCGTGGCACTGCGGATCACTTTGTGCTTCTCCAATTGAACGGCAATTTCCTTGTTGGACGAACCAATGGGAATCTTCACCGCCACTGTCTTCGTGTCCGCCGTATTATACGGCTGCAAGCTGGTATGCACATAACGATAGCCCAAAATACCGATAGCGACTGCTAAAACGGCCAGGATACTGACGATCCAGACCACGATCTTATTGGCCACGCGTTGTTCCTGCTGGCGATTGGTCTCCCGTTGACTCGCTTGTTCAGCCGCGTCTAACGGGGCCGGCGACCCTTCTTTGCCCGCATCGTGTTTCTTGGGCGTTTGCTCTG
The DNA here is from genome assembly GCF_008694105.1 of Schleiferilactobacillus harbinensis. NCBI lineage: Bacteria > Bacillati > Bacillota > Bacilli > Lactobacillales > Lactobacillaceae > Schleiferilactobacillus > Schleiferilactobacillus harbinensis. The sequence continues at coordinate 1,109,509 of NZ_CP041364.1, forward strand.
ACTTCAACTGCGGTGGACCCCCTACCTAATCTCGATAATCACTGTAAGCCATTATACAAAACCAACGGCCGCTTGGCTACCGGATCTCAGCATGCAAGTCGCTCACCAGCGCATCGCTGACCTGTTTGAAGGCGGCGTTGACCTGTTCTTCCGTCAATGTACCTTCTGGGTTACGGAATGTTAACGTATAAGCCAGCGACTGGGTCCCGGCGGGCAGCTTGTCGCCCTTGTAGACGTCAAACAGTTGGACATCCTCTAAGAACGCGCCCGCTTGGTCGTGGATGATGGCCAGTACTTGAGCGTTGGTCACGTCCTCCGGCAATTGCAAGGCAATATCCCGGGTTACAGCTGGATATTTCGGTGCCGGTACCGCCTGCAGCGGCGTCTTCGCCGCATTCAGCAGCAGATCCAGATTCAGTTGGAAAATGAAAGTATCCGCCGCATGGATAGCAGCCGTCTGGGCGGGGTGCACTTCCCCGACGAAACCCAGCAGAGCATCGCCTAAGAAAATGTCTGCCGTGCGCCCCGGGTGCATCTCCGGATGGCGATCCGTGGCCACGTACCGCACTGCAGCGCTCAACCGCAACGGCGCCAGCAGCTCATCGACCATCCCTTTGACTAAATAGAAGTCAGCGGGTTGGGTGGCGGTATCCCAAGCACGGCTCTGCCAATCGCCAGATACGAGCCCAGCCAAGTACTCCACTTCATTAGGCCGGACTGTGGCGGCATCGTCCTTCAAGAAGACCCGCCCTTGCTCGAACAGCGCGACATTTTTCACGCTGTGGGCAATGTTGTATGCCAGATCATCCATTAAGCCAGGAATCAAGCTTTGGCGCAGGGCCACGTGATCTTTAGTCATCGGCCAATCAATCTGAGTCGGAACGCTATTGGTCTGGACATACTGCGTGACTTCATGCTCATTGACCAACGCATAACTGATGGCCTGGTTCAAGCCGGCCGCCAGCAAGGTCCGCTTGCTGTAACGGATCAACTGCTGAATGGGAGTGAACTTAGCGACAGTGGTCGTTGCTTCTGGCAAAGTGCTGGGCAGGTTGTCATAGCCGTAAAGCCGGGCGACTTCTTCAATCAAGTCGGCCTCAATACTGATATCCCAGCGGCGAGGCGGTACACTGACGGTGAATAAACCATCTGCTTCCTGAACATCGAAGCCCAGCCGATCGAAGATGTCTCTCACCATATCCACGGACAGTTGCGTCCCCAGCACATGGTTGATGCGATCAATTGAAATATCTACGATAACGGGCAATACTTGCATGGCGGTAGGCGACAAAATTCCTTTTGCCGTCTTGGCGTCTGCAATTTCCTCTGCCAATTGGGCGGCATGCGTTAGTGCTGGCAACACATCCGCATGATTCGTGCCTTTTTCAAACCGGCTGGACGCCTCGGACCGCAGGTTATACCGTTGGGCCGTCTTGCGAATCGGCGTCGGCGGGAAAACAGCGGCTTCGAAGACCACCGTATGGGTGCCTTCAGTGACTTCTGTACTCAATCCGCCCATGACTCCCGCCAGGGCGATGGGGGTTTCCCCGTCCGTGATCACGATATCATCCGGTACCAAGTCGTGGTCATTGCCGTCCAAAGTTGTCAGCTGTTCACCCTGCCGAGCATGGCGAACGACAATTTCTTTGCGGGCCAGCTTATCATAGTCAAAGGCATGCAGCGGCTGGCCGTATTCCAGCATCACGTAGTTAGTGATATCCACGATGTTGTTGATCGGCCGAATACCGGCATTCCATAACCGAACCTGCAGCCATTGGGGACTTTCCTTGACCTGGACGTTTTGGACGAGGCGCAAATGATAACTCGGCGCGTCCGCTTGGTCCGGCACTGCTGCTTTGAGCAGCGTGGTGATCTCATCACCATTTTCGACCGCATGCGGTTCCTTGAAATGCGGTTTCTCGTTGAGCATGGCCCCAATTTCCCAGGCAGACCCATGCATGCCTAAAGTATCGGCGCGGTTGGGCGTGATATCCAGATTCAGGACAGGATCATCCATCCCCAGCAGCGGAAAGACGGATTCCCCCGGCGTGTGAGGCTCATTGAAGACATAAATCCCATTGGCGTAAGCCTTGGGGACAACTGCTTCTGGGAAGCCGATTTCCTGCAAGGCGCAAATCATCCCCATGGAGACTTCGCCGCGCATCTTACTCTTCTTGATCTTCGTGTGGCCGGCGATCCAGGAACCCGGCAGGGCCACGATGACATATTGCCCAGCGGCCACATTAGGCGCGCCGCAGACGATTTGATAGGGTTCCGTATCGCCCACATCCACCTGACAAATATGCAGGTGGTCGGAATTCGGGTGCGGGACACTTTCTAAGACGTGACCCACCACGATTTTTTTCATGCCCTTTTCGCGCAGGAAAACTTCTTCCGTTTCGATCCCTGTCCGGGAGATTTGGTCGGCCAATTTGATGGGATCTTCAGTGACCGGCAGATAATCATTTAACCATTTATAAGAAACTAGCACGTTTTAGTCCTCCTGCTCGAATTGTGTTAAGAACCGCTGATCATTAAGGTAGAAATTCCGGATGTCTTCAATGCCGTATTTCAGCATCGCGAACCGGTCTGGGCCTAAGCCGAAGGCGAAGCCGCCGTAAACATCAGCATCCACCCCGGCACTCTTCAAGACATTCGGGTGAACCATGCCGGCGCCCAGCACTTCGACCCAGCCGTTGTCCTTGCTGGTGACGTCATCGCTGCCCGCCGTCTGCCCCCAGGAAACATCGATCTCCACGGAGGGTTCGGTGAACGGGAAATAGCTGGGACGCAGCCGAATCTTGCGGTCCGCCCCAAAGATGTGCTTGGCCAAGACTTCCAGCGTTCCCTTTAAGTCGGCCATGGTGATATGTTTGTCGATGACCAAGCCTTCCACTTGGTGGAACTGGTGGGAATGGGTGGCATCGTCAGTATCCCGCCGATAAACCCGGCCCGGGGAGATCATCTTCAACGGTCCTTTAGAAAAGTCGTGCTTCTCCAGCGTTCGCGCCTGCACTGGACTGGTTTGCGAACGCAGCAGCACATCCGGCGTGATATAGAACGTATCCTGCATATCCCGGGCCGGGTGGTCCTTGGGGACATTCAGCATTTCAAAATTGTAATGTTCGGTCTCGACTTCTGGACCGTCAACGACTTGATAGCCCATTCCCATGAAGAGCTGTTCCACTTCGTCCATCACCTGATCCAGGACATGTTCTGTACCCCGGTGAATGGGTCGGCCGGGCAAGGTCACGTCAATGGTCTCTTTCGCCAGCTTGGCCTGCAGCGCCGCGGCCGCTAACGCCGCATGGCGGTCTTCAATGGCCGTGGTCAGCGCATCCCGCACGGTGTTGGCAAAACTGCCCACCTTGGGCCGTTCTTCGGGGGTCAAGTCCTTCATCCCCCGCAGAACGCCCGTGAGCGCGCCCTTCTTCCCTAATACCTGGACCCGAATATCGTTCAAGCCACTCAAGTCCTGAACAGCAGCAATCTGGGCCAAGGTATCTGTCTGGATCTTGGTCAATTCATCTTGTAAAGCCATGTGTCTACCTCGCTTTATTGATTGAGCGGCACAAAAAAAGGACCTCATCCTCAAGGGACGAGATCCGCGGTACCACCCTAATTTTATTTAGCCAATACTAAATAACACTTGATCTGGATAACGGTCATAGACCGGACACCGTTACTGAGTTGACTAACTCGCCGTTTCGCAGTGCCGACTCCGAAGGGAAAAGGCCGAATCGTTGGCAGCCTTACAGCAAGCGGCCGCCTCTCTGGGCTGATTCGACACTTGGTCTTCATCAAGGTCGTTTCTTTATCTATGCTTCATCATAGAGAGCTTTTGCAGAAAATGCAAGGGACTATTGGCATTCTTCCGATGTGATCCATTGGTCCGCCCATTCGTGGATGGCCCCCATCACCGGCTGCAGGGAAGCCCCGCGGTCAGTCAACCGGTATTCGATCAACACGGAATGGGGATACGTGACCCGTTCCACGAAGCCCTCGGTTTCCAATTCCCGCAGCCGCTCGACCAAGACCCGGTCAGAGCAAGTCGGCACCATTGCCGCTAATTCTTTGAACCGTTGATTCCCGTTCTTGAGCAATGCCTCAATAATCAAGCCATTCCATTTTTTACCAAGAATACTGAAAATCTTGGCAAATTTAGGACACAAACCTGCGTCACTGCACGGTTCAACGGCCACGACCGTTTTTTCACTTTCCATATTATGTCACCCCGTTTACTTACTAAGGGTAAGTATATAGAAAAAGCGCGTCAGATGCAAGGAAACATCTGGGCACGCTTTCCTCTATCAATTAAAAGGTCGAAATCAAGCGTTTCTTCAGTTCGCGCCATTGCCGCCGGGCAGTGGGCTTGCTGAATTCTTTGACCGCTGCGTAGTCGTCCACGAGGGAAACGACCCAGCTTTCTTTATAGCGCGGCAAAGCGGCCGTGGCGCCGAACATGTGCTTGAGGATGATATCCCGTTCCATATCAGACAACGGGGTGATCTTCTCAGCGTTGTGCACGGCGATGCGCGGATGGATATAGGCGTGGGTGCCTAAGTCAAATTTCGTATTGCGCCAGTCGTAATAGAACATATCGTGGAGCAGACCGGCGCGGGCCAGCGCCCGGCAATTCAAATGTAATTTTTTACCCAACAAATAACTATCATAGGAAACGGTGATCGAATGCTGCAAGCGATCTGTGTAGTGGTGCTGCGTATACTCAGCGAGTTTTTGGACTTGGGGGGTAGCCAGGAGATCATCCACATAGCTGCGGTACTCTTCGTTTTCTTGCCAAGGAAGCTTAGACAATATAACAGTCACTCCTCTAGAGTTTTTAATTCTCACCGAGCATTATAGCATGTTTCCAAAACAAAAGCGCCCCACCGGTGCGGTAATGGAACCGGTAACGCGCAAAATTTAATAATTCCTTAGGCAACGAAGTGGAACATCAGAATACCAGCAGCGATGGCCGCATTCAGCGATTCGGCATGGCCCGGAATCGGAATGACTAAGTTGGCAGTCGTTTGACTGCTTAACGCCGGATCCATCCCGGCCCCCTCGTTCCCAATGATCAGGCCAAACGTTGCTGTTGGCTGGATCGTCCGGTAGTCAACGGCCGCATCATTGACCAATGTACCGTAAACCGGTGCCTGTTCAGCCTGCAATTGCTTGATCGCATCCGCCATGGGGGCTTGGACCAGCCGCAGATGGAATTGACTGCCCTGCATCGCCCGGACAACTTTGGGATTAAACGGCCATGCCGTCCCGACCCCGATGATCACCCCAGCAAAACCGGCTGCATCGGCGGTTCGAATCATTGTACCGACATTACCCGGATCCTGCACAGCATCTAAGAGCAGCCAGCCGCCGGTCAATTGCGCGGGCAGGCTGACGTCGGGAATGGGAGCGATGGCAAACATCCCCTGATTAGTTTCAGTGGCGGCCAAGTGGTTGGCCACCTGGTCGCTGATCATGATACTTTGATCATAGAACTGTTTCACAATGTGGTCATCTTGATGATTCTCGGTGATGAACAGCTGTTTCAGTGCCACACCAGCTTTGACCGCTTCTTCAATTAAGTGCGGCCCTTCTAAAAAGTAGTTGCCGCTCTTGGTTTGGTATTTCTTGGTTTGCAGCTTAATGGCCGTTTTGATCTGGTCATTGTGGACGGATTCAATATATTCCAATACGATTCCTCTTCTCTTGAGTCTATTCCCCATTATGCAACCGGGTGGCGGCATAGTAAAATGGGAATGTACAGCATTGTTAAATTTTGGAGGGTGACTTTATGCGCGCAGTCAGTTTACATGTTTTCGGTCGGGTCCAAGGCGTCGGTTTCCGCTGGTTAACCAAGATGGTGGCGGATCAGCTCGGCGTCACCGGTTTCGTGAAAAATGAATTCGACGGGTCCGTCTACATCGAAGCCGCTGGCGAAGAGGAACCATTAGATAAATTTATTGGGGCGATCAAGGCCTCTCCCACCCCCAGCGGCAAAGTGGACCGGGTGGACGAAAAAGAGCTCTCTCCCCTGCCCAGTTACCGCGGTTTCAAAGTTACTGGCTGATTTTCCGGCCTTTGGTCGTATTGCCAATGCCTTGCGTTTACTTTAAGATTAGGGCTATTGACTAAAAGAGAACGGAAGGTATGTTGTGTTGAAAAAGAAATACATGCGTTATGCCCTGATCCTGGCCAGCTTGGCCGTGCTTCTGGTCGTTCTGGGCGGCTGTGCCCCGCAGAACATGACGACTATGAAACCGCCCACCAGCGGACCAATGGGCTGGACTTATCAATACTTAGCGATTCCGCTGCGCCACTTCATGGCCTGGTGCGCTAAAATGATCAGCGGCCCCAACGCCTATGGCTGGGGCATCCTGATTTTGACCGTGATCATTCGTTTGATCATTATGCCGTTAATGCTCCATCAGCAAAGCAAGACGACCTATCAGCAGGAAAAAATGGCCGCTATTCAGCCTCAACTGCAATTACTGCAGAAGTTCCAGAAGCGGGATGACCTGACTATGGAACAGAAACAGCAGTTATCCGTAAAGCAAATGGAATTGTTCAAGAAAAACAATGTTTCCATGCTGGGCGGCATCGGCTGTTTACCCATGCTGATTCAGCTGCCGATTCTGTGGGCGTTGTATCAATCTATTCAATTCACTCCGCAAATTGCCCAAGCCACTTTCTTTGGGATCAACCTGGGCCAGCGTAACTATCTCATCGCCATTTTGGCGACGATCGTCGCCGCTGCCCAATCTGGCATGATGCTGATCGGCGTGCCGGAAGCCCAGAAGAAAACCATGATGACTACTCTGTTTCTGGCGCCTTTGATGACCATCATGTTCACCCTCTTCCTGCCAGCAGGTTTGGGTCTTTACATGTTAGCCACCAACCTGGTCATGGTCTTCCAGCAAGCAATCACCACCTGGATCATCCAACCGCGCATGAAAGCCCGCGCTGCTCGGGAGTTGAAAGAAAGCCCAGTCGTGCAGGTCGTGACGGAGGATATGTTTGGTACCCCCGCCGCTTCAACGGAAGCCGGCGGTGCCGCCGCCGATCCCGCCCTCACTGCGATCCACGAACGCAACCGGGAACGCAATGCTGGGAAACAGCAACGGCCGCGTAATTTTTGATTTCTCTGATAAAAACGCTCGTCATCCAAGCGATGGCGAGCGTTTTTCACGTCTGGTGGATCTCAAACTGAGAGATCGTGCTTCGTACGCCGTGCCAAGCTACGCAAGCTCCGGCAAAATGGGCTGGAACGCCATGACGGCGCTTTGAGCCCGCTACGCGGTCTCAAAGTCGCCTAACGGCATATAATCTCGCCAAGTGCGGGCGAGATTATTGCCGTTCCCATGGCTGAGCCCATTTTGCCTCCGCTTGCTACGCATTGGCACTCGGAACGCTGGAACTGACGTCCACTTCCTAAATAATAAAACAGCCCTACTGATAATCCAGTAAGGCTGTTCCTGCTACGACATTTTAATAATCCCCGGCGGCAGCTCATCATCGTCGTCATGGTCATCCTTCGCCTCCGCGGCCTCTTCCGGCGGCAGCTCGCCCTTGTACAGCGGCAAGTCGATGCGGAAGACGGACCCGTGGTCAACCACGGATTCAACGGTGATATCGCCGCCGTATTCCGTAACCAGCCGGTGGGCAATGGATAAGCCCAGACCATTCCCGGACACATCCATGTCCGACCGGGCTTCATCGGCCCGGTAGAAGCGGTTGAAAATCTGGGGCAAGTCTTTGGGCGCAATGCCTCGGCCGAAATCTTGGACGACGATCGATACCGTCGATTGATCGGTGGCAGCGCTCAAGTGGATTTCTTTCCGGTTGCGGGAATACTTCATCGCGTTGTCCAGCAGAATGATCAGGACTTGTTCGAAGTGGTTGCGATACATCTGAATGGCAGTATCGGGCGCCAAATCGAAGTCTTTTTCAATCTGGAAGTCGCCATGGAGCATAACCGTATTGTTGTAGACCGTCTTCAATACCGGCAACACCAGCGTCACGGCATTGGGATAAGTCGTGGCCGCATTGTCGGCTCGGGTCAAATCCAGCATTTCTTGAATCAAATGCTTCATTCGATCCAGCTCCTGCAGCGATGCGCCCAGAGATTCAGACAACACCTGGGGGTCGTCTTTGCCCCAGCGGTTAAGCAGTTGCAAATGACCCTCCAGCACCGCCACGGGGGTGCGTAATTCATGGGACACATCCTGGACAAACCGTTGCTGCTGTTTGATATAGCGTTGTATCGTATCCAGCATCCCGTTGAATTCGCCCACCAATTGGCTGAGCTCGTCATTACCCTTTAGCGCCGGCACCCGGACATCGGTATTCGGGTCATCGTGGACCACCGTCATGGTTTCCGTCATTTGGCGAATCGGCTTGATCAGCTTATTCATCAAAACGAGGGCAACGATCACGATCAAAACAAAAACTAAGATCCCGATGAGGACAATTTGCCAAAGCAGCCGCTGCATACTGGCATTAAATGTATCCATTCGGTCATAGACGATCGCCGTCCCAATATGGTCATTGGTGGTGGCCGAGTGCACCTGCCGGGTGGCGATCAGATGCTTACCGCCATCTGATCGGGTATACTGAAACCCTTCGGCCGTGCGGCTGGTATATTTGGCCTCCGGCGAGCGGGTCGTGAAGACCAATCCGCCATGGAGATCGTAGACAGACACGGTGATATCTTCCCGCGACAGCTTTGCAATGAGAGAGTCTGAGAAGAAATTAGTCTGCTGCTTGGGAATGGGCAAACTATCCGTATCCGCATTAATGTAATTGGGATTAAGCAGCGGATTCACGCTATTCATGGTCACTTCACCCTTTAACGGGGCCAAGCGTTGTTCCACCGCCGTCAAGGTATCTTGCACGGATCCCTGTTCCCGGGACAGCAAAATTTGCGCCACCGACTGATAGAGCACGCCGGCAAAGATGGCAAAGAACAGGACCATCGTGCCAGCCACGATCAGCGTCCACTTCGTCCGCAGGGAGAGACGCCAGTCTATCCGGTGCGGCTTGGTTGTTTTCTGTTCGGCTCTATCCATAAGCAGACATTAGGAACGCATCACGTACCCGGTGCCGCGGACGGTTTGGATATAGCTGGCCTTATCGGGTACGTCGATCTTGTTTCGCAGATACCGGATATAGACATCGACAACATTAGTTTCCGCACTGGAATCGTAACCCCAAACTTTGCGCAGCAGCACATCCCGCGACAGGACAACATTGATGTTCTCTACCAGGGCCAAGAGCAATTCATATTCCCGCTTGGTCAATTCGATGACTTCGTCGCCCCGGCGGACGATTCGGTTCTCCTTCTCAATGGTCAGATCCCGATACGTGATGGTGTGCTGCTTATTCTTAGAATGAGCGTTCTCAATGTCGATCCGCCGCAACAGCGCCCGTAAGCGGGCCAGCAGTTCTTCAATGGCGAACGGCTTAACGATATAGTCATCGGCCCCGTGATCCAGCCCAGATACTCGGTCAATGACCGAGTCCCGCGCGGTCATCATGATGATCGGCGTATTCTTCTGCTGGCGCACCCGCCGGCAGACTTCCAAACCGTTCAGTTCGGGCAGCATGAGATCCAGCAGGATTGCGTCCCAATCGTGCTTCAGTGCTGCCTCCAACCCAGTCCGGCCATTGTTGTGGACCTCTGTCTTATAGCCCTCGTGTTGCAATTCGAGTTCGACGAAACGGGCCAAATTCTTTTCGTCTTCAATAATCAATATACTTTGCATTGTGCCGTAGCCACTCCTATTCTTGCCAAATGATTCACATGTAATAAAGGGAAAATTTATCATTCATGAGCAGATTTGTTTTAATCTTACCACAGATTGACAGCAGAAAAAACAGGGGCGTGCGCCCCTGTTCCAATAATTCTATCCGTAATGGATACTGATTATTGTTCCTTATACCAAGTGTAGTGGAACACGCCTTCGCGGTCGTTGCGCAGATAGGTGTGCGCCCCAAAGTAATCCCGTTGAGCCTGGATCAAGTTGGCCGGCAATACAGCACTGCGATAAGAATCGTAGTAGTTGATGGCGGCAGAGAATGCAGGCGTCGGGATCCCAGCTTGAACGGCCAGGGAAACGACGTCCCGGACACTCTGCTGATACTTGTCCGCAATATCTTGGAAATACTTATCCAGCAACAGGTTGCCCAACTCTGGATCGCGATCGTAAGCGCTGGTGATCTCTTGCAGGAATTGCGCCCGGATGATACAACCAGCGCGCCAAATCTTGGCGATCTCACCAAAATTCAAGTGCCAATCATATTGCTTAGAGGCCGCGTTCATCTGGGCGAAGCCCTGCGCATAACTCATAATCTTAGCAAAATACAAAGCTTCCCGAATCTTTTCGATCAGCTTGTCCTTGTCGCCAATGTCTGCCTTGCCAGTGTGGACCGGTAAGACTTTGCTGGCAGCAACCCGCTCATCCTTCAAGGCCGAAATATAACGGGCATACACGGACTCGGTAATCAGCGTTTGCGGCTGGCCAAGTTCCAAAGCATTCTGAGAAGACCACTTGCCCGTCCCCTTGTTGCCGGCAGCGTCTAAGATCACGTCGACAATCGGCTTACCGGTACCAAGATCATCTTTACGGGTCAAAATATCCGCCGTGATCTCAATTAAGTAGCTGGACAATTCGCCTTTGTTCCATTCAGCAAAGGTATCAGCCAGCTTCTCCGGGGTTTCACCCAACAGGTTCCGAAGCAAGTTGTAACTCTCGGCGATCAATTCCATGTCGCCGTATTCAATTCCGTTGTGGACCATCTTCACGTAGTGGCCGGCACCATTGGGTCCAATATAGGTCACACAGGGAGCGCCATCTTTAGCCTTAGCGGAAATCTTAGTCAAGATCGGTTCAACTAAATCATAGGCTTCCTTTTGGCCGCCCGGCATCAAGGAAGGACCTTCCAAGGCCCCCAGCTCGCCGCCGGAAACACCCATGCCGATAAAGTTGATCCCGGATTTATCCAGTTCCGCGTTCCGGCGCATCGTGTCTTCGAAGAAGGTATTGCCCCCATCAATCAGGACATCGCCCTTGTCCAGCAACGGCAGCAGTTCGCCGATAACCATGTCGGTCGGTTTGCCGGCCTTGATCATCATCACGATCCGGCGCGGCTTTTCCAATGAATTCACGAAATCTTCGAGTGTATAACTGGGTACCAGCTTTTTGTCGCTATGTTCCTCAGCGACGGCCTTGGTCTTCGACCCGGTCCGATTGAAGATAGCGACTGTATAGCCGCGGCTCTCAATATTCAAAGCCAAATTCTTACCCATGACGGCCATGCCAATGACCCCAATTTGTGGTTTATCCATTACCATACCTCCAGTTTTCAGTTTCACTTACATCTTAACAGAAAACTCCGCCAATCTCAGTCTTTATGCTGATCGGTATCGTCTTTATCGTCTTTTTCTTGATCTTGGAGCAGGCTCTTTAATTTGGCCAACTCTGGATTCGGCTTGGCGTCCGCCTTCTTCTGCGCTTCGTATTCGGCTTCAGAAATAACATGCCAATCCTGTCCGGCAGGCATCACATCCTGTTTGGCCTCTTCGTCAGTGAGAATCTGTGACGGCAGTTCCAGAACAACGTGATCGCTGACGGCGCCGTAGATGTCGATCATATCATGGGCCATGGGGATGGTCAGCGCTTGGTGGGTATCCATCAGCTTCTCTGCTGGTTCACTGCCCCATTGTTCCTGAGGAATCCATAACTCGGTAAAGGTAAAATCTTGGGCGACCCGTACTGGAGCGAGGGAACGGGTGGAATGGGCCGTCACTTCCCCAGTAGCGTGCGCGGTTGCTAACCAGCCGGCGCCATCTGCCTTGATCGTGCCTTGCACGTGATAAATTGAGGCATCGCTAATGTCTTCAAACCGTTCAGCAATTTCCGGCATTAGCGGAACATCCCGGTCAAATTGAATTTCCCGATTGCCCTGCTTGCGCAAGTCGGCCTCGGTCCACTGTAACATGCTAATAATAAATCATCCTTTCTCTCTCCGAATGGGGGCCCGACCAAAATTCTGCTCAGTCCCGTTAACTAATGTATACACACGGTCAGCCTGAACCGTCAAGCCATAAGGTGCCGTGTCCGCCCCGCTCTGGGCATTGACCCGGGTTAAAAGCGTATCCCCACTGGCTTTGCGGATCTGCTTCAAGTACCTCTGCCCTGCTGAAGTAAAGCCCAGAATGCGCAGCGGCACCGCGACCTGCGTCATGGCATCAGTGTGCAAAGCCAGCAGCGTATACAGCGCAACCCGGCTCAACCGGCTGTACGTAAAGCGCTTAGTCTTCACCCGCTTCAACAGATCAGTCAGACTGGCCGCCTGACGGTTCTGTTGAATGAAACGGTACTCCAAGCCCTCGGTCATCTGATAGATTTCCCGCAATTCAACAGGGGACATCGTCAATAACCGATAATGCAAATAGGGCCAAAAGTCAGCCCACCGGCTGCACTGGGCTGTCTGGTACAGCGGCCAGGCCGCCGCTGGAACAAAGTCAGCCATGGCCGCTGGATGATCCCGCAACCAGCTGGCACTGGCAAACTGCTGGCGCGTCTGAACGGCATCGTGAGCCACGGCCACCCGCGGCACCGGAATCAACGCGAGCGGCTGGGCCAGCTGAGCATTGGCTGATGCGTAGCCTAACGCCAAAATAACGTTAGGGTCATCCAAGGTAACGTGCAGCGTTTCTTGATAGAACGTATTGAGCTGGGTGGCGTAAGTCTGGGAATAATCAACAAAACCCGCCGGATGGGCCGGCAAATCGGCAATTTGCCGGCCCAAATCAGCGTAATCCAAGTCCGGCTGCTCAGTGCCAAAGGCTAATGCCTGGCATTGTAACGCGGCCAGCGCCTGGACGCCCCCTTGCGCAAAGCGGTCTGCAGGCTGAACCGCCGTGCTCAGCGGCAATTCCACCACCAAATCGGCACCGTTAGCCACCGCGGCTTGGGCTCGGATCCACTTATCAAACAACGCCGGTTCGCCGCGCTGCACATAATTCCCACTCATGGCGACCACAGTCACATCCGCTCCGCTCAACCGGCGAGCTTCTGCTAATTGGTAGCGGTGGCCGTTATGAAAAGGATTGTACTCCGCAATCACGCCTACTGCATTAAGCATGCGGTCGGATCCCTTGCAAGAACCAGCGGGTCGTATCCGCAGTCACTGGGGCCGTGCCAAAGTCAGCCGTCGCTTGTACATCGATAAGTCCCGCTTGGGTCAACCCCCGCTGATAATCCGCTAATGGGTACGTCCGCTCATGCTGAATTTCCATCGCCCGGGTGTATCCATCAATTTCTTCATCATAAGTGAAGAAAGTCAATTCATGCTCCACGCTGTGGGGCAGCTCGCCGGCATAGGTGGTCCAAAGAAAGGCACTGTCTTCGGTAATATCGTTGTACATGAAGCCCGGAAAAACGTCGTCGGTCTGGTGAAGCGAATGTACGTCGCAGAAGAAGTACCCGCCAGGGACCAAAACCCCGGCGGCGGCCAGCAAAGTTTCCTGAACCGCGGTGAGATCCGGCAGATAGCACAAACTATCATCGAAACTAGTCACCGCATCAAATGTCCCCAGACCGGCCAAGCGGCGCATATCGCCCTGAACCCAGGTCACGTCCACACCCGCTTGTTCAGCCCGCGCTTCGGCCAGAGTCAGCATCTCCGGCGATAGATCAAGACCAGTGACCGTCCAGCCGGCCTGAGCCATTTGGACGGCAAAATCCCCGCTGCCGCACCCTAAATCCAGCAGTGTTCCCGTCATCCCAACGGGCATGCTGCTTTGGACGTAGTGCTGCCACCGGGGATACATATCCTTATCCATCAGGCGGTCATAGACCTGGGCGAAGATGCTGTAATCTACGCGGTGATCCATTGGTGTACATCCACCAGCGGGGCGTCAGACCACAGCTTCTCCAAATTATAAAATGCCCGTTCTTCCTTGGTAAACACATGAACGACCACGTCACCCAGATCGATCAGCATCCAGCGGGAATCTTTCTTGCCCTCAACGCTTTGAACGGTCACCCCAGCAGCCTCTTCCGCCTCAATGATGCCCTCAACGATGGCCTGGACTTGACGTTCAGAATTGCCGTGCATAATGACGAAATAATCCGCCAACAGGCTGACTTCTTCCATATTCAATGCGACGATCTCTTCGGCATGCTTCTTATCGGCCGCTTCTACAGCGACTTGTAACTTTTCTGCACTTGTCAAAAAGTTATTCACTACTCCTTTAATTGTCCGCCGGGTGGCCGATACGGCGCACCCAGGCATTATAACTGGTGAATGTGAGCGGATAAATCGGCTCTTGTTTTTCTACGAGGTACTTCAGTTCATGACTCAGCTGAAACAACACGCCGGCTTGCAAGCTCTTGGCCGTGACGGCGCGGGCGTCATCCACCCCGGGGAAATGGCGGCCGGGCTCAATGAAGTCAGCCATGTAAACGATTTGGGCCAACAATGGCATCTCCGGAGCGCCAGTGGTGTGTTCCTCAACGGCTTGCAAAATCGCCGGGTCGTGGATAGCCAATTCATCTTCGATGAAATAGATCCCCACGATACCGTGCCAAATGGCATTGCCGTAATCCAGCAACGCCGCCGGCAGATGGTGGTCATGAATCGCCTGAATAAAATCGGCATCGGGGATCTGCTTAGCGTAATCATGAACCAGACCGCCAACTTTCGCCCGTTGAACGTCCCCGCCGTATTGCTCAGCCAGCTTGACCGCTTCGACGCTGGTCCGCTGACAATGGGCGAAGCGCTTGGCCGTCATGCGGGCGGCCACCCGTTTCTCTAGCTCGTCCCAATCATAGGGCACGATGGGCTCAAGCGTGTTGTTTTTCATATAACTTGTGCTCCTTAATATAAGCGGCAACGCCATCCGGGACCAGGTAGCGGATCGACTCGCCTTTAGCCACCCGATCGCGAATACCGCTGGACGAAATGGCCACTTGGGGCACATCCACCCAAATTACCGGGTACTTGCTGTGGATCGTTACGCCGGGCCGGCGAACGGCCACGAAGGTGACGATCTGGACCAGTTTATCGATTTCATGCCAATTAGGCAAATCGTTGACCATGTCCGCGCCAATGATGAAGTAATACTGGGCCAGCGGATCGCGCCGTTTCAATTCTTTGATCGTATCAATTGTAAATGACTTGCCGCCCCGCCGTACTTCCAGTTCATCTAAGCAGAAATGGGGATTGTCAGCGATGGCTTCTTTCACCATGGCGACCCGATCCTTCGCCGGAATCGTGTTTTTACCTTGAATATGCGGGGGCTGGGCATCTGGAATAAACAATACCCGATCTAAGTGTAGAGCGTTTACGACCCCCTCCGCAATCAGCAAATGGCCCAAATGCGGCGGATTGAACGTGCCGCCGAGAATACCAATCTGGTGGCCGCGGATGCTTTGGACTAGTACCCGCTTGATTTCCGTGGCAATCACCGGCGCCTGGACCGACACGACCCGAGTGGCCGTGTGCGTCGTCGGCGCGGCGCTGAGTACTTTCTTCCCCATTAGGACCGCCCCAGGGCCTTGACTTCCGCGGAGATGTGCTGGTTCTTCTCCTTTTCTGCCGGCCGATAGAGCAGCGCGGTCTTGCCGATGGTCTGGGCCACCATAATGCTGGGCAGCGCGTTGGTCAGAGACGTCAGCGCTTCGTCCAGAGATACTTCGGCCGCTGGCAGCAGAGAGACTTTGATCAGTTCCCGCTTGGCGAGGGCCTCGTCAACTTGAGCGATGAATTCTGGAGTGATGGCGTTTTTGCCCACTCGAAACAAGGGCTTCATCGTTTGCCCCTTGGAACGTAAGTAATGCTTTTGTTTACCAGTTAATGCCATATTAGAAATTCCTCCGTTAGTTGTTGCCGATCAAAGAAGGCCGCACGCCGACCCCGATGCCCTGGGGTGTATACACATCCACGACGACGCGGCCGGGCACGTTGACCCAACCCAGGCCGGCAATAACGATATCCGACCGATCCGGCGTCGTAAATTCTTCGTGGTGCATGTCCGGAAAATCAGCCAGTTCCGCAGTGCTGGGCGGCGCCAGCAGCTCGCCGCGGTGTTTGTCCCAAAAGGCATCCGCATTGATCAGCTTGGTCCGATGCACCAACAGGTCATTGTCCACATAAACCGTGAAGCTGCCGGCTGCACCAGAAACAAAGTCGATCCGGGCTAAGCCGGCTAAAAAGAGTGTCTGACCAGATTGAAGTTGGAAAACCCGCGGGCGCATTTCTTTTTGCGGCGCCACCAGTTTCAAATCCTTGGCGGATAAAATATGGGCGATCTGCTGAGTTTGAATGATCCCTGGGGTGTCGATCAGCTTTTGACCGTCATCCAGCGGAATTTCGATCCGATCCAGCGTTGTCCCCGGGAAGCGGGATGTGGTGACTAAATCTTGAATGCCGGCGGTCTCCTTAATGATCGCATTGATCAGCGTAGACTTGCCGGTGTTCGTCGTGCCGACGAAATACACGTCCCGGCCCCGCCGTTTCTTTTCAATTAATTCCAGCAATTCCGGAATCTGCCAGCCCTTGGCGGCACTGACCAGTTGAATGGCTTCGGGCCGCAAACCCACTGCATGGGCCTGACGGCGCAGCCAGTCGGTCACCCGGCGGCGCTTCACCGAATGGGGCAAAACGTCAGCTTTATTGCCGACCAAAATGACCGGGTTATGGCCGACGAAGCGGTGCAAACCCGGAATGACACTGCCGGTGAAGTCAAATACATCCACCACATTGACGATCAGCGCGTCCACAGCACCCAGCGCATTCAACAACTGAGTAAATGTGTTAGCCTCTACCGGCACATCGGTGATTTCATTGTAATGGCGCAGCCGGAAGCAGCGTTGGCAATACAGTTTGTCGCCACCGTCTGCCAGCTGTTTGGTCAGGGCACTCGCCGGAATATAGCCGGCGAGTGCCGGGTCGGTCGTTTGTAATTTTGCACCGCAGCCGATGCAATACAGGTCTTCTGTCGTGATAATTGTCTCCTTAATAGTTGGGGGTTATCTAAACTTCTCATGATTTTCGCTGCTCCACGGTTTTGTCCAATCGTGGACCCGGATCAAGTGGCGCAAGGGCTTCTCTAGAAGGCGGTTAATGCGCGTATTCCAGCCGTCAGTGTCAACAAGGGGAGCAACCAGGATCGTGTCCACGCCCGCCAGCGACCCGGCGAGAACATCGGTGAAGAATTGATCGCCAACCATCACCGCCTCTGACGCATCAATGCGGAATTCTTTCAGAGCGCGTTTGATGCCCACCGGTAACGGTTTAAGCGCCCGGGCGACAAACTGAATCGGCAAGTCGGCCAAGGCTTCAGCGACGCGATGGTGGTTGTTGTTGGACACGACGATCACCTGGATCCCTTGCTTGGCCAGCGTGCTGGCCCATGTCCGAACTTGGTCGAGGGCGTCCTTCTGGTTCCAGGGAATCAGAGTGTTGTCCAGGTCTGTGAGGACATACTTTTTCCCCCGAGCTTGGAGTTGTGCTGGGGTGACAGCGAAGATTGATGATACTTTCCAGGTTGGCCAAAAGCCCATGAACGTGCGTCCCTTCCTTGCGTTTTCTATCTTTACATTATAATGGAAAGCCGTATTGAAAGCTACCGGGGTGGATTGGAGGGGCGTTGATTGCCGTGCCAAGTGCTCCGCATTGGCACTACTTCCCCTGTGCATCAATGATTATTCCCAATTAATTCCAATCTTGATCCCCGTCAATTATTCTTTTCCTTTTCCCCCGTAAACTGTAGTCAATCAGTAAAACGAAAGCAGGGATAAAGATGTTTGTTCAACAACATAAATATCAGCTCATGGTGGCCGGTGGCGGGGCAACGGTATTGGGCTTGGCAGCGAGTCAGTGGTTGGCGGGCCCGGTGGGGGCCATACTATTGATTCTTGGCACACTGTTAGCAGGCGCGCCGATTGCCTGGAACGCATTGGCGGCGTTGCGGGTAAAGGTGATCAGCATTGAGCTCTTGGTGACTATCGCCGTGGTCGGCGCGCTGATCATCGGTGAGTATAACGAAGGGGCCATCGTCACTTTTCTCTTTCTCTTCGGGGATTGGCTGGAAAGCAAATCATTGGCCAAGACCCGCAGCGCGATTGAGGACTTGGCCACGGCGCTGCCGGCCACAGTGAAGAAAATCAATGCTGACGGCAGTCAAATAGATACTGCCGTGACGAATTTGGCTGTTGGCGACACAATTCAGCTGGCCCCAGGGACCACCGCCCCAGTGGACGGGCAAGTAATCGGCGGCACGGGGCTGCTGGATGAATCCCGGATCACCGGTGAACCGGAGGAGCGACGGAAAACTGCCGGTGATCCGGTCTATTCCGGCAGCACAGTAACCAATGGCAGTCTCCAAGTGCAGGTCAGTCAAGTCGGCGATGACACAGTCTATGGCCAAATCATTGAGCTCGTCGAAGACGCGCAGGATGCGCAATCACCAGTGGCGTCGTTCATTCAGCGGTTCGCTAAGTGGTATACGCCGCTGGTCCTGCTGATTTCTCTGACGGTAGGTTTGATTACTCGGGACACCCGCTTGGCCATCACAATTTTGGTGCTCGGCTGCCCCGGGGCCTTGGTGATCGGCGCACCGGTGACCAACGTTGTCGGAATTGGTACCGGGGCCAAACAAGGCTTGCTGCTGAAAGGCGGCGACGTGGCCAGCGCGCTGAATCAAATCGATACGCTGGTGTTCGACAAAACTGGAACGCTCACCGCAGGTCGGACCAGTGTGCAACATGTTGATTGGTTCGTTGACCCGGCAGACAGAAAGCAATGGCTGGGGCACATTGCTGCCGCTGAGAAACAAAGCAGCCATCCCCTGGGCCAAGCGCTCATTGCTTACGCCGACCAACATGACGCCGCTGCTGATGCGGCAGCTTCCGAAGCACCGCAGGTGGTGGCTGGTCAAGGCTTGACCGTCAGTACACTGGCTATCGGCAATGCCCAGCTCATGACCAGCCGGGGGGTCAGCCTACCGGCATTACCCGCGTCCACTGCTTCTCTGGTTTATGTTGCGGCTGGTACGGACTTGATTGCCCGATTTGCCATCACCGACCCCGTCCGACCGCAAGCTCGGGAAACCATGGCGGCATTAAGAAAACAAGGTATCCAGCACCTCATCATGCTCTCCGGAGACACACCAGCGGCCGCCCAACGAATTGGTAATCAGATTGGTCTGGACGAAGCCAAAGGCGGCCTGCTGCCGGCGGATAAAGCCGCCTACATCAAGCAGCTGCAAGCTCACAGTCAGCATGTTGCCTTTGTCGGGGACGGGATCAACGACAGCCCCTCTCTGGCCCAAGCCGATGTCGGTATTGCCATGGGCAGCGGCACGGACGTGGCCATGGACACCGCAGACGTTATTCTGATGAATAATGCCCTGCCCGCCTTGAATCGGCTTTTCACGCTGGCTCGCCGGATGACCCGCAATGTCACAGAGAACATTGCCCTGGCTGTGGGCACCGTTGCTCTGCTTCTGCTAGGCTTGATTGCCGGTTTGGTGACCATGGGCAGCGGCATGCTGGTTCATGAGGCCAGTATCTTGCTGGTGATCGCCAACGCACTGCGGCTGCGCCGCATTCCTCAGAAAAAAGCAGCAAACTTGACGCCGGTCAATTTTTCTAACGCCGTTGTGCCGGATAATAACCATGAAAGCCATTAGGAAAGGAAAATTCAACAATGCAAAAAGTAACGATCAAACTCGGCGGCATTACCTGCCCCAGCTGCCTGCAAAAAATTGAAGGAGCCATGCACCAAATTAACGGCGTGCAAAGCGCCAAAGTCTTATTCAACGCCAGTAAACTGAAGGCCGTCATTGACCCGGCCCAAACTGACGCGCAAATCCTGGCTGACGCGGTGACCAAGCTGGGTTACTCCGTCGCCGCAATCAAGAAACAGGAGGCTTAACCCATGACCACTGCTGAAATTGAGACCGCCTATGCGGCGGAACAAAAACAAGTTGATCACGATCACCACGTCCCCACAGCCGGCGCCATGTGCGGCCACATTATTGCCAACAACGTCGTTCTCACCACAAAGATCCAGCAAATGCGCTGGACGCTGACCGGCGCTGCCCAGGCTGCCGACGAGAAGCTGCTCTGGCAGTTCACCAAGGACCTGACCCGCCAACGGGACCGTTTGATTTCTGCCCTGCTCGACGAAGGGGAAAACATTCCCACAACGACCGCCGAATTCACCCAGTACACCATGCTGAAGGAAGACCCGCGAATCAAGTACGCCACCGCCGACCAGATGATGGCACTTGTGGTTGAAGACCTGGACACCAGCATGATGTTCATCACCCGGGCCATTGCCCTGGCAGAACAGGAAGAAAAGCGGCCCCTGGCTCTGGAGTTGACGCATCTGTTAGGATGGTATCAGCACAGTCTGCGCCAATTGCAGGATCGCCTGGGCCGACCCTTGACCGCTGGCCGCCCACTATTGGCCGAAGACGATGATGATGACTAAGTAAGAAAGGACTGACCGCCCATGGCAACCGTATTACACCACTGTACCCGCCTGGTACCGCTGTTTGCGGAACTGTCGCAACCGGCGAAAGACGAGATTGACGCCCTCACCCAGGATCGGCAGTTGCAAAAAGGCGAACAGATCACCCGTCCCGGCGACGGAGAGGGGTTAGTCGTGGTCGCCCATGGATTGTTGAAGACCTACCAGCTTTCTGCCAGCGGCAAAGAACAATTGCTGTCGATCACCCAACCGGGCGGTTACGTCGGCGAACAAGCGCTGCTCGGCGCGCCAAATCCCAATGCCTACACGGAAGCCTTGCAGGCGAGCACGGTCTGCTTCATTGATCGCAGCGACTTCACCCGGCTGCTGCTGGACCATCCTCGCTTAAGCGTGGCCCTGCTCACCGCCACCGCCAAAAAGATCCAGCGGGCCGAGCAGCAAACCGGTTATCTGGCGGATGAATCCGTCCCCGACCGGATCCAGGCTTATCTGCAGGATCTGCGCACGGAGGCTGGCACCGATACCGTGACGATTCCCTTCGCTTGGAAAGAGCTAGCCAACTATTTAGGTACGACGCCGGAAACCATGTCTCGACAGTTGAAGATCATGACCACTGCCGGCATGATTTCACGGCAAGGTAAAACGATCACCTTTTTATGTCAATGATACCCAATACATGCCCGCCAACGCTTTCCCGCTGGCGGGCATTTTCTTTACCCATCGTTTACCTAAAACACGAACAATATTCGAACTTTTACAGTTGACTTTCTCTCTTCCGTTCGTTATAGTACCAGAGGCATATTGATAGAAGTTACCGTTCCGATTAATGTTCGGATTTGGAGGAATAGTACAATGAACGTATTTGATTACGAAGATATCCAATTAATTCCCAACAAGTGTATCGTGAAGAGCCGTAAGGAATGTGACACATCCGTCACCCTTGGCGGCCGCAGTTTCAAGATTCCGGTGGTCCCCGCTAACATGCAAACCATTATTGATGACCCCCTGGCGATGTGGTTAGCCAATAATGGCTACTTCTACATCATGCACCGGTTCCAGCCGGAGACCCGGGCCGATTTCGTAGCCAACATGCACGATCACGACTTATACGCCTCCATCTCCGTCGGCGTGAAAGACAGTGAATTCGATTTTATTGAAGAATTGGCGGCTAAAGAACTGGTTCCTGAATACATCACCATCGACATTGCCCACGGCCATTCCCAAGTCGTGATCGACATGATTCATCAAATTAAGAAGTACTTGCCGCAATCCTTCGTTATTGCCGGCAACGTCGGCACACCAGAAGCCGTCCGGGAGTTGGAAAACGCCGGCGCTGACGCCACAAAGGTCGGCATCGGACCAGGCAAGGTCTGCATCACTAAGCTGAAGACCGGCTTTGGTACCGGCGGCTGGCAGCTGGCGGCTGTGCAGTGGTGTGCTAAAGCGGCGCGCAAACCGATCATCGCTGATGGCGGCATCCGCCACAACGGCGACATTGCCAAGTCCATCCGTTTCGGCGCCACGATGTGCATGATCGGTTCCCTCTTTGCCGGCCATGAAGAAACACCGGGCCAAAAGGTGACCGTCGACGGCGAACAGTTCCAGGAATACTATGGCTCAGCGTCTGAGTTCCAGACTGGTTCCCACCATAACGTGGAGGGCAAGAAGATGCTGGTTCCCGTTAAGGGTAAGATTTCTGATACGTTGAAGGAAATGCAGGAAGACCTGCAATCCAGTATCTCTTACGCTGGCGGCCGGGATTTGGAATCCCTGCGGAAAGTGGACTATGTTGTTGTGAAGAACTCGATTTTTAATGGTGACGTGTTCTAATAATTATACGTGATGACAATAAAGGACGGGAACCAGAATCCATTGCAGATTCTGGTTCCCGTCCTTTTGCTGTATTTCCACAGCCAGCCTAGAGGCTATAAAAGAAATCAAGCACCACTTTCACGACATTGTTTGCAAACTGCTGGCTTGCCGGCCAAATGCCGGCAAGGACAACATATGTCGCAAAACCGGCCAGTCCTAGCCAGACATAGTGTGTTTTCTTGGCCTTCACGTTTTCTGTCATCAAGGTCGCCTTCCCCCTGAGCAACGTTGCATCGATACGTTCGTCAACATTAAGAAAACGGTTCCAATGAAATTATACCGGATTGTGGTTCAACGCACAATGATTAATTCTTGATCAATCTCTTGTTTTTTTACGCCGCGCTTCGCCTGCCTGTGCTTTGGCTTTGAACCAGACTCGTGCTTTTGTCCGATCCAATTTAGTTCCCCACGATAAGCCGGACAGCCAATCGAAAACGAAATCAAACCATTGGAAAAAAATATCCAGCATTGCGCAAACCTCCTCGAAACTTTCTATGCAAAGCACCATCGTTATCGCTTTCATTATACAACCGACCAGTATTTAATTGGTGGGAAATGATTGCGTTCCATCCTCTTGATGACACACAATACCAATTACTGGGAAAAATGCGTATTTTCAATTACAATGTAATCGGATACACACGGTTTGTATCCCTGGCCCGCGCCTTGTTATTCAGTCGCAACCGATAACCGTCGTACACCGTTCAATAGTGCGAGGGGGTCTTTACCATGACTAATCACAAGTTTGGCATCGGCAGTTTGTCTTTTCCATTTCTGCTTCTATTCATGGCGTTCAACATGATTTATCCGCAGCGCACAACGTTAGGGTTGTTAGTCTTGCGCAATGAAGCCTTAGAAACCACTGTGTCCCTTTTACTACTGGGCGGATCGATTTACCTGGCCTGGCGGTACCGGGACGATCTCTTTGCCGGTGCGACACGGTGGTTGCTGAAAGCGTTAGGTGTCATGATGCTGGGCATTGCGGTGATCGTCCTGTTGGGCGAGATTTTTAGATGATGCCGACCAAAAAACGATCATGCCGGCAAAAATCGGCATGATCGTTTTTTGGTCGGCTCACTGGCCCTGCCAAGTGACGGATATTTTACCTTTCGCATCGGTCCCATAAAGATGCACGATAATCGAATCTCCCTGTGTCCACTGGCTAAAATCATAGGGTTCGCCATCTTGCACGTCGATCAGCCGGCCGGGGGTATCTTTATCGACGGACACCCCGACCTGCACTTTACCGCTGGTGAGCTGGCGATCGACGGTGAATACTTTATCGGCGCCTTTCTTCACCGTGATTGTTTGGGTTCGTTCACCATTAAACGGATCAGCATCGAATTTCCAGCTTCCTTCATTCTTCACCGTTTGGGTGGGCACCAAGGACGCCGACCCAATCGCATGGGAAAAGGCTAAACTGCCGAACATGCCCAGCATACCGAGAAAGACCAGAACGATTGCGACGATCGCACCTATCAGCGGGGCCTTGCTGGTCGGTGTGAAGCTGGTCTTGGCGGCATCGCCCAGCAACTGGCCGCAGTGACTGCAATACGGCTGGCTGGCATCGGTCTTCGCCCCGCAATGGGGACAAGTGACCTGGGTATGACGCCGGCCAATTAAGAAGTACAGGAGCAGGCCAATCAAATTGGGAATCAGCACCACGACCACTGTCCACATGCCGGCATCCAGACTGCGTGTCCGGGCATCTTTGTATGTCCAAATGCCCAACAGTACAGTGCTCAGCAGCAGCAAAACAAAAATGACGATCATGACCATGGGCAAGCCCCAGTACAAGTTATAACTCATCATGACGGTACTCCTTCCTTCTGTTTGCGTTTCAGCCAAAAAGCCAGCACAAAACCAGCGATGATCATTAGTCCGGCCAGACCAACTAAGTTACGAGCGGCCCACTCGAAGACAGGCGTCGACGGGAGAAAAAAGATGACCATAGCCACCATGGAAATCATCTGCATCGCCCCCAGCACTGCGATCAACAATGCTGGAATCTGTCGTTCAACAGGCTGCGGCTGATGCTGGCGGATTTGTTGCAAGACAGCCTGCTGCAAAGCCGCTGGCGGTTCCTCCTCATGGTGCAGCGCAGTGCGCAGGGTTTGATCAAAATCGTTGTTATGCTTCGCCATAGCCGTTAGCCTCCATTTCTTGCCGTAATAATTGCCGCGCTTGAAACAAGCGGCGCTTCACTGTGCCAGCCGGAATATGCAGCTCGGATGCAATTTCGGCGATGGACAGGTCGCCCATGTAATACAAAAGTACCGGGACCCGCAAGCTGTCTGCGAGCTGATTGACCGCTGCCTGCACGTCGGCCTGCAGCTCCTGCTGAGTGAGCTGACCACCACCGGTATCCGCCCCAGCCACCGTCTCCACGTCCCACCCCGGATGTATTGGCGCAATCCGCTCCCGCCGGGCATATTTGCGCCGTTCATCAGCCCAGATGCGGGCGGCGATGGCCATCAGGAAACCCCGGGGGTTATCGTTCAGGTCAACGCGTGCTGGCATCGCCAGCAGCCGTAGAAATGTTTGTTGGTACAGATCATCTGCATCCTGGCGGGTGAACGCCAACTTACGGCAAAAACCATACAATGCCGCGCCATATGTGGTCGCGAACTCCTCGGCCATTACCGGATCGATTGCCATGGCCATCGCCTCCCCTCACACCCTATTATCCGCGCCACCCGGCAAAAGGTTCACGTATCACGCAAATTCTTTCTCCCTGCACGTAAACGGGTTACAGCCGACAAAAGAAGGCAGCCTTCTCTAAACGGGCGCAGGCGACCAGAAGCTAGGGGATAAGGACGGCAAGGCAAAAACCCAAAACCGGGGTTTGTGCCTTGCCGTCCTTATCCCTACGCTTCTGAGCGGTCGCCTGAACCCTTTGTGATTCCGCCAATAAACGGTACAATAAAAGAAAACGAAAGCAGGCGCCATATGTTCAAAGAAGTCAAGAATGGGCGACCGTTTGCCGGCCAGGCCATCATCCAAGGAATTACCGTCAAGGCGGCCAAGAACGGCTCGCAATACGCCGACGCCAATCTCACCAACCACGACGAAACAGTGCCGGTGAAAATCTGGGAGATTCAGCCGGACTCAATCATGACCTACAACAACAAAGCCATTGATTTTACGGCAACGCGCTCTGATTACAACGGCAAGCTGCAATTCGTTCTGGATTCTTTCTCTATTAATCCGACTCTGCAATTGCGGGACTTGCTGCCGGCAAGTTATTGGGACAATGCCCAATTGAAGGAAGGCTTCAACCATTTCCTGATGAAGATCACCGACCCGATTTATCAGCATCTGGTGCGCACGTTATACAACGACACAGACGATGCCATCATCGATAAATTGAGCGAAATGCCGGCCGCGATTCGGATGCACCACGCCTTCATCGGCGGACTATATACCCACACCCTGTCCATGGCTTATGAAGCCGAGGGAATTTTGACCCACACGATTTATGCCAAGACCATCAACCAGTCCCTGCTCTACGCTGGTATTTTGCTCCACGATTTGGGCAAAGCCTTCTGCTACACGAACGCCACCGACCACACAGCAACCAAGCAGGCCAACCTGCTGGAACACGTCGCTATCATCGACGGCATGATCGTGGACTACGCCCGCAATACATTGCACTTGAACTACGCCGCCAGTCTTAACGACGAACATATTCTCAACCTGCGCCACCTCGTCCTCTCGCACCACGGCAAACTCGAATACGGCGCCGCCATCAAACCTGCCACTCCCGAAGCCATGCTTCTCCATCATGTCGACGACCTCGACGCCCACATGGAAATGATGCGCATGGCCGAAAGCGACCTCAAACCCGGCACCGTCGCCGACCAACGCAACTTCGGCCTCGACGGCGCGTTCGTTTATCATTCCACGTTGTAATCGTCAGATTCCGCAAGCCGCCAGTTGGCGGTTTTTTTCTTTTCCTGCACTAAGCGGGGCGGCCCTCCAGTCTCGAGAAAGCGAGTGCCAATGCGTAGCAATCGGAGGCTGAGGGGGCTCAGCCATGGAAACCACACGGCGGCTTTGCCGCCGATGTGGTTAGGCGACTTGGAGACCGCGTAGCGGGTTCCAAGCGCCGTCATGGCGTTCCAGCCCCCTCAGCCGGAGATTGCGGAGCATTGGCACGGCAGTCTGCAACGACCTTTCTCCACACAAACAGCGCCGCCGGACCCATCAAGTCCAGCGGCGCTGTTTGTTTTTATATTAGGAGGAAGGATACATCACCCACCGGGGACCGGGAGACTGTCAGATTTCACGTCCCCAGGTGTCTATTGGTGGTCTTGCTTAGAAAGTAGACTTCGGGCCAGCCCATTCGTCCCGGATGATTTGCGCCATATCCGCAATCAACGGTTCCTTCGGGTTGGTGATCGTGCAGTTATCTTCGTAAGCCAGTTCGGCTAACCGATCCGCTGCATCGTCTACCGCCTTCTTGCTGATGCCCTGATCCTTCAAGGACATCTTCACGCCAACACTCTCAGCCAACTTCACGATGGCATCGGCCAGATTGTTGACCAGTTCTTCGGTGCTATTGCCGCGGATACCCAAGTACCGAGCAATTTCTGCGTAATCTTCGTCCGCCCGGAAGTAGTTGTACTTCGCCCATACGGCCCGCTTTTCAGGCATCTTCGCATTGTAACGAATGACATGGGGCATTGTGATTGCAATCACCCGGCCGTGGGGCAGGTGGTACTCGCCGCCCAGTTTGTGGGCAATGGAGTGGTTGATGCCCAACAAGGCGTTGGCAAAGGCCATCCCGGCCATGGTCGAAGCATCATGCATGGCACTCTTCGCTTCTTGGTCGCCGTCATAACTCTTCTTCAAGTTATCAAAGACGATCTTCGCCGCTTGCAAACTCAGTCCGCGGGTATAGTGCGAAGCCATGGTCGATACATAACTTTCAATCGAGTGGCACAAAACGTCCAGGCCAGAGTCAGCCACAACAGTCTTCGGCACCGTTTCGATGAAGCGAGAATCAACGATCGCCACATTCGGGGTCAGCGCATAGTCGGCCAGCGGGTACTTCACGCCGGTTTCGCTATCGGTGATGACGGCGAACGGAGTGACTTCAGAACCAGTCCCAGAAGTTGTCGGGATACAGATCAGCTTCACATCATCCAGCTTCGGGAACTTGTAGGTCCGCTTACGAATATCCAAGAACTTCTGCTTGGCGCGGAAGAAGGAAGAATCCGGAGCTTGGTAGAACATCCACATTCCCTTGGCCGCGTCCATGACGGAACCGCCGCCGATGGCAATGACGGTATCCGGCTTGAAGTCGTTCATTGCAGCTTGGCCGTGAAAGACCGTGTCACTGGACGGATCCGGTTCAACATCCAAGAAAGTCTGGAATTGAACGGGGTTCTTGCGCAGCTTCAGTACGTCTTCGACGATCTTAACGTAGCCCAGCTTTTCCATCCCGTGGTCCGCAACGATGAATACCCGAGAGATGTGCTGCATTTTCTCCAGGTAG
This sequence comes from Schleiferilactobacillus harbinensis, assembly GCF_008694105.1. Taxonomy (NCBI): domain Bacteria; kingdom Bacillati; phylum Bacillota; class Bacilli; order Lactobacillales; family Lactobacillaceae; genus Schleiferilactobacillus; species Schleiferilactobacillus harbinensis. The sequence goes on from NZ_CP041364.1 coordinate 1,137,389, forward strand.
TTCACGGAGTTTTTTTCGAAATAGATCTTAGGCGGAAGCTTCACCCATTGCAGATTGTTCCGGCGCTTGGCAACTGTCTTGATGTTCAACAAGTCAATGGTGCCGACGTTGTGGGAAACGGAGTTCATCCCGTAGGAGCCGCAGCCCAGCGTCAGAGACGGAATCATGTTGTTGTACAGGTCACCGATACCGCCGACGGAACTCGGGGAGTTCACGAGGATTCGGCAAGCCTTCATGCGCAATCCGTATTGGACAACCAGGTCTTCATCATCGGTATGGATACAAGCGGAGTGCCCCATCCCACCGAGTTCCAGCATTTCTTCGGCCTTCTTGAAGCCGTCTTCGTGGCCATTGGCCTTGATCAAAGCCAATACCGGAGATAATTTTTCCCGGCTCAGCGGGAATTCGTCACCGACACCGTTGATTTCGGCAACCAATACCGGCGTGCCCTTGGGCACTTTGAGCCCAGCCCATTCGGCAATGGTGTTGGCGGATTTACCAACGACGTCCGGGTTAACAGCGTGGCGTTCTTCAGAAATCACCGTTTTGCTCAGCTTAGGCACTTCGTCTTTCTTCAAAACATAGGCACCTTGACGAATGAATTCTGCTTTGACTTCGTCATAGATTTCCGCGTCAACGATGGCTGCCTGTTCAGATGCACAGATCATGCCGTTATCGAAGGACTTGGACAACACGATGTCGTTAACGGCTTGGCGAATATTGGCTGTCTTTTCGATATAAGCCGGTACGTTCCCGGCACCAACGCCGAGGGCGGGCTTACCGGTGGAATATGCAGACTTGACCATGCCGGGGCCGCCAGTCGCGAGGACCGTCGCCACGCCCGGGTGATTCATCAATGTCTTAGTGGCTTCGATACTGGGGATCGGCACATAGCTCAATGCCCCCGCCGGCAAGCCAGCAGCGATGGCCGCTTTCTTGATAACTTCCAGAGATTCCGCTGAACACTTCTGGGCCTTCGGGTGGAAAGCGAAGATGATCGGGTTGCGGGTCTTGATACTGATCAGGGACTTGAACATCGTCGTGGAGGTCGGGTTGGTTACCGGGGTTACCCCAGCAATGACACCGACGGGTTCAGCAATGTACATAATCTGGTGCTGCTGATCATCTTCAATGACGCCCACCGTCTTGTCATCCTTGATGGCATGCCAGATTTCTTCGGTGGCAAACATGTTCTTGACCGCCTTGTCTTCGTAAACACCACGGCCGGTCTCTTCCACCGCCATCTTGGCCAAACGCATGTGGGCGTTCAACCCGGCAATTGCCATTTCATGAACAATGTGATCGATCTTTTCTTGATCGAAGCCTTCCATGATTTTAAGCGCTTTTTGTGCATCGTCGACCAAAGAATTGATCATCTGATCAACAGTTGGAGTCGCTTCTTTCGTGGGTTGGTTCTTTTTGACAGTCTCGAGCATTGTTATACCTCCGTAAGGTTTCTGATTTCTGTTATCCTCTTCACAAGTAATAATATACCGGATGCGAAGTAATTTGTAAAGCACTTTCTGTGATTTATTTCACGGGAATTGTCTCACTTCTGGTAGCGATATCAAAAACCGCGGTACATCAAGGTTTGCGCAGAAAAAAACAGCACCGCTCATCTCTGAGCAGTGCTGCTTTTTCCCTCAATCATGTTGTTGGTTCATAAAATATGGCAAGTGACACGCGTTCAAATCTCCCCAGTACTCCCTTTACCGCAAACCAATCTTTTTTCAGGTACGACGCTCTCGTTGGCTCCCCCGGCGATGAACGACTGTACATTGATAGAATACCGAGAAATGTCCATTGATGCTTACCAGAATTTGCAAGAGTCGGTTATCAAAAGTGACTAAGAACGGTATCTTTGACGTTTTGTCGAAAAATCCTGTCCACAGGAAAAGGGACTGAGACGACTAACTCCGCTGGCACGAGGTACACTGGCGAACGATGTTGTCTCAGTCCCAAATCATCAACCCTGCAACTGCTGGGTTGTATTTTCTGCTGTATCAGTTTCCGGGTGAATGGCTTGGAAAACAAATTTCAATCGGCCATCCGGTTGGACGTACACGACCAATTGGGTATTGGCCAAATCCTCGGTTTGCATGATCCATGGATTATGGTACGGACTGTATTGGTAGTACGGGGCCATGGGTACATTCTGACCGCCGGGATTAAAGAATACAGGATCAGTCATTGAGACCACCTACTTCCCTTATCACTGTTCTATCAACAGGTCTATTATACCGTGCCGGCGCGATTGGCGCCAAACAAAAAGACCACCAGCCTGACAAGCCGGTGATCAGAATCAAAATTATTGAGCGTCTTTGGAGTCGTCGCTGGACTTGTCGTCTGCGGCGGCATCGTTGGGCGTGTCAGGCGTCGTGGCACTGGCGTCGTTAGCACTCGTTGCTTGATTCTCATCCGCTGTGGCAGTGGCTGCCGGCAGAACCGTGCGAATCGCACCAAGGTTAAAGGTCAAATAGATGCCATCACTGTCAATAACGACCGTCTTGTCGGTCTTGTTGATGGTATCGATCACGCCATGCAGGCCGCCGATGGTGACGATCCGGTCGCCCTTCTTCATCTCGTTGAGCATTTCCTGGCGCTTCTGCTGTTGTTTCTTTTGCGGCCGCATCATGGTGAAGTACATGACCCCTAACAGGATCACCATCATCACGATCATACCCATACCGCCGAAACCAGTGCCAGCCGAGGTACCAGCTGCAATGTTTGCTGTAAAAATAGTCAAATTAGTGTACACTCCTTCAGTTGTTTTCGTTTAACACTGTATCATAATTTGGCGCCGGGCGCCCGCTTCCGTTAGAAGTTTTTCGTCGTGGCGTCGGAATACCCGTACTCGTCGAATAAATTCTGCCGGAACTCAATTAAATTATCATCCATAATGGCTTGACGCACATCGGCCATAAGATGGATAAGGAAGTATAAATTATGATACGTGGTCAACCGCAGGCCGAAGGTTTCGTCGGCTTTGATCAAATGACGAATATAGGCCCGGCTGTAGTGGGTACAGGTGTAACAATCGCAATCGGGATCCAGGGGAGTGAAGTCATGGGCGTATTTCGCATTCTTGACGATCAGACGGCCATGATGGGTCATCACGGTGCCGTTGCGGGCGATCCGAGTCGGCAGGACACAGTCAAACATGTCGATCCCCCGGATCACGCCGTCAATCAAGGCATCTGGACTACCGACACCCATCAAATAGCGAGGTTTGTTCTCCGGCAGCAGCGGGGTTGTGAAGTCTAAGACGTGGTTCATTTCGGCCTTGGATTCGCCGACGGACAACCCGCCGATGGAATAACCCGGAAAGTCCAGACTGACCAAATCCTTAGCACTTTGCTCCCGCAGATCCTGGAAGCCGGCGCCCTGGACGATCCCGAACAGGCCCTGGGTGTCCGGATTACGGTGCGCTTTGAGCCCCCGCTCCGCCCAGCGGCTGGTTCGGGCCACAGAATCCCGGACGTACTCGTAACTCTCAAAGAACGGCGGACATTCATCCAAGGACATCATAATATCCGGCCCCAGGTCATTTTCGATTTGAATCGCTTTTTCTGGGGAAAGAAACATTTTCTCGCCGGATAAATGGCTGCGGAAATGGACCCCTTCTTCGGTGATATCCCGGTTTTCCGCCAGAGAAAAGACTTGGAAACCGCCGGAATCAGTTAAGATCCCCTGATCCCAGTTCATAAACTTGTGCAGTCCGCCCGCCTCTTTAACGATTTCCGGACCCGGCCGCAGCCACAGGTGGTAGGTATTGGATAAAATGACCCCAGCCCCCATTTCTTTCAGCTCTTCTGGACTCATCAGCTTGACGGACGCCTGGGTGCCCACTGGCATGAACATGGGCGTGGGGAAGGTGCCATGGGGCGTGATCAATTCACCCAGCCGGGCGCCGGTGTGTTTTTCGGTTTTGATTAAGCGATAGCGTACTGGTGCTGTCATATTTCTTTTCTCCTATTCTGGTCATGACTCTCGTTCGACAAAACGCCCTCCCATCTTATCAGAAGATCCGATAAAGGGAAAGAATCCTGCTCTGTCGGTAACTGGTATGTCTGTTATCGGTCCCTTTTTTGTAAAAATTGAGCAAAGTGGCCTGGAGGCATTGACTTTATGCCCCACTTTTCCTATGATATGTTCCAACCTCTGTTGCAGGGGTGCCTTTAAGCCGCCGGTATCATCCGGGGGGATGGTACCACGCAGACGGCTTGACAAGGAGGGGAAGGTTTATGAAAGACCTTGAAGTCGGGCAATCCGTGATTGCCTCGAGTTATACCATGGAGGACCACCGTTTTTCCAAGCTGCCTGGGAAGGTTGAGGTCGTCTTAGAGCAATCTGTCATCATGTCGGTGGCGGACCAATGGCTGGTCAACAATGCCAATGGCCGGATTTGCGTCTCTAAGAAGAAACTCTCGGCCGCCGATAGCGATGAGCAGTGCACCGCCAGCTAGAGGTGCCCCTGAGTGGACTCCGTCACACGTGTGAGACCCTGAAGCCAATCCTTCGGGGTTTCGCTGCATTTATTCCGAATTCTATTTTTTAAAAACTGTCCCATATTGAAAGCCACCGCTGATCAATTGATCAGCGGTGGCTTTTTTGCATTGCTCCGGATTAATCGTTTTCTTTCAACGGTTGCGGGTGCGGATTTTGACTATTGTAGATAAACATCGCGTCGCCGAAACTGAAGAAGCGGTATTTCTCTGCAACAGCATGCTGGTATGCATTGAGGATCATGTGCCGGCCGGTAAACGAAGCGACCAGCATGACCAGTGTGGACTTGGGCAGATGGAAGTTAGTGATGAAGGCATCCACGATTTTCCACTGGTAGCCCGGCTTAATGAAGATGTCTGTCCAGCCGGAGTCCGCCTTGATCGCACCGTTGAACTTCGTGCCAATAGATTCCAGCGTCCGAATCACGGTGGTGCCAGTGGCAATGATCCGCCCGCCATTGGCCCGGACGTCGTTCAAAGCCTGAGCCGCTTCCGGGGTCAGCCGATAGAACTCGGAGTGCATCTTGTGGTCCTCGACGTTTTCTTCTAGGACTGGCCGGAAAGTGCCCAACCCAATATGCAGGGTCAAGTAAACCAGCTTGACGCCCTTGTCTTGGACTTTCTGCAGCAATTCCTTAGTCCAGTGCAGTCCGGCAGTGGGCGCTGCTGCCGATCCGATCTCCTTGGCATACACCGTCTGATACATCTCCGGATCGTCCAACTTAGCCTTGATGTAAGGCGGCAGCGGAGTTTCACCCAGCTTGTCCAGGATCTCCATGAAAATCCCATCGTACTGGAAGCGGATCATGCGCACGCCTTCGTCCCGTTCTTCCGTAACCGTCGCCTTGAGCAGGCCGTCGCCAAAGTCGATCTGAGTACCGACATGAATCCGTTTCGCCGGCTTCATCAGCACTTCCCAGTCATCACCGCGGGTATTGTTCAGCAGCAGCACTTCCACATGGCCGCCAGTTTCCGGCTTGATGCCGTATAATCGGGCCGGCATGACCCGGGTATCGTTCATCACCACCGCATCGCCGGGATGGACATAATCGAGAATATCGTAGAAATGCTTGTCCGTTGTTTCGCCGGTGGCCGTATCGAGCACCAGCATCCGGGACGCATCCCGTTCAGGGAGCGGGGTCTGAGCAATCAATTCTTGGGGTAAATCATAGTCAAAATCTTCCGTTGTGAGCAAAATTACACTTCCAAATCCGTTTTATGTGTCGGGGGTGTCAAGCCCAAATGATGGTACGCCAACGGGGTGACGACCCGTCCGCGGGGGGTGCGCATCAATAACCCCCGCTGCATTAAGAATGGTTCATACATTTCGGCGACGGTCTGTTCCTCTTCGCCGACGTTGGCTGCAATGGTTTTTAAGCCCACGGGGCCGCCAGCATAATGGTCGATCATCAGGTGCAGGATCTTCCGGTCGAGGTTATCCAAGCCCATATCGTCAACTTGCAGCTGGGTCAGCGCAGATGCCGCGATCGCCTGGGTAATTTTACCATCCCCATTGACAGTCGCAAAGTCCCGCACCCGGCGCAGCAGCCGATTGGCGATCCGGGGGGTGCCCCGGGACCGGCGGGCAATCTCCCCCGCGCCCTGCTCGTCGATGGCCAGTCCAAAAATCTGGGCCGAGCGATCCACAATCTCAGTCAGTTCATCCGTACTGTAGTATGCCATGTGCATGCTAATGCCAAAGCGGTCCCGCAACGGCGCCGATAATAGACCGGCGCGGGTGGTCGCCCCCACCAGGGTAAACGGCGGCAGCGTAAAATGAATGGGATGAGCGGCCGGACCTTCACCAACGATAATATCGATATAGAAATCTTCCATCGCTGAATACAGGACTTCTTCCACTGGTTTGGGCAGCCGGTGGATTTCATCAATAAACAGGACGTCCCCTGGCTGCAGCTCATTGAGCTGGGCCACTAGATCGCCGCTCTTCTCGATGGCCGGTCCGCTGGTTTGGCGCAAGTGTACGCCCATTTCATTGGCGATGATCGCCGCTAGCGTTGTCTTGCCCAGGCCGGGCGGGCCATACAGCAATACATGGTCCAAGGACTCTTCCCGGGACCGGGCCGCCTGAATAAAGACGGTCAATTGGTGTTTCAACGCATTTTGACCAATATAATCGGCCAGCCGCGTTGGCCGCAGCGTCATGTCGGCGCGATCTTCGTTATTATTGGCGTCCGCATCGACGATCCGTTCTGATTCTGCCAAGCTGCCGCTCTCCTCTCTGCTTGATTAGGGCTGGGTCAATAATTTGAGACCGAGTCGAATATAATCGTCCGTTGAGTGTGCTTCTTCCTGCCGCAAGGCTTTGGCGATACGCACCACATCTTTATCGCTGTAACCCAGCGTGCGCAAGGCGGCCAAGGCATCGCGCAAGGCGGGCGAGTCATTAACGGCGGCCGGGTCGGCCACGGTCTTCACCGTCAGCGCCGGTTTGCCGGTGGGCGTCAAACGGTCGGCCAGTTGCAAAATGATCTGCTGCGCCGATTTCTTGCCGATTCCCGGAAATTTAGTCAAATACTTCAGGTCATTTTCCTGAATGGCCTGGACTAACGCCGCCGCGTCGCCGGTGGCCAAGATGGCCAAGGCTGACTTCGGGCCAATGCCAGTGACACTGATCAAATGCTGGAACATCACCTTTTCATCCAGATCGGCAAAACCGTACAACGTGATACCGATGTTATCTCGGATGATTTGATCCACATAGACAGTGACATCTTTCGCTCCCACCGCGAACCGATAGGGATTTGGCACGATCACTTTGTAGCCGATACCTTGGACGGCCACCACGATGTAATCGGTGTGGATCGCGGCGATGGTCCCAGTTAGAAATTCATACACGCTGGTCGCCCCTTTTCTCTCTTATTATCTCATTCTAACACAAACGTGTGTGCGTTACGCGCCGGTCCACCCTTGATGTGAATCTTGAATCCGTTTGAACATCCGCTCCAAGTCCCGGTCGCTGTAATGGGTCATCGTCGGGCGGCCATGGGGGCAATTAAAGGGGTTTTCGCACTCCCGCAGATCATCCAGCAGCCGCTGAGCCTCTTGCCGACTGATATCCATCCCGGCCTTGATCGACGCCTTGCAGGCGATCAGGGCGGTGGCCTTATTCAAGAATTTGGCAACACTGAGGGTATGGTCGGTTAAGAAATAATCCACCATTTCACGGATCATGGCCTCGACATCCTTGTCGGCAAACCAGGCGGGGTGAGAATGCACGATGAACGAATTGTCGCCGAACGGTTCCAGTTCAATGCCTACCTTGGCTAGTTCCGGCAAGTGCTGACTGATCTCCAAATAATCAGCCGCAGAATAGTCGAGAATCAGCGGAACCAGCAGGGTTTGCTGATCGGGTTGAAGATGGCCGACTTTTTCTCGATAGTATTCATAGTTGACCCGTTCCTGGGCGGCGTGCTGGTCCAGAATATAAAAGCCGTCCTCCCCCTCGGCCAGCAGATAGGTACGATGTACTTGGGCGAGATAATGCAGCTGCGGAAAACGCTTGGCTGGGGTGTTGGTATCGTCCACCAGGGCAGTTTGTTCCACGGTTTGCGGTTGGGACTGGGCCGAAAAGGCTAACGCAGGTGCATCGGCGGCCACCCGGGCGTCCCAAGCAGCCAATACCTGGGCATCGGTGCCGGCATCCTCGGGATGGAGGGCATTGGGCGCAATAAAGCGTCCGTTCGCGGCGACATGGGCCGCTGCCTCGGCAACCACTGGGACGGCGGGCTGTGCCGCTTGATTCGTTGGCTGACTAGTCTGGGGCTGATCTTGACTGCTGATAGTGTCCAGCTGGCTGGCCAAATCTGCCCACTGCTGCATCTGGGGCGTGGCTGGCCGACTGTGGGAATACAGATTATCCAGCGCGTTGGGTACCAACCGCTGCTGGCCCAGCTCGGCGCCGACCAGTTTGGTAATCAGACTGGTCAGCTCGTTTTCTTTGCTTAACCGCACTTCCTGCTTGGTGGGATGAACGTTGACGTCCACCAGCAGCGGATCCATGTGCACGGCAATGACGGCGACCGGATAGCGGCCCACCATCAGTTTCGTGCCATACCCTTCGATCAAGGCTTTATTCAGCGCATAATTCTTAATGTAGCGGCCGTTGATCAAGAGTGAAATGAAATTTCGCGACGCCCGGGTCACTTCCGGTTTAGCAATGTAGCCCTGGACCCGATAGTCCAGGGTGTCGCCCTTGATCGGCAGCAGCGCCTGGGCAACCGAGTTGCCGTAAATCGAGGCAATGGTCTGGCGCCAATCCTTGTTGCCGACAGTGGCAAACATCGTCTTCGTATCATTCACCAGAGTGAAGGCCACATCGGGATGCCCCAGGGCAATCCGATCCACGATATCCGCGATATGCGACAGTTCCGTCTGGACCGATTTCATGTACTTCAACCGGGCTGGCGTATTGTAAAATAAGTCCCGCACGGTCAGGGTCGTCCCCTTAGGCTGGCTGGACTTCTCTTGTTTGACCAGATCGCCGCCTTCAACGACTGCAGTGTCCCCCAACCCATTTTGGGTGCTGGTGGTCATGGTGACCTTCGCGACGGCACCGATGGAGGCCAAAGCTTCACCGCGGAAGCCCAGGGTACCGATTTTAAACAAATCCGCGCCGGTCATGATCTTACTAGTAGCATGGCGGGCAAAGGCCAGCGGAATATCGTCGCTGGCGATGCCGTCGCCATTATCGCTGACGGTAATCAGGCTCATGCCGCCGTCTTTGACTCGAATCCGCACCTGGGTAGCATGGGCATCCAGGGCGTTTTCCACTAATTCCTTGACGACTGAGGCTGGGCGTTCGATTACTTCCCCGGCCGCAATTTGATTGCTGACCTGAGCGGACAATTCATGAATTTTTCCCATCAAGCGATTCTCCTTTCAATAAAGACTTATTTTTCAGCGGCAGCGGTCTTCTTCTTCGCCTCTCGGCGCAATTTCTGCTGCCAAGCATCGACCTGATTCATTAACTGAATCGGGGTGAGGTGGCCAATGTCGAGATCCTTCAGCGCATCCACAATAAATTGTTCTGTCGAATCCGTAAGGGCCACGGTTTGCGGCTGGAACAAGGCGAGTTGCTGATCACCGCCGGCTTCGGCGACGGCTGGTGCAGCCGCCGGTGCCGGCTTAGTTTCGGCGGCCGGCTCCGGCGGCGTCGGTACGACCCGCTTCTTGCCCTCCAGCTGCTGCAAGATCACGTCTGCGCGCTGCAAAACAGCATTGGGCAGTCCCGCTAATTTGGCGACATGAATCCCATAGGACTTGTCCGCCGGCCCGGGTTCAACTTTGTGCAGGAACACCAGCTGACCATTTTCTTCCGCTGCCCCGACATGGACATTCTTCAGCTTGGGCAGCGTATCGGCCAGTTGGGTCAATTCATGATAATGGGTAGAAAACAGTGTCTTGGCGTGCACCCGATTATGAATATATTCAATAATCGCTTGGGCCAAAGCCATGCCATCATAGGTGGCCGTGCCTCGGCCGATTTCGTCGAACAGGATCAGGCTCCGGGGCGTCGCGTGGATCAAGGCATCGTTGGCCTCCATCATTTCCACCATAAAGGTACTATTCCCCGACAGCAAATCATCCGCGGCACCAATCCGGGTGAAAATATGGTCGAATAAGGGCATCTGAGCCTGCTCAGCCGGCACATAACTGCCCACTTGGGCCATGATCACGGACAGGGCTAACTGGCGCATATACGTCGATTTACCGGACATGTTCGGCCCGGTGATTAACAGCACGTCGGTGTCTTGATTCATCGTCACGGAGTTCGGTACATACTGGTTCGGACCGAGCACCTTTTCAACCACGGGATGGCGGCCGTTAACGATGTGCAGGTCCTGTTGATGTTCGACAAACGCCGGCCGGACATAATGGTACTGTTCCGCAATCACCGCGAACCCTTGAAGCACATCCAGCGCGGCCAACTGCGCAGCCAGCTGCTGAATGCGCGGAATTTCTTTCTGAATTTCTCCCCGGACCGTTGTGAACAGGGTGTACTCTAAGGCGGTGGAGTGCTCCTCGGCCTCTAACACCAAGCGTTCCTGATCCTTCAAGTCTGGGGTAATGAACCGCTCAGCGTTGGTCAGCGTTTGTTTCCGCTCGTACCGGCCAGCCGGCACCTTATCCAGATTAGCTCGGGTGATTTCGATATAGTAACCAAAGACTTTGTTATAGCCAATCTTCAGATTGTGAATGCCGGTGACTTTGCGTTCCTGAGCCTCCAAATTGGCGATCCAGCGCTTCGAATGGTGCATCGTATCCCGGTATTGATCCAGTTGATCGTTGTAGCCATCCCGAATAACGTTGCCCTCTGTGACAGAGATCGGCGGATCATCCACAATGGCCCGGCCAATCAACTCGGCAACTTCCGGCACGGGATCCATGGCTTTGACAAAGCTGGTAAAACTGTCACTGTGCAGCTGCTGCAACGTGGCCATGATTTCCGGCACTTGTTCCAAGGACGCCTTCAGTTGCAGCAGATCCCGGCCGTTGGCGCTGCCTAAAGCAATCCGGCCGGCTAGTCGTTCCAAGTCATAGACCTTGGTCAGCTGATCCTGCAAACTGCTCCGCTGAAAGTAATCATCCACTAAAGCGGCAACTTTATCTTGCCGGGCTTTGATCGTCTTGGCCGACAGCAGCGGCCGTTCCAGCCACTGCTTTAACAACCGGCCGCCCATGGCCGTACGGGTCTCGTCCATCACCCAAAGCAGCGAGCCGCGTTTCTTGCCGTCTCGGCGCGCTGAAGTGAGCTCCAAGTTCACTTGGGCATCATGATCCATTTGCAGGAACTGACTGGGGGCATAGACAGTAGCCTTCTGTAAATGGGCCAAGGCCCGCTTCTGGGTCGCCAGCAAATATCCTACCAGCCGGGCCAGCACCTGTTTTTGTCCCGCGTTGGCGGCATCTTGCCGGACATAACTGACTTCGGCAGTGTTTTCTGGCAAATCCTGAGCCGATTGTAAAATATTCAGCGGTTTGAGCGCCTGCGCCAGATCATCCGGCAAGTCCGGCGGTACCACAACTTCTTTGGTTTGTAACGCCAGCATTTCGTTGCGGACATCATCGGTGCTGGCCAGCGTCGTCACCCACACTTCCCCGGTAGAAAGGTCGGTATAGGCAAAGTGATATTGCCCGCCCAGTTCGTCCACGGCCGTTAAAAAGTTATTGTCTTGGCGTTTGCCGGGACTATCCGGCATTTGTGTCCCCGGCGTCACCAGCTGAATCACAGCACGTTTCACCATGCCCTTGGCTAACCGAGGATCTTCCATTTGCTCGCAAATAGCCACCTTGTAACCCTTGTCCACCAGAATATCGATGTAACTTTGCACCGCATGGTGCGGCACCCCGCACATCGGTACCGGGTCGGTCACGCTCTTATTACGTGAGGTGAGCGTCAGCTCCAGCATCTGCGATCCTTTGATGGCGTCATCATAAAACAGTTCATAAAAATCCCCGATTCGATAAAACAGGAAAGCATCGGGGTACTGATCCTTAATGGCGAAGTATTGCTGCATCATCGGCGTTTCTTTGGAATGATTAGCCATTACAAAACTCCTTTTTTGCTTCTCCGATTCGTTACAATGTACCGTATATGATAGCACAAAAAAGTGCCAGAGAGGGCGCAGGCCGACGGTTAGCAGCGTAGGCATAAGGACCAGGAAGCAGAAAACCCGCACTTAGGTTTTATGCTTCCTGGTCCTTATGCCCTAGCCGCTGTCGGCCGGAGCCCGTTTAGCGGAGGCAGTTGCCGCTAGAGTTGTCCGTTTACGAAAGAAACACCAAAACGGACCAGGCCGTGAAAATCCGCTGCCTGGTCCGTCCGTTCATCACGTGGGCTGGATCTATGTTGATGGTGCCTTGGTGCGTCCTATGGTTAACTCTGCAAAGATATCCCGTGTTGCAAATCCCTAGTCTCGCCAGCCCTACATTGACAGAATAGCATGGGTTATTTTTGCCGAGCGGGCAACATTTGCAAATTTAAGTTGTCGAATTTGCGCCGAACGGTATAGTTTCTGAAAACGAGCCATTACTGAATGCAAACGGAGCAGAAAACTGACCAAATCAGCTTTCTGCTCCGTTGTTTGAAGTATTAATCCGCTAAGCGGTTAATTACATCATACCGCCCATACCAGGTGCGCCGGCACCGGCACCGGCAGCCGGGTTATCACTCTTCGGTTCCGGAATGTCGCTGACCACAGCTTCAGTCGTCAACAGCAAAGCGGCAACAGAAGCGGCGTTTTGCAACGCAGAGCGAGTGACCTTAGTCGGGTCAATGATGCCAGCCTCGACCATGTTTTCCCACTTGTCGTCACGTGCGTTGTAACCGAACTCAGGCTTCTCGCCCTTCAGGCGTTCTACAATGACAGAGCCTTCCTTGCCGGCGTTCTTGGCAATCTGGCGAACCGGTTCCTCCAGAGCGCGCAGAACGATGTTGATCCCGGTTTGGACGTCGCCCTTTTCCTTCAGCGCAGCAACGGCCGGAATAACGTTGACCAGTGCCGTACCGCCACCAGCGACGTAGCCTTCTTCAACGGCTGCGCGAGTGGCGTTCAAGGCATCTTCGATCCGATACTTGCGTTCCTTCAATTCAGTTTCAGTCGCAGCACCAACGTTGATCACAGCTACCCCGCCAGCCAGCTTAGCCAGACGTTCTTGCAGCTTCTCGCGGTCGAAGTCAGATGTCGTATCGTCAATTTGCTTCTTGATTTGGCCGACCCGTTCTTCGATTGCATCCTTGTCGCCAGCACCTTCAACGATAGTCGTGTCATCCTTGGTAACTGTCACCTTGCCTGCTTGACCCAATTGGTCAATGGTCGTGTCCTTGAGTTCCAGACCCAGATCAGAAGAAATGACAGTGCCGCCAGTCAATACGGCAATATCTTGTAATTGTTCCTTGCGCCGATCGCCAAAGCCAGGAGCCTTAACGGCAACAACATTGAACGTGCCCCGAATCTTGTTCAATACCAAGGTCGGTAATGCTTCACCTTCAACATCGTCGGCAATGATCAGCAACGCCTTGCCCTGTTGAACGATTTGTTGCAATAACGGCAGAATGTCTTGAATGTTGGAAATCTTCTTGTCGGTAATCAAAATATATGGATTATCCAAGTCAGCTTCCATCTTGTCGTTATCGGTTACCATGTATTGGGACAGATAGCCGCGATCAAACTGCATCCCTTCAACGACCTTTAAGTCCGTTTCAATACCCTTGGACTCCTCGATCGTGATCGTGCCATCGTGACCCACTTTATCCATGGCGTCAGCGATCAGCTTGCCAATTTCTTCACTGGAGGAAGAAACGGCCCCAACAGATGCGATTTGTTCTTTGGTCTCGACCTTGTGGGAATTCTTATGCAACGCATCAACAGCAGCCTTCGTCGCCTGTTCGATCCCTGTGCGGATACCAACCGGGTTAGCACCGGCGGTCACGTTCTTCATCCCTTCACGGACAATGGCTTGTGCCAAAACCGTGGCCGTCGTGGTGCCGTCACCAGCGATATCGTTAGTCTTGGAAGCAACTTCCGAAACCAGCTTAGCCCCCATGTTTTCATAATGGTCTGGGAGTTCGATATCCTTGGCGATGGTCACCCCATCATTAGTGATTTCCGGTGAACCATAGGATTTTTCGAGAACAACATTGCGGCCCTTGGGTCCAAGAGTCGTCTTGACGGTGTCAGCTAATTTGTCGACACCCCGTAGCATTGCGGCGCGTGCATCTTCAGAGAACTTGATTTCTTTTGCCATTCGAACTTTCACCTCATAAATAGAATTGTGTTTTTACGTTCGTTGATCACAACAATGCAGAAGGTTATTCCACGATCGCCATGATGTCTTTTTCATGCAAAACCAAATACTTTTGATCGTCGTAACGTACTTCGGATCCTGCGTACTTGTCGAACAGGACCTTATCACCCTTGGCGACGCTAGGCTTGATGCGGTCGCCCTTATCATTCAGGGCGCCTTCGCCGACGGCGACGATTTCACCGGTTTGCGGCTTTTCCTTAGCATTGCTGGCCAGCACGATGCCGCCAACGGTTTGCTCTTCTTCTTCTTGGACCTTAACGATGACCCGATCACCTAATGGTTTTAACACGAAGAATCCCTCCTAAAAACAGTTGTTGTCACTTGTTAGTGCAGGTTTAGCACTCACTTGCATCAAGTGCTAATCACATGTTCTATAATATCATTTCCCAGGGGGAATGCAACCACTTTTCTGTAAAAATTTGCAGACTGAGGGGTGGAGTGCTAATTTATGGGTAAAAAAAAAGACCGGGACTCGGCTGATTCCTCAGTGTGCTGCTGCCAGGCCAATGCTCCGCAAGCTGCGCATTGGCCCTAAGTACACCAAAGCCTGACAGTGTGATCCCGATCTCTATACGCTAAAAATCTCGTTTAATATTACTGCTTCGCTTCTTCTTTCGGCCGGTTGGAATAGTGGTCAATGAAGTAAATCAGGGTTTGTAATTCATTAACCAAATCGACGTTTTGAACGCGGACGGTGTCAGGTACGGAAATCCGCAACGGGGTGAAGTTGAGGATGCCGTGGACACCGGCTTTGGTCAGGCGGTCGGTAATATCTTGGGCGGCCTGGGTAGGTACGGTCAAGATCACGATGTCGATCTGCTGATCTTTCAACTGGGTCTCAAGTTCATCCATAGGATAAATCGGTACCCCGCTTTGAATCGTACCGGTGATATCCGGATTGACATCGAAAGCGGCGGAGATACGCACGGAATTAGTCTGCCGGAAGTTATAATTAAGTAAAGCGTGGCCTAAATTGCCCACACCAATCAAAGCGACATTGGTCAGATGATCCTGATTCAATGTCTTAGCAAAGAATGCCAGCAACGAATCGACATCATAGCCGTAGCCCCGTTTGCCCAATGCGCCAAAATAGGAAAAATCTCGGCGAATGGTCGCTGAGTCAACTTTCACCGCTTCGGACAATTCAGTGGAACTCACTTTCTCTTTGCCGGCGTTATGTAAAAAGTTGAGATAGCGATAGTATAACGGTAGACGTTTGGCAGTTGCCTTAGGAATTTTGAAATCTGCCATAAAAGGCCCTCCTTAATAATTGAGTGCGCACCTGTTCACAGATGCTGCCGCTCGGTTCTAATGGCGAAAAACATCGTCATTGGATAATGAATGTTCGTGTTTTGGTGGGAAAAGTGCAATTCCCACGACTAACCTTCATTTCGTACGCTAATGATACTTGTAATTTGCACAAAAAGCAAACAAATCACAAGACAAAGTGTCCATTGTTGTGCCCATCGTTATCCAGTAGAATGGTTAGTGAAAATAAACCGTTCTCGCAAATTAAAAATGAACGTTACTTAGAAAGGTGTTTTTAACTCGTGATCCTTTTACAAGCGCAGCATATTACTAAAGAATTTAACGCCGTACCGGTGTTTACCAACGCCAACTTGATCGTTCAAGATCACGACCGAATCGGCTTAGTCGGGCCCAATGGTGTCGGCAAGTCCACTTTAATCAAGACAATCATCGGCGACGAAGCCGCTGACGGCGGGCAGATCAGCTTCGCCAATGACTTGACTTGGGGGTATCTGGCGCAGGATTCCGGCCTCGATACGAACCGAACGATTTATGCCGAAATGCTGACGGTGTTCAGCGACCTGCAAAAAATGGCGGCGCAAATCCATTCATTAGAACATCAAATGGGTGCTGATCCGACCAACCATGACTTGTTGTCCGCTTACGATCAGTTGAGCCACACGTTTACTGAGAAGAATGGCTACGGTTACGAAGCTGAAATCCGCTCGGTCTTGACCGGCTTCAAATTCGGCAGCGACGTTTGGGACAAGCCCATCGCCACTCTTTCGGGGGGCGAAAAATCCCGGTTGGCGCTAGCTAAACTATTGCTGGAAAAGCGTCAGCTGTTGATTCTGGACGAGCCGACCAACCATCTGGATATTGATACCTTAACTTGGCTGGAAGGATATTTGCGCAACTATCCCGGCGCGCTGCTTCTGGTCTCTCATGATCAGTATTTCCTGGATAAACTGACTACCCAAATCGTCGAATTACGCGCTGACGGAACCACCACCTACACCGGCAACTATTCCAAATACTTAGTCGAACGGGAAGCCCGGTCGGAACAGGCCTGGAAGGCCTATGAGCACCAGCAGGCAGAGATTGCCAAGTTGGAAGACTACATTCAAAAGAACATCGTCCGAGCCTCCACGACCAAAATGGCCCAGTCGCGGCGAAAAAAATTAGAAAAAATGGTGCGGCTGCCCAAACCTGTGGGTGAAGAGAAAACGATCCATTTCCAATTTACCCCGGACCGGACCAGCGGCAATGACGTCCTCCGCGTCAAGGACGCCACAGTGGGCTATGACGCCGCCCACCCCATGGCTGGCCCGATCAATGTCAATGTGGACAAGGGCGACCGAGTGGGCATTATCGGGGCCAACGGTGTCGGCAAGTCCACCCTGCTCAAAAGTATTCTAGGAAAAATTCCCTTTCTGAAGGGCGAGGTGCTCTTCGGTACCGGTGTGACGGTTGGCTACTACGATCAGGAGCAAATGATTCTGCATGCCGAGAAGACCGTCTTGAATGAGGTCTGGGACGACCACCCCACCATGCCGGAAAAAGATGTACGCTCAATTCTGGGCAGTTTTCTCTTTCGGGGTGATGATGTATTGAAATATGTCGCTGATCTTTCCGGGGGCGAAAAAGCCCGGCTCAGCTTGGTCAAATTGGCGCTGGACCACGACAATTTCCTGATCCTGGATGAGCCGACCAACCACTTGGATATTGAATCCAAAGAAGTGTTGGAAAATGCCTTGCAAGACTTCGCCGGCACGATTCTGTTTGTTTCCCATGACCGGTATTTCATTAACGCATTGGCTAACCACACTTATGTCATCACCCCCGCGGGATCGACTCATTATCTCGGTAATTACGACTATTACCTGGCCAAAAAAGCGGAGGAAGATGCTTTGGCAGCGGAGAACGCCCAACAAACGGATCAGCCGACCGCCCCGGACAAGAGCGAAACGCAGCAATCCTTCGAAGAAACCAAAGCGGCGCAACGGGAACAACGACGGCTGGAGCGAGAAGTTGCCCAGCTGGAAAAAGAAATCGACCATCTCAGCCACCAGGAAACCGAGGTACAAGAGGCCATGGCCGCCCCGGATGTCTTGCAAGACTACAAAAAAATGCAGGAGCTGCAAGCACAGCTCACTGCATTGGAGACTAAACGGCACCACGCGGAAAATGAGTGGGCAGAAAAGCTGACTGCCCTGGATGACAACGCGTAATCTCAGCCCACGTGGTTGGTCTTGAGAATTTCCTCGTAGGCATCGTGGATCGGCCCGGCCGGTTTATCCCACTCCACCCATTTGGTAAAGTTTTCCGGCGGCATTTCGTACGTCTCGTTGATATATTTCTCATAGGCTTGCACGGCCTTGGTATGGGCGATATTCAACTGGACGATGCGCACTTCTTTGATCATCCCGCGAATAGCGGCCAGTTCCGCACGGCCATTCATGAACATATCACTCACTTCAAAATACTGAGACCCGTCCAACCGGGTGATCTGTTCAATCAGATCCAGGGTTTGGTAACGGGTCATTGCTTTATCTGGCACATTATCCCTGCTTTCTACTTATCCAGTGCACGCACTTTGCTGCACATGACGAGATCATACACGGTATCGCCGATGCGGGTAAACTGACGCAGCGTACCCTCCGTTGTGAATCCATTATGCCGCAGGACCGCTAAAGAAGCCGTGTTGGCCGGCAGCACGCCCGCCCCGACACGGTTCAAATCCAGGTACTGCCAAGCTTGATCAACCATCGCTGCCACCAGCGCACTGCCCCACCCGCGATGCTGATAGGCTGGCAAGATCTCGTAGCCAATTTCAACCCGGGAATCTGCCCGGTCAATATCGTTGAAGCCGCAAATGCCGATCACGGTCTGCCCGTGCCGCACCGTATACCGGGCAGCACTGCCAGTCTGGGCATTGCCGATATAGTACGCCAACATGGTCCGCACATCGTTCACATTGGCCGGCGGGGTCATGCCCAATTGATGCGCCACGGCCGGGTCCCGCCATTGAGGATAAAACAAATCAGCTTCGACCGGCACAGTGAGTGCAAACATCAGTTGCTGATCCACGCTGTGCCACTGGTCCGGCAATGGGTCAAAAACATCCATCATTTTTCCTCCGTTGTCCAACCCGTGTCGAGTTTGGCTAACCGCTTAGCATTTTGCAGTACGTCATTCGTCGGCGGGCGGTGTTTCAATGAATTCGGAATTACCAAAGCCATGGTCGTGGCATTAACCGGATTAATAAAGCCAATCGTCTTGTACTGATCATCCTTCAGCGTATACCGATACCCCCGCAAATACGGCGCCGCCACATTACGTTTTTCTACCGGGCCAATATAGTTGATGGGTGAATAAATGTCGCCGATATAGAAATAATAACTGCCATCGGCATCCCCTGCATAGCGCACCTTCTGGCTCACCGCATGCCGGCTGTACATGGGCAGTTGGCGCATATCATCGTCGTTGCGGACCATCGCATAAATGCCGGTCAATGCGCCGCTGGTGGCCTGATAGCCAAAAAATGTCGGATCTTCCACTCGGGCGCGGGGCGTCACGTGGCCAAAATCTTTCATATAAGCCTGGGTTGACGGCTGGTAGAGAAAAATAAAGGATACCCCCACGGTAAGCAGACCCAAAATGGCGGCACCGATGCCCCACGGGCGGGCCCGCCCCTTGTGGAAATACGCCAGCAGGCCGCCGGTAAACAGCAGCAGACCGCCCACCAGACCCGCCGGCAGCCAGGTGTTGACAAATCTTTCCGCGAACACCCATGTATCGTAATTCAATGCCTTCAACTCCATTCTAGGCGCGCTGTTCCGCCCTATTCGTCAATTTATGATACACTAAATGACAGCAATTCGCGAAGAAAGGAGACAGCGGGATGGTCAAAAAAATGTCCATCGCTGCGCTGTTATTGGGGATTTACCTGATCAGCGCTGGTTTTTTAGTGGTCGGCCACCGAGGCGATCCCTTGAATGCCCCGGAAGAAACCTTCCAAAGTTTTGACTCAGCCTTCAATCACGGCGCCAATTACGTCGAATTGGATGTCCATGTCAGTCAAGACAACGTGCTGGTCGTCAGTCATGACCGGGATCTTTACCGGGTCACCAATACCCACGCCATTGTCTCGCAGCAGCCATTCGCCGCTTTGCAAAAACTGCATCAAGCCAATGGTGAACCAATTCATAGTTTAGGGGAAGTGTTTGCCCATTACCAAAACAACCCTAACGCCAAGTTTCTGGTAGAAACCAAAAAGACGGCTAAAGGCAATCCGAAAAACATGGAGGCGCTGCTGGTCGCTTTGATCAAGCAATACCATATGGAAAATCGGGTGATGGTCCACAGCTTTTCATTCGAAAGCCTAGAAGAAATGAAAAAGCTGATGCCCAGCATTCCCCGGATTTTCATTGCCGGATCATTGGGCCGGTTAAATTTTGAACGGTTTACCGTAACCACAGGCGTCAATATTTCGTCTGAGATCACTACCCCAGATCTGGTCAAACAGCTCCACTACATCGGCCAGAAAGTCTTTGTCTGGGATGAAATGACAGAGAAACAGCAGCAATGGAATTCCGTCGTCAACCTGCCCATTGATGGCGTCGTCACCAACTACCCGGAAGTCGGCCATGAGTATCAGGTCCTCAAGGGCAAGTCCAGTGTGCGCAGCACGGATCAAGACGTGGCAGTGGTCAGCGACAAACCGCTCACAACCTATGAGAATCCCTACCTGCGGGTGCAAAATCAAACACTGGCGAAGCCTGGTGTGGCTTACCACGCCAGCCAATACGTGGCCATGGAAGGCCGCGCCTATTACCAAATCGGCGCGAATACATTCGTTGATGCCGATTACGTGAATCCTGAGACGCTCTGTCCGACCCTGGTCCCCTATGTTGGTGCCCGGGTCCAATTGCGTGCCACGGTCGCCGCAAGTTCCGCATACACGTCGCCCACCCATCCGCAGGCAGTAACCGGTACTTTGCAGCCGCACAAGCAATACCGAATCCAAGCCATTAAAGTCGTCAACAGCAGCACATGGGTGAAAACAGCGGCTGGTTGGGTGAATACAGCAAAACTGCTGCTGCATCTGCCGGCGGCCGCCCCCACTCAACTGGCCGGACCGCTGGATACGTTTTTCCAGGAACCGGCAAAAGATCGCATTGCCCTGTTGGATCTGAACGCGCTGGTCCCCGGCAGTCAGATGATCAAGCCGGCGAAACCCGCCAGCTCCGCGAGCCGCTTAGCCGCGTGGAATCCCCAATATTTAACTTACCTCGCCGCCAGGAATACGGCGAAAAAGGAGTGACTGTGATGTCTATGGAAGATCCAAGTCAAATTGATCACATTGGGCTTGTCGCTGAAGTCAAGGATAAGCTCCCAGCGGAGGACACGATTGCGGCCATGACCGGGATGCTCAAAATGTTTTCCGATGGGACCCGGGCCAAGATCCTTTTTGCCCTCTATGAATCTGAATTGCGGGTTTACGACATCGCGGATATTTTGGAGATGTCCCAGTCCTCTGTTTCTCATCAATTACGTTTACTTAAACAGGCTAAGCTGGTTAAAAGCCGAAAAGAGGGCAAAGAAGTGTATTATTCTTTGGCCGATGACCACGTCATCACGATTTTCTCCCAGATCCTGGCCCATGCGTCTGAAAAAAACTAATTTATATTCAATTATGTGAGGAGTGCAGTCTATGTCAAAAATTGATTGGCAAGCAGAGGTTACGAAGCGCCAAGACGCTATTCTGGCCGACTTGCAAACTTTATTGAAGATTAAATCAGAGCGGGACACCGCCCATAAAACACCGGATAAGCCGCTGGGTCCAGGTCCGGCCAAAGCATTAGATGCGATGCTGACGATTGGCCGACGGGACGGTTTCACGACAAAAAATGTGGATAACGTCGCCGGCCGCATCGCTTACGGCAGCGGCAATGAGATTCTCGGCATCTTTGGCCATCTGGACGTCGTCCCCGCTGGGGATGACTGGGCTACTGATCCGTATCAACCCGTGATCAAAGACGGCCGCATCTACGCCCGAGGCACCGCGGACGATAAAGGACCGGCCATTGCAGCGTATTACGGTTTGAAAATCGTCAAAGAACTCGGCCTGCCGGTGCACAAACAGATTCACTACATCTTTGGTACCGACGAAGAAAGCGAATGGGTCGGTATTCACCGGTATATGGAAACTGAACCGGCACCAGACTTCGGTTTCTCTCCCGACGCTGAATTCCCCATCATTAATGGTGAAAAAGGGATCGCAGACTTCACTATTACTGTGCTGCCGCCTAAGACGCCCCAACACGGCGACTATACGCTGGCATCCTTCCAAGCCGGTCTGCGCACGAATATGGTTCCTGGCCGCGCCCAAGCTGTCGTCAGCGGCGCCAATCCAGGTGAATTGCAGCAGCATTTCGATTCTTTCCTTGCCTCACACCCGGTCGACGGGACCATTACTGGCACCGGCGATAACCAGCTTACGCTGACCGTAACCGGTAAAGTCGCCCACGCCTCGACTCCCGATCAAGGCATCAATGCGGCGGTCTACTTGGCCCAATTCTTAAACAGCCAACCCTTGGCCGGCCGGGGGGCCGCTTATGTCAAAGTCATTGCCGATTACCTGGCCAACGATTTCGATGGGACCAAGCTGGGCATCGCGCACCATGACACATTGATGGGCGACCTGAGTGCCAGTGCCGATTTGTTTTTATTCGACGCGGCCAAACAGGAAGCAATGGTCACCGTTAATGTACGCTATCCCCAGGGCACCACGGACAAGCGGATGAATCAGCAGATTGTCGATACGATTGGGGCTGATGTCGTCACCAGCACGATTGTCGGCGATCCAGAAGTACCCCATTATGTCAGCGGCGACGACCCGCTGGTCCAGACATTGTTACAGGTCTATACCGACCATACCGGTCAGCCGGGACATGAACAAATTATCGGCGGCGGCACCTATGGCCGCATCATTCCCCGGGGCGTGGCTTTCGGGGCGGAGCTCCCCGATACCGAGAGCGTCATGCATCAGGCGAATGAGTACATGCCCTTAGCTGAATTATGGTTGGCGACGGCCATTTATGCAGATGCCATTTATCGCCTAGCCCAATAGTTATTTTTGGACACAACCACGTGCAGTTGAAGCGCGTCTTAACGCGTTTGTAACGTGGTTGTGTTTTTCTTGTCCAAACGGTTACGGTATAATGCTGTCGTGTAACTTTTTAAGGTGGTGCAATTTTTTGAATCGAATTCGACAGTGGTGGGACCAACTACGCTCCGGTATGAGTCGCCGGTTTAACACTTGGCAGCAAACCCGGCAGGCAGCTGAGGAGACCGTCGTGGACGGCCGCGATACCCCCTTTGCCGCGTGGTTGCGCACCCATACGTCAGCACGCTGGGCGATGGCCTGGAAGACCATTTCTTTTTGGTTTAATGTGGTCATGGCTACGCTGCGCCTGGTTCTGCTCCGGGTAATCGCAGTGCTCGTGGTAGCAGCGGGTCTGGCTTTGGGCATTGGCCTGGGTTACTTTGGCGCGCTCGTGCAGACCGTCAAAGTGCCGACCCAGACAGCGTTGGCCAAGCAAATCAATACGACTGAACAATCTTCACTGCTCTACTACGCGAACAACGTGAAGATGATGAACTTCAATACAGACCTGCGCCGAACGCCGGTTAAGTCCAGCGAGATTTCCCCCTGGCTGAAAAAGGCCATCGTGGCGACCGAAGACGAGAACTTTTATGTCCATTCCGGTGTGGTCCCGAAGGCTTTGATTCGGGCAGCTGCCGGTGATATCACCGGCATCGGCGGTCAAACCGGGGGGTCGACTCTGACCCAGCAGCTGGTCAAAATGCAGCTGCTTTCCTCAGAAACGACCTTCAAGCGGAAGGCCAGCGAGATATTACTGGCCACCCGAATCGACAAATTCTTCAGTAAGGATCAAATTTTACAAGCTTATTTGAACGCGGCCACCTTTGGGCGTAATAACAAAGGCGAAAATATTGCCGGCGTTGAAGAAGCAGCCATGGGCTTGTTTGGCAAGCATGCGAATAATTTGAGTATCGCTCAAGCGGCTTACATTGCCGGAATGCCCCAGAGTCCGTCAATTTACACACCCTATACGCAAACTGGGGCGCTGCGCAAAAACTTAAGTGATGGGTTTGACCGTAAAAACACTGTTCTTTTCCGGATGTATCGGGCGGGCGTGCTCACTGAGCAGCAATATCAAACGGCCCGCAAAGAGGATCTGAAAAAAGAACTGCTCCCCCAGGGCACTTCAGAACGGACAGATGAGAAGCTCGGCTATATGTATGATCTGCTTTCTGATCAGGCCACTTACTATTTAGCCGAATACTTGGCGAAGAGCGACCATCAAAACTGGACGAAAGTTCGGGCCAACAAGGCACTGTACGGTGAATACCGGCAACGGGCCTTGACCCTGCTGACGACCAAGAACTATCAGATCCACTCCACGATCAACAAGTCAGTTTACGGAGCAATGCAGAATGCCATTCAATCCTACGGTGATTATTTGGGCACGACTCATACCTATACCGTACTGAACCAAGAGACTGGTAAAGAAGAAACAGTCACTGAACCCGTCCAAAATGGGATGATCCTGCTGAACAACCAAACCGGCGCTGTCCTCGGCTTCATTGGCGGCCGGGATTATGATCAGAACCAAAGCAACCACGCGTTTTACACATACCGGTCGCCGGGGTCGTCGATCAAGCCCTATCTGGTCTACGGACCGGCAGTGGATCAAAAGCTGATCGGTACCGAGTCGCAAATTGCGGACTTCGAGGTCAATTATAACGGCTATTCCCCTTCCGACTATGGTTCCACGATCCAGAACCGGTTCATCAGCGCCAAGGAAGCTTTGGCCAAGTCCTACAACATTCCGGCGGTGAATCTGTATAAGGAACTGCGGACGAAGACCAATCCGAAGACATACATGGACAAGATGGGCATTTCCTTGAGCAGCACGGAACTTTCCCGGCTCGGCATTGCCCTAGGCGGAACCGATAACGGGATCAGTGTTCAACAAGAAGCCAGTGCGTTTTCGACTTTTGCTAACCAAGGCCAATACACTGATTCTTATGTGATTGATAAAATCGTAGCCCCTTCTGGCGAGGTCATTTATCAGCATAAGAGTGAAAAAACGCAGCCCTTCTCCGCGGCAACGGCTTACATTATGCGTGACATGCTGCGGAACGTGATCACGGAAGGCACAGCCGCATCACTCAGTTATCAGTTGAACTTCGACACCGATTCGCTCTACGGGAAAACCGGGACGTCCAATGATAATAAAGATGTGTGGTTCGTCGGTTCCACACCGGGCATCACCATGGCTTCTTGGATTGGTTATGACAACTTCTGGGGACATGCTTACAATCTGACGGATGCCGGCACGAATATCAACCAGGCACTCTGGGCCCGGGTGGCCAATGAGGTTTACAAGGTTGATCCCGAGGCCTTCCAGTTGAACAAGACCTTCTCTCGGCCAGACACCGTTAAATCAATCAGTGTGTTGGAGAAAACTGGCCTGCCAGCAGGCACGATTACCTATAAAGGTAAATCTACTGACGTCACCGGTACCCGTACGACCAGCCTATTCAACGACTTTACCCCAAGCAGTACCCGCTTTGAATTCGGTATCGGCGGGACCACTAAAAATTACAATCTCTTCTGGGCAAACTTCTTCGGGGCAAAGAACGGTTATGGCACAGTCACGAAGTACACAGGTAAAACGATCCGCGATCCCAATGACAAAGTCGGCGACGTCAGCGATTACGACGCCACGGATGAAAGCGGGAGCGAAACCAGCAGTAATGCGGGCAGCGCCTGGCAGGGCAGCACGGGCCAAGGCACCGGCGCCAATACTGGTCAGGCCGGGACGAATGCTGGTCAGGGTGAAAATACGGGTCAGAGCGGACAAACCGGTCAGACCGGCCAGGGCAATACCGGCAGCGGGACAACGACCAATCCGGATCAAGGTACTGGTCAGGGTGGTACCGGTCAAGGCGGTACGAATACCAGTCAGGGTGAGAACACGGGCCAGGGTGGCACCAATACGGGTCAAAATGAGGGCAATACGGGCCAGGGCGGCGGGACGACTGGTGGAAACACTGGGCAGACCGGCGGCCAGGGTCAGGGTAATGCTGGACAGTAAGTGAAGAAAGAGCAGCGTATCTCAATGATGACGCTGCTCTTTTTGTGCGGGCCGGAAACGAGATACCCTTCTCCTGCCGTGCCAATGCTCCGCAAGCTCCGGCTGAGGGGGCTGGCGACGCGCAACAAGTGCGAAGCCGAAGGCGTAGTAAGCGGTCGTTAAACGGGTATATGGTTCGCGCCGTAGCCTCCTTGTATGCTTGAGTCATCAAGTGCACAAGGAGGCTTTTTATGGTTCAAATTAAAGATATTGTGCCGGTTCAAATGACAGATCGGACACCCAGCACTGGTGGGAAGCCCCAGATAGCTGCTCGAATCAAGCTCAAAGATGCCGAAGTGATTTTTTATAATGGTGCTGATCGGAGCACTCGGCACATCGTCTTACAGGAGTTGACTGGTAATGTTCCCCAATATCCAAGAACTTAACATCTACATCATCTGTGGCAAGACTGACCTCCGCAAAGGAATTGACGGTTTAGCTGCCTCACTGCGGGAACTCTATGGTGAGAACGAAGTCCCGTACGACCACTCACTATTCCTATTTTGCGGCAGTCAGCGGGACCGGTTCAAGGCCCTTTACTGGGATCGCAGCGGCTTCGTCCTCTATTACAAGCGGTTCGAGAACGGCCACCTGCAATGGCCCCGCAACCGGTCCGACGTACAACGACTAAGCCATTACCAGTTAAAACGATTGATCACTGGTCTAAGTATTATTGAGAGGCGTACCATTCATGACCGCAGGGTCGGATATACCAATTAAATGTGGAAGAGGATGCCAAATGAAATTTGGTATTACCTCTTCCTTTTTATGATCTATAAATGATATAATCCAATAATCAATAATTCAGGAGGGCCACACATTGGTCGACCCAAAAAATAGCATTGCACTCGCAGATGCCACCCCCGAGCAATTACGGACTATCGTCCAAAATTTACTCCACGAAAACCAACAGATGCAGGAGCAGCTGGCCGTATTGAAACGTGTTCTCTATGGTCGTCGCCGCGAATCCAGCCAAAATTTGCCAGATGGGCAAACCAACCTCTTCAACGAACACGTGCTCACCCAGGAAGAACAAGCAGCGGTCGCCAAGGCGAGTGGCGAAGACGAGCCAGTCAAGAAACGCCCTAAGAAAGTGGTTCACCGAAAATCGATGGACCTGAGTCAATTACCACAAAACACTCGCGACTATACTTTAGACACTGAAGATCAGATTTGCCCAGGATGTGGGAAGATGATGGCCGATATTGGGCGGACAGCCGTACGTAAAGAGGTCGACTTTGTCCCCGTTAAGTTGTTGGCCACCACTGTTTACCAGCACACTTACGTCTGCACTAACGAGCAGTGTTTACAAGACCACGGTAAGGTAATCACCAAGAAAGCAGACGTACCGAAGCCCGTGATCTCCCACAGTATGGCTTCAAATGCGGTCGTGACCGAATCAATCTTGACCAAATTTATCTATAAAGTGCCGGATTACCGGCAAGAAAAGCTCTGGCATAATCGTGGCGCAGATTTTACCCGGCAAGCCCTGTCTGGTTGGCCTATCAAGGCAGCCGAAGAATATCTGCGGCCGCTCTACAATTTGATGCATCAAGAACTGCTGGCCCAGGATATCATTCACGCCGATGAGACGCCCTACCGGGTGCTCGCCATCAAGAAGGCCAAGACCTATTACTGGGTTTACACCTCAGGCAAGTTTGCGGAGCATCAAATTATCCTGTATGACCACGGCGACACCCGCGGGTACGGCGAAGCTGAGCGCTTCCTTAAGGGATATACGAAATACCTGCAGACCGATGGCTATGCTGTGTATCCCCGGTTGCCGGATCTGACCAATGTTTATTGCTGGGCGCACGTCCGGCGGAAGTTCGACGAAGCGGTTACCGGTGGTGATACCGGATTGGCACCCATTGGTCGGCAATACTGTAATGAGATGTTCCACTTGGAACAGGGATGGCGTGGCCTGCCCGCAACTGAGCGACTTGCGCAGCGTAAAGAACACCTCCAGCCGCAGATGGATGCCTTCTTCAAATGGTTGTTTGAATTGGGTGACAGTTACTTACCGAAATCCAAACTTGGTCGCGCAGTTGAATACGCACTGGGCCATGAAGTAGGATTACGGGCGGTTCTCCAAGACGGCCGGTTGGAGTTATCCAATAACCGGGCCGAACGAGCCGTCAAAGAGCTGGTGATGGGCCGCAAAAATTGGCTCTTCTCACAGAGCAAACGCGGCGCCGTAGCGACGGGCATCTTATTAAGTGTGCTCAAAACTGCAGAGATAAATCACCTCGACCTTCGTCAATACTTGAACTATTTGTTTGCGGCATTACCTAATTTGCCGGTGCCCGGGGACTTGACGGTCCTACAGGACTATTTACCCTGGTCACCGAAAGTGCAGGAGATCTGCCACGAATAAATAATTCGAGTACAGCAGTGGCGCAATCCTTATGTTAGAGGGTTGCGCCACTTTTTCATATACGCCCGTTTAACGACCTCTTACAAGGCGTAGCTAGTGGTGACGGCGCTGAGCCCCCTCAACCTCCGCTTGCTACGCATTGGCACTAGATACCCCAACAATGAAAAATGAAAATGAAAAAATACCGGTTCTAAGCTTCAAACAAAGAGCGATTCGCGCTTCCAAAATCGAAGTACGAATCGCTCTTTATATTACCCGAACCAGTTACTCAGCGGCGTTATACCGTTCCTGACCATCCAGATACGTCTCAGCTAACGACATGTCATCGTTCAACACGATGTAGTCGGCGGCGCGGCCTGGGAGGATCTGACTGCATTGGTCGGCGATGCCGCTGGACTTCGCCGGGACGTAGCTGCCCATCAAGACGGCGTCTTGGGGGGTCACGCAGTTCCAGTCAACGACGTTCTTGATGGCTTCATTCAGCTTCAGAATGGAACCAGCTAAACTGTCGCCGTCCTTTAAGCGCGCCATGCCGTCCCTGACGTAAACGGGGAACTCGCCTAAGACATAGTCGCCATCGGGCATCATGCCAGCGCGCATGCAGTCGGTGATCAGGGCGACATGTTCCGGCCCCTTTTCCCGAATCAAAATATTAGCCACTTCCGGCCGAATGTGGTGGCCGTCGCAGATCAGTTCATCATCGACCCGCTGCAAGAACATCGCCGCCCCGACCATGCCGGGTGCCCGGTGGTTCAATCCGCTCATACCGTTGAAGGTATGGGTGAAGACGGTGGCGCCAGCTTCGACACAGGCTTGTGCCTGTTCAAAGGTCGCGTCGCTGTGACCTAAGGCGACCACGGTGCCATCTTGGCTGACCCGGCGGGTAAATTCCACGGCACCGTCCCGTTCCGGTGCAATGGCAATCTTCTTCAGCAATCCCTTAGCGGAAGATTGCCATTTTTCGTACTTATTGTAGCTCGGATCCGTGAAGTACTTCGGATTCTGGGCCCCTTTATGTTTCACCGTGAAGAACGGGCCTTCAAAGTAGATGCCTTGAATCTTGGCACCCTTCTCTTCCCCAGCGTGGTTTCCGATGGTCTCACATACCGCGTTTAATTGGTCAAAGGATCCCGTCAGCGTCGTAGGCAGCCAGCTCGTCACCCCGGCTTTCAATAAACCTTGACTCATGTCCTGAATGCCGGCCCAGTTGTTGTCCATTACATCGTGGCCTAAAAGACCATGAATGTGAGTGTCAACCAGTCCCGGGGCGATCCATTGCCCGGCCTTTTCGACGATCTTACCGGTCGGTTTCTGGTTTTCTGGAAAATACTGGCCAAAATTACCCTCGTCGGTGACTTCCAAATAGCCGCCGTTTTCAGCGTTTGACGGTAAGAAAAACTTTGCCGCGTGAATGTAATAACTCATCGAATGATTCCTCCTCGAAAATGTATGTACTGCGGCGGGGCTGCCGCCGCAAATACCTAATTACTTGATCACTGCCGGCCATGCGAACAGACCGACGGCGGCACCAACTAATCCAATCAGCAAGGTAATACCAATCAGCGTCAGCGGTGAACGCCCTTTCTTCAGCATCCAGTAGCAGAAGAAGACGTAAGCCACTGGCATCAAGGCCGGCATGATCTTGTCGATGATCCCGGTCTGGATGTTCATCTTCATCTTCCCGATGGCAACAACATTGTTCGTCCCAGTGAAGGCGAACTTGACATAGCTAGCGGTTAACCCGCCGACTACAGCCAATCCGATCATAGTTGCTGCACGAGAGATTTCCTGGGTCTTCTCCCGCATTGTGGCGATGGCCCGAGTCCCAGTATTGTACCCATAATCCATCAGCCAGAACAGCAGGAAAAAGTGGACTGCGTTGAACAGAATCAAGAACAGGATAGGGCCGAAGATGTTGCCTTGTTCAGACAGCGATACGCCAATACCACCGGTGATCGGCAGCAGCGTCAACCAGAACAGGGCATCCCCGATACCGCCCAGAGGACCCATCAAGGCGACCTTGATGCCCCGGATGGTGGACCGGTTTTCCTTGTTTTCTTCCATGGCGATGATGATCCCTTGAATGAAGGTCACCAAGAAGGGGTGGGTGTTGTAGAATTGCAGGTTATCCAGTAACGAGTAGCCCAGGTCCTTCTGGTTGGTATGGATCTTCTTCAACCCAGGAATCAAGCTGTACGTCCAGCCGCCGCCCTGCATCCGTTCATAGTTGAAGGATGACTGGAGCATCAGAGAACGCCATACCATCTTGTGCAGATCCTTTTCCGTGATAACCTTGCGGACCGTGGGGTCTTGGTAGGTATCAGGAATCTGGGTCTGTTCTACATCCTTAAATGTTTTTTCTTCAGATGCCATTGCTGTAATCCTCCTCATCATCGTCAGTGGTGGGCCCAGCCGGTACTGTCTGACCGCCACCGCCACCAGAACTCTTGCGGTTCTGATTAGCGAAGTAGTCGTAAGCCGCGAAGGCCGCAGCCAGCAGCGCGATCGGTAAAATCTCCATGTGCAGATACGCCGCGGCAATGAAACCAGCCACAAAGAACGGTGCATACTCGATCTTCCACATGATCTTCAGCAGCATCCCAAACCCAACGGCGGGCATAATACCGCCGGCGGCTTGGAACCCGCCGAGAATCCAGCGCGGAATTGACTTGACTACTGGCGTAATCACGTTTTGACCGAACAATGCCGGCAGGAAGCCCATAATGAAGAACCCAACAAACAGGATTGCCGGTTCGATCCAGGCCATCCAATCCAACCGCTTCGTGTCGCCGTTCAACCCGGCCACATCCATGGCATGGGCCACAGGCGCCATCCCGGTGAACAGCAAGGTGATCAGCGCTTGCACTGCGACGGAGAACGGTACAGCCACGCCGACGGCTGTCGTGGGACTTAACCCAGACAGAATGGCGAACAGCGTCCCGATGACCCCGCCGATAACGACGTTAGGCGGTTGCGCCCCAGCCAGAGGCACCATGCCAGCCCAAACCAGTTCCAGGGTACCACCGGTAATGATCCCGGTGGTCGGCTGCCCTAAAATAATACCGATGACGGCACCGGTCACGATGGGCCGGTGAATATGCGTCAGGCCGTTGAATTGGTCGATAGCGGCGATCCCCGCCCATAAACCAACTAACAACGCCTGCCAAATTGTGACGTCATGCATACTTTTCTTCCTCCTCTATTGAGAGAGTCTGCCAGAGCCGGCCCCACTACTGAAATAATCCGGCTCCGACGTGATCATGGCAGCGCCGCGGCGGGGATTCCAAGAAGACTCCCCAAACCAAGTTCCGCCGCGGCGGTAATCACTTCACACCAGTGTTTTACGCCTTTGCAAGCAAATCCATCATATCCGTTTCTTTCTCGTTCGGAATGCCCTGCACGGAGAGCTCAATGCCCAGATCGTGCAGCTCCTTAAATGTTGCAATATCGTCTTCCGTAACGGAAATCGTCGGTGACAGCTGTTTCTTCCCTTCCGCAAAGTGCAAATTGCCGATGTTCAGCTTCTTAATGGGAACCCCGCCTTTGATGAGCCGCAGCGCATCTTGGGGGGTACGAACAACGAGTAAGATTTTTTGACTCGGGGCCGCATGGCCAATGACTTTGATGGTCTTGTCGATACTGAAGAAACGCATCCCCACCGTATCCGGCACCACCATCGTCATCAGGTTCTGCTGGACGTCGTCCTTCGCGACATCATCATTGGCGACGACGACCAGGTTGGCGCCGATGGTGTTGACCCAAGTCATTCCGACTTGACCATGAACCAAGCGGTTGTCGATCCGGGTTACAAGAATATTGGGTGTTGCCATAGAAAAGACCTCCTAGATTAAATGCTATGCGTGATAATCATGCAGAATAACGCCTTTGACGACCCGATTCACCGTACCGGTGGGAGACGGTGTGTCCGGTGTATTGCCGACCTTAATGGAACTCAGCAGAGCAATCGTTTGCGCGGCCATGACGTCCGGCAGCGCTTGATAGGCTTCCGGCAG
The DNA here is from genome assembly GCF_008694105.1 of Schleiferilactobacillus harbinensis. Classification (NCBI taxonomy): domain Bacteria; kingdom Bacillati; phylum Bacillota; class Bacilli; order Lactobacillales; family Lactobacillaceae; genus Schleiferilactobacillus; species Schleiferilactobacillus harbinensis. The sequence goes on from NZ_CP041364.1 coordinate 1,169,592, forward strand.
ATTTGGGGTGCCCTTGGCGAAGAAGAAGTTTTCGCCGCTGAACTGGCGGCCGTGATCAGTCCCAATACCGACGACCCGCTTCGCGATATGGTCCCCGTTGATTTCCTCCAACACATCAATATCGTAATCCCGGGTATAGGTGTTGTTGCTCAGAAAATCGAAGACCAGCGAACGGTCGTTGACGAAACTCTTGGGACCATGGCGGAAGCCCATGGATGTATCAAAGACAGTGGCGATCTTGCCCGCCGTCAGCTCCAAAATCTTGAGCTGTGCTTCCCGGGTCAAACCGCCCAGACTGCCGGACCCCAAGTAGGTGATTCGGTCAAAGTCTTCGTCCACATAGCTTTGCAGTTTGCTCTCCCGAGCCACGACTTCTCGGCCCATGGCCGCGATCGTCTTGACATATTGGCCTTTTTCGGCCTCGCTGCTGTGAGTATCAAAGACCAGTACGGCGGTGAGAGCCATGCAGCTGAAGCTGCCGGTCATGGCAAAACCTTGATCGTTAGCACCAGCTGGCTGGAGCAGCACCAGGTTGTTTTTCTCGCCCTCAGCCCGTTGCGCTAAATGGCCCTCCGGTGCACACGTGATCGTAATTTGATACAGCGTCTTGACCAGCTGCTCAGCTAATTCGACGGTCTTGACACTCTCCGGGGAATTTCCAGACCGGGCGAAGCTCACCAGCACAGTAGGCATATCCGCTTCGAAGTAGTCATACGGGGCAGAAACTAAATCTGTCGTGGCAATTGCTTGAAATTGGAAGTGGGCCCGATCACCGGTCCGGTTCAAATACGGGGTGATCGTGTCGCCAACGTAAGCCGAAGTGCCAGCGCCAGTGAAAATCACCCGCACACCCGTTGGATTTTCGGCTTTGATCCGATCCAGGTACGCCTTGATTTCCGGCGTCATTGTCTCGTAATTCGACCATGCCTCTTCCCACAAATCAGGCTGCTGCTTGATTTCCTTCGTGGTAATCTGGGCACCCATCTTCGTTAATTCTGCTGTGGATTTCTCAAACATAGTCCATTAATCTCCTCTTTTAAAAAGCTAAATACCGTCTTCATCGTCTGCTGCCGCCTGCCGCGGCCGACTCTTATAGGCCACAACTCCGGCCTTGCCGGCTTGAAGTGCCACCGTGGTGAATTGGCCGACGGACAGCTCCCGCTGGAACAAAACTTCCATGACCATGGACACATTGGTACCAGCCATGACGGTCGTTTCCTTGTGCTGTGTGTGATACAAAACCGCCTGATTAAACGGTGTGCCGCCGGGAATGTCGGTAAAGAACGCGACCCCGGACACATCGCCTAAATCCTTGACTGCTTTGGTTAAGTGTGTCTGTAATTCTTCTGCGGTCATGCCCTCGGTAAAATCAACGGCCGTCAATTTCTGTTGGCTGCCGCTGAGCAGCTTGATCGTACTGACAATACCGCTGGCAAAGTGACCGTGGCCGGTAATAATAATACCAATCAACACTGAACACCCCATTCTGTTAGTCATTGATCGCCGGGTGCCGAACGGCAATCCCGGGATTCACATGATGCACTTGATAAACGAACTGATCGCCCCGGGACACGCTTAAGGTGTATTCCACCACCCGATCCTGGGTATCATACGTGGTCCGCTGAACGTTGAGTCCCGGCGAACCACTGGGCACACCCAATCGATGCGCATCCTTAGCGCTGATAATACCAGCGTAAAACGCCTCGTTTGCCCGCTGAATCGCCACATTGTAATCCGTTTGCATCAAGTGATACAACGAGTGGTTGGTCAACCGGGCAGTGGTCAGTTGGGGAAAAACTGCGGCTGGCAGGAATGTTCGTTCAACCATCATCGCCACGTCATCTGCCCAACGGATCCGTTTCAGCTTGTACACTGGTGCACCCAATGGCACATGCATTTTTTCAACCAAAAACTTGGGTGCTTCCATTAATTTCAGATACACAATATCGGTATGGGGCACTCGCCCCATGGCCCGCATCTGATCCGAAAAACTGTACGTCGTGGTTAAGTCGGTGGGATTGGCCAACCGGTTAGCGACAAACGTACCGCGGCCGTGCTGGCGGTAAATATACCCCATCATTTCCAACTCATCCAACGCCATCCGAACTGTGTTGCGACTGACTTGATACTGCTTACTGAGTTCCCGCTCCGACGGCAGCCGATCATGGGGCTGCAATCCGTGGGTAATTTTCTCGCGCAAGAGATCGACGAGCTGCTCGTGCAGTGGTTGTTCATACTTAGCCATGCGCCTATCACCTCACTGGTTCACTGGTACCAACCACATTGTCATTGTAAATTTACCAGTCTGTTTTTGTCAAGTAATTAACAATAAAAGACTAATATATATGAATCCGCTGTCTAAATTTGTTTTCGGGATAAGGGCTTACAATGTTATTAAATCGGCCTCGAACACAAAAATGGCAGATGCCAATTGCTTGGTATCTGCCATGTGAATAATCCTGACAATTCAGGCGAACACTTATTTGACTGATCCTTGATCCCGGGTACTGGTACCCTTTTCGCGAATCACGGCCTGAACATCCGCCATCAGCTTCGTCAGCGGGGTGACCAGGATCCCATGGTCGGTCAGCCAGTGGGTGAAGTCAGCAAAGTCTGCTTTCGTGAGGATCACGCCCCACAACTGCTGCTGGGCCGTCAACGGTCCATAGGTGGTGTTGAAATCCACCCGCGTCTTTTGGGTAAACACAAAAAGTTTGCCCAAGGCAAACTTGGTTTGGCGCTGGGGGGTCTTATAAACAACCAATTCCTGGCCGGCGACCCCAATGTACCCAGTTCCGCTGCGGCCCAGCCACGCATGGTCAAAACGGTGTTTGGCCATGTCCTGCTTGGCCCGTTTAGCCTTGAAGTGATTGCTCAAGTAAATGAACTCAAAGATCAAGAGGACGACAAAGAGAATCACCCCAATGATCACTGACCATAGCCACATGGGGAAAGCTCCCTTCTACTGCTCTACTTCTTGGTTGAGTTGCGTTCGGCAATGGTGAACGGCAGCAGCACGGTCTTGTCCGTCACAGCTTCCTTGTTCATCATCTTGGTCAGCAAACGCATGGCCACAGCACCGATATCGTACAGTGGTTGGGAAATGGAGCTCAATTGCGGCCGGGTGATCTCGGTCAGGAAGGTGTTGTTGCTGGTGATGATTTGGAAATCATCCGGCACTTTCACGCCGTGATCCAAGGCACCATCCAGCACACCGACGGATAACTCGTCATCAGCGACATAGGCGGCGTCGGCGCCAACGGCCTGCAACTTATCCCACAATGCGGCACCCGCGCGGAAATTATAATCCGTTTCGAAGACCAGATTGCCATCATAGGGAATCTTGGCCTCCGCTAATGCTTCATTGTAGCCAGCCAAGCGATACTCGCCGTTGATCGGTTCATTCATCGCGCTGGAGATAAACGCAACTTTCTTCGCGCCCTTTTGCAAGAGCAGTGCCACGGCATCTTTCACCGCCGCTTTGTAATCGATATTGACACTAGCGACCTGCTCGTCAGGATCAACCGAGCCGGCCAGCACGATGGGCGTCTTGGCCCGGCTGAATTCTGCCCGCACCGCGTCGGAAATGTTATGGCCCATGTAGATCAGACCATCCACCTGCTTGGCAAACAAGTTATCCAACGTGCTGACTTCTTTCTGACTGTTCTCATCAGAGTTAGCCAAAATGATGTTGTACTTGTACATCGTCGCCACGTCATCGATCCCGCGGGCCAAGGTGGAGAAGTAAATGTTCGTGATATCGGGGATCACAACGCCGACCGTGGTGGTCTTCTTGCTCGCTAATCCACGAGCCACAGCGTTAGGCCGATAATCTAGTCTCTCGATGACCTTCAAAACCTTCTGGCGCGTGGCGGGCTTGACATTGGGGTTGCCATTGACGACCCGGGAAACAGTCGCCATGGAGACGTTAGCTTCCCGTGCGACATCATAAATTGTAATAGTCTGTTTATCCATACACATTTACCTCACATTTAAGATTCGTTTTCAATTCAACAGTAAAACAATACCAGACGCTGGCGGCAAATGCAAGCGTTTTATTGAAATTTTCATGAAATCTCTCCGATTCATTTACTGCTCATTTTCTGTAACCGCCCCAACCCGGCCCACCAGGCCCTATGCTATACTGGCATTAATCTAACAAAGGAAGTGTCGGGTATGAGTCACTTAGAGCAACTTCAGCACTGGATCACTGAGCAGCACGTGGATGCCGCCTACATCAGCGACCCTACGGATATCAACTATTTCACGGGTTTTTACAGTGAACCGGAGGAAAGGGTTTTGGCATTGTTCGTCTTTCCAGATGCTGCACCATTCCTGTTTACGCCAGCACTGTCCGTGGAAGCAGTCAAGAAAGCAGGCTGGACTGGGGATGTTTACGGGTATCTGGACCAGGAAGATCCGTTTGCCCTGATTGCTGCCCATATTAAAGAACGCAGCCGGACAAATCACGCTTGGGCGATTGAGAAGGACGTGCTGCCCTTCGGTCGATATGAAGCTATCCAGCGCGAATTTCCAGACGCGGTCTTCCCCGCTGATGCCTCCCGGTTCATTGAACAGCTCAAGCTGATCAAGTCGCCGGCAGAAATTGCGCTCATGGAAGCCGCCGGCCGTGAAGCGGATGAATGCTTCCGGGTCGGCTTCGACGCGCTGCGCACCGGTATTACAGAACAAGGCGTGGTGGCCGAAATCAACTATGCGATGATGAAGCAGGGTGTGATGCACATGAGCTTCGACACCATCGTCCAGGCGGGTGTCAACGCTGCTGACCCCCACGGTGAACCAACCGCTGCCCAGGTCGCACCCAACGAACTGGTGCTGTTCGACCTAGGCACCAATCACCAGGGATACATGAGCGATGCCAGCCGCACGGTAGCCTATGGCGAACCGACAGCCAAGCAGAAAGAAATCTTTGACGTCTGCTTGGAAGCGCAATTAACTGCCATGGATGCAGTGAAACCGGGCTTGACCGCGGCAGAGCTGGATAAGATTGCCCGAGATATTATCACTAAGGCCGGTTATGGGGAGTATTTCATCCACCGCTTGGGTCACGGTATTGGGACCTCCACCCATGAATTCCCATCGATCATGGCGGGCAATGAGATGGTCCTGCAACCCGGCATGTGCTTCTCCATTGAACCAGGAATCTATATTCCAGGAGTCGCTGGCGTGCGGATCGAAGATTGTGTCCACGTTACTGAGACTGGCGGTGTACCGTTTACCCATACGGATAAGCAGCTGCAAGTGATTCCGGTACGCAGCTAACTGAAATCGGGTCAAGGTCCGCTCTTTGTACGCCGTGCCAATGCTCCGCAAGCTGCGGCGGATGGGGCTGGAACGCCATGACGGCGTTTTGAGCCTGCTGCGCAGTCTCAAAATCGCCTAACCACATCGGCGGCAAAGCCGCCGTGTGGTTTCCATGGCTGAGCCCCATCCGCCTCCGCTTGCTACGCATTGGCACTAGCACGCCTTATACTTTTTAGTTCCATCCCAGCTCCAAACAAAAAGCAGCCCCATGGGGACTGTTTTTTGTTTGGACTCACTTAATTATTGTTGGTCGGCTGAATCTGTTGGTGCCTGCGGCGTTTCGGGAGTCTGGACGGCGCTGGCTGGAGCCGCGGGTTGGGCGGGTTCAGCCGCTGGGGCCGGATCAACGGCTTGCGGATTCGTATCAGTCGCGGTCTGGGATTGATCCGCGTCGGCACTTTCCTTGGCCGCTTCGAAGGCTGACTTGCCGTCGATGACAATATCATCAAAGTCTTCATCGTCGGCGTTGTCTTCCGCCTGTCCTAAGTCATCGCCTAATGCATCGGTGGCGGCATCAAAAGCGTCCCGGTCCGGCTTCATGGCCTCTTCGTGCTTGGCATTGATGCTGCCGGTAAGATCAGCCAAGGTCGCTTTCAAATCTTCGATCTTGTCACCCGCTTGATCCCGCAGGGAATCGCCCAAATCGGTAGCATAACGATAATAATCCATCGCCCGATCTTTGCCGCCTGCACTCTTTTTCTTCAACTTATCAGTCAACTGTGCACCAGTCTTCGGAGCCAGCAACGTCGCGGCAGCGAATGCCACTGCCCCGCCAATCACGAAACCAATTAAGAAATGCCCTTTTTTCGCCATAACGCTAACTTCCTTCCTAAATTATCGATGATTATTTACGCCGGAACAACCGCATCGCTCTGCCGGCTATACCGACCTCTGCGGTACGCTTGCCGCCGCGTTTGACACTAGCCACCAAGTGCCGGGAGCTGGAATTCAGATCTGAAACCGTTTCTCCCAGCTCACCAATGGCCTTGAACAAAGGATCTGTGTCGGCCACCTTACCATTCACGTCATCCAGCAAGGTGTTGGACTTCACGAGCAGCGCCTCCACCTGTTGGGTCAAGACGTCCACGTCGCCGGTGACCACATCCAGCGTCTTAGTCGTTTGGGCCACCGTTTCGTTAACACTGGCCAATGCCTTATTGACCTTCAGCAGCGTTGAGATCAGGAACACGACCAAGAGAAGAAAAGCAATGGCCGCAATCAACGCTGCAATTTCACCACCTGACATATCATTCACCATCCGTTCGCTAACTAACTTACTCATTCCAGAATACCATCAATAGAGGGCGCCTTCAATTAATAACGGCGCTCGTGGTAAACTAATAGCAGACTTTTTGAAAGGGGGCGGCCATGTGTTTTTAGCCGCAAACAGTGGGACGAGTGACACCTTAGACACTTGGGAGGCCTTTTTAGCCAAATTTCGCTGGCAAAATGTTCTGGCGGTACTCGCTCAAAAAACCCTGACCATCCTGTTTTACACCATCCTCTTCATTATTCTGCGGAAAGTGGCGCGAGTGGCATTGCACCATCTCTTTCGCCGGTATAGACAGAAGGGCAAGTATGCAGTGGCCCGCGTCGCCACTATGGATACCTTAGTCACCAATGGCACGAATTATGCCCTATGGTTTTTATATTTCTATGCGATTCTGTCAGCGCTCGGCGTTCCAGTCGGTACACTGATCGCTGGTGCTGGGGTGATTTCCCTGGCGTTAGGGCTGGGGGCTCAAGGCTTCGTCAGTGATGTCGTCACCGGGTTCTTCATCCTATTAGAAAGACAATTCGATGTTGGCGATGTCGTTCAAATTGGCGAAATCACTGGCACCGTGACCGCCATCGGCATTCGGACCACCCAAGTCACCAGCTTCGACGGCACGTTGAACTTCATTCCGAACCGGAATATTTCCATCGTGGCGAATAAATCTCGGGGCGATATGCGGGTTTTGATCAGTGTCCATGTCTTTCCAGCGACCCCCATTGACCAAGTTCAGGACATCATCGCCGCGGTGAATAAAAAACTGGTACCGAATTATCCGGATATCACCGACGGTCCCCACGATTTGGGTATCACCGACTTGGGCAAGGGGGACTTAGCCCTGCAAGTCCAGATGAAGGTCAAAAACGGGGCCCAGGTCACGGTGCAAAATGCGTTTCTGTCTGCTTACCTGCAAGCCATTCACGAAGCGGGCATTGATCTGCCCACCAGCACGCTGAACCTAACCAAATCTTAGTATCAGTTTGCACAAGGCTCTGCTATGATGGATATACAACGCTTGTTTAAAGGAGAACATGATATTTTATGCTCATGAATATGATCAAAGGCTTCCTCATCGGCATTGCCCTTGTCGTTCCTGGCCTCTCTGGATCCATCTTTGCCGTCGTGGTAGGAATTTATGAACCGTTGCTGAATAGCGTCAACCATTTCCGCAGCGACATCCGCCGCCATTCCCGGTTCCTCGGACCAGTGGCCGTGGGCGTCGTGCTGGGTATTCTCGCCTCCACCAAACTGGTCCTCTACTTAACCGAGGCCTTCCCCATTTTGGCTTACGCCTTCTTCACGGGTTTGGTCTTGGGCGTGATTCCCTTTGTCCTGAAGAAAATGCGTCAGATCCGGTTCAATCCCCTTTACTTGCTGCTGAGTGTCGGCGGCTTTATCATTATCTGGCTGCTGGCCCAATTGGGTGACACCACCAGTACGACCAGCGTGGCGATTCGGCAAGTGACCAGCATGGCCGATGCCGGCCTGCTGCTGTTTGCTGGGCTCTTCTCCGTATCCTTGATGGCCATTCCCGGGATCTCCGGGTCCGTCATGCTGATGGTGATCAACCAGTACGGCACCGTCTACTACGCCGTCAGTCAGCTCACTGATGCCGCGGCCCTGCTCCTCCGGGGCAACGGCCGGGCCTGGGGGATGATCGGCACGAGCCTCCTGGTGCTGCTGCCCTTCATGATCGGTGCCGTCGTCGGTCTCATCCTGATTGCCAAACTGATGGAATGGCTGCTCAAACACTTCCCCGCCCAGGTCTACTACGCCGTCCTGGGCGTCGTCATCGCCGCCATCGCCATCCTCCTCCAAACCGGCGTCCTCCCCCCATTCGCCACCATGGCCGCCAGCCAACTGACCATCCAAGTCATCGGCGCCGTCGTCCTGACGGTATTGGGTGTGATTTCCGCTCTATTCTTCGACAAACCGGAGGAGAAAGTCGTGGAAGAAGAAGTCCGCGCTTTATAAACTCGCAGAAAATCAGTACGAAAAAAACGCAGCCTAACCTTCTCAAAAGAAGACATGGGCTGCGTTTTTTGTTTAGCAATCGATAATGATTTTCCTGCAGATATAGTGTCAATGCGTAGCAAGCGGAGGCAAAATGGGCTCAGCTGTGGGAACCGCAATAATCTCGCCCGCACTTGGCGAGATTATATGCGGTTAGGCGTGTTTGAGACAGCGCACTTTGCTGGCTCAAACCGCCGTCACAGCGTTCCAGCCCATTTTGCCGCAGCTTGCGGAGCATTGGCACGGCGTACAACGGACCAATATCAGTCTACGCAACTCACTGTTTCAACAGATACTCATTCGCCTTTTCCAAAATCACCTTCAACGACTCATACGTCAGCGTCATGTGCGCATCCTCATAGTTAAACCAATCAATATGACTGATCTCACTCGCCTGCCGCGTGATCGCCGGATCACCCTGAACTTCGGCCAAGTAAATAATCGTCCGCTTCTGGTTCCCATTCGGCAGCAGATACTCGTCGACCTGCTTAAAATCAGCCGTATCCACGTGCACGTGCAGCCCGGTTTCTTCCCGGATCTCCCGCTCTGCCGCTTGTTCATCAGTTTCGTCGCCTTCGACGTGGCCTTTGGGGAACCCCCAAAAATGACTCGTGGCACTTTCTTCCAATAAGTACTGCAACTCACCATTGACCCGGCGATACACCACCGCACCAGTGGAAACTTCTAACGTCATGCTACTTCGGTCCTTTCATCGCGCTGGACACCGGTTGCTGAATCGGCACCAGATCGTATTCTTTATTCAGATTATGCACCAGCTCATTGAAGCTCTTCATATACTCCCGCCGGGTAATGATCCCGACGAAGATCCCATCGTCGTCCACCACCGGCAAAAAAGGATTGTCGACCAGCAGGTGGAGAATCTTTTCAATATCCACCAAATCACTGACGATGCTGTCGGAATCCGGCCGTTCGACCACGTCCGCCACTTTCAAGTGATCCAGGGGCTCTAACGACACATGGTCCAGCGCCAGCATTTTATCGGTGATCATCGCTAACGAAATAAAACCGATGAAGTGGCTCTCATTATCCAGCACCGGGATCTTGGCGTAGCGGACTTTCGTCAGGACCAAAAAAGCATGGCCTAACCGGTTATCCATATTGACATTAGCGACCACATCCGCCGGAATCAAATAATGTTCACTATTTTGTAAAAGGAAACGTTGTAACTCAGGAATGATCATGCTGTTTGGAACTCCTTTCGCATCATCGTTGGAACGTTTGGTGCAGCTTGGGGATAGGCGTCAACTGATGGTCGTAGAAGACTACATCCGCGGTGGTGGCATTGATCGTCACCACGGCACACGTCCCGCCATATTGCTGATAGCTGCGCGGTTGAGAAATCGACCCCGGATTAAGTACCAGCATCCCGTCGGCCATATGCGCTTCGAGGGTATGGGTATGTCCATAAAAGGCACAATCTGCATTCACTGCATGGGCCCGCTCCTCCAACCGAGCGGTGCCCATGGAAACGCCTAGCCGGTGGCCATGAGTCTCATACACCGTAATCCCTTTGACTTTTTCCACTCGGGCCATGGGAAAGCCGGCATCAAAATCCATGTTGCCGCGGACGGCGTACATCTTCTGCCAAATCGGATCATCGGCAGTCAGTTCTGAATCACCGCAGTAAAAGAAGGCGTCCACGGTAGTTTCAAATTGGGCAAGGATCGTCTCCAAAATATTGCGGTCCCCGTGGGTGTCTGACACGACGAGTGCTTTCATGCCTGATCCTCCTCTTGGGCCGCCCACCAGGTCGGCCATTGCTGCTCTAAACGGCGCATGGCAATGCCCCGGTGGCTGGCGCCGTTCTTTTCTTCCGGGGTCATCTCGGCGAAGGTCTTGCCCAGCGGTGGGAAATAAAACAACGGATCGTAGCCAAAGTCGTTATCGCCCTGGGGCACGGTCAAAATCTCACCGCGCACCTCGCCAGAGACGATCAAATCGGCAGTCGGCCGATCCGGCCAAGCCAGAACCAACGTGGAATGGAATGTGGCCCCCCGCTGGTCGCGGGGCAGCCCGCCCATTTCCACAAGCACCTTAGCGTTATTGGCGGCATCGTTATGATCACCAGCATAGCGGGCCGACCGAATCCCGGGCATTCCGTGCAGCGCGTCGATCATCAAGCCGGAATCATCAGCCGCCACGGGCAGCTGCAATTCATGGGCAAAATGATCCGCTTTTAACTGGGCATTCTCTTTAAAGGAACGCCCAGTTTCATTCACTTGGCGGGCATCTGGATAATCCAGCAACGTTTTAATGGTCATGCCCGCCTGAGCAAACATTTTGGCAAACTCTCGGGCTTTGCCCGGATTTTTGGTGGCGACCACCAACATCTTCGGCATGGTCATTCGATCCCTTCTTTCGCTGCCGGAACGGCCGGCAAGTCTTCTACGGCGACGTGGGCCACGGGCAGCGCCGTCATCCCCAGCCAGTCTTCCGCAATATCTTTAAACATATCTGGCGAACCGGTGGTAAACAGTTTGGGTGCTGCGGATACAGTGTGATCCAAATTGCGGATGTCAAAGTAATCCAACAGAGCCGAAATTTCACTCACTGTTTCCGCCCCCGAATCGATCAGGGTCACGTCCGGCCCCATGAAGTTCTGAATCAGCGGCCGCAGCAAGGGATAATGGGTGCAGCCAAGAACCAAAGTATCAATGTCCTTGTCGGGCAATTGACCGAGCGTTTCGGCTACGATTTTTTTCGCGACCGGGGAACGATATTGGTTGCTTTCCACCACCGGGACAAACTTGGGGCAAGCCATCGTCGTCACGTGCACCTGCGGCGCCTGGGCATGGATCGCCCGGTCATAGGCATGAGAGCGTACCGTACCGGCCGTGCCGATCACTCCGATATGACCGTTGCGGGTCGACCGGATCGCGGCGCGCACACCCGGGGGAATCACGCCGACTAAGGGCACATTCAGCGCCGGCTTGATCACTGGCAGGGCCTCAGCCGTCGCGGTATTACAGGCAAAAACAACCATTTTGACGTCGAACTGCAATAAAAATTTAGTCAACTGCCAAGAAAAATCCTGAATTTGTTTCGCCGGCCGGGGACCGTAAGGCATGCGGGCCTGGTCGCCGATAAAGATATAATTTTCATTAGGTAATTGCCGCACGAATTCCTTGATGACGGTGAGACCGCCCACGCCGGAATCCATAAAGCCAATCGGTCGTGGATCTGAACGCACACTATCAGTCCTTTCTCGAGTCTTTATTATACCATGCCCCTGATGCACCCGAGTGGTCTGCACCCGTTCCCTAGCGGATTCTTCATATTTTTCCAGACCTGGCTTTCCCAAATCTTACACACTCTTCAGGACATCAGAAAGTGATTGATACCGGTTGCACACTTTTCTCGCCGAGCAAAGTTCGGTATAATACTCTGCGAGATGGAGGCAAATTCGGATGACCAATTCTTTGTACGATCAATTGCACCAAAGCCGCTTCAGCGTTGCGCTGTTGCGGGATGTCGCCCTGCCCATTGCCTTGGGTCGGGACCACACGAATTTAGAGTACTGGCTGGGTAAACAAATCGCCCGGCAGCTCCCGGTGAGCAACGAAGATCAGCTGCCCGTCATTGCCGCCCAGGCTGACTTCGGGACCTTAACCATTACCCATGACCGGCGGGCCAGCATCACTGGGACACTCACCGGACCCGTGGTCACGGGCCGTCTCGCCCAGGCAGCGACTCCTAGTTTTGCGTTAGAAACCGGCTGGCTCGCCCAAGAATGGCAAATGCTGACGGGTGTCTTCACGGAAGCCACTTACAGTATTCAAAAAGGCCAGGTCCTGATCAGTCTGCATCAAGATGCTAAGGAAACTCTGACTGCGACTGAACAAACCCACGCCGAACCAATCACGCCGCTGCAAACCAGCGCCGACCAGCCCCAATCGTAACCCTTCGCCGCCAGGTATCAGACACTGATGTCTGGCGGTTTTTTTATCCCATTGACGACTATGTCATGCTCGTAACTTCTTCGTAACGTTGGTCATGCAACGTTAATATATCGCCTATCCCTTGCGTACCAACCGATTGAGCACCTAGATAATTGAAATCAAGTTCTACCCTCTTGGCAAATACATCAAACATGTTATTATTATTTGTAGCCTGTGACGCAGGTTGTTGTTCATCGAAGAATACGATATGGCAATCAAATTGCTGAATGTCTTAAGACAGAGAGGAATGTATGTATGTCTCATAGTAAAGCACTGTTCAGTCTTGGTTTAAGCGCCGCCGCTCTGGCTGGCACGTTAGCTCTTGGTCACGGTCAGGCGCAAGCCGCCACGGTTGGTACAACAACATATACGGAGGGCGCCACGACCGTTTGGCAGTCTCCGTCATTCAATCGTCCCGCACGCTATTTGACCGCTGGTCAGCAAGTCACAATTCAGAGTACCCAAACCATCAATGGCACGACGTGGTACGAAGTCGGCACTAATGAATGGGTCCCGAGTCTTTATATGAAAACGAGTGACAACACCACAGCGGCGCAAACATCGACAGCTAGTGCAACGGCTGGTTCTGTGAAAGTTACTTATCAGGGCGGGGCCACCACCGTGTGGACCGCGCCAAACAGCGGTAAGGTATCCTCGTACTTAGGTGCCGGCCAAACGGTTTCGTATACTGAAACAGCTCAGCAGAGCAATCTAACTTGGTACCACGTCGCCAGCGGTTGGGTACCCAGCAGCTACGTGACGCCGGCTAACGGTCAGCAGACGGCCGCCCCGGCACAACAGACAGCAACGACAGCTGCAACGACCCAGCAAAGTCAGCAGCAGGCGACTCAGGTGCAACAGAGTACAGCCACCGCTTATAGTGCCAACACGCAGCAGGCTGCCAGCAGTACCGTGAAGGTTTCCTTCTACGATCCGGCTGTTCTAGGCTCCAGCATGGGCTATAACGGCGTGGCGGCCAACCTGTCGATCTATCCCAAGGGTACCCGCTTGAAGATCACCTTGGCGGATGGCACCGTGCTGCACCGGACAGTGAACGATACTGGTACGTTCGTAGCCAGCAACCCGTATCAAATCGACTTAGCTTGGCCGAATGCCTCGATTCCTTCTTATGGAGTCACCACCGCCTCTGTATCCGTTGAATAATTCCGTGTTCCAGAGTAAGCGGTCGTTGACATAGGTATCGTGACCCGGTGCAGGCCTCCTTGTAAACTTGGTTTATCAAGTAAACAAGGAGGCCTTTCATGGTTCAAATCAAAGATATCGTGCCGATCCAGGTGACCGACCGGTCGCCGAAGCCGCTGGTCAAACCGCAGGTTGCGGCACGAGTGAAGCTCAAGGACGCCGAGGTCGTGTTTTACACCGGTGTTGACCGGGCAATTCTGCACGTGGTGCTCCAGGAGTTGACAGGCAATGTTCCCCAATATCCAAGAGCTTAACATCTATATCATTTGCGGAAAAACGGACCTGCGCAAAGGAATCGACGGTTTGGCCGCTTCCTTGCGGGAGCTGTACGGCGAAGACGAAGTGCCTTATGATCACTCGCTGTTCTTATTCTGCGGCAGTCAGCGCGATCGGTTCAAGGCTCTGTACTGGGACCGCAGTGGGTTTGTTCTTTACTACAAACGGTACGAGAACGGCCACCTGCAGTGGCCGCGAACGCGCTCTGAGGTGCAGCATCTCAGTCATTACCAGCTGAAGCGATTGATTACTGGTCTAAGTATTCAAGAACGGAGTACCATTCATGATTTCAAGCCAGGATATACCAACTAATTGAGGAGGAGAAGCCATGATTTATTGGCATCTCCTCTTTCCTTCGCCGTATAAAACATGATATAATCCATTTATTATATTTATTGGAGGAACACCGATTGGTAGACACAAAAGATGCAGTGCGATTGGTGGACGCTTCGCCAGAACAATTACGCACCGCACTGCAGAATTCGATAAATGAAAATCAGGACCTCCGGGAACAGATCGCCGTCTTGAAGCGCATGTTGTTCGGTCGGCGCCGGGAATCAAGCGATAACCTGCCGCATGGCCAGACGAACCTGTTCAATGAGCACATCATCACCGGTGAAGAACAAAGCATCATCGACAAGCTCACCGGTGATGACCGCAAGGTCGCCAAGAAGAAGCTCAAGAAAGCGACACGGACCAAGAGCACCGACTTGAACAAGCTGCCGCTGGACGAGCAGGATTGCCTGCTCGAAGGTGAGGAGCGCAAGTGCCCGGTCTGTGGTGAAGAGATGCAGGATATCGGCCGGTCGAAAGTACGCGAAGAAGCAACCTTGATTCCGGCACAGCTCCTGCACACAATCGTCTATCGGCACACCTACGCGTGTCCTAACGGCTGCTTGAATCAGCGCGGCAACCAGTTCCTTAAGAAGTCCGATGTGCCTCGCCCAGCCATACCGCATAGTCCAGCTTCTTCAAGCGTCTTGACCGAATCCATCATGGCTAAGTTTGCCTACAAGATTCCGGACAACCGGCAAGAACGCTTGTGGCACAGTCGCGGGGTCGATTTCACCCGGCAATCAATTGCCAACTGGCACATCAAGGCGTCAGAAGGCTACCTGGAGTCCCTATACAAGCTGATGCACCGAGATCTGCTGACTCAAGACGTTATCCATGCGGACGAAACGCCCTACCGGGTGTTGGATCTAAAGAAGGCGCAGACCTATTACTGGGTCTACACGTCCAGCAAGCACAGCGCCCACCAGATCGTCATGTATGAGCACGGTAATAGCCGCGGTTACGAGGAAGCTGCCCGGTTCCTGGCCGGCTACGAAGGCTACCTGCAAAGTGATGCCTACGCCGTTTACCCTAATTTGCTTGGGGTCACCAATGTCTTCTGCTGGGCTCACGTGCGTCGTAAGTTTGACGAAGCCGTGACCGCCGGAGACAAGGGGCTGGCCCCAACGGGCCGCCAGTATTGCAATGATCTCTTCCAATGGGAAAAGAAATGGCAAGACTTGTCGGCTGATGAACGTCAAACCCAGCGCGAACAACGACTCAAACCTGTCATGGATGCGTTCTTCGCTTGGCTGGTCTCGTTGGACGGCAGCTATCTGCCAAAATCCAAGGTGGGCAAAGCCATCACCTATGCGTTGAAGCATGAGGCTGGCTTGCGGGCAGTCCTGTTGGACGGCCGACTTGAACTATCGAACAACCGGGCCGAACGCGCCGTCAAAGAACTGGTCATCGGTCGTAAAAATTGGCTGTTTTCGCAGAGCAAACGCGGCGCGACGGCTGCGGGGGTCATTCTTAGTCTGCTCACGACAGCACGGGCTAATCACCTCGATCCGAGTAAATATTTCAACTATCTATTCGACACAGTGCCTAATTTGCCGGCTCCCGGCGACATGGTCGCCTTGCAGGACTATTTGCCGTGGGCGCCGAAGGTGCAGGCGTTCTGTCACGAATAACAGCGGGTAAAGCAATGGTGCAATCTTCATGATAGAGGATTGCACCATTTTTGTCTTCACACCTATTTCAACGACCGCTTACGTTCCAGAACAATTAAAGGCATTAGAAAAACCACCGCAACTCTTGTTGATCAAGACTTGCGGTGGTTTTATTGTTGCGTCATTTACCGGCGCGCATATCCGGAATATCCCGCGGCTCTTTCTTCTGCCACGTTTTGGTGTAAAAACTCTTATTGATCTTGTACTTAGGAGTCGGCTGCTGATTCTCCAAGAACGGCCGCACCGCGTCATCCACTGCCAGCCAGCCGCGCCAGCCTAAGTGAATCGTATCCTGCATGAAGTAAGGCTGATTGCCCTGATCAATGAGGTCTTCGATGTGGTTAAAGCCCTGGGTGCGCAACTGATACTGAATCTTTCGATCGAATAAGTCCAGCATTTCCTGACTTAAGCCCGTGTACTTCGCCCACTTATCATTCACCGGCGGGATCACGAACATGGGTGTGATTTTATGCCGACTGAAGAAATCCAGCAGCAGTTGAAAATCAGAAAACTCTGGACCGTAGTCATAGTCAAACTCAATCTGAGAATCCTTGAGTTTGCCGACCACCGGCCGGACCCGCTGATCATAGAACTTGTTCTGGATGCCAAACTGGTTGTTGGTCGTTTCGCCCTTCCCCATTTGGGTCGCCAGATCGTCTAACACCCAGGGGTCGTATTGAGACGGCAATGTTTCTTCGCCCTTCGCGATCGTCCCCCGGTTGTCCCGCAGGAACAGCTGGCTGAACAGACTGTCTTCGTGATCGTACAGCCGCTCTGACAACCGCAGGTAAGTCTTCTGCCAATTGGTCAGCGGCACGCCGGCCTTGACTCGAATAATGGCTTCCGTCAGAGTCGGGTTGGAAGATCCAGACGGCAGTTGCAGCAGCCGGGTGGCGGCATATTCCGCCATTGGATCGTTGGCTTTCGCCTTTTCCAGGAAGTTATTGGTTTGCAAGTTGGAGTAGTAATAGCTGAACATGTTGCGTTGGATCCCATTCCAAACGAACCATTGGGGTGAGATGATGACGACAACTTTTTTACCAGTTAATTCTTTCCCCACAGTTTGCAAGGAGAAGAAATGAGTCAGCGACTGGGTACCAGCGGATCCGAGTAGGAACGGCCGGTAATTGCGCCGATATTTTGTCGCCAGGACGGAGGGGTGGAACGGATCCATCCGCGATAGTTCGGAGGACCCGATGAAGGGCACGTAGTTTTGGTCAAACGCCGCACTCTTTAATAAGTTGCCCTTAAAAATATTGGGCGACAGTGAGACAGCAGCCTTTTCCACGTTGTCCTGGCGCGACTGACCATAGTTGCCGGGCCAAAACAGCAACACGACGACGCCGAGCATCGCGATGAGAATGGGCCCGAAGATCAGCCATAACCGTTTGGCTAATTTCATTGTTGCTGCATCTGCTCGACTTTCGCAATGATCTTATTCGGCGTATCCCATTGCGTACGGTCAAATTCAGAAACCGGCACGTTGACGTCCAGCTGCGACTGTAATTCCAATAACAACTGCACCGTACCCATGGAATCCAACAGACCGGATGTGAACAAGTTCTTGTCCAAATCCTCTTTAACCTCGTCAGAACCGGTTAAATCGCTCAAAATATTTAATACTGTGTCTTTAACTGCCATAATGAACCCCTCCAAAAAATTAATTATCTGAACCAAAGCCGGTCAAGGAACCCGGAGAAAATCAGGAAACTGAAACAAATTGTGTTGAACGTCAGTAAAATGGCGATGGCCTTAGTAAAGTGATTGCTCGGGAACGCATCCTTATGCTTGCGTTTGAAGCGAATCCAGGCATCGGTCAAGATCATCACCGTGGCGTGGAACAGACCATACACAATGTAGTACCAAGTCTCGCCATGCCACACGCCCATGATCATGAACAGCAGCAGATACCCGAGATTGGCGATGGTCACTCGGTTCTTGATCCATTTGTGCTTCATAATGAAGAACACGAACCGCATGTAGATGTAGTCCCGGAACCAGAAGGACAGTGTCATATGCCACCGATTCCAGAAATCCTTGATATTATGCGAAATCCAAGGATAGTTGAAGTTCATCGGTGTCTCGACCCCCATCATGTTGGAGATCCCGACAGCGAACAGACTGTAGCCGGCAAAGTCGAAGAACAAGTACATACTGTAGCAGTACATGACCCCGACCAGCGGCCAGGACAAGTCAAGAAAACCGCCCCGGGCCTGCATCGCCTGCCGCTCCAGGTTCGGCAGCAGCATCGTGCCGAAGATGTAGCCCATGATGAATTTGTAGAAGAAGCCAAGGAATAAGCGATCCACACCCTTGCCCAGCAAGTCCAGGTACTTTTCCCGGGTCAAAACCCGGTCGTAGTCCTTTTCAAACCGGCGATACCGGTCAATCGGCCCCGACGAAATGGTCGGCATGAACAGCAGGAACTGCAAGAATTTAACCGGATGGAAATCTTTGATGAAACCATCCCGGGTTTCCATGATCATACCCACGGTCTTGAAGGTCAGGTAAGAGATCCCCAGAAAGCCGATAATACTTGACTGACCATGATCAAACAGCGGTGTGAACTTAACGACGGTCAAGGGTACGATGGCTAGAACCACTGACCAGAAGAATACGCTGAATTTATTCGGCGAATCCTTTTTCGTGCGGTACCGGATATACAAGGCGACAATAGCGTATTGCCATATGGTGTAGCCGATCAGGGCGACACCCTGGGTCCATTTGCGCCCGTCAAACATCAAAAACAGGAAAACAAAGGAAACCAGCGTCTCGTACCAGTGCGACCGGGCCCCGTTTAAGCGAACGATGATCGCTGGTAAGAGTGCGATCACCAGCAGAACGAAGTAACCCGGATTTTCGTATGGCTGTAAATTGATCATGAAGGATTGACCTCGGCAATCAATGCTTTGCGGTCAATCTTACCGTTGACCGTGAGCGGCAAACTGCTCTTTAAATCAATCCGTTGGGGAATCATGTAGCTCATTGCCGTCTGTGTCAGCTGCTTCTTCAAATCGGCCACATAGGCCCCCTCATCCAGCGGCTGTTTCTTCGGGACCACGAACGCTACCAGCTGGGTTACTTTGTGCTGACTGTTGTACTTGGGTACGACACTGGCCTGTTTCACCGGAGCCAGGGCGTCTAACGCATGGTCGACATCCTCCAGCTCGATCCGGAAACCGTGCAGCTTCACCTGGAAATCGGTCCGCCCGCGATAGAAGATCAGGCCGTCCGCATCCACGAAGCCCAGGTCCCCAGAACGATAGGCGCGGTGGGGACCATCCTGGAAGAAAGCGGCCTTCGTCTTTTCGGGATTATTGAGATACCCCTTGGACACGCTGGGCCCTTCAATAATCAATTCGCCAAGCTGACCGGGGGCAACGCGGTGACCCTTTTGGTCAATAGCGTACATAACGGTGTCTTCCTTGGCATAACCGATAGGCAGACGATCGTATTTCGCGGTGATTGCTTTCGTGATTTCCACAGCAGTTACAGCGACGGTCGTTTCCGTCGGGCCATAAGTATTGAAAATCTTTGCGTCTGGGAAACGGTCAATCAAAGTATTGGCCGTCTTCACCGTCAACTCTTCGCCGCAGAACAAGAAATACTTCAGATCTGGGTAGTTTTCTGCCTTGAAATTCGGATCCAGCAGACAAATCTCAATGAAGGACGGGGTCGATACCCATTCTTCTATGTGCAGTTCCGGCAAAGCCTTGAACAGCAGCATGAAATTATCCGTGGTCCGCTTGGGCAGCGCCACCAGATTCCCGCCTAAGACCCAGCTGGGATAAAGATCCATCACCGAGAGGTCAAAGGAATACGGTGCTTGAGCTAAACAGCGGACACCTGCGGGCAGCGAAAAGTCGCTGATCGCCCAGTTAACGTAGCTCAACAGGTTGTTGTGGCTGATCTGAACGCCCTTGGGTACCCCGGTCGTGCCCGAAGTGAAGATGATGTAAAATGTCTCATCACCGCGGACGGACACCCCGTGGTCATAGTCAGTCGCACCATGCTGACGCACGGTCGCCATTTGTTCCGGTCCATAGATCGGCAAATCAGAGAAGCTGACCGGTAAGTGCTCTGTCGCTAGAATAGCTGCCGGCTGGGCCACGTCATGAATCTGCTGGATCCGTTCATTGGGTGAATGGGTATCAATGGGGATGTACCCATGGCCCGCCTTAACGGCCCCCAGGAAGGTGGCCACCATGGCGAAGGTCTGCTCGCCATAAACAATGACGGGGGCCTTCTCCGGCAAGTGCTGCGCTTGCAGGAAGTGAGCAATCCGGTCGGCGGCCGCGACTAACTCGCCGAAGGTATACGTATGGTCTTCATACGTGTAACTGAGCCGGTCCGGATGCTCCTCCGCAATTTTGTCAATTTGAGAAATGATGTTATCTATCATGGCTGCGAAGCAATCGCTGCTTCTTTTCCCCCTCGCTCGTGTCAGAATTCATTGTAAATAAACTTGCTGTTGTTCACGCCGCTGTAGCTGTACAAATACGTCAGCACCAGAATGATGATGAAGTAAAAGACAGTCTTGACGACGAATTGGAACACGGGCCGGTGCCATAGGGCAAGCCACTGTGCTTTCATCCTAATCCCCTACCTTTTCAAACGATACTACCTTAATTATAAAGTTCGTTTTCAGCAAATACCAGTCAGACGACTGAGACAATGTCTAACAATGTTGTTAGATGCCTTGCAAACCTACTTATACCATAACATTTCAGGAGTGTTACAGGACGAAAGAATGCTTAAGAAAATGCAATGGCCGAAAAAAAAGCCGGTTATCTTCGCGATAACCGGCCGGTTGACCTGTTTTAGTCAGTATATTTAGCGAGCGTGGCGGTCAATTGCTCTTTGGATTGGTAACCAACGAGCTGTTCAACGACCTTCCCGTCTTTTTTAACAATCAAAGTCGGGATGGCCATGATACCGAATTGCTTCGGGGTATCCGGGTTTTCATCCACGTCCATTTTCGTAAACTTAACATCTGGCTGCTCATCGGCTAGTTTGTCGATAACCGGTGACTGCATGCGGCACGGGCCGCACCACGTGGCCCAGAAATCGGTCAGGACAACGCCGTGATCGGTCTCTTGGGCAAATGTCTTATCTGTAACAGCTTTGACCAAGGTGTGCACTCCCTTTCTTTGCTTACATAAGTTTAGCAAATATGTGCGCCAATTTCAATACTTATAAAAAATAAGTGACAGGCAATTTACTTGAAGACGACGATCGTCGCCCCATCCCCGCCGGCTTCCGGCGGCGCATACTTGTAACTCTTGATCTGACGATGCTGTTTCAGGTACTCCTGGACCCCATTGCGGATGGCGCCGGTGCCTTTACCGTGGATGATCGTCACCGTTGGATAATTGGCCAGCAGCGCCTCATCCATGTATTGATCCAGATCATGCATGGCTTCTTCATATCGTTTGCCCCGCAAATCCAAGGTGGGCGAAATAGCCGGACCGCGATTGCTGACGTTGACGATATGCCGCTTTGGCTCTTTGTCCTCCGGCGCCTCGACCTTGGTCAATTCATCGGTGGGTACCTTCATTTTCAAAATACCCAGCTGCACTTCCCAGTGGGTATCATCAGACTTGCTGAGCAAGGTGCCGACCGTTCCGTAACTGGCTACTTGGACGTCATCGCCGGGCCGCAGCGTTTGCTTCTTTTTCTCCCGCCGCAGGACCCGATTGTTCTTGGCTGACGGTGTGCTGTGCAAGTCTTTCAGCGCGGTGCGCGCCGCAATCAGCTTGTCTTCCTTGACACTGCTGCCGCTGCCGGTGAGCTGTGCCTGCCGCAAATCCGCGATGATCTTGTCCGCCTTGGCTTGTGCCTTATCCACCAGCTTATCTGCCTGCTGCTGGGCCTTTTGCAGCTGGGTGTCCTTGTCTTTGAGAAATTCTTCAAAGGCCGTGTTCAGCTGTTCGTGCAGCGTCGTGGCTTCATCTAGTTGATGCCGCAGTTCATGATACTCGGTCTCCGCGGCTTTCCGCTGATTTTCCAGATCGCCGATCATTTCATTCAGGTTTTGACTTTCACCATCCAGCAGCTGCTTGGCCCGATCCACGATCTCCTGATTCAAGCCCAGCCGGGCAGCAATGTCAAAGGCATTGGACCGGCCCGGGGTGCCGATCAGCAGACGGTAAGTCGGCTGCAAGGTGGTGATGTCAAACTCCATACTGGCGTTGATCGTCTGCGGCGTATTATAACCATAAACCTTCAATTCCGGATAGTGGGTCGTCGCGACGACGTCCGGCCCCATGGCTCCTAAATAATCCAAGACGGCAATGGCCAAACTGGCCCCTTCCTGGGGATCGGTACCGGCACCGAGTTCGTCGAAGAGCACCAGACTGCGCTTAGTCGCCACGTGCAGAATGCTGATGATATTTTTCATGTGCCCAGAAAAAGTCGATAGGCTTTGTTCGATGGACTGCTCGTCACCTATATCGGCCAAAATCTCATCATAAATCGCCACATGGCTGTCTTCGTTAGCAGGAATAAACATCCCTGATTGCGCCATCAGTTCCAGCAGCCCCAAGGTCTTCAGCGTAATCGTTTTACCACCCGTGTTGGGTCCGGTGACCACGATCGTATGGAAGTCTTTGCCCAAATAGATATCATTGGGGACGACTTTCTTAGGATCAATCAGCGGATGGCGGGCTTGGATCAGATCCACGTATCGGTCCGCATCGATAATCGGTTCAGTGGCATTGATTGCCCGAGCGTACTGGGCCTTCGCATTCACCAGATCCAGCTCAGCCAGAATGTCCGCGTTAGCCTTCAACTCGTTGGTATACGGTGCGACCAGCTCAGCCAATTCAGCCAAAATCCGCTCAATCTCCCGCTTCTCGTCAATTTGCAGCTGGCGCAGGCGGTTGTTCATTTCCAATACAGCTTGCGGCTCAATGTAAAAGGTTTGACCGCTGGCGCTTTGGTCGTGGACGATCCCGCCAAACCGATTCTTATACTCAGCCTTGACCGGGATCACATAACGATCATCCCGCAGCGTAATGATTGCGTCAGTCAGGTACTGGGCTTCTTTGCCCCGGGTGTATTGTTCCAATCGAGTGCGCACCGCGCCCTCAGTTTGCCGCATGCCCGTGCGGATGCCCTGCAGCTTGCTGCTGGCAGTATCCAATACCGTGCCGTCTTCGTCCAAAGCCCGATTCAAAGCCCGGGTCACAGCCGGCAGATCCACTAACTGGTCCACCAGATCCGGCAAGGCGCGCAGCATCTGATCCTGATCATCAGCAAAATCACTGAAGAAATTTTTAATCGAGGCAGCCACCGCCAGCACCCGGCCAATTTGAGCCAGTTCGCTGCCGCTTAAGGTGGCGCCGATCTGCAGCCGCTTCAAGTGCGGGGTAATGTCCACCGTTTTAGTGATGGGATACCCGCCCTTGAGGCGGTGGAGGGCCATGGCGTCCGCGGTCCGGTCAATATTCTCTTGCACGGCACCGGCAGTATCATCGGGGGTCAGTGCCAAAGCCAGCCACTTACCGGCATCGCTGACGGTATAGCTGGCCAACTGATGCAGGACCTCAGGATAATCCAGAGTTGCTAACACTCTGGTATGCATAGCATTACCCACTTTCTATAGTGTGTTTTTTCCATGAAGGGACTGAAATAGAAGCGGTCTCTGATGCGCCGGGCCAATGCTCCGCCGCAGCTTGCGGAGCATTGGCCCTCGGTTCGTCAGACATCGAATTCTGGTCGCAGTCCTTCTTCTCGATACAATTAATTAATCTAAACGCTCAGCACCCACCAGTGCAAAAACACCTGGGACAGACCGGGCGTGGCCATCATCATGCGCGCCATCCAGGAATTCGCCAATGCATGCTGCATCCCGTCGATGGGAATCAGCGCGACAAAATAAATGGCCATAAACACGGCCATGTATTGGCAAATAAAACCCAGCAGCATCCCGCCAACACTGTTCAAGGCATCGGTGACCGGCATAAATTGCATTGGCGTGAACCAAAGCATCACAATATGCACGATCAGCCAACCAATCACGAAAATCAGCAGAAAAGCACAGGCGTTGTAATAAGGCTGATCCAAATCCAAACCGCTGGTTGTGGTGAAGAAAGCAAAGAAACTGTTCATACTAGCGGACGGATACGGCACCCATAAATCAAGATGGGGACCGAGTGCCCGGTATCCCAAAAGGGCCGCGATCAGCGCAATAAAATAACCCACCGTATACATTCCTTGCAGGTAAATACCGCGCCGAGCACCGCCATAGATGCCGTATAACAGGATCAAGATAACTACCAAACTCAACATGAAAACAGCCACTACTCCTGGTCTTGGGGGTGCGCCGCGCTGCTGTCGGGGTCCGCCAAGCGGGCCTGCAGTGCTTTGACCTCTTCCTTCAATTTGATGGAATCTGAAATCGTATTAAAAGCCAATAAAATGGCCGCGTCCGTTTCCGTCAACTGCGGCGCCAGAGACTTGATCTGGTCCAGCTGGGTATTCAGGACTGCCGTTACGGTCGCCATGAACTCGTCGCTGCCGGGACCGACGATCGTATACGTCTTTTTGCCAATCGTTGCTTTGTAGCGTCGCTTATCGTCAGCCACAGGGAAACCTCCAATTTATCAATCACATTAGACACCAGTTTACCATAACTGCGGTATCAGCGAAAGAAATCGCGTGAACCAGGCAGCTGCTGCCCCCAGTCCACGCGATCCCTTACCGTCTCTTAGCCAACTGATCGTTGGCCGTGCCGGTTATTCGTCGTCTTCATCGTCCTCGTTGTCGGCCATGAAGGTATTCAGCACTTCTTCGACCATGTCCCACTCGGCGTCATTCTCTATTGGGTACAGATCACCCGCAGTAGCATAGCCATCCTCGTCCGGAGTGAAAGAGAACGCCTGAATCTCGATCTCTTCATCGGCCTTGGCTCCCGCCGGATAAAGCAAGACGTAAGACTTGCCGTAATCTTCAGAATCAAAGGTGAACAAGACTTCAAATAACTCTTCGTTCCCTTGATCGTCGACTAACGTGATTTGCCGTTGGTCATCAGCGAAACTATCGCCATTGTGAATGTGGTTTTTATCTGCCATGGTGTACTCCTCTACTGTACCGACTTGGTCAACTTGCCGCCGGCATCCAAGTAGTTCTGTAAGATCAGAACTGCTGCGACTTTATCGACTACCTGCTTGCGTTTCTTCCGGGATGCATCTGCACCTTCAATCAGCATCCGGTTGGCTTCGACCGTAGTCAGGCGCTCGTCAATAAAATCGACGGGCAAATGAAACCGATCGGTCAAATACTGGCCATATGCTTTGGACTTCTTGGCCCGTTCACCGATGGAATTGTTCATGTTTTTCGGAAAGCCCAGAACAAACCCGGTGACTTCGTACTGATCGACCAGTTCGGCCACCCGGTCCAGCCCGAACTGATGCTGATGCTCGTCAATGGGAATAATTTCGACTCCCTGAGCCGTCCAGCCCAAGGGATCGCTGACGGCGACGCCGACAGTCTTTGATCCCACGTCTAAACCCATCAAGCGCATTACTTCAGCTCTTGATGGAGATACGTGCGTACCAGTTCTTCGATGATTTCGTCGCGCTCATGTTTGCCAATGAGCGTCCGTGCATCGTTATAACGGGGAATGTACGCCGGGTCGCCGGAAAGTAAATAACCCACGATCTGATTGATCGGGTTGTATCCCTTTTCTTCCAGCGCTTTGTAAACGGTTTGCAAGGTTTCCCGGACATTCTTGCTTTGATCCTCCGCGAAACTAAAATGCATTGTTTTATCGAGTGAACTCATAAGGCACCCCTCTTTTCGAAAACCTAGACCGGGCTAAACCCAATCATAAATCACCAACTATTCTAACGAATTGAGCATGAAAACACAACCTTCAGGCACTGGCCTAAATCATCAAGCCTGGCCTAATGCCGCTTTGACAGCGGTTAACGCCTCATTAATTTTTTCTGGTTGTTTGCCGCCGGCTTGGGCCATGTCCGATCGGCCACCGCCGCCACCGCCAACGATCGGCGCAATGGCTTTGATCAAATTGCCAGCTTTAACGCCCTGCTTTTGGGCTTTGTCATTGGCGGCGGCAATCAAGTTGGCTTTGCCGTTCGCAGCGGTCGCCAGGACCAGAACATCGGACGCATCCTTGCTCTTCCACTGATCCACCATTTGCCGCAGCGCATTCATGCCGTCAACCTTCACTTGGGCCGTAATCACTTGCAGACCATTGATGGTTTCGGCATTGTCGAAGACAGAATTGGCCTGCGCTGCTGCCATCTTCGCCTGGAGCGCCGTCAGCTCTTTGTCGGTGCGCTTCAAGTCCTTTTGCAACTGACTAACCCGTTCCGGGGTATCCTGGACTTGATTGGCCTTGACGATTTGAGCCGTCTGATTCAGGAGCTGCATCTGCTGATCGACGTAAGCCACGGCGGCTTTCGACGTGACTGCTTCGATCCGCCGTACACCGGCCCCAATTGCAGATTCAGACGTGATCTTGAACAAGCCGATCTCGGCAGTATTCTTGACATGCGTGCCGCCGCACAATTCAATCGACCAGTCGCCGATATTCACGACCCGTACCCGGTCACCGTATTTATCGGTGAACAGCGCAATGGCGCCCATCTTCTGGGCAGTGGCCAGGTCCGTGACTGTCGTCTTGACCGGAATTTCAGCATAAATCTTGGCGTTCACTGTATCTTCCAGCTGCTGCAATTCTGCCGGGGTGACTTGGCCTTGATGATTGAAATCAAAGCGCAGGTAATCGGGTTCCACTAGGGATCCTGCTTGATGCGTGTGGGCCCCCAGAACTTCCCGCAACGCTTGGTCCAGCAAATGGGTCGCCGTATGGTTCTTGCGCACCGCCAAGCGGAACGTCCGATTTACTTTCAGCGTATACGTCTGGTGTGCTTCAAGATTGCCCAAAACGTCAACGAAGTGAATGTTTTGACCATTCGGCGCGTGCTGTACATCAGTGACCTTGGCCACTGCGTTGCCATCCGTGTCTTCAATGGTCCCGTGATCGGCCACTTGGCCGCCCATTTCGGCGTAGAACGGGGTCTTATCGAATAACAGTTCGGCTTTGCCGCTGGTGACGGCGTCGACTTCCTTGTCGATTGACTGATCGCCATCAGTCGTCTTGACAATCAGGTGAGTCAGTGTGGCGCCAGTGGTCGTCAATTCATCGTACCCGGTGAACTTGCTCTCGTCCTTAATATCCATCAAGAGCTTGTTCTGGGAACCCATGGAATTAACGTCTTTCCGCGCCGAGCGAGCCCGATCCTTCTGGGCCTGCATGGCGGCCTTAAAGCCTTTCATGTCCACGGACAGGCCTTCATCCGCCGCGGACTCCACAGTCAGTTCCACTGGGAAGCCATAGGTATCAAACAGCTTGAAGGCATCGGCGCCGGGGAAGACTTTTTCACCAGCCTTTTGCAGGTCCGCAATGCGGCCGTCCAGAATATCTAAGCCGTCATTCAGCGTCGCCTGGAACCGCTCCTCTTCACCCTTGATGATGTGGGCGATGAAGTCCTTTTGGGCCAGAGGCTCCGGATAGTAGCTCTTCATGATCTCGCCCACGACCGGCACCAGCTGGTACAGGAACGGCTTGTCGATGCCCAGTTTCTTGCCGTTCAAGACAGCCCGGCGAATCAACCGGCGCAATACATAGCCGCGGCCTTCATTGGATGGCATCGCGCCATCGCCGATGGCAAAGGTGACTGCCCGGGCGTGATCCGCGATGATTTTGAAGCTGACGTCGTGTTTGTTGTCCACGCCGTACTTTTTACCGCTGAGCGTTTCCGCCTCACGGATCATCGGCATGAACAGATCCGTCTCGAAGTTTGTCGGCGCATCCTGGAAAATCGATACGACCCGTTCCAGACCCATGCCGGTATCGATGTTTTTATGGGGCTGTTCAACATAGCGGCCATCGGGCAGATGGTTGAATTCAGAAAAGACAATGTTCCAAATCTCCAAATAGCGTTCGTTCTCACCACCGGGATAATTTTCTGGATCGTCTTCCGCGACATTGTTGTAGTGCTGACCGCGATCGTAGAAAATCTCGGAGTCCGGACCGCTGGGGCCGCCGCCGATATCCCAGAAGTTATCTTCGGCCAAAACCAAATGATCTTTCTTGACGCCGGCCTCCTGCCATAATTTGTAAGTTTCTGTGTCCTTCGGGTACACCGTCATGTACAGCCGGTCCGGTTCAAAGCCAAACCATTTCGGATCCGTCAGCAGTTCCCAAGCCCAGGGAATGACTTCTTTTTTGAAATAATCGCCGACGGAGAAGTTTCCCAGCATTTCAAAGAATGTCTGGTGCCGGGCGGTTTTCCCAACATTCTCAATATCATTCGTGCGGATACTCTTCTGGGCGTTGGTAATTCGCGGATTCTTCGGGATCACGGTCCCGTCGAAATACTTCTTCAACGTGGCGACCCCGGAATTGATCCATAATAGCGTCGGGTCGTCCTTCGGGATCAGCGACGCAGAGGGCTCTACGTCGTGCCCCTTGGATTGCCAAAAGTCCAGGAACGTTTGCCGTACTTGGGCACTGCTCATTTCTTTCATCAGTTGACTGCCTCTTTCTTGCCGGTAAAAAAACATCATCGCATTCAAGGGCGCTTGCACGCGGTACCACCTTGATTGCAATGATGTTTATCATTACCACTTTGATTGATTAAATTAGTGATCGGTGACGATCAGCGGGTAGCACAGACCGTTCCGCGGCACCCCTCGCACCAGCCGGGGCTTCTCTGCAGCAGCGGGACACGGTCTGCATGTCCCAAACAAATTTGAGTATACCACGAGAAAAAGCCCCGTGCAACGCCGTTATGCCGTCTGCTTGCTGGTTTGCAGCTGGCGGACGTCTTGCGCTTCCTCAAACTTATCGGTGATGATGGCGACGACTTTTGGCGCCCGGAACAGCGCCCGCATCTGCCACGGATCGTTGACAGTCCAGATCCGTTCCGGCAGCTGGCTGGGCGTTTCCATCTTTTCCAAATGCAAGGCCGATAAAATATTTTGAACCGGTGCGACTTTCTCCGGGGTCGCTTCTTTGGCCAGCAGTGCCACAGGTTGTTCAGGGGCGATTTCGTGCAGCGCGACTAAACTATCCGGGTTAAACGACGAGTAGACGACCTCGTCGGTCCGCCCAGCTGCCGCGACTGCCCGCTGAGTCTCGGCTTCAATGCCCGGGTAGCGAACTTTGCCGGTCTTAAATTCAATGTTGATTTGGCCGTGCCAATTGCCCAGCGCATCCAGAAACTGAGCCAAGGTAGGAATCGATTCCCCGTTAGCTTGATGCCACGACTGCAGCTCAGCCAAGGTCATGTCTTTCACATAGCCGCTGCCATCGGTCGTGCGATCGATAGTTTCATCATGGATAATGACTAAATGGCCGTCACTAGTCCGCTGTACATCGGTTTCAATACCGTCAATGTGGTGGGCACAGACATACTGGAAGCCCTGAAGACTGTTTTCTGCGAAGCGGGCGGGATAACCGCGGTGACCAAAAATCAATGTTTGCATAAAGAAATAACTCCTCTTAGAAATGACCATAGCCTTGAAAAATCAGCAACCTTCGATTTCACAGAGTACGATACTCCTTTTTTGTCACGTTGACGACTGATTTTTGTAAAAAAGTGGTAAAGCTACCGGTCATCGTCGTCAAACGAGACCCGGATCACCTGATGATAGACTTGCTGGGGCAAAGGCAGATCGCCAAAACCGGGCAGCCGGCCGCTGTCATAGAAGGCCGAAAACGGCAGTTGTGCTTCCACTTTTTTCTGCCCGCCAGAGACTGGCCAACCGCCTCGCCAGGTCAGCGGATCCGTGGTCATCTCCGCTGTGTATTGACGTGCACTGAAGCGAATGCCGAAGCGGTTGGGAATCACCGGCGGCAGGTCGGTCAGCCCCTGAGCGCCCCATGGGAACAGCGTTGTTTGACCGCCGCTGACCACGTATTCGTACTCATCTGGGGCCAAGACAGAAAATCCCTGACGCGCCAAGGTCTGGGTCAAAACCATGGGCGGCAGTGCCTCCGCGACGCGCAGCTGATATTCACCCAGCACGGCGGTGGGCACGAAATAAATACTCATTTCCGGGGTGACGATCGCCCGGGGTGCTTGGCGCAACTGGCTGCCCACAGTTTGGCGGATCTTCTTAAACGTCACGACATCCCCTGAAAAATCATCAGTCCCAGGCGTGTAAAGCCCGACACTGCGCTGATCAATGGGCAAAGGCTGCTGAGCCACGAGCAGCGGCGGAATGTCCGCTGTCCGCGGAGCGGTGGTAAAATCAGTCAAATACCGCTCCCGCTGGCCATTGGTGGTCAACGCCATGGCCGGTAAATCCGGATGTTCCAAGACTGCATTGCCGTCATCCCATAGCTGGGGCGTCAGCACTTCTCGACCGGTCACCTGATAGCCTAGCTGAGCCTGGAGCTGACCAGGCACAAAGATGTAACGCTGGCCGGCAATCATCACCGTTTGGGAGGCAAAGTTTTTCCCCTGAACGGTGATGCGCACCGGCGCTATTTCAGTCGTGGGCAGCAGCGGATTGACGAAGTACCGCAGGATTTGAGTAAACAGCAAATGCTGTTGTTCCCCCGTTAACTGCTCCCAGGTCGGCCGATTCAACTGCTGAGGATTCATCATTTGCGCCGCTGCTCCCTTCGTGCGATCTTCCGTTTCCGCCGGGCATCCACTTTGATTGCCTTGCGGATCTTATTCTTATATCCGGGCATGCGCTTCTTCTTTTCCTTGGCCACCATGCCCTTGATACTGGGGTCAATGGCCTGGGCAACACCCTGCCGATCCCGGCGGCGGTTGCGGTCATTAGCCGCCACCAGTTCGCCGTCTTTCAATTCTTCCGGTACAAAACTGATGCCTAAGCCTTCGATTTGGGCCACTTGCTGTTCCTGCTCCGGATCATAAAGAGAAATGGCGGTACCGGCCAAGCCGTTTCGGCCGGTCCGGCCCACGCGATGGATAAAGAATTCCGGGTCCTTGGGGAAGTCATCGTTGATCACCAGCGATACGCCCGGAACATCGATTCCCCGGGCCGCCAAATCAGTGGCGACAACATACTGATACTGCAAGTCGCGGACTTCCTTCATTGTCCGCCGTCGTTCCCGCGGGGGAATATCCCCATGGATCTTAGCGACTTTCAATCCCTGTTTTTGCAGATAATCATAGAGTTCATCGACCCGCTCTTTCGTGTTGGCAAAAACCAGCGCCAAAAACGGTTGGCCGATGTGCAATAAGGTATTGATGATCCGGTTGTGATCCCGGCCCTTGGTGGCCAGCAGGATATTCTTGATGGTTGGGGAAATCACTGACTTTAAAGCCACCCGCACCATTTCCGGACTGTGCATGTACTTGCGCAAAAACGGCTGCAGCTTTTCTGGGATCGTCGCCGAGAAAACCAGCATCTGTAATTTGGTCGGCATCGCCGAGGCGATATGGTCGACATCGGTCAAAAAGCCCATGTCCAGAGACATGTCGGCCTCATCGACAACAAAATACCGCGTGGTCTGCACCTGCAGCACATGACTGGTCACGAGATCCGCCAACCGGCCGGGGGTCCCGATAACCAGCTGGGGCTGGCGGTGTTCGATTTTCTCCACCAGCCGCTCCTTATCGGTACCGCCCACAGCGAGCAAAATTCGGGTTTGGGGCTCCTGGCGGCTGACGAGTTGTTCCGCTGCGTCCTTCAACTGCTCCGCCAATTCCCGACTCGGGGCGGTGATGACCGCCTGAACGGTGTGTTCCGCCGTTTGAATACCAGCCAGAATCGGTAACAGGAAAGCATGGGTCTTGCCGCTGCCGGTCTCTGCTTGACCCACGACATCCTTGCCCGCCAGGATGGGCGGTAAAAGTGCCTCTTGGGCTTCCGTCGGCGTGGTGAAGTGAATCGCGGTCAGTGCCTGATTTAAGAAATCAGGGAAATTATATTGAGCGAATGTGCTCATCTAGTGAAAACTCCTCTCCAGACTCGAGCGCTTAGTCGTGCCAAGCGGCCACGAGGGTCTGCAACTGCTGAATCATGGTGTCGATTTCTGCCTGGTCTTTGGCCTTGGCCCCGCTGGCCAGCGGATGGCCGCCGCCGTCGTGGGCTTTAGCCAATTCATTGATCACCGGTCCTTTAGAACGCAAATGTACGCGATAGGGTCCAGCGGGGTTTTCCACGAACTCCAACCACGCCTTGACGTCCCGCAGGCGGCCAGGGGTGGAGACGGCGGCCGAGGCATCATCATTGCTGATACCCAATTCCTTTAACGCCGCCTGGGGAATGATCACCCAGGCCGCCCCGTGGTCATCCACCTGCAAATGGTTGAACACATAGCTCTGCAGTCTGGCCTGGCCTAAATTAATTTCGTTCATCCGCTGGGAAACATCTGCCGGGGAAAAGTCATAGGTCACGAGTTCACTGACCGCTCGGAATGTCTTGCTCGTGGTTGCCGGATATAAGAAGCGGCCGGTATCGCCGACGATACCGGCGTAGAGCAGCCGGGCAGCGGCGCCGTTCAACTTGAGCTGACCGTGGCCGGCGTGGAACAAATCCACAATGATTTCCGAACAGCTGGACGCATCAACGTCCACATAAGTGATATCCCCGTAAGGATCATCATTGGGATGGTGATCGATCTTAATCAAGGCTTTCCCAGTGCTGAAGCGCTGATCGCAGATTCGGGGGGTATTAGCAGTGTCAGTCACGATCACCAGAGCGTTTTGATACACGTCGTCGGCCACCGTATCCATCGTGTTCAGCCAGCCCAGATTGCCAATATCCGCACCCACGGCATAGACTTTTTTTTCTGGGAAGGACAGCTTCAGCATCTCCGCCAGACCGCCCTGGGACCCGATCGCGTCGGGGTCCGGATGCTCGTGGCGATGGATGATGATCGTATCGTACGCTTGGATCGTCTTGATAATTTCCGTCAATCTTGCTTCATTAACAGCCATTTATTCTTCCTCCAGTATTTGACACACCACGAACGCCTTGGCACTGAGCACGTGTTCCGCGCTCACAGTAATTTCCAGCTTGGCCGAGCGCCGGCCCAGATCCAGTAATTCCGGCACGATTTGGACGCGATGTTCCAATTGAATCAATTTTAAATAATTGACCGTGATCTGTTCGATCAGCGATCGTTTTTGATAATTATGTTTTAAGAAATCCTGGGCGACATCCGTGATCATTTCGGACAAGACGCCAACCGCGATGGTCCCCAGTGAGTTGGTCATCTGGGGAGTAACGATCGTCTGCCAGCGGCGATTGTCTTCGTTGGTCCGCAAACTCGTGTGGATCGCATCAAAAAACGTGTCGCTGCCCTCGCTCTGGTGACCCGGGGTGGGCAGATTGCGCATGACATCCGTCCGGGTGACAATCCCCAAGAGTCGAAACTCCGCGTCTACCACAGGAATCATTTCAATGCTGTTCCAGGCCATCAAGTGGGAAACCGAAGCAACGCTCATTTCTTTGCGCACCGTGACCGGATTCTTAGTCATCACTCGGTCCAGCGTGGTTTCCGCCGACGCCGTGAGCAGATCTTTCGCGGTAATCACCCCGACCACCCGCATGTCGCGAGCAACCACCGGGAAGCGGGAATGCTTCACGGCCTTGGCCAGCTGGCGATAGCGGGACACCGTCTCGTCTTGCCGGAGATAAGCAGTCTGGGCGATGGGCACATAGGCATCGGCCACCGTGACGATTTCTTTCTTAATTTGCTGATCAGAAATCGCCCGATTGATGATCGTGGCCACTGTGAAACTGTCGTAGTTTGAGCCGATCAAGGGCAGCGCCGCCTTGTCAGCGGCGGCGACCACCGCCGGACTGGCGGTGAACCCGCCAGTGATCAAGACCCCGGCCCCGTTGCCCAGGGCCATCAGCTGCGCGTCCTCTCGGTTACCGACGATGAGCATCGCCCCTGGGGTGATATAATCGCGCATCGCATCGGTGGTCATTGCCCCAATCACGAAGCGGTCCAGCCGATGCTGCAGCCCAGTTTCCCCGCCAAACAGCGTGCCGTCAATGATCCGCAAAATATCGCCGAAGGTCAGGTTCTTGATGTCCCCGCGAATGGTTTTTTCCACGCGAATCGTCCCGACTCGGGGCACCGTCGCGACCAGCCCCTCGGTTTCTGCTGACTTGATTGCCCGGTAAGCCGTTCCCTCGGAGACCCCCATCTGGCGAGCCACGCTGCGTACCGATATTTTTTGGCCAATATCAGTATCCGCGATATATTGGATAATTTTTTCGTGTTTTGTTGCCACTGCCACCCCATCCATTTCTGAGAATCAGTATACCATAGGTGCTAGTCAAACACGGGCAGGGTGAGGTTCTCCATGGTCACCGGCACGAGACTGGAGACCGTGACGCCCAGCAAGCGAACACCATTAGCCAGGATGGCAGCGCCATATTTTTGCCAGAGTTGCAGGGCAACGCTGGTAATCAGCTGGGCATCCTGGGTCGGTTCCTTCAGCGTCACCCGCTTGGTTTCTGTATTAAACTCCCCGTCCCGCATCTTTAACGTCACCGTGCTGCCCTTGCGCTGCTTGCTTTGCAGCAATGCCGCCACTTCCTGAGCCAACGTCGTGATCCGGCGCGTGCTGGCTTCATCCGAGGTCAGAAAAGGTGCAAAGGTGCGCTCCTTGCCAATCGACTTGCGTTCCCGGGCATAGGCCACCGGCCGGTCGTCAACACCGCGAATGCGGCGATACAACATATAACCGAATTTACCAAAAGCATCGGTGAGTTGGGTCAGCGTCAGCTGGCGCAGCTCCGCTCCGGTGGCAATGCCCATCGCCAACAAACGCGGTGCCGTCTTCTCCCCGACCCCCTGAAACTTGCGAATCGGCAGGCGGTCCAGAAATACCGGAGCCGCCGCCGGCGTGATGATCGTACGGCCGAAAGGCTTATTAAAGTCTGACGCCAGTTTGGCCAAATACTTATTATACGAAATTCCCACCGAACAGGTCAGCCGAGTCTCCTGGCGAATCGTGCGTTGCAGATAGGCCGCCGCTCGCACCGTCTGTGACCATTCCGGGAACCGGGCGCCCACGTCCAAATACGCCTCATCCAAGGCCAAGGGTTCGATGAAGGGGGTGACCCGATGCATGATTTGGTGCACCTGAGCAGACACACTGCGGTATAACGGAAAATTAGGCGGCTGCCAAATGACCGGCTCCCCGGCTAGGAGCTGAGCCGCCTGATTGGCCGGCATCGCCGAGTGAACGCCGAAAGACCGGGCGACATAGTTGGCGGTGGTGACCACTCCCTTGCCGTGGGTTTCCCTGGGGTTGCGCGCGATCACCAGCGGCCGGCCGACAAATTCAGGATGCTCCCGTTCCTCCACCGAAGCATAGAAGGCATCCATGTCGAGGTGAATGATGCGGCGGTCGTTGTGTTGAATAATCGGTAATCGGCCTAGCATGGCTGCTCTCCTTTCTCGCTAGCAGCGGAAAAAACGCGGGGCCACCCCGTGGAGTGCACCTCGCGTTTTGATCCTATTTCGTCGTGTCGCCCTGCCAGATCCACTGTCGGTGATCCCGGGCCAGCAGATCATCTGCTTGTTGCGGCCCCATGGTCCCGCTGTTGTAAAAGGCTAAGCCGTCTGCTTTGTCATTGTCCCAAACAGTCCGAATGGCATCAATGAAGTGCCAGCTGGCCGCCAATTCCGCCCAGTGGGTGAAGGTGAGCTTATTGCCGTCCAGGATGTTCAACATTAACCGCTGATAGGCTTCCGGTGCTTTGGCTAATTCGTCCTGATCCAACGCATGGTCCAGGGTGAACGGACTCACGGCATCGCTGGTGCCGATCTCTTTACCGTTCAAAGTCAGGTGCATCCCGGTCTCCGGTTCAATGATCAGCGTCAAAACGTTCGGCGCGACATGAGTATCATTGACTGTCGGCAAAATATTGTCGCTGGTCGGCTTAAAAACAATGTCGATCCGCGATTGCTTGGCCTTCAGCCGCTTGCCGGTGCGGATATAAATTGGCACTCCGCGCCAACGGTCATTGTCAATATCCACCCGGCCGGCCACGTAAGTCTCCACTGTGGAATCGGACGCGATATTGTCTTCTTCCCGGTATGACAGCCCGATATCATCCCCGCCAAGATATTGGCCGCGGACAAATTCGTCGTGCACTTGGGTCGGCGTATACGGTTTGATGGCAGACAATACCGCGCGCTTCGCTGCGTGAATCGATGCCGCATCATATCTCGCCGGTTTCTCCATCGTCAGCATGGCAATGATTTGGAAAATATGGTTCTGGACCATATCCCGCAGGGCACCGGCGGTCTCATAATACCCGGCACGCTCTTCGACACCAATATCTTCGGCCAAAGTGATTTGAATATTATCGATGAAGTCCTTGGACCAAGCATGGCCCAGCAGTGGATTGGCAAAGCGCAACGGCATGATGTCCTGCACCATTTCTTTACCCAAGTAGTGATCGATCCGATAAATTTGTTCCTCGGAAAAAGCTTGGGAAATATCATCGTTCAATTGCTTGGCGGTTGCAAAGTCCCGACCGAAAGGCTTCTCCACGATCAAGCGATTGAACCCTTTGGCAGACAGCAGCTGCTCGGATTTGACATGTTCCGCAATGGTCGCGAAGAACCGCGGGGCCATCGCCATGTAAAAGACCCGATTACCGTCTAAGGCATATTGCTTGTCCAGCTTTTCCGCCAAATCCCGCAACGTGACATAATGGGCAGCGTCGGTCACATCGTGGGACTGATAGTAGAAATGCTCCGCAAATTCAGTCTTTTGATGCGCTGACCCCGGCGCTCCCACCAGCGACTGCTTAATGATGTCGTGGTAATGGTCGTCGGTCCAGGGGCGCCGCGCGGTACCGATCACGGCGAAATGCTTAGCCAGCCGGCCCTGATAATACAGACCGTACAGCGCTGGATAAAGCTTACGCTGGGCCAAGTCGCCTGACCCGCCAAAAATGATGAATAATGCCCGTTTTTCAGTCATGTTCAACCTCTTTTTCTATCTATACGTATAGATTGATATCGGCCTCGCGGTATCGCCGCTGAGCCCCTTCTCTTTGATTATAGTACAAGCCGGTCACGTGGTCTGACAGCCGCACGCTGAACTCTGGATCCGTCGGCCGATGCGCCACCATGTCCAGAAACCGTGGAACATCGAAGTTTTGCCCAAAAACAATCGCAAATGCCTCGGCCTGATGGATCGGCAAATAGAGATACACGCTCAGGCTGCGCTGGGAATGGCGTGTTTGGTTAATGGTGAACCCGGCCTTGCGGATCCGCCGCTGCCATTGAATGATGGGGCCGATAGCCGCCTGCATCCGGCGCAGGGCGTCGTCAATATCCCACAACTCATGGGTCGCATCAAAAATCGCATCAGTGGGATAATCCCGTAAGTAATCGTGGAAAAAGCTGGGGGCTGTGGCATGTTTTTGGTAATAGCCCCGCCCCTGCTCGTGATCAATGAGCCGCTGCAGCACGACCAGTTGGTCCTGCCGCTTCTGGGCCAGCCGGGCAAAGGCGGGGAATTCACCCGCGCCCTGCTCAGCCAAAATTTCTTCCGTCCGTTCATCGATCAGCTGCTGGACAAACTGCAGATCTTCCAACTGCGCATGGGCCACGTACTGGCGCATGCGATCAGCGGATACGATCTGGCCCACATGCTGTAATCGCCGGCGATGTCTTGCCATCACGCATCACCTCTATCTAAAGTAGTCACTTACTATTGTATAGAGAACGTGGGTTTGCTGCAAGTCACTGGTTTTCCGGTGCTTTAGTCAACCGTTTGATTTGCGGTGCCTGGGTGCTGAGCAGCGCTGTGATTTGGTCAGCGGTTGCCAGCAAATGCAATGTAGTGACCCGCACGCTGCCGCCGTAAAACGTTGCAGCGACCGTGTCTTTTTCCGGTACCAGCAGATAACCGGTCAGTCCGCTATAAGCCCGGGTCGCCAGCATACCGTTGATCACGGCAAAGTCGGCCAAGCCCTGGCGCCAGAGGGTCAAAAGAATCAGCACGGCGGCGACAAACAATCCGCTGATCAGATATTCCTGACTGGTATGCTGCCAAAACGGCACCACCAGCATGACCAAGGCCACCACCCACAAGAGTATTGTAAACCACCAGCGGTGTTTTGCTTTAATGCGCAGAGCCCGTCGTTCGATGACGACCACGATGGTCAAAGCGACCACGATCACACAATATAACAAAGTCATGGCGGCACCTCGCTTTCTAAAACAGAAACCCTTCGAAAAAGGCTTAGATGCCTTCTTCTCAGGGTTCCAAAAGGGTTTGAGCAATTAATCCAAGTGGGCCACGCGGACAGTATCCCGGGCAATCATTAATTCTTCGTTGGTCGGGACCAGCATGACCTTGACCTTGGAATCATCAGTGGAAATCAAGCGTTCCTTGGCTATGACGTCATTACGTTTCGGATCAATCTTCGCACCCATATAATTGAGCTTGTTGACGATCCGCGCCCGCATCTTGATATCGCCTTCGCCAATGCCGGCGGTGAAGACCAGAACATCCAGGCCGCCCATGATGGCGGTGTAAGACCCGATGTACTTAATGATTCGGTTGACAAAGATATCAATGGCCAGCTTGGATTGCGGCCGGGTATCGATGGTTTGTTCCAGTTGGCGCATATCCGGAGACAGTTCAGAAAGCCCGAGAATACCAGACTTCGTGTTCAAAATATCCACCATCTGGTTAGGATCCGTGATATTCAATTTGCCCATCAGATAAGCGACCAGGGACGCATCAATATCGCCCGAGCGAGTGGACATCGTTACCCCGGCCAGCGGCGTGAAGCCCATGGACGTATCCAGAGACTTACCATCTTTAATGGCGGTGACCGAAACCCCGCTGCCCATGTGCAGCGTGATCATCTTCAGCGACTTCAAATCTGCATGGAGCAGTTCAGCTGCCCGCGCAGAAACGTACCGATGACTGGTCCCGTGGGCGCCATACTTGCGGGCACCGTATTTGCGGTAGTATTCCATGGGAATACTATACAGGTAATTCTCCTGGGGCATGGTGGAATGGAACGCCGTGTCAAACACGCCCACCTGGGGCACATTCGGCAGCAGCTTGGCAAACGCCTCAATGCCGCCGGCTTCAGCCGGGTTATGCAGCGGCGCAAAATCCGCCAAATCCTTGACCTTTTGGATATTCTCCGGTGTCATCAGCGCCGAATGCTCAAATGTTTCGCCCCCAGCAACGATCCGATGACCGATGCCTTGAATTTCGTCAAAGCTGCCGATAATTTTGCGATCGATCAGCGTAGCCATCAATTTTTTGACCGCCTCTTCAGCGTTCTTGATGTCGCCCACTTCTTTGGTTTTTTCGCCATTGAATTTTACTGTAAAAACCGAGTCGCCCAGACCCATCCGGTCCAGCATACCTTCCGCAATCACATGCTCTGCGGGCATATCATACAGCTTCCACTTTAAAGTTGAGCTGCCCGTGTTCACCGCCAAAATTTTCATTGATGTTTAACCTGCTTTCGTCATGAGCTGATTCCAGCATACGCTAAAATCGCTTACTTGGGTAAGATTAATGATTGGTCTTGATGTTATCTTTGCGCCAATCGCGTACGTTTTGGAAGAATTCCGCAATGCCCCGGTGGTCGTCCGGATTAGGGATCCCTGCCAGCAGGATCTGTTTT
The DNA here is from genome assembly GCF_008694105.1 of Schleiferilactobacillus harbinensis. Taxonomy (NCBI): domain Bacteria; kingdom Bacillati; phylum Bacillota; class Bacilli; order Lactobacillales; family Lactobacillaceae; genus Schleiferilactobacillus; species Schleiferilactobacillus harbinensis. The sequence goes on from NZ_CP041364.1 coordinate 1,209,305, forward strand.
GCCTGCTGAGCGGCGCCGCCGTGTTTTTGCAGCACAAGGATCGATTTTGCCACGTTCTCATCCTGGAACAAGCCCTTGGGTAATTCCAGCAGCGCTTGAATGTACGTCTGCTGGGCCATCCAAGCGGTCAAGCCCCTGGCTTCCTTCGAATTAAATAGCGCCGTGGGAATAATGAAGAAACCGAAACCGCCATCCTGAACGTAATGCATGCCTTGTTCGATAAACAAGTGGTGGGCAAAGGAATGGCCCTCTTCAGCTCGGGTGGCAAAGTCTTTTGCGACGTCGTCCAATGGATAATAACCCACTGGCGGCTCGTTGACGACCATGTCGACCGGCGGAACGACTAATGGCGCAATACCATCTTGGTGGAACCATTCCACTGACTCGTTCAATTGCCGCGCAAAGGCATCGGCCACGGCCAGCAAGTCTTCATTGTTGTCCACCCCATAGCCGTGCCGGTGGGCGTCCCCGGCCAGCGGCAGCTGCCGCATTACGGTGAGCAGCAGATTGCCGGTGCCGACACTGGGGTCCAAGATCGTGGTGCTGGGCGCACCAGCCAAAATCACGTCCGCAACGGTCGCCACCAGAGTGCCGATCGCCTCTGGTGTAATCATCAAATTGGCGTCAATCTTTGCTTCCCGCATTCCCTTGACGATCGTTAATTGGATCGCTGTTTGCGTTGCCGTCAACCCCACTGCTGCTTTAGCTGCCTTGAACCGGTCCCCCAGTGCAGTTAATTGGGCAATGGCGGCTGCAGTCGGCGCCCCATTTTCCACGTGAATCTCGTTATTATTAAGGTTCGCCAACTCTTCTGGCAGCGCCGCCCAATAAGAGACCCGCAAGTCATCGCTGAGGGTCGTGATCGCCTCGTCCAAAGGTGCAAAAACCTGTTGTACTGTGTCTGCCTCTGCCAATTTGATCTCCTTCCAAAAAACAAAAATACACGAATAATTGTAACATTATCCATGCATTTGACCAACTGGTATTTTACTTGTGAGATGCCGGCTTATTGGGAATGGAAACGGTAATCAATAGATTTTATCCAAGGTGTGATGCTGCTTAACACCACTAGGATATAACGTCACGGTAATTTGCCGTTGCTTTTCTGGCTGATCATGCCGCCAAAACCACTCGGCCCGCTGTCCACGACCAAAAGAAATCATCCCATCGTATACGCCGTTAGCCACATTTCTTTTAGCAATGAGAAATGCCGATTCCAACTGCTGCTTTTGAATCAGCTCATGCCACGCTTGGGCGCGGTTCAACCCCTGGCTGACAGTCATTGCAAACAGGCTCAGCAACAGTGCGGTGAGAACCAACGCGGTCGGGAGGATCATGGCTTGGCGGCGCTGGACCAGCAATCGGCAGGTCAACTTCATAGATGACTCCTTTCTTCTCTGTCCGGGACCGCAACCGCACCGTCAACCGCAGAATGCGATCATTAATTAATGAGAAAGTGCCTTTGCTCAGGATACCCGTAATAATTGGGGCATGACCTCCTGAACCCTGACCATTGAGCCGCCGCATCCAAATCATAAACGGCTGATTGACCGGCTTTTCTGGTTGGTAAAACTCCAACAGTGCTGTAGGCTGAGTCTGGTTCTTCGTTGCGAGATAGGCAGTGTGATCCGTCACGGAGATGACTGTTTTGTCGTATAGGTACTCAGTCAATTGCGAGGTAGCGAGATACCAACTGAACTGATCAGCGCCCAATCCCTAGGTATCTTTGCTGGTCAACGTGTGGTGCACTACCAGTGTTGCCAACTCGCAAAAGGCCAAAACAATCAGTAGGCTGACGAGTGTTTCCATTAAGGTAAACCCCTGCCGCCTCACCATGACCAGTGGCCCCGGATATCTGGACCTTTGCCGGTCACCCCAGTCGGTTCGAGCTGAGCTAAAAAATTTGACCGTCCTGGCGCAAAGTCACGGGCTCGTGTCCTCCGTGCCGAATGGCGGCGAGCAGCGCTGCATTTAGTGCTGCTTGCTGGCTGTCGTGGTGCAACTGACTGTTGATATGGGTCGTGGTTGTCATATACAAGATGACCACTGCTGTCAACACGAAGAGTGCCGTTATCGCTCAGCGAGGAGAAACCCACTTTTCCTTTTTCTCAAATAATCGCCCCCATCCCAATTGGACTGTCACGCTGTACTCTTCCTTGGCAGTTTTGTCGATAAATGTCCAAGTACACGGTACAATGTTTTTTTCTGTAATCCACGGTATACCGCCATTCACTGACACTGTCATTGTTTTTGGCAACATCATGCAATCATTTGACTCACACAAGGAGACACTGCCATCTGTATTCTCTTTTCTGACAATCCTGTATGCTTGCCGAGTTAACCGCGCCCGGTTCTCGTATTTCTCGTACATTGCTTTGAAACGGTCAAGAACTGCGCGGGTCGTCATTTGATTGCCTAATATTGTCAGTTGCGGAACTGCCATTAGGGCAAGGAGACAGATACAACCGACAACAATCAGTGACTCGGCAAGCGTAAACGCCTTCCTATCCCTTTCCATCCCCTGTCCCACTCGATTGCATTGAAACGATACCATCTTTCAGAATAAGCTTTTGTTTTGCTTTATCTAGCTGCTCCGTTGACAGGTAGCCTACTGCTCCGTTTTTCCCCTCAAGATCAGAGAAACTTTGCGGTTTTTTTCCGTTGTTATCAGAGCTGTACAACGTTACCTGATTCTGAACAGTCGTGATAAATGCCTGATCCGTCTGTGCCGTCACCTTGTCCTGCTGATTGATCAGGTTCGGCAGCACCAAAAGCAACAACGCTGCAATAATGAAAACCACCAAAAGCATTTCCAAAAGCGTGAAACCCTTCCGTTCCTTCCGCTTCGCCATCCATTGCTTCTTAACCAATGTCATCATGATAATTCCTCCATTTTCTTCGTTTAATTAATTCAAAATCTGCATCTACCCATAAATCGGCAGCAGCAGCTCACCGTAAATGCACAGCACCGACAACGCCACCAGCAAAAAGCAGGCTGGTTGAATCCGCGTAATCAGCTTATCAATGCGGGTCAGCATCTGCTCGTAGTACTGGTCGGCCAAAACCTCCAGCTCCCCCGCTAGTTCTTGGGCACTGCTGCCCTGGGCCAGGAGGCTGGCGACTTCGCTGGGAAAATAAACCAGGCGGTCGACAATGGTCACAAAGCCCGTACCGGTACGAAACTCCGTCTCCATATCTTTGAGCAGCGCAGCAACCAGCGAGCCTTCACCGAAGGCACTCTGCAGCGCAATGATTTCCTTCATCGTCCAACCGTTGCCCAGCAGCATACTCAAGTCATAGAGCAGCGTGTGATAAATATAGCAGCGCAGCGTGCTGCCGACCACGGGCCAGTGGAAAATGCGGGCAACTCGCTGACCAGTCATCGGCGCGTGCCAGCAACGATAGCCGGACCACCCGAGCAGACAGCCAACTAGCACCAGCACCCCAAAACCAGTCGTCAGCCAGCGGCTAAAGCCAGTTTCCCCGGTCATCCCCAGCGCTGCAAATTGCGGCCGAATCACCAGGCGGACCAGTAAGAGAATCACGCCTACAAAGCCCAGCAGAAACATGGGGTAGACACAGGCCTTTTGCAGCTTTTGCATCCGTTGGCGCTGGCCTTGCTGGAAGCGGCCCACCCGCATCAAGAAATGGCTCAGCCGGCCATGGGCCTGGGCCATGGCGACCTGATCGCATAACGGCGCCGAGAAGCCCACCTGACGCATGCCTGCAGCCAGACTGCAGCCAGACTGCAGCAAATGACCCAACCGGCGAGCGGCGGTACGCAAGGTCGGCCGGGTGCGGGCGATATAATCGATGGCCACCGGTAGGGACAGACCGTGCTGTAGCATTTTACCTACCTGGACGATGAAGAACGTTTCTTCCTGATACTTGATCTTCGCCGGTTGTTTACCCATATTGAAACTGCACCGCCGTTTCCCGCGAGATTTGCCCGTCTCCGTAGAGGGTCCGCAGAGCCTGCTGCCAGGCAATGAAACATTGCTGGGGCTGTTCGATCAGTTGAGCCAGGGCTGTTTGGGACGCCGTGTCGCACAATAACTGCGTCGGCCCATTCTGCCCTGGCAGCAGGCGCTGATACACTAACCCGGTCAGACTGTTGCGCAGCACCTCGGCCGGCAGACCCATTTGCAGCATGCGCCCAATGATCCCGCCAGTGGTCCGCGCGTGGATCGTCGTAAAGACCGAATGGCCGCTGAGAGCGGCTTCGAAGGCCAGTTTTGCAGTGGGCGCGTCCCGGACTTCGCCGATGATCAGCACATCCGGCCGTTCGCGCAGGGCAGCCTTCAACAACACGGGATAGGTCATACCCGCCGTATCGTTCACCTGCACCTGTTTGATCCCGGGATGGGCAATTTCCACTGGATCTTCAATTGCCATTACGACTTGCTGCCGGGCAAGTTGCGCCGCCACCTGGTACATCAAGGTTGTTTTTCCCGAACCCATCGGCCCGGCAAACGCGATCAAGCCTCGCTGCCGAGCTAAATCACAGAGCAGGGCAAACTGGTTCGGAAAAAACAAATGCGGTTCTTTGGTCAGCGGATAAAGAATCCGCAGCACACTGCTTTCCCGTTCCAGATAATCTCCCACCGTCGCCACGCGGACATTGAGCTGTGGGCCGTAACGCCACATCCCTGATTGGGGCCGGCGGGTCTCACTGACATCCAACTGTGCCAAATACTTCAGTGCATTGATTACCTGCTGGCCTTCTGCCAACGACAATGCCGCGACCGTCTCCAGACCACTGACCCGCCGCCAGATCACGGCATAGCCGTTGCGGTCCGGTCGTAAATAGATGTCCGACACGCGAGCCGTAATGGCAGGCGCCATGAGCTGCTTGGTTACATCCATTATGTGTCCACCCCCCTGCACCTATTAAGTACGTGAACCAGCGAAAAAATGCGAAAAAAAATCCTCCGAGTAAAAAAATTACTCGAAGGATCGCATCAGCCCAATTTATGACTGATGATGCTGTTCTAAGGGGTGCTGGCCACGGCCCAAGGGCAGCGGCGTCTCGGCCACCGGCTGATTGATGGCCAAACTTTTCAGTTTGCGCATCGTCTGCACGTAGGAACTGATCAGCACGATCAACGATCCGAGCCAGGCCAGCGGATTCGCCGCGGAGGCACCAGCAAATCCAAAAAGATGGACAAGAATCAAGCCGGCAAAGGTCCGCATCACGAGCTCCATCACCCCAGCAATCGTCGGCACCATGCTTTGGCCCAAGCCCTGCAAGGTATACCGTACGATGAAGAGAATCGCTAAAAGAAAGTACATACTGGCATTAAAATGGAAATAAATTTGCGCCATGCTAGTGATATGCGGCTGATGATTACCCACAAACATATTCACCAAGGGACGGCCAAGCAAAATGATACTGGTCCCTAAAACAATGGAGACTGTCACCGAAGTGATCAACGCCTTCTTCACACCCTGGCGAATCCGATCATAGTGCCGAGCCCCTAAATTCTGAGCGGCAAAGGTCGCCATTGTGATGCCAAAGGACATCGCCGGCATGGTCGCCAGACCATCGATCCGGGCCGCTGCAGTGTACGCCGCCACGGACTGGGACCCCAGCGTATTCAGCATGATCTGGATGATCAGGGAACCAATCGAGATGATCGATGCCTGGAAACCCATGGGCAAACCAATACGAATATGCGGAAAAATTTGTTTGGTCAGACCGCGAAAATCCTTACGCCGCAAGACAAGGACCGGTACCCGCCGCCAAATATAGAGGCCGCTTAAGACCGCCGATAACCCCTGAGCGGTCAAAGACGCGTACCCCGCCCCGGCGACCCCCATGTGGAACCCGAGGATGAACCAAAAATCCAAGCCAATGTTCACGATACAGGCTAGAATCAGGAAAATCAGCGGCGTCCGGGAATCGCCCAGCGCGCGCAGCATATTGGCAAACAAATTGTAAAATACAGCGATTACAATCCCGCCAAACAGGACTGAGATAAAACTGGCTGCATCGTGAATAATGTCTTCCGGCGTCTGCATCAGCCGCAGCAGCGGCATCGTGAAAGTCAAACTCAGCGCGGTCAACACAGCGGAGATCACGAGAGAAATCACAATACTGGCCGCAAAGGATTTCTTCACACCTTGCAAATCCCGTGAACCATAACGCTGCGCCGTAACGATGGCCAACCCGGCCGTGTTGGACTGGGCAAAGCCAATGATCAGCATGAACAAACTCCCGGTGGACCCCACAGCCGCCAAAGCTTGCACACCAATTGTCCGGCCCACGATCAGCGTATCGATCACCGTATACATTTGTTGAAAAACATTCCCAATCAACAAGGGAATCGTGAACCAGATAATCTGTTTGAGAATTGGTCCCCGGGTCAAATCATGCATGCTGCCGTCTACCCCTTTTACGTTATAATTACACAATCCTACATCATTGGTCCGGCAGTTTAAAGGGCCTAAAGAAAAAAGCAGACCGATATATCAGTCTGCTCTAAGTAGTCAAGCTGTAAACGTTTCTACAAATCAGCCGCGCTGACTCGTAAAGGCGGCCTCAATCTTTGCCAAATCCAAGTGGGCGGTATCCGGGAAGAGCAAATCTGCTTTGCCCAGAACCTCTGGTTTGCCCACACCAACGGCAAACATACCAGCGGCCTGAATACCTTCGATCCCAGCGACAGCATCTTCCAAGCCAACCGTATTGGCATACGGGGTATGGATCAAATCAGCCGCTTTTTCAAAGATCTCTGGATCCGGCTTGCCCTTGGTCAGGGTCGCCGGATCAACAATGGCTGAAAAATATTCGGCCAAACCCAAGCGATCAATGATATACGGGGCATTCCGGGACGCCGACGCCAATGACATCGGATAGCCCGCCTTGGTGATTGCCTTTAAGAAGTTGCTGATGCCCGGCAGAATATCTGCTGGCGTCATCTGTTTGATCAATGACTTATATAAGTCATTCTTCTCAGTGGCATATTCCAGCTTCTCTGTATCGGTATAAGCATTTTCCTTGCCGCCGAACTTCAGAATCACGTTCAAGGAATCCATCCGGGAAACACCCTTCAGTCCTTCATTCACTGTGGGATTGATATCAATCCCCAGTTCATCGTGGGCCACTTGTTTCCAAGCCGCATAATGGTACTTCGCGGTATCCGTAATCACGCCGTCCAAATCAAATACAAACCCTTTAATCATCAAGTCACGTCCCTTTCTTACTACTGCTTTCTATCTATTGTACCGCATCACTCATGGACTGTGGCCGATAGTTCGGTGGGCTTGTCATACAACCATACCGTCAGCGGCGCACCCTTCAGCAATTGCAGCGTGCAGCCAGCGGCATTCACGCTGACCCGAATGATCCGGTCCCGATAATTGATGGCGAAGGCGTACTTCTCCCAATTTTTGGGTAAGAAAGGCTTGAATGACAGCTTGTCCGCGTGTTGGCGCATACCGGCGAAACCTTGAACAATAGCCAGCCAGCTGCCGCTCATGGACGTGATATGCAAACCGTCGTCGGTATCGTTGTTGTAATTGTCCAGATCCAGCCGGGCCGTCCGCTGATACAATTCCACGGCCTTATCCTCCTTGCCCAGTTCCGCGGCCAAAATAGCGTGGATACTCGGCGACAGAGAAGATTCGTGAACCGTCAGCGGCTCATAGAAATCAAAGTTACGCTCCTTTTGCTGCATCGTAAATTCATCGTTCAGGAAGTAGATACCCTGCAACACATCCGCCTGCTTAATGAACGGACTGCGCAGGATCCGGTCCCAGGACCAGTGCTGATTGATCGGCCGCTGATCCGCTGGAATGCTGCTCGCTGGACGGACGTCCTTATCCAGGAATGTATCATTCTGGACAAAGATCCCCAGTTTCGCATCCTCCGGATAATACATCCGGTCGATGATATCCTGCCAATGTGCCTTTTCTTCGTCGCTCACTTGCAGCTTGGCCAATTGAGATGTCTTAGCCTCCGGCAGCATCTTCAGCGTGTAACGCAGCGTCCAGGTGGCCATCGTATTGGTATACCAATTGTTATTGACGTTGTTCTCGTATTCATTTGGTCCCGTTACGCCATGGATCATGTACTTGCCCTGACGCTTGGAGAAATGCACCCGATCCGCCCAGAACCGGGCGATCCCAACCAGCACTTCAATGCCGTGGTCATCCACATAACTGTGATCCCCGGTGTACTCTGTGTATTGCGCAATGGCATGGGCAATGGCCCCGTTACGGTGAATTTCTTCAAAGGTGATTTCCCACTCATTGTGAGATTCGATACCGTTGAAAGTAACCATTGGGAACAACGCGCCCTTGAGCCCCTGCTGCTGGGCATTGTGATAAGCGCCTGAAAGCTGATTGTACCGATACTCCAGCAGTTGACGCACGACCTTAGGCGGTGTCACCGACAGATACATCGGCACGATATACGCTTCCGTGTCCCAATACGTCGCACCGCCGTACTTTTCACCAGTGAAGCCCTTGGGTCCGATGTTCAACCGGGCATCATCGCCGTAATAGGTCATGAATAATTGAACCAGGTTGAACCGAATCCCCTGCTGGGCGACATCGTCACCGGCAATGACCACGTCGGCCATGTTCCAGCGCTCTTGCCAAATCTTATTTTGAGCATCCAGCAACGCATCGTAGCCTTTTTTAACCACTTGCTGCATCAGTTCCTCACCGGCGGCAACTTGCCGGTCGGTGGGCACATCCCGGGAAGTCACCACGGTGACATACTTTGTCAGGGTACTGCTCTCCCCTTCGGCTAAATGCCACGCCAAGTCTTCCTGCACGAGCAGACTGCTGTCCTCGGCTGTGCGCGTGGCTGAGGCCGGACTGGTCAGCACATTGGTCATACTCAGCGTCAGACTGAAACGGGGTACATCGTATGGGTTAGGTTTGGTGATCACCATCAGATGGCTGGTCCCGTTGCTGTCCGCATGGCGGTCCAGCTCTTCCCAGAACATCTCTTCATAATTACTGTCTTCATTGTGGACATTGCTGTTCAACTGCGATTCCACGCGGATATCAGCATTGCCCTGAAGGGTCGTCGCCGTCATGCGGATGACGGCCGCCTGCTTCACGTCGTTGCTCATGAACCGGTCAAAACTCAACTGGACTTGAGTGTCCGGCAGATCCACCACGAACTCACGGTGCAGTACCGCGTTGTGCATATCCAGGCTCAAGTAAAAATCGTGACAAGGTGTCTGCGCCAGATCAATCGGCACGTTGTTGATCGTCAGCGGCATACTGATGAAATCAGGACCATTGATGGCCTTGCCGAAATACTCAGGGTACCCAATTTTCCACCAGCCGACCCGGGTCTTGTCTGGGAACCAGACCCCACCGTAATACGTCCCCCGCAGGCTGTCGCCGGAGTAACCCTCCTCGAAGTTACCGCGTAACCCCATGTAGCCATTGCCGATGGCGGTCAAGCTTTCCTGAAGCCGCATATCGTCCGTGGCTAACTTGTGGGTACGAATCAGCCAGGGATCGATGTCGAATAATCGTTTAGTCATACGTTTGCATCCTTCCCGTGGCAACATAACCGTCATTCAGACGGGTTTGCCAAAACATAATACTGATCATGATGACCGTCCAGAAAGACAAAATCACCAGTAAAGAACCGAATTCAAAATGCACAAACCCCACGAGGCAGGCCAACACGGCACCGCCGCCCATGGCGTTCAAAACGAGATTTAAGCTCTCTTTGTATTTTTGGATACTGGTCGACCGGTTGAACCGGGTGAGCCAGATGAAGAAGGCAAGGCCGAGCCACAATAGCAAGGCCGTGACAAAGGCGATGCCCCCGAACAAAGTGACAAAGTACATGGTCACCAAATTCTTATTCTCCGCGGCGATTAAAGTACTGTTTCGCCGACTGGAACGGAATACTGGCTCGCCGCGGTACCTGAAAGGCCGCTTTGTCCTCCAGCAGTGAAAAGCTCTTGGGCTGCACCGTAATACTGACCGGTCGCGATTTTGCCTGGACTTTGCTCAGGTTTTGCCCAATGATAACTTGACTATCCTGATAAAGCACGCGCCGAGTCGTCGTTTTATTCGCAAAAGCAATCGTCAAAGCCTGATCCACAGCCTGCTTCTTGACGGCTTCCGTGGTTTTCGGCAACAAAATATCCATATTGACCTGAGTCTGCCGCCCGTAATAGACAGGCACCGGGATGATCATCAGCGCCAGTAAAATGATCCAGGTGAGAATCATTTTCCACCAGCCGAGATCATGACGGTGAATAAACATCTGCTTGGGCCGAACACTTGTCAGCCAATAATTGAACGGAAATCTGTTGCGCAAATCCGTGGGAACATCCTCCTCATAATCCAGTCTTTACCCTTTGTCTTACCAAAAGGCAGCCTGGATGTGAAGCAGTAATTCGTTAGCCTTTGTCCGCCCCTGCAGTGATCCCATTGACGTAGAACTTCTGCATGATGACAAAGAGGATCGTAATCGGGATCGCGATGATTACACACCCGGCGATAAACTGGGTGAAGTACGTGGTCGATGATCCCTTGGTACTGTGGAGCATGTTGTACAGCCCATAGGCAATCGTATATGTCCGAGCATTCCCGGAAGATGACAGGATGATACCGGAGAAGATGAAATCGATCCACGGTCCGATAAACGCCATCAACGCCGTGTAAACGATCATCGGCCGAGACATCGGTAAGCCAATATGGATAAAGACCTGCCAGCGAGTGGCACCATCAATGATGGCTGCTTCATCCATGGACCGGGGGATCGTATCGAAGAACCCCTTGGCGATATAGAACCCAAGACCGGCACCGCCGACATAGACCAAGACCAAACCGCCCAGATTTAACATATTGAAGCTCTTCAAGATATAGTACAGAGCAATCATGGACATGAAGCCTGGGAACATGCCGAGGACCAGAGCAATCTGCAAGAATGGCTTACGGAACCGGAAGCGCAGACGAGACAGCGCATAAGCCACAGAAATCGTGACGAATGTGGACAGCACCATGGAGATTACCGCCACGATAAACGTGTTGCGCATCCAATCCAGGAACGGGAATTGCTGACTGTTCAAAATACCGATGTAGTTCTGCATGGTGAATTGTTCCGGCCAGAAGGTCGACACAAAGCCGGTGTCGTTATACGAGAAACTGGCGAGAATGATCCAAACGATCGGTACGAGCCAAATGATGGCTAAAAAGACCAACAGGAGATACCGGAACGTCAAGGATAGGCGCCGTTGTAATTTATATGATTTCATAGTGATCAGCCCTCCTTAAATGCATTCGTCCGCCGGTAAGCGATCAGCGAGAAGACAGCACTTAAGATGAAGATCAAAATGCCCAAAACTGCTGATGCATTGTACCGTTGGGTTTGCCCGAAGACCAGGTTGTATAACCAGGTCACCAGCAAGTCCGTATCGCCGGCCCCGACGTAGTTGTTGTTCATCGGATACCCGCCCGTCAACAGATAGATGACGTTGAAGTTGTTGATATTGCCGATAAACTGCTGGATCAAGGATGGCGCCATAACGAACAAAATTTGCGGGAACGTGATGGAGCGGAATACCTGAAACGCATTAGCCCCATCAATTCGCGCCGCTTCAATCTGATCCTGCGGCAAGTTCTGAATAATAGCTGTCGAAACCAGCATCGAGACAGGAATCCCAATCCACATGTTGACCACGATAACGGTAATTCGAGCGACCAGCGGATTGGCCGATGCCCCGATAAAGTTGATGGGATGAGCGATCAAGCCCCAATTCAGCAAAATGTTGTTCAACGGGCCCTGAGGATCCAAGAACTGGGCCATCAACAGCAAAGAAACAAATTGCGGCACGGCATACACAATAACGAAGATCGTGCGCCAAACGCCTTTGAATTTAATCCCCTTAGATTCGATCAGCATCGCCAGCAGCACTCCAAAGAAGAAGGTAGTGGCGGTGGCACAGATCGCCCAAATCAAGGTCCAGCCTAAGACCGGGAAGAAAGTGCCGGCCAAATCGCCGCTCAACACATTCTTGAATGCGGCAAAGCCAGTCCAGGAAAATCCGATCGAGTGTTTCGAATCATAGTTGGTGAAGGCCATGGAGATCATGTACAACGTCGGTAAGACCGTGAAGGCCAAGATTCCAATAATTGGAATCGTCATTAACGTGATATGCAAACGTGAATCAAACAAGGACTTCAACTGCTCCATGTTCGTTTCAATGTGCTCACCATCACGGTTATCGATGTACAGCTTCTTCGTTGCCCGTAAATTGGTGACATACAGGAAGATAATTCCCACCAAAAGCAAGACAGCTAATACGCCGAAAAGCAGAATTGTAACTGAATTGTCCGGCAGTTTAGTAATATAAACGCCTTCCTGTTTGTCGAAAACGACCTGCTTGGTCTTGATCGCCCCAAGATTGCTCAGCATGCTGAGGGCGGAGATCCCTTGAGAAATCAACCAACCAAAGAATGCAATTTGAATGCCTAAGTAGGCAATCCCGCGGACCCACTGACCATTTTTGAAGCTGCTGATTCCCATGAGGAAAAACGAGAGCTTCGATGCCCAGCCGCCTTTGCTCCAGACCTCTCGGTAAGTCGCTTTCGGCGGTTTTCTATCTTTACGCTTAAACATAGGCTTCCCCTTCTTTCACCGCTTAGTCCATCATGGCCAATCGGCTTTTTATAACGCTTAAACAAAAAGGGTGAGGCACTTGCCCACCCCTTTTTCAGAACGAAATTAGTTGGCTTTAGAAATCCGTGTGACAAACGCATCAAGCTTGGCCGTGTATTGGCTTTCCTTGAGGGAGCCGTTGTATGCACCATTGATCAGCGGTGTCGCGGCATCCCAGAAGGTAGCCATTTGCGGCATTTTCGGCATTAACGTGGAGTAACCAGGCTTAGACATAACCATGACCGCCTTAGCAACTGGATCGCTAGCTACTTTTTCACTGGCCTGAGTCGCTTTGTCTGTCGGAATCTGACCGGATTCTTCATAGACAATCAGTTGTGATTCCTTATTTGTAATGAATTCAGCCAAAGCAGCGGCAGCCTTCTGGTTCTTAGCATCCGTGTGAGAGTTCACTGCGAAGGCTTCAATACCCAGGAATGCTTGCATCTGCTTCTCTTCCCCGCCAATCTTGACCGTCGGATACGGAGCAACAGCAAAGTTGTCACCCAGGATCTTCTTCAGATTAGCCGCATCCCACGGGCCATCGAGAATGGCCTGGGCATGACCGGACTTAAGCTGGTTCAACGCATTAGACGTCTGCATAACGCCTTTGTTATTCTTTTGAGCAGCCAGCCACTTCAAAGCATTGACCCCTTGTTCAGTATTAGCGGTGGTGCCCTTCAAGGTTTCGCCGTCCTTACCGAACAATTCAGTACCCGCAGAGAACATGATTGGATAGAAGTTGTACGAGTTAGAGAAGTCGGTGGCTAACACACCTTTAGAAGTCAGTGTATCCCAAGACTTTACATCTTCAGCAGTTAACTTGGACTTGTTGTAATAAATTGTCTGCGCTTGTTCAGCGAACGGGAAGGCATACATTTTATCTTTCCAAGTAACACCAGTGACAGAAACTTCGGTGTTGTTGGCTTTGACTGTCTTCACAGCATCGGGAGACAGCGGATTGATGTAGCCGGATTCAGCCAACTGGCCCAACTGATCATTCGGTACTTCGAAGACATCAGCGGCCTTGGCCGGATCCTTGCCGACATCGGTCTTGGCATTGGCCGAGCCGTTAGGGCTTTGGGTCAATTTAACTTTGACATCAGGATACTTCTTGTTGAAATTCTTAACGATTGTCTTATAAAAAGGTACCTGAGTGGTATCAACCCAAAGACTGACACTGCCCTTCACTGTATCTGCACTGGATTTGCTGGATGCTGTATTGGATGAATTGGAACCACCGGAACACGCAGCCAGAGCAACGGTTGCCAGTAATGTCGTACCGACGACTGCAACTTTCTTCCATAACTTCATGATAATTCCTCCTGTGGGACCGGCTAATGCCGGTCGCCCAAAATATCTTGTGCTTTGCGGACCGCAGTACGGAAAGCAGTTTCATTTACTGGGTCAATACTGCGGTTAGCAAAACAGAAGTTCTGAAACACTGAATCATTTCTTGATTACGAATCTATTATCACAAGCAGCCGGGTCACTTGCAAGCGGTTTACCAATGATACCGGTAACAAGATGGCCCACTTCAAGGACGCCGTGAACGGCGCCATGGCAGTAACGGGCCAGATATATCACAAAAGCACCCGACTCAGCCAATCAAGGTTGAATCGAGTGCTAACATATTAGGGTGTGTCTGAAAATTACTTAAGCCATACCCATATTGCTGCAACGTAAACCGCGCCCAGAAAGACATGCGCGAGCTTATCATAGCGTGTGGCTATACGCCTGAACTCCTTCATCTGGTTGAAGAAGCCTTCGATTAGATGTCGCTCCTTGTAAAGATAGAAGTCGCACGGCCAGGGGTTCACTGCATTGCTTTTGGGTGGGATTGTGTAGTATCCCTCCTGAGACGTGATGAAGTCTCGTAGCGCCTGCGTCCCGTACGCTTGTCCGCCAGGACATTGACGCTCTTCAATGGAATAGTACCGAGCAACGGTGCAGCCACTGTACTATCGTGTACCTCGCCGCCGCTCAGGCAGAAGCTCAGAGGATTGCCAAGGCCATCGACGATGGCGTGAATCTTAGTGGTCAAGCCGCCGCGACTCCGGCCAATGTACTGATTCACATCGGCATTTACCGCGTTTTTTTCGCACCGCTGGCTTTCTGATGAACGCGGATGCTGGTTGAGTCTAAGCTCACGTTTTCCATGTCCGCATCGGCAGATACAGCTTTGAAGATCTGCTCAAACACGCCCGCGTCAACCCACAACCGGAACCGACTGTAGATTGTCTTCCAGGGGCCGTAACGCTCGGGCAAATCCCGCCAAGCTGCACCGCTGCGAATAAGCCATAATGTGGCGTTAAAAGCAGTACGATTGTCGACCTTAGGCGGTCGGCCGCGCGTTGACCGCTTTGGAAACAGATCAGCGATCCGTTCCCACTGTTCGTCGGTTACTTCATAACGTTTGGGTATAACCATCCTACACACTCCGTTTTGTTTTTAACAAGAAGTATACAGGATTTCGGGATTTTCAGACACTCCCTAGTTACTTATTTTTTCACATAAATCAGGAAACCGTTGGGGGTTAATTGCTTGTCGGCCAGCCCTTGCTTCAGCGCAATTTCATCCTTATGCGTGTGTCTCAATGCGACCGGTTTCTCGCCCAAATTAAACACTCCGTGGACATGGGTGCCATGGTATTTGCGTACCAGGTGCACTAAACCGGTGATATCGTCTACTGTCCGCCAGTCAGTGTCCCCCTTGCTGATCACGTCCGCGTATTTCTGACGCAGGGCAATCAGCTTTTGGAAAAAGTGCAGCATCTCTTGATCCTGCTTCGTGGGATCCCAGACCATGCACTTGCGGCAGTCCGGATCATCATGCCCGTCAATCCCAACTTCATCGCCGTAGTAAACACAGGGCGACCCCTTTTGCAAATAGGTAAACGCTTCGGTTTGCCGCATCAAATCAGCATCATCCTTGCAGACAGTGAGCAGCCGCGGTGTGTCGTGGGAATCCAAGACATTGAACATCACTTCACTGGTCTGATCAGCGTAAAGCATCTGCTGCTGATTCAACAGGTCGGCCATCGTCGTCGGCGTAATATCTTTTTTTACCACCCCGTCTTCGATCAGGGCGGTGTACGCGTAATTCATGACAGCAGAAAATTGATCGCCCTGGAGCCACGGCTGGGATGAATGCCAGACCTCCCCAAGAATGTAGAAGTCCGGCTTAGCAGCGTGGCAGACCTCGGCAAATTTCCGCCAGAAATGATGATCCACTTCGTTGGCCACATCCAACCGCCAAGCATCAATATCGAAGTTTTCGATCCAGTACTTGGCCACGGTGAGCAGATACTCCTGCACTTCTGGGTTGGCGGTGTTCAGCTTCGGCATGTGGGGCGTATTGGCAAATGTATCATAGGTAATGTTCTTGGCTTCTTCAAAATCGCCGGTCGCTTCATAGCGGGCCGGGAAGGAATGAACGTGGAACCAATTGGCGAAGCGGGATTTTTTACCCTTGGACAGGACATCCTGCCACTGGTAAGACTGGTCGCCAATATGGTTAAACACCGCATCCAGCATAACTTTGATTCCCCGCTTGTGGGCTTCATCGACCAGCTCGCGGAACAAATTTTTATCGCCAAAGTCCGGATCAATTTCTAAATAATCGATCGTGTCGTACTTATGGTTCGAGTGGGCCCGGAAGATCGGGCAGAAATAAATGCCGTTGATACCCAGGTCTTTTAAGTAATCCAGGTGATCGATGACGCCCTGCAAGTCGCCGCCATAGTAGTCCGTACGGCCTGGGTGCTCCTTGCTGGCCCAAGGCAGCGTCCCCGCCGGATCATTGCCGGGATCGCCGTTGGCAAAGCGTTCCGGGAAGATCTGATACCACACGGTGTGGGTGACCCATTCCGGCACTTTGATCCGGTCAATGTCGTGGAAATACGGCAGGCGGAACATCGCCGCATGTTTGATGCCCACCGGGGTGGCGGGGAAGAAACCCCGATCGCCGTAACCGATCGTGGTCGGCTCTTTCGCGGTATCAGTCAATTCAAACCCGTATTGCACTCGTTTAGTGGCAATGCTGACGGTGACGCCCCAATAATCGTATACGTCCGTTTGGGCAATGATGCGCATCGGGGTGCGGTCATAGGACCACGCATAGTCACCATCTCGTTCTACCTGGTCATAGGAATCCCCCCAGATGCAATCGACTGCTGCGATGTCACCGCGCTTGGTGCGCAGCCGCAGCCGCAGTTCGTCAGGGGTGTACAGGCTGGCGTATTCGCTCTCGGGGCGATGATAAATTGCTGCTTTTTCCATAATTAGTTAGTTCTCCTTCTGCTTGATCGTCAAAATTGTGCTGCTCCAGGGACTCAGTGTCAGCTGATCGGCCGCCTGCTGAACGGTCCCAACAGTCAATTGCTGTTTGGGCTCACCGGCCCAAGCACTGGGCAGGGTCACCGTATGTTTGGTATCCGTGGTGTTGACCAGCACCAATGCCGTCTCGTTGGCCAGGGTGCGGGTATAGGCGTACAGCCACGGCGCCCAGTTCTGCAATTGCCAAGCGCCGCTGGTGAACAGCGGTTGCTGCTTCAAGGCAAAGAGCTGCTGATAGTGATGCCAGACGCTGTCCGGATCCGCCATCTGCTGACTGACTGGCGTACCGTTTTGATTCACTGCCAGCCACGGAGCAACGGTAGAAAAGCCGTGCCCTACCCCATCGGACCAGGGCAAAGGGGCCCGTGCCGTCAATTTGTGCGTGGCATTCACGTTTTCTAAAATCCGTTCCGCTGACCAGCCCGCCGCCTTGGCCGCATCGGCAAACGCCGTCACCGTGGGGTCGCCGAACGCGGCCAAGCTGGCCAGCGTGCCGTTGCTCAACCCCAGTTCATCGCCGTAATACAGCACTGGCAGCCCGCGCTGTAAGTACATCAAGGTGGCCAGCGATTTGGCCGACCGCTGGGGATAGCGATGGCTGCCCACCCGGGTTGCCAGCCGGGCCATGTCGTGGTTGCCCCAATACAGTGTTAGGCGCCGCGGCGGCAGCAAGGTTTGCTGCCAATCAGTCATCACTTGCTTAAAACTCAGCCAATCTAAGCTCTGGGGCTGATAATCCATGGGCACTTTATCCCTTTTCGATCGCGGTTTCGTGGGGAAATAGCGGAACGAGATCACCGCATCCGCCATGTTGGCATTCGGCCGAGTATAATCTGCCGCCAGATTCACCGTAGCGCTGGCTGCCTCCCCCAGAATGAAGAGGTCGGGATGGTCGGCTTTGACCCCAGCAACAAATTCCCCTAAGTAGGGCTGCACCGCCGGCAAATTGGCAAACATGCCTTCTGCCACCACTGGTGCCGCTCCGTCAGTGGGATAATTCTGATGCAGATCGGCTTTGGCCAAATGGATAAAAGCGTCCAGGCGCAAGCCGTCGATACCCAGATCAGCCCAATATTTGGCTACTTTGATCATTTCCGCCCGCACCTGGGGATTGCGCCAATTCAGATCCGGCATCCGCCGTTCAAATAAGTGGAAATAATAGCGATCAGCGACAGTGGGGTGCTGTGTCCAGACACTGCCGCCAAAAAAGGAACCCCAATTGTTGGGTTTCTGACCGTCATGCCCATCCGCCCAGATGTAGTAATCGTAATAGGGGTTGTCCGGACCTTGCAATGCGCCTTGAAACCAAGGGTGCTGGTCAGATGTATGGTTCAAGACCATGTCCAGCACGATCCGCAACCCGCGGGCGTGGGCGGCGGCAACCAAGGCTTTGAAATCCGCCAGCGTCCCCAGTTGCGGATCAATGGCATAAAAATCAGACACATCGTAGCCGTTATCGACTTGGGGGGATTGAAAAATTGGATTCAACCAAAGCGTATTGACACCCAGTTGGGTGAAATAATCTAGTTTCTGAGTGATCCCCGCTAAATCACCAATCCCATCGCCGTTGCTGTCCTTGAAACTCTTTGGATACACTTGATAGACGATCGCGTTATCGTACCATGCTGCCATTAGCTTTTTGCTCCTCTCTCAACTCACTGCATTCACCTTAAGCGAAAGCGTATGCAAAGGCAATTGTATCTGGACATGTTATCGGTAACACAAGACAACGGTACAAAAAAAGACTTGGCGCTTTCTCCAAGTCTCAATCTGCTGCGGCCTACTTCGGCTGCCCTTCCTGGGGCGGCCGAGTCGTACCCCGGGGCACTAAGGTTGGGACAAATACCTCATGGCCCTGGGGGGCACCGCTTTCTTCTATTTTATGGAGCACCATCCGGCCGGTTTCGTACCCCATCTTTTGAACTGGTTGGCGAATCGTGGTGAGCTGCGGTGAGCCGATGCGGTCTAAAAAGACGCCATCAAAACCGATCACCCCATAATCGTCCGGAATCTGCCCGCCCTGGCGCTGGACAGCCCGCTCCACACCAATCGCCAACCGATCAGAAGCGCAGACAAAGCAAGTGTTTTGAGGAAACTCGGCAAAGTGTTTAGTGATCACCTGGTCTGAAATATGCGAGCGGTTGTCCATCCGAAAAACTTTCGGCGGCGCATGATGGGCCGCCATCGCCAGGGTATACCCTTTTTCTCGAGACTCGGCGAATGAATCAGGCAAATTGATGCCCACGAAAACCACAGTGGTGTAACCGCAGGCAAATGCATAATTCGTACTGGTGCGCGTCCCCAAGATGTTGTCGGTGTCCACATAATCGAAGCCCATTTGATTTTCCCCATATAGCACGATGGGCTTCTCCACAGTTTCCAACCAGCCGTAATCCTTGTTGCGCATGCCGGTGACAACGTAACCGTCACAGTTGCCGACATCCAAACTATTTGTTGTCACCAATTGCAGCGCGTAATTTTTTTCATCTAAAGCATCCGCTAAACCCGCCAGTAAATTCATATAGTACGGTTCCACGGTGTCCATTCTTTCTAAGATAAAGAGTTTCACGATCTGGGTCCGATTATTGGCCAGCGCCTTAGCCGCGAAGTTCGGTTGATAATTCAATTCGCTCATCGCTGCGTAAACCAGATCCCGCAACTCTTTGGTTACCTTTTCCGGGTGATTGATCACTCGGGACACGGTCATTTTTGACACGTGAGCTTTTGCGGCTACATCCCCTAAAGTTGCCACGCTCATCCTTCTTTCTGCCGGCGGTATCTTGCATCGCCTGTTCGTTTGTACTAAGCTAATTCTATTAGTGTGAGGAGCTGATTAAATGTCGAAAGTAATTACCGCCGCGCAAATTGCTGCTTATGCCCAAGAAACTCAGGCACAGCCCGCGGCGGCCGTCCTAGCCGGCGCGGTGCAGAAAAATGGCATCTATGCTGCCAGCTATAATCATACCAGTACATCGGCCCTGGATCCCACCTTTTCCGTCGAAGTGGATACCGGTGCCGTCAGCAACCAGAATCATTCCGGCCGCTGCTGGCTATTCGCCGCTTTGAACATGCTGCGCCACGAGTTCGCCAAGACCCATCAGGTCAAGGACTTTGAACTGTCCCAGAACTATGACTCATTCTACGATCGATTAGAAAAGGCCAACTGGTTCTATGAGCAAATCATTGCCAGCGCGGATCTGCCGAAGACTGACCGAAAAGTCGCTAAGCTTTTGGCCGCACCAGACGATGATGGCGGTCAATGGTCTTATGCCGTGGCTTTGACCCAGAAATACGGGGTCGTACCCAAGAGCGTCATGCCGGAAACGACCAGCTCCGAAGCAACGACACAGTATTCCAATGTCTTGAACACCAAACTGCGTAAAGACGCGATTGCCCTGCGCCAAATGATTCATGAGAACGCTGAGGCTGCGGCCGTGGACGCCAAAAAGCAGGAATTTCTTGCTGAGGTTTACCGGATCACCGCTTACGCCTTCGGTGAACCGCCGAAAGAGTTCACATATCAATATCGGGACGACAAGCAGGAATTTCACACGATTCATACCACACCGCAAGAATTCTTAAAAAACGAATTCAAGCAGGATTTGGGCGATTACGTCTGCTTTGCCAGCGATCCCCAAAGCGACAAAAGCTACAACACGTTGTATACCGTGGATACCCAGGGCAACGTAGTCGGTGGGACGCCGATGCGCCTGTTGAACGTGGCACCAGACCGCTTGAAGGCCCTCTGCGTCCAGCTGCTCCAGGACAATACCCCAATTTGGTTCGGCTGCGACGTGACAGAGAACATGGATCGCGTCGCCGGCACCCTTTACGGCAACCTGTATGATACGGACAACTTGTTCGGCATTCAGGTCAACCGGGATAAGGCGCTGCGGCTGGATACCGGTCAAGGCATGGTGTCCCATGCCATGACCCTGACCGGCGTTGACCTCGTTGGTGGTCAGCCGACTAAGTGGAAAGTGGAAAATTCATGGGGCGATAAGAACGGTCACAAAGGCTATTTTACCATGGATGACGCTTGGTTCGATGCTTACGTCTACGAGGCAGTTATTCCCACTAAATATATGACCGCCGCCGAGACCGAAGCGTGGCACGGCGAGGCGCATGTATTACCCGCCTGGGATGCCTTAGATTAACCCGTTGTACTGCCCTGTCTTTCAGGGTAAGATGGAAACAAGCGTGACGGGTTTCTTCATTAACTGAGAAACCCATCAGCGAACATTCGATATTTGTTTATAGGAGGTCACCTTTTTGGCAAAAGAAATTACTGCCCAGGACATCGCTGGGTACAAAGAAACGACCGCAAAGACACCGAAATCCAGTGCTTTGCAAAACACCGTTATGAAGAACGGCATCCTGGCGTCCAGTGAAAATATGGCCAGCCAGGTCGCAATGGATCCGGTTTTCTCCGTTGAAATCGACACCGGCTCTGTTGCCAACCAGAAACAATCCGGCCGCTGCTGGATGTTCGCGGCTTTGAACACGATGCGTCACCCGATTCAAGCCCAATACAAACTGAAGGGCTTCGAATTATCCCAAAACTACACTAACTTCTGGGATAAGTTCGAAAAGTCTAACTGGTTCTACGAAAACATTATTGACACCGCTGGTCTGCCCTTGGGCGATCGGAAAGTTGACTTCCTGTTGGCGACGCCGCAACAAGATGGCGGCCAATGGGATATGCTGATGGCCTTGATCGAGAAGTACGGCGTCGTACCTCAAAGCGTTATGCCTGAAACATACAACTCCTCCAAGTCTAACGAGCTGAACGCTACCTTGAACCTGAAGCTGCGGGCTGATGCTGTTAAACTGCGCACGCTGGTTAAGGAAGGTGCCGATGATACCCAGATCGGTGAAGCTAAGGACAAGATGTTATCCGAAGTTTACCGCATTCTGGTCTATAGCCTGGGCAACCCGCCGACAAAGTTTGACTGGGAATACAAGAACGACGATGGGGACTATACCCGGGATCGCGATTTGACCCCGCAAACTTTCTTCCGCAAATATGTCGGTTGGAATACGCCGGATTACATTTCGATCATCAACTCCCCGACGGACGATAAGCCGTACAAGCACGTCTACACCGTTGAGTTCCTGGGCAACGTCGTGGGCGGCCGGCAAGTACGCCACTTGAACTTGGACATCGACACCTTCAAGCAATTAGCCGTCAAGCAATTGCAAGCCGGCGAGACCGTCTGGTTCGGTTCTGATGTCGGCAAGAGTTCTGAACGGCAAAAGGGGATCATGGACACCGACTTCTATCATGTCGATGACCTCTTCGACGTTGATCTGACCATGACCAAGGCGGAACGCCTGGATTACGGCGAGTCCTTGATGACCCACGCCATGGTCCTCACCGGGGTTGATCTGGTGGACGGCAAGCCGACCAAGTGGAAGGTTGAAAACTCTTGGGGCGACAAGGTTGGGACAAAGGGCTACTTCGTGATGAGCGACAAGTGGTTTGATCAATTCGTTTACCAAGTTGTCATCAACAAGAAGTTCCTGCCAGCTGACCTGAAGCAAGCCTTCGAGTCCGAGTTTGACCAGCCTAAGGTTCTCGCACCGTGGGATCCGATGGGTGCGTTGGCTCTTTAATTTGATCCTGTAATAAGGCGTCCTGCCACGGCAGGACGCCTTTTTCAATACTGTTGTCCACTGGCTGGCTATGTTAGAATGACTTCAATGAAACTTTAAAAAGTATTGGGGTGTGCAATCGTGAATAAACAATTGGCCGGCGTCAAAGATAAGAAGTCCCTGACCCGACTATCCGTGGCTGGGCTTCTGGTCACCTTAGGGGTCGTCTACGGCGATATTGGGACGTCCCCGCTGTATGTCATGAAGTCCATCATCGAAGGCAACGGGGGCATCATGCATGTCTCCGATGACTTCGTGGTAGGCAGTGTGTCGCTGGTCTTCTGGACCCTGTTTTTGATCACCACCGTGAAGTACGTGCTCATTGCTTTGCGTGCAGATAACAATGGTGAAGGCGGGATCTTCGCCCTCTACACGCTGGTCCGCCGGCGGGCCAAGTGGCTGATCATTCCGGCGATGGTTGGCGGCGCCACCCTGCTGGCTGATGGGATGCTGACGCCAGCAGTGACCGTGACCACCGCGATTGAAGGGCTCAAAGGTATCGCCGTCGGTCCGACGGTCTGGATTTCCAACCAGCGGCAGGTCATTTTGACTACGATCATCATCTTGTCCGTCCTGTTCATTATTCAACGTTTCGGGACGCAGATGATTGGGAAAGCCTTCGGGCCGATCATGTTCGTCTGGTTTACCTTTATTGGTGTTCTGGGGCTGCTGGCCACCTTGCAGGACCTGAGCATTCTGCGGGCCTTAAATCCCTACTACGCGATTCACCTGCTGGTGTCGCCGGAAAACAAAAACGGGATCTTCATCCTGGGCAGTATCTTCCTGGCGACCACTGGGGCGGAAGCTTTGTACTCCGATATGGGCCATGTCGGCCGGCGCAATGTGTACGGCTCCTGGCCTTACGTCAATCTCTGCTTGGTCTTGAACTACATGGGGCAGGCCGTCTGGATCGATCAGCACAACCAGTCGGAGGTCTTCCAGAAAATGGCGGACTTCAACCCTTTCTTTGAAATGATGCCGGATTCCTTGCGGCTCTTCGGTATTCTCATTGCCACGATGGCCGCAATCATCGCCTCCCAGGCGTTAATTTCCGGTAGTTACACGCTGGTATCAGAGGCCATTAAGCTGAAGATCATGCCCCGGTTGAATATCACGTACCCGACCAACCAAAAGGGGCAGCTGTACATCCCAGTCGTCAACTGGGCTCTGTGGGCGGTGTGTATTGCCATCGTTTTCTACTTCCAAACATCGGCTCACATGGAAGCGGCTTATGGTCTAGCAATCACGATCACCATGCTGATGACCACGATCCTGCTTTTCACTTGGCTGCGCAGCCGGAAGGTCAACGCGGGGCTGGCCGGATTGATGCTTTTATTCTTTGGCAGTATCGAAGTGATCTTCTTCATCTCCAGCGCTGTGAAGTTCGCCCATGGCGGGTATGTAACCGCACTGATCGCGGCCATTCTCCTGGCGATCATGTTCATCTGGTACTGGGGCGATCAGATCAAGAACCAGGATACGTTCCGGTCAGACACCGTTTCGCTTTTGGCCTATAAGAACCAATTGGCCAGTCTGCGGGACGACAACAATTTCCCCTCCTTCACCACCAATCTGGTGTACATGACCAAGGTGCAGGATGGCAATCGAGTCAATAAGGATATTCTTTACTCAATCCTGGATAAACGGCCCAAACGGGCGCAAGTTTACTGGTTTGTGACGGTGAACGTCACCGACGAACCGTACACCACGGAATATACGACCGATACGTATGGGACCGACTTCATGGTCAACGTGCAGCTGTATTTAGGCTTCCGCATGTCCCAACGGGTCAACGTCTTCCTGCGGCAAATCATCAATGAGATGATGGCCCGGGGAGAACTGCCCCGCCAGCCGCAACGCTACACGACGATCCCGGATCGAAACGTGGGTGACTTCTCCTTCGTTTTGATCCAGGAAGATATGTCGCCGGAAACCCAGATCCCGAACTGGGAGCGGATGATCATCCAAGCCCGTCTAGCGATTCAGCGAATCACTGTGACCCCGGCGAGCTGGTTCGGGTTAGAGTACGCAGACGTCGTGACTGAGCACGTCCCGTTGATTCTGGGGAAGATCTCCTACTCGATGTTGAAACTAAGCCGGCGGCATAAACCGGCGCCTTCCGATGAGATCGAGGATAACGAAACTGAGAATTAACCGGTACACAAAAACACGAGCGGCGGGCTAACCGGGTACACTCCCTTCAGGGTGGACAGACCAAATAATCAAAGGTCTGTTCTCCCAGAAGGGAGTTTTTTTATGCGGCGGAAGGGAATCCGTTACTCTTTGGAAGACAAGATTGAGTTCGTTAATCGAGTACTGTCTGGCCAGTCACTCATGGATGTTCAGCGATCCGGAGGGCCGCGCAAGGAAGCATTGAGTCAATGGGTACAGAAGTATAAACAATGGGGAGCAGCCGGACTCGTCCCTAAGGAACGAGCACCGCGACGCCAACAGCGTAAGCGCACGACGTATTCCAGCGAGCTCAAGTTTCAGATTGTTCAGGAATACCTAGCGGGTGGGACGTCCTACTATAAGCTGTGTGCTAAGTACGACATCTCCAATCCAGCAGTCGTTTACCAATGGGTTTCTCTGTATAATAGTGGTCAACTACTACAGACCACTAGAGGGAGTGCACTCATGACCAAGGGCAGGAAAACGACTTACGTTGAGAGAATTGAAATTGCACAGTGGACCATTGCACATGACATGGACTACCAAGGGGCCATTAAGCACTTTGGTGTTTCGTATGGCCAAGTTTATTCATGGGTAAAGAAGTTCCGCGAGAGCGGCGAGGAGGGTCTCACTGATCGTCGCGGCCAGCGTAAGCCTGAAAGTATCCTTGATGAGAATGAACGTTTAAAACTCGAGAACAAGGAGAGCAAGGCTCGGATTGATTATCTGGAGACGAAAATCGCACTATTAAAAAAATTGCAGGATGTAGAGAGAAGGAGTGCCGGCAACGACACCGACAGCACCAATATATTGCCATTCACGAACTCACCCAAGAAGTAAACCAGGTCACCAAGCGATACCACTCGGTATCGGTGTGTTGCCAAATATTCGATATTCCACGCTCTGCTTACTACAAGTGGTTGCGCCGGAAACCGACGAAGCAAGACATCGTAAACGACGAGCTGGTCCGTCTTATCAAGGAACAGGAAGCGGACAACCATTATATTTATGGCGTGCGCCGATTAACGATGATTATCAATCGGGAAACGCAACATCACGTGAACCCTAAACGGGTCCGGCGATTGATGCGGGATAACGGTATCCAGTGTTCGATTCGTCAGAAGAAGCATGATCGAGTAGCGGAGAAGAAAGAATTCATTCTTGGCAATAAATTGCTTAACCAAGACGGCAGTCATGCCTTTCATCCTACCCGGCCAAACGAGGTTTGGGTCACGGACTGCAGCGAGTTGACGTACGGTTTCAATTCAGAGTGCCGCTTGCGTCTGAGCGCGATCAAGGACCTCTACGACCATAGTATCGTAGCCTGGGAGGTTGAACCGACTGAGACTGCCACGCTGGTCACCGACACGTTCAGGGCGGCAGTAGAAGCCGAAGAAGTACTGCCTAAGCTTCTGCACAGTGATCAGGGCTCCAGTTACACTTCCCGGCTTTACAACACGGAATTAGCCGGGTCCGGCGTCATTCATAGCATGTCACGGCCAGGAACGCCTGGCGACAACGGCCCGATGGAGAGTCTCTGGAGTCATGCGAAGGCTGAGTATTTTGCCTTCTTCCACGCCAACACATACGAAGAAATGATGCGGCTCATTGAAGAATACGCGTTGTGGTACAACTGCAATCGGCGCCAAGAAACACTCGATGGCATGACCCCCGTGGAATACCGGAATCATGCCGTTAAGACAGCGGCTTGATCGTGTATTGAGGGACGCATAAGGAGGAGAACCATGATTCGAGAAGGACAATTTTACCAGGCCTGGGACCAAATTACTGGTTTTGATATTTATCGTGATGAACCGCGAGAAGAGATTATTTTCGACGCGGGTGATGTTTTCCAGGTCTACGATCATTCACTTCTTTACGACGAAGAAAGCGATTCGATTGTCGACCTTGTATTTGTTGTAACGCCGACCCGCACAAGGTTCCAAATCTACACAGAAAATGTGATAGCCAAGGCCAAGCGCATCTCTATGGGAACGTATGAGATGGCACTAAATCGGTATCCAACTATTCCAGAAGGACCATTTGATTAGGAAAGTTCTTGGATCAAAAATGGCAGCCCCTGCGGACTGCCAAAATCAGTAACTAATTCGCCCCTAATTGGGGAACAACACGAGAACGACCTTTTAATATTTGAGCTGTCCACTTGACGGGGCACCGCCCCAACCAGCTTACTGCACGTGTTTTTTTGCGTATACTCCCCTATTCCTGGCGGTGTTCAGCGAGCTGATCGGTCTGGGACGCGGCCAGCAAACGCCGAATATCCTTCAGGGTAGCCAGAATACGGTAGACCCAGACCAGCAGCAGGATAACAGCCAAAATCGCCGCAACCGCCAGAATCAATCCGCCGAATAGGCTGATAAAAAATAAAATATCTGTATACATCATGGCTATCTCCTCCATTCTAATAGCTTCAGTATACTGGTTAGCAGACACATTTGGAATCCCTTTCAAGTCAACTAAAAAAAGACTGGCTGCAACCCAGTCCGATTAAACATTAAAGCATTTTTTTCGTCACGACATGCAGCTGATCATCCAGCGTATAGACGATTGGCACGCCATTACCCACTTCAACCTTGTCGACGTCAGCGTCACTAATATGATCCAAATACTTGATCAGTGCCCGCAGCGTGCTGCCATGGGCGACGATGAGCTGGTTTTCTCCCCGGCGCAAGTGCGGTACGACTTGGTCTTCATAGTAAGGCGCCACTCGCTGCCAGGCCATCGCCAATGACTCGCCGCGAGTCAAGATACTCGCTGGCAGCTGGGCATAACGGCGGTCGCTCTCGGTCTTGGTCAATAACGGCGGAATATCCGTGTATCCCCGCCGCCATTTGGCCACCTGGACCTTGCCGAACAGCTCCCGGGAGTAATCCTTGTTCATCCCTCGGAGAGCCCCATAATGGCGCTCATTGAGCCGCCAGGACTTGTGCAGGGGCAGCCAGAGCTGGTCGATCTCTTCCATAACAATATCAGCCGTCACAATGGCCCGTTGCAGGATGGAAGTGTGCACGTCCGTGTACGGAATATGCAATGCCGCCAATTTGTTCCCTGCTTCGGCGGCTTGACGCCGCCCCTTAGCAGTCAAAGGTACATCGGTCCACCCCGTATACGTGTTCTGTTGATTGGCCACACTTTGACCATGGCGCAGCAGGACTAACTTGACCA
The DNA here is from genome assembly GCF_008694105.1 of Schleiferilactobacillus harbinensis. Lineage (NCBI taxonomy): Bacteria > Bacillati > Bacillota > Bacilli > Lactobacillales > Lactobacillaceae > Schleiferilactobacillus > Schleiferilactobacillus harbinensis. Next base: position 1,237,295 of record NZ_CP041364.1, read on the forward strand.
TTGTTTTCTTCCTCTCCATTTCGGAATCAGTGCATCAGCTGAACAATTACCATTAAGACCGGAATGACGATCATACTGAGCAGCGTGCTCATCGTCACCATCAGTGCAGCATAATCAGAATCTGCGCCATAGAGCTTCGCTACCACCGGGGCATTAGTCATCACCGGCATCGCCGATTGCAAAACGAACACCTGCTTCAGCAGCAGCGGTGCATTCACTGGCCACAAGAGCGCAAACATCAGCGCCGGCGCAAAGATGAAGCGGCCGGCCAAGATGCCCACCATATCCCACGTAAAGCGGAATTGGGACAAGTGGAAGTGGCCCAACGCCATGCCAATAAAGAACATGGACAATGGAATCGTCAACCCGCCAACATAATTCAAGTCGCTCATCAGCCATTGGGGTAAATGCCACTCCAGCAGCACCAGAATGACCCCAATAATGAACCCTAAGAGTGGCGGGGAGAAAAGCTTCTTCAGCGCGCCCCATAAGGAGAAGTGGGCATCACCGCCCAGGCCGTCCCGTTTGATCAAGTACACGCCCAGTGTCCAGAAGAGAAACGTGTTGGCCATGTAGTACACCAGCACCTCTGGCAGCGAGCGGCTGCCGAACAACGCCATATTGATCGGCAATCCAATGAATACCGTGTTGGAGTTGAAAAACATTGACCGCCACAGCCCATGGTGCTGGGGTTGCACGCGAAAGACGTGAGCCAGCGGAAAGCTTAAGCCAAACAAAATAAACATGGAAATGAGTGGGAAACGCAAATCCGGGAGCAGATTCAGCAATTCCTGCTTATGAAATTGACCGGAAATCGTCACGATCATATACGCCGGCAGCGCCACCTGCGTGACCAGCCGAGCAGTTACTTTGGCATAATCATCATTAAACCAGCCCTTGCGAGTCAAGGCCCAAGCCAGAACGATCATGGCCAAAATAACGATCACACCGGATAAACTATGAAAAAAAACTGTCATGTGTTTTTCACCCCATGACAATTAGTGTAGCGCGTTTTCGGAAAATAGAAAAGCCTTGACCCGCGGCGCTGCCGCTAGGTCAAGGCCTCATTTCTGATCAGCGGATCAGAAATGTTTTCCCGAATTGTCAAATTAAGTGCAACAGTGAAGACTCATCCATGTGAATTGGTTTAGGTAGTGGGCAGGGATTCCTCCAGGCCCAGGGGGGAGGCCTGGAGCGCCGCGATTGCGCTGCGGTATCCAAGGCACTTCCTTAACCGGTGGTTTAAGACATCTTGGATCTTACGAATCTTCTCCTTAGAGACTTCCCATAGTGATTGACCCTTTGGAATGAATTCTCGAATCAAGCCGTTGGCATTCTCGTTACTGCCACGTTCACTGGGTGTATAGGGATGGCAGTAGTAGATCTTTGTTCCTCTGAGTTGGTCCAAGAGGGCGAACTCAGAACCGTTGTCGAAGGTGATGGAGTGGAATAGATAAGGATCATGTGTGTTCAGAACGTATTGCATGGCCTCTAAGCAAGTCCGGGCGTGATAGTTTGGGATCTTGTAGATCAGCTCATAACGTGTGACACGTTCTGTCAGGGTGAGTAATGCTGGTTGGTCGGCAGAACGCTTCCCCTTCACCAGGTCGCCTTCCCAGTCACCAACAAACCAGCGGTTATTGATTTGTTTGGGCCGCTTGTCGATGGACGTTCCAGCGATGCGTTTATTCTTACGCGCATGACTACGGCCTGGCCTTTTCTCGCGACGCCGCAACTTCTCAGGCAGATCCATGTTGGTCACTGACAACAGTCCGGCATCAATGTAGCGATACACGGTCGGCGTTGAGGGACACGAACGATTAGGCCAGAGTTGCTGGAACTGATGCACGTACCCATCAATACTTTGTTCACGATACGCATGCTTCTTGATCTGAGCGGTCAGCCAGTTAAAGAAGTAGGTACACTTCTCCAACATGCTCTTGGCGTGGGAATGGGTCTGTCGTTCTTCGTGTTGTCGTTGGGCAGCATCAAAGAAGTAATCCTTGTAGTAATGATAATTCGAATCCCGTTGCTGGACTCGGCCGCGCTTAAGCTCACGGCTTACCGTACTAGGGGAATGATGGATGATGTGTGCAATATCGCGAATGGAATATTCATGGGAGTGCCAAAGCGCATCAATTATTCCGCGCTCGCCCTCTGTGAGTTGAGTGTACGAGCCGAGACTGTTAGACTGATTGTGGGTCATGAAGGTCACCTTTCTTGGTAGTTTAGTCGCTTCAAGGATAGGTCTTCATGGCCTATTTTGTTAAATCAACCCGGTCGATTGGTCTAACTCAATCGGTGTTGCACTTCAATTTTAAATCCGGCTCAGAAATGTTTTCAACTTACTTGCTGTTCTTCTTTGCTGCGGCATCGGACTCTTTTGCCGCTGGCTTCTTGGCGGCTTTAGCCGCCGCTTTGGTGACCCGAATGTGCTTGAAGTTGATAATCGTCTTATCCTTCAAATCACTAACGATATTTTGATCCGTTTCCTGATAAGAGTCGATGCTCACCAATGCTGAGTTGGTGTACACCTTCATGACGGTCCCTTTGAAACTCATTGGTACGTCAGCACTCTTTCGAACAGTCACTTTATCGCCTACGGCTACTTCATCGACTGTGGCCATCTCGCTAAACAACCCCCTTTTCGCTGCATTTATATTCTAACACCGCGCAACGGATTGGCGGTAGCGGGAAACTTGCTTAGTACTCCGCGACGCGACTTTTCGTCACTGGCGAGCAATTGATTTTGATCGGCCAATCCAGGTCGATTGAATTCGAATAAGCTCGCAGAATGTACATCTGCATATCCATCTTGGCTTCCTTCTTGGACATGTTGTGACAAATCCGCTCTTCGCAGACAGAACGCCCCTCACCATCACGGAACAAACCCGTTACCTGGTAATCTTGGACGCGACCAGCAAACAACATCACGATGATCCCCCTTAATGGGTGCAAGGCACCCGAGTAGAATTGTAAGAAACATCGCTCTGGCGAGCCAGAGCACTTAGCCGATCTCTCGACCTATGTACGAATAGCCGCAGTCACCCAATGCTTAGGTACCTGCTTTATGATTTCATTAACAATGACAACAAGACAATGTTATATCATGTTTTCCAGGGGAGTTCAATACCCTGTCGACAGATATTGTTTAGGCGCGCCCGCATCATATTCTAACCGCTTGCAGGCCTTCTTGGCAATCACTGTTTTGCCCACCAATTCCTGAACGTTCCAGCGGTCCCGGGGATCAAAGGCAATAATCGCCACCAGATAGCTGTTTTCGTACCGTTTCAGCACCTTCGCAGTGAAAGGCCATTCCATGTTGCCGGTCGCCGGGCAGTGGATATTATCGCCGATTTTGATCTTTTTCATTGGAGTTCCTCCTATGGTTTGTGTTGATAACCATATCTTGCCATAGTGGGAAATCAATCGTCAACGTAATATCTTATTGTTTCTATAACATAATTACAAAAGAAACCGCAGAATATTGAAATATCAGTCAATCAAAGCCATGATCACACACTGGTTTTCATTTTCAAAGAACCCAAACAACGGCCATTTCCTGTCACATCGTGCAGCCTGCCAGATAATTTGCAGAAAACACTCTGTTCCGTTGGCAACAAAAAAGACCACCCAACGCGGGTGGCCTGATCTCAATGTGCCCTGAGGGATTCGAACTCTCGACCTGCGGTTTAGGAGACCGCCGCTCTATCCGACTGAGCTAAGAGCACATACTCAGTCTATGATATAGAACGACACGCAGGTTGTAAAGTGTGATCAGCTGGCGGCCTGACCGTCTTGATGGTACTCTTCGGTCATTTTCGCCAGCATCTTCTTGAAGTTGCGCTTACGGCCCCAACCCAGCAGGAAACTGGTCAAGATATCGTTGGCCCGTTGCAGACCGCCCTTGGAATCGATCTTTTCAGTATAGACCAGAGTTGTGTGCTCTGCATCCACCGCTGTGAGCGCGTAGCGTACCGTGTACGCATTACGGGACGTGGTGGTCGTGTAAGCATACTCCTGGTTCGGTTCCAGGGTCAGGATCTGCAACGTGGCCTGCTGGTGATTGGCGAACGTTTTAGTGTACTTCAGACCGGACAATTGGGTCTCCTGAAGCGGTTTCCCAGTCTGTCGCCGGGCATCATACAAAACGGACTCGATGATTTTGTGCCAGAGATACTTCGCCGGCACATTCAGTGTTTGTTTAATCTCCATGTTTCTGCGAATGCTCCTTTCCCTTGGCGGCTAAGCGATAACCCATGACAGCGTCATAGATCCCAATCAGGAGCACGAAGGCCCCGCCGCCCAGCCACCAATAATTGAGATGGGTGGCACTCCCGTAGAAGGGACTAAACACCATCATCAACAAGCCCAAGCTCATGACGAACAGACTGCGCTTGCGCATTACTTCTCGACGCCTGCCTGGAAGAACAGCACGCTGCCCCACTGCTGGGCCTTGATTGCCTTCTTCGCATTGGCTGCCGCCGCCTCTAAGTCGTCAGCATCCGTCTGGAAGACCAGTTTCATACCATTGTGACTGGTGAGCTTGTAGTGGACCCCATTCACAGTTTGATCATCCAGCAAGGCAATAATCTTATCCTGTTGGATCGGTGCATTCAAGAAAATCATTAATTGATTACTCCTTTACGAAATCTCGTCTGGCTTGATCCGATTGGACGCGATAACAAATGGTGCCCAAATCAGGAAGCCCACGGCGAAGTTAATCAGTTGCAATACCGGCGCACGCCAATCGGCCGTGGCCAGGAACGAGTTGAAGAACGGCGGAATATTCCACACCACTTGGTTCTTGATCGGGGCGACCAACCCGTGGGTCACCGCGAAGTAGGCGATGGAGACCATGACGGTTGGGGCCAACACGAACGGAATGAAGTAGATGGCATTCAGCACGATGGGCAGACCGAACATAACCGGTTCATTAATGTTGAAGATCCCCGGGGCAATGGCCAAGTTCGCCACCGCGCGTTCATCCGGCCGTTTGGAGAAAATGAAAATCGCAATAAGAAGAATCAGTGTACTGCCGGCACCGCCCATCCAAGCATACAGGTCAAAGGATGTCCGGGTCCAAAGGAACGGCAGTTTAGCGCCTGGATTAGCCGCTGCGGTATTGATGTTCTGATACTGGGCAGTCAGCCAAATGGCATCCAGGATTGGGCCCAACACGTTGGTCCCGTGGATTCCAAAGAACCAAAAGATCTGGACTAGAACCGTCAGCAGCAGAACCATCCCATACCCCTGAGACGCATGCAGCAACGGTTCTTGAATCACTTTGGCCACCCAATCCACGAAAGCTTGGTTAGTCAGCTTGGTGAAGCCCCAAGTGAAGATACCGACGACATAGAACGCCGCGGACGCCGGAATGATCGCGGCGAAGGCTTGCGTGACCGCGGGCGGCACACCGTCGGGCATCTTGATGGTGATGTTCTTCTTCATCAGGAAGATGTAGATGGCAATGGCAACGCCGCCAATGATCATGGCGGTGAACAGCCCTTGGGAACCGAATTGGCCGTTGAAATTGAAGAAACCCCAGCCGCTGGTGCCTAAATGATGCACCATTTTGCCGGTAGCGGCATCCTTAACGGTGGTCAGCGTCGCGCCGGCTTCCGTCAAAGTCTTAGCCGCCGCGCCCGTGATGGCGCGCGGTAATGCCGTCGTCACATTAGCTGCTTGGGTCAAGGCCATCAGGAAGGCACCCAGGGTCACGATCCCGCCGGACAGCGGCTCAACGTTGTACTGCTTGGCCATATGATAGCCGAAGGTGGCCGCAAAGATCAAGCCGATCACGGCGATGGTACCGGTCCAAACTTGGCCGTTGATCCCGATCAGCCATTGCATGGACTCAGCAAATTTGGTCCAACCCATTTGTGTCGGAATATCCCGCACAAACGTGTTTAAAATTAATGCGATGGAGCCGGCCATGGTGGCCGGCATTGTGGCGATAAAAGCATCCCGCAGAGCAACCAGCCAGCGAATTGAGCCGATCTTGGTCGCCACTGGCACGATGTACTTCTCCAACCAGCGTATTAATCCGTTCATGAAGTTTCTCCTCTCGATTTTTCACCCACCTGCCCTCACCCCGGTTCCGAGGACAGCAAGGCCGGCCACCGCCCGGTGACCGGCACAGGTGGTCGGTGTTTACTTGCCTTCCTTAGCTAACCGTTTGTACAAATCAACGATTTCCCCGGCTAAGTCCCGGAAAGTAATGGCATTCATGATGTGGTCTTGGGCATGGACCATCAAAAGTGTGACCTTGACGTGGTTGCCTTGCGCTTCCTGCGTCAGCATCCCCGTTTGGGCGTTGTGTGCATCCGTCAGCGCGTTATCCGCATCCTTCAGCTTCTGATCCGCCGTTTCAAAGTCGTTCTTCTTTGCAGCCATAATGGCCTCCATGGCGCTGCTCTTGGCGTTGCCGCCGTTAATAATAAGACCCATGACAGCTTCCATGTTGTCGTTATCTTCATCTGCCAATGTGTCCACCTGCTTTCTTAAATGATTTTTGGTGCTATGCTGTTTCCCACGTTTTTAGCATAACACATTGAAAAAACGTCCAGCAACAATAATAACAGTTATTTGGGCCCTTTTGGAAACGAATTCATAATTATCGGTAAAAAACGCGTCTGCATCTCTGCAAACGCGTTCAGACCGGGATTTTGGAGAAGCCGGGGGCTGTTATTTTTAAAATAACAATTACCAGTGCTTGCCCACGTTCTTTTTGTTCCGCCAGCGTTCCTTGCGCTTCTTCCGCTTTTTGGCACTGGCTTCCTCCTCTTCAGCACTGGTGAGCGCCTTCTTTCGCGGTTTGCGCGCAGAGGGTGCGGGGGGCTCACTGGTTGTTGCGGAATTTGCCGGCTGATGCTTTGCCGTCGGCTTAGTTTCCCCAGGTTCAGTTTCTAGGGCAATGCGGTCCCCCACCAAATGGCGCAGATCCCGCAGATCATGGTCATTTCCCAGGTTATAAATCGTCCCTGGGGCCCCCTGCCGGCCGGTACGGCCAGTGCGGTGAATGTAGGTCGTCAAGGTATCCGGCAGCTCAAAATTGACCACTGCCGTCACATCAGCCACATCCAACCCCCGGGCGGCCACATCGGTGGTCAGCAGTAATGGTACTTTACCGCTGCGGAAGTCCTGCAAGGCTTCAGCCCGCTGGACTTGCCGGCCATCGGTGATCAGCATACTGGCCGGCACATGCTGGTAGCGCAGCTGACTAGCCACTTTTTGCAGGACGTGCTTATGGTTGAAAAAGACAAAGATCCGCTGGTGCTTTTCCCGGGCTAAGCGCTCCAACACTTGAATTTTGCCGGTCATCTGCCGATCCAGCAGTAAATGTTTGACCGGCCCTCGGCTCTTGTCCGTCTTGGTTTCGTCGACTAAGGTCAACTCTGGCCACGCTGCCTTGAATTCGCCTAAAATTGCCTGACTGTCAGTAGCCGAGAACAAACCCAGATTCGCCGTTTGCGGCAGACCGCCCCGGCGAATGCTGAGAATATCCGCCAACGCATCCGGTTCAAACGAATCGAACTCATCGACGATCAGGGTTTTGACGGTATCCAGCCGCAGTTTGCCCTCTTCCAGCAAATCGATGAAGCGGCCAACGGTGGCGACCACCGCTTCGGGCTTTTCGCGCAGACGTTTGATTTGCCGCTCCCGGTTGGCACTGCCAATCAAGCCTTGGAACCCAAGGCCTAGTGTTTTAGCCAAAGGCGTCAACACATCTCGAATCTGGATCGCCAGCTCCTGGGCGGGCACAATGATCACCAACTGCAACCCAGCCCCCGGTGTGAGCCGGCTCAGTGTCGGGATCCCATAGGCCAGAGTCTTCCCGGAACCAGTCGGCGCCACGCCAGCGACGGACTGACCGGCCAGCAACGGTGCGGCCACCGCGGTCTGGATCACCGTCTGCTGGGCAAAGCCCGTCTGCTGCCACAGTTGGGCCGCTTTTTCTTCATTCGTCATCAGCTGCCGCCTCCACCGTGACCGGAAAGTGCAGGCCCGCATCCTGGCGCAGTGCATACAAGATTTCGTTTACCCGGGCAGACAACTGGAATAGTTCCGCGAAGGCGGCCCGATCATTTTGCTGGATAATATCGACGAATCGGGCTAATTCACTGCTCATCCCATTGGCCGGCTGAGTCGTGGCAAGATCGTCAAACTGCTCCCCGCTGCCGTGGTAGTAACGTAATTGTTGCAATTCCGCAATATTGTCGGTCCATACCGTATCTTTGCCTAAATAGATCTCTGACGGCACTCGGCTTTGGACAGTCTTATCCGGACGCAGCACAACGGTGAAGTTGGGATAGGTCAAGGTGCCCACCCCGCCGCCATCGACACCAGTGGTCAGCATGTGCGGTTCATAATGGGCCGCCAGCGGTTTGCCGAACAAGGCAATTGCAGCGTAGACCAAATACACCCCTAAATCTTGGAGAGCGCCGCCAGCAAAGCGGGGACTGAATATATTGGGTTCTTCACCGGCCAGGACCTGATCATAGCGGCTGGAATACTTCGCGTAGCTGAGCAGCGCACCGGTCACGGTGTGTCCGGCCAGCGCATGCTGCATTTTAATGAAGTTCGGCGTATGAATATGCCGCGCTGCTTCAAAATAATACTGGTGATTGCGGGCATTCAATAAGCGGGCGATCACAGCGAACTGGTCCGGGTTGGTAAAGGCCGGCTTTTCTGTGATCACGTGTTTACCAGCCAAGAGCACCGCTTTGGTTTGATCAAAATGCAGGTTGTTAGGGGAAGCAATGTAGACTAAATCAATGGTTGGATCGGCCAGCAGCGTATCCAAATCATCATAAACCGGCACGTTGGGCAGGCCATTGGTCGTCGCAAACGCTGCCCCGCGATCCGCATTCCGCGAATAAATGGCGCCGACTTCGGTTTGGGGATTTTCTTTCACAGCGGCAATAAATTCGTTGGTAATCATACTCGTACCAATTGTTGCGATTCTCAACATTGTATCCGATTCCTTTCTTTTTTGACTGCTAACACAAATGTAAGCCGTCTGCAACATATCCATGGTATGATAATTGTGAATCAAAGGAGGATGAATGATGCGGTCTTTACATTTATTGGCGAACATTAAACATTTTGCTCGTCATATCGTTCCGAAAGCTAAAACAGTGCAGGCACCCGCACCCGACTTTTCACAGCGTTTTGTCGGCACCTGGTCGTTTTTGGACACCAAGACCCACCATAATCACCTGCTGAAGATCACCCCGGATCTCGTCATTCAAATCGATGGTCAAGAACTGCCCGGCCATATTACCGGTTTAGATGGCAGCGCTCTGACCTTTGTCGATCATTTCGGTTATCAATTGGTCGTGCATACGAACGAGCACGGCCCGGTTTCCGTCTATGACGAATCCAGCAACCTGAATTATCCAATCACGGCCGCGCACCCGCAAGGGCCAGCGCCGTCAGCGTAACATGGAATTGTTGTTGCCAGCGGGTCCGATCACCGTTGAAAGTCACCAGGGGTAAGGCAGTATTATGGGGGAATTTGCCCCGCTGGACAAAAAGCACAGTCTTCGCGGCGGTTTGGGCGTCGCTGTACCAGAGTGCGTAATGACCAGTCAGGGCGTAACGATCAGCTAACTCAGTTGTGGTACGGACGATCATGGATCGTCCGTTTTTTTGCAGCAAACTCTGCATTGAGTTCAGCAGTGCGGTGACCCGCGCCCTGTCTGGCGGCGTACTTTCATAAGTACCGTACAAACTCAGAGTGACCGCCACCGGCAGATTGCCCCAGTTGCCCGCCACAGCCTTGGTCAAATTCGCCATTTGGGCTGCTGGCGTCGTGTCAAAACTTAAGGCATGCTCCACCCCGACGGCAAGCTGGGCGCCCTGGGCACTGGCCAAATTCTCGCCGACCCGGTCGTCTTGATAGCTGGCCCCCTGGGCGGCATGAATATAAGCAAAACGGGCTCCAGCCTTTTTCAATGACGGAAAATCAATCGTTCCGTCTTCTTGACTGACCAAAGTCCCATTAACGGGATACTCGCCGCGGGTCAGGTCTACGGGAGCAAAATACCGCCAGGCCAAAACCCCAGCGATGATCACCGCGACCAGCAGCAATAGCCACCAGACCCAATGCCGGCGAAACGTATTGGTATAAATTGCATCAGGGCGACGCACGGACTCACCTCAAATCTAATCGGGTGACACTCTCAATGTGGGGTGTCTGGGGAAACATATCGACGACCTGGGTGGGACTCGTCGCTTGGTAGCCTAAGGCTTGGAAGCGGACCAAATCCCGAGCCAGCGTTGCCGGATTGCAACTGACATAGATCACCCGAGGAATCTTCATCGCACCCACCGTCGCAATAAAGGATTCTGCCAACCCTTTGCGGGGCGGGTCCACGATCAGCACATCGGCGGTGATCCCCTGCTGCTGCCAGCGGGGGAGGACGTCTTCCGCCGTGCCCACCACATAGTCGGCATTATCAATGCGATTCAGTGCCTTGTTGGCCTCCGCATCGGCCACCGCCTCCGGGACCACTTCCATCCCGTACACGTGATCAACTTGCGGGGTAATCGTTAGGCCAATGGTCCCGATCCCGGCATAGGCATCGATCACCGTCTCGTGCCCAGTAAATTCCGCCAGTTTTTGGGCAATTGCATACAACCGCGGCGTTTGAGCAGCGTTGATCTGGAAAAATGACTGGGGCGAAATCTTGAAACGCCGTTCGCCAATGGTATCTTCAATATAGCCGGGACCGCTGATAATCTGATTGTCGCCGCTCAAAATCACATTGGTATTGGCTGCATTCACATTCCACACCAGCGTAGTCAGATCCGGTACGGCCTTTTCAATCAATTGCGCCGCTTGCTTCAACATCGGTACGATCCGAGTCACCACCAAGACGATCATTACTTCCCCGGTCGTATGCCCCCGCCGCACCATAATATGCCGCAGCAGCCCGCGCCGAGTGCGCTCATCATACGCCGTAACGTCCAGATCTCGAAGAATATCCCGAACTGTGACGATGATCTCATCGATCCGCGGATCTTGAATGAAGAAATCTGTCAACGGGACCAAATGATGGCTTCGTTTGCGGAAAAAGCCGGTCGTCAGCGTACCGTTGATCATTTGCACCGGAATCTGGGCTTTGTTCCGGTATCCGGTTTGCTGGGGACTGGGGAGTGTAGGCAGCACCGGAATATCGAGATGCTGGGCAGCAAAGAGGTGTTTGACCTGATCTTGCTTGAATTGCAGCTGCGCAGAGTATTTCAAGTGGGCCAGCGGCGCAATGCCGGTTTGCAAATAATCTGCGAATTCACCGGCAACCCGATTGGGACTAGTGGTCAGCCGCTTGGTCACCCGAGCAAAGCCGTATTGTTTATTTGTGCGGGTAACCAATACGATCACCTCCTCACCGGGCAATGCATTGTCGACAAACAACGGGTAATTATCGACCTTAACGACCCCCATCCCTTCATAAGTTAAATCCTGCACGGTGGTCGTCAGTTCCTGGCCTTGGCGTACTGGTACTGTGAATTTTGCCATACTGGTTCCTTTCTTCAATAGACACGACAAGGCTAAAGCCCCTGGGACCCTAGCCTTGTCTACTAAAATCAATTAATGTGCTGTGTCCTCGCTATCATTCCGGTGCGCATCGTGGAGGGCATGAACCGATGCAATCAGTTTGCCCTTCACGACCTCATCTTGATCCGCGATGGCGTCGTCTGGAATCGCAGCCACGTTGGCAAAGGCCTGAATATGCTGCTTCAAGTTGACGAAATGCATCGGCGCATCGCCGCCGTATTCGCCATCCAGATTAACTTTCAACTGCTCACCGTGTTTAGCCGCCACGTCCAAGCGCTTAGTCTGCGTGTAAATGATTCGATCATCATTCACATGCCGGCCGCCGGTCAGCACCATCGTCAGCAATTGGACGATTTCCACCAGGTTGGCCGTCTTGACAATGATCAGCGTAAATTGACCGTCGCCCAAGACCGCGTCCGGCGCAATTTGTTCCAGCCCGCCGACCGAGTTGGTCAGACTGAGGAAGAACATGGACGCCTCCCCGTCGTAAGTCCCCTCATCGTAAGCTAAGTGCATCTGAATCGGCCGCATCCGCGGGAGCATCTCGGCCCCTTTCAACAGGTAGGCCAAATAGCCCAAGGCCGACTTGACGTCGGACTGTACCTCATAGGTCAGGTCCATCATATTACCGCCGCCGGCGATATTGACGAAATACTGGTCGTTGGCTTTGCCAATGTCCACACCGATATGCTGGCCCTTGGCAATGATCTTAGCCGCCCCCACCGGATCTTCCCGGGGAATCTTCAACGCCCGGGCGTAATCGTTGGTGGTGCCCACCGGAATGATTCCCAGCATCGGCCGGTGTTTCAGTCCAGCAATACCGTTGACCACTTCATTGATCGTGCCATCACCGCCGGCGGCCACCAGCAGATCGAAGCCGGCTAACGCGGCCCGCTTGGCCTCAGCCTGCGTGGAACCCTCTTCCGGCCGGGTGCGAAAGGTGCTGCTTTCATAGCCCGCGTCCTCCAGCACAGCCAGGACGCCGGCTACATTGCGTTCCATGATTTCATGCCCGGAAACCGGGTTATAGAGGAGCCGTGCCCGTTTTACCATTCGTCTTCAATCCTTTTCCAAAACCATTTGTCTTACCGTTTCTTCAATTCCGCCATGAGAATCTGGTTCACAACCTGGGGATTGGCCTTACCGTGGGTCTGCTTCATGATCTGCCCCACTAAGAAGCCAACCGCCCGGTCCTTGCCGTTCTTGAAGTCTTCGATCGATTGACCATTATTGTCCAGAATACTATCAATGATCGGTGTCAGTACTGCCGGGTCAGATTGCTGGATCAAGCCTTTTTGCTCAACCCAAGCGCGGGGATCCGTATCACTGGTGATGATCTCTTGGAAGACCTTCTTTGCAATCTTGGAACTGATCGTGCCTTCGCTGACCAGCTTGATCATGCCGGCCAAGTGGTCAGGAGTCAGCTTGGTGGCTGACAAATCCACCTGCTGCTCGTTCAAGTAAGCATTCACATTGCCCATCAGCCAGTTGGCCGCTTGTTTCGCGGGCGCACCGGCTTTTACCGTCGCATCAAAGAAATCAGACATTTCTTTGGTCGCCGTCAAAACACCGGCATCGTATTCCGGCAAACCGTAGTCGTTGACGTACCGCTCCCGCCGTTTGTTCGGCATCTCAGGAATTTCGCTGCCGATTTCGTCGATCCATTCCTGACTGATATGGAACGGCGGAATATCCGGTTCAGGGAAGTAGCGATAGTCGTCGGAACCTTCCTTGACCCGCATCAAGATCGTCGTCCCGGTGGGCTCATCGAACCGGCGGGTCTCCTGGCGAATTTCGCCGCCAGCCATGAGTACCTCGGCTTGACGCTTTTCTTCAAAGGCCAAACCGTCCCGTACATGGGCAAAGGAGTTCAAGTTCTTCAGCTCGGCCTTGGTGCCCAGCGTGTCGGAACCAATCGGGGCAATAGAAATGTTGGTATCCACCCGCATGGACCCTTCCTCCATCTTCACATCGGAGGCACCGGTGAACAGAATGATTTGCCGCAATTGTTCCAAGTAAGCATAAGCTTCATCTGGCGAGGCAATATCCGGTTCCGAGACGATTTCCACCAGCGGGGTGCCCTGCCGGTTCAAATCAACGTAAGAATAGCCGGACGCACCGTGAGTATTCTTCCCGGCATCTTCTTCCACGTGGAGTTCGTGGATGCCGATCTTCTTTTTCTTGCCCTTGACCTCAATCTCCACCCAGCCGTTCGTACCCAGCGGTCGTTCCTGCTGGGTGATCTGGTAAGCCTTGGGGTTATCGGGATAGAAATAGTTCTTTCGATCAAAGTGGGTCTCGTTGGTCACCTTGGCATGCAGAGCCAGCGCGACCATGATACCTAAGCGGTAAGCATTCTTATTCACCCGGGGCAAAACGCCAGGGAACCCGAAGTCGATCACGTTAGCCGCCGTGTTGGGGGCCTCACCGTAAGTCACTGGGGACGGGGAGAACATCTTCGTCTTTGTCTTCAGTTCAACGTGGACTTCCAAACCAATCGTGGTTTTAAAATTCATCCTTACTTCTCCCCTTTCATCGCAGTGGGTACCTGGGTGTAAAACTGAGTGGCCGCTTCAAAGGCGTCTGCCACTTTAAAGATGGTGGCTTCCGCCATGGGCTTGGCCATCAATTGCAGGCCGACCGGCATGCCGTCAACCAAGCCGGCGGGTACGGAGGCCGCCGGAATCCCAGCTAAGTTCGCCGGGATCGTCAAAATATCGTTCATGTACATGGTGACCGGATCGTTGACCTTTTCGCCAATCTTGAATGCCGGCGTCGGGGTCGTCGGTCCGACGATCAAATCATAATCCGCAAAGACCTTAGTGAAGTCATCCTGAATCAAGTGGCGAACCTTCGCAGCCTTATTGAAGTACGCATCGTAGAACCCAGCGGACAAGGAGAAAGTCCCCAGCATGATCCGCCGCTTCACTTCGTCGCCAAAGCCTTCAGAGCGGGTACGCACGTACACGTCTTCCAAATTCTTGACATCTTTCGCCCGGAAGCCGTAGCGAATGCCGTCAAACCGTTGCAGGTTGGAGCTGGCTTCGGAGGAAGCAATCAAATAATACGTGGGAACAGCGTACTTCGTGTGGGGCAGGCTGACCGTATCCACGGTAGCGCCAAGCTTTTTCAGCGTATCCACCGCTTTTTCAATCGCGTCGCGCACCCCCTGGGCCACGCCTTCGCCTAAGTATTCTTCCGGAATCGCGATCCGCGAGCCCTTGATATTACCGTCCATGGCGGCCAAATAATCAGGTACGGGGGCTGGCAGGCTGGTATCATCGTTCTCATCCTGGCCAGCAATCTGCTGAAGCACGATGGCGGAATCCTTGACCCGTCGGCTGAGCACACCGATTTGGTCTAAAGACGAGCCAAAGGCGATCAACCCCCAGCGGGAAACACGGCCATAGGTTGGCTTGATCCCGAAAATACCGTTGAAGGCGGCCGGCTGACGAATGGAGCCGCCAGTATCAGAACCTAAAGCGGCAACGACTTCGCCAGCAGCGACAGCCGCGGCTGAACCGCCGGATGACCCGCCGGGTACCCGATCTAAGTCCCAGGCATTGTGGGTCGGGCCATAATAAGAATTTTCAGTGGAGGAGCCCATGGCAAATTCATCCATGTTGGTTTTACCCACTAAGACTGCACCAGCCTCTTTCAAGCGGCTGGTGACGGTGGCGTCATAAACGGGAATAAAACCGGTCAGGATCTTGCTGGCAGCAGTGGTCAAAATGCCGTCGGTAATGATATTGTCCTTGATGGCGATAGGAATGCCAGCCAGTTGACGGTCCGCCGTGATCCCTTGGGTATCAGCCGCGGCCGCCTGTTTTTTGGCTTCATCCGCAGCAACCGTGATGAACGCCTTCGTTTGCTTATCTTTGGTCTGGATCTGATCCAGCGTATCGGCAGTCAATTGGGCTGCAGTGGTCTTTTGATTGACCAGGGCATCATGCAATGATGTGATGTCCTCTTCGAAGTAATTCGTACTCACGCTTCGCCCTCCCCGTTATCTAAAATAGACGGTACCTTGATTAAGCCGGCTTCCTTCTCGGGCACGTTTTGCAATAATTGGGCCCGGGTCTGCCAGTGTTCCGGTTTGTCTTCCCGGAATACATTGCTCAAATTGGTTACTTGGTACATGGGCGTGGTGTCGCCCACGTCGACCTCATCCAATTGGTCCGCCATCGCGATGATGTCTTCCATCTGTTTGGTGAAAGCGGTCAATTGGTCGTCGGTAAACTGCAGCTTGGCAAGGCCTGCCACGTGCGCAACTTGGTCACGATCGATCATGCCAGTCATTCCTTTCTGTTGGGGATGGGAAAACTGCGCTCTGTAGGCCGGGCCAAAGCTCCGCAAGCTCCGGCTGAGGGGGCTGGAACGCCATGACGGCGCTTTGAGCCCGCTCCGCGGTCTCAAAGCCGCCGTGTTGTTTCCATGGCTGAGCCCCCTCAGCCTCCGCTTGCTGCGCATTGGCCCTAGGTACACTGAAACTCAAGTTTTCGCTAGAGCCCTTTTACAAATTCTCACGTTTCATTCTACCATATAACGCCAAATGGTTTTTCACAGAAAAGAGCCATCGCGTGAGTTGTTTCAAACCCGTGCGGATGGCCCTTGGCGGTACTGTTAGTAGTTCTGCAAAATATTGATTGAAAATTCTTTGTCGCTGGCACTGCGGCTGATGATGGCCTGAGTGGTGTTGACGCTGGCAACAATGATCTGAATTGGCGCGTTGCTGGGGAGCAGTTTGTTGGCCACGGAGGCAACATAGTTGGTAAAACTCATGATTTCCGTTTGGCTATAAAACTGCGTCTGAATATTGACCGTCATCTGGGTCAAACTGCCGTCGGTATAATGGACCGTGGCGGTAACGCCAGCTAAATTCGGGAAGAAATTCTGAACCTGCGTCTGAAAATTGGAAAAGGCGGTGGCATCATTGCTATTGATTGCTTTAGCGTTATTTACCGTCGGCAGTACGCCGGATTGTTGATTTACCTTGTCCCACTTATCGAGGGTCTTGCCCGTCGCCGTGGCTTTTGCAAAAAACGATCCGGAGACCAGTCTGTCCTTTTCAGCTAAGGAATAGAGTGCCACAAAGATGGGCACATCGCCGACGCCCTCTTTGGCCCGCAAGCGGGTCACAACTTCCTGGGCAATCTTCTTGCCTTGGGTCTCCTGCTGATCGGCGCTGATTTTTGTCTGGTAAGTAGCGCCATACTGTTCTTTTTGATAATAATCAACAGCATTCATCCCCAGGGCGATACTGATCCCGCCCAGGGTAGTCTTCGACCCTGAACCGGTGACGAAGTCCTGCTCCAACATCGTGCCCAAATATTCCGGAGTCCGTTTATCCGGATCCGTCGAGCCGTTGCTGGCCGGATTCAACCCGGTACTGTTGCTCTTGGACTGCCGGCCCAGCCAGTTTTGAACATTGCTGCTGGTCAAGTATTGACCCTCCTGGAAGGAATATTTATCTGGTGAGAATACTCCTTCGGACAATTGCAGCAAACCGGTTTCCATGCCTTTTACATCCAAGCTGTTATTGGCATAATCGGCTGCGACGCCGCGGGCGGCACTCGTCTTATAATGACCCTCAGTCACGATACTATTGTACTCGGTACTGCTATAGTTGCCGGTGGTTTGTACTTTGCGATTGCTGGTCGTGCTCGTGGTACTGGTACTTGAACTGGAGGCAAGTTTGCCGCATCCCCCAAGAACCAGTAACAAAGCCATGGCGATCAGCGCCAGAATGCGTTTCCACATCAGTTTCCTTCAACTCCGTTATTCTGTTTGACTTTCCTTTAACATTGCTGCTAATTGATCGGCGTCAATGATTTGGACCCCTAACTGCTGGGCCTTGTCTGCTTTGCTGCCGGGGTCCTCCCCGGCCACGACCATCGTGGTCTTCTTTGATACCGAACCGGTCACATGAGCGCCTAAAGCAGTCAGCTGATCCGTTAAGCCCTTGCGGGAGAAATCAGCGAACTTACCGGTAATCACCACCGTCTGACCGTTAAACGGCGAGTCGGCGGCAGCCTCCGCTTCAGCGGCCGGACCGGTATAAGTCATATTCACGCCGACGGCTGCCAGCTCGTTGATCAAGCTTTGCGCCCCCGGATTACTGACGAAAGCGGTGATGCTTTGCCCGATCGTCGGGCCAATTGTTTTAATGGCCGTAATCTCATCGGCACTGGCCGCCATGATTTTATCCATGGTACCAAAGGCCTGGGCAATCAGCTGAGCGGCTTTGGCACCCACATGGTCGATCCCTAACCCAAACAATAACCGTTCCAGAGAGTTCTGTCGACTCCCAGCGATGGCATTTAACAAATTGCTAATGGACTTTTCCTTAAAACCGGGCAGATCAGCCAGATCGGCTGCTGTTAACCGGTACAAATCAGCAATGTCACTGACTAATTTGTGAGAATACAGCAGCGCCACCACTTTAGGCCCAAGCCCCGTGATATCCATGGCATCTCGGGAGGCAAAGTGGGTCAGCCCCTCCGTAATTTGGGCCGGACATTTCGGATTCACACAGCGCAGTGCCACTTCATCCATTAAATGGACCAGCGGCTGGCCGCAGGATGGACAGGCCGTCGGCGGCTGGTACGGCGCCGCGTCCGCGGGCCGTTTTTCGGTCACCACGCGCGAGACTTCGGGGATGATATCGCCAGCCTTGAACAGCTCAACGGTATCCCCAATTCGGATATCCTTTTCTTTCAGCATATCCACATTATGCAGCGTCGCCCGGCTGACCGTGGTCCCGGCCAGCTGCACCGGATCCATCACGGCAGTGGGCGTTACCACGCCGGTACGGCCCACCGTCCAAGTGATCTCCCGCACGATAGTTCGGGCCATCTCTGGTGGGAACTTATAGGCAATTTCCCACCGGGGGACCTTCACCGTATTACCCAGTTGTGCTTGCAAGTCAAGATCATTCACCTTCAAAACGATCCCGTCAATGCCGTAATCCAATGTCTGGCGCTGCGGCGTCATATCCGTGATGTAATGGTCCACATCGGTCAAGGTACGACAGACCCGACTGTTAGGATTCACCGGGAACCCCCACTCGCTCAGAGTCCGCAGCGCGTCTGCCTGGGTGGTAATGCCATAGTCCTGGGCATTAACGATGGTGTACAGCCAGACGGATAAATCCCGCTCGCGGGTGATCCGAGGATTGAGCTGACGCAAAGAGCCTGCTGCAGCGTTGCGGGGGTTGGCAAAAACTGCCTCGCCCCGCTGTTCCCGGTCTTCATTGAGCTTAGCAAAAGACGACACGGGCATGTAACATTCGCCCCGGACTTCTACATCAATCGGCCGGGGCAGCGTCCGCGGTACGGCCTTGATCGTCTTGATATTAGCGGTCACATCTTCGCCGATGATCCCATCGCCGCGCGTCGACGCTTGGGTCAGTTTGCCGCCCTGATACACCAAGGAAAGAGCGAGCCCGTCGATCTTTAATTCTGCATTATAGGTCACGGCTGACCCGACGCTGCCCTGCAGGCGATCATCGAAAGTCTTGAGTTCGTCGACAGAAAAGACGTCGCCCATGGACAGCATGGGAATATCGTGGCGGACCTTGGTAAAACCGGGCAGTGTTTCATCTCCCACCAATTGGGTGGGAGAATCCGGCGTGATCAGCTGAGGAAACTTTTTCTCTAAAGCCTGCAAATCGTTGTATGCCGTATCGTACACGTAGTCTTCCACCAAGGGCTGATCCTTGGTGTAATAAGCTTCCCGGTACTGATTGACTTGGGCCCGCAGTTTCTTCAATGCCGCCGCCGCACTAGTTTCATCATATTGGTCTAACGGTTTAGGTAAAGTCATCGACGATACTCCTCTCCGATCAGTCTTTTTCTACTTTTTGAATGGGGGCAAAGGCCACCAGTAATTTCTTGATCCCGACATCCGGGAAGGCAATAGTTAATGTTAAATCATCCTGCTTGCCAGCGACAGCGACTATGGTGCCGATACCCCAGGCCTTATGACTGACCTTGTCGCCCACTGCCCAATTGCGCACTTGAGCGGCAGGGGTCTGCTGCTGGCTGGCGACTTTCGTGACCTTGAATTGGCCCTTGTCCCGATGGCCGCTATAAGTGTAGGACGAGGCACCATAGGTCGCCGCCTGAGCGCGTTCATCCCGGCGCCGGGCAAAGGGCAGCTCGGTGTCGCTCTTGGGCGCCGGGCTTTCCTGCAAAATGTTGTCGCTCTTGATCAGTTCCGCCGGAATCTCGGTGATAAACCGAGACGGCGGATTGCTGCTGGTTCGGCCATAAAGCATCCGAGAATAGGCATTGGTCAAATACAACTGCTTCTGGGCGCGGGTGATTCCCACGTAAGCAAGCCGCCGTTCCTCTTCCAGCTCATTCTCATCCATGGCCGCTCGGCTCAGCGGGAAAAGATTTTCTTCCATACCGATCATGAAAACTACCGGAAATTCCAACCCCTTCGCCGCGTGCAGCGTCATCAAGGTAACCTGGGTCTCTTCTTCCGCAATATCGTCTTGATCTGACAGCAGCGCCACGTTGGCCGCGAAGTCCGTCAGCATATCACTATCCTCAGACTCCGGTTGATAATTATTGTCGAACTCGCTGGTGACGGAAATAAATTCCTGCAAGTTTTCCAGTCGACTCTGGGCCTCATCGGTGTGCCCTGCTTCCAATTCTTTAGTATACCCGGAATCGTCCAAAATGCCTTGGGCGATCTGAGTCACCGTCGCCTCGCCCTTCATGGCTGCCAGTTTATCCATAAATTGCGTGAACTGTTCGATGCCATGCACTGCCCGGCCGCCAATCGGCGTCAACTGTACCGAGTGGGCCGCTTCCAGCATCGTCATATCATGTTCGTCGGCAAATTGGCGCAACTTATCCACTGAACCAGCACCCACGCCGCGCTTGGGCACGTTAATGATCCGCGTCAAACTCATATCATCTGCCGGATTCACGAGTAAGCG
Source organism: Schleiferilactobacillus harbinensis (assembly GCF_008694105.1). Taxonomy (NCBI): domain Bacteria; kingdom Bacillati; phylum Bacillota; class Bacilli; order Lactobacillales; family Lactobacillaceae; genus Schleiferilactobacillus; species Schleiferilactobacillus harbinensis. Next base: position 1,257,811 of record NZ_CP041364.1, read on the forward strand.
GATATAGGCCAGGACATTCCGGATTTCTTTCCGGTCATAGAACCGATTGCCGCCCACGATCTTATAGGGAATGTTGGATTGCAGCAAGGTTTCTTCCAGCACCCGGGATTGGGCGTTGGTCCGGTAGAGCACAGCAAAATCGCCATAGTGATAGTGGCTAGAGTCCATCAGTTCCTGAATCTTTCGAATGACAAAGTAGGCCTCGTCTTTTTCGCTTTGGCCGCGATAATACTCGATTGGTTCGCCGGTGTTGTTTTCAGTCCACAATTCCTTGGGCCGGCGATTCGTATTATTGCCGATGACCGCGTTGGCTGCCTGCAAAATGGTCTTCGTGGACCGATAATTCTGTTCCAGGAGGATCGTTTTGGCATCGGGATAGTCTTTCTCGAAATCTAGGATATTCTCCATGTTGGCGCCCCGCCAGCCATAAATACTCTGATCGGCATCGCCGACAACACATAGGTTGCGGTATTTGGCAGCCAGCAAAGCCACCAGCTGATACTGGGCTTCGTTAGTATCCTGGTATTCATCCACGTGGATATATTGGAATTTATCCTGGTAATAGGCAAGTACATTCGGATTCAGTTTGAACAGCCGAATCGTCTGCATGATCAGATCATCAAAATCCATGGCCTGATTGAGGTGGAGCTGCTGCTGATAGTTTTTATAGATCCGTGCGGCGACCTTTTCAAAAGGCGATACCGCACTCTTTTCATAATCTTGGGGATTGACCAGATTGTTTTTGGCATTCGAAATCGCCCCAAGCAGGGCCTTGGGGTCGTATTGCTTGGGGTCGATATTAGCTTCCCGCAATAGTCGTTTGACCATCGTCAGCTGTTCCCCGCTGTCAGCGATGGTGAAGGAACGAGAATAGCCGATGGCATCGGCTTCCCGGCGGAGGATACGGACACACAGGGCGTGGAAGGTCGAAACCCACACCGAATTTTCTTCTTCGCCCAGGAGGCGGGCAATCCGTTCTTTCATTTCTTTGGCTGCTTTATTGGTAAACGTGATGGCCAGAATATGCCACGGTTTGACATCCTTATTTTTGATCAGGTAGGCCACCCGGTGGGTGAGGACCCGGGTCTTGCCAGAGCCGGCCCCGGCCATGATCAGTACAGGTCCTTCCGTGAGCTGCACGGCCTCTGTTTGTTTGTCATTTAATTTTGCCAGTAAATCTTGGGCCATGAAATTTAAGTCTCCTATTCTGCGTGTCTGTTTCTAAGTTTGTGTCGATGAGTTAACGAAGGCTGGGCCCAAAAGTCATTCTAGCGTACCGAGTGCCAATGCGCAGCAATCGGAGGTTGATGGGGCTCAGTGGTGGAAACCACACGGCGGCTTTGAGACCGCGGTTTTTGCGGGCTCAAAGCGCCGTCACCACTAGCTGACGCACTAACTGCGTGTCGCCAGCCCCAATCAGCCGGAGATTGCGGAGCATTGGCACGACAGTATACGAGAATTCTGACTTTTGTCCCAGCCCAGCCAATCTTAAATGTCAATTATACGTCAGCTAAATCAATCGTCCAAACCCAACCGGGCAAAGATGTCGTCCACATGGCGCAGGTGCCAGTGGTAATCAAAGGCGGCATCCAGATCTTTCTTGCTGAGCCGTTCGGTGATCTTCGGATCGGCTTCCAGCAAGCCGCGGAAGGAGCGCTGCTCGTCCCAAGCTTGGGCAGTCTTGGGTTGGACGAGGTCGTAAGCGGCCTCGCGGCTCATGCCGGTTTCGATCAAGGCCAGCAGAACACGTTGGGAATAGATCAGCCCGTGGGTAATACTCATGTCGGCTTTCATCTTTTCCGGGAAGACGGTCAAAGTCTCCGTGATCTTGGCAAAGCGGTGAAGAATATAGTCCAACGCTTCGGTGGTATCCGGTAAAATAATTCGTTCAGCGGAAGAGTGGGAAATATCCCGCTCATGCCATAACGGCACATCCTCTAGGGCGGTCAGTGCATGGCCGCGAATAACCCGAGCCAGCCCAGTGACATTTTCAGAACCAATGGGATTGCGCTTGTGGGGCATGGCTGAAGACCCCTTCTGTCCCGCGGCGAAGAATTCTTCAACCTCGCGCACTTCAGTCCGCTGCAAGTGGCGGATTTCCAAGGCAAACCGCTCGATGGACGTGGCAATAATCGCCATCACGCCAACGTATTCGGCGTGCAGATCCCGGGGCAGGACTTGGGTGGAAATGTCCTGCGCACGCAAGCCGAGATTCTTCGTAACGTATTCCTCCACCGCCGGCGGCGTATTAGCAAAGGTGCCGACTGCACCGGAGATCTTACCAGCCTCGACCCCTGCCGCGGCATGGTCGAAACGCTCGATATCCCGCTGGATTTCGGCGTACCAGTTGGCTAGTACCAGACCGAACGTCGTGGGTTCGGCGTGTACCCCATGGGTCCGGCCAATCATGACGGTATACTTATATTCTTTGGCTTTAGCCGCCACGACATCCCGCAAATGACGCAGGTCGGCCTTAATGATCTCGTTAGCCTGTTTCATCAGATAGCCATAAGCCGTGTCCACGACATCCGTAGAGGTTAGGCCATAGTGGACCCATTTCTTTTCCGGGCCAAGGCTTTCGGACACTGTGCGCGTGAAGGCCACCACGTCGTGCCGGGTGATTTCTTCTAAGCGGGCAACTTCTTTGGCGTCAACTCGGGCATTCTTGGCCACTGCATCAGCCTCTGCCTGGGGAATTTCGCCCAGCTTGGCCCACGCCTGCACGGCCAGAATCTCCACTTTCAACCAGGCGGCATACTTGTTATCTTCGGTCCAGATTTGACCCATTTCGGGGCGTACGTAACGATCAATCATCAGTAGTCGGCTTCTCCTTATCTTGAATGTGCCAGATGCCCAAAGCTTCCACTCGGGCAATTACATTTTCCAACTCCCAGGCGGTAAAGGACGCGAAGCCCACCGGGGCATCCGGCGCCAGATCACCGCGCTGGGGATAAAAGCTGAAGTGCGTGTTTGGCTGCGTACGGATCAATTCAATGGCCTTCGCCAAGGTGTTGGGCGATATGGTCACCGTGACACCGGCCCGATCCAACTTGGGTTCTGGGATCGACCAGTCGCAGACCGCCCGTAAATGCAATTCATAGGGCGAATATCCTGTCGTATATTCCAAAACATTGGCGCTGCCCCGGGGACCTGGAAATAAGCGGGCGACATAGAGCACGCCCGCCGCGGTGAGAAAATAGGTCACGCCAAAGACGCCCACGTAATGTACTTTGTCCCCCAGCAAGCGGGCAATTCGACGAATCTCGTGGTTGGTCGCCGCATCGATGCGGGCTGGCATAATGGAAGCCTGCAATTGATGGGCAGGGCTGTACATGTTTTCAATCGTCGGATACACAGTCACTGCACCGTCTGCAGTTTTGACCGCCAACACGGATAATTCCCGGGCTTTGGGTACCCAAGATTCTAGGATCGCGGTGGCACCATCAAAGTAATCGGCCGCCGCCTCCAAATCATTCTCGTTGTACAGAATACGCTGTTTCTTAGGACCCAAACCCTTTTGGGTCGGCTTCAACACCGCCGGGTACCCGATGGATTCAATTTCCCGCCGAACATCATCCAAATTGACCACCATTGCGTAAGGGGCGGTATTCAGATTCTGATCTTCAAAGAAAACCTTCTCCATATAGCGATCCTGGGTAATGCTGAGAATATCAATGCCCTGAGGCAGGCGATCATGATCGCTGATCCCTTTGAGCAGATCAGTGTTGATGTTTTCATCTGCATAAACGATCACCTGACTCATATCGGCCAAGTCGGAAAAAGGCAGCGGATTAGACAAATCGCCAAATAGTGCAAAGTCAGCCGCGGCCAAGGCCGGATCGTTCGCGGTGGCGGTGAGCACTGCGGGGTGCAGCCCCATCTGCCGCGCTGCCAGCGTCAAGGTGTAACTGTCAATGCCGCCCCCAATGATGCCAATGGTTTGGTTTGGCGCAATAAAGCTCATGCGTTTCCATGTCCTTTCCCATCATCCGCATCTTCATTTAAGCCGGCGGTCTCCGCCAGTTCAGGATGTCGTTGATGCTGAAAAATCGTGTTCAGAAGAACGGACGAAATCGTCGCGATGACGATCCCATTGCCTAAGAGTAATTGTAACGTCTTCGGCAGCGCTTGGAAAATTGTCGGTGTAACGGTCACACCCAGGCCTAATCCGATGGAAACAGCGGCGACCAGCAAGTTGTGATCTTGGGTAAAATCAACCTGCTGCAGCATTCGAACCCCCTGCATGGCCACCATCCCAAACATGACGATCATCGCGCCGCCCAGGACCGGCGCGGGAATAATTGTCGCCAGAGCGCCAACCTTAGGCAGCAGTCCCAGCAGGATCAGGAAACCGGCCGCCCAATAGATCGGCCGTTTGGTCTTAATCCCCGACAGCTGAACCAGGCCAACGTTTTGAGAAAAGGCGGTATACGGGAAGGTGTTGAACAAACCACCGAGAATAATGGCCAAACCCTCGGCCCGGTATCCCTTCTTCAAGTCATCAGCTTGAATCTTACGTTCCGTAATGTCCCCCAGTGCAAAGTATACGCCGGTGGATTCCACCATGGAGACTAACGACACCAGGATCATCGTCAGGATGGACGACCACTCAAAATGCGGTGTTTCAAAGTAATTGAATTGCGGGAAATGGAACCAGTCCGCAGTGAGCACTGGCGTCAACGACACCATGCCCAGCGCACCGGCCACCAAGGTGCCCACGACGAGCCCAACCAGCACCGCAATGCTGTGCAGAAAGCCCTTGGCCCAGACGTTGATCGCCAGAATGATCAAGGCCGTGAGAAAGCCCAGGGTAAGGTTTTTCGCGTCACCAAAGGTCTTGGCACTGAGATCACCGCCGCCCAGGTTTTGGAAGGCCACGGGAATCAGAGACAAACCGATAACGGTAATCACGGTTCCTGTGACCAGTGGCGGGAACAGGCGCTTGAGTTTGGCAAATGCCCCGGCAATCAAAAACACGAACAAGCCGGCGGCAATTATTGAGCCGTACATAGTCCCGATGGTGAAGCGCTGGCCAATCAGTTTCAACGGTTCCACCGCCTGAATGGCACAGCCGAGAATGACCGGCAGACCAATACCGAAAAAGCGGTTGGCATGCACTTGCAGCAGCGTTGCCACGCCGCACATGAAGATATCGATTGAGACCAAATAGGTCATCTGCTTGGCCGAAAAGCCCATGGCCGAGCCGATCAGTAACGGAACGAGAACTGAGCCGGAATACATCGCCAACAAATGCTGGATGCCAAGCACAGCGGCTTGGGGTTGAGATACTTCAACGATGTCGTTAGGCTTCTGCGCCATCGGGATTCTCCTGTTCTTCTGTGAAGACCACTTGACCGTCCTTGAATTCTTTGATCCGGGCGAGTGAATAAACTGGAATGTCCCGCTTATCCAACAACTGGCGGCCCTTTTGGAACGTCTTTTCAATGACAATGCCCACGCCGAGCAGCTGCGCGCCGGCTTGGTTAATGATATCGATCAACCCTTCCACAGCCTGACCATTCGCTAAGAAATCATCAATGATCAAGACCTTATCATCAGCGCTCAAAAATTTGCGGGCAATGGCGATATGGTTGCTCACCTTTTTCGTGTAAGAATACACGACCGACGTGAACATATCTTCCTTGAGTGTCACCGACTTATGCTTGCGGGCAAAAACCACTGGAACCTTGAAGGCATAACCGGTGAATACCGCCGGGGCGATCCCTGAGGATTCCACGGTGAGAATCTTGGTGACTGGCTGGTCGGCGAAATGGCGCTGAAATTCTTTGCCAACCTCAGCCATCAATTCTGGATCCACCTGATGGTTTAAAAAACTGTCGACTTTCAGTACATCGCCAGGGAGTACCTGACCATCTTCGCGAATCCTTTGTTCCAACAACTTCATTATATTGTATCCTCCATTCAGTGATTATGCCGCAAAAGCGAACAATTATTGAAAAATAGTGTTTTAAATTAACTTATACATTACCACAAAGTGCCCTATAAATACCACCGGTCAGCGGCTGCTAGCGCCCGCCTGACTGGTTTGACCGGCCGCCGCCGGATCATATTTGGTCAACCCATAAGTGGCAATGATTTCAATCAGCTTACTGGCATAATCTGGATCAGTGGCATACCCGTCTGCCTGCAGCGCCTTGGCCTGAGTCTTGTAATCCTGAGCAGCCAGGACCCGTTGGTACTGCTGCGCATTCCAGGTCGTGCCCCGGGTAAACAGCTGGGCATGATCGGTGATCGACTGGGCATAGGATGCATAGACCCGAAAGCGCGCCTTGATCGTCTGCCATTCACCGTTGACGTACTCCTGTGTCGTCATTTCCTTGGTGTTGGCGGGATTGGTGCCTTTGACGCCAAAAAGATTGTTATATTCGGCAGAAAGCGAACTTTCACCCCAGTCTGATTCAAGGATGGCTTGAGCAATCGTAATGCTTGGAAAAATCTTATATTGACTGTAAAGTGACTGCGCAGTGGGCGCCACTTTCGCAATGAAGGCCTGTTTGCGCCGCGCCTCAGCAGCCTTCGCCGCGGAGGCCTGGGCAGCCTGCTCTTCATCAGTATGGTGTACATACCACATCGCGCCGCCAACGGTCACCCCGCCCACGAGCAGCAGGGCGAGTAACGTATAAACGATGATCGCTGAAACCGTATTGTGGTGCCCATAACTTTTGCGCCGTCTGCCTTTGGCCAATTGAATACCTCGCTTTCCTGACTGCTTTAATTGTACCAAGGATCACCTTGAATGTGTTTCCCTTGGCCGATGCTTTTGTTACGATAGGGACAGGTATCAGTGTACCCGAAGAATATTGCATTTTCTTTAAAGGAGAGCAAATTAATGACAAACAATTTGAATGTGGCGATCCTCGGGCTCGGCGGAATCGCCCATGCCTTTGCCCAGGATGCTGCTAATGTGGCCGGAACGACCCTGTACGGGGCCGCTTCGCGCGCACTGCCCAAAGCCCAGGAATTCGCTGATCAGTATCACATCCCGCATGCTTATGGCAGCTACGAAGACGCCATTGCCGATGCGGATGTGGATGCTGTCTACATCGCGACGCCCCACCGCTTCCATTTTTCAGAAATCATGGCGGCGCTGCGTGCCGGCAAACATGTTCTGTCCGAAAAAGCGATCGTGATGAGCAGTCACGAGTTGCGCCAAGTATCGGCCCTGGCTAAGAAACAGAATAAAGTTGTGATGGAAGCCCAAACGATTTACCACATGCCGCTGTATGCCCAGTTGCGGGCGATGCAACAGGCCGACGTCTTTGGCGATATCCGGGTGATCGATGTGATGTTTGGCTCCAATAACTCGAATACCGATCCCAATTCCCGGCTATTGGATCCGCAATTGGCCGGCGGGGCCTTACTCGATATCGGCGTCTATGCGCTAAGTGCAGCGCGGATGTTCCAGCCGGACGCTCCTCAGCTGTTGAATACCACCATGAAAATGGGCCCAACCAGCGTTGATGATCGGTCTGTGGCCAGCTTCACCAATAATTACGGTATTCTGACCAACGTATCCTTGAGTTTCTACGGCCGCCTGCCTAAGCAAATCAGTGTGGCCACCACCAAGGGCATGCTGACGATCATGGATTATCCCCGGGCCCAGGCAGCCGTGTTCACAGATATCAACCGAAAAGCCACTACGATCACCGCTGGGGAAACTAACAAGGCAATGGCCTATGAATTAGCCGATTTCGCGGAGGCCTGCCAAAACCCCAGCGCCCACCGGGATGATTGGCGATGGACGACGGAAGTCATGGACGCGATGACCGTGATGCGCCGGTCATGGGGCTATCTGTATCCATTTGAAGATAATTCGTAAGCGGTCGTTGACATAGGTATCGTGACCCGGTGCAGGCCTCCTTGTAAACTTGGTTTATCAAGTAAACAAGGAGGCCTTTCATGGTTCAAATCAAAGATATCGTGCCGATCCAGGTGACCGACCGGTCGCCGAAGCCGCTGGTCAAACCGCAGGTTGCGGCACGAGTGAAGCTCAAGGACGCCGAGGTCGTGTTTTACACCGGTGTTGACCGGGCAATTCTGCACGTGGTGCTCCAGGAGTTGACAGGCAATGTTCCCCAATATCCAAGAGCTTAACATCTATATCATTTGCGGAAAAACGGACCTGCGCAAAGGAATCGACGGTTTGGCCGCTTCCTTGCGGGAGCTGTACGGCGAAGACGAAGTGCCTTATGATCACTCGCTGTTCTTATTCTGCGGCAGTCAGCGCGATCGGTTCAAGGCTCTGTACTGGGACCGCAGTGGGTTTGTTCTTTACTACAAACGGTACGAGAACGGCCACCTGCAGTGGCCGCGAACGCGCTCTGAGGTGCAGCATCTCAGTCATTACCAGCTGAAGCGATTGATTACTGGTCTAAGTATTCAAGAACGGAGTACCATTCATGATTTCAAGCCAGGATATACCAACTAATTGAGGAGGAGAAGCCATGATTTATTGGCATCTCCTCTTTCCTTCGCCGTATAAAACATGATATAATCCATTTATTATATTTATTGGAGGAACACCGATTGGTAGACACAAAAGATGCAGTGCGATTGGTGGACGCTTCGCCAGAACAATTACGCACCGCACTGCAGAATTCGATAAATGAAAATCAGGACCTCCGGGAACAGATCGCCGTCTTGAAGCGCATGTTGTTCGGTCGGCGCCGGGAATCAAGCGATAACCTGCCGCATGGCCAGACGAACCTGTTCAATGAGCACATCATCACCGGTGAAGAACAAAGCATCATCGACAAGCTCACCGGTGATGACCGCAAGGTCGCCAAGAAGAAGCTCAAGAAAGCGACACGGACCAAGAGCACCGACTTGAACAAGCTGCCGCTGGACGAGCAGGATTGCCTGCTCGAAGGTGAGGAGCGCAAGTGCCCGGTCTGTGGTGAAGAGATGCAGGATATCGGCCGGTCGAAAGTACGCGAAGAAGCAACCTTGATTCCGGCACAGCTCCTGCACACAATCGTCTATCGGCACACCTACGCGTGTCCTAACGGCTGCTTGAATCAGCGCGGCAACCAGTTCCTTAAGAAGTCCGATGTGCCTCGCCCAGCCATACCGCATAGTCCAGCTTCTTCAAGCGTCTTGACCGAATCCATCATGGCTAAGTTTGCCTACAAGATTCCGGACAACCGGCAAGAACGCTTGTGGCACAGTCGCGGGGTCGATTTCACCCGGCAATCAATTGCCAACTGGCACATCAAGGCGTCAGAAGGCTACCTGGAGTCCCTATACAAGCTGATGCACCGAGATCTGCTGACTCAAGACGTTATCCATGCGGACGAAACGCCCTACCGGGTGTTGGATCTAAAGAAGGCGCAGACCTATTACTGGGTCTACACGTCCAGCAAGCACAGCGCCCACCAGATCGTCATGTATGAGCACGGTAATAGCCGCGGTTACGAGGAAGCTGCCCGGTTCCTGGCCGGCTACGAAGGCTACCTGCAAAGTGATGCCTACGCCGTTTACCCTAATTTGCTTGGGGTCACCAATGTCTTCTGCTGGGCTCACGTGCGTCGTAAGTTTGACGAAGCCGTGACCGCCGGAGACAAGGGGCTGGCCCCAACGGGCCGCCAGTATTGCAATGATCTCTTCCAATGGGAAAAGAAATGGCAAGACTTGTCGGCTGATGAACGTCAAACCCAGCGCGAACAACGACTCAAACCTGTCATGGATGCGTTCTTCGCTTGGCTGGTCTCGTTGGACGGCAGCTATCTGCCAAAATCCAAGGTGGGCAAAGCCATCACCTATGCGTTGAAGCATGAGGCTGGCTTGCGGGCAGTCCTGTTGGACGGCCGACTTGAACTATCGAACAACCGGGCCGAACGCGCCGTCAAAGAACTGGTCATCGGTCGTAAAAATTGGCTGTTTTCGCAGAGCAAACGCGGCGCGACGGCTGCGGGGGTCATTCTTAGTCTGCTCACGACAGCACGGGCTAATCACCTCGATCCGAGTAAATATTTCAACTATCTATTCGACACAGTGCCTAATTTGCCGGCTCCCGGCGACATGGTCGCCTTGCAGGACTATTTGCCGTGGGCGCCGAAGGTGCAGGCGTTCTGTCACGAATAACAGCGGGTAAAGCAATGGTGCAATCTTCATGATAGAGGATTGCACCATTTTTGTCTTCACACCTATTTCAACGACCGCTTACGATAATTCTGCGTTTCAACAATAATTGAATGTCCTGGCACCGCCAAAAGTCAGACTGTGGTCTGGCTTTTTTGCATGGCGGCCGGTAAGCAACTTGCATGCTTTTTCTGAATTTCCGGTCCATGATGATGGCAATTTACAGGGGGGATGATTTCTCATGCAGCAAACGACAACTCAGTCCACGGTGGACCCGCACCGCTGGGCAGTGATCATTATCTTAGGAATCTTCGCGTTCATGTCGAACTTGGACTCATCGATCGTCAATATTGCCATCCCCGTCATGACCCGGGACCTGCATGTACCAGCGAGTCAAATGGAATGGATCGTCTCCCTCTACCTCATTGTATTGAGTGCCCTGCTTCTGCTGTTCGGCAAGCTGGGCGATCTGTGGGGCAAGGAGAAGATCTTCAAACTCGGGACGTTCGTCTTTGTTTTGGGCTCCGCCATGTCCGGAACGCCGCTAGGCTTTAATTTCCTGCTATTGGGCCGGTTCGTCCAAGCAGTCGGCGGGGCCATGACCTTGGCGAACACTTACGGCATCGTCACCGCTGAATTTCCCATCAAGGAACGAGGCCGGGCGATGGGTACCGTTGGGACATTTGTCGCCCTGGGCGCCGTCGCCGGTCCCGGCCTAGGCGGTTTGATTCTCGCCGTGAGCAGCTGGCCGTATATTTTCTGGATCAATATTCCAATTGGCGTGATTGCCCTGATTTTCGCCTTGCGTCTCATGCATGCCGGCCCGGCACCGGTGAAAGGCGGCGTGGACTGGGGCGGCTTCCTGACCCAAGCCGTAGCGATCGGCGCGGGTTTCTGGGGCTTGAATATGAGCCAGCAAATGGGCTTCACTCCGCTGATTTGGGGCTTGCTCGGGATTGCCATCGTTGCGCTGATCGGCTTCTTTATCGTTGAAAATCGCGTGCACTAACCGCTCCTGCCGCTGCGGATCTTCAAAAACGCCCTGTTCTCCGGCGGCGTTGGCGCGGTCTACTTGGTGTTTGTCGTCCAATTCTTCATGACCGTCTTAATGCCCTTCTATCTTGAAGATACCCTGCGTTTGCCCGCGGGCATGGCCGGCGCGCTGCTGACACTGTATCCATTGACCATGGTGTTCTTCGCGCCTTTGGGCGGTTATCTGGCCGACCGGATGAACATTGCACTGGTCGGTTTGATTGGTGCTGCGTTGATCGGTTTGGCCGACGTCCTGTATCTTTTCCTGCCGCTAAGCGGCGGCATCGTACTTTATGGGGTGGCTACCGTGCTGCTGGGCATGGGAACCGGATTGTTCCAGTCACCATTGGGCGATATCGTCATGTCAGTGGTGCCGAAAACAGATTTAGGAATCACCGGGAGCTTCAATGTGCTGGCGCGAAACCTGGGCATGGTGACCGGCACTGCTGCGTCCACCAGTATCCTCTTCGGGGTGATGTCTGCCCATTTGGGAAAGCGGGTCACCACTTATCCCGCTGGTCAGGACAGCGTCTTCCTCAGTGCCTTGCACACCGCCTTTGGTATTGCTGTGGTGGTAGCCGTATTGGCAGTCCTGGTGCTGGCCTGGATGATGCCGAAAATCAAAAAGGCTGACTTGAAATAGTCAGCCGGATAACGACTGCTCGTTGCCAGTCTCGCTGATAACGGGCTATTTATTTCCCCGGAAATAATTGGCCGGTACCACATACACCGGATAGGCGCGGCGCCAATACCGCCAAAGCGCAGCTAAATCAGTATCCGCCGCCAGCGGCTGAGGATTCAAGAGGGCCGCCCATTGGTTGAGCGCAAAATCAAAGGCCGCGCCGACGAACGTCAATGTTTGGGCCTGCTTCACCGGCGCGAGCGACCACCCCATCGTGCCATCACCCGTTGCCACCGGCCAGGGCGCCAGCGGCTGAGTGACCGCCAGCGGTTGCCAAATAGCGGCAGTTGTGGGCACAACCCAGTGCGGCAAAGGCTTCAATAACCGCTTAAAGACGATCATGTTCTGCAATGGTCCCCATTGATCCTCGATTGGCGCTGCATATTGGCTGAAGAAAAAAGGGCGGATATGATCTGGGCGAAAGCCGTTCTTAAGATAGAAACGAAGCTGCGCCGGTCCTGTATCGCCAGTGCCCACGGTCAGTGTCCACCAGCCGCGGCGGGCATAAGCGGCGATGAGGGCCTGCAAAAAGGCACTGCCCGTCCCCTGCTGTTGGTACGCCGGGGCGACAGCGATCGCCATCAGCTCCCCCTCGTAAGGATTCACGACCCGTACGGCGGCCGCGCCGACGGTTGTATTGGCCACCGTCCACAGCCAGCGTTCTGTTTGCTCAATATAGCGCGCCAGCATTGCCTCATCTTCATCAGCTAACAAAAACAAGTCCTTGTACTGGTGCCAATCGCCAGTCATCCGCTCCAGTCCCATGATCTGCTTCCTTTCCACGAAAAAAGAGGCGCCGAAGCGCCTCCGTTCTTTGAGCATGTGTCAAAAATTAGTCTTTTACAACGTTGACAGCTTGAGGTCCACGGTCGCTTTGTTCAACATCGAAAGTTACGCCTTGGCCCTCTTCGAGGGTCTTGTAGCCATCGCCTTGAATTGCGGAGAAGTGAACGAATACATCGCTACCATCTTCGCGAGTGATAAAGCCATAACCTTTTTCAGCGTTAAACCATTTGACAGTTCCATGTTCCATGAGAACTTCCTCCTTGATTGGTAAAAAATTGTGCATCTTTTGTTTGGTACTGGAAGAAAGTCTTTTGAAAACATTCGAACCGTAACCATTCAAAAAGTACATCATAATAATACCATGCACCGCGCGAGAAAGTAAAGTCAGAACGCTCAAAATCGTAATGAAAAATAGCGCTGCCAAGTCTTATTTGTTCTGGCTTGCCACGATCTTATCGAAGGCGTCTTTCAAGCGGAGCATTTGCCGCAAAAAAATCAAATACGATGTCGCGGCTGCTTGTTGGGCAAACTGCTTGCGCGTTTCTGGCAAACTCATCGCGGCCAGATCATCTTGCAGCCGTTCGATTGCCGCCAGCACCGGCGGAATCGGGTTGTTCTTGCGATCCCGTTTGGTCAAATCCACCAGCAGCCGCCCCATTTGCTGGTGCTGAGGCATTTCAGCCAACCGCGTATCCAACAGCAACTGCATTTGACGCAACAACTCATACTGATTGTTGCGCATTTCAAAATATGCCGCATAGTACTCGTTATCGTCAAAAAGCTGATTGGCCTGATGCCGGGCTGTCCAAGCGGTCCCCTCATTGATGGCCTGCTTCAAGCTGCTCAAATGCCCCCACAAAGTATGCTGCGCTTCCACGCTGGTTTCTCCAGATATCAGCAGCGTGCCTTGCAGCCGCAGCACGGTGATCAGCTCCTTTTCGACCCCTTCAACATGGAAAGAAATCTGATCGGTCAAATTCGGCATGAACAGATTGAAGAAAAGCCCGGTCAACGCGGCAATCACCAAAACGGATAATTGATTCAGCAAAATCGCCACCGTGATCGGTTTGACCACTAGCAGCGGTAAAACAAATACCGCACTGCCAATCATGGTATCCTGCAAGTCGACCAAGTTCGACAGGGCAATATACAGGAGCAGCCAAACGGCAAATGCCAGCGGTGCGTAGGGAATCCATGTGAAAAGCCCCCAGGCCAGCACCAACCCGACTACCGTCGCCACGGTTTGGAAAAGCGCCAGCCGCACAGTGGCCCGGGTCGTGGTGGCAATCATCAGCATGCTGACGATTCCGGCCAGGGACCAATAATCCAAATGCAGCGCGGCGGCAATGGCCATCGCGATTCCAGCCGTCAGTGCCGTTTTGATCGTCCGCATTCCTATTCTCATGAGCGTTGTTCCTCTGTCATTGTGACCATCGTCCTTCCTACCATATATGGTATTATATACGTAACACGGGAATTGAAGGAAGGGTCACGTATGCGCCATGTGAATTTGGGAAGAATTGGGTTAATTGGTATGCTGCTTCTGCTCATTGGCGGGATCAGCGCGTGCGAGCGGCGCCCGCTGACAGATAAAGCACAGATCCAGGCGTCAGCCACCACAGTGACCAACACGATTCAGGATCAGGGCAAAGAGCTGACAGCAATTACCAATAGTTTGGAAAAGAGCCAATCACTCTATGTCACCGAGCACAAGGAAAAGCCCAACGAAAATTTACTGCAAAATAAGCAAAGCGACGTGTATGCCAACTTTGCCAAGCGCACCACGGCCATGACCACACTGACAGCTGACTACAAGAAATTGAGCGACGCCGAGAACACCTTGAGCAGCTTTGCCAAATCCAAATCGCCCAACCTGCCGACGGAAAAGATTCAAGATCTCGTGCAAAGCCTAAAAATCATTGGCCTGGACCATGATACATTCACCCAATTCATGGATGAATTTACCAAGGCGGAGCAGAAATTCTACGCAGATACCGCAGATATGACCGATGAAAAAGAGCTGGATACTGTAATGGGCCGCCTGAGTCAATATTACGGTGCCCTGTACCAGCAAATGGAAATCATGCAGGCCAATCTCACCACGGCGCGGCAGCAAAGCCGCGAGTTGCTGCAGGAACTGAAATAAGAAATTTGTTCGCCTAGGGGGGAGCAGCAAATTGAAACTCATTGCTTTAATTTGTTTTATTGGGGGATTAGTTGCCCTATTGGCCATCGTCACGATTTGGATCGTGACCGCCCGGCAACGGCGGCGACCGAGTCGGCGAATTGATGCCAGCTGGAGCCGCCGGCAAAAGCAGCTGCGGCGCCGTATCCATTGGTGCCAAGGGGCGACCGTCCTCGCCAGCTCGTTTGTGGTGCTGGCCTTGCTTGGGGTGATCATGACGGCCGCTGGCGATTCAGCGGCCCAAACCACCTCAACATTGGCCTTAAGCCGGGCCAGACGGGATGCCTGTTCGCGGGCTAAATCAGAGTCTAAAAACGACCGCGATTCGCGCTCGTCCGCCAGTAAATCAGGCAACAGTTTGCCGCCGTCCAGTTCGTCATCATCGTCTTTCCCATCCTCGTCGTCGAGCGCCCCGTCGTCATCTTCTTCTTCGTCGTCAGCTGCATCGTCTTCGCAGGCTGCGGCAAGCAGCAGGCAACCAGCGGCCACGCCGACTTTAAGCGGGGCAGCGCAGAATTTGCCAATACATTGCATCGTGCGGTCGCCCTTTCCGGCGGTACTGTGACCGCGATGGATTTCCCAGCAAGCGCAGACGGCAGCGTGGCGCAGGTCATCATTACCGTCAGCAGTGCTATTGCTGATCAAAATACACAGGACAAAACAAGCTATGCTGAATCAGCGTTAACTGAAGTTCAGCGGGTAGCCAAACAATACGGCGTCGCTGTGCCGCCTGTCGTGATCAAGGCCGCAAACGGAACGCCACTTGCCAAGAGCAGCAGCGATAATTCGCAAATGACACTAGAGTGAAAGAAAGAGAGAATCCATTGACCAATTCAGGTCTGAAGTGCAACAAAAAAGTTAGACAGTTTGAAAAATAATTACGCTACGGCCTGAGTCCGGTATTCGATCGGAGTCAGGCCGTTTTTGTTGAGTGAGATGCGATCATGATTAAACCACGTGACGTAGTGAGTCACGACTTGTTTCAGCTCTGAAAGATCTTTGATGGGTTGCCGATTGATCCGTTCACGCTTGAGCAGATTGAAGAAACTTTCCATTGGCGCATTATCGTGACAGTTACCCTTACGAGACATGCTGGGAACGATCCCCATAGCATGTACCCGAGACTGGTATTCACGGGTCTGGTATTGCCAGCCTTGATCGGAGTGCATGATTGGCGTGACATTGGCAGGCAGCTTCTTAGCCAGATCGTCTAAGGTCAAGTGAAGCTGCCCTTTATTCGCAGAGTTACTCACAATAATCGTAATGACTTCGCGACTGGCTTCATCAATTACCGCTGAAATATACCCCCAACTGTGATCGACCAGTTTGACTTGCGTCACATCAGTATGCAGCACCGTGAATGGTTCCTGAGCATCGAATCGTTGGTGCAGCAGATTATCATTCACCGTACCTACTTTCCCCTTGTATGAGTGATAACTGCTGGTATGGCGTGAATACAACGTCACACTGAGACCGAGCTGCCCCATCAACCGGAGCACCGTGTTGGGGGAGCACTTGAAACCAGCCTTGCGGGCCATGATATGAATACGGCGATAACCGTAGGTTTCATACGAGTCACGGAATGTTTTCTTGATGAATGCCTTTAAGGCCGCATATTTATCTGGCTTATTCTTGCGCTGCAAGCGGTCATAGAAGGTAGCCCGGGGTAATTGGGTTAATAACAATAATTCTTTGAGCGGATAGTCGTGCCGTAACGCGTCAACTACTGCTGCTTTTTTGGCGGCAGATTGTTCTTCGATACGGCCCCTAATTTTTTTAAGAAGTCACGTTCCATTCTTGTATGGTATAGTTCACCGCGCAGTTTTAATATCTCTTGCTGGTAGGCTTCCTTCTCACTGAGTTCCAGCTTCTTCGCTTGCTTAGGTTTCTTGTGTTTCACTGTAGACCGCCTTCCTCGCGGTTTGGGACGTAACCCCGCTACTCCCTCAGTCTTGAAGATCTTCGCCCAGACAGCCACCTGCGAGGCATTGATCCCAAAGTGAGCAGCCACCGATGCCACACCTTCACCACTAGTTTGGTAATAGTCTACCACAGACAGTTTCTGTTCCAATGAATAAGCGACTTTGGTACGTTTACGTTGAAGCGACTCCAGTCCATTAGCTTGAGCCTGCTTAACCCACCTCCGGATTGGGGTCATTGACGGGATACTGTATTTAGCGCAAAGGGTTGGATAGGAAACCCGTCCAGAAAGATACTCTTGGACAACCTGTACCTTGAACTCACTTGAATATTTGGTCATAAAAATGCCCCACAATCGTTAGAGTATCTGTCTAACAATTATGGGGCACTTCAGTCACTGGATTCTCTCTTTGTTTATCTGTGCCGGCGATCAATGATGTGCAGCGTCGGCGTGGTCACCAGCGGCGTAATGATCACTGCTGTGATTGCCTCAGTGACGAAGTTGGCTCCCAGCATGATGGCAATGAGCCAGAACAAGCCTGTGGTACTGCTGGCCTGACCAAACGCCTTCAAAAGCGCGGCCGGGTCTCGCACAAATAAGAGATAGGTGAAAAGCACCACCAGCCCAGTATTCAGGAAGGTGCCGACAAAAGCGACTGCCCCTGCCAAGAGGCTGGTCGTCTTGATTTTCTGACGCAAGTGCTTAAACAGCCAGCCAACGGTCCATCCCACGACCATCCGGGGAATGAATGCGATGACCGGATTCGTAAAGAGCAATACCGAGAGCGGTGATGGCGGCATGGTCAGCGCACGAATGAATGATAACCCGCCCCAGACAGTGCCCAGCAGCAGCCCACCGCCCGGACCTAACAGGATAGCCCCAATCGCCACGATGATATGGCCCACCGTAATCGTCGGTGCTCCAGGAAAGATCGTAATTGGCACATAAGTTTGAATAATTAACAACGCAATCAGCAGACTCATCAACGTGATTTGGAACGTTGAAAATTTACGCATGGCGTTTACCCTCCGGCAACATTTGATGGTTCTACTTTAGCATAATTACCCCGCCAACGGGTGGGAACTTGCTTGGTCCGTAACTTGCGGCGCCGCGGCCAGCGCCAGGCGGCTAAAGCAACAGCGGCAACCGTGAGCAGAAAATCAAACCAGCCGCCCCACACCAGCCACTGCCACTGGGTAGCATCCGTAGCCGCCTTTTTTAAGGCTGGCGTGAGCGGTACCCGCCTCCCAGTCAGCAACAACCGATGGGAATTCACCATGTACGGGGTACAAGTCATCAGCGTCACCCGCTCTTCTTTCGGTGACAACGCAATGGTATTCTGCTTGTTGGGCAATACGACCTGCCGACCAGTGATCCGATATGCCCGTTTTTGGCCGCCGATAGTCAAAAGAAACGTATCGCCCCGCTTGAGCCGGTCTAAGCCAGTAAACAATTTGCACTCTGGCAGACCGCTGTGGGCCGAGATCATACTATGGGTATTTTTTTGTCCGCTAGGCAGGGACGTCCCGGGGACAACACTGGCGCCCCGCTCCAGCAGCCAGCCCGAAGTCCGGTCAAACAGATTGACTGAGACCTTGAGTTTGGGAATCGTTACTGTGCCCAGGAAGTGCTTAGCCAAATACCCCCGGGTCTTTTCATCCGTGGCTTCGCCGCGAAACGGATCTACGCCGGTCCGCAGGCCCTCTTTGGCAATTTTAGCGTTGTGCTGGCGCATTGCAGCCTCTTGCTGTTTCTGGTTAGCCTGAGCCTCTCGCACATACTGTTCCTGCTGGTAGTGATCCAAGAAACCGTTCAAGGCATTGACGTAAAACGGATACGTGAAAATCAGCAGACCAATCACTAGGAATAGAATGGCGAACCCGCGTCGAGATTTTTTCGGCTGTTTCTTCATGCCCACACCGTCCTTCGCTTGTGGTACCAAGTCAATCCGACAGCGAATCCGGCAAACAGAAGCAGACCGCTGATGCCGAGCAAGGCCATTTTCCAAATCTGCTGCTCCTGCCGGCGCTGAATCTGGGTGATGGTCGCGCTCATAGTACTGGTGGCAGACTTCACCCGCCGACCGGTGACCAGCAGGCGATGGCTATTGACCATGTATGGCGTGCAGGTGACCAGCGTCGCCAGTGACTGGCCGGCTATTGGTTTAACACTATCCACTGCCGCCGGCCGAACCGTTTTCTTTTGCGTCACCGTATACGTGTATTGGGTGCTATTGTGAAACACAACGAAACGGTCGCCCTTTTTCAACGTGTCCAGTCGATCAAAACCTGGATGGTTGGTGATGCCACTATGGGCAGTGATTACTGGCCGCTGGTCAAATTGGCCCTGCCATAAGGTTGCACCCTTGGCCAGGGTCTGCTCCGTGATAGCGTCAAATAACGGTAAGGTCAATTTCAGTTTGGGAAAGATGACCTGATTTTTCTGGGCTGGACGAGCGATATCTGGAGTGCCAGCGCCAAGGACTTGCCGCAAGTGAGGAAGATACAGAACCGATGCCATCAGCAACATTAATCCCAGAATCAGCATACTCACGGTATAGCCGTGACTTTTCTTCTTTTGCCGCCGCATGGCGTCTCTCTCCCTTCACTCCGAAATACAACGATCAGGGGCGATCCGCAGATCGTCCCTGTCCAGTGTCATTTACAATTTGATTATGCAGGCACGCGTTTGCCGAACTTGTACCAGACCGCGCCGCCGCTCATTACCAGGAACCCAGCCAGCAGGAATAAGATGATCCCGGGGCCGCCCGTGGACGGGAGACCGCCTTCGGGGATGTTCTTGATGGTGGTAAGCTGATCAGTTGCGGTCCAAGTGTTCAGAGCTACCTTGAATGACACGCCCTTGGTCGGCAAGATGAAGCCATCAGGTGCCTTGGTTTCCACTAGTTCGTAGTCGCCGTATTCAAGTCCGTGGACTTCGATTTTGCCTTCGTCGTTGGAAACGAATTTAGTGGCGGTTTCTTTGTCAGTCACCCACTTGATGTACTTAGCGGTGACGGGATTGTATGTGCTTTGAACATCGGCTGCCTCGGTACCTGTCATGAATTGAGCATAACGCAAGTCATCTCCGGTACCCTTGGTAATAACGAACTCAGCGTTTTTCAACGCTTCATCAGTCGCACCGTTGGTTTTCAGGAACTTCTTACCACCAGTGATCAATTGCGGCGCATCATCTGTCTTAGAATTTTCCTTACCTTTGCGGTTCCAGGTCCAGACCGCCTCGTTTTTCATAGCAATATCCGGTGTTGCGTACTGATTCACTTGTAGAGTGTAGTAGATGCGAACCTTCTTATTGGCATACGGATTTAACGCAGTTGCAACTGCTTGACTCTTGAAATCGTTGACGGTGTTGCTGAAGTTGAAATTGAGATCGAATCCGGCCAGGCCATCAGTCGTTTCCTTGCCCAATTCGTTGTGGGGAGTAAATGTGTAGTGGTCTGCCAGGCTGTCCTTCAGGTCTTTATCATCAACAACAATTTTATCCAGACTGACGAACGATAAACCAGGCTTGTTCACCTTATCGGCAAACCGGAAAGCTTCATACGTCGTCCGCTTACCGGCATCGATATCATAAACCCCGCCGATATCGTACGGCATCGTGAATTCCAAGTAGTACTGAACCTGTTTACCGACCTCGACATCTTGCCCATTAGTAATCGGGTTGCCTTCACTGTCAATCATTTCTTTGTCGAACCCAGAATCACCAATTTCGTTCTTGGGATACAGATAGATCTGAGAGAGCGGTGTTTCGCCTTTCATGATTGGCAGCACGACAACCATTGGTGCTGCTTTCTCGTTAACGTTGGCAGGACTCTGTGTTTCATAGAAAACATACACCTGGTGCTTGCCGTTTTGATAGGCCGGTAATCCATCGAATTTCGCCAAACCACCATTCGCAGTGGTTTGTTTGCCAACCGGATTGGTCAGCTTGCTATCGTTCGGGTTGGCAGCAACAAACGCTGCCATTTGCCGCTGGATGAACGCCTTCATCGTTTCGCCTTCATTGGGCCCGCCCACCAGCAATTCACGGAATTTGTCTGTAACTGAAACTTGAAAGCTGGAAATCACGTTAAACATGCGTGGTTCCTGGCTTTTTTGGCACAAAAATAAGCGCAGACTCTCCTGCGTTGTATACTTGATTCGACCAAAAATCTGATACAGAGGAGAGACGCGCCATGAATATTATAGAACATACACGGACTGAATTGGGACTTAAGAACATCATTCTTCGTTTTTCGTCACTCGTGGGCTTGAGCAAGCTGACAAAAAAGGCGAATTTTAGAAGACGCTCATCAATTTCACTGACCAAGGTGCTGGCATGGCTGATCCAAACCAAGTTTTTGGGCCGTTCCCTTTACCGAGCGATGCCCGATCCGGATTGTACGATTCGGACGGTCCGTAATGATCTGAACGATGGCCGTATCAATTGGCAACGACTGACTTGTCTGGTTGGGGCCGCGATTATTAAACATCTACGACCATACATTGATGCCCGCCGACGATTCGCGTTTATTCTGGATGATACCCTTTTTGCACGGGATTATTCCACCAAGACAGAACTGCTTGCCCGTGTGTTTAACCACGACGATCATGTCTATCAACGCGGATTCCGGGCACTCACTTTGGCTTGGAGCGATGGTAACACCCTGTTACCAGTGGATTATGCGCTGATGTCCTCTAAGAGTGCTGCCCAGCGACTGGGGAGCCCAGCTAAAACTACCAGTGGCCGGTCAATTGCTGGTCAACGCCGTGTTCAAGCCCAAGGCAAAATGAATGACGTCTCGGTAGAACTGCTAACGCAGGCTCTGGCAAATCATATTCCGGCTCACTACGTACTTTTCGACAGTTGGTTCAGTTCACCGCGGATGTTCTATACCTTGAAAACAATGGGGTTAGCCGGTATCGGGATGATCAAGCGCACGAAGAAGATCTACTACCGCTATCGTGGCCGACTTTACTCCGTCAAGGATCTCTACGAACGGTTCTGCGCTTCACGCCGGCAAACGCACACCAATTATCAGTACAGCCCCATCGTCACAGCTTATGTGAACTTGGATGATGGGACGCAAGTAGCGTACCCACTGAAGCTGGTATTTGTGACTAACCGGAAGAATGCCAGTAGTTATCTGGTATTAGCTACGACCCAAACTAATTTGCGTCCTGAAGAAATTATCCAGATGTACGGTCGTCGGTGGCAGATTGAAGGCTATTTCAAAGTAGCCAAGCAGTATCTACGTTTGGACAAGTCCCAGGTTCAAAGCTATGACGGTCTTTGCGGTCATTTGGCCGTCGTGATGATGACGTATGACCTGTTGGCGTGGCAACAGCGGTTAAACGAGGATGAACGCACACTTGGCGATCTGTTTTACGAGATGAATGAAGTCATGCCAGACATTGCAGTAACGCAAGCACTGGCATGGCTTCTGAAGGCACTATCCACACTGGGAGCCACTTTAGTGGGCACGGCAGAGGAAGTAATAAATAACATCGTTGACCATTTTGTCAGTTTTCTTCCGAAGAATCTTGTCAACCTATTGGGAATCTGACAAAAACAAGATCATTCCCGCCGCCATCTCACAATTACCAAGGCATCAGTGCACTTTCGGGCTTTCAAGTTTCAGTCTGTAATGTTATAAGCGGTGAATTCAACACCATCCAGTGGCGTCGCCTGTTCAAATTCAGGCATCTCTTCCCCAGTATTTTCGATGAGTTCAGGCATTTTGTCGAATGCCTTCTTGTGCAAAATGAAGTCTACTTTCGTATCTTCTGCCGCCCCATAAGCAACCTTGCTGAGACCGCCGACTGCTGCGCCCAGCAAGGGCAAAACAAGCGCGATCATCATCACCAAGCGTAACCATCGTCGTTGTATCATTGTTGACGCCTCCTTGTATTTTTCTTCATTTACTCTACATATTGAGTGTAGCGGGTTGCTTCAGGGACCAGCAACTTATGAAAGTCCCACCAATTATTTTCAATGACGATTCTGTGTAGCCTCACAATGCCTGTTACAACAGGAATTTCATGGACCGGGTCATTGATTTGAATTGTTCAATCGGCCAATTTATCAGTATTCCGGTGGGAAGACCTGATTATTGATACAAATTACTTGGCCGGTGTTTTGCGCGTTCGCCAACCGATAATCACCACGACCGCAATCAGCAAGAACCCGAATATGCCCATTAAGGTTTTGACCGTCCCGGTTTGCGGCAGCCAGCCGCCCTGCTTAGGCGGCGTGGTGCTCACTGGCGTGGGCTTTTCTGGTGTCGTTGGCGGTGTTGCGGTCTGATTGTTGTACACTCGGGGAGTTGCTTGTTGCATTGCAGCCTCCGGTACTTTACCAGAAACCAATTCCATAAGTGGCTGACCGTTGACCATAACTGGCAAGAAATTGCCTTGCTCATCCCGCCATTCTTCGGGCACCTCCACTTTGATGCCCTTAGCAGACGCATCAAGTTCATACCCGTCGATAGTCGCTACTTCTTCAAAGTAATACGTTCCCGCCGACAGGAAGCGCTGACCCATATTAACGAGTCCGTCCTTGTCTGACGTGAATTTATCTACCCGGTCATCCCGCAACGGGTCAGAACTAGTCAGCCATTTGTTGCCTAAATCGTTCTCTTCCTCCAATTGCAGATAACGTTTCTGATTATTGATCAGCTGGTACATGACGAATTTTGCGCCCGCCAGTCGTACTTCCCCACCAATTCGCCTGTTTGCCGAACTTGAAGAAATACGGGTCCCGGACGTAAGCTGAGTTTTTAGGATAGAGGTGAATCGGATTCAGCTTGGTTTCATCCACGGGATGCATCATCGGCAGAATAACCACAATGGGTGATGTCTTTTTGGTCATGTCGATGTTTAGACCCATCGCCGGATCAAGTTTGTCTTCCAGAATCAGATATACTGCTTTATTTCCTTCTGGCGTACGCCGGGGTACTGTGAACCGAGCGATGCCGTCTTCATTCAGGGCATCATCAGTCCGGGTTTTAATGGTGGCGACCCGTTTCAAGTTCTGTTCAGCCCAAGTCAATGCTTCTCGGCGCGGCTTGTCTCGATACAAGTCGATGAAGACTTGATCAGTGAACGTCTGCCCCCCGTGGGCGGAGGGTGTCCATTCCTTCTTCATTCGCTGGTATTCCGCAGAGAGATCATAGACGTAGAAATTCGCGCCGTTCAGTCCGGAAGTCTTGCTCAGTAATTTATGATTCGGATCTTCAATCAGTACCCCGTCGTTGGGATACCACACGTCCTCCGGTGACCGGACATCTCGGTAAACCCGTTTATGCAGCACGATCTCCGTATCCAAGCTTTCTGCCTGAACCATTCCGCCGGCAATCAGCAACATGATGAGCGAAAGCAGGCCAAGCAGCCCGGCACGCAGCCAACGTTGCTTACTCATTTCTCTCGCCCCCTTTCGTTGTTTGCCGTAGTAACCGGCACCCACATTGATGGCGGCAAAGCCGATGGTCCCCGCAGTGAGGTACCACGGCAGCATGCCCCAGCCACCGGTAGCCGGTAATACGCCGACCGGTTTGTTCTGCACTTTGTCGCCGAACACCAAGCCGTTGCGACCGAGCAGCTTACCATCAGCCGTAATCGTCTTCATATCGTCTGAAACGACGATTTTGATGGGCTTCTCCAACTTGTCATACCCTTCAGGTGCTTCGACCTCGGTTAATGTGTATTCCCCCGGTCCCAGGCCGTTGCACAGGAATATACCAATTTCTTGCTCATCCTCCGGTCGGGTTTGACCGTACCCATTAGGCCCTTGCAACCTGAATTTAGCGCCGCGTAAGATCTGACCATTCTCATCCACCTTGGTGAGCCTTAACGATAGCCGCTTCTGGTTCACAATAGTGTCAATTTTGTCGCCATCCTTGAACCGCAACTCGGCCTTACCGTCTACGATCACGATGGTCACAGCCCATTCGATGGGACCGATGGCATTCTTCGTTTCCTCCTTGAGTTTGTATTCTCCTGGAGTGACGCCGTTGAATTCAACGTAGCCGGTTTTATCGCTCATCGCTTCAAATGTTTTGCCATCGGCAGCCGTCAGGGTAAACTTGATGTCCGGCAATATCGAACCAAATTGATTGGTCTTGTCGAAGCCCACTTCCTGCTCCAGAACCGGAATATTGGGTACTTCGCTAATGTTACCGATCGTCTGGCCTTGATTGGGTGACACTTCATGGGCGTTATCCGCGGGTGGCGGTTGAAAGCCTGGCGGCGCCTTTGTTTCGTGAAAATAGTACCGATATTGGGTTTCTTTTTGTTCTTTAAGATGCACCCGAATCTGTCCATCGCTGTTCGTCGTTAGCTTAATCGCTTGATCTCGTTCAGTGGACCATGTTTCCGGACTGGCCTTGGTCAAATACTCGGTCTTGCCGGCGGCAGTCCGGTACAAAATGAACTCCGCATTCGCCACTGGAATATGATCATCGGCGTTATGCTTGTTGACACCGATCATGAAGTCTACTAATTCTTCCAGCGGCGGTGTGTAGAAATTATGTGCCTCTGCCCCACCGCTTTGTTGGAAGTCTTTCGCCCAAAGATACCCGTTGATGTGGGCACCAGACCAAACCACTTTCGCTATTGGTGCAATCAGCGAGCCGGACAATGCCGTGGAAAAGCACTTTTTATCTTTAAAATAAGCTTGATCAAAGCGGTTTTCAGGACCATTGTTAATTTCCGGCACGTCTGGCGCGCTCCAGTCCTGATTCCCGTAATTGGTCACTTGGGTGGCATCGGGCAACCAATAGATTGACTTTTTAGCGACTTCGCGACTTTTATCGCCGCACGACGTATCGTTTGCAATGACTTTTGGCTGTTTCGTGGTAAAAATGATTCGTTTGACTTTGGCATCTAGAATCGGCGGCGCCGTATTTTTTAATCCCGGCAGGTAGGCCGTATCGGTTCCTGGTCTGGCTGGGATCTCGATGATTAAAGTACTGGCATCTTCTTTTGAGTGATAAACCGGTACGTCAATGGATTCATTTGCCTGCCAGCCCCAATAGGAACTGACGGTGTAAGGCTCACCATCTACGTAGTATCGATCACCCTTTTCTTCTCCAACCAGTTGCGTCAGCTCCTTTTGCACATGGCGCTGACTGGCAAAAATTTGAGCAAAGACGTCATCCATCTTGACCGTGTTCTTACCGCTGGTGAAATCATCCGTATGGTACACGCGGCCGTTTGCGTACACTGGATTGCTGGCGTCTTGGAGCCAGGAATTCTTGTCTTGTACGGCTTCCTTGCGGACAACGAAATAACCTGAATTATTGTTATTCGTGCCCTGCCCGCTCACCAGAGCCTGTCCGGGATTCACTGCCCCGGCGGGATAATACTTGCGGATTTCACCGCCAAGCAGGAGCGTGATGCGATGACGGTCGGTAAGCGGGTGGCTATTGGCGTCGCCATTACCATGGTCCCCGCCATCGAAGAAGCCGCCATAATTGAAACTGCTCGTCCCGCCGTTGCGGTCAAGGGCGGGAATCGTACTGTTGCCTTGAATCGCCAAAGCGCCTTCGGTATCTGCTGAATCGGCGCTGTGGTTACCGGAGAGGACGACGTTGTATAAGAAGATGTTGGCTTCATCGCCGACTTGTTTCATCCGATCTGCCGATACAAAGGGGCTGGAAAAAAAGGGAGGGCCATAAGTATATTGGTGCCACTGGCTGGGATCCTCCGCCTTGACGGTTCCGGCCTGCCAAAATCCGCCCAAAAGAAGCAGCAGAATTGTCCAACAACTAAGTAGTGCCGTTCTTCTGGTCTTCATGGTGGGCCTCCTTTCTGAAATGCATGTGTATCCCTACACAACAGCATATCGGGCTGAAAGGGGGACTGGCAATACGTCAGCAACGGGTGCAAAACTGATGTTGCATTTTCAAAACTAGTCAATGGCCGATCAAAGATTCCCAGTACATCAGGCTTTCTGAGTTGTTATTTCTACTCCTCAGTTTTCAAAAAGACCACATTTATCACAAGTCCAACGAGATGAGGCGAAAACTGAAATGGATTATTAGCCAAAAACGTTTGTTCGAGGATCTCCCATCCGTTAAAATTATTTCATCGACACAGTAACGTGCATCGGTTCCTGATTAGTCCGATGTCCAGAGATTCTGAACAACACCATCAACAGAGGGAAGACGTGCATGATTTTCACATCATTATCCGACCGGGATGTGGCAGCCCTTATTCAAGCTATCAAGGAATTTCTCCAAAATCCTGATTTCGCGATTCCAATCCTCGGGCGATACAAGAACGAGGAAAATGTTGAAGATAGGCTGAATGGTGCTCAATATATCCTGTATTCTTATCGAGGACGGAGAGCCTCCAAGTACAGTATTCATCTCCGATTCAGTGAGACCCATCTCCACCTGATTCGTTTATGCATCAACGGATCACGCCATCACAATTTGGACGGTACTGTTGTCGGTGTCAATGATTTACATGTCTATAAACATCATGAGGACACAGGGGATATCGAGTCATATGCCTATTCACTGGATGCAACACCGTTTTCCGATATCCAAGGACTGTCTGAAGCGCTGGATAAGTTTATGGAGTATACTATCAACCACTAACTGATGCAACGCTCCAATATCTATGAGTATTTAACTCGCGGCGGAAAGCGTTACGGTGTGCGTCCCGGATTTTAAGTAGTTTGATCTAACAGGACGAAAAGCTTGAAGCGCAAATATGGAACTCTCTAATATTCCATGGCGCCACTGCTGCACACTAGCCCACAACTCAATAACACAACAAAAAAAACACCTCGCCACACCGGTAATTCAACCGATGTAACGGGGTGCAATTTGTTGGAAATCCTGTGAAAACGATGCGGGCGAGAAGACTCGAACTTCCATGATCAAATTGATCACAAGATCCTTAATCTTGCGCGTCTGCCATTCCGCCACGCCCGCAAAAACCTACTTGAATATATTAGCATGGATGTAAAGCCGGTTTCAAGCCCTATTTGCCGGTTAGGCGCTGATTTGGCTCATTTTCACATCCAAGCCGACTAATTCCAAGCGGTGATGGCAGCGACCGCACACGAACCGGCGGGTGTCGATGCGGCGTTGGCGGGGATACTTGGCCTGGCACTGGGGACAGATGTAAAGATAGTTGACTGTCCTATCTTCCCGGGGCGGCATGGGCGGCGCGAAGCGGCTGCCGCCAGTGGCCGCCAGTAATTTCTTAAAGTCGGCATCCTTGTGCTGATAGCCGCCGTGCAGCAAATGCAGATGGTAATGGCACAGCTCGTGTTTGATCACGCCGAGCAATTCAGGTAAGCCATAGTATTGCAATAGTTGGGGGTTGATCTCGATGTTGTGGTCCCGCAGCCGATAGCGGCCGCCGGTCGTCCGTAAGCGCCGATTGTACAGCGCCTGATGCGTAAAGGGCCGGTGGAAGGTCTCCGTCGATACGGAACGTACCAGCGCTGTCAATTCTGCATCTGTCTGGGGTAATCTGGCCACATTGTCGCCTGCTTTCTGAAAAACTGACGCTCATTGTACCAAATATCCGCTCAGACGACAATGGAAAGCACTTCGGTCGCCAACTGCGCTGACTTGGCTTAGACTGGAGATAATAAGTTCTCTGAAGGAAGGCTTGGTCCTATGAAAAAATGGAACCGCATTATTATTGGGCTCATCCTCTTGGCAATCGTCGGCTTCATTGGTTGGAGCGTCATCGCGGCTGGCCGGCAGAACAACACCCAGAAAGTCACGGCCGCCAGGGTGACACAGCAAAACATCACGGCGACGATCACGACTACCGGCACCGTGACAGCGACCCGCACAGCGAATCTCGCCGGCAGCGGTTTGGTCACTGCAGTCAATGTTAAAGTGGGCGATAAGGTCTCCGCGGGGCAAATTTTGGCCACGTATAATCAGACAACGAACCTCACCGCGCCCTTTGGCGGGACAGTCACCGCCGTGAACATTGCCAGCGGTCAAGCCGATACTGCTCAGGCCACCGGCAAAGCCGCGATTACAGTAGCGGACTTAAGCGATCTGCGGGTCCAGCTCAACCTGACTAAATCGGAGGCGGCCCAAGTTAAAGTCCAGCAGGCGGTGCACCTGACGTACCTGAATCACACCTATACCGGAGATGTTGCCGAAGTGGACCCCACCGCGACGACCACCACCAGTGCGACGGGGGCGTCCACGCCGACCCTCGGGGCTCAGGTCGCTTTCGACCGGCAACCGCAAGGACTCGTCCCTGGCTTCGATATTGACGTGACGATCACCGTGGATCAGGCCAACAATGCCGTCACAATTCCTCAGGAGGCCATCACCTATGATCGGAATAACCAACCGCTGGTGTATCGGATCGTCAAAGGTAAAGCGCGCCGCACAGCCGTCACCACCGGTCTGCAATCGGCCACCCGCATCGCGGTCACGAAGGGCTTGCACCCTGGCGAAACTGCGGTCCTATCCCCCAGCAATCAGCTTCACGACGGAAGCGCGGTGACCACCCAATGAGTTTTATCACGATGCAGCACGTCGTTAAGAGCTACACCATGGGCGATGAGCATCTGGTGGTACTGAAAGACGTCAATCTCACGGTCGAGGCCGGAGAATTTCTCGCCATCATGGGGCCGTCCGGCTCCGGCAAGTCGACCATGATGAACATTATGGGACTGCTGGATACCTTCGATAGCGGCCTGTATCAATTGCGGGATACCGATGTGACACACCTCAGCGACAATGAGCGCGCCCATGTCCGGAATAAAGAAATCGGCTTTGTCTTCCAATCCTTCAATCTGATGCCGCGGATGACGCTGTTAGAAAATGTTGCTCTGCCCATGGTCTACGCTGGCATTGGCCGGCGGGAACGACAGGACCGGGCCGCCGCTGCCCTCACCCAGGTCGGCTTGGGGGATCGGCTGGATCACCAGCCCAACGAGATCTCCGGCGGCCAAATGCAGCGGGTCGCCATCGCCCGGGCCATTGTCAACCGGCCCGCGGTGATCATGGCCGACGAACCGACGGGCAATCTGGACAGCAAGACCAGTGTGGAAATCATTCGCATCTTTCAAGAACTGAATGCCGCGGGCACCACGGTGGTCATGGTGACCCATGAACCGGACATCGCCCAGTACACGAAACGAATCATTTCGTTCCGAGACGGCATCATTCAAACTGACCAAGTCCTGGATCAGCCGCACAAGGCAGGTGTTGCGGAATGACAGTGATTGAGAGTTTCAAAATGGCCATTGAAGCCATTACAGCCAACAAAATGCGGTCCTTTCTGACGATGCTCGGCATCATCATCGGCATTGCTGCGGTCATTGCGATTCTCGCGATCGGCAACGGCGCGACCACGAAGATCACCGGCACCTTCAACGACTTAGGCGCGACGACGATCTCTCTCAGCGTGTCAAACAAGGCCGGCAACGACGCTCAACTCACTGCCGCCGATCTGCAAGCCATCAAGCAGGCCGATGACCGAGTCACTGCAGTGTCGCCTAACTATACGCTATCCGGTTTTGCGGCGACGAATACGCAAGACCAACAGGCCATCATCTTTGGCGGAACCCCGGATCTGCAATACACCAGCACGATGATGGACAGCACGATCACCGCCGGCCGGTATTTCACCCAGGCGGACTATGCCGAATCAGCGCCAGTGGCCGTGATTTCTGCTGACGGTGCGGCGCAGCTCTTTCCGAATCAGCGCAACGTAGTCGGTCAAACCATTACGCTGCGCAGCCGCACAACCAGCATCAGCGTGCGCCTCATCGGGGAGACCCAGAGAACGGTAGATAAGTACCAAGGCGCTGTTCGCCGGAGCAGTTTTCCGGTCTATGTCGCGATTCCCTATTCAACGATGAAGCTGCTGAGCATCAACGCCGGCGGCATCACTGATGTCACAATGAAAGTCCGTTCCCGCAACGACATCACGAGTGTGTCCCAAAGCACGGTGCGCTTATTAGAAACCCGCCACGACGTCGTCGGTGAGCAGTTGTACACCGCGCGGAACTTCCTATCCGCCCTGGATCAGGTGGACAGTGTGCTCGGTCTGTTCGTGAACTTCATCGCGGCAGTGGCCGCCATTGCTTTGATCGTCGGCGGGATCGGGGTCATGAATATCATGCTCGTTTCCGTCACCGAACGAACTCGGGAGATTGGGACCCGCAAAGCGCTGGGGGCGACGACCCGGGACATTCTCATTCAGTTCCTGCTGGAAGCCGTCATTCTGTCTTTGATTGGCGGCCTGATTGGCCTCACCCTCGGTATCGCGGTGGCTGAAATTGTCGCCAACGTCCTGGGCATCACCGCCCGGATCACTTGGCAAGCCATCCTCCTGGTCCTTCTTTTTGCCAGTGCCGTCGGCGTCTTCTTTGGTCTCTATCCAGCCAGAAAAGCGGCCAAACTCAATCCGATCGAAGCGCTGCGTTACGAATGATCAGCACGGCCCATGCAAAGAGGCAGTCCCTGTACAAACGGGGCTGTCTCCTTTTATTTCCCAGGAAATACTGATGTGCTCGCGCTAATCAAAGAACTCTAACAAGTCTTCCCGCTTCAGCTTGGCCTTAGCGGCGACATTATAGTCCGCTTTCAACCGGCCGTTCTCCAACACGATCAGCCGATTGCCATACTTCAGCGCGTCGTCCATCCGGTGGGTGATCATCAACGCCGTCAAGTGCCGTTCCTTGATCACCCGGTCCGTCAGCGCCATTAGTTGCGCGCTCGTATGAGGATCCAGGGCTGCCGTATGTTCATCCAGCAAAAGCAGGGCTGGATCTTTTTGCACCGCCATCAACAGACTCAAGGACTGGCGCTGACCGCCGGATAATGTCTCCGTGGGCGAATCAAGCAGCTGGTCCAACCCATTGCTGAATTGCGCCGCTTCGGCTTGCAACTGCGGGCGGGCGGCTTCCAACCGGCGGCCGCGCAGTGTCCGCCGTTCCCCGCGATGCTGGGCCAGGACCAGATTCTCCGCCACCGTCATCCGACCGGCGGTGCCGAGTTTAGGATCCTGGAAGACCCGGGCAATATATTTGGCCCGCTGAATCGCGTTCAAACTGGTCACGTTTTGCCCCGCCAATGTCACTTGACCGCTGGCGGCTAGGTTGCCGGCAATCGCGTTGAACAGCGTCGACTTGCCCGCCCCATTCGTGCCCAGCACGGTGACGAAATCCCCTGGGGCAATGGTTAAATCCACATCATCCAGGATCGTCTTGGTTTGATTCTGCTGGTGCACCGTTACACTCACATCTTTTAGTACAACTGCTGCGTCACTCATGGCCATCCGCCTCCTTTGCCGGTTGACTCTCAATCCCCTTGCGCAGCGCCCGCTTCAAGCGGAAGCGGCTTTCCACCGTCGGGACCATCAGCATAACGGCCAGCACGACTGCAGAGATCAGCTTCAAGTCCTCATCACCAAAGCCCAAGCCCAGCACGATCAGCAGGACGAAGCGGTACAGGATGGAGCCCAAGGCCGTTGCCACCAGCCGCTGATTCAGGGTCAATTCGCCAAAAACAACTTCGCCAATGATGATTGCTGCCAAGCCGATGACGATGACCCCAATGCCCTGGTTCACATCGGCATAACCGTTGTTCTGGGCAATCAACGCGCCGCTCAGGCCGACCAGCCCGTTGGCCACCATCAAGCCCATGTTCTTCATGGCGTCAGTATGGACACCTAAAGACTGGGCCATGATCTCGTTATCACCGGTGGCAATGAATGCCTGACCGAGGTTGGTTTGCAGGAACCACATCAGCAGAATCGCGATGATGATGATTGCCCCGATACCAACGAAGATACTGTCAAAATACGGCGGCAGGGAGGCCAAAAATTTATTTTTGAACAAATTCGGCTGATTCAGCAGCGACAAGTTCGCCCGTCCCAGAATGTGCTGGTTGATGGAATACAGAGCGGTCATCACTAAAATTCCCGCCAACAGCACCGGCACCTTCCCCTTCGTATACAGCGAGCCGGTGGCTAATCCGGCCAGCATGCCGGCACCAAAGGCCAGCACCAAACTCAACAGGGGACTTACCCCGTGGGTGATGGCAGCCACGCTCACCGCCGCCCCCAGCGGGAAACTGCCTTCGACGGTCATATCCGGGAAGTCCAGCACTCGGAAAGTCAGAAACAACCCGATGCCGAGAATGCCCCATAACAACCCTTGGCCAATGGCCGATACGATGATACTCATTTAATGACCTCCCCTTGCTTTTCTGCCTGCTGTAAAAGCTTATCCGGAATCTTCAAGCCGATTTTCTCAGCCTGTTTAACATTGATCACCAAGTCGCTCCGGGGGTGGGAATCAATCGGCGTCGTGGCCGTCTTGATCTCGCCTTTGAGCAGCTTGCCGGCCATCTTGCCCGCCCGTTCGCCTAAGTCGAATTGGCTCAGCGACATCGTCGCCACCCCGCCATCCTTAACCATGGTGTCCACGGTGGGGAAAATCGGGATATTCTTGGTGTTCGTGACATTCACCAGCGTCTGCATCGCGCTGGCCAGTGTGTTATCCGTCGGGACCCACACGGCCTGGACATTATTGGCCATTGTTTGTGCCACCTGGTTCACATCATTGGTGGAGCTGACGTTGTATTTCTTCACCGACCAGCCGTATTTTTTAACGAACGGCTTCACGGCTTGGTCGAAGCGGCGGACATCCGCCTGAGCGGAATCGTCGCTGAGAGTCGAAATGACCCCAATCGATTTCAACTCCGGCATCAGTTGATGGATCAAGGCCAACTGCTTGGCCACCGGCGCGGGGTCCGACACACCGGTAATGTTGCCCCCGGGATGGGTCTCGCTTTTCACCAGCTTCGACCCCACCGGATCGGTGACGGCGCCCAGCACGATCGGCGTCTTCGTCGTGGTATTCGCTAGCGCCTGGGCACTGGGGGTGGCGATGCCGACCACGACGTCGCTGTTGGCCCGTTCCACCAAGGTCTGGCTCATCGTCTTCAAGTTGCTTTGGTCGTTCTCCGCGTTGCGGAAGACCACCTTCAGGTTTTTCCCCTGGATGTAGCCCTCATCCTTCAACCCGGCAATAATACCTTTATGAATTTGGTCCAGAGCTGGATGGCTCATCAGCTGCAGAATCCCCACGGTGGGAATCTTTGCTTTGCTCACCGTCGGTTTCTGGGTCATGAAGAAAGCCGCCCCAAGAAATACGATCAGCGCACTGATCATGGCAATCATGCGTTTCATAACAATCCTCCTCAATATAAAACGGCGAAGCCGCGTGGATGCGACTTCGCCGTTTAAGGGTCCCCGGAGAAAATAAAAAGCCGCATCGATGTGTGTTGCGCATCCATGCGGCATCAGAAAGCAGCCCAGCATAGATACGTCCTGTATCTCCGACAGGACGTATCAGTGCGTGCGTCCTATCAATGCTGGCTTTGCCAAGATTGACTTACGAATTGTTGAACGTGGGCATTAATCATGCGGGCCACTCTCTTTCCGTTTTCTTATGTTTCTGAGTATGCCATGGCGAAACGTCTAAGTCAAGCATACTGATTAACTTTTTTTAGACCAGCTGATCCACTCGGCCAAGGTACTTGCCGATGTCGTCCGTGGCCTTATCCTGGGCGGCTTCAGCAGCGCGAAAAGCCGCCACGTCCACTGTCCGGTCGTCATGCATGCTGTCGATCATTGCTTGGCAGCCGGCGACAAAGGCCTTGAACGCGCCCAGCAGCAGGTGATGGTTGCCCATCAGCCGCGCCGGGACCGCACTCTTTTCTAACTGCGCCTGCAGGTCGCGATAGCCGTTAGTCCCTTTGGTGAAGTTCTCGATGATGCTGAAATACTTCTCCTCGGCGATTTTGTCGACGGCGTTCTCATCGATTGCATTTCTCACCAATTGATAATCCGGATCCATCTTTTCTTGGATCGATGTGATGCCATCCATCACATCATTGATGGTCTTTGCGTAATACAGGTACTTTTGCTGTGCTTTAACCAAAGTGTCGCACTCCTTCGTTATTCCTTGCCCATGCGGCGTTGCACGAACTTAATGATTTCAACGATCACTAACATCAGAACACCCGCAGAGAGAACTGTCAACCATTGATAGAGATCCAGTTCGCGGACGTGGAACAAGCCGTTGAAGCCGGGCACGACGATCGTCACCCCGACCAGCAGAGTGGAGACCAAGATAGCCCAGTTGAAGGCCTTGTTGCGGAAAAATCCGACCGTGAACAGGGACTGGTGAATCGACTTCACGTTGAAGGCGTGGAACAGTTGAATCAGCGCCAATGTCGCGTAAGCCATGGTCAAGGCATCGGCATGGATGTCGCCCTGGCTGGTGTGCACGGGGTGCAGAATACCGAAGAGGTATACCCCTAAGGTCAATGCCCCTTCCAGGATCCCTTGGTAAATCACGGAACTGGCGACACCGCCGGAGAAGAAATTGGAGTTTCGGCCCCGGGGTTTGCGCTTCATGATGCCTGGTTCCGTCGGTTCAACGCCCAACGCGATCGCCGGGAAAGTATCGGTAACCAAGTTGATCCACAGAAGCTGGACGGGTTTCAGGACGTCCCAGCCCATCATGGTCATGATGAACAACGTCAAGACCTCGCCCAAGTTGGCAGACAGCAGGTACTGGATCGCCTTTTGAATATTGGCAAAGACCTTCCGGCCTTCTTCGACAGCGACCACGATCGTCGCAAAGTTATCATCGGCCAAGACCATATCGGAGGCCCCTTTTGAGACTTCCGTCCCAGTGATTCCCATACCGATCCCGATATCCGCGGACTTCAGCGCTGGCGCATCGTTGACACCGTCGCCGGTCATGGCGACGACTTTGCCCTTCTTTTGCCAAGCTTTCACGATGCGCACTTTATGTTCCGGCGATACCCGGGCATAAACAGAATACTTGCTCACGTTCTTTTCAAAATCCTGATCGCTCATGTCGTCCAATTGGGCACCGGTGAGCACGGCCGCGTCGTCGCCGGGGGTAATGATCCCCAGCCGACCGGCAATAGCTTCAGCGGTCACCTGGTGATCCCCAGTGATCATGATTGGCCGAATGCCGGCACTCTTCGCTTCGGCAACAGCCTGCGCCGCTTCCGGCCGTTCCGGATCGATCATACCGACTAACCCGGCAAAGATCAGATCGTTTTCGACGGTATCGGAATCTAAGGGATCGGGCAGCGCATCCACGAACTTATAAGCCATTCCCAAGACCCGCATGGCTTGTTTGGCCAAATCCATATTTTGATCCAAAATAGCTTGCTTGCGGGTGTCATCCAGCGGTTGAATGTCATCTTTACCCAATTCCACTTGAGTCGCCCGTTCCAGCAATTGGTCTGGGGCGCCTTTGACGGCCACGAGGAAACGGCCATCGGGCAGCTGATGCACGGTGGACATCAGTTTCCGGTCGGAATCAAACGGCACTTCACCCACCCGAGGCCAGCGCTTAAGCTGCTCGCGGACATCGAAGCCTTTATCCAGACCAAACTGCACCAGCGCTGTTTCAGTGGGATCGCCCAACATCTTGCCGTCGCCCTGAATCTTCGTATCGTTTGCCAGATTCATCATCAGCAAGGCGTCATCATCCAGCGGAATGTCTTCACTGGCCGGGTGCAGCTTGCCCCAGTAATACATTTGTTCCACGGTCATCTTGTTTTGGGTCAGCGTCCCGGTTTTATCAGAGGCGATAATATCGGTACTGCCTAAGGTTTCCACGGCCGGCAGTTTACGCACCAATGCATTCCGCTTGGCCATCTTCTGAGTCCCCAAGGCCAAAATGATCGTCACGATGGCTGGCAGCCCTTCCGGAATCGCCGCTACAGCCAAGGAAATGGATATCAGCAGCATATCCAGCGGGGCCTCACCATGGAGGAAGTAGCCGACCAGGAACATCACGGCGGCAATGACCAAAATCAAGACCGTCAAAATCTTCCCGAGTTGGTTCAGGTTGGTTTGCAGCGGGGTCGTCGTTTCTTCGGCACTGTTGATCATGCCGGCGATCCGGCCGACTTCAGTGTTCATCCCGGTGCCGACGACGATCCCCTCGCCGCGGCCATAGGTCACGTTGGCGTTCATGAAGGCCATGTTGGTCCGATCGCCAATGCCGATGTCGTCACCTTCAAGGGTCGCGACGTCCTTGTCGACCGGGACAGATTCCCCGGTCAGCGCGGATTCTTCGATTTTCAAGGAAGCACTATCGGTCAGCCGCAGATCCGCCGGGACAATATCCCCAGCCTCCAGCAAGACCACGTCGCCGGGCACCAATTGCTCCGATTTAATCGTCAGCACTTGGCCGCCCCGGCGCACATGGGCGTCCGGCGTAGACATTTCCCGCAACGCATCAATGGCTTCTTCGGCCTTCGACTCCTGGATGACCCCCATAATGGCGTTGATCAGGACCACGGCCAGAATAATGGCCGCATCGGCCCATTCGTGACCGACGAACCCGGACACCAGCGCGGCGACCAGCAGGACAATGATCATGAAATCTTTGAATTGGTCAATAAACCGCATCAGGTTCGATTTACGCTTGCCCTCGGCCAGAGCGTTGGCCCCGTATTCCGCGAACCGCTTGTCCGCATCCTGGGGGGTCAACCCATCCAGCGACGTATCCAGCTCTTCGCGGACCGTGTCGATGGACTGGTTATAAAACTGTTCTTGAAGCTGCTGTTTCTTTGCTTCAGGTTCTGCCATGGACTATATTCCTCCTCAATTTGTTTGCCACCCGCGCTGAAAAAAAGAGAGACTTACGCGCGGGAATTCCTCGCACATAAGTCTCACAGTTTCAGACATGACCGGATTAATATCTTGCTGACGATCATGTCACGGCGGCTTGGCCGTTTGTTACTCCCTTATTGCTAAATTCAGTATACCGAAACCGTCCCACTGTGGCAACCATTAGTTTGTAAAATCAAACACAGTGTATGGGAGGCGGCGCTTGTGTTCCGTCTTGCGCCACCAATTCTCGATCCGTTCAGCGGCTCTGTCAGACACATCGCGGCCTTCCAAATAGTCGTCAATGTCGCTATACCGCACGCCCAGGGCCTTCTCATCCGGGAGCCCCGGTTTGTTGTCTTCCAGATCGGCTGTCGGGGCCTTTGTATACAGGTGAGCAGGTGCTCCCAAGGCTTCCAGTAATTGCTTGCCCTGCCGCTTATCCAGCCGGAACAGCGGGGTCACATCCGCCGCCCCATCACCATATTTGGTATAGAAGCCGGTGATGTTTTCCGCGGCATGGTCCGTACCCACGACGATGCCTTGGCGCGCACCGGCAATGGCGTATTGGGCGGTCATTCGCACCCGGGCTTTAATATTGCCCTTGTTGAAGTCCGAAATAGTCAGATCGTTTTGCGCGACCGCGGCCGTTAACGCGTCCACCGCTGGCTTAATATTCACCCGGACCGTCTCATCAGCCTGCATAAACTGGATCGCCGCCATGGCATCCTGTTCATCAGCCTGTTCACCGTAGGGCAGCCGCACCGCGATAAACTGGTAGCTGTCGTCCTTGGTTTCCGCCCGCAGCTCGCGCACCGCCATCTCAGTCAACGTCCCGGCCAAGGTGGAATCTTGCCCGCCGGAAATGCCCAGTACATACGTCTTTAAGCCAGGGTTGCGCTTTAAGTAAGTTTTCAGAAAGTCCACCGACCGGCGAATTTCTTTTTCCGGATCAATTGTCGGCAGGGTATGTTCATAAGCAATAATTTCTTTTTGTAATGGACGCATGACACATCACTCCTCTTGGTTAGCCATATTCTTCACCGCGTCACGGACGGCGTGGATGTAATTCATCTTGTGATCCCACAGCCGCTGCGACAGATCCACCGGATACTGCTGGGGGTTCAAATGTCGCCGGTATTCCGGCCACAGCGCCGCCAACTGCTTAGTCGCATAGGACCGCACTTCATTCAACGGCGGCAGCTGGTACACTTGATTGCCGGCGTGGTAGATCTCGTGGAGCAGCGGCCGGGCGGTGAAATTTTTCACCGTCTTATTGATATAAGTATACTGCGGATGGAACATGTAGAGCTGATCGAGTTGACGGGGATCCTCTTGGAACAAGGTAATATAATCCCCCTCCGA
This sequence comes from Schleiferilactobacillus harbinensis, assembly GCF_008694105.1. Taxonomy (NCBI): domain Bacteria; kingdom Bacillati; phylum Bacillota; class Bacilli; order Lactobacillales; family Lactobacillaceae; genus Schleiferilactobacillus; species Schleiferilactobacillus harbinensis. Next base: position 1,296,555 of record NZ_CP041364.1, read on the forward strand.
CTTCGCATCTTTATCATCATTGGTGATCCGCCAGACCTGCTTCTTGCCCGGCGTGGACACTTTCTCAGCATTACTGGACAGCTTGATCGTATCCTGCATCACCCCAGCGGCATCCTGAATCGACACCAGTTTGTACACGGCGCCCAGCGCGGGTTGATCATACGCTGTGATCAGTTTGGTGCCCACACCCCAGACGTCGATCTTGGCGTCCTGCATTTTCAAGTTAAGGATCGTATACTCATCTAAATCGTTGCTGGCATAAATTTTGGCGTTGGGAAAGCCGGCATCGTCCAGTTGCTGACGCACCCGTTTAGAAATGTAAGCCATGTCCCCCGAATCGATCCGTACGCCTTGAAAATTGATCTTGTCGCCCATTTCCTGGGCCACCCGAATCGCACTGGGAACACCGCTGCGCAGCGTATCGTAGGTATCCACTAAGAAGACGCAGTCCCGGTGGGTCTCAGCATACGCCTTGAACGCTTGGTAATCATTACGGTACGTCTGGACCAGCGAATGGGCATGGGTGCCGCTAATGGGAATATCAAACAGCTTGCCCGCCCGGACATTGCTGGTGGCGTCGAATCCGGCGACATATGCCGCCCGGGCGCCCCAAATGGCCGCATCCAGTTCCTGCGCCCGGCGGGAGCCGAACTCCAGTAACGGGTCATCGCCCACCGCCGACCTGATCCGAGAGGCTTTCGTAGCGACCAGCGTCTGGTAATTGACAATATTCAGCAGCGCTGTTTCCACCAACTGACATTGGGCCAAAGGACCTTCGACTTGGAACAGCGGTTCGTCCGCAAAGACAACTTCCCCTTCCCGGGGCGCCCGAATCGTCAGTTTTAAATCCATCTGCTGCAAGTACGTCAAAAATGCCTCCGGATAGTCTTCGACTTTCCGCAGATAGGCAATATCGCTGTCGCTGAAATGCAGCGCGTTCAAGTAATTGACACTGCGTTCCAACCCGGCAAACACGGCATAGCCGCTGCCAAACGGGTTCTTGCGATAATACAACTCAAAGATGGCGTGACGCTGGTCAATGCCCTTTTCCCAGTACGTCAACATCATGTTGATCTCGTACAGGTCGGTGTGCAGAGCCAAACTGTCATCGGGGTAATGATACATGGTATCCAAATTAATTAGTCCTCATTCTCGTTTTTTACAATAGCTTCCTGTTCTTCTTCACTCAGATCGGTCTTGATCTTTGTGGTGGAAATACCCTTGGTCCGAGGCAAGTAGATCACTTTGCAGTAAGGTTTCAGAAAATCAAACTTGCCCGCCCAGTCATCCCCCATGACGAAGACGTCAGCATGGTATTTCTGGACGTCACGAATCTTTTGATCCCAATCCGTCTCGGGAATCACTTTGTCCACGTAACGGATCGCCTCCAGAATGTACTTCCGGTGCTCATAGCTGTGGTAGGCTTCCTTATGCTTCACAGCGTTGAACTCATCGGTGGATAATCCCACGATCAGTTGATCGCCGAAGGCCGCCGCCCGCTCCAACAGCCGGATGTGGCCCCAGTGCAACAGATCGAACGTGCCGTAGGTAATTACGGTCGTCATAGTGCTCGCCCTCTCTTAATCCAATAATGGTATTATTCTACCACATGCAGACACAAACGCGCCGCAGACATCTATCTGCGGCGCGTTTCTAATTAAGCCTGGTGACGTTTGGGCTTGGCCCGGACACACTCGGCAACGGCCATGCCGCCGCCGCAGCCCACCGTAGCCCCAATCAGCAAGCCCATGAACACATCGTGCAAGACGATACCCATGGACAGACCAATCAGGACGCCGGCGATAATGCACACCGTCAGCCACCGTTGATAGCGGGTCGGCGGCGGGGCAGGGTCACCCTTATCTTGTCCAGTCATTAAAATCTCCTCCTAAAGGATTCGACACAATGCAATCGGTTTCTACACTGTTAATGGTAGCAAACAACGCTGGCCGCCGTCAAATTAAAAAGGACCAGCCCACAGCCAGTCCTTCAATCTTAAGCTTATCGTTCCAAATAGAACTCGAACCGTTCACCCGCATACTGCGTCCGGACATATTCAAACGGCCGGCCGTCTTGCAGGAAGGTGATCTGGCGCATCTTCAGGATGGCCTCGCCGCGCTTGATGTCCAAGTACTCGGAAATCCGCTCAGACGCCGTCTCAGCAGAAACCGTCTGCTGGGCGCCGCCCAATTCATACCCGCCCTTGGTCTCCAGGGCGTGATAGAACGAATCGGTGACCTCCGCTTTGGTTAATCCTTGAACAATGTCAGCCGGAATCGACGCGACTTCGAAACTGATCGGCACACCATCGGCATACCGAATCCGTTCCATCCGCAACACTTCCGGAGCATCGCCCGCCAAGTGCAATTTCTCAATCTCACTCAGGGACGGGGTCGCAAAGTGGTAAGAAATCGTTTTGCTGGACGGCTTCTTGCCTTGCCGTTTCATGATATCGGTGAAACTGGTCACACCAGAAGCCACTTCCTGGACTTTCTGGTTGGCGACGTATGTGCCAGAGCCCACGCGCCGCTCAAGGATCCCCTCATCAACCAAAGTCTGGATGGCCTGACGCAGCGTCATCCGGCTGACGTCAAACTGCAACGCCAATTCCCGTTCAGCGGGAATCCGGTCGCCGACCTTCCACTTGCCTGCTTCGACGTCCCGTTTCAGTTGATTGTGGATCTGAATATAAACCGGTGATTCCATATGTTGATCTCCCCTACTTAACTATTCTCCGGCGCGAATTCACGGCCGTAGCTAAATGTTTTTTGTAATGTTAATGTCCGGTCAAATAAGTTCATATCGGCATCCTTGCCCGGGGTGATCGTTCCTTTGCTGTCGAGACCAAATTCAGTTGCCTGATTGACACTCGCCATCTGGACCGCATCGGCCAGGGAGACGCCCGTGAACTTCATGATATTGACAAATGCATCTTTAAATTGTAACACGCTCCCGGCCAAAGTGCCGTCGCTAAGTCTCGCTTGTTTGTCTTTAACAAAGACTTTTTGACCGCCCAGTTCGCTTTCGCCCTCAGGCATCCCTTTAGCCCGCATAGAATCAGTTACCAATTCGATGCGGTGGACGCCCTTTTGTTCCACTGCCAGCCGAATCATGTCCGGGACGATGTGGAAACCATCGCAGATCAATTCCGCGTACATGTTGTCTTCCAGCATGGCATGGCCGGTAACCCCGGGTTCGCGGTGCTTGAATTCCCGCTGGGCATTATACAAATGGGTCACATGGGTCGCCTTGCTGTGCAGCATCTGTTCCCGGGTCGCATTACTATGGCCGACGGAGGGGACGATGCCATGGCTCAGGCAATAATCTTCAAATGCCTGGGACCCCGGATCTTCCGGTGCGTAAGTGATCAGCTTAACCCGGTTGCCGGATAATTCGTTCCATTGGGCGAGCAGCTTAACATCCGGATCTTTGATGTACTGCTCAGGCTGGGCGCCCTTGAAGGTGGGTGAAATGAATGGGCCTTCCAAGTGAACACCCTGAATGATTGGATTCTTCTCGGCCGCTTGGGCCACGCCTTGCATGGCATGGTCAATGTTAGCTGTGGATTGGGTCATCGTTGTGGCAAACAAGGTGGTGACGCCTTCATTCCGCATCATCTTAGTCGCCATCGTGCTGATTTGGTCCGGGTCACCATCCATGGCATCGAAACCATAGCCGCCATGGCTGTGGACGTCAATGAAGCCGGGCACCAAGGTCTGGCCGGCAACGTCTTCGAGCTCATCCCCTGCTTGGGCATGGTAGTCGTCAACGGGGCCGACCGCCAGGATATGGTCGTCGAAACGAACGTAGCCGTCTGGAATGACCTCGTCGCCCGTGTAGATCACAGCATGTTTCAAAACTTTTGCAGACATCAAGAATTTCCCCTTTTATGGATTAATAATGGTGGTTTGTCGTTCTTTCTCATCTTAACTGGTATAGACCAAAAAGACAAGCAAACACACTAGTCTTTCTTGCTGTCTTTCTCGATCGTGGCGGTCACGGCATCGGTGAAGCCGGCGAAAAAGCCGCTGGACTGTAAGGCCACCATGCCGCGGACGGTGCTGCCGCCAGGAGAAGAAACACTGTCCGCCAGATCCCAGGGGTTAGCCCCTGTTGTCAGGACCTGATCCGCGCTGCCCTTAAAAGCCTGGGCGGCAATCTTGCGTGCGTCGGTCATGGGGATGCCATACTGCACTCCCAGCCGGGCCATCATGTCAATGGCCACAAAGATGAAGGCCGGTGATGACCCCGCTAGGCCGACGAACGCGCCAAACAGATTTTCGGCCAGCAGCATCATCTCACCGAGTCCCTTTTGCCAAGCTAAGACCGCTGTCAGATCGGCTTGGCCCACCGAGTCGCTCACCGCGTAGGCAGTCATCCCGCTGCCGGTAGCCACGTTCACGTTGGGCAACAGCCGAACAATGGGCAGCGTCGGCGTCTGGGCGGCGTCCACCAACTCGGCAACTGTGACACTGCCCACGACAGAGACCAGAATCTGGCCGGCCCGCCAATGCCCGGCCAAACTGTTGAGGATGGGTTTCGCCGTGGCCGGCGGCGTGGCCAGCACGACGATATCCGCTGCCTGCACCACCGCGTCGTTGGTGGCGACACCCTGAATGCCGTACTGCTGAGCGACCTGCTCATAATGGGCGGCGTTGTGACTAGTGACATACAGGTCGCTTGCCGCAGCCCCTGCGTGCAATGTCCCGGCAATTTCAGCAGTTGCCATATGGCCACTGCCGATGAAACCAATTTTTACCACTGAATTTCCCACTTTCTAATTAATGCTTGCCAAACCAATCCATGATTCGTGTCATCCGGTCGATCCGCAGATTGGGGAAGCCGGACCGGGAGAGTTCATGATTCGATCCCGGATAGCGCACGAATTCCGTCTCCACATCGTGCAGTTTGAGGCTAGTGTAAAATTCTTCACCCTGACCGATTGGGCAGCGATGATCTTCTTCACTGTGCAGGATCAGGATCGGTGTCTTAGCCTTGTCGACATAAGCCAACGGGGAGAAAGCCCAGTACTTCTTCGGGTCAATCGGCGCATTCCATTCGCCCTGCAATTCCCAAGCGTTGAAGAAGTAGCCAATATCGCTGTTGCCGTACATGCTCACCCAGTTGGCGATGGAACGCATCGTCACCGCCGCAGCGAAGCGGTCAGTATGGGTCTCGACCCAGTTAGTCATGAACCCGCCGTAACTGCCGCCGCAAACATACAGCTTCTTGGGATCGATCTGTTTGTCCCGTTTCAAGACATCATCCAAACCATTCATCAAGTCAGCGTAATCGCCCTGGCCATAAGCGCCGATAACACCGGCTGCGAAGTCTTCGCCATAGCTGAGACTGCCCCGGGGATTGATTAAAATGACGCCATAGCCGGCACTGGTCAAGACTTGCATCTCATGGAAGAAGGTGTAGCCAAAGGCCGCTAAAGGGCCGCCATGGATGTAAAGGATCGCCGGGTGCTTCTTTTCGGCCGCCTGCCCTACCGGCTTCATGTACCAGCCTTCAACAGTTAGATCATCGTCAGACTTAAAGGTAAAAGCCTCCGCGCCGCTGATCGTATGGTGATTTTCCCAACTGGTATTCGGGTTGTACAGATCTTTTTCGTCCTCGCTAATTAAGTCATAAACCGCCAAAACACTGGGCGTTTCAATATCTGAATAAGTAAAAACGACCGTATGCTGGTCCGGCCCGACAAAGTAATCCGTCACATGCCGGTCACCGCCAACAGCTTCCCGCAGTTCACCATCCGTGGACGCTTCATACAATGCGATCCGCCCATGGCTGAAGCCAGGCGTTAAGAAGTAATCAGCGGTGATATATTGGGCCATGCGCTCGGATAATTTTTGCTGGGTATCCGCCACAATTTCGCCCGGCCCCTCTTCCAAGTGATGGTTCACTGCGGTATCAGTGAGCTTTTGCTCCTCAATGTCGTAGTACCAAATATGGTGTTCCGCCACATTGGGTGCATGGTTGTCCGTACCCCACAGCAGCAAGCCGGTGCCATCTTCACTGAACGCGGCACCGATAAATTCACCATGTTCCTGAGATTCAGTGATCCAGGTCAAATTCCGGGTCGCAATTTCGAATAAATAGGTTCCCGTGCGGAAATCCTTCGGGTTGAATGGATCTGGGCTAGCGCTCAAGGCCAGGAAACGGCCAGACGGATCCACGGCATCCAAACCGAAATCATCCGGCCGGCTCAACAATTCTTTAGGCATCTTGCCGGTGATCGCCAAATATTGCAAATGATGGGTGCCGTCTTCCCGCAGCACACCCTCACCATTCATTTGGAACGGCAGCCGGGTAATTACCTTCGGCTGGGGCAGCTTGGTCGCCTTCTTTTGCGGATAACTCGTGTTCGTGAAATACACGCCTGCACTATCTGCACGCCACTGGGCACTATCTACACCGTCAGGCAACGCCGTCAAAGCATACGGCGACCCACCGGTAAGCGGCTGAATATAGATCTGAACGTGCTTCTTAGCATCCTGCGCTAAGTACAACAACGCACTGCCATCCGGCGCCAGGGCATACTGGCGGATACTTTGATTCGGCAACCCATACCGCACCTGCCGCCGGGTCCGCAGATCCAGCCCCTTCAATTCGGCAATATACGTATTGGTCTCTTCATCCACCCGATTTTCCAGGAAGAAAACCGTCTGGCCCGCCATACTCGGTTGGGATAGGGTCTTGATGGCAAATAAGTCTTTTGTTTGAACAGGTTCAGCCACATGCACCACTCCATTTCTCTGATATGTTTCCATTCTATCATTATTGGTCCAGGTTGACCGAAAAAAACGCCCGCCAGTGAAGGCGAGCGTTCCGATCAAACAGTCGAGAGAATCTTGCGGGTGAGGAAAAAGGCTGCTGGTTTTACAATCAGACCACGAATGATGAATGCAATGATCAGACTGCGCACCCAGACCCACAAGAGGATTTCCCAATCAATATGCAGAAATGCCCCGCCAATGAAAAGGCCGTAAGTTGACATGCTCAGACACATAACCACCAGCATCACCCGTCCCCGGACCCCAAGCGTGCGCGCGGCGATCGCTGCCGGATCGGTCAAGCGGCGCGTGGCCCGGCGAATAAAATATTCAGTGATGCGATAGGCCACGAACCAATTATAGAGAAAAGCCGCCAAGACCGTCGGCAGCCACCAAATCAGCCAATTCTGGAAAGTGACCGCTCGCCAGCCAGTCGCCAGCAGGTTACCGATCAAACTCATGATGGTGGCCATACCAAAACAGATCAGGGCGGTGACCACAAATCGTTGTTTCGTTGGCATTGTGCTGCCTTCTCTCTGTATTTGTGGTCAGTATACCGCCAACTGGTAAGGAGTCAACGAGAGTCCCTCGCTATTAAACGAGCTCCGGCTGGCAAACCCCCGTGATCTAAAAATACCAGCTGATAAATCCTAAGTACAGGATTTATCAGCTGGTATTGATTAGCCCAGGGGTATTAACCACTAGCCTGCGCTCTCTGCTTTCTATTGGGATAGCTGGATTCGAACCAGCGCATGACGGGATCAAAACCCGTTGCCTTACCGCTTGGCTATATCCCAATGAAATGGAGGAGAAAGGATTCGAACCTTTGAACCCGAAGGAGCGGATTTACAGTCCGCCGCGTTTAGCCTCTTCGCTACTCCTCCATACCGTTGACGCGCTCACGCACAATCAACGATAAATATAATACCGAAAAATGAAACTCGATGCAAGGGGAACAACGCTATTTCTCCGGAATTTCCCGAATCATCAGTGTGTTGCGCCATTCCGTCATAAAATCAGTACTTTGCCACTCCCAGGCCCGCTTCAAACCGTAACCCAAAGGCGTATGCAGATACACTTGCCCAGCGGCCAGCAGCGGTGCGTCCCGGTGATGCAGATGGCCAAAAACCACCGTATCCACCACCGGCGATGCCGCCAGCAAGCCGCCTAGCCGGCTGCTGCCCATCAGCGCAGTCGCCATGTTCCAATAGGGCCGGTCACCCGCATAGATCAGAAAGTCCTGGCGCGGGACAAAATGGGTAACAAACAAAGCGCGCTGCCGCTGCGCAGCGACAGTCGCCAAATCCGCTTGCACCTGCTTTAACACCCGGTCCATCCGCTCCGTGTCACTCAGAGGCGAGTCAATTGCGGAATCGATCCAGAAGGCTTTCTTCCAACGAAAATAATCCTCGGCAGTCTTACCCTGCCCGGCGGGCGCCAGCGTGTAGTCGTACCACCCGTTATTTCCCACCAGAGCATAGTCCGTACCGGGAAGGGACACCACCCGGTGGTGCAGATACGCCGGATGGTCAAAAAACTCCAATTCAGCATACGTCACACCCTTCACCATATCGTGGTTGCCGGCAAGAAAATACAATTGAACCGTGTTCCCTAAAAACGCCTGCAGGGCATCCACGTAACGGACCGTTGCCTGAAAATCGTTGAACGTATCCCCGCCCAGCACATAAACGCTGATATTCTGCTGTTCGAGATAATCCTTCTGGGCTTGAAAGTAGTCGCTCGCCGTGAGATGGTTCACATCAAAATGCAGATCCGTACTGAATGCGACCCGCATGGGGACCACCCGCTTTCTTGTTTACCGGAAGATGGTGTTGATTTCTTCTTCATTCACGGTCCGGGTATACACCAGGACTGAATCACCCTTGGTAATCACCGTATCAGCCCCAGCGACCAGATTGGCCTCGCCGCGGCGGACATTGATGACGACTGTGCCTTCTGGGAACTTGATTTCCCGCAAAGGCTTGCCATCTGCTTGGGCACCATCGCCCACCGTGACTTGGACAATGGCATTGTTGCCGCGATTCAGCCGCATTAACGTCGTCAAGTTGCGGAAGTCGATTTGATCCGTGATGACATTGGCAATCAAGTAAGCCTGGGAAACCCGGACATCGACTCCCATTTCTTCGGTGAAGAGCCAGGTATTCTTTGGGTTGTTGATCCGGGCGATGACTTTGTCAACGCCAAACTCGAACTTGGCGATCGTCGCCGTCACCAGATTGATCTCGTCCGCCCCAGTAACCGCGGCCACGACGTCGGCATCGTTGATCCCAGCTTGCTCCAATACCTTGGGATCCGCGCCGTCGCCATTAACGATGACTTCCGGCGGCAATTCATTCTTTAACCCCGCCAAAGGCTTTTCCCGATACTCCACGACCCGGACGTCCCGGCCGGCATCGATCAAGATCCGGGCGACGTAAGAACCGACTTGGCCGCCGCCAACAATAATTGTACGCATAGTCTCGCTCCCTCCTTACAGGTCCAGTGTCCGTTTCACTTGCTGCAGCGTATCATCCAGGGCCGACAAATAGAGAATGTCGCCGGCCTCCAGAGTCGTGGTGCGCGTGGGAATGAACGACTGGTTGCCCCGGGAGATTGCAATCGGCTGGACATCGGTGACCGGGAACAGATCCCGAATCGAATTGCCGGCCATCATGCCAGACACCGTGATCCGCACAATTTCCACCGGCGTGTTCCCGATGCTCATGACATTTTCCAGATGAGAGAACGTCAGCAGCTCCTTGGCCCGAGCAATGCCCCAGCGCGTGGTCGCGATGATCTGAATGCCCAAGGCATTGTACAGATCCACTTTCCGCTGATCGTACAACCGAGCAATCACCCGCGGCACCCGGTAATAATTCCGCGCGATTCGGGCTACCAAGGCGTTAATATCGTCACTCTCGGTACAGGAAATCAAACTATCCGCCCGCTCGATACCGGCTTTTTCCAAATTACCCTTGTCGAACTCAACACCGAGGATCTTTGTGCCCTTGAAGTCCGGCGGCAGCCGCTTGAATTTCTTCTCGTCGTCACAGATGACCGTGATGGTGTTGCCATCATCAGCCAACGTTGTGGCCAACCCTGAACCCAGGCGGCCGCATCCTACAATAATGATTTTCATGCTTTCTCCCCCTCTAAGGTGCCTTTAGAACGATTATCCCGGTGCCGTAACCAAGCCTTCCGTGCCTCTTCGATCCCAACAATGATGAATGGGCAGCAAATCAGGAAAATCCAGTCCGTCGGCGCCAGCGGCGCGGTATGGAACAGCCCTTGCAGGAACGGCGTATAAGAAAGAACGGCGAACAAGCAGATCTCGAAAATAATCCCGATGTTGACCAGCTTATTCTTGAATAACCCGACCTTAAAGACTGATTCCCGATTGGTCCGGCAGTTCAAGGCATTCCCAATCTGACTGAAGTTGATCGCACCCAGCGTCATGGTGGTTGCTTGCTTGTAGATCATACCAGAACTGGCGAGTGGGCCCATGAAGCCCGTATGGTTCCAGTTGGCATAGAAATACGCGATCATCGCTAAAATAGCTTCCAGCGCGCCATACCAGAAGAAAGCCTTAACGACGATCCCTCTAGTCAGCAAACTCTCGCCGTGTTTTCGCGGCGGCCGCTGCATGATCCCCGGCTCAGGCAATTCAGTCCCTAAACCCAAGGCCGGCATCATATCTGTCCCTAAATCGATGGATAGGATCTGCATGACAGTCAACGGCAGCGCAATCAACCCTCTGGAGAACAGGAAGAAAGCCGATGGTACGGCTTCTGCCATATTGGAGCTGAAAATGTACGTCAAGAACTTCCGAATGTTGTCAAAGACCGCCCGGCCTTCTTCAACGGCATGAACAATGGAGGCAAAGTTATCGTCGGTCAAAATCATATCGGCGGCTTCCTTGGCCACGTCAGTCCCCGTGATCCCCATAGCGACCCCGATGTCGGCTTTCTTCAATGCCGGCGCATCATTAACGCCATCGCCGGTCACAGCTACGACTTTACCCATCTCTTGTAAATTGGTAACGACCCGGTACTTCTGTTCTGGAGCTACCCGGGCGAAGATAATTTCATCCTTTAAAGCAGTCTTCAGGTCATCGTCGGACATCTTGCCCAATTCAAACCCGGTAACGACCCGGGGATGGTCACCGCGAACAATTCCGATCCGCTTTGCAATACTCTCAGCGGTCAGGCCATAATCCCCCGTGATCATGATGATCCGGATATTGGCTTCGTAACATTTTTCCACAGCGGCCGCGACTTCCACCCGCGGCGGGTCAGCCATAACAACCAACCCTAGGAAGACCATGTCTTTTTCAATGATCTCCGGGGTGTACTTCGTCATGGACTTAGGAATACTGTCATCATGATCCAGCGGCCGATAAGCCACCGCCAGTACCCGTAAACCATTGCGGGCATACTGGTCATTAGCCGCCATGATCTTCTGCCGATCATCGTCTGTCAACGGCCGAATCTTGCCATTTTCCCGAGTCGTCGTACATAACTCGGACGTTTCCTTCGGCGCGCCCTTAACAAAAGCGATCCGTTTGTTTCCGTCAATTGGTCGCTGCAGGCTATTGACCGTTGTCATCCGCTTCCGGTTGGAATCAAAAGGCAGCTCCCGTAAACGGGGATTATCTTGTAATAATTGCTTGATATCAATCTTGGCTTTTTCCGCCGCCACCCCTAAACAGGCTTCGGTGGGATCACCTAAGACGGTATATCGCGGATGTTCATCATCCGGCGGCAAAATTCGTGCGTTAGAGCACAGTGTTGCCCCGGACAAGGTTAATTCCAAATCACTAGAATCCCGGAAAGTCACGGTTTTCCCGTTGAGGGTGACGTCCCCATCGGGTGAATAACCCTGACCATTGACCAGATACTCGCCGCCCGGCAGCCACACGTGGTTGACGGTCATCTCGTTCTGAGTCAGCGTCCCGGTTTTATCCGAACAAATGACGGAGGTCGAACCCAGTGTTTCCACTGAGTTCAGCGACTTCATCAGCGCATGTTCCTTGGCCATTCGTTGGACCGCCACCGCCAAAGACAGCGTCACAGTCGGCAGCAGGCCTTCTGGAATGAAGGCGACGATTATACCCAGAGAGAAAATAAAGGCTTGCGCAAAGGGCTGCTGCACAAAAAACAGCGCGCCAGCGAAGAACGCCAGTCCAATCCCAATCGCGATAAAAGAAATCTGCTGGGTGAGCTTATCCAGCTCTTTCTCCAGCGGACTCTTCTCCTCCTTCATCCCTTGGGTCAAGTCGGCGATTTTACCGAACTCAGTCTGCATGGCAATGGCTGAAACTACTGCTTTACCATTACCACTGGATACCGTGGTGCCGGCAAAAATCATGTTTTTCAACTCAAAACGGGACAAATCATGATCGACGATTTGATCAGGACTCTTCCGCACCGGATTGGATTCACCGGTTAGTGCCGACTGATTGACCTGTAGATCGGTCATTTCCAGCAGGCGCGCATCCGCCGAGATCTTATCCCCTTCTTCGACGAGCATGATATCGCCAGGGACCAGGTCCACAGCGTTGATCTGCTGTTCCGTCCCATCCCGGATGACCCGGGAATACGTCGGCAGCATCTTCTTTAAGGCATCGGTCGCTTTGCTGGCCTTACTCTCCTGGAAGAAGCTGAATAGGCCGTTAATCACGTTGACGAGCCAGATGGCAATCCCCAACTGCGGCGTACCTGAGAAGAACGCCACGGCGCCGCCGAACCACAGCAAAATCGCCATGGTACTGACAAAGTTCTTGATGAACTTCAGCCAGATCGGCTCGCCTTCCTTTGTTTCAATTTGATTCTTTCCGTATTTCTCCTGCCGCTTGGCTGCTTCTGCTGAAGTTAAGCCTTGTGGTTTGGAGTCTACGCGATCAAAGACTTCGCCAGGAGTCAGGAAGGCTAAATCGTCACTTTTTGCTTTCGGATCCCTCGGCGCACTCGATTGTTCAGACACGAGACATCTACCTTTCAAAAATATACTACATCGCCAGTGTAGCACATCGGTCTGCCCGTGAGTACCCCTGAAAATCTCACAATGACGGCCATCACTGACAAAAATTGGAATGGTCTGACTCAACAAAAAAAGCGTCTCATCAGAAGAAAGACTTCTGATGAGACGCTGACGAGTGCCGACTAGGTGATTCGAACACCTGACCCTCGGTTTACGATACCGATGCTCTACCAGCTGAGCTAAGTCGGCAAACTGTCCAACACACACTGCGGACAATGACCCGTACGGGATTTGAACCCATGTTACCGCCGTGAAAGGGCGGTGTCTTAACCACTTGACCAACGGGCCGACAATGAAGTTTTGTGGGCTTAGCTCCGAAAACTCCGGTTGTCAGACTCGAACTGACGACATCTTGATTAACAGTCAAGCGCTCTACCAACTGAGCTAAACCGGAATAAAAAAATAAGAACAGCAGCGTCCTACCCTCGCAGGCAGTTTCCCACCAACTACTATCGGCGCTGAGAAGCTTGACTTCTGTGTTCGGCATGGGAACAGGTAGTTCCTTCTCGCTATCGCCACTGTACTTAAATTTGAGAGTTTGTTCTCTCAAAACTGGATATCATGAAGTTCTTTCTTCGAATCACCAATGTGACTCTTTGAGGTGCGTACCTTCCGGTACGCTCTTGGTTAAGTCCTCGACCGATTAGTACTGGTCCGCTCCACCCCTCACGGGGCTACTACTCCCAGCCTATCTACCTGATCATCTCTCAGGGGTCTTACTTCCTTAAAGGAATGGGAAATCTCATCTCGAAGGGGGCTTCACACTTAGATGCTTTCAGCGCTTATCCCTGCCATACATAGCTACCCAGCTCTGCGCCTGGCGGCACAACTGGTACACCAGCGGTATGTCCACCCCGGTCCTCTCGTACTAAGGGCAGCTCTTCTCAAATTTCCTACGCCCGCGACGGATAGGGACCGAACTGTCTCACGACGTTCTGAACCCAGCTCGCGTACCGCTTTAATGGGCGAACAGCCCAACCCTTGGGACCAACTTCAGCCCCAGGATGCGATGAGCCGACATCGAGGTGCCAAACCTCCCCGTCGATGTGGACTCTTGGGGGAGATAAGCCTGTTATCCCCAGGGTAGCTTTTGTCCGTTGAGCGATGGCCTTTCCATACAGAACCACCGGATCACTAAGCCCGACTTTCGTCCCTGCTCGACCTGTCTGTCTCGCAGTCAAGCTCCCTTATGCCTTTACACTCTGTGAATGATTTCCAACCATTCTGAGGGAACCTTTGGGCGCCTCCGTTACACTTTAGGAGGCGACCGCCCCAGTCAAACTGCCTGCCTGACACTGTCTCCCGCCACGCTGAGTGGCGCGGGTTAGAGTGGCCGCACTGCAAGGGTAGTATCCCACCAATGCCTCCACCGAGACTAGCGTCCCGGTTTCTACGGCTCCTACCTATCCTGTACATGCGGTACAGACACTCAATATCAAGCTACAGTAAAGCTCCATGGGGTCTTTCCGTCCTGTCGCGGGTAACCCGCATCTTCACGGGTAATATAATTTCACCGAGTCCCTCGTTGAGACAGTGCCCAAATCATTACACCTTTCGTGCGGGTCGGAACTTACCCGACAAGGAATTTCGCTACCTTAGGACCGTTATAGTTACGGCCGCCGTTTACTGGGGCTTCAATTCTCTGCTTCGCTTACGCTAACAGATCCTCTTAACCTTCCAGCACCGGGCAGGTGTCAGCCCCTATACGTCATCTTTCGATTTAGCAGAGACCTGTGTTTTTGATAAACAGTTGTTTGGGCCTATTCACTGCGGCTGACCTTCCGGTCAGCACCCCTTCTTCCGAAGTTACGGGGTTATTTTGCCGAGTTCCTTAACGAGGGTTCTCTCGCGCGCCTGAGGATACTCTCCTCGACTACCTGTGTCGGTTTGCGGTACGGGCGATCTGTTACTCACTAGAAACTTTTCTCGGCAGTGTGACATCAGGTGCTTCGCTACTTAATTTCGCTCCCCATCACACCTTGTCCTTAGGAACAAGCATTTGACTCGCTCCCAGACTCAGTGCTTGGACACACTTTTCCAGCTGCGTGCTCACCTTAGCCTCCTGCGTCCTTCCTTCGCTCAAACATAATAGATCGGTACAGGAATCTCCACCTGTTGGCCATCGATTACGCCTTTCGGCCTCATCTTAGGTCCCGACTAACCCTGGGCGGACGAACCTTCCCCAGGAAACCTTAGTCTTGCGGCGGGCAGGATTCTCACCTGCCTTTTCGTTACTCATGCCGGCATTCTCACTTCTAAGCGCTCCAGCAGTCTTCACAGTCTGCCTTCACCGCCCTTAGAACGCTCTCCTATCGCACGACCTTGCGGTCGCACCCACAGTTTCGGTACCATGCTTAGCCCCGGTACATTTTCGGCGCAGAGTCACTCGACTAGTGAGCTATTACGCACTCTTTAAATGGTGGCTGCTTCTGAGCCAACATCCTAGTTGTCTGTGCAACTTCACATCCTTTTCCACTTAGCATGGATTTAGGGACCTTAACTGGTGATCTGGGCTGTTCCCCTTTCGACTACGGATCTTATCACTCGCAGTCTGACTCCCGGAAACAAATATCTGGCATTCGGAGTTTATCTGCATTCAGTATCCCGAGACGGGACCATCATCCAAACAGTGCTCTACCTCCAGTATCCGCTTTTCCGAGGCTAGCCCTAAAGCTATTTCGGAGAGAACCAGCTATCTCCAAGTTCGATTGGAATTTCACCGCTACCCACAACTCATCCCCTCATTTTTCAACATAAGTGGGTTCGGTCCTCCAGTGCGTTTTACCGCACCTTCAACCTGGTCATGGGTAGGTCACTTGGTTTCGGGTCTACATCAGCTAACTCACTCGCCCTATTCAGACTCGCTTTCGCTCCGGCTCCGGCTTTTCTGCCTTAACCTCGCTAGCTAACGTAACTCGCCGGTTCATTCTACAAAAGGCACGCCATTACCCATTAACGGGCTTTGACTACTTGTAGGCACACGGTTTCAGGTACTGTTTCACTCCCCTTCCGGGGTGCTTTTCACCTTTCCCTCACGGTACTGGTTCGCTATCGGTCACTAGGGAGTATTTAGCCTTGGGAGATGGTCCTCCCAGATTCCGACGGAATTTCACGTGTTCCGCCGTACTCAGGATCCCGATTGGAGAGAAGCAACTTTCGGCTACGGGGCTGTCACCCGCTCTGGCCGGCCTTCCCAGGCCGTTCGCCTAATTCCTTCTTTTATCACTCACTACATCGGTCCTACAACCCCAGCATGCAAGCACGCTGGTTTGGGCTCTTTCCTGTTCGCTCGCCGCTACTTGGGAAATCGAAATTTCTTTCTCTTCCTGTGGCTACTGAGATGTTTCAGTTCACCACGTCTGCCGATCAGCCGCTATGTATTCACGACTGATCAACCACCTTCTCAGATGGCTGAGTTCCCCCATTCGGAAATCTTCGGATCAAAGCTTACGTGCAGCTCCCCGAAGCATATCGGTGTTTGTCCCGTCCTTCATCGGCTCCTAGTGCCAAGGCATCCGCCGTGCGCCCTTCTTCACTTAACCTAAGTGAAACGCTGTAAACAGCGCTTGATTCGACGGACTTAGTCCGCCTGAACTCAAAAAAATCACAGTGGTGTTTCTCGGTGTGGCCAGCTCTGACGAGCTGGCCTTCACTTCATGATATCCAGTTTTCAAAGAACAAATTTAGTCAATCATTGGCCTGACGGCCAATGGAGGTTAACGGGATCGAACCGATGACCTCCTGCGTGCAAAGCAGGCGCTCTCCCATCTGAGCTAAACCCCCGATAGTGCGCCGAATCATCAATTAAAATGATCCTCTGCGTGCACTGACTGTTTGAGAGGCAGGCCTCTCAAAACTGAACAAAGTTTTGACTGTATCGGTTTCCGTTGCCTGTGACCGGGGGGTCACAGGACTTTTTCCTTAGAAAGGAGGTGATCCAGCCGCAGGTTCTCCTACGGCTACCTTGTTACGACTTCACCCTAATCATTTGTCCCACCTTAGACGGCTGACTCCTTGCGGTTGTCTCACCGGCTTTGGGTGTTACAAACTCTCATGGTGTGACGGGCGGTGTGTACAAGGCCCGGGAACGTATTCACCGCGGCGTGCTGATCCGCGATTACTAGCGATTCCAGCTTCATGCAGGCGAGTTGCAGCCTGCAATCCGAACTGAGGATGGTTTTTAGAGATTCGCTTGACCTCGCGGTCTCGCTGCTCGTTGTACCACCCATTGTAGCACGTGTGTAGCCCAGGTCATAAGGGGCATGATGATTTGACGTCATCCCCGCCTTCCTCCGGTTTGTCACCGGCAGTCTGACCAGAGTGCCCAACTGAATGCTGGCAACTGATCATAAGGGTTGCGCTCGTTGTGGGACTTAACCCAACATCTCACGACACGAGCTGACGACAACCATGCACCACCTGTCATTCTGTCCCCGAAGGGAACAGCTGATCTCTCAGCCTGGCAGAAGATGTCAAGACCTGGTAAGGTTCTTCGCGTTGCTTCGAATTAAACCACATGCTCCACCGCTTGTGCGGGCCCCCGTCAATTCCTTTGAGTTTCAACCTTGCGGTCGTACTCCCCAGGCGGAATACTTAATGCGTTAGCTGCAGCACTGAAGGGCGGAAACCCTCCAACACTTAGTATTCATCGTTTACGGCGTGGACTACCAGGGTATCTAATCCTGTTTGCTACCCACGCTTTCGAGCCTCAGCGTCAGTTACAGACCAGAGAGCCGCCTTCGCCACTGGTGTTCTTCCATATATCTACGCATTTCACCGCTACACATGGAGTTCCACTCTCCTCTTCTGCACTCAAGTCTCCCAGTTTCCGATGCCCTTCTTCGGTTAAGCCGAAGGCTTTCACATCAGACTTAAAAGACCGCCTGCACTCGCTTTACGCCCAATAAATCCGGACAACGCTTGCCACCTACGTATTACCGCGGCTGCTGGCACGTAGTTAGCCGTGACTTTCTGATTGAATACCGTCACTGCATGACCAGTTACTGTCACACACGTTCTTCTTCAATAACAGAGTTTTACGACCCGAAAGCCTTCTTCACTCACGCGGCGTTGCTCCATCAGACTTGCGTCCATTGTGGAAGATTCCCTACTGCTGCCTCCCGTAGGAGTTTGGGCCGTGTCTCAGTCCCAATGTGGCCGATTACCCTCTCAGGTCGGCTACGTATCATCGCTTTGGTAGGCCGTTACCCCACCAACTGGCTAATACGCCGCGGGTCCATCCTTCAGTGATAGCTTGCGCCATCTTTTACCCGGAGACCATGCGGTCTCCGTGGTTATACGGTATTAGCATCTGTTTCCAAATGTTATCCCCTGCTGAAGGGCAGGTTACCCACGTGTTACTCACCCGTCCGCCACTCGGTTTGATCGGTAATTGGTGATGCAAGCACCACCGCAAACTGACCAAACCTCGTTCGACTTGCATGTATTAGGCACGCCGCCAGCGTTCGTCCTGAGCCAGGATCAAACTCTCATTTAAAAGTTTGCGGCTCAATAAATTTACTTGCTTGCGAAATTGACATTCGCAAATGTTGCCTCAGCCGAAGCTGAGTACCGATACATTTGCGGGATTGCTTATCTTCCCGAAGGAAGATATGTGATCCGTTCGTCAAAACTTTGTTCAGTTTTCAAAGGCCTGCGTTGCTGTTGCTTTCGTAAAAACGCAACTTTGATAATATATCATACGCTCAAGCCCGTGTCAACATTGAATTTCAATTGCTTGACTCACTGTTGATCACGCACCGTAGCGCACTTAATAATATAGCAGGCTGGTTCCGCAGTGTCAACGGCCAAAATGGCGTCCCTATGCTGTTTTCAATGAATTATACGCTGATTTTCCCGAACTCATACCCGAACAGAATGTAAAAAAGAGTTACTTATTCTGTAAACAAGCAACTCGTTTTGACTAATACGGCGTCAATCATTCGGAAATAACCGAAAAACACATTAATTTAAGCCGGATGCATTTTCTTTAGTGATCTTGGTGATCCCGTGCATGTAAGGAACCAGCACATCAGGAATAGTGACGCTGCCGTCTTCGTTCTGGTAGTTTTCCAAAATGGCAGCAACAGTCCGACCAACGGCCAAACCGGAACCGTTCAGGGTGTTAACCAGATGTACTTTGCCGGCCGTATCCCGATACCGGATTTGGGCACGGCGTGCCTGGAAGTCTGTACAGTTGGAGCAGCTGGAAATCTCCCGATACGTATCCTGAGCAGGAATCCAAACTTCCAAATCGTAAGTCTTCGCAGAGGTGAAACTGGCATCACCCGTGGATAGTGCAACAACATGGTACGGCAGTTTCAATTTTTGCAGAATTTCTTCGGCATCGTTGGTCAGCTTC
Organism: Schleiferilactobacillus harbinensis; assembly: GCF_008694105.1. NCBI lineage: Bacteria > Bacillati > Bacillota > Bacilli > Lactobacillales > Lactobacillaceae > Schleiferilactobacillus > Schleiferilactobacillus harbinensis. Next base: position 1,315,734 of record NZ_CP041364.1, read on the forward strand.
TCCAACTCGTTCCAAGATTCTTCCGGCTTCACGTACTTGACCATTTCTACCTTGTTGAACTGGTGCATCCGGATCAATCCCCGGGTGTCCCGGCCGGCAGAGCCGGCCTCGGACCGAAAGCACGGCGTCAGCGCGGTGAAGTAAACGGGTAATTGCTTCTCGTCCAGGATCTCGCTGCGATAGTAGTTGGCCAGCGGTACTTCGGCGGTCGGGATCAAGGTCAACGGTTCGTCTTCATCAATGATCGTGTACACGTCCTGGGTGAACTTAGGAAATTGGCCAGTGCCGAACATGGACTCTTTGTTGACCAGGTACGGCGGAATGATTTCTTGGTACCCTTCCTTTTGGTGTTCGTCCAGCATGAAGTTGTAAATGGCGCGTTCCAGCCGAGATCCCAATCCTTTATAGTAGACAAAACGTGCGCCGGTAACCTTGGCAGCACGATCAAAGTCCAGAATACCAAGGTCTTCCCCGATATCCCAGTGGGCTTTGGGCGTAAAGTCCCAGGTGGGCAGTGCGCCCCACTTGCGGACTTCTTTGTTATAGTCCTCATTGGGACCAATCGGCACGTCTTCTTTCGGGATGTTTGGCAGCCGCACCAGAATATAGGTTACTTTGTCTTCCAAATCGGCCAGTTCTTTGTCCAGCTGCTTGATCTGGCCGCCTACTTCCCGCATGGCCTTAATTTCAGCACTTGCATCGCCCTTGGCCCGCTTCGTCGCAGCAATTTCATCAGAAACCTTGTTGCGTTTGGCCTTGAGTTCTTCAGTCGCCGTGATCTTCTCCCGCCGCTGCTTGTCCAGCTTCAAGAGATCGTCAATTTCTTCCGGTTTGATGCCCCGGGTGCCTAGGCGTTCCTTGATCCAATCCGGCTTCTCCCGGATCAATTTCATATCCAGCATGTAAGTTTCCTCCTCGTAGTTAATGAAGCAAAAGAAAAAGACCGACTTCGTCCTAAAAACTTAGGGACGAAATCGGTCTTTCGCGGTACCACCCAACTTCACGCTTTCGCGTGCACTCGTGGCTGCGGTATCGGGCAGTATCCGGTCGGTTATTCGCCGACAACTCAGCGCTGGAAATTGACTGTCGTGACTTGCACCTGCCGTCACGTCTCTGGAACAGTCCTAATAGGCGCCTCAACGTTTTGCTTTATTTACGATAAGAATACCATAACCCGTGGTGCGGGACAATGGTTCCAGAAAAGTTGTAGAATGACCAACAACACGATTGTGATAGGCCGCTGGTTGTCCCACTATGTCTTCTAAGTAACCGTTCGCATTTTGCATATGCCGGGAGTAACTTGGAAAAAAGCCTTACAAATCGGTGTTTTCATATATCGTTTTCAACCACATTGTGTCAGTTTCAACAAGAAGTTTTTGCCGAAATTGACAAAGATGCTATACTGAATTGTCAGTATACCGATTACTATTACGTGGGGGAGGGCTCTGTATCAAATTCGAAAAGTTGTTTTTTAGCAAGCCTGAACAAAAACGGTTTCGCATGCTCGAAGTGATCAACCGTGAAAAAGGCCGATCGTTTACCATTAACGATTTGGCCCAGCTGCTGGACATGAGCTATGCCAAGACGTACAACACCTTTCAGGCCCTATTAGAGGACATTGATGCACTCAGCCACGGTGAGCGGGTTTCCCATACCGTGGCGACGATCAACGGTACCGACCTGGGCATTCCCCTGGATTGTTACCGCCTCTTCTTACTCAAACGTTCCGTTGAGTTCCAGGTCTTTGACTACGCCGTTCAATCGGCCCGGCCAAACCTAGAATCTTTTTGCGCCCAGCATTTTATTTCGAAATCAACACTGTTGCGGAAGATTGCCTCACTGCGCCACTTCTTCGAAACCTACAATATCAACTGGTCAACCACGACCCTGCAGCTCAAGGGGGACGAAAAGCAGATTCGGTTCATCCTGAACTCGATCTACTGGGTCGCCTTCCATGCGCATGAGTGGCCTTTCCACACGGTCAAACACGACGATGTCGTCCGGATGCGCAAGGATATCCAAACGCAAGAATTCGATCCAGTCACCTCGCTGCAGCTCGACATGTTTTTAGGCCTCTGCCGCACACGGGTGGGCACCGGCTACCCCATGACTTCCATGGCCACGTACCAGCAGATTTTTCCGGATCAGAATTACTTCACCGCCCCCTTGTTGGAGCAGCGGATGTATCCGACTCTGGACAAGCTGTCCCTGAATAACGAGAACCAATTCCTGCAGTTCTACTTCCACATCGTATTGAGCTCCCGAGAGAACGGCAACGAGTCCTTCGCTGAGCTTTACTACTATTTGAAGAAAATCGGCGGCATTGCCTGGGACTTCACTCATAAATTTTTCGACTTCCTGCGCCCTTACCAGCGCAACGATGAGCCCAGTCTGAACGACAATCACCTCCTGGTGGCCAACTTCGCCAGGACGGTCGTTTCCGTCCTGGTCATGACCGGTCACCGTTTCGGGCTGGACGACTTCAACTCCGCTTATTTTCTGGATGAGAGTACATCGGCCATGTCGAAGCTGATGTACAAGTACTTCGACCAAGAGACGGGCAATCCAGAATTTGCGCCGTTACGGCCTTATCGCCAGGAACTGCACCATAATTTGGTGCTGCTTCTGGCGCCGTATCTGCAATCCGTGCAGTCTGATGACAACGTCAAGGTATATCTTTTGACTGAGCACAACGGCTTCTACTCCCGGGTATTGGAGATCTTCCTCCACGATATCGGCTTCGTGCACATCATGGCGGAGACTTCAGACCCGGCGGATGCAGATTTGATCATCAGCAGTTTGGCCAATCCGAAGCTGCTGGAGGATGCGCTGCATCTGGATCCGAGCAAGGTGTTCATTTGGTAAGCTGATGAGAACTCTAAGCAGTATTACGAGCTTTATGTGCGGTTGCGGGAGCAGTATCAGAACCACTTTATTAAGGCCGGGGCTGCTGAGGATGCGAAAGAAGCGGAAGCTGCCGCAATTGCCGAGGCACGTGATACGCCCACAACAATTCCGACGAGAAACAAGAACAATGCAGCAAAGAACAATATCTTCTTCCAGTAAGGCCGTTGACTCGAACTTTTTCTTATCAACTTTCCGACCTCCCCCAAAGAAGTATTTCAATTCCTTGTAACTTCATGATACCAACCTCGCGGCCGGCGTCAACATCACATTTCGTCAAGAATTCTTCTTAAAAGTGATAAAAGTGTGAAGATTTATGCGCTTAGCCCGTAGGAATACTCGCCAACATGCGGATTTTCCGGGTCAGTCTGCACGGTAAACCCGACTCTCTGCAAGACATCGCTGATCCGCAGCAGATCATCGTGCCCGTCGAAAGACGATACCACACCGTCAATGTTATGGAAGCCATTCTTGCGGCCCAAGCCGATCAAGGCTTGCAACGCCACAGTGGCTAAACCATGATTTTGATAATCGAAGAAAGCCAGCTTTGACGCTGCCCCCAGCGTTTCCAGAACACTCACGTGGATCGACTTAGTCCACGGATCGAAGTGGAACATCAGCTGCGTCTGATATTCCACGATTGGGTGCTGATGGGCATCCAGATTCATATAGGGTGTGAATACATAAATCGATGCAGTCTGCCTCTTACTTTCTGCAGTCGTGAAATCGGTGTAGGCGACGTATTGCGTTACCCGCGGTTCGTTGCTGGATGGTTCGTCCAGTTGCGCTAAGGCCTGCAATGCCGGGTTCTCCCTAATACCCTTAATCCGGTCTGTCAATACCTTTGATAGTAGTGCTGAATCCATTTGCAATCTCCTCTCCCCACTCAGCAATCGCCTGTGGTATGCACTACTAGTATAGCATGATTTCAGAAAGCAGCCGCAGTTTGCAAGGCTATTTCCATATCCAAATTTCCCACTTATTGGGATCGGCCTTGAACCAGCTTGGTAAAATTGCGGAAATATGGAAGCCAAGCTTCCTGAAAAGAGCCTTAGCTGGATCATTTTCTCGATCAACAACGGCCGCTATTGGCGTGTGTCTTCCTATTATTTGTTTGAGCACCGCTGAAGCAATTCCCTGACCGCGTAACGCGGGGTCAATGATTAAGCCGACTTCGCTCACCCCGTCATCGTGGGCCAGCAACTCTAAGTACCCGACGTTGTGCCGATTGACCATAATTGCTTGAATCTGGTCATCCTGAGCGAAGGCGTGTACCCGGAATTGAGCATCCGTCAGACTTCGGACAGGGTAAAAGTTGACTGCCGGTGAGAAATTCACTTTGCTTCCCCAGTCAAATAGATCGGCGGCGTCTTTTTCTTCAAATTGGCGTAAACGAACAGTGTTTTCCATTGTATCCTCCAAACATCTTGGTGACTGCGCTACAATAAGATGGTAGCTATTAATTCGAAAAGGAGCGGTTGTATCGTGCAAGAGATTAGCCAAACATTGACTGAACCAGCTTTCTTCAAGGGCTTTGTCCATGCCCCGAATCCGGAGATCAAGCGGACTAAATACCCGGCCATCATGATCGTCCCGGGTGGGTCATACACCCATATTCCGGAACATCAGGCAGAGGACTTGGCGTTGGCTTTCTTTGCTCGGGGGTTCCAGGCGTTTTATTTACGATACCACTTCATCGGCGAAAAGACGCCCCTGCTGCCAAGTCCGGTCTATGATTTAGGTCAGGCCTTGGCGAATATTCGCGATCACGCTGCTGAGTGGGCGGTGGACCCGAGTCAAATTGCTGTCGCTGGTTTTTCCGTTGGCGGTCAAGTGGTGAGTTTGTACGATACGATGCGGTCAGAGGACTCCTTTGCCAAGGATTCCGGTATTGCTGAGCCAGTAAAACCCAAGGCCGTTATTCTGGGGTACAGTGTCACCCGCTTGGACGACAACTTCCCGCCGCAGGATAAGATTCCGATGCATCAGTTAACGGACGATGTGCCGAGTACGGACGCTCGGAATCACAATGTGGCTCAGGCCAGCCCCACGTTTATCTGGAACACGGTAACGGACAATGTTATCTCGCCGTTGAATTCGTTGGATTATGCGACTTCTCTAGTCAAGGATAATGTCAGTGTGGAGTTGCACACCTTCGTGGAAGGACCGCACGGCTTAGCGCTAAGCAATGTCTTGACCGCGTGGCGGCCAGGTACTGATTTGCCGCACGTGGCCCACTGGGTACCGCTGGCTTTGGAATGGTTACGTTATTTGGGGATCGACACGATTCCGGCAAACTAGGGGGAAACACAATGAACTTTTTCGTCACCAATACGGTGGGCAAACAAAGCTCGGGGATTGAGCATTCTGAGATGAAACGGCTGCAGCTGTTTCGGGAGCACCAAGTACCGGCAACAATCGTCACGACGAACTACTATTCACGTTTTCATTTCAACTTTAAAGAAAATGGTTTGACTGACGATACGAGTCTCAACATGTTTGATTTCTTTCTCGGTAATCTGCATGTGCCGCAACGTTCAAATACAGTCAAGGAATGGTTGGCCAATCATTCTGGCAGCGCAACTGACTTGGGTACCGATATGGTTGAGGGAAACATCCAAGTGCATGGCTGGCGTGTAATCGACGGCGATCAACAGTTTTTACTCCGCGAAGATGTCCAGAGCGGACAAATCAGTTCCATTGTGTATGGTACAACTGCCAACTTTATTAAGCACAGTGAAATCTATGATGATCGCGGCTTTAAGACGCTGGATAATATCATGGGTGCCGATGGCCGAGTGACGGAACAACGGTTCTTCTCACATACTGGTGAGCAAATCATTATTTGGCGTTTGGACGGTAAAGGCGCTACCCGATCGATTTTCTTGAAACATCAGGGTGAACAGCGCATATTTATGAATAATGACGGTTTGATCACATACTTTCTGGACGTTATCAATCAAGAAAACGGCGGGGACAACCTGATTATCAGTGACCGATACGAAAATACGCCCGCGCTGGCGCGAATGAAAACGCCAGCGCGGCGTTACGTTTACATCCATAACGTCCATGTGTCTGATCCGACCGATCCGCTGCACGATCCAAAGCTGAATTATAACTATGCCTATGTTCTCCAACATCCCCGCCAATTCACCGGGATGATCACCCCGACCTATCACCAGGCCAACGATATCAAGCAGCGTTTCGGTAAGGACTTGAATGTGGTTGTCATCCCCAGCGGTTCAATTGAACCAAGCAGCAACCGGATTGCAATCAATGACCGCCCGCGCCAGCATCATATCTTATCTGTAGCGCGGATTTCTCCAGAGAAACGACTAGATCTGCTGGTTCGCGTCGCAGCTCTAGTCAAGAAACAAATTCCGGATGTTATTTTGGATATTTACGGTTTTGTCACCGATCCGTGCAGCGGTGTCATTTTGAACAATACCGTTAAAGAGACGGACATGGCTGGCAGCGTTCATTTTTACCCATATACAGACCAGATCATGCCAGTCTATGATGAGAGTACTGTACTGGCCCTAAACAGTGCCAATGAGGGATTCGGTCTCGCTCTGATTGAGGCTGAAAGTCGCGGTGTACCACTCGTTTCCTTCGATATCAACTACGGTCCTAATGAAATTATTGAAAACGGCAAGAACGGCTATCTGATCAAAGATGGGGATATTGACGATATGGCCGCTAAAATCATTACCATCTTCAAGGACCCGTTCTTAAACCAAAAGTTGAGTACCGGTGCGTATGAAGCAACGAATAAATTCTCGTCGGCTAACGTTTGGCAAGCATGGCAGAACATCGCAAAAATTGACACTCAGACACCGATTAAGTAAATACCAGACAATAATGGCGCCATCCTGATAAACAGGACGGCGCCATTTGTATCTGATGCTGTGCGCTACAAAGTTTCAATATCCGTTTCAGGCAATGTCGTCCGCGCCGCCGCCAGCAAGTTCGGATCACTGACATACGCCGTCTGAATTGCCAAATCCCCGCCAAGGATTTCTGCCCAAGCTTGGGGCGTAGACTCCGGCGTTAGAATCGGCACCAGCGTCATGTCGGTCCGCGCCTGCAGTGCCTTATTCAACACAAGCATCGGATCAGCCTCAGTGATCAATTGGCTGTCCGCTGGTAAAATCTGACTCAGCCACCAAGCGGCGAGTTCCACATCGCTGGCCAATTCCTGGATCACGTTGCGCTGCTCATCCAGCACATGAATGTGCTCTGCGTCGGTGCCATACTCCTTGATCAGCACAACGGAACCGTCCACTCGGTAGAAGTTCTCATTAGTGACCCGGCCAGTATTGGCATTGATCGACTGAGTAACGGCCACGTGGCCAGCTGCGTCCCAGAAGTCCCGCCGCTGGGCGTTGCCCGGCAAATTGAAATACGTCACCATCCGCACTGAGCCATTGGAGCGGTATTGCACCCGAGCCATTAAATTATTTTGCCTGTCCAGGTATCCCACCGTGGCGTTGTCCGGTGTCCCCTGGGTGTGCCAATCAGGCCGCAGGTTCAGTTTTGCCGGAGCAGCAGCCGGTTGTTTCGTCTGGCGCAAGGCAGTATACATATTCGTCCAAGCCAAAGACTGGGGCTGTTCGTTCCCCAGCAGCTGCAGCAGCCGGGCGGAGTCTTCCTCTTCATAGGCGGTCGTGTACAGGTGAACGCTCTGTTCGCCGGCTTGCAGCAAGCGGCCGACGACACCGCGCAGGATCGCTGCTTGGGCTGGATCTCTGGGCAGCATCGGGAAAACTAGGGCGGCCGGGCGGACTTTAGTTTGCGGCGCTGGCTGCTGGGCCGGGGTCGGTGCGGTCAATGGAGCAGCATGTAATGGCGCCGCACTCGGCGCACTGCCTGCATTGCTCACCCGGGGCGCAGCTTGGGGGATATTCGGGATAGTCTCCATCCCAGCCACATCTTTGCTCAGCACATTTAAGAGGGGCTGAATCGTCGCAAGCTGTTCGCTCAACGTATTTTGCACATCCCGCGCCTGCTGGTGCTGGTCATCAATGGCCTGGGCTGTGCGGTTGACCTGTTCTTTTTGCTTCTCTAAACTCGCGATCTGCTGCTTTAGCCGGGCCACCTGGGCTGGCCGGCGCCGCTTGGCCTCCTGCAGCTGGCTGCGCTGGGTGTCCCAAGTCTTGACTTGATCCCGGGCCGCTTCAATTTTCTTATTGACTGCATCAATAGCCGCTTGGCCATCATGGAGCGTGGCTTGAATCTGGCCAATCTGATTAGTCAGATCCTCCCGCTGGCCGCGCAGGGAATCAATACTGCCCTGCTGTTCAGCAGTGAGGGCAATCATCTCTTCCAGATTCTTGGCCTTCCGGATCTTAATGGCGATCCGATTTTCTTCGGCCACGATACCCTGCATTTTATCCTGCAGCAGGGACTGCTGGTGACGCTGATCCTTCTGCTCGGTGAGTAGCGGCTGGAGCGCCTGCTGGTGATTGGGAATCGTCGTGCGGTTGATGTCATCGATTCTTTCCTGTAACGCTTGGATCTGCCCGTCAAAATCCGGCGGCTCGTCGATGGCCTGCTGGTCACTGGCGATCCCAGCATCTAAATCATCGCTGGTCTTTTGACTGTCGTCGGCCAATTTGGTCAAGCGATCCAGCTGGGTCGCAATTTGTTCGCTGGTCTGCTGCAGCGTCTGCTCGAACTTGTCCGCGAGCTGCCGCAATTGACCGGACTGCGTCCCCATTTGGCGGATCGCGGTCAGCCGTTCCTGCTCCAAGTGATGCAGGGTTGATTCGATCTGATTCAATTCATCTTGCGCATTCATTGATTTCTCTGCTCCTTTGCCACATGTTCAGCGCTTGTCAGGGTATCCATCGTCACGACTGGGATCGCCCAGCCGGCGAGTTGCTGAATTTGGTCAACATCCTGCCGGGTAGGCGCCAGCAACCAGTGGACACCGCTCAGCTTGGCCCCAAGATTCGGGTCGGTCAGTGTCCGATCGGATAATAGTGGAATCGTCTGCTCCCGCAGGCTCCCTTTGATAATTTCCGGACACAATGGGTCGTCGCCGGGCACCACCACCGTGCTTGCCCGAGCGGTCTCGTCATGACTCAGCCAATCCGCTATGAAGGCCGCCATTGACGGCCAATCTTGGGTGGCTTGATTGAAGAAAGTCTGCACTGCTGCCGTGCCCTTGGTGTACTGAAGCTTCAGCACCGGGCCGCGATCCCGCCGATAATAGGTTACCTCGCTCACATCCCGCTGGTGCACGATGATCTGGGTGTACAGCAGCAAGTGCTGGGGAGAAAAGTAATCATATAGATAATGCTCAGCGTCCACGTTGTAACCGATCCAATTCAGGGTACCATCGGGCCGATAGTACGCCCGATAGTCGCCGACCGCGGCGTCGGTCCCAGAGCGAATCGTCGGGTCATCCTTGCCCCGCTTTAAAGGCACCGTTACCGGTAATTCCTTAGCCGCAAATGGTTTGGTCTTACCGACGCCTTGGAGGGTATCGAATAGAGAGGCAAATTCCACATTGGCCTGGGTGCCAACTTCATTCAAGAAGCGGCTGATCCGGTCCACAAAATTAGCCGTATAACTCGTCACGAGCACGCGAATCTGGATTCGGTGGGCGCCTAAGAATTGGAATAACGCCCGCAAATACTGGAGCAGAACGGGCTCCAATTTGGTGGGCAGCGTGGTCAGGACGATCAAGTACGGCCGTGTCGTCGGCAAATTGATGGCCAATGCACCCTCGTCAGTCAAAGGGATAGGACCGGTACTTGCAGCCGGGGCCACAGCTTGATTGGTAATTGGCGTGGGGCCGGCCCCGCTGGGATTGACCGGCGCTGGGGCGGCCTCGACCGCTGTTGGTACCTGCTGCACCGCTTCCCGAGTCAGCGCGGCGCCATCGACCAATCCGCTGGTCATGGTCTTTTGGACCTGACCAATCGTTTGGGTCAGCCGATCTTCCCCCCGGCTCAACTGGACCAAGCCATCTTCCAATCCCTTAAGCTGATCCTGCAGATCGGTCAGATGCTGCTGACTGTCGCGCAATTGATCCTGAATCGACACTGGGGCGTTGATCTTTGCGCTTAACGCGTGGGCCTGTTTCACAAGCACCGCCCGCTGGCTGATCTTCGCCGACAAGTCACCATTCATTCGAGTCAACTGGCTGGTCAGATCCGTTACGGCTGCCGCCGCCGCTTGTTCTTTCTGGGCCAGCTCAGCCAATTGCCGGTTGCTGTCCGCCGCTCGGGATTCTTGGGCAGCAACCATTTCCGTGATCTTGACCAGATCGGTTTCTTGGCGAATGGCGTCTTCCTGCCGCTGCAAACTGCTGTGCAGGATGTCCTGCTGGCCGTGGAGCGACTGCACCGTATTTTTCGCCGTTTCCCGCTGGGTGCGCAGCTGGCCCTCTTGTTCGGTCTGCGCACTGATCTGCCGAGTCAGCTCGTCAATTTGCAGCTGCAGTGCATGCCGCTGCCGCGGACATAACTGGGGATCGTCCACCGCTTGTTGAATAGTCGCCGTCACCTGCTGATAATGCTGCATCTGGGCCTGTACCGCGGCCAGCTGATCCTGCACCCGGTCCTGTTCTCCCCCAACTTTATCTAAGGCTTCATACAGCCCCCGCAAATATTCTTTGGCCACCTGCACCAATCGGGTTTGGCTGTGAGCAAAATACGGCTGTAATTGGTCGACCTTTGCGTTAATCACATCCAGCGCCGTTTGGATCGCCGCTGATTGTGCTCCTTTTTTATCCGTTGCCATGTCTACCCCTCCAGCCCAAGTTTTGCTTCCTACCTATAGTATCCAATGTTGCTCCCCAATTAGGCAAGACAGGTTAGGCAGAAAACGCGATGAGCAGTGCAATGAAAGCGCGGTTGAGGATGATGAGGCCCAAAATCGGCACCAGCACATTCCGGGTGCGCCGGTACGCCCACAGCATGGGAATCGCCTGCATCCCGGACAGCCACACGTTCTGCATGAAGTTGGGATTGATTGGCGTCGTCATCAGGCCGGCATAGGCCAGCGCCGCCAAAATATTGGCCAGAAACTTGGTTAGCTCCGGTATGAACCGCTTATTCTGGGGCAAGAAGCGTTTGCCTAGCTGATAGAGGGCTAAGAATATCAAGATCAAGGCGATCACTTGCCCGGCCATCATCAAAATATACCGGACCGTCACGATCCAGTAATTATGCCAGGAAGCCATTTCCCCGATATCCAAGGCGCTGGACGAGTTGTGGACATAATGAGCCTGGACAAAATCCGCAAATAACCGGCCGATACCGTTAAAGATCAGCGTCAGCAAGCCATACCAGAGGGTGAGAAAGGTGTCCCGCACCCGCCATTGGGGGAAAAGCCGTCGCACACCGAGCCCGCCAAACGCCCACCAAACACTGCCCAGCACTAAACCAAGGAACAGCAGGCCGGCCGCAATCACCCGGATATCCAAACCGAGACTGCCATGCATCTGAAACTCGGTCAAGGATGGCGTGAAATAGATACTCAACGGATTCTTGGTATTAAACAATAAGTAAATGAACCAGATCGTTGCTAGGATCTTGATCCAAGCATTGATATCACCGACCGGCTCTTCTTCACTATAAAGAGACGGCCATAACCGGCGTTTTGATGGATTAGTTGTCATTTCGTTGCCGCTCCCTTCTGCTGCAGCTCCGCATCAACGATGGCTTTGAACGATTCCAAATTCAGGTGGACGAGCCGATCGATGTGGTCATGGCTGGTTCCGCGATATGCCCGCGCCGACGATTCGAAGTTGGCCCACAGAGTCCCGCCGCTGGTCGAAATCTGTTCCAGGTGGGAGGGGGCGTAGAATCGGGCCAACGCATCCGAATCCCGATAGACCGACCGATTGCGGTTATCAAAGACCCACAACCGGGATCGCCCGGGACCAAATGATTGGGACAAAATGATGTAATTCTTGTAGAAGGCCATTCCTTGGACTTGGGTCAAAATATCCTGCTTCAGCAAGGCGTTCGTAATCGTCTCGAAAATATTCGTGCCCACCTTGATCGAGTTGGTGCCGGTCAAGCGGCCATTCTTGCTCAGCTGATAGTGCTGGATGTTGCCAGTGCGATGCGAACCAACATACAGCTTGCCGGCATCGTAAGTGACAAAAGACGCCCGGGTGATTGATTCCAGCAGCGCTCGTTGATGATACGCAATGGGCCTCTTCGTTTTATTCAAGTCGTATTTTTCAATATCGCTCAACTTGATCGATACCAGTTCAGACTGGCGATTACGCCAGTTGCACACCCAGACCAGCTGGTTGCGCGGGTCATAGGCCACTCCGCCGACATGCGGCGTGCCTTTCAGCACCACCGTCTTAATATACCGGCGGGTTTTCAAATCTTGGACGTAAAGCACGGCATTATGGAAGCCGTCATGATCGTAAGCTGATGTAATGAGATATTGACCCGCCACGACCACACCTTGGGGTGTCATAGTCGTACACATTTCGAGACTGCCATCCTGAACGCTGATTGATTGCGTCGCGTTGGTTCCGGGCATAGCATAATGGGAAAATCCGTGTACCCGCCCAGCGAACTCTTGCCGCTCTCAATATCAGCCACACTCGTGAGCCGGGCAAAGGCGTCAAAGGCCTTGTATCTTTTCATCGTCTTCTCAAACTGCGCCTGACTATACACCGGGGCAGTGGTCGTTGTCGTCGCCGTGGTTGGCGGTTCGGTTTCTTTTAATTTTAAATACCGATAGCCCCAGCCATAATAGCCTAGAAATAACGCTGTCAGTACGACGGTGACCCCCAGTATCCACCAGCTTTGTTTCGTGATCCGCATAGTGTTCCCCCATCTACAACAATATATGAATAGTGTACACTATTTTACCCATATCCTGGACCTGGTTTCCAGAAAAAGGCTTGTGGTATCATGGGTTTAAGTCTTTTCAGAAAGCGTGATGATTCGATGTCTGAGTTACCTATTTTGAATTACGATCCGACCCAAAAGGCGGTCATTAACCCATTCCGGCATGAGGGATATCACTTTCCGGCAAAAATGCTGCTGGCTTTTGTGACACCGGATCATTTAGCTGATTTCTACGCGGAGTATCATGCCCAAGAGATCGGCACTCTGCTGACTTTCTCGAATGTGGTCCGGGTGCAGCAGATTCGCTTCCACGGGGAAGCCATTGGTATCTGCCCCGCGGTGATCGGCGCCCCGGCTTCGGCCCAGATCATTGATTTCTTGATTGCTTACGGCGCTAAACAAATTATTGCGGTGGGTTCCTGCGGTGTTCTACTGGATAAACCGGAAAACACCCTGCTGGTAGTGACCGAAGCACTGCGGGATGAAGGTACTTCCTACCATTATTTACCGGCAGCGCCGAGTATTCGGCTGGATGCGGACATGGCGGCTGCCATTCAAACCAGCCTGGCCAGTGTTGGCCAACCGGCCAAGCCGGTCAAAACGTGGACTAACGATGCCTTTTTCCGGGAAACGCCTGCGTTGATCAAGCAATACACTGCCACCGGCTATGAAGTCGTGGAAATGGAATGTGCCGCTTTAGCCGCCATCGCCCAATTCCGTGGGGCCAAATTCGGTCAAATTTTGTTTACCGCCGATTCACTGGCTAATCAAGAGAACTACGATGCCCGGGACTTTGGCCGGGCGTCGCATACCCGGGTGCTGGCACTCGGCGTCAATTGTTTGGCCGATTTGAATTAATTTGGCCTTGTTCTCGCTTCTTTGGTGCACTACCATGGAAGTTGCTTGCCTCCCTAGCGCAACTGGATAGCGCAACGGTCCTCGGAACCGTGGGTTGTGGGTTCGAACCCCACGGGGGGCATTTTGACATTTAGCGTGCATAATGCACGCTTTTTGTTTACCAAAGCGGTCTTAAATGGGTATACTTAAATAGTTCATATTGAATTTCATATAAGGAGTGATTCGATGCATTGGTTATGGGTATTGATCGTTGGCGCATTGATTGGGGTAATTGCCGGAGCAATTACGAGTAAAGGCAAGTCCATGGGCTGGATCAGCAACATTCTGGCCGGCTTGATTGGCTCTTCGATTGGTCAAGCCATTTTTGGCAGCTGGGGTCCGCAATTGGCCGGCATGGCCTTGGTCCCGTCGATCTTAGGTGCTGTCATCCTGGTTGCTGTGGTGTCGTTCTTTGTTGGCCGCAGCGCAGATTAACACGCAAGCCGCCGATTCTGGCGGCTTTTTGAGTGCAAAAAAATTCCCTTCGGTCGTCTAAATCGGAGGGAAAAGCTGCAACTGGGGAGAAGCAGCGTCAGTATGATCGACTATCGTCGGGCTTGGGGGCAGCAAATGAGTTAACGTTATCCACCCGACGACTGTATTATACTGCAAATTGTCTTTTATGAACGTACTTATTTTAGATTTTCTTCTTAATCCCCAATGGTTCACGGTCCTCGCCCTATGCTAAAATAAGAGTACATATGTTATTCATTGGACAAGCAAGGAGAGAAAAATTGTGGGAGAAATCATTCATAGTATTGGGCCATGGGGAGTCGTGGCCCTCTTCGCTGGCGCCGTCGGTCTGCTGATCTTTTTTCATCGGCTCAGGAGCCGCCAATCGTTTGGTCGATGGGCGCTTTTAGCTGCCATCCTGTTGCTGACAGTCGGCATCGCTGGCTGCGGTACATCAGACCAGTCGGCCAACACGGCCAATACAGCAAGTGTCAAAAAGCTGACTGCTAAGGAAAAAGCCGCTCAGGCGGAAGCCAAATCATTAGCCGCCAAGAAGTCCAGTCAAAACGCTGTGGCGGAATCACTCAGCAAAAAACGCTCGGACTTGGAAGACGAACTGGCCGCCAAAGAATCTGCAAAGGCAGAAGCGGCCAGCAAGGAATCTGCACGCCAGGCGGCGGCCTCTTCTTCTGCCGCTGCCCAATCGTCTTCACTGGCGGCGGCAGCTGAGAGCAGCAAACAGGCGGCGGCGAGCAGTTCCCAAGCCGCTGCTGCCGCCCAGCAAACCCAGACGGCCCAAAGTCAACGGGGCGACATGAATACCGCCGAAACCGGAACTATCGTTGGCAACGTCAACTCCAAGATCTACCACGTACCCGGTCAGGCCGGCTACCGGATGAATTCCGCCAACGCGGTCCACTTTAATACGGAGCAGGATGCCATCAACGCTGGTTATCGGAAAGCATTGCGCTAGGGAGGCCAACACGATGAAATTACGCAAATTAATGCCGCTGGTGCTGGCCGCCGCTTTTTTCTTCGCAGGCTGCAGCACTGGCCAACCAGATAACCAGGCCGCCCAGCAGTCGTCTCTGCAAACCACAGTCAGCCGCTTAGCGCAGACCAACAAAAACACCGCCGCTAAGATCAAAGATCAGGCGGAGTCCATGTCTTTGGACAAAGAAGTGATCAGTGAGCTGGAAAAGAAGCTCAACAAACAACCGGCAGCGCCAAAACAGGAGAGTGCCAAGCCGACGGCGGCCGCATCAAGCACTGCCGCCCCAGACCTGGCCAAGCTGAATTATTCCGGCACGCCGGAAATCACCGTGAACAACAACGATCCGGGTTTTTCAGCCAGTGACCAAAGCACCGCCAAGGGCGGCTGGGAAAGTTACGCCGACCTGGACAGCTTGAACCGGGCCCAGGCGGCCAACGCTCTGTTAAACCGGTCCTTGATGCCCACCAGCAAACGGACCGCCCTCACTTGGGACCCCACCGGCTGGCGGAACAAGCGCACCGCCCACGGCTGGCTGTATAACCGCAGCCACCTCATCGGTTTTCAGTTGTCTGGCGAGAACAACAACCCGAAGAACCTGATTACCGGAACGCAATCGTTGAATAATCCGCATATGCTGGCTCATGAGATGGACATTGCCTACTATTTGAAGCAGAGCAATCAGCACTTCATCCGCTATCAAGTCAAGCCGGTCTATCGGGGTAACGAACTCGTTGCCCGCGGCGTGCAAATGCGGGCCCAATCCGTCGGTGATAATACGGTGCGGTTCAATGTGTATATTTTCAACGTCGAACCGGGCTATACGATCAACTACACTGACGGTACCAGTGTAAAAGGCTAAAGAAATCCCTGGGTGTCAGACTGAACCGTCTGGTACCCAGGGATTTTCTGTCGCTATCATTACCGGCTGTTTGGATGCCGCAACGCATAGCGCGGCGTCTGTCCGGTCATTTCTGCCTCTTGTTGAATGGTTTCCAGAGACTTGCCCGCCGTTTCCGGCGCACACTTAATGACGAACACCAAAGCGGCCAGGTTCGTACCCACGAATACGCCGAAAGAGCCGGCCATACCCAGGTTATGGACTAAGATGGGAAAGGTGTCGCCCACCAGAAAGTTGCTGAGCCACAGGAAGAACGTGGCGAACCCCATCCCGAGCCCGCGCAGCCGGCCGGGAAAGATTTCTGACAGCAGCAGCCAAGTCATGGGTGAAATGGCGCCTTGGAAGAATGCGAGGAACAGCATCGTCAGGCCAACAGTTACATAGGGTTGGATGGCGCTGCCGTTGAGAAACTTCACGACCAAGGCGATGCCGGCCATCACCCCGGTAGTACCGACCAGGCCCGTGATCAAGATCGTACGCCGCTTGACACTGCCCATGATCCGAATCGCCACGAGGGACATAACCACCGAGACAGCCCCGTTGGCAATATTGGCGATCAACGCGCCATCCCGGCCAAATCCGGATGCCTCTAAGATAGTCGTCCCATAATACATGATGATGTTGACTCCGGCAATCTGTTGGGTAACGCCTAGGCCAATGCCAATCAGCACCAATCGGCGGATCCAGGGCGTACCCAGGTCTTTAAGACTCGGCCGGGCCGTAGTTCGTTCGGCCTGCATCGCCTGGTTCATCTCTGCCATTTCTAACTGGGCCTCGTGGTCGGAACGAATGGTGTGGAGCACCCGCAGGGCCTCGCCTTGTTTACCGTGGGCCGTCAGCCAGCGGGGTGATTCTGGGACAAAGTTGATCCCGATCCACAGCACGATTGCTGGGATCGTGGCCAGCACGATCATCCAGCGCCAAATACCGTGGACGGTACCAAAAGTCGTCCCGAGTACCGCATTCAGGATGAAGGCCAGCAGCTGGCCGGTCACGATCATCAGATCATTCTGAGTGACCATCTGACCGCGAATGCTTTTCGGGGCAATTTCTGCCAGAAAGCTTGGTACTAAGACAGATACCCCGCCGACTGCGACGCCTAGAAACAAGCGCGCCAGCGCGAGGACTGAAGCACTGGGAGCCAGTGCGCTGAGGGTTGTCATCAAGGCAAAGATAACCGCTAATATCCGAATCGTCCAGCGCCGCCCGCGCTTGTCGCCGATTCGGCCAATGACCATAGCGCCAAGGGCCGCGCCGAGTGTCAGCGAGCTGGTTGCCAGGCCTTCCATCTGCGGGCTCATATTCAATTCACTGGGCTGCGCCATAAAGGGCAGCGCCCCGTTGATCACGCCGGTATCATACCCGAAGAGCAGCCCGCCGCAAGTGGCGATCAGCGAAATGATTCGTAAGCGCCGCCTCTGGGGCTTAGTCAAATCTTGAGTCATCGCCGCATCACATCATGGTAAATAGTCAATTGATTCTGCAAAATACAAACGCCTCCTGCTTTTTTAGCAGTCGATTTGGTGAATACAAAAATAGCCGCAAATCGCGTGCGGCTGGCAAAACACAAAGTAACCCATTGCATCTGATACTTGAATATCTAAAAAAGATGATAAGTCATGGTGGTGCTTTCACTAAAAAATACTTGCTCCGTCAATAACCGACTGCAACTCTAGTATAACACTGATCCAGGTTTCAGAAAATTGAATAACCCGCTAAAAAAGCAGCCGTAAGCCGGATTTAAAATTGAAGTGCAACGCCGATTGAGTTAGACCAATCGACCGGGTTGATTTAACAAAATAGGCCATGAAGACCTATCCTTGAAGCGACTAAACTACCAAGAAAGGTGACCTTCATGACCCACAATCAGTCTAACAGTCTCGGCTCGTACACTCAACTCACAGAGGGCGAGCGCGGAATAATTGATGCGCTTTGGCACTCCCATGAATATTCCATTCGCGATATTGCACACATCATCCATCATTCCCCTAGTACGGTAAGCCGTGAGCTTAAGCGCGGCCGAGTCCAGCAACGGGATTCGAATTATCATTACTACAAGGATTACTTCTTTGATGCTGCCCAACGACAACACGAAGAACGACAGACCCATTCCCACGCCAAGAGCATGTTGGAGAAGTGTACCTACTTCTTTAACTGGCTGACCGCTCAGATCAAGAAGCATGCGTATCGTGAACAAAGTATTGATGGGTACGTGCATCAGTTCCAGCAACTCTGGCCTAATCGTTCGTGCCCCTCAACGCCGACCGTGTATCGCTACATTGATGCCGGACTGTTGTCAGTGACCAACATGGATCTGCCTGAGAAGTTGCGGCGTCGCGAGAAAAGGCCAGGCCGTAGTCATGCGCGTAAGAATAAACGCATCGCTGGAACGTCCATCGACAAGCGGCCCAAACAAATCAATAACCGCTGGTTTGTTGGTGACTGGGAAGGCGACCTGGTGAAGGGGAAGCGTTCTGCCGACCAACCAGCATTACTCACCCTGACAGAACGTGTCACACGTTATGAGCTGATCTACAAGATCCCAAACTATCACGCCCGGACTTGCTTAGAGGCCATGCAATACGTTCTGAACACACATGATCCTTATCTATTCCACTCCATCACCTTCGACAACGGTTCTGAGTTCGCCCTCTTGGACCAACTCAGAGGAACAAAGATCTACTACTGCCATCCCTATACACCCAGTGAACGTGGCAGTAACGAGAATGCCAACGGCTTGATTCGAGAATTCATTCCAAAGGGTCAATCACTATGGGAAGTCTCTAAGGAGAAGATTCGTAAGATCCAAGATGTCTTAAACCACCGGTTAAGGAAGTGCCTTGGATACCGCAGCGCAATCGCGGCGCTCCAGGCCTCCCCCCTGGGCCTGGAGGAATCCCTGCCCACTACCTAAACCAATTCACATGGATGAGTCTTCACTGTTGCACTTAATTTGACAATTCGGGAAAGCAGCCGTAATTTGACTGCCGCCCCGCGCCCATCCCAGCGACTGGCGTGGTATCCTACAATAGAAGAAGAAAGAGGGTCCGCATCATGGCAGAAGAAGCAAACGGAATTAACGAGTACCATCAATTATTCGGCCACGCCACCCATGATCCGCAGGTGCTGTTCAAATTTTTAGTGGTCGCCGTGTTCCAGCCCGGCTTGAGCTGGAAGGCCGCCGCCAGCAAGCTGCCGGAGTTCGACCGGGTCTTTGCCCATTTTGATGCCCAGAAAGTAGCCGGTTACGATGAAGAAACGATCGAAGAAATCGAGAATGACCCGGCGATGATCCGCAATCCGCGTAAAATCCGGGCCATCGTCCAAAATACCCGAGCAATCGTTCAGCTGAGTCCGGAGTTCAAAGACTTTGCGGATTACTTGTGGTCATTTCAAGGAGCGGATGGAAAAACCGTCGCCAAGGACATGAAGCAGCGCGGCTTTACTTTTGTTGGTCCAACCACCATCCAATTAATGCTTGTCGGTACGGGAATCGCCCCGCGCCCAATGAAATAGGAGGAGATTTTTTGCCAATGTATGATTTTGTCACTGTCCCGCCTCGCCGCCACACGAATTCAATCAAATGGAACGTTCAGGACACAGAACTGCCGATGTGGATCGCGGATATGGAATTCGAGACCGCGCCGGAGATCAAAGCGGCGCTGCAGACCAAAGTGGCTGCGGGTATTTTCGGTTATGAAAAAGTGCCGGCCGAACTGTTCACCACCGTGGCGGCTTGGAATCAGCGCCAGCATCATTTTACTTGTCCGCCGGAGTGGATGCTGTTTGCCACCGGTGTGATGCCGGCGATTGCCGCCATTATTCGGCGGCTGACCAATCCCGGAGATAATATCGTCTTGCAGCCGCCGGTATACAACATGTTTTTTAACGCCGTGGAAAGCAACAGGCGGCATATTTTAGCGAATAATCTCATTTATGATGCCCATGACTTATCCTATGCCATTGATTTTGCGGATCTGGAGAAAAAACTGGCGGATCCCCAAACGACCATGATGCTGCTGTGCAACCCGCACAATCCCATCGGCAAGCTGTGGTCTCGCGACGAACTGATCCGGATCGTGACGCTGTGCCGAGATAATTCAGTGACCTTGATCAGCGACGAGATCCATCGCGACTTGGTATTGGCTGACCATGACTACGTCTCCATTGATTCCCTGCCGGCCGATTTGATTCAGCACACAATTGCCACGGTATCGCCGAGCAAGACGTTCAATCTGGCCGGCTTGCACGCGGCCATCGTGACCATTCCCAATCCCGCGCTGCGGGCCATCGTCACGCATGGTCTGGCGGTGGATTGGCTGGGGGAGCCGAATCTTGTGGCGATTCCAGGCACCATCGCAGCGTATTCTGAAGGTGACACCTGGCTGGCCGCTTTGAAGGCGCACTTGCGGAACAATGTTGTTTTTGCTCAGGATTATCTTGCGCAGCGTTTACCGCAGATCAAATTTGCCGTGCCGGAAGCTTCCTATCTGTTGTGGTTGGATTGCACGGCTGTGACCAGCAACAGTGCCCGGCTGAATGACTTCCTGCGGGAGAAGACCGGTTTGGTCTTGGCGGCCGGGACGGATTACGGCGCCGCCGGCCGGCATTTCCTGCGAATGAACATTGCCTGTCCGCAGACGATGCTGGCAGACGGGCTGGCGCGGTTGGCGACCGGAATTCAAGAGTATCAGGAATAGCAAAAAATCCGAGGACGGCCGACCGTTTCCTCGGATTTTTTTTATTTACAAAATATGAATATCATGGGCTGCACACTCATCGATCATTGCTTGCGGCCAAACGCTCGCCTGTACTTCCCCGACGTGGGCCTTTCCCAGCAGCAGCATGCACAACCGTGATTGACCGATCCCGCCGCCAATGGTGTACGGCAGCTCTTCGTTAATGATCATCTGGTGATACGGCAGGCGCAGGCGATCTTCGGCATCCACGGACTTCAGCTGGGCCAGCATGGCGTCCTTATCCACCCGGATACCCATGCTGGAAATCTCCAACGCCCGCTGCAGCGGTTCATACCAGAACAGGATATCACCGTTCAGCGTCCAGTCGTCATAGTCCGGTGCGCGACCGTCGTGGCGCTTGCCGGACTTCAACGGCCAACCGATCTGCATCAGAAAAACACAGCCCAGTTCCTTGGTGATCGCGTCTTCCCGTTCGCTGGGCGTCTTGTCCGGCCAGCGATCTTCCAGTTCTTGCGTGGTAACAAAATGAATTTCGTCCGGTAAATGATGGACCGCTTGGGGATACTTGTACCACACCTCGTGCTCCATGTGCTTGATGACTTTGAAAATTTCCCGGACGGTCTTTTTCAAAGTATCCGTGTTGCGCTCGTCTTTGTCGATGACTTTCTCCCAGTCCCACTGATCAACATAAATCGAGTGGAAATTGTCCAGGTCTTCGTCCTTGCGAATGGCATTCATGTTGGTGTACAGCCCCTGGTGCATCCCGAAGCCATAACGTTTGAGCGCCACCCGCTTCCACTTAGCCAGGGAATGGACGATTTCGATCCGTTCATCAGGCAGATCGGCCATATCAAACGAAACCGGCTTTTCCACCCCATTCAGGTTGTCATTCAAGCCAGTGGATTTTTCCACAAACATCGGTGCCGATAACCGGGATAAATGCAGTTCTTTACCAAACTCGTCTTGGAAGGTTTCCCGAATATAACGGATGGCTTCTTGGGTTTGGCGGACAGACAACTTCGGATCGTATTCTTTGGGAATCGTGAGATGCATAATGCGGCCTCCTAATTTTTAACGACCAGCACCGGCTGGGCTCTGGTCGTTTTAGTTTGCGGGGCAAACAAAAAGTCATTCGCCCCAATTCAAGGGACGAATGACAATTCGCGGTACCACCCAAGTTGCCTATCCAAAATAGGCCGCCTCACACAGCGTACTAACATACGCCTCCGGATGGTAACGTACCGGTAACGTCGCGGCCTACTAGCAAAGCGTTCAGCGCGAGACTCGGAAAGTGTTATTCAGGTTCACCGTTGCCGTCTCGAGTTCCCACTAGCCTCGATTCACTGTCCGGATGGCGCACCCTACTCGTCTTTCCGCTTGTCGTTCGTTTATTTGATGTAACAAATCATAACATGGAAAAAGAGAATGTCAAGCCCCCAAGATGAAATTTTTATGAGCTGCCAGCAGCGGTTACTCAAGAAACAGCGCTGCGTTGGCTTGCACAAATTGGGCCACCGTCCGGGCCGGGCGCTGGAGAACCTGCTGCACTGTATCCGTGACGCCCTTGGCATTGCCCAGCCGAGTGATCACATACAGCATCACCATGACATTAACGAACTCTTTCTTGACACCCCGCCGGATCATGGCCCGGCGAAATTGCAGCAGCCCGGGATGGCTGTAAGTAATCGGCACCCCCAGTGTCTCGCTCATGATCTGAGCCACTTGATTATAGGTGATTGCCGCCGGCCCGGTGATAGTCAAGGCTTGGCCGAGGTATTGGGGATCAGTCAGTGCCGCGGCGGCCACCGCCGCGATATCTTCGGTATCGATGAAACTGGTCTTGGCCCGGCCGGCGGGAATAAAGAGATCATGGTGCTGCTGAATATCTGCCAGATGGGTAGTACACAGATTCTGCATAAAGAAACTCGGTCGAATGAACGTGTGCGGCAAGCCAAGCGTCGTGATCATCTGTTCAATTTTCCGGTGCGGCACCATTGGATTTTTTTCAACCCCCATGAGTGAAATAAACACTACCTGGGCGATGCCGTGCTCCTTGACTGTTTCCAGAAACGGCCGCATATCCTGTTCGGGATTCGCCAATTGCGGCGGCCGAACGAAGAAGACTTTGGTCACCCCCGCCAATGCCGGAGCAAAGGTGCTGGGGGCAAGAAAATCGAAATGCACCGTGGCGACACCCAAGTCCTGCATCGTTTGGGGCACGTGATGACAGACTCCGGCCACCACAGTACAATCCGTTCGCTGATGCAGGATCTTGACCAATGGCCAGCCGATGTTGCCGGTACTGCCTAATACTAAGATTTTATCCATGCGTGGGTTGTTTCCCTTCTAATTTCGTCAGCAACTGCTGTAATTGACGTTGTTCCGGAGCGGTCCATGGCTGTAAAACACTGTGCAACGTCTGCTCGGCAATGGTCGCACAACGCTGAAACGCGGTCTGTCCCGCCGTGGTCAGGGACAAGACATACGCGCGGCCATCCACCGGAGAACGCCGGCTCGCCACCAATTCCTTTTTCTGCAGCCGATGGACAATGGCGGTCGCGGTGGGCCGATCCATATCCAGAATCGTGCCGATCGCCGCCGCGGTCAGCCGCTCCGGCGCTGTGGCAATCTGAGCCAGCACCGCCCATTGCTGACTGGTAATATTTTCCACCGCCAGGGCGGTGGTCAGCTGATACTTGATGTCCTTGGCAATCGCCATGAGTGTATAGCCTAGTGTCGGCATTGGTGAGTCGCTTCCTTTTGCAATATAGTAAGTACACTTACTATATGCTTCGTTGCTGGTTTTGTCCACTCGTCAAAAAAGCGGTGCTGGATTTCTCCAACACCGCTCGCTTCATTACCGCTCACTTATTGAATTTCTTTAGCTACAGCCGCATTGACGGCGTCCTTTTCCGCTTCAATCAAGTCTACCCGACTGGCGATAACCTTGGTATCCATCTGGATCTCCCGAGTCAGCCCCGGCGTATTCAGCTTCGGTTCGAAGAAGGCCTTAAACTCGTTCAGGCGTTCCCGGGTGCGGAAAACATTGGCTACAACGGTGATGTAGGTCGTGAACTCCATGTCGCCGCCGACCTTTTCTTCCAGCCACTGCCAGTTATTCCGCAGCCAATCCCAAGCCGCCTGTTCGCCGTGATGGTTGGCTAAAATACCGTAGAACCAGGAACGCAAGTCTTGGGGCTTGACGGTATCGGGATCTTTGAACAGACCAATCAGTTTAGCCAGGAGCGCCTTGTCCGGCGTCTGGGTCACAGCGGCGCGCAAATCACCCTTGTAGCTGCCGTCGGTGGTCTCCCGGTAAGCCGCCACCAACTCATCGACCAGATCGGCGCTGCCGAAGTCATGGACTTCGTTGGCCAGCACGTAAAAGCGAATGTCCGCCGGCAAACTGGCGAGCTTGTCCGCATTGGCCTTGAACAAGTCATGGGCAGCAGCAATGGCTGCCCCGTTCTTGCCATACAATGCCGCACTCAAGATAAATGGCCGAGTCAACTGATCATCGTTGGATTCATGGGCCTTAGGCGTCCAGCCCAAACGAGCCAATTGATCCGCACTCAGCTGATTGTAGAAAGCCTTCAGCTGGTTTTCTTCCGGCGAATCGGGGGTCACGAAACGCTTCAGGTTGCTTGCGACGCGATATAGGGCCGTGTTGACCACTGCCGCATGACTATCCGCGAACCGGGGAAGCAGCGGGACCAGCGTCGCGTAAGAAATCTGGCGGCCGTCTGCCAACAGGCGCAGATCTTGTAACAACTGCAGCTTGGCGATATCGTCCAGTTCATCGGTATGCGTCAAAATGTCCTGCATCAGCGTGTCGTCATACTTCACGATGAAATGGGAATTATTGCCCACGTTGACCCGGAACGGTTGGCCGGCGGCGGCCCGCAGCTTAGCATAATCGCCGACCGTCACTTCTTTGTCCTTCATGATGGCTGGCGCCGCATCGTAGTTGCTGTTCAGCGGAATCTGCCATTGCCGGCCAACGTCCTGACCTTCACCAATAAAGAATTGTTTCTGGCTCAGCGTCAACTGACCGTCTTTGACCGCGGCCGTTACTACCGGATAACCGGGTTGATCCAGCCAAGAATGCATGATGGCGCCAATGTCCAAACCGGAGGCTGCCCCCAAAGCGGACCACAGATCAGCACCCGTAGCGTTGCCGTATTGATGAGCCGCAAAGTAGTTCTTCAAGCCGGCCCGCAAGGCATCGTCACCGATCAGTGCCCGGACCATGACCAAGAGCCGCGCGCCCTTGGCGTAAACAATGGCCCCATCGAACAGGGAGTCGATTTCGGCCGGATCTTCCACATCAACATGGACCGATTGCACGCCATCCGTGGCATCCCGCTGCAGTGCAGCGGGCGCTTCAGAAGTCTGGAACGTCTCCCAAATATGCCAATCCGGCTGCAGGGCGTCAACAGAGACATACTCCATCATGTTGGCGAAACTTTCATTCAGCCACAGATCGTCCCACCACTTCATCGTCACCAAATCACCAAACCATTGGTGCGCCAATTCATGGGTGATGACCGTGGCCACCAGCTGCTTGGTATCCAACGCGGTATTGTCCGGATCTAACAGCAACAGTGCTTCCCGATATGTCACCAGGCCCCAGTTCTCCATCGCGCCGGCCGAGAAGTCCGGCAGCGCTAATTGATAAGAATGCGGCAGCGGATACGGCGTTTGATAGAAATCTTCGTAGAATTCAATTGCCCGTTTCGCGATATCCAAGGCAAAGTCCAGCTCATTAGCTTGGTGCGCCTTGGTAGCGAACACGCCAATCTCAACGCCGCTCTTCGTCTTGGTCAGCTTGCTTTGCATTTCGCCAAAAGCAAAGGCAATCAGGTAAGTAGACATCCGGACAGTGGTGACAAAATAGTGCACGCCGTCTTTTTCAGATTTCTCCGGCATATTGCTGATGATGGTTTCGCCGGGATGTTCGTCGAACTTGATGGCCAAATCAAAAGTTGCCTTGGCTTCCGGTTCATCGACACAGGGGAAAGCCTGGCGGGCCGCATTCGTTTCAAACTGCGTACCGATCAGCTGCTTTTTCTCACCGTTCAACTGATAATAGGATGGATAAATGCCCATCATCGTGTCGGTCAACGGCGCCGTATAAGTAATCGCCACCGTCACGTCGCCAGCTGCCGGCAAGGTGATACGGATGGCATCGGCCTGGTCGTCCGTGGTGAACGGCACGTCTTGATTGCCAGCCTGGACAGCAGAGACCTTGAGATACTTCTGGTGCACGGAGATCTCCTGTGCCTGGGCGGTGCCGGTGATCGTGGTCTTACCAGAAATCAGTTTCTTTTCCCGATCGATGTCGATATAGACATCATAATGTTTGGGTTGGAATGTTTCATAGAAATGCTTCAATTCTGCCATATTTTCCCCTCAATTCGTTAGGATAAGGCCATTATACGACATTTGGCCTACAAACGGGGGCCTGGGAACCGCTTTTCCACCGAATGACCCGGGCGATGATGCTGTCTACCTCCTCTGAATTGAGGTATTCAGGCGTCGTGACCCGCATGGCCTGCTGAACAGAAAAGGCAGCATCGCCGCCGTTCAACCGGGCACACCGCGCCAGTTTAAAAATTGCGTCATGACCGGCCAAAATCAGTGTGCAGGGCTGGACGGCGTGACCAGCCGCCAGCGTATGGCCCGTCGCCGCATGCCAAAGCGCGTTCAGTTCCAATTCTGTCAATTCTCGATTAATTAAAGTGCATGTCTTCATTTACTCGCCATCTTCCTGAAAAGGGGATGACAATATTATTGCCCACAATCGAACGGGCGTCAATTATGGATTAGTATTTAATGGACTATTTTTGCAAAATAATTAAGTAAGCGGTCAATCAGCTTCTTGTTGGTCGCTGCTAATTTGTTTCGGGAGTCAGTGCCTTGCTCATATAGAGCACCAAATCGTCGTCATTGCGGCTCGGCGCGTTCATCGGCAGCGGTTTGTCTTGATACCAAACGCCGCTGCCGTCAGGGACATACCCCCGCTTGACGTATAATCGCTGGGCCGGACCATAACCAGCATGCAGACCCACGCCGAGGCTGACAGCGGCGGCGAGCTGGGCGGCGGCTTGTTCAGCGGCATCTAGTAAGGTACTGCCGATACCGTGCCGCTGGAACTTGGTGAAGACGTTGAAGTCGCTGATTTCGGGCAGTTTATCCGCGAACGGACCGGTGAGCGCCGCTGGCAGCAATGTGACGTAACCGGCAATGGTTCCTGCTTCTTCTGCAATGAAGACCCGGCGCTGACGGGTTGTTTGGTCATGTAGGTACTGGTGCAAGACCTGCGTGCGCAATGGCCAGCCTTGCTGGACAAAACTAGCATTGACCGCCGCAATATCGCTGAGCTGCATTGAGCGAATCATCCTCCTGATGACCCCTTTCTAAATGAAATGGTCCAGATATCGAAATACTGGGTCGCCGAATTTATTGTGAAGATTTTATCTATACGATAGAATATCAATAACAACGGTTTTTGAAAAGGGGAAGAACCATGAAGATCATTTGGACACTGGTTACAATTGTCAGTCTCATTGCCCTGATCTACGGTATCTGGCAGTGGATCCGCTCAGCTCGGGCTGGGCAAAATAATCGAACTGCTAAAATCATCACGGCGATTGCAACTGTCTTGTTTTTCATCAGTATCAAGTCAATCATTGGGACACTGATTGCGGTGGCCGGCATGCTAGCTCTCGGTTCCGGCATCTGGCGCTTGTTCAGAAAGCGAACGGCTGGCGGATCATTGCTGCTCATCATTATCGGTATTGTACTCGTCATGGCGGGCACAACCCTGGTTGGTCCATCGTCAAATCTCCATGAAGATGCTGCTCGCTCAACACAGACCTCAGCCGAAGCAAAATCGTCAGCAGCCGAAGAGGAAAGCAGTGCAAAGGCCGAGTACGAATCTTTGACCGCGAAAGAATCATCAAGTCGAGCGGAAGCTGCTGAATCCTCCAGTCTGGAAAAAGCCGCAGCGGAATCATCTGCTGCAGCCAGCTCATCTATTGCACAAGCCGAACAGGAAGCTGCGTCATCATCACAAGCAGCTGTTCCGCAGAACACCAACGATCAGCAACTGGTTTACATCACAGCCACCGGATCAAAATACCATTTCAATCGCGGCTGTCGCGGTCTGCGCAATGCCAACTCTGTATCAACCATGAGTTTGTCGGATGCAACTGCTCAAGGATTGACCAAATGCGGATTTGAATAAAATCAAAAAGACTGGCGAAATTTTAAACGCCAGTCTTTCTTTGACCATCACGGCCACCGCACCATATTCATTCCGTGCTGGATAATCAGAGAGAATCAGGCACAACAAAGACGTCGTTTTCTGCAAAGAACGGCGCAACAAGCTGCTGCCACCGCGCCTGTAAGAAAGCCGCATACTTATACGGACTCAAGCCGTAACTTCCCAGCGCATACCCATCATTCACTTCAACAATCAACGTTTTTCCATCCTGTGTGGCACCAATATCGAGACTGTAAGCCGCGGGCGCGTCGTTCCAAGCAGTCACTGCGGTGTCCAATACTGTGGCATCAAAGGAAAAATGATAATCGCCGGCATACGGCCGAACATCAATTACCGTACCATCTAGGATGTATGCTCGCCATTCGGCAACAAACTCCACAGCGTCACTCACCCAAACCCGTGTGTCTTCTGCCATACCAATCCCCCGTAGATCCTGAGCCTGATTGATCACCCGGCCGGTAAACCATTTCGTCGTAGAAACCGGCTTGATGAAGACGCCCCAAGAACTCGGATTATTGATGATGTCTTCCAGCTTGGCTTGATGGACATTTCTACCGATATACGGCTGAAGCGCTGTTGGATAGTCAAAATGCGGCACCTGAATCCCCATCGCCGCCAAAAACGCTTGGGTCTCGGTGACGTAATCAACGAGAATGTCATCTTTAGTGAACGTGCCAATTTCTTTCTGTTCCCGGTAGTGGATAACCTCTTCACCACGCAGATAGAAACCAAGTGCCGCGTTATACGGATTCACATTCGCTTCAATTGGAAACTGGGTATCTTTTACGTAGACTGTCATACAGCTCTCCCCTTGTCATTGAAATCGATCAGTAAATGCATCGCACCACGCGTATAAGTCGTCATTGTCTTCTGGGGCTGCTTCAAGGGCGGCTTTCATTGCATTGTACTTTTGAGTGGCTTCTTCAAGGCTGGCTGCGAACGCAGTATGCATCAGCACGCCATACAGTCCCACGGTGATTGCGAAGTATCGCGCCTGTTCCAGCGTGATGTGGGCATAGTCCGCCACTTCTTCATCTTTGAGAATAGTGCCGCCTTCGGACCCAGTTTGCCCGACAGTCTCTCCAGACTGATAACTTTCCCAAATCATTGATCCTGCACCTCCCTCAAATTGCTCAAGTTCCCTCAAATTGCTCAAGTTCCCTCTACATGGGTCTCAGTCGCATTACTGTACAGACAAGTTAACCGTCCTGTATAATTTGAACAATAATGCCGGAACTGCCAAGGATCTTACTTGCATTGTAGACTCCGACACTGTTTAGGCCAAGTCGGGTAAATCAAAGTCCGGCATGTTGAATAAATTGACAATCCCAAGTTTTTAGTATATCATGAGGCCAAGTTGAAATGCCTGTATCTAAACTCAGGTCGAGAAAACACCTCATGGTAAGAAATTACTGTGAGGTGTTTTCCGTTGCAGAAAAAACATGACGAAGTGGGTTTCAGTTCGTACGCCCAAATGCTGAATAAGTTGCGCAACAAAGGAATGATTATTGATGATGATGGCCTAGCAATTGAACTATTAAAAGCCCGTGGATATTACAACTTGGTCAATCGGTACAAAGAGGAGTTTTTCGTATCAGGAACAACTGAGTATTTGCCCGGTACGCATATGGTTGATCTGTTCTACTACCATCGAGTTGAAGACGACCTGATCAATATCCTTTTCAAGTTCACAATCAACTTCGAGCAACGCTTTAAAGAAGCCATGGCGTTTACATTAGCAAAGAATTTTGGGCTGAAAATGAATAATTACCTGGATCCGTTACGATACAGGAATAAGAAACAAGCTCAAAAAATCACTGGATTTTTGCGTGCCGAAATTGAAAGATGCACAGATAACCCTACCGCATATTACAAAGCGGAGTATGGCGACCTTCCACCGTGGATTATGTTCAGCAATCTTTCTTTGGGACAATCACGGATGCTGTTTTCAGTGTTCCCGTCCGATTTGACCAAGTATGTGGTTGCTGAGCTGCTTCCAATCCATATTGACCCCACTGATTGGCGGGAAACTCAGCCAGAGCATTTCATTGTGGAGGAGTGGGAAGATAAACGGGTTTTGAACACTAAGACTGAAACCGATTTTCACGAGGCGCTTCAAAAAGATGTGCGTGAGCTGATTGAACTGGTTCGAAATATGATTTCAATTATCAAGGACTTTTGGAATGCGTTCGCGCACGGTCATAGAGTCCTTGATTTTCATGCACGTCAACGATTGAACTTCAAAAGTCTTCGGGTATTCGTCGGGAAAAAAACTTTTACAGACGCAGAATTTTTCAATGACAATCTCGGGAAAAACGATTTGTTTGCTTTCCCCGAATTGTCAAATTAAGTGCAACAGTGAAGACTCATCCATGTGAATTGGTTTAGTGTGAATTGGTTTAGGTAGTGGGCAGGGATTCCTCCAGGCCCAGGGGGGAGGCCTGGAGCGCCGCGATTGCGCTGCGGTATCCAAGGCACTTCCTTAACCGGTGGTTTAAGACATCTTGGATCTTACGAATCTTCTCCTTAGAGACTTCCCATAGTGATTGACCCTTTGGAATGAATTCTCGAATCAAGCCGTTGGCATTCTCGTTACTGCCACGTTCACTGGGTGTATAGGGATGGCAGTAGTAGATCTTTGTTCCTCTGAGTTGGTCCAAGAGGGCGAACTCAGAACCGTTGTCGAAGGTGATGGAGTGGAATAGATAAGGATCATGTGTGTTCAGAACGTATTGCATGGCCTCTAAGCAAGTCCGGGCGTGATAGTTTGGGATCTTGTAGATCAGCTCATAACGTGTGACACGTTCTGTCAGGGTGAGTAATGCTGGTTGGTCGGCAGAACGCTTCCCCTTCACCAGGTCGCCTTCCCAGTCACCAACAAACCAGCGGTTATTGATTTGTTTGGGCCGCTTGTCGATGGACGTTCCAGCGATGCGTTTATTCTTACGCGCATGACTACGGCCTGGCCTTTTCTCGCGACGCCGCAACTTCTCAGGCAGATCCATGTTGGTCACTGACAACAGTCCGGCATCAATGTAGCGATACACGGTCGGCGTTGAGGGGCACGAACGATTAGGCCAGAGTTGCTGGAACTGATGCACGTACCCATCAATACTTTGTTCACGATACGCATGCTTCTTGATCTGAGCGGTCAGCCAGTTAAAGAAGTAGGTACACTTCTCCAACATGCTCTTGGCGTGGGAATGGGTCTGTCGTTCTTCGTGTTGTCGTTGGGCAGCATCAAAGAAGTAATCCTTGTAGTAATGATAATTCGAATCCCGTTGCTGGACTCGGCCGCGCTTAAGCTCACGGCTTACCGTACTAGGGGAATGATGGATGATGTGTGCAATATCGCGAATGGAATATTCATGGGAGTGCCAAAGCGCATCAATTATTCCGCGCTCGCCCTCTGTGAGTTGAGTGTACGAGCCGAGACTGTTAGACTGATTGTGGGTCATGAAGGTCACCTTTCTTGGTAGTTTAGTCGCTTCAAGGATAGGTCTTCATGGCCTATTTTGTTAAATCAACCCGGTCGATTGGTCTAACTCAATCGGTGTTGCACTTCAATTTTAAATCCGGCTTTGTTTGCTTTCTTGCTTTCCTTAGTGGTACTCATGGACAAATTTGACTCTCTTTATTTGATTGACCAACTCAAAACGTGGGAAGCGGCAAATACACAGTCCAAGATGAGCAGCAATACGTTTTACAAGTTCATTAAAAGCTGCCATCTGCCGAAAGACTTTGTCGCACGACTCGGCCAAATAGAAATTGAAAAAAGCCGGAAGCAACGCAATGAAGAATCGCAGCGTTGGATGGATGGATTTCAGTGACAGGGAAGGATAGATGCAACCATCACCGGACAGTCGTCTCAGCCGAGCTCCCTTGTATGGACCAGTCCCTGAATATCCCTTCAAACCGGCTTACTAATTCATTTCATTAGGATGGAGACAATGCAATGACGGAGAATCGCGTAACTGTTCAAAAAGAACTGATTGATTGGTCTTTCAAAATCACCGATTTATCTCCAGAATCCCAGCGCAAGGTGTTGCAAGACACCAAGTGGCTGCATGAAAGCTTCACCCACTATCTTCAGCCAACCGTCAAACAGCTCGGCATTTTTGCGACCCGCCTTCACATCCCCTTTGGTGATCTCCTCCTCAATAAACCACCAAAACTGGAAGATATTCGCCTCGCCTTCCGGACTCAAGAAAACGCCCCAGCACAAGTCAGCCTCACTGTGCGGGACGTCATTTATGAGATGCAGCGGAAGCAGGCTTGGTTCAAAGAGAACAGCCAAATTGGCATACGCAAGCTAGCATTTATTGGCAGTGCCCCAGCAAACGATGTCAACGAAACATTGAAGGCTGTGAATCGTTATCTCGTACTGCCCCATTTCTCCAGTCCACAAGATTTATTCAATGACCTCAGAAATCAGCTTGCCGACAATGGCATCTTGGTGATGCAGAAAGGCGGGGCCGGCTTAGGTACTAATCGTCCGCTTGCCGTCAATGAACTCCGGGCATTTGTTCTTCTCGATGACTATGCGCCGTTGATTTTTATCAATCAAAAGGACAGTTACACCGATCGTATCTTCTCCCTGATCCACGAGTTCATCCATATCCTCCACGGCACCGATGAACTATTGAGTGGGAATAATTGCAACGTCGTTGAAGAACGGCACATTAACCAAGTGGCGACAGCATTCCTCATGCCACCGCCTAAGTTCAGAGTGCATGTTGATCGTAACAATATTGGCGGAACTGCACGATACTTCATTGTCAGTCCTCGATCCATCGCCATCAGGGCACAAGGTCTGGGATCAATCGGCCTTACAGATGATGTAGAAGTCGTACCGCCACAGAGCGCAGGAGGTGCCCCGTACAACTCCGCTCTAAGTTGCAACGACCGCCGGTATATATATGCCTTGGTTGCGGCTCTAGAGAACGGTACTGTGCTGCCGACCAAGGCCGCAGCTTTACTTGGTATCAGCTACAAAGCTCTGGACAATGCTTTGAAAGCACTGAATAGCCTTGCATTTCAAGACACACACTTCTGCTCAGCTTGAAACACCGCCATCCTCACAGATAAGGAAGTGAACCAATGGCCACAGCTAATTCAACGTCAGTTTTTGAGCTGCTGAGTTACCAAGTATCCAATTCGCCAGACGGTCATCCGTCCGCACTTGTTTTTCATTCCAATCAACCCTGTACTGCCTCTACGTGCGTTTCTCCTTAGATTCTGTGCTAGTCAAGATGTACCATGCTGGCAGAGAGGCGGGCCTCGGACCGAACATTCAGGGTGAGGACCGCATCCGTTTTTACGTAACCAGTACGCTGCTCACGCCTTCAAAGAAAAGTAAGGCGCTTCATCGCGGCCAGTACCGCTGGTTGAACAGATCACGGATCGAAAGCAATATGCCCTTTCAGACGATTTCTCGTTTGATAATATCTCAGAATTTGAATTTCACGCCGACTTGAATCTGAACCCAGATTTCACTGACGTTTCAAAGATGTTGGCCCCCACTTCGTATTTTGAAATACGCTTTTCGTTCCTGGTCCCGGGATCAATCAATGACCTTCAACAACAATTTCCCACCATCTCCGAGGAGGATATACGCGAACTGCTGATTGATAGTCAGACATTTGCACAATTAAAATCACCTGTGCATTTTGCTCATGGGACGATGGAGGACACCGCAAGTGATTAACCCCAAAGTTGTGAAAATGGACGGAAGCTCTTTCCCGCAAACACCTGCCCCGCAAGATACACCCTCAAAATAACCAAGTAATACTATTGAAGCGACGAAACCAAACACAATGTCCAACGGGGTGACAGCATGAATCCCAAATATGCGACCAAAGATGAACTTCATGCTTTGGACAAAGAGGTGGCAACCTTTTCGGCAAGGGTTGATGGCCGCTTTGATACACTCAGTGCAAAGATTGACAGTAAATTCGATACGATGTCAGAACACATTGACGCCAAGTTTTCTGCACTGGAATCTCGTCAGACAAAGTGGCTCATTGCTACCGCGGTTGCCATCATTGACCTTGTGGTCAAGCTTGGTCAAACTTCTCTAACGTCTGGACCTCAATTTGTGAAACAAAAAAGACTCCCTTCGATTCCGCAAACAAGGTGGGAGAATCGGAGGGAGTTTGCTTATCAGTATTCCAGAGAGAGTGACAACTAAAGTAACATTCAGGTTCTCATCATCAGACAAATACCTTCCCTGGTGAGAGGAAAGACCCAATAAGTCTACAGAATACCAGCATGAGAGATGTTAGCAACCTTAACTATATCGTAATTATCTAAATTCTGGCTTTTATCAAAAGCATTGTCGATGTATTTATTGGGGTCCTCAAGAAATTGAGCCTCGTCTACCAAGGAAACATAGGAACCGGTAAGTGCATCGACCGTCATACATTGCTTACACACATATTGTGTAGGCTTTTGATTAAGCCTATTGTCAGTAATTATCTTCGGTAAAAACTGTTCAGAGAAAGACGACGAAACATCTCCATCAGGATGGCGGTATGTTTTCCGAATCCATCCTGAATCAGGCATACCCATAATCACACCCACAATGCCATTTGAATGTGAAGAACGATCACCACGTTTTATATCTTTTAACGCGTACTCTAGCTCCCAACTAATCCACGCACTGTTCGTCATGTTAGGCGATATTAGCGCAATCGTTACTGACGTTCCATATATCATATCCTTTAAATACTCACGAATTGCGTCGTTTGAACGATCAGAAATATCTTTTGAATCGTTGTTTTCACCTCGATAATACCGTGCATCGTCACCAAGAGAATCAATAATACGATCACGAAGATCTTTAGTTTCAGAGTACTTATACAAAATAAAAGTTGAATGTGCCATCTCTTTTTCCTCTCCTATCTAAAAACACACAGCATGCCAATGATGCTTACTAGAATTGCTCCGTATGATAGTAAAAAAACAGGTCGAACGAAAGTACACCAAAATCTTTCTTTTACCGGCAGAAAAGCCATTGAAAAGTTAATCTCGGATTCACTTTGTTGAAGGACTGATTCATAAAGGTCACGAAATCTTCGCTCTTGACGAAGATAGTAAGCATCGCTCGTCCAGAACAGGAGACAGCATCCGAGTGTAAGCCACAGTAGCGAGTGGCTCCAACTCTTTGATTGATTTGTAACGAATAGTGTTATCAAGCCACCAATTGCCGTAAGTGACCACCCTTTAATTAAAAAAGAATTTGAAGACATTCGATTGATAATGTCCTCGATCATTTGAAGGTGAAGTCTTTTGTTGTCTCCCGCACATAACTTATTCACGTTACCACCTCCTTTGAGTGCGAGTCAGCGACCGTTGCGGAACATTCTTCAGATTCCGCGAAAGAAATTATATCACATTCTCGTGAATTGTTGTACAACGCTTTTGCGCCCAAATCACTAGCTTTCTTCACACGTGTCTATTTGGATAAACTACCATCTATAGTACATGTATTACTTATATTTTGCATAATTGCGGATACAACATCCACACTTTGAATGCACTAAAAAAAATTCCTTGATAGGCTTGACTTTGGGTAGAAAAATGGCGACCCCATTGATGCAAAAGAAACACAAAAGAGTCGCCCGGCGCGGGAAAACGACTCCCGGCACATAGCGACCCTTGCTGCTAAAACCTGTTACCTCTTATTCCCACTCAATAGTCGCTGGCGGCTTACTCGTAATATCATAAACCACCCGGTTAACATTCGCGACCTCATTAACGATCCGCACAGAAATCTTCTGCAGCACATCCCAAGGAATCTTCGCGAAGTCCGCTGTCATCCCATCAATCGACGTCACCGCCCGGATCCCAATGGTGTAGTCATACGTCCGACCATCACCCATGACCCCGACAGACTTGAAGCCCGGGAGAACGGTGAAATACTGCCAAATATCTTTGTCCAAACCAGCCTTGGCGATCTCATCCCGCAGAATCGCATCAGAATCGCGGACGATCGTCAGCTTATCCGGCGTGACCGCGCCAACGACCCGAATAGCCAAACCCGGGCCGGGGAACGGCTGACGCCATACCAGGCTATGGGGCATGCCCAGCTTCTCGCCCAGCTCCCGCACTTCGTCCTTGAACAGTGTCCGCAGGGGTTCGATCAGCTGGAAGTCCACGTCCTTGGGCAGGCCGCCGACGTTATGGTGGGACTTAATGGTTTGGGCCGTATCCGTCCCAGACTCAATAACGTCCGTGTACAGCGTGCCTTGGGCCAGGAAGTCAAACCCGCCGTTCAGCTTAGCGGCCTCATCGTCGAAGACGCGGATGAACTCGTTGCCGATGATCTTCCGCTTCTTTTCGGGATCGCTGACGCCGGCCAGTTTATCCAGGAACCGCTTTTGGGCATCGACCTTGATAATGTTCAGGCCGAACTTGCCTTCCAAGCTATCCATAACTTGGTCTGCTTCGTTCTTCCGCAACAGGCCGTGATCCACAAAGATACTGGTCAATTGATTGCCGATGGCCTTGTGCAGCAGCACGCCAGTGACGGAGGAATCGACCCCGCCGGAGAGGCCGAGGAGGACTTTCTTATCGCCCACGGTCTGCCGGATCTTCTCGATCTGCTGGTCGATGAAGTCTTGCATGCTCCAGTTGGCTTCGGCGTGGCAGACGTCGAAGGCGAAGCGGTGCAGGATCTCGTGACCATATTCGGTGTTTTGAACCTCGGCGTGGAACTGGATGCCGTAGAATTTGCGGGTATCATCCGCGATGGAGGCAATCGGGCAATTGGGGCTGGTGGCGACGTCCTTGAAGCCGTCGGGCACCTTAGTAACCAGATCGCCGTGGCTCATCCAAACATATTGTTCGGTGGGCAGGCCCTTGAAGAGCACGGCCTCCGGGTCGGTGACGGTAATATCGGCGTGGCCGTATTCCCGGTTATCCGCGGGTTCTACTTTGCCGCCGGCCAGCTTGTAAGCCATCAGCTGCATGCCGTAACAGATCCCTAGAATGGGAATCCCCAGTTCAAAGATCTCGGGATCCACATCGAAGGCCCCTTCGTCGTAGACACTGTTCGGGCCGCCGGAGAAGATGATCCCCTTCGGTGCAATTTGCTTCACTTCTGCCGCCGTGATCTTATGGGACTTAAGTTCAGAAAAGATACCAAACTCCCGGATGCGCCGGGTGATCAACTGATTGTACTGACTGCCGTAATCCAACACAATGATTTCATCCACATTGCTGGGTGCCAAGAATCCCACTCCTCTGCTGATTTGATAACACATTTTACCATATTTGCCGCCGGCTCGCACCGTCTCTGCCAATACCCTAGTACTTCCGCAGATCGACCTCGTCAATGCGGTGATGGGCGGTCTTGTGCAGCACCAAATCGGCCCGAGACCGGGTCGGCTCAATGAATTCTTTCAGGTTCTTCAGGTTCACGTCGCGCCAGACCCGGCGGGCCATGGCGAAAGCGGCTTGGCGATCCCCGATAGCGTATTGGTAGTAATAGTTGTTCGGATCCGTGAACGCGGTGTCCAGCAGCAGGCCGAACCGGTCCAAGTACCATTCTTCCGCCAGCGCCGGATTCGCATCGACATAGATGGAAAAATCGAAGAAATCGCTGACGTAGATTTGGGCGTTGCTGGGCAGCTGCAGGACATTGATCCCTTCGACGATCAGGATATCCGGCTGGCGGACGTGAATGCCTTGGCTGTCCGGCAGCACATCATAGGTTTGATGGTCGTACGCCGGCACCAGCACGTCTGGATTCCCGGCTTTGATGGCATCTAATACTTCAAGCAGCTTGCCCATGTCGTAGCTTTCCGGGAATCCCTTACGGTCCAGGATCCCCCGCTTCGTCAAGATCGCGTTGGGATACAGAAACCCATCGGTGGTCACCGTCTGCACGGTCAGCTTGGGATACGCCCGCTGCAGCAGCAAGTCCAGCAGCCGGGCCGTCGTACTCTTCCCCACCGCCACCGAGCCGGCAATGCCGATGATGAATGGCGACGGGCCGACGTCGGTGTCCAGAAAGTGAGCCAGGGTCTGGCGCTTTTGCCGAAAGTTCTTGAAGTACAGATAAACCAGCCGGCGCAGGGGCCAATAGATCTCCCGCACGTCGGCCAATGAGATCTTATCGTTGAAGGCCTTCACCGACTGCAAGTCGGCGTCCGTGATTTCGGCCCGCTTCGTGGGCCCGTGCAAACTGGCCCACTGCTCCCGATCGAATTCGTAATAGTTCCGTGTTACTGCCACAAGATCACCTAATTCTACTGAGATTACGTTCCATATTACCAGAAAAAAAGCGTCACCACAGGCTGCAGTGACGCGCATTTTGACGTTAAGTACTGATGCTTACTTTTGCGGCAACGGCACAATTTCCCACCGAGAAGAATGGGTGAAGTAATCATCCGCAAATTTCTTAGCTTCTTCACTGGTTTTGAACGCTTTAGCGTCCGTTGGGAACCGATGCAGCCCGTAACGGAACCGTTCATGGTCTGGGCTGCCCAAATACATCATCCGGTTGTTTACTTTGATGCCGATCGCGAACATCAGCTTCACTCCTTATTTTTTCTTTCTTGCTCCAAAGCCATTATATCGCGAAAGCATTCGCAGCATCCAGTGGGTTAAGCAAGTCGTTAAAAATCAGTCGAAAGTCGCAGCCGTGCTAGAATTGAGATGATGAGTTAAGAAAGGAAGTCCAATTATGGCTGCAAAATTGATTCTTCTCGGCGACTCCATCTTCGCCGGCTGGCGCAACGGCCAGATGTCTGCTCTGTTGAAAGACCGTTTAGCCGGCCGCTTGCCCCGCTATGACATCGTCATGGCGGCAGTGCCCGGTGAGACCACCGACGAGGCGCTGAACCGGGTGACCCAGGATACCGCCGCCGGGGAGCACGACCTCGTCGTCATCGGCTACGGTGCCAACGACGCCAGCAATACGACTAACGTCACCGCGGACGATTTTTACGATAACCTGCGGACCATGATTGAAATCATCGGCCCCGATTCTGTCATTCTCCTCACGCCGCCTTTCGGCGATCCCCAGCGGCTCCAGGACCGCAACCAGGACAGCGTCGCCGGTTACACCCAGGCGGCCAAAGAGGTCGCAGATAAAGAGAACGTTCTGCTGGTGGATCTGCACCAGGCGATGATGGCTAGTCCTGACCCCCAGGCCCTCTTAGCCAGCGATGGTCAGCATTTCACTGACCTGGGCTACGACCTGCTGGCCGACTTGATCGTCAGCAGCGTCCACGCCATGGAGAAACGCTAATCAATACAGAAAATGAGTCCCGACCGGCAGCACCGCCGGCGAGGCTCATTTTTTTACCGTTTATTCCTGGGTAAACAGGTCCTGCGGTACATTCGCTAAAATCGGTGCCAGCTCCGGACTGGCCAGAATCGTCAGCCGGTGCATTGCCCGCGAGGCAATCGTATAAATCAATTGCCGATCATCTTCGCTGCCGTAGTTGGCGGTATTCGCCTGGTACATGACGACTGCGTCGAATTCCAGTCCCTTGGCCAGGAAGGACGGCACAATGATCACGCCCGGAGCAAGTCGCTGGTTCTCGGATTTGATCAGCGTGGCCGCCACGCCGCCGTCTTTCAACTGAGCATACAGCGCCTGGGCATCTTCCAGCGTCCGGGTAATGATGGCGGTGGTCAGCCCAGAGCTATCATTCGTGCCGATTTGTTTCTCCAGCCGGACCAGCAGATCTGCTTCTGTCGCGCCGATATAGACGTTCGGCAAGTCCCCTGCCCGATCAAAGGCATCGATCCGCTGGCCGTTGACCAGCAATGCCTTCGTGAAGTTCGTGATCTGCTCAGTGGATCGGTAGCTCTTGGTCAGCTGAACCACGTTGGTCTTCTCCGGATCAAACAGTGTGGCCACATCGCCGAGCAAGTCGCCATCGCTCTGCTTGGTGAAGATGGCTTGGTTCAAATCGCCCAGCATCGTGAAGCGGGCTTTGCCGAAGCGGTAGCGCAGATAGGCCAGCTGGTACGGGGTGTAATCCTGAATCTCATCGATGAAGACAAAGCGCATGTGGCGGTCGGTGTGGTGGCCGGTGATCAGGTCATATAAGTACAGGAACGGCGTGACATCGTCCGCGTCGATTTTGCGGTCACTGAGGACTGCCCGCATCTGCTCAATGTGGGCGTCCCACATGGCCGGCGTGATTCCCCACTTAGCCAGATCGACCAGCTCCGGAATTGCTTTAAGAAAGGCCATGTACTGAATCCGGATATTGAAGAAATGGTTCCGGCGCACGGCATTATAAACTTTCTGAAAGGCATTGGTGACGATTTGCCGGGCCAGGAACTTGTACTCGTCATCGGAGTTGGCAAATTCCTGGTCGACGGTCCGGTACATTTTCTGCAAATCTTCGGAATCCAGATCCTGCACTGCCTGCTGCACCCAATCGGCCTTTGTCTCGCTGTCGATCCGGTGGTTCAAACTGTTCACCAGCCGTTCCTTGGTCGCCTCCAGGCGGTTGATCAGCTTGTAATTGGCATTGAAACTGTAGTAGATCTCGCTGATCCGCTGCTTGGTGAAAAACGGCTTGCCCTGAAACATCAGATTGCGGAAATGCATGCCCTCATGGTTCAAGTGCAGCGCGTAAGTCCGAGTCGCCTTGAAGAATTCCAGCGATTGCTTGAAATGCTGGATCTTCTTAGCATCGGTATCCAGTTGTACTTCGAATTGATGCTGCAGACTCTCTGCTGCCAAGGCCGGCAGGCGGCGGTTGGTATATTGCTGGTAAGTCATCTGAACCATGTTCTGCTCGCCCAGTTCTGGCAGGACGTTTTCAATATAGTCATTAAACAATTGGTTCGGTGAGAACATGATCACCTGACTGCTGGTCAGGTTGCCCCGATAGCGATACAGCAAATAGGCCACCCGCTGCAGGATCGCCGAGGTCTTCCCAGACCCGGCGGCCCCTTGCACGAAGAGCAGATCGGAATCGGTATCCCGAATGATTTTGTTCTGCTCCTGCTGAATCGTCGTCACAATGGACTTCATCTGGGTGCTGGACTTTTCCCCCAGCACTTCCAAAAGCATCTGATCGCCGATGGTTTCGGTGGTATCGAACAAATTGACGATTTGGTCGCCTTTGATGATGAACTGCCGCTTCAGCGACACGTCCACTGACTGTTCGCCGTCCGGGGTTTGGTAGGTCACGTGGCCCAAGCCGCCGTCATAGTAGATAGAAGAAATCGGCGCCCGCCAATCGTAGATCAAGAAATGATCATTACGATCGCTGAACGACCCCAGGCCGATATAAATCGTCTCCCGGCGGGGTTCGCCGGACTCTTTGAAGTCTACCCGGGCAAAGTACGGAGACTTTTGCAGCCGCTGCACGGTCTTCAGCTGTAAATCGGAGTTGCGCCAGGCGTTGTCCCGTTCCTGGAGCAATTGCTGCTGCTGATGGATGGTGATTGCTGTCTCCATCGTTGTCGTATCGCTGCCAAAGGAGAGGTGGACATCATCATTGAAATGTTTATCAATATTTTTTTCTTCGGATTTGGCCCGGTGAATTTGTTTCTCCAGCTTTTTTTCTGCTGTGTCTAACTTTTCCAAGACCGTATCCAGATGACGCTGTTCCAGCGCCTTTTCGTCCTGTGCCATAAACCTCAGTCCTTTCACTGACGACGATGCTGCCAGGCTGTCCACAGACGCGGCAGCCAGAAAGTAAAGACGTACCCCAGGGCAAGCGCGCCCAGGGTCCAAAGTGCATAATGCCGGGTGATGATGCCGATGATTAAGCCAATCAGCGTGATGCCGCCCAGAAATAGCGATTTTTTGTTCAATCAATGCCCTCCATCGCACAATTTTAATTAAATAGTTTATCAGATTTCGAGACTGTTCGCAAATTTTTACACAAGGGTGTGCCTTGCTTACATTTTGCGTAAACCATAGAATAAAGGAGACACAGACAAATAGGAGGTTTTTCAAATGACAGAAGTTTATCGGGCTGATGATACCCGCTACGATAATCGGACCGCGATTCGCCGTGCCGGGGATACCGGTCTGCAATTGCCGGCCGTCTCCCTGGGTTTGTGGCGCCACTATAGCAGCAGCGATCCTGTACTGGACCGGGAAAAGGTGATCCTGAAGGCCTTTGACGAGGGCGTTTTCTCCTTCGACTTGTCCAATAACTACGGCAAACCAGAAATCGGCAGTGCCGAGCGGCTCTTCGGCGACATTTACCGCCGCAACCTGAAGCCTTATCGGGATGAGCTGGTGATCACCACCAAGGTCGGTTTCAAATACGGCGTCGGCCCTTACGGTGAATTCGGCAGCCGCAAGGCCGTGATGCAGAGCATCGATACCAGTCTGGAAAAAATGGGATTGGATTATGTGGATATTTACTACAGCCACCGGCCAGACCCAAAGGTGAAGTTCGAAGAAACCGCTCGGGCCTTGGACGCCGTTGTTCGCGCCGGGAAAGCATTGTATATCGGTATTTCTAACTACACCGCCGCTCAAACCAAGGAAATGGTCGGCTGGTTCCAGAAGCTTGGCACACCCTTCGTGGTCAATCAAGTCTCTTACAACATGTTTAATCGCACAGCGGAGAAGGACAATCTCCTAGCAACGATGAAAGACTTGGACGCTGGGCTCGTGGCTTATGGACCGCTATCCGAGGGCTTGCTTTCCGACCGCTACTTGGCCGGCATCCCTGCCGACTTCCCGATTCACTGGTCGAATACGGAGACTTTCGCCAAGGGCAAAGATCACGTCGTCGCCCAATTAAACGACTTAAAGAAAATCGCCCAAAACCGGGACCAAACCCTGTCCGAAATGGCGCTGTCCTGGCTCCTGCGGGATCCGGTGGTGACCAGTGTGATCATCGGCACGACCAGCGTGGATCATTTGGAAAGCAATATTAAGGCCGGGAACCAGACGACCTTTACGGCGGATGAATTAGCAGCCATTGAGGCGATTCTGAATCGTTAAGTCTTTCGGGTCATAGAAAGTGGGATGGCATAGTGCGTACTGATGAGAACGAGACACAAGCCGCGGCAACTATTTTTCACACGCTGAATTATCTAAGTGCCGCAATTCTGTACTTAAAGGACAACATTCTCTTGGACCGGCCGCTGACTGCCAGCGACTTGAAGCAGCCGCCGCTGGGCCATTGGGGTACCGCCCCAGCCCAGAATTTAGTGTGGGCCGGGCTGGATCAGCTGTTTAAAAACTACGACACCTCTGCTTTGGTGGTCACCGGTCCCGGTCACGGCGGCCAAGTGCCGCTGCTGAACAGTTTCTTAGAGGGCAGCTACACCAAGGCGTATCCTGAAGTGCCCCAAACCAAGGCGGGCTTGCTGACGCTGTTTCGCCGGTTTGCCACCCTGCATCATGCGACCCATCCTGGGCCGGATGTGCCCGGCGTGATCCAGACCGGCGGCGAGCTGGGGTACACGCTGGCCCATGCGGCTGGCGCCGTGCTGGACAGTCCAGGGACCCGGGCGGTGGCCTTGATCGGTGACGGCGAGGCCGAGACCGGGCCGTTGGCGGCGAGTTGGCAGGTCAGCCGGGTTTTGAACCCGCAGCATGACGGCGCGGTTTTCCCCATCCTACTGCGCAATGGTTTTGCCATGGCGTCCCGGACCGTCTTCAGCGAAATGGCGCCGGAGGCCGTTGAGGCCTTCTTTGACAGCCAAGGCTGGGCACCGCTATGGGTCTCTTTGACCCCCGGCCAGGACATTCACCACGCCCTGTATCTGGCACTCGCCCAAGCCTGGGATAAGATGGCGGCTTGGCAGAGAGGCGTTGACCAACCCCTGCCGGTATTGATCTTGACCACGCCCAAGGGCTGGACGGGGCCGGAGGCCGGCGAAGCGGCTAGTCATCAGCTGCCGATCGCCATTGATCCAGATGCCCCGGCGGCTGGCTTGGCGGCGTTAACCAAATGGCTCCAGCCGCATCGACCGACCGCTCTATTCACCGCTGAGGGCGCCCTCAGCCCCGCCTTTCTCGACTTGCTGCCGCCCAAAGAACGGCGGATCACGAACCACCCGGCGGCCCACCACCACTTCCATCGCTGGCGCCTGCCGGACTTGCCGGACCGGCCGGTGCCTAAGCGCGGTGCCCGCAGCGAAAGTCCAACGGCTATTCTCGGCACCTATCTCAATAGTCTGGCGCCGGAACATCGGCTGCACCTATTCAGCCCCGACGAACTCGGTTCCGTTCACCTGAACAAGCTGGATCAGCCGGCCACGGCCAATGTGGTGTCCGAACACCTGGATGAAGGTCTGCTGGAGGGCTACACCCTCACCGGCCGACAGGGGCTGTTCACCAGTTATGAGGCCTTCTTTCCCATCGTCGGCAGTATGGTTGCCCAGCACGGCAAGTGGCTGCAGGAGGCCCAGCGCTTCCAGTGGAGG
This sequence comes from Schleiferilactobacillus harbinensis, assembly GCF_008694105.1. NCBI lineage: Bacteria > Bacillati > Bacillota > Bacilli > Lactobacillales > Lactobacillaceae > Schleiferilactobacillus > Schleiferilactobacillus harbinensis. Next base: position 1,360,072 of record NZ_CP041364.1, read on the forward strand.
GACACGGAGCCTAGTCTCAATCTGCTGGCCACTGGCGATGTCTGGGAACAAGGGCATAACGGCTACTCCCACCAGAACCCGCTGATGCAGGATATTGTGGCCTCACTGCCCGCCAGCACGGCGACGATCTATTTGCCGGCGGATACCAACATGCTGCTGGCCAGTGCCCACCGTGCGCTACGCAGTCAGCACCACGTCAACCTGATCGTGGCCAGCAAGAGCGCGATGCCTGATTGGTTCACCACGGCGGAGGCCGCTGCGCTGGTGCATAATGGTGTCGATACCGTCCCGTGGGCAACGATCCATCCGGAGAAAAAGCCGGATATTGTGCTGCTGGCTGGCGGGATGCGGCCTTTCGCCGAAACCATCGGGGCGGTCCACTTGCTCCATACAGCGGATCCCGCGCTGGCGATTCGCGTCGTCTGTCTTGTCCGGCCCCTCGTCCTGCGCCAATCTGAGCAGGACCCCAACGGGTTGGCCGAGGCGACCTTCAACAGCCTCTTCCCTCAGGGCGTACCAGTGGTAGCCGCCTATCCCGGTTATCCCGCTTTGCTGGCCAGCCTGCTGTACGGCCGGGACCACGCGCCCTTCGACCTCCATGGCTTCAACAATCAGGGCGGCGTAACGACGCCGGCGGTTTTGACCGCCTTGAACGGGCTGGATCAATACAGCCTCGCCATGGCCGCGTACCGGCAGCTGGATCGTCAGCCCAACGACGCTTGGTACCATGCTCACAACGCGCTATTTTCCGCTGAACGGGCCTTGTCCCCGCTCCCGGATAAGGTAAAATAAAGATATCCACAGAAACAGGGCCGCGGCCCTGGCAAACGAAAGGTGCAACAGTATATGAAACAAGGTACAACGATCATCACCCTGGATAATGGCTACCATCTTTGGACCAATACCCAAGGCAGCGGCGACATCCATCTTCTCTGCCTCCACGGCGGTCCTGGCGGCAACCACGAATACTGGGAAAACTTCGGTGAAGAGCTTTCTGATATCGGCGTCCAGGTCACCATGTACGATCAGCTGGGCTCTTTCTACTCCGATCAACCGGACTATTCCGACCCGGCCATTGCTGAGAAATACCTGACCTATGATTATTATTTGGACGAAGTGGAAGAAGTTCGGCAAAAACTGGGCTTGGACAATTTCTACCTGATCGGTCAATCCTGGGGCGGTGCATTGACGATGATGTACGCGCTGAAGTATGGTCAGCACCTGAAAGGCGCGATCATTTCGTCCATGATTGATAACATCGACGAGTACTTGACGCACTTGAAGCAGATCCGTGCCGCGGCGCTGCCCAAGGAGGACGTCGAGTTCATGGAACAGTGCGAGGCCAATGGCGACTGGCACAATAAGCGGTATCAGGACTGTGTCGAAGTGTTGAACCGGGAATACGTTGACCGCCGCTACCCGTCACCGATCCAGCATCTGATCCCCACGATGGCCACGGCCGTGTACAACGCCTTCCAGGGCGACAACGAATTCGTGGTCACCGGCAAGCTGAAGGATTTCGACCTGCGCGGTCAGTTGAAGAACATCCAAGTGCCCACGCTGCTGACTTTTGGCGAACATGAAACGATGCCGCTGAGTTCCGCTCGGCGCATGGCTGAGGACATTCCCCATTCCCGTTTGGAAACGACGCCAAGTGCGGGACATCACCACATGATGGATAATCCGCCGGTATACTTCAGCCACTTGAAGAAATTCATCTTGGATGTAGAAAACAATCGTTTCCCAATGTAATCATACGGATCAAAAAAAATCACTTTGTATGGCCGGCCCAAGCAATCTTCTTTGTTTGGGCCGCTTTTTGGAGGAAACCCATGAAAACAGTTAACGTCTATCTGATTCGCCACGGTCAGACCTATTTCAACAAATACAACAAAATGCAGGGCTGGAGCGATTCGCCCCTCACTCCCGCAGGGATCGCCGGCGCCCACACCGTGGGGGAGCGTTTGAGCCACATGACCTTCACCCACGCTTACTCATCGGACACCACCCGCGCGCAGCACACAATGGACATCATCCTCAGCCACAACCTGAATACCACCATTCCGTACAAGACGACACCACTGTTCCGGGAACAATTTTACGGCTACTTTGAAGGCGCCGATTCCGCGCAGACCTGGTACGCCATCGCGATGCCCCACGGTCAGCGGAATTTCGGGTCGCTGCTGCAGCACCATTCATTGGACGAAACTAAAGACTTCATGCACGCCGCCGACCCCTTCCATGATGCCGAGAACGCCGTTACTTATTGGACCCGGCTGATGAAGGGCTTCAAGATGCTGCGGGAAGAAAACCGCCACGGCGACAATGTACTCTTGGTTTCCCATGGCACCACCATCCGCAGCATTACGGACAAATTCGGCAAAGGCCAATTTCCAGTGGAAGAAAGTCCGAAGAATGCCAGTATCACCAAATTACAGCTCACCGATAGCGGTATCACCGTCGTATACTACAACAATACCGCAGGCTTGTTGCAGTGATACCGAATCTTAACAATTCGTCACAAAACGTTTACCGGCGCTATCTCCCGCGGTTGGTAAAATCCAGTAAAAGTCGGGTAAAGCAAAAAAGGTTGCAACATCAAATCCATGTGCTATAATCTCTCTTGAAGTTTCGTAAGGGAATAAAAAAGTCCCTGTCAGTCAAGAACTTAGAATGCACTACAAAAAGACTAGGAGAGTTAACGCGATGTCTACTTTAGAAAATGACTTTTTACAATTCGTACTGGTACGGACCCAAGCGCAAGCACAGGACAAGATGACAGAGTTGATTACGGACCATTTTGCGGCGGAACATGCCGGCCACGTTACGGGCAGTGACGTGATCGAATACTTAACGTCGTTGTTCTCTATGATCAAGCCCGAGGCCGTTAGTGACGTGAATGACGTCATGGACGCCAATGGCAATTTGATCCCCGAGAATCACTACATGATGGTCCCTTTAGCCGCTTAATCTGATTTATCCGGCTGCTCTAGACCGAGGTCTGTACGCTTGACGTATGGACCCCGGTCTTTTCTTTTCCAGAAAACGCGTCACTGTGCTATCCTGAAACTGAGTGCATTAAGAAAGCAGGTATTCAATGCAAGATACAACGATACAAACCATCCCGACGATCATCGCCGGCTTAGACCGCCAACAGGCGGATTTTGATTACACCATGACTGAACTGGGCGAACTGGTCACTGCCGCGGGTATGACCGTCTCCAGCAAGGTCACTCAACGGGCCGACCACATTGACGCCGCCACTTACTTCGGTAAGGGCAAAGTGGAAGAAATGGCCGCCCAAGCCCGGGGTGAAGACGTGCCGATCATCGTCGTCAATGATGATTTGACCCCGTCCCAGACCCGAAATTTGGAAAAAATCACCAAGCTGTCTGTCATGGACCGCACGGAATTGATTCTGCGCATCTTCTCTTCTCGGGCCCGAACTCGGGAAGCCAAGCTGCAAGTAGCCATTGCCCGGGAAGAGTACGCCCTGCCCCGAGTCCACCCGTCTGCTAATCCCCTGGATCAGCAAGGCGGCGGCCGGGGTGCCAGCGGCGGCGCTACGGCTAACCGAGGGGCTGGTGAAACCCAGCTGGAACTGGACAAGCGGGTCATCCGCAAACGGATCACGCACATGCGCAATGAGTTGAAGGAGATCATGCGCGCCCAGGACACGCGCCGGGATCGCCGGATCCATCAGGCCCTGCCCTCCGTCGCGCTGGTCGGCTACACCAATGCCGGCAAGTCCACAACGATGAACGGCATGCTGCAGCAATACGGACTGACCGACAAACAGGTGATGGTCAAAAACCAGCTCTTCGCGACCCTGGATACCAGCGTGCGCAAGCTGCAATTGCCCAATCACCGTCATTTCCTGCTCAGCGACACCGTCGGCTTTGTTTCCCACTTGCCGCACCATCTGGTGGAATCCTTCAAGGCGACCCTAGCCGAAGCCCGGTATGCGGATCTGCTCATCCAAGTCGTCGACTTCGCTGATCCCCACTACCGGGAAATGATGGCCACCACTGAGGAGACCCTGAATGCCATTGACGTCAAGGATATCCCAATGCTCACCGTCTACAATAAGGCCGATTTGCGCCCGGATACCCATTATCCAGACCGGGAAGGCATGACCTTGACCTTGTCCGCCACGGACCCCAACTCGATCCGCCTGCTGGGTCAGACCCTGAATGAGCTGCTCTACAAGGACTACGTCACCACTGACCTCCTCGTGCCCTTCACCAAGGGCGACGTCGTGAACTACTTGCGGGACAACACGGAAGTGAAGTCTGAGCACTACACCGACGACGGCACCGCCGTCACCGCAGTGCTCGGCCCCATCGACCGCGGCCGGTTTGCGGAGTATGTCCAGGCGGCCGTAGCAGCGGCGAAGTAGGGCAAAGTTTTTCTACCAACGCCAAGAGGCGACCCCACTCGGGATCGCCTCTTATTTGTTGTGTCCAATTAATCCAATCTTACGCCGCTAATCGCCGGTCCAAATACCGCGAAATCAGCGACAACGAGAAGCAGACGATGAAGTACAGCACCGTCAGTGCAATAAAGATCGGCACCATGTAGTTCGTGTTCTGCCCATAAATCACCTGACCATGGTACATTAACTCCGGCAGCACAATGATCGTCGCCAAGGACGTATCCTTGACCAGCGAAATCAGCTGGGACACGATGGCCGGAATCATTTTTTTGAACGCCTGGGGCAAAATGATATGGTACATCGCCTGACCGTATGAGAGCCCATTACTCCGAGCAGCCTCCATCTGGCCGGGATCCACAGCTTGAATCCCGCCCCGGATGATTTCAGCCAGCATCATTGATTCAAAGACCGTCATCGCCACCATGGCCGCCGGTAAGGCATCCAGTCGGATTCCTAAGCTGGGCAAGCCGAAGTAAGTGAAGAACAGAATCAGCAGCAACGGCAAGTTCCGGATAATATCGATGACGAAACCAACGATTTTAGATAAGAACGGAATCTTCATGTACCGCAACAGTCCCAGCACCGACCCAATGATAAAGCTGAACACGATCGAGACGGCGGACAAGGCCACGGTGACCCACAATCCTTGGAGCAGATAGCGGATATTCACCCATTGATAAGCACCTGCAAAATCACCCATGGTTAAGCCTCCTCTCTCGTGTTTCTACCAGACCAGCGATGATCCAGGTAAGTCATACCGTAACTCATCGGCAGGGTAATGATTAAGTACAGTATCCCGACAATGGCATACGTCGTGGTAGTTTCAAACGTGGTGGAGGCAATCAAATTGCCCTGATACATCAAGTCGAACCCGGCGACAAAGGCCAAGACGGAAGAGTTCTTGACCAGGTTAATGAACTGGTTGCCCAGCGGCGGGACGGTGATCTTGATGGCTTGGGGCAAAATGATGTAGCGCATCGCCTGGACATAGGTCATGCCGTTGCTGCGCGCCGCTTCCATTTGGCCCGGGTCAACGGATTGAATGCCCGCCCGCACGGTCTCTGCAATGAACGCGGAAGTGTACAGGGTCAAGCCGATGGACCCGGCCGCAAATCCGCTCAGGGGAATGCCGAGGCGGGGAATCACGACGTAGAAGAACATCGTGATGACCAGCAAGGGCACGTTCCGGAAGAATTCCACATAGATCCGGCCAAAGATGCGCGCCGTCCGGCTAGGATTGATCTGCAATAGCGCAAAGATCGTCCCGATGATCAAACTGAAGAACAGCGACAGCAAGCTGGCACCCAGCGTATAGCCGAGTCCTTCCATAAACATGCCGAAATTATTGGTAAAAATGGTCCACATTATTTCAACCCCCCATCCGAGAAGCCCGCGATGTTGCCGAACCATTTGTCTTCGATTTTCTTATATGTGCCATCGGTCCGCATGGACGACAGCGCGACGTTGATCTGGTCCAGAAAATCTCGTTGGCCCTTATTGACGGCAATGGCATAAGGTTCCTTAGTGAAAGTGCCGCCGACCACCACGTAATCAGGATTGTCGGCGGACATCCCGTAAAGGATCCCGTTATCGGTCGTCAATGCATCGCCCTGACCTGATTGCAGAGCTGTGAATGCCTGGGCGTAATCGCTCAGTTGCAGGACCTGCGCGTCGGGCGCGACTTTCTTAATGTTTTGCACGGAGTTGGATCCTTGGACCCCAATGACCTTCGTGTTCTTATTCAAGTCTTTGACACTCTTGATTGGACTGCCCTTCTTCACCAGCAGCGCTTGGCCGGCGTTGAAGTAAGTATCTGAAAAGTCGACAACCTTTTGCCGATCCGGTGTATTCGTCATCGTGGCAATGATGGCGTCCACGTTCCCGTTTTTCAGCAACGGGATCCGGGTCTGACTGGTGACCGGCACCAAATTGATCTTAACGTTTTGGCCGAAGATCCGCCGGGATACTTCTTTGGCGATATCAATATCGAAGCCCTTGATTTCGCCGCTGCTGATGTCCATCAGCCCGAACAGCCGGGTATCATTCTTGACTCCCCAGGTGACGGAATTCGTTGCCCGGGCGCGGTCCAGGATATCCTCATCGGCCACGGACTTGGTGCCGCAACTGCTCAACAGAACGGACAGCGCCAGCAGCGGCAAGAGCCACAGCCAGTTTCTAAATTTGCGCATACCTGTCCCTCCGATCTTAATGGTTGATGACCTTGCTCAAGAATTCCTGCGCCCGTTCGTCCTTGGGTTTCTCAAAGAAACTTCTGACGTCCTTGGAATCTTCCAGAATGTGGCCGTTATCCATGAAGACGACCCGATCGCCCACTTCTTCGGCGAAGCCCATTTCGTGGGTCACGACGATCATCGTCATGCCTTGCTCGGCAATTTTCTTCATAACGTTCAATACATCGCCGATCATTTCCGGATCCAGCGCACTGGTCGGTTCATCGAACAGGATCGCTTGGGGCTTCATCGCCAAGGAACGGGCGATGGCGATCCGCTGCTGCTGGCCGCCAGAGAGCTGGTTGGGCATGCTCTTGGCCTTTTCAGATAAACCGACTAGATCGAGCAGCGCTCGTGCCTCTTCTTCGGCTTTATCCTTGGATTCCTTCAAGACCAGCCGCGGTCCCAAGGTGATATTGTCTAAGACAGATTTGTTGGCGTATAAATTAAAATGCTGGAAAACCATCCCAACATTTTTGCGGGTCCGGTTCATGTCCGTTTTCTTATCCGCCAAATCAAAATTATTGACGATCAATTGACCGGAGCTGATTCGTTCCAGGCCATTGATTGTCCGCAGCAAGGTGCTCTTGCCCGAGCCCGAAGGTCCGATTATTGTAACCACTTCACCTTTTTCAACTGTGAGATTGATGTGGTAAAGGGCATGAAACTTGCCATAATACTTCTCGACGTCATGAAACTCAATCATTGACATGGACAGCATCCCCTTCTCTTGTAGAACTTACAATTACTATAATACATGATAAAAAAAGCAGTTGTCACGTAATTTGTCGAAAAAATACGTGACAACTGATGTGAATGGCTTAATGGTGCGGTTTGAACCAATTAACGAAAAGATGAGGATACCTGAGTACAACTCATCGTAAACTCATTTTTAGAGCTCTTCGGACGCCATGCGCACCGCTTCGCGTTTGAGTAAGGCGTCAATCTCCTGCTTTGCTTCTACCCATGTATCGTTGTGGATCAGGTGGGCGACCGGGACCAGTTCTTCTGGTAATTTAAGATCCCGCTGATACTCCGGGCTGTGCAGCCGAGCTTCAACGGCCACGGGCTGATCGCCGCGGTCAATCATGCGTTGGCGCAGGCTGTCGGGATGACGCACCGTAATAAACAGCAAGAAGATGTGATTGCCAAAGGTCTCAATATAACTCTTTGCGCCTTCGGTGTCCAGTACCAAACTGACGATACGGTGCTTCTCCCAGGCTTTCTGCAAGGCTTCCCGGGACGAGCCGTATTGATGACCATCATAAGTGACTTGCTCGATCAGGTGCTTCTGGGCAAACGTCTCCGGCGTTTCGAAGTAGTACGAGACTCCGTTCTGCTCCCCTGACCGCGGAGCCCGCGTTGTGTGGGTCAGCACCCGGGGAATGCCGTATTGGGAATACAAATACTCACTGACGGTGTTTTTCCCAGTACCCGCCGCCCCGGTGATGATCCACAGTTCATTGTGCTTCTTTTTAGCCATGCGTTAACCCTTCCTCATACAATGTGCTAAGTCTATTCTACCAAAGTATGCCGGGGAACGGGGGATTGAGAAAGAAAAAGCTCGTTTCTAAAAATAGAAACGAGCCGGAAAGTGGGACTTTATTAATAAATAGTCAGATTAGATGCGGCGGCCAAAGTCCGGCCGGAAGTAAGCCACATTGCCGACCGTCACATTTTGACCAGGCGCCGGGGCGTGGATGTATTGGCCATTGCCGATATAGATGCCGACGTGGTACGCGGAGCCAACGCCGCCCCAGAAGACCAGATCGCCGGCCTGCAGGTCGCTGACGGAGACTTGGGTGCCGAGGGTACTCTGGGCTTGGGAAGTCCGCGGCAGGCTCATACCGGCCTGCTGGGCGGCATAGTAGATCAACCCGGAGCAGTCAAAGCCGGCCGGCGTAGTGCCGCCCCAAACGTAAGGCACACCCAGATATTGCTGCACGTTAGCAATCAAGCTGCCTTGGTTCGAACCGGTGGTTACGGTACTGGTCGCCGTGCTGCTTTGGCTGCTGGCCGAAGAACTGCTGCTCGCCGAAGCGGCTGCCGCGCTGGCTGCGGCCTGAGCGACTGCCGCTTGGGCCGCGGCCTGCTTAGCCGCGTCCTCCTGGGCCTTCTTCGCGGCGTCAGCAGTCTGCTGGCTCAATTGGGCCTGCAGAGCGGCTAATTCACCCTTGTGGTCCTCTAATTCTTTATTGAAGGCGTCCTGCTGCTTCTGAGCATTGGTCTTCAGAGTTTCCAGATCATTCTTCTGTTGGACCAGGGTCGCTTGCTTATCCTCTAAGGATTGCTTGCTGTCCGCCTTGTCTTGACGCAAGTCAGACAATTGCTGCTTGGCCTCGTTGACGGCATCCAACGCATCCTTGTTAGCGGCACTCAGCTTATTGACCGTCATGGAACGGCTGATCAAATCGGAGAAATCCTTGCTATTTAAAACGAAGTCCACGTAAACATTGCCGGAAATAGAATTGCTGCTTTGTTTTTGCAAAGCCACCAATTGCTTCTTCAACACGTCGGTCCGATCAGTGACCTGCTTCTGGGCAGCACTAATCTTCGTGTCGAAGGCGGCGATTTCTTTGGTCACTGACGCGATTGCTTTTTGGTTGGCATCAATATCATTGATTTTTTCAGAAACTTGATTGTTCAGCTTCGCCAGCGTCTTTTGCTGATCCTGAATCTTGGCCAGTAATTGGGACGTTGTGCTCTTGTTGCTGCTGATCTTGTCCTTGGTATCGCTGATGTTATCGGCCCGAACCACACTGGTCAGGCTGGTGGCTAACGTGCCGCTTAATGCTAGAACGCTCAGTACCCGCAAAAATTGTTTACTTGTCTTCAAAGATGTCCACTCCCGCGTATGCTTGTCGTTTGCCACTGATTCGGCAACAGGATTAAGAATAGCAGAGCAAGGTTACAGTTGGGTTACGGCGAGGTTACTACTTAGTCACCAGAGGGTGAAGGCCGACGGTCAGAGGCGTAGGCAGAAGGACAACCGGGCACAAACCCGCACTGAGGTTTTTGCCCGGTTGTCCTTCTGCCCTAGCCTCTGTCGGCCTGAGCCCGTTTACGAGCGCCGCTCTCTATGTTGTCTGACCGGCGTTAAACGGGTAAACTGATAAGGAAGAAATTTGGGAGGATTTTATGGATAAGCTGCGGCATCTCTACTACCAGTACCATGATTTCATCATGTACGCCTTCTTCGGCGGGCTGACCACCCTGGTGAATTTGGTCACTTTTTGGGTCCTGCATGAAACGTCGCTGCATCTCGGCTGGGCTCTGGCCAATACCATCGCCTGGTTTTTATCAGTGACTTTTGCCTTTTTCACCAATAAAACTTGGGTCTTCCGGTCACCCTACACGACGGCAAGTGCCTTTTTCAAAGAAATGTTTTGGTTCTTCGCCGCACGTGGCGTAAGCTACCTGGCTGACATGGCCATCATGTGGGTTGGTATCGACCTGCTCCACGCCAGCGCGATGCTGACAAAGATCGTCGACCAAGTCGTGGTCATTTTAATGAATTACGTTTTCAGTAAGTGGATCTTCCACAGCAGTGATGCCAATACCAATATCCAAGAATCAGCAGAAAAGAAGCAAGAGGAGTAAACAATGGCCACAATCAGTCTCGTCGTCCCCTGTTATAACGAGCAGGAAGCATTACCGATTTTTTATGATACGGTGGAAAAAGTCATTCACGAAAAGCTCGCCGACTACGCGGTCGAATATCTTTTCGTCAACGATGGGTCCGCCGATAACACGCTGAAGGAAATGCGCCAATTACAGGAAAAAGATCCAGACCACGTTCATTATATTTCTTTCTCCCGCAACTTTGGCAAGGAGGCCGCCCTTTACGCCGGCTTGCAGAATGTCGGCGGCGACTATGTTGCCGTGATGGACGTGGACCTGCAAGACCCGCCTGATTTGCTGCCGCAGATGCTCTCCGGCATCCTTGATGAGGGCTACGACGTCGTCGGCACCCGGCGGGTCACCCGGGCTGGCGAACCACCGATTCGCTCCTTCTTTGCCCGGATGTTCTACCGGCTGATCAATAAGATCTCGAAAACAGAAATCGTTGACGGTGCCCGAGATTATCGGCTGATGACCAAGCAGGTCAAGGATGCTATCCTGTCCGTCACGGAATACAACCGGTTCTCTAAAGGCATCTTCGGTTGGGTCGGCTTCAAGACCAAGTACATCCCTTATGAAAATGTGGAACGCGTTGCCGGTGAGACCCACTGGTCCTTCTGGAGCCTGTTCAAATACTCCCTGGACGGCATCGTCGCCTTCTCTGAGACTCCCCTGGCCATTGCCTCCTTCGTTGGCCTGCTGTCCTTCGTCGGCGCCGTCTGCGCCTTGATCTTCATCATCGTCCGGGCCATGATCAACGGCGACCCCACCCCCGGCTGGCCCAGCATGGTCTCCATCTTCCTCGCCGTCGGCGGCCTCCAACTCCTCTGCCTCGGCATTGTCGGCAAATACATCGGCAACATCTACCTAGAAGTCAAACACCGCCCCATTTACATTGTACAGGAGAAAAAATAATCCGAATCCAAACAAAGAAGCATTCTCGCTTGAAATGAATTCAGCGTGAATGCTTCTTTTTGAATGTGTCAGTTTCGACGAATCTAGTGCCAATGCGAAGCAAGCGGAGGCGGATGGGGCTCAGCCATGGAAACCACACGGCGGCTTTGCCGCCGATGTGGTTAGGCGATTTTGAGACCGCGAAGCGGGCTCAAAACGCCGTCATGGCTAGCTACGCCTTCGGCTTCGCACTAGCTTGCGCTTCAGCTTGCGCTTCAGCTTGCGTAGCATTGGCACGGCAATCAACGACCAACCTATTTGTTCACCAGCTTCGTCCGCGTCACCCACTCAAACACCAGCAAATGACTCCGCATGACAAACGCCAACAACCAATCACCGAACATCAGCGACAGCACCAACAACCCCGCCAACATCCCAACACCAGCCCAGGTAAACCGGCTGAAGCCGATCCCGTTGATCGCATTGACACACTCCGCAGTGCCGTACAGCACTCCCACCGGCACGCCATACCCCACCAGGAACCGCACCGCCGGCTGCCACCAATGCACTGGGTTGTCCTGCATCGTCCGCATTTGCAAGCGCACCGTGCGCATCCCCAGCGTCTGTCGGCCAAACGTCGGCGGTCCCACTAGCCACAGGAACAGTACCGCCCACGTCAGCCAACCCGGTGCTGAAACACGCCCAATCAAGCTCACAGCCACGCCAATCAGCGTAGCCAGAAGCAGCGCTGCCAGCCAGTCCACAACGAACCCCGCCAGCCGCCGCCACATCGAGACATTTTCTGCGTGCTTGGCCGCACTGTGATCCATCTGCGCGTCCGTCGGCAAAATCGGCATCACCAGCCGGGCCAAGCCGCACCCGATCCAGCCGCCCGTGGTATTCAGCAGCAAGTCGTCCACATCGAACAACCGGTACGGCCGCGGATAAACGCCGTACAGCCCGCTGAGCTGCGTCAATTCAAAGAACAGCGACAGACAGAAACTGCTGATGATCACTTGCCACCATGGCCGATGGAAGTAATACCGCAAAAAGGCCCCAAAGGGAATCGTCAGCGCCACGTTGAACGCCGGCTGAATTACGGTAGGCGCCAGCAGCGCTGCCTTCCACGTGTGCACGTTGCCGAGCTGCAACGGATTGTATTTCAAAAACTCCCGAATAAACGTCAGCGGCACCAAATTATACTTTGGCGTGGTCAGCTTCGCCACCACCGCCCGGTCCGGCAGCGGCAGAATGATCAGAAAATACGCACACAGCAGATAGAAAACGAAGATATAGGTCCAAAAGACCCGCCAGCGGGACACCGCGCCGTATTTGTGATAATGCCACCACATAAACGGCAGCGCGATGATAAACGCTAACACCGGAAACGCATAGACCGCCGAGCGCAGGTCGTTGACATAAACGCTCATCGTCTTACGCCTGCACTTTCACCAACGTGTACTTCTTCTTCCCCTTGCGGATGATCACATAATGGCCGCCAAAAGCCGCGTCCGTATCCACCACAAAGTCCAGACTCTGCTGGCGTTCACCGTTCACATAGATTGCCCCGTTCTGGACGTCCTCCCGGGCTTGCCGGCGGGACGGCTCAATATGGGTCAGATCCACCAGGAACTCCACGATGCCAGTCTGGCCGCTGGGCACGTCCACAGAGGGTACATCCTTGAAGCCCTGGGCAATTTCGTCCGCCGTCAAGGCCCGCAGATCGCCGGAGAACAGCGCATGGGAGATCTTCTCGGCAGTGACCACCGCGTCTTCACCGTGGACGAACTTTGTCACTTCTTGTGCCAGCGTTCGTTGGGCCTCCCGCTTTTCCGGGGCCTCCTGAACGGCATCCGCCAGTTCATCGATTCGTTCATGGCTTAAGAACGTGAAGTACTTCAAGTACTTGACCACATCCCGATCATCCTGGTTGAGCCAGAATTGGTAGAACTCGTAGGGCGTGGTCTTCTTCGGATCCAGCCACACCGCCCCGCCGGCAGATTTACCGAACTTAGTACCGTCGGCCTTGAGCATCAGCGGAATCGTCAAGCCGAAGACCTTTGTCTCCGGGCCCTCGATCCGGTGGATCAAATCCACGCCGGCCGTGATGTTGCCCCACTGATCCGCGCCACCCATTTGGACTTGCACGGCGTTGTGCCGGAACAAATGCAGAAAGTCGACGGATTGCAGGATCTGGTAAGTGAATTCGGTGAATGAAATTCCCGTCTCCAACCGGCTGGCCACGACTTCCTTATTCAGCATCGTATTCACGGAGAATAATTTGCCGTAATCCCGCAGGAAATCCAAGATTGAAATCTGAGACAGCCAGTCGTAGTTGTTCACCACTTGGAAGTCCTGGGTGCCAAACAATTTAACCAGCTGATTGGTCAGCTTTTCCTGGTTTTCCTTAACCTGGTCCATGGATTGCAGCACCCGTTCGCTGTTGCGCCCCGATGGATCACCGATGGAGCCGGTACCGCCGCCAATGAGCATCACCGGGTGATTGCCGGCTTCCTGGAACCGTTTGAGCATCATAAACGGAATCAAGTGGCCGACGTGCAAAGAATCCCCCGTGGGATCGGTCCCAACATATATACTTACGGGATGCTGTTTGAGTTCTTCCCGTAAGCCCTCGGCATCGGTTTGCTGATTAATGGCCCCGCGCCATTGCAAGTCTTCAATTAAATCCATGTGTGTCATTTCTCCCTTTCTTCACGGGTCGTCGGCAGTAACGCAACAAAAAAGCCGCCCCAATACAAATGTGTATTGGGACGACTGATTGCCGCGGTACCACCCAGCTTGCGTCCAAGACGCCAACTTCGTTCGATTAACGATCAACGACCGTCCAGCACTGCTGGTTCATTGTACTTCGGCATCGTTGACTGACAAGCTCACAGCACCCGCTTGCTTTCTGATCAGGAGCAACGATTCCTACTGCGATGATCCGCACTGGAATTCATGTTGCCTTGATGGTACCAGAAAGCCGCGAATGGTGCAAATTACTGGGTCCGCGCCGCGAAGTGCCGTTCCAGGTAGCCCAGCACCCCATCGGAGATGATCGCCATCAAGGCTGTGGGCAATGCCCCAGCGAGGATGATGGCGCCGCCGCTGGTGGCGTTGGTACCGCGAATGATGATATCGCCCAGACCGCCGGCGCCGACGAAGGAGCCGATAGCGGTGACCCCAATAGCCAGGACCAGCGCATTCCGCAAACCGGCCATAATGACCGACAAGGACAAGGGCAGTTCGATCTGGCGCAAAATCTGCCACCGGGTCATGCCCATTCCCTTCCCAGCATCGAGAATATCCGGATTCACATTGCGCATCCCGGTATCGGTATTCTTAATAATCGGCAGCAAGGAATAGAGGAACACGGTCAAAATGACGGTGTTGACGCCAAGCCCTAAGCCCAGCATGATGATCGAGACCATCGCCAGGGAAGGTACGGTTTGAATCACATTCGCCGCGCCGACGACCCATGCGGCCAGATGGCGGTGCCGTGAAATATACACGCCAATGGGAATCCCCACGATGGCGGCGATAATCACCCCGTAAATTGAGATCAGGAAGTGCCGATTAAACTGATCCAGGATATATTGGCCGTTGTGGGTGAAATAATACACCAATTGCTGCCACAAATTCATGCCTTGCACAATTAATCCGCCCCTTTCTCAAAATAGTTGTGCTTCTCTAGGAACTGTTGGGCCGCCACGGCCGGTTCTACCAGGTTGTTGTCCACTTGATAGTTCAATTCTTGCATCGTGGTTAAGTTAATTTTGCCATTTAACCGGGACAAAATTCCCTTGAGTTTCGGATGGGCCTTCAAGGCGGCATCGTTCACCACAACACTGGCCTGATACGGCGGGAAGAAATGCTTATCGTCCTGCAGGAGCTTCAAATTGTAGCTGCGAATTCGACCGTCAGTGGAATAGCCCAAGACGGCATCCATCTTGCCTGCCTCCAGCGCATCGTAGACCAACCCGATTTGCATCGGATAAACGTGGCCGAAACTGAAACCGTAAGTATTTTGGAAAGCAGAATAGCCGTCCCCTCGGCGGTTCGCCCAAATTTGGTCGATACCGACCTTCATATCTGGAGCGACCCGTTTCATGTCCGAAATCGTCTTCAGATTATTGGCCTTGGCATATTTCTGGCTCACCATGAATTGGTATGTGTCCGCGAAACCATAGCTTGGAAAATAGGTCATGTGGTAACGCGACTGCATCAGCTTGAACACTTGATCATTAACAATTTTGGGATCAGTTTCACCGCTAAGATCAAGCACCGTCTGATAGTCGGTCCCGTTGTACCGGATAGCGGTCATGTCGGTATCGCCGCGCTTTTGCGCTTGGAAACTGACATTGCCGGAACCCAGATTATTCAGAATCGTGGTTGGCGTGTCTTTATCGTAATGCTGAATCATTTGTTGGATCATATTCGCCATGATCTGCTGTTCTGTTGTGTTCTGCGAGCCGATCTTGATGGTATCCGCCGATGTACCAGCTAAACCGGGCCAGCTGAAGGAACAACCGCCCAGGAATACGACCGCCAATACCCCCGCGAACAGGAAGGTGAGCTTGTTAAACAATGTCTTTTTCATCAACTCACACCTCCTGCGTAGTGGCCGGAGTGACTTTCTTCTCGACCAAGCCCAGCAGCCAGTCAACGACCAGCGCGAGAATGATGGCCGGGATGGAGCCGCCCAGAATCAAGTCGCCACGGTACAGGTTCAAGCCGTTGAAAATCATGTCCCCTAAACCGCCAGCACCGATATAAGATGCCAGGGCGGTCCAGGCAATGACGTAAGTCCCCGACAGCCGAATGCCGGACATGATCACGCCCGCGGCCTGGGGAAACTCAACCCACTTAATGGACTGCCAGTTGCTCATGCCCATACCCTTGGCGGCATCCAACAAGTTCGGATTGACGTCGGACATACCGATATAAGTATTCCGCAAGATTGGCATTAAGGAATAAATGAACAGCGCGACGATTGCCGGCGTGGTGCCGATCCCAAAAATTGGAATCATCATGGCCAGCAGCGCCATGGCAGGAATTGTCTGCAAGACACTGGTCAAACCGATGACAAAGCCGGCGATTTTCTTCGCCCGCGTCAACAGAATGCCCAGCGGTACCGCAACAATGACCCCCAAGGCCAGGGCGACAGCAGAAATGTAGATATGCTCGCCCAGCTCCTGCATCAGCTGACCGCCGTATTGATTAAGAAAGGTGACCATTATTGGCAGGCACCTCCTCCTTATCGTCAGGGGTAGGGTCAACGGCCTGGGCGCCTTCCTTAACATCGGTGGTGCCGATGTCAGTGCGCGGACCGTCTGTGGAGCGATCTTGGCCGTCATCGTTGGATGTGCCGCTGCCCAAGGCATCGTACACCATGTCGACTAAGGCGGCGCGGGTAACGATACCGGTCAATTTACCAGCATTATCCACGACCGGGACGTTGCGGTAACCCCGCTTCAAGATCCGGTCCACGGTGTCCGAAATGACCGCACTTTGGCGGACATAGAAGACCTTGGGGTTCATGACCGATTCAACGGTGTCGGCGGTCCGGAAGTGGTCATTGATCACTTCCAAGTCCACATAGCCCCGCAAAATACCATCGGGATCGGTGACCAATAAGGTGTCGACCCGGGTCTTATGCATCAAAGTCAAGGCTTCCCGCAAGGTCGCCGTTTGCACGATGGAGACCGCCGGCCGGGCAATCTGGCCAACGGTGGTGATCGTCGGTTTTGCTTGAATTAAACGATCTTCACCAATCAAATCCGCGACGAATTTGTTGGCCGGGTGGCGCAGAATTTCTTCCGGCGAATCCACCTGGACTTCTTCCCCGTGGGACATGACCACGATGCGAGTCGACAGCTTCAAGGCCTCGTCCATATCATGGGTGACAAAGACAAAGGTCTTGCCCAGCCGTTCTTGCAGGTCTTTAACCAAGTCCTGCAGGGCATCCCGGGTGATCGGATCCAAGGCACCGAAGGGTTCATCCATTAAAATCAATTCCTGATCAGCGGCTAAGGCCCGGACCACGCCGACCCGCTGCTGCTGGCCGCCGGAGAGTTCACTGGGATAGCGGTCTAAGTAGTCTTCGGGCAATTCGGCCATCTTGATCATTTCGACCGCCCGTTCGTCCATGCGCTTTTGATCCCATTTCAGCATCTTGGGCACCATCAGAATATTGTCCTTGATGGTCAAATGGGGCAGCAGGCCGATATTTTGAATCACGTAACCAATGCGCCGGCGTAATTTCACCGGATCCATTTTGGTAACATCTTCACCATTAATTTTAATTGTTCCTGAAGTTGGTTCATTCATGCGGTTGATCATCCGCATCGTCGTTGTCTTCCCAGAACCGGAAGTACCGATGAAGCAGATGAATTCCCCCCGCTCCACGGAGATATTAAAGTCAGATACTGCAACATTATCTCCATATACTTTGCGCAGATGGGAAATTTCGAGGAATGCCGTAAGCGCCACGTCCTTTCGTGATTTCGTAAAAAACAGTGTCTTCTATGTTACCGGAATTTCTTAGAATATGCAAATATTCCGTGAATTATGCAATCCATGGCGACCCTTCCATCCCCCTTCCTGCAACCCTCAGCGGCAATTGTCTCTGAGCGCCGTTAGTCTGCCCTTGTTGTACCAGAAAACGCGCTGCTTGTCATGGTTTACATACCAAACAGCGCGCTATTTATGCACGCCCAACAATGCTGTCTGGGCGATCGGTGAATAAACTGAAATCATTCTCACTGGCCAGCAGATCTTGCAGATCATCCAGAAAATCATCTCAATTTCCCGGCAACAACGCGATTCCGTGCAAGCCTTGAATCGCCAGCGGCTCTTGATGGTGAATAGTCGCCATGAGAAAGTATCCCGGTTTAGTCTTAGTCAGGACCCCCGGCGTCATAGACTTGGTATCAGCCGCTGTGAACGACACATCATCCAACAGGTCCAATACCGCCGGGTGACGGACTGTCAAAAAGCTGGTATGCTCCCCCGAGGGCAAGTCCCGGGTGAGCACAATGGATCGATTAGGCCGAGTAATGTGCATTTTTTCTACATGAAAACCCTGACGATACCCCAGTGTGAGATCATCCACTTCCCCGACGAAAAAAATCGGGGCGATCACGTCCAGCCAGCGTAAAAAAGCCAGCCAGTTATGGGGCAGCCGGGTAACGCCGCGGCGTGTATGCCATACATCATCCATCTGATACTGCACTGACCAGCGGGCCCCATCCCGTACGGTCAGATTCGTGGTCATATATTCCGGATGCCACTGTGCAATATGTAAACTGGTGAACCGGCGGCGCCAAGCCATCCATAAATTGGCTGGATAAGTCGTCCGACCGTTGTGTGCGGGCCGCGCCGTGCTGTGAATCACCACGTGGACCTCATCCCCAGCGAAGGTAACGCTCACGCTGGCATGGCCTTCTAAATAACTGTTAATTTCAAAATTGAGTGCTTGTAACATGGTGTTCCCTCTCCCCTTTAAAGAACAGACACCTCCTTCATACCACGTTTCCCATAATTTGTCACGTGTTGGGCCTTGATCGCGCTGCGCGTATTAAAAAAACAGCCATCTCCTGGGAGACAGCTGTCTGCTAGACGGCAGAAATTACATTTCGCCGCCCTTTTCAAATTGCAGGGTCAACCGGTCCGCGGCCATCGTAGTCACGTCCGTCAGCAAAGTCTTTGTCAGGGCAACAGCCTGGTCCGCCATGGCCTGGTTGGCAGCCGTCAATTTGGCCGTGGCGTCAGCGGTGCTGGCCGCCAAACCAGCATCATTCTTAGCCACTGTACCGCTGCCCAGGGCAAAGCCCGCACGACGGAAATTCAGGATGCGGTTCATGACGTCCTGATCTCGCTTGGTGAACAACGGATCAACCATATTGGCAATGATCTTATTCAGCCAGTACCAATTCTCGGTGGTAGCATCGTTCGTGGTATTCTTGAAAAACGCCGGCGTATCGCTGACATTGGCATAAAACGGCAGCGGGAACGTGAACGGATTCATTCCCATTGCCAGCCAATGAATTGCTCGATAACTTGCGGGCACGTCGCTGCGAATCTCCAGAATATGCATTTCCTGATTCCGGTTCATGCCGATCGGGCGGTAGCGGCTCTTTTCCTCATCTGTACCAGTACGCCCGTAAGGATCGTAGGGTGTCCCCTGCATGTGGTCGGACAAAACCATCGCCACATCGATCACAGAAATCTTACGCGGGGCATGCTGAATGAACGGCAATTCCCGGGATTCCGGTACTTCCGGCAGATCTTTTTGGAAATGCCGCTGGGCCGCCCAAACTCGGGGCGTGTTGTAAAACCGGTCGCTGCGCAGATCTTCACCGAAGATTTCACGGAAGTTGAACCCTTCTCGGGCTGTATTCAAATGATTCTTTTGGGCAAAGGCCTGCAGGTCCGGCGCCGTGATGAAGTTCGCCGAATCCGCGAAGTTGATCTCCTGGATACCGGTTTGGTTCGGAGCAATCACGTAGGCATCGTCTGGGATCCGTTGAGCCGCCCAGTGGTGGCCGCCGACGGTCTCAAAGTACCAGACTTCATTGACGTCATTGAAGGCGATCCCGTTGCTCTCACAGGTACCGAACTCGCTGATCAGTTGACCCAAGCGTTCCACGCCTTCCCGAGCGGTCTTCACAAAGGGCAGCACACAGCTGAGCATCGCTTCTTCACCGATGCCGTCCGGAACCAGCGGATCCAGCCCAAGCATGGCGGCGTTGGTGAACTCCGTTTCCGTGGCACTCATGCCCACATTGGCACTATTGATGCCCGACTCACCCCATTCACCGTCTGTACTGGTGTCAGCCATCGGTGTCAGCGTGTGGCCCAGCGCATCCCCCGGCAATTGCACGTGGAAGCCGTTGAAGGTGGACTTGAATTCCCGACTGGCCGTCTGGGCAGGCACATAGATCAGCCGCTTGGGGTTGATTCCGCCCTCGGCATCTTCATTTCGAGCAATCATGGTGGCATGGTCGACGCTGGCTTCTTTTCCGACTAATACAGCGGTACAACTTGAACGATTAATACGCAACTGAAAGACCCCTTTGATTTTCAAACTATGTGCCAATTCTACCACCGCAGGCCAGTGTGGGGAACGCTTTGTTTTTCCCTGACCAGCCCGCGCGTTACAATGGTCATGTAAACAAAAAAGGACGGGGACAACAAAGCTATGATCATGACGAAAAGTCAGGTAGTGACCACCACCGTATACTCACCAATCCTGGGGATCGATTGGAATTACGATGCCTATCTGCCAGCAGGTTACAACGACAGTACACTGAGCTATCCGGTACTGTTCATGCTCCACGGCTTGTACGGAAACCACCGCAACTTGCTGGAGCGCTTCGATTCCCAGCAAATACTGGACGATTTATTTGTTCAAACCGGGCACGCCATGATCGTGATTTTTGTGGACGGATTTAATTCCTTCTATATTAATGCGATCAACGGTGTGGCGATGGAAGATGCCATCATGCACGACTTGGTGCCCGCTATCTTTGCCCGTTACCGAATTCTCGGGGGTGCCAGCCGCCACGCCATCGGCGGAATTTCCATGGGCGGTTACGGCGCCGCCCGCCTCGCACTGCGTTATCCGGATGTGTTTGCCCACACGGCGCTGATTTCGCCGGCAATTTGGGAGCATATTCCCAGTAACAGTCCGTTCCGTCAGTCACTGCACGCCTTCACGGATGGCCAAACAAATTGGGCGGATAAAGTGTACAATGCCCAGCTGCCTGTCCACGATGTCCATCACGGCAAAGGCCGAGTCGATTTTTATGTGGCGACCAGCGGTGATGACCAGACGGTGCCGGTGCATGATGTCCGGGACTTTGTGACGGTGCTGCAGGAAGTTGGTATTCCGACGGTTTATGTGCAGGATCAGGGCTTTGATCATGGCTGGGCGTATTGGCAGATGGCGACGCCGTTGGCGTATCGATGGGTACTGGCACACGTAACACATTGATTTTTAGCAGACCAAAAGGACCGACCATTTTTTGCTGGCCGGCCCTTTTTTTCACCCTTCATCCACCAAGGGCGCGGCAGTTAAAGCTTCGACCTTGTCCATCGCCGCCAGGACCTTCTCTGACGAAATGTCTGGGTCAATTAAGCGGAAAGATTCTGTATCGGCGGCGGCCCAGTCGGCGACGAGAGCCTTTTTCACCTTTAAGTCGCGGACGACGTGAAGATCACTGAGATTCGTGGGCAGGCCGACCTGCTGATAAAACGGCAGGAGTG
Organism: Schleiferilactobacillus harbinensis; assembly: GCF_008694105.1. Lineage (NCBI taxonomy): Bacteria > Bacillati > Bacillota > Bacilli > Lactobacillales > Lactobacillaceae > Schleiferilactobacillus > Schleiferilactobacillus harbinensis. Next base: position 1,381,522 of record NZ_CP041364.1, read on the forward strand.
CACGGATCTCATCGTCGTCCCCGGTGTAGGCGAGTTGCACCAGGATACCGTAAGCGACTTTCGACCCATGGAGAATTTCGTGGGTTTCATCAACATAGGACAGCCCGTTATGGATCGCGTGGGCCCCAGCCATGCGACCGTCCGCCCCGGCAAAACCGCCGACGGTGCCAGCAATCCCAATGATCGTGTCGGCAATGGCGACCAGGTCCGCCGTTACCTGACCTTTGCGCAGGGCAACGACTGCTGGGACCGCGGCGCGCTGCAGGATCGTCCGAATCGTTTGGGCCGCGCTAAACCCCAGCTGGCTGAAAGCCGTGAGACTGTCCCGCCGAGGCCGGGTAATACTCTCCATCTCGTACCACTTAGCCAATGTATCACCGATTCCGGCGACTAAGTAATCCTCCGGCGTAGTGGCAATAATATCCCAATCCACCACGGTAGCGTAAGGTGCTCGGGGGAAGTAGGCGACGCGATTAAAGGTGTGGCCGACGGCATTGTAGATGGCGCCGATCGGCGTATACGGTGCGCAGTTTGACGCCAATGTCGGTACCGTAATGTATTCACAGTCGAAATTCTCAGCCACCAATTTCGCGGTGTCCAGCAGCCGGCCGCCGCCAATGGCAATAATCATGTCGGCGTGCTTTGCTTCCGCGGCGATACGGGCAGCATCCGCATCGCTGGCTGAACCGTCATAACGATACACCGGCAAGCGCAACGGTTTGGTTGTGTGGGCTTGGTAAGCGGCATAGGATTTCTCCCCGGTGATGATAATTGGATGAGAGAATCCCGTCAACAGTGTTGGCAGATTGGCAGTGGCCCCTTCTTCACTAACATAACGGTTGGTCCCCGGTCGAATTTCTTCGTCAATATCCATAAGCAATTTATCCTTGTGTGTCGATTAATAACTTGATGAGTAATATACCCCTTTAGTGGTTGTAAAGCAACCGTTATCCTCATTTACATTATTTTTCTCAAATGCGGGGTCAGAAAGCATAATGTTACTTACTAAAAGTTTATGGCGAAACGCTTACATTCCTTGATATAGTTCTAGTGGAGAGTGTGCAGGTTAAATTCAACGGCGGCCCGCATGATCGAAGCGCCCACACTGGACGCCACGTCGGTTACGAATGGTTAAACATGTACCGGTATAATGGTGCGTATGAGTCCGACCAAGCGGTGGATTCACGGATCGACAGAATCACGGCGGCAGTGGCTGCTGGCGACTTTCTAGTCTATCAATATCCCGGTTTGAATGGTCCGCGCTTTGAGACCCGCTTTATTGATTGCATGAAGATGCGCGGGGCGCGCGTGGACTGCTTTACTAAACGGGTGCTGCTTGCTGCTGAGCAAACGGTACGCTTCGGCCCAATCACACTGCCTAAATAAATTTCTCGAAAAGAGGAATCATTTTGCGAAAATGGATCACAGATATCATTCAAGGCGAATCCGCCGATGCAACCTCCCAAGCCAAGGATGACATCACCGCCATCGGCATTCAGAACGGGTATGCGCCGCTGCACATTTTTCGCTATAACAGCGATTACGAATCCAATCAAGCCATTCAGTCCCGCATTGACGGGATCACAGCAGCCGTCACCAACGGCGATCTTGTGGTATATCAATATCCCGTCCTGATCAGCCCCCGCTTCGATCAGTTCTTCATTGATCAAATGCATAATCGCGGCGTCAAAGTCGTTCTGCTCATCCACGATGTCGAATTTCTTCGGGGAACCAATATTGGCAACAGTATTGATGAGATCCCCTATTTTAACAAAGCTGATGCTCTGATCATTCACAACCCAATTATGGGCGCCAAGTTACGAGAACTTGGCGTCAATGTCCCTATGGTCTCTCAATATCTCTTAGATTATCTGGACAATAACCACGACTGGCACCGCCTTTTTACGTCTCCTGAAGAGTTTACCAAGACCTTGGTTTTATCCGGTAATCTTTTCAAATCATCTTACTTAACAGAGTGGCACGAAGAAACTCCTATCTCAGTGTTTGGCGTTGCCGATGATGCGATTCAGAAAGGACTCCGGGATAATCCAAAAGTAGAGTATCATGGGGCCCTGCGCCGGGATGATCTGATCAATCAACTGCCTAAGGGGTTTGGCTTGGCCTGGGACAGTGATTCTTGGATGGGTCATTACGGAAGTTATACGAAATACAATCATCCCCATAAAGTATCGCTCTATCTTTCCCATGGCATGCCAGTGATCGTCTGGAAGCAGGCAGCAGTGGCACCGTTTATCGAGAAAAACCATCTAGGGCTGACCATCGGCAGTCTGGATGAAATTGATGGGCTGCTAGCAAATCTAAGCGACGATGAAATCAAGGATATGCTGGTACACGTCAATAATATGGGCGTCTTGCTTCGAGACGGCTACTTTACCAACCGAGTGCTTGCAACAGCGGAGCAGCAGGCTTTCGTTGGTGACATTAATTTTCAGTAGTTCTCAGAATGAAAAACAGGCATGGCAACACCTGTTTTCATTAAACTCTGCACCACGTTTGAGAAAGGCGCTTACTAAAAAACAGCCATCCGCCAAAAAGGTAAATGGTCGTCCCACAGATCGCGGCCTCCCCATGAGTACACATGAGCAAGTGCTTACTTGGGGTCACTCAATGGATCGTCAATAATTGTCGCTTTCTCCAAGGGGATATTCTGCACGGTGAGTGCCTGATAAGCGGCCCGGGACATTTCCACTTCCTGCACATAGTTGATCTCATCCTTCAGAATCATCAGCAGAAAGCCGCGGACTGTCCCCTGATCATCAAAAGGCGCCTCGGCCAGCCGCAGCACATTGTGAGCCGGCGAATCCTTAAGCACGTTCAGCTCAACGCCCATATAGTGAATGCGGACGGTATCGTGGGCCGTGACCATTTTGGCTACAGTGGCCGTCAAAAAACGAGTCAAGTCATCATACTGGGTCACGACTTTACCGGTGATTGGGTCCTCAATCGTGATCATATTGATCATCCCATCGTACAGATACTCCCGCACCACTATTTGGCCGTCATTATTTAAAAACTGGATCTGCTGCAGCGTGTTGTCATAGTAAAACAAATTGCTGTATTCATTGCCATCATAGGCATACTCTTCCGTGAAGTCCTTCGTCTGGTCCGGATTGAGATAATCAATCTGTTTGACTGCCCGCCGTGTATTTGCATAAGTAGTCACATAGCCGATGATTTCGCCTTCGTAAATAATGCTGATGACACCGTCGCCACTCATGAAAATCTCTGCACCGTCAGGCACTGGTGCCTCATTAAAAAAGCGATAAAAATCTTTTGCATACCGCCGCTTCGTGACAAAGTCGATGACGCTGCGCAGTTGGATATCTTGTTCCTTAGCCACGCCGAGCAGCCCCGGCAATGGCTGAAGAACAATGAACGGCGCGTTTTCTTCCTTGGCCCACTGTTTGAATGTCGGCCACGCGGGACTTTGGGGCGAGACCCCATTAATCAGCTCATAATTCATTGATCAGCACCTGCCATTTCTTCGCAATCACGCTATCGCGGTAATCGCGTACGGATTGCTGTGTGTTCTTCCGCAGCTGCGGATAGTCGGCGGCCAGTAAACGATGCAAGCCCTCTGTTAACTGATCAATATCGTACTGATCATCATTCCGTTTAAACGGCTGCAAGAATCCGTTCACCCCGTTCTCAATAAGCTCCAGGGCCCCATAGTGGGCACTGAATGACACAACCGGCAGGGCCGCGTTCAGTGCCTCAATGTAGGTCAGCCCGAAGCCTTCAGAAAATGATCCGGAAATAAAGGCATCATACTGTGGGTAAAGATCCTCAAGATGATTGGACTGGCCCGCCAAAGTGATGTAGTCCGCAGCATGGAGTTCCGCAATTGATTTCTCCAACTGGGGCTTCTTGATCCCGTCACCATACACCGCCAGCGTGATCGGCGTACCCTCATCGTGGACCTTGGCCACTGCCCGGACAATAAAATCAACATTCTTTTCAGGAGATAGCCGGGATGCCGTGATCAGCTTCAATGGCGCCGTCAGCGGATGGTCAATGTTCGCAGGTGCTTGGTCCCGCACTCCGCCGACCGGAATCGCGACAAACTTATCGCCCTCCTGGGGGAAGTCCCGCAGTAAGTCTGCCCGCTGCATCTTGGTGGCCACCACCACTTTCGCCACGCGATCCAAATGAGTCAACAGATATTCGTAGTAATTGTTCCACAGCGGTTTAGCAGGATCGTCGCGATTGGTGAGATGGTCTGCGTGGATTACATGGATCACCGTCGCATTCGGTATCTTGGGCGCATACAGAGCCACTTCATTCCGTTCCCCACGGTCAATCATGAAGACATTATGTTCGGCGTAGACCCGCGCCAGCTGATGGAAAAAGTACCGCCGCGCCAACATTTCATTGGGAAAGAATAGATGCTGGCCGTTTAAGTCATAGACATGGATATTGCGGATTTGAAACTTGCGGTGCGGATCGTCCACGTATTCAAACTCAACCTTGCGTCGGCCATCAATTCGGGAAAAAATCTCCACCCGGGCTGTACTGACCAGTAAGACATCCGTTTTTTCGTGTTTATTCGGGTACTTCACCAGATGCTCTACGATTCGCAAACCGCTGGGTGTCCATGTTTCCCGCTTTCGATGGGTCTTGGTACTGTCGATGACCAGATCGTCTTTTTTCTTAAACTCACGCGTTACACCGTTGGTCAAATACCGATCGCCGAGAGTGAAATACTCCCACATATTGGCAACTGTCTCGTTGGCAATATGCCACTCGGCCATGGCTTCCCGTAATTGGGGGGCCAAATCAACGAAAACGTACTTGTATTCTAAGCCAACCTGATCGAAAAGTTTGGCCCGATAAAATTCAGCGTGTTCGATGCCGGAATTGCCGATACCCATGGTGCCGTTAACAAAGAAATTCATGCTTTTCCCTCACTGTCTAGAAACGAAAAGTTGGGTGACAGCGCCGGCCGCAACTGATCAGCCCAGCCGCCAAGGCCAGGGCCAAACACTTGGAGCCGCACCGGCACCCCCGCTTGCAGGGCTGCTTGGACCTGCTCGATTTGAGCCTGATCGGGTGCCTGAAACACCGCAACCGTCGATTGACCAGCGAGTACCGGTACGCTAATGGCCGCAAACCGATTGGGCAGTACGACCAAGTTTTGCCCGTTGACTGCACTGGCGTCATTCACTTTTATCCCTATCATACCAGCTTGCAACGCCACTGAGACAGTAGTTTCTTTGGTCAAATCACGCGACATCATCGTAAACGACCTGGGTAAACATTTTTTCTGGAGCGGCAGACCGATTGGCATGCCGGTGCTATGCCATTGATGAATACTTCTGCCCTGGCAGCATCTGGCAATTGCCGATCCCTGGGAGGCCGACTGGTGGACGACTTTGGCAGATGTCAAAGCCCGCATCGCTCAGTAATATCAATAAAGCCTGACGGCATACGCAACTGCGCGTACCGTCAGGCTTTTTCAATGGCTCAACTCACAAAAACGGAATCTGCTTACTGAAATCAAACGTTGTCGGATCCTGCCGCTGCCGGCCTTGTCCGGCCAACGCGCCGATCTTCTGAGTATCATCCTCATCCAATTCGAAATCAAAGACGTCCGCGTTGGCTTGAATGTAATTCTGGTGCACGGATTTCGGCAACGGCAGGAAGCCCTGCTCTAAACTCCAGCGTACCAGCACTTGAGCCGGGGACTTGCCATGCTTCTGGGCAATCGCCCCAATCGTTTCATTCTTCAGCAATTCCCCGGTGCCCAGCGGCGAATACGCCTCGCTGAGCATATCGTGAGCTGCATTGTAGGCGACCATGTCCGGTTGTGGAGAATGGGGATTGAGGAAAATCTGGTTAACCATCGGCGGTGTCTTTTGCGTCTTGGCGAGCTCATCCAAATGGTGCGCCAAGAAATTCGATACACCAATCGCCCGGGCTTTGCCCAAATGATAGATGTGTTCCATGGCCCGCCACGTCTCGGCATTCAAATGCTGCCAATCCTGATGATGAGCAGCCGGTTCCGGCCAGTGGATCAAGTACAGATCAATGTAGTCTAAGCCCAGCCGCGTCAGGGAATCCCGGAAGGCATGCAGTACATCATCGTAGGAATTACGCTGTTCGTTCCACAGTTTCGTGGTGACAAACAGTTCTTTCCGCGGCACCCCAGCATCGCGAATCGCACGACCAACAGCTTCTTCATTCTCATAAGTGGCCGCGGTATCAATATGGCGATAGCCGGCTTCCAAAGCCCACTTAACCGAATTATAAGCATCCTCTGGTGAAGATTGCCAAGTACCGAAGCCAATGACCGGAATTTTCACCCCGTTAGTCAGCGTGTAAGTATCCGTTAGACTGTGTGCGTTAATTTTAGCCATGTTACCATCCTTTCTGAAATAGTCTCCTTACTTAGTGTAAGGAACTTAGCTATGTTAAGTCAAGTTGCGGCCAATCAAAAACAGGCAGTAACGGCCTGGCGTGGTCGTTGCTGCCTGCAAAATTAGTTGCGCACGTGATATAGGTCAAACGCCTGCCCCTGAATATGCACAGTGGACAAATACTTATAATTCTTCCGCAAATGGCCATTCGAGTGGGCCCGGGCGGTATTCGTTACCACGTAGTCCACACTCTTGTCCGCCAAGCGCTGATCCCAATCCTTCCACGGATAACGAAATTTATTCCAATCCAAATTGTACACGGCGAAATACTTCGATACCGGCTCTTTATTCCCACCGTAATAATAGAAGCCATAATCCATGACGCCAAACAGCATCATGCTGGCCTTGGGATCATGACGCACCGGCGCCATGAATTGAAAAATGGCCGGATCTTCTTTCTCAAACAGTCGGGATTGTTGGGGCGTGTTGTTGAATCCGGCGGCAATCAGCAGGGTCACTACCGTCAGCGCCAGCCACGTCCCCACCGTCGCCCAGCCCCGCGGCTGCCACTCTGCCAGCTTGGGATAAAGAAAGAGGATCAGCTTCGCCGCTGTCAGCAGCGCCAAGGGTACAAAAATGACCAAGGGATAGATGTAATACCCCAACAAATGCGGATAGCCGACGGAGAACATAACGCCCCACAGCGGCAAGAACAAACCCAAGCGATACCAGCCCTTGCGCGGGGTGAAGGGGCCAAGGAACACACCCAGCAGACCGATCACCGCCGCCCACATCAGGATCGGATAGGACATCAGCGCATTGGCCACGCCTAAGTATGCCCCATACAGGATTGCACCAGCCAACGGTAATTTGGCCGCTTCCGTATAAGCATTGAGATTCCAGTAAAAATACACGTTAAATAGATCATTCAAAGCCCGATAGTGCCAAAAATAGAACAAGACTGGACCGGTGATGAGCACGAAGCCCAGCAGCCCCAGTCCCGTGTGCAGCAGCGCCTGGCGCCAGCCTTGATTGCCCCAAACCACCGCGACCAGCACCAGCGCTGCGATACCGGGCATTAACACCAACGAAAACTTGCTCCAGAGGATCCACGCGACGCCCATGCCGAGCAGCCCGGATTCCCAGAACCGAACCCGGTGCGCCGGCTGAACCATCTGCCGCATGACCAGGTACAAAGCCCCCATCATGATCACCGTGCTGGTGATCTCCACCGTGTCCCCCTCCCGGAACAAAGCGTTTTGCAAGAAGACCGCCGGGAATAGCAGGGTCAGCACCGCGCCCCAGATACGGGGCAAATACAGCCGCATGATCCGGTAGGTGAACCACAGCAGGAAAAACATCAACAGGAATTCAATGATCGAATAGCCGTAATCCCGCCGACCCGGAGTAATGGCCAGGGCAATGACATGGGTGAAATACACCAGCGGCCCCTTCTGCTCAAAGATGTCTCGGTACATCACCTTGCCGTTCATGATCATGCGGGCGGCAGTGAAATAATAGTTCGGATCAGGCAATGAAATATTATGGTACAGCACCGACGTGCCGGCGAATAATAGCGTGCTGATTCCGGCCACCAGGGCCAACCAGAGCTGCCAGCCCCGGCGCAACAGCGTTTTACTTTTCTCCAAGTTTTTGTCTCCTCCTACTTCTTGGCCTGGTACAGATCATAGGTCATACCCCAATAAGGCAGTGTCTTGATCAGCCGGTAATTTTGCTTGATCACCTTAGCCACCTTGAACTTTCGGTATTTCTTAGCCGTCCCGTGCCGGGTAATCACGTAATCCACCGAGCGCGCCCGCAGCTGCTTGTTCAGATCCTGCTTCAACTCCGGGAACTGTTTATCCTTGATGTTGTAGTGGGTGAAATAGCGAGTCGGCGGAATCTTGTTCCCAGCAAAATAATAGAACCCCTGGTCCATCACGTTGTAAAGCATGAGCGACGCGTCCTTGTTCGGATCTTTGCGAATTGGCGCGACGAATTGGTCAAAAACCGGTTTGTCTTTGTTATATAGCCACGATTGACGCGGTGTGGTGTTCAAGCTCGCCAGAACCAACAGCAAGGTGAAGGCCACCCCAGTCCAGGCAAAACCCAGATGGCGACCAGCCAGCTGCCAGCCTTTCAGCATCGGGAAGGCTTTCACCAATAACCACGCCCCGGTCACGGCGGCGATGGGCGCGATCACCCAATCGGGGTAGACATAATAGCCGCCATATTGGGGATACGCCACCGCAAACAGCCCGGCGAAGAATGGCAGGAAAATTGCCAGCCGATCGCCCCAGCACCGTGGAGCCACTGGTCCGACGAAAAAACTAAGAAAGAATAATACGCCTGCGATTCCCAGACCCCAATTACTGGTCAGGTTGTGAAAAATACCGTAAGTCATGCCCCGCAAAATCGCCAAGGGCAGAATCATGCGCGAGGCGGGACTATAGGCCGTCAAATTAACCACAAAATAATAATGGAAAAGATAGCTGAACGCATGGTTGACAGCAAAATAAATAATCACCGGGATCGTGGGGAGCAAAGCGCCAATCACTCCCCAAATAATGTGCCGCAATGCTTCCGGCGCACCTTGAGCGCGCCAAACGTAGGTGATCAGCACCAATGTGGCCACCCCGGGCAGCAGGATCAGCGAAAACTTAGTCCACAAAATCCAGCTCAGACCCACGCCGAGCAGCCCAGATTCCCACCAATGAACCAACCGGTCAGGCTGCCGGACCTGACGCAGCACTAAATAAATGGCCGCCAGCATCACCGGCATACAGGTAATCTCCACCGTGTCCCCCATGGGATAGAAATACGGCTGCATGATCAACACCAGATAAACCGGCGTGAGCAGCGCACTCCACTGGAAAGACAAATACAGCCGCATGATCTTGTAGGCGAACCACAGGATCAGCACGGTGAAGAAAATGTCGAAAATCAGGTAGCCGTAATCGCCCTGATTCGGCGTGATGGTGATCGTGAACCAGTGGAGAAAATAGGTCCATGGTCCCTTTTGATCAAAAATGTCTTTGTACATCACCTTCCCGGCGGCCATGGCCCGCCCGACAGTGAGGTAGCAATTCGGATCCGGCAGCGTGATCGGATAATAAATAAACGACACACCGGAATAAAGAATATTGGCGATGGCCGCCAAAATGGTCAAAGCCGTCGGCCACAGCCAACGTCGCAGGCGTTTGCCCAGCATTAGTGAATCTCCCCCTTCACTCATTACTGAATCTCATCGTCGCCATCAGCCGGCCGCTTCCGCCGAATGATGATCAAGGTGCCGATCAGCAAAACCAGACCAGCGATACTGAGGCCGATGCCCAGTCGCATACCCGGAATCCGGTAGCGCAGCACCACCTGATGCTGTCCGGCTTTCAGCGGCACGCTGATAAACGTATTCAAAGCCTGCTTAATAGCGGCTGGTTTGCCGTCCACCGTGGCAGTCCAACCGCGCCGACTGTACGGAATCGTCGTCAGCAGCTGTTGGTCTCTGGTCGTCGTGATCGAGCCGGCCAATTCATTGGCTTTGACCTTGCGCAGCCGCCATGACTGCTGCTTCAGCTTCGTTGCCGCCTCCTGTAAAATATTTGGATGCAGCTGATCGATTTGCATGGCTTGATATTGAATCTTGTTGCTGAGCAAATTTAACGTCAGCGTAACCCGACCATGCCGGGGCAGCGTCCCCAACGGTACCGGGGCATACTGGGCCGGGAAAAACGTGATGGCCTGACCATTGAGAGTGACCCGAGCGGTATTCAGCAAGCCCTGATCAATCGTGATGTAAGTGGGCAGCTGGCGCGGCGCAGCAATCGTGAAAACCGCCTGGGCCGGTTTGGCCGGATTCTTCTTCGTGATCGTCGTACCAGTCAACGACTTGGTCAATATGGCGTTGGTCAATTTCGGCGCGGTTGCGGTCAACGACGTGAAGTAGGCATCATCCGCGCCAGTCAGGGCATTGAATAAATTATTTTGGTTGCCCAAGATATCCAAAGTCTGGTACGTCGGGGTCACCATGTTGCTGGGTACCGCGAAGCCAAGGGGCAGCGCGTCTGTGTTTTCACGCACGGTGACCTTGCTCTGCTGAGTCGTCACCGGCTGGGTCGCCAAATCGTTTCGTTGGCCGTAATTCGTAAAATTAGCCGCCGGTGTCGTCGGCTGCGTTGTCGTGGCAAAATACTTGATGCCCAAGAACGTATCGGTCAACCGCGTCCCATTCGTATAGGCCGCCCAATAACCATAGGCTGGCAGCCCCATCGCCGTGTAGAACTTGGCGATGGCCGGCTGCGTATTCGACGTAAAGACCGATGCACTGGCATAGTCCTGACCAAAGGCATCGCCTCGGTCATTAGCCCGCACAAAATTCTTATCCAACCGATAAAAAGCCGTGTCGTCCTGTTTCTGGACGGTCTGCACCCACTGGTGCGTCCGCTGATAATACTCGGTATACGTGGCCGTCGGCACGCGGACCATCTGCCGGGCGACCAGCGCCGCGTTCGCGCCAAACTCGCCCACTACCGCCAGCAGCACCAGCCAACGCCAGAGCCGTTCGCCCCGCTTCTCCCACAAAACGACCGTCGCCATGATTAATAGAAAGAAAAAGGCACTGAGCAGAAGCCGGGACCAGGTGATACCCACCACCCGATGACGCATCAAGAAGGCGTAGCCGAGCACAGCAACGCCCACCAGTGTGCTGGGAAACCAGGATTCAAAATGCCAATAATCGATTTGCGTCAGCTGAGTAGCCGCCAGATAAATCAACCAGAAACTGACCAAAAAGCTGAACCGGAACGGATAGGCCTGGGGCAGCTGCATGCCGTGCCAAAAAAGGTTGACAGCATTAAACAGAAACCCGGAAGCTAAAATCAGGGCAACCAGTCCGCCGGCAATCTTCTCCCGCAAGGCAAAGCGGGTACTGAAGAAATAGCCGACAAACGCAAACATGGCCAGCGTACCGATAAAGACGTTAGGCAGTCCGTTGCTGGGCGATCCCAGAATCAGTTTTGTCGGTACCAGCGTCCACCCCTGCATGATGAGCGGCAAATGCGGCGTGGTTTGGGTCCCCTTGCCGGCTAGCAGGTCCAGCAAAGTGGGCACCACCACGACCATGCTGAGCAGCCCGCCCAGCAGCGAGCCCCAAACAAACCGTACTATCTGTTTGCCCGCTTTGCGCCAATCCGCCCAGGACATGATCACCATGTACAGGCAATACAGGACCAAAAAGGCCGCCAGCATATAAGCAATGTAGTAATTGCTGATGACAGCCAATGCCAAGAGCAAGGTGTACGGCACATAACTGCGCTGATCCAGCAGCCGCCGTAACGCCCAGACCAGCAGCGGCAGCAAGATCACCCCGTCCAGCCACATCAGATTCATTTGGTAGACAATGGCATAGCCCATCATGGCGTAACTGATGGCCAGTGCCAGATTGATGGTCCGCTCCAAAGTCGGTTCGACTTTGCGCAGCATGAAGCTCATGGCCGCAGCCGCACAACTGATTTTCAACCACACCAAGACATACAACGCCAACGGAATTTGGCTGGCAGGAAATAAGAGCGTGAGTAAATTAAACGGACTCAATAAGTAATAGGCCCAATTGCCAGCCATACTGCCGCCCAGACCGTTGGCGAAACTATACCCAATCTGATCCGTCGCCCCCGCCCAGACATGCCGATAATATTGAAAAAAAGACACGTATTGCTGGCTGAGATCGCCGCCCAGCCACGAGCCGCCGGTGAGCGGATTGGCCTGGGCAACAATGCCGGCGGCGAAAAAGAGTACAGCGGCTAAACCAAAAGCCAGCAGCCAATCCCACCGCCGGGCCGGGCGGCTTTGGTAATCAAAATCCACGACGTTCACTGAAAATGCCACATCCTTTTCTGCACGAAGAAATCCATACCACCTATTCTACCCGAAAGTGGGTCTCGATAGCATCTGCCCGCAAAAAAAGACCGATTATCCACTGGACAATCGGTGCCGCTTGGGTTAAGCGTTCTTGGCAGCGGCCAAAACGGCCAGCCGATGCGGAATTGACGGAAACGCCCCGAGTCCCTGGACAGCTAAGGATGATGCCCGCTGGGCATATTGGACCGCGGCGTACAGATTGCTTAAATCGGGCCGGAGTTCGGAAGCGAGCGCGCCAATAAACGCGTCTCCCGCACCCGTGGTATCGACAGCGTGCACGGGGAAAGCCGGCAGCAGCCGACTCCCCGTATCCGTCACCACATAAACACCTTGATCACCCAGTGTAATCAACACCGTAGCCACGCCCCGCTCCCGGAAGTAAGCAGCGTTCGCGGCCAGCGAGGCCTGATCCGTGATCGGCATCCCGGTCAGCCTGCCGCTTTCGGTCTCGTTGGGCACAATAATATCCGTGTGGGCCAACAATTCGGGGGTCAAGCGCTGATTCGCCGGGGCCGGATTCAAAATGGTGCGCACCCCGGCTGCCTTGGCTTGATGGAACGCCGCCGCGGCCGCGGGAATCGGCGTCTCGCATTCGGTGATCACAAAATCCGCGGCTTGGATGGCGTCAGCTGCAGCGGTAACGTCTTCCACCATGACCTGATAATTCGCCCCATGGTCGATAATAATCGAATTCTGGCCGCTTTCTTGCAATAGAATATACGCTTGACCCGTGGGCAGCGTATGGCTGGTGATCACGTGCCGCACGTCAATGCCTTCCCGCTTCAGTTTCTCAATCATCAGCCAACCGTTGTTGTCGTCACCGACCCGACCGATGAACGTGGTCGCCGCCCCGCTGCGCGCACTGGCCACGGCTTGATTGGCCCCCTTTCCGCCGGCGGCCTGGGAATATTCCGACATGGCGATGGTTTCTCCCGGTTGCGGCAGCCGGTTAATGTGCAGAATATTATCCACATTGATACTGCCGATGATCACGATGCGATTGGTCATAGAAAATGCCTGCTTTCCAAATAATCTCTACGCCCATCTTACCGGAAAACACGCTCTTAGGCGAGTTTTGCCCGGCCGGAACTGGCCCGGACGACTAATTCCACTGGCAGTGTCGCTGGCACCTCCGGCTCTCGCCGCTCGATTTTGGCCAATAGACAATCAGCGATCGCATGGCCCAGGTCCATCACCGGCTGATTCACCGTGGTCAATTCCGGCGTGACATAATTCGACAGGTCCGTATTGTCGTAACCGACGACTGAATAATCGTGGGGAATCTGCTTGCCCAGTTTATGCAGTCCTTTCAACACGCCAATGGCTAAATCATCATTGATGGTAATAATGGCGGTGATCCCGGGCAGCTTCACGATCCGCGCTGCCGCGGCCTGCCCGGCTTCCCGGGTCAGGGGAGCCGACACATAAGTCACCGCGTTCCGCGGAATACCGTGCCGGCCTAACGCATCCAAGTAGCCCCGGTAGCGCGCGGCCATATTGAACGACAGCTGGGGCGGGCAGACAATGGCAAACCGCTGATGGCCCAATCCCACTAAATGGTCCACCACCAAACCGCCGCCGGTGGTGTCATCCACTGCCACCCGCAAGGCTCCGGGAACATCATCGGCCTGATCCGTCAGGACGTAGGGCATGGGCTCAGTCTCAGCGAGCAGCCGGACAATTTTCTCCGTCACTTTCGGTGCAGCGAGAATCAAGCCCTGCTGGCGGCCTTGGGCAAAGCGGGCCGCCAGATTCGTCCAATCTCCGCCGTCTTGCGCGGCGTTAAACACCTCCGTGTAATAGTCCTGAATCCGGGCCGTTTCTGCGATCTCGCTAAGCATTTTCGGAAAAAACGGGTTCATTAAGGTCGGCACCACTACCCCAATGGACGGATTAGGGTACCGCACCAGCGCATCGTCATTCAAATCCAGATAATCATTCATACGTTTGGCCGGTTGCGATTTTTTGGCGTAGCCAGCCATGCCTCCTTTACCAGCAGCAAACTGATTTTTGCGAACTCTCGTATTGCGTTCCTTTTCAGTGTACTGTATTGTGCTCATTCTATCACGTAACATGCTCATCCAGTGTTCTATGCCATTACCAGATTTGGACCGTTCCAATTTCGATTGTGTTAGGAACCTTTATACGCAGGCGTTTCTACCGATTCCGGGTATTGTTCCGGTCAGAAAACTATATCGATTTCTATTTCACAAATTGAGCATATTCATGTATAATAACAGTGAAATTCAAGGAGGTTATTCGATGCTGAGCGAAGTCGATCAGAACACGATGAAGGAAAAGGCCGCCCAACGCGCCGCAGACACCGTATGGTCCGGTATGCGCTTGGGGGTGGGCACTGGATCCACTGTCAAGTTCTTCATTGATGCCTTAGGCAAACGGAGAAAAGAAGGCCTGGCACTGGGCGCGGTGGTCACCACCTCCGACCGGTCCCGGCAGCAGTTAGAGAACCTAGGCTTCACCGTCGGCGAACTCAGCGACGTGGAGCATTTGGACTTAACCATTGACGGTGCCGACCGGGTGGACAGCCACCTGGACGGCATCAAGGGCGGTGGCGGCGCGCTAACGATGGAGAAGAACGTCGCCGTTCATTCTCTACACAACACATGGATCGTGGATGAGTCAAAAGTGGTGGATCATTTAGGCGGCTTCCCCTTACCTGTGGAAGTATTGCCGATCAGCGCCAAGCAAGTCTTCAATCAATTCGCCGATGAGGGATTGCTCCCCCGGTTCCGCACCACCGATACCAACGAGCGCTACGTCACCCATTACGGCAACTTCATCATTGATTTATACATTGATCCCCTTCCCGCCCCGCGCGGGCTGGCCAGTTACCTTGACAGTACCGTCGGGGTGGTCGAACATGGCCTGTTCCTCGGGATCTGCGACACCGTCATCATTGCCCATGAGGACAATACGATTGAGATAAAGAAGCGGCAATAAGAATACTGAAGCATGAAGCAGCCAGAAGGTTTAATTTTCTGCCTGCTTTTTTCAATACCGCAATACCGGCAAAAAAGCGAGCAGACTCATCCAGATTAGGATGAATCCGCTCGCCTTTTTCGTTTATTGATGATTACTTCTTATCTGTCGGCTGAGCCTTCTGCCCATCGCCGGCTGCTTCACTCTCTGCCTGATATGCACTGCTGCCCTTCTTCGGCAGCTTCTGGGACCGAGCGACCCATTCCACTGCTGCCGAGAGCATCAGCGGCAGGGTAATGACCAGGATCACTAACCCGATGATCACGGCCAAGGCCACTTGAATCAGCGTCGTGACACCCGAAGGCATCAACGCGGCAAAGGTGCCGCTGAGGATCACGGCGGCGGAAATCACGACTGCGCCGATGACGGATGCTGCTTTAAGCATCCGCTTGGCGGTGTTGTGCTCGATTACCCGCAGATCGCGGAAGCGGATCATCAGGAAGATACTGTAATCTACCCCCAGCGCGATCAGCATGATAAAGGAGAAGAATGGTGTGTTCCACGTCAGCAGCGGCACACCCATGAACACCTTCGTCACGATATGGGTCAAGCTCAACGAAGTTACGTAAGCCATCAACAGCGTTGCCAGAATGGTCAGCGGTTGAATGATCGATCGGGTGACAACCATCAAAGCGATGGCAATCCCGACCACCATGATCACCGCCGTGCGCAGGAAGTCGCCGTTGGCGAGTTCCTGCAGGTCGGCAGTTTGCGACGTTTGACCGCCCACCGCCACCGTGGCGTCCTTCAACGGACCATGCTTCATTTTGGCCTTAAGATCACTTTGGATAACTCGTACCCGCTTAGCTGCTGCCAACGTCGCCGGATCACCTTTGAAGACCATTGTCAACGTGGTGATCTTGTTGTCATCGGCCATGTAATTATCCAAGGCCGGTTTGAAGGTCTTGCTCTTGATCGTGTCCTGGGGAATGTAGAAATTATCTCCCATATAGGACTTTTGCAGGCCGCTGAGATATGCCTTCATCGTGGCATTGCCCTGCTGCAGAGTGGTCAATCCATCAGTGGCACTGGTTAAGCCCTTTTGCAGCTGAGCAACTTGAGTTGCCAGGGCCTTAACCTTAGTATTCATCTGCTGCACACCAGCGTTGACCTGCTGGGTGCCCGCAGATACGGAGGACGCTCCGTTATTCAGCGTGCCGCTTTGGCTGGCCAGCTGACCGGTCCCTTGGGCAAGCTGATTGACGCCGCTGCTCAGTGCTGGCAGCTGGCCATTCAGCGACTGGATTCCGCTGTTGACCTGGGTCGTGCCACTGTTCAGCGCACTGGCCCCGCTTTTGAGTGCCGTCCCGTTACCGGCTAACTGCTGACTGCCGCTGGCGAGCGTGTTTACCCCGCTGGCCAGCGTCGGCAATTGACCGCTCATGCTGCTGATGCCGCTATTCAGCTGGGTGGCCCCGGTACTCAAGGCGCCAGTGCTCGCCGCCAATTGCGCCAGCTGGCTATTCAGACTGGCCAGTTGGGCAACTTGGGCATTCAGTTGTTTCAGCCCATTTTGCAATTGCGTGCCAGCAGCAGAAAGTTGGCTGACCCCGCTGGTCAATGCCGGCGTCTTGCTTTGCAGCGACGCAACGCCGCTGTTCACCTGGCTGACGCCAGCAGTATATTGATTGATGCCTTGGCTCAAACTGCTGGCCCCGCTTTGCAATTGTTGGGTCGCACTGGCCAACTGGCTCACGCCGCTAGTCAAACTCGGTACCTGGCTCTGCATTTGGCCGACGCCGTTATTCACTTGGCCGACACCTGCCGTATACTGGCTGACCCCGGCATTCAACTGGCCGGCCCCGCTTTGCAGCTGCTGGGTGCCATTGGCCAATTGTTGTACCTGAGCAGTTTGGGCCGGCACATTCGCGCTAGTCAGCTGCTTATTGGCGTCACTCAGCCCGCTTTGAATCTGTTTCATGCCCTTCGTGGACTGATTCAAACCAGAAACGATCGTGCTCAGCTGATTCTTCAGGTAAAGCTGGGAAATCTTGCTACCCCCCGGCTGAGTGACCGAAGCGACGGTCTTGACCCCTTTTTCAGCCTGTAAGTACTGCGTCAAATCATCCACAGCAGCCAGGTCTTCCTGCGTATTCAGCGGCCGCTTGCTTTCGATATAGACGGTCGATGGTGCAGTCATCCCTTTGGAATAATGCTTCTGGATCAGCCGATAGCCGACCTTCGAGGGAATGCTCTCTGGCAATTCGTCAGCATTATTAAAATTCAGCGTCTGATTCATCGTGAACAGGAACGGGATGGCAGCGATGACGATGACGGCGATGGTGATGATTGGTTGGGCTAAGCCCCACTTAGACAGCGTGTGCCATAAGCGGCTTTCGGATTCGCGGCCCTTGGTACCAGTGGGCCAGAAAAGCCGTTCGCCCAGCGTGCTCATGAAGAATAGGTTCAGGGTGAGCAGGACCGGCAAGAGCACAGCAACCCCAACGGCGACCCCAACAGCAGATTGGTAGAACGAGAACTTGGCCAAGGCCAACACGGTGAAACCAATCAGGACCGACAATCCAGAATACAGGATCGTTCGGCCGCCGTATTTCAGTGTCCGCCGGGTGGCTTCCACCGGCGTTCGGCCCTCACCCAAGTTGCCTTTGAACGTGTTATACAGCAATATATTGTAATCTGTCCCAATCCCGAACAGCACCACAACCATGAACACTTGGGTGAAGTTGCTGATGGGGAAATCAAAGGACTGAGCCAGGTTCATCACGATGCTCAAGCTGGTGATGAAGGCCACGCCAACGGTGATCAGCGAAGCCAGCGGAACGATTGGCGAACGGAAGACAATGATCAAGACGATCAAGATGAAGACGATGGCAATGATTTCAGTCTTCTGAATACCTTGTTCGGTGATGGTCGAGAAGTCATCGTTCAGTACGTCGGAACCGGTGATATAGGTCTTCAAGCCGCTGGTCTTGACCTGCTTTTCCAGCGCTTTGCTTTGGACTGCGACCCGGGTGTTGGCTTTCGCCGTGATCATTGCCATCTGAGTCGTGCCGTCCTTGGAAACCAGCTGATTCTTAGTTTCCGCGTTATCACTCGGGGCGGTAATACCCCGGACAGACAAGCCCTTGACGTTATGAATATCCTTGATCGTCGTGTTGATATCCTTGATTTGGTCGGCGGACAACTTCTGATTGCCATTGTTGAACACGGCAATATATGTACGGACGGTCTTATTGTCGTTCGCTTTCTTCTCGATGCGCGTGGCAATTTGGCTCTCCACATCGTTGGGCAGCTTGATAGCGCCCTTATCCCGGGTCAGCTGACTGACGTTGGGCATCATGATCAGGGCCGCAACAACGATCACGATCCAGGCAATCAGGGCGAGAATGTGGTGTTCTCTAAACTTCTTCAACAAAAATCTTCCTCTCCACAGTGAGTGCGTTCCATAATTGATTTTTCAACTGCCGAATATTCCGCGTGTCTGCCGGCGGAATTTTAGCAAAGCGATGTTTCGCCCAAAGGAAACTGACCATCGTCTGCACGCTGCCATACAGCAGAACCAGCTGAACATCTGGACTGCTGTGCACAAAAATGTGCGCGTCTTGACCGCGCTGGAGAAAATCAGTGTAATACGTGATCACTTTTGCTCTGGCAGCCCGGCTATCGTCATCCAAGACCTCATTAAAAACATTGAGATTCATGAATTGCAGTTCAGGTGTGTAGTTCAGCATCAACCCGGCTGAAGCATCGAACAACTGGCTGAACTGGGCCTGAATATCTGCATGCTCATCCACTGCTTCCTGAATTTCAGAGAGAAAAACGGCCAGGACCTTCTGGAAGAGATGGTTCAAAATGCTGTCTTTATTCTTGAAGTAGCGGTAAACCGTGCCCACCCCGACCTGAGCAGCCTTAGCAATTGACGGAACGTTGGTCTCGGCATAACCCTGCGTGGCAAATAAGTGCAAGGCCGCCTCTAAGATCGCGTCTCCTTTGGTATTGGTTACTTTGTCCATAGCATATTTTCCTTCCCCAGTGAGTTATTTTCAGGAAGTGGAATGAACGTTCATTCCGTATTCTAAGACCTGAATAGTATCCCGTCAACTGCTAAATCAACAGAATCCGTTTCCAAAAACGAGCTCCGGCCGACAGAAGCTAGAGCACAAGGCAGAGGGAACGCAAAACCTAAGCCCGGGTTTTTCGTTCCCTCTGCCTTGTGCTTACGCTTCTGACCGTCGGCCTGCGCTCTCTACGAAAAAGACGCCCCGCAGGACGTCTTTGAAAAACTAAGTGTTATTTCTTCCCCGGATTCGTCATAAACGCTTTATCCTGCAAGGCATATTGCCGCCCCGCAGTGATATCGTATTGAATCATCCGATAATCGGCGTAGAGCTGTTTCTGCTTGGCCGTCATCTTCTTCACGTTGTACCAATCACCATCGTCGCCTACCCAAGCCGGGCTGGTCTTGACCTTGCCCGCTTTGTTTTTCTTTTGATGAGGCGGCATGGACATGATTGGCAGATCGTGGTCCACGTCGGTGAGCAGTGCTTCATACGGGGACACCTGCGCATTAAGATGTTCCAGCACCAGCGGAATAAAGTCGTTCGTGCCCACATAATTGGTATTCTTCAATTTTGTGTTGTGGGCTTTGCTGGCTTTATTCGAGTAGATGAAGAACGTCGTGGCATGCATTCGCACCGGGCGCAGGGTCAGATACTTGTTGTTCACGATCCCCGGGAAGTGATCACCATAGAAGACCACTGTCACTGGTTTCTTGATCTGATCCAGGGCTTTGATGAATTTCGCCACCGCCTGATCCGTCTGACTGATACTGTAAGTAAACGTCGCAAAGGCGTCCGCGATGCTCTGCTCTTTCAACGCCGCCCCGGTCACCTTGCCCTGGTATGGATTATTCGGGTAATAGTAGCTGTCGTAAGGCATATGATTCTGCATCGTGACCAGTTCAATGAACTGCCCGCTCTGCTTCGCGTTGATCTGATTCAGCGCATTGGCATACGCGGTGTTATCCGACAGGTACGGACTCTTCTGGATCTTGCTCTGATTCGTGATGGGGTACTTGCTGCCGAGATAAGAATACTTGTCGATACCCATCTTGTTGTAGACCTGGGGCCGATTGTAGAACGTGCCGTTGTATGGGTGAATCGCCGCGGAGTATGGGAAATTCTGATTGAACGACGCCACCTTGGTATCTCGGGGAATCACTTGGGAAAAAGGCGTCACATTCGCCGAGAAGTTGCCCATCACTAGTCCGGTCAACGCCTCGTATTCCATGTTCGCCGTCCCGCCGCCATAGCCCGCACTCAACATGTGCCCACCAGTGGTCTCACTGGTCAGCTGGCGAATATAAGGCATGGGATCTGCCCCGCCGACTTTGACATCGGGAAACTGCTTGGGATCGGTGAAGCTTTCGCTCAGGTTGAAAATCACGGTCTGATCGCCAATCTTCGTTGTCCGGGTCTGATTGATTGCCTTGGCCCGCCGCGCGTACTTGGCGAGAATCGCCTGGATCCGGCTTTCGGAATAGCCCTTGGGCTTGTCCATCACCTGAATATCCACGGCATTAACGAATTGCAGCAGCGGGCCGCTGCGCTGGACGCCCTTGAGCGGCGTGATCACGTCTTGGCCGTTGCCCATCGCCGAGTTGAACAACCGGGAATAGGAAGTCGGCGAATTGGCGGTGGCCGGAGATAGGAGCAGCACGAACCCGAGGATCACGCCGCCGATGCGCACGCCCCAATTGACGCGGATCTTCCGCGGCAGCTTTCTTTCTAACACCACGATCACGGTGATCAGCACCGCCAGCCCGAGGAGGACCCACCACACGGTGTGCTTGCCCAGCATCGCCATCAACTCCGGCAGCGCGGTCAACTCGTGCAGGTCCGCCGGGGTGATCGGCGCCGAGCGGTAGACCATCTTGATGGCGTTGGCCACGGTCCAGACGGCGTAGATCGTTTCGGTGAGGAGAAAGCTGACCCAGAAGCGGGTCGTCAGGACGTACAGGACGAAGAACGCAGCGATGAGAAAGAGGCTGGTGTAGACGATGGACTTCTGTCCGTCCACCAGCAAATAACTCAAAATCGGCTGGGTCTCCCCCTTCAGCCCCATGGAAATCTTGCCGTTGGGTGACATGGCCAGGAAGGAAGCAAAAACGGTCAGGTAGAACACCGCCACCAGCATGATGGGCGGCCAGTTGCGGCGCAGCCAAGCAATGATCGCCCGGCCCAGAGCCGGCAGGCCAGTCCGGTAGTCGCCGGTGGCGGTGAAGGCCAAGCGCGTATCGAGAACCGCCAACGACCGGCGAAACAGCCAGCCGCTAAAAATCGTCCAGGCCCAGGCAGCCAAACTCAGCATCAGGGCGAGGCCAATCGACAACAGACCAAAGTTCACCAAGTTATTGCCGGTGGCCTGCATCGCCGGGGCCATCAAGGTCTGCCCGATGAACGGCGATTGGGCCACAGTGAAACTGATGACTAGCATGGTAATCAAGTTTTGGCTTTGTTTTTCATTAAACCAGCGGGTAATCAGAACGACCAGCGCCGCCGCAGTCAAGACCACCGGCAGACTGAACGGTCCGGCCAACTGATCCATAAACCGGTAATCCCCTTCGTAATACAGGGACAACTTGCCCAAACCGGCCTGGCTGGCCCAGGTGACAAGCAGGGCCGCCGTGCCAAGCAGGGCCACCATGCCGCTGCGCAGCTGATTAAAGCGGCTGCGCTGGAGGACCAGGCCGAATAGAAACAGCCCGACCATCAGCGGCAGCATCCGGAAACTGGCATAATCCGCTTGGGCCGGAGTTAAAATCGACCCGCCGACCAGCGTCGCGGCCGTTAAGAGCCAGCCGGGCCACTGACCGAACCTTTCCAGCAGCCGGTAGAAAAGCGGTTGCACGATCAAGCTGATAATAAAGCCCGTGAACACAGCACTGACACCGCGGGTCAGGGGCAGGAAACTGCTAAGCATGGCCGGCAGCGTGAGTTGTTTCAAACCAATGAAAACAGCGGCGGTGCCGAGGATCAAGGCACTCACCGTGCGCAGCCAGATTTGGAGCGGCCAGGCCAATGATCCGCGTTTGCGGGCACTGACAAAACCGGCTAACACAAACAGCACCGGGATCATCAGCTGCACGACGGCGTTCCCGGCGTGCAGGCCAAACCAGATCACGGCTTTCTGCCCAGGCTCCCAGGCGTAATATGCGTAAGCTCGGCTTAATAAGAGGACGCCGAGGTAAATCACCAGTCCGCCGCCCACCGCAATGAGCCCGTAGCAGAACTGGTACAGCCTTTTTCTCATTTTCTACACGTCTTTCTCAATGTCTTAGCCACATTGTACCCTATTGGTTGAGAAAGAAATGGCTCCTTAGCACATTGTAAAGAATCTGCCACGATTGCCGTCTCAAAAAACGGCGGACATTGCTGCCCGCCG
Source organism: Schleiferilactobacillus harbinensis (assembly GCF_008694105.1). Taxonomy (NCBI): domain Bacteria; kingdom Bacillati; phylum Bacillota; class Bacilli; order Lactobacillales; family Lactobacillaceae; genus Schleiferilactobacillus; species Schleiferilactobacillus harbinensis. The sequence continues at coordinate 1,404,216 of NZ_CP041364.1, forward strand.
TCGAGAAAATTGTCTGTTAGCCTTCGATTACTGCACGAAGCCGTAATCCGTCGGTACCCATTGGTTGCCGCCGAGACTGTAATAGGTCCGGCCATCGCTGAGAATGCCGATCCCGTAAGAGCGCCAGTGCGTGCCGGCGGGGATGATCTTCAGAACTTGCAGATTGCTGTCCAAGACCGCCACACCCCAGCGCGGATTCGCCGGGTAGCGGACCGTGAAGGTGCCAGAACCACCGTAAAGCGGAATTTGGGTCGCAATGTCAGCGACACTGATGAATTGATTGCCGCCCACATTGAACGCGGTGAGCTGGCCCTTCGTGTAGACTTCGTTGTTGTACTGGTAGCGGGCGCCCTGGGGCAATACCCGACCAGTATCCTTGGTCATGGCCGCGTCACTGTATACCCGCGCACCATAGGGCGAAATGATGCTGACGACGCCGCTGTTAGGAATAATCTGCTGCTGCGGCGTCGACGGGGTCGTGCTTTCTTGCACGGCATTGGCCTTGATGAACTGCTGCCCGCCTAGATTATAGCCGGCGAGTTTGCCGTCAATAAAGACCTTCTGGAAAATCTGCCAGCGCGTCCCGGCATCCAAGGTCCAGTTATTGATCTGCTTGGCCATCGCGCTGTCCGAATAGACCGGGGTCCAAGGATTGATCACGCTGACGACGCCATTGAAAGTCTGAGTCGTCACATCGCCAATCGGTGTTTCTTGCACATCACTAGCCTTGACGTACTGCTGCCCGCCCAGGTTGTAGCCGACCACATTGCCTTGGGCATCATAGACCTTCTTATAGGAAGCCCACGCCGTCCCTTGTTTCAGATTGCGATCGGTGATCTGCGCCGTCATGTTCATGTTGCTGTAAAGAGCAGCACCGTTAGTGTTCTTGATATACACCGTGCCCCGAGCATCCTTTTCAGTATACCCGGTAGACTTTATGAAGTAATAATCCACGTAGTACGTCGTGCTTTGGCTGAACGTCCGGGAGAAATTCAATGTCCCGTTCGTGGTGCTTTGGGTCACACCGTCAATCTTCACCGAGTCGAAGCTGAGTCCATCATGCGCGGCAACGTAAAGTGGAATCGTCTGTCCGCTTGTGACCGTGGTCGAGCGCTGATTGATAATCACGCCATTAGCCCAGTCGCGGATGACGACTTGGCTTTGGCCAGTAAGATTTTCGGCCTTCACTGCATCAGTCACGTAACTCCTCAAGCTGGTGACCAGCGTTGCAAAGTTAGGCGTCGGATTGGCTGCAGACGGCGTGTTGGCTGCAATGACTTTTTCAAACACATCGCCATTAGTGTCACCGGAATAATGGGTGTCGCTAGATTTAGTATTCAGCAAATCAGCAAGTTTGCTGCGGCTTGCTACAGATGTTGTATCAGCAAGACCCAGTTTTGTCTGCATTTCATTGATCAAAACTGCCTGGGCCGTTTCCCCCCCATGCTTTAGTCAAGCCACCGGTGTCCTGAACACCATTTACCAAAGCCGTTAATGATCCGCCCGCAGTCGGGGGGGGTTAATGACCCTAGATTACTGCTCTGCAAAAATGCCAGCAGGCTATCCTTGTTTTCTTGCCAATCAGCAGCGAGCTGAGTATTAGCAACGGCACTATCAACTGCCTCGCAAATTTTCCCCATCGCCGTGGCGACATTCAATTCCGGATTCTCCGTTGATGGTGTGTTGGCCGCGACTACGTTGGCCAAAACCTGATTATTCGCTACCGTGGCGCCATTTGCTTTAACCGCCAGCAGTTTACTCATTGTATTTCGACTGGCCGCAGATGTCGTATCCAGCAGGTTCAGCTTAGCTTGCATTTCATTCGTGATTACGGCCTGGGCAACCGCTGACCAGGCTTGGGCTAGACTATCCGCGTCTGCAGCTTGGGCGACTATTGCGGTCACCGTCGTTATGGTGCCATCTTTCTTTTCTACAAGCAGCTGTCCAATTTTGCTGTTGGCTTGCAAGAACGCGGTGAGGTTGTTTTTGTTCGGCTTCACCGGATCATCAGTAGCGCGTTGGAATTGATCAGCCTCCGTTGTTGTGTATGTAATCAAGTGATTCAGAACAGCGCCAAAGTCAGGCGCAGCGGCACCGGACTGGATGATTTCGCTCAGCACTTCGGCGTTTGTCTTGCCTGCATATTGCGCATCGGTAGATTGGGCTTGAATGAATGCTGTTTGGTCGGCAGGCTTGGCAAACTTGCTAGCCACGGTATTGCTGATGATCGTCTGGGCGACTTCGCTCCAGGCACTGTTAAAACTTGCCTCATCCGTGACACCCGCCAAAACAGCAGATACTGTCTGGTTGTTAACAGTCAAATTACCCCAATTACCTGCAGCAACCGTGCTCTTCAACGCCGCCAACTGAGTTTCCCAGGATGCCGGCTCGGCCGCAGTGACCTTAGCGGCGTCGTCTGTACCAGCCGCCTGAACGGTCGGCCCTGCTGTGGTCAGCACTGCCCCCCAGCAACGGTCACAACCAGAGCGGCCAACCAGCGTTTCCCGGACTTGTATAACCGATAATGATCCTTTTTCTCCATATTACACACTTCTCCCTTTAGCGATATGCTTAGCTCTACACGGAATAAGTATAATCGGCATTGGGCGGCTGTCTGAAAAGTTGCATAATAACAAAATAACAAGTGTCGTATACGCATCAGCTTGAACATATGTAACTCAAATTCGTGTAATCTACTATGTTAGCTGAATAGCTCAATACAAAAAAGACGCCCCCGCAGGGACGCCCTCAAAAAACAAACTCATTAGTCGAGCTTAGTCTTAGATTGTACTTCCAAATGCTTGTTGAAGTCATAAACGACCGGTTCGCCAGTAGCCATTTCCAAGTTCATGATGTCGGCATCAGAGATATTCTCGATGTACTTGGTCAGGGCCCGCAGCGAATTACCATGGGCAGCGATGATGACGTTCTTGCCAGCAATCAGATCCGGAGCGATATGGTCTTCCCAGAAAGGAATAACCCGTTCCAAAGTGACCTTCAGGTTCTCGCCGCCAGGAATGATGCGGGGATCCAAATCAGCATAGCGCCGATCCTTGGCTGCTGAGCCTTCGTCCGTCGCCTTCAATAAAGGAGGCAGCACGTCGTAAGAACGACGCCAGATGTGGACTTGGTCAGCACCGTACTTGTCAGCAGTTTCCTTCTTGTTCAGGCCCTGCAGAGCGCCATAGTGACGTTCGTTTAAGCGCCAGGACTTCATTTCCGGAATCCACAGTTGGCCGCAGCCTTCCAATGCATAGTGCAGGGTCTTGATGGCCCGGGTCAATACAGAAGTATAAGCTTGGTCGAATTCGATGCCGCTTTGCTTCAGTAATTCACCAGCATGTTGGGCTTCTTCAACCCCTTTTTCAGAAAGGTCCACGTCAACCCAGCCTGTGAACTGGTTGGACAAGTTCCAGGCAGATTGACCGTGACGAATCAATACAAGTTTTGCCATTGTTGAAATTAACTCCTCGCCTTTTGAATTTACTCCTTTAGTTTACACGGAAACGGCATAAATTCATAGGGCGAAGCCCGTTATAAGTGGCCCAAAATCTCTTCTGCCATCTTTTTAGTATCAGCATCCGTGAATTGATTGGCAAACATCAAGACCCCCGCAGAATTAGTGTTGTATGCTTCAAAGACCGTGTTGAAGCTGTTCGGGAAGTCATCATATTGCCCGACCACCAGCCGCGTGTCTTCATCGAGATTGAAAAAGCCGCCACTGTAATTGCCGTCATGGTCCGGCTGTTCCGTCAATTCTTTGAACTGCGGCCGCGTCAGCAAACGGCCATCGCTCAACGCCAATTGGAATGCCGCCATGTCTTTGATGGACATATACAGCGACCCGGTACCCAGCAAACTGGATAACAATTTGTGATCCAATTCTTCCGGCACATAATCTCGGCCGTTGTCATATTTGTACCCCTCAGCAACCACTGATCCCTTGGGAATGACTCGATAATCGTAGGTATGGGTCAGGTGCAGCGGGTCCAAAATGCGCTTTTTTAATGCCTGATTGAACGATTCGCTGGTCAGCTGATCCACAATCCCGGCCAGCAACACAAAATTGGCGTTCGTGTAATTGAACGACTTATCCTGAGTATTAGTCACTTCATGAACGGTATAGGCTAATGCCGCCTTGTCTGTCGTCAATTCGCTGGCTGGCGGCACCTCATCCATCGCCAATCCAGACGTATGGTTGAGCAGCTCGCGCACCGTCACCTGATCGGCACCGGTGATGGCCGGATAAAAGCGGCTCAGTTTGGTAGTGTAGTTCAGTTTGCCCTCCCGAATCAGCTGCGCGATCAGCGCGGCGGTCATCGGCTTTTCCATGGAGGCAATCGGAAATAACGTGTCCCCGGTGATTGGCTGCTTTGTCTGGGCATTAGCATAGCCGTAAGTCCGCACCGTAATCACCTGGCCATTCTTAATCGCCGCGATGGCTCCTTTAAAATGCGTCGGCGCGACGACCCGGTCGATCGCCTTATTCAGTGCGGGCCCGTTCAGCTTTTCTTCACTGACCGCTTCCGGCCGGTCCAACGCCGCCCGCCACACGCCGATTCCGGCTAGCAGCAGCATGACCGCGCCGGCCAGAAGCGGCCACCATTTCTTCCGCATGGTGCTGACCCCCTAGTTCTTCCGCAGGTAATGGACTAGGCGGTTGACTTCCTTGAAGCCCAAGGCCTGATGGAATTCCTGAGACACCGTGTTGTCCATGGCCACATCGCTGCCCATGCTGCTGACGCGCTGACTGCGCAGCCAGCGGGCCGCTTCATTCACCAGCTGCGTGCCGATGCCCTGCTGGCGGCGATCCGGCAGGACGTAAATCCCTTCCAGATAACCGGTGGGCGACGTATCCGCCCCTTCCACGTAATCGTGCCGGAGCGTTACTTCACAAAAGCCGACCGCCTGCGTCCCATCCATCGCCAGCCAATAATGGCTCTTAGCCTGACGTACCGCGGTTTGGGCCGCAACGATCAAGTCCAGTAACGGATGCTCCGGCCATAAATCATGCTGCAGATCCGCGACTTGGCGGACGTTACTTTTTGTCACTGCTGTGATCTGAATCGTCATCGTGAACAGCCTCCTTGACTATTTTCTTAACTCTCTTCACCCGCTGGGGGCGCGGAATGCTCTTCACCCCGAGAATATCCAATAGGAAAGTAAACACCGGAATGCCCACAATCAACCCCCACGGTCCCATGATCTCCGGGGCAAAAATCAACACCACGAAGGTGAAGAAAACCGGCAGCTGAGTCCGGCTGGCCACGAACTTTGGGTTGAGAATATAGGCTTCCAGCACGTGGATCACGGCAATCATGATCAGAATATAAATGACATCCTGCCAGCCGCCGACGGAAAAGGCCACCAGAGACAATGGAATCAGGGAAATGATCACCCCGGCCACCGGTACCAGCGAGAAGAAGAACACCATGGCGGTTAAACTGGCCAGGTTGGGCATGCGCATGATGAACAGCGTAATGGCTGTGATCGTCGTGTTCACCACCGCGATGAACAGCTGTGCCTCCATCACAACGCCGAACGTATTAACGAATTTTTGGGCGAAGAAATTGAAATCCTGGAAGAACCAGCCCAAGTCGCTGGTGAGAAAGTTGTGGCCGAACCGCTTCAAATCGTCGATCTCCACTGCAAAGAAGAAGCTTAAGATGAAGGAAATGACGATGGCAAAGCCAACGTGCCCAATGCTGGTAATGGTGGCCACGACACCGTTCAAGCCGTTGTGCAGCTGATTGACCAAGCCTAAGCGATCGATCCAACGGGAGAGGAAGCTCCACGTCGCGTTTTGATCAAACTCAGGACTGTTGTAAAACCGGATCAGCCCATTGATAACGTGGTGGCTTTCCCGGGCAATAATCGGCACGTAATGGGTCAAGACTAGATACAGCAGACCGATCACCAGCAGGTACAGCGGGCCAACCACCATCCAGGGCCGCTTAATGGGGAAGTGCCGGCGTAAATGCTGGAGCGACCGTACGGCCAGGAACGAGAAGATGAACGTGAGCAAAATCGTCGTCATCTGGCTCCGCATTAAGTACAAGAGCAGCGCAATGACCAAAAACACCGTCCACCGCCGCAACCGGACATTCTCCACAAACTTATCGTACATTCTTCAAGCACCCTGCCTTCTCTACCGTCAGTATACCGCTTCAACTGTTTTATTCTAAAGCATGCGGCTTAGGGAAACATCATGCTTAAGTCCGTTTCTGGTAATAGTTTTGTAAGGTTGGGCCGATCAGAAACCAAAGATGGCGGTGTCGTACAACCAGTGTTTAAGGTTGGCGGTGTCGCCGTTTTTGTAATACTGTTGCAATCGCTGTAAGTATTCCGCCAACTTGTTTTCAGGAACGGCCAGCAGTCCCCGCCGGCCCGCAAACATCAGTGCATTCGCCGCAATGATTGCCGTTCGTTTATTACCATCTAAGAAAAGCTGTGCGCGGGAAAGCCAAAGCAGCACGGTGATGGCTTTATCCGTGGTCGTTGCCTCGCTTTGCACCAAATCTGAAAATTCACGCTTCACTTGTGTCTCATCAGGGATCGTCGGTTGATATATCATGTCCGTTAACGGCACGACAACCGGTTGTACTCGAATTTGACCCGCCCCAGACGCGCCGGCCCCGATGACGAACAAATTGATCTTCAATAACGCCGCAAAGCTCACTTCGCTGATATATTGCAAGGACATCGCATAGTGATACGCGTCGCGCAAATTCAAGATCGTACGAATTTCACTCGGTTTAGCCTGAGTGTCCAGCAGCGTTGTGGACAACCCCGCAAATTTGCCAGCCAGATAAACCAGTTGGGCAAAGTTCTTCTCAACTAAAATGTCTTCCCCGTCCCGACTCATCGCGAACTTATCTGCCGCCATGCCCTTCACCTCCTGACAACTATAGTCTACCAAATCTTCCGGGGAACATTACCGCTTGGTGTCTTTCCCACTTTCACCATTCCCGTTCATCCCTCGCCGTGCTATCATGAGCAAGTCGGTCTACCCAGCAATTTTTCCGACCGACTGGGGAGGGGTCAGTGTGCGGGCCAACAAACTTTGTACAGGCGCTATCATTTGTGTGTTTTTCTTCATTGTGTCGCTGGCGTTCCATCTGATGTTCATCGTCAGCAACCGCATCATTTACTATAATCCCACGGATACGATCTTCCATCTGACCCGAATCGTCGGGTTAGAAAATGTCTGGCAAAGTCCCGTGAACTTCACGACTTTTGCCCACCACGGCACGGCGATGAATCTCTTTTACCCGTGGCTCACGCTGTATCCGGCCTATTGGCTGTACAGTCTCAGCCGCAATCTGGTCTGGGCGTACCATGTTTACTGCTGGCTGACCACGTTTGCCACCATGCTGATCAGTTATTGGGCATTCCACACCCTTTGGCCAAAGCGGGAACGGGCGATTGTTTTTGCGCTGCTGTATGCGCTGAACCCTTACCGCATCAGCGATATTATTGCCCGGGGCGCGCTGGGCGAAGTGATCGCCATGACTTTTCTGCCCATTCTGCTGGTCGGTATCTGCCAGATCCTGCGCCGGGATCCGCGGCGCTGGTACATTCTAACCATCGCCATGGTGCTGACGGCCTACACCCACAATCTGTCGCTGCTGATGAACGCCGTGGTGATCCTCGTCGCTCTGCTGGTCACCTGGCCGCGGATGACAGATAGAAAGGTACGGCTGCTGGCCTTGCTGAAAGCTGGGGCGGCATCAGTGCTCCTGTGCCTGCCCAGTCTGCTGCCGATGGCCCAGTGGAGCCGGACTAATGCCCTCATTATCCCGTCCGCTCGGCGGGTCTACAGCACGCCCTTGGGTCAATTGCTCACGGCGACCGGGCTGACCGATGCCTTCACCAATAATATTGGTTTGATTTTTCTCGTCATCATGATCATTCTGCTGGTTTTCAGCCGCCGGCTCACTCGCATGGATCGCATCCTATTAGGCACCGCTGTCCTTCTCTTTTGGACAACCACTACGCTGTTTCCTTGGAGCTGGCTGTCCTGGACGCCGCTGATCAAGATCCAGTTTTCTTTCCGGTTGAACTGCTACATTTCTCTCCTGCTGGCCTACTTGGCGGCTAAAAATTATCCGCCTCTCACCCAACCGCACCGGCCGTGGCTCCCCTGGGTCGCCATCCTCGCCGTCGCTGGTTTAATGGTCGGAACAGACCTGACGATGACCACCACCGCGTATGCCCGCGCCGCTAATCGGCAGGTCGTTCTGACAAATAAGCGGCTGGCGTACCTCACGCACTATTACAACCACCACGATTACGGTAATGCCCACTACCGGCACCATCCGTCAATTATTGATAAAAACATCTTCAAACTCCACAACCGGCGGGCCTGGCCGCGGAATACGATTACCCCGAATACGTACACGATGCGCATTGCGAATGACATCACTACCCCAGCGGTGTTCACCATTCCGGTGTACCACTACGCGGCCCAGCGGGTAACCGTGAATCACCACGCCAGCCGCGGTGTGCTGAACAAGTCTGGTACCACCGACGTCCTGATCCCGCCGGGCAAGAGTGTGGTGCGCCTCACCTACCATTACGACCGGCTGATGCTGGCCAGTGTGGCCGCGGCGCTGCTTACCCTCGCCGGGTTACCAGTGCTGATCCGCCGCCGAAGCATTTAATTGCAAACAAAATGGGCTCCGTCAAGGAAGCCCATTTTTTATTCACTATATTCCCGGATTCAACCGGATCTGCAACGGCGGCACCGTCAGATCCACGTCCGGCATCATCATCCAAGTGACGGTGGCCGAATCGTGATCCGGCTGGTGCAGCAGGTACAGCTTGCCGTCCAGCAAGCCGAACACCAGCAGATTGCCGCTTTGGGTACTGATGATGTAGCTGGCGCCCTCGATCACTTTGGCGGGGGATACGACGAATACGTACAGCATCAGTGCCTGCTTGCTGCCATCCTTATTGATGGCCTGATAATCCGTCGGTTTGACCCCAGCGCCATACATGTCGGTGAAGTCCACTGCCACCTGACCAACGTTTTGCCGGTGGGCATCACTGATGGCGCCGATCAATTGCATGAAGTCCGCATTGCTCTGCACCGGCGCCTTTTGAATCCCCCGATACGCGCCCAGAGTGTTGGTGTAAATGGTCGGAATACCCGGCGTGGCGGCATCCGTCTTGCTCATTGCCATCCCCGTCTGCACCGGCCCCAAGCCTTCCTTAGGCCACGGCGTGTAGTCCTTGGAATAATAGATCAGCTGAGCGTTGGTATTCTCGATCCGGGCCCGAGCCAGATTAATGTTATCCCCGGATCTGCCATTCGTCCACAGCGTCACCCGCTGGGGCAGCCGCCGCGCCTGATTCTGTCCGTGGACGGTGTAGTCCACCGTGAGCAGATTCTTCGGGTTCAAGTATTCCTTACCATATAACGATTGCAGCTGACCGGTGGCCAGGCTGTAAGAAATGACCGCCGCCTTGTCCGCATCCCCGGGCTTGGTCGTATTCAGCACCGTTACGGCATTTTGGTACGTGCCGTTGGCATTCACCGTGATCTGGCCGGCACCGACGTTTTTACCAACGAACATGCGGTAAGTAAAGGTGCCGACAAAGGCTTTATCTGCCACCGGCTGCGCCCCCGTATTGACGTCCACCAGCGCGCTTATCAGACGGTTGGCAAGGCTGGAGTTGTCGCCGTTGGCACTCTGACCGCCGTTTTGACTGCTGCCGGCGGCACTGGTCGCCGTTTTCTTCTGCTTCGTGTTTTTCAAGCGGACAAACCGGTACGGCTTGCCCTGATACTGCACCGTGTAGCCGGTGACGGCATAGCCATTAGCCGTCCCGGTGTAGTCGCTTTGAAAGGTCAGATTGATGGCTTGGTTGGCAGCAATCTGCATCGTGTTCTTCGTCTATCGGCGGTGTACTTGGGATTGGCAAAGTCGCTGTTCAGCTTATTCTCCCCCGCAGTCTCACCCACCGCATCTACGGCCTTGACGACCGCGTCCGCTTTGTTGAACTGCAACAGCAAGACATTGCTCTTGCCTTGGCCGCGGTACAAATACCACGTTGTATCCGCCCGCTTCAAGACCGGGCCCACCATACTCGTCGGCTGGCTGCACGCACTGGTCAACACCAGTACCATCCCCAACAGCGCCAAAATCCATCCCCATTTTCGCCGCAACATGATTTCCTCCATTTTTTCTACTTACTACTATTCTATCTTACTGCAAGCAGAAATAATGTTTAGAAACAACGAAAATCATTAGCGAATGCTGATACTGCCGTCCTCAACAGATCCCTTGACGGTAAATTCCGGCGCAGCGCCGACTTGACCGAGCCAACGGTGCTTGCCTTGTTTGGTGAAGACTGCTTCCGCCGGCACATTGGCGTGGCCGTCTTCCCGGTGCAGGTTAAAGTTGTATTGGGCCGCCGTCGGCAGATCCACTCGAACGTTGCCGTCTTCGCCAGTCACGGTGATATCGCCGGTGACCTTGGTGAAGCTCCCGGCAAAACGGCCATCCTCTAGGGTAAAGTCGCCCGCGCCGGTGAACTGCTCCAGCGTCAAGTTACCGTCCTCATATGACGCCGTGATCGGATTCTGCACCGTGGTCTGGCGGAAGGCCGCCCGGCCGTCGTCATAGGACAGATCCAGATTAGTCAAGATCACATCGGTGGCTTCCAAGCGGCCGTCGGAGAAGGATACGTCGGTGTCGCCAGCACGGATCACCGACCAGGTTTGGTTGCCGTCGTCGCCGGAAATCGACAAGCTGCCGGCATTGACCGTGTCGAGCAGCAGGTTGCCGTCGCCGCCGGCAAAGCTGAAGTCATCGGCCGCCTGGACATTGGTCACCTTCGTATTGCCGTCATCTACCTGAATGCTGGTACTCGGGAAATTCAGCTCGGTCAAGCCGATGTTGCCATCATCGCCTTCGATGTTCAGCGTACTCCCGGCGATCTGGGTCACCTGCAGGTTGCCGTCATCGATCTTCACCGATACCGACGCCAGTGTACCCAATTCGTGGAGCACCATGTTGCCGTCATCGCCGTCAATTGTCAGGTCGCCGGCGAAACGCTGCGGCACCTGCAGCACCATTCGGGCATGAAAACCCCAGCTTAGTTCATTGATCCGCAGGGTGAAGCCAAAGTGCGACCGCCGGCCGGCTTGGATACGCAGTTCGTCGCCGACGTGCGTCATCCGGGCATAACGATCCGGTTCATCCGTAGTCATATATTCAATCAGAGTGAAATCATCCGAATCGGTCGGCTGCAATTCCAAGTCATCCGGATAATTAATGGTGATCGCGCCAATCTCGGCACTCGGCGCCGTTAACCGCTGCACTTCTGTCAAGCGCTGGTCGCCCTGGTGCATCTGGCGCGCAATCGGCACCGGCTTGGGCCGAACCGGCCGCGGTTCGACGGGCATGGGCGGCACCGGCATCGGGGGTACGGGGCCCGCTGCGTTGGGCAGTGGCTTTGGCGCGGGCGCCGGCTTTTTCGCCGTGCCGTTTTCTTCATTGACTTGTTTCAGCAACTCATCCACGTCACCGAATTCTTGGAAGGCGGCCGTCACGGCCTCCTCTGCCGTCTTGCCGCCGGCCATCTTCTCCGCCGCCGAATCCCGCAAGTTGCCGAACAGCTCCGCGAAGAGGTCCTTATTGTCAGACGTCTGGGGATATTGGTTAAACGACTTATTCAGCCGTTGAATAATTAATACATCACGATCTGCATTACTCATGATTAATTGCCACCTTTCCAAGAATCAAATCATCCATCACATGCTTAGCCGTGGCCCAGTTCTCCTGGGCCGCGGTCAATTCTTCTTTGCCCTGGGGCGTGATGCTGTAATACTTGCGCCGGCTGCCCTGGGTCTCGTCCCCCCAGTAGCCGGTGATGCTGCCGTTTTTCACCAGCCGGCGGAAGACGGTGTACAGGGTGGCTTCGTTGATCGTATACGTCCCATCGCTCAGGGCCGTGACATCTTTGCTGATCTGGTAGCCGTAACTATCCCCTTGGGCGAGGATATTCAACACGATCGTGCCGGTGTACCCGCGGATCATGTCGTTCGAAATGTGCGCTTCGGCCATTTTTTCCGACCTCCTTTGCTCTGTCTAGATACATCATAACACATATTAATCTTTGTGACACAGTATTTTATTTCGGTGCTTTCTTGTTTGAAAATTCCGAACGCGGGCCAAGTAACCCTTTCCTGAATGAAAATCAGCCTCGGGCTGTAGCCCGCAGGCGGCTTAGCGGGCTATAATAGAATATGTAGATGGTGGAACGGAGGCACATTTATGGGAGAGAAGAAAAAGCACGTGGCACTCTGGTCAACGGGTGTGATCGCGGCAATCCTGCTAGGCAGTGCAGCGTTAAGCGCTGGGCCGCGCCAGCCGGTGCTAGCCGCCACAACAACGGAACAAACTGATACGGCGTGGACAGCCGCCGCAGAGCGGTTAGAAGACACTGCATTATTACAGAACGCGGCGGTGCCGGTCACCTGGCAAACCCCTGTGATTCAACAAAACGGCAGTACATTAACGGTGGACACTCAAACTACTCTACTGAGTTTGGTTAAAAATGCTCAGAGCAGTACAGCCCTCGCTCAGGCTTGGCAGCAGATCGGCCAGCAAATTGGCTGGCGCCTGGCGATGACCATGACCCACGTGTCGGCGGACCAGTTGGCGGCCAACAGTACTACGGTACTCGCCTATGATGCCAGTCCGGTGACCAGTCTCTTCAATAGTCAGGGCGATCCGGACTACACGGCAATTCTGACTCAGGCGAGCGCCAAGTGCATGGGTATCGTGCTAGCCCCCGCTTTGCAGGCTCTGCAAATCACGGCCGCCCAACAAGGCTGGGCAAATCTGGGCATTATCAGCGACAATTTTGCTGTGACCAGTCAGCCTTTAAGCAGCTTGGTGGCAACGGCCAGCAGCCCCGCAGACCTCAATAACCGGGTCCAGCAAGTCTTGCAGCAATTGACGCAGCGCATGGCCTTGCAAGTGACTGACGGTCTGCAACCGCAAACACTGCCGGATGGCGCTGCGGCGCAACTCGCCGCCTTTCTCAAAGAACCAGCCCAGAGCAGCGGCCAAACGATTGGTGCGGCCTTGACCGCTGCCATTGCGAAAGCCCAGTTTACCGTCGGTCAGCCGGTTCCGGAGTATGGTCAGGTCTTTGCCGCCTGGCAAACTCTGCTGACCGCTAACAAACCGGAACAGGGTGCGGATGGCGACAAACACGATGCCGATTCGAGCAAAGATGACAGCAATCCCACGCTGACGGTGACTCCCGGAGACGATAACCACGCGACTGGGTCAACGGACGCGGACTCAGCCGCGACGCCGCTCGGGCCAACCACACCGGCGCCGAACAAGAATAAAGGCGGGGCCGTGCTCACTGTCCAACCGGACGACCATCAGACAACGGCCCAGACAGTTCCAACGGTGAAAGCCGTCAAGGACGACCGGAAAGTGGTCGTCCTCAATGAACGGATCACTTCAATCCAATATGACAATTACAATAGTGCCGTCGCGGGTCAAGATACCCTGCCCCAAACGGGTGAAGCCGTCAATCAGGATGACTGGATCAGCCTCACCGGCTTTTTGCTCCTTGGTCTGGTCTTCATTGCCGCCAAGAATCCCCGCCGCCGTATTGATTAATTTGTGATACACACCACCATCTGGTGCTCAGCGAACGTGCTGAGCACCTTTTTTTACGTCGATTTTTTCTCAGGCAACCGTTAGCCAAACGACTTTTACCAAATTCTTGCTGCCAGCCAATATTATTTTTGATCCGCAAAAACAGCGCCAAGCCCCGCCACGACAACGTTTTCAACGCCGGTATAGACATATTTCATACAAATAACGTTAACTGTAATGGTCCGATGTTGATTCTGTAACGCTCCTGCAATAAACCACCTGTAGTATCGACACTGTTGTTAAGCAAATCTTAAACGATGCGCTCACGAGGAATCATCCACGTCCAGTCGGACGAATACAAGAAAACGTAAGGGGAAACTACTACTATGAAAAAGTCCGTTGTCACTTCAGTTATCGCCGCAGCACTTCTCGGAACCGCTATTACCACCACCGCTACTTACTCCGCACAAAACAATTCGGACAACGCAATTGTACAAGCAGCCACCGTTAACGCCGTTAAGGGCGATATCGTTCGGGTCAGCAACTCCGTACACTCCGCGGCTGGCTTCTATAAGACTCCGGATTCTGTCAACGGTCAAAAGACGCGATATGGTGCCTATGGTTCCCGTTGGACGATCTGCAGTGTGACCACCGACAGCAACGGTGTCACTTGGTATCTGTTAGGCACCGATGCTTGGGTGAAGGCTAACGACGTATTGGTTGAAGGCAAGCAGACTTCCCAAGATGTTCAATCCGTCATTGACTTAGCTTACAAGCAATTAGGCAAACCTTATGTTTGGGGTTCCAAAGGTCCTTCCAGCTTCGACTGCTCTGGCTTGATGTACTACCTGTTCAAGAACGCAGCCGGCACGAACATCGGCGGCTGGACTGTTCCTCAGGAAAGCGCTGGGCAAAAAGTTTCCATCGGTAACTTACAGGCCGGCGATCTGATCTTCTGGGGTTCTCGCGGTGCCACTTACCATGTTGGGCTGTACATCGGCAACGGTAAGTACATCCACGCACCTCAACCGGGCCAAGGTGTCCAAGTTGCTTCGATTTCCAGCTACTTCCAACCTTCCTTCGGCGTTCGCGTACTTTAATTATCGGCCGAATACCAATACTTCCTTTTAGTCGCGTGCTTCGGTGCGCGGCTTTTTCTGTAGAGAGCGCCGGCCGACGGTTAGAAGCTCGTTTGGGGCAGTTGACCGACCAAAACCGTTATATTTGTACTGTTGCCCACAATGTATTTTTGGTACACTGAATGAGAAGAAATTTTTCACTGGGGGAGTCAACTATGTATATCGTGCAAGTCATGACCAATAAAGGCACTGACGGCGACCTGATGGATAATGTCACCCGGGTCTACTTCATTCTTCTCGATGGCACTAAGAAACAATACATCGGCCACGAAATTGCCGGCATCATTACCGATGGCGTGCCCAAGGGTCCTTACGCGAATTTAGTAGTCGCGACCCCCTGGGAAGAAAAAAAATATGGTCCGGGGTGGCATGTGGTCAATATCGAACCGGAACCATTGGAAGGCACTAAAGTGGCTGGCATTGATGATGCCGGTTAACCAACGGTCTGCGAAAAGGCGCCTCGCATTTTTTGCGAGACGCCTTTTGTCTATCCTAGCCTGCTATTGGATGATCACATATTTCCCCTGCAGCCACTGATCGCCGCCCAGGTTGTAATACGTCTGACCGTTGATCTTCTTAGCCTTAAACACCGCCCAGCGGGTGCCGTGCTTTAATACCCGGCCCGGAATCACGCGCCCGGCACCGGTCCACATTACCACGCCGTAATTTGGCACGTAATTGATCTGGGCCACAGCCCGGAAGTCGGTGACTTCACCCTCCCCGACTGAACTGCCGCCCCCGGTGGCCGGCGGCGGGGTGCTGGCCCGGTTGAATGTGCCCTTGTTGCCGGCAACCCATTGATTGCCGCCCAAGTTATACCAAGTCGATCCGTCGCTCAGGATGGCTTGCTTGTAAACCGACCAGCTGGTGCCCGCGGTGAGACCTTTTAAGAAAGTCCCGTCGCCCGGCTGGTTGTGCAGAATCGCACTGCTGGTCAAGCGCAGCGTCCCGGTCACATTCTGATTCTGCGTGATCGCTGGGGCTGCAGCCGGCCGCGGTTCCGTCGATACGATGGACGAAATGACCCAGAACTGACCGGTCCCGTTGGCATTCGCCATCAGGTACATTTGAGTCCCATTGGTGGTCGTCGCCTGCTGAGTGATCCGGTACGCGTTGCCGTTCTCGCTGGCGCTCGTCCCTGCTTGGGTGAACCCGGCGTCGGTCAGATAGTACTTGCCGTTGGTGGCGGTACCATTGATGACACCAAGCAAGTCCACCGACTGCTGATTAGCCACAATGTCAAAAATCGGCTGGCCCGGGTTAGCGCCATTACCGTTGTTGTTCCCGCCGCCATCATCGCTGAGGGCATCATATTTCTGCTGGACTAAGGCGGCGAACTGGTTCATATCGTAACCCCACTGCTTGAAATAACCGATGGGATCCGTATGATCTGTCCCGCCTAGCCAATCGCTGACAGCGTTGTGGGACCAAATGGTGCCCGCCCCATCATTGTCGGCCAGATCAACACCCATCCCGTAATGCTTCAATAGATAAGCAACGTAATAGGCATAATTATTGATTGACGCCGCGAAGTCTTCGTCCGAGTGCTCCCGCACCAGCTCCAGCTGGATAAACCGGGCATTGGCCGCCGGTCCAGCGCCCCAGACGCCGTAATCAGTGGGATGAATATTGATGATCCGAGAATGGTCCACGAAGGCATGCACATAGGCATACGTTGTCGGCCAAGCCCGCTGCATATAGGCAACTTCATTGTCGATCGTTGAGGTGCTGTTCGCCGTTTCGTGGATGACGATCCCCTCCGGCCGGCCCACCCCGTTACGGTAACCAAAGTATTTGGTAAACGTGGTGGGATAGGTCGTAATTTGGGGATTGGCGAAACTTTGGGCATTAATGTCTCTATTGCTCACGGCTGCATGAACGTGGTGCAGCCCGACTGCTGGTGTGGTATGGTTCATGAGCGGCAAAGCAGCCGCGCTTAGGGCAGCGGCACAGGCCAAACTGACCATGTCTTGCGAACGTGCATGGGGATTCTCCTCCTCAAAATGAATGCGCTGCAAAAGCACCGCAATAAAAGCTTAACATGTCCACCGGTGGCTCACAATGGATATTGCGCACCTGTAAACAAACTGTCAAATCGCTTCCAAGCGGCGCAAGCGAGTTCGCAAAGTGGTCCGCACCGCGCGTAATGAACGAACGGGCACGCCGGTGGCGGCGGCGACCTGAGCTAGCGGGATACCCCGCAGCCAGTGGTACTCGACCACGGCCCGTTCCCGGTCCGTACCAGCCAAAGACCGCAGGCCTGAGTAATAGCAGCCAGTTCGGTATCGCCGGCTAAAGGCAAGTTGGCCAAAGCCGCTTCGTCGTGCTCGATCCGTTCCGTCAGCCACTTCTCCCGGCGCAGTTTATCCAAGAGCAGCCAGCGGATTTTCTGATAGACCTGAGTCCGAAAGGCATCGGGGTCGGCACCCCATAATTCGGTGTGCGTATCATAGAACGCCGCATACGTCAGGATCGCGTCCTGGACCAAATCCTCCCGCTCGGCGATGCCGATGCGGTACGTCGTGTGTTTAATAGCCCCATTGATCAGCGGCATGGCCGCCAGGGCGGCAAGAAAACCAGCCTCGGTGATGGTTTCTGATGTTGTGGACAATACATTTCCTCCTCGGATAATGGATTGCCCAAGCGCTTGAGCTTCATTAGCATAGCAAGTGTTCATCATTGGACCAGCATCGTATTCTCCGCATAAAATCCTATTTTATCAATTTTTGCTCATGTGTACTTGAAGTTTGGTCTACTCCAATTACCGGTCTAGTCCAATTTTTATCAGGAAACTATTTTTTTCGAAAAAAGGCAAAAAAATACCGTGTCGGTAAACTCGACACGGATTTCTACGATGACAATGATGATTAGCGCAAAATAATGTACTGACTGTCGATCCACTGGTCGCCGCCAAGGTTATACCACACCCGGCCGTTGTAAATCTTCCGTTGATACAATTGCCAGCGCGTGCCATGCTGCAGATAGCGGCCAGGAATGACGTGGCCGTTATTAGTCCAGATAGCGATACCATAGCCCGGCACATAGTTGATTTGGCCTACACCGCGGAAGCTCGTGACCGATCCCGGCTGAGTCAATGTCACATCATTGCCTTGGACCCATTGATTACCGCCCAGATTGTACCAGAGCACGCCGTTCAAATTAACAGAACGCATGGCCTTCCAGGCCGAGCCCGCTGGCAGGACTCGCCCAGTGCTGGTGCCGTTACTGGTAAAGTCATCATACACAGTGGCCCCATTAGGCCAAGCATAAATGGCAGCATTGATTGCGGTATATTTGGTATCATACTGGGCCAGGTTCCAATTAGTGATCACCCGATTCAACTTGGTGCCATAGTCTGGAGCGGTGGCGTAAGTACCGGTGAGGGCGGCTGTCGCATCTTGGTAACTGGTCGTATTTTCGATCCAGGTGCCCTGATAACGTACGGGATCCCAAGAAACGCCATTGCGCAGCTTATCCGCATTGTCTTGGAAGGACGCCGTGAAATTCGGGTACTGGCGAAAGGCAGCTTGCACCGTGACGTACTTGCCCGCGTTCTTATCCCACTCCAAAGTCGGGAACGTCACCGACGCCCCATTGTAATCACCCTTGATGCCGAACAAATTGTAGTCCGGCGGCAGCGACAGCTGCGATGAGCCATAACCAGATTCAAGAATGGCCTGCGCCATCATCACGGACGTGTACAGGCCATTGGGCTGGGCCGTGGCCATCGCTTGGTTGGCAATCGACAAAACGAATTGGCGCTGCTGCGCAGTGGCTAAAGTCGCCGCGGCCGTCACGGGCTGCCCGGCAGCCGCGGATGTATCCACTGCGGCATTGACCTTGGCCTGCGGCACAGCGCTGGCGGTGGTGCCCACAACAGCGGCTAACGCGCCCGCGACCAATAGTTTTTTTAACTTCATTAGGCTAGTTTCCTCCTCAAGTGAACTTCCGTATTCGTGAACAAATACACGGTACAAGATAACTTTATCAGTTCACCGGGAAGCGCTCAACTGAAAATCAGGTTTTTCACGACATTGTTAACTGATTGTCGCTTTCAAGCGGTGGACTAAATGGGCGTGACTGCGAAGACCGCCGCCCAATCAACTTACAAAACCGTTAGCCCCCACTAGGGGTTATCGCTTTAAATTTGCAACCCTTTTCGTTACGATAGAATGTAGAGGTGGTATGTATCATCGCCGCTTGTGAGGGACAGGCGGTACGCATGTTCAATCTGGGGGGATTATCATGAGAAAAGCTCAATACACATTACTTATTGCTGACGGCATCCACCGTGATTGCCGCCCTGACCCTGATATTCGCTGGCAGGTTCACCGTCATCGGCCATCGGGGAGAATATTTTAGCAATCGCTACGGGACTGAGGAACACACTTTCCGCTCCTACGACAACGCCTTAACGGACGGCGCGGATTGGTTGGAAATCGATTTGGAACAGTCTTCCGATGGGGTCTTGGTGATCGTCATGACCCAACTACAAACCGGCTGTCTGGGGTCAATCACGTCATCAGCCAGACGCCCTGGTCCACATTGAGCCAGCTGCCGCTGGGGAATAGCGGCGAAAAGATTCATTCATTGGAAGAACTGTTCCAGCATTACCGCAACGACCAGCGGGCCAAATTCGTCATTGAAACACGCCGGGTCAACGGGCAGCTCACCCAGGAGCGAGAGCTGCTGCAGATGGTGGCCAAATACGGCATGCAGCACCGGGTCTACTACGAATCCTTCGTGGCCCCGTCGCTGCAATTGATTCGTGAACTTAATCCCAGCGCGAAGACGATGCTGCTGACGAATACGAAGCATATCGTCACGCCAGAGTGGATCGCCCAGCATCCGTACATCACCAGCTTTGGAACTTACTAGGATACGTTGGATGGTGCCGGGGTTAATGCAATTCATGCCGCCGGCAAGCAGGTGTACCCGTGGTTCAATACATCCGAGACCGGCGATGCCGCCCAGGACGTTATTTCTCTAGGAACCGATGGCGTGATCACCAACTGGACGTTCAAATACCGGCAGCTGCGCGGTAAGGAACCACTGCCCAAGGGGACTAAGTTCCGGGTTTCTGACAGCACCATGCTCTACGCTAGCGCTGGCGCCCACGCCGCCGGTGAATCCGGACCCGTCGGCCAACACCACGCCGCCGGCCAGCATGTCGGGAATTGCGACGATCAATTACATTCCGAATTACGGGATCGCTCTGTGGAACGGTTATGGCGCGAATCGAACGTACGCTGGGCGGACCCTACTGACCGGGACGAAATGGAAGGTGCTCGCCCAAACTTATGCGGATGGCGAGTATTGGTACAATCTCGGCGGCAATCAGTGGATCGAGGGCCAGTACACGAATATTGATACCGGGGCCATCGGGGTACCGGCCGTCAATAGCAACGGCGCGTCCAATTCAAAAATCGTCACGATTAAGTATGTACCGAATTACGGAATCGCATTGTGGAACGGTGACGGAGCCAGCCGGCAGTATGCGGGGCGAACCCTGATGAATGCGACGAGTTGGGCAGTCTTCGGTGAAAAATATGTCGATGGCGGGTTCTGGTACAACTTGGGCGGCAATCAGTGGATCGAAGGGCAATATACGACGAGTCCGAATGGATTGCCAGCATTTCAATAATTGAATCTTGACCATTATCCATTTTTAAAAATTAAGATTTTTTAACAATCAGCTCTGCCTGCCAAAACTGCATTTGGTCGGTTGATGCTGATTTTTTCTCCATACTGTCGACAAAACGCGGGTATTTAAGACTACAAATAGCGGAACGGTGTCGATTCCTGCTGGCACCTTTGGCTGGAGTATCCAACAATCCAGTGAAGCGAATGCTCTGGCTGCAACAATCAAGAAAGGCGAGAATTTCACCCGGCACCCCCTAATCAGCGGTTCCGGCCAGAGTTTTCACGGGAGTGATATTGGCAAGACCTATGTTGAAGTCAGCAAGGCCAAGAAGCATATGTGGGTCTACGTTAATGGCGCCGAACAAATCAGTACGGACGTCGTTACCGGCAAGCCGAATCAAGCAACACCCAGCGGTGCCTTCTTCGTTTGGAGCAAGCAGCGTGACGCCACTCTGCGCGGCCTGAACGACGATGGCTCAAAGTATGCATCGCCAGTCAGCTACTGGATGCCCATCGACTACACTGGGGTGGGTCTGCACGACTCGCCTTGGCAGCCGAAGTACGGCGGCGATTGGTATGGAGAAAATGGCAGCCACGGTTGCGTGAACACGCCGCCGACTGTCATGGCTAAATTGTACTGCCTCGTACCTGCTGGAACACCGGTCGTTGTGTATTAAGTCAAGCGCGTAATTGATATACTAGTAACGATACCAAATTTAAGGAGAGATGATCTTGATGAAGAAAACAGTCTTAGTCTTACTTGCTGCAACCACATTGGGTGCGGCCGTTGTCACCTCAACCGCAGTGAACACTGCGGCACCAGTTCAGGCCGCAGACGCTACCGCTACTGCCATCCCTTACCAGCGGGCAACGGCTAAAGTAACCGCCGAAGCCGGCGCGCAAGTTTATTCAGACGCTGGTTTTATTAAACCGATCAAGGGAAAAGTCCTACCCAAGGGATCAAGTTGGCGGGTGTATAACAAATTCGGCAACGGAAATCCTACCAACGGCGGTTACAGTGTCGGCGGCAGTCAGTTCGTCAAAGTGACTGATGTCCAGCTCACTGACGTCAAAACGGCTTGGTCAGGGACGTTTACCGTCAAGGTACAAAATCATCCGACCTGGGCCACAGTTCTTTACGACGAGAACATGAAACCGATTCGCTCGTTGCCGACTGGCAGCCGCTGGAAGGTCTACGCTTCATATAATATTTATGGGCAAAATGGCCACTACGTCGACCAATACTATGATCTGGGCAATCAACAATACGTGAAATACGCATCCTTCCCGAAGCATGACTTGAACTCCGGTCAGTATAACGGCACCATGAATTAAGTACTGCATATTGTCATCATCTATCACTCGTCAAGGAGATAAAAATAATGAAGAAAACAATTTTGACCTTGCTTACTGCCACTGCATTAGGTGTCACTGCGCTGGCGCCAGCGGCATTAACCACGGCATCGCCGGTAGCAGCTGCTGAAACGGCCGCCCGGCAAGGTACCGTTCGGATTACGGCGGCTGCTGGCGCGCAAGTATACTCTGACACCAATTTTACGCAACCAATTAAGGGTAAAGTGCTCCCCAAGAATTCGGTCTGGCGGTCTTTTACGGCTTTCGGTTTTGACAACTCGCCAGCTGGTGTTGGCTATGATCTGGGCGGCCACCAGTACGTCAAAGCAGGTGACATCGAAACTGTGACGTCCTACACGCCAGTCAAAGGTGTCTTTACGGTCAATGTCCAGAATCATCCTACTTGGGCGACTGTACTTTACAACAAAAATTTGAAGCCAATCCGTTCTTTACCGGCACAAAGCAAGTGGACGGCCTATGGCATGTATCAGATCTATGGCCAGGGCGGCCGGTATGTTGATCAGTATTACGACTTGGGGAACCAGCAGTACGTGAAGTATTCTTCCTTTGCTACTCAGGATTTGAAGTCCGGTTTGTACAACGGATCTTTTGCGGGTTCTATTATCCGTTAGTGCCTAGGTAATGCATTCACCCCAAGCTCAACGCGAAGGAGTCAACCCATGAAGAAAACAATTCTCGCCCTGCTTGCTTCTGCCCTTCTGGTTGGCGGGACAATAACTGCCGCGAATGCGGCAGGGACTGCCCCTGTTCAGGCCGCCACCCTGCCAGCTGATGCGGCCATCACCCCGCTCAAGGGCACATTGCGGATCGTCTACAAATCCGGTTATGGTATTGCCCTATGGAACGGTGTGGGCAGTACCCGCAAATATGCTGGCCGAATTCTTCCAGATCAATCTAGATGGCGGTTTTACAAGGTCGCCGTCACCGGCACAGACACTTACTGGTATAATCTGGGCGGCAATCAATGGATTGAAGGCTATTGCCTGACTTTTCTAGACAGTGAAGATAATTCGTATCATATCGTTTCCCGGCGCGGCGTTGTTCGGGTTCCTGGATCGCCAAAAGGAAGCATCGTCAACTTGACGATGGACAAAGGAAATCCGCGCAGTTATCAGTCCGCATGGTACGGTTTCGTTCCGTTCAAGGTTGGCTCCACTTGGCAATATTTCCACATCGCCTATCCGCGAAGCAAATACCAAAGTGTGAAATATGATCTCGGTGGCGGCCAGTGGGTCAGCAGTCTGGAAGTTGTCAAATAGTCGGTTCAATTACCCTTTCCAAGTGCTGCCTCATGATAGTTAATCAATCAGCACCCGCAGACTGCTTGGCAAAACAGTTGCGGGTGCTGTTTTACTGTTGACGGCCACTCTGAACAGATATTGGAAATTGTTATGTTCTGCACCTGTTAACGTCGCTCTCAGATTGATATACTTGTGACGAATTCAATTCCAAAGGAGGGCTGATTGATTATGAAAAAATACGCATTCACCTTGTTGAAGAAAAAAATCTTTGCTTCATTAGCCGCCGCGATGTTGGCTGGCGGTGCCCTGGTCGCCACAAGCGCAATTGCCCCAGTCGCGGTCCACGCCGAACAACCAGTGGAAGCAAACGGCTATTATCAGGAATATCCACTCAATAAAATCGTTACCATCGCCAAGGCGTCTGGCAGCCAAGTCTATTCTGATCCAGCGCTCACTAAACCGATCACGGGTAAGGTTTTGCCCAAGGGCAGCCGGTGGCAAACAACTCGCGAAGTCTTCTCTGTGGCCACGCCCCATTACTTCGCCTATCGTCTCGGCGGCAAACAATATATCGATAGCTCTGACGTCGTTACACCAACTAACCGTGGCGTCTTTACCGTCAATGTCCCCAATCATCCCAGCTGGGGAACCGCGGTTCATAACGACCAGCTAAAACCATTACGCATTTTGAAGGCCAAGAGCAAGTGGCAAGTCTACGCTACAACTAATTTTAGCGGAATCACTTACTACTACTTGGGCGGCCATCAGTATGTGAAAGCCGGTAACGGTACCTTCGTACCGCACTATTAATTCATGACGCATAGAGAGAGAAAACCACATATGAAGAAAACAATCGCAAGCGTTTGTTTAGCTGAAGAACACTGTTCGAGAATTAGGCGATTTTATCCCAGAACAAACTGATGCACTGGGCAAGCATATGAATGCGGCCAAAAAGCCTCTGTGTTCTGTGCATCAACAAAGCCGGTGAGTATCCCCTAACACGGAAGTCACCGGCTTTGTTATTGTTCATTTCAGCATGGCCTAACGAATACCACTCGTCTTCCCCGCCTGAATCCACTGCCCAGTCCCAACCTTATACCACAATTGGTTCTGCGCAGCTCCAATAGTCCCAACGATCCAAGCAGATCCAGCCGGCAGCATCCGTTTCTGGCCAGTCATCCCCGGTCCATCAAACACCTGAGCCGTTGTGTTTCCGAGTACTCGCGTCACGCCCTTCGTTGCCCGCTGCTCGCCGACCAAGATCATATGCTCAGCCGAAACCCACTGGTCACCACCCAAATGATACCAGGTCTGCCCTTTGTAGGTCGTCTTGCCAAACACACGCCAGGCGGTATTGTGTGCCAGCTTAACCTTGGGCACGAGTTTAGCCCCAGGCTTGGTCCACACCGCCACACCATATCCAGGGACATAGTTAATGACACCAACCTGAGCCTTGTCTTGATTAGTACTCAGCACACCATCATTGGCTTTCACCCACTGGTTACCGCCGAGATGATACCACGTATCCCCATTCGGATACGTAGCCACAGCAAAGATCTGCCAACGACTGCCGGCTGGCAGCGGATCACGAGCCACGATTTTACTGTCCGCATCATAGCTTGTCTTAACCACACCGGCGGAATGCAGGGTCAGCACACCGCGTTTTTTCTCCACCTTAACAGTCTCTGGCTTGCTGGAATTGTCCCCATTGTCGGAGCCTCCGTTGCTGCCAGAACCGCCAGTGTTGCCACCGCCAGTACCGCCGCCGGGGGTCGTCGCTGTCTGCTGCAAGACCAACGTTGACAGGGCCGGCACATTCACTTCACCGTTGGAAACCGTCAAGGACTTGCTGCCGCGCGTATCCACCTGGTCACCCTTCACCAAAATCGCATACGTGCCATTGGCGAGCTTCACCGGTGTATCCTTTTCATTAGCGTTAAAAATGATCGTTGTCGCCTTATCACCCGCAACCGCCTGATACGCCACGACCCAATCTTGTGCTTGCAGCAGCTTAGTGTTGGCCTTGATATCCGCATAACTGGTATACCGCAGGGCCGGCGTCGCCTTCCGCAGCGCGATAAGACCCTTCATATAATTTACGGCCGGCGCGTAAGTCGCCGCCCGATCCCAGTCGATCTGATTGATCGCATCAGGCGATTTATACGAGTTCTCATCGCCGTCCTTGGTCCGCAGAAACTCTTGCCCATTTTGCATAAACGGCACACCTTGGGACAGGAGCACAATACTGTTCGCCAGCATATCCCGCTTCGCCCGAACCGCATCCGTGTCGTCTGGATTGGTCTTCACTAACTTATCGTACAGAGTCAAATTATCATGAGCCTCAGCATATTGAATCAGCTGCGTCGGTGCGACATACGTCGTCCCCAAGTCAGCGGTCAGATTCTGCCCGCCCAGGATATTCTTGGCCAACAGGCTTTCAACACCCGTTTTACCGTTTACGAAACCCGGATCAGCCGCTTCAAAGACGGAACCCTTGATCGCATCCCGCATCGAATCATTGAAAAACGCCACGGCTGGCAGCTGATTCGCATTCTTCTGATTCGCCTTTCGGTCCGCGGCTAGCGGTGTGTTCAAATCCCAGCCTTCACCAAGGGTAATAATCGACGGATCAATTTGATCCAGCGCCGCCCGGACTTCCTTCATCGTTTCAGTGTCCAAAATCCCCATCAAGTCAAAGCGGAATCCATCAATATGATAGTTTTTCGCCCAATAGGTCACACTGTCCACAATATACTTGCGCGCCATCGCCCGGTCAGAGGCCACATCATTGCCCACTCCGGTACCGTTGGCCAGTTTGCCATTTTTATCATAGCGGAAATAGTAGCCTGGTACGGTTTGCTGAAAGGCCTGCTTGCCGGGATCATCCACATGGTTGTAAACCACGTCCATAATCACCCGTAGACCGTTGTTATGCAGCCCTTGGATCATTTCTTTAGCTTCTAAAATCCGCGTCTGGGGGTTGGTCGCGTCGCTGCTGAATGACCCTTCCGGCACATTGTAATTCTCCGGATCGTATCCCCAATTGTACTGTGGCGTATCCGGTTTGCTTTCATCCACTGAAGCAAAATCATACATCGGCATGATCTGCACATGGGTCACACCCATCGCTTTGAGGTGATCCAAACCGCTGACGGTGCCCTTCGTGGTCTTAGTGCCAGTTTCAATCACTCCCAGATACTTGCCCTTATTCTGAATACCGCTGTTCGGGGCAATTGAAAAGTCGCGAATCTGCATTTCATCAATCACTGCATCTGTCGGCCGGCTAAAAGGTGCCATCCGGCCGCCCCAATTGGCTGGCACCATCTCGCTGGGTGCCAGCACCACACTGCGGCCGCCATTAACAATAGCAGCTGTCGCATACGGATCCGCAGCGTCCGACGTCGTTCCATCCGGGAAGGTCAGATGGTAGGTGTACACCGTACCGCTTTGCTTACCAGGTAATTGCGCTGACCAAGTACCCTTCTCACCAGGGGTCAGTGGCACAGTCGCCTTAACCGGACTATCGGCCGCGGTGCCCTGATACGTTACTAAATCCACCTTTGCTGCTGTCGGCGCCCAAAGACGGAAAGTCGTTTCCGCATCGGTATACAGCGCGCCAAGTTGACCGTTAAAAGCAAATGTTTGATCAAATGCGTCGGTCCGGACGACCGCTCCGATACTGGCCATTGCATCACCGTAGCCAGGGAGCGTGACTGTCAGCGGCGTCTTCAGATCAATTGCCTCTTTAGTCGTGATCGTCAATACCGTCGGCGCGTCCTTAGTCGTCGTCACATCAGCAATCGTCCCCTGGCTCAGCTTAATGCCATCTTTAATCTTGGCCGGGTCAAATACCTTATTCACCGTGACTTTGATCGTATTCATCGTGTCAATCGTCGCCGATTTAATTCGGTTTTCCTTATCAATGAGGGTCGGCGAAAGATAGAGTGTCGGATCGCCGCTGGTCAGCCAAATCTCTGCACTGCCTGTACCGTCGCCATTATCTTTTATGAGTCCATTTTTCAAAATTCGGTCCGCATCTCCATCCTTTTCCGCCCACTCCTGGTCGGCGGTGGGCTTGCGAACAATCACCCCAACTTGGGAAAAAGGCGTCTCTGACTTAACTGTGAACTCCGCGACTTTACCAAAACTGTCGTCACTGGCAAACTGCGCCGCCGCGCCGTTTTTGTCGTCGCTCCACTGCCAGACATTCCAACCGGTGTATTGCTGGTCATCTCGGTAGTAATGGATTTTAACCTGGACGCTCTTGTACTGCGTCTCAAACCCAGCCGGTGGCGCAGTGAGTGTGGTATCGTTGCCGCTCTCTACTCAGGCTTCGCCAAGGCCGCCGGCACTGGTGACCGTGCGATCACCACCGTCTTTTTTCCAGTCCTCAGTGGTGACGATAAAATTCATCTTGGCATAATTACCAGCCAGATCCAGCGCGGCTACTTGGCCAAACTTATCGGTTCCGGTAAATTTATACCATTTGCCATCCAGCCCATCAGCCCACACATAAACACCGCGCTGAACCGTATCGCCCGCTTTCGGTTGGTAATGGACCACCAGCTTAGTCGTTTGCGTTTGCGCGTCCGTTTGGGCCGCCTCAACCCGGGTTGCTGGGTTGAAGTTGTAACTGACCGCCGGGCCGCTTAGGCCGCCGATTGCCAGGATCGCTAAACCGGCGAGTACTAGTCGCCGCCATCGTGTCTTTACCATTGTTTTCCCCCGCTTCTTCATGATGTTGGTATCATGTTTAGTTTACCGATTGGTGTAAGCGATTGCTATAGCGAGTGTGCTGTTACCGGTAACTAAATGCTCAGAGGAAAACTTGTTCGGCTTGATTCGTTCAGACAGAAACAGCACCCCATTGGCGGTAAAGCCCACGAAGTGCTGTTATCACTGCACTGATGCCCATGGCGTGGCCATGAGCTAATCGATTGCTAAAACACGATAGAAACAATTGGTAGCTCTCATGCCAAACCCACACCCATACTTTCAGAAAGTTGATGAACGGTCTGATCTTTAAACTCCCGTATTGTCAATCTAAGTGCAACAGTTTCTAGGGTGTGTCTGAAAATTACTTAAGCCATACCCATATTGCTGCAACGTAAACCGCGCCCAGAAAGACATGCGCGAGCTTATCATAGCGTGTGGCTATACGCCTGAACTCCTTCATCTGGTTGAAGAAGCCTTCGATTAGATGTCGCTCCTTGTAAAGATAGAAGTCGCACGGCCAGGGGTTCACTGCATTGCTTTTGGGCGGGATTGTGTAGTATCCCTCCTGAGACGTGATGAAGTCTCGTAGCGCCTGCGTCCCGTACGCTTTGTCCGCCAGGACATTGCCGTTCTTCAATGGAATAGTACCGAGCAACGGCGCAGCCACTGTACTATCGTGTACCTCGCCGCCGCTCAGGCAGAAGCTCAGAGGATTGCCAAGGCCATCGACGATGGCGTGAATCTTAGTGGTCAAGCCGCCGCGACTCCGGCCAATGTACTGATTCACATCGGCATTTACCGCGTTTTTTTCGCACCGCTGGCTTTCTGATGAACGCGGATGCTGGTTGAGTCTAAGCTCACGTTTTCCATGTCCGCATCGGCAGATACAGCTTTGAAGATCTGCTCAAACACGCCCGCGTCAACCCACAACCGGAACCGACTGTAGATTGTCTTCCAGGGGCCGTAACGCTCGGGCAAATCCCGCCAAGCTGCACCGCTGCGAATAAGCCATAATGTGGCGTTAAAAGCAGTACGATTGTCGACCTTAGGCGGTCGGCCGCGCGTTGACCGCTTTGGAAACAGATCAGCGATCCGTTCCCACTGTTCGTCGGTTACTTCATAACGTTTGGGTATAACCATCCTGCACACTCCGTTTTGTTTTTAA
This sequence comes from Schleiferilactobacillus harbinensis, assembly GCF_008694105.1. Lineage (NCBI taxonomy): Bacteria > Bacillati > Bacillota > Bacilli > Lactobacillales > Lactobacillaceae > Schleiferilactobacillus > Schleiferilactobacillus harbinensis. The sequence goes on from NZ_CP041364.1 coordinate 1,433,125, forward strand.
CAAGAAGTATACAGGATTTCGGGATTTTCAGACACTCCCTAGTCCAATCCTATAAGTGGTACACAGCTTAGAGTTCCGGCATCAGTTCCGCCGCACTCCGGTAGCCCAAGATACGACGAGGCCGGCTGTTGAGTGCGTCCTGGAAGCTCTGAATATCAATGATGTCGTAATGGTGGAGTGAGCGACCTTTCGGAATAAACTCTCGTAGAAGGCCGTTCTGGTTCTCATTTGTTCCGCGCTCCCATGGTGAGTACGGATGAGCAAAGTAGACATCAGTTTCTTCTACTGAATCTAGTTGTGCGAACTCACTGCCGTTATCAAAGGTGATGGTGGTGAAGTATTCCGCACCGTAATCATCAATGATGGACTGAAGTCCCACCTTACAGGTACTTGCTTTGTAGTTAGCGAGCTTGATGATGATTTCGAAGCGACTCGTCCGCTCTGTCAAAACCAGCAACGCAGGTTCGCTATCAACGCGCTTACCTTTCACTAAATCTCCTTCCCAATGGCCCCCTTGCCGACGGTCTTGAACTTCAATGGGTCTTTCATCAATCGAGGTACCAAGCTTCGTCTTATTGGTGCGGGTATGGGAATGGCTTCGTTTAATTCGCAAGCTGGGTTTGCGCGGTAAGTCGTGGGTCCGTAGTTCGAATCTACCGGCCTCAATATCCCGGTAAACCGTTGGTGTTGAAGGAACAACCTCGTCTGCGTGTTCCCGTTTGAAGGTGTGCACGAAGCTGTCCACACTGTGTACGCGTGGACGTTGCTTGATGGCAGCGGCACAGGCGGCGTAGAACTCGGGGTTCTTCTCAAGCATCGTCTTGGGGCGACACCGCTCCCGCCGCTGAGCGTGCAGATAAGCTGCCGTATCAGCAAAGTAAATCAACGCTACCTTATGCCCGGGAATTCGCTGTAGAACGGAGCCACGAGTGATCTCACGCGAAATAGTACTACGAGAGCGGTTGAGTTTGCGGGCAATCCGTGCTTGGGAGAATCCCTGATTGAGCAGAGTTTCAATGCGAACGCGATCAAAATTTGATAGTTGTTGGTAAGCCTTAGAGATGGTAAGCTTGATGTTGGTCATGATGTGCCTTTCTTATGTGCTTGGTTGCTTATAAGAATAGGTCATCATGGCCTTTTTGGTCTATTTAATTATGTGTTGCACTTAGATTGTAAACGCGGGCAGAGATAAATGTAAGAGGTCGTTAAACGGGCGTATATGAAAAAGTGGCGCAACCCTCTAACATAAGGATTGCGCCACTGCTGTACTCGAATTATTTATTCGTGGCAGATCTCCTGCACTTTCGGTGACCAGGGTAAATAGTCCTGTAGGACCGTCAAGTCCCCGGGCACCGGCAAATTAGGTAATGCCGCAAACAAATAGTTCAAGTATTGACGAAGGTCGAAGTGATTTATCTCTGCAGTTTTGAGCACACTTAATAAGATGCCCGTCGCTACGGCGCCGCGTTTGCTCTGTGAGAAGAGCCAATTTTTGCGGCCCATCACCAGCTCTTTGACGGCTCGTTCGGCCCGGTTATTGGATAACTCCAACCGGCCGTCTTGGAGAACCGCCCGTAATCCTACTTCATGGCCCAGTGCGTATTCAACTGCGCGACCAAGTTTGGATTTCGGTAAGTAACTGTCACCCAATTCAAACAACCATTTGAAGAAGGCATCCATCTGCGGCTGGAGGTGTTCTTTACGCTGCGCAAGTCGCTCAGTTGCGGGCAGGCCACGCCATCCCTGTTCCAAGTGGAACATCTCATTACAGTATTGCCGACCAATGGGTGCCAATCCGGTATCACCACCGGTAACCGCTTCGTCGAACTTCCGCCGGACGTGCGCCCAGCAATAAACATTGGTCAGATCCGGCAACCGAGGATACACAGCATAGCCAACGGTCTGCAGGGATTTCGTATATCCCTTAAGGAAGCGCTCAGCTTCGCCGTACCCGCGGGTGTCGCCGTGGTCATACAGGATAATTTGATGCTCCGCGAACTTGCCTGAGGTGTCAACCCAGTAATAGGTCTTGGCCTTCTTGATGGCGAGCACCCGGTAGGGCGTCTCATCGGCGTGAATGATATCCTGGGCCAGCAGTTCTTGATGCATCAAATTGTAGAGCGGCCGCAGATATTCTTCGGCTGCCTTGATAGGCCAACCAGACAGGGCTTGCCGGGTAAAATCTGCGCCACGATTATGCCAGAGCTTTTCTTGCCGGTAATCCGGCACTTTATAGATAAATTTGGTCAAGATTGATTCGGTCACGACCGCATTTGAAGCCATACTGTGGGAGATCACGGGCTTCGGTACGTCTGCTTTCTTGGTGATTACCTTACCGTGGTCTTGTAAACACTGCTCGTTAGTGCAGACGTAAGTGTGCTGGTAAACAGTGGTGGCCAACAACTTAACGGGGACAAAGTCGACCTCTTTACGTACGGCTGTCCGCCCAATATCGGCCATCATCTTCCCACATCCTGGGCAAATCTGATCTTCAGTGTCTAAAGTATAGTCGCGAGTGTTTTGTGGTAATTGACTCAGGTCCATCGATTTTCGGTGAACCACTTTCTTAGGGCGTTTCTTGACTGGCTCGTCTTCGCCACTCGCCTTGGCGACCGCTGCTTGTTCTTCCTGGGTGAGCACGTGTTCGTTGAAGAGGTTGGTTTGCCCATCGGGCAAATTTTGGCTGGATTCGCGGCGACGACCATAGAGAACACGTTTCAATACGGCCAGCTGCTCCTGCATCTGTTGGTTTTCGTGGAGTAAATTTTGGACGATAGTCCGTAATTGCTCGGGGGTGGCATCTGCGAGTGCAATGCTATTTTTTGGGTCGACCAATGTGTGGCCCTCCTGAATTATTGATTATTGGATTATATCATTTATAGATCATAAAAAGGAAGAGGTAATACCAAATTTCATTTGGCATCCTCTTCCACATTTAATTGGTATATCCGACCCTGCGGTCATGAATGGTACGCCTCTCAATAATACTTAGACCAGTGATCAATCGTTTTAACTGGTAATGGCTTAGTCGTTGTACGTCGGACCGGTTGCGGGGCCATTGCAGGTGGCCGTTCTCGAACCGCTTGTAATAGAGGACGAAGCCGCTGCGATCCCAGTAAAGGGCCTTGAACCGGTCCCGCTGACTGCCGCAAAATAGGAATAGTGAGTGGTCGTACGGGACTTCGTTCTCACCATAGAGTTCCCGCAGTGAGGCAGCTAAACCGTCAATTCCTTTGCGGAGGTCAGTCTTGCCACAGATGATGTAGATGTTAAGTTCTTGGATATTGGGGAACATTACCAGTCAACTCCTGTAAGACGATGTGCCGAGTGCTCCGATCAGCACCATTATAAAAAATCACTTCGGCATCTTTGAGCTTGATTCGAGCAGCTATCTGGGGCTTCCCACCAGTGCTGGGTGTCCGATCTGTCATTTGAACCGGCACAATATCTTTAATTTGAACCATAAAAAGCCTCCTTGTGCACTTGATGACTCAAGCATACAAGGAGGCTACGGCGCGAACCATATACCCGTTTAACGACCGCTTACCCTCTAACATAAGGATGCGCCACTGCTGTACTCGAATTATTTATTCGTGGCAGATCTCCTGCACTTTCGGTGACCAGGGTAAATAGTCCTGTAGGACCGTCAAGTCCCCGGGCACCGGCAAATTAGGTAATGCCGCAAACAAATAGTTCAAGTATTGACGAAGGTCGAGGTGATTTATCTGTAAGCGGTCGTTAAACGGGTATATGGTTCGCGCCGTAGCCTCCTTGTATGCTTGAGTCATCAAGTGCACAAGGAGGCTTTTTATGGTTCAAATTAAAGATATTGTGCCGGTTCAAATGACAGATCGGACACCCAGCACTGGTGGGAAGCCCCAGATAGCTGCTCGAATCAAGCTCAAAGATGCCGAAGTGATTTTTTATAATGGTGCTGATCGGAGCACTCTGCACATCGTCTTACAGGAGTTGACTGGTAATGTTCCCCAATATCCAAGAACTTAACATCTACATCATCTGTGGCAAGACTGACCTCCGCAAAGGAATTGACGGTTTAGCTGCCTCACTGCGGGAACTCTATGGTGAGAACGAAGTCCCGTACGACCACTCACTATTCCTATTTTGCGGCAGTCAGCGGGACCGGTTCAAGGCCCTTTACTGGGATCGCAGCGGCTTCGTCCTCTATTACAAGCGGTTCGAGAACGGCCACCTGCAATGGCCCCGCAACCGGTCCGACGTACAACGACTAAGCCATTACCAGTTAAAACGATTGATCACTGGTCTAAGTATTATTGAGAGGCGTACCATTCATGACCGCAGGGTCGGATATACCAATTAAATGTGGAAGAGGATGCCAAATGAAATTTGGTATTACCTCTTCCTTTTTATGATCTATAAATGATATAATCCAATAATCAATAATTCAGGAGGGCCACACATTGGTCGACCCAAAAAATAGCATTGCACTCGCAGATGCCACCCCCGAGCAATTACGGACTATCGTCCAAAATTTACTCCACGAAAACCAACAGATGCAGGAGCAGCTGGCCGTATTGAAACGTGTTCTCTATGGTCGTCGCCGCGAATCCAGCCAAAATTTGCCAGATGGGCAAACCAACCTCTTCAACGAACACGTGCTCATCCAGGAAGAACAAGCAGCGGTCGCCAAGGCGAGTGGCGAAGACGAGCCAGTCAAGAAACGCCCTAAGAAAGTGGTTCACCGAAAATCGATGGACCTGAGTCAATTACCACAAAACACTCGCGACTATACTTTAGACACTGAAGATCAGATTTGCCCAGGATGTGGGAAGATGATGGCCGATATTGGGCGGACAGCCGTACGTAAAGAGGTCGACTTTGTCCCCGTTAAGTTGTTGGCCACCACTGTTTACCAGCACACTTACGTCTGCACTAACGAGCAGTGTTTACAAGACCACGGTAAGGTAATCACCAAGAAAGCAGACGTACCGAAGCCCGTGATCTCCCACAGTATGGCTTCAAATGCGGTCGTGACCGAATCAATCTTGACCAAATTTATCTATAAAGTGCCGGATTACCGGCAAGAAAAGCTCTGGCATAATCGTGGCGCAGATTTTACCCGGCAAGCCCTGTCTGGTTGGCCTATCAAGGCAGCCGAAGAATATCTGCGGCCGCTCTACAATTTGATGCATCAAGAACTGCTGGCCCAGGATATCATTCACGCCGATGAGACGCCCTACCGGGTGCTCGCCATCAAGAAGGCCAAGACCTATTACTGGGTTTACACCTCAGGCAAGTTTGCGGAGCATCAAATTATCCTGTATGACCACGGCGACACCCGCGGGTACGGCGAAGCTGAGCGCTTCCTTAAGGGATATACGAAATACCTGCAGACCGATGGCTATGCTGTGTATCCCCGGTTGCCGGATCTGACCAATGTTTATTGCTGGGCGCACGTCCGGCGGAAGTTCGACGAAGCGGTTACCGGTGGTGATACCGGATTGGCACCCATTGGTCGGCAATACTGTAATGAGATGTTCCACTTGGAACAGGGATGGCGTGGCCTGCCCGCAACTGAGCGACTTGCGCAGCGTAAAGAACACCTCCAGCCGCAGATGGATGCCTTCTTCAAATGGTTGTTTGAATTGGGTGACAGTTACTTACCGAAATCCAAACTTGGTCGCGCAGTTGAATACGCACTGGGCCATGAAGTAGGATTACGGGCGGTTCTCCAAGACGGCCGGTTGGAGTTATCCAATAACCGGGCCGAACGAGCCGTCAAAGAGCTGGTGATGGGCCGCAAAAATTGGCTCTTCTCACAGAGCAAACGCGGCGCCGTAGCGACGGGCATCTTATTAAGTGTGCTCAAAACTGCAGAGATAAATCACCTCGACCTTCGTCAATACTTGAACTATTTGTTTGCGGCATTACCTAATTTGCCGGTGCCCGGGGACTTGACGGTCCTACAGGACTATTTACCCTGGTCACCGAAAGTGCAGGAGATCTGCCACGAATAAATAATTCGAGTACAGCAGTGGCGCAATCCTTATGTTAGAGGGTTGCGCCACTTTTTCATATACGCCCGTTTAACGACCTCTTACATTTCAACGACCGCTTACGCCCGTTTAACGACCTCTTACAAATCAATCCTCCAATAATGGTAGCGCTTCCATTTGCATACAAAGAAACAGCCCCGGAGGGCCGTTTCAAAACTGGTTAAGCTAATTACTTAGCGTTCCAGAAACCATAATCAGTGCGAACCCATTGGTTACCACCAAGATTGTAGTAGGACTTACCGTCCTTCAGAGTCTTAGTACCAAACGTTAACCAAGAAGACTTGGCAGGGATCAACTTAATTACCTTCAGATCAGAGTTGTAAACAGCGATCGACCACTTGCTGTTAGCAGGATAGTAAACCGTGAATACACCAGCTTGTGCCTTAACAGGTGAAGTCGAAACTTCAGAAGCCTTGACATATTGCTTACCACCCAAGTTGTAGGCAACAATCTTACCAGCGGAATCCTTAACTACAGAGTGGAACTTCCAAGCAGTGGTGTTGTCCAAAGTCTTGTCAGTAGCGCTAGTAGTTGCTTGGTCAGAGTAAATCTTAGCACCGTCAGCCTTGTTGATGTAAACAACACCGTCAGCATTAGACTCAGTCAAAGCACCGTCCTTAACAACAACAGTACGTGTAAACGTAGAAGTGTTGCCTTGAGTGTTCTTAACTGTGTAAGTCAAAGTGTAAGTTCCAGGGGTAGTAGTATCAACATCACCAGATACAGAGACAGAAGATTCAGGAATAACTGTCTTGTCAGAAGCAGAATTCTGGAATTGGATACCAGCAAACTTGTCAAAGGCAGCACCCTTAGTGATTTCGGTGTACGGTGTGAAGGAAACAGCTACAGGCGCATTAGCAGCATAACCAATCGTTACAGGTACATAGACAGTAGTGGACAAGCCAGCTCTGTTAGTTACCTGCACAGGGACATTATAAGTGCCAGCCTTGTAAAGGTCAGAGCCAATGGCACTCTTCACTGCATCAGCGCCAAAGTACTTATCATAATCAACAGTAGCCGGGCCAGCTTGTTGGCCCATACCATTAACAGTTGCATCCTGACGTGCAACAAAGTTGTTCTTACTCAGAACGGCCTTCAATTGTTTTGAAATGCTCTCATAAGAAGTATTTTGAGCAGCCGTATAGAAGTGCAAGCTAGCTGCGTCAGAAGCATTCAATTCAACAGTCTGTCCGTTAGTGTAGGATACAATCTTCTTAGCAGCATCTGCAGAACCAGGTGCGTAAGTGTAATCTACAACCGGATAGAATTGCTGGTCGTTATTGCCAGTTTGAACCGTTACTGGACGATAAACATAGACGTGAGCAGGTGCGCCTTCAGCAGGATCAACAGTGACCAAGCCGTCAGAAGCCTTAGCAACTTGTGCCCAGTTTACACTGCTAAACTTAGTGGATGTAGGATTAGAAATCTGGGAAACTTGATACAACTGACCCGGATTAGCCCACTTGCCATCAGTTGATGCTGCAGGCTTGTTTTTGTAGAATTTAATCGTACTTAAGTCGGCGCCGGAACCACCCACTGTTGTTGCCCAGTTAGTGGAAGCTTCGAAGTCAGCACCAGTAAGACTAATGGAATTGCCGTTACGATCTTGCAAAGTAACTGCACTGGCAAGAGATGTCTGAGTCAGCAAATCAGAAACATTGTCACCAATCTTAACAGTTGAACCTTTTACAGTAGCTTTTGAGCTATCAGCAATGTTAACAGTAACTGTCTTGCTTGCAACTTGGTTTGCACCATCATAAGCATAAATAGTAACAGTATAAGTCTTTGTTGCACTATTGCTCAGTTGAGTAGCCAACTTGTCTGCATTATATGTCTCTAAACCAGTGAATACAAAACGCAAGCTAGCACTGTCTAACTTGCTGTCAGGCTTAACGCCCTGTTTCAACAAAGCAGCACCTAATGTACCGTCTGCAGTTGCCTTAGACGTAGCTGCCGATTCAGTAGTAGCTGCGAAATAAGCACCAGTTACTTTTGCAGGCAAAGTAATGTTCGACGTGTTTGCAAATGAGTTGTTCAACGCATCTGCATAGTTGTCAGCTTTAGCGGCTTGCGCTACTGCAGGTGAAGCAACCTGGCTAACTACTGGTGCAGCGATCGGAGCAACTGCCAACAGGGCAGCGGCTACAGCACCGAAGTACTTAACCTTTGAAAATTTCTTCATGTGGTATTCCTCCTAAGATCTCATAATTTATCTTGATACCAATTGTCATTGTAGCACATGCCCTCTAGAGGGACAACAAAAAGCTGGAAATCTTTTCGTTCGGTGCACTACGCTTTCAATCAGTACAAAGTCATTATACCTGAATCCCACCGTTCTGTTAACTAAAGTGTGTTTCAGTTTTGTGACAAACCGTCAACGGTCCTTGAAATATAGGCCTTTTCAGACTTAAAACGATTTCTTGTCACTTTTTGTGAGCGGACATCTTCCCTTTTGACAGCCCAACGGTTATACTGAACATTGGTATTCGGTACTGACGCTCATAATTGATCGTTGGCGGTGTGCTCACGCACATCGCTTTTTTCTGTCCAAAAAAGGAGCAGCGCTTAATTTTTGCGCTGCTCTTCTTTCCTTCTATTAATGATCTACTTACGGGCAAAGTAGCCGTTGGTGGCTGCGACCCATTGGTCACCGCCGAGGTTGAAATAAAGGTTCTCGTCACCGAGATAGGCGGCGCCAGCGACTTGCCAGCGGCTGCCGGCCGGTAAAATTTTCAATGGCTTGAGCTGGCCGTTCCACATTGCAATCCCCCACTTCGGGTTGGCGTTGTAGTGGACAGTGAAGACGCCCTTGACGGAACTGACGGGTTTCGTGGTGGCGACGTCACCAGTGCTGACGAATTGCTGACCGCCAAGATTGTAGCCGACGATTTGGCCGTTGGCATCGTACACCACGGCATAATACTGCCAAGCCGAACTGAAGGGTAATTTCTTGCCGTGACCGGCTTTGAAGTTCACATCACTGTATAGATCAGCGCCAGTCGCCATATTAACATAAACAACGCCTGTTCCCGGCTTCGTCGTATTATCCCGGCTGGGATTCACGTTACCAGAATCGCCGCCGTGATACCCCTGCGTGGGCTGCTTGGCTTCGGTGTCGCCGAGAATCGTTGCTTGGCCGCCATAAATAGCCTGAGCTGCTCGAATATACGTGGCATCCTTGGTGACGTCCATGAGCAGGTCGCCCTCTTTGTTCAGGGCGGCTTCGGGATTCATGATTGAGTAGCCGTAGGTATATGTTGACGTGTGGTCCAAGCCGATCCCGTGACCAATTTCATGCTCTGTCGCCAGCAGTAGCGTATTCTTATTCCACTTATCAAAGTACGCTTGGTACTGGTTGAAGATGGTCTGATAATTAGGATCCGTCTTCGCGGGTAACTGCGGCGACCACTGCTCGCCGATGTATTGAGAGGTGGCATAGGACTTGTAGCTGTCGTCCAGGAAGATGCGGGTACCGTTAGGATGCTGGGCAATGTGGTTGATCACCTGGTTGTATTTAATGAAGGTGGCGCCGCCGACCTGTTCGCCGTTATCGGAGGTATCGCTGTAATCCTTGCCGGCGATAACGATATCGGCCTGACTCTTGGTATTCGTCAGCGTGAAGGTGAAGATACCGTTGAGCATATTTTGCACGTTGGTGATTCCCTGCTTCACGGTGGCCAGTTGATCAGCAGTGAAGCCGGTCGTATCGAGATAGATCACGGCCTTGTTGTTGCCGTAGTTAAAGTCTTCTTGCGGATAATATGTTTGCGCTGTCGTAGCCGCAGCCACGGGCTGCGCAGTTTGCGCAGGTGCCGCCAGCGCCACTGCCCCCATGGCCAGGCTGCCGGCCAGCAGAGCCGCCGCCAGTGTGCGGCCGAGGCGTTCCCAATACCTTGTTTTCATCGGTATGTCCCCCATTCGAATTGCGTTCCTTTGTATAATGCCATGATACCGCATTACGGGCGGTTGAAGGAAGTTTTCTGACCAAAGCAAAAATCAGCGTCCAGCGCCGTGAGTGACGGTGCCAGACGCCGAGTGTGCTTATTGAATGAATGAACCGTAGTCGGAGCGGATCCATTGATTGCCGCCGAGGTTGTAGCCGTCGCTCAAGGTCTTGCGGGCAAATACCCGCCAGCGTGAGCCGTCGCGGAGGATGCCTTTGACTTGGAGGGCGTCGTTGTAGAACGCGGTGCCCCAGGTCGGGTGTCCGGGAACATTGATCTTGAAGACGCCAGAGACGGTTTGGCTTTCATTCGTGTGCCCCAGCGGGGATACGAATGATGACTCACTGAACTTGACGTATTGCTGACCGCCGACGTTAAAGCCGACGGTGTTGCCGGTTGCGTCCAAAACGATGCCAAATCCCTTCCACTGCGAGTTTTGCGGTAATTTTCTACCGGTGTCGTTCGTGAAGTCGGCGTCGCTGTATACCTCCGCTCCAGATGCCTGATAGACGTTTACAGTGCCGCTGGCAGGTTTAACGGTGTTTTTCTGGGATGATGTGCCGTTGCCGGAGTTGCCGGTATTACCTGTGTTTCCCGTATTTCCGGAATTCCCACCGTTTCCGCTGTTGCCAGTGTTCCCGGAATTTCCATTATTGCCGGCATTATTCGAGCTGCCGGCATTACTGCTATGGTAGCCTTGCGTTGGCTGCTTAACGTCCGTTTCGCCAAGGGCGGTGGCTTGGCCGCCGTAAATGGCCTGCGCAGCGCGAATGTATGTCGGGTCTTTCGCCAAATCTATGAGCGGATTACCCTGGTGATCCAACGCTTCAGCAGGATTCATGATGGCAGAGCCGTACACGGCAACCGGCAAATGATCGAGACTGAGGCCGTGGCCAATTTCGTGTTCAGTATCAATCAGCAGCGTGTTCTTTTGCCACTTATCATAATACCCCTGATAGTAATTGTAGAAGAACTGGTACTGGGGATCACCTTGGCTGGGCAATTGCGGTGACCACTCAGGCGTAAAATATTTTGACGTTGCATAGGACCGGTAACTGTCGTCTACAACAATGTAAGCGGTCGTTGAAATAGGTGTGAAGACAAAAATGGTGCAATTCTCTATCATGAAGATTGCACCATTGCTTTACCCGCTGTTATTCGTGACAGAACGCCTGCACCTTCGGCGCCCACGGCAAATAGTCCTGCAAGGCGACCATGTCGCTGGGAGCCGGCAAATTAGGCACTGTGTCGAATAGATAGTTGAAATATTTACTCGGATCGAGGTGATTAGCCCGTGCTGTCGTGAGCAGACTAAGAATGACCCCCGCAGCCGTCGCGCCGCGTTTGCTCTGCGAAAACAGCCAATTTTTACGACCGATGACCAGTTCTTTGACGGCGCGTTCGGCCCGGTTGTTCGATAGTTCAAGTCGGCCGTCCAACAGGACTGCCTGCAAGCCAGCCTCATGCTTCAACGCATAGGTGATGGCTTTGCCCACCTTGGATTTTGGCAGATAGCTGCCGTCCAACGAGACCAGCCAAGCGAAGAACGCATCCATGACAGGTTTGAGTCGTTGTTCGCGCTGGGTTTGACGTTCATCAGCCGACAAGTCTTGCCATTTCTTTTCCCATTGGAAGAGATCATTGCAATACTGGCGGCCCGTTGGGGCCAGCCCCTTGTCTCCGGCGGTCACGGCTTCGTCAAACTTACGACGCACGTGAGCCCAGCAGAAGACATTGGTGACCCCAAGCAAATTAGGGTAAACGGCGTAGGCATCACTTTGCAGGTAGCCTTCGTAGCCGGCCAGGAACCGGGCAGCTTCCTCGTAACCGCGGCTATTACCGTGCTCATACATGACGATCTGGTGGGCGCTGTGCTTGCTGGACGTGTAGACCCAGTAATAGGTCTGCGCCTTCTTTAGATCCAACACCCGGTAGGGCGTTTCGTCCGCATGGATAACGTCTTGAGTCAGCAGATCTCGGTGCATCAGCTTGTATAGGGACTCCAGGTAGCCTTCTGACGCCTTGATGTGCCAGTTGGCAATTGATTGCCGGGTGAAATCGACCCCGCGACTGTGCCACAAGCGTTCTTGCCGGTTGTCCGGAATCTTGTAGGCAAACTTAGCCATGATGGATTCGGTCAAGACGCTTGAAGAAGCTGGACTATGCGGTATGGCTGGGCGAGGCACATCGGACTTCTTAAGGAACTGGTTGCCGCGCTGATTCAAGCAGCCGTTAGGACACGCGTAGGTGTGCCGATAGACGATTGTGTGCAGGAGCTGTGCCGGAATCAAGGTTGCTTCTTCGCGTACTTTCGACCGGCCGATATCCTGCATCTCTTCACCACAGACCGGGCACTTGCGCTCCTCACCTTCGAGCAGGCAATCCTGCTCGTCCAGCGGCAGCTTGTTCAAGTCGGTGCTCTTGGTCCGTGTCGCTTTCTTGAGCTTCTTCTTGGCGACCTTGCGGTCATCACCGGTGAGCTTGTCGATGATGCTTTGTTCTTCACCGGTGATGATGTGCTCATTGAACAGGTTCGTCTGGCCATGCGGCAGGTTATCGCTTGATTCCCGGCGCCGACCGAACAACATGCGCTTCAAGACGGCGATCTGTTCCCGGAGGTCCTGATTTTCATTTATCGAATTCTGCAGTGCGGTGCGTAATTGTTCTGGCGAAGCGTCCACCAATCGCACTGCATCTTTTGTGTCTACCAATCGGTGTTCCTCCAATAAATATAATAAATGGATTATATCATGTTTTATACGGCGAAGGAAAGAGGAGATGCCAATAAATCATGGCTTCTCCTCCTCAATTAGTTGGTATATCCTGGCTTGAAATCATGAATGGTACTCCGTTCTTGAATACTTAGACCAGTAATCAATCGCTTCAGCTGGTAATGACTGAGATGCTGCACCTCAGAGCGCGTTCGCGGCCACTGCAGGTGGCCGTTCTCGTACCGTTTGTAGTAAAGAACAAACCCACTGCGGTCCCAGTACAGAGCCTTGAACCGATCGCGCTGACTGCCGCAGAATAAGAACAGCGAGTGATCATAAGGCACTTCGTCTTCGCCGTACAGCTCCCGCAAGGAAGCGGCCAAACCGTCGATTCCTTTGCGCAGGTCCGTTTTTCCGCAAATGATATAGATGTTAAGCTCTTGGATATTGGGGAACATTGCCTGTCAACTCCTGGAGCACCACGTGCAGAATTGCCCGGTCAACACCGGTGTAAAACACGACCTCGGCGTCCTTGAGCTTCACTCGTGCCGCAACCTGCGGTTTGACCAGCGGCTTCGGCGACCGGTCGGTCACCTGGATCGGCACGATATCTTTGATTTGAACCATGAAAGGCCTCCTTGTTTACTTGATAAACCAAGTTTACAAGGAGGCCTGCACCGGGTCACGATACCTATGTCAACGACCGCTTACACAACAATTTGGGTGCCATTAGGATGCTGGGCAATATGGTTGACGACCCGATTGTAATTAATAGTCGTTGATCCGCCGACTTGCTCACCGGCAGCGGTCTCAGTATTGCTCAAGTCCTTACCAGCAATAACCATATCGGCAGCATTCCTGGTGTTGGTCACAGTGATTGTAAAGATGCCGTTGAGCATCGTCTGCACGTTCGCAATAGCCTCATTAACGGTTGCTACTTGTTCGGCAGTGAAATTAGTTTGATCGACGTAAATTGACGCGTGATTATCCCCATAATTGAAGGCACCTTGCGGATAATGCGTGGTGACGACCGCGGCGGCCACCGGTTGTGAGCTACCTGCCGGTGCAATCGCACTGACCGCGCCCACTGTTAAACTGCCAGCCAGCAGTGCAGCAGCCAGCGTTTGTCGGATTCGTTTCCAATTTTCCTTGTTCATTCCTACTCCCCCATTCAAAAATCCGTGGTGCACATAGAGTCATGGTACCGCATCAGCGGCAATCTCTGGATATCTTTTCAGATATGCAAAAAATAGGCCTCTAGAACCAGAAAAGTTCCAGAGACCTATTCAGGTTAACGCTCAATGATCAGGTGCGCTTACTTAGTCAAACGACCGTAGTCCGCACGAATCCATTGGTTGCCGCCCAAGTTGTAGTATTGCTTGCCATCGCTCAAAGTCTTGATGGAGAATACACGCCACTTGGAAGCAGCCGGCAGGATACCCTTAGCTTGCAAGGAATCGTTGTAGAAGGCTGTGCCCCAAGTCGGGTGGTTCGGTACGGAGATGGTGTAGACGCCGGAAACGGCTTGGCCTTGGTCGCCAGACGGTTTCGTGGTAGTTACGTCCTCAGCCTTGACGTATTGGTCGCCGCCCAGGTTGTAAGCAACCAAAGTGCCGTTATTGTAGACTTCCTTATAGGAAACCCAAGCGGAAGCGTAGGCCAAGTTGTCGCGGCCAGAGATTGCCTTCGTGGCAGTCGGATCGCTGTAAAGCTGAGCGCCAGATTTGTTGCCCACGTAGATGGTTTGCGTCTTAACTTGGTAGGAGACGTTGTCTTGCGGGGTGGTTTCAACATCGCTGGCCTTGACGTATTGATTGCCGCCTAAGTTGTAGGCAACGACCTTGCCGCTAGCATCAGTGACAACGGCCGGTGACTGCCAAGCGGAGCTGGCGGACAATGTCCGACCGCTGATGGCTTGGGTCGTAGCCTTATCAGAATAAAGTTGAGCAGTAACGCCAGACTTGATGTAAACGACTTGGCTCTTGTTGGTTTGCGTCAAAGCATTCGGCGTGCCGATAACTACTGGTACATTGACAGACACCTTGTCACCGCTATCGTATTGCACGGTAACCGGGATGTTGTATGAAGCATCAGTTGATGTGTTGGAAATAACGTTGCGGACGGCATCCGTCGTGTTGAAGTTTGTCGTCAAGTCAACGTTAATGACAGAACTGTCATCAGCCGCAGCACCTGTTGGCTGTTTGTATTGAGTAAAGGATGCGCTCAAGTTACTGTTGGTGCCTACGAATGTTTTCAATGCGGCTGTAATGTCGTTGAAGCTGACATTCGTCTTGAAAGTCAATGCTTTGGTATCAGCATCGTTCAAAGCAACCGTGTCACCATTCTTGTAAGTCTTGGTATTATTCGTGCCAAACTTGTAACTGAAACTCGGGACCGTATCTCCAGTAACAGTAACGTCCCGAGGAATAGTGCGGGTTAGGCCAGCACTGTTTTTAACCGTGTAATAGATGGTGTAGTGGCCAGGTGTCTTCAGATCCAGCTTGGATTGATCAATAGAGTACATTGACGTATCCAACGTTGTCGTACTGTTCTTGTTCTCGTAAAAGTTAAGGCCAGCGGTGGGATAAAAACTGTCGCCTTTTTCAACGTACATTTTAGTGATACCAGTAACATACGGTGCGGAAGCAGAATCAAGGATTGTCACAGGTACGTTGATAGTACCGACTTCTTTAGTTTCAGGATTCGTAACGGTGAAGGGAATGTTGTACTTGCCCGCTGTTGCAAATTCCTTGGTATACGCAATATTCTTGTCCGTTAAAATGGGATTGAATTGGGCAGAATCAAACTGTAAGGATTGTTGATTCCCGTTCTTGTCCACGTAATATGCTTGTAAAATCGGGCTGCTAACTAACTGCTTCTTTGCCTGAGCAAATACAGCAGTTAGAATATCTGTGCCCGAAGTGCCGGTATCAAAAGTTTGGGCGAGTGCGTCCGGTGCTGCACCATCGGATAGCTTTTGATTGTTGCCAATCATGAAATACGGTGTTGTGCTCGTCGCAGCTTGTACCGTGCCATTACCTTGCGCAATTGTCGCTGTCGCAACCGGTGCCGCGATCGGAGCAACAGCCAGTAAGGCAGCCGCAACTAACCCAGCATACTTTGTTGTGTTTTTCATCTAATAAATCCCTCCAAGATCTGTGATCAAACATCCGACGTCATAGAAACCAGTATCAGTATAACGTAGGACGCCGTCTCCGCCAAGGGGCAGGACCAATTGAACCTTACGATTTTGTCACTTCAGTGGCCAACTCCGCCGTTTGCGCGAAATGATAATACCATTTCGCCCGCGGCAGCGCGTTGTTATAATCGTAAGCCCGATTGGTCATTAGGATTGCCGCCGTATTGCCGTCATCACTCATCGTGAAGACGAGCTCTTGATAATTTTTCACCCCATGGGAATAAACATACGTCGGGAAATTGTAGACGCCGCCGCCATATTGCCCGTCGGTGGTATCCCGCAGCTCGGCCACGGCGGCCGTTGACGTGTACTTGCCCTGAATGATAGCTCGTTCCAAGCGGTACAGCGCGTAAGGCGTCGTGTAGATATTGCCGGTACCCAGTTCGCCGCGCATATCGGCGAGATTTTCGGTAATCGTTTTATCATAAGTACCAATCCCGTCTTTAGCCACGTAACTCACCGTACGGTTGGGCTGTTGGGCGAAGTTCCAAGCAAAGCCGGCCTGGGTATTGGTCAATTGCAACGGTTGGAACAAGTGCTGGGTAATGTATTGTTCGTAACTTTGTCCGCTGATCTTCTCGATGATACCAGCCAGCAGGACGAAATTCACCGCCTGATAATTCTGCTTGCCGTGCAAGTCAGCATCGTAAGTCAGATTATCCAGACTGCGCTGGATCACTTGATCATCGGTCAGTACAGTTTTGGGCGCGCCCAACGTATAAATCAGCCCGCTGCGCATATTAAGCATTTCACGGATCGTGATATTATGGCTGGCCGGAATCTGGCTGTAATATTGGTGAATGTTGTCTCCATAATGGACTTTGCCAGCTTGAATCAATTGGGCCAACGCAATGGCCGTCAATGATTTTTGGGTCGAACCGATCTGATAGATCGACTTGACGGTATTCAAGCGTTTCTTCGCCGCATCCGCGTACCCGATGCCTTGGTGATAAATAATCGTCCCGTTGCGGACCAGCAGCACCGTGCCAACAAACTGCTCCGCCTGGAGCTTCTTGGTCAGCTGAGCTTCAGCGGTTTCGCTGAGCTTGTTCACACTGGTCTGGCCGGGCTGGACCGGCAGTTTTTTATCCGCCGCTTGTAAATCTTTAGTCAAGTCGCTGACCCGTAACGATAGGCTGCTGCGATCGGCGGCATCCTTTTCGGCCTCCCGTTTCACTTCCGCCAAGTGGCGCGGCCTGACGTAACCATAATAGGTGGCTGTACCGGCGGCGCCAACGACCACCGCCCCCGTGAGCAGCCCAATCAAAAATGCGGTAATGCGTTTCATTTTCCCAGTCTCCCCTAAATTATTCTAATGTCCATTATTAGCCGTTGGTCCATTGAATGTAAAGAAAAAAGGCACGCCCGGAGGCATGCCTTTCTGAAATCTTCAATTCTTGGTTACTTCTGTACCGGCGGGCCGACAATAGCGCCGGACGAATCTTCATCCTTGCCGTTCTCGACCAGATACTGGAATTGATCAACTGTCAGACCGGGGGAAACCTTGACCCGGTTGAGGCTGTAGATGCCATTATCAATACTGGCCAAACCGCCGTGGATCCGCAGGGCCATGGTGTAGCCGCTGGCTGCGGCTTCTTTTTCCGTGGTCTCGCTGTAATCCCCGTAAGGATAAGCGATGGCGGTGGTGTTCTGGTGGTAGGTCCGGTCCAAGTATTCCTTGGTGCCGAGCATTTCTTGTTTCTGCTGGTAATCCGGCAGCTGGCTGAGGTGGAAGTGATTCAGGGTATGGGACTCGATGTCCATGCCGTTTTCCTTCATGATCTCGGCCTGCTGGCGGGTCAGCGTACCGGTGTTAGTGATCAGGAACAGGGTGCCGTTCACGCCGTACTGCTGGATGATCGGCAGACCCTTGGTGAACCAGCTCTCGTAACCGTCATCCATCGTCAGCCAGACCAGCTTGTCGCTGGGGGCTTGGTTGGTGGTCAAGACGGTGTACGCTTCTTGCGTGTTCAGGAAGTAGTAGCCGTTGTTGCGCAGCCACTGCATCTGCCAAGCAAATTCGTTCTCGGGGACGAACCAGGTGTTGTTAGGCTGGTTGCTACCGAGTTCGTGATACATCAGGATCGGGAACTGGATGGTGTCTTTCTTCTTCGTCCAGCCGCTGGTGTCTTGAGCGTTGGTCACCCATTGGGCACCGCCCAGGTTGTACCAAGTGACGCCATTAACAGTGCGGCTGTTGAAGTACTGCCATTGGGTGCCGCTCTTCAACGTCCGGCCGGTATCGGTACCGGTGGCGTCTGGCGCGGTGAAGACCTTGGTGTCGGCCAGCAGCGTGACGACATGTTTCGTCACGCTGGGCGGCGTCGGCTGGTGGCTGTCGGCGTTATTCGTCGCGCTGTCCAGCGTGATCCATTGATTGACGCCGATCTTGTACCACTTGACGTTGTTGAACCATGCGGTACCTTGCAGCACCTGGGTACTGTTGCCCGAAACAGTCTGCGTCGTCTTGGTCCGGTCGGCCGTATAGTTGGTCCAAATCGGCACGGCATTAGGCACGTAAACGTACTGCTGGAATCCTGGGTTGTAGGCCGGATCGCTCGTTACCCAGTCATCGCCGCCGATGTTGTACCAGGTCGTGTTTCCTTCCACCAGTGTCTTGGTGTAGGCCACTTTGGATAACGCCGGCAGGGTCTTGTCCGTGGCTTGGCGCTTGGCGCCGGTCCCAGTGTAGACCGTGGTGGTGAATGATAATTGCAAGGTTTGGTCGTTCTGGGTCGGGTTGTACTGCCCGGCCGTGCTGGCCCAGCGGTCTTTGCCGACCTGATACCAGGCACTGCCGTTCCAATCCACATAGGCGGTCACGACGCTGCCCGTCCCGGCGGCGATGCTGTTGCTGGTCTTTGTCCGAGTATCGCCGAAGCCTTGGTAAATGGTGATCGGCGTCGGTGTCCAGATCTTGCTTTCGTAAGTCGGATTGAAGCTGGGATCGAAAGTGATCCAGCGGTTGTCGCCGAGATCCAGCCAGCTGTAGCCATTGATCGTGGTGATGGTGTTGACCGTCACCCGTTGGCCCGGTTGGACGGTGCTGCCGGTGTCTAAGGCCGGACCGCCGACCCCGTTGTAAATGGTCAGGATCTGGTGCGCGTCCAGGTTGCCGATTGGATTCGGGGCATTGTCCGCTGCTTGCGCTTGGCCGCGGGTCAAGCCGAGGATCCCGACAAACAGGATCGCCAGCAAGCCGAAAAGCCAGCGGCGCTGCGGTTTTTTCTTCATGATTATGCGCTCCTCCCTCAAGGAAATTCAGAATTGGCCGCGGCGTGACACCGCGGCCAGTTCTTTGTTGTGCGTTTACATTATAACAACAACCCGCAAAAAAGCACCGTGGAACACCCGGATTTTTTCAGAACAGTAAAATTCATCCGCAGTATGCGGCTTTGCTTCGACAAAAACCCTAACCGGCAGCCGACAAGATTGACTGCTGGTTAGGGCTTGATTGGTTTGATCTGAATTAACTAATGTAGAACGGATTGCCAATAATCAATCGTTGATCGGTCTGCCCTTTAAACGCCCCCCGGGCTTCGAGACGGAACGGGCCGGTGCGCAGTGCGACCTCTGTCTGTAACCGGCCGCCTTCAAGGGCCGTTGCCGGCAAGCGGCGAAGCACTGTCTCATTGGCCGGCGGCCGAAATTCCTTGATTGCCGGCTTGAAGTCCTGACTCAAGGCATTGCTTTGACTCAAGATGGCAATATCCAGCTGGTACTGACCCTGCGGCAGGGTTTCGCCCATAAAGTGCTGGCGGTGCTGGGCGTCCGTTAGGGTAACCTGCCACGTGGGGCCGAGCGAAACGTAGAAATTTCCCTGCCGAATGCTGGCTTTGATTGCTGCATCGCTGAGTTCATCAGGAATACCAAGATAGTTGACGGCCACGTTGTCTGTTGCCTTTTTGGGCCGATGGCCTGCTTTAAGAAGCTGTGACCAAAGCGTGTACGCCTTTTGGTTGTAAGTTTGCTCCTGAGGGCTATTGCCGTTCAACACTTCAAGAAAATCGAAGTTGTCTCAATTTCTGACCAAGAAGTCCCAGTGACAGCCGGTACAGATTGGACTGCCAAGTTCAAAGGGATGGGCCACGCCGACAATAGCCCCGGCATCGCGATTTTTCTGCACCCACTGATCGATGTCAGTGGGCTTGGCTTCATACCAGTTGACCCCGTCCTGGGTCCCCAGCACGAGCATGTGGCCATAATATGTAGTCCATTCCAGCGAATTGCGCAACAGCCAGCTGGCTGGCTGAAGCTGGCGCTGCTGAATCTCGGCGTAGGAGCTCAGCGTGCTGTGATCCGAAATACTCAAGATATCGTAGTGGGCTGCAGCCGCGGCAGCAAACAGCTGATCGATCGTCTGATCGGCGTCGCTGTGGGTCGTGTGGGTATGCCACTCAATACTATAATAATGCATCATTGGCCTCCAATTCGCTGATCGTGATCGCTGCCCGGACCTGCTCGGACGCAATACAGTGCTGATGCAGGTTGATCTGCCAATCCCCGGTCAGCTGGCGCGGCGGGGCAAAACCCAATGAGGCGGCCGCAGTGGTCAGCGTAATTATCTGATCGGTGGCTTTATAATGGTGATTGCCCAAATACTGGCCATCTTTGACCACCGAGACCGTCACCAGATTTTGCAATGGCAGATAGGCCGCCACAGCGGCAGGTGTGGCGTGCAGTCCGGCCTGCTGCAGTTCGGCGGTGATCAGCGCTTGGGCGCGGATCGGTTCAACGTTTTGCGGTCCGTACTGAAAGACGATGCGCAACCCCTGAATCGGATCAGCCAGGCTAAATTGCAAGGGAATCGTTGTTTTGTCGTCTTGCGGGGTGAATACAAATTGTTTCTGCAGAATAGTTTGCATGGGATCACCGCCACTTTTCTCGACGCATGTTGACGATCACGTAAACAATCGCGGACAGACTGCAGAGGGCAAACAGGATGACCGAGAGCGCCGCTGCCCGATTGTAATCCAGATACTGGTTGAATTCCTTATACAGGACGACGCCCAGCATCTGAGGTGTGTTGCCGCCCATCAGGAACGGCGTGGTGAAGGAACCCACGTTGCCCATGAAGATGAAGGCCCCGGCAATAAAGAATTGTTTGTAAGTAGCTGGCAAAATGATTTTTTGCAGCAGCTGCCAGCGATTGGCGCCCACGTCCCGCGCGCTTTCGATCGAAGCCTCCTGAATACTGGTCAAACTGGCCAGCAGCAGCAGCGCGAAGGGAATATTGAACCACAGATTGACCATGATCAGGCCTTTGGCGGAGTACATCAGGTTCGGGTTGAACGTGTGCCCTGCCTGGGCAAGCCGGCTCAGGGTGCCGCCGTTGCGGACCACCAGCATCATTGAATACACAGCCACGAGCCCGGGAATAAACTGCGGCAGGATCGTTAACGCCATCACCAATCGGCTCAACCGATTCTGATTGAATCGAATATAGAGCGCCAGCAGCAGGTCGATCAGCAAGGCCAGCACCACCGTCATGACGGCCACAAATAGGGTATAGCCGATATTTTTCAGCTGCACCGGATCGGTGAGGAAGTACCGATAATTGGCGCCAGTCAGCCGAGTTGCTGAGCCGCTGTGCAGGGATAAATTAACTGCAGTGAGGACTGGATAGACGATCAGGCCGAGGACGACCAGAAAGGCTGGCAAGACCAGCAAGTACGGCGTCAGTTTCTGTCGGCGGCCAATGACTGCCCGTTTGGTTTGTTTACTTAACACCATTGCCAATTTGAGAATCCCACTCCTTATTCAGTTCTGCACTGAGACTGCCGGTACTGGAGAAAAGGAAGTCTTTGGCGTTGAGGACTTTGATGTACTTGAGATTCTTGGACGTGATCGCGCTTTTATCGATTACTGGGATCGCCGCCATTGTGTCGACCAGGATGTTCTGGGCCTGTTTGGTCAGCATGAAGTTCATGACGGCTTCCGCACCCGGCTTATTAGACCCAATAGTAGGAATGACTAAACTGTCCAGATTGCCGGTGAAGGCCGGGGAAATTTGGGTCATCTTGACGGTGGCCGGCAAGGTACCGGCTTGCAAAGCGACTGCGGTCATGTCTTGCCACGCCGGAATCATTGCCACTTGACCGTTCGCCAGCAGATCCATCGATCCCTGGTTCTTGTTGGGATAGACGACCTTACCGCCGGATTTGTACATCGCGCTATCCAACGACTTGAGCAGAGTTAGCCCCTTCGTCCACTGTTTGGTCCATTTTGTATCGCTGGAAGTCAGTGCCGCTTTAGGCAGGTAATTATAGACTGCGGTCTGGACAAACGCCGCGCCGGCCCCGCCGGATTCAGGGGTATTGTAAGCAAACTTGCCGGGATTGGCCTTGATCCAAGCGTACAGCTCTTTGTCTGTCTTAGGCGGGTTCTTCACTTTGGCGGAATCATAGGCCAAAACCACCGTGGTGCCTCGATACGGAAGCAGATAACCGGCCCCTGCTCCCACCGTGGCCTTGTCGTTTTTCAGATTGGGAATGGCGCTTTTGTCGTATTTTTGAAAAATGCCCGAATTGTCAAATTAAGTGCAACAGTGAAGACTCATCCATGTGAATTGGTTTAGGTAGTGGGCAGGGATTCCTCCAGGCCCAGGGGGGAGGCCTGGAGCGCCGCGATTGCGCTGCGGTATCCAAGGCACTTCCTTAACCGGTGGTTTAAGACATCTTGGCTCTTACGAATCTTCTCCTTAGAGACTTCCCATAGTGATTGACCCTTTGGAATGAATTCTCGAATCAAGCCGTTGGCATTCTCGTTACTGCCACGTTCACTGGGTGTATAGGGATGGCAGTAGTAGATCTTTGTTCCTCTGAGTTGGTCCAAGAGGGCGAACTCAGAACCGTTGTCGAAGGTGATGGAGTGGAATAGATAAGGATCATGTGTGTTCAGAACGTATTGCATGGCCTCTAAGCAAGTCCGGGCGTGATAGTTTGGGATCTTGTAGATCAGCTCATAACGTGTGACACGTTCTGTCAGGGTGAGTAATGCTGGTTGGTCGGCAGAACGCTTCCCCTTCACCAGGTCGCCTTCCCAGTCACCAACAAACCAGCGGTTATTGATTTGTTTGGGCCGCTTGTCGATGGACGTTCCAGCGATGCGTTTATTCTTACGCGCATGACTACGGCCTGGCCTTTTCTCGCGACGCCGCAACTTCTCAGGCAGATCCATGTTGGTCACTGACAACAGTCCGGCATCAATGTAGCGATACACGGTCGGCGTTGAGGGGCACGAACGATTAGGCCAGAGTTGCTGGAACTGATGCACGTACCCATCAATACTTTGTTCACGATACGCATGCTTCTTGATCTGAGCGGTCAGCCAGTTAAAGAAGTAGGTACACTTCTCCAACATGCTCTTGGCGTGGGAATGGGTCTGTCGTTCTTCGTGTTGTCGTTGGGCAGCATCAAAGAAGTAATCCTTGTAGTAATGATAATTCGAATCCCGTTGCTGGACTCGGCCGCGCTTAAGCTCACGGCTTACCGTACTAGGGGAATGATGGATGATGTGTGCAATATCGCGAATGGAATATTCATGGGAGTGCCAAAGCGCATCAATTATTCCGCGCTCGCCCTCTGTGAGTTGAGTGTACGAGCCGAGACTGTTAGACTGATTGTGGGTCATGAAGGTCACCTTTCTTGGTAGTTTAGTCGCTTCAAGGATAGGTCTTCATGGCCTATTTTGTTAAATCAACCCGGTCGATTGGTCTAACTCAATCGGTGTTGCACTTCAATTTTAAATCCGGCTTTTTGAAAAATGTCCTTGCCGCCCAATTGGGTATACGCGGCGTACTCTGCATCGGACGCTAAAATCAGGTCGTAATTGGTCTTTTTCTGACCGGCTTTTTGCGCCGCCACGATTCGGTCTTGCAAACTAGCTGCACTGGTGCCGGAGAGAATGAATTGCAAATTTAGTTTATACTTCTTCCCCTCGGGACTGGCGTTAAAGGCATTGGCGATTTTGCTCATGCCGTCTTTTAAATTTGGGAACCGCCGGCCCATAAGGTCACGGAAGTTTGTTTAACACTGCTGCCAGACTTGGCGTTGGCGCTGGACTGGTTGCTGCAGCCGGTTAAGCCGGCTAAGAATAGAGCGCCGGCGGCGAGGCCGACTGTTGCTTTATGCCAAAGTTTCATGAGTTTGCTCCTTTGCAAAGGTTTGCTTTTTTTCAACAATGAATTTGATTGGGGTGTTCTCGGGATGCTGGGCAAACGCATCCTTGGGGGCAAAAAGGATCATGGAACGGTCCTTGAGCCGCACCGTCAATTGGGAATAATGGCCCATCTGGGTGCTTTGCTGGACGGTGCCTTGGTACACGTCCGTGTAATCTGCCGTATTGGCTACAATTCGGACATCCTCCGGTCTGAAGGCATTAACCGTCTGAGGACCGGCATCGATGAAATTCATCTGCCCGATGAACGACGCCACGTAGATATTTTTCGGCTCATTATAGATCTCACTGGGCGTGCCGACTTGGACGATCTCGCCCGCCTTCATCACTGCGATCCGGGTGGAGAGCATCATTGCCTCTTCCTGGTCGTGGGTGACAAATACTGTGGTGATATGCAGCCGGCGCTGGATATTGATTAATTCTTCCCGCATTTGCACTCGAATCTTCGCGTCCAGCGCGGAATACGGTTCATCGAGGAGCAGAATTTCCGGCCGCAGGACCAGTGCGCGGCCGATCGCCACCCGTTGCTGCTGGCCGCCGGAGAGCTGCTGGGGATATTTATTGGCCATCTCGGCCATTACCAGCATTGTCAGCATCTCATCAATGCGCTGGTGCCGCTCCGGTTTGCTCATTTTGCGCAGCGTGAGGCCGAATTCCAGGTTTTGGTAAACCGTCATCCGCGCCCACAGGTTATATCCCTGGAAAACCATAATGGTCGGCCGCTTTTCCGGCGGCAGATCAGTAATGTCTTGATCCTCGATTTGGACGGTACCGGCAGTTACTTTTTCAAACCCGCCAATCGTCCGCAGCAGCGTACTTTTACCACAGCCGGAGGGGCCCAGGATCGTGAGGATCTCGCCGGCATTCACTGTCAGATTAATATGATAAATCCCGTCACCGTTGGCATATTCTTTGGCCACCTCATGCAGGGCCAACTTCACTGTCATACGTTTGACCTCCTATTTGATCATCAATTGTTTAAGAAACGACTTTTTGCCGAATACTTTGTAACACCCCCACAGAATCAGAATTGCCGGCACGATGAGCAGCAGGGCAAAGATGGCGCCCACCATCGGCGGTTGATCCCGAATGATGCCGTACATCGCGGTTGCCATCGTTTTGATCTGGGGAAAGCCGACCAGCAGGGTCCCTTGGGATTCATCCAAAGCGCCCAGAAAGGTGTACATCGCCGCCACCAGAATTGCTGGTGCCGCACTGGGGAAAGTGATCGTAAAGAATACCCGCACCGGCCCAGCTCCGACATCCCGAGCGGCTTCCTCCTGCTGCTGGTAAACATTTTGAAACGCCCCCGTGGGGATCCAAATCATGAAAATCATCGTGTTCAGCACATTGATCAACACCACCCCGGTCAGCGTGCCCATCAACTGTAATTTATAGAAAATGATCCCGATCGCTGTGTACAAACCAATCTTGGGAAACGCATTGGACAGCAGGAACGAGAAGAGAAATAAACTGCGCCCCTTAAAGTGATACCGCGCCAGCGCATAGGCCGCTGGCAGACAAATCGCCATGGACACGATGGTTGCCAGGGCGGCGACCAGAAATGAGTTGATGAACGCCTGCCAGAGATCGCTTTGGCTCAAGACATTTTGCCACCAGGTGAACCCGAAGGTGACGGGCAAGACGTGGGGGGCTTGATACTTGTCGGCAAAGGCAATCATCAGCGTATTCAGCAGCGGGCCATACATGAAGAACGCGAAGACAAAAAGTACCAGAAAGTTAATGACCCATTTGCGCTTGCTCAACAGATAGTCCTCCTTCCATCGTGCGGCAATAAGTATGGGCGGCCAGGGACATGACATTCGCCGCGCCATTTGCCAGCAGCACCGCTGTCGTTGCGACATCCCGGGCGGTCCACACAGATAGATGGAAATCCGTATCCTTCAACAGCGCAAGATTGACCGGATGCAGCAGCTGAAAAGGCAGGTTCAGCCACTGGCACCCTTCCTTTTTGGCCTGCTTCAGCATCTGGGTGAACATCACATGGTCATTCAATAACTGGTCAAAATTGACCTCCGGCAGCAGGGTTTCCACATTGCGCCAAACGTGCCGCGGCCAGCGGCGCTGTTCTAAAGCGCTGATCGTGCCCGTTAAGATAATCTTGTCCGCCAGGCGGCTGCGCTGGGCCAGATCCATCACTTGGCCAGCCAGGTTGGCATCTTTCAAATCACAATTCAGTAATTGCAGGTGGGATTGGCGGCGAAAAATGGCCAACGCATCGGCCAGCAGCACACTATCTTCTGTTTCCTGATCATGAGCCAGAACCAGTTGGCGCCGATCCTGGCGCCAGCGGACATCGATCTCCAGGGCATCCACCGGCCATCGGGTCGCCGTTTTCAGAAACTGGCGGCTATTGGCTGGTAAACCAACACTCCCAGAATGGGCGGTAATCATGGACATCGCCTTCCTTTACTTGATTTACACGTGCTTCTTTAGTATGCGGAAGGGATGTAAATATCCCACATTTAAGGCAGTAAAAAGTGCGTAAAAAAGACTGATTTTTGTAAACGAACATCTGTTATTGGTGGTTATTGGCAAAAAAAGACGGCTCGGGATACAAGCCGTCTGCTGCTGAATTATTATTTTTTCTGTGTCTCTTTCTCGGATGGTGTCACGGTATCCTCTTCAATAATAAACCGCGGCCGGCGTTTCACTTCGGTATAAATCTTGCCGATGTATTCCCCCAGCACGCTGATGGCAATCATCAGTGCCCCGCCGATGATCCAGAGCGAGCAAAAGATGGAGGTCCACCCCGGCACCACCCGGCCGCGGCCGTGCTGGACAAGGGAGTAGATGAAGGCGGCAATGCCGATGAAAACGAAGAGAAAACCGATATCCATAACGAGCCGGATCGGTTCGATGGAGAAGCTGGTGATGCCGTCGAAGGCGAAGGAAAGCATCTTTTTCAGCGGATACTTGGACTCCCCCGCCGGTCGCGGCAGACGGGCGTATTCGACGGTGGTGCTGGGGTAGCCGACCAGGGGCACCATCGCCCGGAGGAAGAGGTTTTCTTCTGGGAAGGAAAGCAGTGTCTTCACCGCCCGCTGACTGAGAAGCCGGAAATCAGCACTATTCGGAATCATTTGCACCCCGAGCCGGTTCATCAGGCCGTAAAACATATTGGCCGTGCCCCGCTTGAAGGCCGTGTCGGTCTGCCGGTCGTTGCGCACGCCGTAGACGACGTCGTAACCGTTCTGGAATTGCTGGACCATTTTAGGAATGGCATTGATGTCGTCCTGGAGATCGGCGTCAATGGAAATGACGGCATCCATTAATGGCGCGGTGACGCTTAAGCCGGCCAGCAGCGCGCGCTGGTGGCCGAAGTTGCGGCTGAGTTTCACGCCGGTGACCCGGGGGTCTTGGGTTTGGGCCTGCTGGATCAATGTCCAGGTTTTATCTTGACTACCGTCGTCGACGAACACTAAGCGGCTTTTAGGCGTCACCAGCTGGTCGGCAATCATTTGGTCCAGCAGTTTCTCTAAGCGGGGCAAGGAAATGGGCAGGACGGCTTCTTCGTTATACGCGGGTAAGACAATGGCGAGATCAATGGCGGTCATATTTTTTGGCTCCTCGTTCTGATAATTTCTATTCCTAAGCATAACAAAAACGCGGCCAAAATGGGCCGCGTTTCACTGTTGCTGATTAAGTTTTGTATGGTTAACTCTTACGCCGCTGCCGCCACAGGAGGACCAGTACGCCGCCAAGCAGCGCGGCGCTCACGACGGTGATGCCAATGGCCAGCCACTGCGTGTGACTTTTAGTTGTCTTACCCGCTGCACTCTTCAAGTGCGTCGCGGCGGATTGACTGCTGCTGTCGTTATCGGCGCTGTCCTTCTTCGCTGAACTGGACGTGCTGCCTTTCTTACTGCTGGTTGTACTGGACGATGAAGACTGGCTGTCCTTGTTGCCGCTAAACCAGCCGGTGAACCAGCTGTACCAGGGCTTGCTGGACGAACTGGCGGCACTGTCGCTGTCTTGACCAGACGCCTGCTGGGTCGTGCTGGACGACTTCTTGCTGCTGGTACTCTTGTTCTGACTGGGCCCGTCGGGAATCTTAGGCGTCTCAGAGCTCGTCGTGCTGCTGGATGGCTGGGACGCCGGTTGGCTGGTCGACGTGCTCGGGGTACTGCTGGGTTTGCTGCTGCTCGTCGTACTGCCGGCGCCGCTGCTCCCAGAACTGGCCCCGCCGCCATCGCCGGTATTACCGCCCGTGTTCTTCGTCGGCAGATAGGTCACATAAATCGTGCCGCCCTCTTTGGGGACATGCACCTGAACGCCAACCACCAGCGAATCCACATCTTGACTGTCCTCTGGGTAATACCCGGCAACCACTGGCACGTCAATGCTGGTGCCCTCTTGCACCGGGCCGTAACTGGTCGACGGCACCTTCAGAGACTGCTGATAAGGATCCACCGGTACGATCTGGCCGCTGACTTCCTTGACACCGGTATTGGCGTTTCCGCCAGATGTGCTGTCAGATGGATCGTCAATCTTGTCTTCGTTTTTATTGCCGGTATCGGCTTGGCTCGTCGGCGGTGTACTGTTGTCCGCCGCCCGCGCATTATGTACTGCTACAACGCCAGCGGCAGTCAACGTGAAGCCGCCGGCCAAAAGAACGGTCCCGATCAAGCGGCCGATTCTAGACGTGAACATGGTATTCTTCTTTGGCTTCATTATTGGTCCCACCTCGCGTTAAACATCCGTTAGCTTTCCTTAACGATTCCTTTTAAGTATATCATAGCGACATTGGTCTTCCTCAATCCTCAGACCGATATTCCCCGCCGAAAATTCAAGTTGGGTATATCCTACCGCAAATCTGGGGATTATATATTACAATAAGGTAAAGAATGGTGACATTCAACTTACAGTGTTGTCACATTGCCCAAAATCGGTCTATATCTGTTTAAGAACGCTTGTTATTTTTATCGGTGGGAAGATAGGCCGTGCTGTGGCGATGCCCATGGAGCGGATCAAAGGTTACCGTGGGGACTCGTTTCCTCAGCTGAGCGGTATCCCGATAGATAATGTCCAGGTGGGAATGGACCTGCAGGTCATGCAAGACCGTATCGTATAAGCCGCTGGCAAAGGGCAAGGCCAGCAATTCGTTGGAGTGGACGATGGCTTCGCCTTTTTTCCGGGACTCCAGAAAGAAGCCGTAGACGTTATCGAATCGGTTCGTCACGATCCGCAGCCAATAACGGTAGTTGTACTCCCGCTGGAAGTAATGGTCATAGCGCTGTAATAACAGCTTACTTTCTTCACGCATGGTGCCCACCAATCAGGTCGGCCCGATCAATGGCCGTCCCGCCTTTCGTCTTACTGGAAGCCCGCACCAGCGCCTTGACGCCGAAACGGGTCTGGATGTTATCGATCACCCGGTCCAACTGGGCCCGGTCCAGAGTGTGCTGACCGGTCTCGAACACATTCAATTGGAGACTGTGCTGTTCAGAAATCCGGGTACAGCGCACACCGACGTTACGGATAGGGCTGCCGTCCCATTTCTTATTAAATAGGTAAACGGCGATGGTGGCGATCTCGTCGTCCAGGTTCGTCGGTGTGACACGGGTCTGGGCGGAGAAAAAGCCGCGGCGCTGGTCGCTTTCTTCCGCATAGCCGATATTGATGCCGATGATCTCGCACTGGACTTGGTGGCGGCGCAGTCGGGCGGCGACCTGGTGGGCGATCTCCCGGATGATCGTGGCGCAGTCCGCGAAGGTGGTGTAATCCCGCATCAAGACCTGGGAATTGCCGTAACCGCGGTTTTCGTTCCGGGGCACGTAACGGTGTTCAAGGTTCGAGTAATCGATCCCCCAGGCATGGTAATAAAGCTGATCGCCGAGGATACCGAATTCTTTTTCCAGCATCTTCAAATTAGCCTGGGCCAGTTCTTTAACTGTATAAATCCCCATGGCGTTGAGCCGTTTCGCCAGCCGGCTGCCAATGCCCCACATGTCGTCCAGCGGCGCAATTTTCCACACCGTTGCCGGTACATCGGCATAATCCCACTCAGCCCGCCACGGCGTCTTCTTTTTGGCCGCATTATCGAGGGCCAGCTTGGCCAGCAAGGGGTTGGGGCCGATGCCGACGGTGGTGACGATGCCGGTCTCGGTGAATACCTTGTGCTGGATGCGGGCGGCAATTTCGTCGTTGTCGCCGAACAGCTTATGGGAGCCGGAGACATCCAGGAAGGATTCGTCGATGGAGTACGGGAACCAGTGGGGCCGGTCGGTGAACTGCTGGTAGATGTGGTTGATGCGCATGTTGTGGTCAATGTAATCGGCCATGTGGGGTTCGACGATGGTCAGGTTCATCTGCGGTTTGATTTCGTAACGCCGGGTGCCCAGTTTCACCCCGTAGGTTTCCTTCGAGTACGGCGACGCGGCCAGGACCAGCCCGCCGCTGTTTTCTTCCCGGGACAGCACAACCATGTTAGCTCCCAGCGGGTCGATCCCCCGCTTGATGGCTTCGGTGCTGGCGTAGAAAGACTTGCAGTCAATGCATAGAAAATCCCGCCGAGGCAGCGCGGTCGGGTCGGATAGCGGCGTCTTTCCTTCCTTATTGGCCATAATTATTCACCCCGGCACGGTACCATTTGGCCGGTTCTTCGGCGCGAATGTTGCGGATGACCGCCACATTAAGCTGCTTGGCGCCATGGGTCGTGTAGAGCAGCACCCGGCCGTCATTCGAAAAACCGGCGACCGTGCCCACGGTGTCCGGCGGAAAATGGTCATTTTCTAACACGTTCAGTTGAATATGGACGGTCTCCCCCGTCAGATAGGCATTATCCAGCAGCGCGCCAATCGTTTCTTCGTCCTGCTGGACCTGGGGCGTGCCCACCGGCTGGCCGGTATCGCTGTCTTGTTCCAACGCGGCGGTGTGGTCGCTGAGAAAGAAGCCCAGCCACTTCACCATGCCCCGATCGGGATAAAGCCACTTGCTGCGCGGCGGATCATAGATGTTCGCCATACAAACACCTTCCATTGCTAAGTTAAGTTGATGTTCGTCTGCTCAGTTGTTGAACGGACGTTCGCACGCCTTTATGATACGGTATCGATTGGGATAAGGCAAGCATACGTTCGCTTCTAAATGTTAAAATATTGCCTATGGATAGCATATTTGTTGCGCTTACATGCCAGCGATGCTACGCTATTTCCAGATTGTGAATACCAGCAATGGTGTGAGAGGAGACTTTTATCATGCGTCAGTTCAAACATTTATTAATTGCGACGGCCCTGTTGAGCGCGGGGGCCTTGGCGATAACGCCAATTGTTGCACAGCCAGCAACCGTAAGCGCCGCCACGACTCAAACCAAGGGGGACGGCGTGGTCACTCCGGCCAAGGGAGTAGTGTATATTGCCGGCAGTGGCGGGGCCAACACATACAGCGATCCGGCCAGTCTGACATCGGTCAATGGTCATCTGGCTTTCGGCTCAGCGTGGCGCTACAGTGCGATACTGAATAGTCCGACCACTGGCGTAACGGCCTATAAAGTGAGCGGCACACAATGGGTAGCAACCATTGATGTGTCCAATGCGCCCACTGCCACTGGTAAAATCACGGCCCAGAAGAAGAGCGGCAAGCTGTATCTCAGTTATTACAATGACGGTATTGCGACGTATAAAGATCCGGAAATGAAGCAAATCAATACCGGGTATGCCCAATTGACGTTCATTCCTATGCCAATGGGCGAAAACGGCGTCGCCTACGACCAAATCGCAGTGAATACCATGGGGCAAACAACGGCCTATCACTTAGCCCAGGGCTGGGTGCCAGCTGGCGGCTACTTCTATGAAGAGAATCCAGCTGTCTATACGGTTGAAAAAGGTGCCGGTACGGTTATCGTTGGCACAAAGGGCGCCCCGATTTATACGGATCAGACCTTGACCAAGACGACTGGCCGCACCTTAGCGGCCGGCAGTCAGTGGCAGTACTTTAGTTACCTGAAGGGGCAGCAAAGCGGTGTCTTCACCTCTCAGAACGCCTATAACTTAGGCGGTAACCAATGGGTCGCCCGGCGGGATGTGACCGCCTATGCTAATGGCGTCCGGATCAACAGCAATATCTTCACGGTTAACTATCCGGCCCATCCGACTTGGTCCGTAGCGAAGTACCAGTTCGTGAACGGTCAGATGAAAGCCGTTGGGCTATTGCCGGCCAAGTCGCAGTGGAAGACTTTCCAAGATCGCATAGTGGGCGGCAAGATCTATCATAGCCTGGGCGGCAACCAGTGGGTATTGGCCTCAACCGGTACCTTGAAATATAATTATTAACTCGCTTTATGTAATGAAAAGGGGGCGGCTCCACCAAGGGGCCGCCCCCTTTTCTCACTTCTTCAGCACTGCCCGCAGGAGACTAACGAGCTGCCGGAGCTGCTTCAGGCACTTCTGGAGTGCTTTCGCCAGCTTCGTCATCAAAAAGCGGTGTTTCAGTGCGTTCCACATACTTCGCCGAAACCGGCACATCGTACAGGAACACGGCGTCTTTGATGAAGATTTTGGAAGCGGCGATGGTGCCCATCGCTTTCTTCACTTGTTTCCCGGTCAGGTTCTGGTCGACATAATTCACGGACAGGGTCTTGCTCTTGCCTGCGGACGTGTGGTACTTCATTTGTAATTGCTTCATGCGGTTTTTCCTCCTTTAGTTGACTCGGGCCGAGTTAGGCGATTTGCGCCTTGGTGGTGAGAATCGTGGTGGTCAGAATGTCGCCGGCATGCAGCGTTGTCAGCGCATCCCCCACGGCGAGCAATTGCTCGGGCGTCGCGTCTTCGGCGATATTATTGAACCGCCGATCCAGCGTGCCGTTGTCATACGTGTCGTTCGTCAGGGAGAATGCTACGGAATTGCTTAACCAAGTTTTAGCCATTGTTTTTTCCTCCATTGGTGTGGTTTTTGTAAGCCGGCGGGCCCGCCTTGCCTTACATTGATAACAACGGATGGAGCGGGAAAAAACGGCAAAGAAAAACGGCTTTCTGCTTAAATTTTTGGCAGAAAGCCGTTGGGGCGCTATTTAACTGGGGTTTGGTGGGCACGAATCTGGGCGTAGAGGTCGTCGTACTGTTGCTGGGTGTACGGCCCATCACCGGCCAGCATCCGGGCAAACTCGTGGTCAGT
This sequence comes from Schleiferilactobacillus harbinensis, assembly GCF_008694105.1. Lineage (NCBI taxonomy): Bacteria > Bacillati > Bacillota > Bacilli > Lactobacillales > Lactobacillaceae > Schleiferilactobacillus > Schleiferilactobacillus harbinensis. Next base: position 1,466,324 of record NZ_CP041364.1, read on the forward strand.
AAACCCGGTAAAATCTAGTACTTGTTCGATGGAGACGTTGTTGTCGATCATTTCAAGGACGATTTTTCGGCCCTGAATGTAGAAAGGCATGTCCCGCATGCGGTCCATGTATGCTTTGCCCCAAAGGACGTCTCCCTTTGTAACTTTAGGTTCTTCCACACCACAGCCCTCCTGTCGTTAGTTCGCTTTTGACGACTAATCAGAACCATGTGCCGGCTTATGCCCATGTTTCTCAATCTGAGCGAAAAGGTCAGTGTACTGCTGATTCGAAAAAGCACCATCACCAGCCAGCATTGCTGCGAACTCATTCTCGGTCAGGCCAGTGAAAGCAAGAATCTGTTCCGTGCTCACGTGGTTTAAAACCATTTTTTCAACGATTTGATGTCCCTGCGTGTAGTGCGGTAAAGAGCGCATTTTGTCCATGTACTCTTTGCCCCACGAGATGTCACCTTCAGCCATTGGCTTCTACCCCTTCGTCAAATCTTCTACTTCTGCCACCATAGCTTGATCAACCCTTGCGTACCCAAGTCGCCTAGCCCGTCCGAATCCACCATCACTTCATAAAGATGCTTAGCTTCCGCGGTTGCTGGCAACTCCAGCCCCATCCGATCTGCTTCGTCCAAGGCAATCCGCAAGTCCTTCAAGAAATGCTTAGCAAAGAAACCAGGCGTATAGTCCCCCTGTAGCAACCGCGGACCGTAATTATCCAGCGACCAGTTCTGGGCCGCACCGCCGGCCAAGGTCTTTAAGGCTTGCTTGAGATCCAGCCCCGCCGCCTGGGCGTACACCATCATCTCAGTCATCCCGGTCATCGTCCCGGCAATCATGATCTGGTTGGCCATCTTCATGTGCTGCCCGCTGTCGGCTGGGCCGAAGTAGCTGATGCTCGTGCCCATCTGTTGGAAGATCGGCAGCATCTTGTCGTAAGTATCCTTATCGCCGCCGACCATGATCGTCAGCGTGCCTTTCTTGGCGCCAATGTCGCCGCCGGATACGGGGGCGTCCAAGGCAGCCACGTTGGTCAACTTTTTAGCCGCGGCGTCAATCTTTTTCGCCGTCTCAGGTGACCCCGTTGTCATATCAATGACGGTCAAACCAGCGTGGGCGCCAGCAAAGACACCATCGTCCGCAAAGTAGACCTGTTCCACGTCTTTGGGGAAGCCGACGATCGAGATGAGCACGTCGCTTTGTTGGGTCAACGCAGCGGGGGTGTCAGCCCATTTAGCACCGGCGTCGATCACCGTTTGCGCGTGGGCCTTGGTGCGATTATACACTGTCACGTCTGAACCGTGGGCTAATAAGTTCTGGACCATGCCAGTGCCCATGACCCCAGTGCCGATAAATCCGATTTTTATTTTCAAAAAGCCTCCTTGGAAGTATGTTGCTGCTTATATTGTACCAAAGGTTGAGGGGTGTAAATCCATGCAGTTGGTACAGCACATTTCTTTCTTCAAGACACCAATGGCCCCGAATCTCAACACATGATTCGAGGCCATTCCTGTGCGTTATGCCGTTATATCAACTTTCTCAATACGAAATCGCCCGCCGCTTCTGCGTTTGCCAGTTCTTCTCAAACGCCGCGATACTCATCGTTCCCCGCTGGTTCGTCCAGCAGTCGAGATACGTCACGTTGCTGGCATCGTAGCCAATGACGACCACGGCATGATACGGGAACCCGTGCAATGTCAGCCAAGCCACGACAGGGTGCTGGCGCAGGCCGACTTGATAACGAATGGCATCGAAGGACATGCCAGTCATGTTGATGGCGTTGCCGGCGTATTTTTGCACCAGGCCCATCAAGGCCGGCGGGAAGATGGTCACACCGGAACGGTCCCAGGGATTGCCGATGTAGCCCTTGTTGGGATCCTTAGACCGGGGCATTTCCCGGGCCAGCTGCATCTTGTCGACTTTGGCGCCGGCATAGCGCAGCATCATGGTCACGGCAGTGATCCCACAGCCGTTGGGCAATTCGGGCCGCTGAGCGATCAGCGGGACGCCGTTGATTTGGGCGCTGGCAGGATAGACGGCGCCAGTCGTAATGCCGCTGGTAGCACTGATCCATTGGTTGGTCCCCAGCTGATACCAGAGCGAGCCATCTTCGGCGACGGATTGACGGCCGGCGCGCCAACGGCTGGCGAAGGGCAAGGTGCCGGTCTGGTAGCGATTGGGCTGGTAGGTAGAATAAATGTTGGCCCCGTTCTTATTATTCACTGTCACGGTTAAGACAGCATTCGTGAAGTTGGCGGGTACCGCTGGATTGGCACTGGTATCCATAGTCACCCATTGATTGGCCCCGATGGCATACCAGGCGATGCCGTCAACGACGACCCGGTTCAGCACTTTCCAGGCCGACCCGATGGGCAAAACCCGGCCAGTGCTTTGCCGGTCTGGCCCGTAGCCCGTGTAAAGGGTGGTCGGCTGGGCCAGTTTGATGGGTTGATAAACCACCGGATTGAACTGGGCGTTCTCCGTCACCCAGGCATTCGTGGCCACTTCGTACCACTGGACCCCATCGACTTCTTGGGTCGCCGAGACCCGCCAGCGCGTCCCCGCGGCCAAGGTGCGGCCAGTACTCTGCCGCGTCGCATCAAAACCTTGATACAGCGTCGCCGGCTGTTCAAGACTGATCACGCCGTCAGCTACCGCTGCCTGGGCCGGATTCGCCGTCAAACCGCAATAAGCAACCACTGCTGCCCCCAATATCCCCGCAGCTGTCCACACTTTTCTCCACATCATGCCATCTCCCCAAAACTTTTCATTTCAATTTATGCTTGTTCATCTTATCATGTATACAAGCAACAAAATACTGTTACTTTGGGGAAGATGTGGAAATGAAAAAGAGAAAATTGGTTTCACGCTGGCTGACCGTCGCCGCAATCGCGGTGATGGCCGCTGCACCGGTACTGAGCACACCCGCCACACTCTACGCCGCGGACAGCAGCGTTGGGGTGGCCGCACCGCCGACCTTAGAAAAACTGCCGGCAAAATATATTGTCGGAATGAAGCACGACGCACCCTTGTATCAATATCAGGACGGCCGCTACGTCAGTACCAGCCGAACGCTGAAAATCGGCTCCACTTGGCAGGCGTTCAGCAAAACCACTGGTACCGACCAAACCTGGTATCAGCTGGGAAATAATCAATGGGTGAACGTTAACGATTTGGGCGAAATGAGCCACAGCGCCCCGCAGGCAGTGAATTACACCGTCACAGTTACTGCGGCCGGCCCCGCTTTGGACTGGCGTGCAGGGGCAATACACCGGCCGCCAGCTGGGCAAGGGGTCGCGCTGGAAAGTGACCGCCACGACCAAGGCCGCCAATGGCAGTCAATGGTATGAACTGGGCGGCAACCAGTGGATCAACGCCAACAGCGCTTAGCGCCAATCCAGTTACCAAAATCCCTGCCAATATTGGCAGATCAGTGCTACGCAGATCAAGCCCCAGGGTACAGTCGGCTATAATCTGCGCTTAGGCTCCGAGGGGATCAAGACCTGGCTGACCCTGTGGTGGCTCGGCTTGAACCGCTCCTATGCGAATTTGAATCAAACCGCCGTCAACAAGATCAAGTATTACCAGCGCCAGTGGCACATGCCCGTGACTGGGGAAGTTGATGTTAATTTCTGGACCCGGATGGGCTTCAGCCGGAATGAATGGTTTGCTATTGACAGTTATGTCTCGCCATTATTGACCAACGCGGACAGCACCCGGGCACAGCACATCGAAGCGATGATCCAGACCGCCTACAAGTACATGGGCAAGCCGTACATCGTCGGCGCGTCCACGTCTCCGGCTTACGGGACAGATTGCAGCGGTTTGGTCATGCAAGCCCTGTACGCGAGCGGCATCAATCCCCTGCCTTCCTCTTCCATTCGCCATGCCCAACCGGGTTACGAGTGGGAATCTCGGAATCTGTGGGCCAATGCCGGTTTGAAGAAAGTACCGTATGCCCAGCGCCAGCGCGGAGACTTGATCTTCTACCGTGACCCGAGCAACGGGTTGATCTGGCACGTCGCCATTTATCTGGGCAACAACCAGGTGATTGAATCCTGGCCGCCGAAGATCATGGTCCAGCCGATCGTTAACTCCCAGCGGTCTTGGATCGCCGGGGTTGGCCGACCGTTTATTTAATTCCATAAAGAACGAAATAAGCCGCTGAGCGTTGTCCGTCATTGGGCAACGCCCAGCGGCTTTTCTGCTTCTTTCAACCCTTTTTCAATTCCCACAACACTTGGTACCGCCGCCAATCCATGATAAAATCTGAACAGACAGGTTGCTGGGCATCAGACCAGTGACCGCCTAAAGGAGAGAATCCCCATGAAGAAGATTCTGGTCGGTGTGGCCGCTGCCTTGGCGTTGTTCAGCCTGGCGGGGTGCCAACCCAAGGGTAATGACAGTGCGAGTGCGGCCTCGGCGCAAGCGGCGCAGACCACGTCCAGCTACACGGCCATTATCCGCGCCGGCCGCGATGCCGTCAGCAACAAGGCTTACGACCAGGCGCTGGGCTATTTTCAGAGTGCCCTTTTAACAAAGTCCAGCGACAAGAAGGCGACAGCGCTGGTCAAGCAGACGAAGGCACTGATCGAAGCGCAAAACAGCCTGAGCAAAAATAGTTTCAACGCCGCCAAATCCTCGGCTGCGGCCGTCAAAACCGTCACCGGCGGCGACAGCAGTCTGAACAGTGTCGCGGACGAACTGCTGACGACGATCAATAAGGTGCAGACCACATACAAAGCCTACCAGGGGCAATTGCAAAAAGCCCAAACGGCTTATGATCAGCAAGATTACGCTGGCGCCATCGCCACGCTGAATCAATTGGTCAACCAAAGCGACATTGCGGACAGTTATTACGCCACAATCTATACCGGCGCGTTGAAGCTGCAAGTTGGTGCCGTCAGCGCCCAAAACGCCAGCGGCAGCACCGCCGGCAATGGCGGCTCGGCTTCATCATCATCCAGCAACGCAGCCAGCGGTTCCGGTGAGTACAGCGTGGACAAGAGCGATACGGAGATCAATGGTGAAAAAATCACCGCCGCCCAGATCCAGCAAGCCCGCAAGGATTTGCAGGCGCAAGGTATCGATTCCGCTTCCTGGTCCGACCTGGACATCATGAAGGCCATTAAGGCGGCCCATGCGGACGGCCGGACGAAGATCACGCCCCAGGACGCTGGGTTGAAGTAATCCCGTGTGAATAAATTCGCCCGTTGGCCGCCAGAGGGCCGACGGGTTTTTATGTAGAAATGGAGAAAAAACATGACAGACTATCGCTTGACCGGACCGGCCGCCCGGGAACAGTTCTACCAATTGTACTTATATGCATTCAACCGCCAGGACAGTGCCCGCCGGCGGGATTATTTCTTCCAACGCTACGATCACGGCTGGATCTACGGTTTGCACGCCGGCGACCAGCTGGTCAGCGGATTGTATAGTTTACCCTTCACGGTGAACTTTCACGGCGTCAACTTCCGCATGAACGGTATCGGTGACGTGATGTCCGCCCCGGAATTCTCCGGCCGCGGCGGTGCAGGCACGCTGCTCCGGGCATCGTTGGCTGAAATGGCTGAAAAGCACGGCACATTGGCGTATTTAGCGCCTTTCTCCTACGAATATTACCGGCGCTTCGGTTATGAGCAGGTCTTCAATAAAATGGTGTACACCATCGCGGGCAAAGATGTCCCGGCGTTTCGCGCCCAAGGGGACGGTACCGTCACTCGGCAATCGCTGCAGTTGGCGCTGCCCGTGCTCAAACCGCTCTATGCTCAGTTGGCTGAGCATTTGCGCGGCGGGATGATCCGGGAAGACTGGTGGTGGGAACATTTGGCGCTGGCCAGCAACTGGGACGCCGCGCTGTATCAGGACGATGCCGGGCGGGTGCGGGGGTACTTGCTTTATGAGCGCAGCGGCAATACGCTGACCGTCCAGGAATGGTATGCCGCGGACCAGACAGCGTGGACGCATCTGATGGCGTTTCTGTTGAAGCACGGCAATACCTTTGCTACCTTGGAGTTTGCCGACCAAGACAGCCGTTACCGCGGGGATTGGTTCCCGAATCCCTATGTGCTGAAAGCGGCGGCGGAGCCGTTTATGATGGCCCGCATCGTGGACCTGCAAGACTTTTTCAACCGCTATCCCTACACCGGCCAGCTGGCGGATCCGGTCACCCTGGCCGTCACCGATGACACCCTGCCGGCCAACCAGGGTGTCTGGCGCTTGAGCGTTGCCGGGGCGGAGAAAATCGGCGATGATCCCGCCGCAGAGGCGGACATTTCACTTTCGATCCAAGTCCTGACCAAGGCTTTGTTCGGTACCCAACCGTTGGCTGCCCTAGTCAAAAGCGGCCGCGCCGATGGCGATCAAGACGCGGTGGCTCGGTTGGACCGGGTACTGCACCACGAACTGCCGATGCTCAACGATTATTTCTGAGCCTCCGCTAACGCTGCCGCCATGGAAAACGGGGCCTGCACGTCAAACGGAATCGGCTGGCTCAGGGTCATGGTGCCTGGTGTGACCCGCGTACCGTAAGCCAAGACATGCACCCCAGCCGCTTGGGCCTGGGCAATGGCCGCCGCCAGCGCCGGCTGCATCTCCCGGGCAATCGTCACCACCCGAATATCCGGAATCTGCACCAGAAACAGCAAATAGCCGTGATACCCCTGCCCCACTGCGGTGATCAGTTCTTCGACATGCTTCAACCCGCGCAGCGTCGGTGCATCGGGAAAAGCGGCCACATCATGGTGCCAAAGCGTTACGCCCTTCACTTCCAGGAAGAAGGGCTGCTGGCCGCTGCTGCCGAAAAAGTCGAAGCGGGCCTGTTGAAAAGTGGTCTCCGGCCGCACTAGTGTGATCTCGGCCAACCCTGGCAGTTTGATTTGATTATCCCGCAGACCCTGGCCGACCACGGCATTGGGTGCCCGGGAGTCAATGTTGATCCAGCCCTTGAGCGTTTCTACCGCCACAAGATCGAAACGGGTCTTGCGTTTGGGATTCGCCGACGGGGCCAGCGCCACGGTGCGCCCGGCCACCAAAATGTTGGTCCGACCAGTGTTTTTCACGTGGACAGCGGTTTTTTTTCCTTGAATCACCACGTGGGCCACAAACCGGTTGGGCCGATCGATGAAGGTGCCTAAAATAATACCAGGATAGTCCATACATCCTGACCTCTTTCCATACTTTGGACCGATTTGGCCCGTCCCTCGAACCAGGTATACTGAAGGTGACTTAAAAGATTGACTGTGTGCTTGAAAAATTGAAACCTGCGAGGAGTGAATTCCATGCAACAATTATATACTACGTTTCGTCGTTACAACTGGCTGCAATCCATTGTCAGTTTAGCTTTAGGGGTCTTGCTGCTGCTGGTGCCGAAGATTGTCACCAGTGCCGCCATTGCCCTGATTGCCGCCTACATTGCCATTCAAGGGATCATCGGGCTGGTGGCTGCAATTCGGGCCGGTAAGGATAATCCGATGCAGGATAACAAGATGGCCGAGGGGTTGAGCATCGGACTGATCGTGGTCGCCGTTGTCTTCTACCTGCTGGCCAAGCCATTGCTGGCGTCCTTGCCCTTTATCCTGGGCTTGATTCTGATTTTCATGGGTATCAACCGGCTGGTCAGCGGCTTCAGCCGCAACCGGACCTACGTAAACGTGACCCCCTGGCCCATGGCAATTTACGGCGCATTATTGATCATCGCTGGAATCGTCTTAGTGATCAATCCTTTTGGCACGTTGATGCTGCTGTTCCGGTTCTTCGGCGGTACCTTGATTGCAATGGTCATTATCGATTTCTTCACCGGTCGGTATTACAAGAAACAAGCCTAAGCTAAAAACAGAATAAAGCAGGGTATACTCCCTTCAGGGTGGACAGACCAAATAATCAAAGGTCTGTTCTCCCAGAAAGGAGTTTTTTTATGCGGCGGAAGGGAATCCGTTACTCTTTGGAAGACAAGATTGAGTTCGTTAATCGAGTACTGTCTGGCCAGTCACTCATGGATGTTCAGCGATCCGGAGGGCCGCGCAAGGAAGCATTGAGTCAATGGGTACAGAAGTATAAACAATGGGGAACAGCCGGACTCGTCCCTAAGGAACGAGCACCGCGACGCCAACAGCGTAAGCGCACGACGTATTCCAGCGAGCTCAAGTTTCAGATTGTTCAGGAATACCTAGCGGGTGGGACGTCCTACTATAAGCTGTGTGCTAAGTACGACATCTCCAATCCAGCAGTCGTTTACCAATGGGTTTCTCTGTATAATAGTGGTCAACTACTACAGACCACTAGAGGGAGTGCACCCATGACCAAGGGCAGGAAAACGACTTACGTTGAGAGAATTGAAATTGCACAGTGGACCATTGCACATGACATGGACTACCAAGGGGCCATTAAGCACTTTGGTGTTTCGTATGGCCAAGTTTATTCATGGGTAAAGAAGTTCCGCGAGAGCGGCGAGGAGGGTCTCACTGATCGTCGCGGCCAGCGTAAGCCTGAAAGTCCCCTTGATGAGAATGAACGTTTAAAACTCGAGAACAAGGAGAGCAAGGCTCGGATTGATTATCTGGAGACGAAAATCGCACTATTAAAAAAATTGCAGGATGTAGAGAGAAGGAGTGCCGGCAACGACACCGACAGCACCAATATATTGCCATTCACGAACTCACCCAAGAAGTAAACCAGGTCACCAAGCGATACCACTCGGTATCGGTGTGTTGCCAAATATTCGATATTCCACGCTCTGCTTACTACAAGTGGTTGCGCCGGAAACCGACGAAGCAAGACATCGTAAACGACGAGCTGGTCCGTCTTATCAAGGAACAGGAAGCGGACAACCATTATATTTATGGCGTGCGCCGATTAACGATGATTATCAATCGGGAAACGCAACATCACGTGAACCCTAAACGGGTCCGGCGATTGATGCGGGATAACGGTATCCAGTGTTCGATTCGTCAGAAGAAGCATGATCGAGTAGCGGAGAAGAAAGAATTCATTCTTGGCAATAAATTGCTTAACCAAGACGGCAGCCATGCCTTTCATCCTACCCGGCCAAACGAGGTTTGGGTCACGGACTGCAGCGAGTTGACGTACGGTTTCAATTCAGAGTGCCGCTTGCGTCTGAGCGCGATCAAGGACCTCTACGACCATAGTATCGTAGCCTGGGAGGTTGAACCGACTGAGACTGCCACGCTGGTCACCGACACGTTCAGGGCGGCAGTAGAAGCCGAAGAAGTACTGCCTAAGCTTCTGCACAGTGATCAGGGCTCCAGTTACACTTCCCGGCTTTACAACACGGAATTAGCCGGGTCCGGCGTCATTCATAGCATGTCACGGCCAGGAACGCCTGGCGACAACGGCCCGATGGAGAGTCTCTGGAGTCATGCGAAGGCTGAGTATTTTGCCTTCTTCCACGCCAACACATACGAAGAAATGATGCGGCTCATTGAAGAATACGCGTTGTGGTACAACTGCAATCGGCGCCAAGAAACACTCGATGGCATGACCCCCGTGGAATACCGGAATCATGCCGTTAAGACAGCGGCTTGATCGTGTATTGAGGGACGCATAAGGAGGAGAACCATGATTCGAGAAGGACAATTTTACCAGGCCTGGGACCAAATTACTGGTTTTGATATTTATCGTGATGAACCGCGAGAAGAGATTATTTTCGACGCGGGTGATGTTTTCCAGGTCTACGATCATTCACTTCTTTACGACGAAGAAAGCGATTCGATTGTCGACCTTGTATTTGTTGTAACGCCGACCCGCACAAGGTTCCAAATCTACACAGAAAATGTGATAGCCAAGGCCAAGCGCATCTCTATGGGAACGTATGAGATGGCACTAAATCGGTATCCAACTATTCCAGAAGGACCATTTGATTAGGAAAGTTCTTGGATCAAAAATGGCAGCCCCTGCGGACTGCCAAAATCAGTAACTAATTCGCCCCTAATTGGGGAACAACACGAGAACGACCTTTTAATATTTGAGCTGTCCACTTGACGGGGCACCGCCCCGCACGTCAGAAAAGCGGCTGCGGCCGCTTTTTTCTATTTTCTGCGAAAATTCCTTTACTTTTGGTAAAGGAATTTTACTTTTTATGTAGCCGGGCCCCCTCCTGCCTGTGCTACAATCAAAAGTGAATAGTTATCGGGGGCAAAGATAACGAATTGGAGGGGTTCGTCTTGACAGGAAAACGCACACATACGGGTATGGTAACGCTGGCGTCAGCCGCTGTCCTACTCAGCGGCGGCGTCATTGCCGCGAATACCGCGACGAAAAAGGTAAAGGCTGCAACTATGGACTATGTAAAGGTTCTTTATGCGGCTAATTTACGTCAAGGGCCGGGCTTGAAATACGCCACACTGCGCACATTGAACCAAGGTGAAGCGTATAAGACGTACACGACCCAGCAAGCCGATGGGTATACGTGGTATAACTTGGGCGGCAGCCAATGGGTGGCCGGTGCGGCCGTTGAACCGGGGACTGGTACGCCAGCCGCCGGGAGTGCGACTGGGCCCACCACCACCCAAACCGGCTGGGTCACCGTCAATACAGCGGCTAATCTCCGCTCGGGGGCGGGATTGACTTATGGTGTCGTGCGCGGTTTAAGTCAGGGCGAAGCTTATAAGTATTTCGCCACAAAACAGGCTGATGGCTATACCTGGTACAATCTGGGCGGTGACCAATGGGTCGCGGGGGTGGCCGTCACTGCAGGGACCGGGCTGTATCCAGGCAATGGCACCAGCTCCGGCAGCAATGCGGGGAATAATGCGGGCGGCGGTGATCCTATCGTCACGCCGACGCCTAACCAAACCGGGTCAGTGCGGGTGAATTGCGCCGCCAATATTCGGCAAGGGGCCGGCACCAGTTATGCCATTTCGAAGACCTTGGCCGCAGGCGGTACATATTCGTACACAGCTGCCCAGCAGGCCGACGGGTATGTCTGGTACTGCATCGGCAACAATGAATGGATTGCCAGTGCGGCTGTGACGGTGGTTTCTGATGCCGCCAGCGGTGGTTCAGGTACCAGTACACCCGGCAACAGTGTGACGCCGCCGGCCAACCAAACCAAGGTTGCCGCGGTCATCGCCCTCGCCCAGCAGCAATTGGGCAAGCCTTATGTTTGGGGCGGTAAAGGCCCCGACGTGTTCGACTGTTCCGGTTTGATGTATTACATCTTCCTCAACGCCGCGGGCGTCAATATCGGTGGTTGGACAGTGCCTCAGGAATCCTCCGGCCAATCAGTTTCGCTTAACGCGCTGCAGCCTGGCGATATCATTTTTTGGGGCCCGCGCGGCAATACCTATCACGACGCTCTGTATATCGGCAATAATCAATACATTGCCGCGCCGGAACCCGGCGATGTCGTACGGATCCAGACGATCAGCCCAGGCTTTGCGCCGAGCATGGCGGTCCGGGTGCTGTAAACAATGACTTTATTTTAGCCAATCAAAAACGTCGACCATGCGGCCGGCGTTTTTTTGTCAACGATTTAACTGATTAATGCTGGCGCGCCGCCGCGTTCAACTGGCGGTAGTACTCCGGTGACCCCGGTGTTGCGGTGGGCTGGCTTGGCGACGCCGAGGGACTGGGCGCGGACCCGGCGGCTTCCGTGTCACCGGTCGCCACGTTGGCCTTGATATTGGCCATAGTGTCGCCGAAGTTCGGATTGAAATCACCATTGCCGCTGGCTTCCTGGGCTTCCAAACTCTTCGGGGCTTGGATCTTTTGATCCAGTTCGTTCACGATGGACGTGGCGCCGGTGGTATCAGAATTGTCTGTCTTGAAGATCTTGGTGGCTGTGGCGGCTTTGACTGCCCCATCCATTTTATCCGACGGCATCACGACAGTATTGGCCCGACTGCTGGCCAAGCGGGCAAAGGCAGCAATTTGCTGCAATTGGACGTATTGTTCAGTGGTCAAATTAGCTGCCGAGTACGCATCCAAGATTTGGGTGTTGGCCGCGGCTTGGGCTTCGGCTGCCCGCGCTGTTGCATAAGCTTGGGCATCAGCAGACATCTTCGTGGAATAGGCATTGGCTTCGGCTTCTGTCTTGATGGCGAAGGCTTGCCCGCTGGCCCGGTTCTCAGCAGCGGTCCGTTCACCTTCAGATTTACTGATTTCAGCTTGCTTTTCCCGATCGGCCGTCAGCAGCTTGTTCATCGCTTGCTGAATCTGGGGATCCGGTTGCAACCCGAAGATGGCGACGTTATCGACTTTCAACCCATAAGCGGAAGTCGTTTCAGCCAAGGCTTCAGACAGGCGCTGGTTGATTGTCTCGGTGCCGCCCAAAACGGCGTTCAAATCCATTTGCCCAATGATGGAACGCAATGCAGATTGGGCATCCTGAATCATGGATTCAACAGAATCCGAGTTGCCGAATTGGAACTTGTAGGAATCAGTAACGTGGTACTTAATTTTTTCCGCCGCTTGCACAGTGGCGTTATCCTTAGTGATCAACGGCTGCTTCTCGACATCGAGGGGTTGCAGCTGCATGGAAACAACATACGCCCGGTTCACAATGGGAATCAAGAAATGCAGTCCTGGCTGCAAAGTCTTCGTATATTCCCCGAACCTAGTCACCAGTGCTTCGGTCCCGGATTCCACCGAGATGAAGGTGTGGAAGAAGAAGTACAACAATAACAGAACAATGATCGCCACAACGGCGAGTGTGATATAACCACCCATGATGATACCCTCTTTCTAAAAGTTAAAACTCAGTTTCCCACGTATCCTGCAGACCGTGCTTGGACAACAGGTACAAGACATTGTCTTCCGCGGAAATGATCACATAGTCGCCTTGGGCATCGTGGTCAATGAGCTCAAAGGGATAGTAGGAACCGAATACTGAAATCGACTTGGCATGGGCATCCGCGACGTGGACGCTCTTGCCAATCAAATCATCCCGGACCGCATTGTTGTTGCCGGACACGGTCCCGGCGGTCAGCAGCAGAATCGCCCGCTGCAACCCATCCGGCAGCTGGGTCAGTTCGGCTTTCTCGTTGTCCGGTAAAGAGAACAGCGTGAAGAGCGGATTCTGCTCAGTGGTTTGGATCTTATTGATGATGCGCTGTAATGACTCTTCCATCAGAGTGCCTGCTTTCTAAAATGTCCTCAAATGTATGCACATCTGGTCTATGATGTTGCTTCAGATTTAGACCATGAAGAGGACAGTGTTTAGTCGATTTCGTCATAACCGATATTCCCCCAGCTAGACAAGCCAGCCGGTACAGTGACCGACTAGAGAATCATCTCTGAATGGTTGCCCATTCTGGCGGAAGCCCCGCCGCAAATGCGATTAAATTCTGGACCGCATTTTCATCCCGGTTGATGACCAGACCGCACTCATAACAGCGGTACACGTCATGCTGGTGATAAATGCTATCGCCTTGGAGCGTCATCTTACCGCCGTAGCTGTCTTCTTTTTTGATGTAGCCGCAGTTAGAACAGCGCTGGGTCGACGGATAGAACCGGTCTGCGATCACTAGGCGGCGATGGTGCCAAGCTGCTTTGTATTCAACCGCCGTACGGAATCGGCGAAAGAGACTGCGCTGCAGACTTTTAATCTTTTTCTTATCCATCATCATGGATCGGACGTTGAGATCCTCCAAGCAAGGAGCGGCGTAATCCCGAATGATTTGGTGGCTGAACTGATGAATCAAGTCATTCTGCAAAGTGTAGACCTGCTCATAAGTGCGGTTCAGTTTAGCCTTCAACCGTTGATAGTTCTTGGACCGGAAATGGTGGGGGTTATCCTGCCGCTTCCGATTCAAACGTTTTTGGTAAACTTTGATCCGCTGGTGCAGGGCTGCCATCCTGGGAGTGAAGGTGTTGACTTCACCGCCATTCCAACTAAAGTGGCCCACGTTCACGTCGACCGCGACGATGTCCCAGCTGTTGGTAAAAACCGGCCGGGGCAGGTCCTCAACTGAAACAGTGATACTGGCATAGAATTTGTTGCCGCGCCTGGTTATCGTCACGGTTTTGATCTTGCCAGTAAACCGCAGAGTCTCGGCCATCTTGATCTTGGTGAACCGATGAGTGCTTTCATGCGGTTGATCCAGGGTCAGAAACTTGCCATTCACTGTCCCCCGATCAGTTGTAAAACTTTGCTTAGGATCTCGTTTGCTGTGAAACTTAGGCTTGCGGGCATCCGGCATTTTGGGATTGAAGAAATTTTTCCAGGCCTGGCGCAGTCGATGCACTGCGGTTTGGAGCACGCGCGCTGACATCTGATACTGCCAGTCGGCTTTGCTCTTCACCAGTTCGTTGCGCACTTTACGCCCACTGGGCCGCAGTTTCTTATTCTTCTCATGAGCAGCGACTCGGTGTACATGGTGTTCCAAGCCTCTAATCCCTTGTTCCAGCAGAAACGGTTGTAATCCATCAGCTCAGTGATGACTGTGACCATTTCGGCATTGGGATAAAGTCTGATCTTGTGGGTTTTGATCGGCATTCGATTCACCTCCTCATAATTCAAGGATACCGAATCGAATGTACGTTTGTCTTTTTTCGAGCTCACCAATTTGTATCAAGAATCAGTCAGAAAAGTGGTGAAACATGATACAAAACAATCTAGGATCATGATGGTCTTTGCTTAGCGATGTTGACATTTGATCCCATAATTAGCAATCATTTCAAACCTCCTCGTCAAGACCACCATCAGTCCGGAAGGTCAGGATCTGACCAGTGACGGTGGTGTCGTTTAAGGCGATCGTCAAGGCCAGATGCTCACCCACCAGTTCCAGGTTGCCCCGCAACTGGCGCCAGATGAATGCCTGATGAAAGGCATCCTGGGCTTGGGCCGCTAACTGCACCGTCAACCGTTCCGTTAACGGCTCTTCAGCGTGCTGCTGCAATGCCCGCCAGAACTTCTGGAAGGCCGCCGCCAGCTCGTCGTCCATGGTCTCCCCCAGCTGCAATTGCCGCTGGGTGGCCAGGAAGATCAGTTCCAAGGTATCCGCATAGTTTGCGTTATTCCGCAAGAACGAGCGGGCGCTGGAACGCAATGATACATACTGATTCAGGTTCGGGTTGCGCTGACGATAACGCGCCATCGCTTCCCGCCGTTTGGCCCGCAATTCTGCATCGTCCACGACGTTCACCATTTCCTTTCTATCACTCGTTGACGCTTTCATATTACCATGGTAAGGGAAGAAAGCAAGCAAAACGATGAGGAAAGTTAAAAATCGGTCTCAGGACTGACCGCGGGCCTCGCCTCTATTTTACCGCTGATGGTGGGAATTATCAGGGATGTGACAAGGTTGTCACTTGCTTAGAAAAAGGGCCTGCCCGGGATTTTACGCCCAGTCAGGCCCTTTGTGTTCAAAAATTACCAGATGTGAACGCGTTTCTTGGGATCCATATACATCCCATCGCCGGGCTGCACATCAAACGCATCGTAAAACTCCTGGAAGTTCCGCGGCTGCATGTTGGCCCGCAAAACATTCGGTGCATGGGGATCTGTCGCTAACTGGGCGGTCATATTGGCTTGAGTATATTTACCCCGCCATACCCGCGCCCAGTTAATGAAGAAAGCCCGCAGGTCGACACCCTTGGATTGCTTCGCGGCTTCCAACGCCGCGGACATCCCGCCGAGGTCGGCGACATTTTCACCCAAGATGAGTTTGCCGTTCACTTTGCCGCCAGCATACGGCAGACCGTCGAATTCTGCGACCATGGCCTCCGTGCGCTTCGTGAAGTTGGCCAAGTCTTCCTTAGTCCACCAATCCTTCAAGTTGCCGTAAGCATCGAACTTCGCCCCATTGTTATCGAAGGCATGGGAAATTTCATGAGCAATAACGGCGCCGATACCGCCATAGTTCCGGGATGCGCTGTGCTTCAAGCTGTAAAACGGCGATTGCAGGATCGCAGCCGGGAAGGTGATATCGTTTCTGGATGGATCATATTGGGCATTGACTAGACTGCCCGGCATGCCCCACTCCGTCCGGTCCACCGGCTTTGCCAGTTTGGCGAACATATCCCGCAAAATCAGGGTATCAAATTCTTGGACATTATCAAACAGACTCGCTTGGCGATCCACTTTGAACTCGCTGTACAGCGGCCGCAGCTTGTCAGGATAGCCGACCTTGACGACAATTTTCTCCAGCTTGTCGATGGCACTCTTACGGGTGGCTTCACTCAGCCAGTCGTTATGAGCCAACCGATCTTCGTAAACCTTGATCATCGTGTCGATCATTTTGCGAACATCTTGGCGGGCGTCATCGCCGAAGTATTTCTCACCATAATATTGGCCGATGACTTCATCGAAGTAATCATTGGTCACATAGTAAGCACTCTTCGTCTTGTTTGGCGACTTCTGACTGCCAGTGATCGCCCGATGGAACGTATCGCCCACCTTGCGCAAATCATTGCTTAAGTACTTGGACGCATGGATCAAGAAACGGATGATCATCCAATCGTGGAGCAGCCGGAAGGTGCGGGCATTAACGACTTCGTTGAAGTGTTCAAAGAAGCGAGGCTCTGTGACGATGATCTGACTCGGTTCTTCCGGCAGCAAATCATCCAGGAACTTGCGGAAATTGAGCATTTCAGAATGGGTCAGAAACTTGTCCAGCGGCTCCGGATTGTACATCGCCGGATAATCTGCCCATTCTTCCCCGGACTTCGAAAACGGCACGAGGCTGCGGTCAAATTTCAACGCGCCATCGGCCATCCGCTCAGCATCTTTCTCGGAAAACTTAGCGGCTACCAGCAATTTCACTGCCATCTCCCGCCAGGTGGCCAACAACGTGTCGCGATTGGGATTATCGTCGGCGTAATAGGTCATATCCGGCAGGATCAAGCCCGGGCCATAGGCGTACACCGCGTTGTGGGCCGTGTCCTTCATATCTGGTTCCACTGAGAATTGGAACGGCACCGGGAAGGTTTCATACCATGAACCCGCCTGGGCGTTCAAATCAGCGAAATCTTTCAATTCAATGGCCCGCTTCAAGAGCGGCATCACCGGTGCCATCTTTTGCTTTTTCCGCCGGCCAAAATCCAATGCCAATTGGAAGAAGCGGACCGCCTCTTGCAGCTCCGGCTTATCCGTCGTCGATTCCAGCTCGCCCATCTTGTTCAAGTCGCTAATCAGCTTATTCTCAACGTCGATGCTTAAATCATTGAATCCACCGGCGCCAGCTCGGTCAGCAGGAATCTTAGCTTTTTTCTCCCACTTGCCGTTGACTGCTTCGTATAGATCGTCTTTGTACGCAACGCCGCTTGAACCGTAGACACCCTTATCAGCAGCGTAGAATCGTTGTAACATTCGATCACTCCTCTTAGGAAGGTTGCCCACACTGGGCGTGGGTACACAGATACATTATACATCGCTGGGTGCGCTTGAACACACAAGGAAGCATCCAGAATGGCAACGTTATTTATCTGACCAAAAAAATAAACGATCCTGAATATTGTTGAACACCCTTGTCAGCCGCGCCACATCAATGTTTGCCAGCCATATGACAAAACACGAATAAATACCAACAAAATAAAATTTTCCACAGAAATCTGATATATCCCGAGTGGCCTAGACCACATAAGCCAGTGCTACCGGACCTATAAGCTTTTCATTTTGGAAGTTTGTCAAATGGTGTTGAAGGATAGTTTCTATCCTTTGGGGCACTTCACGTGTAGGAGATCTTTTTTGTTGTTTTATTAGGGTGTGTCTGAAAATTACTTAAGCCATACCCATATTGCTGCAACGTAAACCGCGCCCAGAAAGACATGCGCGAGCTTATCATAGCGTGTGGCTATACGCCTGAACTCCTTCATCTGGTTGAAGAAGCCTTCGATTAGATGTCGCTCCTTGTAAAGATAGAAGTCGCACGGCCAGGGGTTCACTGCATTGCTTTTGGGTGGGATTGTGTAGTATCCCTCCTGAGACGTGATGAAGTCTCGTAGCGCCTGCGTCCCGTACGCTTTGTCCGCCAGGACATTGACGCTCTTCAATGGAATAGTACCGAGCAACGGTGCAGCCACTGTACTATCGTGTACCTCGCCGCCGCTCAGGCAGAAGCTCAGAGGATTGCCAAGGCCATCGACGATAGCGTGAATCTTAGTGGTCAAGCCGCCGCGACTCCGGCCAATGTACTGATTCACATCGGCATTTACCGCGTTTTTTTCGCACCGCTGGCTTTCTGATGAACGCGGATGCTGGTTGAGTCTAAGCTCACGTTTTCCATGTCCGCATCGGCAGATACAGCTTTGAAGATCTGCTCAAACACGCCCGCGTCAACCCACAACCGGAACCGACTGTAGATTGTCTTCCAGGGGCCGTAACGCTCGGGCAAATCCCGCCAAGCTGCACCGCTGCGAATAAGCCATAATGTGGCGTTAAAAGCAGTACGATTGTCGACCTTAGGCGGTCGGCCGCGCGTTGACCGCTTTGGAAACAGATCAGCGATCCGTTCCCACTGTTCGTCGGTTACTTCATAACGTTTGGGTATAACCATCCTGCACACTCCGTTTTGTTTTTAACAAGAAGTATACAGGATTTCGGGATTTTCAGACGCTCCCTAGTTGCGGCGTTTAATCTGGTGTGTTGTCTGAATATCGTACTTGAAGGTATAACAAATAAGCCTACCATCGTGACGTTATTGTGGTAGATAATCTAGGCAATCAGCTGGTAGACGCGGGTGAACATATTGGCCTGATTGGAGAAGCCATAACCAGCACGTTTGAGCTCCTTGATCTTACGGTTGATGCCCTCTATCGGTCCGTTAGAGTAGGACGATTGGGCGGCGTTAATTACGCCATTAAGATTCTTTCGTAGGGTATGCATGGCCGTATCTAGGGGCGTGCCGTTAGGCTGATAGTTAGTGATGATATTCTTGAGTTCATCAGCGTGACGCCCCATCAAAGCATCGTGGAGATCGATGTAGGTTTCATAAGCTGTTTTGAAGGCCGGAAATGTATCGGTTCCAATATCAATAGCGTTCTGTTCGGTCGAGTACTCATTCAGGCCGAAGAGGTAGCGGCTCTTTTGTGCGTCAGGGTTGGCCTTGTGGAATAGGCGCCATAGTGATTTCAGTACTTTATATTCCCGCGAATGCTTGTCGAGTTGCTTTAAACATTGAGTGCGAATGGTATCCATCGTCCGGCCCATTAATTGAACAATGTGGAACCGATCAATAATGAGTTCGGCGTTAGGGAATAGTTCGTGCACGAATGCCTGATAGGAGGCGTTCATGTCCATGATGACGCGTTGAACCGCGGCCCGTTCTGCGGTGCTGTACTGACTAAGAAAGAACTGTTTGATGGTTCTATTAAGGCGGTCGCTAAGTACTTTAACTGATTTGTGAGTGTCGGCGTCAATGCAAATAAACGACATGGAGCCGTGCGTGGAACGGAATTCATCAAAGCATAGATTAATCGGTAACCGGCGGCTCGCGGGTGGATGAATATTAGCCGTCAAAATACGCTAAACTGAGTTTGTCGAAATACCGGTGAGACTGGCGATAGTCTTAGCCGGGAGTAATTTAGTGGCTAGCTTCAGCACATGAGTCGCTAGTCCGTGACCGATGGTGTGGTTGGTTGATACCACTGGCGTGGTGGCCGTACAAGTGCTATGGCAGTTACTACAACGCCAGCGTTGCTTGTTTAGCTCTAGAATTACGGGCCGGTCCATGGGTCCTGCAATGTGGACATGAGTGAGCTTGTGTCCGTTAGGGTGCAACGTATTGTATCCACAGCTGGGACAGCGCCTGAGTGTGTAGGTAAGCTCTGCCTGGATGACCAAATACTTTTTGCGACCCGAGCCCCGACCATGAAATTCCTCACGAGTACCGAACACCTGAATGTTTGTGTCTGTAATTCCCAGTAATTTAAGTGTATTATCTAGTTGAGACATCTATTCCTACCCCGCTTATCTTGAGTTTCGTCGCTTAAAGCATAGCACGAGGGAGGCTTAGATGTCTTTTTTTGTTATCAAAAAGGGCCTAGTACTTTTGGAATGGAAATACTTTCCAACACCAAAAATTCTAGACCCGTAAATGTACGTGATCTTCACCGTATCCGCGGCTAATGTTTGCTGGGCCGTTGCGGCGGTGACCGTGTACCCGTCAATGTTTGGCGCTGAAACTGGATCACCAGCCTTGCCTTCACCACTGGCCGGTTCGCTCGTGGTAATAGCCTGTTTATTAACTTGGTCCAAGTACTCAATCGTGTACTTAACAGTGGCTGCCGGGTTCTTCGTGTAGATATACGTAATCTTTGTCGTATTGGCCGCTAACGTTTGCTTGGCCGTCTCCGCAGTTGCCGTATAGCCAGCAATATTTGGCGCATTAACAGGATCCCCGACCTTACCTTCGCCACTAGTCAGTTCACTCGTGGTAATGGCCTGATTATTAGCTTGGTCCAAGTACTCAATCGTATACTTAACAGTAGCCGCCGGGTTCTTCGTGTAGATATACGTAATCTTTGTCGTCTCGGCCGCTAACGTTTGTTTTGCCGTCTCCGCAGTTGCGGTATAGCCATCAATATCGGGTGCAGAAATTGGATCGCCGACTTGGCCTGAGCCACTGGTCGGCTTGTTCGTGGTGATAGTGTTGCCATCTTTATCCACATAAGCAATTGTATAGTTCACAGTTGCTGGCGTAACTGCATCTTTCTTGTACACAAAAGTCACTGCGGTCGTGTCCGACTTCAGCGTTTGTGTTTCAGTGGGGGCAGTATAGCCCGGAATCGGCAGGGCAGAAATTGGATCACCGACTTTGCCTTCGCCACTGGCCGGATTAGTCGTGGTGATGGGCTGCTTGTCCTCATCGACATAGGCAATGGTGTACTTAACGGTCGTCACTGCCGGAGCATCTTGGGTATAAGTGAACGTGACTACCCCGCCGGCAGCCGGTACTGTGGCAGTAGTCGGGGTTTTGATTGTATACCCGGTGACTGGCGGCACAGGGATGGGCGTGCCGGGTGCACCTTGGCCGGTTTGGTCGGGGTATCCCGTGATGGGGTTGCCCTGCTCATCCACGATTTTAATCGTATAACTTACGGGAGCTGGCTCATTTTTGGTATATTTGAACGTGATGGGACCGCCGGTGGCTGGAATCTGGGCGGTGCTGCTGCTTTGAATCGTGTAGCCGGGAATCGTCGGGGCCGTGATGCTATCGCCGGGCTTGCCGGAGGTGTCTTGGGACGTATAAGCTGTGATCGGCTGCTCTTGCTCATCCACCGCTTTAATTAGATAAGTCACCGTCGCCGGTGTCGTTGGGGTATTTTTCGTATACTTAAAGGTGATCGCGCCGCCGGTTGCTGGAATCGGTGCGGTACTGGCGCCGGTGACGGTATACCCGGTAATCGAGGGCGCACTGATCGTCGCCCCCGGTTGGCCAGACTTGGTGTCAGAAGTAAAACTAGCAATTGCGACGCCCTGGTCATCCACTGCTTTGATCGTATAGCTGACATCTTTCACGGCGTCTTTGGTATAAATAAACTTAACGTCGCCGCCGTTGACGCCCACATTAATCGTCCGGGCACCGCTGACAGTGTAGCCGGGAATCGTCGGGGCATTAATAGCTGCGCGCAGCAAACTGCTGCCCGTCGTCGGGATATATTCCTGGATTGGCTGACCTTGATCATCCACCGCCAGGATGCGGTAGTTAACATACTGCTGCGTCACTGCCGGCGGGACATAGCTGCCTTGATTTGGATTGCTCGGCGTATTACGGGTGTACGTGAAATCAATATCGTTCTGCCCGCTGTCCGCACTCAGGCGAATTGTTTTGGTGCTGCCGTCGTTGAGGGTGTAGCCGTCAATCCCGGCGGCGCCGATGGTGATCGTATCGCCGATATTACCTTCATAGATCCGGGTAGAAACGATCGTCCCATATTGATCCCGGGTGACGACGCGATAGCTCACTTTCTGGACAATTGGCGTGCTCGGCGCCGGTTTCGTCGGTTCGGTCGGCTTGATCAAGGTGGGACCGCCGCTTTGATAGGTCTTCGGCCCGCGATATTGCTGAGCGGTCAACTTAGCAAAGCCGCCGTCGATCCACTGATTGCCGCCGAGGTTGTACCAGGTACGGCCGTTGACCACGGCGCGGCGATAAACTTGCCACTGTGTCCCGTGACGCAGCACCGCCCGACGCACAATTTGGCGGTCGCCGCTGGCGCTATTCCATATGGCAATGCCATAGCCCGGGACATACTGAATCGTGACAACACCGCGCAGCTCATGACTGGAATTCTCGCCTGCCAAATCGGCGTAACTGCTGTCGATCCACTGGTCGCCGCCCACGTTCAAATAGACGCCGTTGGTCCCTTGCTGGACTGCACCATAACTCGCCCACCGAGTGCCGGTGGGTAATTTCTTACTGGTGGCCTGTACGCCATTGGCGTGCTGCCAAGCGGCAACACTGTATCCGGAAACATAGTTGATACTGACGGTATCGGCCGCCTTGGCGGTGGTCAGCGTGGTGGTCAGTCCCAGCGCCAATGCCGTGATTCCCACCACCAGCCACCGTTTGTGCACCTTATGGAACACGTGATGTACCTTATTCCCAAACATATTTTATCCTCCCGCAGATCCCTTGTGCAAAGCAAAACAACGTATCTTGAGCGTTATTATATGCCGGATTGGGTTGAAGACGGTAACAATATGCCTTGGCGGTATTAAAAAAGATGCCCTACCAAAATTGGTCAGGCATCTCTTGATGAGGATCGGCTACTTAGGCGCTACGGTTCCGTAATCTGACCGAACCCATTGGTCGCCACCGATGTTGTAATATTCCTGGGTCGTGTTGGTTCCATTCACTCGGCGCAGCAACTGTTTGAATACCCGCCAGCGAGAATTGGCCGGAATGGTCTTAGTCACTTGCAGTTTGCTGTTGTATACGGCGATGCCCCAAGTTGGGTGAGCCTTGTAGCGGACCGTGAAGACAGCGTCAAAGCGGTAAACGGGACTGACATCAGTCTTGTTGACGTACTGCAATCCGCCTAAGCCCCAGCCGACCGTGCCGTCTGAATGGCTCATGATGGAATCGGGTGCCTGCCACCGTGAACCGAACGACAAGGTACGGCCAGTGAACTTAGTCCGGGCTAAGTCACTGTATAGCTTAGCGCCGTTAGGGTTAGTGACCAGGACGTCACCAACGTTATTCGACGTATAGAAAGCTGCGCCGGCATCCGAGGTGAATTCTTTGTTGCTGACCCATTGATTGCCGCCAAGATTGTAGGCGACCGTATCGGCAATGCCCCACGATCCGTTAATTTGAGTCAACGCGTTGTAAGACGCGTTAATGCGCCAGCGGCTGCCGGCCGGCAAAGTCTTGCCCGTGGCCTTGGTAAGTTGCGGATCAGCGTAAACCGTCGCGGGCTTTTCGGATGTGACCGTGCCATTGTTTAATTCTGGATAGATCTTATATTGTGTCGGGTCTTCCGTGTAGAATTCCTTAGCGGCTGCCCAGCCCTCCGCAAAATGATACGCTGTGACTGCGCCCTGATCGTCGGTGGCCACTTGGTCATACGCATTTTCCCACAACCAAGTGCGCCCTGAGACAGACGTATTGGCCACGGCTTTATCGGTTTTCTTCGTCAAAGCAGCGTCAGTATACGTCGCAATCGCAGGGGCCTTTCCGTAAGCAAACCGGTATACGGTGCCCTTCTTATCAGCAATCGTCGCTTTCGTCACTGCCGCAGTCGGCGCTGCATCCGCCGCGTGCACGGCCGTCGGGGCGATGGTTGCCAAGCTGACACCTAATACCGCGGCGCTGAATAACAAACCCATTGATTTCTTCACTTTTCTCCCTCATTTCTTGTTCTTTGTGTCACAATACCAATATAGCAAAGCGGTACTTAAAAAGCACCCCGGTTTGGGATGCTCTTTACTTAACAATTATTTCTTCTTGTTCTCGCTGTGTTCATCGGTCGGCTTCGGGCCAGCAGCGGGATCCCGCACCACGATGACGGTGCACGGCGCGTATCGGGTAACGAAGGCGGCGACGGAGCCGATGGTCTGATGGCGAGCGCCCTTGTGGGTTTCACTGCCAACCACGATCAGGTCCGGCTTGAACTGCGGCACCATTTCATCCACGATGACCTTGCCCGGCTTGCCTTCCCCAATCAGCGGCACGACGTCGAGAATGCCGAATTGTTTGGCTTTCTCCACGTAGGCATTCAAGTCATTGGCCATGGCTTCGCGATGTTCCGCCAATGTTTCCGGATTCAAAGACTGGAAGACGTTCAGATCGCCCGTCTCCATGACGGAGGCAATCGCCAACGGTACAGAATAAATCTTCGCTACGGTACAGGCGTAATCAAAGGCGAACCGAGACGAAATAAAATCGTCATCATCGATGGCGATCATGATGCGATTAAAGTGGCGGGTGCTGACCTTGAAGTCCTCAATTTCTTTTTGAGCCATATCCACATTACTCCCTTTCTCTGTATTCCAGTATACGGCGAAACGATGGAAAATACCTGTCATCACTTGGTCTGATTTTTATTTTGAAAAAGAATTTACAGTTGCGGGAACTTTTGCCCGCCATTTGCCCACTAATGGGTAGTGGTTCCATCAGGAGGGGATGATGATAGTGACAGAATACGGCTTGGTTCAACGGGCCCAGGCCGGCGACCGGGCGGCATTGGGGGATTTACTGATCGCTCACCAGACGCAGATGTATCGAATGGCGTATCTGTATGTCCACAATGAAGCCGATGCGTTGGATGTGGTCCAAGAAACAGCGCTGCAAGCAACGAAGAGCATCCGCAAATTGCGCCAGCCGGAATATTTCAAGACGTGGCTGCTGCGCATTCTGATCAACGTGGCGAAGCAGCAAATCCGGGGGAAACCGCCGGCCCCCTTGCCTGCCGCCAAGGCGGTCTATCAGCCGGATCTGGCCCAACGGCAAGACCTGCTGCAGCTACTGGCGGGATTGTCGGAGAAACGGCGGCTGCCCATCGTGCTGTTCTATTACAACGGGTTGACACTGAAAGAAATCAGCGCGGTATTACATATTCCGGTGGGTACGGTAAAAAGCCGGATGAACCGGGGTCTGGCGCAATTACGCGTTGAAGGAGGAAAAATGAATGCCCAACAAAATTGAAGACGCCCTGCTCGCAATTGACATACCCGAACAGCAATTGACGGCGGCGATTCGCCGCGGCGTGGATGAGGCACCGGCGCCGCAACGCTGGCCGAAGTGGCCGCTGATCCCGATTACCGCCGCCACAGCTGTGGGACTGGCGGCCGGTATCTACGTAGCCGCCCAGCACCCGGCCCAGGAGCAGCCGGCGCCCGTGACCCGGACTAAGCAGCGGCAGACACCGACGCTGGCCCAGCGGGTGGCGGCGGTCAAAGCCGGTGCAGCGAAGAAGAATGCAGCCTACTACGGTCAAGCCAGTAAAACCGTTCAAACTAGTTCTGAGGCCACTATCAGCACCGGACCAGAGCCTAAAAATGTCTCAGAATTAATCTCGCTGACCGACGCTGCTGTCACCGGTATCGTCACGCAATTATCTGCGCGGCCATACAATAAGTTCCCTTTCACCATCGCAACTGTCCTGATTACTAGGGTATTGGCAGGCAAAACGGTCCGGCCCGGAATGACGATCCGTGTCCAATTCAGCGGCGGCAATCTCACCAACGTGGGCGGCGAAACAATCACGTATACAGCCGCTGGTAATCGTCTGCCGAAGGTCGGGGACGAGTTGGCCATGGCCCTCGGGAAGATGCCCAAAGGCGCCAACGGCGATTCTCAGCCATTCTGGGCCGGATACGGCCAGGATAGTATTTTCTTCAAGGACGCCGACGGCCAATACCGTCTTACTCCGCAGCCTAAATCTTACGGCTATAATCCTAAAACCGGCAAACAGGAGCCAGACAATTCAATCGAAGAACGCCAAACCAAATTGAACCGGGAGATGAACGCCCTCATTCAGGAGCACACCGCCAACTAACCGAACCTACCAAAAAAGCGGACCAGCATCGGCCCGTTTTTTCTTTACCGCCCAATATCGCGGCCTTTATTTTCTTCAAAATACTTCTTATAGCGCGAAATGTAATTATGGAACATGTACTTCATCAGCACCCACCGCCGGATATTCATGTCCTTCTTGTAAAACACAGTGGTGCCGTAACGGCCGGAATCGATCAGTTGGAGGGCCTGCTGCTTGAACTCATTGTCCACCGCGTAATCCTTGAACAGCTTGACCGGCACGCCCATCCACAGCACGTGCTGGGATTGGATCTTATTGGCATAAACCGTTGGGGCGTCGGCCAGGGTACCGGTAACGTAGTCGTCCACAACGAACCGGGCCAGATTGTAGCCGGTCAGGGTGACGAAGAAACTGGAGCGGCCCTGACGCAGGTTGATTTCGAAGAACTTGAAGGTATTGTCCCGGGGATCGAACTTCATATCGAAGTTGCAGTAGCCGGTGAAGTTCAGTTCTTCTAAGAATTTCTGCACCACGTCGTACACGTCCTGGTTGTATTCCGGCAGGATCGTGACGTAGTTGCCGATGGCAGCCGGGGTCGGGTCTTCCAACAGCGGGTGGCCCAAGCACAGCAGCTTCACCTGATGGTCCTGACTGACGTAGGCGTTCAGCGTGCGCATGTTGGAGTCATCGCCGGGGATGAACTCCTGGAGGATCATATCGCTGGTATAGCCGTTGTCGTAGATTTTACCTAAAATATCTAAGTATTCCGTTTCGGAGTGGATCACGAAGGCTTTCTTCCGACCTTCAAATTGGATATCCAGCCATTCCACGGAATTCGCCGGTTTGAAGGCGACCGGATAGGTAAAAGGCACGTCCAGATTTTCTTTCTTTTCGTACATGGCCTTGGTGATGATCTTGGTCTTGGGATACGGCAGGCCGTGTTCCTCGGCGATCTGGTAAAAGCTCTCCTTGTTGTTCAGCTTCCGTAGCAACGCGTAGTCCACCACCGGCACGACGAAGGTCTTTTGCAGAAATTCCTTGTGCTTGGCCAGCAGTTCGGCATAGGCATCGCCCATGGCAATCAAAATCACCGGCTCCTGATGGTCGGCGTAACGCTTGGCCACTTCGTGCATGGTATCGATGAAGACCGGATCTTCTTCGAAGCCGTGGTGAAATTCCAGCGTCAAGATATTGGAATAGCGGGTGGGCGCCAGCGGGTCGGAAGCAATACAGTGCACCTTGATGCCGTATTCTTCATGGAAGGCCCGGGCCATCCCGTATGCGTTCATGTCACTCCCCAGAATAATGGGGGTAAATTCTGGTGTCATCTAGACAGCCCCTTAATCTTAATTACGATTTGTTCCAGCAGCGGGCGCCATCAACCGGCTAGAAATGCGCCCGCACTGCCTTTCATTAACCGTGGCAAGTCGGTTTCTGAAAGTTTCTGACTGGATACAATACACTAATTGGATTATACCACATTTCGGTATGTGAATAATTTCGATTATCGGAAAATACGTTGGTACAACGCCGCCCGTCGCGGCGTCGTCAGGCGCAGTTTGAACCACTTGTTGACCCGGCGCTTCAGAGGCTTTTGGCCCTCCATCCAGGTGCCGGTAAACACGTGGATCGTGTGGGATTGACCGCTGGGATTGCACAGCACCGTGTCAGGATACACGTGGATACCGGTCGTCAGCAGTTGTTCCTGATTGTTGGCGGCGCAATGAAAATCTTTGATCAGAATATCCGACACCGACTTGGTGTTCACACCGGCCATTTGGTTGTTTTTATCAAAGGAAAAATGCGCGTCGTCATACTCCGCCAGCATCTTTTGCGCCAGCGGATGGTGGGCTTCGGCACCAAAGGCGGCGGTGAAGGGATACTGGGCGTTTTCAAAACCGACAAAGGCCCGGTCACCCAGCAGACTGGTCAAGTCATCCAGGACCAGCACATCGGTGTCCAAATAGATCCCGCCGTATTGTTCGATCACTGAGGCCCGGATATAGTCACTGACGAAGGCCCATTTCTTAGCAGCATAGGCTTCTCGCACAAACTGATTCTGGGTCAGATCGAAAATTTTTTCGTTCCATTCAATGATCTCGTACCCGCTCAGATGCTGGCGCCAGGTGGCCATGCAGCGCTGGATATCAGCGGGCTTATCATGGCCGCCGACCCAAACGTAATGAATTTTTTTAGGAATCAAACTTGTTCCTCCTTCACGGTGACATAAGGCCAGATATTCAGAAAATGCAGAACGTCCTGCATCATCGGGCCTTGGCCCGCCGGCACGATCATGGTGGTGAAGCCGTGAATCATCTGGGTGAATAATTCGCCGTAGGTGTCCGGCAGCTCGTCGCTTTGCATGGCCGTGTTGAACACGCGCATGTCCTTACCGTACCACACGGTGAAATCAGACGGCAGGCTGAAATGGATCGTGCGCTCGCCGCGGGCGGCGTAGAAGCCGATCAAGGCAGGGGTGTAAGGATTAGTCGGCAGCTGGGGATATTTGCTCAAGGCCAACCGGATGATCCCGGCCACCTCGTTGCGCGGTGTCTGCTCCGGTTTGATTCGCGGCCGGTAGTAGTTCAGCAGATGCAACTTATTGGCTAACCGGAAGCGGCGGTACTGCTGGGCATAGTTGGGGGCCCGATAGCTCGCCAGCAAGGACACCAAGGTCCGCAGTTCGCCGTTGATCACGTTCAGTATGCCGATGGGGTTGTCGATGTAGTGGCCGTCCCCCACCCGGTAACGGATGAAGGGCTGGGGAGCATTAGTGATGCGCAGCTGACGCGGCGGGGCCACCCGGCAATCCAGCCAGGCGACGGTATTCCAGATCAGGTAATTGGCCTGGACGCTGTCGCAGAATACCCGCGTCCGCCAAATCGCAAAGTCAACAAAGAGATTGCGGCCCAGCCAGAGTGTCTGCTGACCGACGATATAGGGCGCCACAGCGTACTTCTGCACAGTCTGGCGGCCCACTTCCCGGCCGTCGTGATCAATGGTCAAGAGGTCGGCCATCGCCCCGTCCAGGTCCGGATCCTGCATGCTGGCGTTCATTCGGGCCAAGGCCCCATCATCGGCCAGGAGATCGTCCCCATGGATGATATAAACCAAGTCGCCGCGGATCAGATTGATACCGGCGATGATCGCGTTGAGCTGATCGGCATTTTCTTGATTAATGATCGTGATCGGCGCGGTGGGGTGATCAGCGACAAACTTGCCGAGCAGCTGGGGCGTGCGGTCGGTGGAGCCGTCGTTGATCACAATCAGCTCCCACTGCCGGTAGTCCTGGGTAATAATCGACCGCAGGGTGGCCAGCACGGTGTCTGCATCGTTGTAGACGGGCATTATCAAGGAAATCAATTGGTCAGCCATGGTTAAGTTCCTTTCTCAATAGGACGGCATAACTATCCCAGATCGTGTCCTGCAGCTGCTGCAGGGAGAAATGCGCGGCGGCATACGTCCGCAGGGCATCGCCCTTGGCCGCCAGCGTGCCCAACTCCCAGTCATGGTAAGCGGCCCGAAGCTGGCGGACCAAATCGGCCTGGTCCCCGGACTGGAACAGGAAACCCAAGTCGGGGTGCGCAACGAGTTTGGTCACGTCCCCCACCCGGCTGCTGAGGACCGGTACGGCAGCGTTGGCCGCTTCCAGCAAGACTAAGGGGAAGCTTTCAGAAATGGAGGTCAGCAGGGCCAGGTCCATCCGCGGGTAAAGCGTTTGAATTTGAGTGGGCGTTTGAAAACCGGTGAAAGTCACGGTGGCCGTCAGCTTTAAATCAGCGACCTGCTGCTGGAGCTTCGCCTTTTCTGGCCCATCCCCCACCAGGAGCAGGCGGGCTTGGGGCAATTTGGCCTGAGCCAGCGCATTGAGCAGCAGCGCGTGGTCCTTCACCGGGTGCAGGCGCGCCACGTAGATCATATTGAAGGTCTGGTGCGGTTCCTTGACCGGCGCCTGGGGGCTGAAGGTGATCCCATTGAGGATCAGGGTCAGCTTGTCCGCGGGAATATTGAACGCCCGCAGCCGGTCATAAAACGGCGTGGACACCGGGTACAGGTGGTCCATCAAGCGTAAGGAGCTGATATACAGTTTAGTAAACGCCTCACCGATGAGTCCCCGGCCCATGAAGTCCAGGGTCGGGTCGCTGTGCACCGTGGCCACCTTCAGGCAATGGATACGGCGGCGAATCAAGCGCAGAAACAGCACCGCTCGGGCTCCGTGGGCATGGACGATATCGTACTGGCCGGCATTGATGAAGTCGGCCAGTGCTTTGAGAATACCGAGATTATACCGGCTGGTAAAATGCAGGACGTGGGTATCGACTCCCGCCGCCCGGGCCGCCGCCGCCACTGGGCCTTCAGCGAAGACCAGCAGACTGACATCGTGGTGATCCCAATTACTGAGCAATGCCACAATGTGGGTCAAGCCGCCGCCGTTTTCTAACCCGGCATTGATGTGCAGGACCTTCGTCATCGCTTCTTCGCCTCCCGCCGGACAACGCCCAAATAACGGGGCAGGATCAGCATCCGTTTGAATCGGGTCGGCTCCTTGAGCAGACGGTAGAACCATTCCAAATGGGCCCGCTGCATCCAGCCCGGCGCCCGTTTGACGGTGCCGGAAAGTACGTCAAAACTGCCGCCCACGCCCATGAAAAGCGCGTCCGGCAAATGCCGCCGCATGCCGGCGATGAACTCCTCCTGACGGGGATAGCCCATGGCCGCAAAGACCAGGGCCGGCTTGGCCGCGATCATCTGCTGGGTCACACCCGCATCCCCCAGCGGGAAATAGCCGTCATGGGTGCCGACAATGTCCAGCCCGGCAAAACGTTGGCGGGCTTTGGCGGCGGCTTGATCGGCGATGCCCGGCTTGGCCCCGATGAAATACACTGGATAGTGCTCAGTGGCCGCCAGCGCCAGTAATTTCTCCATCAAGTCATAGCCGGTGACCCGTTCTTTCAGGGGCGTGCCCAGCATAGCGGCCCCTTTCACCACGCCAATGCCATCGGCAGTAACGAAGTCCGCTTCATCCACCAGTTTTTGGTACTCCGGATGTTCCCGGGCGTACATCACGATCTCCGGATTGGCGGTGACAATGAAAGTGCCCTCCTGCTTGGCCAGGCGCCGGCCCAAGCGGTCGACAAACTCGGCCATGGTGTAGTTATCGAAGGTCATACCCAATACATTGACTCGGCTCATGACAATTTTCTCCTTAACATACGGGTCGCGACCCGCTTAATATCACCGAACAGCTCGAACCGGCCCAGGGCGAACATGGCTGCGTACAGAATAAACATCACAATAGATTTGTAGGCCATGTTGAAGAATGTGGACGGAATCAAGTCCGGCAGCAGGAAGCCGACGCCCACCGTGATCGCCCCCATGACCAGATATTTCGGCGTGTCATGGAAGACGTCCTTGGCGTCGTAGTCCTTATGCACGATCCACACCCGCAGCACCATAACGGTGAATTCGACGATCAAAATATCCATCGTCGCCCCGTGGGCCCCGAGGATCGGGTCGAAGGTGAAATTCAGGATCAGCGACAGCACGGCGCCGACGACCACCGGGATGGCAAACTGTTTATCCCGATTGATGGCCAGGGCAAACTGGTTGGCAAACACCCCGCCGACGGGAATGAAGATGATGCTCAAGGAGATCCATTCCATCAGTGGAATCATCGGCTTATAGCTTTCAGCGAAGAACCACGGGACGAACTGGCGGGTGTTGGCCATGATGATACTCATGAAAAACAGCCCGACGACCAACGTGGTCTCATAGGATTTCTTCAAATAGCGCTGCTGGTCGTCCGATCGAGACGCCGCCATATACGGCATCATCACGACGGTAATGGAGGTGATCACCGACAGGACCAAGTTAGCGATCCGCTGCGAGGAATCGTAGAAGTTGACCTGGGCAGCGGGCTGAAACAGGCTGAGGATCGTCTTATCCAATGAGGTGTAGACCTGGGTGGCCAGCTGGGGAATCATCAGAATCCCGATGGTGATCAGACTCTGGCGCAGGTGGTAGAAACCGCCGCGGCTGGGCCGGCCGGCGAATTTTTGAATCGTGAACCAGAACACCGAACTGCCCAGCAGATTGCCCAGGGACAGGATCAGCATGTACTTCCACAGGTCATCGGGGCTCTTGACCAGTAAGAAAATAAAGGCAACAGACACCAGCTTGACGATGGTATTCCGCAACACAACCCGGCCGAAGTCGGCGATTCCCTGGAAGAACCAGGAAATATCGAACATCGTGCCTAAGAGGAATGGCAGCTGAAGCAGGAAATAGGTCCAATACGGCGGCTTGATCACCAACATGATGAACAGAAAAATACTGATGGTGATCGCGCTCAGGACGAACTGGATATACCACAAGCCCCAAAAGGCGGCGCGAAGTTCCTCGTGGTCCTTTTTGCCCCACGCTTTGGCAATCGTTCGCGTACCAATCTGGCCCATAGCGGCAGCGCCGAAGACCATCACGAACTGGATCGTGAAATTGACCGTACTGTTAATACCCAATTTAGCCGGGCCGACCACATTGGACAGGTACGGCGTGGTGATGACCGGCACCAGTAGCAGAAAGAGCTGGTAGACGGCGTTATAAAAGAAATTTCGGAATAGTTTTCGCACTACAGCCACCCCTTGATCTGGTCATACACTTGCGGACAAGCCGGATTCAAGCCTTGGGGATACATCTGACCGCGTAATTTAGCCCGGAGCGGCGCATCGGCCTGGCTATCCCGGGTCAACGCCTGGACCAGTTCCGCCGTGGTGGTCGTTTTCGGACCCGGAGTGTAATCATCATAGGGCGCCAGCAAAAAGCCACGAGTCTGCTCATAATGAGCCAGATCCGGGACGTTGAAAACGATGGGCCGATCCAGCAACAGGTAATCCAAATAAACGCTGGAGTAATCGGTGATCAGTCCGTCGGTGGCCGCAAGGAATTGATACAGCTCGGTGTGCTGATCAATGAACCAGTCGTTGGTCAGTACTTTCAACCGCTGGGCGGTGGCGAATTTGGCCGGATCGACCTGGCGCTCCTCCACCGGATGCAGCTTGGCCAGGATGACGATATTATTGTCGGCCAGCTGCTGTTCAAACGCGGCCATAGCAAAGTCGCTCAAGCCGAAAATGTTGCCGGTTTTGAGCTGGACTGACAGTTCGGTCGCGCCGTCCTCCATGCGGAAGGTGGGCAGATAGAAAAAAATCTTGGTTTGGTCGGTGACCACTCCATCCGCGAACAGCCCCGCCAGGGTTGCCCGCCGCTCTTTGAGGGTGGCTTCCGGCAGCTGAAATTCATCGTTTCGAGGAAACCCGGTGTGCAGGAACTGGTGGGCCGCTAAGCCCTGGCAGGCACTCATTAGTGTATCGTACAGCGGGCCGGAACTTGCTAAATAGTCGACATTCCGCCACCAATAGCGGTGGCTTTTTTCCTGCGCCGCCGGGTCTTCATTCAGGGCCAAGTACCCCATCCGCTTCAAGGGAATACCGTGCCACAGCTGGACGAAGCGCTGGCCGCGATGGATCTTGAAGGGCCAGTGGGTGCCCACTAGGACCTTGGCTTGGGCAATCTGGCGCCAGGTGCTGAAGGCCAAATGGGCGCTGGGAAAGCCGCTGATCAAATTGACGGTGAGTTCGGGGTATTCTGTTTTTAAATACTGGTAGAAGCTCATGGCGTTGGAGCCGGAGAGACCGGCGCCGTTCAGAATTGTGACGGTGTTGGGTTTGGTGGGAATGAGTTTGCACCCCCACTTCATGACACCGAGGTAGAATGCGAATAATTTCTGTTTGAATGCGGCCATGATTTTCTCCTTCGTTAAGACAATCTGCCAACATTATACCAAAGGGGCGCGGGGGCAACCAAGGGCTTTAGGGTTTCTTTAGGGAGAGAGGGCGTAGGCGACCGCTCAGAAGCGTCAGCATAAGAGACAAAGGACATAAACCCGCACTTAGGTTTCTGTCCTTTGTCTCTTATGCTCTAGTTTCTGGTCGCCGAAGCCCGTTTGCGCGGAGCCTGCCCTTGCTTCTGTCGGCCTGAGCCCGTTTACGTGAGGGCTGAGCTGATAGGTTGTTCGTTGTCTGCCGTGCCAAGTGCTCCGCAGGCTTCGGCACTACACTCACTAAAATCAAATACGTTAGTCCATGCCACATTGCTGGTGCCAGACAAAAAAATACCAGAGCAGCTACCTCTTCGGTAATTGCTCTGGCAATCAATTCTCAATTTCAATTAATTTGACGCGGGATCGTATTCTGCTGCTCTGGCACGTCTTGGCTCCAGGCCACTGCCCGCAGGCGCTGGCCGAGGAAGAAAGCGGCAAGGCTGGCGGCGGTAAGGGAGTCGATGACGTTACCGGTCATGAAGGCACTGGCGAAAAATAGCGCCATGCCTAACAGGTAGCTGAAGTTCAGGAAGTTGAACTGACCGGGCGTACGGAAGAAGCGCCAGGCGAGCCATAGACAAGCGATGATGAACGGCAGTTGGAAGATCAGCAGTCCGAGAATGCCTAGGGTATAGAACTGGTTCAGGAAGTCCCGTTCATAATTGAAGATGAAGTAAGTCATCCGGGTATAGGAGATCCCAAAGAGCAGCCGGATCGGCTTGGACATTTCCCGGGCAATAATGTTCACGTTGAATTTCTCCACTTGCCGGTAGTTGATCTGTTGGCCGCCGGGCCAATTCATTAGTTGGAACCAGTCTGCTGGGTAATGTTCCCAGGGGTTGGTGGCGGAGACGACATTGCCATACGTGGTCACGATGTTCAGCTGAGTGGCGACGAAATTGTGCTGCAAGCGCTGGGCGTCCTGCGGGTCATCTTTTATCGCCCGTTTGATCTGGTTCATCACCGGATTCTGGGACTTGCGCTGGGTAGTCGTCCGGGTCTCAGCGGCGGTGTTGGACCCGCCCCGGGCCACGGCCGGCGAATAGGGGTAGAGGAAGCCGAAGACTAACATGCTGATGGTCACAAAGGACAGCAGCCCGGCATCCTGCTTACGGAAGTGCAGCTTATCGAAGAACAAGGCGGCACCGGTCACCAAAATCAGGGAAGCAAGAAAACCGATAATCGCTGTCCGGGTCCCAATCATCAACGACGCCAGCAACTGCACCGCCACAAAACAGTATTTCCACCAGCGGGGCTGATTAATCAGATAGTAGATCATCAAAACCGAAAACAGAGCCAGAATGGCCGAGGTGGTATTGGCAAACAGAAAGAACCCGTCCGAGGCCAGCCGGGTATAGCCCAGCGGATTGACCGCGTTAAACCAATCGAAGATGTTGCCTTGGATCGACTCGGCCTTGTTGTATGACGCGACGGCGATTTCCAGCAAATTGCTGAGAACAATGGTGCCGCTGAACAACAGGCCCACGACCCAGGTGATCCATTCCATAGTTTTCTCATAGACCGGCACCCGATAACTGATAATCAGGATCAAAATCGGGAAAAGGACCCGGATCACGTAGCCCAGTTCAGTGCTGATACTGTAATGGAATCCGTCGGTGACGCCAGCTAAAGCATGTCGCGTGAGGAACACGTGCAGGCCCAAATAACCCACGACCAGAACACCATAGGCAAAGAGCCCCCAGCCAAATTTATCCTTGCGCTCCATCCAAAGGAAGAGCAGCACCATCGCCAGTGTCCAGAGCACCCGCACAAATGTCGGAATCGTCACGGGGCCAAGGGTCGCCAAGCGGCCTTGATAGAAATAGATAATTTCCATGAAGGGTTGGATCAGAATATAGGCGATGAGCGCCCAATGGAGAATTTTACGTACGTGCACAATGAATGGGACAAGGAAGCCTACGATTTCAATCGTGGGAGGAATTGCCCCGCACCTTCTTTCTCTGATATAATTTAATTGCTCCGGTAAGAACAATAGTTTGGCTAGGAGGTGCCTAAGTGGATCTAACCAAGACCGTTAAGCTCCAAATCAAGTTGGCAAACGACGAGGATATAACCCTGTTAAAATCTGCCATGGAACATTACCGCCTAGCGTGCAACGACGCATCCCGCTATGTCTTTGACCACAGTTTTCCGCTGAACGCCGTCAAATTGCAGATTGCTTTATACAGCGGCTTGCGGGATCAATTTAATTTGAAGGCACAAATAGCTATTTCAGTCCTGCGAACCGTTATAGCTCGGTATAAAGCCGTTAGAACTCAGTTGAAGCAAAAGCCCTATCGGTATCAGGACGATACCGGCAAATGGCGTAAGCAGACCAAGGACCTGAATTGGTTATGGCGGCCGATCAGCTTTCATCGACCGCAACTGGATCTGGTGCGCGGGCGGGACTGGTCCATCCGCAAGGACGGTTCCTTTTCTCTGAACACCCTGGCCAAGCGAATCATCGTCTGGCCGATTATGGCGCACTGGGCCAACTACTTTGACGGGACCTGGAAACTCGGTACCGCCAAGGTACTGACCAGCGGCGGCAAGTGGTACCTGCATATCGGTGCCACCAAAGCTGTTCCCGACTATGAACAAGAGCAGACCACCCACGTCGTGGGCGTTGACCGGGGCCTGCGCTTCTTGGCCGCCGCTTTTGACGACACCAGCAAGACCATGTACCTTTCCGGTACCAGGGCGCTGAACAAAAGGCGCCGGTACAAGAAACTGCGTGCTCGGTTACAAGCGAAAGGGACCAAATCCGCCAAGCGTGTGCTGAAACGGATCAATCAGCGAGAGAACCGCTGGATGTCAAACGAAAACCATCGTTTGGCTAAGACACTCGTTGACCATTACGGACCGAATACCTTGTTTGTGCTCGAAGACTTGACTGGGGTCCGCTTCGTGACCGAGCAGGTCGCCAAGGATCAACGCTATGAACAGGTCAGCTGGCCGTTTTACCAATTGGAGCAGTTCCTGATCTACAAGGCAGCAGCCGTCGGCAGTCAGGTCTTGAAAGTGGCCTCGGATTACACCAGCCAGCGCTGCCCGCAATGCGGCACGATCAACAAGCAGCAGCGCGATCGGGAGGACCACCAGTACCGGTGTGCCTGCGGGTTCCTAGCTAACGACGACCAGTCAGCAGCGATGAATATCAAAGAACTGGGTGACCAGTGGCTGGCAGGCACTGCTAAGCCGCGCTACACCCGTAAACAAGCCGGCTAAGTCCGGCATCGCCAGCGGGAGCTGTCAGCCCCCGGACCGTTGAGATACGACCTTAGACGTGACCACGGAAGTAGGAGCCGTAAGGCATTTGCACTACTACTGTCCAACGGGCAGTGTGAGTCACAAGCCACTACTTTAGTAGCGAGCAGTTGACAATGCGCCCGCCTTTCTAATACCCATATTGAGAGAAACCGCCGCCGGGATAATATCGGCTGAGGGCCAGATCGCCGTGGATCTGGAACTGGCCGGTGACTGGCGCACCGGTGATGGCCGCCACGGCTGTCAGGGTCACGGTGTAGCGCCGCAAGCCCGTCAGGTTGGTACTCTCCGGCACCAGCGTGTATTGGACCTTGCTGCTGATGTCCTGACCGGCTTGGGTGAGTTTCAGTTCGGCTAAAGTCGGTTCAGCTTCGTAGGCCAGCACATGGAAGGTCAAGATCCGCTCCCCCGCGCGATAATTGGGCTTTTGCCAATTCAGCGAATCCGCCGCTTCGGCGCGGATCGTGGCGGCCTTCATGCCCGGCGTGGGCTGAGACCGTTCCGTACTGATTGTGACGGGGACCGTGGTTCCGGCCGCCGGCTTCAGCTGGGCGTAATCATTGCGTTTGGTTTTCTTCTTATTGGGTTTGTAGGCATAATCCACCATGATGCCGATTTCCTTCGACGTCCGGCTGTCGCCGATGATGCCGAAATTATCGCCGGTATAGCGCACATTGGCTTGGGCGGTGTGCAGGGTGATCTTCGTGGAGCCGCCCAGC
Source organism: Schleiferilactobacillus harbinensis (assembly GCF_008694105.1). Taxonomy (NCBI): domain Bacteria; kingdom Bacillati; phylum Bacillota; class Bacilli; order Lactobacillales; family Lactobacillaceae; genus Schleiferilactobacillus; species Schleiferilactobacillus harbinensis. The sequence goes on from NZ_CP041364.1 coordinate 1,504,058, forward strand.
ATCCGGGCCGGGAACGGCAGCTTGATCTTGATCAGATCGCCGCTGCGCAGATTCGCTGGAATTTGGACGTCGCCGGTGAACAAAATCGGATTGACGGTCGCCGCAAAGATGCGGTACCCCACCGCGGGGTGCTTCTTATTCTTCACCTTTTTGAAGCTCAGGTCCGGTTTTAACAGGGCGTTGCCGTCACTGGTCAGCACCGTGAGGTTGCCTGTGGGGAAACGATAGGCGTTTTTCTGCTTCAAGGTCGTATAGATGTGGTTGCGAGCGCTGCTGCTGTTGTGGGTGGCTACTAACCGGCCGGCTTTGAGCATGACGAGAAAGCCGACGCCCAACACCGCCATGGCCGCGACGGCGATGCCCAACCGTTTCATGAATGATTTCAATGCGAATTCTCCTCGGCTTGTTTTGCTTGCAGGGATGGCGATGACAATGGTCTCAGACACCCGTGCCAAGTGCTCCGCAAGCTGCGGCAAAATGGGCTGGAACGCTGTGACGGCGCTTGAAGCCCGCAAAAACCGCGGTCTTCAAGTCGCCTAACCACATCAGCGGCAAAGCCGCTGTGTGGTTCCCACAGCTGAGCCCATTTTGCCTCCGCTTGCTATGCACTTGACACTAAGCATACACCAGAAATCAAACCCTTGTCCCAATCCCTTTTTGCCCATGCACTCAATAAGTCCCAGGCATGACGTTATAATTCTATCAACGCCGCCGGGTCGGCGCAAGTTAGTTGGGGCTTGACAGAGAAGAAAACAGCCCCGAACCGGTTGATTCAGAGCTGTCCTTTAAGATTTCTTAACGCTTAGTCTGCCGCAACAGCGACCGCAGCGGCCTGTTGATTCTTGGCCGGATCTGGAATGAACTGGGGAATCGTGTCATCGATGAAGAAGACCTTATACCATACCAGGAAGGTATAGATGACCCATACCTTGCGGCGGCCGTCGATCTTGCCTTGGTAGTTGTCATCGATCAGCTGCAAGATGGCGTCTTGATCAAAGAATTCTTTGACCCAATCCTGAGCAAAGAGATTGCGGACTTCCTTGTAGAACTTCTCGGTCCGCAGCCAAGCGGCAACGGGTACCGGGAAACCGAGCTTGGGCCGGCTGGCCCATTCATTGGGTAAGTGGCGGTTAGCGGCTTCGCGCATGGCATACTTGGAGTCCTTGCTGTTCAGCAGGTACTTCGTGGGGATGCCGGCAGCCACCTTGGCCACTTCTTTATCCAGGAACGGCACCCGCAGCTCCATCGAGTTGGCCATGCTTAGCTTATCGGCCTTAAGTAAAATGTCGCCGGCCATGAATTGGTGCAGGTCCAAATACTGCATCTTCTTCACGTCATCGGTGTAAGAACGCACCCGTTTGTACTTATCCATGACCACATCATGCACTGGTTCGCTCTGCCGGAACGCCGGCTGCAGCAGCTTGTCGGACTCATTTTCGTTGAAAATCCGAGCTTGGCCGATGAAGAATTCTTCAGCCGGAGCAGTCGCTGTGTACAATTGCAGGCGGCCGTGGAAGTTCGGCATTTTCTTCAAGCTATGGGCCAGCTTGGTCTTCACACCCTTGGGCAGGCGGCGCAAACCGTCGGAGAAGGCCCGGATGATGTGGGACTTGGAGTGGAACCCGTAGTCAGCATAGCCGGCAAACAACTCGTCAGCGCCTTCCCCGGACAAAATGACAGTGACGTCCTTGGACGCCAGCTTTGTCAGGAAGTACAGCGGCACGCAGGACGGATTGCCATCGGGCTCATCCAGATGATATTGGATTAGCGGGAAGTTGTTGAATGCCTCCTGGGCAGTCACCACGTCAGAGGTATTCTCCAAACCCAGCTTGTCTGCCAATTCCTTGGCAGCCGTCCCTTCATGGTATTTCTTGTCGTCGAAGCCGATGGAATACGTGTGCTCCGGCCGTAACAAGCTCGTGATGTAACTGGAATCGACCCCGCTGGACAGCAGTGAACCAACCGGTACATCAGAGATCCGATGGGCTTCCACGGATTCTTGGATGGACTTGTCAATGGCATCAATGGTGTCATTCAGGCTCAGGCTGTTCGCCTTGAATTCCATATCCCAATATTTCTTGATGTTCAAGTCTCCATCATGGTATGTGAAATAATGGCCTTCCGGGATGCGGTAAACATTTTTGAAGAACGTTTCATCCAAGCCGGAATACTGGAACGTCAGATACGGCTTGAGGGCTTTCTTATTTAATTCCTTCTTGAAATTCGGGTGCTTCAAAAACGCCTTGATTTCGCTGCCGACCATGAAGGTATCGCCGTCTTTATAATAGTACATGGGTTTGATGCCGAAGAAATCCCGGGCCCCGTAAAGGGTCTTGTTGTTGTCGTCCCAAATCAGGAAAGCAAACATCCCCCGGATTTTCTTCAATAACCCTTCCATGCCATATTCTTCATACCCATGGAGCAGGACTTCAGTATCGGAATGGGTGGTAAAAATATGGCCAGCCGCGATCAGGTCCTTGCGGATGCTGGCGTAGTTATATATTTCACCATTGAAGATGATCACCCGGCTGCGATCTTCGTTATAGATCGGCTGGGTGCCCCCCTTTAAGTCAATGATACTCAGGCGGCGGAAGCCGAGCGCCATCTGGTCGTTGATGTATTCCCCAGAGGAGTTTGGCCCCCGGTGTTTGATCATTTCCATCATGTCCTCGATGACCGGTTTCTTATCAAGGACGGTTTTATCGACAAAGCCGACGATTCCGCACATTTGGCAAAACTCCTTAATATATTCTTAAACTATCCCAATAACAATTTTTCGACTACCTACAAATTATAAGGACACTTGGTCTGATGTCAATCAGGAACCCTCTCAGCCCACTTTAAGCCTCAGGAAACCACATGGCAAATTGGCGCAAGGGGGTAGCCGCGCCATAGCCCAGCACGGACAGCTGGCGGTTGGCCGGGTCGGCGACCAGCGTGTAGCCGGCATATTCACTGGGCTGGCTGTACTGCCGGTCCCAGCGGGCATTATACCCCGTGGTCAACTGGTGGCCGCGACCGCTGATGGCCGCACAATTCAGCAGCAAATAGCGAATATCGTGGTCCAAGAAAGTCTGTTGAATATGCCGGTGGCCGCAAACATAGGCGGTGATCCGGGCGTTGCGGATATGGGTGAAGTCAAAGGGCAGTGTGATTTGAAAATCCGGATTCTTGGCGTGATTGTCGACGTGCCCCTGGGCATGGAGATTGAACGCCCGGAACAGTTCGTGGACGGTCGGCCCGTTGTAATGCAGGCCATTTTGGTGGTTGGCTTTCAGCAGATTGCCGTGACCGCAAACAATGATTGCCCGATCGTCAGACATTTGCAGAATCTGAATGATCTCGGCCAGTTGCGCTTCACGCACCGCCAGATTGAGTTTCACATCATATTGTTTAATGCCAAAACGATTCAAGCGGTAAGGAATGTCGCTGGTATTGATGAACAAAAAACGCACCGGCCCCACGTCCAGCCAGGCGACTCCATGGCGCTGACTGAAGCGCTGGAGTTGGGGTTGCCGGTAATCGGCGCGAAAAACAATGTCCGCAAAAGTAGTCTGCTGAAAACTCGCCCGGCGCGCGACTTGGTGCTCGTCAAACTTATCGTTATCGTCGTGGTTGCCTTTGGCGATGTAGAACGGCTTGCCCAAGTTCTGGTCCATGGCGGCAACAATGTCTTGCAGGTGCTGACGGGACATGTCCGGAGCTTCGCTGCCGTCAATCAAATCACCGAGATGGGCATAGGCGTCCACCCCCGGCTGGCTGGCCACGTCCGCGACGAATTCCTTGGTGTGCTGCAAACCGTTAACCCCATACAGAGTGGCGCTGAAGCCGGCTTTGTAGTGGGTGTCGGTAATCACGGCCAAGCTTGCTGTCTCTCCTGGCCGAGTAAGCTGGCTCAACTGGTTTTGGAATGGAACCAGTGCCTTAGCCACCCACGCACGCGGGGTCGTATCCAAATTAGGGGCTGGCGCCTGCTGCTTTTTGTTCAAGAATGCCATCATGACGCTCCTTCCTCGTTTTCTTAATTCTATCACGGTCAACCAAAAAAGCCCTGGCCTCTGCCAGAGCTTTCTGAAAAAAGATAGATTTAAATGTTACCCAATCCGCCCCCGCAAAATAGCATGGGCGACTTCCTTGTCCTTGAAGCCATCGTCGCCTTGGACGAAGACGTGGCCGCCATAACCCAGAACAACCACGGCAATGTCGTTCAGCAGGTTATTGGCGCGGGCTTCTTCGCTCTCGCGATCAACCGTGTGATCAAAGCCGATGGCACCGTGGGCCGATGCGCCGCGCTTAACCACCAGCGTGTCGATCCGGCCTTCGACTGCCGCCCGGGCGATGTCCGGCGTGGCAGAGCTGTAACGGTTGCCGGAACGGGCGTCGTCCAGAGCCTTTTGCAACTGGCCCTTGGCCATGGTCCGCAACTCCTGTTCCAAGTCGACGGCAATGTCATGCAGCACATCCTTGGTCAGCTTAGGCGGCATCTTCGCCACCCGCGGCTGATCCATCAGGACCCCGCTCTTGGAAATCTTGCGGTATTCGCCTTGGACTTCATCAACGGCCATTAAGATAATCCGGGCATGGGTCGGTACCGAAATGTTGGCCCGAACCCAGTCGTCAACCATCTTGAAGTAGCGTTCCTCATCGGCCCGATCGGCTTCTTCCTTAGGATCCCGGCCATGGAAGACGGAACTGCCTTTGGTGCCGCTGGACCGCTGCAAGTCGCTGCTGTTCTTCAATTCAGTTCCAATAGCGGCAGACCGCTTGGTCGGTGCCTTGTCTGGCAGATCCACTTCAGTGACATCGTGGCCATGAACGGAGAATACACGGAAACTTTCTTTCTCCAAAGCCAACAGGTCGTAATTAATATTGTATTGATCATTCTCAATAATTGGTAAAACGTACAGGTTCTCAGTGATCTTCACTTCCGGATTCAACGGCAGGCGCATGAAGTATTGATACACGCGATCCGGTCCGGCAATGATGGCCATACTCGTATTAGTCCCACTAATGAGCTGGCGCTCAGCCAGGATCAAGGCAAACTTCTCACCATACGGACGCCATTCGGCATCTGGGAAGCGCTCGCCGAACTCGGTCTGGGCTTGGGAGACCAAGCTCTTGAACTGGGCCCGATCCTTCTCCATGGTGACATCTTCTGGATGCACCGGCATGAACAGTGAAACAAATGGGCCATGCACGCCTACATCTTGCACAAGTGCTTGCAGATCATCACGTAAACTCATAAAACCGCCCCTATCTATCACTTTTTTGGGGAGCATCTGGTACTGCTTCCAATACCAGCATAACAGGTTTCACGCCGAGTGGCGAACGTTTTGACTGGGAAAATGGAGATTTCTGATCATTCAATCACTTGGTGGATCAACTCTGGCGCGCTGGCTGTATCCCCGATGTGGATTGCGCCGGTAACCATATCCACAACATCCTGCCGCTGGGGTTCTTCGGCATAAATCGTGGCCAATAATTCACCATTCGCCACCGAGTCGCCAATTTTCTTGTGGAGCATCAAGCCGACCGCCGGATCCACGACGTCGCCCTTTTTTTGCCGACCGCCGCCCAGAATCATGCTGGCGATCCCCAGCTGGTCGGTATCCATCCCGGTGACCACCCCAGCCTGGCCGCTCAGCACCTGAATCGCGTGCTTGGCCTGGGGCAGCTTAGTCGGATCGTCCACCACACTGGCGTCGCCGTGCTGGGCGATGATCATTTCCTTAAATTTGGCGAGTGCGCTGCCGTCAGCCAATCTGGCTTCCAGGATATGCCGGGCACCGCTCAAATCATCGGCCAATTCTGCCTGCATGAGCATATAACTGCCCAGGGTCAGGGTCAGTTCCCGGACATCCGCCGGCCCTTGATTGTTCAAAATATCGATGGACTCAGCGATTTCCAGCGCATTGCCAATGGCATAACCCAGCGGCTGAGACATATCCGTGATCAGTGCAATGATCTTGATGCCGGTCAAATGACCGATACGCACCAAGGCCTGGGCTAACGCTGCTGCCCGCGCTTCCGTCTTCATGAACGCCCCGTTGCCGGTCTTCACGTCGAGGACCAGGCCGTCGGTGCCGGAAGCCAGTTTCTTACTCATGATGGAACTGCTGATCAGCGGGATGGCCTCCACCGTCGCGGTCACGTCCCGCAGTGCATAAATCTTCTTATCCGCCGGCGCCAGGTTGCCCGTGGCACTGGTGATGGCCGTACCGATCTGGGTGACTTCGTTGATGAAGTCGGCCTCACTCAGATCCACGTCAAATCCCGGAATGGCTTCCAGCTTGTCCAGTGTACCGCCGGTGTGGCCCAGGCCGCGGCCGGAAATCATCGGATTCTTTGCGCCGGCCGCCGCCACTAAAGGTGCCAACGGAATAGAAATCTTATCCCCCACGCCGCCGGTGGAGTGCTTATCGACCTTGATTCCCGGAATCGCGCTGAGGTCCAGCACATCCCCGGAATGCAGCATTGCGTCCGTTAAATAGCCAATCTCCACGGCCGTCATATCTTTGAAGTAAATCGCCATGAGTAGCGCGCTCATTTGGTAGTCCGGAATGTCCCCCCGGGTGTAGCCGGTGATCACAAAATCGATCTGCTCCTTCGTTAATGCCAAGCCATCCCGTTTGGCCTGGATAATGTCCACCATACGCATGATTTTTCCCCTTTTCTCTATCGAACTCTGCTGACTTCAGTATATCATCTCTCCGCAGTGGGAAAAGATTACGTCTTGCACAGAAAAGTACGTTCTTGAAAACGGGTCGGCAACGGCATTTACTCTTTAATTAGTATTTTTTGAGTGTTATATAAATATAGTTATAATAATTTCATCAATATGAATGCCCTTTCCGTGATATACTAAAGGCACAAAAAATCAAGGGAGGAAGACATAAATGTTAGGAGGACATATTTTCCACCATAATTCCCACTATATTTCCCACTTTTCAAGTTCATTGTTATTAGTTTTTACGGTCTTTTTGGGCTGGCCTGGAAGTGTTAAACCACCGATTGCAACCGCTGCAGTGGATGGTCAAGTCGTGGCCGATCCGGAACATACACAGGACTTCTTTGCGGCCTTTGGTGACGCCTCCGTGCAGCGGGGCGCTGATGGCAACTGGTCGCAAGTGGTCTTAACGCCAGCAGCAGAAAACAAGGCCGGAGCGGTCACTTTGAACAACCGGTTGAATTTCAGCAAAGACTTCAAATTACAGTATCAGATGCGCCTAGGGCCGGGCAATGGTGTTGGGGATGGGATATCCTTTGCACTCTACCCAGGACAGATTGGTGCCGTCGGTATGTGGGGGGGGAAACTTAGGGGTTGGCGGTCTACCCAATGCGCTAGCTTTTAAGTTGGATAATTACACGAATGCAAAAAGCAACTGGGTTTTTAACGAAACGAGCAGCTACCCGGAAGACACACAGGAATATTTTCGTTCATGGATTCGATGGAAAATAGCACCGAATTATGAAAATCGCGGTACCAATCCTTACACAGATACCCGAAAGTATGCCGGTGCAATGCGCACTGGCAACACTCCTGGTGCCGTTTGGGGTGACGTTGATGAAGGGTTGGTTGGGGCACCTTATGGATCGTTTCTTGAAACCAACGAGGCGGGCACCTTACGAGTCATGGGAACCAATACCCCCCACTATTTTCTCAGAAGAATAGTCACTGCAGCTCTTCCTGATACGAAAGTGCCCTTCACTCCGCTTGGGGGGAAAGTAATTGACTCGTACTCGCAGATTTCTAGCAATTTTGTTGATGGCAGCTGGCATGGTGTCGAAATCAACTACACGGTCGACGCCGCCAATATGGGAACAATGACCGTCAGCTTGTATAATGGTACGACCTATGACCCGGCCAATATCTACAGAACATGGAAAGCGACAATCAATGTCAACGACCTGATTGCAAAAACTGATAACAAGCCATTCTTTGCCTTGAATATTGCAGGATCTAACGGCTCGTCCACTGCTAATCAAGCCGTGAAGAATCTCTATGCAGAGTACACACCCGAACCCGGCGCATTCACGACCCGGTTCGTGGATGAAAATGGGACGACGATTGCCGACGCGATAAACCAAGGTCGTCCCGAAGACGTTTCTCACCCTTTTAACTTGACGATTCCAAAATTTCAGACGCGCCCTGCCAATCCTCTCCAAGGAAAATATCAATTTGATTACGCTACTCTGGAAACCTACAATCACCCGCAAGGTAACACTAAAGTAAAAGTCGAATTAAAGGAAAATCCCGATGGTACCAGTTATAACTATCCAGGTACTTACACGACGCCATACCAACGACTGAATGCGCATTACAAGAAAGTCACCAACTATCCGACAACGGATTGGTCGATTAAAGACGCCAAAAATACTGTGACGAGCAGTGATCAAAGCCTTTCTTTTTCAACGAATCAAAATACACCGGTCACTTACACATTCAACTTAAAAATGCCTAATTCTGCACCAGATCCTTGGACGGGGGTGAAAATCAAAACGATGGTCCCCGCTGGCCTGCGTGTCGATACGGCAACTGTCACTACCAAAAACGGTACTGCCAGCGGTACACCCATTAATGGCTCAGCGGCCCAGCAGAGCGATGGGCGGACCCAGGTCACGTTTAACACGCTCGATCTTTATGGTACTGGCGCGTCAGCCCAGCCAAATAGTGCGCAGGTCCAACTAACCATGACGCCATTAATTGCACTAAAGGATACTATTCAAACGTCGGTCGAAGATACGTACATGCAAGATTCTGATAAACCCGTGAAAACCAGTTACTGGGCCGACCCGTTGCCGACAATGTCAACATCTATAGAAATCATCGGCACCCAGACGCCTGCTACTGTATGGATTAAAATACCCACTCGAAGCAGTACACCCATTGCAACTCTTACCCGGGATGACTTGCGATTGCCGGCGGGCGTGACCCAGATCACCAGAGCCGTCTGGCACGCAGCAGACAACGGCTTGCCCGATACAGATGCTCAGGTGGAGCAAACGGCCGAAACGCTGCCACTAGTTTCCATTCAGCTCAAAAATGCCGGCCCCACAAAACTGACTGCCAACGATTGGGTCAGTGTGGGGGTATTCTATACTGGGAAAACTGACAGCGGTCAAACGTATTACTGGGTGGTAAATTATAATCTGTACGAGCCGTTGAGTACCTGGATGCCGAATGATAATTTGGCCAAATTAGTGGCGGCCCAGATTCAACCTGCCCTCACTGACTACACAAAACTGCAAAAATCCATGATGCCGACGCTGACTAATTTTGTGGGTGACGGTAAGACTTGGACAATTGCTAAAGACCCGACCGGCCTAGAGTATGCTACCAAACTCCAAAGCTTCACGGCTCCCGGTACCAACGCCACCGCCGAGCAGGTCAAGGACGGCTTCCGCCGCCTGATCACGACATTCGCCACTGATCGCGGCCAAACCGGCACACCAGCCACAACGTTGATCACCTTGACCCTGTCCAACTATCCCAAAGAAGTATTCATCCCCAGCGTTCCAGCAACGGTTAAGCCCAATCCGCTACCAGCGTTGCCCGCGCTGACAACCTTTACGGCTACCCAGGATGGACTGGAACCCGCCCAGATGAGTGACGCAAAGGGCAGTGATCTGGCGGCTTTTCTGAGTCAGCCAGCTGCTCCGAAGCTAAAAACGCTGGACGTCTCCAACAACGAACCAGTAATCGGCAACACCAATCCAAATAAGCTCTCTTCCTTGATCATCGGCCCGTCTACCATCGAAAAAATCGATCAAAGAAACATGATTGGTCCGAACATCCCACTCAGTTTAACAATGGATAAAAACGATCCGAATACAATCATGATTACTGGCCCAAAAAACGGCACCAATATAATCGACCTGCGCACGAAGCTGAGTACATTGACTTTAGCAGATGGCACAGTTACTGCATTCACACCTAACGATGCGACGAGCACCCAAGTCGCGTTCTTTGATCAGAGCAAACCCAACATCGACCTGACTAGCTTGCTCAATTCGCAGAATCCCGGTCAGGTGAATATCAAATATCAAGACTACATGAGCTTCAGGCCAAACAGCACTGGTGCAGGCTACTTGCGCTTCAATTACAAAAAGGACAATACCGTCTATTCTGTGTGGATGCCCACCATGATCAAAGGACAAACCGCCATCGCGGTCTCGGGGGACCTCAACTTCGGCACCCGTCGGCTCGCTGCTGGGGACTACCCGAATGATGGGCGCAATGATATCACTGGGACACAGTCCTCGGAAGGTGCCAAACCAATCACGATCACGACCGTGTACAATCCAAATCCAAAGTCCCAAGTCACTGTGCAAGTGACTCCGTTTGCAGCGGGATCCTCGACCGTCAACACGTTCATCCTCCGGTTAGGCAGCCACGACATCCCTGCGATTGGCGAAGGTGGCAGTACTGTCCTCCCTGAGTTGACCAACGACACAGGCTTGGTAGACACCCAGAACTACACCGCCGTACTTCATGTCCCTAATACCGCGGGCATCCTGGCCGGCCAAAAGTATTCGGCGGACGTAACTTACACGCTTACTGACGGTCTATAAACGTGAAATATCCCCCGCCGCGTGTTATAGTTGTGCACAAACATGCAAGGGGGTCCCAACTGTGTCTGGCTTCAATGAAATCATTGCCCATCAATTACCAAAAGTTGAATTACACTGTCATCTCGACGGATCGATTTCGATTCCAACGATTCGGGAAATTGCGGACATGCAGCATATTCCAATCCCGGCCACGGACGCGGAACTGGCGGAGAAAGTCATTGCGCCGGCTAATGTCCAATCCCTGGGCGAGTATTTGGAACGGTTCGATTTCATCGGCCCGTTGCTCCAAGTGCCCGAGGCGCTGACTTTGGCGGCCTTCGATGTGGCTGCCCAAGCAGCCCGGGAAAATGTCCGTTACTTGGAGGTCCGTTTTGCCCCGACCCTGTCCACCGACAAGAGCATGACCGAGGCGGATACAATCATCGCCGTAGCCAAAGGGCTGGAACGAGCGAAAACCGAACTGGGCATCACCACCCGCATTCTGGTCTGCGGCATGCGCCAGCAGCCGATCGACCGGGCCATCGCCGCCTTCACCGCGGCGAATGGCTTGCGGGATCGCGGTGTAGTCGGCGTGGACTTCGCCGGCGACGAAGCCCATTTCCCGCCGCGGACGATGCAGCCGGCGATTGACTACGCCGCTGCCCATCAGATTCCACTGACCTTCCACGCTGGCGAATGCGGCTGTGTGGAGAATGTCGTGGAGGCCATCAAGCTGGGGGCGAAGCGGATTGGCCACGGCACGGCGATCCATGGTCACGCCGATGCACTGGCTCTGGCGCACGCGCAAAATACCCTGTTCGAGATCTGTCTGACGTCGAACCTGCAAACCAAAGCGGCAGTGGACATCACCCATTTCCATTACCGGGATCTGGTGGCAGCGAATGTACCCTTCAACATCAGTACTGACAACCGCACAGTATCGCACACCAACCTGACCCGGGAATACATGCTGTTCCATCAAGAGTTTGGCCTGGAAGCTGCTGATTTCCAGCGCAGCAATCTGATTTCCATGGCCCATGCTTTCGCGGACCAAGCCACGATCGATGCAGTGACCAGAGAATTGAAAGCAGACTATGCCCAGCTGGCATTGACCTCCCGTTAACCGGATGGGCTCGTGCTAAAAGACCGCCAAGAAAATCCAATGTTGGACTTTCTCGGCGGCCTTTCTCATTTCTATAATTAAACCGTGGCGGTCTGCTGCTGCCAATCGGCCAGCGTTTTGGCCGACAGGGCAATGGAAACAACGGCGTCGCTCTTGACGTTGTCCGCGAACAAATCGAAGCCATGGACCCCGGCGACGGCACCCAGTACTTCCAGTGCATACATCAGGATCTGACAATCCCGGCGCGGCGCGTAACCATCCTGGTAAACGTCCTCGTGGTTGTAGGTGAAGCGGATCTGATTCTCCGGCAGGGTGCCGTCTACGTGGTTCACCATCAGCCGATCGTGTACTTCACCGACTAAGGCTTTGCCGCCATCCAGATCCAGGTCATGGCTGGAGCCGTCCTCGTAATACTTTTCCTGGGTCATCTCCAAATAAGTCGCCACCGGCCGCGGCAGGACCTTCAGGGCATCTAATAACGCGTAAATTTTGTCTGTATCTAGCGCCGTGTTCTTACCCACGATATCGTCCACATGGGCTTCCAGCCAGTCAGCCATTTCACTGATTGCAGTTGCTTCCATTCGTTATCCACTCCTCGTTACACTTTCTTAAAAACCATTATACCGCAACCGACTCCTTGCTGCCCCCGGGATAAAAGTGTAAGCGAACTTTACATCCCGTTCTTGAAAACTAGCGTTATTTTACATTCTGGTTACATCCGGGTAGCTTTTTCATCCGGCCCACGCTACGCCCACGGGCCACAGCATAATTCCGTCATATTTTACAACTGTATTTTGCAATCTTTCTTCTTGCTTCCATCACTGGTAACTTATAAAATATAAGTGGATAGAGAAATGACGAGGCATGTTACCGGAAAGGAAGCGGTCCCTATGCCAACTGTGAATAATAGAATATTGCCCATCGTGGATTATCGCGGCCGTCCTCTCAATTTGCAGCCCTACGTCACCTACACGATGCACTTAAAGAATGGGTACATCGTTGCCCTGACCGCCGACCAGCGGGTCGAGCGGGTTCCGAATCTGCTGAACGGTACCACTTACTAAGCCAAGTATAAAACAGCGTTGGTTCTGATTTTCATCAGAGACCAGCGCTGTTATTTTCTGTATTCAGATCATGGTTTCGCCATCCGCCGTTCCCGGTGCAGCGGTGCTGCCGCCGGCTGCAGATTCGGCGGGACTGGCGCGGTACGCGCAGCGGCTTGAGCCATTTGCACATTGCGCTGGGGCAGAAACGACATGCCCACCACCGTCATGATGATCAGTAAAATGCCCAACAATTCGGCAATGCTGAAGTGCCGGTTAAACATCACCACGGAAAGGATTGCCGCGCCGAGGGGTTCGAAGGAATCCAGGACACTGACCACCGTGGCATTGGTAAAACGCAGACTGCCCAAGTACATCGCATAGGCAATCACTGTCCCAAAAATCAGGATAAAGAGATAGGCCAGCAAGCCCGGCGTGCTGAGATGCGGGATCCATTCCTGAGCCGGCACGGTCGGGGCCATGGCGATGCCGCCAATGAGCATGGACCAGCCCACCGTGGAAATCGCGCCGAACTCGCGGATCAAGTTCCGCGGTCCCAGGGTATACACCGCTGCCGCGAAGGCGGCGGCAATCCCCCAGAACAAGCCCACGGGCGTCACAGCCAAATGGCCGATGTGCCCCCGCGTGACGATCAAGTAGGTCCCCAGAATCGCCAGGACCACAGCACTCATGTCAATACGAGACGGCAATTTGTGTTCGGCAAAAGCCAAATACACGACTACCAGAATAGGCGACATGAACTGGAGAATCGTCGCGGTGGCCGCGTCAGACACGGCAATGGCCTGGTAGTAAATAAACTGCATGGACACCATGCCGACAGCGGTGAAAGCCAACAAAGCGAGAATCGTGTGCCAGCTGCGCCAAATGCCGAGCATCTTGTCTTTCTGGGTCAAAAAGCCCCCAGCGACGACGATGATGCCAGCCAGAATCATCTTCGACGCAATGAGCCAGTGCACAGACACATGGTCCGTGGCAAACAATAACTGCGACATCGGGCCGGAAACACCCCACATCATGGCGGCGGCTCCGGCTAATAAAATCCCATATTGACTTTTCTTCATGATTTTCCCTGATTACTTCGGCGTTCTCGCCGCTTCTTTCTTCGCTGCGCGGGCTTCATCCTGGGCCTTGGCGTAGCCGGACTTGACGACCAGGACGTCGCATAACGCATGACGATTGACATATTCCGTGACGGAACCGACCAGCAGCCGTTCGATGGCGTTCAAACCGGTGGCGCCAATCATGATCAGGTCATTGTGGTGATCCTCCAAGAAGTCCTTGGCAATGACCGTCTTGGGGTTGCCGAACCGCACGTGGATCGCGACGTCGGTGAACCCGTCCTCTTCTTTCAGCTTATCCGCAATATTCTGTAAGTAATTTTGCGCATCCTCGGACAATTGATAGATCGTATCTTCGGTGATCATACCGCCGTAGCTGCCAACGAATTGCTTCGTATCCAGTACGTGCAGGAGATCGACATGGGCATGGTTCAGCTGGGCAACGGCCACAGCTTTATTGAGCGCCCGCTCGGACTCTGCAGAACCGTCCAAGGGGACTAAAATGTTGTGATATTCTTGTGCCATTTTTCTCCCATCCTTTCCAACTTCACTTTAGCATAGAACACCGGTAAAAGGGGCGCAAGCAGTTTATTTTTCTGCCATTTGGCGGCGCTGCTCAAAGCGGGTCACGAGTTCACTGCCGGCAACCTTCAATCCGCGCCGCCAGACCCCGCTGCGCTCACTGCCCATCAAGCCGGTGACCTGGGTCAAATAGATATCGGCAAACAGCTCGCTGAGGCCGGGATCCAGCGTGTGGTCGGGCTGCAGGGCCAGCACGATCGGCACCTGATGGGCCTGGGCAACCCGGGCCAGCGGCACCACGCCGCTCATCAAGCCCATCACCGGCGTTAAGACCGGCGCCGCGGTGATCACCAAATCTGCTTGGGCCAGCACCGGCATAAAGCCGACCTGTTCGCCCAGCCAGGGGGCAAAATCCACCGGCTGACGGGCACCGACGGCCAGCAGGGCGCCGCCGATCCCGCCGCCTGCACCGCTTCCCGGTACATCCCGAATGGGGATATGACAAGTATCAGCCAACAACTGTTGAGCCGCTGCCAATTGCCGATTCAGTTCCCTTTGCTGGGCCGCGGTGAAATGATGATGCGCCGCCAATAACCGGACAAAGCCCTGCTTTCCGGTATACGTAAAGTAATTGTCGGTCATGATCGTGAGATCCACTTTGCGCAGCAAAAGCGCTGGCCGGCTGGCGTCGATGCCCTGCATCACCAATAACGGATTGCGGCCGCTGCCCACGTCTTGGCCCTGATCATCACCGATCACGGCCCCCAGCGCCTGCAGCATGCCGATCCCGCCGTCGCAAATCATGCGCTTGCCGATAATCAAGACAATATGCGGCATGCCAGCAATCATCAAATGCAGCAGCGCCTCGCCCAAGCCAAAACTGGTGGCATTATATACTTCGTCGGCCGTCCCCTCATTGAGCCCCGGAAACAACCAATCCGTCTCCACATAGGCCGTCCGCTGACTGCCTTCCCCCACTACTAAATAGGTTAAGCGGGTGGGCTGCCAAAACGCATCCACCACCGGGGTCTCCTGAAATTCACCGACCAGGGCTCGCTGCAGTGCATGCAATGTCCGCCCCGCCGGCGGGAACGCCCAAACATCCACTTCCGCTAATGGTGCTGCCGTTTGCACCCCATCCGCCAGCAATTGACTCGTCATCACCCCGTCAATCGTCTTGGCAAACGCATCCGCTGCCACAATAATTCGCACTGCCGTCACATCCCCCTATTCCACCCACTCAGAAATAACTATCCCTATTGTACCTTGTCGCGAAAACGACTGCTATCCATGCTAAACTGGAGATATAACAAAACGTTAGAAAGTGGGTCAGCAGACATGGAGAAACGCGTCTTGCCAATTACAAGTGGGTTCAATTATCGGGAGTTGGGGGGCTATCCGGCCATTGACGGGAAACAGGTGAAATTCAATAAACTAGTCCGCTCAGCTGGGCTGGATACGCTCAGTCCTGACGATCAGCAATTTCTCTACGATTACGGTGTCCGGTTGGACATGGATTTTCGCTCAACGGAGGAAAGAAAAAATCAGCCGGATAAAGTACCCGCCGGGGTACGCTACGATTTCAACCCCGTCTTGGCGGAAGATGAAACCCAGAACTCAAAAACGGCTGCCCAGTTGCAGGCGATGATGCGTGAGGATCCGGGAAACGGCTACCAGCACATGCTCCAGGTTTACCGGGACATCGTCCAAACCACCCACGCCCAGGACGCGTACAAGCATTTCTTCGATGCCCTGCTGGATAACGAAAAAGACGGCGAAGCCGTCCTGTTCCACTGTGCGGCCGGCAAGGACCGTACTGGCATGGGCGCTTTCTTTTTCCTCAGCGCCCTGGGCGTCCCTGATGACATCATCACCCAGGACTACCTATTGACTAACGAGACCAGCAAGAACCGCGTTGCTGAAGTACTGGCCGAGGTACGCAAGAATGGCGGAAATGAAACGATGGTCACGAACATTAAGGCGCTCTTCACCGTCAGCACCGACTATCTCGCCACCGCCCGCCACGCCATCAAGAATATGAGCGGCGACGTGCAGCATTACCTGCGGGATGTCTTGACCCTGGGTGACGACGACATCCGCGACTTGCAGCGGATATACCTGACGAAGTAAGGCAGAAAGGAGGCGCGGGCCATGCACGCCGACTTAAAACAGCAAATCATTGCCGCCAGTCAAACAATTGGTATCGATAAAATTGGTTTCACCACCGCCGCGCCCTTCACCGACCTGAAGCCCAGTCTGGTAGCCCAACGGGAAAAGGGCTATAACAGCGGCTTTGAACACCAAAATATCGACGAACGGGTCTATCCGGACAAGATCTTCAACCAGCCCCGCTCGATCATTGCCATCGCCCTGGCCTATCCCACTCGGATGCACCAGCGTGCGCCCCGCAGCGAGTATAAACGCGGCTATTTTGCCCGCGCCTCGTGGGGCACTGATTACCACACGATCCTGCGCGCGAAGATGACCCAGTTAATTGAGAAAATTCGGCAATTGGCCGGCGATGATGCCAGCATTGCCTTCAAACCGATGGTGGACACCGGCGAGTTAGTCGATGTGGCCGTAGCCCAGCGGGCTGGCTTGGGTTTCATTGGCAAAAACGGTCTGCTGATCACCAAAGAATTCGGCTCCTGGGTCTATCTGGGCGAGATCATCACCAACATCGATTTCCCGCCGGATACGCCGATTCCTTGCCAATGCGGGGAGTGCACTCGCTGTATTGACTTCTGCCCGCCCTCGGCGCTGCTGGGCGATGGCCATCTCAACGCCCAGCGCTGCCTATCCTTTCAGACCCAAACCAAGGGGATGATGCCGGCCGAGTTCCGGCCGATGATCCGTAACGTGATCTACGGCTGCGATATCTGCCAACTGGTCTGTCCGTTCAATAAGGGTAAAGACACCCATTTCCACCCGGACATGGAACCCGATCCTGAGGCGGTCAGTCCGGAACTTGTGCCGCTGCTGGACATTTCGAACAAGCAATTCAAAGAGAAATTCGGTGCGCTGGCGGGCGCGTGGCGGGGCAAGAAATCGCTGCAGCGCAACGCCATCATTGCTTTGGCCAATATGCGCGATCGCAGCGCGGTGCCGAAGCTGCTGGAAGTGATCGACAAGGATCCGCGCCCGGTGATCCGGGGCACGGCGGCTTGGGCGGTGGGTCACTTATTGAAAAATCAGAACGCTGAAATCAGCGCATTTCTCACCACTGCCCTGGCCAAAGAAACTGACGCGGATGCTCAGACCGAATTCCAGCAGGCGCTGCGCACCATCGCGGCATTGCCCGCTTAATACTGTATTTGGGGAAGGAAATTTTTACTATGAAACTCTATCAAGCATTGACCCAGGTCACCGTGGATGACGCGATGATCGATGACGTCACCAATTTCAAGAT
Organism: Schleiferilactobacillus harbinensis; assembly: GCF_008694105.1. Classification (NCBI taxonomy): domain Bacteria; kingdom Bacillati; phylum Bacillota; class Bacilli; order Lactobacillales; family Lactobacillaceae; genus Schleiferilactobacillus; species Schleiferilactobacillus harbinensis. The sequence goes on from NZ_CP041364.1 coordinate 1,521,785, forward strand.
CACCACGGAATTACAGACGCCGCTGCATTTCACGCCGCGCCAGATTTATCACTACATCGACTCGGTGCTGAAACCCGGTGCGCACCATGATGAGAATAACCTGCGTTTCGTCACCGATGCATCCTTTATCGCGGCAAATTATGACTATCAGAAAAACGACTTCACGGCCAACGCCAAAGCGTTTGACGATAAAGTCGCGTTTGCCCAGCGAATCACGCTGGATCTGAACCGGCACTGCAGTGTGAATGTGTATCCGGAGAAGAAGGAATTTCAGATCATTTTTGTGGATTAATGGCTAATCAGCAAGGCCGTACCAGCATACCCGCGAGGGATGCTGGTACGGCCTTTTTTCTTCAATAATTAAACACCGTCAACCGCTGATGTACCAGCAGCCACAGCGTCGCTAATGCCAACAGCACGACCCCCACGGCAGCGGTGGCGACGATAAACAGTGTTGTGTACGACGTGGCGTCGATCACCGCCCCGCCAAACAACGGCCCCAATGCCCGGCCGGCAGAGGCCCAGGCATTCACCATGCCTTGATAGCGTCCTTTCAAATCCAATGGTGTCAGATCGTTGACCAGAGCGGGGATCGCCGGGAAAGCAGTGGCCTCGCCCATGGTCAGGACCGTCATCGCCAGGACGAACCAGGCATAGCTCTTGGCAAAAATCAAGACAACAAAGGATAAAGCGACCATCGTGATACCGAAAAAAACTTGATAGATCAAATACTTGCCACTGTGCGACAACGTATTCAGCAGAATCTGAATACCCACGATTAAGCCGGCATTCAGCGTCCACAACATACTGTAGCGGCTCAGCGGAATGCCGAGATCGGTCATGTAAACGGACAGGTTAGATACCCATTGCTGATACATGGTCCAAATGATCAATAACGCTGCAAAGAAGGCGATCAGGACAATGCGATTCCATTTGGGCAGCCGAAGCGGCTGCGGGTCTCCTGCACTCTCTGCCCGGCGAACCCGGACGGCCCGGTGACCCACTGGCCGATAAGTGAAAAATACCAGGGCGAAAAAGAAGGCAAACAAGGCAGCAGCAATGGCGAACAGCAGCGTTACACTGATGTGGTAAACATAACCGACAATGGCCGTGCCGGCGACCACGCCCAGATTTTGGGCAAAATACAGCATGTTGAACACATACCGGCCGTCATACCGGCGAATCCTGGTGCCGATGGCGTTGACCAGGGTCAGGTTCCAGCCGGAGGTGATGCCCAGAACAAACAGCAAGACGGCAAACATCGGCCAGCCGTGATGCAAGGCCAGTACGACCAGGGTGACAAAGGCTGTCCCCACGCCGCCTAGCAGCAGCCAGTAAGGATTGGCTTTATCATAGGCCATTCCCGCCACGTAACTGCCGGCCACACTGGCCAAGGAATTCAGCAGGAGCACGACGCCCACAGTGGTCAGCGAAATGCCCAACCGATTATGCAAATAAATGCTGGTCAACGGCCAAATAAAACTCATTCCGATGCTGCTCAGCAGCGATCCCGTCAGCAGCCAGCGGAGTTTCAATTCTTGCATGGGTCCACCCCTTCAGAAATATTGCGATACTGCTATTTTTACCAGAAAGGAAACGGGAATACAATGTCCGCGGCCAGTTTCTGGTAGAATGAAAGTACATTTAGCACTGATTAACCGGGGCACGGCCCCGCTGAGGAGTTTAAAATCGTGACCTTATTAAGTGCCGTTGTACCTTGCTATAATTCGGAAGACTACATGGATCGCTGTATTGACGCTTTGTTAACCGGCGGACCGCAGGTGGAGATCATCATCGTGGATGACGGGTCCACCGATCGGACCGGAGCAATCGCTGATGATTATGCGGCCCGCTTCCCGGAAAGTATCCGCGTCATTCACCAGCCCAATGGCGGCCATGGAGCGGCAATCAATGCGGGCGTGCGAGCCGCTCAGGGTAAGTATTTCAAAGTGGTCGACAGCGACGATTGGCTGGACCCGGCGGCCCTGCAAAAAGTCTTGGCCGAGTTAGCTGCGGACACGTTCGACATGCTGATTTTCAATTATGTCTATGACAAAGTCGGCAAAAAGCACAAGCGGGTGATGCAGTTTCGCCGGGCACTGCCCCAGAAGCGGCAATTTACCTGGCAGGACGTTAAGCTGCAGCCGGGCAAATATATCCTGATGCACTCCGTTATTTTCCGCACCGCCATTCTTCAAGACATGCATCTAACCTTGCCCCGGCATACGTTCTACGTGGATAACCTGTTTGTTTTTGAACCCCTGCCCCATGTCCGGACCATGCGCTATCTAGACGTTGATTTATATCATTACTTCATTGGCCGGGCGGATCAGTCGGTGAATGAAAAGGTGATGGTCAAACGGATCGAACAGCAGCTGCGAGTCAATCGCGCCATGATCACCTATTATGCTGACTTGCACTTGACCGATCCCCACCTAGCCCGCTACATGCAGTCCTACGTCGGCATTGTGACGGGAATCTCGTCCATTGTTTTGCTGAACGAGGGCTCCATGGCCAGTCTGACTCAGCGTCATGCCCTGTGGCAGTTCATGGCCCGGGCGGATCCGGCCTTATATCGCAAGGTCCGGCACAGCTTGGTGGGCTGGGGTGTAACCCTGCCCGGCCGGGTCGGTCGGCGGATGTCGTTGGCGGTCTACCATATGCTGCAACGTTTCTACAGCTTTAATTAGGGAGCAGAAAGTCATGAAATTATTGGTTGTGGGGAGCGGTCTGTTCGGGGCCGTCGTGGCCCGGGAACGGGCTCTGGCGGGGGATCAGGTCACGGTGATCGAAAAGCGGGACCACATCGCCGGCAATATTTATACAGAAGACATGGCGGGGATTCAAGTCCATCGCTATGGCGCCCATATTTTTCATACTAACTCAGAGCGCGTGTGGCAGTACGTCCAGCAATTTGCCACCTTCAATCGATTCACGAATCAGGTCATCGCCAACTATCATGACCGGTTATTCAACTTACCGTTTAACATGAATACCTTCCATCAAATGTGGGGCGTGACGACCCCGGCTGAGGCCCAGGCGAAGATTGCCGAGCAGCAGCAAGCTGGTGCCACCCGCCGGCCGCACAATCTGGAGGAACAGGCCATCGCCCTGGTGGGCACAGACATCTACGAGACGCTGATCAAGGAATACACAGCCAAACAATGGGGCCGGGCACCCATTGATCTGCCCGCGTTTATCATCCGCCGTCTACCAGTCCGCTTTACCTATGACAACAACTACTTTAGTGACGTCCATCAAGGGATCCCCGTGGGCGGCTACACGCAGATCGTGGCCAAGATGCTGAAACTGCCCACGATCAGCGTTCAGCTCAACACGGATTTTCTGACCAAGAAAGCGGCTTATCTGGCGGACTATGACCGGATCGTTTATTCTGGAATGATCGATGCCTTTTTCGATTATCAATTCGGCGCGTTGGGTTACCGCAGTCTCCGCTTTGCGACGGAGCTGCTGGATACGCCGAACTTCCAGGGCAACGCGGTAATCAATTATACTGACGCGGAGACGCCTTACACCCGAATTATCGAACATAAGCATTTCGAATTCGGTGCCGGCAACCGCCAGCAAACGGTGATCACCCGGGAATATCCAGCAGTCTGGACGCCGGGGGCGGAGCCCTACTATCCGATCAATGATCCCGAGAACGATGCGTTGTTCCAGCAGTACCGCCAGTATGCAGCCACGGCGGCCCCCAAGGTGATTTTTGGCGGCCGGCTGGGAGCGTATCGATATTACAACATGGACCAGGTGATTGCGGCGGCGTTGCAAGTGGCGCGGAATGAGCAGCTTTTCAATTAACCGCTAAGCAAAAAAGTTGACGTAAGTAATCGCTTTCTGCTATTCTGCGACTAGTACCCGGATCAAATCCCTGTATACGCGCAGTGCTCCCCCTCTTGGGCGGCCTCAAGCGCAAGGTGCCCAAGCAATAGACAGGATCGTATCCTTTCAGTAGGAACGACCCTGTTTTTGTTCAAAAATAAGAAAGCGGTATACTACTGGCAAACAGTCTCACCAAGGAGTCCTGCCGATGCCTCATAAACAAAGAAACCATTGGTTGTCAGTGATCCTAGTCAACGTGATCATTTTGATCCTGATGCACTTATTCTGGCCGGTCCGCATTCTGGTCACGATCATGTCAGTGATCGTGGTGCTGATCGTACTTTATGTGGTCGTGCAATTCATCATCGCCATGGTCACCTATCATCCGAAGAAAGAACCGAAGCAATAAGTAAAAGGCGTGTCCCCATGACGGCGGACACGCCTTTTTACGCTTCTATTGGTACTGCCAATTATACGCCCACAACTGGGCCAGCAGCCCAATGAGCATCACACCCAAGCCGGCATAGCCGATGACTAAGCCATGAAAAGAATGAAGATTTTTCTAGAAAGAGCCTCACAGGTACGTTGCATGTATGACGTGTCAACTGTACAAAAACACACCACGATCATCCCCTGAGTCGATAATCGTGGTGTGTTGGGTAATCATTCCCGGCAACTAGGAACAATTACAATTTTGTATGATTGGTTTTTGGTCGGTGTTAACTTCTAGGCAAACGGCCTACTTGATGCTCTTCCAAGTCCAGTCGTTGACTAACGGCATATCCGTACCGTAGTCGCGGATGAAGTTGTAGTGCTTTTGCAGAATGTCATCCATCTTGGACTCGAAGTCGCCAGCAGCAGCGCCATAAACAGCGTCAGCGGCATCCTTCGCCAAGTGGAAACGATCCAGTTCGTTCATGACCCGGATATCGAACGGTGTAGTAATGTCCCCGTTCTCCCGGTAGCCATGGATCCGCAGATTCTGGTTGTGACGGCCGAACCAGATATCCCGAATCAAGCCTTCGAAACCATGGAAGGCGAAGATGACCGGCTTGTCCTTCGTGAAGAAGGTGTCAAATTGTTCGTCAGTCAGGCCCCGCGGGTCAACGTCCGGACGACGCAGCTTGAGCAAGTCAACGACGTTGATGAAGCGGATCTTCAAATCAGGATATTCATCATGGAGAATGTCGATGGCGGCCAAAGCTTCCAGGTTCGGTTCAGTACCAGACGCCACAAAGACAACGTCCGGTTCGGAGTGCCCATCGTTAGATGCCCAGTCAATGATCTTCAGACCATTATCAACCAGTTGCTGCGCTTCCTCAACACTGTAGAATTGCGGGCGCGGATGCTTGGAGGCCACAACGATGTTCACGGTTTGTTCCATCCGCAATACCTTGTTCATGACAGCCAACAAGGTGTTGGTGTCTGCCGGCAGGTATTCGCGAATGTACTTGTCCTTCTTTTCCGCCATATGGGTCAAGATACCCGGATCTTGGTGGGTATAACCGTTATGGTCTTGTTGGAAGGAAGTCGAAACATCCAAGATGTTCAAAGACGGATACTTCTTGCGCCATGCCAGTTCGTCCGCCTTGCGGATCCACTTGAAGTGCTGGGTGAGCATGGAGTCAACGACCCGCAGGAATGCCTCGTAAGAAGCGAAGAAGCCATGACGGCCAGTCAATACGTAGCCTTCCAGGAAGCCCTCTGCCTGGTGCTCAGACAATTGCGCATCCAGGACTCGGCCAGCCGGTGCTTCGAATTGATCATTCGGCTTGCGTACTTCTTCCATCCATTGCCGGTCAGTTACTTCAAAGACATGGTTCAACCGGTTGGACATCGTTTCATCAGGTCCAGTGATCCGGAAGTTATGCGGGTTGGCCTTGATGACGTCCCGGGCATACTTGCCCATTTCAATCATATCCTGGGCAACAGTCTTACCCGGGGTCGTGGTGTCAACGGCATATTGCTTCCAATCCGGCAGATCCAACGGCTTCGGATCGATCCCGCCATTGGTGATCGGGTTAACGGACATCCGTGCATCACCCTTAGGTGCGATTTCCCGCAGCTCAGGGAGCAATTCGCCGTTCTCATCGAACAGCTTCTCGGGTTCGTAACTCTTCAACCAAGCAACCAACGCATCGGCATGCTGCATGTCGCCTTGGTCGACAGGAATCGGCACCTGGTGCGCACGGAAGGAATCTTCGATCGGTTCGCCGTCCCATTCCTTGGGACCAGTCCAGCCCTTGGGGATACGGGCAACGATCATCGGCCATACCGGACGCTTGGCTTCAGACGCCGGCTTCTTACGGGCCTCGGTTTGGATACTCTTGATCTTTTCAATCGCCTTATCCATAGCCTTAGCCATTTCCGGATTCAGCTTGTCGGGATCGTCGCCTTCGACAAAGATCGGTTCCCAGCCGAGTCCTTCGAAGTACTTGGTCAGTTCTTCGTCAGTCTTACGGGCCAGAATTGTCGGGTTAGAAATCTTGAACCCGTTCAAGTTCAAGATTGGTAATACGGCACCATCATTGACCGGGTTGATGAAGACATTGGAGAACCAAGACGTAGCCAGCGGGCCCGTTTCAGCTTCTCCGTCACCAACAACAACGGCAGCGATCACATCCGGATTGTCCAGAATCGCACCTGTACCGTGAGAAATGGAGTAGCCCAGTTCCCCACCTTCGTGGATGGAACCCGGTGTTTCAGCAGCAGCATGGGATGCCACACCACCCGGCCAGGAGAATTGTTTGAACAGCCGCTTCATGCCCTCTTCATTTTGGGTAATATGCGGATAAATATCCGAATAACTACCGTCCAAGTAAGAGTTGGAAACCATCACTTGACCACCATGACCGGGGCCTTCGATGTAAAACATGTTCAGATGGTACTTGTTGATGACCCGATCCAAGTGAGCATAGATAAAGTTCTGCCCAGAAATCGTACCCCAGTGACCAATGGGGTGGACTTTGACGTCTTCAGCCTTCAGCGGGCGCTTCAGCAACGGGTTATCCTTCAGGTATAATTGCCCAACGGAAATATAGTTTGCTGCCTGCCAGTACTTCTTCAAGCGATCGAAATATTCAGGGGTTGAATATTGATCGGTGCTCGTCTTTTGATCCAGCATTACAAAACCTCCTATTAAGTCGGTGGTGCTCAACGCCGATCCGCGACCGACCCCGGGCAACACATCATGCCTTGATTCATCTCCCATTATACCGGGTAAACGAAAGAAGTCAACCAATTTGTTATTTGGTACGTACCATTTCCTAAAAAGCACCTATAGATTCGTGTCGTTACCTGTCAGTATAGAACGTTAGTCAGAAAAAAGCGATTAAAAGGACTGGCCATCCGGCACCCTGGCGTAAACGGGCTCCGGCCGACAGAAGCTAAGGCAGAAGAGCCAAGGGACAGTAAACCTAAGTACGGGTTTACTGTCCCTTGGCTCTTTCTAACCGTCGGCCTGCGCCCTCTCTCACGAAAGTGACACAAACGAATTGTACTGCATATAGCGATAATGGATCCGCATCCGCGAGAACTCAATGGGCGTGCCGCTGTCGGTGAAGAAAATCCCCTCCATCAGGCCCACCGGTTCGGTCGGTTTGAGCTGCAATAATTTCTGGTCTTCCTCGGTGGACGGTTCCGCAGAAATGTTCAGAAAAGACTTGGTGACCATCAGGTGCTGTTCTTCCTGCAAATAATTGTACAGTGACGACTGAATCACGCTTTCGTTCAGTTCCGGCACGAGCCGGATCGGCAAATAGCCGATTTCAATCATAAACGGCTGATCATCCACCAGCCGCAATCGTTCGATTCGGTAGACGAACTCGTTAGGCTGTAAGAAAAGCGACTCCGCCACTTCATCTTTGGCTTTCTGCACATGGAAATGCAGAACCTTAATCGATTGTTTCTGACCGTCTTTCACCAGACTGTCGGTGATCCCGATATTATCCCCAGTATAGTTAAACAGCGGGCGGCTCTTGAAGTAGAGGGGATTGACGAAGGTGCCTGATCCCTGCTTCTGAAAAATGATGCCGCGATTCACCAAGATGCCCAAGGCCCGCTTGATGGTCGACCGGGAAACACCGAATTGCTCGCTCAGTGTTCGTTCATCCGGTAAGCGATAATCCGAATATTGGCCGTGCTTGATCTGTGCGGTCAGTTCTGAATAGACCCGATGGTACGCTAAATCTGCCATGAATTTTTTGCCCTTCTTTCAATGGGCCCTTTAACCCCAAAATAAGAATGCTGCCAAAGGTCGCTCCAATTGGCCAATTGGACCCTTCCTTTGACAGCATACCATGAATTAAAACAGACAACAAACTTAGTGGGACAGCGGATCGTTAATTTTAACCAGCGGGGTGTAGTCCACCGGCTCACCGGCCCGAATCGCAGTGGCCAAACGAATAGACTCATCCACAATGATACTTTGCGGATCAATGATCGGATACTCATGGTCGCTGGCTTTTTCTTGAGCCAAGGACAGCTCGGTACAGCCCAAAACGACTAAGTCGCAGCCCTTTTCGTCGATCATTTCCCGAAGAATGGTGTGGTAAAGCGTTGCGTCGACCTTGTTTTGTTCCTTAATATCCCGGTAAATCAATTCGGTCACTTGATCTTGGACCGGCCCGTTGCCGAGCACGACATCATAGCCGGCATCTTCGATTTCCCGCTCATAAATGTGATCGGCCATCGTGCCGGCGGTGGCGATCAACCCGATTTTTTTTGCTTGGGGAAAACGCTTGGCCAATGTGCCCACTGCCACGTGGGGCATGTGCAGCAACGGAATATCCCCGGCAGCGGCCGCCAGTTCGCGGTAGAAATAATGGGCGGTATTACAGATGATCACCATGAAGTCAGGCTTCAAGGCCGCCTGCTGCTTGATGTCTGCCAGCAGCGCCGGATAAAAACTGGGCTGACTGTGGTCCAGAATATAACTGGTGCGGTCCGGGACCGTCGCGTGATTGACAAGGATGTAGTTCAGGTAGTCTTGATCCTGGTGGGCCGGCGTGCGCGCGGTAAGCAGCCGAATGTAGCTGTTGGTCGCGGGAGTGCCCATCCCGCCAATGACGGTGAAGAAATCTTCCATCTACTTATCTGCTCCTTTCGCCGCGGGCAGTTGATCGATCACTTGGCGCACGATCACCATATCGGTGGGGTACGGCGTATCGACGCCGCGCACCTTCTGGTACGGGTCAGCGCCCTTACCGGCCACAACAACGATGTCGCCGGGGTTGGAATCCAGAATTGCGTCGTGGATGGCCTTGGGCCGATCCAGTTCAGTCGTGACCCGGACTTGCTCGTGGTCAATGCCCCGATTGATTTCCGCCGCGATGTCCGCCGGATCTTCAAACCCGGGATCGTCGGTAGTCAAGAACACATCGCTGGCATATTGATTCAAGACCCGGGCAAAGTCCGCCCGGCGAGAGACGCCTTTATCCCCCGGCGCACCCAGCACCACGATGATCCGCGGGTGCTTGTACTGACGAATCAGGAAGGACAGCAAGGCGTGCATGCTGCCGTAGTTATGGGCATAATCCACGTAGACGGCGCCGTGGCCTGGGGCCAGTGCCGATTCCATCCGGCCCGGGATAGTGACATTCTTCAACCCTTCTTGGGTCTCATAGGTGTCTGCCCCAGCCAGCAGCGAGCCGATAATGGCCGCCGTGGCGTTGGATTCGTTATAATCCCCTACCAGCTTTAACTGGTAATCCCCGTGGACACCAAAACTGATTGCCTTGGGCGTCACCGGTGTAAAGGTGAAGCGGGATTCAAACAAATCGGCTTCGTGGCTTTCCATCCGGAAATCGATCGGGATATTATGCGGTTCTTGATAGTTGGCGTTGGCAAACAGGAAAATGCTGTCGGGATCCGTCGTGGTCGTCGCGGCCGCGTACACTTCGGGGAAGTGGTCGGTCTCGGCATTGATCACACAGACCCGGGAATTGACCAGCAATTGCAGTTTGCAGTGCAAATAATTAGCGAAATTGGGGTGCTCGTTGGGGCCAATGTGATCCGGCGTGATATTCAGGAAGAAACCAACATCATAGGTCAGCCCGAACACCCGGGATTTCAAATACGCCTGGGAGGAGACTTCCATGACCAAGTGGGTCATCCCATTATCCACAGCGGACCGCATATCGTGGAACAGGTCCAGCGACTCCGGCGTGGTCAGGTCCGATTTGAAGCGCTGATCCGGTTTGGGTCCAACGACTCGGTCAATCGTGGAGAACAGGGCCGTCTTGTGGTCGGTCATTTCGTCCAAAATGGACTTGGTGAAGTACGCGGACGTGGTCTTGCCCTTCGTGCCGGTATAGGCGATGATGAACAATTCATCCTGGGGATAGTTATAATACGCCGCGGCTAAGAGGGCCATGGCTTTTTGCACGTTGCGCACAATGAACGCATTCATGCCTTTGCCTTCCGGGTAAGGTTGTTCGGCCACGTACGTGATGGCCCCTTTGTCTTTGGCCATGGTCAAATAGATGGTGCGGAAGTTTTCCCCTTTGCAGAAGAATAAGCCGTTGGGCTGGACCTTCCGAGAGTCGTAGGACACGCTGGTCATGACGGTATCCATGTCGCCTTGGATGGCGCTGCTTTTGAGCAGGTGGTGTTCTTTTAGAATTAACATACATGCGTTCAACGATAAAGCCATCGAATAAAGCCCCTATTCTGTCCGCGGAGACTGGGATAAAGCCGTTTCTGGTACGCCGTGCCATGCTCCGCAATCTCCGGCTGAGGGGGCTGGAACGTGGTGACGGCGCTTGAAGCCCGCGAAAACCGCGGTCTTCAAGTCGCCTAACCACATCGACGGCAAAGCCGTCGTGTGGTTTCCACCACTGAGCCCCCTCAGCCTCCGATCGCTGCGCATTGGCACTAGGAACACCAGGAATGAGACGTTATCCCAATCTCCGTTTCTCTTTCATTACCAAAATTAGATGAGAAAAGTCACTGTTAATTATACCATATCGGCGGGGAGCCACTGGTAGCCGTAGGCGGGAATTGGTGTGGTTTGGATGTGCTGTTGGAGGTAAGCGGTTTGGTCAAGGGTGAGGTTGTCGGTGTGGAGCTGGCGGATGTCAGCGAGGATGGGGATCTCGTTGGGGTTGAAGACGAGCAGAGCGTCGTGGCTGTGCTGCTGGGCGTCAACGATGTGGCGCCAGATGCCGCCCCAGCGGTAGCCGTAGAAGGGGATGAAACTGGCATCGTTGGCCAGCGCCGGATCGGTGCGGCGGCGCTGCAGCGCATCGGTATAGATCGCTTCCACGGCCTTATTGCCCTGCCCCCAAGGGAAGAAGCGGCGGTTGTCCGGGTCTTTGCCCCCGGTCACACCGACTTCATCCCCGTAATAGATACACGGTACCCCCGGCGTCGCAAAGAAGATGTTGACCAGCAGGGCCAGCTTGTTGGTATCGCCGCCCAGCGCGGTGAGGATCCGCTCCGTGTCATGGGTGCCGATATTGTTGAAGTTGTTCTGGAAAACACTGCGGGGATAATGCTCCTGCAGCGTCAGAGCCGCCTGCACCCAATCATCCACGGATTCTTGGCCATTGACCAAGGCCACTAGCTGGTTGCGCAGCGGATAGTTCATCACGGCCTGGAGCATCCCGCCCTCCAGATAATGGTGGCGGTTGCCGTACGCGATTTTGTTGGACGCGTCTTCCCATACTTCGCCAATCAATACCCGATCGGGATACTGGTCCATCGCGGTTCTGATCTGACCAATGAAGCCGTCCCGCAGTTCATCAGCCACATCCAGCCGCCAGCCGTCAACGCCGCGTTTCGTCCAATAGGACACGACGCCGGTTTTCGGATCCGCAATATAGTGATGAAAGCTCTCGGAATCTTTATTCACCGTCGGCAAATCGCCCACCCCCCACCAGGCATCATACTTGTTGGGGTATTGGGTGAACGTAAACCAGTCATAATACGGACTGCTGGGGGAATCCGTCGCCCCTTCCCGCGGTTCAAAGCTGTGGTACAAATCAAAGTATTTACTGTCGGCCCCAACATGGTTGAAGACCCCGTCCAGGATCACGTGCATCCCAGCCGCATGGACCGCCGTGAGGAAGTGGTCAAAGTCGGCCAGACTGCCCAGCATGCTGTCGATCTTTTCATAATCGGCCGTATCGTAGCGATGATTGCTGCGGGCGGCAAAAATCGGACTCAGAAACAGCGCTGTGACGCCCAGCTCTTGCAGGTACGGCAATTTTTGTTCGATGCCCAGCAGATTACCGCCATAGAAATCCCAGCGCACAATTTGGCCGTTAGCATCTTTAACATAGTAGGGCAAGTCGTTGTGGGTGCCATAGATAAAACTGTTCGGTTTCGGATTGTTAACATGCCCATCAGCGTTGCCGTTGTTAAAGCGGTCGACAAAGATGTGGTAGAAAATTGCGTTGCGATACCAATCAGGCAAGGTTTCTTCTTTGCTGAGCACCGTCAACTGATAACAGCTGGTATTACTATCCCGGGTAGCCTCACCGGTGCCGCCGTATACTTTATCCTTGGGCGCATAATAGATTGCCTGCTGACCCGGATCCGTGTCTACGATGAAGCGGTAGAAATAAAGACCCGCACTAGGCGGCGTCACCTTGCCGACGTACCAATTATCGGCCTGGGGCTGCATGCGGACCCGCTGAGTGTTGGTCGCTTGCTCCCCATCCGGGAAAATTTCGATCGCCACATTTTGTACAGGCAGATCGGTCACTTGAATCCGCAAGGTCAGGGTCTGACCGGCGACAATCGCCCCGACTGCGTCGCGGCAGTCCCGGTTGAATGAATTATAAAAAATCATGATGAGCTCCTTTACGTTAACTGGTAGTGGTGTTTCTTTATTATACAATAACGATACTCAGTCATTATAGCCGCCCCGGCGCAAACTACCAATCTTAGCTTGGCCGTTAAGAAAATCTTACGGTCGCCAAAGGCAAACGCCGCACGGTATACTGAAAGGGAAGAACCCCCATAAAGGAGAAAATCGCCCATGCAAAGTTATGCTGACCAGCAAGCCTTGATCACGACTATCGATACGACCTACGTAAAATTCATTGCCGAGTTTGCGGCGCTGACGCCTGCTGATCGGGATCGGGTAATCGCGGGCGTCGACCGGACACCCGGCCAAATGCTGGCTTACAATATTGGTTGGACGGCCCTGCTGCTGGACTGGGAAAAGCAGGAACAGGCCGGGCAGACCGTTCAAATGCCGGCCCCCGGCTATCGCTGGAATGCGCTCGGTGGTTTATATCAACATTTCTATGACGCGTATCAGGACGAGGACTTGGCCGCTTTGCAGGCCCATTTGACCGCTAACGTCACGGCAATCACCGCCTGGATCGCTAACCTCTCCGACCAGGAATTCTTTAAACCCGCCCAGCGGCACTGGGCAACAACACCGGCCCAGTGGCCGCTGTGGAAATGGATCCACATCAACACCGTTGCCCCCTTCCGCACCTTTCGGACCCAAATCCGCAAATGGCAGCGGTTGGCTAACGCGACAGAACAGAAAGGATAAACAGGATGCAGTTAGACCTTAATACACTCCAAAAAGAAGTTTACCAAAATAAAGTGAATCACCATTTCAATGTCACGGACACCAATTTTGAACTGCTGCTGATGCACGGCGAACTGAACGAATTGTTCCGGGGCATTCTCAAGCATGACCAGGCCAATATCCAGGAAGAGATAGCCGACGTCGCAATTTATTTATTGGGCTTAGCAGAAATTCTGCACGTGGATCTGGGGCAGGCCATCGTGGATAAGCTGCATATTGACGAACAGCGCGTCTACGAGAAGGATGGCAGCAAGCATTTGAAAGGAACTGACTGATGCTTTTTTCTGAATTGAACCAGGCCGATTTGACTGAAGCGCAATGCACCGCCCTGTTGTTCCGCTACCCCGATGATGGGGCAGCCGGGGATGTGATCATGCTGGCCGGCAGCCGGATGGCCCGGACCCTGCGCCTGCCCACCGCGGTGGCGCTTTACCAGGCCGGGCGCGCCCCCCGGTTGCTGATTTCCGGCGGCCGCCGTTGGCAAGATCAGCCGGCAGGTGAATCCGTGGCACTCGCATCCGCGGCAGAAGAAATGGGCGTTCCCGCCAGCGCTATTTTGACCGAGAATAAATCCCAATATACCTTAGCCAACGTCCGGTATTCTAAAGCCCTACTGGCGGACACCATTGGGCTAGACCAGCTGCACCGCATTATTCTGGTCACCAACGCGTACCACATGAACCGCCTCTACCACATGATGCGCAGTTATTTTCCAGCGCATATTGCTTATAGTTTTCACGGCACCAGCGATCCTTATACGCGGGCCGATAACTGGTTTGCATCACCGTTGGGCCGCCGCCACGTGCACCACGAACTCAGCGGTCTGCAACAAGCGATTCGCAAGGGTGAAGTACGCGATTATCCAGTGCCAGACGATGTTCTGGCCCAAGACTAAAAATACGGACAGGCGGTCGCACTTTTCAGCGCAACGGCTTGTCCGTATTTTTGCGGTCCTAATGATCAGTTAACGAACTGGTCCCGCGTCAGATGCCAAATGTCATCGCCATACCGGGCGATCGTCAAGTCAGACGAGAACTGGCCTGATTTGGCAATATTGATCGCGGCCATTTGATACCAAGCCTGCGGATCTTGATACAGCGTGGTGATCTTGTCCTGAGCCTTAGCATAACTTTCGTAATCGGCCAAGACATAATACTCATCGTTGTACTGCAACAGGGAATTATAAATGTCGCGGCCTTCTCGATCGATATTGGGGATCGTCCCATCAACCAAGGCGTTGACGACTTTTTGCAAGTGCTTGTCCCCATCGTAAATGGCCTGGGAAGAGTAGTTGGTGTACGCTGCCACTTCCGTCGCGGTCATCCCGAAAATGACAATATTGTCTTGGCCCACGGCATCCGCAATTTCGATGTTGGCCCCATCCATGGTGGCCAGTGTAATTGCCCCATTGGCCATCAGCTTCATGTTGCTGGTCCCAGAAGCTTCCTTACCGGCTAAAGAAATCTGTTCTGACACATCCGCTGCTGGAATGATCTCCTCGGCTTCGGACACACCATAGTTAGGGACAAAGACTACCCGCAGCTGATCACCGACATCCGGGTCGTGGTTGATCACTTTGGCCAATTCGTTGATCATCTTGATGATCTCCTTGGCATAGTAATAGCTCGGGGCCGCCTTAGCGCCAAAAATGTGCACGCGGGGCACCGCTAGCTTTTGCCCGGCCTTGATCTGCTGATACTCATCGATGATGTACAGTGCATGGAGCAATTGCCGTTTGTAAGCATGCAGCCGTTTGATCTGCACATCAAAGATAGCATGGTCCGGATCGACGGAAATATCCAGCTTCTCGCGAATCTTCTTGGCCAAAGAACGTTTATTCTTGGCTTTAACTTCCTGCAGCTTCTTCAAGAACGTCGGATCCTTGGCAAAAGATTGGACCCCGATAATATCCAGCGGCCGGTGCTTCCAGTCGCCGTTCACTTCGGTATCCAAGAGCTTGGTCAGCGGCGGATTGGCAATTTGAATCCAGCGGCGCATGGTGACTCCGTTGGTCTTGTTGTTGAACTTCTCTGGGAAGATCCGGTACAGATCCTTCAAGACACTGCTTTCCAGTAATTCGGTATGCAGCTTGGCTACGCCGTTAACGGAATGGCTGCCGATCACGGCCAGATAGGCCATGCGCACGACGCCGTCACCCAGCGGTGCACAGCGGTTGACCCGCTCTTCGCCGTATACGGGAATCTGCAACCCGCGGAAACGCCGATCGATTTCTTGAATGATCTGGTAAATCCGGGGCACGGTCTGGGCAACCATGTCCACCGGCCACGTCTCCAAAGACTCGGCCAGTAACGTGTGGTTGGTGTAACTCATGACCTTGGTGGTCAGAGCCCAGGCTTGGTCCCAGCTCATGAATTCTTCGTCCATGAGAATCCGCATCAATTCTGGAATGGCCATCGCGGGATGGGTGTCATTGATATGGATCGCCACCGTGGCATCCATGTGGTTCAGGTTGCGGTGGTGCTTGCGGTAATGACGGACAATGCTTTGCACGCCGGCAGATACCAGGAAGTACTCTTGCTTCAACCGCAGCAAACGCCCAGCATAATTAGAATCATCCGGGTATAGGATTTCCGTGATTTCGTTGACATCTTCCTTTTGCTGCAAGTTGTAAGTCTTGCTCGGATCTGTGGGCAATTCCGCGCTCCACAGCCGGAAAGTATTGACAGTGTGGTTCAAATACCCAACAATACCGGTATCATAAGGCACTGCTAACACATCGGTGGTGTTCTCGTAATGGGGTACCAAGCGGCCAAAGGCATCCGGCGCCATCCAAACATTACCGCCGAAGCGGACCAAACAGGCCCGGTTTTCCCGCCGAACTTCCCAGGAATTGCCATTGCGCAGCCAATCGTCCGGCATTTCAACTTGAAAGCCGTTGTCGAACATTTGCCGGAACAGCCCGTATTGATACCGAATCCCATTTCCGTTCAGGGCCATGTGCAAGGCCGCCGCACTATCCAGAAATTCCGAACCGAGCCGGCCCAAGCCGCCATTACCCAGCCCGGGATCAGGCTCGGCATCGATGATTTTTTCGACATCCAAACCCATATCCATCAGACCGGTCGTGATCGTGTCAGTCAGGCCCAAGTTGAGCATGGTCGTTTGCAGCATCCGGCCGGGCAGAAACTCAATGGCGAAGTAATAGGCTTCCTTCACCCGGTCATTTTCATAGTGCTGACGGGTCTCCTTCAAATTGGGGGCATACTGCTCCCGCAATAGAATGGCTAAGGCTGTAAACTGCTGATGGGCGTCGGAGTCAGTGACGTCTTCGGCATACAGCCGCAGAATCATATTCTTGAACTGCTCTTTAAATTCATTCACCGTTAATTGTGCCAAAAATATCCCCCCAATATAGGGCACGCCGGCCACACTGGTGGTGGTCGGCGTGCAGTTGCATCGTCATTTTTGTGTCAGCAAACCCGTATACAGATCAATGTAAGCCTGGGACGCATTCGCCCAAGAGAAGTTCTCCGCCATGGCATTCTGCTGCAGCTGAGCATAACTCTTCGGCTTGTTGACGTAAACATCATAGGCGTACTTCATCATATCTTCCAGTACATCAGCCCGATAATCATTGAACGAGAAACCGGTGCCTTGCCCGGTAAACTCATTAAACGGCTGAACGGAATCGCGCAGTCCGCCGGTGGCGTGGACAATGGGAATCATCCCATAGCGCATCGCCATCATTTGGGCGAGACCCGACGGCTCAGTGGCGGATGGCATCAGGAAGAAGTCGCCGCCAGCATACATGGTTTGCGCCAGATGGGAGTCAAACCGAATTTGGGCGGAAAAGGCACCCGGATAGCGGTAAGCGACCCGCTTGAAGGCTTCTTCCAGGTCATAATCGCCGGTCCCCAGGATGATGAACTGACAATTATGCTCCAGCTGGAAGCGATCCACCACGTCTACCAGCAGATCGGCCCCCTTTTGCCGGGTCAGTCTGGATACCATGACAAAGAGCGGCTCATTCGTTTGCGGCAGGCCGACTTCCTTTTGCAAAGCCGCTTTGTCCTTCTTCTTCCCCGCTAAATCCTTAGCGGAGTAATGCGCGGCCAAATGCGGATCGGTCTCCGGATCATACAGCTCCGTGTCGATCCCGTTTAGAATACCGGACAACTTCCAGGCATTCCAGCGCAGCACCCCATCCAAGCCGTGACCAAAAGCGGGCGTCTTGATCTCTTCCGCGTAGCTAGGCGATACTGTGTTCACCCGGTCGGCAAAGTTGATACCGCCCATGAGCATGTTCACTCCGCCATTCTGGTTGAAGCCCATGGCATTGAAGTACTGGCGGCCCATGGCAAAAACGGAATCCAAAATCACGGCATCGTATTGGCCTTGGAATTCAATATTGTGGATCGTCAGCACGGTGCGAATATTGCGCAGCGGCTCGATCCAGCTGAATTTGTCGTGGAGCAGGACGGGAATGAACGCCGTCTGCCAGTCGTTGACGTGGAGCACATTGGGAATGAACTTAACGAATTGCAGCATTTGCAGCACCGCTAAATCAAAGAAGCCGAACCGTTCGGCATCATCCCAATAGCCGTAAAGGCCATCCCGGCCGAAATACTGGAGATTGTCAATGAAGTAGTACTGGACATCGCCCAGCTTCATTGTCAGAATACCGCAATACTTATCTTGCCAACCGACCTTCACCGTCATACTGCCCAAAAATTGGAGCTGGCGCTGATATTCAGCCGGCATCAGCTTACTGTAATACGGCAGCACAACGCGAATATCCACGCCATGCTTCGCCAGTGCCTTGGGCAGCGCATAGGCGACATCGCCCAAACCGCCGGTCTTAAAGAACGGTGCGCCCTCACTGGCGGCGAACAGAACCTTTTCCCGCGGCTGCTCCGGCGGAACTGCTGGTGCTGGCTGCTGGATACGCTTCGGCGTCGGCGTCTGAATTTGCTTTGGTGTCTGGGTCTGGATTTGCTTTTGCGCTTGTTTCTTGGTTTGCTTCTGATTGCGTTTCTGAGTCACGATTGCAGCACCTCTTCCGCCGCGCTTTGGTCAAGGATCGTGGTACCTTTCTTCAAGACGATCGGTGCTTCCGGCGTACCGATCAGCTTCACATCCGGACCGACGACACAGCCCTTATCCATGATGACATATTCCACGTCGGCGCCATTGCCGATCCGCGAGCCCTGCATGATGATGCTGTGCAGGACTTGGGCGTCGTGGTCCACGTACACATTCCGGAACAGGACGCTATCCCGCAGCTTGCCGTAGACCCGGCCGCCGGTGCCCAGCAGCGAACTGAGGACATCCGCTTCCGGCGCGAAGTAAGTCGGTGCTTCGTTCTTGTTCTTGGTGTAAATGGCCCGCTGACTGAACAGCAGAGAATGGAACTTCTCTTCATCCAGCATATCCATGTTGGCCTGGAAATAACTGGGAATGTCGTGAATCGTGGCGCAATACCCGGTGTACTCAAAGGCATTGGCTTGCGCGGTGGTAATCTCTTGGTGAATCAATTGGGGCAGACGAATGAACTTGCCGGAATTTTGCACGCGGCTGAGGAGCTCGATCAAATAGTCCGTCCGCGTTAGATACATCTGCATACTAATTGGCTTGGTGTGATTCGATACCCGTTCCTTGACGTCTTTGCTCGGGGCAAAGTCAACCACTTCATTGTCCGCATCCAAAACAAAGGCTTCTTGTTCCGGATTGGCGGTCGCGGTCGGAACACTGCGGTAAACCGCCGTGATCGGGTTCGGCGATGCTTGGTGGAACTGGAGCAAGGCACTCACATCAATGTTCGACACATGCCGAGCCCCGGTAATAAAGACATACTCGCTCTTGGATTTGATCAAGAAGGTCAAATAATTGTCGTAGTAGCGGTGAATATTGGTTGGATCATCATAATCCCGGGTGGCCACATACGGGAAAGTAAAGACCCCGCCGGTGATCGTGTCCATATCCCAGGCTTGACCGGAACGAACATGATCTTCTACACTGCGGGAAGACTTAGGCAGGAAGATGCCGACGGTGCGAATGTCGGCGTTGCTGATGGCGGATAACGGAAAATCGACCAACCGATATCGGCCAGCAAACGGCATGGTCCCCACCGGCCGTTCGTCCGTTAAGGGCGCCAAGGCTTCGCTGGGTTCATTCAAATCGATAATGGCACACATATCTTGTTTACGCATGATTAGTCGTCCTCCTCCATTCTGCCAAGTACTTCTTGGAAGCCAACCACCGCAATATCATCCGGGGTGCCCACGACTTGGCCGCCGTCACCGATGATCGCCCGTTCGCCGACAATGGCGTGGTCGATCAAAACATTCTTGCCAATCACAGCATTGGGCATGATCATACTGTCGCGAATGACTGAGCCGGTACCGATCTTGACGTTTTGCGAAAGAATTGAATGGTCCACTTCCCCGGCCACGTAACAGCCGTCCACGATCATGGAGCGGTGGACCTTGGCGGTGCTGGTCACAAACATTGGCGGTAACGCGTCGTTCCGAGAATAGATCCGCCAGTTGCGATCATCAATATCCAGCGGATTATCAGGTTCCAGGAATTCCATGTTGGCCTGCCATAAACTTTGAATCGTGCCGACATCCTTCCAGTAGCCATGGAACGCATAGGCATAAGTCGGCTCATTGTGGCTCAAGTAAGCCGGAATAACATCTTTACCGAAGTCTTCCATGCGGCCATCTGTGCTGTAGCTGTCGGTCAGATACTTCTTCAATGTCTGCCAATTGAAAATGTAAATCCCCATGCTGGCCAGATTGCTCTTAGGATGCTTGGGCTTTTCTTCAAATTGGATGATTCGGTTGGTCTCATCTGTGTTCATGATGCCGAACCGGGTGGCTTCCTGCATGGACACCGGCAATACACCAACGGTCAAAGACGCATGCTGGGCCTTGTGGTAAGCCAGCATGGCTTCATAATCCATTTTGTAAATGTGATCCCCAGATAGAATCAATACGTATTTCGGCGAATACAGGTCAATATAAGCGATGTTTTGGTAAATGGCATGGGCGGTCCCCATGAACCATTTCTCACCTTCACTGGACGCGTAGGGCTGCAATACCGTTACCCCAGCGTTCTTCTCTGCCAGTCCCCAGCTGGCGCCGTTTTGAATATGGGCATTGAGTTCCAGCGGTTGATACTGGGTCACGACCCCGACGGTGTTCACCCCCGAATTAGAACAGTTGCTCAGCGCAAAGTCGATGATCCGGTAACGACCACCAAACGGTACAGCCGGCTTCGCCGTGAACCGGGTCAGTTTGCCTAACCGAGTCCCCTGGCCGCCAGCTAAAATCATAGCAAGCATTTCTGTACTCATTGATTGCGGAAGTTAAACTTCCTTCTCTCCCTTCATTCCTTTACTCCGTGGTGCGGCTTGGTCCGCTGGGTGAACGTTAACCGGTTTCAAGATCAACGCACTCATCGCCGGCAGAATCACATTCAACGCATCCGGCTCGCTCTTATAGGGCTGGCCGATGGTCATCAGCTTCTTCTGGGGCTGGGTCCAAGTCCCGCCAAATTCCTTCATTTCCGTGTTCAGCAACTCCGTGTACTCCCCAGCAAACGGCACTGGTACTCGGTACGGTGATTTTTGAATCGGCTCCAAATTGAACACAAAGACTAAGAAGTCGTCCGTGGTTTCACTCCGGCGGGTGAACGTGATCGTCCCGCTTTGCGGATCATCCGCGTTGGTGATCTGCATCCCCTGCGGATCATGATCCAATTGCCAAAATGCGGGATCATCCAGGTACAAATGATTCAAATGGGCGGTGAAGTGCTGCATGGCTTTGTTCATCGGATCATTCAAATCACGCCACTCCAGAGCACTCCAGAACCGCCATTCCAGGAACTGGCCCCATTCGCTGCCCATGAAAAGCAGTTTCTTCCCCGGATGGGCCATCAGCCAAACGAACATCGTGCGCAAATTGGCAAATTGGTTATAGCGGTCCCCAGGCATCTTATGCATCAGGGATTTCTTCCCGTGGACCACTTCATCATGGGAAAACGGCAGAATGAACTGTTCGTCGTCCATGTACATGAAACTGAACGTTAACAGGTTCATATGGTCCCGCCGATACAACGGATCCATTTCAAAGAACTTGAGGGTATCGTTCATCCAGCCCATGTTCCACTTGTAGTTAAAACCTAACCCGCCCGCGCTGACCGGTCCGGTCACCTGCGGAAAGGCGCTGGCCTCTTCCGCGATCATCAGGATATCCGGATGATACTGGAAGACCACCGTGTTCAGCTTGCGAATGAATGCCAAGCCTTCCAAATTGCTATTGTTCCCGTATTTATTGACGGTCCCTTCTTTGCCCTCATCGTAATCCAGATACAACATGTTGGAGACCGCGTCCACCCGAATACCGTCCAAATGACATTCATGCAGCCAATACTGAGCGCTGGAGATCAGGAAACTCTGGACCTGGGCTTTGCCCAAATCAAAGTTCCAAGTCCCCCAGCGAACATTGTCGGCCCGGTTGGGATCAGCGTATTCAAACGTGGCCGTACCGTCATACTGGGCTAAGGCATCCATGTTGCGGATGAAGTGGCCAGGCACCCAATCCATGATCACGCCGATATTCGCTTGGTGAAACTTGTCCACCATGGTTAAGAATTCAACCAGCGAGCCGAATCGGCTCGTCGGCGCAAAATACCCCATCAACTGATAGCCCCAGGAGGCATCCAGCAAATGTTCCATGAGCGGCATGAATTCCACATGGGTATAGCCTAATTCGTGGAGATAGGGAATCATCCGGTCCGCCAGCTCTGGATACGTCAGGTACGACCCATCATCGTGACGCTGCCAGGAGCCGAAATGGACTTCGTAAATATTGATCGGTTCATGGTAAGGCCGCTTGGCTTTGCGCTGCTTAAGCCAGGCTGCATCGTGCCATTCAAAGTCCGGCCGATCCAGTACGATGGCCGCATCCCCGGGCTTATGTTCATAGCCTAAGGCGTACGGATCAATTTTTACCGCCTCTTGACCATCCGCTTGGGTGACAGAGACCTTGTACAAGTCATTGATTTTGCATTGATCCGTCTCCCCGACCCACCAGCCGGTATTGGCCAACCGGGCTAGTTTCAGCGTCGGTTCCCAATTTGTGAATTCCCCCATGATCGCCACGCCCTGGGCATGGGGCGCCCACACCGTAAAGCGGAAGGTGGGCTGACCCGGCGTGACCCGGCGACAGCCTAACACCTCATAGCTTTGGTAATACGTGCCAGTATTAAATAAATACGCACGCTTCTCTAATTGCGACAGATTTGATTGCACACCGCCCATCCTTTCTTCATGCTCAACATGGTACAGAACGCTACGGCCCCGAGAAACTTCTTCCTTACCCCGAAATAAATGTTCCCAATTACGATTATACAGAGAAAAGGTCGTGAGCGTGTGGGAAAAGGCTTATCAATTTTGGTCCGTACCAATAAAATAAGCGGTTCACGTGTTTGCAACCTGTCTCTTCTCCTCAAGTGTAACAAATCGCAAAGCGGACGTGAAATGGAAAGGCCTAGCAAAAAACGCCCTGCTCCGCGGGGAGAGGACGCTCAATATATCAAAAACCTATTTGAAATGAAAAACATAGTGACAAATTTCGAGCCGCTTTCAGAACAAATTTCCTAACCAGCGGAAGAACCGTTCAAAAATATTGAGTTTGCCCACATTCTGGGTAGCAATCAAATTGACTTGCTGGGTGTTGACCCGGGGCAAATAGCCCAAACTATCATCCGCCAAAGACGTGCTGGCCACTTGATCACCCTTTTGTACCGGGGCGCTGGTCGCCGCTTTCCTACCCATGGCCAAAACCGGGGTGGCCAACTGGCCGTTGTGCTGCCACGCCACGACTGGTTTAGCCAGGCCCACGGCCACCGCATCCTGTTTGCCGTCAGTTACTGACAGTTTGGCAATTTTCGTATTGTTCGGCGTTAACGTCACCGGCCGCCATTGCTGATTTACTGCGCGCAGCAATGCTGCAGTGGCAGTGAAGCGCTTGGCATTATCGGTTTCGGCCCCATCCGCATGGAGCACGACACTGACCAGCCGCCGACCCTGCCAAGGCATGGTGGCAACAAGACACTGGCCGGCCAGATCGGACGTCCCGGTCTTCAGCCCATCCACTGGCAGATCGCTTTGCGCCAAGGAGTTGCCAGTGAGCAAGGCATTCCAGTTGGTCATCGCGTAAGTCTGCGTATCGGTGACGGCAAAGTTTTTATGCACCACCGCAGAATCTTTCAGCACGTCGGGATACGTCTGCAGCAAATGGCGCACAACCAGACCGATATCGGCAGCACTCATCTTATTTTCGCCATCGCTGGGCGTGCCCGGCACCCGCAGACTATCCGGAATCAAACTATTGTTCAACCCGCTGGTCGTATAAATCGTGGCGTCTTGAATGCCTAACGCATCGAGATGGTCCTGCATTTCTTTAATAAAAGCCTTTTGCGAACCGGACAATTTATTGCCCAGCAGCATCACCGCCACGTTCGCCGAGTAGATCCAGCCAGCATCGTAAAGCTCTCGCACAGTATAGGCGTGATTGGCTAAGGGCACGTTGGATAAATTCGTATCCTGGCTGAGTTTGATTTCCGCCGCATTGGGCGTGACCGTGTCGGTCCATTGCAGGCGGCCGTGACTGATGGCGTCGCGGATCACGTACAGACTGACAATTTTAGTCAGCGAGGCCAGCGGATAAGCGGTCAAATCATCTTTAGCCGCCAGCACTTTGCCGCTCTGCAAATCAAAGGCGACACCGGCCTTGGCACCGATAGTGATGGTACTGGTATTCACCGGCGCTGCGGCCGCTTGCGCGATTGGCGCGGCAGCGCCCAAACACAGTAAGGTCAGCCACAGGACAATGAGGCTGACCCAATTCTTCTTACGCAGTTGCATGATCTTGAGTTCCCACTTTCTGATGACGTGCTTGTTCCACTTGCTTAATGGCGTCTGGTTTGGCAACGGGCTTACCGGGCGCGGCCGGGAGATAGATGACAAAACTGGTCATCTTGGCATCGGAGGTGGCATAAATGTAGCCGCCGTGAAGCGCGACGATGCTCTGGGCAATGGCTAAGCCCAGCCCCGAGCCGCCGGTTTCCTGGGAGCGAGACTCCTCGACCCGGTAGAACCGGTCGAAGAGGTGGCTGAGCGAATCATTGGGAATTTCCGCGCCGTCGTTAGCCACCTTGATGATCACCTCACTGCCGACTTGTTGCGCCGTCAACCAGATGTGGGTCGCCCCCTTGCCGTATTTCAACCCATTCACCAGCAGATTATTGAACACGCGCACCAGTTTCTCCGGATCCGCCGTCATGACCAGCGGATTAGGCGTGGTATCAATATCGATACTGATTTTCTTCTTCTCTGCCTCCAGCTCAAAACTGGCGGCTAGCTGCGCCAATAAATTAGTCAGTGAAAATTCGGTCGTATTCAAATGAGTGCCAGTCTGCCGGACTTTGGTGTATTCAAACAAGTCGTCTACCAGCACTTTCATCTGCTTAGACTTCACGTAGGCCGTGTGGCTGTACTTCAACAGCTCTTCTTCGGAATGATATTGACGGTCCTCAATCAGACCGAGATAACCGATGATCGACGTCAAGGGGGTGCGAATGTCATGACTGACGTTAGAAATCAGCTCATCCTTTGATTTCTCAATCTGCCGCTCCTCATCCATGGATTGCACCGTGGAATCCACCAGGGCATTGATCGAATCAATCACCTTTTGCAGGTCTGTTTTCACTAAGAAAGGAATTCGGTGGCCCAAATGTCCCTCGGCAATGTAATGCAGTTCCCGAATCACATGACGCATCTGAATTTGGTGATAGCGGCGGATCAGCCGCCACCAGACGACGATTACATCGACGATGACCATCAAAAAGACGAATAGCCATTGCCAGCTCCAGAGTTGCAGTGTGTTGTTCTGGTTCAGGCCAATTTTCAGCAGCCAAATGCCATCCTGGACCCGGGGTGAACTGTTCAGCACCTGGGTGATCAAGACCAGCACGGCAAAGTTGAGCAAAATCAGGAGCACGACGGTAACGATACCTTCAATGATCAGCTCGCTTTTTTCACGGCCGGTCAGTTTTACTTTTTTTGGAATCATGAAGCCTCAACCTTATACCCGACACCCCAAACCGTCTGGATCACCTTTTCGCCGCCGGTCGCCGCTTCGATCTTGTCCCGCAAGTGGGATACGTGGACCATCACGGTCTTCGCACTGACGATGGATTCTTGCTGCCAGACGCGTTCGAAAATCTCATCGGCTGAAAAGACCCGGTTCGGATGACTGGCTAATAAGTAGAGAATACCGAATTCCAAAGCAGTTAATTGAATGGTCTTCCCGGTCAGGGTAGTTACTTCGTGGGAATCTTTATTGATGTTCAACGGGCCCACCGATAACGTTTCGGGCGCCTCATTGGTCACTTGGCCGGCACTGCGGCGCAGCAGCGACTTGACTCGGGCCATGACTTCCAAGGGATTGAAAGGCTTGGCCACATAGTCGTCGGCACCGGTGATCAAGCCCTTGATCTTGTCCATATCGGCGGTTTTGGCACTGACCACGATGATTGGGATCTGAGAGTCTTTGCGGACTTCTTTGATCACGTCAATGCCGGACATGCTGGGCATCATAATATCGAGGATCATGAGCGCGATGTCGGGGTTGGTGGCGAGTTTGGTCATCGCTTCTTTGCCGGAATAGGCAAGAACGCTGTCGTAGCCTTCATTTTTAACGTAGATGTTGAGTAATTCGACGATTTCTTTGTCGTCGTCGACGATTAGTATTTTTGTCATTGAAAAAACACTCCGTTCAGCTGGGATTGGCGGCGTTGAGCGCTGCCTGAAGATAATAATACCAGAGATACATTAAGAATGTTTAAGGGTGTTGGCAGAAAGGTCCCTCTTTGTACGCCGTGCCAAGTGCTAGCATGCATCAAAATTGAAACATTCCCTTCCTCAGTAATCTTCTATACTTCTCCCTGAATTGCCGCTAACTTATTCAGCCCCTTCTGCAGTTCAGCAGTTGTCAATCCGGCTTCAGTTCGCTCCTTCTCTGGCAGTTGGAGCAAAGCGGCATAGAGCCATAACCCCAATTTAACGTAGTCGTCTTGTTCTTAACGTAGTCGTCTTGTTCCATCGCGTAACGAATCTGAGTAAACTTCGTGAGTGCCTCCTGGTAGTGCTGGGTGTGGAGCAGTTCGCGTAATACGTCTTGGTAAGGCAGGGGCGGTTTATTGGCGGGGAAGATGATGGCGGATTCGGTACCTTCGGCGCGTTTGCCGAGGATATAGCCGAGTTGGCCAGCGATACCTTTGATTTGACGTAATAGGAAATCTGTTTCTTCGGCCATGGTGGTCGCCTCGCTTTCTTAATAATTCCCATTTTAGAGAAAAAAAGAACCGCTGTCAGCGACAACGGTTCAATAGAGACAAATTATTAATTATGCCCGGCTGTAGTTCGGGGCTTCTTTGGTGATCTGTACGTCATGGGGATGGCTTTCCCGCAGGCCGGCGTTGGTGATCCGGACGAACTGGGCGTTGTCTCGCAGGTCAGCGAGATTCGCGGCGCCAACGTAACCCATGCCGGAACGGACACCGCCCATCATTTCATAGAGGACATCGGCAGCGGCACCCTTGGCGGCGACGCGGCCTTCAATGCCTTCCGGCACTAATTTCTTAGTCGTCTTCACGTTGCCTTGGAAATACCGGTCGGAGGAGCCGTGGTCTTGGGACATGGCGGCCAGGGAACCCATACCGCGATAAGACTTGAAGCGGCGGCCTTCGTAAATTTCGAATTCACCAGGCGCCTCATCGGTCCCGGCGAGCATGCTGCCGAGCATGACGGCCCAGCCGCCAGCGGCTAAGCCTTTGACAATATCGCCGGAATACTTGATCCCGCCGTCAGCGATGATTGCCTTGCCCCGCTTGCGGGCTTCCGTCGCCGCATCATAGATGGCGGTGATTTGGGGTACACCGACACCGGCGACGATCCGGGTGGTACAAATGGAGCCCGGGCCGATGCCGACTTTAACGATGTCGACGCCGGCGTCGAACAAAGCAGCGGTGCCTTCAGCCGTGGCAACGTTCCCGGCGATCAAGGTCTTGTTCGGGAAGGCGGCGCGAATCTCGGCAATTTTTTTCAATACGCCAGCGGAATGACCGTGGGCGGTATCGATGATCACGGCGTCCGCGCCGGCATTAAATAACGCTTCGGTCCGTTCCATCGTATCTTTCGTGACACCGACTGCCCCAGCAGCCAGGAGCCGACCATGGCTGTCCTTGGCCGCGTTGGGGTAGTTCTTCACGTTCTCGATATCCTTGATCGTGATCAAACCGCTCAAGCGGCCGTCATCATCCACCAGGGGCAGCTTCTCGATGCGGTGGCGCTGAAGGATCAATTCGGCTTCGTCCAGAGAAGTCCCGACCGGTGCGGTGACCAGGCGGTCCTTGGTCATCACACTATCGATGGTGACGGAGTAATCATCGACAAAGCGCAGGTCCCGGTTGGTCACGATGCCAATCAATTGGCGGGATTCTTCGTTGTCGACGATCGGCACACCGGAAATGTGGTATTTCTTCATTAACGTGTCGGCGGCCAATACGGGACGATCGGCGGTGAGGAAGAACGGATCGGTGATGACGCCGCTCTCGCTGCGTTTGACCTGCAGGACCTGGTCGGCCTGTTCCGTAATCGTCATATTCTTGTGGATCACGCCCAAGCCGCCTTGACGGGCCATCGCGATGGCCATGGGTGCTTCGGTGACGGTGTCCATACTAGCAGAAAGGACCGGAATGTTCAGCTTCAGGTTATCCGCCAGCTGAACAGACAGGTCCACATCCCGGGGCAGTACATGACTCTCGGCCGGAATCAATAACACATCATCAAACGTTAAACCCTCTTTGGCAAACTTGGTATCCCAATTAGACATTACGTGACCTCCATATAGTTTTGTTGTGTAGAATAACAGGAACATTGACCCTTGTCAAGTTTAAATTGATAAACAAAAAACGAACGATTATAAAGGTCTATAATCGTTCGTTCATAATTACTTGTCGTCCGCTGGCGGTGCCGGCATAAAGAAGGACTCGGTGATGTGCAGATACCGGCGCAGCAGGTAGCGCACACCGAATGCCGCGGCACCCAGCACCAGCAATACTGGGGCCGGCAGGACCGGATTGATCACCTTCGGCACAAAGAAAGTGAGCGACAGGACCACCATGGCCACCACCAGCAAGCCCACCATGTAGGCCACCATCTTCCACATCTTGGGCCGCTTGCTCTTAGGCAGCCGCATCAGATCGTTCATTTCCGTGAAAGCCAGACCAAAGACAACGGAGATCACGACCATACTCAGAATACCGGTCGCCCCGGTGCTGTTTTTTGCCTTGGCAAAATAGCTCATGATCCCGTTCATCAAAGTCAGGATGCCCAAGAACATCAGACCACTATCCAACGATTTCTGCCAAAACGGGGTCTTCTTCACCGGCTTGGGCTTATGCGTGATGGCATACGCCTTGACCGTGGGCCCGCCGTACAGCTTGTTGGCGGGGGTCCCGCGGCGCTGGGCTTTCATGATCTCTGGCAGGATCAGCGCCATTTCGGTATCGATCTTCTGTTCTGAATAACCGGCATCACTCAAGGATTTGCGCAGCTGAAAGACATAGTCCGCATTGCGCTTGGAAAGACCAGCGCTGATTTCTTGAGTGCTCATCGCATCGATCTGCTTGTCGATCTCCTCCTGTTTGGACAGGTGGACGACCTTTTCCTGTTGTTTTTCGTGGGCCTGGGCATTACGTTCCCGTGGATCCAAATTATTTTCCTCTTTTCTCACTCATAATCACACATTGAAGCGGAACTCGATGATGTCCCCGTCTTGGACCAGATAATCCTTACCTTCCAAGCGCAGGCGGCCGGCTTTGCGGACGGCCTCCATCGATCCGTATTTATCCAAATCGGTGAAGGACACCGTTTCCGCTCGAATAAAGCCCCGTTCAAAGTCGGAGTGAATGACCCCTGCGACCTGCGGCGCCTTCATGCCCTTGTGGAACGTCCAGGCCCGGGTTTCCGGACCGCCCGCCGTAAAGAACGTGGCCAGACCCAGCAAATGATAGGACGCACGAATCAGGCGATCCAGACCGGATTCTGTCACCCCTTCGGCTTCCAAGAAGTCCTGCTTGTCCGCATCGGGCAATTCGGCGATTTCCTCTTCCGTCTTAGCAGAAATACCGATGGCCTCGGCGTTATCCTTGGCCGCATAATCCTTGACCGCTTGATAATACTTGGATTGCTCCGGGTCGGCCATGTCGTCTTCAGCAATGTTGGCCACGTACAACACCGGCTTAGCCGTGAGCAGGAACAAGCCCTTGACGATTTTTTGCTCGTCTTTGTTAAACTCAATAGACCGTACGGAGCCGCCATCTTCCAGTACCGGTTTGATCTTTTGCAAAACAGCCAGCTCGGCCAGCGCCGCTTTGTCCTTCGTCTTGGCAACCTTCTCTACCTTGCCGAAACGCTTGTTGATGGAATCTAAGTCAGCAATGCTCAATTCCAGATTAATGGTTTCGATGTCGTCCACGGGATCGACCTTGCCGGTCACACTGGTGATGTCATCGTCGTCGAAAGCCCGTACGACATGAACAATAGCGTCCACTTGGCGGATGTTTTCCAAGAACTTGTTGCCCAGGCCTTCCCCTTTGCTGGCACCTTTGACGATCCCGGCAATGTCGGTGAATTCAAAGGTGGTGTGAACGATCTTCTTCGCCGGAATAATTTCATCGATCCGGGCGAGACGCTTGTCGGGCACTTCCACCATCCCCACGTTAGGGTCAATCGTGGCGAAGGGGTAGTTGGCCATTTCGGCCCCGGCCTTCGTAATTGCGTTAAACAATGTGGACTTGCCGACGTTGGGCAGTCCGACGATACCTGCTGTTAATGCCATTTTGCTTGCAAACCTGCTTTCCAAAATATCTGTATGCTGATGTTACAGTCCTGTATTGGGCGGATCTAAGGGGCGCGGCTGAACGTAATGGGGCTCATTAGCAGCCGCCACGTCCGCTGCCGCGGTCAATACTTTCTTCATCTTCTTGGTAAATTCTTGGCGGGGCATCATGATCATATGCCCGCACCCCATACACTTAATGCGAATGTCCATGCCGACCCGCAGAATCTCCCAGCGGTTCGTGTCGCAGGCATGGGGTTTCTTCATTTGTACTAAATCACCTAGGGCAAACATGGGCGCAGCCTCCTCTTAGTCGGTGTCGTCCAGAGAAATGGACAGCACATCCAAAATGCGGTTCAAATCGTCTGTGGAGACAAAGGGAATCTCGATCTTGCCCTTCCCGGCCTTGCTCTCCTGGATGGCCACCTTGGTCTGGAACCGTTGCCGCAGTTGTTCCTCGGTGGCTTCCACAAACTTAGACCGTTGGGGCTTGGGGGCGTGCTTCTTAGCCGGTGTCTGGTTCATCTCGCTGACCAGCCGTTCCAATTGGCGGACGGTCAAGGATTCCTTGATCGTCTTTTTAGCCACCGGCATGATCTGGGCCTTGTCCTTCAACCCCAGCAAAGTCCGGGCCTGGCCCATGGATAATTCGCCATCGGCTAAGTACTTCTTCGCTGGTGCCGGCAGGGACAGGATCCGCAGATAATTGGCAATGTACGGCCGGCTCTTGCCCAACCGCTCGGAGACCTCGGCTTGGGTCAAGTGCAACCGTTTGAGCATCATGTCATAGGCTTCCGCCTCTTCCAGCGGGTTCAGATCCTCCCGCTGCAAGTTTTCCAGAATTGCTGCTTCCATCATCGTGGAATCATCCAGTTGGCGGACGATGCCGGGAATGGTGGTCTTCTGGGCGATCTTTGACGCCCGCAGCCGCCGTTCCCCGGCGATCA
Organism: Schleiferilactobacillus harbinensis; assembly: GCF_008694105.1. Lineage (NCBI taxonomy): Bacteria > Bacillati > Bacillota > Bacilli > Lactobacillales > Lactobacillaceae > Schleiferilactobacillus > Schleiferilactobacillus harbinensis. The sequence continues at coordinate 1,553,056 of NZ_CP041364.1, forward strand.
ATTCATAACCGTTGACGCTCTTCCGGACAATGATCGGCTGCAAGACACCGTTTTGTTCAATCGAATGGGCCAGTTCCTGTAAACTGTCATCTGTAAATCGTTGGCGCGGTTGGTACGGGTTCGGGCGAATATCCGCCACGGGCAGTTCGGCCACGACTTCCTCAGCCTTCTCACCGGTTTCGATATCGGCGAACAGGGCATCAATACCCCGGCCGAGTCCTTTACGTTTCTTAGTCGCCATAGCGCGCCACCACCTCCTTGGCCAATTCCCGGTACGCTGTTGCACCCCGGGATTGGCTGTCATAATCAATGATCGACTCCCCAAAACTTGGGGCCTCCGCTAAGCGGGTCGCCCGAGGAATAATCGTTTTAAACACCTTGTCAGCGAAGTGCTGCTGCACTTCCGCCACCACTTGAGCGGCCAGATTCGTACGGGCATCAAACATCGTCATCAAGACCCCGAGGATGGCAAGATCCGGATTGAAATGTTTGCGCACCAAATCAATGGTTTGGAGCAGCTGGCCCAGCCCTTCCAGGGCGTAGTATTCACTTTGGACCGGAATCAAGATCCGATCCGACGCGGTGAAGCCGTTGAGTGCCAGCTGGCCCAGGGACGGGGGACAATCAATTAAAATATAATCATATTGTCCCTGCACCGGAGCCAAACCATTCTTCAACCGGGTCTCCCGGGCAATCTGAGTGGTCAGCTCTACCTCGGCCCCAGCCAGTTGCAAAGTGGCCGGAACGATGTCCAGCCCTTTGCGCTCCGTCGGCCGGATCGCTGGGGCCAGCGGTGCCTCATCGATCAAAATTTCGTAGACATCATGCTGGATGGAGCTTTTTTCGATTCCTACCCCGCTGGTCGCGTTACCCTGGGGATCGATATCCACCAGCAGCACTTTTTTGCCCATCTCAGCCAGTGCGGCGCCCAGATTAATGGTCGTCGTGGTCTTGCCCACGCCGCCCTTTTGATTTGCTACGGCAATTACTTTCGCCAACCCAGGTGGCCTCCTACTCTGTGTCTGTTTTATCGGCCGTCGGGACCGTGATCTGAATGTGGTGGCCAGCATCGTCGTCACTCTCGGAATACGTGATCGGCACCCCCGCCTCCTGGACCATCGCGACAGACTTCTTAATCGTATTGATAGCCACCCGGGGATCGGTACTATGGGTACTGCGCACCCGTTGTTTCGGCTGACTTGCCGGGCGCTTCTTCGGCATTGGCGCTGCGGTATGCTCAGTGGTGTCCGCCTCAGTTTCGGCCGCTGTTGGTGCTGCTGGTTCGGGCCGCGTCGGCGCAGCGGGTTCCGGATGCAGCAAGTGATCCACGAGTTCTTCCGTTTCTTTCACGTTCAGCCCATCCTGAAGTACTTTATGCAGAGCCAGCTGCTGCTGCAAATCATCCAACTGGAGCAGAGCGCGGCCGTGCCGTTCGGTGATCTGACCATCCATGATGGCCTCTTGCACCGCGTCAGACAGTTTCAGCAGGCGCAGCTTGTTGGCCACAAAAGATTGGGACTTGCCCATCTGCTGCGCCAAGCATTCCTGGGTCAAATCGTTAAGCTTCATCAAGGCCGCATAGGCCCGGGCTTGTTCAATCGGCGAGAGCTGTTCCCGCTGCAGATTTTCTACCAGTGCCATGGACGCCGTCTCCTCATCATTCATCTTCTGGACGATGGCCGGCACTTCTTTCCAGTGCAAACTGCGCACCGCTCGAAAGCGCCGCTCACCCGCAATGATTTCGTAATGATCTGATTCATATTCCCGCAGGACGATGGGCTGGAGCAGCCCGTGTTCCTTGATCGTCCCGGCCAATTCTGAGATCCGCGCATCGTTGAAGTGTTTGCGCGGTTGGAACCGGTTGGGCACGATATTGCCCAGCGGCACCATCACGACTTGATTCACCGTCTGCTGCTGATCCGCTGCCTCGTTGGTTTCCTGCTTCTGCGCTTTGTGCGTATTTTTCTTGAAGAAAGAAAATGCCATTTTCTGTCATTGCCTCCGTATTGCGATGCAGGCCTGCATCGACGCGTATCCGTTTAATGACTCTGAACGAGCGGCTCAGCGTGGGGCGTGCCGGCCTTGCGCGGATACCGTTTGGGCGTATGCCGTGTTTTGCGATACACCAGCAAGTGGCGCTCGCCGGCTTCTTCCGGCAAGGTCAGCGCCACGTCCTGTTCAAGCTTGGCCCCGAGTTGCGCCACCGCATACTCGGCCGCCGCCTCTTCCGCTGGGGCACTGCTGCCCTTCATGGCGACGAAGACCCCGCCGACTTTGGCCAGCGGCAAGGTCAGCTCGGCCAAGACGTTCAACGGCGCCACCGCCCGGGCGGTCACGACATCGAAGGCCTCTCGCTGGGGACTGCGCTTGTTGCCGGCATCCTCGGCGCGGCCATGGATCAAGGCCACCCCGGTGAGATCCAATTGGCCGACCGCATCGTTCAAAAAATTAATTCGCTTTTGTAAAGAATCGAGTATCGTGAGGGAGATTTGAGGAAAGGCAATTTTCACCGGAATACCCGGCAAACCTGCGCCGCTGCCGACATCCATCATCGCCAGAGGTGCAGTCGCCAACGCAGGCACCGCTTGGATCAGGGTCAGGGAATCGTAGAAATGTTTCAAATAGACGTCCCCTTCAGCGGTGATCGCCGTTAAATTCATTTTTTCATTCGCGGCGACCAATAATTCAAAATATTGGTGAAACTGCGCCATCTGCGCAGCCGTCAGGGTCAGCCCCTGCTGGGCCAGCGTTTCTTGGAAAACTTGCGGCGTCATTGCCCGTGCTCCTCTCGTCTATTTAACCGTGAAACACAGAGTGTTCCACATTTCTCCACTTTACCTGAATGAGCGACGAAAAGCAAGGCAGGTCAAGGGGTTAGCGTTTTATTTCAGCGAAGGGAACAAAGGGCTGCGGGGCCGTGTTGCCCGAAGTCAGCACCTTGGTCAGCCACAGTACATCCCACCACTGGTCCAGCTTATAGGCAAAATGGGGAAATAAAGCATGCTGGGTGTAGCCGTCCCGTTCGTGAAAGCGGATAGAGCGGGCGTTATCCGCCGTGATGCAGGCGCCGAGGCTGACGACGTGCTGCTGGCGCAGGGCGGCCTCCAAGGCTTGGTATAACCGGCGGCCGATACCATGGGCGATGGCGTCTTGGGCAACGTATACTGAGACCTCCGCGGCCCAATCGTAGGCAGTGCGGAAGCTGTAAGCACTGGCATACGCGTATCCTTGAATCATTCCCTGATCATCCACGGCAACCAGGTAGGGGTAACGCTGAAGCGTCGTTTGGATGCGCCGGAGAAATTCTTTAGCAGTCGGCGGCGTGTATTCCATAGTGATCACGGTACTGGTGACATAGGGGGCGTAAATGGCCGCCAGACGAGGCGCGTCGGCAGTAGTAGCAATGCGAATGGTGATGGCGATAATCCTCAACTTCTTCCATAATGATGTGCCCATAGTTTACCGCGAAATGGTCGGCAGCGATGGTATAATTTGGGTACTGTTTCATTGTTGAGGAGGACTATTGTCTTGAAGAAAATGATACCAACTGTTTTGATTCTGTTTGGCTTGCTTGCCCTGCTCGCCGGTTGTACCGCCGGCAGCCAGCCCAAGCACGTTGCCGCCGCCACGATTTCAGTCACCTATGAATTGCGGGAAAACAACCAGGCCTTTGCCAAAAAGACGATTCAGGTGCCGAAAAACAACGCTGTCGTCCTGACCGGCTTGAAGAAAGGCTGGTCAGTCAAAGCCGCCAACGGCTTCATCACCAGCATTGCCGGCAAGAGCCAAAACACCGCCAAGAAGATCTACTGGCTGTACACCGTCAACGGCAAGATGGCCAGCAAGGGTGCGAGCCAGCAGAAAGTCCAAGCCAAGGATAAGGTCGTCTTCAACCTGGCCCCGACCAAATAATGCCATTCACCACGCCCAATCGAACCCGCCAAGTCACCCTCCTCGCCATGCTCACCGCGCTGTGTGCTGCCCTGCGTATTGTCAAGATCCCCATTCCCAATGTCCAGCCGGTAACGGCGATTCTCATGCTGGTCACCCTGCAATTGGGTCTTGCCGCCGGCCTGATCCTCGCCGTGAACACGATGGTCCTGTCGAACATTTTCCTGGGTTTCGGCATTTGGACCATCCCCCAGATTGGAGCGTACGCCGGGTGTATCCTGCTGGTCGGCTTTCTGGCCCGCGTGACGCCGCTGCGCCGCTGGTTTTGGGCTCAGCTTACCCTCTGCGGTCTGCTTGGATTTCTCTACGGCTTTCTCGTCAGCCTCGGTATGGCCGTCTTTGGCCAACTCAGCGGCTTAGGCTTCTGGGCGTATTATCTAGCTGGCATCCCCTTTGACGGCTACCATGCCGCCGGAAATCTAGTATTCTATTTTGTATTGAAGAAGCCATTGGTGCTAGCCCTGACCAAGTATCAGAAAAGCGGTCAAAACTGATTTCTCAGCTTGACCGCTTTTCATATGCCATGGCAGAGCCCTAGTCGGTTAATTCCCGCTTCGGCTCTTTCTTTTCTTTATTCGCTTCTTTATTCATCTCGTCCACCCAAGCCTTGGCATGCTTGACGGCATCGGCCGTCAGCGCATCCCAATCATCATACTTGGCCAGTTGAATCACCAATTCATCCGGGTTGTCATTGAACACACTGCGGTTATTGATGGTGATGTTGAACTCGTCAAACCGGTACTGATCGCCGAAGTGGCGAATCTGCAAAACGAAATAGCCGGACTCGTATGTATGCTCGTTGTCAGCCTCTTCATAGAGTACCTGCAACTGGCGCTTGTCGTCCTTAAACTCAAACGTCTTTTTCAACGTATCCCACAATTGGTTATAGTGTTCATGCAAATCTTTGATTTGGGCGTCGCTGAGGTCCTCGTCGAAGGCAATTTTTTTACCTGCTAATTCCATATTGACATCTTCCCTACATTTAATCGACTCTTGCAATTTTCATTCTACGGCTCTGGCCGCCTTCATTCAAGGGTGAAAGCGTAATGGTCTATTTGTTTGCTGGCAGTTTGACCCGCTTATTAACCATCTTGGCTCGGCCAAACGACTTGGATTCCCAATGGCTATGGATGCCCCAGTAATAAAACAGGAGCGCGCCGATGATCAGCACCAAGAAATCATAGGGGTAATGGATCCAGTTCAAACCATTGAACTCTTGACTGCCGATCAGGGACATTACGGATAGGAAAATCAAGTACGTCAGCAGCCAGGCGCTGCCCTGGACCTGTTTTTTAGTATTCGCCCAGCCCGTCCGCCATTCGAAGTAGAGATAGAACGGAAAGCCCAGCAGGATCACTAAGATGACTTCCACGGTAGTCGGCCATTTTGCCCAATAGGTCGCCAGCGACGCCAGCACGAAGGCCAGCGGGGCCATGATCCGCAGATGGGCCGAGGTGACCGGGCGTTTGAAGTTCGGCGCCATTTTGCGCAAAGACACGACAGTCGTGGGACCGGTCAGGTAGGCAATCAGCGTCGACGTGGAAATCACACTGGCCAGCGTACCCCAGGAACGGAACACGGATACCATGGCCATACTGAGGATGGCGTTGACCACCATCGCCACCCGCGGTGTCCCGTAACGGGCATCAATTTTGCCGACAAAATGGGGAATGTGATTGTTCCCTGCCATGGCCTGCAACGCCCGACCGGTGGAGGCGACAAACGACACGCCGGTACCAAATGGCGAAACAAAGGCATCCATGTAAAGCAGGACAGACAACCAATTCAGGCCCAGCAGGACGGCCAGATCGGCAAACGGCGAATTGAAGTTGATCCCTTGCCAGCCGTATTTCGCCAGCTGGTGGGGGGGCATCGCCGTGATGAACGTGCTTTGCAAGAGGATATACAAGACCGCACTGATCACCAGTGAAATGGCGATCCCTTTGCCGATATTTTTGCCCGGCTTTTTTACTTCATCGCCCATATTGATCACGGTCTGGAACGCGTTGAACGAAAAGATGATCCCGGATACCGAGGTCGCCGCGAAAATCGGTGCAGTGCCGTAAGGCATGAACGCCTGGACCGTGTGGCCGTAATTGCCGGGGTGAAACCCGGAAATCGTCAGCATGATGATCGTCAACAGCGGCACGCCGACCTTGAACACCGAAATAAAACTGGTGAAGCGGGTCAGCAAGGTCACGGACCAATAATTCAGCAGCGTGAACACGACGATGAACGCGAAGACCACCAACAGCCCCACCGTGGTGATCGGCCCGTTTTGCAGAAAACCGCGGGTGAAGCGGGCCCAGGACCAGGGCCAAGAGGCCATATATTGCACCGCCGCCACGGCTTCGATGGGAATCAGGGTGATCAGCGACACCCAGTTGGCCCAGGCGGCGATGAAGCCCAGTAACGACCCATGGGTGTACTGGGCATATTTGCTCATGCCCCCGGATTCGGGAAACATTGTCCCCAGTTCGATGTAATTGTAGGCGATGGTGCCGATCACCACCGCGCCGATGACCCAGGAGATGAGTGCTGCCGGCCCGGCGACCTTCGCCGCTTCCCAGGCCCCGAACAACCAGCCGGAGCCGATGAGCGACCCCAGTCCGAGCATCACGAGTTGAAATAAACTGATCAGTTCTGTTTGTTTCTTCTTTGCTGCCATATTTTCTGAAAAACCCTCCAAAATGTAACTGCCTAAAAAAGAATCAGTCTTGCCCAGTGTAACATGTCCCGCTTGGTTATCGGTCCCAAGTCCCTTTTTCCCTGCCCGCATTCGTGGTCCAATAAGGGTATCACCTTTGCAGAAAGGATTTTAACCATGCTCGTTAACGTGATCCTGGCTTTTCTCTTCCTCTTCGCGATTTTTCGCGGCTGGTCCCGGGGTGTCGTCGCTCAACTGGTGCATCTCGGCGGCAGCCTGCTGCTGTTCTTCATTGCTTGGTGGTACAACAAACCCGTCGGCGAGTGGCTCAGCGGCCTCTGGACCAAGTCCCATCCCGAAAGCACGGCCTTTGCCGGGGCAGCGGGCAATGTCATCGCCTTTTATCTGATCATGACCATCGGCGGCCTGATCATTTGGTGGATCACCCGCCGGACCCGCTGGTTTACGAAATTTCCCGTCGTCCACCAAATCAACGCCTTGCTCGGCGCCCTGCTCACTTTAGTCATGACAGTCATCTTCGTCACCTTGACCCTGGCGGTGCTCAGCCGCTGGCCGAATAACGACCTGCAACTGGCCATTCTCAATTCTTCCTGGGCCCAATGGCTCCTGACCCAATCGCAAATCGTGTGGCGGGACGTCTTGGCTTGGCTGTTCCACGTTTCAGCCAATGATCTGACTATGGCCTTTGCCCTCTTGCCGTAAAAGCAAAACAGGTGCAAGACAGGCCGGTTCGTGGTAGAGTACAATCTAAGTTGAACAGCGTTGAAGGGGGTTAAACACCACATGGCAGAACCAATCAAAATTGCGTATCTGTACGAGGATCTAATGAATACTTACGGTGATTCCGGGGACGTCAAGATCCTGCGCTTCCTGTTGAAGCAGCAGGGCTATGACACCACGGTGACCAACGTCAGTTTAGGCGACGACTTTGACGCCAACGATTACGACTTCCTATTTTTCGGCGGCGGTCAAGACTTCGAACAGACCGTGGTGGCCAAGGACTTGCAACGGCACCGGGAAACCATCAAGGATTACATTGAAGCCGGCAAACCGATGCTGTGCATCTGCGGCGGCTACCAGTTCCTGGGAACCTACTACAAGATGAGCGACGGCACGGTGATCAAGTGCCTGAATATTTTGCCGCTGCACACTGTCTTCAAGGCCGATGCCCGAATGATCGGCGATACCAAGTTCATTACGCAATTTGGGCCGGCCCAGGCCTTCGAGAATCACTCCGGCCGGACGTACTTTGATGACCAGGACAAGCTGAAGCCTTTTGGCACGATGATTGAAGGCTATGGCAACAACCCGGATGACCACACCGAGGGCATGCGTTATAAAAATGTCATCGGCAGCTACTCCCATGGGCCGCTGCTGAAGAACTTGAACATCGCGGAAGGCATCATGAAGCTGATCATCCAAAATCATCAGGATCGCTTAGCCCACAGCAAAGAAGCCGTCATGGCGTAAAAAAAACAGCGTTCAGAGAAATTTCTCTGGGCGCTGTTTTTGACTGTGCACTATTTCAGGGTGCTGCCGCCATCATCGTAAGAGGTCGTTAAACGGGCGTATATGAAAAAGTGGCGCAACCCTCTAACATAAGGATTGCGCCACTGCTGTACTCGAATTATTTATTCGTGGCAGATCTCCTGCACTTTCGGTGACCAGGGTAAATAGTCCTGTAGGACCGTCAAGTCCCCGGGCACCGGCAAATTAGGTAATGCCGCAAACAAATAGTTCAAGTATTGACGAAGGTCGAGGTGATTTATCTCTGCAGTTTTGAGCACACTTAATAAGATGCCCGTCGCTACGGCGCCGCGTTTGCTCTGTGAGAAGAGCCAATTTTTGCGGCCCATCACCAGCTCTTTGACGGCTCGTTCGGCCCGGTTATTGGATAACTCCAACCGGCCGTCTTGGAGAACCGCCCGTAATCCTACTTCATGGCCCAGTGCGTATTCAACTGCGCGACCAAGTTTGGATTTCGGTAAGTAACTGTCACCCAATTCAAACAACCATTTGAAGAAGGCATCCATCTGCGGCTGGAGGTGTTCTTTACGCTGCGCAAGTCGCTCAGTTGCGGGCAGGCCACGCCATCCCTGTTCCAAGTGGAACATCTCATTACAGTATTGCCGACCAATGGGTGCCAATCCGGTATCACCACCGGTAACCGCTTCGTCGAACTTCCGCCGGACGTGCGCCCAGCAATAAACATTGGTCAGATCCGGCAACCGGGGATACACAGCATAGCCATCGGTCTGCAGGTATTTCGTATATCCCTTAAGGAAGCGCTCAGCTTCGCCGTACCCGCGGGTGTCGCCGTGGTCATACAGGATAATTTGATGCTCCGCAAACTTGCCTGAGGTGTAAACCCAGTAATAGGTCTTGGCCTTCTTGATGGCGAGCACCCGGTAGGGCGTCTCATCGGCGTGAATGATATCCTGGGCCAGCAGTTCTTGATGCATCAAATTGTAGAGCGGCCGCAGATATTCTTCGGCTGCCTTGATAGGCCAACCAGACAGGGCTTGCCGGGTAAAATCTGCGCCACGATTATGCCAGAGCTTTTCTTGCCGGTAATCCGGCACTTTATAGATAAATTTGGTCAAGATTGATTCGGTCACGACCGCATTTGAAGCCATACTGTGGGAGATCACGGGCTTCGGTACGTCTGCTTTCTTGGTGATTACCTTACCGTGGTCTTGTAAACACTGCTCGTTAGTGCAGACGTAAGTGTGCTGGTAAACAGTGGTGGCCAACAACTTAACGGGGACAAAGTCGACCTCTTTACGTACGGCTGTCCGCCCAATATCGGCCATCATCTTCCCACATCCTGGGCAAATCTGATCTTCAGTGTCTAAAGTATAGTCGCGAGTGTTTTGTGGTAATTGACTCAGGTCCATCGATTTTCGGTGAACCACTTTCTTAGGGCGTTTCTTGACTGGCTCGTCTTCGCCACTCGCCTTGGCGACCGCTGCTTGTTCTTCCTGGGTGAGCACGTGTTCGTTGAAGAGGTTGGTTTGCCCATCTGGCAAATTTTGGCTGGATTCGCGGCGACGACCATAGAGAACACGTTTCAATACGGCCAGCTGCTCCTGCATCTGTTGGTTTTCGTGGAGTAAATTTTGGACGATAGTCCGTAATTGCTCGGGGGTGGCATCTGCGAGTGCAATGCTATTTTTTGGGTCGACCAATGTGTGGCCCTCCTGAATTATTGATTATTGGATTATATCATTTATAGATCATAAAAAGGAAGAGGTAATACCAAATTTCATTTGGCATCCTCTTCCACATTTAATTGGTATATCCGACCCTGCGGTCATGAATGGTACGCCTCTCAATAATACTTAGACCAGTGATCAATCGTTTTAACTGGTAATGGCTTAGTCGTTGTACGTCGGACCGGTTGCGGGGCCATTGCAGGTGGCCGTTCTCGAACCGCTTGTAATAGAGGACGAAGCCGCTGCGATCCCAGTAAAGGGCCTTGAACCGGTCCCGCTGACTGCCGCAAAATAGGAATAGTGAGTGGTCGTACGGGACTTCGTTCTCACCATAGAGTTCCCGCAGTGAGGCAGCTAAACCGTCAATTCCTTTGCGGAGGTCAGTCTTGCCACAGATGATGTAGATGTTAAGTTCTTGGATATTGGGGAACATTACCAGTCAACTCCTGTAAGACGATGTGCAGAGTGCTCCGATCAGCACCATTATAAAAAATCACTTCGGCATCTTTGAGCTTGATTCGAGCAGCTATCTGGGGCTTCCCACCAGTGCTGGGTGTCCGATCTGTCATTTGAACCGGCACAATATCTTTAATTTGAACCATAAAAAGCCTCCTTGTGCACTTGATGACTCAAGCATACAAGGAGGCTACGGCGCGAACCATATACCCGTTTAACGACCGCTTACCCATCATCAGGAGTCATGGTGTAGGTCACCGTGGCCTGGTACTTGCCGCCGGTGAAACCACTGGTACCGTCCCCGCTATCACCCACCGTGAAAGTCGTCTGACCAACATCCTGCCGGAAGTTGGCCGGATATTTGCCGCTGGGGCGAGTTAGGATCTTCACCGGATCACCACCGGAAGTAATGGTTCCACGTGTCGGTGCAGAAGGTGATTCACTGGTGTGATAGTCAAACGTTATTTTCGACCCGCCAATGCTGCGATTCGCCGAACCATCTGTCGCAGAAAACTTGCCGAGTTGCGCATACAGATACCAGGGAGCACGGGTTGGTGTATCTGGATCGATGGGCTCAACAGCCCGGTTATCGAATGCTTCAAAATACTGATCTCTTTCTGCATCACTGGGTAATTCTTTGGTAGTTCCCACGCCCGTACTGGATACTTGACCAAAGTCAAGGTCGGGTACATGAAGCAAGCCGTAAGTATTATCGCCACCCGAATTGATGTAAATCGGATTTGTATCCAGCGTGACAGTCTTACCGCTATCGGTCGTCCCTGTGATGCTGTCACGAATCATCTGGCTTGCCGGGATATTACTGGCGCTGATATTAGGTACATTCAAGGTATACATAACCTCAAATACATTTCCAGGAACGAATCCATTCGTTGATGTCCCGCTACCAATATCAAGTGGACCGTCCAACTTATCAATAGTATATTTTGAAGGTTGAGTTGGTGAATCTGGAGTCACAAAGTCAACGTTACCAGGATTTGCCCAGGTTTTTCCATCAGGAGAACTTGTCCAAAGTACCATCTGCGTTCTCCGCCCACTTGTATCGTCTTCCCAGCCACCATCATTCATTCCCGGAGACATTGTAAAATATGGGTGTGCCGGGTCATTTGTTGTAGGCATATTCAACACAACCTTAATATCCCGCAAGAAGCTAAATCCCGCGTCCTTAGGGATTGCGAAACGAGTTCTTACTCGAATCTGATCCGTTGGTTGAACATACGCTTGAATCGTATCATAAGGACTGTTGTAATTGATAAAATCATTGGAATTGTAATTCTGATACCCAACAAGATTTTGATACTCTGCAAGAGTGTACATCAACCATTCATTCGGATCGGTCACAATACCTTTTGTTGCTCTGATTTTATCATACCCATCCGGTATCACGTTAACCACTTGCTGCGCATCCGCAAAGCCTATGTATGACTTGTCCTCATAGGTATACACAATCTTCGTCCGCACGGTGATGACATGAGAACCAATCGTGTTGGCAATACCAATTGAACCGTCACTGGATTTTGAGGGATCAGTGTTGGCCGCAACGTCATTGACCGTGAACGAAAAACTATGCGGTCCGGGTGCTTCCGCTGAGTTGTCTGGCTTCGTCGTCTTCGTCCACGCTCCGGTGTGCCAGCCTTGAGTGCTTCGTGATCATCCGCAGCAAAGTCGCTGCTGTCACCGGCATGGGCTAACACCTTCCCGTTGTCGGCGAGTGCGGGTGTCCAATCCGCGGTCCAGTTACCATCGATTGTAATGCCTTTCTTCAGCTCAGCCGCTGTCACGTTATAGACCCGATTTGTGAGATCAACGCGCGGCGTGAAGCCATTTTGAATGACATAGAGAGTCGCTGGGCGCGTATACGCCCCGTCCCCCATGATGGCTGAATAATGGACTTGCAGATTCTTGGGAATCGGTGACGTCGTGGTCGGTACAGTCACTGCATTGCCGTCGCTATCCGTGACATCGGCGTTCACCCGATTAACGACTTGAGGCTGGTTGTCCACCGGAATACCGGATACGTCTTTGGTATAGATCAAGCTCTGCGTATTCCTGTCTTCTTTGGTGCCCCAGTTGTAGGCATCCGTGTCAGCTCCGCCAATGTTTTCAAAGTTGGAGTAATAATTGACCACTCGGGCAAAGCGGGCGGTGCTCACGGTGTTTTTAGTGATGGCATTCGAATCATAAGCTCCATACGTCATATCGCTGGATTGCGGCAAATTGGACGACAACAAGCCGCTGGCCGCCATTTCCAAGGTGACACTGCGGGCGTTGTAGCTCTTTGACCCATCCTTGGTCAGCAAAGCACTGCTGTCGCCGGCCGTACCGTTGGGAGAGCCCAGCGGCGTGACACTTTCCCAGGGTATTGTACTGCCATAGTTCGGGTCGGCCGGATTGGTTACATCACTCGTCGCTTGAATCTGAGTATTGTCAGTATTGAGGGCCTTACTCCAATCCCAGGGCGATACGTAGGAATTCCAACTGTTCATGCTGACGGCAAAGGCATCAGTGCGGTCAGGATCGGTGTTCACACCAATGGTGCCATCCACGGGTACCGTTTTACCATTGACCGTGGTGGTTTGAATAAAGCCATTATTATCCGTCTTGGCAGCCCCCACAATTTGACCGCCGAGTGTATCGTTCCAATAGAGGCTGGTTTGCCAAGTGCCCATCACCCAGAAGCCGCCCTTGCCGCCTTGCGTACTTTGTGCTGGTGGCGTTTGGTTCCAGGGAATTGCCCCGGACTCGGATTTAACGGTCCAATTATTATTTTGATTGGTCGTCTGCAACACGTTTTGGCGAATTTGACTCACATACTGCGATGTGGGCGGAATTGCTGGGGCGGCCCATAAATACTGTTGCAGGACCTTACCCGCGGCATTCAAATGTGATGGATCTTCCGTGTAGTAGTCAGGTCGAATCAAAGCCCGATCCATCGGCGTATCATGGGGTGATACAGCAGGCGTCGCTGTCGTCTTGGTCTGCGGATCAACCAGCTTATCGCTGCCGACAATATCCATGGACAAGTTATAGGTGTGATTCTTCTGTGCTGACGGCATCAGCATTCCCTTCGTCAACGTCTTGGCGGGCGAATGGTCATCTAAGTTGCCATTGTATTTGTCCATGTCGATGAAGAAGTTGACGTAACAGGATCCGGCAAAACCGTCTTTCGCAATATAGCCGACCGCAGCTTGATATAGCATTTGGGCGGCATCCGCGAAAATACCACCATAGTTGCTGCCATTGGCCATCGTAAACAACGCTGACAGAAGCGAATACGTATAGGGATAACCAACACTGTACCCTTTAGAAGGACTCGTACCTACCCCAGAGGTGGGCGCATTAGGATTCCACAACCATTCAGTTTGGACGGCATTCGAATCAAGCACACTATTAAATTGGTAACTCGGATCCATTAACGGGTTGGTACGGGTCCAACTGCCGTCAGCATTTTTTTGAACTTTTGCCCAAGAGCTCTGAGCACTGGCATACGGATTGCCATTGGGATCGCCGCTAACGGTGGGATAACCGGCATCCGCATAATTGTGGCCTGCCATGGATCCGGTATAGGTACTGACGTTATTCTGGAAATCTCGCAAATCCTGTTGAATAAAGTTTTTGACCAGTGCTAAATTAACCGTCGTGTTCTCAACATTCCCACTGCTGTCTTTCGTTAGACCGGGAATATTCTTGGCAGCTGGTACTTTGGTTAAATAGGCTTGCATATCCGTTGCGGAGAATCCAGCCGCGATTCGCGGTACCGCATCGGCATTATCTTGCACTTTGCCGTTGGCATTAGTACGCGTATTGGCGACAACGGCTGGATTGGCCCCCCGGCTTGTACCAAAGGGCAATACCCCCCGGGTCAGGTTGGGCGACACGGTCATCCCGGCCAATGATGTCGTCGTTGGATTGTCATTAGCAAGGGGGATCCCTTTAACTTTCAAATAGAAAACATTCGGGTGATTAGGATCAAGATAAACTGTATGGTCGAATTGCATTGGCACATAAATTCTGGTGACCCGGTCCGTTGACATCTTGGGGACGTCAATGGCCATCCGGAAGTAAGCGCGATCCCAAACAATCGCTTTGGCGATGGCGGCAGCATTAACGCCCTTTTCCATCTTGAAGCGGACCATAACGCCATAATTGCCATCATAAATATTATTCATTGCATTACCATAGGCAGTGTCAACCATGATATGGACATTGACCACCCCTGTAGCTTGCAAAAAGTGGCCCTGATAGGCTTCTTCTTTTTGAGTCTTGCCATTGGCATCGGTATAGCTGTGCAAATTTGGGACCCACACCGCCTTACCGTTATTTCCAGCCTTTTCTGTTTCCATATCCGTTGTGGAATCGGCTAAACTTTGCGGGACAGCAAAACGCCGATACACCAGTTTAAAGGCAGAATATACCTTCCGATTGGTATTGGCTTGGTCATGAAAATAATCACCATTCGCGTTGCCGGAAGAATCTCGGGACACATTAGGATTGTATGGTGTGTATGACCGTAACGGGTAGACAGACAACGGTGATTGCATCTGATAATTTGAAAAATCATATTTTGCATCCGCAATGCCGGAAGTGACCGTCGTATCGGTGTCGCCTGTCACGAGATTTTTATTCATCCCTGTAGCCAGTGATGAGATATTGTTGGCCGTTTTGCTGGTATTGGTCGGATCCGTTTGATCCGGTAAATCCATTAATTCGGCATGGACGGGGCGGCCAGGACAAGCCAGTAACAACAATAATACCGCGATACCAAATAGGATTGAAAAGCGACGCCTAGTCCCCCACCGGCGTTTACTGAACTGCGTATTCATAAGTATTTCCTCCCCAGATAACAACTCACCCAAGTGAATTGTCTACCTATTTGTCACACATTCAGGATACCATCTAATCCCATCAGATAACAGCCGTATTCCGGAAAAAGCATTCAACGATTCGAATTAACTGAACACTTTTCTTAATTCTGTCTAGTTATAAATAGGGTCTCTGTT
Organism: Schleiferilactobacillus harbinensis; assembly: GCF_008694105.1. NCBI lineage: Bacteria > Bacillati > Bacillota > Bacilli > Lactobacillales > Lactobacillaceae > Schleiferilactobacillus > Schleiferilactobacillus harbinensis. The sequence continues at coordinate 1,568,364 of NZ_CP041364.1, forward strand.
TTCCACTCCTGCAAAATTTGAGCTCGGCCGCTTGACATCCCCCACATTTCTGGGTATGCTACGGTCAATTATTAAATCAAAAGCGATGAAGATGAGTAGCTGGTACTACCGTTCTCCAGAGAGTGGCCATGCGGTGCGAGGTCATAACGGCAAGTCAGTGAACATGGTCTTGGTTACGCAGGGTCGGCGAGCAATGGCAAGCCGATCATGGGGACGCCCATTACAGCGTTCAGGTCTCGCCCTCTGGGCCGGACTGAGTGAGGCAAGCGGGCGCGAGCTCCTTGCGAACCAAGGTGGTACCACGGGAATCCGTCCTTGATCTGTTGTAATATTTTGCAGCGGATCGGGGACGGATTTTTTTATTTTCATCACACCCATTGGAGGGACTCTATATGACCACAACGATTATCGGCTATCCACGCATTGGTGAAAAACGGGAATTAAAGTTTGCAACGCAGAAGTATTGGAAGCACCAGATCACCGCAGACGAATTGCACACCGCCGGCCGGGAGCTGCGCCAGCACCACTGGCAGACCGTCCAAGCCGCTGGTATCGATCAGGTACCCACGGGAGACTTTTCCTTCTTCGATACGACCCTGGATACCGCCTTTCTGCTGAACCTGGTGCCCCAGCGCTTCAAGGCGTTGGCTCTGGATCCGTTAAACGAATACTTTGCGCTGGCCCGGGGATATCAAGGACCCGCCGGGGACGAGAAGGCGTTGAGCATGAAGAAGTGGTTCAACACCAACTACCACTATATCGTGCCCCAATTCGACCGGGATACCGAGATCCAAGTGGTCGGCACCAAACTGTTTGACGAGTTCGCCGAAACTGAAAAGTTGGGCATCAATGCGCGGCCGTCCTTGATCGGCCCCTATACCCTGCTGCGGCTGAGCCGCTTTTTAGACGGCTTGACCCCCGATGACTTTCTGCCTTCCTTGGCGGCTGCCTACGCGCGCATTATTACGAAGCTGCGGGCGCTGGGCGCGGATTGGATCCAACTGGATGAACCCGCCTTGGTCTATGACCAGACGGCCAAGGACCTGGACCGCTTCACCCAGCTGTACGATACCATTCTGGCCGCCAAGGGCGACGGGCATATCCTGCTCCAGACTTACTTCGGTGATGTGCGGGATTCTTACAAGCTGATCACCACCCTGCCCTTCGACGGGTTGGGGCTGGATTTCATTGAAGGGCCGAAGAATAAAGACATTGTGTTAGAAAATGGCCTGCCTGATTCGCTGACCTTGTTTGCCGGCGTCATCAACGGGAAGAATATCTGGCGCACTAATTATCAAAAGGCCTTGGCCCTGCTGACTGAACTGCATCAGCCGACCACTCGTCTGGTGCTGTCCACCTCCTCCTCTTTGCTCCACGTGCCCTACACCGTCCGGCATGAGCACCATATTCCCGATAACGAGAAGAAATACTTAGCCTTCGCTGAGGAGAAACTGGCTGAGCTGGTGGATCTGGACCACATTCGCCAAAATGGAACTGACACCCTGGCCTACCAGGAAAATGCGGCGCTGTTCGCCGCCCCGCGCTACGTGGAAAACAAAACGCTGAACGCTCAGATCGCGGCCTTGCAGCCGGCAGATTATCAGCGGACCCCGGATCGGGCGACCCGGTTGGCCATTCAGGCCAAGGAATTGAAGCTGCCCCTGCTGCCCACCACGACCATCGGCTCCTTCCCGCAAACGGCGGCGGTGCGCCGCAACCGGGCGAAGCTGCGCCGGGGCGAGATCGATGAAGCCGCATACAATGCCTTCAATGAAGAAGAAACTAAGCGCTGGCTGAAGTTCCAAGAAGACATCGGCTTGGACGTTTTGGTCCACGGCGAATTCGAACGCAACGACATGGTGGAATACTTTGGCGAACAGCTTGAGGGGTTCCGCTTCACGGACAATGGCTGGGTCCAATCCTATGGCACCCGGGGCGTCAAGCCGCCGATCATCTGGGGCGATGTCGCCCGGACCCACCCGATTACCGTCGCTACCACCGTCTTTGCCCAAAGCCAGACCAGCAAGCTGGTCAAGGGCATGCTCACCGGGCCGGTGAGCATCCTCAACTGGTCCTTCCCCCGGGACGACGTATCCAATAAATTATCCACGGAGCAGATTGCCTTGGCCCTGCAGGGTGAAGTTCTGGATCTGGAAAAGCACGGAATCAAGATCATCCAAATCGATGAGCCGGCCCTGCGGGAGAATCTGCCGCTGCGCCAAAGCGACTGGTATCGCCAGTATCTGGATTGGGCCGTGCCGGCCTTCCGGCTGGTGGCCAGCAAGGTCCAGCCGACGACCCAGATCCACACCCATATGTGCTACTCGGAGTTCGGTGATATCATTCAGGCCATCGATGACTTGGACGCCGACGTGATCTCCTTTGAAGCCTCCCGGGCAGACTTCACCCTGCTGGACATTCTCAAACAGGTCCACTTCCAGACCCACGTTGGTCCCGGCGTCTATGACATCCATTCCCCGCGGATCCCATCCGAGGAAGAAATCGTCGACATCATTCACCACATCCTGGTCAAGCTGCCCGCCGACAATGTCTGGATCAACCCGGATTGCGGTTTGAAAACCCGGGAAGAACCCGAAGCCAAACAGGCGCTGATCAATATGGTCGCCGCCGCCAAGCAAGTGCGAGGTGAACTGGAACATGCAAATCAACCAACTCTTTAAGGATCGGCCGGTCATTTCCTTTGAAGTGTTCCCGCCCCGCAAAAATGCCACGGCGGCATCGCTGCGAAAAATGGACGAAACCTTGGCAGTGCTCAGCGACTTGCACCCCGATTATGTCTCAGTGACCTTCGGCGCCAATGGCGCGCTCCAGGCCACCGGTACTCTGGCCACGGCGAGTTATATCAAAGACACCTACGGGATTGAAACGGTCGCCCACTTGCCGGCCAGCCAATTATCCGCCGACCAGATTCACGGCCTGCTGAATGAGCTGCAGGCCCACGGCATTGAAAACATCCTCGCTCTGCGCGGCGATATTCCCGCCGGCGGCCGGTTGAGCAACGACTTCCCCCACGCCTGCGATTTGATCCGCTACATCCACCAGTGCGGCGACTTCAACGTGATCGGCGCCTGTTACCCCGAAGGCCACCCGGAATCGCCGGATCTCGCCACCGATATCCATTATTTGAAAGACAAAGTGGATGCCGGCGCCAGTCACTTGATCAGTCAGCTCTTCTTCGACAATCAGGTCTTCTACGATTTCGTTGCCCAAGCCCGGGCAGCCGGGATCACAGTACCGATCCAGGCCGGCATCATGCCCGTCATCAATGCCCACCAGATCGAACGGATGGCGACGATGAGCGGTGTCGCCCTGCCGGAGAAGTTCACCCGGATGATGGCCCGCTTCCAAGATAACCCGGTGGCCATGCGGGAAGCCGGCATTGCCTATGCCGTAGACCAAATTATTGATCTGCTGGTCCATGGCGTGGACGGCGTCCATCTCTACACGATGGATAACGCCGATGTCGCCCAAAGAATCTTCGCGGCCGCTGAACAAGTCATCCACGCTTAACTTTTAGCCCCCATTTCGCGTTATACTAGACCTATAGCGATTAAGGGGGGATTCCATGCCAGAGAAACCAGAAGTCAAAGACATCCAGGATTATCTCAACCAAGCCAGCGTTGACGCGCGGCCATTGCTCACGGCGTTAGACCACTTCATCAATGAAGAATGGCCCGGCGCTGAACCGACGATCAAGTACGGCCAGCCTTTCTACTTATTGAATGGCCAGCGGCTGAGCATCGCGGCGTATCAAAAACACGTCTCGGTGTCATCCAATCAAGACGTGCCGCAAAAGCTCGCTGCTGAGTTTACCAAGGGCGGGTACGACGTCGGGGCGAAACGCGTGAACATCGCATTTCACCAGGATATCCCAGAAGAACTGCTGCACCAATGGTTGCAGCATATCATTCAATCTGTTGAGGCATAATAAAAAGGAGACCGATCTGGTCTCCTTTTAATATGCCTTCTTCTGAATCGAAATCACCCGATCATGGTCCAAAACGATGGTCACCTGCCCAACTTTGGGATAGCGCCAATGCATGGTCTGGCGGTGCTTACCAGGGGTGAGCACCTGACTATTGGGTTCGCCTAACTGGTGAATGATCGTAGAGCGGGTCGCCCGCCGCGGCAAGTGTTTGACCCGCCGGCACACCTGGGCATACGCCGCGGCCGCCGACCCGTCCGCGTTGGTTACTCGGGCGTAGGCTAAGGTACAAACTAAAATACCAATGATCAAAGCGCCGGTGATTTTGAGCCAGCGCTTTTTTTGAAATAAAAAGGCCATGGTCGCCACTCCTTTCATCACCAGTGTAATAAAAGGAGAAGGCCCATGGCCTAACATTTCTGCAAGGTCCTTAAAGAATTGCTAAAACGACGAAATTCAGAATGAAGAGAATCGTGACGATCCAAAGAATCGGATGGACCTCTTTAGCCTTGCCGGTGATCAGCTTGATCAAGCAGTAGGCAATAAAGGCGGCGGCGATCCCGTACGAAATGTTGTAGCACAGCCCCATAAAGATGGAAGCCATGAACGCCGGGATGGCAGCAGTCAGATCTGTCCAATCAATATTGGCGAAGGAACCAAGCATCTGAATCCCAACCAGAATCAGTGCCGGGGCAATGGCCTGAGTGGGTACCACGGAAATAATCGGTGCAAAGACGGCACTGATGATGAAGAGCACGGCCACCGTCGCACTGGTCAACCCTGTCCGGCCGCCAGCCCCGATGCCAGCACTGGATTCAACATAGGTTGTGGTGTTGGACGTGCCGAAAATGGCCCCAAATCCGGTGGCTACAGAATCCGCGAAAAGGGCCTTATCCATTTTCGAAGAAAAGCCTTTGCCATTCTTCATGTCGGACATATCCTCATCGGAAAAGATCCCCGTCCGCCGGCCGGTCCCAATGAAGGTGCCCAGTGAATCGAAGGTATCAGAGAAACTAAAGGCAAAAATCGTCATGAGCACCAGCGGCAGCCGGGACCAGGAACTGAACAAGGACTGCATCCCAGGGTTGCCGAAACAGGCCCCAAACGTTATTTTGAGTTGACCGAAGGCACTGGCCAAGGAATTCGTGCCCAAGTTGTGCAGGTCGGTCACTCCCATGGGGATCCCGATGATTGTGGTGATAATAATCGTTAAAATAATGGCGCCAGGAACCTTTTTCACCATCAGGATAATCGCGATCGTCAGCCCAATCAGCGCCAGCAGCGCGCCGGGCTGAGTGAAGTTGACCAGAGCCGGGACAATCCCGCCATTAGACACAACCGACGTGATCCCGCCTTTAAAATGGGTCGTCCCAGCAGAAAAGGCCTTGCCGTTGATCGATGCAATACTGCCGGCATCGCTGGTGAATTGCAGAATATTGGCATTTTTCAAACCAATATAGGCCACAAATACCCCGATTCCAGCGCCCATCGCATGCTGCAGTGCCTCTGGAATAGCAGTAATAATCATTTTCCGAATCTTAGTGACCGTGATCGTGATATTGACTAGGCCGCAAATGAAAACCAATGCCAGGGCTTCCTGCCACTTAAAACCCAAAGCAAAACAAACGGTATACGTAAAGAAGGCATTCAGCCCCATGCCCGGCGCCAGGGCGTAAGGCACATTGGCAAACAATCCCATAAAGGCTGTCCCGATAGCTGAAGCAACGATGGTCGCCAGGAAAACCGCCTGGCTGGGCATCCCCGTTTGGGACAGAACAGACGGATTCACGAACAAAATATAAGACATAGCGAAGAATGTCGTGACTCCGGCCAAGATTTCCCGACTGCGGGTGGTGTGATTCTCTTGGAGTTGGAAATAAGTATCCAAAATCAGTTCCTCTTTTCCCGATTAATAGGCCCATTATACCGATGGCCGAGGGGTAATTCAAGATGATTTTAGAACATAAATGGCTTATTTTGATATATCGTTCGTCTTTTTCGAATAGAAGCGGCTATCAATTCACGAACATTATCGATTTTCATGTAATCTTTATCGTTTATCAATAAGTATTGCGGTACAATGGCTTTAAGAGATTAAGGAGGCTGATCATTTTGAAATTACGTTCTTGGTTCTTGCAGTTCTGTTTGGCCGTTGCCTGTGTACTGGCGGTTATTTTTTGCCTGATCGTCTTTCCGCGCATGACGGGGAAGTTGATGGACATCTACCGCCACCCAGTGGCGTCTTGGTTCTTCGCGGCGGGCTGGTACGGGGCGGCTTTGGGCTTTTTCGTCGGCGCCTATCAGGCTTCCCGCTTGCTGGTCGCGGCCAATCGGCACCAGGCCTTCACCCCGCGGGTCGTTCAGCTGCTGCGCCGTTTTAAGTGGGCGATGGCCGGGGCTGCAGCCAGTCTTTGCCTGATCCTGCCGCAATTTTTCGTCGCCGCCGATCAGGAAGATGCACCAGGTCTATTTGTTATTGGTTGCGGCATTGTCGCCGTGCCATTTGTCGTCGCGGTATTTCTGGCGGTCCTGCAACGCTTGTGGCAAACGGCTCTCACTTATAAGGAAGAAAACGACTTAACAGTTTAAGGAAGGTGTCCCAAATGAAGTTGCGTTCCTGGTTCTTACAAGCGTGTCTGGTTGGTGCTGGCGCATTTGCCATCATGTGCTGTGTCTTTATCTTTCCGCGGGTCCCGGAACATTTCGTCTACCAATACCATAACTTACCGGTGGCGGTTATTTTCACAGTTGGCCTTTATGGTGCCGCCGCAGCGTTCTTTGCGGCTGCTTGCTACTCGTCCCGCCTGCTCAGCGCATTGACGCATCGGCAAGCCTTCACCATCCGGGCGTTACAGTTGCTCAGCCGGGCAAAATGGGGCGTTGTCGCAATGACTGGGAGTTTGTTCCTGTTTTTCCCGCAAATCGTGGTCATTCTTATTCAAGGAGAAGATCCCGGTTCCGCCATCGTGTTTACCGGCATGGTGGTGATTGCTGCAGTGGTCGCCGTTTTTTTAACCATTCTCCAACGCCTCTGGGAAACAGCGTTGCAAGTTAAAGATGCTAACGACGCGATTATTTAGAAAGGCGGATTCCATGCATATTCAAGTCAATCTCGACCTGCTGCTGGTCAAACGGCACATGACGCTCACCGAACTCGCCGATCAAGTCGGCATCACCATCGCCAATCTGTCGGTGCTCAAAACGGGCAAAGCCCGGGCCATTCGTTTTTCTACCTTAACCAAGCTCTGTGCGGCTCTGGAGTGTCAGCCCGGCGACATCTTGCAGTTTGTTCAATAATTATTTATATTAGGGAGAGCGAATGTCGCACTCCCTTTTTTATTCGCTAGAAAGCAGGTCGCTATGGATACGCACGAAGGCATCTACCGTTATTTCATCCAACCGCAGCTGGACATGATCAACAACTCGTTGATCGGCTACGAATTACTGATGAAACAATACACCCTCGCCGGGTGGCGGCCGCCTAAAAGCTTCGCGGCCGTACCCGCCGAAATCATCGCCAGTGTCCTCATTGCTACCACGCGCAAACTTGCCTTGAAGATTGGCTCCGTCTCCGTTAATCTGAATCGGACGCAAATGCTGAATCCGCAAATCAATGAGGCTTTGATTCAGGCCCAGAGTTATCTGCGGCCGGTACGGTTAAATGTGGAACTGACAGAAGAACCCACCGATCAGGGCATCACGATCACGCAATTGATGCCAATGATCAAGCAATACGACGAACGGGGCATGGAAATCAGCCTAGACGATGTGGGCACCGGCCAGAATCAGCTGGCGGATGTGCAGCCTTTGCTGCCCTACGCTAGCGAAATGAAGTTTGCCCTGCAAAATTTCACCACGGGGTTGGCTGACCCTGATCTGGTGAAGCAGCTGGTCTACTGGCGGGACATCGCGGCCGCCCACAGGCTGCGCTTTATTGTGGAAGGCACCGAAACGGCGGAAGATGATGCCCTCCTTGACACCCTGCACATCGACTTCCGCCAGGGGTATTATTATGGTAAGCCCCATTTACTGAAGATCCACCCGACCGATCCCGGGCAATAGGATCCTGATTGGAGAAAATCAATGAAAGTCATTATCGTTGGCTGCACCCACGCCGGTGTCGCCGCTGTGCGCCAAATTTTTCAAGAATATCCCGATACCGAAGTGACGATTTACGAGCGGGACAATAATGTCTCGTTTCTTTCCTGCGGCATTCCCCTGTATCTCAGCGGCCAGGTAAAACGCTTGGAAGACATGTTCTATGCCACCCCGGCGGACTTGGCTGCTCTTGGGGCGAAAGTCTGCATTCGCCATGACGTGGTGAAGATCGATACAGCAAAAAAAGATTTAACGATTGAAAACTTAGAGACCCATGAAATATTCCACGATACATACGATAAATTGATCATGACCACTGGTTCTTACGTGGTCGTACCGCCGCTGATGGGCATTGACCATGAGCGGGTTTTGCTGTGCAAAGATTATTGGCAGGCCCAGGCGATCCACGACACCGCCGCGCAGCACCGGCGGATCGCCGTCGTGGGCGGCGGCTATGTCGGGGTTGAACTAACCGAGGCTTACGCCCAAACGGACCACGACGTGACCTTGATTCAGGGCCATGATCAGATTCTCAATAATTATATTGACCAAGAAATTTCCGGGGAAATAACGGACTTGTTGACGGACCACGGTGTCCAGATTCACCTCAATGAGCGGGTCCAGGCTTTCAGAGCGGATGAAAAGACTGGCGGCCTCCTAATTGACACCGGCGACCACGCGTACGCCGCGGATCTCGCTATCGTTTGCACTGGCTTCATGGCCAATACTGACCTGCTTCGGGGTCAGGTTACCATGGACCGCCATGGGGCGATCATTACGAATGATTACCAGCAGACTTCCGATCCGGATATTTACGCCGCGGGGGATGCCTGCACGGTCCGGTTCAATCCCACCGGGAAACCGGCCTATATCCCGCTGGCGACTAATGCCGTGCGGCAAGGGATGATCGCTGCTCGTAATCTGTACGGCCATAAGCAAAAGTTTCTCGGTACCCAAGGCTCCACCGCCATGATGCTCTTCGGCAATACTCTGGCGACCACCGGGATCACGCTGACCAATGCCCGCAAGTCCGGGATCGACGCGGCCGGTGTTTTGTACCACGCCAACTATCGGCCGGATTTCATGCACCCGAACACGCCGGTAACGATCAAACTGGTTTACGACCGGCAAGATCGGCGGGTCCTCGGCGCCCAATTGTGGAGTCTCCACGAAGTGACCCAGTCTGCCAACGCCGTCTCGATTGCGATCCAAAACCGCAATACGATTGATGATCTGGCGTATGTCGACATGCTGTTTCAACCGCACTTTGACCAGCCGTTCAACTATTTGAACCAAGCGGCGCAGATGGCGGTGGCCCAAGAAACGGCGGCCACCACTCGCCACCATGCGCCTGCGGCCAGGAAGGACTGACCCAATGTGATGATCAATGCGTGGTTCCAGCAGCCGCTGATCACTGATATTTTTGTGATGCTTGGCGTGGTCCTGCTGAACCAGCTGCTGCTCCGGGGAATTATGAATTTTACAATCAACGCTGGGCAAAAGATCGATTATTCAGTGGGTATTTTAAATGTGGTCAGCGTCGGCTATTTTGCCGTGCTGGCCATCTATTTCCAATACCTCGGTTACGATCTGCAATCCGACGTTGCCCTGGTCAACTTTCGCATTTTGATCTTAATCTACACCATGATCTACCTCGGCCGACGGGGCAGCGCTGTCGTTGTGCTGGCAGATTGTGCCAGTCGTGCCGCTTTTTACGGGTTGACCCTGAATACGTATGAAAGCTGGACCACTGAAGTAACCGTCTGGCTGATCATGGCGCTGATCGCCACGATTGCTAAACGGATCCATTTGCATCTGCTCACCCTCGTGATGGTCATCAACTGTGTCGGCGGCGGCTTTTGGCTGCTGGCCTATTTTCTTCAGTTGCGCCGCGTCGCACCCCTCAGCGGTGAAGCGGCCTTGGGCCATTTTGTCAGTTTCATTATTCTCAACGGCTTGCTGGCCTATGTCTTGCGCGCCTTGGATAATGAAAATAACCACCTCAGCGCGATCACCTACGAAGCCACCTATGATCCGCTGACCCGGCTGCAAAATTACGGCATGTTCGACAAGCATTACGAGGAATTGTTCAAGCGGTATCACCTGCGCAACGCCCCGCTGTCGATGATTGCCATTGATATTGACTGGTTCAAGTCGCTGAATGATCAATACGGCCACCTTGCCGGCAATCAAGTATTAGCAACGATTGGCCGCTTGCTGGACAAGGAAACGGCGGTCTACCCCGCCGCCACTTGCTACCGGGTGGGCGGTGAAGAGTTCAATATTCTGCTGCCCGGGGTGGCGTTGATTGATGCTGGAAACTTCGCTCGGCATTTGCAGGAAGAGATTGCCGCGACGGTGATCCGCGTCGACGATCAGCCGCTGGCCATTACCGTGTCAGTGGGTGTTGCCCAGCTGTCGCTGGCGGACGCGACGGCCAGTGATTTCTATGAACGGACGGACCGGATGCTGTACCAGTCTAAGGGTAAGGGGCGAAATCAGATCACGGTGGATACCGGCGAGCAGTGAGAAATCCCCAAAACGAGCTCTTAACCGGCGGCCTGCGCTCTCTATTGACATTTCTCGCTATTCCGGTATCATTGGTAAGTAAAACTATGCATAGAGGTGACTGACATGCGGAACTGGATCATGCTCGAGAACAAAGAAACCGGCGAAAAGATTTATCTGACTTCGAAGAACAAGCGTAACACGCCTGATCGTCTGAAGTTGACGAAGTACTCTCCGAAGCTGCGCAAGCGCGTTGTCTTCACAGAGGCTAAGTAATTGGCACAGCAAATACCGCTCCTGAACGGCTGAGATATGGCGTTAGAGAGCGGTGTTTTTTGTACTATGTGCAGTTCAAAACACTGCAATCTATTGCACCCATATGCTACAATAATATGCAAAAGGGTGACGCGCGCGAACACGTCACCCAATGACGCCGCAAGAAGCGGTGACACTCAGTTTAGCATAAAAAGCCGCCGTGAATGTCGATCAGGAGCGGCTTTTTGTATGCCGTTTTTGCCTTTGGCGTCGGTGCCGTTGCCGGACCTGCTGCCAATTGATGGTGGCGAGTTCGAGCTCTCGCAGCGCATTAACCGCTGTCGTTAACGACTTGATGAGGAAGGCAAATGCCTTGATCAACACGGCCAATGATACAAGAATCGCCACCGTTTCTGCCACCAGGGCAGAAACAGCTGACACGTGGGCTCTCCTTTCTGATAGAATCTACGTGGGAAATGGGGTTTTGATCCATCGCACCACCTCTTTCGAGAGAGCCACCGCTCCTTGAATTGTCAAAAAATATTATACCATAAAATGGGTTCCCACTTAGAGCGACAGGGCTTTGGCTGATCAATCAACATTGGCATCGTCCATTTCCGGCTAGTAGGGTATAATGCGACAGGAAAGGAAGTTTGCCGTCATGATGTATGCTTACCTAATGGGTTTGATGCTAGCCGCCGTACTGGTCATCAATTTCCAACTCTCAAAAGAAAACAAGCGCATGAAAGCCATGTTCCACTTTGACGATAAGGAACTGGTTGAAGAAGCAAAGAAATTGCTGCCGACGAACCATCCGACCGCGGTCGTGCTGGCCTTACGGGAGAATCATTTTCCGCTGGGCATGGTGGAAGCGAAAGGTGCGGTCAATGAAGCTACGAAGCAGTTGAATACTGAAATTTCGGCGGAAAATAACTCTAAGCACTGACAAAAACGGACGCGCGCGCGTCCGTTTTTGTCACTCTTTATACTGTTGCCGGTTCCTTATCTAATTCGGCGGCAATCGGGTCTTTCACGGTTACGCCCGCTGCTGTGAGTTTCGCGATGGTATCCGCAAATTGCGGCAAGTGATCCTGATGGGCAATCAGTAATTCATCCAGGATGCGCTTCGCCGTATGCCCGCTGCGGATCACCGGATTCATGGTGAAGGCCTGCAGGGCTAAGCCGTAATTACCGGTGACGCCGGCTTCGCAGATAACTAATTCCATATTTTTCATCAGCTGCAGCCAGCCGCGTTCCGCCGGCGGTAAGGCGCCGAAGGCCATGGGCACGGCCCCGGCGGCGCTGATTTGGGCGGATACTTCGACGACGTGGTCCTCTGGCAAGTCGGGAATCGCGCCATGATTGACAGTAGACACGACCATGTGGGTTTTCTTATTGGCGTATAGCGACGCAATAGCTTCACAGGCGGCGTCGGAATAATGCGCGCCGCCCCGTTCGGCTAACTGGGGCGGCTTCACGGCCAGGTTCGGGTCCTTGTAAAGTTCAAACAGCTCATGTTCCAGCCGCTTAACCTGCTGAGCCCGGGTGCCGACGCCTTTGTATTCTTCCAGCGCATGCGCCAGCATTTCTTCTTCTCGATAGTAATACCGATGATAGCCGCAGGGAATCATCTGCATGTCGTCCAACTGGGCGCGATAGAACGGCACGTCGAAGATGTTTTTGGGCAGACCGGCGTCATCGCTGTACATTTTGTCCACGATATCCATGGTGACGTTTTTACCGGTTTCGTCCCATACTTTATGCCAGTGGAAGTGATCGATACCGGCAAACTTATAGGTCAGCTGATCCAGGGTGTTGCCAATCAAGGGCGGTTCCGAAAGCATCGCGCCCACCGGCACGTTGCACAGGCCAATCACTTTGTCCCACTTGCCGTAAGTGGCAATGGCCTCGGTGATCATACCGCTGGGGTTCGTGAAATTGACCAGCCAAGCGTCGGGGCAGAGTTCTTTCATATCTGCCACGATATCCAAAATGACAGGAATCGTCCGAAAGGCCTTGAAGATGCCGCCGGCCCCATTGGTTTCTTGCCCCAGCATACCGTAGCTGGCGGGAATGCGCTCATCCTTGATGCGGGCATTGAGTAAACCCACCCGGAATTGGGTGGATACGAAATCAGCGTCCTTCAGGGCTTGACGCCGGTCCAGGGTGAGATGGATTTGCCAGTCGAGACCGGCTTTTTTGACCATCCGTTGGGCCATGGCGCCAACGATGCGCAGCTTTTCTTCACCGGCAGGAATATCTACCAGCCAGATTTCTTTAATCGGTAATTCGTTTTGGCGTTTGATGAATCCTTCAATCAGTTCGGGGGTGTAGCTGGACCCACCGCCGATGGTGACGAGTTTCAAGGCTTGACGGGACATAGGGAGGATCTCCTTTCGTATTGAACACATCGACATTTTCTTTGCTCACTGTTACTCTAAAGTATGGGAATGTTCCCAGGTCAAGGAGGTTTTTGAAATAACTGCGACTATTTTTGATATTGCCCGGCTCGCCCAGACATCGAAGTCCACAGTATCCCGGGTGATCAGCGGTAAAGGCTATGTGAGCCAAGAAAAGCGCCAGGCCATTCTTGCCGCCATCGATACGCTCCACTATGTGCCCAGCCAGGCGGCACGCAATATGCGCCGCCAGCAGACCCACATCATCGGTTTTTTGATCAGCGACTATTTCCAACTCGCCGGCGAGTTTCTTACGGCCTTCGGGAAGGCCGCCGATGCGCAGGGCTACCACGTGAATGTCTATTTCACGCAAACCGCCGAGCGGGAACTGACGGTACTTAACGGCCTGATGGATCACAGTCTGGATGCGGCGTTCCTGCTCACTCGGCTGAATCATTGGGACCGGCTCACCCCGTATACCCAATTCGGCCCGCTGGCCACGTGGCAGCGGGTCGATTCACCGGTCATCTATTCGTCTTATGTGGACCATTATCCGCTGTATATGCAATTGCTGCGGCGGCTGGCCGCCCAGGGTTACCGGCGCATCGGCAGTGTCTTCACCGGCACCCGCCACGCCAACACCCAGGCCAAGCTGCAAGCCTTGAAGGACTTCCAAGCTGAAGACCCCGCCGTGGACACGAGTTGGATTCAGTATCATGAAGGCCAGCACGGCGCGGGCAGCCAAGCGGCCGATGTTTGGCTGACTACGCCGCAAAGGCCGGATGCGGTGATTTGTTTTTCGGATTACGTGGCGGCGGCGTTTATTGCCCATCTCCGGGAGGCTGCCATCCGCGTACCCCAGGATGTGGCGGTGGTCGGCATGGATAACAGCGAGATCAGCCGCTTGATGGGCATCACGACGGTGGACCTGCATATTGAAGCCCAGGCGGAGAACGATTTTGCTTATCTGTACAACCAGCTCAATGAGCCGCAGCAGCCCATGAAGCCAGTCGTGCCGAAAATTATTGAACGGCAAACCACGAATTATTGAAAGCGCGTGCATTTTGCTCAAGTAAGCGCTATACTATCTATGTTCAACTTTTGGGGAAAAGGAAGCAGCGGGATATGCGCACCTGTGCATATCCCGTTTTTTATGCCGTTTTTCCCAATATAACACCCGTTATCCTTGTGGTTTATCCCACAAAAGCGGTTTCCTATGCCATAATTGTTCATATATCCATTGAAGGGAGCAGGAAGAAATGACAATTGCAATGATTGGTACGTGGCGCATGGCGGAGACCGGGATCACCCCGGCGATGGCCGAATTGCGTGCTGGGGGCAGCGCGGGAGACGCTCTGGTAACCGCGATTAAAGCGGTGGAGGATTATCCGTATTACCAATCCGTCGGCTATGGCGGCTTGCCCAATGCAGCCGGTGTGGTGGAAACTGACGCGGCCTACATGGACGGCGATACCTTCCGCCTAGGGGCCATCGCCGGCGCCCGGGACATCGCCAACCCCATCGCGGTGGCGCAAGCGCTGAGCCAGGAACCGGCTAACAACCTGTTGGTGGGTACCGGAGCCACCGAGTACGCCAGTACCCATGGTTTTCAGTTGAAAAACATGCTGACGGAACGCGCTGGGCAGAAATGGGAACAGAAACGCCAGGAATTAGCCAGCAAGAACCTGAATCCCTATGACGGGCACGATACCGTGGGCATGGTCGCGCTGGACGCTCAGGGCCGAATGACCGTGGGTACATCCACCTCTGGGCTGTTCATGAAGCGCACCGGCCGCGTGGGCGATTCTCCGCTGCCTGGGGCCGGCTACTACGTCGACAGTACAATTGGCGGGGCCGCGGCCACGGGCATGGGGGAAGACTTGATGAAAGCCAGCCTCAGCTACGAGACCGTTCGCCTGATGGGCACCGGGCTTAGTGCCAGCGAAGCCCTGCGTCAAGCCGTATATCCGTTCATTGATCGGCTAACCAAAATTGGCCAGCATCCCCGGGAATTTTCCTACGTTGCTTTGCGTCAGGACGGCGACTGGGGCATTGCGACGAATGTGGAATTCACTTTCGCCGTGGCCCAGGACGATGGCCCGACGCAAATCTATATTGCCCAGCCCAACGGCGACCAGCCGGATATTCAACCGGTCACGGCCGAGTGGCTGGCGGCGGACAAAGCCCGCCGGCAAGCACCATTAGCTTAGGAAAGGAGCGAAAAATGCCATGAATAAATGGATGGAAAAACATGTCTTACCGATTGCGGTGAAATTGAGCAATAACGTGGTGCTCAAATCCATGCGGGATGGCTTCTTGATCATTACCCCGCTGATCATCGTGACCTCAATCTTCTTGCTCCTGGGCAACTTCCCCATTCCCCATTGGGAAGAATTCTGGACCGGTGTCTTCGGCAAAGGGTGGATCGACTGGTTCACCGCCGTATCCAATGCCGTCTTCAGCTTTACTGGGATGCTGTCCTCCCTGGCAGTCGCCTATGCCTACGCGAAAAACCGCGGCGTGGATGCGATTCAAGGGGCGATCGTGGCCCTGGTCTCCTTCTTTATTTTGACCCCGACCACCATGGTCGTTGGCAAGAAGACCATTTCAGCCGTGAATACAACTTTTGTCGGCCCCAACGGGATCTTCCTCGGCCTGGTCATTGCTTTCGTCAGTGTGGAAGTCTACCGCTTCGCCGTCAAACGGCATTGGGAAATTAAAATGCCTGATGGCGTGCCGCCGGCGGTCACGGCCTCTTTCTCTGCCTTGATCCCCAGTGCCTGCGTCATTCTGGTGTTCTTCTTTGTCCGCTTGATTTTTACGTTCACCAGTTTCGGCACCGCATATCAATTTATTTATTCGATATTGCAAGCCCCGCTCAAGGACGTGGGCAACTCGCTGCCGTCCGTCCTGCTGTATAATACGCTGTCCTCGCTGCTGTGGTTCTTCGGGATCAACGGCCCGGCGGTGGTCAACAGCGTCTGGTCACCGATTTTCTTCGTGCTGACCCAGGACAACCTGCACGCGTTCCAGCAGCACAGCGCTCTGCCCCATATTTACACCCAGCAATTCATTGATATGTTCACCACCTTTGGCGGCGGCGGCTCCACGTTGAGCCTGCTGATTGTCATTCTCTTCTTCTGCAAGTCCAAGCGCATGCGGGAACTGGCCAAATTGGCCTTGGTGCCGGGGATCTTCGGCATCAACGAACCAATCATCTTCGGCTTGCCGGTCGTCCTGAACCCGGTGATCGCGGTGCCGTTCATCATCACGCCCGTTTTGAATACTTTGATTGCCGGCCTGTGCTTCACCTGGGGCTGGATTCCGTATACCAACGGGGTGAATCTGCCCTGGACGACGCCCATCGGTTTCTCCGGCTGGCTGACCACCGGCAGCTGGCGGGGCGTGGTATTGCAGTTTATCCTCTTGATTCTCGGGTGTTTGATCTACTATCCCTTTGCCAAGGTTCAGGACCAGCAGTATTTGGAATCTGAATTGGAGGCCCAACAAGCGTGAAACCATTAGAGCAGAAATTTGAACAGCGGCTGGACCGTGATTGGCCAGCGATTACCGCCGCCCTGCGGCGCTTGATCGCCGTGCCGTCCGTAGAGGGCCCAGCAGCGCCCCGCGCGCCCTTCGGTGTCAACCCCCGGCAGGCGTTGACCACTGGGTTAGAAATTGCCCAAGAAGCCGGCCTGACCACCGGCCTGGCTGGGGACGCCGTCGGCTGGGGCGAATACCGTTCGCCAGCTGCCGCCACGGATGACTACGTCGGCATCGTCGGCCACTTGGATGTGGTGGCTGCCGGCAGCGGTTGGCACACCCCGCCCTTCGAGTTAACGATTACGCCGACTCAGTTCTTAGGCCGCGGCGTTTTGGACAACAAAGGGCCCTGGTTGTCTGCCCTCTGGGCCCTGCGCTGGCTGGCGGAAGACGGCGCCCCGCTCAAACGGCCCGTCCGCGTTCTCGCTGGCAGCAATGAAGAAAGCGGCAGTCAGGATATTCCTAAATACCTGGCCGAGCAGCCCGCGCCCATTTGGGGCTACACCCCCGATGGCAAATATCCCGTCGTCTACGGCGAACGGGGCATCCTGCGAGGCGCGATCACCTGGCCCATCGACACTGCCGTGCTGGGTCCGCAATTCGCCATCAGTGGCGAATTCTCCCCGGCCATCGTTCCCGACCGGGCCGCCCTCACCTTCCCGGATGGTCATCAAGAACACTTCCACGGGAAGAAAGCACCCAGTAACGCGCCAGAATTAGGCGACAATGTTTTAGATCACCTCACTGCCGCCGGTACCCAGCTGCCCGGCGGCGCCGGCGACTTGTTCCAGTGGTATCAAGCGCACTTTGCGGGGGCCTTTGCTGGCGAACACGCCAATATCCGCTTCACCGATCCGGTGAGCGGCGCACTGCAATTAACGCCGTATCGTATTGCGCTTTCTGGCGACCACCTCACTCTGGCCTTCTCCATCCGTTATCCCTTAAATACGACGGAGGACGAAATTGTCAGCAACTTGCGTGGCCTGCTGCCGGCGGGGGCCGCCTTGACGGTGACCAGCCGCATGGCCCCGGTCAAACACGACCCCCACAGCCCGTTCATCCAGGCTTTGGCCAAGGTATACACCGATATCACCGGCACCGATGGTTCACCGGTCACCACCACGGGCGCCACTTATGCCCGCAGTATGCCCAACATTGTCGCTTTCGGTCCTTCCTTCCCCGGGCAAAAGGGGATCGCTCATAAGGAAGACGAGTGGCTGAATATTAGCGATTTCCGCCGCATGCTGGTGATCAATTACCTGAGCATCCAAGCCCTCGCAAACCTATAAACGTTGACACCGAATAGTTTTCACTATTCGGTGTTTTTTAATAGGCGATGTGCTACACTGTACGTATGAACACATGAGCATACATTCATATGTTAGTGAAGCAATATTTCGAGAAAGCAGGTGTTATGATGGCCCATGTTCATTCTCAACCCACGCCGCCGCAGGATCATACGGCGGCCTTCAAATGGGGCATTGGTTTAAACGCCGCCTTTATCATCATTGAGGGCGGGGTCGGTCTCGCGATGGGGTCTCTCGCTCTGGTGGCCGACGCTGGTCACAACCTTTCTGATGTCTTAGGGCTGGCCATTTCCTGGGCCGCGATGGCCCTCAGCCAGCGCGCGGCCACCAAGAAATTCACTTATGGTTACAAGCGCTCGTCTATTCTGGCCGCCCTGCTGAACGCCGTCATTTTACTGGTGGCGATCGGCGGAATCATTATTGAGGCCTTGCAGCGTATCCAGCACCCAGCGCCGGTCTCCGGTTGGTCCGTGATCATCGTGGCGGCTGTTGGGGTGGTGATCAACGGCTTGACCGCTTTTCTCTTCCTTTCTGGTCAGAAACACGACCTTAACATTCGCGGCGCCTTTCTCCACATGGCTGCCGACACCGCCGTCTCCGTCGGGGTCGTCATTGCCGGCTTCGTGATGCTGTATACCGACTGGTACTGGCTGGACCCGACGATCAGTCTGATCATCGCGGTGATCATCCTGATCACCACTTGGCATCTGCTGATGGACGCCGCCCGGCTCTCCTTGGATGCCGTACCAAAGAATATCGACTTGGATAAGGTGCGGGAATCGCTGCTGGCAATCCCCAGTGTAATTGAGATCCACGACCTGCACATCTGGCCGTTGAGTACGACGGAGAACGCCTGTACCGTCCATCTGGTGCGCAACACCATGGCGGATAACAACGCCTTCCTGGAACGCTGCGACCGGCTGCTCACGTCCCAATACGATCTTTGTCATGTCACCACCCAGGTTGAGCTGGGCCGGCTGACCGATGAGTCCACGGATCATTCAGTGTAACGACCGGATACAAAAATGCGGACCGCCTGAGTTTTAGGCGATCCGCATTTTTTCGTCCGGTTATTCCCGGTACTTCGTCACTTTGTCCGCAATCGTCAAACCCTTACTCTCCGGGAAATAGTTGATCTTAACGTACACCATCTGCGCGTCGGCCCCAGCTTTCACGGCCACTTTGGGCACTTCTTTGACAATGTCCATCAATTGGTCGTAATCGCCCTCCAAGCTGGTTTCAAAGGCACTGACATCGTAAGTGACGCCGGTGGACTTGATATAATCGAGCACCTTATCCACAATGGCTACCACTTTCTGCTTATCCGGATACATGGGCAGTACTTGAATCGCAACACTGGCATTCATCTGTCAATCACTCCTTGGGGAATAGCAAAAGGCCCTGACCGCCGTCAAGATCACAGCTAGCCAGGGCCTTACACCACATGAATGCGGACTACCATCCGCAACTCCCTACGCCAGCATGATCTGACAGGTTCAAAGGGTCGCGGGTCACACCCGCCTCTCAGCCGCTAACGCGACTCCCCTGCTATTCGATTTTTTTATTCCCCAACAGAATACTCGGAAATGGGGCGTGGCGCAAGCTAGGAAAGGGAAACGTCCCGGCGGTTGAAGATGTAGTCGGCGATGAGGTAGAAAATTGCAATATAGATCACTAAGCCAATCAGCCAGCCCCAAACATTCAGGGCCGCCGCCCCGGTTGCTTGCGAACTGGATAACGGATTATAAGCCATCAAATTGAACGGATTCCACTTGATCCAGTACCACTTCTTAGTCGTCATCAGCACGTCCAATAGACCGCTGAAGATACCAAGCACCAGTTGCATCAGAATACTGAACGTGATGGCCAGCCCTTGGGACCGCATCCCTGCTGCCAGCACAAAAACCATCGACAGGTAGAACATACTGCTGAGCACATTCACCCCGACATCAGCTAGGCCATAGAGCCAAGAATTCATCCCATGGCCGACCACTTTATCCAAGCCGCCGAAGCCAAAGAACGCCCCGGTAAAGAGTGCAGCGACTACGTAGATGGCCAAGAGTGAAACAACCAGATATGCAAAGCTCGCTAACAGTTTGGAAAAGAGAATGGCATGGCGGGAATACGGCCGAGTCAGTAAGATTTTGATCGTGTTTTTGGCAAATTCTTCAGTAATGATGATGGCCGTCATGACAATGGCAAAAATCACGACAAAGGCGGCCCCGCTGGAAAAGATCGAGGAAAAAGCATCCGCGGCCTTGATTGCGCCAGTACTGCCGCCAGTTGCGGCACCGTTGGTCCCAACTGTGAAGCTGGTGTTCAACGCCTTGGCGCCCCAAGCGGTCAGACCAGAGATAACCGCTGCGATCAGCAACAGAATCCAAGATGACTTCTTCGCCCAAAGTTTGCGCCATTCATTGCGAAATAGATTAAACATTGGCTTTCTCCCCCTCCTCTTTGGTCAGCGCCAAGAAGCTCTCTTCCAAGCTGGCTTGCTTCAGCTGCATCGTCGTGACCGGGATGCCGGCGTTGAACAATTCTTCAGCCAGCTGCTTCTGGAACGCATGGGGATCGCCAGCAGGTACCTCAATATCAAAGGTATCGGCCTTGCGGGTATAGCGCATTTGCAGTTTTTGCAAAATGACGACCGTGTCGTCCGGCTTGGCGGTGATCAAGGTCAAGTGGTTGGTGCCGTGGGAAATCAACTCATCCATGGTCCCCTGGTACGTCACCTGACCGTGCTGCAAGACCACCAAATCATCAGCCAGAGATTGAATATCGCTTAAGATATGGCTGGAAATGACAATGCTTGTGCCTTGATCGCGCAAATCACTCATCAGCGTCCGAAAATCATGGGCGCCCGCCGGATCCAAGCCATTGATCGGTTCATCCAGCAACAACACTTCCGGTTTGTGCAAAATAGCCTGGGCAACGCCTAACCGTTGGCGCATTCCCAGAGAATACGTCTTGACTTTGGCATTGCCATGATTGGCCAAACCGACGCGGTTTAAGACTGCGTTAATATCTTCATTGCTGATCTGTTTCCGGCTCATATCTGCCAGGAGGCGCAGATTCTTGAAGCCGGTCAGATAATTATAGAACTCCGGCGCTTCGATCATTGCCCCGACGTGGGCGATGGCCTTGGTGAAGTTCTTTTCAACATCTTCCCCCATGATGGTCACCGTACCGCTGGTCGGGCGCATCAAATGCACCATGATCCGCAGCGTCGTCGTCTTGCCGGCCCCGTTTGGTCCCAAAAGACCCAGGATGCGGCCCTTACCCACAGAAAAAGTCACATCCTTCAAGATCTGAACGTA
Organism: Schleiferilactobacillus harbinensis; assembly: GCF_008694105.1. Classification (NCBI taxonomy): domain Bacteria; kingdom Bacillati; phylum Bacillota; class Bacilli; order Lactobacillales; family Lactobacillaceae; genus Schleiferilactobacillus; species Schleiferilactobacillus harbinensis. Next base: position 1,589,737 of record NZ_CP041364.1, read on the forward strand.
GTGCATCTTCTTGGATAAATGCTCGACACTGGCGGCGTAGTCTGTCGTATCTGCCATAAATCATACCTACCTTCCAATGAGCCGCTTAATTATTACTCATGGGACCAGTCTAGCAGAAATGGGGGTAGGACGAAACTGATTCGATGCGATTGGTCTTACATTATTGACACATTTGGGGCAGGGTGGCGGGGGTGAGGCTTTCTTTAAAAGGGATGGGGCCGGTCGCGGCTTCTTCTCCTAAACGGGCTCCGGCCGACAGCGGCTAGGGGGTGGCGTTCTCCTCCTAAACGGGCTCCGGCCGACAGCGGCTAGGGCATAAGGAGCAGGATGCATAAAACCTAAGTGCGGGTTTTCTGCATCCTGCTCCTTATGCCTACGCCGCTAACCGTCGGCCTGCGCCCTCTGTGTACAAAAAAACCGCTGGTTGGGGGACCAGCGGTAAAAGGAGTAAGGGTGGCTGACGATTGGGGGATCGTCAGTCTTTTTTTCATGTTCACTTGGGGGGAAGGAAATGAAAAAAGTTGAATTATTGGGGTGGTTAAGTTCTATCTCAACCGTTCTCTATACTAACGGATGTTTATGAACAAAGTGTGAATAACGGAGGTTATTCTATTTTTTACAAAATAGTTTAGCGAAAGTTGGTAGGCACCCGCTGTAAAAGGGTTCCTAGACGAGTATTCACAAAGATTAAGCCAAAGAGAAGCCAAATCCCTAAAAACAGCTGCCTTTTAAGTATCCGTTATTTGTTTGCACGCCGCAAGTAATTTTACTAAACTTTTCCTAACTGAGCTGCACCCCTGCTGGCCGGTACGCACAACGGTCTGGCGCACCGCAAAACACAGCAAAAAGAACGCTGACGAGCGGTCAACGTTCTACAAATGGTTACTTGTGGGTATCGTCGTCGTTCTTCTTAGTCTCTTCGGTCCATTCTTCCCGGGTCAGCATGTCCTTCACGTTCATCTTAACCTCGGTCACCTTCAACCCCGTGAGTTCCGGAATCGTCTTGCAGACCGTGTTCACCACCCGGTCGAAGATGGCTGGCGCACTCTTGCCGTATTCCAGAATGGCTTCAAAGGAAACGGCGACTTCAGCGTCATCAGATACATCCACGCTGACCCCGCGGGTATCGCCGGAGGTGAACATATTCGTCATGTTATCCATCATGCTGCCCTTGAGATCCAAGACGCCCTCGATGTCGCTGGCCGCGTGGGCAGCGACCTTGGCAATTACATTGTCATTGAAGGAGAGTTCCTTGTTCACGCCGGTCATTTGCTTGTTGTCCATCGTTGCTGTGGTCATTTAACATCTTCCTTTCGTTTCTGTCCCTACACACCTTGGGCGGCCAGCTTCTTCTGCCGCGCCAATTCATTATCTGTGGCCTGCTTGCGCCACGCTTCTCGAGTTAATACGTCGCTGACGTGGACGTTCAATTCCACGACGGTGAGTCCGGTCATCCCCTCGATCCGGTCCCGGACCCGATCGCAAATCTTTTGGAAAATCTGTTGGGCATCACGCCCGTATTCCAGGACAATATCCACATCAATGGCAACTTGTTTCTCTCCGACTTCGGCACTAATGCCTTTGGTCAAGTCGACCTGATTGCGGAATTTATCTGCGATATCGTCCAAGAAGCCGCCGGTCATGGCCAGCACCCCGTCCACCTCGCGGATCGCCACCCCAGCGATCTTAGTAATGACCCCATCGGCAAAGCTCAGCGTGCTCACCATGGGTGTCTTGGTTACTGCGTCTTGCGTTGCATCCATTCCCCTGCACCTCTGCTTTCTGTCACTTGCTGACTCAATTCGTTTGCAGCATTTGCTGAATGCGTTTCAGCACTGGCAAGATCTCCCCGCTTTGGAAAGCGCCGATCACCCAGCAAATACCGGCAACGGCAACAATCAATAGGGCTGACCAGAATCCGGCCAGAATGATGGCCGTCGTGATCAGACCGCCAATCAAGGCATATTTCATGGCGCGACTCATTGGTTTCACCATCCTTTTCCGTTTCTGTCCCTAGATCACCCGGGCGTTAGCGGATTTGCCCGGGGCCACGGTGACCCGTACTCTTTCCACCGGAATCCCCAAGGTCGTCTGTACTTTGTCCCGCACCGTCTGTTCGATGTCGGCCCCCAATTGCTTCAGACCCTGGTCGTGGTGGGTGAACGCTTGTACTGTGACCCGAGCTTTTTGGCCCCGATCGAGCAGTGCCACGCGGGCGTCCACCCGAGTCACCGGGTGTTCTGCAACGACGGCCCGTTCCACCGTGTTCGCCACTGCCGTTTCCGAAATGTGCAATTGCCCCTGATTAGTGGCAAAGGTCAATTGATCGGTCGTCGCCTTTTTGAAGAGTATCCGCAACATCGCCCCCAAGAGATAGACCAGTGTCCATAGGCTAAGGATCGCCGCGGTGGTGCCTAACCACGCCTGATCACTCAGCCACCGCCGCAGCGGCATCAGCCAGGACACTGCCGGTGCCGCCAGCACCAGCAGTATTAATGGCGCGATTAAGGCCACTAGTCCCATGAGCGTTAAGATGACTTTCGTCCCTGAACGCATCCCCTCACCTCGCTTTCGTCTTGCTGAATAGAGAAGCCATCGCTTTTCTATCTAATATCAGTCTAACGAAGCGCTTCGCCCACTGGCAATCAGCAGCCAACCAAGGGCGTCGGCACCGGCAGGGCTACAGCGGCATACAAAAACACCCAGTTATCACACGAATGCGACGACTGGGTGTTACTTGTTGATAGAAGAAATTACTTGGTGGGCTTCAAGTCCAGATGCTTGATAATTTCATCCATTGTTTGATCCAGACCAATATTGGTCAGGAACGGCAGGCCGTTAGTGACAGGCTTGCCATTGGGGTTCTTGTATTGGGTGGTGGTGATGACCAAATCGTAGTCATCGGCCATGGACGGTACCTCGGGGATCGAGGCTTGGTCGATTTTGTACTCATCTTTAGGCACACCGCGTTTATCTAACTCTTCTTGTAATTTGCCAATGGCGATCGTGCTGGTGACCACACCGGCACCGCAGGCTACGAGAATCTTTTTCATAATTATGAACACCTTTCTTATTGATGGCACTGACTGCCGTCTATATTATTGCGCATTGGCCTTGGCAGAACCAGTCTTGGCGTCGGCAACGATGTGATGGCGATTCCAGAGAACCAATACCGCGCAGAGGGCAATTCCCAGAATGTAGGCCACCCACTTGTAGTTGGCCACTTGCACCAGCAACCAAGGGAACGGGTCGGAACCGTGGTCAATACTGGAAATCAGAGAAGAGCCCTTGGGGATCGGGAACTTCGCGGCCCGAGCGGCCTTCGTGATCAACGGCGCCAGGTTGGTGCCGATCCACAGACCCAGAATAACGTTGATTGCCCCAATGATGAAGGACCGGAAGAAGTCGCCGTGGACCACGGAAACGATCAGCGGGAACATGAAGACGAAGCCGACCAGCCCGATGGTGGGCAGGAATTGGTTGCCCGGCAGGATGAAGGCAAAGATCAAGGCCACCGGAATCATCAAGGTCGCGCAGGCCAGAACGACGGGACTGCCGATCCCAACGGCGGTATCCATCCCAATGTACAGCTTGCGTTTGCCGGAGAACTTCTTCTGAGTCCAACCCGTGATGGCGTTAGAAACCGGTATGACCCCTTGCAGCAGCAAAGCAGCCATCTTCGGCGTGATGACCATGACCGCAGACAGGGTCACGCCCATCAGCAGGATCTTGCCGATCTTATCCGCGACGTTAACCCCCGGCGCGGCCGCATAGGCGATGGCCCCGATAATACAGCCGATGACGAAGCCCAGCAGGGTCAGCTCACCCCAATCACCGAAGCGCTTGTTGAAGTCTTCGGCGTTCAAGTGAATTTTGTTCACGCCGGGAATCCGCTCCAGGATCCAGTTAATGACAATAGCGCTGGGCACGAAAGAACCGGCATAGCCGTGGGGGATAGAAATCCCGGGCAGGCTTAAGTATTTTTCAGATAACGGCGCCATCCGGTCAGCAATGACCATGATCACGATCATGTTGACGGAAGCCAGGAACAGGCTCAAAACAATGTCGTGGGTCAATTGATAAACCAAGGACCCGCTGAAAGCAAAGTGCCAGAAATCCCAGATATCCACATCGATGGTCTGAGTGGTCTGGGTGAGCAGCATGATGATGTTGATCAAAATGCCTAGGGGAATCATAGAAACCCCGACCGCCGTCCCATAAGCAATGGCACTGGCGGACGGCCAGCCGACATCAATGACTTTCAAGTTGATATGGGCAATGGCAATCATGTTCTTAATCGCCGGATTCATGACACTGGTCAGGATGGACACAGTCGCGTTCAACCCGATGAAGCCGATCCCAACCATTAAACCGCCCCGCAGGGCTTTGGCAAACGGCACCCGCATGCAGAGCCCGAAGATCAGCATAACGATCGGGATCATGACGGTGGGGCCGAGATTGACGATGTACATAATGGCATCGACGATATACTTCATGAGAAAGTACCCCTCTCAAATAGTCTGTTTTATTATTGCGGTAAACCTAATTTGGTAAAAAATATGGTGTAGAACTGGTCCACGCCAACCGTGGAGACCAGTGGCAATGCTGACAGCATATGTTCTGGCATGCCATTGGGCACTACAGTGGTGGTGCAAACCAGATCATATGTATCACCATCCGCCAGGGCATCTTGGAAGTTGCCCTGGGTCAGGCTGATTTGGTGTTGCAAACCGCGCCGGTTGATTTCTTCCTGAAGCCGTTCGATGGCCACTGTACTGGTGACCACTCCAGCGCCGCAGACGATGAGGACCCGTTTCAGCGCGCTCATTGGTCTAACGAGATGCCGGCCAGAGTCTTGTCCAAGTCGGCAAATAACGTATGCGCGTCGTGTTCAGCCAATAACTGGGCCAGATGCTTTTCATCCTGAAACAGAGCCATCGCGTTTTGCAGCACCTGCACTTGTCCATGGGGTTCATGAATGGCCAGCATCATGATCAGACTAACCGGTAATTCTTGATCGGTCAGGGCCATGTTGTGAAATTGAATCGGCTTGGCCAGCGTCGCCACGGCGATGGCGGATTCTTTAACATATTTGGCATCGGCGTGGGGAATGGCCACGTTGATCTTGCCCGCCGGCAAACCGGTGGGGAATTTTTGCTCCCGGGCCCAAACGGCATCGAAGAAGTCGTCGTGCACCTTGCCGGCAGCGTTCAATTTCTCCGCCAAAAAGCGCAACGCTTCTTCGTTGTTGGCGAATGTCTGCTCTGGGAATACGAGTGATTCACTAATTAAGCCCATTGTTGTCCTCCATTTTCATCATTTTAGCCGCCACCGCGGCTAACTCTGCATCCGGTGTCTGAATCAGCCGAGCGCCATTGTTGGGATCCGCCAGCGCTCGCAGCAGATCGCGGAACGCCGGTTGAGGCATAGCGGGATCAAAGCAGGTGATCAGCAGCAGCTGGATCGGTTCGCCGTCCACCCCCGCCCAACTGGCGTCGGCATGAATCGGCACCAGCACCAGTCGCGCGGGGGTAAAGCCCGCCGCCATGTAATGCGGCACCATTAGCCCGGCGCCGATACTGGTACTGCCGAGTTGTTCGCGGGCTAATGCCGTTTCGCAAAATACAGACGCACTCGGCACAATGCCCCTTGCAGCAAGGTACGCGCCCACCGCGGTCAGTGTCGGGCGAAAGCCAATGGTGGTCGTCGGATATACGTCAATGCGCATTGGCTGCCTCCACTTGGTCATTCAGGATGTGCCGCAGATTGGTGCGGTCTAAATCGCCGAATAACGCACTGACCAACAGGACTGGCACATGATCAATGGGCTGGACATGAACAGTGGATAAGACCACGTCCGGATGCCACGTGCTCATATTGTCCTCCGTATATTGGGCGGTGGAAATCACCGCCGGCACCACCAGATCCGGGAAGTACTTGTTGACCTTGACCCGCAACAGCTCCGACGTACCCTGCCCGCTAGTACACATGATCACGACCCGCTTGGGCCGATCCTGTTCCTCCATGCAGCGGGCGAAGTACAGAGTGACAAACCCGGCTTCGTCAGCACTGATCGGGGCCAAACGAAAATGTTTAGCCGCTGCCGTCAACGCCTGGGCAATCACTTTGAACAAGTCGCCGTATTGCTTCTTGATCTCTGTCAGCCAGACGTTCTTAACGGTGATCTCGTTGCGCAGCCGATTCAGCATCGGCTGAATATGCCGCTCCAGATCCGTCAAGGAGGCGGCATCCAAGACCAGGTGGCTCTGCTGGGCCACTTGGTCCGTAAGAAATCTGGTGAACGCTGATACCTCGGGGGCCATGGGCAAAAGCTGCGACGCTTCCCCGCCCAATTGAATGGAGAGCAGATACTGGAAGATGTTCAGCTCTTCCGTGAGAGGCAGCTGGGTCACCAGGTACCGGTCAAAATCACCAATGATAACCTTGGCTAACTCATAGAGCACCGCATTATCCTGGGCGGTTTGAACATCTACCGGGGTCATTTGGTAATCGGCTTCGGCCCAGCGGCCGTTCCGCGCCCGCATGATCAGGGTATACATATGGGAGAACAAATTAATGTTGTACGGGTAGGGAATATCGCCGTCGATCGTGCGCTCAATGCGGTTGATCTCGCCCACAATGAAGGCTTGGTCAAACTTATCCAGACCGGTGGCGCCAGCACTGAATTCGGAAATACTGGTGACCGAGAATAAATTGAGCCGTTCCAGGGTGTGATTGATGGCCCGGCGAATGTTCTCTTCCTTACCGGAAACCGCCACTTGCGTGTGATCCCGGACAAGCTTCAACTCATCGGCGGCCAGCAAATTGCTGATTGCCGTGAGATCACTCTGAATTACGGAATCGCTCACATAATATGCCGCGAAAAGTTGAATTCGCTGAACATAATATGGGGCCTTGAACAACAGCGTCAGCAACACTTTATTCTGCCGCTGCAACGGGGAAAACTCGCTGTGACCGCTGGGCACCACCGATTTCACCGGGGCCGCCGCGTTTTCGCTCAACAGCTTGACGCCTTTGCCGCGGCTGGTCACGATCAGCGGCTCGGTATGGGCCGCATTGATTCTTTCTACCAGGCGATAAATTGTTTTGTTCGATACTGCTAAGCTGTTGGCCAGTTCTTCAGCGGTGACATAGCCATCGGCGCGGGCCAGCAGAGTCAGCAGCTCTTTTGTCCGTTCTCTCATTTACCTCACCCATCTAATATACTAACGACATTTGTCCAGAAGGCGTCCGGAGTTGTGTCCGATGCTGTGGACAGTTTTCTTAAGCGAAACACAAAAACAATGTTTTAGCAACTGGTATGTCAGTATTAAGAGCTAAATCAGCTTTTCTTATCTCACTCAGTGTTAAACAAAAAGGCCGCATCAGCATATCGCTGATACTGCCCTGTATTCCAGCTGTCAGTTAGGTTTCCCCCGGTTGCGGGTATACTGCCGGTACCGCTCACACACCATATCGCGCATGACGAGGAAAGTATCGAGTTCAGAAAGCCCCAATTCTCTCTGAATATCATCGTACAACCCGAATACTTGGGACCGCATGATATGGGACTTCGGATCGTCGTGATAATGAGTTAAAACCGGGTATCTCCTATTCCAGGCATTGGTCCAATCAATGTCCGGCGTTGGATCCGCTGCTGCGGCGATTGTCCGCGTGCCAGTAATTTCACTGGCGAGGCTGTCATATGTAACGCCATAGAGTTCTGCCAATAATTTTCCTTTGATCATTTCCGGTAACGCCTGGTCGTTTTCCCATTTGGAAATTGTCTGCCGGGTGACCCCCACCTTTTCGGCAACTGTCTCCTGGGAATAGCCGGCCTGTTTGCGCAACTTAAATAGCTTTTCCCCCAATGACATGACGTCACCCCCTTTTTGGTTTGCGGCCCATGTCCTACATTATCCAACAAGTGGGAAAATCAGGCTACCAACTCAACCGGACATTTTGTCAACCGTTGCATACATAACAGTTGTTACCTATATACCAGTTGCACAATTTTCCCACTTATGCTATCTCTACTGTAGCATATCCGCATCGTTTTGCACGGATCAAGCAAGTAACGTAAGCGGTTGATTTGCCAAGGGGGGAAAAGGAAAAATGATCGTTGAATTACAACCCGTCGCCACTACCCGGTACGACGCAGTGTTGAAAAAAGTCGGCAAGCGGCTCGCGGAACAACAGGTGATTGCTTCCCCAGACCTGTTTCTCGCCGGCGTTGCGGCTTGGCCCGGGAAGAACAAGACGCTGGCCAAACAAGGCATCCGAGTGCTTTGCTTTGATCCCCCCACATCCGATGATCCCCGGGTGGTGACCGCTCCGCTGATCAATGAGCAAAGCTTCCAACGGGCAGACCAGCTGCCGCTGTGGCTGGTCATTGTCTTGATTGGGCCTAATACGCATAATCAGCCTGAATTCATTCAGCTTTTGCGTATCCTGGCCGACCCGCAGGCCTGCCGCGAACTGCATCAATTGCCGGTCAGCCTGTTATCCGGTGCCATTCGCCGCCTGCTGATCTTGGAAAACTAATGTCAGCTGCCTGATACCGCTAACATTTACGGGATATTTACCCGTTCTGAAACGGTTTCGTGGTAAGGTGGAAGCATAGGCAAAAAAGGAAAGGATGTATTTTTACTATGAACAAGCATTGGTGGCAAGAAGCGGTCGTATATCAAGTATACCCCCGCTCATTCCAAGACTCGAATAAGGACGGCATCGGCGATTTGGATGGCGTTCGGCAGCGGCTGGACTACATCAAGAAACTTGGGGTAGATGTGATTTGGCTCAACCCGATTTATCGTTCTCCGAACGATGACAACGGCTACGACATCAGCAACTATCAGGCAATTATGCCCGATTTCGGTACCATGGCAGACTTCGACGCATTACTTAAAGAAGCCCACGCTAAGGGCTTGAAGATCGTCATGGACTTAGTGGTCAACCACACATCCGACGAACACCACTGGTTCATGGAAAGCCGCAAGAGCAAGGATAATCCGTACCGGGACTACTATATTTGGCAGGATCCGGTGGATGGTCACGCACCCAACGACTGGAAATCGTCATTCTCCGGCAGCGCCTGGCAGTTTGATGATACGACCGGCCAATATTACCTGCATCTTTTCTCAAAGAAACAGCCTGACTTGAACTGGCGCAATCCTAAGGTGCGCAACAGCGTCTTCGATATGATGAGCTGGTGGCTGGATAAGGGCATTGACGGTTTCCGGATGGACGTCATCAACCTGATTTCGAAGACCAAAGAGTTCGCGCCTACCGCTGAGCACCCCGTACCGCGGCAACCGGCCAACGGGCCCCACGTTCACGAATACTTAGAAGAAATGAACCAAAAGGTCTTGAGCAAGTATGACATCATGACTGTGGGCGAGACGCCCGGCGTCCACCCAGATGATGCCCTGAAGTATGCCGGCTTTAACAGCCATGAACTGGATATGGTCTTCCAATTCGAGCATATGGGGGTCGACAGCGACAAAGAACTTGGGAAGTGGCGCCCGCACCAGTGGCAGCTGACTAACCTGAAACGCATCATGAGCAAGTGGCAGACCGAACTGAATGGCAAGGCCTGGAATTCCCTCTACTGGAACAACCATGATCAGCCCCGGGTCGTTTCCCGCTTCGGCAACGACAGTCCGGAGTTTCGGGTCCGGTCGGCTAAGATGCTGGGCGCGGTCCTCCACTTCCAGCAAGGGACGCCGTATATCTATCAAGGGGAAGAAATCGGCATGACCAACGTCATGAACTTCAACTCCATCGAAGATTACAAGGATATCGAATCCCGCAATGCCTATCGTGACTTGGTAGAGCAGCATCAGGTGCTGACTAACGATCAGATGATTGCCGCCCTGCACCATTCTTCCCGGGACAATGCCCGGACACCGATGCAGTGGGATGATTCAGTTAACGCTGGTTTCACCCCAGAGGGTGTGGATCCGTGGATCCAGCTGAATGCCAACTACGATACGGTCAATGTGAAGGCGGCCTTAGCTGATCCGGAATCCGTGTTCTACTTCTACCAGAAGATGAACACGCTGCGCAAGCAGTATCCAATCATCACGTATGGTGATTACACATTGCTGGATCCGGATGACGAACAGACCTGGACGTATACTCGGGAGTTTGAAGGTCAAAAATTGACCTTGACGGCCAACTTCAGCAAGGATACGATCACGCGTGATTACGCGGCGGCGCCGGCGAATACGAACTTGATTCTCAGCAACTATGATGATGATCAAGGCAGCACGTTGCGGCCTTATGAAGTGAAGGTTTATCTGACGAAGTAAGCTGGGATAGAGTTTGTTCTTCGTACGCCGTGCCAAGTGCTCCGCAAGCTGCGGCGGATGGGGCTGGAACGCCATGACGGCGTTTTGAGCCTGCTGCGCAGTCTCAAAATCGCCTAACAACATCGGCGGCAAAGCCGCCGTGTTGTTTCCATGGCTGAGCCCCATCCGCCTCCGCTTGCTACGCACTTGGCACTGGATACGCAGAACACCAGGATATCTACCACGAAAATATAAGACGCTCCGACGAGAACATTTTCCCGTCAGAGCGTTTTTACGTTCCTGCGATTAATCCTGGTCAGAAAACAAAGCGGCATCACCGGCCGCCACATGGACTAGGTTCTGTTTGACCAACTCTTCGGCGATTTGAACGGTGTTCCAGGCGGCCCCTTTGAGCAAATTATCGGACACGATCCAAAGGTTGTAGCTGCCGGGATTTTCGGCGTCGGCGCGGATCCGGCCGACGAACGTATCCCGTTTGCCGGTAGCAGTCAGCGATTGGGGATATAACTGCTGGGCGGGATCATCTTGCACCACGACACCCGGGGCGGCGGTCAGTGTCGCTCGCAAGTCGGCTGGGGATAGCTGCTGTTCTGTCTCAATATAGACGGATTCCCCATGACTGATGGGTACCGGCACCCGGACACAGGTGGCGGTCACTTTGGGGTCGGGACTGTTTTTATCGCCCACCAGAATTTTTTTGGTCTCGTGGATCATCTTCCACTCTTCGTGGGTATAACCGTCATCGTGGAAGACATCAATTTGCGGCAGCAAATTAAACGCCAAGGGATAGTGGTGCGCCGCCCCCTTCACCGGCAAAATGTTCGCCGTCATTTCTTCGCCATTCACAGCCTGCTTGGCTTCGGCATAAAGCTCATTCAGCGCACTCTGCCCGGCGCCGCTGGCTGCCTGATAAGTGGAGACAATCACTTGCTTGAGCCCATACTGTTGGCGAATTGGCGCCAAGGCAACCACCATTTGAATCGTGGAACAGTTAGGGTTGGCGATAATCCCGTGATGTTCCGCCAGCGCCGCCGCATTCACTTCGGGCACCACCAGCGGCACGTGATCGTTCATTCGCCAGTAGCTGGTGTTGTCCACGCAGACTGCACCAGTCGCCACGGCTGCGGGCAATAACGCTTTAGACACAGCGCCGCCCGCAGAGGCCAGGACCAAATCGATCCCCTGGAAGGACGCCGGCGTGGCCTCTTCGACGGTAACTGGCCGCCCGTTGAAGGATAATTGTTTACCAGCGGACCGGGATGACGCCAACAGTTTCACCTGTTTCACTGGAATCGTGGAGTGTTCTAGCTGCGTGATCAAGCGGGTGCCCACAGCACCCGTTGCCCCGAGGATCGCGACCGTATATGATTTTTCTGCCAATTGATTTCCCTCTGCTTTCCTGAATTACGCTAAGACTGGAATACCAGTGCTGACCGGCTCCGGTGCAATGATCTGCCAGTCGGCGGCCGAGCGGGTCCGTTCATGATACGGATCCGGCACCGTGCCCTGGCGGATCTGGGTCACGAGGTCGGCCAGATCGGCCAATACCGCGCTGGCGGTGGGCCGGGCCCCAGCCCCGGGGCCCATGAGCATCATGTCCTGCATGTTGGTGGATGAAATCAGCACCGCATTGTTGGCGCCGTTCACGCCGCTGAGCGGATTACTGGGCTTGATCACATACGGCCCCACCGCCAACATGAGTTGACGCGGTCCGCGACGTTCGGCAATGATCAACGGTTTGACGATGGCGTCAGGGAGTTTTTGATCGATTCCCTGCCGTGGAATCTGGGCCATGGTTGGCGTCACACCGAAGGCCAAGCGGGTCAAAATCGCCAGCTTATAGGCGGCATCCAACCCAGATACGTCATTGGTCGGATCCGCCTCGGCGAAGCCTTTGGCCTGAGCCTCTCTGAGTGCGCTGGTATACCGGGATCCAAAGAAACTGGTCTGGGTCAAAATGAAATTACTGGTGCCGTTGGCGATCCCGACGATGCGCTGGATCTGGTCACTTGGATACGTATGGGCCAGAGTATGTAAAATCGGAATGGCACCCATCACGGCGGCTTCGTAATAAAAACCCACGTGCTGAGCCAGTGCCAACTGGGCGAGCTCTTCGCCGTGTTGGGCGATGAGATCCTTATTGGCCGAAATCACGTGCTTCCCCGTGTGCAAAGCCGTTTCCAGCAACGGCAAGGTCGGGTCAACACCGCCCATCACTTCAATGATGACATCAATTGTCGAATCAGCGACCACGCTGGCCGCATCGGTGGTCAGCGGGATGTTCGAATATTGGGCTTGGCGGGCCGGGGTGATGTGCCGTACTGCCGCCCGGGTGACCTGGACCGGCCAGGCGGGATGCTGCGCGCGCAAAATATCAATGACCCCGCCGCCCACTGTGCCCAGTCCGAGCAGCCCAATCTTGATCGTCATACGATCCCTTCTTTCGTTGCAATGACTTGAATTTCTGGCTGAATATGATGCAAAATCGCCCAGGCATTAGCCAGATCGACGTGATGCGCCGGTGTGTCCAGCAGCCAGACTCGGTCTGTATGCGGCGTTAGGTTATAAATCAACGTGTCCACATTAGCCCCTTGCCACGGGGTCAAACCGGCGCGCCGGGCCGCGGCCAAACTGGTCAGCGGGATGGTTGGCAAAGCGGTGCCAGTGTCCGCCGCTGCCGGCGGCTGACTGTCCGTGATTTTCGCCAGCCAGCGGCGATAGAAAGCCACGGCATCAGCCCGCCAAGTCCAGGAGTACTGGTTATCGCCGGTAAAATAATGCTGCGGTTCCGGCGCCGCATCGCCGTTTTTTGCCTGATCCCGGTAATACTCCAAAGCCAGTGTGTTGGCGCTGTATTCAAAGTGCCCGGCCACATAGGTCGAGTGGGTGGTATCGTCGGTGACAATCACAGCGCCCAAGTCCAAGTTGCCAGCCACAATCTCGCCCCGCTCAATCGCTGCCAGCGGCACCAAAAAATACCGGGATTGGGGCATTGTATACCCTTCAACCGTGAATACCCCGGTAATTTTCTCTGGAATACTGTGGCCGGCAAATACGCCATCGACCGCTCCAGCGGCATAGGCGCCCCAGCAAAGAAACAGACTGCCCTGAACGTGAGTCCGGCGCCAGGTCAGAATCTCCTGGAGCTCATCCCAATAATCCACATCGGTGAACGGCTTTTGATCCAACGGGGCGCCGGTGATGATCAGGCCATCAAAGAATTGGTCTTCAATTTCTGGAAAAGTGGCATAGGCGGCATGCAGCTGATTGGCATGCCGGCGAATCTGGTGGCTGGCCGGCAGACAGAACGTGAGCGTCACCGGAAAACCCGTGGCCGCAAAAATCGAAGCAAACTGCTGCTCCGTGACCGCCCGGTTGGGCATTAAATTCAAGACCAGAATCTTTTTTGCACCAGTGGTCGGTTGCGGCACCGGATCCCGGGTCAGCCCATTCAATCGGGTCACTGTACTCATTTTTCTTCGCCTGCCTTTCTCATTGGGCGTTATTATAATCCTCCGCGCTCAGCGCGTACAGCGCTTGGATCGCCGCGGCGGCCTGGGTGGTATCAACGCCCATGGTCAGGTTGATGCGGGCGGCGCCCTGACTGATGATCACCGGGGCAATTTCCACCGTGGCCAGTTGCGTCAGAATCTGGGCCACCAAATCTGTCCGATGCGCCAGTCCCTCCCCGACCACGACCACCATCGCCAAATTCGGAATCCAGCGCAGCACATCCGGCTGGACTGCCGCCCGAATCTCCCGGGTCATGGCCGTCTGAACCGCGGGAATCACCTGCTTCTGGGAAAATATAATCGTCAAATCATCCACCCCCGCCGGCATTTGCTCATAGCTTACGTGGTACTTGGCCAACACCTGCAGGATTTGCAAGGGGAACCGCACTTCGCGGTTCAGCAGGTAGCGGTGAATGTACAGGGCAATATGGCCGTTGCTGGCAGCAATTCCAGTGATCAAATGATGATGGTTGACCTCTTTGGTCGGTGCGATGAGCGTCCCCGGGGCCTCGGGGTCGTTGGTATTCTTGACGTTGATCCGCACATCCCCTTGAATGGCCGGGACAATGGCTTCGTCGTTAAAAACAGAAAAGCCGGCACAGGAAAGTTCCCGCATTTCGCGATAGGTCAGCGTATTGATTGCCCGGGGATGGGCAATGATCTGCGGATCGGCAGCATAGATGGCCGACACATCAGTAAAGTTCTCATACAAGTCCGCGTGCAGGCCGCGGGCGAGAATGCTGCCGGTGATGTCCGACCCGCCGCGCGCAAAGGTGGCAATATGGCCCTGGGCGTCGTAAGCAAAAAATCCAGGGACCACCAGAATTTCATCCGCTGGCAATGAGAAATTTGCCAGCCGGTCATAACTATCCGGCAGCAGCTGAGCCAGCCGCGGCGGTCCAGCAACCACCATGCCCAAGTCCTGGGGCGATACCCACCGGGCCGGCAGGCCTTCGTGCTGCAAAACGGCGGCGATCAGATGCGCGTTCATCCACTTGCCCTGGGCTAAAAAGGCCGCTAATAAGTACTCAGAATTGGGATAGTCTGATTCCTGCAAGGTCCGCAAGTGGGTGCGAAAATGATCGGCAATGGTCTCCCCGGCCAAGTCAAAGTAATCGGCAATGCTCCGATACCGGCCCAAAATCTGCCCCAACAACGAGGCCGTGTCCTGCCCCGCCAAAATAGCCGCTGCCAGCTCGCCCAGCAGATCGGTCACCTTAGCATCCCCGCCAAACCGCTTCCCCGGCGCCGACACCACCATCACCCGCCGCCGCGGATCAGCCCGCATGATCTCCACCGCCTTAGCCACCTGCGGCCCATTAGCCAAAGATGACCCGCCAAATTTAACAACCTTCACGATCAGTTCCGCCCACTTTCTCCCATCCGTTCCCAATTGGCTCTTAGTTAATCGATAATTCATCGAATTGTCAAGTGATGAGAGCCAAAAATCTAAAAGCTTGACAACCCCGATTTATCTGTTTATCATCGTGGTTAATCAATCAAAGAGCAGCGTAAACGACGAGAACAGGAAAGTAGCAAAGCCGAGACTGTACAGAAAACTCACACCAGCTGAGAGTGAGGTAGCCAGGCGGCGCGAAAATGGCCTGCGATCGGTGCATCGAACCTTCGGGTAAGACTGCAATGGCCGGCATCCATTACCATGCACGCGTATGACGACGCATTATTTGGCGTCTGTACGTTGGCGAGGTGTTTTGGCGTAAGCTGAAACACAAATTAGAATGGTACCGCGGAAAATCCGCTTCTAGTCACACTAGAGGCGGATTTTTTTATTTGCCAAAAGCTGGTCGGCGCCGACCAGCAAACTCGTACACGCCGCTCAACTCATTTTTTTAAACCAAACGGAGGAATCAATCATGAAGAAATCAATCAAACGCACCCTGATCACCATCGCCCTGGCCTTGCCGCTCTTCTTCTTACTCGCGGCTTGCGGCAGCGGTAAGAGCAGTTCCGCCAGCTCCTCATCGGCCTCGTCAGCATCCCTGAAGACAGTCCGCCTGGGCATCATGGGCAGTGACGACCGGATCTGGAAAGCCGTCGGCAAAGTGGCCAAGAAGAAATACAACATTGACTTAAAGCTCACCAAGTTCACCGATTATAACCAACCCAACGCAGCATTGAGCGATGGTTCCATCGACCTGAACGCTTTCCAGCACCAATTCTTCCTGGATAATTGGAACAAAGCCCACAAGTCGGACATCGTCAGCATTGGTGAAACCATCCTGGCCCCGATCCGTCTATATTCCCAGAAAATCAAGTCCGTCAAAGATTTCAAGAAGGGGGACGAAATCGCTATCCCCAATGATGCCACCAATGAAGGCCGCGCATTGAACGTCCTGGCCACCATCGGCTTGATCAAGCTGGACAACAAAGCGCTGCCCACCACGGCCGACATTAAGGAAAACAAGCTGGGCTTGAAGATCACCGCTCTGGATGCGGCCCAAACCGCCCGGGCATTGTCTGATGTCACTGCCGCCGTGGTCAACGATGGTGTGGCCAACGACGCCAAGCTGGACCCGAATTCCGCCCTGTATGTCGAGAAAGTCAACAAGAAGTCTGAACCTTACATTAACATCATTGCCGCCAACAAGAAGGACGCCAAGAACAAGACTTACCTGGACCTGGTCAAGGCCTATCAGACGGAAGCCACCAAGAAGCTCTTGAAGGAAATCTACAAGGGTGCCGACATTCCGGCTTGGGACATCACGCTGAAGTAAGACTTGCGAAAGGAGGACCTGTTTAATGAGTGTCGATAAGCAGCAGATCATCAGTCAATTTACCAAATACCTCGCCGAATACGTCGCCATTCCGTCGGTGTCCGCCCAAAAGAAAGGCATCCCGGAAACGGTCGCCTTTCTTAAAGAATTGATCACCAGCTTAGGCGGTCAAGCCGAAGTCTTCTCCGACTGGCCCAACCCGGTGATCCACGGAGAATTCACCCCGGCCCGCGTGACCGCGGCGACGCCAACGATCCTGTTCTACAATCACTATGACGTGCAACCGCCGGAACCGTTGGAATTGTGGGATTCTGAACCCTTCACCCTGACCGAAAAAGACGGCCTGCTGGTCGGCCGAGGCACGGCGGATTGTAAAGGCGACCTCATCGCCCGGCTGTGCGCCCTCACCTTGTACCACGAAGAACACGGCGACTGGCCGTGCCGGGTGAAGTTCCTGCTGGAGGGTGAAGAAGAAATCGCCAGCCAGCATTTAGAGAACTATTTGGAAAAATACGCCGACACCTTCAACGCCGACGTTGTGGTCTGGGAATCCGGCAGCAAGAACGCCCAGGAACAGCTCCAAATCACCGGCGGCAATAAGGGCATTTGCTGCATTGACCTGGTGGCCACCACGGCTTCTGAAGACATCCATTCTTCCACCGCGGCCTACATTGAGGGCGCTGGGGTCCGGCTGGTCCAGGCCTTGAGCACGTTGCGGGCTGTGGGAACGAACGAATTGCTGATCGATGGGTTAGCGGCTAAGATCGTGCCGCCCACGGACCGGGAAAAACAGCTGGTCGCGGCGGAATCCGTTGATCCAGCCGCCATCAAGGCTGCGCACGGGCTGACTCGGCCATTTCTGACCAAGGATATCGCGGGCGCAGCGGCTTTCTCCCCCACCCTGAACATTGCCGGCTTGACCGGCGGTTACGAAGGCGAGGGGGTCAAAACGGTGCTGCCCCACACCGCTCGGGCTAAGTTGGATATTCGACTGGTACCGGATCTGGACCCGGAAGAAGTTGCTGAGTTGGTCCGCCAGCATCTGGCCCGTCACGGTTTCGGTGATATTAAGGTAGAATACTTGATGGGGGAAAAGAGTTACCGCTCCGGCCTGGACGCCCCGCTGGTCACCCGGATCACGGATGTCGCCCAGACGGTCTACGGCAGCGACAAAGTCGAATTGCTGCCCAGCTCCGCCGGTACCGGCCCGATGTACTTGTTTAATCACTATCTCCACGCGCCGCTGCTCGCTTTCGGTGTGGGTTACGCCAAGAGCGGCCCCCACGCTCCGAATGAGAACATCCGCATTAGTGATTTCCATCAAGGCATCGACTTTCTCACCGATATATTCGCAGATTTAGCCAAGTAATCAGGCATCGTGGAATAACGTGCGCACCGATCTGCCAACCCCGGATCGGTTTGTGCGTTCTTCTATAGAAAGAAAGGGGCAACGCAACTCACATGGCAACCATCATTGACTTGAAAGACATCACCGTCACGTTCAAGAACAAAGCCAGCACGGTCCACGCCGTTCAGGATGTTTCTTTGCAGGTCGAAGCCGGGGACACTTACGGCATCGTCGGCTACTCCGGCGCCGGCAAATCCACGCTGGTCCGAGTGATCAATTATTTGCAAAAGCCCACCAGCGGTACCGCCATCGTCAATGGCCAAGCCCTGGGCAAGCTGGATAAAGACCAGCTGCGGGTCGCTCGGCGCAAAATCGGGATGATCTTTCAGCACTTTAATCTGATGAATTCCCGCACGATTGCCGGGAACATCGAATATCCCTTGCGCTACAGCAAACTGACCAAGGCCGGTCGGGCCAAGAAAGTACAGGAACTGCTGGCACTGGTCGGACTGAGCGATAAGGCAGACGCCTACCCCGCCCAGTTATCCGGCGGTCAGAAGCAACGGGTGGGGATTGCTCGGGCCTTGGCCAACGATCCGGAGATTCTGCTTTGCGACGAGGCCACCAGTGCCCTGGATCCTAAGACCACTGGGGAAATCATCGACCTCTTGAAACGGCTGAACCAGCAGCTGCACATCACCATCGTTTTCATTACCCACGAAATGTCTGCCGTGAAGTCACTGTGCAACCACGTGGCGGTTATGGAAGACGGCAAAATCGTGGAACGCGGCGCATTGCTGGATATTTTCTCCAATCCCCAACAGGCGCTGACCCGCGACTTCATCAATACAGCGACGCAATTAGATACGGCGCTGGCAGAAGTGCGCAAGCAGCCAGCGGTGATCAATCTGCCAGCCAATGCCCGGCTCGTGCATTTATCCTACACCGGGGCCAGCACCGACCAGCCGCTGATTGCCAGCCTTTACCAACAATACGGTATCACCGCCAACATTCTGTATGGGAACATTGAATTCTTACAGGATGTACCGGTGGGCAATCTCATTGTTATTCTGACCGGGGACACGACGAAACTGCCCACAGCCTTCTCCCAATTACGGGACCAGGGCGTCACGGTCACCTTGCTGGATCCGAAAGGAGATGCGGTGGACTAATGTCTATTCTGAATAAGTTTTTACCCAACGTGATGCCCATCTGGGACCAGGTTTGGCAGGCGACCTTGGAGACGCTGTACATGACCTTCTTCTCAGCGATCATCGCAGGAATCTTGGGCCTGATCGTTGGCATCTTGCTGGTGGTTTACGATCAAGGCGGCATCATGCCTCACCCAGCGGTCTATAGCATTCTGGATAAGATCGTGAACATCTTCCGGTCTATTCCTTTTGTGATTCTGCTGGCTGTCATTTACCCTCTGACCCGGCTCTTAGTGCACACCACGATTGGGAATACTGCTGCCCTGGTACCGCTGGTCGTGGGGACGATCCCCTTCTATGCCCGTCAGGTGCAAAACGCTTTGGTCCAGGTGGACGGCGGGATCATCGAGGCTGCCCAAGCAATGGGGGCGTCGAATATCGATATTATCTTCCGCGTTTATTTGCGGGAAGGCCTGCCGGATTTGATTCGGGTGTCTGTCTTGACGCTGATTTCCTTGATTGGCCTGACGGCGATGGCTGGGGCAGTTGGCGCTGGCGGCTTGGGCAATCTGGCGGTGTCCATCGGCTACCAGCGGTTCCAGAATGATGTGACCTTTGTGGCAATGATCATTATTTTGATTATGGTGTTCATTGTCCAAGGGGTGGGCGACTGGCTGACCCGGTTGACCACGCATGTATAAAAATAAAGCCGCAGCCCGCGCGGGGTTGCGTCTTTATTTTTGAATTTATTTGGGATCAGCTTTGCTGAACAATTCTTCTTGGGTGACATCGTAGTAATCGACGTGATCGGCATGGTGAACGCTCACGAGAGCGCCAGGACGGTCATCATCTAATGTTTCCACATGCAGCTCAGTACCGGGTTTGATCACACATAAGTGCAAAGTGCCGTCAACGTGTTCGAACGCCCGCATGGGTTTGTTGACCGCGTATGTAGCGCTGAGTGATTGTTGTGCTAGCATAACGATTTCCTCCTTCTTTTTACCTTCTGACTTATTATACTCATTGACGCAGCAATTACCATGAAGTTTGCTTAAAAAATTCAATAACAATAATGTCACCGCATTCAATGCCGGAATGGAAGTCTTGTGATTTTTACTTTCTATTTACTGAAAACAGGTTATCCTGTGAAGCTGGCAGCGTATCCTAAAAGTATTAATGGGAGGTGATCCATCACCATGATGGAAGAACAAGACAAAACACGATGGTTTGGTATTTCTGCCCTGGTTTGTGTGGTCCTGATGGTAATCGCAACATTTGCGGATTTGGCCATCAGCAATACCGTCATTGACTACGGCAGCTGGTTCGGCACATTTTTCCAAACCTTTGGGGAATTCCCGGTCTATTTTGTTTATATCATCAGCGGCGAAATTGCCATGACTTATGCCTGGCGGAAGAAAGCACGGCCTTTATTCGCCGGCAGTCTCGCCCTGGGCGGGTTCGTCTTGACGGCGTGGCAGACCAAGCAGTACGTCAATGAAGAGGGCAGCTATATTGCGGCCATCCAAAACAATCTGAAAAACGGCAAACCCATCGGCATGGCCAACAGTGACAGCGCCGCCGTCGCTTTGCCGGTGGCGGTGAATATCACCGTGACCCTGATCTTGCTTGTGGTCATCTCTATTCTGGTCCAACTGTGGCTGGCCAAGAAGAGTGACGCACAAATTGCCCAGCTGATGCTGGTGGCGGTCTTCGCCACGGCCACAGCCTGGTTTGCATCCCAAGCTAACGCCACGCTGAAACAGGATTGGGGCCGTGTCCGGCCCTATGAACTGAATAAAGCCCAAAGCGACTTTACCTCATGGCTGCACCCCAACGGCATCACTGGTCACAAGTCCTTCCCCTCTGGGCACACCATGGCGGCCACGCTGGCCATTGTCTTGTCTTGGTTTGCGACGGGCAAAGCCCGCCAGCGCTGGTTTGTTTTCGGCATCCTCTGGGGCGCTTTGGTCGGTCTCAGCCGGGTGCGGATCGGCGCCCATTTCTTCTCTGATGTGACTTTCTCATTTTTCTTAACAGCCCTGATCATCTACATCTTTGCTGAATTGATAACTTACCTGATCAACAAACGCGAAGCAATCTTACAGTAAGTGTACCGAACGCAAACAGCGCCGCCAGCTCAACTTCTATGAACTGGCGGCGCTGTTTTTGACACTACTGATTAATTTCGGTGACCCGCATGTTCCGGTCAATCGTATTTCTGCCGGTGGCATAGTCGAACTGCAATTGCGGTTCCACGTTCCAAATATAGACGTTGAAATTCAGCTGACCATCCGATGATACGGCTTGGGACCAATAACCTCGGGGCATCAATTCATTCCCCCGAAAAACCGTGGTCACCTGATAGATCACCCGCGCGCCACGCCCCAAGGCGTCCCGCACGGCTTGTTCATAGACCTGCATCGTCTTCTGGTTAGAAAATTCAGTTTGGGTCGCTAGATTCTTCGGGTTGTCGGAACTGCCCTCGGCCCCGGTCTGGGGCACGCCGTCACTATTCAAATTGAAGGTCATCGTATAGGCAATCAAATGGCCGCGATTGACGACGGGGATCCGGTCCCCATTGATCACCCGATACTCTTGATGCCAGCCGGTGGGCTGCCATTTCTGCGCTGGCCGACCGGCAGAACGGCCCAAGTTGGACCGTTGCAGATACGCCGTCACGGTGGTCGTTCGGTTCAGATTATCCAGATTGCCATAAGCAATGTGGTTGCTCTGCCAGGCGCTCATGGCCAGCGTACTCTTGCCGCTGTTGACATTGATCGCGGCCGGGTTGCCGGATTGAAAGGTCAGTTTGGCTAAAGCCGCATAAGTGGCCTGCCAGTTGCTATCGCCCACGGCTGAGGACGACGCAGCGGTGCTGCTTTGACTCGTGCTGCTGCTCTGGCTGGCTGCACTGCTGACTTGGCTGCTCGGCGCTGCATCCGAATGGGTCGTCCCGCTGGGCGTACTCGCGCCGCCGCCAAAACGGGCGACGGCGAAGGCAATGATGGCAATGACAATCAGGGAACCGAGGGTGATATGAACGGGTTGTTTCTTCCCTCGGCGATGGGTAGGTTTACGGCGTTTCGCCACGGTTAATGATCTTCCTTTCTGGCGGCTTGGGCCGCTTCATGCTGCAGGGTCACACTGACGACCCAGGTGGACAGGGGCACGGTGGCGACTACGCCCACGGTGGAAAGCAAAACGGAGGCCGCTTCGCTGACGAAGAGTTTATCGTTGAACAGCAGCCCTGGGGCATATTTCAACTGAACAAACCAGATAAACAACGCCAGGTAGGAACCGAAGAAGCCGAAAAACAGCGTGTTCAGTGCGGTGCCGATGATCTTGCCGCCGATTTCTTGACCGTCTTTGAACAGCTGGGCCGGGGTAATATCCGGTACTTGATCAGCGACTTCAAACAACCCGCTGGTCACCGCAATACTGGCCTCGGCGACGGCGCCCAAGGCTGACAGCATCAGGATACTGACGACGATCTGGCCAAAGGACACCCCGATCAGCAGCGAAAAGCCGCCGATATCCTCCCCAACCTCGTTACCAAAGCCCTGGATGTTGCCAAAGAACTGGATCAGCCAGGCCAACCCGGCCAGAATCAGCATCACCCCGAGAGAAACAACGTAGGCGATCCGCGTCACCCGGTTGCTGGCGGCACTGAAAAAGACAACCACCGCGAGGATCACGGCACTGGCCAGAATCGTCGTCAGCACCGGCGGCGCCCCGAGGCCGAACAGAGTCACAGTAATAAACAGCAGGACAAAGTTCAATAGGAGGCCGAAGAAAATAGTCAACCCGCTCTTACCGCAAACCAGCACGAGCAGGACCAGCAGGATCACCCCTAAGAGACTGATCACACCCATTATTTACGCCCCCCTAAGAACAGCATACTGAGGAAACTCGTCAGCGGTACCGTGACGACGATGCCAATCGCGCTCACCAGAGATTGAACCATGCCAAGATACATCGTCCAGGTGAACGTTTGGCTGAAGCTGTTCCCGTTGTTTAAGTACAGAACGGCCATCGGGAAGGTGTCAGCCATGAAGATCAGAAAGAGGATGCTGATCAGTGGCCCCACGATCTCCCGGCCCACAGTCATACCAGATCGAAAGAGCTGCCAGCGGTGAACGTCTGGGGTTTCAATCACGATTTGCGCCAGCGCGGAGGAAATATCGGAAGTCTCATCCATAATTGCCCCTAAGGAGCCAATCATAATACTGGCCCAAAAGATTGGCTTAGGCTGTTGCAGCGCATAAGCCACCGCCTCATAATGCAGGCCGTTACCGCCGGTGACCTGCAGCACCAGCACAAAAATACCGTAGGCTAAAAAGGTGCCGCCCAGAGTCGCGATGCTGGACACCAAAAACTGCCGTTTAGGGCCTAAAATCAGGAGCAGCGTCACCAGCGTAAACAAAACATTCAGGGCCGCAAAGATCCACAGCATGGACGCCCCATAGCGCAGCAGCTCGAATTGAATGGCCAGCAAAAACAGAGCGATGTTTGCCACCACACTGAGGATGGCGATCGCTCCCTGCCAACGCATCACCGCCAACAAGACAACGGCCACCAGCCAAATCAGAAAAACGATCACCGTATCTCGTTTTTGATTCGTAATCGCCAGTTTAGTCCGGGCCTTATCCTGCCAGCTGATAAATACCTGCTGACCGGTCCGATACTGCTGATCCACCGCCCCGGAACGGGTATATACATTACCCGTACGGTAGGTTTTACCCCGGTTGGCGCCATTGAGCATTTTGACCGTCAGCGTCTGCCGCGTCTGATAATCTGTATTATTGTGTTCATCAAGGTTCTTCTTAGTGCTGCCGGTCTTTACCGCGATCACTTGGCCTACCGGTTGGGTGTACCAGGTGGCGTTGACCCGAGTCAGTACCAGCGCGGCGATCCCCGTCATCAGGACGACGACTAGGGAAAGCCACCAGTGTTTCATCTGCATAAGATTGGGGATCCTTCCAAACAATATCGTCTAACGCTTTGGCTTCCCCATCAAAGGGAGCCTGTAAAGTAATTTTACCAATCGTGTTCTTGGTTTCAAGCATGGCCTGAGCCTGGCGTAAATTACGGGCATTGATGCCGTGAAAATTATAGGCAATGGTTGAGCGCAGCGCCCCAGCGTCCAGCAAGGCACTCAGCCGTTGCAGAATCTGGCCCTGGGTCGCCATTTGATAAGCGTAATCACTTTTAGAAAAAACATATTCCCAATCCAAACTAACGGATTTGTTCTTCAGCCAGGCCACCGGCAATGAATCATCGGTGGCCACGATTGAGCCAACATGGCCCATGGGTGCGATCAAATCTGCGATTGCCCCAAAATAAGGTACGGGATCATACAGGGTGGCAATGTAGTCCACCATATCGTACCCCAAAGCCTGGACTTGCGGAGTTAAATCGCTATGATAATCCGCTAATTTATGGATTCCGTATTTTTGCAGCCAGGGCCAGTTGACGCGACTGGCGACGGCGATCACGTCCAGACCGGCCCACTGGGCGAGCTGGACCAAAATACTGCCCACCCCGCCGGCGGCATTGATCACCAGCATGGACCCATGGGTCGCATGCGCCGCGGCGGGGATACTCATTCGTTCAAACAGCAATTCCCAAGCGGTGACGGCGGTCATCGGCAGCGCCGCGGTTTGGCCCAGCGTCAAACGCTGGGGGGCTTTGGCAATCAGGCGATAATCCACCAGCTGATATTCAGCATTGCTGCCCGGGCGCTGGGTGGAACCAAAATAAAAGACCCGGTCGCCGACGGTGAAGTCCCGCACATCGACGCCCAACTGGACGATTTCCCCCACCGCATCGAAGCCCAAAACATGCGGCCGCTTTTGGCCGTGCAGCGCATGGCGAATGCGCACATCCACCGGGTTGACTGAGATCGCCAAGATTTTAACCAGTACATCATTCGGTCTGGGCGTCGGCACAGGCAGCCAAACATCTTGCAGACTCGCTTCATCACGAATTGGCAACGTTTGGAAAGCCGCAATCGCCCGCATCATTTTGGGCACCATCTGCTCATCTCCTTGTCCATAGTATAACAGTCCGACCGGTGGGAACATTGATAACTGCTCATACATCCGCCCACACCACACCATACCCGGGCAGGATGGTACAATTAAGTTAAGAAAATAACAAAGGAGTGCCTTTATGACCGCATTCATCACGACCCTCCCCATGTGGGGCCTCGTTGCGATCTTTCTCTTGACCCTCGTTCTCCTCACCCGGGCGGCGGATATTCTCGTGGATCACGCGATCCACTTGTCCCAGGATGCCGGCATCTCAGACGTCGTCATCGGCGCCACCGTGGTTGCGTTAGGCACCACCCTGGCTGAAGTGGCCATCGCTGTGTCCGCCATCTTTCAAGGCGTGACCGACTTCTCCGTGGGCAACGCCACCGGCTCCGTCATCACCAACATGAGTATTGTGCTGGGCGTCGGGGCTATTGCCGGGACGATTCCGGTCGCGCGGCACAATCTCTCCCGGGTGCAGCTGCTGCTCACCGCATCCCTGCTGCTGATTTTTGCCGCCTGTCTGACCCTAATGTCTGGCCGAGGATATATTCCCCGCTGGGTCGGGATCGTTTTCCTGCTGCTGATTCCCGCCTATTTGTACCTGATCATTCGCCAGAATAATCAGGATAAAAAGAAAACAGCCAGTACGCCGGTACCGGCACCGCCGGATAAAAAAACAGCGACCTGGGTCCGCCTGCTCTGGATTATCGGCACCGGTCTGGTCATTGCCATCAGTGCCAATGCGCTGGTTGATGCCAGCGTGGAAATCGCTGGCCGGCTGCATATCAGTGACGCCATCGTGTCCGCTACAGTGGTCGCGCTGGGCACCAGCTTTCCAGAATTAGTGACGGCTTATTACGCAGCCAAAGGCGGCTTTGGCGGTCTGGCGCTGGGCAACATCATCGGGGCCAACGTCATGAATCTGCTGCTGGTAAACGGCCTGACGATCGCTTTTTCGCCAGCCACCATATATTTGCCTAAAGTTTTTTACTTCGTGACTTTCCCCATGCTGCTGTTGGTCCTATTATTAGTAGGATGGTTCATCATTGACGGCTCCCGGGACGAGATCGACAACAAAGAAGGGATTGCCCTGGTGGTCGTTTACGGGCTGTATGTTGCTGCCTATATTTTTGTATTATGAGAAGGGAAGAAAGCATACCTATGGAATCCACTCATGCCGTTGGCTGGTTCGCAGTCAGTGCCGTATTCGGCGTGGCCAGTCTGGTCAGTGCCATTATCGTTGCCAACCCGGCGTTCCGCGGTTTTGCCATTTTATTGGCCGGCCTGATCGCGATGTTTCTGACCACGATCTGCTACACGTTGTACATGAGCAAAGAAAAACACCAACGGCGGCTCGTCCTCACCTTACTGGGGGCCGTCGTTGGTGCATTAACGCTGATCTATATTTTTGTGATGCCCTAACTGATTGATTGTCCGCCTTCCGGCCGGCTCTGGCGGAAATCCACTGCGGCACCGATCAAGTTGGCTTGGCTGCGGTAATGGGCCAGGGCTAATTCCGGCATCCAGGGCGCGATTTTGACTTCGTCCAGAATATCCTGCAAATACCGCTTCAGCGTCGGAATCAGCCAATCAGCCTGGGACACGCCGCCGCCAAGAATCACCTTATCCGGATCAAAGGCATAACTGAGATTGAAAATTGCCGTAGCCAGTGCCTTGTAGAAAGTCCGGGCTTCTTCCTGAGCAAGGGCGTCGCCCTGTTGGGCCAAAGCAAACACGGCCTGGCCATCATAAGTTTTGCCGTCCGCTTTCCGGGCGGTGTAGCGTTCTGCCATGTGCACCGGCGAGCCCAGATCACTGAGCGTATTGTGACTGTCCATGAGCATGAAGCCGAATTCCCCGCCAAATAAATGGCGGCCGTGGATTACTTGATGATTGACGATGACGCTGCCGCCAATACCGGTCCCGATCACAATGAATAAGAGATTGCTGGTACCTGCGCCGGCCCCGCTGGCCAGTTCCGCCAAGGCGGCACAATTGGCATCGTTCTCCATACTGACGGGCAGGCCAAAGTGCTTCTCCAATTCTGGAATAATCGGAAAATTATGAATATACGGAATCGCACTGGCGCCTTCAATGACGCCAGTTTTTTTATTCACTGCCCCCGGTGAGCTGTAAGCGGTCGTTAAACGGGTATATGGTTCGCGCCGTAGCCTCCTTGTATGCTTGAGTCATCAAGTGCACAAGGAGGCTTTTTATGGTTCAAATTAAAGATATTGTGCCGGTTCAAATGACAGATCGGACACCCAGCACTGGTGGGAAGCCCCAGATAGCTGCTCGAATCAAGCTCAAAGATGCCGAAGTGATTTTTTATAATGGTGCTGATCGGAGCACTCGGCACATCGTCTTACAGGAGTTGACTGGTAATGTTCCCCAATATCCAAGAACTTAACATCTACATCATCTGTGGCAAGACTGACCTCCGCAAAGGAATTGACGGTTTAGCTGCCTCACTGCGGGAACTCTATGGTGAGAACGAAGTCCCGTACGACCACTCACTATTCCTATTTTGCGGCAGTCAGCGGGACCGGTTCAAGGCCCTTTACTGGGATCGCAGCGGCTTCGTCCTCTATTACAAGCGGTTCGAGAACGGCCACCTGCAATGGCCCCGCAACCGGTCCGACGTACAACGACTAAGCCATTACCAGTTAAAACGATTGATCACTGGTCTAAGTATTATTGAGAGGCGTACCATTCATGACCGCAGGGTCGGATATACCAATTAAATGTGGAAGAGGATGCCAAATGAAATTTGGTATTACCTCTTCCTTTTTATGATCTATAAATGATATAATCCAATAATCAATAATTCAGGAGGGCCACACATTGGTCGACCCAAAAAATAGCATTGCACTCGCAGATGCCACCCCCGAGCAATTACGGACTATCGTCCAAAATTTACTCCACGAAAACCAACAGATGCAGGAGCAGCTGGCCGTATTGAAACGTGTTCTCTATGGTCGTCGCCGCGAATCCAGCCAAAATTTGCCCGATGGGCAAACCAACCTCTTCAACGAACACGTGCTCACCCAGGAAGAACAAGCAGCGGTCGCCAAGGCGAGTGGCGAAGACGAGCCAGTCAAGAAACGCCCTAAGAAAGTGGTTCACCGAAAATCGATGGACCTGAGTCAATTACCACAAAACACTCGCGACTATACTTTAGACACTGAAGATCAGATTTGCCCAGGATGTGGGAAGATGATGGCCGATATTGGGCGGACAGCCGTACGTAAAGAGGTCGACTTTGTCCCCGTTAAGTTGTTGGCCACCACTGTTTACCAGCACACTTACGTCTGCACTAACGAGCAGTGTTTACAAGACCACGGTAAGGTAATCACCAAGAAAGCAGACGTACCGAAGCCCGTGATCTCCCACAGTATGGCTTCAAATGCGGTCGTGACCGAATCAATCTTGACCAAATTTATCTATAAAGTGCCGGATTACCGGCAAGAAAAGCTCTGGCATAATCGTGGCGCAGATTTTACCCGGCAAGCCCTGTCTGGTTGGCCTATCAAGGCAGCCGAAGAATATCTGCGGCCGCTCTACAATTTGATGCATCAAGAACTGCTGGCCCAGGATATCATTCACGCCGATGAGACGCCCTACCGGGTGCTCGCCATCAAGAAGGCCAAGACCTATTACTGGGTTTACACCTCAGGCAAGTTTGCGGAGCATCAAATTATCCTGTATGACCACGGCGACACCCGCGGGTACGGCGAAGCTGAGCGCTTCCTTAAGGGATATACGAAATACCTGCAGACCGATGGCTATGCTGTGTATCCCCGGTTGCCGGATCTGACCAATGTTTATTGCTGGGCGCACGTCCGGCGGAAGTTCGACGAAGCGGTTACCGGTGGTGATACCGGATTGGCACCCATTGGTCGGCAATACTGTAATGAGATGTTCCACTTGGAACAGGGATGGCGTGGCCTGCCCGCAACTGAGCGACTTGCGCAGCGTAAAGAACACCTCCAGCCGCAGATGGATGCCTTCTTCAAATGGTTGTTTGAATTGGGTGACAGTTACTTACCGAAATCCAAACTTGGTCGCGCAGTTGAATACGCACTGGGCCATGAAGTAGGATTACGGGCGGTTCTCCAAGACGGCCGGTTGGAGTTATCCAATAACCGGGCCGAACGAGCCGTCAAAGAGCTGGTGATGGGCCGCAAAAATTGGCTCTTCTCACAGAGCAAACGCGGCGCCGTAGCGACGGGCATCTTATTAAGTGTGCTCAAAACTGCAGAGATAAATCACCTCGACCTTCGTCAATACTTGAACTATTTGTTTGCGGCATTACCTAATTTGCCGGTGCCCGGGGACTTGACGGTCCTACAGGACTATTTACCCTGGTCACCGAAAGTGCAGGAGATCTGCCACGAATAAATAATTCGAGTACAGCAGTGGCGCAATCCTTATGTTAGAGGGTTGCGCCACTTTTTCATATACGCCCGTTTAACGACCTCTTACGGTGAGCTGATACCCACGCCCACTGGTGCATAGTCTGCTTTGGCCTGCTGGACGATGGCCGTCAGGGCCGCATAATACCCCGCTAAATCCTTAGGGGTCGGCACACTGCCTTGACTCACCAGCTGATCATCATGCAGTACGCCGTGTTTGATCGACGTCCCGCCCACATCAATGACTACGAGATCTGACATATCGTTTCTTCCTCTCTGAACCATTCTCATTCCAGTTTAGCAGATGCTGAAGCCGGTTGCAGAAAAATGCAATCGGTGCCAGTTTAGAATCATTATTGAAACGGTCATGAAAATAGCTTATGCTAGTTTCGAGGTGATTTTCATGGTAACTCACGATATCCAACTGACCAATGGCCGGCAGCGTACCGCTTTTATCGGCACACTATTGCTGGGCACGTTCGGCATGTCCATCAGTCAGTCGTCCTTATCTACGGCGTACCCCACGCTCATGCGTGAATTCGCCATCCCGGCCAGCATGGTCCAATGGCTCACCACTGGATTCATGCTGGTCATGTGTTTGTTAATTCCCACGAGTCCGTGGCTATTACATAACATTCCATTCAAGAAATTATTTGTCAGTGTCGTGCTCACATTCAGTGCCGGCACCCTGCTCTGCGTCGTGGCGCCAACGTTTTGGGTCCTGGTTTTGGGCCGCATGCTGGAGGCCGTCGCCGTCGGTATTATTTTTCCATCGTACCAAACTGTTCTGCTGATCATCACGCCCGTCCCTGGCCGAGGCAGCGTCATGGGGCTGGCGGGCTTGATCATGGGCAGTGCCCTGGCAGTCGGGCCCATCGTGTCGGGGGTCGTTTTGAATTTCACCAGCTGGCGCGGACTCTTCGTCCTATTCCTGGTGGTCATGGCCATCGTCTTGCTGCTGACTCCCTGGGCGATTCAGGATGTCGTCGGTCAGTATCCCAGTGAGATCGACGGCTTGTCCGTGGTATTGGGCTTGGGCTTTATCGGCGTGCTATACGTGCTGACCGAAAGTGTTTCCGCTGATCCACAATGGGGTCTTTTAGGCGGTTTGCTGGTGGCCAGTGTCCTGGCGATTGCCTGGTTCATTTATCGCCAGCTGCACCGGGATAAGCCGTTGTTGAATCTGCGGGTCTTCACCAGTGGTATTTACACGAAATCCGTCTTTCTGACCGGAATTTCATACATTGCCCTGATCGTCACAACGATCTTGATGCCGCTGTATTATCAAAACGTGCTGGGCACGTCCGCCTTGGTTTCTGGCCTCGCAATGGTCCCAGCGGCTGTTGTCTTAGCTTTGCTCAACCCGATCAGCGGCCGCTTGCTGGACCGGATGGGCGGCAAATGGGTGGTTTTGATCGGCCAAAGTCTGATCGTCGTCGGTATGGCCGCGATGATTTGGGCCGCCAGCCAACGCCTGCTGGTCCTATCGATCATCATGGCCGCCTTCATCGAAAGCGGCAACGCCTTCGTCATGATGCCCAGTGTGACCATGGGAGCCAATGATTTACCGGAAGATCTGGTCGCCCATGCCACGGCCGTCACGACCACTGCTCGGCAGTTGTTCGGCTCCGCCGGCGTCGCTATTGCGACTGCCCTGCTGACGCTGTTTACCAATCAAAACGCCGGTTTAGGGAAGATCCCCAGCCAAGTCGTCGGCTTCCAATGGACGTTCTTCATCTTCGCGCTGGTTGGTGTCGGTGGCGCGCTGATTGCCTTGACGCTGCCGAAGGGCCAAGTCAAGAATTCCAGATAAGACCACATTTCGAAATTACGCCACCTAAACGTCACAAATTCTTCGCAATTTCCAGATAATATAGAAAATGTCAAGAGCGAGGCAGTTAATGTAAGTCCTCGACTTGATTGCCAACAACAGCAAGCAACCAAAACTTTTTCTTCATGTTGATTTTCCTCCCCCAACAACCTATCCAACAGTTCAGCCAACCAGCCTCCCCCTGGCAGTTGAACAATAAAAAGTAAGCACCGTCGACCCGATACCAGGCGACGGTGCTTCTTTTTGTACAGAGGGCGCAGGCCGACGGTTAGCGGCGTAGGCAGAAGGGCGAAGGACCAGAAAACCCGCGCTTAGGTTTACTGGTCCTTCACCCTTCTGCCCTAGCCGCTGTCGGCCGGAGCCCGTTTACGCGGAGGCTGTCAGGCCCTCACTCCGCCGGCCGCTCGCCCAACCGATGCAGCTCACCAGCATAAATTCCAATATACTGACCATCGCCAGCTTCACGGTAACTTTGCAGCGTCACACTGATCGTATACCGGCCGCCGTCCCATGTTTGCCGATAAGTCATCGTCTTGGGCGGTAATTGGCCTTGGAACACCCGCACGACGCCGTCAATATTTCCATCGTAAACGATCACTGAACCGGCGGTATCCGCGCTGGCCGTCGTACTGGGCATGGCCGCCGTAATGCCTAATCCAGCCGCCACCGCCAGCAATGCTGTCATTATCTTAGCTTTCATGGTGCCCACCCTTTCTCTTAACTGATTATCCAATCACCCAACACTATCAGCATAGTCAATAATATCGTCAGTGCCGTTAAATTGCTTTTGTGCAAGCGATTTATTCAGCAAACCAGCATATTGCCGTACTAAGCAAATTAAAAAAGTGATGTTCTCGAACCGGCCTATACCAGATTCAAGAGAGAAAATGCCCACCATAGCCAAATTACTGACCACAGCGGGCATTATCTGCTTTGTTTAAATTAACTAATGAGCCTCTTCAATATGCCGATTCCGATTCGATACCACAAATAATTGCGGTGCGATGGAGGCCAGTACGCCCAGGACCACCGCCACGTAAATCAATCCCAAAACAGCACTGATCCCGTTAACATACAGGCTGAACAGCCACACATTCCAGCCTTTGGGGGCATAAGGACCCCAGTAGAAGACCCCAGCAATGAAGTGGAAGAAATACTTGGCAATGGTGCCGATTAGGCCGCCAATGAAAATATAGCCCACGGCCATGCCTAACTTGCGGTCCTTCAAAGCGTCTCGCAGCGGCAGGGCCACTAAGCCAGCCAGACCGAGGACACCGAACGCGACCGGATATTCCATGATAATCTGGAGCGGGTTCAACAGATTGCTGCCGCCGCGGAGCATGGCATCCAGCAAGCCCCAAATCAAACCGGCGATTGTTCCCACCTGCCAACCCCGCCGCTCAGCAACCAGAATCAACGGCAGCAAGCCCCACTGCAATTGAATCCCCAACCCGCCGATACTATGGGGAATATAACTCAGCGCCATGGCCAGCGCGGCCATGATGGCGCCCTCGATCAAACCGCCGAGGGTAATCTTCTTCTTCAACATAAAAAAGCCTCCCTAATGTTTGAGTTTCCAAGCACAAAGGAGGTATTTTTCAATACCACGCACAATTCCTACGCTCGCATTAACGAACAGGTTCGAAGGGTCCGATTACTCGTTCTCAGCCAGATGGCTCCCCCTTGTGTGGTTTCTCATTTAGTTTTTCAAAAGCTATCATACCATAACTGGATTGCTTGGCAAGGCCCTTCAGATTACGGCTGACCGTACAAAAACTTATTAATCTTATTCAGCACCAGCGAGTCATCATGGAGCATGCTGTGTTCCCCCGGCAAGCCGCGAACTTCGATTTCACTGAAGGACTTAACGATGGGCGCCAAAATATACCGAATCGATTTGGCTGAGATCACGGTGATGTACTTGTCCGTATTCGTCCCATTGTTCAGGTTGCCGAACACATTTAACACCTTGGCATCTTTTGGGAACCGATTGCGGCTCAAGAGCATTTCTAAATAAGTCGGGTTCATCAAAATCGGTCGGCCGCTCCACGTGAAGCGGTTGAAATTCGGCAGATCGCCCAACGCAACGACGCCATCAAAGGGACCGCCCACCAGGACCAGCTTATTCAGCTTGGGAAACTTCGGATTATCGTAATTCCGCATTTCGGCAAACACCAGCGCTGTGGCACCAACTGAATGGCCCACCGCATTGTATTGGGTGAAGCCGTAGCGTTCTTGCAGGGCGGGCAGGACTTTTTCTAAATAACGCGAAATAAACCGGGTACCGACCCAGTTATCCTTAAAGACCACCTGCACGATGGGATGCGGGTCGTTGGTCCAATTCCCCGCGTAGGACATCTTGCCGCCGCCCTCGTAAGTGACCTGCAGCCAGCTGTCCTGGCGGGTCGCTTTGGCCGCCGATTCCACCATCTGCTGGGTCGAATGGGCGCCGCCGCGGAATCCGTGGACGTATAATGTGGGAATTTGTTTGACTGAAAAATTGCCATCGTTGGCCGGCAGATCCAACCGCTGCTGAGCCTGAGCCTCCACCTTCTGCGATGCCGCCCGCCGTTTCGAAAACCGGGTAAACACCGGCAGCAACCCCGCGCCGGCAATGAAGCCGGCCAAAACCGCCCCTAGGTCGGTGATTGTTTCGCGTTCCAAAATCTTTCCTCCTCGAATATTGACCTATCTACTATAGCATAATGGCGGTAAAACAGCTTGAAATCGGGACAGGCGCGTGCTCACAGGGCCTTCACAACTATTTTTAATTTTCATATTGCCTTTTATCATTGTTGGTGGTATCTTTAGGCCATCATAAATCAGAGGAGGGTTGTCCCATGATGCTGCGCGAAAAGATTTTCTCTCGTTTTGCATTGGTGTTCTTTGCCGATGCACGCCAGAAAATTGAATCGGCAGCCTAATCCTCTGAGTAAGTGGGATTAAGGCACCTGCTTTTTGTGGTGCCTATCATCCATCGTTTATTTTTTGAGCCGCAGCTGCCGACGCACAGTTGACGGCTTTTTTGGTTTCCGCAAACAAAAGATAAACGAGAGGATGATCAGCATGGATAAGCATTTACGGCACTATCTCTGGGAATTTAAGGGACCAAATTCATTATTAGTGATCATCGTACTATTCATGGCGGTGATGCAGACCGCCAACGGGATTGGCAGCGCCAATGCCTTGACGGCACTGGTAGCCGGCCAGTTTCCTAAATTTTTTCTCTGGGTGGGGCTTATGACCGCGGCCTATGCCCTGTACTGCGGTCTAATGGGCGTGCAGCAATATCAGTTTTCGCGTTGCCGGCAACTGATGAATACCGCTATTCGCCGAGACATCACCGCTCGGCTGAGCAATACCAGCTACGAAGTCTTTCACAGCCAATCACCGGCAGTCTATGCCTCTTGGCTGACGAATGATGTCCACACCATTGGGGTCAACGGATTCTACGATGCCTTGGAAATTGTCGAGTCTTCCTTTTCCGTCATCTTTGCCGCGGCAGCCCTCACGGCATACCACTATTCCCTGAGCATCGCAGTATTGGTTTTGGCCGTGGTCGTGTATCTGGTCCCCAAGGCGTTCGACACGTCTTTACAGGCCCATTCACTAGCGATGACCCACGCCAATGAACGGTTGATGGGCCGTATCTCAGATGTGCTGAGCGGCTTTGATGCTTTGAATTTACTGAGCCTGCGCAAACTCCTGGTCAAGCGGACGGTGGCCGCCTCCAACGACGTGGCGGTCCACGTCAATTCCTGGCAAAAAATGTACGGCATTACGAATGCGACGATTTGGGGTACGAGTGCGATTTGCCAAAACCTCGTTCTACTGCTCACCGGCTACTTGGTATGGCAGCACCTGGTCCCTGTGGGCACGGTGAATGCCAGCATGAATTTTGCCGGTCTAATTTTCTCCGGTCTGACCAGTGTCATGTCCTCCTATATGGACATGAAGAGCATTATTCCCATTTTCAATAAGTTCGATCAGGTACCGGTGCGGGACACGGCAGGGTTAGAAAAAATCGCTCCGTTCACCACGGCCCTGCAGATGCATGATATTACCTTCGCTTATAGCGAAGAGAGTCAGCCAATCCTGCAAAACTTCTCCCTAACGGTGGCTAAAAACAAAAAGTATGCCCTAATCGGCCCTTCCGGCAGCGGTAAATCGACTGTTCTGAACCTGCTCATCGGCAACCTGACAAATTACACCGGCACTCTGCTGTACGACACGACAAATTACCGGCAAATTCTCCCGGACAGCCTAATCGCGCAGGTTACCTATTTGGACCAGACACCGTTTATGTTCAACGATACGTTGAAAAACAATTTGACCATGGGCGAACCTTATTCTGATACGGCGGTGGCAACCGTCATCCAACGGGTTGGCCTGGCCAAGATGGTGGCTGATCTGCCCGGCGGTTTGACCACAATGGTGGAAAAAGACGGCCATAATCTCTCCGGCGGTCAGAAGCAGCGGATCGTGCTCGCCCGGGGATTGCTCCAAGGCCGACAAATTGTTTTTATGGATGAAAGTACGGCTTCTCTGGATCCGCTATCGGCCCAGGCCATTGAAGAAATGATCGTCACTGACCCGCACTTAACCGTGGTCATGGTCACCCACCACCTGCGGCCGACCATTGCCCAACAGGTGGACCGGGTGATTGACAGCACCGAATTCGTTCCCGCTTAGCATATTCTATTCAATTTACTTGTTTGCGCAAAAGCAACTTACGCCCTGTAAGCTGCTTTTTCTGGCATACTGAACATAAGTGGTGGGATTGATCACTGCCTGTAAGGAGGAAACAAACATGAAAAGATGGGGATATGCGCTACGTTTTGAACTGCGCAAACGGCCCTTGGTCTGGCCAGTTGTCTTACTGTTGGCAATTGGGTTAAGCGTTGGCTTTTGGCAGCAACGCCAGGCTCAGACGCAGTTTCTGCAAAATTATACGCAAAGGCTGGACAAACAGTATGTCGGAAATAAACAAATGGGGCGTGCCGAACTGATTTCTTTTAAAAAATCACCCACTGCCTATCACCAGTGGTACATGGATTCGCTCGCCATTAACTTATCTAAAAAGAATCAAACAACTGTGTTGCCAGGGTTCGGTATTCGCCTGTACGCAAATATTGAAACTATGAATAACGTGTTATTGAACAGCATGGCGCGCACCTATAGCCAATTTCAATACATGCGGCGCCAAAAAATCACACCAATATACCCGGACAGCTTGGATATTGAAACGAGTACTGGTGATTTGGACGGGCTGAGTACCCAGGACACTCAGATGGTGCTGCGCGATAATCCCCACTACTATTTGCAGGGCTGGTATTACCTCTGGTACTTGATTCGCGCCAATAGTGTCATCCTGCTATTTTTGGTGGGTATTCTACTGACGGGCCGGCAATGGGCTAAAGAGCTGGCCAATAAGAAAGCCCACAGCGATTGGCTGCTGTTGCAAGGACAACGGACGTTGGCACAACTGGGAAACCAATTTAGTATCATCTTCTATACGTTTGCTCAGATTGTTCTGTTACCCCTAGGACTGGTTACGCTCGGGATTGGACTCGGCGCCGGCTGGGGCGACTTGCGGTATCCTGTGTTCGGCTTCTCCAACCCTGAGGGCCTGGGCCTCGCCGAAAGCTTTATGCCGCTGCGCAGTTATCTGTTCCAAGCATTCGGCTTAATCATTTTGCTGATCCTTTTTCTCACTTTGCTGAACATGGTCTTCGCTCAGTTATTCCGGAATAGCTGGCTGACGACGGTGGGCCTGTTGCTGGTAGTGGGGATCACCCAAGTGATGCCGGCAATTCCAAATTTTCCGCTTACCTATTTCCGAATCAACGAGACGATTACCGGTATCTTGCAGAAAACCGCGGATAGCGACGCGTTACAGCCGCAAAGTGCGCTGCTCAATTTGAGCTGGTGGTGTCTGGCTCTGTTGATCATCGTTTTGCTGCCCATCATCAGCCAGCAATTCCACCAGTTTTGGCGGACTGCCTCACACCGGTACCTGCAACAAGCGTAGCCAGCGCAAATCGGCCTGGTAGATCGCTGGATCAACGGTTTGAAAGAAAGCCAGCTTGGTTTTAATAGCTAGCAAATAATCTCCATCCCGAGCGTCTAGATAGTTGGCTGCCAGTTCAATCAATTGGGCCCGGTAAGTGATCAGCACACTGTTGGCTCCCGCCAGATACTGTTTGGCATCATGGATCATCCGGTACGTCGTATTCCAATCCCCCTGACGGAGCCAAACCACTGCCAGCTTAGCCAGCGACGAGCCCACCAAGCCGGTGTAATCCGGCAATCGATTGGCCGCAAAAGAACGCATCATATTCCGGTACAAGCGCAGGTTCAAAGCCGCCGAAAGCGACGGTACGGCTTGGTTGAAAATAAAATATTCCAGTTTGAACCAAGTCGGCTCTTCTGTCAGATAATCTGCAATCCGATCCTGGTCAGTGGCTGCAAACTGATACTCCGGCACAGTGATCCGCGTGATTGCCCCATTGACCACCATAACCAAGATTTGAGCCGGAATGCTCCCCTCCGTATTTTGCTTAAGCACCTGCACAGCCTCTTGCAGAGCTGGCCGATCCGCCCGCCGATCGGCCAGCTGAATATCGTCCATCAATCGTTCAATCACCGTGGGTTGTAAGGCACCAACGATATTGAAAAATTCGGTGCCGCTCATCCCCGCTGAATGCAGGAGGGCAATTAGATTAGCCGTGGAAATCATCGCCAGGCCGCGTTCAAACCGGGACACGGTACTGGCGTCCAACCCGCCGCGTACCTGATCAATCGTTAGGCAGCGGCGCACTCTGATTTCGTGAAATATCTGGCCATAGCGCTTAGCAAGCTGATCGATCATCAAACTTCCCCCCTTATGCTATAGGATACTTGTTTTTGTCATCAATACAACCAAGCGTTGGAAGACCTATACGTTACAATTTCAATGATTGGTGAGACTTAAATCGGTGATTCTGTTGAAAGGAGTGCTTTTAACATGATGACCACCCAAAACAAAACGCAACCTGTCAATTTTATCCAAGCCATGAAGCTTTTCTACACCAGAGCGTTTGATTACAGCGGTAGGAGCAGCCTCTCGGAGTATTGGTGGTCAGTACTGGGCGCTTTGCTCATTATGACTATTCCCACAATGCTATTTGCATGGGCAGGCGGCAATGCAGATACCACTACCGGCAATCTGTGGTTAGTAATGGTTCCCGAAGCCTGGCACAATGCACCAATCTGGACGGGTATCTTCATCATTGCTTTTGTCATGGCCGTTGTTCCCATGATGGCCCTGATCGTACGCCGCTTTCACGATGTCGGCCTCTCCACGTGGTGGGGCGTTTTACTGGGCATCGTCCCTTATGTCGTCAATGCCAGTCAAATCTTCCGTCGCAACGGCATCGTCTTGATTGTGATTCTAATTGCATCAATGCTTGATCTGTATATCATTTGCAAGCCGAGTGCACCGACTGAGTAATTAACAGGCAACACAAAAACACACCCGCTGAAAATATTCGGCAGGTGTGTTTTTGTATTAGCATGACCGCGTTAAGACCGCATCAGGTCAACCAGCCCAATGATAAACTCGCCCAACAGGCAAGCCAGGGAGATATACCCAATCAATGCAAACCCGGTGGATTGAATTTGCACCGTGGTAATGGCGCCCTTAGCAAACATCAGCACGAACAGGAACGCGTAGCCGATGACGCTGAAGACCCCCGCCCCGAACCGGATGAGCGGTGACGAGCGGCGCTTCCAGAAACTGAAGACAATAAAAATCAGCGGGCCAATGGCGGCGACCACTAAGAGCAGGTAGCGCAGCGCGGCGGGTGATGTCAACTGCATCTTGCTCAGCAGTGAGGTGCCATTGCTGAAGTCGACCAAGCTGGCAGTATTAGAGAAGTAGCCTGGAATATAAACTCCGAGCATCACCACGAAGGAGAAGATGGCGCCTAAGATATCAGTCACGCCGATATGGAACTTCTCTTTGGGCTCAGCCGCCTCATCGTCGACCGCGTACTGATCCTGATCTTGGTCAGTCTGATCAGTCGGTGCGGCACCGTAGTCATTATTGATCGGGTCGTAGCTGCTGGCCGCGGATGCACTGTCTGGGGCAGCGGAAGCAGTATCAGCGGCGTAGTTGTTGGCCGTATCATACTGCGGTGCCTGCGGCTGGGCAGCTTGGCCGTATTGATCAGGTGCTTGCTGATATGGTCCATCTTGCCCCTGATTCGGTGCTTGATAGGCGTCTGCCGGCTGGGCCTGCGGCTGCTGCGGAGCGCTTTGATAATTGGCCCCGGTGCTGCTGCCGTAAGGATCGGTATCCGTTGGTGCGGCTGACCCGTAGGCGGGCTGCTGCGCACCGTAATCCGGTTGCTGCGGCGGCACTTGGTCATTCACCGAAGCATACGCATTGCCGCTGGGCGTGCCGTAATAGTTAGCGTTCTGCTGCGGGGCCGCATAGGAATTATTCTGACCAGCGAAATCAGCCGGGGCCCCGGATCCCTGCGGCTGCTGCCACGGTTGATCCTGGGGCGCACTGGCTGGTTCCGGCTGGGCCGGTTGCGGTGTGAACCCGGGATAAACCGGAGCCTGATCGTATTGATCAGCGGCTGCCTGATTAGCCGCGGGCTGCCCTTGGCCTTGGTCCCAGGTCGGCTGACTGGAGAAAGTCGGCTCCTCCGGTTGCACCGGACTGGGCTCTGCCGGCGTATCCGCCGTCAAACCCAAGGTCCCATTTTGTGGTACTGTGCGCTCACTGGTCCGGATTGCAGTCGCGGATTGGTCCCCCTGTTGGCCATCCCCTTGAATCGGCTGCAACAACTTTAACTGGGCCACCCCCATGACCATTTGCCGGGCCCGTTCCGTTAACGGATAACCGCAATTTTGGCAAAAGTTCTGTTGTGAGCTCACAGGGTAGCCACAATTTGGACAATACTCCACCGTTCAACACCTACTCCCTTATCTACGATTACGCTTCAAAATCTAGTCTAGCTCAATTATACCGGTATTGCACGGACAAATACAACGGTGACAACCGTTCCCCCCAGGAGAAAATAAAAAAACAGACCAAGGACCCGCGCAATGCGAATTCTTGACCCGTTTCAGCCAAATGAAACTTATTCAAGTACCAGCGAGCCTGTATACAATTGATAATACTCGCCGTGTTGCGCCATTAATTGTTCATGATTCCCCCGTTCAACGATCTTCCCGTGATCCAAGACAATGATCAGGTCAGAGTTGAAAATTGTGGATAAGCGGTGGGCGATAACAAATGTGGTGCGGCCCTTCATCAGGTTATCCATCCCAGCTTGGACAGCGCGTTCAGTCCGCGTATCGATACTGGCGGTGGCTTCGTCCATGATCATCACGGGCGGATCGGCCACAGCGGCCCGGGCAATCGACAGTAGCTGCCGCTGGCCCTGGGACAAGTCGCTGCCGTCTCCGTCAATCGTGGATTGATAACCCTTGGGTAATTCCTGGATGAATTCGTCGGCATTGGCCAGTTTGGCCGCGGCAATCACTTCATCATCGGTGGCATCCAGATTGCCCATCCGAATATTGTTCATGATCGTATCGGTGAACAAATTGGTCTCTTGCAAAACGATGGCCAGCGACCGGCGCAGGTCCGCCTTTTTAATCTCCCGAATATCAATCCCGTCATAGGTGATCTGACCGGAATCAATATCGTAGAAGCGGTTGATCATCGAGGTGATCGTCGTCTTCCCGGCCCCGGTGGCCCCGACAAAGGCGACTTTCTCCCCAGCCTTGGCGGTCAAGTTGATGTCGTGCAGAATCTGGACGCCAGGATAATAGGAGAAGTTCACATCTTTAAACTCGACAACGCCTTGCACGGGCACTAGCTTTACTGGCGTGCCGGGTACTTGCCAGGCCCAGTTCTCGGTATGTTCTTTGGTCGGAACGAGATTGCCGGCGGCGTCTTTCTTCATATTCGTCAGCGTGACTTTGCCGTCATCGCTTTCCGGCTTTTCATCCAGCAGACCGAAGATCCGTTCTGCCCCGGCCAAGGCCATGATAATCGAATTGACCTGCTGCGAGATCTGAGCAACCGGCTGGGTAAAGCCCCGGCTCAGTTGCAGAAAAGCGGCCAGACCGCCCAAGGTCAAGGTGATCACGTTATTGACGGCCAAGGTGCCCCCCACCACAGCGGTCAGCACATACAGCAGGTTGGACATGTTGCCCATGATGGGAAAGACCATGGTCGCGTAAGCGTTGGCCTTTGCGGAATCATTGCGCAGCCCAGAATTGTACGTATCAAATTGTTTCTGCACCGCCTGTTCGTGGGAGAAAACCTTGACGACCTTCAAGCCGTTAAGGATTTCTTCCGCATAACCGTTCACCGTACCCAGTGCCTGCTGTTGGGCGGAGAAGTACCGGGACGACTGGGAGAACAAGACCCGGACAAAGATGATACTCAGTCCTAGAACAACCAGCGACAATAAGGTGAGCAGCGGGCTGATCAAAATCATCATGATCAGCACGAAGACCATGTTGAACAACGACTGAATG
This sequence comes from Schleiferilactobacillus harbinensis, assembly GCF_008694105.1. NCBI lineage: Bacteria > Bacillati > Bacillota > Bacilli > Lactobacillales > Lactobacillaceae > Schleiferilactobacillus > Schleiferilactobacillus harbinensis. Next base: position 1,631,622 of record NZ_CP041364.1, read on the forward strand.
AATGTTGGGATACTTTGAGAAATCATCTGCATCAGCGTATCCACATCGTTGGTGTAGCGGCTCATGATATCGCCGACGTCATTGCGGTCGAAATAGCTCATGGGCAGGGACTGCATGTGTTCAAACATTTCATCCCGGATCTGCTTCTGCACCCGTTGGCCGATGATCACTTGCAACTGGGTGAAAATGCCAGTACCGATCACACCGGTGTAATAAATCGCCGCCATGATGGCAATCGCTTGAATCAGCGGCGCAAAGTTCGGCGTCGTTTCTTTAGTCAGGGGCATGATGTAACTATCGATCAGAGTCTGAATGAACTTTGACCCCAAAGAAGCGGACAAAGCGGCAACGATAATACTGATGATCGACACCACCCACATGGTCCGGGAACTGGCAAAGGTATATTGCAGCAGCCGGCCCAGCGTGCGCCAGGTATGTTCCGGCTTACGCGCCCGGCCTCGGTTATTATTACTTGTTCCCCGCATCTGGCGCATTGCTGTCCCCTCCTTCCTTGATCGTATCTTGGACATCCTTTTGCTGGGAATTATTCAATTCCCGATAAATGGCATTACTCTTCAACAGTTCCTCGTGGGTGCCAACGCCATTGATCTGGCCATCATCCATGACGATGATCTGGTCGGCCTGGGCAATGGACGTGATCCGCTGGGAAATCATGATCTTGGTCATATCCGGCAATTCAGTCCGGAGCGCGGTCATGATCTTTCCTTCGGTTTCGGTATCTACGGCACTGGTGGAATCATCCAAGATCAGGATCTTGGGTTTCTTCAGCAAGGCCCGGGCAATGGTCAGCCGTTGATTCTGACCGCCGGATACGTTGCTCCCGCCCTGCTCAATATAGGTATCGTATTTCTTAGGCATCTCTTGGACGAAGCTGTCCGCCTGGGCCATTTGAGCTGCCTTTTCCACTTCAGCGTCGGTGGCATTGGGATCGCCCCAGCGCAGGTTTTCATAAATCGTACCAGAAAACAGCGTATTGTTCTGCAGCACCATGGCCACGGCATCCCGCAATGGCCGCAAGGCGTAGTTGCGCACATCCACATCACCGACCAGCACGGTGCCCTTGGTGACATCGTACAACCGGGGAATCAGCTGGACCAATGTCGACTTGCCGGAGCCGGTCGCCCCAATGATCCCGACAAATTCGCCAGGCTTGATCTGCAGGGACACATCAGCCACACTGGGATGTTCAGCGTGCAGATAGGTCATGGAGACGTGATCGAAGGTGACTGACCCGTCTTTCACCGTGGTCACCGGCTTGGCCGGGTCCACAATGGACGGCTTCTCTTGCAGCACTGCCGCGATCCGGTTGGCTGATGCTTGGGACACCGACAGCATGGTAATGATGTTCGACAGCATCATCAAACTGAACAGAATGCTCATGGTGTAAGAAAACAGCGCGACCAGCTGGCCCGTCTCCAGGGACTTGCCCACAATCATTTGGGCCCCGACCCAGGAAACGATCAGCATCGTGGTGTTGATCATGAAGGTCATCACCGGCGCGTTCAGGGACATCAGCCGTTGGGCCTTGGAGAAAATCGTGAAGATGCCGTTGCTGGCATCCTTGAACTTATTGATTTCTTCCTCTTGCCGGTCAAAGGTCTTGATCACTCGAATACCCCGCAAGTTTTCGTTCACGACCCGGTTCAAAATATCATACCGGCGGAAAACATGGCTGAACAGCGGATATGCCGTATGAATGATGAGGTACAAAACGACTGCCAGGATGGGCACGACAATGGCAAAAATCAAGGCCATCTGCTGGCTCACCCGGAAGGACATGATCATCGAAAAGATGAACATCAACGGGGCCCGAAAGGCGATCCGGATTGAAATCTGGTAGGCCTGCTGCACGTTGGTGATATCAGTCGTTAACCGAGTCACGACGCTGGCTGTGGAGAAATGCTCGATATTGGCAAACGAGAACTTCTGCACCTGAGCGAATTCATCATGCCGCAGGTTCTGGGCAAAACCGGCCGCAGCATGGCTGGAGAACCAGCTGGCTCCGGCACCGACGATCAAGGAGACCACGGCCAAGCCCACCAAGACCATCCCCCAGGAACTGATATAGCCCAGGTTGCCAGGGGTGATCCCGTAATCGATGATGTTTCCCATAATAAAAGGAATATAAGTTTCCAGCATGACTTCAATGGTCACGAGGAGCGGCGAGAGCAAAGACATCCATTTATACTCCCGCACGGATTTCAGTAGTATTTTAACCACAGGGAAACCTCCACTTTCTAAAAAAATAGCGCCCTGCTAAGCCGCAAGATCGACTTGCGACCACCATTCACCAGCGGCGAATGAAAGGGCTATCGCGGGTAATGCACGCTATTTAATGGTAACGCAGTTTAAAGGAAAGTTCACGTTGTAAGCTCATCAATTGCTTTTCATCAGCCAACTCGGTAAGCTGTTGCCAGAGAGTGGAAAGGATAGTGGCAATATGCGTGTGCTGTGGCGTTTCATCACATTTCTGTTTCAACTCGCCATTGTGGCCGGCCTGGTGTTATTATTGCTGGTCGGCATTCGCAAATGGCAAACCTACGATCAAGTGCACCGGGTCAGTCAACTGATTTCTGAACAGCAAAACACCAGTGCCAGCGCCCCCAAGGGCTGGTCGACGTTGGAAAGCTGGTGGCTGGCGGATGAGAACGGCCAAATCGTCTATAATGCGCAAGCGTTGCCGAAATACCAAACCGAAGCGGCCAGCGCCGCGGCGTGGTGGAACAAGGCCGCGGGCCGCACGATTATCGTCCCCCAAACCACCCAAGCAGCAGCGGACGTTTACCTGGCACCGGTGCAAAGCAAGTACCTGTCCTTCTCTGGGCTGGCCAGCAACGGCCATAAGATCCTGCTGAATACCACGGCGCAAAAAAACAATACCAGCGACACGGATGTGATCAACATCTTCATCCACGAATTCGGTCATGCCCTGGGGCTGGCCCATGCGCCGCAGAGCTATAACGACGTGATGTCGCCGTCGCAAATCGCCTCCGGCCAAGTACGCCAAGTGTCGCAATACGATCGGGACGCGTTAACCGCCGCCCTGGCCCGAATCAGCAAAGTGAAGGCCCAGGGGGGCACAGATCAGGCGTACACCGCGATCGCCGGCCAGCAGCCGCTCACCAGCAGCGGGTTAACTCATTTGGATGACCCGGTGCAAAATGCCCGGCAGCCCTTAGTGGATGTGCTCACCCAAACGATTTCCCGTATCAGTAAACAGGGCGAAACCGACGACGCCACTTTGGCCAATGCCAAGGAGTATGTCCAGCGTCTTAAATATAACGAGGATGTCAGTGACGCGACCATCCATGGCGCAGAAGATACCTTGCATACCCTGGCAGTTAATTATCATTTGGAAAAGTATTTCCCGTTTGCTTTCAATCAGGGCGGCCAAAGTACGGCCCATAACGACGATTTACGCAGTATTCTCGGCAACGATTAAGCCTAGTTTTCGGAAAATAACGCATTTCGAGCTTTTTTTCGTGCTGAAATGGTCCCGATGCATTACAATGGTATTTGTAGCAAGTAACTAATTAATGGAGGTATGGATTATGGCAGTTGAAGACGGTACAGCGGGCGATCCTAAGGACATCGAAATGACCATCATGTTGGACAAGAAGATGAACGAAGAGTTCGACTGGAGCGATAGTAAGCTTCCAATCCGTGATGCTCTTTGGGACTACTACATGGAGAAGAACAATCACAGCACTGACAAGACTGAGAAAGACATGGAGCCTACATTGGACATGTCCGACGATGACGTTAAGGCATTGGCTGAGAAACTTCTCAAGAAGTAATCGGCAATCTGCACTGCAGAGGCGCCAACAACGCTGATTATGGAGACCGAGGCGAACTGAACGCCTCGGTTTTTTATTGTCTCGAGATTGGGGAGCAAAATAAAACTCTTTCTTGGAACGCCGTGCCAAGTGCTCCGCAAGCTCCGGCAAAATTGGGCTGGCGACGCGCAGCAAGTGCGAAGCCGAAGGCGTAGCTAGTGGTGACGGCGCTTGGAGCCCGCTGCGCGGTCTCCAAGTCGCCTAACCACATCGACGGCAAAGCCGTCGTGTGGTTTCCACCACTGAGCCCATTTTGCCTCCGCTTGCTACGCACTTAACACTAGATTCGCTTACACCACTTTCAATTGTGTTCCAGTCATCCTGATCTTCTACCCGGTCGGCTTCGCCCACTGCCCTCTCTTGTCCTAGTAACCGTTTTCCCCTATAATAAGCCTTGTGTATCAATGACCAAATTTTTCATCAATTCTGGAGGGTAAGCAAACAATGCGTAGAACTAAAATCGTTTCCACGGTCGGTCCGGCCGCCAATACTACGGACATTATGGTGCAGCTGATCAAGGCTGGCGCGGATATTTTCCGTTTCAACTTCTCCCACGGCGATCACGAGGAACAACTCGGCCGGTTTAAGAAGGCCCACGAAGCCATGCAAATCACCGGCAAGCGGATCGGTTTGATGCTGGACACCAAAGGTGCGGAAATCCGCAGCTCCGATGTTAAAGAAGACGGCAAGATCCACTTTAACGTTGGCGACAAGGTCCGTATCGGCATGGACGCCAGCATTTGGACCAGCAAGGAATTAATCGGGGTCAGCTATGCCGGCCTGTACGATGACGTTCATGTCGGCGGCCACGTCCTCTTCGACGATGGCTTGCTGGATATGAAGATTCTGGAAAAGGACGACAGCAAGCGCGAACTGGTTACCGTTGTCGAAAACGCTGGCGATTTGGGCGGTAAAAAGGGTGTCAACGCCCCTGGCGTTGAGATCAACCTGCCGGGGCTGACTGAAAAAGACCGGGACGATATTACTTGGGGCTTGCAACAAGGCTTCAACTACATTTCTGCTTCCTTCGTCCGCAAACCCAGTGATGTGCAAGATATCCGGGACTTGGTTGATGCTGGTCCGAATCCGCATGTCATGATCATCCCGAAGATCGAATCCCAAGAAGGCATTAACAATGCCGATGCCATTCTGGCCGTTTCCGATGGCTTGATGGTGGCCCGGGGCGACATGGGTGTCGAGATTCCCTTCGAAATGGTTCCGCAAGTACAGAAATCCCTGATCCGCAAGGCGAACATGGCCCACAAGCCGGTTATCACGGCGACGCAGATGCTGAACTCAATGCAAGAAAATCCGCGGCCGACGCGGGCTGAAGTCGCTGACGTCGCCAACTCCATCTATGACGGTACCGACGCGACGATGCTGTCCGGCGAAAGTGCCAACGGCAAGTACCCAGTTGGGTCTGTCGCGGCCATGGCCCGGATCGACGAAGCCACTGATGAGGATCTGCCGCAGCACTCTGTGATCATGGACGCGTTCAACGCCAATGACAGCATTACGGATACGCTGGGCTACTCAGTCGTTTCCGCGGCCGAGCGGGTTGGCGCCAAAGTCATCGTGGCCGTTACCGCCAATGGCTTTACGGCCCGGAGTATTGCCCGCTTCCGCCCCAATATTCCGATCATTGCCTTGACCTTCACCAATGAAGTCGCTGATTCCTTGATCCTCTCCTGGGGCACGACCCCGATCGTCATTGACGATACGGAGAACATCAATGAGATCTATGCAACGGCGGAAAAGGTTGCCGTGAGCGAAGGCTTGCTGGAAAAGGGTGACCGCATGGTGATCACGCTGGGTATTCCGTTTGGCAAGTCGCACCATACGAATAATATGTATGTTCGGGAAATCGGCGAGGATTAAGTCGACTGATCCTGTGATGTTTGGAAGCCGCCTGCTGGGGCGGCTTTTTGTTTTGGATACACTGTAAGCGTTTGCAAAAAAGGTTGAACCATGCTATTCTATTATTATGGATATTGGTACACGTTGAAATTAAGGAGTGAGTGCTGATGACTAGGTCCAAGAGCATTGGGAAGTACACTTTGATTTTCATTGCCGGTCTGTTGGCTGGTATTGTTTTACGGGCACTCGTTGGCTACTTCTTCCCGGGATTCCCTGGGGTGTGAGTGTTGGTCTGGAAATGGGCGGATGGCCGTGGAAAATCGCGGTGTGTCTGCCCGTTTTTGTTTGTACTGGTTTTAGTGTCTAAAGTAGGCGTCCTCCTCCTAAACGGGCTCCGGCCGACAGAAGCTATGGCCGACAGAAGCTATGGCAGAAGGACACCCCGGCAAAAAACCTAAGTGCGGGTTTTGTGCCGGGGTGTCCTTCTGCCGCCGCTTCTGACCGTCGGCCTCCGCCCTCTCTGCACAAAAATACCGCAACGAGGGGAGGTCGCTGCGGTATTCGCTTTTCTGCCGGACCACCTGGGGAGAGGATAGTCCATGGATGGCGGAAAATGGAAAGAAGAAAAATCATGAAAAGAATGTTTGGGGGAAAGGAATTAACCTTTCGACTCTGTTATGGTAGCTGGAAAATGTGAAGGATTTGTGACGTTTATCTTGCGATTTCTCAAAGGCAAAAGCCTGTGTGGTGCGTCACGAGGCGTTATTTTTAGCCCATTTAGCCCGGCCGCGGACGGCAGCCCCGACCATACCCGCTCGATCGCCTAAGGCCGCGGGTACGATTTTGGCGGCAGCCAGCGGCTGGGCCAGGGCATGTGCGTCAATGTACTTTTGGGCAGGTGTCATAATTCGTTTCCCGGCAGCGGCCATCCCCCCGCCGATGATGATCCGCTCCGGGTTGAAGACGTTGATAATCGATACCAGGCCAACGCCAAGCCATTCGCCGGTTTGATTCATCACTTCATGGGCGACGGCGTCCCCTTCGTCGTAAGCCAGCGAAACCATTTTACCGGTTAGCGGCTGTCCCTCAGCCTGCCACTCCGCCAGCACACTAGTCGGGGCTTTAGCAATGGCTTCCTGGGTCGTTTGAATCAGACCCGTGGCGGACACGTAGCGTTCCCAGCAGCCGATGTTGCCGCAGTTGCACGGGCGGCCATTCGCGTTGATTGACATGTGTCCCAACTCCCCCGCACTATCGGTGGTGCCGTAAAGCATTTTACCTTCCAGAATAATACCAGCGCCGACACCCGTACCCAAGGTTAACAGGATGGCATTCTGGACGCCCTTGGCGGCCCCTTCCGACCATTCGCCGTACGTATTCATCCGCACATCGTTGTCCAAAACGACCGGAATATGCAGGCGGTTTTCAAACCATTGCACCACCGGCACATCCCGCCATTGGGGGAAGTTGGCCAGATAATGGGAAATCCCGGCCTGAACATCCATCAGTCCCGGCACCCCGATTCCCAGGGCCATCAGATCCTCGGGGTCCGTCCCGGTTTCTTTCAGCAGCCCCGTTAATAACGCGGCTAAGTTTTCCAAAATAATATCGGCGCTCTCGGTCGCCCGACTGGGTGCCCGTTTCTCACCAATTTGATGCAGCTGATCATCGAACAAAGCGACCTTGGCGTTGGTCCCGCCCAAGTCAATCCCGGCAAAAATTGCATTACCCATCATTGCCAACCTCCACATTTGAATTTGTTCATCGATGCGCAATTATCCCACTCGTAATGTAGCATGTTCCTGCAAGAAATACGAGGCCTACGGTATAATTAATGTAGGAGGCGACAGCAAATGGAATTGAACATCACGGGGCTCCCCGATTCGTTGCGCCCCGCTATTGATCTATTGGCCCCGCGGTGGGACATCACGGTGACCGCGGATGCTGAGTTGACTGTGACCCTGGCCCCAACCGCCGGGACCTTGACCGTGACTCGGGCAGACACCGCCGGGACCATCGGGTATCCCGGCGGTGCCGCGGCGCTGCGCGGGCTGACCGAGTGGATCGCCCACGCGCAAAACGAACGGCATTTCAGCTACCAGGAGACGCCAACCGCCGCGACTGTGGGTCTATTATTGGATATTCGCCACAATGCGCAATTAACCACCCGCGAGGGTCAGGCGTTGCTGCAGCGCTTGGCGATGCTGGGTTACACCGCCTTGACTGTGATCACCGGTCCGAATACGCTGCTGGACAGTGATCAGTTAAATACAGATGCCCAAATTTTGCATATTGCCCAGACAATATTGACCGCTGTACCGGACAAAGCACCGGCTGGCGCCATTTCTCTGCATATGGATCAGGGCCTGGCTCCCAACCAGGGCGTCATGGTCGCCGCGGCCCAAGCGGCGGCTTTGACCCGCCCCACTGAACTATGGGCTGCCGCCGCTTTCACCGATGGCGGCGAGACACCGACCCGGGCGATGATGCTTGGCTTACAGGCTGTGGCGGAAGCGGCCTATGCGCCAGAATTAACCAAAGACTGGCTGGCCGCGCAATTCTGGCTCATGCAGCACGAAGACTGGGATGGTTTCTATGCCCTGGATCAATTCGACAACTTCAAGCGCCGGGGCAAGACGAACATCCAAGGCGCCAATCCTAGCAAACTGCTGCTCTACATGGACTGGCTGACCCCGCGGCTCTGGGCGAACTTCAGCGGCGTGGATGCCGAGAAGCACTATCGGGTGCTGGCAGAGAAACTTGGCGGGGCGGTCACGACCCAAACCACCCGGCCGCTGTATGCTTATTATCAGCAACTGGCCCGCTTTCTCAGTCACAAAGCCCACCTGCTGGGCGCCATTCAGGACGCCTATCGGGCCGGTGACCGGGACGAAATGACCGGGGTGATCGCCGAGCTGCAAGCGCTGGCCCGCCGCCTGGATAAACTGCATGATGCCCGCCAGACCCTGTGGCTGGTGGAGCGCTCGCCCATCGGCTGGGAGGTCGTGGATAACCGCTTCGGCGCGCTGAAGCAGCGCCTGTTAACGGCAGTGGAGCGGCTCAGTGCCTGGGAAGACGGCCGCTTGCCCGAGCTGCCGGAAATGACTGCCCCCTTGACTGCCATTGCCACCGAAAAAGGCGGCAAATTAGGGTTTGCCCGCTACCACGACATCATCAGTCCATTTCCCCAAGCATAAGCTAACCCTTTTTCTGCATTTCTGTTTATAATGACCGGCAGAAAAAGGAAAGCAGGGATCATCATGGCCCAATTCGATTATCGCATTGACGAACAAACTGAGTACAACTTGGGAGACACGCCGTCGCTGGTAATACTGACAGAACGGAATTACTTAATGTTCCAAGGCACCGGTGAAGCGCAGCTGGCCAATCCGGAGTTCAAGGATGCGGCGGCCGCAATGTACGCCTTCGCGGCGGGCATCAAGGAACAGGCGCGGCACAGCAAATTGATCGACTGGTTCCGGGATTATGTCCCCTATCCGCTGAGTGTGTACCGGACCCCCCACGGCGCGTACACAATGCTGATCAAGCAGCCCAATTTCACCGTCCCGGAGCTGCTGACCGCGGCGCAGGCCGCCGCTGGTCCGCTCACAGCGGCGGCCCGGCAAGTGGCATATCGCCGCACTGAAGAAGGGGTGGAAGTACAGCTGCTGCAAAAGGGCCCCGTTACCGAGGCCAGCTCAGTCTTCACCACTTTGACGGACTTCATGCAGGGCCACGGGATGACCCGGGCCCAGGACGGCTACCGGACGGTGTATCTGGATAATATTCTCACCACGCCGGCCGATCAAGTCCGCACGCTGGTCCGGATCCCGGTCACTGTCCGGGATCCGGACGCTGGGGATTATGAGATCGCCCGTAATTAGTCGGTCAGCCGTCAAGAAAACCAGTTAAAAAACAATATTCGCCCTTCAATTCCGAACGACACCCATCGTTCGGAATTTTTTTATGGCAAAAGATGTGGAATATACCATTTCAATTTTGTCATCGTTCGGTTTTATCTGATTTCCACGGACACTAATATTCCTATACTGACCGCCCATCCGATGATTCTTTTGTTCTCAAGAAAAACGGTTTTGACGCCGTGGTGATGTTATTGTTCGGTATCTGGCCCGCTCGAAACCGAGAACCAGATTAAAATATATAATACGAACATTCAATTGATTGAAGCTAATTATAGTTAAGAATTTAGTTGTTTTTCGAGAACTCGTCTGGTATGCTGAACCCAACTTCAATCAATGGAGGTCAATTCATGGCAAAAGTTGCAGTCGTCATGGGTTCAGCATCCGACTGGCCCACGATGCGAAATACGTGTACCACGTTACAGCAATTGGGCATCGCCTATACTGCCAAAGTCATTTCCGCCCACCGGATGCCGATGGAGCTGCAGGCCTTTGCCAGCGGTGCCCGGGCCGCCGGCTACGCGGTGATCATCGCCGGTGCCGGCGGCGCGGCCCACCTGCCCGGCATGCTGGCGGCCAACACGACTCTGCCGGTCCTGGGCGTGCCGATCCAGAGCCACGCCTTGAGCGGGATGGATTCGCTGCTGTCCATCGTTCAGATGCCCAGCGGCGTGCCCGTGGGCACCCTGGCCATCGGCAATGCCGGCGCGATCAACGCCGCCCTGCTGGCCGGTCAGATCCTGGCCTTGCAGGATCCGGCCTTAGCCAATCAGCTCACCGCGTACCGCACCGCCCAGCACGATGCAGCGGTGGAAAGCGGGGCGCAGCTCAGTGACTAGGGAAATGTTTCTGCCGCCAGCCACCATCGGTATCGTTGGCGGCGGTCAGCTGGGCCAGATGATGGCCCTGGCGGCCAAAGCCATGGGCTACCGGATCATCGTCCTCGATCCCACGCCCAACGCGCCAGCGGGTCAAGTCGCCGACGACCAGATCGTTGCGGCCTACGACGACACCGCCGCCCTGCTGCAGCTGGCCCAGGCCAGCGACGTCCTCACCTATGAGTTCGAGAACGTCAACCTGACCACCCTGCGCCAGGCCCAACAATACGCCGCACTGCCCCAGGGGACTGAACTGCTGGCCATCTCCCGGGACCGGATTCGCGAGAAGACTTTCTTGGAGAACCACGGCCTGCCGGTCACCCCGTTTGCCAGCGTGCCCACCGCCGCTGCACTGCCCGCGGCTATCGCCCGCATCGGCTATCCCGCCATTTTGAAGACCACCACCGGCGGCTACGACGGCCATGGCCAGCAGGATTTGACCAGTCCCGCCGATCTCCCGGCCGGGCAAGCACTAGCCGCCAAGCAGCCCTGTATTTTAGAAAAGCGCCAGGCCTTCTCCCGGGAGTTATCCATCATGGTCACCCGGGACGGCCACGGTACGGTCCGCTGCTTCCCGGTCGTGGAGAACCGCCACGCCCACCATATCCTGCACACCACCCTGGCCCCGGCGCCGCGGCTATCTGCCGACAAAGCGGCAGTCATCGCGGCGATGGCCGAGCGCATTGCCGCCAGCCTCGACCTGGCCGGGGTGCTGGGCATCGAACTATTCGATACCCCCGCCGGTATCCTGGTCAACGAATTGGCCCCGCGGCCCCACAATTCCGGCCACTATTCCATCGAAGCCTGCAACCTGTCCCAGTTTGCCGCCCACATCCTGAGTATCTGCGGCCTGCCGATCCCGCCGATCCGCCAGCGCAAGCCGGCCGTGATGCGCAATCTGCTGGGCGAAGACCTGACCAAAGCCAAACAGCTTTGGCCGGCCCATCCCGAGTGGCATTTCCACGATTACGGCAAGGCCGAGATCCGCCCCGGCCGCAAGATGGGCCACATTACTGTTGTTGCCGAAGACCGCCAATCGATGACGGCTTTGACTGAATCCGTTAATTGGGAGGATACATCAACTCATGACTGAAGCCACTTTGATTTATACCGGTAAGGCCAAACAACTCTACAGCACCGCTGATCCCGACATTTTAAAGGTCGTTTACCTGGACCAGGCCACTGCCTTGAACGGCAAAAAGAAAGTGCAGATCCAGGGCAAGGGCCCAGTCAACCTGCAGATTTCCAGCCTATTATTTCAAACCGTCGCGGCGGCGGGTATTCCCACCCACTATATCGCCACCGACAATGCCACCACCATGCGGGTCTACAGATGTGCGATGCTGCCGCTGGAAGTGGTCTTCCGCAATTTTGCCTCCGGTCATTTCGAAAGCAAATTTCAAGTCCGCCACCTGCGGCCTTTCTCCCCAGCCATTCATGAGTATTATTACAAGTCCGACACGCTGGATGATCCGTTCATGAACGATGATCAGATCAAAGCCCTGCGGATCGCCGACCAGGCTACGCTGGCGCAGCTCCGCACCCTGACCGATCAGCTGAATGCCCTGCTCACTGCCCGCTTTGCCAAAGCCGGCATCACGCTCGTGGACGGCAAGTTTGAATTCGGTCGGCTCAGCGACGAAACACTGGTCTTGGCCGATGAACTATCCCCGGACAACTTCCGCTTGGTGGACAGCCGAACCAAAGAGTCCCTGGACAAGGATGTCTTCCGCCAGGATGAAGGCCCGTTAGTCCCCGTTTATGAAGAAGTGCTGCGCCGGTTAACCGAAAGCGAGGAATAAGCGATGTTTAAAGCCAAGATCTACGTCAATTACAAGCCGTCTGTTCTGGATCCGAAAGCCGAAGCAATCAAGACTGCCCTGACCCGGATGGACCACCAGAATGTTCAGGACGTCCGCTACGGCAAGTACTTCGAACTGCTGCTGCAGGGCAACGATGAAGCCGCCGTCCGGGCCCAGGTGGAAGAAATCTGCGACCAATTGCTGGCCAACGTGAACATGGAGACCTATCGCTTCGACCTGGAGGTGGCTTAAATGCGAGCCGCGGTTATCACGTTCCCCGGGTCCAACTGCGATGAGGATCTGCAATGGGCTTTGGCCCACGTCTGCGGCATCCCCGCTGATCTGATCCCCGCCAGCCAGGAGACCCTAAACGGGTATGATGCCGTCTTTCTCCCTGGCGGTTTTTCCTACGGCGACTATCTGCGCAGCGGCGCCATTGCCCGCTTCTCGCCGATCATGGGGGCAATCAAGGACTTCGCGGCCGCCGGCGGCTTTGTCGTCGGCATCTGCAATGGCTTCCAGATCCTCACCGAGGCCGGGCTGCTGCCGGGGGCCTTGCAGTGGAACACGTCGCTGCACTTCATCTGTGCACCGGCCCCGCTGACGGTGCTCAATACCGCCACCGCGTTTTCGAACCACTATGCTGATATGGAAAGTATCACGCTGCCCATCGCCCACGGCGAGGGCAGCTACTATGCCGACCCGGCGGCCCTGGCCGAGCTGGAAGCCAATCACCAAGTGGTCTTCCGCTACCAGGACAACCCCAACGGCAGTATCCACGACATCGCCGGCATCACCAACCGGGCCGGCAACGTGCTGGGCATGATGCCCCACCCGGAACGCGCCGTCGAAGCCCTGCTTGGCGGGACTGACGGCCGGGGGGTCTTTTATTCCTTATTGAACGCCACGAAAGGAGCCGCCGCCCATGTTGCAGGTTGAGCTGAGTCCTGAAGAAATCCGCACCGCCAAACCATACCGCCAATGGGACATGACCGATGCGGAATACGACCGCTTCACCCAATTGATCGGTCACTTGCCCACCTTCACGGAAGTCGGCTTAGCCAGCGGGATGTGGAGCGAACACTGTGCGTATAAATACAGCAAACCGGTGCTGCGCCAGTTCTGGACCAAGAACGAGAATGTCGTGATGGGCCCGGGCGAAGGCGCCGGGGCCATTCGCATCGGCGCGGGCAAGGTCGTCGTTTTTAAGGCCGAGAGCCACAACCACCCCTCCGCAGTGGAACCCTATGAGGGCGCGGCCACCGGTGTCGGCGGCATCATCCGGGATATTTTCTCCATGGGCGCCAAGCCCATCGCCGTGCTGGATTCCCTGCGCTTCGGCGAATTGACCGACCCCCGCACCCGCCAGCTGCTGGACCAAGTGGTCGCCGGCATCGCCGGCTACGGCAACGCCATCGGCATTCCCACGGTGGGCGGCGAGACCGCCTTTGACCCCACCTACGCCCGCAATCCCCTGGTCAACGCCATGTGCGTCGGCATCATGGACGAAGACCAATTGCAGAAAGGCCGGGCGGCCGGGGTGGGCAACGCCATTCTCTACGTTGGCGCGAAAACCGGCCGGGACGGTATCAACGGCGCTTCCTTTGCCTCCGGCACGTTCTCCGACAGCGAAGCGGCTGACCGGTCGGCTGTTCAAGTCGGCGATCCCTTTATGGAAAAACTGCTGGTCGACGCCTGCCTGGAAGTGACCAATGATCACCAGGACATTCTCGTCGGCATGCAGGATATGGGTGCCGCCGGGCTGGTGTCTTCCAGTGTGGAAATGGCCGGCAAATCGGCCAGCGGTATGGCCTTGGATCTGGACCTGGTGCCCCAGCGGGAACCGGACATGACCTCCTTTGAGATCATGCTGTCTGAATCCCAGGAACGGATGCTGTTGTGTGTGGCGGCCGGCCATGAGGCCGAGATCCAAGAAATTTTTGCCCGCTACGGTCTGGATGCGGTCGTGATCGGCCGAGTCACTGCTGGTCACCAGTATGTATTGACCCACCACGGCGAAACCGTCTGCGACATCCCCGTGTCGTCCTTGACCAGCGATGCGCCGGTCTATCACCAGGCCAGTCAGCAGCCGGCCCGCTTGCAGGCCCCCGCGCCCGACTGGCAGCCGGTGATCACCGATCTGACCGCCACGTGGACAAGGCTGATGAGCCAGCCGACCATTGCCAATAAGGCCAGCCTGTTTAGCCGCTATGATGCCCAGGTCCAGACGAATACCGTCGTCCTCCCTGGCAGCGATGCCGCAGTGCTGCGGATCAAAGGGACCGACCGGGCCATCGCCATGACCACCGACAGCAACGGCCGCTATGTTTACCTGGACCCGTACATTGGCGGTCAGCGCACGGTCGCCGAAGCCGCCGCTAACCTGGTGGCCAGCGGCGCCACCCCGTTGGGCATCACCGATTGCCTGAATTACGGTGATCCCACAAAACCGGAAATCTTTTATGAATTGGAAACGTCCGCCCAAGGGATCACCGCCGCTACGAAGGTTTTCAATACCCCGGTGATTTCCGGCAACGTGTCGCTGTACAACGAAACCAATGGCACCGCCATTTATCCGACGCCAATGGTCGGGATGGTCGGACTGATCGAGGACATGACGACGATCACCACCCAGGACTTCAAGCAAGCCGGCGATCTTGTCTACCTGGTGGGCACCACCCAGCCGGATTTCAGCGGCAGTGAGATTCAAAAACTGCTCACCGGCGATATTGCCGGCCGGTTGGCCGACCTGGACCTGGCCACCGTGAAACGCCAGCAGGACCAAGTGCTGGCGGCGATCCGGGCGCATCTGGTTACCGCCGCCCACGATCTGAGCGAAGGCGGTTTGCTGGCCGGTTTGGCTGAAATGGCCTTCGCCAACCAAATCGGCGCGGATCTGCGGGTGGCTGTGCCCACCAGCTGGCTCTTCGCCGAAACCCCGGGACGCTTCCTGATCACCATTGCGCCGGAGAACCAGCCCGCCTTTGAAAAGGTCCTGGGCATTGCGGCCACTCTATTGGGCCGGACCACGGCGGCGCCGCAAGTCACCATTGCCGCGCCGAACCGGACGTTCTCCGCGTCTTTGGCTGACCTGCACCAGGCTTGGGAGGAGGGCATTCCGTGCCGCATGAATTAAAGGAACTCAACGAAGAATGCGGCTTATTCAGCGTCTGGGGCAACCCCCACGCCGCCGCCATCACTCACCTCGGCCTGCACACCCTGCAGCACCGGGGCCAGGAAGGGGCCGGCATCGTCGGTCTCACCCCCGCCGGGCTGCGCCGCCACTACGGCCTGGGCCTGCTCAGCGAAGTCTTCACTAAACCCGAAGACATCGCTGAGTTAGCCGGCCCGGCCGCGCTGGGCCATGTGCGCTATGCCACTGCCGGCGGCCGGCTGCTGGAAAACATCCAGCCCCTGCTGTTCCGGTTCAGTACCGAAGCCATAGCCCTGGCCCACAACGGCAACCTGACCAACGCCCGCTCGCTGCGGCGCGACCTGGAAAACGACGGCGCCATTTTCCATACCACCAGCGACACCGAAGTCTTGATGCACCTGCTGCGCCGCTCCCCAGCTGCCACGTTCACCGGTCAGTTGATCGACGCCCTGAATCAGGTCCACGGCGGCTTTGCCTTCGAACTGCTCACCGAGCATGGCCTGTACGCCGCGGTGGACCCCAATGGGTTCCGGCCGCTGGTGCTGGGCACTTTGCCCGATGGCGGTACCGTGATCTGCAGCGAAACGGCGGCCCTAGACGCGGTCGGCGCCGACTTTGTCCGGGACATCCAACCCGGGGAATTGGTCAGTGTCACTGCCAACGGCGTCACCACCCAGCAGTACACGACCAACACTACGCTCAGTGTATGCTCCATGGAATTCATCTACTTTGCCCGCCCTGACTCCCAGATCCACGGAGTTAATGTCCACCAGGCCCGGCTCGCCATGGGCCGGCGTTTGGCTCAGGAACAGCCAGCGGACGCGGATATCGTCGTCGGGGTGCCGAATTCGTCGTTATCAGCGGCCCTGGGTTACGCCCGGGAAAGCGGCATCCCCTATGATTTGGGGCTGGTGAAAAGTCAGTATGTCGCCCGCACCTTCATTCAGCCGACCCAAGCGCTGCGGGAAGCGGCCGTCAAGCGCAAGCTCAGTGCCGTCCGGGCGGTCGTTGAAGGCAAATCCGTCGCCCTGGTGGACGATTCCATCGTCCGGGGGACGACGTCGAAACAGCTGGTCCGGTTACTAAAAAGCGCCGGAGCCAGGGCGGTCCATTTACGCATTGCCTCGCCGCCGCTGCGTTTTCCCTGCTTTTACGGCATCGACATTCAGTCCACCCACGAACTGATGGCGGCGAATCACTCGATCAGTGAGATGCGGGATATTCTCGGGGCCGATTCCCTGGGTTTTCTCTCTACCGAGGCCTTGGAAGAAAGCGTCAATCTCGATCCCACTGCGCCCCACCGCGGCTTGTGCGTGGCCTACTTCACCGGTGAGTATCCAACGCCGCTGTATGATTACAGCGCAGAATTACAGAAAGAATTGGCTCTGTTGCACATTAAAGTATCGGAGGTTTCTGCCTAATGGCCATCGATTACACCCAAGCCGGCGTGGATATCGCCGCGGGGGAAGAAACGGTCCAGCGGCTGACCCCACTGGCCACGAGCACCTATGACGCCAATGTCCGCACCGGGGTGGGCAGCTTTGCGGCCGCCTACGCCTTGCCGCAAGATTCTAGTCAGCTGCTGGTCAGCGCCACGGACGGGGTAGGAACAAAACTCCTCGTGGCTCTGGCTCAAAACAAAGTAGACACGATCGGCATCGATCTGGTGGCGATGATCGCCAACGATCTCTTGACCACCGGCGCCCAGCCCTTGTTCTTCCTGGATTATCTGGCCGTGGACAAACTGCGGCCGGACCAGGCCACGCAGATTCTCGCCGGCATCGTCGCCGGCTGCCGCCAGGCGCACCTGGCCTTGATCGGCGGAGAAACCGCAGAAATGCCCGGCATCTATCCAGCGGATCATTTCGACCTAGCCGGCTTCGGGGTCGGCCAAGTGGCCGCCGCCGAGCAGCTGCCTGCCGGTATTCAGGCCGGCGACGTGCTGCTGGGTCTGCCCAGCAGCGGGCTGCACAGTAACGGCTTCTCTCTGGTCCGGCAGGTCTTGCCGATCACCGATGGCGCGCTCCTGACGCCGACCCGAATCTATGAACCGGTTATCCGGCCATTGCTGGACCAGCACCTGCTCCATGGCTTGGCCCACATCACCGGCGGCGGATTGCAGGAAAACGTGCCGCGGATGCTGCCCAAGGGGTTAGCGGCCCGAATCGATCCGGCGGCCTGGACCTGGCCGGCGATTTTCACCCGCTTGCAGCACACCGGCGGCCTCTCGCTGGCCACCATGCGCCAAACCTTCAACTTAGGTATCGGTATGGTTCTGGCCGTTGCCCCGGAAAACGCGGCCGCTATCCCCGCCGCCATTCGCCTCGGCGCGGTGGTGCCCCGCACCCAGGATGCCTTGGAATGGGGGCCGGTTGCATGAAACGGCTCGCCGTCTTTGCCTCGGGCAATGGCACCAACTTTTTAGCCTTAGCCGAACACTTCCAAACCAGTACCCGCGGGGCCGAAATCGCCGTCCTGGTCTGCGACCAGCCTGGCGCCCCGGTGATTGCCAAGGCCGCCCGGTTTGGCATCCCCGTCCATGTCTTCAATTACCGCGACTACCCCACGAAAAAAGCGGCAGAACAGGCCATACTGGCTGCTCTGCCCCCCGTGGACCTGGTCGTCTTGGCCGGCTTCATGCGGATCATCGGTCCCACCTTGCTGGCCGCTTTTCCCCGGCGCATCGTGAATCTTCACCCCGCGCTGCTGCCGGCGTTCCCCGGGCGCACCGGTATTGCCGATGCGTATGCCTATGGGGTAAAAATCACCGGCGTCACCGTCCATTACGTGGACGCCGGCATCGACACCGGCGAGATCATCGCTCAAGAACCGGTCCGGATTCTGCCAGGAATGACCGAACCAGAGTTAGAGCAAGCAATCCATGCCACTGAACACCGTCTCTTACCTGCCACTATCGAACAGCTCATTACGAAAGGATGATCTGACTTGCGTCGTGCATTGTTAAGCGTATCGGATAAAACTGGTTTAGTAGAATTTGCCCAAGGGCTCATCGCGCAAAACTTCGAACTGCTCACCACCGGCGGCACCCGGGCAGCCCTCACCGCCGCAGGCGTCCCCAGTACCGAAGTGAGCGACATCACCGGCTTCCCGGAAATGCTGGACGGGCGGGTGAAGACCCTGCATCCGGCGATCCATGCCGGTATCCTCGCCCGCCGCGATCTGCCGGCCCACATGGCGGCCCTGGCCGATCAGGGGCTCGCCCCCATCGACCTGGTGTGCATTAACCTCTATCCCTTCGCTGCCACAATTAAGAAGCCTGGTGTTACCCGGGCCGAAGCCATCGAACAGATCGATATCGGCGGTCCCACCGCTTTGCGGGCCGCCGCCAAGAACGGCGCCAGTGTCTGGGCGGTCGCTGATCCAGCCGATTATCCCGCCGTGCTGACCGCCTTAGCCGCGGACGACGCCGATTTTCGCCAGCAACTGGCCGTGAAGGTCTTTCAAATAACGGCCGCTTACGATGCCCAAATTGCCGCCTACCTGGCCGATGATCCGTTCCCGGACCGCTTCACCCCGACCTACACCAAGCGGCAGAGCCTGCGGTATGGCGAAAACAGCCATCAGCATGCCGCCTTCTATGCGGCCCCTGATGCCCCGGCGGATTCGTTAGTCAACGCGGCTCAACTGCACGGCAAAAAACTTTCGTATAATAATATTAAGGACGCTGACGCCGCCCTGCGCATGCTGGCGGAATACTCTGATCGGCCCACCGTTGTCGCCGTGAAGCACATGAACCCCTGCGGCATCGGTCAGGGGGCGACGATCGAGGCGGCCTGGGACAAGGCCTACGATGCCGACCCGATGTCCATCTTTGGCGGCATCATCGCCCTGAACCGGCCGGTGGACGCGGTGACGGCCGAGAAAATGCACAAGCTCTTCTTGGAGATCATCATGGCGCCGGCTTACGACGCTGACGCGCTCAAGATTTTGGAAAAGAAAAAGAACCTGCGGGTCCTGACGATTGCCTTGCCCGCAGAAGATGCCGCGCCGCGGTATGAAACAGTTTCTGTCACCGGCGGCTTGCTGGTTCAGGAAAGCGACACCCGCTTGGAAGGACCCGATGATCTGACCGTCGTTACCACGACCGAACCGACGGACGACCAAATCGCCGCGCTGCTGTTTGCCCAGAGTGTGGTCAAACACGTCAAGAGCAATGCCATCGTGGTGGCTAAAGCCGGTCAGACATTGGGTATCGGTGCCGGTCAGATGAACCGGATCGGTTCTGTGGAGATTGCGCTGAAGGAAGCCCAGCAGAACCCGAATTTTGCCGGGGCGGTCTTGGCTTCGGATGCGTTCTTCCCAATGAACGACTGTGTGGATTATGCGGCGAAGCATGGGATTCGGGCGATCATTCAGCCGGGGGGGAGTATTCGGGACCAGGAGTCGGTGGATAAGGCGAATGAGTATGGGATTGCGATGGTGACGACGGGGGTACGGCATTTCCGGCATTAGGCGTTGAGAAAATATCTCTTGCTTCGTACGCCGTGCCAAGTGCTCCGCAAGCTCCGGCTGAGGGGGCTGGCGACGCGCAGCAAGTGCGAAGCCGAAGGCGTAGCTAGTGGTGACGGCGCTTTGAGCCCATTTTACCTCCGCTTGCTACGCACTTGGCAATAGACACGTCAGAAATACAAGTTTTGTCTCAAGCAACATTGATACTCCATTTTCCCTAGAGGAGGATTTTACTGAAGTCAACTACCCGCCACTAAAGTAGCGGGCTTGTGACTCACGCTGCTCAACGGGCAGCAGTAGTGCAAACGCCTAACGGCTCCTACTTAGTGTGGTCACATCTCAGGTCGTGTCTCAACGGCCTCGGGGGCTGACAGCTCCCGCAGGTGCAGTTTTGCTCTAACCGGTCCGCTTGCGCGTGTAGCGCGACTTAGCAGTACCGGCCAGCCACTGGTTGCCCAGTTGCTGGATGTTCATGGCGGCCGACTGGTCATCATTGGTCTGGAAACCGCAGGCACACCGGTATTCATGGCGGTCGTGATTTCGTTGCTGTTTCTTGATCACGCCGCATTGCGGACAGCGCTGGCTGGTATAATCAGACGGCACTTTCAGCACATGGCTGCCCTGCGCGGCGGCTTTGTAAATCAGAAACTGTTCCAGCTGGTAAAACGGCCAACTGACTTGTTCGTAGCGGCGGTCTTTAGCGACTTGTTCGGTCGTAAAGCGAACATCAGTCAAGTCTTCCAGCACAAACAGGGTGTTTGGTCCGTAGTGGTCAGCGAGTGCCTTAGCCGCACGATGGTTTTCGTTCGACATCCAGCGGTTCTCTCGCTGACGGATCCGTTTCAAGACTCGTTTCGCTGATTTGGTCCCCTTGGCTTGCAGTTTGGCCCGCAAGTGTTTGTACCGCCGCCGCTTGTTGAGCGCCCGGGTCCCGGAACGGTATTGGGTCCGGCCGGTCTCATCAAACGCAGTGGCTAGAAAGCGCAGCCCCCGGTCAACGCCCACGACGTGGACAGTCTGGTCCTGGGTATAATCCGGCACTTCTTTGGTCGCGCCGATGTGCAGATACCACTTCCCACCGCTGGTCAGTACCTTGGCGGTACCGAGTTTCCAGGTGCCGTCAAAATAGTCGCGCCAATGGTTCAGTACCGGCCAAACAGTGATGCGGCGGTCTAATGTGTTCAGGGAAAAGGAGCCGTCCTTGCGGATGGCCCAATCCCGCCGCCGGACCAGATCCAGCTGCGGCCGCTGGAAGCTGATCGGGTGCCACAACCAGGTCAAATCTTTAGCGTGTTTTTGCCATTTGCCGGCTTCGTCTTGATAGCGGTAGGGCTTCTGTTTCAGCTGAGTGCGCACCGCTTTATAGCGAGCGATCACGGTTCGCAGGACCGACTGCGCCATTTGGGCTTTCAGCCCAAACTGAGTTCGCAGGTCGCGATACAGGACGATTTGCAGTTTCGTAGTGTTGAGTACAAAACCATGGTCAAACACATAGCGGCTGACGGCGTCACAGGCCAAGCAATACTGTTCCATGGCCTGACGCAGCAAGTCCCCATCTGCTGCCGCAGTCAGCTTGATCTGTATTTTGACCGTCTTGGTCAGTTCCACCCGAGCACCTCCTTAACCACACGTTTGTTCTTATCGGCTAAGTAAATTATATCAAAGAAAGAAGGGTCGGGGCAATTCCTCCCATGATTGAAATCATGGGTTTCCTTGCCCCATTTATCATGAACAACATTCTGATCATCGGTAACGGCGGGCGGGAGAGTGCGCTGGGGTTGAAGTTTCTGCAGTCGCCGCAAGTGGCGGCGGTTTATGTGGCGCCGGGTAATGCTGGGATGCCGCGGCTGGGTTTGGTGCCGGTGGATATTGACGTTGACGACTTTCCGAGTCTGATTGCTTTTGCGCGGCAGCATGCGATTGCTTTGACCTTTGTTGGTCCGGAAGTGCCGTTGGCGGCGGGTATTGTGGATGCGTTCCAGGCGGCGGACCAGCCGGTGTTTGGGCCGACCAAGGCGGCGGCGCAGCTGGAGGCGAGCAAGGCCTTTGCCAAAGCCTTCATGGAACGTCATCAGCTGCCCACGGCGGCGAGCCGGACGATCCATTCGTTGGCGGCGGGTCAGCAGACCTTGATTGAAGCCGGCGTGCCGCTGGTCTTCAAAGCCGACGGGCTCGCCGCTGGCAAAGGCGTGATCGTTGCCAAGACCAACACGGAAGCAGAGGCAGCGCTGGCGCAGCTTTATGCCCGGGACCCCAATGCCACCGTGGTGGTGGAGGAATGTCTGACCGGTCAAGAGGCCTCGGTGCTGGCGTTGTATCACGACGGTACCTATGTGACCTTACCCTTGGCCCAGGACCACAAACGCCGCTTCGAGCAGGATGCCGGGCCGAATACCGGCGGCATGGGCGCGATATCTCCGGCCCCGCAGTTTATCGCCGACGAACGGGAAGCTGCCCGCCACTTAGTCGCTCAAACCATTGCCGGGATGGTCAGTGATGGCCTGAACGGTTCCGGGGTACTGTACATTGGCTTGATGTTCACGCAGAAAGGCCCCAAAGTCTTAGAATACAACCTGCGTTTCGGCGATCCGGAAACCCAGGTGCTTCTGCCGCAGATCAAGAATGATTTCTATCAGCTGATCACAGATCTGCTGGCGGACCGGCCCACACCGTTAGAATTAGACGGTAAAACCTACGTCGGGGTGGTCGCCGCCCATCCGGAATATCCCGGCGGCGCGATGAACGCCTTACCATTGGCCGACGTTCCCGCGGATTGGCCCATTGGCCGCTGGCTGCCCGCCGGCGTTCAGGAAAAGGACGGCCGGCTCTTCTCCCATGGCGGCCGCGTCTTCACAGTGATCGGGAGCGGACCGGATCTGGCCAGCGCGCAAGGCAACGCCTATGGGGCGATAGCTGAAGTGCAAGGTCCGTTGGCGATTCGCAATGATATTGGCGACAAGGGATTGGATTAAAAACAGCTTCATCAGCCGCCGGCCGTGTCGTTCCAGACATGGGCCAGCGGTTTTCTTTGACGGCGTTTTCCCCCCTTGGTAGACTGACCATAGCATCAGCAGTCTTTAGGAGGTGGAACCCGTGCGAACAGAGAAAAACTTCAAGCAGCGCACATTGCAACCGCGCGTCTTCTTGATCATTGCCATCTTTGCCTTCAGTACCCAGTTTGTCCGGCCGTTGGTGCCGCAACTCAGTGATTGGTGGTTTGTTCTGCTGTGGATCGTGTTATGCATCGTTGCGGTCATTGTCTTTGGCATCACCGTCACCCGGGTCGTCGTCCCACAGGCCGTGGTCTACGATCAAACGGATACGATAGTGAGATCCATAGTGTTTGGCGCCTTGCCGATACTGATTTATCAAAACCCAACCATCACCAGCACTTGGCTCTTTGCCCTGCTTTGGACGCTTGCCTGTCTTCTGCTTACTTTTTTAATTGACCGCATTCCCCGCTTGCCCAAGTCTTGGCGGGACAAGGGACTGCCCATCATGCTAATTTTCCCCGGAACAGCGTTCTTCGTCCGCAGTCTGGTGCCATTTATGCACCCCTTGCCGTTTCTGTTCGGCTGGGTCACTCTCGGCGCTTATATTAGTTTTCACATTAGTCTCTTGTTGACTCGTCGCCGGCCGCGTTGGTGAAATAGCGGCAGGCCATTTGCAGGACTAACAGCACTTTGCTATTCTAGCCATAATAACTCCAGCTAGTACTGCAACGCCAGGGCTGGTCACTGATTGGAACGTATTGAAAATGTCAAAAGCAATAATTCACCCACTTAGTCCCAAGGCCGTCAACTGGATTTATTTTCTCACGGCTGCAGTCTTTCTGGGCGTATCAGAGTTCGTCCGTTCACTCGTACCCTTTCTTGGAATATGGTCTTTCGGTATCATCTGGATGGGGTTAGCTTTTGGTACCGCCGTCTTAATCATCCATGTGATAAATAAACGCCGCCAGCGAAATACTCAAAGTCAAGTTCACTCACCACGCTGACAGCAACAACAAAAGCGCTCAGAATTCTGCTGTATTCAGCAAAGTTCTGGGCGCTTTCGCTTTTTTAGCAAATCATCTGTGCTTAGCTGAGACTAACGGCTAGTTCTCCGCCCCATTCAATCCGTTCCAATCAAACTGGTTCCCATAAACCCGCAGCCGAGCGGCATAGCTGGGATGGTGCACTTGATCCTTGATTGTCTGCTGCAGATCGCTGAGGTTATCCGTGATGATCCCGTCGGCACCCATGAAAATCATTTCCTCCATCTTGTCCGGATCATCCACCGTCCAAGCCCAGACTTCTTTACCCTGATCCTGGGCCTGACTGATGAAATCAACATCTAAGGTCGTGTACTCCATGGTGTAGGCGTTGGCCTTGGTTTGGGGAAAGACAATGTCGTAGGGCAGAATGAAACTGGCGTACAACTTGGGCTCTTGGGCTTTAATGGCCGCAATCACTCGATAATCCAACGAGTGGACCCGGTTATGGTCTTTGATCAGGCGGGCCCCATACTTTTGGATAAAACCGTTGATCGCGCCCTTTGAATCGTGAGGCGTCGTTTTGACTTCCACGACTAATTTTTGGCGCAGCCGTTCCGCCGCTGCCAAGTAAGCATCGAAACTAGCCACTGGCGCCGAATGGCCGTCTTCTTTGGCCGTCAGCTGAGTTGCCTGGGCCAAAGTCAGTTGCCGCGGGGTCTTATCCACGCCAGCTAAGGCTTCGTAATTTTCATCATGCATGACCACCCACTGACCGTCCTTGGTCTCATGGATATCCATTTCGACATAATCCGGCTTCTCTTTGGCAGTTTTCTCCAAGGCGGGAATGGTATTCTGAACACCATTATGGTCGTCCACGCCCCGGTGGGAAATGGTGATGGGGTTGTAATCAAAGCCGCCAGCCATGTAGACGGCGTTATAAATCAGGTAAGCAATGGCCACAAGAACAATGACCACTCCGGCGATGACCCGGGGCCAGCGCTTGCGCTTCTTCTGTTCCTTAACACTGATCGGTGCGGGTGCCGCTTTGGTCACGGCGTCCGGACTGACCAGAACGAGATAATACAGTGTGGTCGTCAGCGCCATGATAAACACCCCGCCGACCTGCAGTGTCGCCATGGTAATAATTGAACCGGCATAGGCAAACGTCTGCTGGGAAGTATCCAGGTACGTCTGGATACCCACCAGACCTTCCGTCCACAAAACTTGCACGACGGCCACGACCGCGGTCAGCCAAGTGACCCGCCAGAAGTAAAACCAGAAGTGCTTCTTGGTTTCCCGCCAACTATTGCGCAAGGCAGTACCGGCCGGCTGGTCGTCCAAGATCATGTGGGGCAGGACGCGAATCAGCCGAATCCCGACGTACAGCATGATCAGATAAAAGATACCGATCAACATGGCGTAGAAGTTATTTTCGTTGAGAAAATCCAGAATAAACTCTGGGATCCGCACTTTATCCAGTAATGCCGAGTTGATGATCCCGCCAGCAAAGGGAATGACAAGAATAAAGTAAAAGACAAAGAACAGCACCGTCGTTGGCCGAATCCGCTGCAGATCCCGGATGGCTTCACCGAAGACCGACCGCAAATTCTGCTGGCGCTGGTGGACAATATTATCGACCCCTGTCAGCAGCATGGCAAATTGGGCATAGACCAGTAACAGCACTAGAAAAAACATCACCAGCAGCCCGAGCGCGCCCCAGGTGTGCTGGGTGATGATCTCGCCCAGATTGTTGTAGGACACATACGCGATGCCGCTGGCCTGCAAAATCATCTGACTGGACCAGCGCAGGAGCGGTACGATGATTTGGCTAATTGCTTCGCCGACAACGAAGCTTAGAATAAAATAACTGCCCCAGTGGCGGAAGAATTCCCGCAGGGCTTGACCGGTATAGCGAATACTACGAAATCCCATTAACTATTCCCCCAAAAATGTAACGTCACCCGCTATTATGCCATATTGGCGGCGGGTAAGCATATTTGACGCCTTTTCAGTAAAAACGCCGTATAATAACCGCGCAATGTAAAGAGCTGGATTGGGATGGAAGTGTCGTCTGGCCCTTCCGTGCCAAGCGCTCCGCACTTGGCACTAGGTACGCTGAAACTCAAGATTTCCAGTCCCTTCTAAGGAGTGATTTCTAATATGACCGATGTCAAAATTACCAAAGATGTGATCTATGACCCAACGCACCAATTACCTACCGATATCTACACCACCGAAGTCGTGACGGCGCAGTCGCCGGCGATCATCATTATCCATGGCGGCGGCTGGTTCCGGGGCGATAAGTCCAAGGAGTCTGACTTGGCAGAGATTCTGGCTGAAGAAGGCTACTTCACCATCGTGCCCAATTACCGGTTGGCGCCAAAGGACTTGTTCCCCGCGTCTCGGGATGATATCGAAACTGTTTATACCTGGTTGAAGCATAGCGATTATACCTTCAACCACAGCAAGATCGCGGCCGTTGGCGCGAGTGCCGGCGGTAATTTGTCCGGCGAGCTGGCGTTGAAGTTCGGCATTCCGGCTGTTTCCTGGTCGGGGATCTTCGACCTGTACGATTGGGTGACAAAACACCCCGACGTTGTGGCTGAGCCGGATACCAAGCAGGACGCCACCGTCTTAGCCAGTGCCCAGATCGACCAAGACGGTGCCCACGATGCGTTTTACAAATGGTTTGTCCTGAACTACGTCAACGGCGACCTGGATCAATTGAAGGAAGCCGATCCAATCCAACGGGTGTCGGCTAAGTCCGGCCCGATCTACTTCGCTAATTCCTTGAACGAATTGGTGCCGATCAGCGGCGTACAGAAAATGCAGGATGCCCTGAGCCAGGCCGGGGTGCCGACCATCAGTCAATATTTGACGGGAGCCCGCCACGGCAAGGCCTATCAAGCTGATGTGCTGAACAACACGTTGGATTTCTTCAAGAAAACCTTACAGTAAACTAATAAGAAAACACGCCCTTGAATGCCCGCGATGCGCATTCAGGGGCGTGTTTTCGTCTAGCCAGCGCTTAATTCAGTTTGCTGGCCGCCTTTTTGGGAATGTCTTTTTGCTGGACCTCTTCATAACTCAAAATTACGCCGCGGGTATGGTTGTATGCCACCTTCAGGTATGCATTCCGGCGTAACGGATTGTCTCGAAACGCATCGAAGGTGACCTGCCGCTGCTGACCGGCTTCGTTAAAGGCTGGCAGCGCATACTCGTAATAAACTTGATACGCCGCTGGGGCTTCGGTGTCCCGCAATTTTTCACCGTTGGTGGTGATCTTCACGTAATAATCCTCACCGGTGTAATTCTCGTGGTAATACCAGCCCCCGCCGATTGCCATGAGTCCCAAAATCACCAATAAAACGATCCCTGCTTTTTTTAACATCCCTTATTCACCCCGTTGGAAGTCTTCGGCCCCCCGGCCTTGTAACACGATGCCGCTGTACAGCTGCACTGTTAAGAAATAATACAAAACATACAGTACTAAGAAAATCAGAAACGGCAGCCAAATGTTGTGGTACGGCTGCGGCAGCAGATCGGTGACCTTGAACATCTGCAAGCCGAACAGCACATGGATGATGCCCAACACGCCTGGCAGTAAGAACAGCACACCGATTTCTTGGCGAATCGAACGCTTCAACAAACTGCGCCGCGTGCCGATCTTTTCCAGCATCTGGTAGCGCAGGGCATCACTGGCAGCGCTGGACAAGATCTTGAACATTAGGCAGGACGCCAGCATGGCCAAGAAGGCGATACCCAGGAACAGCCCCATGAATTCGAAGCCGGACATCATGCTGTTGTACAGTGCATAAACTGAATACTTCTGGTTCATATCCATGGTGGCGACTTTGCCCCCTTGGCGGGCGGCATCCGCGGCCACTAGCGCCTTCAGCTTGTCCTTGCTGGCCATGAAATCCTTCGTGACGTACAGCGAGACCGTATGCGCCTGGCCGGCAGTCTTCGCGTAGGTCGCCGCATCGACCACTTTGATTGGCGCCGAATCAGCGCTGGCGACGGCTAAGCCGCGCAGCGTGCCGGTGTAACTATCCGGTTTCTTCAGCATTTCCGTGCCGGTATAGGTCTGTTTTTGGACACTGAAGGAACCATCCGCGTTTTGCTTGGGATTAAACATCTTGTAAGGCGCCTTGTTGAAATCGTCAGCCAGGAAGTAGATCGTTTTGCCGTCGACTTTATAGCGGTAGGTGCTGACGCTGGTCGGCTTCAGCGCGTCTGCCTGACTGGCCGTTTTACTGGTTGGATCATGCAGGACTAAATCATAGGGCGATACCTGCGCGGCCATGGATTGAATCTGGTCGTGGAAGCCTAAGCCAACCGTGATCGCCCCCAGCGCCAAGGCGAAGACAATGGACACCATGGACAGCAGCCGGGTGAAGTCCCGGATGCGGAAGCTCAATTGACCCAGGGTGAAACTGTGTAAGCCCGTTAACCGGAATTTGGTATTCCGCCGCAGCAGCTGAATGATCATCAGGAAGAAAGCATCGAACACGAAGTAGGAGCCCAACACGATGGTCACCAGCGCGATACCGATGCCCAGCAGCTGCAGCGTGTTCAGATTGGCCATGCTTAAGTAACCAATGGCCAGTAAGCCCAGCCCAGCGACGACTTCAATGCCCCACAGGACCGGATTGCGCTTGAAACGGGTCGGCGTCTTATCCTGATTCAACAGATTCAAGACCGGTGTCTTCACCAGCTTGCCCGCATTATACAGCGCGGCAATGGCGAAGAGGACCAGGAAGAACACGCCAGTGACGATGGCTGCGTTGGTGCTCCAGGGTGAAAACTTCGTGATCGAAATGTCCATCTGTTTGACCAGTACTTGACTGATAATTTGCGTCAAGCCCACGCCGATGGCGCTGCCCACCACGGTGGCAATCAACCCGACTGCGACAGTCTCGATGAAAATCAACTGGGCAATTTTCCGAGATTTAGCCCCCAGCATCATGAACATCGCATAGGCGTGCTGGCGCATCGTCAATAAGAACGAGTTGGCATACAATATGTAAACCAAAGTGATGATGCCTAACAAAACAGACCCGAAGTAGAAAATGAACACGATCATCCCCAGGGTGGAATTAGCTTTCAAGAACTCCGGATTACTGGCCAGCGATTGGAACATGTAGAAAATCGCGGCAGAAATCGTTAAGCCGGAGAAGAGCACGACATAATCTTTGAGACGGCTCTTAATGCCGCCGAGTGCAAGTTTCCAAAGCATTACTCGTCTCTCCCCTCCTAGTCCTCAAAAGTCCCAAGTTCGTCCAGAATCTGGTGATAAAATGCCGTGCGGTCCTGATCTTTCCGCTTCAGCTCCTGACCGATCACGCCGTCTTTAATGAACAGAATGCGCTGGCAGTAGCTGGCCGAAAACGGATCATGGGTGACCAGCAGGATGGATACGCCGTCGTTTTGATTCAACGATGTCATCGTATCCAGCAATTCCCGGGCGCTGTGGGAATCCAAAGCGCCGGTGGGTTCATCCCCGAACAGGATCGCCGGTTGGGCGACCAGGGCCCGGGCCGCCGCGACCCGCTGCTTTTGGCCGCCGGAAATTTCCGTGGGGTATTGATCCAGAATCTCAGTGATCGACAGCTTTTCCGCAATGCTCTGTACCTGAGGCGCGATCTTTTTAGCGCTGACACCCTGCAATGACAAAGGCAGCGCAATGTTTTCCCGGGAGGTGAGATTCTCCAGCAAATTGAAATCTTGGAAAATGAACCCGACTTCATGGGAACGGAAGTCCGCCAACTGATTGCCCTTCAAGCCGGTCACGTCCTGCCCATTGATCCGAACATCGCCGGCCGTCGGTTTATCCAGTGTCGATAGGATATTCAGTAAGGTGGACTTGCCTGAACCGGACGCCCCCATGATGCCGATGAATTCCCCGGCCTGAACGTTGAAGGAGACATCCTTCAGCGCCATTGTCTGCTTTTCATTCGCTTTACCGTAAACTTTCCGTACTTTTTTAACTTCTACCACATTGGCCATGAATTACGCTCCTCATTTGTTGATTTCTCTATGGTTACCAGTGTAGCAACGGAAAGACTGGCGTACGCGAACGATTTTGTAATGTTAGGTCGGTCAAAAGGCGGAGAAAAAGGCCCCGGCACGCGGCCAGAGCCCATTATGATGGCAATTAGAAGGGAAAGAAGACGATCAGCGCGATAATCAAAATCACGTTCACTGACGAAAGAATGGTTAAAATCACGGCGGCCAGACGGTACAATAGGCGGGGCAGGTGGTCTTTCCAGCTGATGACGATAAACAGCGACAGAATCGCCGCCAGCGGGGTAATGCACGAGAGAAACATCAACACCACGGCGAAGAGCGTCATGTGCCGTTCCTGTTCAGTTGGTGCCGGCGGCGCCGGCTTGGCGTGGACCGATGTACCCAGCAGAGTTTCCAATGGAAGCTGATATACTTTCGCCAATTCGGCGATATTGACCCGATCCGGTACTGACCGGCCATTTTCCCAATTGGAAACCGTCTGCCGGCTGACTTGTAACTTTTCTGCCAGTTCCTGTTGCGTCAGCTGATGCTGCTGACGCAGCGTGCGTAACCGTTCATCCATGCAGCCACCTCCCCTGTCACCGCATTTTAGCATGGATGCCAAACGAATGTAAAAGCGTTTTAGCTCGCTATCCCGCGGAATTTCGGAGATAATTGAGGTAGAAAAAAATCAGGGGGGGTGGCGACATCATGCGCTCATTACTATCATTCTTGTTGTCCCAAGCCGACACCATTTGCATTGTCTTACTGTCTATCGCCTTAGTGAGTATGAGCATCACCCAAGACCAGCTGAAGAAAGAAGTCAATGAGTTAAAGGACCAAATCGCTCAATATGACCAGCACACCCAAAATACAATGTAGCAGATTAGCAAACGGCCAGCCTCCCATCGTGGAAGCTGGCCGTTTGCTCTGCACCCAATTAATTAGTGGATGAACGATATAATGAACGATAATCCGGCAAAAAACAGGATAATTCCCACCACAACGATGTGCCGCCGCTTATGCATCAGCGTCACGGCAATCAGTTCCCGCAAAATAGCGTTCGGCAGGTAATAAAACGACGTGTGGGCGCCGCGGCCATTCGCCTGCAAGCCCTCCGCCCGAGCGTACATGCCCGCCCGAAAAATATGATAGTTATTGGAAACAAAGATGGCGCGAATGCGGCCTTTCCCAATTTCCCGTTTCTGCATTAAAGCCTTGGAGAAACGCAAATTTTCCTGGGTCGTGGTGGACATATCTTCCAACAGTGTATCCCCCGCCGGAATACCATGGGCAATAGCGTAATTCCGCATCGCTTCGGCTTCGGATATTTTTTCATCAGCGCCCTGACCGCCAGAGAAAATGATTTTTGGCGCCGGCCGACCCTTATTAATTTGACGGTAGTAAAACTTCATCCCCCGCTCGATGCGGGCCGCCAGCAATGGAGAAACCGTGTCTCCATGGAGCAGGCCGGCCCCCAAGACGATAATGTACTGCTGCTTGTAAGGAATCGGGTACATTTGATACAGAATCAGACTGAAGACGAAATTGAACAGCAGCAACGTACCGTAGTACATAAGGGCATTGCCCGTCCCCACGATCACCTGCAGCCAGGCGGGCAGCCGATTGAGAAATGCCGTCAGCGCCCAGAGAATCAGCAGGCCCAAGCCGGTGAACAGCGTCAGCATGTTGGCCAGCGTATGGCTTTCCCGCCGCCAGACGATCCAAGCGTTCCATAGCAGCCAAATAAACGAAGTCCCCCAAATGAGCCCTAGAATTACCATAGTGATTAGGAATAGACCCCCAGTGATGTAAATCAAGAGTATATTCCTAGTGTAAATAATCGTCGTCCCCAGCCAGAGCCAGAAAACAACAAAAAAGGCCATGAACAGGGTGCCATTCAACAATCGCCGCGGTTCTGCCAACCAGCACACCAGAAACAACGCCAAAAAAGCCAGCACAACTAATCCCCCGTAACCGAAAACCACGGGTAATTCCGCACTATTGAAAATTGCCAGCATCGTTCCAAGACCCCTATTCGCCCGGTTTGCCACCGAAAAAGTTATACTGTAATGGTACCGATATTTGGGGGGATTGTCTATGTCAATTAGTCGGTTTCAGGCCTTCAGCGATGGCGCTTTTTCCATTCTAATCACCATTCTTGTTTTAAATTTCAGCATTCCTGCATACACAGCGGGGCACTTGGCGGCAGCGGTTGTCAACCAGTGGCCGACCATGGCCGCTTATGTGGTCTCTTACTTCTATGTGGGCACCCTGTGGCTGTTTCACCACGACTACTTCAACACCTTGACCCGGATCGATCGCAACGTGAATATGCTGAATCTGCTGATTTTATTCAGCATCACCCTGATCGATTACCCGATGTCCCTGGTCGCCCATACGCTGGCCATCCGGAACACCCAGGACATGCGGGTCGCTTTTATCCTGTACGATCTGGTTGCCCTGTTCGTGTCGCTGACCTTCTTTCTGATGTATGTCTATCTGCATCGGCACATGGATCTCAAGGCGCCCCACGTGACCACTGATTTTTACACCACCATCAAGTTCGACCCGCTGCGCAGTGTGGCAATCTACGGGGCTTCCATCATCGCCGCGTTCTTTTCCATCCCCTTGTCCGCCCTGCTCCTCGTTCTGGGGATTCTCTTCCACTTCTTTGCTTACTTGCGGATGAGCGGCAATCTGCGCAAGGCCAAGCCGATACCCGCCACGAAGAACTAGCCCCGCTGAGTTAAAACGGGCACAGCCGCAGCCGTCCCGGGAAGAAAAGAAATAATTATTTATTGGCAGAAGCCGGAATCTCATTCAACTGTTTCGCCATCCATTGCACATAGTCCACGCCTTTAGGTTTGGTTTCAGTGACCCGCACGATGGGCACATCGTTCTTCTTGGCTAAGTCTGTCAATTGGGTGATCACCTTGCTGGTGGTCTGGGTATTGACCACGAAGAACTTGATGGATTTATCCTTGATGGCCTTTTCCACCTTGGCATAAACCGCAGTGGACGGATCATTGCCGTCTTCAGTGGCGTTGGCGAAGGCTTCGTCCATCACCTTGTAGCCCAGAGCATCCAGCATATTGCCAAAGACCGGCTCCGTCACGGCAACTTTCCCGTGATTGCTGGTCTTTTTAGCATCGATCAGCGGCGTCAGTTTGGCCAATTCTTTCTTGTACTTAGCACCATTGGCTTCAAAGTCCTTCTTGTTCGCGGGCTGCAGCTTGCTGAATTCTTTGACCAGGGCATCCGTGACCTTGCCCATGGTTTCCGGCCGATACCACAGGTGCTCGTTGTCGCCGTTCTTGGCGCCGACGATCGTCGACACCGTCAGCAGCTTAGCCTTGCTGTTGGCCGCCAGCTTATTCAGCCAGTGGTCATACCCCAGCCCGTTGACCAGGACGACGTTTGCTGCCGCGACGGTCTTGCCGTCGGCCGTGGTTGGTTGAAAGTCGTGGGGATCCACACTGGTGCTGTGGATGATCGGTTCGGCTTTGCCGTGACTGCCTAAGACCGCCGCGGCCGGCTCCGCATAGAAATCGGTACTGGTTACATAAGTGATCTTGCTATTGGCTGAACTGGCATTACCGTTCTGAGCACACCCCGTCAAGACCAGTAACAGGCCCGCTATCAACACAAATAATGGTTTCAATAATTTACGCATGAAGTTTTTTCCTCCTAAAAAATGAAAAAGGATACAGCCTTTTCTGAAAGTCTGTATCCCAGTATACCCAGCCTGAAAAACCGTGCGTGCAAATATGCGCACATGAGCACCCGTTCATAGGACTGTATGATCATGACCCATGTAATTATGGTCGAAATCGATCTCCGTCGTCACATTCGGATAGTACCGGCGCAAGTCTGCCAAGATTCGCAGATTCAGCGTCTTGTCATCCTCAGGATAGTCATCCGGCACGACGACATCGAACTGGACGATGCGGGTGTGGTGCGGCCCATGCTCAATGTGAAAATCATGGGTGTGCAGGCCCCCGCCGATGGACTTGATGATGGCTTGCAGGCGTTCGTACATCTCCGCCGTCAGCCGGTCGTCAATATCGATGGGATCGATATGGGCCACCAGCTCCACGTTCAGGTCCTTCTGAAAATCCCGCTCGATCTTGTCGATCGTTTCGTGGGCCTGGTCCAAAGACCAGCGGCTGTCCAGCTCGATATGCACAGTAGCAAAGATCTGGGTCGGACCGTAATGGTGAATCATTAAGTCATGGAAACCGAGAATTTCATCGTAAGTCGACAACTGATCGGTGTACCGCTGCACTTCTTCTTCGGACGGGCGGCTGCCGACCAGGTTATTCACAGACCCGCGAATACTGTCGACCCCTTCATAAATCAGATACAGGGCGACAAACAACCCAATCCAGCCATCAATGTTCAAGTGGGCAAATTGAGACAGGCAGGCCGATACCAGGACGGCAAAAGTCGCTACCACGTCAGTCTGACTATCCAAGGCGGTCGTCTTCAGTGTGTCGGATTCAATGGTGGCACCCATCTCTTTGTAGAATAAATTTTGCCACAATTTAATTAAGATGGAGGCGACCAACGTCACCAGCACGATCAGCGTAATGTTGTCCGCGGTGGGGTTTTGAATTTTTTCAATAGAACTCTGCACGAAGTCCAAGCCGGCAAAAATCATTAACATCGATACCAGCATGCCGCTGATGTATTCGAACCGCTCATGACCGTACGGATGGCCGCGGTCGGCGCGCATGCCGGCCATGCGGAAACCAACCAGCGTGACAATGGAACCAGCGGTATCGGACAGGTGAATGCATCAGCCATGATGGCGATGGACCCTGAGAAGAGACCAATGGCCAGCTTAATTGCAAACAACAGCATATTCGACAATAGGCCGACAAAACCGGCCACTTTGCCCAAACTGGTGCGCTTTTTCTCTTCATCCGCTTGAGGATGACGCTTGTCGTATAACATCACGATGCTCTTCGCAACCATGGGGATCTTCTCCTTTCTCAAAAAAAGAAACTACTTCCATTATACCGGGTTCGAGCCGAACATACTGTAAAAAGACTTACAATCTTGCGCTGAGCCGGAATGTTGGTAGACTGAATAAAAGAGTCTAACAAAGGGGTCAACATCATGCAAGAAAAACGTAAAAAGTGGTCATTACGCAAGAAACTCACGGTCATCATCAGTATATTGGCGGTGCTGTTCCTGGTCGTCCTTACCGGCGCCAGTCTGTATATGTACAATTACGGATTCGTCCCGGGGAAGAAGGACTTTCTCAGCAATAAGAAAGACCCGGTACTGGACCGGAACAAACGCTGGTTAGCGGCGACGAAGAAATTCACTTGGCATGAAACCGCAGCCAACAGCAACTTGAAACTGGTGGCGGATTATGTCCCGGCAGCCAAGGCGACGAAGAAGACGATCGTCGTCGCCCACGGCTATATGGGTAAGAAAGAGGATATGGCGAATTATATCCGGATGTTCCACACCATGGGCTACAACGTCCTCGCCCCCGACGATCGGGGCCATGGGGCCAGTCAGGGCAATTATGCCGGTTATGGCTGGCCGGACCGGCTGGATTACATCAAGTGGGTCAAACAGGTAATCGCTAAGGACGGCCAGCAAAGCAAGATTTCGCTCTTCGGCGTCTCCATGGGCGGTGCGACCGTGATGTTCATGAGCGGCGAAAAACTGCCCAGCCAGGTCAAAGCGATCATCGAAGACTGCGGCTATTCGTCCATCCACGATGAACTGGCCTACGAGTTGAAGGAACTTTTCGGCTTGCCGCCCTTCCCACTGATCAACACGGTGAATATCGTCGCTCAAATCCGCGCCGGCTACAACTTCGATGACGGCGACGCGCCCACTGCATTGAAGAAAAACACCCGCCCAATTTTCTTCATCCACGGCGCCAAGGACACCTTCGTCCCGACCAAGATGGTCTACACCAACTATAAAGCGGCCAAACAACCCAAACAACTCTGGGTCGTCCCGGGTGCCGCCCACGCCCAATCCTGGGCCAAACAGCCGAAGGAATATCAGCGGAAGGTTACGTCTTTCTTAAACGAATACGGACAATAATCTGGTCGAAACACGAATGGGACTAGGATGTAGACTGAATTCTGGCACGGCAGCCAGAGCACAGTCTTCGTCTCAGTCCCATTTTCTCCCACCGCTGCTAAGCGTATTCAACCGTGTATTGCCAAGCGTTGTGTTAAAATCGGGATAGACGCTGAAGAAGCAAAAAGAATAGGAAGTGATCAGCGCTTGGCCACCGAAACCGAGAAAATCACCCCAACAGATCTCCACACCGGGTTAACCACTGCCCAAGTAAAAGAACGCAACCAACAGGGCCAGCGCAATATCGCGCCGAAACCCTTGACCCGCTCGATCGGTCAGATCTTGCGGGAAAACATCGTCACCCTGTTTAACATCATCAACATCGTGCTAGGCATCTTGATCGTCAGCACTGGTTCCTACAAGAACCTGTTATTTCTGCTGGTCGTCGTGGTCAACACCGTGATCGGTACGTTTCAAGAAATCCGCGCCAAACGCCAGGTGGACAAGGTCTCTCTGCTGGCCCAGCATCCGACCACCGTCTTCCGGGACGGCCAAGCCCAACCCATCGATCAGGAAGCCATCGTCAGAGATGACCTGATCCAATTGACCCGCGGCGACGCGGTCCCTGTAGACGGCATCGTCCGGGCAACTGCGGGCATCGAAGTGGACGAATCGCAGATTACTGGCGAGTCCCGGCCGATCCGGAAAAACACGGGCGATTCAATCACTTCTGGCAGCTATCTGGTCAGTGGGAATGCCACGGTGCAAGTGACTGCTGTGGGCAGTGCCAGTTTTGTCCACAAACTGGCCAGGGAAGCCAAACAGGAAAAGAAAAACAACAACAGCCAGCTGCTTAATACCATCAACCAGATCATCCGATTCATCACGTATGCGCTGGTCCCGCTGGGTCTGCTGCTGTTTCTCCGCAGCTGGCAGCATGGCCGCACGCTGAACTATTCCATTCTGCGCACCAGCGCGGCGATGGTCGGGATGATCCCCGAGGGATTGGTCCTCTTAACTTCCGTTGCTCTGGCTGTCGGCGCAATGAACTTAGGCAAACGCCGGGTGCTGGTCCGCTCGCTAACCGCCATTGAAGCGTTGGCCCGGGTCGACATCCTTTGCTTGGATAAGACTGGGACGATCACCACCGGCAAATTATCCGTCACTCAGCTCAAAGCCTTTGCCGGCCAAACGACGGACCAAGTTTGTACGTGGCTGACCAATGCCGTTTACACGATCGGCGACGACAATCAGACGGCCACAGCGCTGAAACAGTACCTGACCAAACCCCAGCAGCTGCCCACGGCCAGCCGGGTCACCCCTTTCTCGTCATCCCGCAAGTGGAGCGGCGCAGCGTTCGCCGACGGCAGTGTGCTCTTGGGCGCACCAGAGTTTATGTTCAAATCCCTGCCCGCCGATATTTCCCAGGAAATAACGACCGCGGCAAAGAACGGCTTTCGAATCATCGCTGTTGCCCATAGCAATATCGTGATGACCGACGACGAGATTCCTGCGGACCTGCAATTGGTGGGGCTGGTGTATATCGCCGACGAGCTGCGCAAGGAAGCCGTTGGCACTTTTGACTACTTGCGCGCCCAGGGCGTAACCATTAAAGTCATTTCCGGCGACAATCCCCTGACCGTCGCCAACGTGGCCGGGCGGGCGGGCATTCCCCACGCCGATGCGGCTATTGATATGAGCACGGTGGGCGAGCAGGCCGACTTCGATGATTTAGTCGCCCGCTATACCGTTTTTGGCCGGGTCACCCCGACTCAGAAGCGCAGTCTAGTCCAGGCCTATCAACGGGCCAACCACACCGTGGGGATGACCGGCGACGGCGTCAACGATATTCTGGCCTTGCGAGAATCCAACTGTGCCATCGTGATGGCCGGCGGTTCTGAAGCCGCCCAGGAGATTGCCGACTTTGTGCTGTTGGATGCCGACTTCGACGCGATGATCTTCGTCTTGAACGAAGGCCGCCGGGTCATCAACAATATTGAGCGGGTTGCCTCTCTGTTTCTGGTCAAGACAATTTATTCCATCGCATTGTCGCTGATCAGTGTGATCTTCAGTTTGGAATATCCGTTCATTCCCATCCAACTCACCCCGATCTCTGCCTTGACGGTGGGCATCCCGACTTTCTTCCTGGCTCTGCAGCCGGATTATCGGCCCATTGCCCGGAAGTTCTACGAGAACGTGATGATCACCGCCGCCCCGGGGGCCCTCAGCGTTGTCTTCTATGCTCTGCTCATGAGCTGGATGCGCGGTCTGCTCGGGTTGAATATGGATACCACGGGGACTTTGACCGTCCTGCTCACGGGGCTGGTCGGCTTCACCGCTTTGGCTGCCGTTTCCCAACCGTTTGATCGGCTCAAGATCCTGCTGATCAGCGTCCTGGTGGCTGCCTTCGCCTGCATCTTCCTCTTCCCCGTGGGTCAATCGTTCTTCTCCCTGGTCTCCATCTGGGACACCGGCAGTCTGCTGCTCTGGATCCCACTGGCGGTTTCGGTTCCTCTCTTGTTCATCATTCTGCGGAATGTGCTCAGTGATTATGTATTACCAAAAATTGCGTGGCGTTAAGTTGTGGGACAGTCCGGACGAACACCCCTGGCGGGATAGAAAGCAGGTTTAGCCATGACAGTTTACAATTTACAAACAACCAATGGTAAAGACGTGGCCGTGGATATTGTCATTCAAGGCAGTCAAATTGTGCTGACGATTGGGCAGAATACACTCACGTGGCAGGCAGAGGACGCCGGCAAGGCGTTTTTAGCCACTCCCGAAGAGGCCATCTGGCCTGGCGGTGAAGGTGCTGGCACCCCGATTCTGGCCAATGCCGTCGGCCGAGCGGTCTTCACTGAATTGAAGCGGCCAGTGGATCTGGGCAGTACCGAAACCGTCAGCCAATTTGTGGACCGAGGCAATACCGCTGGAGTCATTCCGGTGCAGATCCGCGCCTACCGATTCGCGGATGACGACGTCTATCACGTTCATTTCTTCCACGAAGACAATACCGAGCGCCGCCATTATTCGCTGTATCGGGAACTGCCCCAGGTGCTGGTGGACCAGATCATCGCGGCGGATCGCTTATTCGCCTTGGACTTCACCGACAAGGTCCGCGCCGCCATCAGCGGTAAGGCTTTGGGCGCGTTCCTCACCCACTTGGCCGCGCTGCAGCCGGGTGAACAGAAATCGTAACGAAAGGACGGTTTTGATCATGAAAATTGGTGTCATTGGCGCCACCGGCCGAGTGGGCAAACTCATTACGGCGGAAGCTTTGAACCGGGGGCATCAGGTGACGGGCTTTGTGCGCCACATGACGCTGGCCCACGATCCTCGGCTGAAGATGGTCCAAGCGGATCTCTATGCGCTGGCGCCCCGGGATATCGAAAACCTGGACGTCTTGGTTTCGGCCTTCCGGGCCCCCCGTGGTCAGGAGCGGGACTACGTCACGTCGGTAGAATCCTTAGCCAACTTGTTGAAAAATAAGCCGGTTCGCTTGCTGGTCGTGGGCGGGGCCGGCAGCAGCTTCACTGATGCCCAAAAAACGACCCGCTTCTATGAAACACCTGGGTTCCCCGAAAGCTTCTATCCCACCTCCATTTACATGGCCCGCAGCACCCAAGTGCTGGATTTAGCCCCCGGATTGCACTGGACTTACGTCAGTCCGGCGGAGTACTTCCTGCCGGATGGCGATCGCACAGGCCACTACCAGAGCAGCCCGGGCATCCTGCTGCGGGATAAAAATGGGAAATCGGCGATCTCCATGGCTGACTATGCCATTGCGCTGCTGGATGAAATCGAGCAGCCCCATTTTGAAAATTCTCAGATGAGTGTGGCCTGGTGAGTCTCAGGCATACTAAAAGGGACCAGCGTTTGCTAGACGGCGCTGATCCCTTTTTTGTGTTTAATTAGCGGTCTTCTTGTTCCACCGCGGTGTCCTTGCTCAGATCATTGATCATGAACATATCCTGAGCACTGCGCGCATCATACAACTCATCCACCGATTGATTTTGGAAAATCATGTGGATAGCTTGGCCAATGAGCGGGCCCACCGACAACTGCACGAACTTGTCCCGCACTTTATCCTTGGGTAATTGAATGGTATCGGTGAAGACGATTTGTTCCAACGGTGCAGCCTCGATCTTGTCCACCGCTCCGGCAGAGAATACGGCATGGGTGATGCCGGCCAAAATCCGGGTGGCGCCGGCCGCCTGCAATGAATAGGCGGAGGCTGCCAAACGCGTGCCGGTATCGATCATGTCATCAACAATAATGGCTGTTTTGCCTTTGACATCCCCGATAATGTCCATCGGGTCAATGGTCGTATCCGTTTCGTCCCGCTTATCCACAATGGCGATGGGCGCCCCAAAGTATTCGGCCAAAGCCCGGGCCCGCTTCGTCGTCGAGTGATCCGGCGCAACCACGACCAGGTCATCCTTATTCTCACAGAGGTTCTGCTTCAAGAAATAAGTGGCGATCAGCGGAATGGCCTGCAGGTGATCCACGGGGATATCAAAGAACCCTTGAATCTGTTCTGCATGCAGATCCAGCGCAACGATCCGGGTCGCCCCATCCATCTCGATCAAGTTGGAAACCAGCTTGGCCGTGATCGGTTCCCGCGAACGGGTCTTGCGGTCTGCCCGGGAGTAGCCGTAATAGGGCAGGACGACATTGATCGTCCGGGCACTGGCCCGGCGCAGCGCGTCAATCATGATCATCAATTCCATGAAGTTCTCGTTGACCGGATCGGCCACGGACTGAATCACATAGGTGTCATCGCCCCGAACACTCTGATCAATGTTGACCTGAATTTCACCATCACTGAAATGCTTGATCGTTGCGCCGCTCAAGGGTAACCCGACCGCGTCTGCAATACGTTGGGCCAAAGAAGGATTGCCGTTCAGCGCGAACAACTTCAATTCTGGTACATTACCGTTCTTAACCATGTCAGCCTCCAAATTTTCCATGTCTGGTCCTATTATAATGGAAATCGCCGGCGTTGGCGACCATCTGCCCAATGAGAAACAAAATTGTGGTACAGTGAGAGCAATCACATTTTGGAAGGATGATTCGATGACTGAACCGACTGCCCTGCCCCGGCGCCAAGACGTGCCCCAACAATACACCTGGGACCTCACCGCGTTGTATCCCACAGAAGACGCCTTTAGCCAAGCGCTGCAAGAATTTGCTTCCTTGACTAAGCAATTTATCGCCGATTACACTGGCCAAATCACGGATGCGGCGAGTGCCCTCAAAGCTTTGCCCGCTTATGCCCAGATTCAAGAAATGCAGGACCACTTGGGGACCTATGCTTTTCTGCCCCAATCCACGGATCTGACCAATGCCCATTACCGGGCCTTAAGCGTCAAAGCCGAGGATGTGTTGACCCAGGCGAATACTGGCTTAACTTTCTTCATCAGTGCGCTGTCTGAATTGAGCGATGCTGCGCTGGATCAAATTGCTGCGGCCAATGCAGATTATGCTCCCTTGGTCCGGCATGTTCGCCGGGATAAGAAAATTCGGCTGGCCCCCGCCACTGAAGCAGCCCTGGCGCAACTAGAACCAACGCTGGACGCCTTTGCGACCATTTATGGCCAGACCCGCTCCGCCGACATGCATTTTCCAGACTTCACAGTGGCCGGCAAGACCTACCCGCTGTCCTTCACGATGTATGAGGATCTGTATGCTTACAGTCCGGACACCAAAGTCCGCCGGGCGGCCTTTGCGGCTTTCTCCCACGTCCTGGCCCAGTATCAGAATACGGTAGCAGCAAATTATTATGCCCAGGTGATGAAAGAGAAACGGCTCGCCACCCTGCGCGGCTTTGATAGCGTTGTCGATTATCTCATCTACGACCAAGAAGTGCCCCGGAGCATGTTTGACCGCCAAATCGATTTGATCACCAATGAGTTCGGCCCAATCATGCAGAAATACGTCAAACACCTGCAAAAGGAACGCGGGTTAGACCAGATGACCTTCGCCGATCGGCTGATCGACCTGGACCCGGACTTTGCCCCCAGCGTGTCCATCGATCAGTCCAAAGACTACATCAGCCAAGCCGTCGCCCAACTAGGCCAGCCGTACCATGACATGATCATGCACGCTTATCCCGAACGCTGGGTGGACTTTGTTGGTAACCAGGGTAAAGAAACCGGCGGCTTTTGTGCCCAACCCTATCGCGTCCATCCGTATATCCTGATGTCCTGGACCCATGAACTGGCCGATGTGTATACGCTGGTCCACGAACTCGGCCACGCTGGCCAAGGCATCTTGTCCGCCGAGAAACATGGTCCGCTGGCGTTCACGCCTTCCGGCTACATCATTGAAGCCCCCTCGACGTTCAATGAACTCTTGCTGACGAACAGCTTGATCAAGGGTACGGACGATCCGCGGATGCAGCGTTTTGCCTATACCAAGCTGCTGACCAACACCTACTTCCACAACTTCATCACCCACTTGCTGGAAGCCGCCTATCAGCGGGAAGTATACGCCATGGTCGATCGCGGCGAAGCGTTCGATGCCAAGGATTTGAACGCCATCACCCGCACCGTGTTCAAGCGCTTCTGGGGCGATGCCCTCCAGTTGGATGACAACAGCGACCTGACCTGGATGCGCCAGTCCCACTATTACATGGGCCTGTATTCCTACACGTATTCCGCCAGCCTCACTGTATCCACCCAAGCCTTCCTGCGCATTCGCGATAACCAGCCCGGCGCAGTGCAAAACTGGCTGGACTTCCTCACCTTAGGCGACAGCAAAGACCCGATCGACTCGGCCAAAGTGGCTGGGGTCGATATCACCACAGACGCGCCGTTGCACAATACCATTCAATATCTGGGCAGTGTCGTGGATCAAGTGATTAAACTGTCCCAGGAATTGGACCATTAACAAGATTCTCTAAAGAATCACCTGAATAATCAGCAAAACGCTCTCTTGGTCATAGCCTAGACCACAGAGAGCGTTTTTGTTGTCCTGAGGAGGCAGAATTTAACATGGGTGCATTCTTTTACAAAATTAGTTATCTCCTTTACCGCTGGCGCTGGGCGTGGGCTGCACTGGCGGCGATCCTCTTCGTTCTGTTTTGCGGGTGGACAATTTCCAGCGTCGTTCACGATTTAGCGGCACCGATAATTGACCCCCAGGTGGCAGCTGACAAACAGCTCAACCAGATACTCAATGAGCAGTCACCCAAAGAATTGATTAAAGTTAGCCGCGGAGCCGATACATACAC
Organism: Schleiferilactobacillus harbinensis; assembly: GCF_008694105.1. Taxonomy (NCBI): domain Bacteria; kingdom Bacillati; phylum Bacillota; class Bacilli; order Lactobacillales; family Lactobacillaceae; genus Schleiferilactobacillus; species Schleiferilactobacillus harbinensis. The sequence goes on from NZ_CP041364.1 coordinate 1,674,833, forward strand.
CTACCGTTGCTTAAAACCATATCGGCATCACCACATCAAAGTGGTAAATTTCAGCGATGATATCGGCCGCGGTTATCACTACGGTAACCTGGGACGTTACAAGGGAGCACATATTCAGATGCGCCATCTTAGCGGCAGTCAGTACAAACTGCTGCGTATCAAGATTTCACCGAATGACGACTAGATCACCAGCCGCCGCTTGATCGGCTCCCGGGGATCTGCAATCACCACCGCCATATCCCCATCCTGCAAGGCTGTTTGGTGCACCCGCACCCCCGCCTGGGTAATCAAAGTAAAGGGATAATCCGCCGCCAGTGCCAAGTGCAGCAGCTGATGCTGCACCGTCGACCCCAACCGGCCGTTAATATAAATATGTCCCGTCGGATAAGCCGCCATCGTCCGCTGCACCAACGCCACCGGCACTGCCCCAACAACCTGGCCCACCGTTAACGCCAACGCCACATTTTCCCGAAAGTTGCCCATAAACTCCCGTTTGTCATCAGGATTCACCGACGGCGTGCCGTACATATGGGCTTTGATATATTTTTCTACGTCCACGACGTAATCCCTTCCTTTCACAAAAAATAGGATGACGTAAATTCTTGAGTCTGCACGTACCTAGTGCCAATGCGTAGCAAGCGGAGGCAAAATGGGCTCAGTGGTGGAAACCACACGGCGGCTTGCCGCCGATGTGGTTAGGCGTGTTTGAGACCGCGGTCCTCAGCGGGCTCAAACCGCCGTCACCACTAGCTACGCCTTCGGCTTCGCACTTGCTGCGCGTCGCCAGCCCAATTTTGCCGCAGCTTGCGGAGCCTTGGCACGGCAATAGAATGCCAACTTTCAATCCGAAATCGACTGCTTCGACTTCTTACTCTGCCGTTCCCGCCCCGCCGCAATAATATGCTGCATCCGGGCATTCACCACCATAATATCCCGCGCCTTCTTCGTCACCGTTACACCCGTATGAATCGCACTCCCATCGCGCTGCACGTAATGATACAACGGCGTGTTCTCAATGTAATAGTGCTGACCATGCATGATATACCGCGTATTAAACAGCGCGTCCTCCATCAACTTCACATCATCATCAAAGGTCAGGTGATGTTTCTTGATAATGGCCGTCCGGTAACACTTATTCCACGTATACCCGCGCACCGGGCCGCTGGGCCGGCTGACCAGAGACAGCATTTCTTTCTGATCCACCATCCCCCGCTTACGCGACTGATTCCGCTTGCCACTGGGCTCAATGACAAATCCGCAGGCGACCATCGCGGCCTGGGGGTGCTTCGCAAACCGATCCATGTACCACGCCATCTGAGTCGGTTCAGTCCAATCGTCACCGTCAGAAAAAGTCAAAAACTCCCCCCGGGCTTCTGCCATACCGGCATTACGCGTCTTCGAAATGCCCACGTTGCTCGGCATCTGCAACGCCCGTACCCGGGAATCCAGTTGGGCGAACTCCTGGGCAATACGGTACGTTTCGTCGGTGGAGCCATCGTCCACGATGAGCACCTCAATATTCCGGTACGTTTGTTGCAGCAAGGCCTGCACACTGCGGTTCAGCAGGCCCTCCAGATTATATGCGGGGACGATTATGGATATGAGCGGTTCCAAAAAAATTCCACCTTTCGTTGATCATCGGGATTATTATACCAGACGAAGCGCTGCGGGTCTGTCACCGCTTACCGCGCACGGTATAATGGGGGTGTAGACAAAAAGGAGTTGAGCGAAATGACTGAGTTAACAAATCGGGTCGTCCCGGTGGCAGGAAGTGTCAATCTGCGGGAGCTGGGGGGCATCCCGACCGCGGACGGGCACCGCATCGTCCCCAAACAAATTCTGCGCTCGGGCAGCCTGAGCGGTGTGACCGAACAGGGCAAGGCCCAACTATGGGACTATGGGGTGCGGGTCGTCATTGACTTTCGCTCCAAGAGTGAAACCATCATGGCCCCAGATCAATTACCCGGCCGCGTTCACTACTACCATGATCCGGTCTACGCTATGACTGCCGGCGACCAGGACAGCGCCTGGCAGCGGGTGAAGAATTTCTTCAACCACAGCGAAAGAAGCCGCGCGGCGGACTTCGATTACGCGCCCGGCTTGGCCGGTCTGTACCAGCAGATCATTTTGGATCCTTTCAGTCAGCACGCGTATTCTTTCATGTTCCAGCAAATGCTGGCCAATACGACACCGGGGCACAGTGTCGTCTTTCATTGTGCCGCGGGCAAAGACCGCACCGGCATGGGTGCTGGTTTGATTGAAAAAGCCCTGGGCGTCTCAGATGAGCTGATCACTCAGGATTACCTGCTGACAAACCTGGTGCTGGGCGGCATGAGCGATGCGGCGATCGCTAAATATCTGCAAGATCCCCATGTCGACGAACGCATCAACAAGATGAACTTGATGATGGGCGAAAGCGACGCAATGCCGGGTATCTTCCAGGCGATTGACACCGTCTACGGCAGTTTCGCTGCTTTTTGGCGGGATGCCCTGCGATTATCCGATCAGGATCTCGCCGATCTCAAGCATCATTATTTAGAATGAGTCTCTTTTTTCGGGTCATCAGGCTGCTGGGAAGCGGCCTTTTCTTTTGCCAAGCGGCGCTGCATGTGGTTGCCCACGACAAATGAAGCCACAAATCCCGGCAGCAGGGAAATCAGCGCTAACGTCCCAAAGCCCGACCAATAGAACCGATTGCCCTCTAAGGCATAGGCGTCGATCAAAATGATCACCCAGAAAATGGCCGAATACAGCAAAAAGCGTTCGTTCGTTGACCACTTCGGCAGCGGCAGGAGCACTGACAGTGTGATCACCAGGGTCATGTACAGGGCATTGACCGCCGGCTGTTTAATAAATAGCCCCGTCAGCGGCTGGTGCAGGATCCAGCTGATCAGCACGGTCAGCGCCATGAAGCCAACGAAAAAGATCAGCGTAAAGAGCCACGGGTGGCGATACGGCCACTGGGGGTTATTGATTTCCGTCGTCCTCACCTGCTTTGTCGATAGCTTGCCATGAACTGATGACAGCGTCCTCAGTATACCCTTGGGCCAGGGCCAAAGACGTTTTCTGGGCCGTGTTTAAACTTTTTTTATGCCCTAGGAGCGTTTTGATTTCGGTCGCGAACTGCTGGGTATTCGCCGCAGGCACGATGGCGCCGTTTTCTCCCGGCCGGACAAAGGGGGTGACGGCCCCGGCGTGGTCTGTGGCGGCCACGACGGCCAGGCCGTGGGCCAACGCACTGATCATCATCGCCGCCGCCGGAAAATCAGCGACACTGACGTAGACCTGATGGCTGGCCAAAGCAGCGGTCCATTGCGCCGCCGTACTAATAAACTGGACACTGCCGCCCTGCTCATTACTGGCGGTGGGCAGCGGCGTACTGCCCAAATGCGGCTGGTAGATCGTCAGCCGGACATTGGGGACTGTTTGGCGCAGCGTGGTGAACAAGGTCATCAAAGCCTTCAGCCCGCTGCCTTGGGGGTCATCATCCAAGAAAGCGAGTACCGAAGCCGGCGTGCGCTTGGGCAGCGGCAGTACCGCCTCAGTGGGAAAAATGGCATGTTTGGGAAACTGGGCCACCGTCATGGTTTGTCCGGTCCGGGCCGCCCATTTTGTGGCCAGCAGCTGGTCGGGCACGATCACCCCGGCAAATTGACTGAACAAAGTCTGCACATGGTCCCACAGCGCATTGGTCTCCACCGTTTGGGTGAGATTGCTATGGTGGGAAAAGACGTAGACCCGCGGCAGGCTCATCTGGGCGACTGCTGCCAAGACCGCGGGGGTGTCTTGCGCGACCATTGTCGCCGCCCCGGCCTGATGCGTTTCCACCACCGCCGCTTGGGCCAAAGCGCCCAGCGCCGCTGCCATAGCTGGAAAGATCATCTGCTTACCGCCAAAATGCGGCAGCAGCACCATCCCGCCCCGGGGTGCTTGATGGGCAACCGGTTCAAAGAAATGCTCCAGGACCGCCTGGCCATGGACATCCCAATAGATCTCCTGCTGCACTTCGCCGGCCGGATTCAAATACTGACTGACGGACAGAAAGCCGCGACGGTCGTAGAAATCCCGCTTGCGTACCTCGTCCGTCCCGCCATAATAATCGACATAATCCAGTTGGGGCGAATCCGCAATCGTGTGCACAACCGCCCAGCGCTGGCCGGCCACGGTATATTCCTGGGTCGCCAAATTGATCTGCCAATCCTGTTTATTACCCAGGTGCAGATCCCGAAACGTCAAGGTCCGCTTGGTCTGCTGCCCGACTTTCTGCAATTCGTCCCACAGATTCAGGCACAGTGCGGCCGCGTCGCCGCTGACCGGTGTGCGCGCCTGCATCCGATCATAATTCAAAGTCAGGACCCGCGCGGCCACCCCGCGGGCCGCCAAACTGAGCGCGAGGTCCACGCTCTGGGGGATAAACGTATCGGTGGTACTAGGGGTTTCATTACCAATAAAGAACAGCATAACGTGGTCCTTTCTGCGTATTTCGATGCGTTGGCGCACCGTGTTAAAATTAGTGTTAGGTTTATTAATGTCAGTGAAGGAATGGTGACGGTTATGGCAAAATGGACAATAGACGCGGATTCGACCCACGGGGTGGGCTACTGGCTGCGCTACTGGATACTCTTCGGCGGATTGATCGCCCTCCTGTTGTGGTGGGCCAGCTGGCTTTGGTTCGGCGCGTGGTCAGTGGTCACCGCGGTGCTGGTCTGGGCCGGCACTGCAGTCATCTTGGCCATTGCCACCTTACTGCTCAGCCCCTTCGTCATTACGGTGGGGCTGGTGCTGAGTACGGTCGCCATATTAGTGCTCGCCATCGGCTCGCTCATCCACGTTATCTTCTAAAGGAGGTCTTTCGATGCCAACCATGAAAAAAATGCTTCAAGTCGGCGCGCCGGTGGTGCTCACGACCACGACCGCTGTCATTTCCGCCTTGTTATATCAATATGCCTTCAAGCGGGCGGATAAAACCGTCATGACGACGCCGTTACCGCCGGATTCACCCTATTATGACGCTGATCAATGGTTCTTGAACACCCCCAAAGAAAAATGGTGGCTGAACCATGATGACCCGGATCAGGAAATTCAAGCCTTTTATTTACCAGCCGCGCAGCCGTCAAAGAAGGCCGTCATCATTTCCCATGGCTACAAAGGCCAGGCACGGAAGATGGCCGCCAGTGCTCGGTTATTCTGGGAGGACGGCTACAATGTCTTGATGCCGGATAACCGGTCCCATGGCGGTTCCGCCGGCAAGTACATCAACTTTGGTCTGCTGGACCGCTTGGATTACCTGGACTGGATCAACCAAGTCATCGGCCGGTTGGGACCGGACTGCGAGATCGTCCTCTTCGGCATCTCCATGGGCGGGGCCACCGTCATGATGGTCAGCGGCGAGGAATTACCGCACCAAGTCAAAGCAATCATTGAAGACTGCGGCTATTCGTCTGTGGAAGAGGAACTGACCTACCAGATGCGCTCCCAGTTCCACCTGCCTAAATGGCCGTTTTGGCCGATCATCAGCGGTATCAATCGAATCACCCTGGGGTTGTCGCTGGCGGACAGTGTGACCAGTATCAGTCAGTTGAAGAAGAATACCCGGCCGATTTTCTTCATTCACGGCACCGCTGACACCTACGTGCCCACGTCCATGTGTATTGACTGTTTCAATGCCACCTCAGCGCCCAAGGACATGTGGCTGGTACCCGGAGCGACCCACGCCAACTCGTTTGCGACGGCTCCGCAGGAATACGCCGCCCGGGTCAAGCGCTTCTTGGCGCAGTATGTGCCTAGTGAGCAGTCACCTGCATTACCGAGCGCGCAATCATCACTTCTTCGTTCGTCGTCACAACCAGGGCCTGCACAGCCGACGCCGGCGTCGTGAGAAAAGCCGTGGCCTGGGCGTTGACTTGGGCTGGATCTTCCACGATCCCCATGTAGGCTAATTGCTGTAAAACGCCATGGCGCAAGGAGCCGCGATGCTCCCCAACGCCGCCGGTGAAGACAATGGCATCCAGGCCGCCCATTTCAGCGGTATAGGCGCCAATGTATTTCACGACCCGGTTAATGAAGACTTTTTCACCCAAGATGGCCCGTTCATTGCCTGCTTGGGCGGCCGCGTCAATGTCCCGGAAATCAGATGAGAGACCCGTCAATCCCAGCATCCCCGATTTGTCGTTCAATATTTGGACCATATCGGCGAAGGATTGATGGGTCTTGTTGGCTAAATAAGCCACCAGGGAGACATCAATATCCCCGCTGCGGGTGCCCATGGTCAAGCCGGCCAGCGGCGTGAAGCCCATGGATGTATCAAGGGACGCGCCGCGCTGAATAGCCGCGGCGGAGGCCCCATTGCCCAGATGCAGGGTGACCAGTCTCAAACTCGCCAAGTCCCGGTGCAGCAGCTTAGCCGCCTCGTGGGCCACATAGGCATGACTAGTGCCATGGGCACCGTAACGGCGGGCACCAAACTGGCGATAGTAAGTCATCGGAATACTGTAGAGATAATTGACTTTGGGCATAGTTTGGTGGAACGCTGTGTCGAACACCGCGACGGCCGGCGTCTGGGGCAGCCGGCGGGCAAAGGCTTCAATATAAGCTGCTTCGCTAGGGTTATGCAGCGGTGCGTATTCGGCTAATGCGGCAATGTCCTTTAAGACCTGGGGCGTCACCAGCGTCGGCGCGGCAAATTTCTCGCCGCCGGCCACGACCCGGTGACCAATGCCGGCCAATTCGTCGGGACTGGTCAGCACCCCCTGGGCGACCAGGGTGGTGAGCAGTGTGTCCACCGCGTGGTCAATATTCTCTAAGTGCGCGCGGCTCTCATGGGTCTGACCCTGGGCATCTTTGATCGTCAAAACGGCATCCGGACTGCTGGCCCGATCGATACCGCCGGACGCGAGGAGCGTCTCTTCAGGCATGGCGATAACTTGAAATTTCAACGTAGAACTGCCGGCATTCACGGCTAATACTTTTGGCATATGGCCCTCCTGTAATGATCGAGTAAAATTCTTCCGGTTAATTATACCATCATGCCGGGCGAGCACGCTGACGCTTATTATTGACTGAACATGCTACTATATAGACTAATGAGTTCAAGAAGGAGCAATCATCATGAAAATCGCAATTATCGGGGCCGGCCCCCGGGGGTTAATGACCCTGGAGCGGCTGGTCGCCCGGCATAACCGGGATCATTTCCCGCTTTCGGTCACATTATACGATCCAGCCGGTATCGGCGGCATGGTTTGGCAGCCGGAACAGCCGCTGGCCTTGATCATGAATACCATCCCCATTCAGATCACCCTGTTCACGGATGCTTCCGTGACTTTGAGCGGCGGTCCCCTCACCACTGGACCCAACCTCTACGAGTGGAGCAAACAGGTGGCCCCGGACTGGCTGCCCAAACAGACCTGGTCCACGACCCAGGCCCTGCGCCGGGAAGCGGCCCAACTGTCCGAACGCGGCTATGCCACCCGCGCATTATACGGTGCCTATAACCAGTGGTTCTATGAGTTCGTCCGCAGTCAGGCGGCCGACGCCGACATCACCTTCCAACCCGCCCAGGTCACCGATCTCCAGTGGCAAAGCCCCACCGCGGTGCGGCTCACGGCGGGCCGCCAACATACCACCGTCAATGGGGTCGTCATGGCTCTGGGTTACAGCGAAAACAAGCTGACGGATGAACAGGAAAAGTTTGCCCGCCATGCGGCCCAAAACGATCTGTTGTATATCCCGCAGCGCAACCCAGCCGACGCAGCGCCGCTGCTCAAAAAAATCGAAGTCAATAACAAAAATGGCGAACGGGTCATTCTGCGCGGGCTGGGGCTGAGCTTTTTTGACTACGTCACCCTTTTAACGACCGGCCGGGGCGGCACGTTCGCCGCCGATAAAGACGGCCGCTTGACCTATCGGCCCGCCGGCAACGAACCGCATATTTACGCCAGCTCCCGCGGCGGCTTCCCGTACCGGGCCAAAGGATACAACCAAAAGGCTGATGGCGAAGAGGACGTGCCGCAATTTCTGACCCCGGCCAAATTGGCCGAATGGCAGGCGGCCGGGCACGTCTCCGGATTGACTTTCTGGCATCTGCTGCAGGCCGAAGTGGAGTACGTCTACTACAGTCTGCTGGTGCAAGAACAGTATCCGGCCATTGACTTGGCCCAGCTGCAGGCGGCTATGCGCGCCACGGCCCATCCGACCCGCAGTGCCAACCAGTTCGGCGTCCCAGCCGCTCAGCTCTGGGATTGGCCGAGTTTGATCAACCCCGCCCAAAATACGAACGCCGCCAGTTTCCCCCGCTACATTCAAGATTACTTAACCCGAGATTACACCGAAGCCGCCCGGGGGACCAAGACCGGCCCCTTGACCAGTGCCTTGGAAGTCTTCCGGGACATGCGCGACCCGATTCGTCAGGTGGTGGAAAAGGGGCTGCTCAGCGATACGGACTATTGGCAGATTTTCTTAAAGGAATTCCAGCCAATCAATGATTTCCTGTCCATCGGTCCACCGGCGCACCGCATCCAAGAACTGGCCGCCCTGGTTTCCGCCGGTATCGTGACCCTGGTGGGTCCGGCCATGACGGTTGAGACAGAACCGCTGGGTTTCACAGTCCGCTCCTTGAAATACCCCGCCCGCCAATATCGGGCCAGCAGTCTGATCGAAGCGCGGCTGCCAGCCGTCAATTATCCCACCGCGGATAATCCGCTGATTCAGAGTCTGAATAAAAACGGCCTGCTTCAGCCCCACACGCTGCATCTCAACGATCAAGTCCAGCCCACCGGGGCAATCAGCGTGGATCGCCAAACCGACGCCTTGATCACTGCCGCCGGCGATCCTTTGGCCAACGTCTACCTCTACGGCGTACCCACCGAAGGCCTGCACTGGCTGACAACTGCCAGTCCCCGGCCCGACGTGAACGACGTCACCTTGAAAGAAACCGACGCTTTGGTCAATGCGCTCGTGGGACAGTTAACTCGGTCGGAAGACTGATTTTGCTTATGCAGACCTTAAGAACGCCCGTTACGGAACTCCGCAGCGGGCGTTCGCTGGTATACTGGACCTACATCATCGAGAAGTGAGGAAAGAAATCATGCGCAAGTTATTTCGTTTTCTAGCGATTTTGATCACCGCCGTGGCTGGCGCGCTGCTCCTGTCCACCCCAGCCCACGCCGCGGATAACTGGAGCCAGCCCATTGTTACCCTGGGCACCAGTCTAACGGATAGTCAAAAGAGCGGCACCATCAGTACCTTAACCGCCCCGCTGAATGGGGCCAGCTATAACACGATCACCGTCACCGGAGATACCCTGGTCAAATACCTGAACCCCAGCGGTTCATCCTTCACCAGCAGTTCCGGCGTCTGGTCCAGTGCCGCCGTTCAAAAGACCAGCAGCGGCAGCGGCATCAACGTTCATATCCTGCCCTATAACGGCAAGAACAACATTACCCAGATCACCGCGGATCAGTATAAAAACGCCGCGCTGACCGCCGGCGTGACGGATGCCAATATCTACGTCACTTCGGCCGTGCCCATTGACGGTTCTGGTGCCCTGGCCGGCGTTTACGCCGCCTTTGCCCAAAACGGCGATGCGTTGAACCAGAAGCAGGTTACTGCCGCTCAGAACGAAATGAGTACCCTGAATGACATCAACCAGGCCAACAAGGGTAAGGATGGATACTCCGATGCCCAGTTGAACAACGCCGTGGCCGGCGCTAAGGAGGAAATGGCGCAAAAAGGAACCAGCATTTCTACTGGCGACATCACCACCATCGTCAATAACCAGCTGAATAAGAATAATCTGGGCACCATCATCAACAATAACCAGAAGCAGCAGATCATCAACATACTGGTGGAAATCCGTAATTCCGGTGCCCTGAACAGCAGCAGCTTCAAAGAACAGGCCAGCAAGGTCATGAACGATATTCAAAGCAATGCCAAGGGTATCTTTGATAAGCTGAATACCCAGGAGAACCGGAACCTGCTGCAAAAGGTCTTGGACGCCATCGGTCAGTTCTTCCAGAACGTCTGGAACCAGATCGTGAACTTGTTTAAGTAGTGCCTTTAAGCTTCCTTTTACGCAACTAAACCAATCACTTCACAAATTTTTGCAGTTTGTGAGGCGGATTGGTTTTTTAATTCCCATTTCCCACTATAATCAATACGAAAGATAGTGAAAAGAGACGCAGTCCATTCGGGGAACGGGCTGCGCCAACTAGGGGGACTGACTTATCATGGAAAAAGAAGATTTCTTGGAACCGCGCGTGCGCCAAGATCTTACTTTCGTTCAATACCTATACACCCATAACGGCCATGCCACCCGCAAACAAATGGCCACTGATCTGCAGGTGGATCCGCGCTTAATTGCCGACCACATGGCGATTCTGGGGGATCAGCTGAATAACCTTTTCCCTAACGCCCCATTCCACTTAGGGTCGCCGGAAGCCGAGTATATTCTCGACCTGATCAACCTGCCCACCCTTGATGACGTGACGAACATGCTGATTCGAGACAGTTCTGCGTACCAGATATTGATCTACATTTTCTGGCACAACGAGTTCACCATGACCGCCTTGCAGCGGGCCTTATTGATGAGTTCATCCACTTTGTTCCGCCACGTGACTCGCTTGAACGAGTATTTGGCAGAGTTCCATTTGGTGATTCGCAATAATCGTTTGCAAGGCCGAGAATTGGATATTCGCCACTTTTATTACCAGTTGTTCAGTGTCGTCAACGGACATGATGCCCGCTTGACCAATGCCAACAATCCGCAAATTGAGGAATTTATCCATGACTTTCAAGAAGAAGTCACCGGCCGATTGCCCCAAAATACGCGGCAGTCGATCCGCATCTATTTGCATGTCGTGCTCCAGCGGGTTTCGCTCAACCATCCGCTGAACGACAACACCGGGGCCTTCAAGCTGTCACTGATCCAAGACCTGCCCAAAGTGCAGAAAATGTTTGCCATTTGGGACCGGGTCTTCGCCAAAAACACCCACATCGCCACGGAATTTGAGGGCATCGCCTTTTTTGTCTTTTCTTTCTACGCCCGCATTTTCCCGATGAAGAGCGAACTGTACAAAAACCTGTATTTGGGCATGACCCAGTTCAGTACACGGATGCGCAGTTATACCCACGCGGTGATGGACTTTTTAGCCAGCAAATTCGATATCTCCACCATGCACCAGGAACTGCAGCTGATCTTTTTCACTGAACTGACCACCTTGGCGCTGATGCCGGGGACGATCACCAACGCCCACCAGTTGGTGTACACCGCCATGCAGGGCGTGTACTGGAAGCCGGAATCCGGTCAGATGAAGTTCATCCACGTGGTGATCTCCCGCCTGCAGCGGCTCTCCACGGCGTTCAGCGCACCCGGAGCAGAGGCGGTCCTGACCGAACGCTTGACCATGACCCTGCTGCTGCTGCGCCATACCCGCCGCCAGTACCGCATCGGCCTCTTGACCAGCCACGACCTGCCCGTTAATTATTACCTGCGCAAGGCCCTGAACGAACAGATGACTGCCAACTTCAACGTGGTCGTCACCAACTACGATTCCACTCAGAGCTACGATATCATCCTCACCACCAGCATGGAGATGGCGGATCTGATGGGCATCAAGAATGACCTGCCCCTGATCCAGATGCAGGACTTCGGCACTGGTTCGGATTTCGTCGTCTTGTACTGGTATCTGGATACTCTGGTTTCCGGCTATCTCAGGACTGATCTGCCCGAGCCTTGAGCAGCGCATCCATCGTCTGATTCAACAGCGTATCCACAAACACATTCCCTGAATTCGTCGCATGGCCCTTGGTCCACTGCAGATCCAACTGTGAGAAATGCGGCAAGATTGCCGCCAGTTCCCGCCATAATTCCGCATTCACCAGCGGCTGGTTATTCGCCCGCTGCCAGCCGCGACGCTGCCAACCGCGCAGCCAGCCTTTATTGATTGCATTCAGCACATATTGGGAATCCAGCGTGGCTAAAATCGGCTCTTGGTTCAAGCCCAATTGTTCCAAACGGCGCAGCGCATTGAGCAGGCCCATGATTTCCATCCGATTGTTGGTGGCGCCAAATTCGCCTGCCGAGCCGCTGTATTTCTTCTTATCCTGAGTCACCAGCAAATAGGCCCAGGCCGCCACGTCCGATTGTTTCACGTGACCGCCGGCAACGTTGCCGGTATTCCGCGAACCGCCGTCGCTCCATAACGCGACGGTGTATTTTTTTTGCGGTTGACTTGGCGCATTGACCGCCGCGGCGGCTTTCGGCTTACTGGACGTCTTGGGTCCCCCCGCCGCCACCCACGCTGCCGCTTCCGTACGGGTCGGAAAACTCTTATAGCGGGCACCGGGGAACCCGGCCACCAATTTTTGGGTCGTCGGCCAATCGGTAAAGACCCCCGTCTTTTTACCCCGCGCCACTGCATAATATTTCTTTGCCATGTCTTTGCTGCCTCCGTCTTTTTTCGATACCTTCCATCTTACCGGCCTGCTCGGCCGCCCACAAGCCCGATTCTGTGCGGCGGCTGGCGCCCTTTGTTATACTAAAGAGAGTGAAACTTCAAGAGAAAGCAGTGTGGCGTTGTGGAACAATTTGAAAAGTACCATCCAATTATGACTCCCCGGTTTACCTTCGATTGGCTGACCGTCTCCACGGTGAAAGACGTGTTTGCCCTGCGGCATGATCCGGCGGTTGCCGCCCAAACGAATCGGCCGGCAGACGCCGACATCAACCAAACCGTCGATTACATCAGCCACACCATGGTGGCCGTCATGCGCAACCGGCAGCTCACCTGGGGCATTACCGACCGGAGCGCCAAACAATTCGTCGGTATTTTTTCCCTCGACCCCATTGATGAAGACAGCGGCCAAGCCGGCCTGCACCTGGAATTGGTGCCTAAAGAACTGACGGCGGCGAGCGTGCGGGAAATCATCGGCCATATGTCGGCCTTTGCCTTTGCTGAACTCGGTCTCAGCTCCCTGACGATTTGGGTCCCCGCCGGCGATACCACGGTGCAGCCGACCTTAACGGCGCTGGGTTACAAGCCGGCGTCATACACCGGCGACGGTGCACCGGACGACTTTGATCTCTATCAGATCAGTCGAGCCGTCTCCATTACGCCGCCGGGCGCTGAATAATCGGTATTAAGACCGACGACACCCGCCGGTCTTTTTGTTATTCTAACGGCAGAGAGTCTAGGAATTCGAAAAGGAGCTATTAGCCATGTACTTTCCCATGATGTGGTGGTGGGATCCCACCTTCTATTTAGTTATTATCGGTTTGGTGCTCTCCGGAGCGGCGTCGTGGTATGTCAACAGCACATTCCGTAAATACGACCAGGTCACCAGCCGATCCGGCGCCAGTGGTACCGATGCGGCCGCCTATATATTGCGATCAGCCGGTATTCACGATGTCCAGATCAACCGGATTGCTGGTAATTTGACCGATAACTACAATGGCCGAGATAAAACGCTGAATCTATCCCAGTCTACGGCAGACTCCACGTCTGTCGCCGCCATTGGCGTGGCAGCCCACGAATGCGGCCACGCGGTGCAGGACAAGGTCCGCTATTGGCCCATGGCCCTGCGCGCCGGTATTGTCCCCATTGCTAATCTGGGCTCGTCACTCGCCCTGCCAATCATCTTAGTGGGCGTGCTGCTTGCCCATAGTCAATTGTTAATCAACATCGGCATCGCGGCCTTCTCCCTGGCCCTGCTCTTCCAACTGGTCACCCTGCCAGTGGAATTCAACGCCTCCCGCCGCGCCGTCAACATCCTCTCCAGCTCACCGCTGCTCTCCGGCGATGAAGTCGTGATGGTGAAGAAAGTCTTAACCGCAGCCGCTCTGACCTATGTGGCCGCTGCGCTGACGACGTTCCTGCAATTGCTCCGGTTAATCATTCTCTTCGGCGGCAATCGGGATAATAACTAAACTTAAACTTGCACTGTTTGGACCGTTTGACGAAAACGGTCTTTTTTCCGCCTCCAAATCGGCCTATCAAAAAATTGATCTAATTAACCCAATTTCCGTTTTCTTCAGCTGATAATTTGGAAAAGCTAGAATTGCCAAAAAACAGGGAGTAAAAAAATTCATTAGTTGCTTCAGAATTCAGCGTTCTATGGTGCGTTCTTGCTCAGACCACCGGTGTAATCACTAATTTCCAATTATGTGTACCCTTGTGTCCATTCTACTGTGCATACCAGTTTTTGTAGAATTATCTAGCAAGCTTTGACCGCTACAGCGATCAACACATTGATAGAACTCAGTTTCTGGTCTGAATTAGTGTAGCACAGTTAATGAAAGCCCTTTCAATAATGTGATATACTTACCTTAAATAAGTGGTACCAAACTAAAAGTGCGCACGGAAGATGAACAACTCATTACTCACCTCTACCGTAGACACATGCCGCTCCACACACATCTTCAGGAGAGGAGCGATTGCAATGAAAAAGGCAGCAAATTGGTTAGTTGCTGTTTTATTGATTGCCGCCCCACCAATTTGGCTAATCTTTCTCGCCGTACTCCAATCGTGGGTACGGGGCCCGGACGCCAACGGGCCTTTGTCAGTAGGACGTATGCTTGGGATCTACTTGTTACTGGGTCTTATTGGGTTTGGCGTAGTCGCAATCCTCAGTATCTTTACTCAACTCTTGTCAAAGCAATTATCAATTACCGCGTTGGCGATAAGTATTCTAGCTGATATGATTCTTTTTTGGCTGATTATTATGGGCTATGCCAGTCCTGTACTCCATGGTCAAACTGCGTATGCCGTTCTATACCTCACTCAATTATTTCCGATAATCATCGGCATCACCTTATTCTTTTTGGCCCGAGTAGTTGCATCGCGAGAAACTAAATCCTGAAACCCTTATCAAAGAGCAAAAAAATCTGGAGTATGCCGCGATGGCTTCTCCAGATTTTGTTTTGGTTTGTAAGCTTTGCCATTGGATAAAAACCGTTCCTGCCAGCAAGATGAACCCATGCGAGTACTTCAGTTTACCGCCAGTAATTATAAAAAGTCCCGCAAAATATCGTTAAACGCAGCTGGGACCTCCGCCATGATATCGTGCCCGCACCCATCAATCGATTGGGTCTGGATCTGCGGATTCCACTTGACCGCCCAGTCGGCATAGCCGTCAGGGAAATACGGGCTCTGCAAAGCACTGATCATTAGCGTCGGACAACTGATTTTTTCCACCACCGGCCGCCAATCGGCGCGCAGGTGATCGCTGAGCAGTTCCTCCGCGGCGATGCGGAAGAACGGGTGGGCCTGCTCGGCCGCTTGCAACGGTTGGGCGACTGCCGGATCCAGGCCCTGAAGCGTCTCATGATGCCGGCTCATCAGTTGGAAGAACTGATGGACACTGGCCCGGTCGAGTCCCCGAAAACCGTACCACCAGTCCTGAGTATTCACCATCTTCGGACTTTGGTCCACCGTGACCACCGCCTTGATCGGAAACGCCGGATAATCTTTCAGAAACGCCCAGATGACGCTAGCGCCCATGGAATGACCGACCAGAATCGGGTCATGCACAGCCAACGCATTCAGCACCGTATGCAGGTCCCCGGCCAGTTCTCGCAGACTGGTGGCGGTGTCGCCGCCGGAGGCACCCTGACCGCGGTAGTCCCAGGTGATGGCCTGATAACCCCAAGCGGTAACGGCTGGAATTTGCGCCGCCCAGATCTCCTTGAATCCGCCGAAGCCGTTCAAGAAAACAATGGGTTGACCCGTACCGGTGACCGTGACGGTAACAGGGGTATTTTCTGCCACTTGGATCTGCATATATTGGAAGCGTCCTTTCTGAACTGCTAAAGAATTGGGGAGAGAAGCCGGGAGAAGTACTGCTTGAAGCGCAGCCAGCGTGATTGTTTGGCGATCGCTTGGCGGGTCAATAACGTACTGTCTTTGATATCGGCGTTAAAGATGTCCGTAAACTGCTGGGACACGCGGGAATCGTAGATGAAGCAATTGGCTTCAAAGTTCAGCGCGTAACTGCGGATATCCTGATTCATGGAACCGACAGTGACCACCTTGTTGTCCATGACGGCAGTCTTGGCGTGGATAAAGCCTTTGTCGTAAATATAAATCTTGACCCCCGTTAAGGTCAATAGATTCGCGTAATACTGCGTGGCCCGGTAGATAAACGGATGGTCCGGCTTGTTGGGAATCATGATGCGGACGTCCACGCCAGAAGCGGCCGCCACCATCAGAGTATCGATCATACTGTCATCGGGGATCAAGTACGGGGTCTGAATCCAAACCGATTTTTCCGCCAGCATAATCATCCGCATCATACCGCCCTTCAGGATCTGAGCGGTGCTGTCCGGTCCATCGGAGACCAGCTGGATATTGGCATGGCCGTCCAGTTTGGGATCAGGATGGCGGAAGTATTTCGGCTGGAAGGTGATCAGCTCGCCATTACGGCCCACTGAGGCGTTCCAGTCCATGGCAAAGCGTTCCTGCAAGGACAGGACCGCGGTACCCTCCAGGCGGACCTGGGTATCCCGCCAGTAACCGAACTTCTTCGTTGGTTCCACGTATTGGTCGCCGACGTTGAAACCGCCGGTGTAACCGATGCGGCCATCGATCACCACGATCTTGCGGTGCAAGTGATAGTTGAGCCGAGTCTTGGCGACCACGTTTTGCGCGGTAATAAACGGCACCACCTGGCCGCCGGCGGCCTCATAGTCCCGGAACCAGCGGCGGCTGGTGTGCGGCGATCCCCAAGGATCATAGATCAGCCGGACTTCCAAGCCCTCTTTGGCTTTCTCCGTCAATAAATCAAGAAATTGATTGCCAATGTTGTCGTTGAAGAAAGCATAATACTCCACGTGGACGGTTTCTTTGGCGGCGCGGATATCCTGAAAAATCGCCTGGATCTGGGCTTGCCCATCCGTGTACACCTGGACGAAATTCCGCTTGGTCAGCGGCGCGTCCTGGGCGTTCACGAAATAATGGATCAGCTGGCGGGCCGTGTGGGTGGTCGTATGGTCAGAGCGTTCATTATCCGGATCGGCTTTATCGTCGGTGAGGATCATCTGCTTCAAGTGCTGCAACCCAATGTGTTCCCCATGGCTGATATCGAAGATTTTTTCCTGGGCTAAGCCGCGGCCGAGAAAGGCGTACAGTAAAAAGCCGACCACGGGCAAGAGGACCAGCACCATGAGCCAGGCCAGCGTACTGGCAATATTCCGGGGCCGGTGGAAAACCGTGACAATGGCTCCCACCGTGTTGAAGATCATGATAATGACGAAAATGGTGAGTGCGATGCTCACGGCGGTCATACCTCCCAGTAAAACCTAGATAACTCTAGTATAAACGTTGGCGCGAGTGCTTGCCAAATAACGGTTTTGTAAGGGGTATCAGGGATGGGCTCTCCCTCTAAACGGGCTCCGGCGACCAGAAGCTAGGTGATCAGGCAGGCCAGGCACAAATCCGGGGTTTGTGCCTGGCCTGCCTGATCACTACGCTTCTACCCGGTCGCCTGCGCCCTCTCTTACCCGAACAAACATTTCAGTTGCCTTCCTTGCCCCCATGCTATAAGATAGTGATGTAAGCATTTTACTTATTTTTTATTAGTGATAATTTCTCAAGGAGGCTTTTTTGCGATGGCTGATAAAATCAACGCGTCAGATGCAATGATCAAGGTATTGCTCGATTGGGGGATCGATACCATTTACGGATTGCCTGGTGGTTCCTTCGACTCCACCATGAACGCCCTGTATAATTTGAAGGATCGAATGCATTACATTCAGGTTCGCCATGAAGAAGTTGGGGCTTTGGCGGCTGCCGGACAAGCGAAAATCACGGGGAAGATCGCTGCTACCTTCGGCTCTGCCGGTCCTGGTGCGGTGCACTTGCTGAATGGGTTGTACGATGCTCAGTATGACCACGTGCCGGTTTTGGCCTTGGTTGGTCAGGTGCCGACTAGCACGATGAACACCAGCTACTTCCAGGAAATGAACGAGAACCCGATGTTTGCGGACGTTTCTGTATACAACCGGACGGCCATGACAGCGCAACAACTGCCGGCCGTCGTTGATGAAGCCATTCGGCAAGCAATTCGCCATAACGGTGTCGCTGTGGTGACCATTCCGAAGGATCTGGGCTGGACACCGATTGAAGATAACTATGTCAGCTCGGCCTTTACTTATCAAAAGGCAATTCTGCCGGGACCGGATCCTGATAAGATTGCGGAAGCGGCGAAGCTGTTGACTGCCGCCAAACGGCCGCTGATCTACATCGGGAAAGGGACCAAGGGTGCCGGCAAGGACGTTATTGCCTTGTCTGATAAACTCCACGCGCCGATCATGTCCACAGCGATTGCCAAGGGGATCGTGCCCGATGACACACCGGCTTACATGGGTGCGGCGGGCCGAGTCGCTACCAAGCCCGGGATAGAGATTTTGCAACAAGCCGACACCATTATCACGCTGGGGTCCGATATGCCGTTCCAAGGTTACTTTGAAAAACCGGATGCCACCTTTATCCAAGTGGACATTGACGGTACGAAGTTCACGCGCCGCCACAAGGTTGACCTGGCCATCTTGGCGGACGCCAAGAAGACCGTGCAAGCCTTGCTTGAAAAGGTTGACGAAAAGCCGGAAAGCGGCTGGTACCGCGCAGCATTGGCTAACCGCCAGAACTGGGACACCTGGGTATCCAGTTTCGAAGATGATGATCGCACGCCGTTGCGGGTTGAACCGATCTTCAAGGAAATCAATGCCATGGCCACCAACGATGCCATCTTCCAAGTCGATGTGGGTAACGTCACGATCGACGGTTTCCGCTTCTTGAAGCTGCATGATCAGCAGCGCTTCAGTACGTCTGCTTGGTACGCCACCATGGGTTATGGCGTGCCGGCCGCGATCGGCGCTCAAACCAAGTACCCGGATCGTCAAGTTTGGTCGATCTCCGGTGATGGCGGTTTCACGATGGTGATGCAAGATATCATTACCCAAGTGAAGTACAAACTGCCGATTATCAACGTGATCTTGTCCAACCAGAGTCTGGGCTTCATTGAAGCGGAACAAGATGACAGCAAGCAGCCCCACTCCGGAGTGGCCCTGCAGGACGCCGATTTCGGTTTGGCCGCCAAGGCCATGGGTGCCACGGGCTTCACAGTCCACACCCTGCCTGAATTGAAGGAAGCCTTCGCCCAAGCCAAGACAGCAGACGGCCCGGTGGTCATCGACGTGCACATTGCCAACGATCGGCCGCTGCCGGTTGAACAATTGCAGATCGACCCGAAGACCCAAGACAAGGATGCTGTTGCCGCCTTCACCAAGAAGTACGAGACGGAAGGTTTGATTCCATTGACAGACTTCTTGAGTAAAGAAAACGCCTAATTAGTCAGCGATGCGTTAACTATAGCAGCGCCCCGCCAAGTTGGTGGAGCGCTGTTTCTTTTTATCGCTAGGATAAGACTTTAGTCGGTGGGCCAATTTGGCAAGCATGATATACTTGTAGTGATAAAGAAAGCAAGGGATGCGTACGATGAGCGACTGGTGGCTAATCTTCATGATCATCATGGACGCGGTATTGCTGACAGGCTGTATCGTCTCCATCTTCTGGCAAGCGCAAATTGTATTACGAGCGCACTATAATTACTGGCCGTTTCTGCTTGGCCTAATGGTCGTTGGCTGGGGCTGGACCGGCGCTGGCATTGCCAACAATTGGGTCCGTTGGCTGCTCGTCCTGTTCCTCGCCGGCTTCCTGCTGAATTGTATTCAAGCTGGTGTCGGCGGGATCGGTGATAAGCGCTTGGTGAACAACGGCTTTATTTCCAGTGTGATTCGTTACGACCGTTTGGCCGGGATCACGCTGGTGCCAGTCACTCTGCCCAACGGCAAGGACCGCGTGGTGGCCATCTTCATCACCACCACGCAGCGCCGGATTCAACTCACATTCTCCCAAGCATTGCCGACGATTCAGGAGGAACTGCGCAAGTTGGTCCCGGGGTCGACCCCCATTGAAATTCAGAATATCGAACAATAAAAATGCAGAAAAGGTGCCTCGCCGTGCAACCGTTACGTTGAATGGCGAGACACCTTTTCTGTAGCCTCAATTCATTAGGCTACCTGATCATTCCTCCGGTTGCTGGACCAACCGGTACCCCACCCCGATATAGGTCTGAATAAATTGCGGCGCGTTCGGGGCCGCTTCAATTTTCCGCCGCAGGGTGGCAACCGCGACCCGCAACGAGGACGTATCTGAAGTGCTTTCGGCGCCCCAAATCTTGGTCAGCAGATAGTGGTGGGTGAGTACCTTATCGGCATTCCGGGAAAACTCAGCCAGCAGTGCATATTCAATCGCGGTCAGATGAATCGGTGTGCCGCTCAACGTAACCACCTGGGCATCGTAATCAATCCGCAGCGCCCCGTTGCTGTACTGGGTCGCCACAGGGGTAGCCGTTTGTTGGACCAGGTAACGATTGCGCCGCAAGGCCACCCGAATCCGGGCGAGTAATTCAGCGACCGAAAACGGCTTAATCAGATAGTCATCCGCGCCGAGGTCTAGGGCGTTGATCTTGTCGCTCTCCTCGCCCCGAGCGGAAATGACGATGATCGGCGTGGCACTTGTTTGTCTGACCTGCTGAATGATCACTGTACCGTCAATATCCGGCAAGCCCAGATCCAACAGAATCACTTCCGACCGATAACTGGCAATCAGAGTCTCTGCCTGGCTGCCGTTATGGGCCCATTCGTTGCCGTAATCATTCGCTTGCAAGGCCATCTGGACCAGCTTTCCTACTTCCAAATCGTCTTCAACAAGCAAAATCCGATGTGTTTTGATGTTACGCCCCTTCTTTCTCTTGATACCGCGGCAGCGTGAAGTAAAAGGCTGCCCCCTGCGGATCAATGTTGTATACCCCAATTTGGCCGCCGGCGGCTTGGACAATGGTGCGGCATAGGGCCAAACCAATGCCCATCCCGTGCCGTTCGCTGGTCTGCTGCTGTTTGCTGTAAAACAATTCGAAGAGCTTCTTCTGCTCGGCTTCAGGAATATGCGGCCCGTCATTGGCGATCGTAATCAAGGCCATCGCCCCTTCATTTCTGGCGGACACGGTGATATGCGACCCTGCCGGGGTATATTGGATGGCATTATTGATGATGTTCACGAGGACTTGGACGATCAATTGGGCATCCGTGCTGACTAAGAGCAGATCATCGTTGATCGCCGTCCGGAGGTGATGTTTACTGGCTTCTGGGTGCAGATGCTGCATTGCTTCCGCCACGATGTCCGTCACCAGTTCCGGTTCCCGCTGAATCACGATCTTGCCGTCAGTAAAGCGGGTCATCGCCAGCAAGTTCTCCACCATCCCGGTCAACCACACAGCGTCGGCATAAATTGACTGGTACAGTCCATGCCGCTGGTCCGCTGAGAGCCGATCGCTTTGATGCACCAGCATATCGGCATTGCCGGAAATTGTGGTCAACGGCGTGCGCAGGTCATGGGAAATGCCGCGCAGCAAGTTAGCCCTGGTCGTCTCTTGATGCATCAGCTTGGCGACCCGCCTCTTTTCTTCCGCTTCCTGGACCCGTTGGATGGCCAAGATGCTCGTATCGATGATCGAGTTCAGCAGCGTGCGGGTATAAAAGTCGATTGACGAGCTGCCCTGCATAGCAATACCCAACACGGCCACCGGTGGATTGCCTTGAACCCCGTTGATTGGTAAATACAACCCGGCCGCCCGGGGCAGAGTGTCGGTGTGCCGGCCGGCGGCCTGCCCGTTTTTCAACACCCAGGCCGCTACTGCCCGTTCATTGGCGGTGAAATAGGCGGTCAGCTGATTGGCGGTACTGCCCGGCAGTTTAAAGGGCAGCCCCAGTTTGTCCCCTTGCCGGGGATAAAGGAATACATCCCGGTTGACCAGCCGCTGGACATGGGTGCCGATCACCAATAAAACATCGGTGAGATCCTGGGCTTTTTCCAATTCATGACTGGCATTCAGCAGAATCTGCGTCCGCTGCGTCTGCTGGGCTTCATCCGCGGCTTGCCGGCGCAGCCGGGTAGTCCAGGAGCCGCTAAGCAGGCCAACGACGGCCATCATCGCGAAGGTGACAATGTTCTCTGGATCACTGGCGAACGAGCCATAGGGGACGGTGAAGAAATAATTGAACAGGGCGACGGCGACGATTGCCGCCACCGTGCTGGCACTACGGCCGATCGTCACCAGCGCACTCAACAGCACCCCAAGGATGTAGATCAAAATAATGTTCTCTTGCGCCACGTGCAGCGGCATCAAGACCAGGCCCACGCCCGTACAGGCCGCTAGAATCAGCATCGTGCGCACAGCATCCTGCCAATAGATTTCGGGCCATTGCCAGCGCCGGCGACGGTGCGCCTTCTGATGGGGGATGACATATTTATCCACCTCCGGCAGGCTCTGGTTCAACTGGTCGATGATACTGCCCCGGTAGCGCAGCCGGTTATACAGGGATATATTACCCGCCCCCAGGATCAGTTTGGAAATATGGTTGCTCTTGGCGTACTCAGCAATCAATTCCGCCCGTTGCTCGCCGTAGAGAACCGCCACCTGCATCCCCAGCTTTTCCGCCAGCCGCATATTCGCCGTCACCGCCGCCGACGGTTTCGCACCGGCGATGCGGGGCGAAATATAGAGGGCTGTGATGTTGCCGGAGAAAGCGTGGGCCAGCTGCATGGCCGAACGCAGCACGGCCTTGCTCGTCTCAGAACCGGAGAAACATACCAGCAGGTTTTCGGTGGTCGTCTCCTGGCGGGTGGCCAAACGCATCGTCATCCGGCGCAAGGCGATTTCTCGCAGTGACGACAGGGTAGTCAGCGTGAAGAAATGCTGCATCGCTTCTTGCGCCATGTCTGGGCGATAGATTTTGCCCATCTTCAACCGTTCCAGCAGATCCTTGGGATCCAAGTCCACCAGTTTGATCTGATCGGCTTGATCAAAGAAATCATCCGGCACTGTTTCCCGAACGTGCACGTGGGTGAAGCCCTCCACGATATTGTTGAGGCTCTCCAGATGCTGCACATTCATCGTGGTATAGACCGAGATGCCCGCCGTCAGCAGTTCTTCAATATCCTGGTAGCGTTTCTGATGCCGGGTCCGATCCGTATTCGTGTGGGCCAGTTCGTCCACCAGTAAGACCTGGGGATGCCGCTTCAAAGCGGCAGTCAGGTCAAACTCATTGACCATCATCCCTTTATAACTCATTCCCTGGGGCAGCCGTGCCAGCCCCTGGACCAAAGCCATGGTATCCGGGCGGGCTAAGGGTTCAACATAACCGACAACGACATCCACGCCGCGCTCTTGCAACTGGTGGGCTTCCTCCAGCATCTGGTAGGTCTTACCCACCCCGGCTGCATAACCAAAAAATATTTTGAGCTGTCCGCGTTTACCAGTTGCCGGCGTGCTTGTTTGTGTGTCCATCGCTATCCAATCCCTCCCACTGTGCTGTATTATACCACCACCATACCACGAAGACAGTAACTGGCCCAGGTGGCAATGCACCGGGCAGTTACTGTCTTGACAGAGCTTATTTCAATTTGGCCAGTGCTTGGTTGACCGCCACGACATTCACGGTCTGCTGACCCAGAATTTGGGTGGCGGCATTGGTGGCCTGGCGCTGAATCGTCTGACGTACCACCGTTTGGCGCACGCCGCGGGCTTTGGCAATCCGCGGTACCTGCCAGAGGGCCGCCGCCAGACTGATATCCGGATCCACGCCGCTGCCGGACGTGGTGATCAATTCCTGGGGCACCGCTCCCCGGGCGTCTGGATTGCGGGCCGCGATGACCACCGCCAGGGCCTTAGCTCGTTTACGAAAAGCGGTACTGGCCGGGCTTAAATTAGTCGGCCCGGCCTGCAGCGTCTGGCCGTCACGGGCAATATGCATGGCCCGTCCCCACAGATCGCCATCAGCGGTCTCCGGTTGGACAATTAACCGCGAGCCGGTCACTTTTCCTTTGGTGCGGATTAGACTGCCATTGGCCTGATCCGCCATAAACGTTTGGCCGATTCCCGTCACCACAGCGGTATAGAGCCCGACGATGACCATACAGCCCAGCAGGATCCAGCCTGCGCGCAACCATGTCTTCATTTCTTCCAGCCTCCTAAAGCAGCGCCACCAGCGGCGCAATCAGCAAATCAATCAACTTGATCCCGATAAAGGGCACGATCAGCCCGCCGACGCCGTACAACCACAGATTGTGCTTCAACAATTTGGCGGCAGGAATTTCCTGGTATTTCACACCATTCAGCGCCAAGGGAATCAGGGCCACAATGATCAGGGCATTGAAGATCAGCGCGGACAGAATCGCGCTGGTTGAACTGTGCAAGCCCATGATGTTTAAGACCCGCAGCGGTGGATACAAATTCATGAAGATTGCCGGAATGATCGCGAAGTACTTCGAAATATCATTGGCGATCGAGAACGTCGTCAAACTACCCCGAGTCATCAGCAATTGCTTGCCGATGCGGACGATATCGATCAGCTTAGTCGGGGAAGAATCCAGATCGACCATATTGCCGGCTTCCTTGGCCGCTTGGGTGCCAGAATTCATCGCCACCGCCACATCGGCCTGAGCCAGAGCCGGCGCGTCATTGGTGCCGTCGCCGGTCATGGCCACCAGATGGCCCTGCGCCTGGTACTTATGGATTGTCTCCATTTTGCTTTCCGGAGTGGCCTGGGACAGAAAGTCATCCACCCCCGCCTCAGCGGCGATCGCCGCCGCCGTGACCGGATTATCGCCGGTGATCATGATCGTTTGGATCCCCATCTTGCGCAAATCGCCAAACTTCTCTTTGACGCCGGGTTTAATGATGTCTTTCAGGGCAATGACGCCGAGGACGGTATAGTCCTTCGTGACCACCAGCGGCGTGCCCCCTTGGCGGGCCACTTGGTCCACTGCCGCGGTGCAGTCATCCGAGTAAGTATGCTGGTGCTGCAGAACATACTGTTTCACGTTTTCGGCCGCCCCTTTGCGGATCTCAATACCCTGATAATCCACGCCGCTCATCTTGGTCTGAGCTGTGAATGGAACGAAATGATACTGATTATGACCGACTTCGCGGCCACGCAGATTGAACTGCTTTTTGGCCAGCACCACGATGGATCGGCCCTCCGGTGTCTCGTCGGCTAACGACGCCAGTTGGGCGGCATCCGCTAGTTCTTCGGCGGTATGCTCGGGCATCGGGATGAATTCGCTGGCTTGGCGGTTACCGAACGTGATCGTCCCTGTCTTATCCAGCAACAGGACATCCACATCCCCGGCGGCTTCAATGGCCCGACCACTCATGGCCAGCACATTGGCGGCGTTGAGCCGGCTCATGCCAGCGATGCCGATGGCTGACAGCAAAGCCCCAATTGTGGTGGGGGCGAGGCAGACAAACAGGGCAATCAACCACACGATGGAAATCGGATTGGCCTTCCCCATTAATTGGGCAGACAACTTGGAATACGTAAACAGCGACGCGGTGACCAGCACAAAGATCAGTGCTAGGGCCACCAGCAGGATCTCCAGGGCGATTTCGTTGGGGGTTTTTTGCCGGTTGGCGCCCTCCACCATGCCAATCATTTTGTCCAAGAAACTATGACCCTTTTCCTGGGTGACTTTGACCACCAAGGTATCCGACAAAACCGTTGTCCCGCCAGTGACCGCGGAACGATCACCCCCGGCTTCGCGAATCGTCGGCGCCGATTCGCCGGTGATCGCGCTTTCGTCCACCGAGGCGGCGCCGACCACGACTTCACCGTCCGCCGGAATCTGTTCGCCGGCCTTGACCAGGAAGTAGTCGCCTTTTTCCAACAACGGCCCGGCCACGTCTGTGTATTGGTCCGGGTGTTGCGGGTCAACCACCTTGTGCGCCGTGACGTCTTTCCGAGAGGCCTTCAACGTGGCCGCTTGGGCTTTGCCCCGGCCCTCCGCGGTTGCTTCAGCCAAGTTCGAGAACCAGCAGGTGATCCATAGAATAATCGCCACAGTGGCAATGAAGCCGCTGGTGACGATGTGGTCCGTGATCCCCGCCAAGGATAAAACAAACAGCAGCGTGGTCATTGCCGCCGAAATATACACCAGAAACATGACCGGATTGTTTTTTTCATCGTTAACGTTCAGCTTGCGGACAGCACTCCACATATTGGTCCCAGTCAGCAAGCGTTCTTTAGACATTTCTTTCTTCGCCATCACGTCGTATTCTTCCTTCCTGAATTAATGCGTTAAGGCATCGACGATCGGCCCCAGCGATAGCGCCGGGAAGAAGCTCAAGACGCCGATGATCAAGACCACGATGAGCAGCAGGATCACGAAGGTGGCATTCGTCGTCTTCAAAGTCCCGGCTGTTTCGGCGGTCAGCTTCTGTTCGGCCATTCGCTGGCCAATATTGAGCATGGCCACGATTGGCACGAACCGGGCCGCGGCCATGACCAGTCCCAGACTGATATTCATCAGCGGCGTGTTGGCGTTGAAGCCGCCAAAGGCCGACCCGTTATTGCCCCCGGCCGACGAAAACGCGTAGAGAAATTCAGAGAAGCCGTGAGCCCCCGCATTCGTTAATGACTGGGCAGCTACCGGCAAAGCGGCCACGATGCCACTGCTGATCAAGATGGTTAGCGGCGTGGCCAAGCAGGCCAGCACGGCCATGCGCATTTCTCCCGGGCCGATTTTCTTTCCTAAGTATTCCGGTGTCCGGCCGACCATCAGGCTGGCGATGAACACTGTCAGCAGGACGAACCCAAGCATGCCGTAAAGCCCGGAACCAACGCCGCCAAAGACGACTTCGCCGGATTGCATCAGCATCATCGGTAGCAGGCCGCCTAAGGGTGAAAAGCTGTCCAGCATGGCATTGACCGCACCATTGCTGGTCGCGGTGGTACCCACGGCCCAAATTGCCGAGGCGGGTACGCCCAGCCGGGCTTCTTTGCCTTCCATGGTGATCGTGCCCAGGCCGGCCACATGCACCCCGCGGGTTTCCGCCCAGCCGGTGACGCCTAGGCCGATCAGGAACAAAATGCCCATGGCAATGAAGAACATCCAGCCTTCTTTGGGTCGGCCGATACTCCAGCCAAAGGCAAAGACCAGGGCCATTGGCAGCAGCACAATAGCCAAATACTCAATGAAGTTGCTCACGGCATTGGGATTCTCGTAAGGATGGGCTGAGTTGGTCCCTAACACGCCGCCGCCGTTGCTGCCAAGTTGCTTGATCGCCACTTGACTGGCTTGGGGGAAAATCGGCAAGGTTTCTTTCGTGACGATCCGGGCCTTGGCCACCTTTTTGCCAGCCACGGTCACCGTATCGGTCCTGGTATTGACCCGGGCGCCGGGAATGAGATTACCGTCCGCACTCACCGCCACCGGCTGACTCAAGGTGGCCGTCGTAAATCCGTTGGTGCTTTGCGGTACCCCGCACCAGATCAGCAACAGGGCGGTGCATAGGCTCAGCGGCAGTAAGATATACAGAATGGCCCGGATCATATCCTGCCACAAATTGCCTAACTCATGGCGCTGGTGTCCCGCCAAGCCGCGGATCACGGCATAGACAACGGCAATGCCCACGGCGGCGCTGGCAAAGTTCTGGACGGTGAGGCCCAGGACCTGCGCAAAGTTCGATAGCGTCAATTCGCCCGAATAGCTCTGCCAGTTCGTGTTCGTAACGAACGAAATTGCCGTATTGAAAGCCAGTGACCAGGACAGCCCGGCGAAGTGCTGGGGATTGCCCGGCAAAAAGTTCTGGAACCGCAGGATCAGCAGCAGCACTGCGAAGCTCAATACAGAGAACGCACCAACCCCCAGCGCATACCGCCGCCAGTCCATTTTTTCATCCAGGCGCAGCCAGCGAGTCAGCCGTTTCTCCAACGGACCCCAAATCAGCGTCAACCAAGTGTTCTGGCCAGCCATCACCTTGCTGATATACCGCCCTAGAGGAATCGCCAAGAGCAGCGGCACCAGTAAATACACTGCATAAGTCCCTACCATCGTCATCACTTCTTATCACCTCGTACCAACACGTTCAACAAATAAGCCAGCATCAACAGCGTCGTGATTAAACCAATGAGTTCGACCATGATTCCATGTCCTCCTGATTTTATTTTCTGAAAGCAAGTATAGCGGGGACAATGTAAAAACGGTGTGAGGGATTGGCGGCGAGTGTTAAATCGGTGTAAAGATTCTGAATAATAATACAGCCGCCCGTTGAATCGTTCAGAAAGTCTAAAACAGCCTATCCTAAGCAGACAAGTAGCATTTCTCTATGATATACTTACTTTAAGTAAGAATGTTCCATAAATTCATGATTGGAGATGGCACTATGGCAGAATTGACATCCGAAATGAAGGACATGCTGAAAAATCAGCTGCCCTACTTAGCGACAAGCGGCGCTGACAGCAAACCACAAGTCGGACCGAAGGGATCGTTGCACGTTCTTGACGACTCGCACCTCATCTACTTCGAGCATACTTTCCGTCACGCTTACACCAACTTGAAAGCGAATCCGCAAGCGGCCGTGGCCGTGGCGGACCGTGTGGCCCAGAAGGGATTCCGCTTCGAAGGCACCGCTCACATCCACGAAAATGACGACTACGCTAACGAGATTTTGGGGAAAACCAAAATCTTTGATCGGTTCCCGCGGGCCGGCGTGGTGGTCATTGACGTTGAGCAAATTTTCAAGCTGGATAATACTTTAGAGGCCGGTACTCAGCTGGCGTAATGGTTGGCCTTTGGTCCCTGAGTGATACAAAAGAAGGCCTTGGTTCACCATTCTCCTCCCAAGAATGGTGAACCAAGGCCTTTTGTCTGTCCGGTTCAAAGAATATATTCACTCTGCATATCCCGGATAAAATCGGCGAACTCGTCCCGGGCCCGGTTAATGGCTTCCATATTCTGTTTGGCCAGCAACTGCAAGAAGTTCATCCGTTCGGCCCGGAACCGTTCCCGCACGGACCCCGTTGTCTCTTGACTCAGCCGTTCCAGCTGGGTCAAAATCAGCTGATTCTCCGCTTCTTCCTTGCTCGGCACTTTGAACGCGGCGAGGCGCGAACGCATCCGCGCCCGTTCCAGATCATTGAGATCATCTTGGTCCAGAACGAATACCGTCGTTGCAATTTGCTCTGTCGTGTCGTTGCGCAGCGCCACCGTAAGGTTCAAATCGCTGTTGAAGGCAAACTGCACCGTCACTTGCCGAGCTGCCGAGGCCTGGGGAACCGCTAGAGCCCCCAGATACACGTTCTCGTGCGTGTGCTGGTACTCCCCTAAGAACACCGGCACACTGCTGATTTCCTCCCCAGAGTCAATCGTGAACGAACAGACGGCCTGACTCGGTAATGAATCCCCCCGGTCAACAAGCGGCACGAAGAAATCGGTGACTTCCCCGT
Source organism: Schleiferilactobacillus harbinensis (assembly GCF_008694105.1). Classification (NCBI taxonomy): domain Bacteria; kingdom Bacillati; phylum Bacillota; class Bacilli; order Lactobacillales; family Lactobacillaceae; genus Schleiferilactobacillus; species Schleiferilactobacillus harbinensis. The sequence goes on from NZ_CP041364.1 coordinate 1,704,171, forward strand.
TCGCGGTTTCTTGGGTAGCCTGCGTCTCAAAGGAGTGCGCGCTGATGGGCGCGAGCACCATTTCCCGCAAAGTTTGACAAAGCTGCGGCTGCCCCGCCAGCGCAGCCAAACCCAGCGCAACCTGGTCTCCGGGTGTTGCACCTAGCAGCGGCAGACACCGGCATAGTTTGGCGACCTGCTGCCGCACCGCCGGCAGCTGGGCTCCCGAACCGGCCAGCACCACTTGATCGATGTCCGACAGCTGCAAGCCGGCACTATGCAGTACCTGATCCAGCGGTACGCGCATTGCCCCTAGCAATGGCGCGAACACGCTCTTCAGATGCGCGGCGTCGACTGAATAGGAATACTCTGTGTCCCCCACACTGAGCGTATTCATATCTGTATTCGCCGTCTTTTTCAACTCTTCCAATTGATCAAAAAGCTGATGATACAGTGGCTGATCAATCCCGGTCAGGCGGGCCTCAGCCGCAAAATCCGTTACCAAGGCATGGGTGAAGTCATTGCCGCCCAGGTGGTTGGCCACCTCCTGCTGCATGATCTGCAACGTACCAGCGGCGTGCTGCACCAGACTGACGGAGAAATGATCGGCCCCCATATCCATGACCAGAATCCGCTGAACATTGGTGACTGCGGTCTGATCGGCCAGGGCAGCGGCGGTTGCTTCCCCAATTAAGCGGACCACCGTCAGCCCCGCCAGCTTAGCTGCCTCGATCAAGGCCGCCTGCTGCCGATTATCGAAATACGCGGGCACACTCAATACGGCCTCGCTAACCGATTCTCCCAGATAACGTTGCGCGCTGACGCGCAAGTTCTTCAGCACCAAGGCAGTCAGCTCCGTGGGCGTGTATGTTTCCCCCTGCAGCACATACCGTTTCTTGGTCCCCAAAAAGGGCTTGAAACCGGCCGCCGTCGCGGCCGGGTCCAAACTGCCCCGGGCTTTGGCGACCGCCCCCACGGTCACCTCGCTCTGGGGAGCAGCATTGACCACCGTTGGCGTCAGTTCCGCGCCCCACTCGTTGGGAATAATGCGCCCGGCGTGGCCGTCAAAATAACTGACCATGGCGCTTGCTGTTCCGAAGTCAATTCCAATCACCGTCATCTGCACTGCCCCCTTTACCCTTTAGATTCAGTTTACGGGAGTCGGGTATGGTTTTTAATTTGATTTTTGAAGAAAATCTTTACTTTTGGTGAGTGTGTTACTCAGCGCACAAAAATAGCGGACCATTTCGCCCGCTTAAGCCGTACTTATGCGTCAATTTGGTATCCCGTCACCTGCACCAAATCACCATCGCTGCCAAAAATATGGCCGGCTTTGTCCTGCCAGACGCCGTGCGTACCCGCTACGATGATGTGCAGGGTGTAACAACCGGCCACCAGTTCCGGCGCCATATAGCGCAGCCCGGTGCTCGGGACTTTATTGTAGAAATCCACATAGGAATCCTGAAACGGCTGGTCCCGTTCATTGGTCAGCACAACTCTGGCGTAGCCGCTGTGCCGATTCGTGATCCCGCCGAGGGCAAGCCGCCGCCCCGTGAAGGGAATCGTCAACTCCTCCGCCGGGGTGGCTGAAGCGAATGCCACAGGAGTCGCTGCCGCGGAAGACGTCACGGGCTTAACTGTGCTGTTTTCCCACTCTTCCCAGTACTCAGGAATAGTGATTGTGTCGCCGCTGACGGTGATTGGCAACCACACTTGCGTGGCCGCGTCCGCCTGCTTCGGGAAGGACCAGCGATCGCCCAGATACATGGGTACGGTGCCGTATTCTGTCGGCAGCATGAAGACAAATGAACATTGGGAGTTGTATGTCAACGTGCCTGCCGGGCAAAACACGCCTTGCTTCTCCCACGGACCAGCCAGGCTGACGGCGGTGTAATACACGTTATCGTTCCGTTCCCAACTGGTCTTATGCGACGTCAGCAGAAAATAGCGATTGCCCTGGCGAAACATCGCCGGCGATTCTTCCCTCGGGGCAATATCCCGGACAATCAGCGCGACCACACTGCGGTAATCCGGGGCCAGCTGGTAAATGTTGCCCTCGTGGGTCAAGAGGTACGCCGTCCCGTCATCGTCCACGAAAGTCCCGAGATCCCACATATGGATCGGCTCGCCATTGAACAGCGGCGGCCCTTGAAATTCGAATGTGCCATCAATGGTTGGACTGGTCGCTAAGCCCACGTGGGGATCCGTATAGCCCAGGTCATCAGTGTGCATCAGCATCACATACCCGCCGGCTGGAGCGGCCAGCACTTTCACCCGCTCACCGATACGATTGGGCCCCAGCAACCCGCTGCTCTGCGGCCCTAATGCCAATCCCGTGTATTGCCAATGCTCCAAATCGGTGGACACATACCGCGAAAAACCGATAAATTTGTTCTCGTCATTGGTCTTGTACTCGCCAAACAGATAGTAATGATCATTGGCCTGCACTAAGCAGCCGGCCTTCGCGTTCACCGGTTTGTGGTACTGATCAAACCACGGTACGCCGTTACGTACTACGCCCATAAATAGTCTCCTTTGTAACCGTTATACTGTTATATTACTATATTTAAGAGCAAAGTACATCCCCCAATCTTGGTCATTCGCCCACGGGTCGGCATAGTGGGCGCGGACCCCATTCACGCTCATAGGATACACAAAGGCACAAGTGGCCCTGCCGTCAGGGAAGAACATGCTCAGTACGTTACGGAATATTGCTTCGGGGTCCGGATAATCGGCATCGGGGAATACCGTTTGGGCTCCAGCAAAGGCAATACCCGACAGCGCGCTCCAATAGTGGGAGAATGTATCTCCGTACAGCTTGCGTTTACCAAACCAGTACCCGTCCCAATGGCGAATGGCCGCCCCATACACATGGTAATCCGGCTGATCACCGTGGAACGCGGCTAGGCCGCGCAACTGAACGGCGGCGCCTTCCCGGTATCGCTCATCTCCGGTCAGTTGGAACAATTCGAGGAGGTAAATGGCGGCGGGAGCCACGATGCTTTGTTCGTAGTTGACCTCATGGGCGGGATAGTTCTGCCCATGCTGCAGGATGAACTCACCCAGGCGCTCGCACCCCGCCAGCATCTCGGCAGCATCGTCCGGCCGATTGGCAGCCCGCAGCGTCTCGATCAAGTCGCTCATCGGCACGTCAATGGAATAATGCTAATCGCCGCCTTCTTTGAAATACGCCCGCATGATCTGCACCGCTCGGTCCAAATCCGCTGCCTCGTGCCGCCAGTGATACACTTGCAGAAATAAATCCGCCACCCAAGGGAAATTGTACAACCGATGAGTGTCGTTGTTCCGCGGGGCATCATTGAATACCTCGCCGGTCGTTTCATCCAGCAACTGGATGCGGACGAAATGCAGATACTGCTCTAAACTGCGGGCCACCACCGCATCCTCATGCGTCTGCAAATAATACGCCAGCAGCACCCCAATGCCGACCCGTTCCCGGCCGGCATCCAGGTCATTGACGTGCTCGTAGTACTGCCGGTGCGTCTCGTTATCGTAAACCAGATACGCGCCGTTCAAAGCACTGGCCGCATCGTGGCATTGCTGATGGTCAACGATGAAGTGCACCCGCCGCTTCACCAACTCGGCGAAGCCCGGTTGTTGGTAGAAATCTGCCCACGTCGTCTGCCCACCGGCCTGCACGCGCAACCGATGCGCACAGACGGCTAAATCACCCGGCAGTTCGTAAACCAAGCGATCATCCTGCACCGCGCCGCTAACCGGACTGCCATCCACCGTCAGCGTGACCGCGGCTAAATCGATACCCTGCCCCTGAATCGTCACCGGTACCGTCTCGCCGGGGAAAAGCGTATATTGCGGTGCCTGTACCGTCAGAAAACCGGGAAACTTCCGTAACCGCGCTTGGAAATCCCCCCGGTCCGCAAACCAAAACCACACCAGTTGCAGCGTATAACGCTCACCCGGATGCAAGTGCAGGTCTTCGGGATGCAGAATAAAGTCGCCCCGTTCGTTGCTGGCTTGCGCCAGATCTCGATTGATACTGTATCCTTGCAGACTCCCCTGACGCAGCACCGCCCCGAGATTCGGCCCGCTGCCGTCCATCCGCAGCGCCATGATATAACTCGCGCTGCCGCCGCACCACAGATGGACGTTGCAACGCTGATTCAGCGCCCGCTCATCCGCCAAGTAGGTATCCGGCAGCGGCAGGGCAATGCCGATATCTGTCTCTTGACTGTAAATATCGAACGGTGTGTTGTTTGTTAGTGTGTAGGTTTCGACCAGCTGGTCGCCCTGCACATGCCGCTCCACGGCAGCGGTTAACGACTGCTTGCTGGTCACCGTGCCCCACACCGTTGTCCGGTCGTTCTGGGCCCAATTCATGTGCGCGGTGTCGTTGGCGGCGGATAGGCCGGTCAGCTGGCCAGCCGCATTCGTCTGCAGATCAAAAGTTGTCATTACTTCGCCCTTCTTCCTAGCTTTGCTTCTTCCAGTTTAGTCATCTACAAGTAGAAATACATCACAATCAGACAAATAACGCCAGGGGCGACCAAAATCATCAAGGGCTTGATGACGAACCCGATCAAGCCGGTCAGCGTCGTTTCAAACAACAGCGATAGAAACAGGACCGGATGCTGCATGATGATTTGCACTGACTTATGCCAATAACCCAACAGGCTTTCTTCGCGATCGGTGACGTAAGCGAGGACAAAAAGGAAGAAATACACGCTCAAGCCCATGATCACCAGGGGAATCGCCCGCCCCATGGCGCCGAACCGGCCGTAATACCAAAAGGCCGTGTAGAGCACGAACAGCCACGCATCAAACACTAACCCTATCAGCATTGCAGCCTTGTAGTTCTCTTTGTACTGGCGCCAAATCGTCCGCCAGAAATGCGGTTCTTCTTTTTTTCGGTAGAAATGGCGGACCGTCGCATAGGCCGCACACCACCCGGGCGCCACGATGAACGGTACCAAGGCAATAATCGTCAGCACCAAAGTACCGACTTCATTCACATTGCTGGCCATACTGAGGTTCAACAACAGATACAGCATTGGCCAAGTCGTCAGCAGCAGGATAATTTCCGCTTTGACCAAGATAAAGACCCACTTCGTGATGACGCTAGAGTGATGTTCCAATTCCATGTCCCTGCTCTCCTTGCATTGTCTTGATTTCCCGATATTGTTTCGGCGTCAGCCCGTAATGCCGTTTGAACACCCGGATGAAATACTGGGTTTCGTTATACCCCACCATCCGGCTGATATCCTCCACGCGCAGATTGGATTCCACCAATAACGCCGCCGCCCGTTCCATGCGAACATCGACCGTGAATTGACCAATCGTCGTCCCCGCCTCTTTCTTGAAGAGCCGAGACAGATAAACCGGGTGCAGATATACCAAATCACCCAATTTATCCAGAGTGACGTCATCGCCTAAATTCGCCGTAATGTACTGTTTCACGTGGGCGACAACCTCAATGCTGCGGTCTTGCTGGAAGAAAGACTGAATCCAATCCGCCAGCACCGGCATATTCGCCTGTAAGCGCCCCGCGGTGACGTGCCACAGATCGTTGATTCCCAAATCCTTCAGCAAGACTGGATTATGACCATTGATCAAAGTCACCAGATCAATGAACAACTGATTGAAGAGCACCGTATCTTCTTCTTGCTTGTTAATGGTCTGCATCTGGGGGAAATAGTTGATGTTGCGTTTATCTCCGGGAAAATAATGATAGTCGGCGGGTAATTCGCCGAATAAGTACTGGAACAGGGCCTGATGGGTATCCTTCTGCTTGGTAACCGGAACAATCGGCAGGCCAACTTCCTCATTGGTCAGCAGCAGCATGTGGGCGGTCAACGGCACGGTGACTAACGCCGGCACATCCGCAATCTCCTGGGGCGGCAGCAGGCGCCACGCATAGTTATCGCGCACCAGCGCCGAATAGATCAGACTGCCCTCCGGCACCGCCTGGGGCAGCGTGGTCAATGCCGCCAGCCAGAGTTGCAGCGGCCGGGTATTGCTCAAATCGAAGTTCTCCTGGCGCAACTGGGCCACATGGCGCACGACCTTCTCCAGATCCGGCTGCAATACCGGTTTGAGCAAGTAATCCACGACACCGTAACGCAATGCTTGCTGGGCATAATCAAATTCGGAATAACCGGAAAGGATCACCACTTGCGTCGCTAACTTGTTGGTCGTCACCAACCGGGCTAAATCTAGCCCGGAGACTTCCGGCATCCGAATATCGGTGATCAGCAAGGCCGGCTTCTCCGCTTGCAGCAACTGACTGGCCGCCTGCCCGCTGGTCGCCGTCAGAACCGTATCATAACCAAAATCCGACCAGCGAATCAAATGCTTCAAGTATTCTAAAATGTGGTTTTCATCATCCACGAGCAATACTTTCAACGGTATGCCCTCCTTTCATTGGCAGCCGGAACGTCACTGCTAAGCCGCCCAGGTCACTGGCGTCAAAGCGCAAGCCAGCGTCTCGGCCGTAAAAGTTGATCAGCCGCTGGTTAACATTCCATAATCCCAAATGCCGCCCATCTTTGCTGGGTTCCGGGCGATTGATGCGTAAAATCAACTGGGCAATTTCTTCATCAGTTAATGGTGCCCCGTCATTTTCCACGGTAAAGATGAGGCCATCATCCTGGTGCCGCACACGCACCACAATTGTAAGCGGTCGTTAAACGGGTATATGGTTCGCGCCGTAGCCTCCTTGTATGCTTGAGTCATCAAGTACACAAGGAGGCTTTTTATGGTTCAAATTAAAGATATTGTGCCGGTTCAAATGACAGATCGGACACCCAGCACTGGTGGGAAGCCCCAGATAGCTGCTCGAATCAAGCTCAAAGATGCCGAAGTGATTTTTTATAATGGTGCTGATCGGAGCACTCGGCACATCGTCTTACAGGAGTTGACTGGTAATGTTCCCCAATATCCAAGAACTTAACATCTACATCATCTGTGGCAAGACTGACCTCCGCAAAGGAATTGACGGTTTAGCTGCCTCACTGCGGGAACTCTATGGTGAGAACGAAGTCCCGTACGACCACTCACTATTCCTATTTTGCGGCAGTCAGCGGGACCGGTTCAAGGCCCTTTACTGGGATCGCAGCGGCTTCGTCCTCTATTACAAGCGGTTCGAGAACGGCCACCTGCAATGGCCCCGCAACCGGTCCGACGTACAACGACTAAGCCATTACCAGTTAAAACGATTGATCACTGGTCTAAGTATTATTGAGAGGCGTACCATTCATGACCGCAGGGTCGGATATACCAATTAAATGTGGAAGAGGATGCCAAATGAAATTTGGTATTACCTCTTCCTTTTTATGATCTATAAATGATATAATCCAATAATCAATAATTCAGGAGGGCCACACATTGGTCGACCCAAAAAATAGCATTGCACTCGCAGATGCCACCCCCGAGCAATTACGGACTATCGTCCAAAATTTACTCCACGAAAACCAACAGATGCAGGAGCAGCTGGCCGTATTGAAACGTGTTCTCTATGGTCGTCGCCGCGAATCCAGCCAAAATTTGCCAGATGGGCAAACCAACCTCTTCAACGAACACGTGCTCACCCAGGAAGAACAAGCAGCGGTCGCCAAGGCGAGTGGCGAAGACGAGCCAGTCAAGAAACGCCCTAAGAAAGTGGTTCACCGAAAATCGATGGACCTGAGTCAATTACCACAAAACACTCGCGACTATACTTTAGACACTGAAGATCAGATTTGCCCAGGATGTGGGAAGATGATGGCCGATATTGGGCGGACAGCCGTACGTAAAGAGGTCGACTTTGTCCCCGTTAAGTTGTTGGCCACCACTGTTTACCAGCACACTTACGTCTGCACTAACGAGCAGTGTTTACAAGACCACGGTAAGGTAATCACCAAGAAAGCAGACGTACCGAAGCCCGTGATCTCCCACAGTATGGCTTCAAATGCGGTCGTGACCGAATCAATCTTGACCAAATTTATCTATAAAGTGCCGGATTACCGGCAAGAAAAGCTCTGGCATAATCGTGGCGCAGATTTTACCCGGCAAGCCCTGTCTGGTTGGCCTATCAAGGCAGCCGAAGAATATCTGCGGCCGCTCTACAATTTGATGCATCAAGAACTGCTGGCCCAGGATATCATTCACGCCGATGAGACGCCCTACCGGGTGCTCGCCATCAAGAAGGCCAAGACCTATTACTGGGTTTACACCTCAGGCAAGTTTGCGGAGCATCAAATTATCCTGTATGACCACGGCGACACCCGCGGGTACGGCGAAGCTGAGCGCTTCCTTAAGGGATATACGAAATACCTGCAGACCGATGGCTATGCTGTGTATCCCCGGTTGCCGGATCTGACCATGTTTATTGCTGGGCGCACGTCCGGCGGAAGTTCGACGAAGCGGTTACCGGTGGTGATACCGGATTGGCACCCATTGGTCGGCAATACTGTAATGAGATGTTCCACTTGGAACAGGGATGGCGTGGCCTGCCCGCAACTGAGCGACTTGCGCAGCGTAAAGAACACCTCCAGCCGCAGATGGATGCCTTCTTCAAATGGTTGTTTGAATTGGGTGACAGTTACTTACCGAAATCCAAACTTGGTCGCGCAGTTGAATACGCACTGGGCCATGAAGTAGGATTACGGGCGGTTCTCCAAGACGGCCGGTTGGAGTTATCCAATAACCGGGCCGAACGAGCCGTCAAAGAGCTGGTGATGGGCCGCAAAAATTGGCTCTTCTCACAGAGCAAACGCGGCGCCGTAGCGACGGGCATCTTATTAAGTGTGCTCAAAACTGCAGAGATAAATCACCTCGACCTTCGTCAATACTTGAACTATTTGTTTGCGGCATTACCTAATTTGCCGGTGCCCGGGGACTTGACGGTCCTACAGGACTATTTACCCTGGTCACCGAAAGTGCAGGAGATCTGCCACGAATAAATAATTCGAGTACAGCAGTGGCGCAATCCTTATGTTAGAGGGTTGCGCCACTTTTTCATATACGCCCGTTTAACGACCTCTTCCCCACAATTTGGTCCGCCCCTGCTTTGTTTTCGATTCCGTGGGTAATCGCATTCTCAATCAGCGGTTGCAGCAGCAGGGGTAAAATCGGCTGCGATTTCACTGCCTCGGGACAATCCAAGGTGTACCGAATCTGCTTGCGCAAGGCCATGACACTCAAATATTCATTGGCAAAGGACAATTCGTCGCCCACCGTCACCAGATGATTTTTCTGGGCCTGATACCGGTAATACCGGGCCAGATGCGCGGTCATTTCCGTCACCGCTTCCGGATCGTGGGCGACGGAAATGATGTAAAACAGGCTGTTGAAGAGAAAATGCGGATTGATCTGGGCCTGGTATTGCCGCAGCTCCGCGCTTTCCCGCAAATGCCATTCGTGATTATACGATTGCAGCAAATGCTCGGCCCCGCCCACCATCTGATTGAATTGGTTGAAGACGTAATCGAACTCGTTCCCCGGGAATTGCGTGATTCGGGTCGTATAGTCGCCATTTTCAACCCGCTTGAACTTATGGGTCAAAATATTCAGCTGTTTCACCACATTGTTGTAGAACAAAATGATGAGGAAGAAACCGATCAGACTCAGGATCACAATGGCCAGCACCATGACGCCGGTGACTTGATTGATCGAGCCCATGAACGCCTGGGCCGGGATGTAAGAAACCAGAAACAGGCCGGTGGTGCCGATTGACTGATAAAACACGTCGTAGGGGACGTCTTTCACCGTGATAGAAGTCAATTGTGCTTCCTGCCAAGTGGTGTCTTGGTGCATCAAGTGTTTGACCACCTGCCGGTCTACCGCCGTCATGGCGGCATAGGCCGGCCGATTCCGCTGCACCAGCAATTCCCGACTCTGCGTCGTGCTCCCGCCCGCAGCATCCGCCGAATATAGGCGTTGGCAACTTGCAGCGAAATACGAAACTGTTGGCTTTTGGCCGGTCCGCTATAAGGATACCCCAGCAAATAGAACAGTCCTTGCGACGTATACTGCCAACCGCTGGCGGGACGGCCAGCAAAACAATCGTGGCCAACGATTGGTTGGGTAATGCCCGGCGCTGTGACAACATTCCCGGTGGCCGGCCAATAAGCCACCACCCGCGCGACATCCGGCTCTTGGGTCAGACTATTGGCAACGGTATCCTGAACGCTCGTCGATGCAATCATATACTCATAGGAGCCATGGTCCAGTTCCTGCTGGCTGGCAAAGTCGCGGAACGCATCGGTGCCGGAGAGAAAGCCGGCCGTTGTCTCCACTGACGCGGCCTTCGCCGCAAACTGCTGACTGGCGTAATCAATCTGGCGTTTGGCGGAGTGAATCAAGGCGGTCCGATTATTGCTCACGCTGATGTAATACAGCGCGCCCACGAAGACCAATAAGAAGGCCAGGGCGGCGGCAAACACCAGCAGCAGTTGACGAATTCGGTTCCGCACAGTGATCCCTCCCAAGAAAATAATGAGCCCAAGACCGCCAGGGTGATGGGTTCGCATGCTGCTATGAGATTACTTCAAATTGTCAAGAATTTCGGTTCTGCTCTTAGCCGCTGTCTTATACCATTGATTAACTTCTTTGGTAATTTCGTCGCCGCCTTGGGCCTTCCATTTCTTAACGAATGCATCGAAGGAATCAACAGATTGCCGACCATAGACAATGTTATTGTACGTGGTTTTTTCCAGGGTCTGCAACTGGTCCGATTTCTGCTTCATGCTCTTCGTGGGCGCCCCAGTAAACTTGTTGGGCACCAGGTTCGCGCGATCCTCGTACGAAATTGCGTAGCCCTTGGCCGTTATCCGGGCGATTGGCAAAGGTCCATTGCGCCCGGAACAACGGTCCAGTGGTCGGCTTAACGCCCTTTTCAACATCGTAATAGGCTTTGGCCACATACCCGATTTGCGGGGAATTCTTTGTAATCGCAACCTTATCCGGAGACATGACAGTGGCTTTCGCCGGTTCATACTTGGTGGAATCATATTCCGGTTTGCCCTTCACGATGTCGTAATCGTAGTTCTCGATGTAGCCGTACTTGAAGCCCTTATCGCCAAATGCCGGTCCGTACAACCAATTATAGTAGTCAAAGAACGCCTGCATGTTCTTGAAGTCCTTGTTAAACATGAAGTAGCCGTCATTGACCTGGGCCTGCTGCATGGCTAACTTGTCGCTCCCCTGCTGCTGCAGGTTCGAGTAAGCCACAACCTTGGCTTTCTTATCCACGGTCTTAACGTCCGCTAAACTATCCACGACCCACGGCCGGCCGAAGATGATTCCGGCTTTGCCTTCGTTGAACGGCTTCATCGCATCCCAGGCCGCGCTCGCGCCGCCTTCAGGATACAAATAGCCTTTCTTGTGCCACTCGGCCATCTTGGCCAGGCCTTCCTTGTTGCCGCTGGCAACCGAACCATAGGCCAACTGACCATTATCGTCTTTTTGCCACGAGTTCATGATCTGATTACCGGTGAAGGCGGTGAAAATCGTTTGACTATCGGCCACCCAACCGGTTGCATAGCCGTCTTTCCCGGAGAACGTCAGCCCAAAGGTATCTTTTTTACCATCGCCATCAGGGTCATCATTTGTGAAGGCGGCCATGACCTTTTCCAATTCATCAATCGTCTGCGGTGCTTTCAGATGCAATTTATCCAGCCAGTCCTGCCGAATGATCATTACTTCGCCTTCGGTATACGCCGGGGCAATAGAGATGCCGTAGATCTTGCCGTCGCGAGTCACGGGCGACATGGTATCCGGGAACTGGCGATAGATTTTCTTCAAGCGCTCCGGCATGTATTTCTCGATATCCCCGTTGATCGCCTTCACTTTGCCGGAATCGGTCATATCGGAGGCCATCTGGGTGTCATAGACCGGAAAGACATCCGGCAGCGACTCCGACCCCGTCAAGGCCAGGCGCAGTTTCGTGCTGTAGTTGCCGGCATCCCCGCCAAGCAGTGTCGTCTTGATCTTAATTCCTAAATCTTTGACGCCCAGTTTGATGAACGGATTAGTGTTCAGGTCATCACCTTTGGCATATTTCCCAGCGCTTTCATCCAACTGTTTGGCCGTCGTGATCGTCACCGTCGGGCTATAGACGCCCTGGGCATTTTTCTTCGCCACTTTCTCAGAACTGCTGCCGCTGCTCATATTGCCGCAGCCAACCAGCAAGGCCACGCTCAACAACGCCACGGAACTGGCCACCAACTTCGTGAACTTCATTTTCTTCTTCCTCCTCGTTATTCCTTCACGGCACCCATGACGATGCCTTTAACAAAGTACTTCTGCAGGAATGGATACACGATCAAAATCGGCAATGCCCCGATGAATACTTGCGCGGCCTTCAGGGTTCGTTCCGACATAGCCTGGGCACTGGTCGGATCAAGGGCGAGCTGCTGCGAATTGCCTTGCACTACGATAACTTGCAGGAATGTCGCCAATGGATAGTTCTTTGTGTCGGACATATACAAGATCCCCGTGAACCATTCATTCCAGTTGCCGACCATCGTGAACAGGCCGATGGTGGCCAGCCCCGGTAAAGACAGGGGCAGATAAATCTTCCAGAAAATCTTGAAGAAACTGGCCCCATCGATCAGTGCCGCTTCTTCCAAAGAGATCGGAATCGTCTTGAAGAAGTTGATCATCAGGATCAAATTGTATGCACTGAACGCGCCGGGCAGGATATACACCCAGAAGTTGTTCTTGAGGCCCAGCGCCGAATTCACCAAGTATGACGGAATCAACCCGTCGTTGAACAGCATGGTGAAAACGAAGAACCACATGATGATGTTGCGCCCCGGGAATTTCTTCGACAGGGCATACCCGGCGGTGGTGATGACAAACATACTAAAGCCGGTCCCGATGGCTGTCCGGGCGATGGAGATCCAGAACGACCGAATGAAGTTGCTGTTGGCGAATGTCTTGATATAGGCGATCGGTGTGAAATCCACCGGCCAAAATGATACCAGTCCGCCGTTTGCCGCCCCTTTACCGGATAACGATACCGCCACTAAGTTGATCAGCGGGATGATACAGCTTAATGCCACCAGAATCAGGAAGACAGTGTTGATCGCGCTGAATACGCGGTAGCCTTTGGTCACTCGTTTCAATATACCGACACCCCTTTCTAAAAGATCCGATAGCCGGCGAATTTATACGCCAAGCGGTAAGCAATGACGGTCAGCCCTAAGCCGATGCCGGATTTGAATAGTCCGACGGCCGTACCAAAGCTGTACTGACCGTTCAACAGCGACGCCCGATACACATAGGTATCAATAATGTCCCCTGTCTTATAGGTTAATGGTGAGTATAAGTTGAAGATTTGGTCGAAACCGGCATTCAAGACACTGCCTAAGCTCAGCGTGGTCATGACGATGATCATCGGCAGCATACTGGGCAGCGTAATGTGCAGCGTCTGCTGCCAACGGCTGGCGCCGTCCATCTCGGATGCTTCATACAAGTCGGGATTAATGTTGGCAATGGCCGCCAGATACACGATCATCCCGAAGCCAAAGCCCTTCCAAACATCTGACCCAATGGCGAGCTGCCGGAAAATGCCCGGATCGCCCAGGAAGAAGATGCTGTTGCCGCCCAGCGAGGTGATTACCTTATTGACGATCCCGTTGTCGGAAAGGATATCCTGCATCATCCCGGCCACGGTGACCCATGACAGGAAGTTCGGCAGGTAAACCAAGGTTTGAATCCCCCGCTTAATGCCAATGTTGTGCACTTCGTTCAACAGCAGGGCCATACACACCGGTACGATGATTCCCAAAATAATTTTCCCGGTGGAAATAATCACCGTGTTGATAATAGCTTGGCGGGAATCGTCAAACTGAAAGATCTGCTGGAAGTTCTGGAAGCCCACCCAGGGCGAGTGCAGAATTCCCAACCAGGGCTTGTAGTCCTGGAAGGCCATGACAATGCCGCCCATGGGCAGGTAACTGAACAGAATGACCAAAATAAAGCTTGGAATCAGCAGAATGTACAGCGGTGTCGCTTTTTTAATGTTAACCGCCAGCTGATGCTTACGCGAATGCAGGCGCGTATCGATTTGTGCTTCTGTAGGTGCCGCTTGCATAACTTATCTCCTCTCCAAAATCTGATTGGCTTGATCAACCCTTTCAAGAAATAGTATGCCGCAAGCGCTTACAGCAGAACATGGTACAAACTTAACAAATAGGGTAAAAAATCAACCTTTTACTAAAACCCGGTAACCTTCCGTAATTTCAAAGCGTTACACCGCTGGGTTTGGGCTTTTTTAGCAAAATCGCCGCGGGCGCCGGGATGAATTTCTCAACTGTTCGAAGTTCAGGTATGATAAACCCATCACGAATTCTAGGAGGTACTTCATCTTATGACTGCACTCGAAGAAAAATTCACCCGCATGGCTACCGGCAAACCTTATAACGACTTAGATCCGCAACTGATTGCGGTCCGGGCCGAGGCCACCCGGCTGACCACCGCCCTCAATCAGGCGCCGGATATTGATACGCGCCTGGCCCGCTTCCGCGACTTGGTTGGCAGTTGCGGTGTGGACCCCATGATCGAACCCAATTTCCGAGTAGAATTCGGCCGGAACATCCACGTCAAGGATCATTTCTACGCGAACTACGATTGTGTTCTGCTGGACGGGGCCCCGATCACTATCGGCGACCGGGTGCTTTTTGGACCGAAAGTCGGCTTGTACACCAGCAACCACTTGCTGGATCCCGGCGAACGGGAAGCCGGCGGCTGTACTGCCCAGCCGATTACGATTGGCGACCAGGTTTGGCTGGCGGCCAACGTGACGGTACTGCCCGGCGTGACCATTGGTGCGAATACCGTCGTTGGCGCGGGCAGTGTGGTCACCCGGGATCTGCCTGCCAACGTGGTCGCCGCGGGCAATCCCTGCCGGGTCCTGCATCCCATTACCGCGGCGGATAAGACCGGCTTTACCGGGGTGGATATGGGATAAAAACAGCCGAGGTCGGAAATCACTTTGATTTCTGATCTCGGCTATTTGGTTGCCGGATTACTGGACAGTTAACTGCTTAACATCCGTTTGCTTGATTGCTGGCAATTGGCCATTACTGGCTTGGCGGACGTTGGTCAGCGTGACATCCGTACAATGCTGCATCCGGATTTCCTTGACACCGCCCATTGCGACCCCCAGGGTGACGTTGGTCATGCGCACCCGGCGAATGGGCGAAACACGATCATCCCGGGTGAACCCGATCAGGTCCACCGGCTGTTTCTCGGCCCCGGTGATGACGGCATCGGCCACCGTGATATCTTCGACCACCGGCAGATCTGGTGCCGGTGCGCCATCGGCGTTGTAAGGCACGCTGTGGGCGGCGAAACGGTCCACTCGGCAGTCTTGCATTGTGACATCACGGATGTACCCGCCCCGGTCCGGGTTGGCTTTCAATTCAAGACCATACGTGGTGTGTTCGATCCGGCTGTCTCGAATGACCACATCGGAAACACCGCCGGACATTTCACTGCCGACAATCATCCCGTGGCCGCCGCGCATGTGGACGTCAAACACGCGAACGTGTTCGGTGGGCAGATTCAAGTGGTTGCCTTCTGGATTCTTCCCAGATTTAACCGTGATGCAATCATCGCCGATGTCAAAGGTCGTGCCATAGATCATCATATGCCGGGATGAATCCGGATCCCAGCCGTCCCCGTTATCGATGCCATGGGACAGGATAGTCACGTCATGGGTCGTCACCGTATCGCAATACACCATGTGCACAGTCCAGGCCGGTGGATTTTGCAACGTCAAATCGTGAATATCCACATCATGACATTGCAGTAATTGAATCAGCCGGCCGCGGTTGCGCCGGCCGCCCTGGTTGTCGGATACATACTCGGGGAACTTCTTTTTATCGGCGTACAACTGGCGCATCGCATTGCCTAAGGCCATGCCGCCGCCATCAATTGTCCCATGGCCGCAGATTGTTAAATCGGTGCACTCAGCAGCCAAGCGGTCGGAGGTATTCAGCCAGCCGGCATTCAGCACGCTGGCGTAAGTGAACATCTCCCAACCTTCGTAGCGGTTGAGAATCAGCCCATCGGCGTTCACCTGCCCGGGATAGACAGCCCGGGCGCGATAGTCCGCGGCGTTGACACTGGCCTGCAATGTGCCTTCGATGCGGAACGTCAGATGGCTTTTGAGAAATAACGCCCCGGTCTGGACCGTTGCCCCGGCGGGAATGAGGACCGTTCCGCCGGCTGGACAGGCGTCAATGGCGGCTTGGACTTTGGCCGTGCTCATGTGGCGGCCGGTGGCGTCGGCCAGATAGGGGGCTTGGGTGACGTCGATCACCGGTCCGGCGGCACGGGTGGTCACTGTGACCGTGGCGGGGGTGCCCACCACGCTGCCCCCATTGATTACCGCCACCATGAACGTATATGGACTCCGTGGCGTCAACCCGGTCAGCGTCACGTGGGTCTGGTGCACTGTCCGGCGGGCTAACTCATGCCCCGCTTCGTCGGTGACGCGGTACTGTGCCTGGGGCAGCCCCTTAGGCCGCTGCCAAATCAAGCTGACGCTGGTGGCGGCCAAGGTAGCCGGGGCGACCTGCAGCTGGACAGGATTAGATTGTGCTTGTGCAACACTCATGACTGATGAAACTCCCTTTGTCATTGACAATAATTTATGATTACGCTAACATTCACTACCGTAAGCGTAATATATTAGTATGTCAACAAGCTTTTACGCCTCAATCCCGGCGTCTGGAAAAGTGACTTGCAGCCACTGCAAGCTCAGCTTGAGCCAAGGCGTCACAGTCAGTTCTAAGTCAGTGCCGTGCCGACCATTGGTTAACGCATTCGCCAGGGATAAGCCATGATGGCCTTGGGGGAAAATGTGCAGGGCAAACGGCACATTGGCCTGATCCAGCGCACTGGCGAATTGCAGACTGTTCTGTACCGGCACCACCGCATCCGTGGCAGTCGCCCAAAGGAACGTCGGCGGCGTGGTCGTCGTGACTTGCTGTTGTAATTCTGTGGCCTCTTTCAATAATGGACCGTCCTGGGCATGCACCGCCTGCTGCATCGGATCTGGGCCAGCGTGAACTGCCGCCGTCGCGCTCAACGAAACAACGGCGTAACCCAGCAGCACATTCGCCCGAATATCCGCGGCCTGGTAGCCCTGTTTGACCATAAATGGCTGGTCTGCCAGCGTTGCCAAACCGGCTGCCAGATGCCCGCCGGCAGAAAAGCCAAGCGTCGCCACTTGATCTGGATTCAAATACCAGTCATCGGCATGCGCCCGAATCTGGTGCATCGCTTCCGCGGCTTCCAGCAATTGGGCTGGCCAGGCCACCGGCAAGACGGAATACCGCAGAACGAAGGCCTGGAAGCCATGACTGGCATAGGCCAGCGCCACCGGCTCGGCCTCCCGGTCGGAGACCATCGTGTAGCCGCCGCCAGGAATCACCAAGATTGCCGGCCGGTGGTCCTTCCCCGGCATTTCTGCACTCGGGGTCTGAATATAACCGGTCAAGGTGGCCGATTGGGTCAGCGGCGTGGTCAGAGTCTGTTGAATCAGTTCCATATACAAAGACCTGCTTTCTTAAGAAATCGGATTCACCCATATTGTACTGTTTGAAAAAGGAGAAAACCATTTATGTCTGATCCATTATCCGGAAAAACGCTCTACGCCTTTGGGACCAGTATTGTCGAGGGCCACGCCGCGCATCGCAGCTTTGTCGACGATATCGGCGACGCCCATCAGCTGCACTGTCAAAAGTTCAGCATCAATGGTGCCAGCATGCGCATCATCGCGGCCGCTGACCCGGCCATCGATATTGTGCAGCAGGCAGTGAATGCGCCCGCCGAGGTGCCCGATTTTGTCGTTTTTGACGGCATCGCCAACGACGCTTACGCAAACATCACGGAAAAGCCCAAAGTCTTGGGGATGATCACGCCGGACTTTACCACCCCGCTGGAGCCCTATACTTATTGCGGCGCCTTCGAGACCGTTTGTCGGCTGCTCTTGACCAAATACCAAGGCGCTCATCCGCTGTACATTGCCACCCACAAAACGCCGGCCCGGACCTTGGCGGCCCAAGATCGGCTGCATGCCCTGTCCGTGGCGATGTGTCAAAAATGGAGTATCTCGGTGGTTGATTTGTATGCCCAGAGCGGTTTCAACGCCTTTTTGCCCACTTATCAGCATGATTATTCCTATGACAAATTGGACGCCAACGGCAGCAACCGCCAAGCCGTCGGCGGCACGGGACCCCATCCCAACGCCGCCGGCTACCGGTTGTTCTACGATCCGCTGATCACCGCCGCTTTGCTGCGCCTGGCAAATTAACCCAGGATGCCAAATTGATACCCGTTATTCTTGTAATACTGAATAATACTGGGCAGCGCGGCTAGCGTCGTCTGCTTGTCCGGGGCATCATGCATCAGTACCACCCGATACGCGCTGTGGGGAAAAGCATTCAGCGACGCGACGTGATACTTCAAGACCCCAGCCACCGTAGTCGGGGTCTTTCCTTTGCCCAACGCATCGCCCACAGCGGCATTCCAATCCATCCAGGTCAGGTGCAGCCGGTCTAAGTCTGCATCGGCGCCGGCCAGGTTCTGCCAGGACATGTGGCCGCCGGGATAGCGCCAAACATGGGGGTAATAGCTTTCGCCCAAGACGCCCTGTAACGCCTTAACACTGGCGGCTGCTTCCCGGACGATGGCGACCGCATCGGCCTTGCGCTTGGGATACAGGGTACTGTAAACGTGGGTGAAGCTATGGGTCCCGATGGCATGGCCGGCCGCGTATTCCTGCTTGAGGACCGGGGCGGTCTGGGCGTTAATCGTATTGCCGACGATAAAGAACGTGGCGTGCACGCCGTATTGCTTCAAGACATTCAGCACCCGCGGGGTCATGGTGGTGTTCACCCCGTCGTCGAAGGTGAGAAAGACCACTTTGGGTTCGCTGGGGTTCGCGGCCACGGCCATTTTGGCTCGCACATTGGCTGCGTTGAACGTATAGCCGTCAGCGGCGGGAATGTGATTGGTTCCGCTGGTGAGCAGCTGGGGCAAAGCCGAGCTGCTAGCCGCTGATGAAGATGATGATGCTGTGGAAACGATCGCTGACTGCTCGGAATCAGCTTGGGCGGGTTTCTTTTTACGCGATTGCACGGCACTTTTTTCGCTGGGACGAGTCTGTGTCCAATGATAAACCGCCACCCAGGCGCCGCCGAGAACGGCAACTGCGGCGAGCACCGCAAGGATATTACGAATACGCATCAGGAATGTCACTCCGATTTCTGGTAGGTTGTTGAACGTGGGTACTAATACATGCCCGCCATTCTATCAGAAAAAAGGGCAAAGAAAAAGCACCTAGCTTATGGGGGTCGCCCACCGTGGCCGGTGCTTCATAACTGGTTTAAGGTCGAGCAATTACTTGCTCTCGTCTGCCTTAGCCCGCTGAGCCAAGAATTCAAGTACTTTGGTCGTGTGAGCAACCCGTTCCTTGGAGTTAGCTTGGGATACCGGCCGACGGTTATTGGAAACACCTGTATGAGTATTTTGTGACACGATGACGTCCCCCTTTCTTTCTGCACATATACTGATTTACGATACAGTAATTGGGACCTCGCGTCAATAGCCGTGCTGGACTAAATTCAGAAAACCGGCCTGGGTCTGGCCCGGATTGACCCGCACCCGATGGAGGGCGTACATGCCCTGACTGGCAGCCGCCAATCCTGGCGTCGTGGTCAACCCCATCTGGTAGCCGGCGGCCTTGGCATATTGCAAAGTGGCTACGTTATAGCGCCCCACCGGGTAGGCAATCGTGTTGGGCGCGGTGCCCGTGATCTGGGCCAGCGTTTGGCGGGAATTTGTTAATTCCATTTGCTGGCGGGCGTTGGGCAGTTTGTTCAGCTCCAGGTGGCTGACGGTGTGCGAGGCAAAGTCGACGTTGTTCTGCTGCATCGTTTTGATCATCTCTGCGGTCAGGTTCCAATTGCTGCCGACAGACCCGCTGATTTCGTTGATTGTCACCCGGCTGTTGGTCGCTTTGAACAACGGCAAACCGGTGGTGTACATGCTGCGATAACCGTCATCGAAGGTGATCCAGACGATCTTGGCCTGGGGCACTTTATTTTCAGAAAGCACCGTATAGGCCTCGGCGGGGGTTAACTCATAGTACCCTGCCTGCTTCAGCCAAGTGAGCTGATTTTTCAGTTGGTCCGCCGGCATCATCAGGGTGTTGCCCTGGCCGATGTCGTGGTACATCAAAATCGGCAACTGCACCGGGGTGCTTTGTTTCTGCCATTTGCTCAATGGTATCCGGTCACTGGTCACGGCCGCCTGAACGACGTTTTTTCGTGGCTTTGGTTGACTGCTGGCCTGCCGACTGGTACTGCTATTAGCCCTCGTCCGGACTGGAGCCACCCGGTCACGGACGACGGGCTGCGCGGCATGCCGATAATACGTGACGCCGCCGACAATGCCCCCCAGTACCACCAGCAGCGCGATGAGACTCGCTACGACCACGCGTCTCGTTTTCTTCATGATAGTCTTCCCCCATTACTTGTTGATCTAGATTTCGCCTCCATTGTAATCCATCACCTCGGGTTTGCCATACCGGAACGCTTGGGTCACTGATCATCTTTTTTTTTCTGGTCATACTGCTGCTTGGTGAACGCCTGCAACCGCTGTTTGACTTCTTTGGCCCGGGGATCGTTCTGGCGCTGGGCCATGGCAAACGCCCGCCACTGGTCCCGGGTCAATTGCCGCCCGACATCCTGGGCATCGCCGTTGACCGCCGTATCCGGTGCCGGGGCAACTTTTGTATCCAGCCACTGCTGTAAAATATTGGACCAATCCTGAGGTGTGGCTTTCTTCCCTTGCCACACTTGCTGCTGCCGGGAGCGCTGGACCTGGCGCTGGAACTTGCGCATCTGCTCTGGCGTTAAATGCAAATACTCCGACCGCTGATCCGGCGTCAGTTGTTCTGCGTCGTGCATCTGCTGGCGGGTGCTGCCGGTGAACAGTAAGTCCCGCACCGGATAGGACAGGTAGAACCAGACAGCGATAAACGGCCAAAACCAGGCAATCACCAGCAAGACGGCGGTCCAAATCATGAACAGCGGGTTCTGGGCGCCGTAGATTTTTCCATAAACCTGGCGCATTTGCGACTTATCCGTGTATTGAAAATGGACAATGGCCTTGGCCAGCAGCCGAAACGTAAAGGACAGCAGAAGATTCAAAATGCCATAGGCCATCACCGTGGTGCGCGTCGTGTTCGAAGCCATCATATTGGTGGCCAAGGGCGTCAGGGATAAAACGGCGAGAAAAAGGAAATCGTAGACCATGATCCGGTAGGTCATGTCCTCGATTTCCTCAAAGGCCGTGGCGTGCTGGTACCACATATTGGCCACCAGCGCGAAACTAATCCCGTAGATTCCCACTTCTTTGGCCAGACTCAAGTAGGCCGGCCAACTGTCCTTCAGTACCGGTGTCAGGTCCAAGACCATGATCGTCATGATGATGGCAATGACCGCGTCACTATAGGCATCCAGCCGGGATTTCAACTTTTTCATTGTAATACGTCCCCCTTAATGGGAACATCTTACACCCGCCGAAGCAGAAATGCGCCCTAGACTTTAGACCCAGATTTATATCAGGCGTTTGCGAATCGCGCCGGAAATGAAGTCCACCAAGGTGACCATGATCACGATGCCCAGCAGAATGATGCCGACCCGGGACCAGGCCCGGGAAGAAATGGCGAAGATCAGCGGCGTGCCGACCCCGCCGGCGCCGACGATCCCGAGGATAGACGCAGATCGAATCGCCAGCTCGAACCGGTATAGTGTATTAGAAATAAACTCCGGCAGCAGTTGGGGAATCGTGGCCAGCATGGTGGTATCCAAATGGGTGCCCCCGGCGGCAGTGACGGCTTCCCCCGCGCCATTATCCAGGTTCTCGATGGCTTCTGAGAACAGCTTGGCCAGCATGCCGACAGAATGGAAACCGACGGCCAGCACCCCGGCAAAGGCACTGGGGCCCACAGCCTTGATAAACATCAGGGCCAGGACGATTTCGGGGAACGTCCGAATGGCCGTCAGCACGAACTTGCCGCTGCGGGATACGAGCCAGAATTTATGCTTGCTCCGGGCGGCCCAGAAGGCGAAGGGCAGCGATACGACGGCGGAAATAAAGGTCCCAGCAAAGGCAATGGCGACGGTTTGCAGCAAGGTCGACACCAGATCTTCGCCGTCGCCGGTCCAGACATAGTGCCAATCCGGGTTGAAGATGCCGGCGATGATTGCCCCGCCAATCTGTTTCGCGTTGTCCTTGATGGCAAAGGCCGGCATGCCGGTGAACGACCACAGGACCAGCCCCACCAGCAGCGCACCGGCCAACCAGCGGCGCCATTCCCGGGTGTGTTTCCGGGCGGGTAATTTGCGGCTTTCTGACAATTCCATTACAACAACGCCTCCCGGGTCTTGGAACTCACGTAATCAATGACTAACACAACGGCGAAGATGAGCAGGACCATCAGCGAGACCCGATCATAGCGGAATTGACTGAGGTTCTGCTGGAGGAACAGGCCGATCCCACCAGCACCCACGTAGCCCAGGACCGTGGAGGCCCGGACATTGATTTCGAAGGCGTACAGGGTGTAACTGACGAAATAGCCCATCACCTGGGGAATGACCGCGTAGCGCACGATCTCCCACTGATTGGCCCCGCTGGCCTTCAAGGCTTCGATGGGGCCTTCATCAATGGTCTCCACGGCTTCAAAAAACAGCTTCCCGACCATGCCGAAGGAGAAAATAGCCAAGGTAATGATCCCGGCCACCGGGCCGATGCCGACGACGGCGACAAACAGAGCCGCCAGCAGCAAGTCCGGGATCGTCCGAATAATATTCAGAATGAACCGAAAGAGACCGGTGACGAAACGGTTAGTCACGACGTTGCGAGAGACCAGAAAGGCGTAGGGAAAGGCCAAACCGGCGCCGATGGCCGTACCGATGACCGCCATCTTAATGGTTTGAATCAAGGGCGCCACCACGTAGCTGACGTAGCTCCAATCCGGCTTCAGCATTTCCACAATGATCTGGGCAAACTGGCCGAAGTTGGCCACGAATTGGGGGACGTTAACCTCCGTCACGATGCCCGACCAGATTAGGCCACCGACCATTAACCCGGTGATCACGAGTTTCTCCCAGCCAAACGGCTTCTTCGGCAGTGTCGGCGACGCCGTTGGTTTTTGACTCATCTCCATTCTAAGCACCCGCCTTTGCAGTGTCGGCACCGGAATAAATCGCATCAATCGTGGCGTCGTCCGCGCTGGCCACCGGGCCGTCAAAGACCTTGTGGCCCGCCCGAATGCCAACAATACGGGACCCGTACTCTTTAGCCAACTCAACGGAGTGCAGGTTGATCAGTACGGTGATGCCCAGCTCTTCGTTGATCTTCTTCAAGTCGTCCATCACCCGGTGGGTCGTCTGGGGATCCAGACTGGCGATCGGTTCGTCGGCCAGAATGATTCGCGGCTCCTGGGTCAGGGCCCGGGCAATAGAGACCCGCTGCTGCTGACCGCCGGATAACTCGTCGGCCCGTGCGTATACTTTGTCGGCCAATTCCACCCGCTGCAAGGCTTCATAGGCCTTTTGCTTGTCCGCTTGAGTGAACATCCCAAACATCATTTTCCAGGTGGGATAATAACCCACTCGGCCGGTGAGCACGTTGCGCAGTACCGTGGCCCGCTTGACCAGATTGAAGTTTTGGAAAATCATCCCGATCTCCCGGCGCATCGCCAGCAGCTCTTTCCCCTTGGCCTGGGTGATCGACCGGCCGCCGATCTCAATATCGCCGGCGGTGATATCGTGGAGCCTGTTCACTGACCGCATCAAGGTACTCTTGCCGGCCCCGGACAAACCGATCACGACCACGAATTCACCGGGATAGATGGTCAGGTTGATGTCTTTTAGACCCACCGTTTGGTTGTCGTAGATCTTTCTGACGTTTTTGAATTCAATAATGGGTTCCTGCGGTGCCTGTACTGTCTCCGAATTTTCCAAAAATGAGTCCTCCCAATTAATACGCGAAAAGAGCCAGGGGACAAATTGCCCCCAGCTCCGTTCCGCTGGTCCTGCTTACTGTTTATTGGTCGTGCTGGCCGCAATCTTGTCGTACTTGCGGACAATATTGAAGTTGCTGTCCTTGGTGTGGACATACCCTTCATGCTGGTAGACCGAGGAAATAATCGCGTGGCCCTTCTTCGTGTGGGCGATCTTAATGAAGGCCGCGGCCAGCTTCTTCCGGAAGGCAGCACTCATATCCTGGCGGACTGAGATGGTGTCATTGGGAATCGGCTTCGTAAAGTAGATTGGCACGACTTTCGACATGATGTCCGGGTCGTCTTTCTTGACCAGGTTCCGGGCATCTTCAAAGACAAACGCCGCATCGGTATCGCCGTTCAAGACGGATAAGACGCCTTGGTCGTGACCCTTGACGTTGACCAGCGTATCGTCTTTAGAAATGTTGATGCCCTTTTCCTTCAATTCAGCGGCGGGCCAGATATAACCTGAGGAAGATGTGACGTCTTGGACGGCAATCTTCTTGCCCTTCAGATCCTTATAAGACTTGATTGAAGACCCCTTCTTCACGACGATCATAGACCGGTATTCAGAAGTCAGCTTCGTGGAGTTGCGGCCGCCCGGTTGGACGATCTTATACCGCTCGGCTTGGAGCAAGGCATCCGCAGCCTTTTGTTTGTGGGCTTGGACATACCCATCAGGCGGAAGAAAGCCGACGTCTACCTGCTTGGAACTCATGGCCTCGACGATTGAATTATAGTCAGTGGAGACCGTTACCTTCACGGGAATCCCCAGCTGCTTTTTCAGCAAAGCGGCCAGCGGCTTCGCCTTGGCTTCAATGCTGTTGGCTTGGACGGACGGCACAAATTGAACGTTCAAGCTCTTGGGCGTATACCCTGTGCTTTGCTTGGCTTGGGCACTGCCCTTCCCGCTGCATGCCGCTAAACCAACGACACTGACCAACACCAGAGCACTGGCGGCCAGTTTCTTCCAAATCTTCATGACGATGTATCCCTCCACGGTCTTATTTGGTTGACTCGTTCGTATTATATAACCGTTACGAGTGAGTGCAATGACTGTTCGGTGAGAAAAACGTCAAAAGACGAACTATAAAGTGTAAAAGACATGTAAAAAACGGTTGAAGGCTAACAGCTGCAACGGATGACAAATTTTCAGAAAAAATTTTAATTTGACCGGTTGAATTTTTTAACGTTCGGGTGCTGAGTGGCACAATACCGGCTAGGCACCCTGATTTGCCAATGCTATACTGATATATAAGATGCAGTGACAATCCAGCCATAAGTGAGCGGATCACATTGGATAACGTATTAACCATGGGCGAAATTATGCTGCGGCTCAAGCCGCCGGAATATCAGCGGATCCTGCAAGCGGACACGTTCGCCGCCAATTACGGCGGCTCAGAGGCCAACGTCGCGGTATCGCTGGCACTGCTGGGCGATCAGGCGGCCTTTCTCACCAAGCTGCCGGCCAACGCCTTGGGCGACACCGCCTTAGCGACCGTCCGCAAGTTCGGCGCAGCCACCAGTAAAATCCTCCGCGGCGGCCCGCGCCTGGGGATTTATTTCTTTGAGAAAGGGACCAGCGTCCGCGGTACCAATGTCGTCTACGACCGAGCGGGCAGTTCTTTTGCTCTCGCTCAGGCGAATGAATTTGACTGGCCAACCTTGCTGGCCGGTGTCACCTATTTCTACTTTTCCGGCATCACGGCTGCCCTATCCAACGAGATGCGCATCGCCTTGCTGGCGGCCTGCCAATATTGTGCTGCCCACCAGATCACTGTGGTCTGCGATGTGAATTACCGCGGCAAAATGTGGCCGCCCGCTGACGCCCAAGCCGCCATGGCTAAATTGATGCCTTACGTCAACATCTGCATTGCGAACGACGAAGACTTCGCCGGTTCTCTGGGTATCCAGGCCTTTGACGGCGATATGACCCGGGGCATCGAACAGAAGGATAGCTTCGTGGCCGCCATGCAGCAAATTCAGCGGCAATATCCCAGTGTGCACACGGTGGCTAGTGTCGTCCGGGATATGCCTACCGCCGATGACAACACCTGCACGGCGTTACTGGTTCAGGGAGAGCAGGTCTATCAAGGTCGAACCTACCACGTCCACGTCATGGAAGGCGTGGCCAACGGTGATGCCTTCGGCGCTGCCCTGGTGCACGGGCTGATCAGCCACTTTACGCCCCAGCAGATGATCGACTACGCTAGTACCGCCAGCGTGCTAAAGCTGACGATTCATGGAGATTTGAATGTGATTACCGATGCGGATATTCAGAAGACCCTGAGCAGCAATAGCAACGTGAGCCGTTAGATCGTGTCAAAATAAAAGATCCGCCAAGATGAGTTTTCATCTGACGGATCTTTTTACCTCTGGGCCGACGGTGTGCGGCCGAAGTGCTTTTTAAACAACTTCGAGAAGTACAACGCGTCCAAGTACCCCACCCGGTTGGCTACTTCCTTGATCGTCAACTGATCGTTCTGCAATAACTCCTCTGCCCGCTGCAGCCGAATCCGGGTTAAGTAATTACTCGGCGTCTTGCCCGTCACCGTCTTGAACAGCCGCGACAAGTGGGCATTACTGACGTGCAGACTGGCTGCCAAGCGGGCTAATGAAACATCCTCATCATAGTGGGCATTCAAGTAATAAGTGGCCTGGGTCACCAGGGCTTGCGCCTCTGCCGGCGAATCCGACGGCTGCTCGCCGCCCAGGATCTGGTCATCGGCGACACAGTTCTCCGGCAGTGCCCGCAACAAATACACCAGCAGCTCAGTGACCATCGCCCGTTCCAGCAGCTGCTTGCCCAGTGCCTGGCGATGATTTTCGTCGATCAATTGATGGACCACGGCAAAAAAATCATGCCACTGATTACCCAAATCGATCACGGAATTGGCAAAGGGCAGTTTATCGCTGCCGATCCCTGGCAGAACAAAGTTGCGAAAGCCGATATGCACTTGGTAGCTGAAGGTCCCCATTGGTTGACTATCTTGATGCCAGGTATGCGGATTAAAAACCAGTACTTGCCCCTTCGTAATATGATGGTGCTGGTCCCCAATCAAGTAATCTGCGCACCCGTCGACCATGATCGAAATCTCAGGGAAGTCATGCTGATGGTAACGGCTATCGCCGACCTTGGTATTCTGGTAAGGAAACACGTAGAGCACTTCCGGTAACGTGCCGGACATATCCAGCATACTGACCAACTCCCTCCGGTGCTCTTGATTGCTCTATTATACCGCTTACAGAATATAAAAGCGGCCTCATCGCTAAAACGATGAACCCGCCAAAATAAGCTGCTGATTAGTCATTCACCGCGACCAGACGCACTTCTCGGATATTAGGGTACATGGACAGATCGTCAATCACATCGGCATACGTCAGCAGCCGGGGCAGATCAATGGTAAACGTATTGCGATAGATCCGCTCATTCTCGATAATCTGCACCTCGAACGTGACATCTTCGATCTCGATATTCTTTTTCTCAAAATAGTTATTAATGAACTCTTTAGTCTCTTGCCGGTGCACGTACTGAATTTCCAAGTTGTTGATCTTGCGCACCTTGACCAGTTTTTGCACCAACGACAGCGAAAACATAATTGCCGCAAAGCCGACAAAAACCACCTGATAATAGCCCATCCCGATGGCAATACCGACCGCAGCCACCGCCCATAGCGAAGCGGCCGTCGTCAGCCCCATGACCCGCTGCTTCGTCACGATGATCGTCCCCGCCCCGAGAAAGCCGATACCGCTGACCACTTGGGCGATGAGCCGGGACTGATCATACTTGATCACCGTGGCCAGCTTGGGATACGCGCGGACCAAAGAAAACGCCTCTTCGGCGATCGACTGTTGGGTTAAGGCAATAATGGTGGCCCCAATACAGACCAAAATGTGAGTTCGAATCCCCGCCGGCCGGTTCTTGTGCTCCCGCTCAAAACCCACACAACCGGCAATGATGATTGACAGGGTCAATCGGATAACAACTTCCTTCAACGACAAGTTCAACACCGCGGCGCGCTCCCCTCTGGCCAGCAGCGCCAAACAACTAGGAGCACTGCGACCGGTAATCGTACAAGATGTCAGACCAATCTGTTAAAAATGAAAACGCTCTATAATTCATTTTAACATTTCGCCCATCTTATGTCTGGTACATCAAAAAGAGACCGGTGCCGGTTGCTCACTGCAACTGACCCGCGGTCTCTTTGAACTCCGATTACAAAGCCTTCAACATCTGGTACTGTGCATCATACAAATCGAAGTATGCCCCATGATCCGCCATCAGGCTGTCATGGTTCCCCCGCTCGACGATCTCGCCATGGTCAATGACGAAGATCTGGTCGGCATTTTGAATCGTGGACAGCCGATGGGCGATGATGAAACTCGTCCGGCCCTTGAGCAGAGCGTTCAACCCCTGCTGCAAAAGGATTTCTGTCTGGGTATCGATCGCCGCGGTGGCTTCATCCAAAATCAAAATCCGGGGATCGGCCAGCAGGGTCCGGGCGAAGGCAATCAGCTGGCGCTGCCCGGCTGACAGGGTGGAGCCCCGTTCCTGCAATTCTGTGTTGTAGCCGTTCTTCAGGTGGCGGATGAAATCGTCCGCCCGCACGACCTTAGCCGCGGCGATGACTTCTTCCTCCGTGGCATCCAGCTTCCCGTAACGGATGTTATCCAGGATCGTCCCGGAGAAAATGAAGGTATCTTGGAGCATGACGCCCATTTGCTGGCGCAGGGACTTCAGGGTGACCTTGCTGATGTCGACCCCGTCGATCAGGATCTCCCCATCCGTTACGTTATAGAAGCGGGACAGCAGGTTGATCACCGTGGACTTCCCGGCACCGGTAGGGCCGACCAGCGCAACGGATTGCCCCGGGGTCGCATAGAAATTGATGTGGTGCAGGATTATCGGGCCGTCCTGGTCGAACTTGAAAGAGACGTCGTTGAACTGCACGTCGCCGCGAATCGGCGGCAGCGCGAAGGCATCCGGCGCGTCCTGAATCTCCGGCTTTTCATCCAGCGTCTCAAAGATCCGCTCCAAGTATGCGGTGGCCGTGATCAGGGAGTTGTAGAAGTTCCCGATGTTGATCACCGGGTTCCAGAAGTTGTTGATGTAGCCGATGAAGGCAATCAGCGTCCCGGTGGTGACGGCCACGCCGATGCGATTGACGCCGACGAAGTAAATCAGGGCGGTCGTCATGATCGCAATGTTTTGCACCCCGGGCCACAGGGCGAACTGAATCTTCACCGTGTGCATCCAGGTCGAGCGATATTCTTCGGAAACGTCGGCAAAGCGCTGCTCCGCATTTTTCTCCTGAGCAAACCCTTGCGTGACCTTGATCCCGGCAATACTTTCATGGATATAAGCGTTCAGGTTGGACTGCTTGTTGCTCAAAATCTGATACGCCACCCGCTGTTTGTTCTTGATGACCCAGGCCCAGATGAACAGGATCGGCAGCAAAGCCATACTGTACAGGGTCAGTTTCCAGTCAATGACGAACATGAAGATCAAAGTTACGATCAGACTGATCAAGTCTGAAATCAAGTTGATCAGCCCGTTGCTCAGCAGATCCGACAGGGTGTTGATGTAGTTCACGACCCGAATCAGAATCTTGCCGTGGGGCCGGGAATCGAAGTAAGAAAACGGCAGGGTCTGCAAGTGGTCAAAAATATCCGACCGCATATCCTTCAGCATGTCCTGGCCGATCTCAGTGATTGCCCAGATCCGGTACCGCATACAGAAGAACGCGACGATCAAGGTCACCAGAAAGATCCCGGCAATCAGCCATAACTGACCCATGTCCTTATTGGGGATAGCCTGGTCAATGGCCACTTTGGTCAGATACGGTCCCATGATGACAGCCACGTTGGCCAGGAGAATGCTGCCCACCACCACCAGCAGTCGACGCAGGTACGGCTTCAAATACTTGCCCAGCCGTTTGTAATAGGCCCAGTTAAATTCCTGTTCCAGCTCTTCGTCTTGATCGTAAGTATTCCGTTTAGCCATTGGTGACCGCCTCCTCTGCTTGCGGTGCATCCGGGGTCACGCCCAGCGCACCGAGTTGTTTTTGATATGTGTCGTAGTAATAGCCGTGCTTGGCCAATAATTCTTCATGGGTGCCCCGCTCGATGATTCGGCCATGTTGCAGCACGATGATCTGATCCGCTTGCCGAATGGACGAAATGCGGGTCGCAATAATAAACGTCGTTTTATCCTTGGTGATCCGGCGCAATTCCTTTTGAATCTTGGCTTCGGTTTCCATGTCCAGGGCCGACGTCGTGTCGTCCAGAATCAGGATCGACGGGTCCTTGACCAAAGCCCGGGTTAAGGAAATCCGCTGCTTCTGGCCGCCGGACAGACCAACGCCCCGTTCGCCAACAACTGTGTCGTACCCTTCCGGCATTTCTTCAATAAAGTTCTCGGCATCGGCGACGCTGGCCATATCCCGAATAAAGCGCGGATTGGCCTCCCGGTTACCATAATTGATGTTCTCGGCAATGGTGTCGGAAAACAGGAACTGATCCTGCATGACAATGGTCACCTGATCCCGCAACTGGCGTACGGGATAGTCTTTGGCCAGCTTGCCGTCGATCAAGACGGCCCCGCTGGTCGGGTCGTAAAAGCGGGTAATCAGGTTCATCAGGGTGGACTTGCCGGAACCGGTTTCACCCAAGATCCCCATGGTTTGCCCCGGCGTCACTTTGAAGTTGATGTCGTGAAGTACCGGCTGGCTGGGGTCATCGGCATATTCAAAGTTCACGTCTTTGAATTCCACCGTCCCCTTAATGTGTTCATAATCCGGCGAATCTTCCACCGGAATCCGAGACTTGGCACCCAGCATCTGGCGAATCTTGATCGTCGCTGCCGAGAAACGCTGAATATCGTTGATCAGCCAGCCGCTCATCCGCATTGGCTGATTCAGCATCCAGAGGAAGCCGTTGAAGGCCACCAGATCGCCCAGGGTCATCTTCCCAGAGATCACGAAGTAACCACCCAGCAACAGCGCAATAACCGTCAGCACCGAGGCCAGAAAGTCCAGAAATGGCAAGTAGCGCCGGGACACGGCAGCGGAGTCCATGTTTCTCTGTTTGTATTCGTTATTCAGTTTATCGAACTTCTGAATTTCATAGGGTTCCCGGGTAAATGCCTTGACCACCCGGTTCCCAGAAATGTTTTCTTCCACCATCGAATTCAGCCGGGCAAAGCTCTGGCGAATCTGGAAGAAGACGGGGTGGGCCGATTGGCTCATCATGATCGTCAAAATTCCGATCAGCGGGGTGACTGCCACCAGCGCCAGCATCAGCTGCCAGGAAATGGTGCTCATCACGACCACCGCCGTGAAGAACCAGAGCACACATTCGATGACGTTATAGGATACCCAGGAAACAAAGTGCCGAATGGCATCCATGTCTCCGGTCATCCGGGCCATGATATCCCCGGTACGGACCGTGTTGAAAAAGTTGAAGTCCAGGGTCTGCAATTTGTTGAACAGGTCTTTGCGCACGTCGTACAGCGTGTTCTGGCCCACCCGTTCAAACAGGATCTGGTACAAATAGCGCATGATGGTCCGCAGCAGCGTGGTGCCGATCATGACGCCAAGCATCCACGGCAGCTGCTCGGTATGCCCTTGATTGATGACCACGTCGATGATTTTCCCGCCGAGCAAGGGCACCACAATAATGCCCAGCGCGTTACCGATGATCAGCACCGCCGCCATGACCATTCGCCCCTTGTAGCGTCTCGCATAGTGCCAAATCCATTGATATGGATTCATGATAATTTTCCTCCCAATTTCTTCGGTTGTTACTGTCAAGAAGCTATTATGGGGGATTGGGCCAAGAAGAGAATGGAATGTTTTGACCGTAACCATGGACTAATTTGTCCAGGTCGATTTTGCTTGCCACGTAACCGTTCTCATGGGATAATGCAAACAAGCATTCGGTATTTATCTCAGCGAAGGAGCGTGTGTTTTATGACCACTGTTTATCACGCTTGTCCTCAATTTGTGGGTAGTCATTATTCTTTGCGGCTGGTCACCCCCGCCGACGCCCAAGATTTGTTAGCTGTTTATTCCGACCCGCGAGCAGTGCCGCTATTCAACAGCGACAATTGCGGCGGCGATGATTTCCACTACACCACTTTAAAAAGAATGCAGGCGGCCGTTACCTATTGCTTGGCGGAATATGCCGAGGAGGGCTTTGTTCGCTGGTCGATCATCGCTAACAAAACGCAAACCGTGATTGGCACAATCGAGCTGTTTCACCGGGAGACAGCGGATTACTTCACGAACTGCGGAGTGCTGCGGCTGGATCTGCGCAGTGATTACGAGCAAACCGAGGCAATTGCCGAGATTTTAGCATTAATCGTCGCCCCCGCCTTTTCTTTATTTGATTGCTCTCAGGTCGCCACCAAAGCCGTACCCGCCGCCACAGAACGGATCGCAGCACTGCAAGGCGCGGGCTTCACAGCCACCGCTGAACAGTTGATTGGGCACCACGATGGTACGGCGTATGCTGATTACTGGGTGCGCCGGGTTTAGAAAAACACAACAAAGCCAGTTCGAATTTCACTTTTACCAAACAAAGCCATCATACTTTCTTCAAGGGCACCGCGTAGGATACAAATTATCAGCAGGTGCACAAATTCCTCCCCAAGAATGCTGCCGGCTGGTTTCCTCCCTCATCATTTTATCTTGAGTAGCCCCCCTGGCCGGTTCTCCCACTGGTCAGGGGGGCTGTGTTGGCTTAAGCTATTAAAAGATGGAGGCGATTGGAATGAGTTTACAGGACTTTATGGCAAAGATTGCACTGCCGGCCGCAGCGCAATCAATAATTGTGCGTACCCGACTTTCGCTTCCCTGGTGGCAAAAAGCACTATCGGCCAACCCAAGCAAATTTCAAGACCGATTGCTGGCCAATCCAGAATTAGCTTTGGCCGTGCTGACTGATCTGGCGGCCGAGGACAGCGCCTACTACCCGGCCCATGGTCTCAGTCCGCAAGTCTATTACGATTCCTACCGCGACCTGACCCTCTGGGCCCAGGACCATTACGCCAAAACCGGCACATGGGGGATCACGGAAGTCCCTTGGTTGATGCGCACTTTGCAGCACCGCCTGGTTCGCCTCGGCCGGTTGCAGTTTGAGCCGTTGACTGCCCCGGCTGACCATCATCTGCTGGCTATCTCTGATATCTGGCTGAATGTGCATATCCCGGCGGGCGGACCGCTGCTGCCGGCAGAGTGTACGGCATCGTTTGATCAGGCCAACACCTATTTTCAGCGTGACTGGTTCTGCTGCCACTCGTGGCTGCTGTCACCTGATTTGCAGCAGTTGCTGCCGGCGCGCAGTCATATTTTGGAATTTCAGCGCCGGTTCACCATCGTGACCGATTTCCCGAACGACCGTCAGGCCGAAGAACGCATCTTCGGCGCCCCGTTGGCTGACCCAGCCAAGTATCCCGAAACCACCTCACTGCAACGCGCCGCCAAAGAGTATCTGCTCAGCAGCAGGAAAATTGGGACTGCTCTGGGCGTTTTCCAGTATCACCGCTAGACAGCAAAAAATCCCGGAACGCCACGCTTCAGCGCAGACGCTCCGAGATTTTTTCATATAGTGGATTAAAGCTGCTGCTTCCGAATGACACCGCGCAATTCACTGATCAAATCGTTGGGGTGACGTGTCGGCGTCGCGACTGTCTTAATATTCAATAGATCGGTATCGGTCAAGTTATGGGAAATCGAGTTCTTCCCGTAAGTCCCGGTACCCAAGGTCAACGACGGGGTCAGGGCGTTGAACAGACCGCCGATGCCCCCCAAGGATGCGGGCTGGTTGACCAGGATCCGGCAAGCCGGCATCAATTGACCAAATTCAGCAATCACTTCTTTATCCGTTGTGTGCAGCGCAGCCGTGTGGCCCAAGCCGCCATAATTCAGCAACGCCAAGCACAGATTGAAGGCCGCTGCCCGAGTGCTGGCCCGATACATGGACAATACCGGGGACAGCTTTTCACCGGATAACGGATAATTCTTGCCAATCCCGGCGACCGGTGCGATCAATACTTTGGTCCCCTTGGGGACAGTGATTCCGGCCAGGCGGGCGATCTTCTCGGCAGTTTGGCCGGCAACTGGTCCGCGGACAGTATGGCGCTGCGGATCAATGACGGCATCGCTGAGTTTTTGTACATCCGCTTCGGGGACAAAGTAGGCCCCCTGCTTCGTGAACTCCGCCTTGACCCGGTCTTCGATGGCGGCATCAACGATGATACTGTTCTCAGAAGCACAAATCATCCCGTTGTCGAAGGTCTTGCTCAGCATAATATCGCTGACGGCGCTCTTGATATCGGCACTCTGCTCAATATACGCCGGCGCGTTGCCAGGGCCAACGCCTAAGGCGGGTTTACCAGTGGAATACGCCGCCTTGACCATGCCTGGGCCGCCGGTAGCCAACACGATGGCGACTTGCGGATTGTTCATTAAGGCATCCGTGGCTTCAATACTGGGATGGTGAATGTATTGAATCAGGTTGGCCGGCGCCCCGGCATCCGTCGCCGCTTTGCTCAGTACCCGAATCGTCGCGACACCGCATTGCTGAGCCTGCGGGTGCAGACCGAAGATGATCGCGTTGCGTGTCTTCAGCGCCATCAGAATCTTGAAAATTACCGTAGACGTCGGATTCGTTACCGGCGTGACTCCGGCTACAACACCCAGCGGTTCAGCATACTTGGTAATCCCATGGGCCGGATCCTCTTCAATTTTGCCCACAGTCTTGTCGTCTTTAATGTTGTTCCAAATATATTGGCTGGCATAAATGTTCTTGATGGCCTTGTCCTCAGCGTTGCCCCGGCCGGTTTCTTTCCAAGCGAGAAAGGCCAGTACCCGGGAGTGGACGATGGCGGCGTTGACGACGGCCTGACAAATGGCGTCCACTTGCTGTTGATCAAATTCTTGATATTCCTTGAATGCCCGTTGCGCCCCGGCGACTAAGTCGTTGACTTCGGTGGCAACAGATTCATTGGCATCATAAACCTTTTTCAATGTGGTTACTGGCATAATGAACATCTCCTGATGACTTATTTCACAATTACCATAACGCCCTTTTACTCGCTTGTAAATAGTCTGAAAACGTGTCGGAACAGGGTATATTGGCTGTATCCAAAACACTGCACAAAGTTCTCGAAAGGCCTATTCGTGCGCGATTTTGAAAATTTCACAAAGTATAAATGGATTCGGTTACAGAAAAACAGAGTGATACAGATATTTTTTTGAATGGAACAGCACAAAACGCCCGCCTTTCAACTGTCATAGCAGCTTCAAGGCAGGCGTTTTGGCAAACAACTGTATTACTCGCTGGTCCGTTGCAATTGAGCAAAATCAGCGGGCGTCAAATGCAGAATATCTGCTTGCCGATCAGCATTAACGAGCTGTTCATACCGATCCTCCGGCAAAGCGGCCAGAAATTCTTTACCGCTCACCGCGGCCGGCCGCAGCCAGTGATTCAAGTGATGAATATTGAAATAACTGGACTGCTGCTTGTATGTGGACTGCGTGGCCTGGGGATCGACCTCCACCTGAGTGGGCCCCTTTTCTAAGGTAATCGAAGCCAGCGGGGCTGTCACCAAATAATGGGTGCCCAAATCCGTCACCCCAGTGATGGGGTCGGCTACTTGAGCGGTGGAGCGCAGCTTTTCCTGGGGCAAACTCTGCCACACTTTTTTCGCCAATTGCTGCTGCTGAATCAGAAGGGTCAACGGATAGGCGGTGACGGCCAAAAGCACCGCGATGATCGCCGCCGCGGCAGCCAGCGGCAGCTGGGCAGTATACCCCAACGCCCGGGCAACCTGCTGGCCAATCGCGCCGGCCAAGGCCAGCAGCCAAATACTGGCCGCCAGCCACAGACCGGTCTGAATTCGGTGCGCACTGTGGACTAAGGCTTGGACCTGTTTTTTCTCTTCGTCTGTCATATCATTGCCTCCCTAAGCCTGCATGACGCCCAGCAGGACGCCGCCCAGAATCACTAAACCGCAACCGATCAGCGTATAGACCAGTTCCTTGTGGGTCTTGTGCTCGCGCAGAATCAGGATGCCGCCCAGGGTCGAAATGACAACGCCCATTTGGGATAAGGAAAAGCTGATGGCCAGGCCGCTCATATGTACCGCCTGGGTATAGAACAAATTACCCAGCGCCCAGAGCAGACCGAGGACAATGTTGTAATACGTGAAGCGGCTGTTGAGCTTGCGGGGCGACTGCGTGCTGCTGGCCGCGAACCCTTCAATGAGCACTCCCACAGCTTGGGGCAGAATCAAAGCTGCCGGATCCGGCGAAAAGGCCTTGTTCACGATGGAATAAAGCGAAATGCCCACCCCGGACAACAGCACGGCGACAATCCCGATCACTTGCTGTTTATTACCGGTTTGCGCTGGCGTATCGGCCGTCTTTTCTTTCTTAGACGTAAACACGGCGCCAAGAATCAAAATCAAGAGCGCCGCGAAGCCGAAAACATAATCCCGCTGATCGGTCCATTCGCCAAAGACGAAGGCCCCGGCCAGCGTCGTGATCACCAGCTGGGCCGCTGTCGAGAGCGGCATCCCCATGGATACACCCAGGGCTTCCAACCCGCGAAATTGCTGATTTTGACCCCAGCAGTAGAACAGCCCTGAGGCCACGCCCACCAGCATCGTCTCCAAATTAATCGTTGGTTGTTCGATGAAGTAATAGACCAGGGCGAAGAGCAGAATACCGTAACTTTCTCCGAGAATCTGGTTCTGACTGCTCCCGCCGATTTTGTGACTCACCACTGAAATACTGCCCCAACAGGCGGCCGTGATGAGGGCATAAATAATCCCCGTAATGACCATTCCTTTACTTAGACTTGTGCTTTTAGCTTATCACAATTTTCAGCAGCACACTGATTATTGCGCTTACATCCCAGCTAAATAGTGTTTGAACAAATCAATGTAGAGGTTGATGTACTGGTGATAGATCCCCATATCCACGTATTCATTCACCTGATGGGCGGAAAAGTTCCCGGGTCCGAACACCACGGCTTCAATGTTGGGGTTGCGATCCACGATGGGCGACGCATCAGTGCCGCCTGAAACGCCAATCACCGGCAGCTGCTGTTTCAAATGCTTCTCGCCAATTCTTTTCGTCAACTGGACCAACCGGGCGTTAGGGTCGGTGGACATCGGCGAAAGTTTGCTGATGACGCGGATCGTTAAGTGCGCCTGCTCAGCCTGGTTGACTTCATCCGCCAATGCCTGAATATCGGCCAGCATAGCGTCATTTGTTTTTTCCGGAATCGTGCGCACATTAATACTCATGCTGGCACTGACCGGTACGGTGTTGATCTGTTCGCCGGCATTCAACAGCGTGACCACGGGTGTGGCGGGCCCCAAGATGGGATCTTTCAGCCCGGCTTGGTCCTCGAAATACTGCTGAACCCGATTGTAGAAAGTCAGCAAGGGGGTGATCGCGTTGTACCCCAGCTCCGGCATAGAGCTGTGCACCGCCTGGCCGACGGAATCAACGCGGAAAGCCAGGGTCCCCTTGTGGGCGGCCACGACGAAATGCTGCTCTGTATTCTGGTTAGCGGCCACCAGGGCATCCCGCTCTTCGGGTGACAACGGAAAAATACTTTGCGCCGCCGGTTGGGTGACAAAGTCCTTGGCAACACCGCTGGGCTCACCGATGACAATGCCGGCCATATCGTCAACATAACCCTGTTCGGCCAATTGATGCGCGCCGAGTTCCCCGATCTCCTCTCCCACTGTGGCCAGCAAGCGGATCGTACCGTTCAGTAAAACGCCGGCGTCATGGAGCTGAATCATGGCAATCACGCCAGCGGCTAAGCCGGCCTTCATGTCGGTCACCCCGCGACCGTACATCTTGCCGGCCTTGATCGTGCCAACCAGCGGGTCAGTCTGCCACTTCGCGCGGTCCCCCAGAGCCACGGTATCAGCGTGCCCGTCGAAGCCTAGCACTGGGCCCTGGCCGTTGCCGATCTCAGCGACGAGGTTGTCCCGGCCAGGGGCATAAGGTACTCGCTGAGCGGTAATATGGTGCTTGGCCAACAACTTTTCTAAGTAATCCGCCACCGCGGCTTCATGGTCATTCACCGACGGAATGGCCACCAGATCAGCTAGGATCTGGTCATATTCTGCAATTCTCATGATGATTCACACTCCCCCAATAATATGTATATCCATTTTCTATTGTAAGCAGCAAAGTGGGAATTAGGGTATTTGATGCTTGGAAAATATGGCGTCGTCAGCAGATATTGGCCGCTATGCTAAACTATAATTGGTATGTTGATTAGCCAAGGAGGCCTGTGCCATGGATAATTATCCCAATCTCAAGCAACTGCTGAATACCTCGTTTCGAATCCGTCACTTGGATTTTTCTGATGCCAATATTGAATTCCACTTTATCGATATGACACCATATCCTGAATCTCATCAGCCAAATACCTGGATTATCCTCATCCCGTGTCACTCGGCTGCCTCCGTCGATATTAACCGGTTCATTATGGCGCAGACCACCGTCCTCGAGGGTACACTCCCTTCAGGGTGGACAGACCAAATAATCAAAGGTCTGTTCTCCCAGAAGGGAGTTTTTTTATGCGGCGGAAGGGAATCCGTTACTCTTTGGAAGACAAGATTGAGTTCGTTAATCGAGTACTGTCTGGCCAGTCACTCATGGATGTTCAGCGATCCGGAGGGCCGCGCAAGGAAGCATTGAGTCAATGGGTACAGAAGTATAAACAATGGGGAGCAGCCGGACTCGTCCCTAAGGAACGAGCACCGCGACGCCAACAGCGTAAGCGCACGACGTATTCCAGCGAGCTCAAGTTTCAGATTGTTCAGGAATACCTAGCGGGTGGGACGTCCTACTATAAGCTGTGTGCTAAGTACGACATCTCCAATCCAGCAGTCGTTTACCAATGGGTTTCTCTGTATAATAGTGGTCAACTACTACAGACCACTAGAGGGAGTGCACTCATGACCAAGGGCAGGAAAACGACTTACGTTGAGAGAATTGAAATTGCACAGTGGACCATTGCACATGACATGGACTACCAAGGGGCCATTAAGCACTTTGGTGTTTCGTATGGCCAAGTTTATTCATGGGTAAAGAAGTTCCGCGAGAGCGGCGAGGAGGGTCTCACTGATCGTCGCGGCCAGCGTAAGCCTGAAAGTATCCTTGATGAGAATGAACGTTTAAAACTCGAGAACAAGGAGAGCAAGGCTCGGATTGATTATCTGGAGACGAAAATCGCACTATTAAAAAAATTGCAGGATGTAGAGAGAAGGAGTGCCGGCAACGACACCGACAGCACCAATATATTGCCATTCACGAACTCACCCAAGAAGTAAACCAGGTCACCAAGCGATACCACTCGGTATCGGTGTGTTGCCAAATATTCGATATTCCACGCTCTGCTTACTACAAGTGGTTGCGCCGGAAACCGACGAAGCAAGACATCGTAAACGACGAGCTGGTCCGTCTTATCAAGGAACAGGAAGCGGACAACCATTATATTTATGGCGTGCGCCGATTAACGATGATTATCAATCGGGAAACGCAACATCACGTGAACCCTAAACGGGTCCGGCGATTGATGCGGGATAACGGTATCCAGTGTTCGATTCGTCAGAAGAAGCATGATCGAGTAGCGGAGAAGAAAGAATTCATTCTTGGCAATAAATTGCTTAACCAAGACGGCAGTCATGCCTTTCATCCTACCCGGCCAAACGAGGTTTGGGTCACGGACTGCAGCGAGTTGACGTACGGTTTCAATTCAGAGTGCCGCTTGCGTCTGAGCGCGATCAAGGACCTCTACGACCATAGTATCGTAGCCTGGGAGGTTGAACCGACTGAGACTGCCACGCTGGTCACCGACACGTTCAGGGCGGCAGTAGAAGCCGAAGAAGTACTGCCTAAGCTTCTGCACAGTGATCAGGGCTCCAGTTACACTTCCCGGCTTTACAACACGGAATTAGCCGGGTCCGGCGTCATTCATAGCATGTCACGGCCAGGAACGCCTGGCGACAACGGCCCGATGGAGAGTCTCTGGAGTCATGCGAAGGCTGAGTATTTTGCCTTCTTCCACGCCAACACATACGAAGAAATGATGCGGCTCATTGAAGAATACGCGTTGTGGTACAACTGCAATCGGCGCCAAGAAACACTCGATGGCATGACCCCCGTGGAATACCGGAATCATGCCGTTAAGACAGCGGCTTGATCGTGTATTGAGGGACGCATAAGGAGGAGAACCATGATTCGAGAAGGACAATTTTACCAGGCCTGGGACCAAATTACTGGTTTTGATATTTATCGTGATGAACCGCGAGAAGAGATTATTTTCGACGCGGGTGATGTTTTCCAGGTCTACGATCATTCACTTCTTTACGACGAAGAAAGCGATTCGATTGTCGACCTTGTATTTGTTGTAACGCCGACCCGCACAAGGTTCCAAATCTACACAGAAAATGTGATAGCCAAGGCCAAGCGCATCTCTATGGGAACGTATGAGATGGCACTAAATCGGTATCCAACTATTCCAGAAGGACCATTTGATTAGGAAAGTTCTTGGATCAAAAATGGCAGCCCCTGCGGACTGCCAAAATCAGTAACTAATTCGCCCCTAATTGGGGAACAACACGAGAACGACCTTTTAATATTTGAGCTGTCCACTTGACGGGGCACCGCCCCCGCAGATCGTATTTTTAGACGCCGGTTTATTGCAGTTGCATCCACAATGTCGCCTTCTTAGCCTCATAAATGCGGTTGCAGAAAGCTTGATTGCCCGTATACACCACG
Source organism: Schleiferilactobacillus harbinensis (assembly GCF_008694105.1). Lineage (NCBI taxonomy): Bacteria > Bacillati > Bacillota > Bacilli > Lactobacillales > Lactobacillaceae > Schleiferilactobacillus > Schleiferilactobacillus harbinensis. Next base: position 1,745,013 of record NZ_CP041364.1, read on the forward strand.
ATGATATCGTCTTCGGTAATTACTTTGATTTTTCCATCAGCCGTCGCCTGATAGGCGGTCTCCGTGATCGGGTTGCTGCGTTCAATATCCGTCAAAGCTGTGTTATAGTAGGCTATTTTCCCCGCTTGTTGATCCACCACCAGCTGGTTGGTGCCCACTTCCGCCAGCGTGGCGGTGTGAAGGATGGATGTCCAACCCATGCCTGCCAAATTCCAGAAAGAATGTAAATTGAACGAAAGTACCCCGGATTATACATGAACATGATTGGTTTTCCGGTCAGCTTAGTGGTCAAGCCGTTAATCGGGCCATTCGCGGACCAGCATACCGACGATGATGACTACTGAGATGAAGTTCGGCGCGTAGAGGATCAACTGCAATTTCTGCTGAATCTCCTTGTTCATGATCTGGTTTAATGACATGGCCAGGATGATCGGTGGCAGAAAGCCGAGCAGAAGACCGTACGCGCTGAGTTTGAACGTATTCAGCAGCGTCGTGAAGCTCAAGGAGGAAATGAATTCCTGGAAGTGCGCCCATCCCACCCACGGACTATACAAGATCCCCAACAGCGGGTTGTAATTTTTAAAAGCGATGATGGCGCCATACATCGGAATAAATTGAAGATCAGCGTCAGCAGAATCCCCGGCATCAGCATCACGTAGAGCCAGCGGTCGCGTTTCAACCGATCCCACAGTGCCTTGTCCCGGCGCTTTTTGGCAGAACAGGACGCAACGGCTGCGGCAACGAATGTTGTGTGATACACCTTTTCCGTCAACTACCCCCACTTACGACCGAAGTCGTTGAAGTGGGAACTTGCAACTCATGCCCAGTGGATCGGTGCTCCTCTTGGAACCTTTGAGAAACTGTAGTCCAAACGTCTCACGACTCCTACGCGATGGTTACATCTGAGGACGGCTGACAGCGCCCTGACGACAAGTCAGGCCATGCCCGACCGGTTTGCTTTCTTTTGCTTCTTTGAATCAAACGACGGCTCTTTGTCGCCGGCCAATAGCGCCGGCCAAGTTCGGCCAGGTTCATCGCAGCGACGCGATCATCATTAGTGCGGAAGTCGCACTGCTTGCAATGGTACTCGTGGAGCTGGTGATTTCGAGCACTCTTGTCAATGGTGCCGCACTTGGGACAGCGCTGGCTGGTATAGTGCGCATCCACTTTGATCACGATACAGCCGTATTGTTGGGCTTTGTACAGCAAAAACTGTTCCATCTGGTAATAAGGCCAGCTGACCCGCTCGTACTTCTTATCCTTTGGCGATTTTCCAGCGCTTCACGGATGTCATTCAGCTTCTCGATGGAAAATAGTGTTCCAGGCCCATAGAAGTCAAGGAGTGCCTTAGCAAGCTGGTGATTCATATTCGTCACCCAACCGTTTTCTCGATGACCGATTTTCTTGAGCCGCTGCCGGGCAGCTGAAGTTTTCTTCTGTTGCAGGTGTTTCCGCTGCTGTTTTCCGTAACGTCGCCTGTTGAGCAGTTTCTTACCACTGACAAACTCAGTTTCACCGGTTTCATCATTATAGGCCGTGAGGATATTGATCAGCCCGCGATCCATACCCACTACCCGTTGGATACTTTCCAATGGAACATCAGGAACTTCCTGGGCTACACTGATGTGCACGAACCATTTTTGGCCTGATTTAATGACTTTTGCCGTGCCGAATTTCCATGTGCCGGTGAGATACTTCTCCCAGTGGGTGGTAATGGGCGTGACAATCACTCGACCGCGAATGGTGTTCAGGGACAACTTCGCCCAGTTATCCAACACCGACCAATCCCGATTGAACACCAAATCGACCTGCGGCCGTTTGAAGTGGATCGGATGCCACAAGTCCGTCAGGTCTTTAGCCCGTTCTTTGACCCATTTCTTGGTGTCAGGATTATTCCACCCCCAGGCTTTCTGGTGCTGCTTAGTCTCCAAAGCCTTATACTGAGCGGCCACAGTTCGAGTAGTGGACTGAGCCATTTGAGCTTTCAGATACATCTTTGACGTCTTATCCGTGAGCTTCTTGTAGAAGACTGCGTGGAGATAGAAGGTGCTGAACTTAAAATTCCGGTCGAAGACATGCTGGCTGATCAGGTCGCAGGCATCACGATAGTGGTTCATGGTTTCCTGCATGGCCGCTGGCCCAGAAGTATCGTCTGGAGCGAACTTGATCTGCATTTTGAGTACTTGCGTGTTTTGCATACCGGCCTCCTTTGGTGGGAAAATGCGTTTTCATCATCTAAAACCAGCATACCAAGTTGCCATAGCGAACAGTCAAGTCAAAAGCTCAGCGATTCCTCCCCCACTTACGGCGAAGCCGTTGAAGTGGGGTATCCTCGCTGTTATTGGATGAAAAGCTCCTTCTTTCCATATGTTAGAAACGTTTCTGATCTGCAAATTCAATAAACCACGAACTTTTCTAAAAAGGAAGCGCCTTTTTAAACGTTTCCCGATAAAAATAGTCCGTTGAAGCGCGATGCCTCAGCGGACCACTGTTGCCGGTGATTATTTAATCTTCAACGGCGCTAATTGCTTCTCAATTTCTGTCCGACTGTCCCCAGCTTGGAGCAGTGCTGCGGCAGTATATGCCCCTTCAACGAAGGCCACATCGTAGCGGTGCAGAGTCTTGTCGGTCATGTCGGTAACCAAATCCAAGTTCATCTTCGCACTGCCGAGATCGTAGAAGACCATTAACTCATCGGCGTGATTGTCGTCAATGGCTTGAAGAATATGGGTGGCGTCGGTACCGATGTCGCCATCGCTGGTGCCGCCGGCGGTGGTCAGGTTAATGTCCGGCGCAACTTGGCGAATCAGCTTGCTGATGCCGGCCACGATCTCGGGTACATGGGACACCAGCACCATGCCGGTCTGTGTATTGGCAGCCATGGAAAGTCTCCTTTCTTTACTTGGCCGTTGCTTGCAGCAGCGTCTTCAACAACATCCCAGTGCTGACGGCGCCGGGATCCAAATGACCAATGGAGCGTTCGCCGAGATATGACGCTCGGCCCTTCAACGCCCGTAACGGTTTAGTTGCCTCAACGAGTTTGTCGATGTTGGCAGCGTTGAGCTGGCCCGCCTTCGCATCTTGGGCTGCTGGGGTCCAGACATCAACCATGGTCTTGTCGCCAACCTTGGCCCCGCCGCGTTTGGCGACCCCATCGGCAGCCGCTTGCAGCAAAGTCGGAATGTCACTTTCGCTGTCCTTAGCGGCCTTGGCCATTTCGAGAAAAGCGGTGCCGTACAGCGGACCCGACGCGCCGCCAACCTTGCTGATCAGGCTCATGGCAATACTCTTGAAGGTCTGGGCCAAATCAGCTGGATTATCTTTCGCTAATCCAGCGGCCACGGCGTCGACGCCCCGGGCCATATTGTTGCCATGGTCGCCGTCGCCGATATCGGTGTCCAGCTGACTGAGATAGTCCTTGTTCTTTTCAATTTCTGTCTGGTATAACTGCATCCATTGCTTCACTTGTTCAACGTTCATTACGCGTGTCCCCCCAACCAATCGTCGCGGCTGGTGCATTCAAATAGTCCAGCCATTTATCATCTGTTAACTGCAGGAGCGTCAGCGAAAGACCGGTCATGTCCAGCGAGGTGACATAGTTGCCGACCTTGGTGAAGGCGACCGTCGCTTTAGCGTCCGTTAATTGCTGGAGCACGTCGTTGGCAAAGACAAATTGTTCACCCAGCGGAGTGGCGCCAAAGCCGTTCACCAGCACGGCAAACTTCTTGCCGCTGAGACCGCCGGTGTATTGCTGCCCAATTTTATCTAGCAGTTCTTTGGCTAATTGCGCCGAAGGGACCATCTTTTCCCGCTTATAGCCCGGCTCATTATGAATGCCGACACCATATTCCATTTCGTCCGGACCCAGTTCGAAGCCGGGATGACCGACTTCGGGCACCGTGGCGGCGTGGAGTGCGACGCCGATGGTCTTGGTTTGCTCAATCACCGCTTTGCCCAGTTTAACGAGGCTCTTGAGGTCCGCCCCGGCTTCGGCAGCCGCCCCAACAATTTTCTCCACGTAAACCGTGCCGGCGACGCCGCGCCGGCCCTGGGTATACAGGGAATCTTCCACGGCGACATCGTCATCCACCACAATGGATTCAACGGAAATATCGTCGATGCTGGCTAGATCCTTAGCCATGTCGAAGTTCATCACATCACCAGAGTAGTTCTTGACGATGAGCAGGACCCCTTGACCCTGATCAGCCGCTTTGATTGCCGCGTAGATCTGATCCGGCGTCGGCGACGTGAAGACCTGGCCAGCGACGGCCGCAGTCAACATGCCCAGGCCGACGAAACCGGCGTGCAGCGGTTCATGGCCGCTGCCTCCGCCAGAGACCACGCCCACTTTGGCCGGGTGGTTTCCGGTGAATGCCTTATCGTTCCGGACAACCGCCGTGGTTTCAGGAATCTGACGGACATACTGGGGATAACTGGCCACCATGCCGGCAACCATTTCCGGCACGAGGTCACTTGGATTGTTCAATATTTTTTTCAAGAGAACTTGACACCCCTTTCAACGTACATCTCCATTATAAGCCAGCGACCCCTGGCGCGTGAACCGGCTAAGTGGGATTTGCCAAATAGTATTGACTCCTAGATTATAATTGTTACAATTTATATAGACGGTTGCGACCAAGCGCGTCGACGTGATACGATGAGCTTGTAGGATTGTCTGCAATTTAATTTTACAAAAGGAGTGCGATTATTTAATGAAGGTCATCGTCGTTGGTTCTTCCCATGGTGGTTACGAAACAGTCCGCGGTATTTTGGCTGAACAGCCCGATACTGAAATTCAATGGTATGAAAAGGGGGATTTTCTCTCCTTCCTCTCCTGCGGGATGCAGTTGTACTTAGAGGGTGTCGTGAAGGACGTCAATTCCGTCCGCTACGCGACCCCGGAAGGCATGCGTGCCCAGGGTGTGCACGTCTTCACGCGCCAAGAGATTACCCAAGTGGACGCTGCAAAGCATCAAGTCACGGTCCACGATTTGGCCCACGATACGACTCGGACAGAAAGTTATGATAAATTAGTGCTCTCCGTTGGTGCTGTACCGGTCAATCTGCCGGTACCGGGCAACGATTTGAAGAATGTCTACGCCATGCGCGGCCGGGATTGGGCAATCAAGCTCAAGGCCAAGACCGTTGACCCGACGTTGCAAAATGTCGTCGTTATTGGGGCCGGTTATATTGGTGTGGAAGCCGCTGAAGTGTTCGCGAAAGCAGGCAAACATGTCACCTTAATTGATATGATTGCCAGACCGCTGGGCCTTTATCTGGATGCGGAATTCACCGACCGGTTAACTGAAACCATGAAGGCCAACAACATTTATCCGGCCACCGGCCAACTGGTGAAGAAATTTGTCGGCCACCAAGGGGCGGTGCAGCAAGTGGTTACCGACCAAGGTACTTATCCGGCAGATCTCGTGATCCAAACCGCCGGAATCAAGGCCAACACTGGCTGGCTCAAGGGTGTGGTCGACTTGGATGAGAAGGGCTTGGTCAAGATCAACGACCATCTGGAAACATCCGCGGCCGACGTTTACGCCGTGGGCGATGCCACGAAAGTGCCGTTTGCGCCCACAGACACACCGCAGCAGATTGCCCTGGCCACCAATGCCCGCCGCCAAGGCCGGATCGCGGCCAAGAACGTGCTGGGTGACGACGTCGCCATGCCGCCGGTTTCCGGTTCTTCCGCTCTGTCCGTCTTTGATTACCACTTTGCTTCCACGGGGATCAAGGAAGGTACTGCTGAACGGTATGGTGTGAAAACGGCGTCGGTCTTCGTTACTGACACGACCCAACCCCCGTTTGTGCCCACTGAAGCCGGCAATACCGAAGTCTACTTCAAGCTGACTTATGACCCGGCAAGCCTGCGCGTGTTGGGCGCCCAAATCATGTCCAAGCGCGACGTGACCGCGAACATCAACGCTATCAGTCTGGCGATTCAAGGCAAGATGACCTTGAAAGATCTGGCCTACGCTGATTTCTTCTTCCAACCGGGCTTCGACCGGCCATGGAATATTATGAACGTGGCGGCGCAAAAGGCGCTGCTGGCCGAAAAGCAGGCAGTGACTAACTAGTTTTTAAATGCAAATCGGGCCCGTCAACGCGGATTGCGCTGGCGGGCCCGATTTGTGTGCTCATTTGATTAGTGTTCGTAGTTGCAAAGCGTGTAGCCCTTCGCCTTGGCTTCTTTCAGGGTCATCTTGCGCAGCGTGCTTTGGTTCGCGTTTGAAAGCCCGCGGCAGTTGCGGTTGAAGTGATATTTATTGCCCGTGGCGGCTACAAAGACTGTTTCATAGTTGCTGTGACCGGGGTTGGTTTCTGGTTGGCCGGGATTCGATGACCCCGGATTATTCATTAAATCTTCCGGCTTGGTCGTGTAGGCCTTAGCCCCGCGGCTGGTCTCCTTAGTCAAATAGAAATAGGTGCCCTGAATCCATTGGTTTGTACCCAATTCGTACCAGGACTGACCGTTGACCACCTTGCGGCCGAATACACGCCAAGCGGAGTTATGCAGCAGCTTGCGACCCGGTACCGGTTGGCGGCCATTGGTCGCCTTATTCCAAATGGCAATGCTGTATCCCGGCACGTATTTCACCCGGCCAACGGCATTGAGGGATTGACTGCTTGTTTCGTTCTGCAAGTCAAAATAACGGCCGGACATGTACTGTGCACCGCCTAGACCGAAGTAATAGTCGCTCCCCGCTTGCCCGCCGGAAAAGACCTGCCAACGACTGTTGGTCTTTAAATACTTGAGTAATGCCCCGCTCCCCGGCTTTTGATACAGCACAATACCGTAACCTTGCACATAATTCACCGTGCCGACATTCCGCGCGGCGGCTTGGGTACTGGCCGGACTGGCCAACAGTCCGCCCACCAGCACGCCGACCGCTACTGCGGCAGTGCGTAACCAAGTACGCCATGACTTTTTCTTCATCGCAAAAATCTCCCCTTTGACACTATATTTTTTTCACAACCGATTCACTTAATCTTACCGGATTCGGTTAGTTTTGCATAGGTCAAAATACAACGCGGTTAAGGTTTTTGCGTGCTAAAAATCTGCTGAAAAGCCCGGGCCGTTGGGGATAACGGTGTATTCTTCGGCCAGATCAAGGTCATCGCGGTAGTCAGGGTCGGCGTGAACGACACGAACACCAGCGTCCGGTCCGTGGGATCCAGCAAATGGCGCAAAGTCACCGCGTACCCCACCCCAGCCTTCGTCAGCAGTGCGGCATTGTAAATCAAGTTGTAGCGGGTAACGATTTGATCTGCGCTGAGTGGTGCACCCAGCCAGTTTTCTAACATCTGTTGCACCGCCGCACGTTCTGAAATCATGAGCGGCAACTGGGGCATCTCCTGTCGGGTAATGCCCGATTTCTTGGCTAGCGGCGCACTGGCCGGCATAGCCAGGCCCCAGACATTCCGCCCGGGCAGCGGCGCCCAGGCGTATTTGTTCTTATCGGCCGGATCAATGACGACGCCAAAATCCAGCAAGCCATGGTCCAGCCGTTCAAAAATATCGTCGGCGTTGCCGCTATAAAGCCGCAACTGCACCGCTGGGTATTGCTGGACCAGATGAGCGGCGTCTGCTGATCCAATGCCGCCACAGTACTATCGGCCATGGTCAAAATCTGGCGGGCCCGATTCACCAGGTAGGTTCCCGCCGAAGTCAGGCTGACACCGCGCCCGGAGCGGTCAAACAACGGCGTGTGCAGCTCATCTTCCAGATCCATCATCTGCCGGGATAACGCCGGCTGGGAAACATGCAGCTGCTGGGCCGCCGCGGTCATCGTCCCCGCATCGGCAATCGCCACTAAATACCGTAAAGTCCGCAATTCCATTAGGTGTCTTCCCTTCTATAAGTCGCGTGCATGGCTTCTTATCATCTATTAGTATTATATATTACACGGCCCAGGCGTTATGGTAATCATGATCATAAAAGGAGGATTTTTCACATGGCAGAAAATAAACAACAAGGCGGCCTCTTCGGTTTAGGCGACAAGAACACCGCGTATCAGAAATACTTCATCGGGCAAAGCTACCTGAACAGTCTGATCCCCGCTGACGACAACATTGATGTCCACGTTGCCAACGTGACTTTTGAACCAGGCTGTCGCAACAATTGGCATATTCACCATGACGGTTACCAGTTGCTGCTGGTTACTGCTGGTGAGGGCTGGTATCAAGAAAAGGGCAAGCCGGCCCGATTGCTACATCCCGGCGACACCGTCGCCATTCACAAGGGCGTTGAGCACTGGCATGGCGCCACGAAAGACAGCTGGTTCAGCCACATTGCCATCACCAAAGGCACGACTGAATGGCTGGCCCCAGTCACTGACGCCGAGTACGCCCAATTAGGTACCAAGTAATGACTGAACAGTCCGTCCTGGCCGGTTTTGACCGGCGCACCTGTCCTCTGGTCCGCGCCGTTGACCACGCCGGGGCGATGCATCTGACCCGCGAGCGGCTGCTGATTCCGTTGATCGCCAGCATTTGTCAGGGTACGATCTCGCCAATAGCCGCCCAAACTGAAACAGTTTTGGCGGCCGGCGTGGCACCCGAAATTGTGTTGGAAGTCGTTTATCAGCTGACCCCAGTGGTTGGCACATTGCGCGTCAGCCAGGCCCTGCCAGCGATTCAGCAGGTCTTCACTGACCAGCATGTCACCCTGGCAGCGGCCGCCCCGGATCAAGCACCCGACTTTGGCGAGCAGACCCAAGCGGAACTTTACGGCACCGAGATCAAGCATTTGCTGCACGACTTGCCAGACGGCGCTGGCGACTTCATTCCCGCAGCGTTGACCAATCATTTCTTCAATGATTACTACCGCTACGGCGTGCTCAGCGTCAAAGACCGGGAGCGCTATGAGCTGCTGGCCCTGATTACCTTGAACGTGGACTTTCAAATCAAAGCCCACGCCCGGGGCAGTCTTAAAGCTGGGAATACGGAAAGCGAGCTCGTCTGGTCCGCCATTCAGCTGTTGCCCTATATTGGTTTCCCCTTGGTCATCAACAGCGTGCGGGTCATTCATGATGCTGCAACGGCCTTGGCTGAATAATTTCAAACTGGAGGTTTTATGATGGCTAAAAAACAAACCGCAGGTCGCGACAACTTAGGCGACTTTGCGCCGAAATTTGCTGAGCTCAATGATGATGTCTTGTTTGGTGAAGTGTGGTCCCGGGAAGATAAAATGTCCGCCCGCGACCGCAGTCTGATCACCTGTGCATCATTAATGTCTCAAGGATTATTCCCGCAATTAGAATCCCACATGAAACTGGCAAAACAAAACGGCGTGACCAAAGACGAAATGGTCGAACTGATCACCCAGCTGGCCTTCTACGCCGGCTGGCCCAAGGCATGGTCCGCCTTTGGTTTAGCGAAAAAGATTTACACGGATTAGTTAAGCAGAGGCAGGCCGCCATGACCTGCCTTTTCCTATGCGCCAACCAGCATCCCCAGCCAAACGGCGGTCAAGCCGAGCACCACGGACCCGATTTCGTACACCAGCGCCCAGGTCCATTGCCGGTTCCGCAATTGAATGACCATATCCACCGTAAACGTGGAGAACGTCGTGAAGCCGCCGCACAGGCCGGTGAGCAAGACTGTTTGCACCAACGGCGATAAGCCGGCTAAGCTGCTGAACAAGCCGGCCGCAAAAGCTCCGAGCACGTTAATGATCATCGTCGCCCACGGCCGACCTGGCCACAGACCTTTACCCAGCGTCGTCACGCCATATCGCAGCACCGAACCAATCCCGGCACCGCCAGCAAGCCAAAACCAAATCATTGCTCGCCCTCCCGTCGCTCAGTGGCCCGGTCGCCGAGGTAATAGCCCAAGCCGGCCAGCACTAACCCGCCCAGCAGGTTCACCAGAAATAAACCCAAGGTCCGCCCTGGGGTTTGGCGTATGTTGGTCATCGTCGCCAGCATCAAAGTAGAAAACGTGGTATACCCGCCAATTACCCCGGTACCCAGGCCCAGCACCAGTGCATCGGGCCAATCACTGTCCACGGCATAGGCCGTTAACAGCGCCAGAAGAAAACTGCCGGTTAAGTTTTCAATGGTGGTGCCTAAAAGGCTTGTTGGATCACCCACCCATTGATTTAAGCCATACCGGGCGAGGCCGCCTAAAGCGCCGCCCAAAAATACAATGAGGATACTGCCCATCTTCTTCACACTGTTTCCCCTTCCACGAAAAAATGACGTCCACAAGCCACTGCATTGCGCAGCGCGTGTAGACGTCATTAATTACATTCCGTAATAGTTGCAGCCCTCAATTCATGCCCCCTTTAAAAGGGCGACATCAACTGCTTTTACCGAAGGCTGCTCGGCGAACGTCATCACCGATTCAATAATCATTAGTTTACCCGGAAAAAGCGGCTGGTACAAGACTCGCCTGATATTTAGCCTTGATTCAACCCTTGCCACCAACTCCGATGCGTCCGATACCACGCAATGGTATCCGTCATGCCTTGGACAAAAGCCACCGTTGGCGCCCAGCCCAGTTCGTCCCGAATCTTCGTCGCATCCAGCGCATACCGGGAATCATCTCCCAACCGATCCGGCACATGCTGAATCAAGCTCGGGTCAATATGCAGCTGCTGAATGATCCGCTGAACAATTTCTAAATTGGCGTGCTCGTTGTTTCCCGTGACATTGTAGATCCCGCCGCTTTGCCCATGGCACAGCACGAAATCAATTGCCCGGCAATGGTCGAGCACGTGCAGCCAGTCGCGGGTTTTCAAGCCGTCGCCATATACCGGCAGCGGCTGGCCCGTCAGGCCCCGCTGAATCATCAGCGGGATCAGCTTCTCAGGATATTGATACGGACCATAGTTATTGGCACAGCGGGTGATCACCACATCCAGGCCATAGGTATGGTGATCGGCCAGCGCCAACAGGTCCGCGCTGGCCTTGCTGGCTGCGTAAGGAGAACTGGGGTGAAGCGGGGCTGCTTCAGTCACATAGCCGGTGCCGGGAATATTGCCATAGACCTCATCCGTTGAGACTTGGAGGAACCGCTCGATCTTGGTCTCCCGGGCCGCCGCCAGCAGCGTGGCCGTACCGCGAATATTGGTATCGACAAAGACCAGCGGATCCGCAATACTGCGATCCACATGGGATTCGGCTGCAAAATTCACGATGGCGTCGATCTGGTACTTTTTAATCAGCTGTACCACCAGATCGTGATCCAGAATAGAACCGTGAACAAAATGATAGTGTGCCTCTTCAGGCACATCCGCCAGGTTGCTCAAATTCCCCGCATAGGTCAGCGCGTCCAAATTGATCAGCACATCATCAGGATGCCGCTGGCGCATGAACCGAATAAAGCTGCTGCCGATAAACCCGGCCCCGCCGGTCACAAGAATATGCATTGAATCCCTCCTATCATCTTTTAAAACTAGTATACCAGTCACCACACACTCTTGTCCGCAACCCATTTCGTTGGTATAGTTTCCCAGTAAAAGAAAAGCGGCAACCGTCAGATCAGTTGCCGCTCCATATTGGAGATTTTCACTTGGACTTAATTACGATTCAAAACCAACATACCCATCGTTACCCCGTTGTCATCAGCCTGCCTCACAGCGGTACTTGGCTGCCGGATGACATGCGCCAAGCACTCTTACCCGGAGCCATTCTTGCCAACACGGACTGGTTTCTGCCCGCCCTGTACGACTTTCTGCCCGCCGCTGGTTTCACGACCCTGACCAATCACGTCAATCGTTATGCGGCTGATCCGAACCGACCGGTGATCGTTGCGCCGGCAGGCAGTTATCAGCGGACCACGGTATACCAGCAAAATACGTTTGGTCATCCGCTTTACGCCGCGCCGCTATCATTGCCGACGATCGAACACCGCCTGGCCGCTTACTATCACCCGTATCGCACGGCATTGCAGCGCTTATTAGCTGATAAAATCGCCGCGTTCGGTCATGTCACCTTGATCGATTTGCACAGTTTTGCGTTCTACCCCGGTCAGCCCAGTATCCATCCCCAAGACATCGTGCTGGGCAGCGAACACGATCAGACCAGCAGCAAGGCCTTCCGCCTGCAAGTGACCGCCGCACTGACGACTGCCGGATTTACCGTATCCGATAACTATCCTTTCCGCGGCGGCGACATTACCCGCCACTACGGCCAAGACCCCCGGGTCACGGAGTTGCAGATCGAACTGAATTATCGCTGTTATATCGGCAATACCCGCCGCTATGGTGAAGAAGAACTGACGGATTATGACCCTGCGCTGTTTGCTGCTGCGTCACGCCGCTTGCTGGCGATAAAACGCCTGCTTGAGCAGATCCAGTAACACGGCGAAGACAATCACGCCCGCGATCACGAGCAAATACGGCCCAATCGGTGCCCGCGGAGTGATGAACCCGGTCAGCCCCATGACTGTTGTTAAGACCATATTGAGACAGGTGACACCAAGCACGGTACGGCTCGGCACTGCCCGCCAGAAGGCCCCCCGCGTCCGGGTCATATAAATCGTGGCCATGGCCGAGAAGATCAGATAAGCAAAGAGCAGTGTGCTGGTGCTATCAGCGGACAGGTGCAGCTGGTACTCGAAGTACCACAGCAGCAAGAAGCCCAGCACCAGCCAGCCCAACGTCAAACCCGTAGCAATTTTGGCCAAATCACCCAACTGCCAGCGGGTCGGCCGGTCGCTGGGGTAGGTCCGATCCGTCCCCAACGTCAAGGTCACAGAATCGTTCATCATCACGATGAAAACGATCATGCTCAGAGAAATGGGGAAGAAACCGGTGAACAAGTAGCCGAACGTCAGCAGAATCGTGAGCTGAGCCGTCCGGGTCAGTTTAGTGATGATCCAGGTCATCATCCGCTGATAGACCCGCTGGCCAGAATCAACGACATCGTTGATGGCCCCGAGATCGGGTTCGGTCAAAATAATATCGGCAGCCAGTTTGGCAATATCCGTGGCGGTGGTCACGGCAATCCCCACATCGGCCTGCTTCAGCGCCGGCGCATCATTCACCCCATCACCCAGCATGCCGACGACGGCCCCGGCTTTTTGCAAGTCTTGGACCAGCCGGAACTTATCCGCGGGCAGGACGTTGGCAAATCCGGCATAATCCCGGGGCGCCTGGTCCATCTCAGCCGGTGTACCAATGGCCCCCTGCAGACCGACTTGCTGCGCCACCGCCTGGGCCGTGGCCCGGGTGTCGCCGGTAAGCATGATCACCTGCACGCCCCGGGTGCGCAGCCGCTTGATCAGCGCTGGCACGTCGGGCTTGATGGGATCGGCAATGGCGATTAGGCCAACGATAACGCCATCCGCGGCGATCGCTACGACCCGCGCACCGGTGGCTGTCAGCTTCGCCAGTTCAGCACGCAAATTGTCTGGTACCTGAGCGGCCTGCATCAAAATTGTCGGCGAACCAAGCTGCACCTGATGATCATGCGCCTGCCAAGTCACCGTGGCGGCTGAATATTTCTTCGCCGGATCAAAGGGCGTAAACGACGTCGGGGTTAAAACAGTCCCTTTTTTCGCGGCGCCCTCGCGGATCGCGCGTTCAATACTGCTGCGGCCCTGGGGATCGCAAGCGGCGGCCGCTAAGGTCAATACGGCATCCTCATTATAGCTGGCCGGCTCCAACGCAGATACAGCGGCAAGGGCCGTCCGGTCCTGGGTCAGCGTCCCAGTTTTATCCACCAGCAGCACATCCAATGATGCTGCTTCTTGAATCCCCGTCAGTCCGCTGACAAGGATCTTTTTCTTGGCTAATCGTGATGCCTCGACAGAGTTGGCCACGGTGAAACTGGACGGCATCGCCACCGGAATCGTAGCGATGAACAAAATCACCAGAAACGGCAGCAGCGACATGATACTCGTGCCCCGCAGCAGCGCGGTGACGGTCAAGACGATCACCAAAGCCACATCCAGAATCACCAGCAGCCGGACAATGCCGAACAGCAATTTCTCCAACCGGCCCGGTGCGGTGGCGTGGGTCAGCAATTCAGCGGTCTTGCCGTAGCTGCTGTTCGTCCCGGTCTTGGTCACTTGTACAATGGCATCGCCGGAAACGACCGTGGCGGCCGCATAGACGGGATCGTCAACGGCCTTCGCCACCGGTGCACTTTCACCGGTCAAAGCCGCCTGGTCGGCACTCAGGCCGCCAATCAGGACCGTTCCGTCAGCCGGGATCACGTCTCCCAGCTGCACGTGGACAATATCCCCCGGCACCAAGCCGTCGGCCGGCATATTTTCCCATTGGTCACCCCGCTTCACCCGGGATTGGGTCCGCAGATCGGCGTGCAGGCCGCCCAGCGCCTTCATCGAACGTTTCTTTTGCACCGCCCCATCGACGGCAGAGAAAACCAGCAGCAACAGGATAAATGTCGCCTGTAGCCCCTTGCCCAGAAAGAATTCCAGAATAATGGCCGCCTCCAGCAGCCAGGGCAGCGGTCCCCACAATCCGTTCAGCACCAGGCGCCAAAACGCCGTGGGCAGCGCTGGCTGCTGGTTCGCCCCAAACTCCTTCTGCTTCGCCGCCACTTCTTCTGGGGCGAGCCCCGCCTGCGGATATTTTTCTTCCATCGGCGTTCCTGCCATGATATCCATCCCTTTCTTTACTCCATAACCAAGTATACCCATGCAGTTAAGAAAAGCTGCATGGGTATAACTGAGATAATCACATGTCTTAACTAAACGGTCATCATTCAGCGGTCACTGTCCGCCGACCGGTGACAAGAATTAGTCTAAGTCGACGCTGTCTGGGAAGGTGGCGATCTTCGCTTGGTCGCCCAATTCTTCCTCGATCCGCAGCAATTCGTTGTACTTGGCTAACCGTTCACCCCGGGCCGGTGCACCAGCCTTGAGCTGCTCCGCGTGCATGGCGACGGAGAAGTCGGCGATGAAGTCGTCCGTGGTTTCACCAGACCGGTGGGACACCATGACCGTGCAGTTATTCTTCCGGGCCAAACGAATGGCTTCCATCGTTTCGCTCACGGTCCCGATTTGGTTCAGCTTGATCAGGAAGGACGTAGCCAGGCCGGCCTTGATGGCCTTGCGGATCAGCATCGGGTTCGTGCAGACATTATCGTCAGTGACGATTTGGACCCGATCCTTGTTCTTTTGCGTGAACTTGGCGAAGTTGTCCCAATCGTTTTCACCAAACGGATCTTCGATGGAGACAATGGCCGGATACTTCTTCAGCAAGTCTTCGTAATAAGCCGCCATCTCGTCGGCAGACCGCTTCTTGCCTTCAAACAAGTACGTGCCATCCTTTTGGGCAAAGCTGGACGCCGCGGCATCAAAGGCAATGCCGATTTCCTTACGCGGTTCATAACCGGCACCTTTGATGGCCTTAACCAGCTCTTGAATCGCCGCTTCATCAGAAGGCAAGTTCGGGGCAAAGCCGCCTTCATCGCCTAAGCCGGTGGACAGGCCTTCCTTTTCAAAGTTGGCTTGCAGTTGATGATACACGTTGACGATCTTCTCAAAGCCGTCCCGGAAGTTCTTCCGCTCGATGGGCGTGATCATGAATTCCTGGATGTCGATATCGTTGTCGGCGTGTTCCCCGCCGTTGATGACGTTGTGGAAGGTTTGCGGCAACTCCAGATCAACCCCGCCTAAGTAGCGATACAATGGTTCGTGCAGTGAATCCGCCGCAACCCGGGCCACGCCCATGGACGCACCCAGAATGGCGTTGGCGCCCAAACGGCCCTTGTTTGGCGTGCCGTCGAGCTCAATCAAAATGTGGTCGATCTCCGCTTGGTTGAAGGGTGAAACGCCTTGCAGCCGCTTGTTGATCTCGCCGTTGACGTTGGCCACGGCCTTTAACACGCCCTTGCCGCCAAGCCGGCTGCCGCCGTCCCGTAATTCCACGGCTTCATTTTCACCCGTGGACTTGCCGGAGGGTACCCCCGCGCGGCCAAAGCCGCCATCGCTCAAATGGACATCCACTTCCACAGTGGGATTGCCCCGAGAATCAAAAATTTCGCGTCCATGGACCTGACTAATCGTAACTGCCATCACCAAAAACTTCCTTTCCAAATTATGTAAAAAGGCGCCCACAATAACCCGCTCGCAGCGGAATATTGTAGGCGTCATCAATTACATACTGTAATGTTTGTGCGGTATGCAGAAAACCTGCTTACCCCTGGCGAACGTCATCGCCTATTCACTTAGTACACTTCAGGTATAACATACTCGACTCAGAACGCCAAGAAAATTTTCAGAAATCGGCCAGGCGGAATTCTTTAGCCGGCCGCCCCGGCCCTGGTTGGGGGCGTGACCCCGCGGGCGTGAGCAGTTTCTTGTGGTTGCGTAAGAAATTGGAGTTGTCCGGCTCCGATTGGCCGAATTGGGCAAAAATATGGCGAGCCTGCTTCAGGGTGAACGTCGGGCCCAAAATCAACAGGATCGTGGGCTGATAGTCCAACTTATTGGCGATTCGCTGGCAGGCCACCGTCAAGATCCAGTTGTGGTCAAAAGCCAGACCGGTGGTGGGGGTCTGATCCCGCAGATACTCATCCGCCGCCAAGGTGGTAAACTGCTGCCCTGCCCGGCTGAACCGGAAGCGGCCATTGGCCTGGGGCGTCAAAGCAAACCAAGCCGCCGCCAAGGCCCCGGGACCGGGCGTCAATTCCGGCAATTGGGGCAGAAAAATCATGTAGCTCAAAGACAGCGCCCGCTCCCCTGGGGCCCGGTCCGGCGCCGTAAAGGTGGCCAGCTGCTCGGCGTGGAATGCCGACAGATCCAAGCCGATTTTTTCCCGAATCAACCGCAGGGCGGCTTCATGGGCACTTTCATGGACGCGCATCGCCGTCTCCGGCAAGGCCCAGAAATTTTGAAACGGCTGGTCAGCACGCTTGATTAATAACACATTGACCTGCTGGGTTGTCTGGTCAAAGCCCCAGACAATATCGGTCACTGTGATCAAGGGTCGTTCTAAAACAATGTTGGCCAATCGGTGCTCCTCCTTTCGACGCGAAAGGGACTGGGACAAAACTCCTTCTGCTACGCCGTGCCAATGCTCCGCAAGCTGCGGCTGCGCATTGGCACTAGGTACGCTTGAAATGAAAGTTTTGTCCCAGTCCCTATATTGCGTGTATTTATGCCTTTGCAAAGCTCAAATCCACGCCACTGATCACTAACCGCTTGGCTAAATCTTTATCCTGCAAGACCTGCACCCGATTTTCCTGCACATAACCCACGGCCTCATCCTCATCTTCCGGGAAATGGCCGGTGGTGACAAACCACTTGATGACCGCCATGGCGTCGTACCCTTCAAAAGTGGTGTATTGGAACCCGACCAGCTCTTGAATTCCGGCTTCCGGTACGGTGCCGGAATACTGTTGGGCATGGACCAGAATCACCGCGCCGACATTGCGGAAGACACCCAAAATATCAACGGGGGTCTCATCTTCATTAGGATCAGCGGCTGGATAGCGCACCTCATCCGCACCCATGGCACGTAAATAGCGGCCCACGATCTCCGTGAACTGCGCCGGGTGCAATCCCTGCAGCGTCTCTTGTACAGCCGCCACGGCGGCCGCGGCCGGTTCGGGCACCGTGGTGTCCTGCCCAGCGACTAACCCATCAATATCCTGGGTCGCCTGGCCGGACAGCATCAAGTCAGTCCCGCGAAACCGCATCGCATCGGTCAAAGCAGCGCCAACTGCCCCCTTGGGATCGTTCACCAGCAATTTGACTGGTACGGTGAAGCCGACATCATGTTCCCGAGCCACGGTCGGCACCACCTCCGGCGCGTCTGTGACCCGATAGATGGCAAATCCGGTATGGGTAGGCACAACCACCGTATCATTCGATTCTAACTGGAGAAAATAATACAACCAGTGGCTGCGGGTCCGGGTCGCCCAGGGCAGCCCCATCTTGTGGCCCAGGGCCGCGAAATATACGGCAAAATCCGCCTTGGCCATGGTCCGAGCATGCCCGATGAGGGTGTCGCCCTCCCCTGCCAAAACAAAAGCGGCATAGCCAATCGATAACTTGTTTTCTTCCTCCAATAATCGGATCTGCATGGCAGCCGATGTTTGGTTGTAAATTCGATGCAACAGGTACACGCGACGACCCCTCCTTCGTCAATTCAACGCCGTAACGCTTTCTATCATTATAACAGAGTCACCAGCGAACTTGTCACTTCTCAACAGTTAATTGCCCATCGGCCAAGCGCCATACGACATCACAGAAGCCCAGCGTTTCTTCCCGGTGGGTGATCATCAGGACCATCCCAGGGTAGTAATCCCGAATGCTATTGAGAATGATCTGTTCATTGATCACATCCAGATTGCTGATTGGTTCGTCTAGAATCAGTAATGATGAGGGGTGCAGAAAGGCCCGGGCCAAGGCCAGCCGCTGCTGTTCGCCGGCAGACAGACCGCTGTCCGCATTCAAGACGGTATCCAAGCCCATGGGCAGCCGGTCAATGCGCTCGGTGAGTTTCACCTGAGCAAGGACCCGCTTGATTGCGTCCCCGGTCAGGTCCTTTGCCCCTAATTGCAGGTTTTCGCGCACTGTGGCGTGGAAAATCTGGGCCCGCTGGGGCAAATAATTGATTTCCTGCCACAGCGTCGCCGTCTGCCAATCGGCCGCATCCACGCCGTTGATGGCAATCGTCCCTTTTGGTGCCGGGTACCATTTCATCAGCAACTTGGCCAGAGTCGATTTGCCAGCGCCGCTGACGCCGACGATACCGCCAATCTGGCCTTGCCGCAGCTGCAAACTCACATCTTGCAAGACCGTCTGGGCCCGATCGGGATAAGCATAGGTCAAATGATCCACCTGCACGTCCGCAATGTTGTCCGTCAGCGCCTGAGTACCATCTGTCTGATTCGGTTCCGGTGTATCCAACAGAACAAACACCCGCTTGGTGGCCCCCAGTCCTTTACTCAAGCTGTCTGGCAAATTAGCCAACGCCAGGAGGGGCCGAAAAGCAAAGGGAAACGCCAAAAGAAGCGGCAAGACCGCCAGCGAAAAGTGCGTGCGGACACCCAGCCAAGCAGCCAGCGCCAGCCAGGTGCCAATGATGATCAGCCAGGCCAATTGACCCTTTTAGCCGTTCAAAACACCCACCGCTTGCTGAGCCGGACCTTCCTGTTGATACTGGGCATCCACGGCAGCCATTTTCTGACCGGCGGCGTGCAGTTGGAGCAAGGCATCCCGACCGCGCACCGCCTCCAGCATCTGCTGTTGGGTCTCGCCCTGTACTTGGGCCAAGCGGGCATTGGCGGTACGCAGCCGGCGGTACCGGTATAACGGCAAAACACCGCCGACCAGTGTACTGGCTGCCAACACCAGCAGCCCAGCCACCAGATCGTACCAGGCGTATGTCACAGCCAGTACCAGCGTGAAGGTCGCACCGATGGCAATCGGCACAATGGTATGGGCATAGAATACTTCCATCGCCTCAATATCATCACCCACGGCTTTCAGCAGATCCCCGGAGCGCTGATTATCCAGTCCCGCCGGGGCCAGGCGCTGCACCTTGGCGTACACGACGTTGCGCAGATCGGCCAGGGCCTTGAACGCCACATAATGCCCCGCGTATTGCTCGGCAAAGGCACCGATCGCCGCGATGAAGATGCCGCCGATCAGCCACCAGAGCAGCGGGCAGACACTTTGGCTGCCGCTGATGAACAGGCGCCCGGCCTGCCAAGCCACGAAGACCTGACCAAGCTCAGCAATCAGCCCAGCAAACCAGCTGAAGATCAAAACGGGCACGAGATAGCCCACGTACGTTAACATGCGTCGAATCATCCCGCCGCCTCCAATTCCTTTTGCGTATCTAATAACCGGCGGAAGGCAGCGTTGTCCACAGCTAATACCCGTTTCGTCCCGCTGGTGATCTGACCGTCCGCCAGGAAGTAAATCACATCCAGCTGATCGATCGCCCGCCATTCATGGGTGATACACAGCACAATGGCCCGCTGGCTCAACTGCTTGATCGCGGCCATAATGATTTGGGCATTCATTGCATCAATATTGGCCGTCACTTCATCGAAAATATAAATGTCTTTATGCATTAATAAGAGCCGGGCAAAGGCAATCTGCTGACGCTGCCCCGGTGACAGAAAACGACCGTCTTCACCGATTTGCGTTTGCAGGCCCGCCGGCAAGTCTGCCGCGAATTGGCATAGCCCGAGCTTTGCTACCTGGGCCCACCAATCCGGCTGGTCAGCCGCACCCAATGCAATATTTTCAGCAATCGTCCCCGAAAACAAATACGGCCGATCATCCAAATAGCCCACATGGTTCAGCCAATCCGCCCGGGAAAAAGCAGCGGCATTGCGCCGGTCAAAAGTGACTTTGCCCTGGACGAGGGCTAACTGACCGCGCAGGACCTGAGCAAACGTACTCTTGCCAGTGCCGTTTTCACCCACCAGCCCGTACAGCTGACCAGGCTGCAGCGTCAGCGACACACCGGACCAGAGGCGCGGACCGTCAGCATAGTCAAACGCGGCATTATGGAAATGAACTGTCTTGATGGTCCCCCGGAAGGTGCCGCGGGTCTCATCCCCGGGAGTCTCCTGACCAGCCGCGATGATTCGAAAAATATTGGCTAAAGCCGGCCGGGTACTCATGACAATATGGAAGAAATACCCCAGCTGCCGCTCGGCCACCAGCAGTTGCGCCAACAGCAGCCACAGCACGCCGGCTTGGACTAAGGTCAAGCGGCCGGCCTGCAACGGTCCCCACAGGACAAACGCGCCCGCGCCCATGCCGGCGAAAACGAGCCCGTTCAGAATGAACAGGGATTGCAGCTGATACTTCAGCAGCGCCATGGTCTTCCCGCGGAAAAACTCCGCATCCTTAGCGAAACGCTCCCGGTACCGTTTGGCCGCGCCGTACATCACCAGCGTACTCATGCCGCCCAAATCATCCAGAAAGCGGCTGCCCAGCTGGACAAAGCTTTGCAAATATTGGCGATTAATGTTGGGGCTGATCTTTTGCAGCAGCATCATCCCCACGCCCATCAACAGGAAACAGACGATGGGCAGCAGCGGCAAATTGGTTGTGGGTGTAATCACACACTCTTTCAATCGGAGCGCTGCATTTTCACTGCGGCCGACAAACAGCGACGTTTCTGTGATATTAGCAATCTGAACGTTGTCGAATGTCAATGATTGGAGGGCGGGGCCATCTTGCAGAGCCGTTGGTTCGCCCTGCAGGTAGGTCACCAAGTGAGACACGTGGTCAATGCTGGCGTTACGGATGGTCACATCGGCCGCCGTGGTGGTGACAGGATCCACTTGCATGGCGAAATACATGAACACATTAAGGGTGTCGAAGTTGTGATCCAGGAGATGGGGGAATTTCCCTGGTCCCCGGAATGTACAGTGGTCGAAGACGATCCCCGTACCGCCGACCCGCAGGCTGTTACAGGCAGTATTCAGATACGTATCGCGCACCGTCAGGTCCTGAATATCGTAACCGGCGAGACAGTCGTCCCCGGTCTCGATACGGCACCCCGCGATGGTCACATGGCGAGCATGATGCAGATCAAAGCCGTCGTGGCCGCCCAGAACGGTCACATCATTAATTACGACATCCTGACAGGCAGGCAGTACATTGGCCCAGTTCGCGGAATTGACCAAGGTATAACCTTGCAAGCGGACGCCTTGGACTCGGGCCAGCACGATGCCCATCGGCCCGCGAAAGTGTTCTTCGCCGTTAGGGTCCCGCACACTGCTGCCGTCAATCAAACTGCCGGGATCGCCGGTAATGGCTACGTCCACGGCATCATAGGCGCAGAGCAGCGCCTGAAAATAATACGGGGGCAGATGCCAGTCCCGGATATACCGTGGATCGCTCAAATAGCGAATATCCGTCGTTTCGCCAAAATTGGTGTACTCTGCCAAGTCGCTGCTGCCCTGCACCACCGCCCCGCTTTGCAAGTGCAAGGTGATATGGCTATACAAACGCAAACTGCCCGTGGTAAACCGGCCGGCGGGAACCACCACCGTCCCGCCGCCGGCTGTCCGGCAGGCGTCGATGGCGGCTTGAATCGGCTTAGTTTGGACAGTGTCTGCGCCGGCTTCAGCGCCGTAATCCGTGATGATGAATTGGGTGTCGCTCATTGTCATTAGTCCTTTCTGAACCGATACGTGCGAATCTCAGCCGGCCGCAAGGGGTCAGCCGGTTTGGCCGGCAGCGGATGTTCCAAGAAATCAACAACGTCGGTCGGGAGCGCGCCGCGATAGCTGATCGCCACGGTCTGGGGCACATCCGTCAGGTTGTACCCCCGTACCAGCAGATCACCGCTGGCCGGACTGACGTGCAGGGCGGTCACGGCAAAGGCGGGATTATCCACGGTCAGATACGTGTTAGCATTCGGCAAAGTGCCCGTTTGCTCGGCGGGCAGCTGAACTGTCGTCAGGTCGATCTGCCCGGCCCGGGCCAATTGCCAGGTCGCCTGGATATCAGCGGCCGAAGCGGTGTGCGTCTGGAAAGTTAAATCGGCATGAAACGGCCCCTGACATTGGGCATCGGGTGTCGGGAAGTAGCCCCAATCCCCCATTTCCCCAACGCAGCGCAGCAAGGTCACCGCAATGGTCCCCGTCTTTTGCTCGATCTGGTATTCGTTGAGGCCAAAGTTACCGACTGTCACCCCAACCTGATCGTCGCTGAGATCCACAAACGCCTGCTGGTGCTGGGGATCTTCCGGATTGCGCCAGGCTTTGCCCGGCGTGTTCGGGCGGGTCACTGCTTCAAAGATCGACTCTGCCTGATGATGATCGCTTTGAATCCCCGTCACGAAGCGGGCTTGAATCCGGTGGTCGCGCATCTGGTTGTCACCGGTCAAATGAATCTGCAGCTGCCGGCTCTCGCCGGCTAAGGTCAGGACCACGTGCAGCACCAGCTCGGCGGTCTCGCCGCCGCGGACGGCATGACGCTGGGTAATATCGGTCACGCTCTGCTGTTCCATGGCCAATTGGGCATCGGCCGCTACCGGAATGGTCAGGGTCTGGTCATAGGTTAGCGTCTGGACCCCATTGCGGTTGGTCCGGACAATATTCCGGGCGGGACCGGCCGGGATGGGCTGGTCGTTTTCCGCTGCTTTATAAATATATTCATTACCAATATCCCCGGTATCCGTGAAGACCAGTTTGGTCCCATTCATCGTCACTGTGCCGTCAGCGGCCAAGGCCACGGTCAGCGCCTCGTTGTGCAAGGTGGTCCCGTGATCCTCAGTCACCATATCCTGGCCGGCTTCGCCAGTCGTCAGCGCGTAGCCTTGCCAGCTGAACGCCGGCACGGTCACCGGCAGGGTCACGGAGATGTACAGGCCCATGTAAGGCACCCGGAAGGCGCGGTCCGGCAAGTCGTAATTGAAGCGGACAACCGTGTCAGAAATGTGCGCCGGCACGACTTGGCCGGACGCATCAATGACCTGCAAGGCCGGCAGATTTTGCCGGATTTCTTCTAGTTTACGATACTGCTGTTGCGGACTGCCGGCGCTAAAGGGCGCCCGGGCCCACTCCACTGTGACCGTGGCCGCGGCCGTCTTGGCTGCCCCGGCGGTGTTGATCACTAAGAAAGGCTTGCTGGCGGCGGGGAAATCTTGGGTATCGATCTGCCCAGCCAGCTTGGTCAGCGCCGTTTTCGTCAGCCATGTGCCCACTTCCTGGGCGCGGGCGTAGCGGTCCAGCATTCCCTTGTGCACCGGGTCCACGGAACAGCCGCAGATGCTGTCGTGGGGATCGTTTTGCAGTAAGGTCTGCCAGGCATAGGTCAAGCGGTCCTGCATGCTGTCTTCAGTCAAACCGCTGAGCGCCATCAAGGGTTCCGCATGGTTTTCCAGCAACCGTTCGGTCGTTGTATTCTGCTGTTTCAAATACACTCGGCTGGATGCTGTATTGGCCAGGGTATACCAGCCGCTGGTTGCTTGGGAAGTGAGCTCCCCTTTAACCGTGGTCAGATCGGCGGGTAAATCGGCCTTCAGGGCCGCAATGTAGTTAGCAAAATTTGAATGGATGAACTCATAATCCGGGAACAACTCCCGGGCCACGGCCAGGGCCTGACTCAAGTTCTTTTGCACCGGCTGATGGTCGACGCCATTCATGAACAGCAGGTCAGGCGTAGCGGCATACCGTTCGGCCGCCGCCAGATGCTCAGTCCAATAGTGCTTGGCCGCCACCGGATCCGCCGGGATTTCGTTCCCATTGCTGTACCAATTAGCAAAGAGAATGCCCAGCACTTTGGACGCATCTGGACTTTGCCAATACATTTCGGAATACGTGGAGTCATAATCCCCCAAGGGACCAGTAGTATTGTTGAACCCGGTCGGCGTCACGCCTCGGCCAAAGGCAACCGTATCTAGGCCGGCCAAGCGGGACATCTGGGGCACCTGACCGGCATTGCCAAAGGTATCCGGATAATAGCCCAACGGCACCGGCTGGCCCCATTTGTCAGAGAAGCGCCGGCCGAGGATGGCATTGCGGGCGTTGGCTTCGGCGCTGATCAAGAAGTCGTCCTGCAAAATGTAGAACGGCCCGATCCGCAACTTGCCCGCGTCGATCCAGTGCTGCAGTTCTGCCCGCTTCTCCGGCCGTACGGCTAAATAGTCGTCCAGAATGATCGTTTGGCCGTCCAGATGGAAGCTGTTGAAATCCGGATCGTTTTCAAACAAGTCAAACAGATCATCGATCAGCTGTACCAGCCGCATGTGGTGGTCTTCATAAGCCATATACCACTCGCGATCCCAGTGACTGTGGGAAATAACAAATACCTTTTTCTTCGCCATGATTTTTCTCCTTTACTGCCGCACACGCAGGTCAACGTAGTCCATGACCAGCTCACAGAACATCATATTGGCCCAGGAGAACCACTCCCGGGTGTATTGGGTGGGATCGTTCACTTGGAAGGATTCATGCATCATGCCGGTACCGCCGGTGGTTCGCGTCAACAGATCCAAGTACGCGGCCTTCTCCGTCCGATCCGCCGTGGTCAACCCTTCCATGGCCAGGGCGATCGGCCAAATATAGTGCGGCGGCGTGTGGGGCGACCCCAAGCCGCCGCCGACCCGGCCCTTATAATAGTAAGGATTCTCCGGACTGAGGATCGTCCGGCGGGTGTCCTGATAAACGGTATCGCTGGCCTCGACATAGCCAAGATACGGTGCGGACAGCAGATTGGGTACATTGCCGTCATCCATCACCAAGGCGTTGCCCAAACCGTCTACTTCGTAAGCGTAAATCGTCTCACCGGCGGCGTTCTTCACCGTGCCGTACTGATCAATGCCGTCTTGAATCTCTTGGGCTAATTGCAGAAAATCAGCGGCACTGGCGGTGTCTTTCAGTACGTCGGTGTAAATGTCGGCCAGCTGGCGCAGCACGACGACGGCAAACATGTTCGCCGGCACCAAGTACCCATAAACACACGCATCATCACTGGGTCGGAAACCGCTCCAGGACATGCCGGTATAGCCCACCGGTCGGCCGACGCCGTCGATCAGCGTATCCTCCGGCCGGTCTTCCGTCCGTTCAAAGCGGTAGGGTGACGTCTCGTGATGCTGTTCGGTACGGATCACATGGATCATTTTCTTGATCGCCGCTTGGAATTGGGCATCGAAATGATCCGTCCGCCCGGTGTTGCGCCACAACAGATAGGCCAGTTGCACCGGATAGCAGAGAGAATCCAGCTCATACTTCCGCTCCCAGATCCAGGGCGTCATCGTCGTCGCATCGCTCTGGTGGCCGGCATAATTGGCTTTCAGGTTGAAGGCATTGGCATACGGATCGTGATCCATATTGAAGAAAAGCCGCTGCACCACCCGGCTGATGATATCGGCCATCCCAGTATCGGTCTGGGCCAACACAAGATACGGCCGAATCTGAGCGGTGGTGTCCCGCTGCCACATGGCAGGAATATCGCCGGTGAGCACGAAGATCCGGTCCGGGCCATCGGGTTTCATCGCATTAGCTAAGGTGTCGGTGAAGGTCCGGGCAAAAATGTCGGCCCAATCGGCGTGGCTGCGGCCGCAAAGGGTCCGGACTTGGTCCACAAACCCCTGCACAGCGGGGGTAACGTATGAGGTCATAGTGTAATCGCTCCTTGGTATATTTTTATACCGAAAGTATATCATGTTGTTTAAAAGAAATCGCTCCCATTATGGCTATTTGCTCAAATAAGTGGTATCTTTTGCGTATACCAAGTGCAGAAAGGACGGTCTATGACAGCCAAATACCAAGTAATATACCAAGCCCTGCGCCGATCCATTCTCTCTGGCCGATTGGCGCCCAATACCCCGCTGCCCAGTGAAAACGCCCTGGCCATCAAATATGGCGTGAGCCGTATCACCTCGAAACGGGCGCTGAATGAACTGGCCGCCGCGGATCTGATCTACCGGGTGCAAGGAGTCGGCAGTTTCGTCAAGGGCCACCGCACTAGTAACGGCTCGCGCCGTATTCTGCTGGTGATCCCTTTCGCTGACAGTCACGGCATCGGCAATTACGAACAGGGCATCAGCGACACCCTGGCCGATACAGATTGGGAACTGTTGAGTATGCCCAATCAGCAATTCGCCGCGCTGCCGATCAAGCAGATTCAGCAGGAATATGCCGGGGTGCTCTACTATCCCACCACCCTCAGTGCCGATACCGCGCGGCTCATTACGCTTTACTTAGCCAAGATCCCCATCGTGCTGCTGGATAAAACCATTCCTGGCGTCGCGATTCCCAGTGTGACGGCGGATAACGAGGCCGGCGGGCAGTTGGCCGTCCAGCATCTGCTCAAGCTGGGCCACCGGCGTATTGCCTTTCTCGCCCGGACCAACTTCTGGGACACCTTCACCGGTACGGTC
This sequence comes from Schleiferilactobacillus harbinensis, assembly GCF_008694105.1. Lineage (NCBI taxonomy): Bacteria > Bacillati > Bacillota > Bacilli > Lactobacillales > Lactobacillaceae > Schleiferilactobacillus > Schleiferilactobacillus harbinensis. The sequence goes on from NZ_CP041364.1 coordinate 1,771,804, forward strand.
AGCGCCCGCTTCTTCGGCTATCTCAATGGCTACCGGGATGATCCGCCAGCCGCCAGTGATCCGCTGGCCTGGGCCCAGGCCCTGACCACCCGCGCCCTGCCCAGTGAACGGGCGGCTTTCCTGCGCCAAGAAAAAATCAGCGCCGTCGTGGTGGAAAATGATTTAGAAGCCCTGCGCTTCATGCAGCAACTCAAACAATTGGGCTGGTCGCTGCCCGCTGATCTGAGCGTGGTCGGCTTCGATGACTTGCCGGCGGCCCGCTTGCAGGAACCGGCCCTGACCACGATCCGCCAGGATTTTGTCCAGATTGGAACCGAAGCTGTGAACACCCTGCTGGCTCAAATGAACGATCCGGCGGCCCGCCTGCCGGAACATAAACGCGTCCCGGTCACGCTGGTGACCCGGGCATCCACTGTACCATTCAACTAAAGGAGTGATTCCATGTTACGCATTGATACCCGCCAAGGCACCGCCAGCCATCCTGACTTTTCCCACGGCAACACCCTGCCGCTGACCGGGGTGCCCTGGGGGATGCACTATCTCACGGTCCAGACCAACGGGGACCGGGGCGCCTGGTTCTTCGACCCGGCCAGCCGCCAATTCGAAGGGATCCGGCTGACCCACCAGCCTAGTCCGTGGATCGGTGATTTCCAGCACTGTCTGTTCCGGGCCACGACCAATAAAGCGGCCGGCACGTACCAGCCGGACCGGGCCACTTTCTCCCCGGCGGTCATCGATATTTACGATGAACCGCACCAAATGCGCACCCAGGCCACGGCGACCGCCCGGGGCGGGGCACTGCGGTACACCTCGGCGGCTCGGGAGTTCACCTTCCAGATCCAGGCCCCGGATCGTTGGACGATCGTCCACCAGGATAATCGCGGGGTGGTCCTGCAGCTGCAAAACCAGACCGCCAGCGCCGATCCCGATTTCAGCATGTACCTGGCGGTCAGCTGCGACACCCCGTGGCACGCCGAAGATACGCCCCTGGCCTACACCATTTCCAACAGCCAGCCGGTGGTCATTCATTTCACAGCGTCCTTCATTAGTGCCGAGTACGCCCAGCGGGCCCTGGCGGAACTGGAACGGCAGCCCTTCGCCAAGCTGGTGGCAGCGAATACCGCGGAGTGGGAGAAGAAAATGGCCCTGTTCACGGTCCAGGATCATCACGCGGACCGGGTACAAACTTTCTACACCAGCTGGTACCGGTCCCTGCTGTTCCCCATGCGTTTCTATGAATACGACGCGGCCGGCGGGCCGGTGCATTACAGTACCACGGAACGGCGGGCCTTGCCGGGCCGGTTGTACACCAATACCGGGTTCTGGGATACTTACAAGACCACTTTCCCCCTGCTCGCCCTGGTGCAGCCGACCCAGTATGGGTATTTCTTGGAAGGCTTCTTGAATAGTGCCAAAGAAACCGGCTACCTGCCCAAGTGGCTTTCCCCCGATGAACGGGCGATGATGCCGGGCACGATGGCCGATGCGGTGGTCGCAGACGCCGTGGACAAAGATATTCGGCCGGATCTGTGGCCCGATTTATTAACTGCAATGGTCCATGGGGCCGAGACCCCCAGCGACGATCCCCATTATGGCCGACCTAATTTGAAAGATTATCAAACCTTGGGCTATGTGCCAGCAGATATTCCCGAAAGCGTCAACCAGACTTTGGATTACGCCTATTCGGACGCCCTGATCGGCGTGGTGGCGACAAAATTGCAGCGGCCGGACATTGCCGAGGATTACGCCCCCCGGGGCCAGAACTATCGGCATTTGTTCGACCCGAAATTTGGGCTGATGCACCCCAAGTCGCGCACCGGGACATTCTTAAACAGCTTCAATCCCTACACGTGGGGCCAGGGATTCACTGAAGGCAGTGCATGGCAAAACAGCTTCGCCGTCTATCAGGATATCCCTGGACTGATCGACCTGGCCGGCGGGCCGCAGGCCTTCCTCCATACTCTGCACACCCTAGCTAACGCCGCACCGCGCTATAATGTGGGCAGCTACCACGGGGTGATCCACGAAATGGCCGAAATGAGTGCCATTGATTTCGGCCAGATCGCCATTTCCAACCAGCCCAGCTTCCATATTCCCTATCTCTTTGCCCTGGCCGGCGAGCCGGCCAGTACAGAGCTGCTGGTCAAGCAGTTGCTGCTGCATGCGTTCAATGCCGGACCGGCGGGCTTCCCCGGAGACGAAGATAATGGCTCCATGAGCAGCTGGTATATCTGGTCGGCGCTGGGCTTGTATCCGCTGCGGCCGGGCTTTGGTGATTACGTCTTCGGTATTCCGCTGTTTGACGAGGTGACCATTCAGCTGCCGACTGGACCGCTGACGCTGACGACCCAGCGGAATCAGGACTACCGTCTCTTCGTTGATGCGCGCCAGCGGGATGACCGCGCAGTGACCGGCCCGACGATCACGCACCGAGATTTGCTGGCAACTTGGCAATTGACCACGACCCTGGGGCTGCTGCCCAAGGGGTAAGAAAATACCCGCATTCTGGCCGGGGGTACACTCCCTTCAGGGTGGACAGACCAAATAATCAAAGGTCTGTTCTCCCAGAAGGGAGTTTTTTTATGCGGCGGAAGGGAATCCGTTACTCTTTGGAAGACAAGATTGAGTTCGTTAATCGAGTACTGTCTGGCCAGTCACTCATGGATGTTCAGCGATCCGGAGGGCCGCGCAAGGAAGCATTGAGTCAATGGGTACAGAAGTATAAACAATGGGGAGCAGCCGGACTCGTCCCTAAGGAACGAGCACCGCGACGCCAACAGCGTAAGCGCACGACGTATTCCAGCGAGCTCAAGTTTCAGATTGTTCAGGAATACCTAGCGGGTGGGACGTCCTACTATAAGCTGTGTGCTAAGTACGACATCTCCAATCCAGCAGTCGTTTACCAATGGGTTTCTCTGTATAATAGTGGTCAACTACTACAGACCACTAGAGGGAGTGCACTCATGACCAAGGGCAGGAAAACGACTTACGTTGAGAGAATTGAAATTGCACAGTGGACCATTGCACATGACATGGACTACCAAGGGGCCATTAAGCACTTTGGTGTTTCGTATGGCCAAGTTTATTCATGGGTAAAGAAGTTCCGCGAGAGCGGCGAGGAGGGTCTCACTGATCGTCGCGGCCAGCGTAAGCCTGAAAGTATCCTTGATGAGAATGAACGTTTAAAACTCGAGAACAAGGAGAGCAAGGCTCGGATTGATTATCTGGAGACGAAAATCGCACTATTAAAAAAATTGCAGGATGTAGAGAGAAGGAGTGCCGGCAACGACACCGACAGCACCAATATATTGCCATTCACGAACTCACCCAAGAAGTAAACCAGGTCACCAAGCGATACCACTCGGTATCGGTGTGTTGCCAAATATTCGATATTCCACGCTCTGCTTACTACAAGTGGTTGCGCCGGAAACCGACGAAGCAAGACATCGTAAACGACGAGCTGGTCCGTCTTATCAAGGAACAGGAAGCGGACAACCATTATATTTATGGCGTGCGCCGATTAACGATGATTATCAATCGGGAAACGCAACATCACGTGAACCCTAAACGGGTCCGGCGATTGATGCGGGATAACGGTATCCAGTGTTCGATTCGTCAGAAGAAGCATGATCGAGTAGCGGAGAAGAAAGAATTCATTCTTGGCAATAAATTGCTTAACCAAGACGGCAGTCATGCCTTTCATCCTACCCGGCCAAACGAGGTTTGGGTCACGGACTGCAGCGAGTTGACGTACGGTTTCAATTCAGAGTGCCGCTTGCGTCTGAGCGCGATCAAGGACCTCTACGACCATAGTATCGTAGCCTGGGAGGTTGAACCGACTGAGACTGCCACGCTGGTCACCGACACGTTCAGGGCGGCAGTAGAAGCCGAAGAAGTACTGCCTAAGCTTCTGCACAGTGATCAGGGCTCCAGTTACACTTCCCGGCTTTACAACACGGAATTAGCCGGGTCCGGCGTCATTCATAGCATGTCACGGCCAGGAACGCCTGGCGACAACGGCCCGATGGAGAGTCTCTGGAGTCATGCGAAGGCTGAGTATTTTGCCTTCTTCCACGCCAACACATACGAAGAAATGATGCGGCTCATTGAAGAATACGCGTTGTGGTACAACTGCAATCGGCGCCAAGAAACACTCGATGGCATGACCCCCGTGGAATACCGGAATCATGCCGTTAAGACAGCGGCTTGATCGTGTATTGAGGGACGCATAAGGAGGAGAACCATGATTCGAGAAGGACAATTTTACCAGGCCTGGGACCAAATTACTGGTTTTGATATTTATCGTGATGAACCGCGAGAAGAGATTATTTTCGACGCGGGTGATGTTTTCCAGGTCTACGATCATTCACTTCTTTACGACGAAGAAAGCGATTCGATTGTCGACCTTGTATTTGTTGTAACGCCGACCCGCACAAGGTTCCAAATCTACACAGAAAATGTGATAGCCAAGGCCAAGCGCATCTCTATGGGAACGTATGAGATGGCACTAAATCGGTATCCAACTATTCCAGAAGGACCATTTGATTAGGAAAGTTCTTGGATCAAAAATGGCAGCCCCTGCGGACTGCCAAAATCAGTAACTAATTCGCCCCTAATTGGGGAACAACACGAGAACGACCTTTTAATATTTGAGCTGTCCACTTGACGGGGCACCGCCCCCGGTGCCGGATTGCGGGTGTTTTTCTGTTTAAGTGAGTAAGTTGCCGCCTAAATAACGCAGCGTCAGGAATTGGCGGTACTGAGTAAAGACCAATCGGACCGCTTGCACGGTCATTTCAGGCATACGCGCAATGCGCTGATAACCAACCGTGCCAATCGTGGCGACAGGCTCCCAAGCCGTCGTGCCAGGCCGCTGGACGGCTGCTTGGACTGTTTCGATATGCTGACCGCGGCTGATTTCTTCTTGCAGAACCAGGGCATTCAACGTTACGGGGTGCGGCAGCACCACTGTCACGGTGGGCGCGGAATCATCTGCTGCCGGCTGCCAGTATTCCGATTGAGTACCGCGGGTGATTAATGAGCCGGTCGGTATCTCTTGCTGCACTGATGAGAAAGTCACCTGCCCGCCAGCCAGCAGATTTTTCTGTTGAAAAGCATTTATTTTATGACCCAAAGCGGCCAGCACTGCGCCATCCGGATCAGCCAATTGACCACTGGGCATAGGCGGCAGGTTCAATAACAACGTCGCGTTGCCGCCAACGGCCTGCTGGTAAAGAGCAAACAGCGCATCCGCCGATTTCACCGCCGTGTCCTGGTCGGCATGATAGAACCACCCCGGCCGAATGGACGTATTGACCTCCGCCGGATACCACACCAGCGGACCGGTATAGTCAGCTAAAGCCTGGCGGCTGCCCAGGTCGTCATCCGCCGACGTATACGTCTGGGCAAAGGCCGCATCGTCGGCTTTCTGCGACCGGTCCGCTGTCTTTTCGGTATCCCGCAGCCCCGCCGGCACCACACTCCATTCATTGGTCCGGGTATGACCTGATTCGTTGCCCACCCAGCGAACATCAGGACCAGACACGGCAATCACGGCCTCCGGCTGATAGCGGCGCACCGTTTCATAGATCCGCGTCCAATCGTAGTGCTGTTTCTTACCGTTTGGTCCTTCGCCATTGGCCCCATCCAGCCAGACTTCAAAGATCGGCCCGTACTGCGTCAACAATTCAGTGAGCTGGTTAATGTAGAAATCGTTATAGGGTGTGCCAGTCCCATAAGTGGGCTCGGCCCGGTCCCAGGGCGACAAATAAATGCCGAATTTCAACCCAAACTCCCGACAAGCCTGGGCCGTCTCCGCCACCACATCCCCCTGACCATCCCGCCAGGTCGACTGGGCCACGGTGTGGTCCGTATAGCGGCTGGGCCACAGGCAAAAGCCGTCATGGTGTTTGCAGGTCAGGATCAACCCGGTCATCCCCGCGCGTCGTGCGGTATCCGCCCACTGGCGCGAATCCAGGTGCGTCGGGTTAAATAATGCCGGCGACTCTTGCCCTGTCCCCCATTCCTGGTCGGTGAACGTATTCATGCCAAAGTGGATGAAGCCATAGAATTCCTGCCGCTGCCACGCCAGCTGCCGCGGAGCGGGGACGATCCCTGCTGCGTAATCAATGTCCATTCGTGCGCCTCCTCATTAATCATGCTGAGTATAGCAAAAAAGAAAGCGCTGTACTAACTGAGCAGAAAAAAAGAGACCTCAGTCGTACGAGGCTGCACAATTCGCCGCAAACAGCGTTGGCATACGCAAAAAACAAGACACTACTAACGCAACGAGAATATCCCATCAACGACACTACGTGAGGGCAATGCCCATTATTAATCAGTCAAGTAATGTTCAAACACCTGCTGATACAAATCACAGAATTGCAGGTACATCTTCTTCGGCACAGATTCATTCACCTGATGCGGCGTGTTATTCCCCGGGCCAAAAATAATGAACGGAAAGTCCTGCGGCTTGCCCGCTAGCAGATTGGACGCGTCCGTAACCGGGGCAATGCCGCCGCGTTTCAATTCTTTACCGCTGGCCTGCTTGCCCAATTCCGCCGCCAGGTCGGCAAGCTTTGAATCGCCCTGCACTGCGCGGGAGGGTTGAGACATATACACGTCCATATCAATCTGGGCGCCATCTTCCTTTTGAATGGCTACCAACCGCTTCAACTCTTTCGTAACTTCAGCGTTGTTGGACTCAGGAATCGTCCGGATATTCATCTCCGCGGTGGCTTTATCCGGAATCGAGTTCACCTGCTGGCCACCATGGATAATGGTGGTATTAAACGTCAGCGGCCCCAGCAGCTCGTTGGTCTGCTGGTTCATCTCTCGGAAAAGATGGTTGCCGTCTTGCAGCAGTTGCAACAATGGGTCAATGGCGTTAAACCCTTGCTCCGGCATAGAACTATGCGCCGCCCGACCATGGGATGTGAAGCGGATATCCATGGAACCCTTGTGGGCGTGAGCGACGAACCAGCCGGAAGGTTCGCCGATCAGCAAGGCATCAACATCCTTCATATAACCAGCATCTAAGAAATGCTTCGACCCCAGCTCACCGACTTCTTCGCCCATGGTCGCCATCAGGCGAATCGTGCCCTTTTCTGGTTTGCCCTGGGCGGCCAATTCGATCATTGCAATGACCATCGCGGCGAGACCGCCCTTCATGTCCGTGGCGCCGCGGCCAAAGAGCTTGCCTTGGCGTTCAGTCAATGTGAATGGATCGCTGTCCCAATCGGTTTTGGTCCCTGGATCAACGACATCCATGTGTCCGGAAATTGCCAGCACCGGCTGGCCGTGGCCAATTTCTGCCACTAGATTTGCCCGATCGCCGGTCACGGGCAGGACCTTGCTTTCGATCTGGTGGCTGGCCAGCAGCTGCTGCAAGTAGTTGGCCACTTGCAGCTCGTGGTCATTCACCGACGGAATGGTCACCAAGTCCTTCAAGATTTGAATCCGTTCATCTTCGTTAATGATAGACATAAAGAATCGCCCTCCCACTTACCATTGTAATGGTTTAGGCGGCTATTAGGCGGGTTTTACGTTAATTCGGCCCATCTTTTATCGTCTAACAGTTTCGTAAGGTCCAAGTCATCTTGATTGCGTTTACATTCCTTGGCGTCCACACTTGAGGCAGAAAGAGGGGTGTTTGGGATGAACACGAAAAAGGGTTTTGTCGCAGCTTTTAAGGACTTTTGGTTCCGCGCTGGCGACTTCCGGGGGAGCAGTACCCGGGGACAGTATTGGTGGATTTTTCTGATCAATTTTCTGCTTGGATTGGTCTTTGTAGTTGCCTTAATTGGTGGTGCGTTGTCTTCTTTCATGGCGATTGGTCCGAATAGTAATGTCAATCCTTTCCATCTATTCGGTAACGTTGCCGGGGTCACCTTTATCCTTCTCTTATTCTGGTTCCTCTATCAGGGATTGCCCAGCTTGTCGTTGGTCATTCGCCGGTATCGGGATGCTGGGGTCACCCCTTGGGTATTGCTGCTGACTGAGCTGGCGCCGGGCATCATCCTCGCAATTGCAGGCCGAAACACAACCGGACAAGTGATCGCCGGACTCTTGCGGCTGGCCGATTTAGTCATTACCCTGCTGCCTACCCGGCATCCGGTCCCGGCCTGGACTACACGGCCGAATGAGGATAGCCGGACAGTGAGCATGGTCGAGGCGATTCCAGACTTCTTCCGCCGGGGCGGTGTCTTCAGCGGCCGGTCAAGCCGGTCTCAATATTGGTGGATCACGCTATGGGGCGTGATTATTGGTATTGCGATCACGGTCATTTCCGTTCCATTCACTGTAATTTCCGTTGTCAGCAGTCTGAATTCTGCATCCGGTGTGCCAGACCTCACCAGTTTTTTCATGTACCTTGGCGTATTGCTGGGCTTGACCTCCCTGATTTACCTGCCGAATCTCACATTGACCGTACGCCGCTTCCGGGACGCCGGTGTTAATCCCTGGTGGTATGGGGTGCTGTTCATCATGCAGCTTGGTGCCAGTGCATTCATTGCCGGCAGTAAACAATTCAATTGGGGCTTCATTATTGTCGGCATTCTCAGCATTGTCCTCCTTGTGATTACTGTATTGCCCACAAAGCAGTCGGCCTAATCAATAGATTACTTGCTCCATTGCAAAGGTTTTGGCAGCCTTGCGGGAAATTTAACAGCTGATTCGGCTAGTCTTCTACTTCCTAATCGTTTTAGTACAGGTCGTTTGGGCTATTGGCGTCCACGGTTTAGCAGAAAGACGGGTGTTTTACAATGAACACGCAAAAGGGTTTTGTCGCAGCTTTTAAGGATTTTTGGTTCCGCGCTGGCGACTTCCGGGGGAGCAGTACCCGGGGGCAGTATTGGTGGATTTTTCTGATTGATTTGCTGTTGGGAGTGGTTCTCGGTATTGCTGTCGGCGTATTGACCGTAGCGACACTGGCCGGGGTGGGTTCGTCAGGGACCCGCTCTCCCCTGCAATTCATGGGCTCCGCCGCTGGCATACCGTTTATTGTGGCCCTTGGTATATTTCTATTTCAAGGATTACCCATGCTCACCCTCAGCATTCGCCGCTACCAGGATGCCGGGGTGACCCCTTGGCTGTTACTGCTGACCTGGTTGGCACCGGCCTTGATCACTAGTTTGAGCGGCCGCAACGTGGCGGCGCTCATTATTGCCAGCATTCTTTATCTGATTGGTTTTATCATCATTCCGCTGCTGCCAACTCGTCACCCAGAGCCGCAGTGGTCGACTCGTCCCAATGAAGACGGTCAAAAAGCGAGCATGCTGAGTGCGATCCCCGATTTCTTCCGCCGCGGCGGTGTCTTCAGTGGCCGCTCCAGTCGCTCTCAATATTGGTGGATCATCTTGTGGTCCGTCATTATTGGACTGGGAGGATTTATTCTGATGATGATCGGTTCGATCTTCTTTCTTGTCCTCGGCTCCCATCCTGGCCGGATGGATGTTGACCTGTCTGGTTATTATGCATTTCGCAGTATCTTCGTCTGGTTAGCATCATTGGTTTATTTACCCAGTTTAACTTTAGTCATTCGCCGCTTTCGGGACGCTGGGATCAATCCTTGGTGGTATGGGGTACTCACGTTGTTGCAGGTAGTCGTTTCCGTCGGGCTGATTCTCAGCAAACAATACGCGGCCTCTTGGATTGCCACAGCTGTTATTCTTGTCATTGAAGTCATCATCACTGCGCTGCCGACGAAACAGACGGCCCATATATGAGCTCTGCCTTACAGTCTTGTAAGACCTCACCTGTTTCCATTGCATCACACTTGTTTGGCGCTCACAATTTGTCAGTGAAAGGCAGGTGGTGGCGATGAACTCCCAAAAAAGCTTTGTCGGCGCATTTAAAGATTTCTGGTTCCGAGCCGGAGACTTCCGCGGGAGCAGTACGCGGGGACAATATTGGTGGATCGTTTTATTAAACTTCTTGATTGCCCTCGTCACTGTCGGCGCAATTTGGTTAGCTATCTACATTTTTAGTTTCGGCACTCATGAAATTGGTCCGGGTCTGCCCGTGCAACTCTTTGGCGGCACCGTCGGCGTCATTGTGGTCGGATTGGTGGCTTGGTTCTTCTATCAAGGGCTGCCCAATTTGAGCTTAACCATTCGCCGGTACCGAGATGCAGGGGTCAGCCCTTGGCTGTTGCTGGTAACGTGGTTGGGCCCCATCGTAATTTTGGCTATTGCGGGCAATAACCCAATTGCTTGGATCATCATGTTAGTCCTCGGTCTCATTGATTTCGTAGTCAAATTGCTGCCGACCCGTCATCCCGTGCCGCTCTGGTCGACCCGACCGAATGAGCCGAGCCGCAAAGTTGGTATGGGCGGTGCGTTGGCGGATTTCTTCCGGCGGGCCGGCATCTTCAGCGGCCGCTCCAGCCGGTCTCAATATTGGTGGGTATGCTTGCTGTCGATTCTCATCAGTATCGTGATCATGGTGGTGACCATGGCCATTGTGCCGATGATCATTTTTCTGGGCGTGCAAGGAGCTTCCGGTGCAGTCGGTGATGTGCCGAATCTCACCCGTTATTTTCTAGTTTTGGGCCTCTTGATCGGCATCGGGTCCCTCATTACCCTGCCCGAGCTCACCCTATTGCTTCGCCGATTCCGGGATGCCGGGGTGAGTCCTTGGTGGTACGGCGCGTTATGGGTGATGAATGTGATCGTCACCTTAATCATCGCCAGTGACAAGGCTATCGTTTTTGCTTGGGTCGTGCGGATCGTCCTTTGGCTGGTGGAAGTTGTGATTACCGTTTTGCCAACGAAGAAATCTGGTCGGGACGTGTAACTTCTATTCAACGGGTCCTAGGAAAGCCGCAACTCGCTGGATGCAATTTTTAAAAGGGGTGTCTTCGAGATGAACACACAGGTAGGCTTTGTTCACGCATTTAAAGACTTCTGGTTCCGTGCCGGCGACTTCCGCGGCAGCAGTACGCGAGGCCAGTATTGGTGGATTTTCTTAATGAATACGCTGGTTGCTGTCATCGGGGTCGGCATCCTGCTAGTCAGCGGTGTGGCCGCGACGTTCTTGGCCTGGGGCCAGAATGATAATCAACCGTTGGAATACGTTTTTGGCGGTTTTCTGGGAATTGTCGTCGTCCTCATCCTCGAATGGTTCCTATTCCAAGGGTTGCCGAGTTGGGCGCTGCTCATTCGCCGGTATCGGGATGCCGGTGTCAATCCATGGCTGCTGTTGATCACCCGCGTCGTGCCCATCTTCTTGACTGGCTTGGCTATTTCCACGACAGCGGTGCAAATCACGATTGGCATCTTGTATCTCGCCGACCTTGTGATTAAAGTATTGCCCACCCGTCACCCAGTTCCGCTGTGGTCCACCCGGCCTAATGAGGACGGCCGCCGGGTCGGTATGGTCGGTGCCATCCCTGAATTCTTCCGCCGGGCAGGCGTCTTCAGCGGCCGGTCCAGCCGGTCCGAGTACTGGTGGATCGTCTTATGGGGGGGTATTATTGCCGTCATCTCACTGATTGTTGCGGTTCCGTTGATCTTATTTTCAACATATGCCGTAACGACCACACTTTTGGACCCGGGTACTGGTGCTTTCCGCGTGTTGTGGTCGACAATCGGCGTCGTATTCGCTGTGAGTTCCTTATTCACGTTACCGCAATTCACTTTGCTCCTGCGTCGTTTCCGGGATGCTGGGGTGAGCCCGTGGTGGTATGGGGTCTTATGGGGCGCTCAGTTGATTACAGCGATGATTGCTGCCAACTCGCACACCATTGCGATTGCGTGGATTATTTACTTCATTCTATGGCTGATTACACTCATTATCACGGTTCTGCCTTCGAAGAATCCAATTGATAACCACTGATCACTACTGTTAAATGTGCGGCCGTCGGGTATCGATGGTCGTTTTTTTGTTCAACAGGCTATGGTGATTCCTTATCGTGGAACCTGCGACTCGTTTATTGTAAACCGTGAGAGTATCAGCACCACCTGTAAAGGAGCACAGACTATGGCGATGGAAGACATTGACAAACGGTTGCCCCTCCTGACAGAAAAGCAGATTATTGACACATTTACCGATGATGAACTGTGTAAACTTGGTGAGGGTATGGGCTACATTTTCCCCAGAAATGTAAAGTTCCCCGAAGAAACCAACCAGTCCAAGCATCAAGCTAAAGAACAATAACAGCCTTGCGCACAAGAATTGAGGAATGACCATGGCCATGAAAGACATCGACAAGCGAATGCCGATCCTCACCGAACAAAATATTCTCAACGCCTTCACCGACGAAGAGCTGCGTGAAATTGGCGAAGAAATGGGCTATATCTTCCCCAAGAATGTTAAGTTCCACGAAAACAGCAACCAGTCTAAATAGCTCAGTACAAAGGAGTGTTCGTTTCCATGTCAAAAGAACGTGCTGATCGTCTGCTGCCCGTAACTACGGAAGAGGAAATTCTCGCTCATTTCACTGATGAGGAACTCCGCCAAGTTGGTCTCGCCATGGGCTACAGCATTCCCCAAGGCACAAAATTCCACAATCAATCGGTGGATAAAGACAACTGAGCAGCAGAAGCCAAAAAGGACCAGCAAACCGGAGGATAATGCCGATTTGCTGGTCCTTTTAAATCACTTTCGCCATGATCGTATTACCGATCCTGACACCGTCCCGTTCCACAATGTTCGCCCGCACTGCCTGGTAGCCCCGCGCCTTGAAAAACGCCAACGCCGTGTGCGACGCGGCCACCGTGATCCGGTGCACACCGCGAACGCGGGCATGCTGTTCCAACACATCGACCAAATGACTGGCAATTCCTTGGCCTTGATGCGTCGGCGCCACGTAGACCCGATCCAGATACCCCGCTTGGGTCATGTTGGCGAACCCGACGATGCGGCCGGCACTGACGGCCACCAGCGTGTCGTCCTGAAACAGCGGTGCGCACCACGCCACCGGGTCGATGCCAGTCTCCGGTGCCCAAGCAGCTAATTGTTCCGGCGGGTAATCCCGCCGGGCCACTTGATGCACGCTGGCGATGAACACCGCCACGATGGCGGCTTCATCACCATGCTGAATGGAACGCCACTGAATCATGTCTGATCCTCCTCTTGAAATGGCAGCCAATCAAACACGAGCGCCAGATAGATGGTCAAAATCAATAGATCCGCACTGCCGCCCAAACTCAAATTGCGGTCAATGAACGTGGCGTTCAAATCGGTGAGAAACTGCCTGCCGGCCACGGTTTGAGCACCGCCCAGCTGGAAATAAGCGGCAGTTTGGTCATGAACCCAGGGAATAATATCCGCCGTGCCGGCCCGTTTGATCACATTACTGTCCCGGGTATGGGCGACGATTACCATGAAGGTGTCCAGCAACCGGGTATTCCGATCACCGGCTGCTTGCGTCCGCAAAAACGGCAGCGCCCATTCGGTTACCGCGGGAAAGCCGGCCTCGGCTTCGCCACGGATACCGGTGAAGCCGTATTTCAGATATTCCCGTTCCCCAGCCGTTAATTCTGTTGGGGATTTTTCCTGCACGCCAGCGAAATCATTAGCCGTTAAACCGGCCAGCATTGCCTGAACGGCGCGGATGATGCGGTTCACTGTCAGGACCGCATCTTGCTGCATCGTCCAGGCAGTTGCCGCCACCAGCACACCGAGGGAAAAAATTGCGCCTTTATGCGTATTGATTCCCGCCGTCGCCGCAAACATCGTCTTCTCTGCCTGGACCCCCACTGGCCGAATAGCGTGAAATAATCCGCGCAAATCGGTCTCCGGGTATGCGGCGCCAATTTTTGCGACTTGTTCAAAATATGGCCGCAGAGCAGTCGCACTGTCCACAAATGTGAAGACATCCATATCCCGATGGGCCCCCGCACTCACCGGATCGACCAACCCCGGTTTCGGGTTCACCAGCACTTCATAGATCAACGCCCGTTCCGCCAGCAGCGGCAACTCACTTACCTGCATGGGCCATATCCTGATTAAAGTAGGTAAAATAACGGCGGCTGATCTCCGCTTGCAATTCAGCGACACTGTGCCGGCGGGACCGGGCGCACTCCTTGGCCGGCCGGCCGCAGATCAGGCAGCGGCGGGCCGGATAACCCAAATCCTGGCGGGATAACGGTTTTTCTTTCGTGGCCAAGGTGAGCGCATCCACATCAAAAAGGCGGCCCAGGGCATACTGGTCTTCAAACTGAATCGCCCGTTGTTTCGCCGCATTGACCGGCAACTCAACGACCCAGAAAGCCTCCGGACCGGTGGGCTTATGCCACTCCGGCTGGACCGTCACCGTACCCGTCGGAAACAGGGCGTGCAGTTGCCGAACACCTGCTGCAAACAGCTGCTCCAAATGATCATTATTCTTGATCGGCCCCGGAATATTCAGCTTAGTGGCCAAAATCGTACTGTCCGGATAGTCCGCCATGAGCTTATCCTGATACGCCACCCGGGCATCCTTATTGGCCAGCACTGCCATAATATCCTCGTCTGCCCCCTGATCGAAAATCGTCTCTGCCATGAAGTCACCCTTTCTGCGCTATTAATTATATACAATACGGGACTGGAACAAAAAGTCTAGCTTCTCGCCGCACCGAGTGTCAAGTGCGTAGCAGAGAGAGATTTTATCCCAGCCCCGTGTTCAAAACATTAACAGATTAATCCTTAACCTGATTGATCACATCAATCAAACTGCCGTCCCGGTATTCCACCAGGGCCACCGGCCGATCCGTATACTCAATCGCCTTGGGCTTGCCCACAATAGCCTCCGCCTTGGCGGCCAGCTCTTGAATCGTGAACACCGGCACACCCGGAATATGGCTCAAAGCATCAATGAGATCCTTGCGCCGCGGATTGATGGCAATCCCAATCTCGGTTACCACGACGTCAATAGATTCGCCCGGCGTCGTAATGGAGGTCATCTTCGGTACGATGGTTGCCAAGCGGCCCCGAACCAGCGGTGCGGAAATGATCGTCAGCTTCGCCGTGGCAGCATCTTGGTGCCCGCCAACGGCGCCCCGCAGAACACCATCGGAACCGGTCAAGACGTTGACGTTGAAGTCCGTGTCGATTTGCAGCGCAGACAGGATCACGACATCCAGCTTATCAACCATAGCGCCCTTGTTGAAAGGATCAGCATACCAGGAAGCATCAATTTCCTGCTGTGCAGGGTTGGTATGCATAGAATTTGCAGCGCCTTTATCGAAATCTTGGACGTCCATGACTTTCTTCACGAGACCCTCGGCCAATAAATCAGTGGTCGGCTTGGTGATTCCGCCTAAGGCGAAGGACGCCTTGATGCCCTTGTCCAGCATGGACTGGCGTAAGTATCGAGTCACGGCCAGCGCGGCACCGCCGGAACCGGTCTGGAACGAGAAGCCATCCTTGAAGTATTGGGAATGGGTAATCACGTCGTTGACCATTTGAGCGATCTTCAATTCCTTGGGATCCTTGGTAAACCGAGTTGCGCCCGAACCAATCTTGTCTGGATCACCAACTTGAGCAACCTTAACCACATAATCGACCTGGGTCTGGTTAATGGAGGCCGGCGTATTCGGGTAATCCACCAGATTGTCAGTCAGCAGCACGACTTTGTTGGCGTACTTGGCATCCATCAGGGCATACCCCAGAGAACCAAAGGCAGCATCGCCGGTCATACCGTTGGCATTGCCCTCCGCATCTGAGTTCGGCACGCCAAGGAAGGCCACGTCGATCTTGATTTTGCCGGTTTCAATCGCCCGGGCCCGGCCGCCATGGGAACGGAAAATCACGGGGCTCTTTAAGGCACCGTGGGAAACCGCATCACCCAGGGAACCGCGCATGCCGGAACTAGTGATGTGGGTGACTGTACCAGCCTTAATTGCCTTGACGACCATGTCGTTCATGACGTTGGTCAAAGAAGACGGGGCCAGGGTCAGATCTTTGATACCCTGATCAATGATCACCTGCATCACTTCATTGAAGACTTGGTCGCCCTCCCGCAGATGGTGGTGGAAGGAAATCGTCATACCGTCTTTGACCTCGGCCTTGACGACATCGGCGATGGAATTAACGACCTTGTTCTCGCCAAATTGGGCACGCACTTGAGGAGCAACCCGTTGACTGACGGGGTTGCCCAATTTTGCCCCCGCATAGGGTTTGTAATCATACTGATTCAAAATGGAATCGGGAATATCCACACCGACATTATTCTTCGACATAATTGCCCTCCTCGTCTACTAAGTGTGACGCCTTGGCTAAGTTCATGACCCGCTGGGCCCGCAGAGCCACTGGCCGATCGACCATTTGGCCGTTCAGGGAAATGACGCCGGAACCCTTCTCGTGGGCTTCTTCAATCGCTGCAATGACTTGCTGTGCAGTTTGAATCTCCGCCTTGGTTGGTGCATAGACTTTGTTGATCACCGCGATTTGCCGCGGATTGATGACGGACTTGCCGTCATAACCCAGCTGGTGAATAAATTGCGTCTCGCGAATCAGGCCGGCTTCGTCGTCCAGGTTGGTGAATACCGTATCGAAAGCCGCAATACCGGCGGCCCGAGCAGCATGCAGGATAACGTTGCGGGCATATTCCAGCTCGCGGCCATCCGGGTACCGGTGAGTCTTCATGTCGGTAGTGTAGTCTTCGGCGGACAACGCGATCCCAATCATCCGGTCGGAAGCGGCCGCGATTTCGTTGGCGTTAACCACGCCCTTGGCACTTTCGATGGCCGCCATCACGTGGGTGGAGCCCTCTTCTCGGCCAAATTCAGTCTCGGCAGAGGCGACATCGTCCACTAATTCCTTGATCATGTCGGCTGTTTCAGTCTTCGGCAGGCGAATGACATCAATACCCGCCTTAACCATCGCCCGAACGTCATCCTTGTAAAACGGGGTGTCGACGCCATTGACCCGGACGACCTTTTCAGCATTGCCGTAGTCCACTGTCTGCAAGGCTTCATAAACCAAGTCCCGGGCGGCATCCTTTTCCTGCAAAGAAACGGCATCTTCCAGGTCAAACATGATGGAGTCGGCGCCGTAGATCCCAGCGTCCTTCAACATGGCCGGGTTGTTGCCGGGGACGAACATCATCGTCCGGCGTAAACGTTCTTCAGTCTCTGCCATATTAAAGCACCTCCCAAGCAGGTTCTGTCTGTTCCAATGCCCGTTGTGCGGCCGCAATGGTCCGCGCCTTAATCACACAATCCAAAGCCCCTTTATCCACAGCCTTGACCAGCGCATTGTCAATCTTGAAACCAGTCAGTGTATCAGTGATAACCTTTTTAATTTCGTCACCATATTGGCTGGCAACAGCGGAATCCAAGTCGATCTGAATTCCACCGGCCGTTGCCGGCGACAGGGTGATCTGGATGTCAGAAGACTCCAGCGTCCCTGCCAGTGCAGTTTTTTTAATTTCCACGAACATTCTGTCCTTTCTCAATTCGCTTCAGTAACTCAGCGTAATGATCCTGAATGAACTGCCATGTTGTTGGCGGTAAGAAATCCTTGACGGTGGCCAGTTGCGCCTCCGCAATGGCTTGGCGCACCTGGGTGGCGGTGACCACCGTGCCCGCCTCTGTGAGACGCGGCACGACGATCAGCTGCACCGCTGGCGGCAGTTCCTGGGCCAGTACGTCATTGTAAATGGCGGTAGTGTGGGACTTGGGTTCCTCGCCGACGTAGCGTTTGGTGATGTGCAGCGTCGGCGCGACCCAGTTTCGGAACAGCCGGGCGTCTAAGGTGGTCTGATAGCGAATAACGTCATCCCCGGATTTCAGAAAATACGCAGGGAATGTGGCATAGCTGACCATATAGTCGCCGCCAGGATAGACGCGCACGTTCTTCAAGTCCGCCAGGCCCGCCTGGACCAGCTGCATCCGTTCCGCGCTGGTGAACAGCGAGCGGTCGGTGGACACCACGAAAACATCCACGATGTCGTTTTCAGACGCCGCTTTTTCCACCAAATACCGGTGACCGCGGGTGAACGGATTAGCATTCATCACGATGGCCGCCACGTGTTTGGCCGCTTGATCGCCGACGCCGGGCAGTTGCGTGAGGTATTGCTTAATCCCCGGCATGCCCGCTTCCAGCAGCACACCAACGTCTGTTTTGGCCAGTGTGGTGAAACCCACATGACCAAAACTGGCTTCGTATTGCGGCTTCGTGAACACCATCATGTGGCTATGACCGGCCAGCATCAGCCGGGATTGCAGCTCAGAGACGACCTGATTAAAGTTCGCCCCCGGCGTGTCGCCCTCGTCCACCGCAATGAACTTGAGGACGTTGCCGGCAATGGCCCCGGTGCCCACTAAGCGATCGCCGTCATAAAGACCAATGACACTGTCCACGCTGGCAATCTCCGCATCAGAGAAGCCGCTCAAGCCGTGGGCGGCGAGAAAAGCCAGCCATGCTTGGCGCACACCGGGCACCCGTAAATGGAGATCACGAATATCAGCCATTGGCGATTAACCCAGTAAAACCATGATGATCGGCACGACCACCACAAAGAGCACAGAGGCTGACACGACGATGTTGGTCGCAAACTTGACGTCCCCATGATAGGTCGTGGCCAGAATCGGCAGCACGGCGAACGTCGGCGTGGCCGCCTGGATGATCAAGGTCTTCTGGAAGACCGGGACCATCCCTAAGCCGGCTTTGACGCCGGCAGCGATCAGCAGGAACATGATCACTGGCGCCAGCACGAACCGGCCCAGCAGCGTGACGACCACGTTGCGGTCAAACTGCATGTTGCCGATGCCGAAGCTCTTCAGCATAATCCCGATGTAGATCAAGGACAACGGAGTCACCAGGGCGCCAACATCCGTCAAAGTCAAAGTGACGAAGTTGACCAGCAAATGGGTCCGCAGCCAGGGAATGTAGATGAACGGCAAAGCCACAATGAAGCCCCACAGCGGTGTGGGAATCAAGTGGTGCCAGTCCAATTTCACTTTAGCCGTGCCATCAGCACCAACCGTGGGATCGTCAGCGGCAATGATCCAAACGCCGATGGTCCAAAGCATAACGGTGTTGACAATGTAGTAGACCAGCAAGTACGGAATGGAACTATCACCGAACAGAGCCTGGTTCAACGGCATCCCGATGAAGACCGTGTTGGCAAAGTTCATAGCGGTCATCATCAGACCGCGCTTACCCTTGGGTACCTTCAGCACGCGCACGACCAACCAAGAAATCAACAGGCCAATCGTGATGCTGACAACACTATAGAGCAGGCCGACCGACAATTTAGCCAGCTGCTCCGGCTTGAAGTGGTTCATCATCGACATAAAAATAGATGCCGGTAAAGCCACTTGCATGATTAGTTTGGAAAGGGCGCCGGAGAACTTCTCGTCAAACCAGCCTTTTCCTTGAGCGAAGTAGCCGACCGCAATCATGATCATAATGGCTAGAACGCTTTGGATCGATGTCCAAAAGATTTCCATAATAACTTTTTCACCCCATCATGGCGCCCGACCGAGTGCAGTCGGACGCCAGTGTTCTATGTTTTATTTTTGAGTCTTGGCGTAGTCCTCTACGCCCGCCGTCACAGCATCAACGACACCTGCGTCAAACACGCCGGGCACAATTTTTTCAGCGGTCGGCGCGGTAATCAAACCGGCGAGCGCCTCGGCAATTTTAGTCTCCAAGTCAACATTCACCGACTTCAAGCCGCTCTTGAGCAAACCACGGAACAAACCGGGGAAGGCCAAAATGTTGTTGACCTGATTCGGGTATTTGCTGGCCCCGGTGGCAATAACCGCAGCCCCCGCCGCTTTGGCCTCGGCTGGATCAATTTCCGGAACCGGATTGGCTAAGGCAAAAATAATCGGCTGAGCCGCCATTTTCTTCACCTGTGCCCCAGTCAGTACATGGGCATCGGACAACCCGACAAAGGCATCGGCCCCGTCGATCACCTCGTCCAGCGTATCGCCGGCGGCGCTGGTCACTTGGCCGGCCAATTCCCGCTGGTAGCTGTTGTACCGGTCATCATCAGGCTTAACGACACCGTGGATATCCACCAGGGTGATGTGCTTGATACCGGCCGCCAGCAGCAATTTCGCGGTGGCAATGCCGGACGCGCCAACGCCGGTCAAAACGATCTTTAAATCAGCCAGCGGCTTGCCCACGACTTTAGCGGCATTGATCAAGCCGGCTAAAACAACGATGGCACTGCCCTCTTGGTCGTCATGATAGACCGGAATGTCCAGCTGCTGCTGCAGCGCATCTTCAATGGCGAAGCACCGCGGCGCCGCAATATCTTCCAGATGGATCCCGGCGAAGCTCTTCTGGATGTTCTTGATCGTGGCGACGAACTCATCAATGCTGACCTGTTCCACTGCCATGGGGATCGCATCCACGCCGGCCAGTTCCTTATACAGCAAGGCTTTGCCCTCCACAATGGGCAGCCCGCCAGCCGGGCCGATGTTGCCCAAACCGAGCACGGCACTGCCGTCCGTGACTACCGCGACCAGCTTGCCGCTGGTGGTATAAATATCCTTTTTCGCTGGATCAGCTTCAATTTCTTTGGCCAACCCGGCTACTCCGGGCGTGTACGCCTTACCCAAGTCGTCGCGGTTATTGACCGCCAGTTCCGGCTTGATGGACAACACGCCAGTGTGGGCACTGTGCAGCTGTTCTACTTCATTTTTTGCCAAAAAAATGACCTCCTTATTGACCCATTATCTTCCGTTCTCAACGGTTCCCTATTATGCCACTGTGTTTTTTATTTTTCAAATTAAAAGGCTTAATTTTCAAAATTGAAAATTAATGCCAAATAAATGGTATAATGGTCGGGAATTTAAAGAAAGCAGGTAATGCATATGGCGACACCGGAACATCAGGCCCTCCTCACCGCCATCGCTCAAGATTATTATTTTTCCCGTGCTTCAATCAGTGAGCTCGCGGAGAAATACCATGTTTCCCGCTATTTCGTAGAAAAATATCTCCACGAAGCTCAGGCCTCCGGTTTAGTGACCATTACCATTCAAGCCCCCACCACCCGCATTCAAGCCCTGGAACTGCAATTCCGGCAGACCTTTAACATTCCCCACATTGCAATTATCAAAGATGCCGCCAACCCGACCCAAACCGCAGAACACGTCGTCGCCTATGCGGCTCAGCAAAGTCAAAATTTGATCCGCACCCAGCACGTGGTGGGCTTGACCTGGGGCGGAACGATCTACAACGTGATCCAGCATTTCGCCGCGGACAATCAGCCAGAGCTTCTGTTTACCCAATATCTGGGGGAAAACATGAAATATCATTCCCGCGCCGGATCGACCCGGATGGTGGAAATGGCCGCCAACAAGTTCAGCAGCAACTATCGGACCCTGGTCGGCCCCTTGTATGTATTCGATCCCGCTGCCCGCCGACTACTCAGTGCTGAACCCGCCTTGCAGCCTACGCTGGCACTGGGGTCCAAGATGGACATGCTGATCACCGGCATCGGCACCATGGACTCCATTGATTCGATTCCTATTTGGCATGAACAGCGGGAGAAAATCGTGCCGGGTGAGCGCATCGCGGACGTTGCCGGGGTCATCTTTGGTCGGCCGTATACTGTGGCCGGCGACTTCATTAACCCGGATGACGTCCCCGTACTGGGCATTCCTTTGGCGCAAGTCATGGCCGTACCTCGCCGATTCGCCATTGTGACCAGCAAATTCAAGACTCGGGCGACCCTCGGCGCTTTGCGCGGCGGCCTGCTCACTGATCTGGTGACCAGCGAAGCAGTTGCCAACCGTATTGTCGCCGAAGCACCGGAATTACAGAAATAATTTGCTCACGGATAGTAAAGGCGGCCCAAGAACCAGAATTCGTATTCTGATCCTTGGGCCGTTTTATTGTCTGGACAAATCGGGGCGCTACCCGATTGGTTGATGTTTTCTAGTGCTTCTAATCTTTTTGAGCCCCATTTGGGGATTTGCTAGTAGAATGCCGGTCACTGTCAGCGTGATACCCAAGCCGGCAAGCCACAAATAGGCAATTACTGGACCGGGGATGCCAATGAGGGCAGCTAACCAGGCCGCACTGAGCAGTACGAGGCTGGCCAGTGTTAAATCACGTTCACGCATCGTTTGTCACCTTCCCGAGCCATTTTAGCCTATTGGCCACTTGCGCTTAACGTTATGGTATCAAAGCAGCTTAAAGAAAAAGGACCTAAACCAGTCACGATATTGTAAAAGCGGCGTCATCACCGGAAGATTCCGGTAATGACGCCGCTCTGTTTTTTACTGCCTATTTAAAACTACTCGGTTCTCAACGCAATCGCAGCATCCTTCTTCGCCGCCATCCGCGCCGGGATATGCCCGCCGAGGACGGTGAGGATCGTGGAGACAATGATCAAAATCACCCCGTGGATCGGGTTGAGGTGGGAAACGTTGGCTAAACTGGTGATGTTATACAAAATGATGTTGATGGGGAAGGTCGCCAGCCAGGCGATGAATACGCCGAGGACCCCGGCACCGACGCCGAGAATTACGGTTTCGGCGTCGAACACCCGGGTGATATCCTTCTTCCGAGCGCCCAGGGCTTTCAACACCCCAATTTCCTTCGTCCGTTCTAGAACGGAGGTATAGGTGATGATGGCGATCATGATCATGCTGGTCACCAGGGAAATGCCAGCGAAGGCCACTAGGACATAGGTGATGGCGCTCATCAGGCCGCCAGTCAGGCTGGACACCGTGCCGGCCAGATCGGTGTAGATGATTTTGTCGGCCTTGCTCTTGCCCTTGTTGTATTTATCCAGATAAGTCAGAATCTTATCCTTATCATCGAAGTTATTCGGATAAATTTGAATTGCGGCCGGAATCTTGTCACCGCCCAGATAGGCGAGCAGCGTCTTCTTGGTGCTCGCTGTCAAGGTCTCGTTGGTCATGACGTTGGTGTCGCTGCTCTTTTGGGCGGCCACAATAGCGGAGTTCTTATTCTGACCAATGATTTCACTGCTCAGCCGATCCGAATACGCAATCCCGCTGGCCAGCATGCCATCGGACTTCTTCGACCGCACCCGGAGCACGCCGGTGATCTTCAACGTCTTCGTGTTCTTGGCGTTGGCCATATCGTTGTAGTCTTTCTTCGGAATGAAGTTCCCGGTGGGCAGCTTTTGATAGTAGTCATCATTGGCCACAACCTTTACCGTTTGGCCCACCAGATCGTTATAGTTATACTTCTGGTTTTCTTTCACGGTAAAACCTAAGTTCTTCAAGCTGTTGATATTTACCGTGTTGTCCCGGTTGACCACTAAGACGATGTCGGTCGCCGCCTTGGGATAGCTGCCAGCCAGCACCTTGTAATTGGACTCCAGGTACGACTGTTTGCCGTACCGGTCCACCGGGTAGACCGACCCGCCGACGCCCAGCGTGGACATCATGGCACTGGCGTCTACCCCGCTGCGTTCGGGATTGCTGTTGGAGAACTTCACCGGTTTATACTGGCCATTCACGTCGCGGACCAGGTTGAAGCCGGTGGCGTATGTATAACTGATGTTTTTGGCCAATTTCTTGTTTAAGCCGTTCAGATAATCCAGGTACTTCTGGCTGATCTTATTGACGTGCTGGGCCTTATCGGCCGCACTAGTCTGCGCGGTGACTTGATCACTTTTCGAAAAGCCCTTCTCCTGAGACGGCCGCTGAGACGTATCCTGCCCTTGCTGGGCGATCGTAATCGGATACTGGGCCAGCGTTTCCGCCTCGGTCTTGTCGATTTGGGTCTGGAACCCCGTAGACAGGGCTAAAACGATGGCGACGCTGATGATCCCGATACTGGAAGCAAACATCGTCAGGAACGTCCGACCCTTCTTCGTCTTAATGTTCGTAAACGATAATTTCAACGCCGTCCAGAAACTCATCTTCGTCCGTTTAAGCGTGAAATGATCGTCCGCCTCGTGCTCGCTGTACGGCGCGGAATCGTTTAGAATCTTGCCGTCCGCAAAGTTGATGATCCGGTCCGCATACTGCTTTGCCAGTTGCGGGTTGTGGGTGACCATGATCACCAGCCGTTCTTTGGACAGCTCCTTGATCAGCTGCATGATTTCTTCACTGGTCTCGGAATCCAGCGCGCCGGTGGGTTCATCAGCCAGCAGGATCTCGGGATCATTGGCGATTGCCCGGGCGATCGCCACCCGTTGCATCTGCCCGCCGGATAATTGATTCGGCCGCTTGTGCATATGCTCGGCCAAACCAACTCGGGTCAGGGCATCCACGGCCCGTTTTTCCTTTTCCGCCCGGGATACGCCGGACAAGGTCATGCCCATTTCGACATTATCCATGATGCTTAAATGGCCGATCAGGTTATAGCTCTGGAAAATGAAGCCGATGGAGTTGTTCCGGTAGGCATCCCAATCCGCGTCTTTGAAGGTCTTAGTCGATTTGCCTTCAATGATCAAATCGCCGGAATCATACCGATCCAATCCACCAATCATGTTCAGCAGCGTGGTCTTCCCCGAACCAGAAGGGCCAAGGATAGCGACGAATTCTTGTTGGCGGAACGACACCGAGACATCGTCCAGCGCTTTCGTGATCGTATCGCCGACGTGGTAATACTTCTTGATGTGCTTCAGTTCAAGCATGCGTAACTCCTTTTTAGAGCAGGGCCAAGGCCACCGCTCGGATGGTATTTTCGTTTTGCGTGATATAGGTACATTATGCCATATTCTGCACCCTGTCTATCCGTCGGAAGTCTGGACTTGCGCCGCCGTTACGTTTTCGTGACACAAAACCAGCTGGGATCGTTACGTTTCTTCCCTATACTAGGGGGTGAAGAAAGAGGAGGTTATCATCATGACCAAACGACGCCGAGTACTGATTTGGGGTACTGCAGTGTTGCTGGTTGTTGTCGCCCTGGTGGGCGGTATTGCCGTGGCCCAGGGCGGCCGGCTGGGCGCACACACGCCGGAACGGCTGACCCTCGCCGGTTCCACTGCAATGGCTCCGTTAGTTGAGGAAGCAACGAAGAATTATACAGCAGATCATCCAAACGTCCATGTCACAATCCAAAAAGGCGGCTCCGCTGCCGGTTTGACCAAGGTTGCCAACGGCCAGGTCAGTTTCGGGATGAGTGATATTTTTGCGGAAGAAAAAGACGGCGTGGTGCCAAACACGCTGGTGGATCACAAAATTGCGGTGGTCGGCATTGTCCCCATCGTGAACAATCGGTTGGGCGTACGCACCATTTCGACCACGGCCCTGCGTTTAATCTTTGCCGGTAACTATACAAATTGGCGGCAACTGGGCGGACCGGATCTGCCCATTACCATTATTAACCGGACCGCGGGCAGCGGGACCCGGACCAGTTTCGACCGCCAAGTACTGCACGGCAGCGAGCCGAAAACCGGCCTGGAACAGGAGTCGTCGGCGAAAGCCCGGGCAATGGTCGCCGCGACCCCTGGGGCCATTTCTTACTTGGCGCTTTCCTATTTGGATAGCAGCGTCACCCCGGTCTACATCGACGGTATCAAGCCGTCCAAGGCGAATATCGTAACCGGCACCTGGCCGTTATGGGCTTATGAGCATCTGTACGTCAAGGGCAAGCCGACTGTGGCGGAGGTTCAATACATTAACTATCTGCAGTCTGATACTGTCCAAAAGAGTTTGATCAGCAAAATGGGCTATATTTCCATCAAGGAGATGAAAGTCGAACGGACCGCGGATGGCCAGCTCAACGATGTCCGGCCATAGTGGTATGCTAGTCTCCGAATAGGGGGTACCGGGCATTGTGGCCAGTAATATTTTTGAACTGATCGGCGTTTCCGGCGCGGGCAAAACCACGTGGGCGAAAGAGCAGAAGCACGTGGTGGATTTGTCTTCCGACGCGATTCGGGATGAGCTGTGCAAACAGGCGGGCATCTATCCTTTGTACGACCAGCCCCCTGCGGTGGTTAAGCGTACCAACGCCCAAGTTTTTGCCGTCTTGCATGCGCGGTTGGAAGCCGCACTGCGCGCCAATCAAGAGAAAATCATCATCGACGCGACCAATCTGAACCAGGCTAGGCGCACGGCGCTATATAAAAGAGTGAAACTGCTGGCCCCGACTTGCCGGGTGTTTGCCATTGTATTTCCCACCCCGCCGCTGCCGGAGCTGGTGCGCCGGGTGACCCATCGCGGTATTCATGATGTGCCGGCGGCGGGTCTTGCAGCGCAGTTGGCGGCATTTGAAGCGCCGGAACAGTTTGTGGATTGTGACTATGTGATTCACTTTTAGACCAATAATAAAAGCAGCGTTCTGACTGAATTCTTCCAGCAGAACACTGCTTTTCGTTACACGTTAAGCAATCTCATGCAGCGCCTGGGCCACTGCCCCAGGACCGGCAATCATCCGCTTAAAGTCGGCCTCGACCTTGTCGCCCAAACCAATGGCATACAAATCATGACCAAAAATCTGTTTGTTGCTCAGAATCGGTTGCAGTACCGCATGAACATCGGTCGTCTGGCCCACCTGCACGCTGCGCAGTTCTTTTTGCAAATCAGCCAGCAGCGGATCCGGACTCGGCGTAAATATCTCACCCTTATCGTCCACGCCTAACAAGTACCGGCACCAACCAGCAAGGATGAGTGGAATGGCCACCAGCTTTTGGATAGCGTCGCCGCCTTGATCCAGATAATGCTGAATGGTGACGCCGTAGCGAATCGACAGCATCTGGGATGCGTCGGTGGCCAACCGCTGGGGCGTGTCAGGAATGTACTTATTCGGCAGCCGCTGTTCGATCAGCGTATCCAAGAATTTCTTGGGATTAATGATCTTGGGATCTTTGACGACCGGCAAATCTTCCTGATAGCCCAGCCGCTTGACCAAAGCTGCCAAGTCTGGATTGTCCATTTCATCAGCCACGGCCGTGTAGCCCAGCAAACTGCCAAAGATACCCAAAGCGGTATGCAGCGGGTTCAGGCACGCCGTCACCTTCATCTGGTCGGCATCATTCACAGTATCCCGGTCAGTCAGGATCACGCCGGCTTTCTCCAGCGGCGGCCGGCCATTGGGGAAGCTGTCCTCAATCACTAAATAATGAGTCTGCTCCGTGTTACCGAAGGGCGCGATGGTCTTCGTAATGGTGGTGTCTTCAAAACCATCCCGGGCCAGCTGGTCAGCGACACTTTGCGCCGGCGCTGGCGTGATCCGGTCAATCATTGTCCAAGGGAAGCTGACCTGCTTAGGATCTTTCAGATAATCAACAAAGCCTTGGGGTACAAAGCCGTTGTCCAACCAGCCCTGAGCAATGGTCAGAATGGCATTCTCAAAGTACTGGCCGTTTTCAGAAAAGTTGTCCGTCGTGACCATTGCAATCGGCAAAGCCCCGCTTTGGTAACGGGCAAACAGCAGCCGCGCAATGGCTCCCATCGCCGTGTTCGCCACTTCCGGGCCATGGGTAATATCGTATTGGGCATCTGCGGTCAACTCACCATTCATATCCCGCAGCGCATAGCCCTTTTCCGTAATTGTCATGGTGACCAGTTGCAGTGACGGCTGTTCAAAAATGGCCCGAAGCACGAACCAGCCGAACGGATCGGCTCGATTGTAGTACAGGGCATGGGCGACACTAGCAATCAGATTCTTCTCCATGCTGCCGTCGGGCGCCACGATCACTTGCAGCATCCGATTCTCATAGGGTGCATAAATTGTTTTGGGAATCGTGGCACTGTGCGTAGTCGCCACAATAATGCCGCTTTGCAGGTCACCGCTGTCTAACAGGTCTTGGGCAACTTTTGCGTGAAAACAACGGAATAAATTACCGCCGCCGAAGTGTACCCATACCGGATGAGCATCTGTGGCCGCCTTCATGGCAGCTTGGTCGTATTGCGGGACAGTGATGCCGGCATCCTTGAATAAGCGGGCATCGCGGCGATAGTCGTCGGTTAGTTTTACCATTCGAAATAACCCCCATTTGATGATCTTAATCCAATCGTTGTCATCTTTACCATAACACGCTTGCCGGGTTTCTGCGCAAATCCATTATCACATGCAAAAATGGCACCTGTCCCAAGGCAAGTGCCATTTTCAGCCATCTCAATACTTTATTCTGCGTCGTACGCCGCTTGGAAAATATCAATAATATCCTGCTTCGTCCCCTTACGCGGGTTAGAGAACGCATTGCCATCCTTCAACGCATTTTCCGCCATCAACTCAAAGTCCTCTGGCTTCGCGCCAATATCCTTGATTGACTTCGGAATCCCAACGTCTTCAGACATCTGCTTCATGGCTTTGATGGCCAACTCGGCGGCATCGCGGGTGGATAACCCCGCCGTATTTTCACCCATAATGTCTGCCAATTCAGCGAACCGTTCCGGGCAGGCAATAATGTTGTATTGCTCCACATACGGCAGCAGCAAGGCACAGCACACACCGTGGGGCGCGTCGTACTGACCGCCCAGTTGATGGGCCATGGCGTGGACGTAGCCTAAGTTGGCGTTATTGAACGCCATCCCGGCCAGCATTTCGGCCTCTACCATCTTGGTCCGGGCATCCAGATTATGCCCATTGGCCACGGCTTCCCGCAAGGAGCCCTCAATCAGCTGAATGGCCTGGATACATTGGGCATCGGTGATCGGATTACGGTCCACTGACACATAGGGCTCAATGGCTTGAACAAAAGCATCCATCCCGGTGGCGGCGGTCAATGCCGGCGGTACGTCCAGCATCAGCGTCGGGTCGTTAAAAGAGACCAGCGGAATATTGCGCCACGATACGACGACGAACTTCAAGTGCGTCTGTTCGTTGGTGATCACGGCATGACGGGTCAGCTCGGACCCCGTACCGGCGGTCGTGTTTACGGCAATCAGCGGCGGCAGGGCATTGTCCAGCGTCTCGATCCCCGCCAGCTTGGTGATGTCGTCCCCATTGGTCAGGATGATGCCGGCACCCTTACCGGTATCATGGGCAGAACCGCCGCCAATCGTGATGATCGAGTCGGCGCCTGACTGTAAGTAAAGTTTCTTCACTTCTTGAATGTTGCGAATCTTCGGATTCGGTTCCACCCCGTTATAGATCACATAATCCACGCCCGCTTCAGTCAAGGACTGCAAAGCTTGCTGGACCGCCCCGTCCTTCATTGTTTCCAAGAACTTGTCGGTAACGATCACCGGCTTCTTCATGCCGAGAATCTTGGCGCGTTCCCCTACTTTATGAATGACACCGGGTCCAAAAAAGTTGACACTGGGCATCAAAAAATCATAACTGCGTTCTGCCATTATTAACCCCTCTTCCAAAAGTGATCAGCCCAATTAGCTCATCCTTACACAATTACCAGTCTATCTCTGTATCCGCTTTCTTGCAATGGGCAAATTACCGTGATTGTCCATTGAAAACGGCTGAATACAGCAAAGACGGCCTTCGGGCAGGAAAAGTTTTTCCCACCCGCGGGCCGTCTGCCAGCAAGATTAATCAATTATCGAAGAATCCAAAATACCGGCGCGCATTGTAGTAACTGATATTTTGCACCACTTGGCCAATGGTTGCCAGATCATCCGGCACCCGACCCTGTTCAATCAGCTGGCCGTAGAAATTGCACAGCACGCGGCGGAAGTATTCATGCCGCGGGTAGGACAGGAACGAGCGGGAATCTGTCAGCATTCCGACAAAGTGCGGCAGCAGGCTTTGCTCTGCATAGGTTCGCAACTGCTGAGTCATGCCCTCGGCGGTGTCGTTGAACCACCACGCCGCCCCCAGCTGCAAGTGCTGGACATCGCCCTGGCCGCCGAAGGATTGCATCATTGTGGCCGCTTCCAGCCAATCATTGGGGTTCAAGGAATAGAAAATTACCTTCGGCATTTCGCCAGTGTTATCCATTACGGTGAACAGCTTGGTGAACTCCGCCACGATATCCGGTTGCGTACCCATCGCATCGTAGCCGGTATCCGCGCCAGTGGCCTTAAATCCGGGCAGGCTCAGATTTCGCGCGGCATTCACGTGGAACTGCATCGTCCAGTTGAAGCGTTTGTTCAAGCGCATCAGTGTTTCAATCAGCATTGTTCGGTACTGATCCAGTTCTTTACTCGTCAGCGGCTGATTCTGCACGCCCTTCATCAAAATTCGATCCAGTTCGTCGGCACTGGCTTCGACAAAGCGGAACCGGTCCAAGCCATGGTCAGACAGCCGGCCGCCGACTTCTGCAAAGTACTGGAACCGTTGCTCCAGCACTGTCTGCAACGCGGCGAACGAGCCAATCTGAATCTGGGCCTGCTGGCCCAATTCGCGCAGATAATCACCAAACCCAGCGGCTTCAATGTGCACCAGCTTATCTGGCCGCATGGCGGGCAAAACTTTGAACCCATTAGCCGCCTCCTCTTGCTTGAGCAATTGGTGATAATGCAGATCAGAGGCCGGATCATCGGTGGTGCAGACGACTTGGACGTTGCTGTTCTTGATCAGCGCCCGGGGCTTGAAGGCCGGTGTCGCTAACAGCTTGTTGGCCTGCTCCCAAATCAGCGGTGCGGTGTGACGGTTCAAGACGTCATTAATCCCGAAGTACCGCTTCAACTCCAAGTGGGTCCATTCGAAGACCGGGTTGCCGAAAGCTTGGGCCATCGTGTCCGCCCAGGCCAAGAACTTGTCGTAGTCGTCGCCGTCCCCGGTGATCAGCTTCTCCGGCACCCCGTTGGCCCGCTCCAGGCGCCACTTATAGTGATCGCCGTAAGTACCCTCGTTGATCCAGATCCGGGTCATGTTCTTAAAGGGCTTGTTCTCGTAGATTTCCTGAGGATTCAAATGACAGTGGAAATCGATGATCGGCAGCCCGTCCGCATACTGATGGAACAGCGTCTTTGCTGGAGCGTTGGTCAGTAAGAAATCATCATCTAAAAAGGCCATGTTACTTATTTCCTTTCTCGATTGCTTCCCATAATCCGTTCAAATAGGTAATACCCAGCGCCCGGTCGTACAGACCATACCCGGGCCGGCCATTTTCACCCCAAATATTGCGCCCGTGATCCGGCCGGATATAGCCGTCGAAGTGGGTATCGTAAAGGGCCTTCATGATCTCGTACATGTCTAAGCTGCCCTCAGAGGATAGGTGGGCGGATTCGTGGAAGTCGCCTTGGGCGTTCATAAACTTAATATTCCGGGCATGGATAAACGGCGCGCGGTCTTTCTTCACGAACTCGCGAATGATCGCTGGGACGTCGTTCTTCGGATTCTCCCCCAGGCTGCCGGTGCAAATGGTGAAACCATTATATGGGGACTCGTGCATCCCTTCGATGATGCGCATGTCCTCAGCGTTCTTGTACACCCGGGGCAGGCCGAACAATTCCCGGGGCGGATCGTCCGGGTGCATGGCCATGCGGACGCCATAACTCTCGCAGGTGGGGATAATTGCATCCAAGAAGTACTTCATATTCTCCCGCAGTTTGCGTTCGTCAACGCCGGCATAGGCTTTAAACAAGTGCGCAATCGTATCCAAGCGTTCTGGTTCCCAACCTGGCAGGACATAGCCTTCGGAGTCGTTGCGCACTGAGTCAATGATATCTTGGGGATTCGGCTTCAATTTGTCCTGTTGGAAGGCCATATCGTTACTGCCGTCGGGCAGCGGATAATGGAGATCGGTCCGCAGCCAGTCGAAGATCGGCATGAAATTGTAGCAGATTACCTTAATACCATAAGCGGCCAGGTTCTTGATGGTCTCTTTGTAATTCTCAATGTAGCGGTCCCGGGTGGGCAAACCGATCTTGATGTCATCGTGAATATTAACGGACTCGATGACTTCCAGCTTCAACCCGGCGTCTTCAACTTGCTTCTTTAAAGCGGCGATCTCACTCTTAGGCCACACTTCCCCCACCGGCACGTCGAATAGCGCGCCGACCACTTGGGTCGTACCCGGAATCTGGCGGATCTGCTGCAGGGTGATGTTGTCATCCTTTGATCCATACCAGCGGAATCCCATGTTCTGCATTTAATCTTCCTCCTCATTCAATGCGTGCAGCGCTTTGGCAACAGCGCCCGGGCCAGTGATCAGCTGTTTGAAGTTGGCTTCTACTTTATCCCCCAAGCCAATCGCATAGAGATCGTTGCCAAAGATCTGTTTGTTGCTCAAAATCGGCTGCAAGGCAGCATGCACGTCACCGGTGTACCCCAGCTTCAAGCTGCCCAGTTGGGCCTGGAGGTCCTTCAGCAATGGATCGCGGCTTGGCTCAAAAGCCTCACCTTGGTCATTAACAGCCAGCAGATAACGGCACCAGCCAGCCAAGATAAACGGAATGGCAACGAGTTGCTGTACGGCGTCCCCACCTTGATCGACATAGTGCTGAATCGTGACGCCATAACGGACCGGAATCTTCTGTGATGTATCGCTGGCGATCCGTTGGGGCGTATCCGGAATATTCTGATTCGGCAGCCGCTTAGTCAGCAAAGTATCCAGGAACTCCTTGGGATTGATGATCTTGGGATCCTTGACCACCGGCAGGTCCTCTTGATAGCCTAGCCGCTTGATCAGCGCGACCAGATCCTTGTTCTCCATTTCGGCCGCGATGGACGTATAGCCCAGCAGATTGCCGAAAATGGCCAACGCCGTATGCAGCGGGTTCAAGCAGGCCGTGACCTTCATCTGGTCGGCGTCATTGACCGTCTCCCGATCCGTCAGCATCACGCCGGCCTTTTCCAATGCTGGCCGGCCATTGGGAAAGCTGTCTTCAATGACCAGATAGTGGGTCTCCTCGGTGTTGCCGAAGGGGGCAATATTGGTGTGCTTGGCCGTGTGCACGATGGTGGTATCTTCGAAGCCTTCCTTAGCCAATTTATCAGCAACACTCTGGGCCGGGTTCGGCGTGATTCGGTCGATCATGCTCCAGGGGAAGCTGACCTGCTTAGGATCGCTCAAATAATCAACGAAGTCTTGGGGCACGTAATCGTTGTCGACCCAGCCCTTAGCGATGGTCAAAATGCCATCCTGGAAACGCTGGCCATTCTCCGAGAAATTGTCCGTGCTGACCATAGCAATCGGCAACGTGCCGCTTTGATAGCGGGCAAAGAGCAGCCGGGCAATGGCCCCCATATTCGTCTGGGCCACTTCCGGACCGTGGGTGATGTCGTATTTGGCTTGGTCCGTCAGGTTGCCGTTCATGTCATGCAGGGCATAGCCCTTTTCGGTGATCGACAGGGTTACCAGCTGCAGGGACGGTTGTTCAAAAACATCCTTCAGCGTCTGCCAGCCGAATTCGTCGTCGCGGTTATAGTAAATGGCATGGGCCACACTGGCAATCAGTGTCTTGTCCAAACTGCCATCGGGCGCCATGACCACCTGCAGCACCCGGTTCTTATAGGGCTTGTAGATGTCCTTGGGCACGTCGCCGTCATAGGTTTCCGCCACGATCACCCCGCTCTGCAAGTCGCCGCTGTTCAGCAGATCTTGGACAATCTTCGCATGGAAGCAGCGGAACAGATTGCCGCCGCCGAAGTGGACCCAGACGGGCTTTTGATCCGTTGCCGCCTTCATCGCCGCCTGATCGAATTGCGGGACCGCGATGCCGGCCGCTTTGAACGCCTGGGCGTTTTGTTGATAATCGTCGGTCAGTTTAACCACAATAGAAAACCTCCGTTAATTTGATTTTCCCTTTTACTGATATATCAGTTTAACAATAACACCTTTCAGCTCAATATGAAAGGTGTTTTGCACATTATTTGAAGCGATTACATTGATCGATTAACAACACTACTGCTGGCCTTATTTAAGCACGTAACAACACCAATGCTGCCCCAATGGACTGCATCACCTGCCTCTTTGATGGGTGTTACGCTTCATCGATCGCTTGTTCCCGCAGTTTTTTAGCAATATAGTCGTCTGTCAAGGTCATGTGGGTGGTCGCCAGCAGCATGACCCGAGCATCTGCCGGTTCCTGCCGCTCCCATTGATCTTCGTCCGGGCCATCGCGCAAAACCCGCAGGTAAGAGCGCAGCCTCCAAGCATCCAGTTTATGTTCGTGTAGGCGTCGTTTTATATAGAAATCGACCCATTCGGGGACGGATTGTCGTCCTGCCCGCGAAGAAAGAGGACCACGCCGTCATCACCGAGCACCTGCACATGGTGGGTGACGACGTGCAAGTGGTGCGCGACGCCTATCCCGACTACTTCACCGAGAGCCGCTGATTGGCGGTTAGCCCTTGACGGGTGCCGGCCATTCGCGGTATTATAGTCAAGTGCTTTTGGGGCCTTAGCTCAGCTGGGAGAGCGCTTGCTTCGCATGTAAGAGGTCGACGGTTCAAGTCCGTTAGGCTCCACTCACTAAACCGGAACGCCATTGCTGGCTGTTCCGGTTTTTTATATCAGAAAGGATAGGTGACGGCATGGGCTGTCTGGGTAATATTTTATGGTTCATTTTCGGCGGTTTTCTCTCCGCCATCGGCTGGTTCCTGGTGGGCTGTGTCTGGTGCATCACGATCGTCGGCATCCCCATCGGTCTGCAGTGTTTCAAGATTGCCGGGCTGTCCCTGTGGCCGTTTGGCAAAGAAGTCGTGCCGTCCAACCGGACCGGCAGCCTGATCCTGAATATCCTGTGGCTGATCTTCGGCGGACTGGAACTGGCTTTGAACCACTTGCTGTGGGGCCTGCTGCTGTCGATCACGATTATTGGCATTCCCTTTGGTCAGCAGCATTTCAAACTGGCCAAGCTCGCCCTCGTCCCGTTTGGCGCAGAAATCATCTAACATAAATAAGCAGCGAATTGACCCTCTGAAGTGCAACAAAAAAGTTAGACAGTTTGAAAAATAATTACGCTACGGCCTGAGTCCGGTATTCGATCGGAGTCAGGCCGTTTTTGTTGAGTGAGATGCGATCATGATTAAACCACGTGACGTAGTGAGTCACGACTTGTTTCAGCTCTGAAAGATCTTTGATGGGTTGCCGATTGATCCGTTCACGCTTGAGCAGATTGAAGAAACTTTCCATTGGCGCATTATCGTGACAGTTACCCTTACGAGACATGCTGGGAACGATCCCCATAGCATGTACCCGAGACTGGTATTCACGGGTCTGGTATTGCCAGCCTTGATCGGAGTGCATGATTGGCGTGACATTGGCAGGCAGCTTCTTAGCCAGATCGTCTAAGGTCAAGTGAAGCTGCCCTTTATTCGCAGAGTTACTCACAATAATCGTAATGACTTCGCGACTGGCTTCATCAATTACCGCTGAAATATACCCCCAACTGTGATCGACCAGTTTGACTTGCGTCACATCAGTATGCAGCACCGTGAATGGTTCCTGAGCATCGAATCGTTGGTGCAGCAGATTATCATTCACCGTACCTACTTTCCCCTTGTATGAGTGATAACTGCTGGTATGGCGTGAATACAACGTCACACTGAGACCGAGCTGCCCCATCAACCGGAGCACCGTGTTGGGGGAGCACTTGAAACCAGCCTTGCGGGCCATGATATGAATACGGCGATAACCGTAGGTTTCATACGAGTCACGGAATGTTTTCTTGATGAATGCCTTTAAGGCCGCATATTTATCTGGCTTATTCTTGCGCTGCAAGCGGTCATAGAAGGTAGCCCGGGGTAATTGGGTTAATAACAATAATTCTTTGAGCGGATAGTCGTGCCGTAACGCGTCAACTACTGCTGCTTTTTTGGCGGCAGATTGTTCTTCGATACGGCCCCTAATTTTTTTAAGAAGTCACGTTCCATTCTTGTATGGTATAGTTCACCGCGCAGTTTTAATATCTCTTGCTGGTAGGCTTCCTTCTCACTGAGTTCCAGCTTCTTCGCTTGCTTAGGTTTCTTGTGTTTCACTGTAGACCGCCTTCCTCGCGGTTTGGGACGTAACCCCGCTACTCCCTCAGTCTTGAAGATCTTCGCCCAGACAGCCACCTGCGAGGCATTGATCCCAAGTGAGCAGCCACCGATGCCACACCTTCACCACTAGTTTGGTAATAGTCTACCACAGACAGTTTCTGTTCCAATGAATAAGCGACTTTGGTACGTTTACGTTGAAGCGACTCCAGTCCATTAGCTTGAGCCTGCTTAACCCACCTCCGGATTGGGGTCATTGACGGGATACTGTATTTAGCGCAAAGGGTTGGATAGGAAACCCGTCCAGAAAGATACTCTTGGACAACCTGTACCTTGAACTCACTTGAATATTTGGTCATAAAAATGCCCCACAATCGTTAGAGTATCTGTCTAACAATTATGGGGCACTTCACTCGGCCGATTCGCTGCTTTTTGCATTACTGCGTCACTTCCGGTTGAGCCGCTGCTTGCGGCGCGAAATATTCCGGATACGCGGCGAGCACGATCTTCACGTCATCGTCCACCATGTGCAGGTGGTCAACGACTAAATCGGCGGCACCGGCGGCGTCTTGGGCCTTGATCCGGGCGACGATCTCTTTATGCTGATTCAAGATCTTATCCCACTCCAAACCGGGCAGTTCCAGGCGCAGGTAGCGGAAGCGGTCAAATTGGAGATTCAGCAACCGCAGCCAGTGCCAGATGAACTCTTTATCCGTCACCTTGTAGAATAGTTCATGGAAATCTTCATCCGCTTGGAAGAACTTATCGTAATTGCCGGAACGCAGGTATAGCGACTGCATCTGCAATAGCCGTTCCAGCTCCGTAATATCATCGGCGGAGATAATTTTGACCGCATCGGCGGTCACACTGCGTTCAATATTCATCCGCGCGTACCGCCCTTGGGAAAGGGTATCCAGATCAATCTTGGCGACGTACGTACCGCTTTGGGCGATAACATTGAACAGCCCTTCCCGGCGCAAGCGAATAATGGCTTCTCGAATCGGTGTGATCCCAATACCAAGCTTGTCTTCCAAGCGATGCTTGTCGATTTTCTCCCCTGGTTTCAGCTGCATCGTTAACACCATCGTTTTCAGCCCTTCATAGGCCTCATCCTGCTGATTCATCATCGGCATAGCCGTCCACTCCTCGTGTGTGTACCCGTTTTCTTACTCACCACCATTGTAATATAGCAGTTACAAGAAAGGCAATCCTTCCGCTTGGAAAGATTGCCTGATTGGCTAATCAGTTCTGTTCCGCGCCCGCGGCGGACTCCAGATACGTATCCTGCTGGCTGACGGACCGGGCCGGCAAGCCGTTCACCGCGCGGTAAACCGCACGTTCGACGTTGACCACGGACAGCGTATTGGCCACGGCGAAGGGCCGTTCGTAACGCTTGGCTAAGGAGACGGCTGTCTGCGTGGAATGGTGCGAGGCGGCGGTGGGAATCAAGATGACGTAGTCCGCATGGCGGATCATAGTCGGCAGCTGGCTATAAGCGTTGCTCTTAGCATCAAAATGGGTCAGCTGACCGCCGTGCTGTTTGAGCATGGCAATGACGTTGCCGTCATGTTTCGGGGCCCCGACGATGAGGACGGTACCGCCATTGAGATCAAACTGCAGTGTTTCGCTTTCCGCGGCTTTCTCCGCCTCGGCTGGTTCTTCAACCGGCTTTTTGATGGCCTTTTTGACTGGCGTACTAACCGGCCGCGGCGCCAGCGGTGCGCTTTCTTCCAACAGATGGATCCAGTAGATCTTGCCGGCCCGCGGGTCCTGCCCTTCGTACCAGGCGAAATCCACCAGCTGACCGGCATGGAGCAGCGGATAGCGGTGGGGATCAACGATGAATTCGAAGGTCTCGCCGGTACCCGGATCCACCAGCGGTGCTTGGGTATAGGCGTGCTTCAATACCAGCTGGCCGTTCTCGTCCTCTTCGGCCGGGATGAACGTCAAGCGGTGGATCGGAGCATGATAGCTGCTATCGGCCGGTTTGAGAATCTTGAAATACGGCAGGTCGTCCCCCTCTTTGGGCACGATTTCCACTGTTTCACCACCGCTCAAGTGCAGCGTACGGACCAGCGATTCGCTGATGTAGCGGCCGCCCGCGGTGGCCCCAGCGAGTTTGCGTTCCACGAGGGCCCGGGGATTCGCCAGGGGTCTGCGCGGCGCCGGGGCCGGCCGGGTGATGCTGGTCATCTGCAGGGGCGTGGTTTCCACTGACCGCAGCGCCGATAACGGCGTGGACACGGCCGGTTGCGGCGCCGGTGTGCCCTGCTTTGCTGCCAGCGCGGTTTTCTCCTTGGCCGGTGCGTCGTCGCTGCCGTCGTCCCGATCATTGGCATGGGCGGCATAAGTCAGGGCGGCCTGCAGCTGCGGCCCAGTCATTGTGACGTCTTGCCCCGGATCATAATCGGACAGGATGTTGTTTTTAATATACGTGAATAACGGCAGATCGAAGTCTTTAGTGAAGAAAAGCGTCCGCTGTAAATCCCGGGGGAAGCGGTGGGCCGTGCGCTCTTCCACGATCGTCACGATCTGGCGGATGGTTTTCGCCATGAGCGGTACCTGCAACAGTAACGCATTAAAAGATAAGTCGGTCGGAGCCGGCCGCGGTGCAGCGGGTGCCGCCGGTTTGTTCGGCACTGGCGCCGCATCGCTCTCAACTGCCGGGGCAACCGGAGTCGCGGGCGCTGCCGGCGGCGTTTCTGATAGGGCTGGCGGGGTCGGTCCATGCGGTTCACCGAGTTTCTCCCGCAACTGGGTCAGGGTATAAATTCCTTGGCTGTGCAGATAAGCCGCCATCCGCTGGTCCGAGGCGGCTTGCAGCGACTCCAGTTTCTCCCGTAAGTCGTGTATTTGCTGATCTAAGTCATCTGGTCTCTCCATTTCTGGTCATCCCTTCTACTTCTGCATAAGCTAGATACGCAAAGGAGCCAAATTATTGTGATTAATTTTTGAACGAATGAATCGGCGCCGGAATGTGCCCGCCCCGAGCAATGAACTGGGCCGACGACGCCGAATTGACAGCCATCACAGGGGCCCGGCCAAAGATCCCGCCGAATTCCACCATATCCCCGACTCGGCTGCCGGGCACGGCAATCAGCCGTACCGCCGTGGTCTTGGCGTTGATCATCCCGATCGCCGCTTCGTCCGCAATCATGCCGCTGACACTGCTGGCCGGTGTGTCGCCGGGAATCGCGACCATGTCCAAGCCGACAGAACACACCGCGGTCATGGCTTCCAATTTTTCCACCGTGATCTGCCCCGCTGCCGCCGCTTCGATCATGCGGCCGTCTTCTGAAACAGGAATGAA
Organism: Schleiferilactobacillus harbinensis; assembly: GCF_008694105.1. Taxonomy (NCBI): domain Bacteria; kingdom Bacillati; phylum Bacillota; class Bacilli; order Lactobacillales; family Lactobacillaceae; genus Schleiferilactobacillus; species Schleiferilactobacillus harbinensis. Next base: position 1,810,760 of record NZ_CP041364.1, read on the forward strand.
GGCGCCGGATAACCCGCCGACCCGTTCGGCCGCCATGATGCCGCCTTTCTTCACGGCATCGTTGAGCAGGGCCAAAGCGGCGGTAGTCCCGGGGGCGCCAACGGAACCCAACCCCATGGTCTCCAGAATCTCAGCCACGGAGTCGCCAGGAGCCGGGGTCGGCGCCAGGGATAGATCCACAATATTAAACGGGACATGCAGCCGTTCGGCAGCAATTTTGCCGACAAACTGGCCCATCCGGGACACCTTGAAGGCCGTCTGTTTAATCGTTTCGCATACTTGGGCAAAATCGGCTTCGGGTACTTGGGCTAACGCCCGCTGCACGACACCGGGCCCAGAAACGCCGGTATTGATCGCCGTATCACCTTCGGAAACACCCCAGAATGCACCGGCCATGAACGGATTGTCCTCCACAGCGTTGCAGAAAACGACCAGCTTCATCGCATTGGTCGCGCCAGTGGCACTGAGGTCTTTGATCACTTGCCCCATAATCTTCACGGCATCCATGTTCATGCCGGCTTTGGTCGAACCGATGTTGACGGACCCGCAGACCCGGTCGGTCATGCTCAGCGCTTCCGGCATGGAGCGCATCAAGTTCTCTTCCGCCGGCGTGATGCCGGACTGAACCGTCGCCGAGTATCCGCCGATAAAGTCCACCCCCAGCGCCTTGGCGGCATCATCCAGCCGCCGGACAATCAAGCGGAAGTCCGGATGCGGGTCGGCCCCGGCCAGCATGGCCACCGGGGTGATACTGATCCGCTTGTTAACGATGGGAATGCCGTATTCAGTCTCAATCTCATCCGCCACTTGCACGAGGTGAGCGGCCTTATGCATGATCTTGTCGTATATCCGTTCCGCCGTGGCCCGGGTATCGCCGGTAATACAATCCAGTAAAGAAATGCCCATCGTAATGGTGCGGATATCCAGCTTTTCTTCACTGATCATCTGAATGGTATCAATTATCTTCTGTTGTTCCATGGGCCGGCTCCTACAATGACGACATGGCGTCAAAAATCTCTTGACGCTGGATGCGAATGGTCAGATCCTGCTGGGTGCCAAAATCGGTAAGGGCTTGCTGGACCGCCTTGAAGTCGGCATCTTCCGGCAGGCCGCCCAGCAGCATCATCGTGAAACTGCCCTCCATAATGGTCTGGGAAATATCCAATATATTAATGTGCATGGCCGCCAGCTTGGAGCTGACACCGGCCACGATGCCGACCTTATCCTGGCCGACGACGGTAATAATGGCTTGCATAACATCCACTCTTTTCTTTGCAGTGTGCGTTTTCTTGGAACTATCCACAGTATAGCAGAGAAAACTAAGAGAGATGGCTTGCAACGGTTAGAAAGTTATGGACTGAGATCAGTGTGCCCCAGCGGTTTACGGCAAACCTGTGACATTTATGTCACTCATCGGAATCAATGCACTATTACCAGCTATGCTTGACTCATCAAATAGATAGGGAGCGTGGTTTCGATGACAATCAATATCCGGTGGGTACTTAAAAACATACCAAAGCAAATTCTGATTCTGCTGCTGGGGACCATGGTCATCGGCAGCTTTGAAGGGCTGGTGAATGGGATCGTCTTGGGCGGTTTCCCCAGTCTGGTGAACGCAAATAGCGGCCAATTAACCCGTTTTCTCGTCATGGCCGCCGGCCTCTATTTCACCACGTATACGGGCCTTTATTTTGAACAAATGCTGGTCAATGCCGCCGTCAAGCACCTGAACATTCAGCTGAAGGCCGCGATGCTGATCACCAGCTTTCAAACCGGTGAACAGACCAGCAAAGGCTTGAACCACATCACGAATGATGCCGGGCAAATTGAGAACCGCTACTTCCGGGTCCTGTCGGGCATTACCGAAAGCAGCATTGCCGCGGTTATTTCCACCGTCTTCGTGCTCCGGGTGCACTGGCTCATGGGCCTCGTCTTCGTCGGCTTCTCCGCCTTGAGCGCGATTCCCATGCTGCTAGGCAAAAATCGGCTGGCTGCGATCGGCAAGCAGTGGAGCCAAGCCAATGACCAGACCATGCAAGCGGGCACCGATTGGCTGACAGGCCGGCGGGACATCGTCCAAGCGGCCGCGCAAAAGACGATGTTCGCACCAGTCCGGCACGCGTTGCAGCATAGCGAACGCACTTTCCAGCGGCAGGGCAATCTGCAATGGACCATCCAGTACGGTGCTTTGTTAACGGTGATCCTTTCTCTGGTCGGCCCCTGGGGCATCGGCTTTTGGCTCATGACCCACGGCGGTTACGGCATTACTTTGGGCATTTTGCTCACCCTGTCGCTGACTGCCAATAATGCCGTCCAAAACATTGAGGCGGTCATGCAGCAATGGGGGCAGCTGGCCAGTACCCGGGAATTGAGAAATTTACCGGCGCAGCCGCAGCCCTTTGCCGATACCACTACCGCTGTCCTCCCAGCCGATCAAGCCGCCTACGCTTTGCAGCAAGCCAGCTTGGACTATGGTCCCGACCATTCGATTTTGGTGCCGACCACACTCACCATTCCAGCCCGGGCAAAAGTATTGATCACCGGTCCCTCCGGTATTGGAAAAACATCGGTGCTGAACCTCCTCGCTGGCTGGCAAGCACCAACCAGCGGCCAAGTGTTATTGGCCGGTCAGCCCGCTGCCCCAACGGCAGTGGCTTATGTCGCCCAAGAGCCGTGGCTCTTTGCCGGGACCGTGCGCGATAACCTCACCCTGCACGATGCCGCAGTACCCGACGCCGCCGTGCGCCAAGCCCTCGCCGACGTCCAACTGCTCACCGAACTCGGGCCGAATCCATTGAACCGCCAAATCAGCCCGGACAGCAGCGATGTCTCCGGCGGCCAGAAGCAACGCTTGGTGATTGCCCGGGCCCTGCTGCAGCACAAGTCGGTCCTGCTGTTGGACGAAATCACTGCTGGTCTGGACGATGAAAACAGTCGGGCGATTCGCGAATTGCTCTACGCGCTGCCGCTGACCATTATTGAGAGCGCGCACCATCTTGATTCAGACTTGCTGGCCAAGTATGGGTTCACTGAATATACGCTGCATGATCAGCGGTTAGAGAAAGTTAACGCAACACCGGCCGCTATCCAAGCCGTTGGGTAGCGAAAAAGGCCCGAACTGGTTCCCCAGTTGAGGCCTTTTCTGATACACATCTTATTCGTAATGCAGCGCGTAATCCTCCGCCGTTTGATAATGCAGCACCTGGGTAAACACGAAATTGCTGGCAATCCCCAGCACCACCGGCAGCACCAAGAACAGCACGATAATCAGCAGAATGGTCATCGCATTGGGGCTGCCATATCCTTCCAACGCCGCCAGGGGCCCGACCAAACCAGAAAAACCGAAACCAGCGCTCATCGGTGTTCCTTTAACTTGCCACAGCGCGCCTAAACCGCCAAGGATGCCGGCATTCAAGACCAGCGGCAGCAGCAGCTTGGGCTTAGCCAGCAGGTTCGCCATCTGCATCTTGGGCGAACCCAAGAAATGGGCGATGGAAGTCCCCACGGAATTGGCGCGCCAGCCATAGATGGCCAGAGCAAAGCCAGCGGCAACGATGCCCAGATTCGCGGAGCCGGACGCAATCCCGCTGAGATTGATGGCCGTCGCGATGCCCACCGTACTAATAGGCGACACAATAAGGAGCGCAAATGCCATGCCCATCAAGATACCCATGAGGATGGGCTGCAGCGTCGTCAGCTGTTCAACCAATTGACCGATGAACTTGGTCACGCCGGTCACCGGCCCATACGTCAACAGTCCGATCCCGCCGCCCACGATCAAGACAATACTGGGAATCAGCAGAATCGTGTAGGCTTTGAGCCGCTGACCCAAGAGTAAGATCAGCAGGTAGCCGACAACAATAGTCAGTGCGGTGTTAATGACATCGCCCGTGCCGGCAATGGCCATGCCGGCCTTGGTGGCGTGGATGTTGCCCGCGCCGACAATGGCGGCCAACGCCAATGACCCGGTTTGAATGGGTGAAAATTTAGCCATCATCCCCACACAGACCGCCGCCAACACCGGCAGCATCGTTTGCGCGATCCCCGTCATCTGGGTCACTACGCTAAGCCACGGGGCCACCGGCAAGACTAATTTGACCAGGGCATTGAGCAGCGCCCCCGGCACCAGGGCTACAATGATGCCGACTGATAGGCCATTCAGGATATTCATCGTGATGGCCTTGGGGCTCGTTTCCTGTTTCATGCTGACTCCTCTTTTCGTTTGGACTAAGTTTTCCTAAAGATAGCATAGGCGTACAATAAGAACAATCTCAATGTACTGAAAAGAGGCGCAGTTGATGGGCAGAAAAAAGGAAATCCCGGCGGTTCCCTACTATACTGATGAAGAAATCGATGCGTTTATGAGTGATACCGATATCAAAGAATTAGGCCATCGGCTGGGGTATTTGTTTCCGGGAGATTCTGGATATGCTGCGTTGCTGAAGCAGCAAAGGGTGGATGACATCAATGGCTGAGCGAAAGGAGCCTAAGGATCTCAAGGATTATACCGAAGAGGAATTAGATCACCTCCTCACCAAAGAAGATATGATCGAATTAGCCCACGAATGGGCTATCTCTTCCCCACTGATCCCGGCTACCCCAAAGAATTGCTGACCGCCGAAGACAAAGCCAAAATTGCCAAGAATTCAGAAAAGCAATCGTAACTCACTTCAAAGGCCATCGACAGTCTTTTTGCCGATGGCCTTTTTCTCGTTCAAAAAGCCGCTCAACTCTGAATGGCTTAACCTAAAATACCAAATAGGTACACTACCAGATTACGGCCTTGATATGTATCCGCGACGGTTTATTTCACACGCTGGTGCAGCAAGTGACGCTTCAAATATCGACTAATCGGGAAACCAAGAATCAGCACCGGTAGGAAAAAAACCAGGGCACCTTCATAATTTCCATTAGTCGCCATGTACATCGTGATTAGGGCAACGCCCACCACAAACATGAGCCACCAGATCGCCAGAGTCGCAAAAAGTTTACTCATCGAATCACCTCCTCGTAGTGCTCTCCCTAGCGTAGGATGGCTGCCGCATTTTTGTCAAATAGATCGTGCTTTTTTTACCAAAAAAAACCGCCCATCGCTGGGCGGCCCTCTCTTAAACTAACCAATAAATCGATACATACATCAACGTACTAGCGATGATTACCAAGAAATGCCAGATAAAATGGCCCTCCTTAAGTTTCTTAATACTATAGATCCCAGCCCCCAGGGTAAAGACTACCCCGCCAGAGACCAGGAACCAGAAGCCCACCGGACCCAACGTCCGCCACAGTGTCGGGGCAGCGGCGATGCAAAGCCAGCCCATGATGATGTAGAGCAGCGTCTCAATATTCTGGTGGGGATTGCCGCTGACCACGTGGATCACGATGCCGGCGATGGCGCAGAACCATTCGATGGCCAGCATGACCCAACCGGTGACGCCGCCAATCGCGACCAGTGTGTATGCCGTGTAAGTCCCGGCAATAAATAAGTAGATTCCCGAGTGGTCCAGGATCTGGAAGATCCGGGCTGCCTTGGTGAATGCCATGGCATGACACATCGTGGACGCCAGAAACAGGTTGAGCAAGGTCACCCCGTAGATCACTAAGGCAGTCATTTCCAGCGGCCCGGCGTGATGGGCCCCCGCCCGCAGCCAGAGGGCAGTAACCAGCCAAATACTGACTAGAAACCAGACCCCATGGGAGACGGCGTTCTTCACTTCATAATGGATACGGTAACGGGATACGTGATGAGTTTCCAATGTGGCACCTCCAGCGGATTGTTGATCATCTAGATTTCAAATCTATGTCATCTATTATGATAGACGGTCCACTGAAAAAAGTCCACTACCGCATGAAAATGTTAAACAAGTTTCTGCTTGCGCAGGTCGGCGTAAAGGAACTTAGCTGCTTCGCGCCCGCCGGGAACAGAAAAGTGAATATGGTCTCCGCAATCGTACACGGCGTCCAGGACGCTGCTGTCAGCGGTACTCGCAACCTGACTGGCTAAATCAATGGCATACGGGAAACTGCGAATGTGGTCATTCACGGCTTGGCGAATCTTTTCTTTCTCCGGACTCCACGCCTCAATCCCGCTGAGCTGGCTCTGGCCGAAAGGCGTGATGGTCATGGGGATGAAAGTCACGTGACGATCCGCACATTTCGCCGCCACCGCGTCGATTCCCTGGTTCAATCCCGCCGCGCTGGGCAGTTCCCGGGCGGGACTCTCGGTGCCCGGATGCAGCAAATCGTTCAATCCTTCCATAAACAGCAGCATCGCCGGCGGTTCTGTGACCAACAGATGGTCGATCCGCCGAATCCCGGCTTCGCCAAAACTATGCACCCATGGGGATAAACCGTGCCCGGGATACAGCAGCCGGTTGCCGGAAATGCCATGGTTGGCGGTCACGATGCCCCGCTTCACCAGTTTCCGCGCCAGCGGCGCCGAGAACCGGCTCATGTTGGTCAGTGAGTCGCCAAAGAACACCAACCGCCGCACCGGCTGATCCACATCCACCGCCGCCTGCACCGCGTTGACGCCGAAAAACCGCTCGTCCGCCTCAGCCTGGCCGGGATCGATCAGGTTGGTGGCACTGACACTGCCCAGCGTACGAATCGTGTGGTTGGTGGCGTGGATATAAATCGTCAGCCACTCGCCGCCGGCCAAATTCAGATCCACCCAATCCGTCCAACGGGTCAGCCGCGGCAGCACGTCGAACCGATCCTGGCCGCCCACGGTCACCGGCAGGGGCATATCGTCACCCCGGGACACGGACATCGCCCGCACATGGATCGGCACTTCATCGAACTCGGCAGTCAGTTGAAACCGTACCGAATGCCCTGGCCAGGGCATATAGATCCGGACGGTCTGTTCCTCCGTCGCATTGATGTTGTGGATGTGCCGGTAATCGGAGAATTCCTGTCGCCATACGGTGATGATCGCCATTGCTATCAGCTTCCTTTCTGCTATCCTTGTCCTTAATCATAGCCCTCAAGCGTCAGTTGAGAAAGCCCATTGATCAACTCAAGCACTGGTTGATAGGCAAGTGCTCCCACCGGCGGTACAGTTATAGCCAACAGCCAGCGAACACCGGCTGCACAACAATTCAGAAAGCAGGAATGTCCCATGATTATCTTCGATGCCAACCGTATTGGTAAGAAAATTGCGGCCGCCCGCAAAGCCAAAAACATGACCCAAAATGACCTGGCCGACCAGCTCAGCGTCAGCTACCAAGCCGTCAGCAACTGGGAGCGCGGCCAGTCCGTCCCCGATATCGATAAGTACGCCGATCTCTCCCAGATCTTGGATCTGTCCCTGGACGACCTATTGAACACCGCGGATGCGGCCCATAAGGTCACGATCGTCCAAGACGACACAGCGAAGGTCGACGCGGATACGCTGAAAGACTTCGCCCCCGTGATGAAGCCCGCCCAAGTGGATGAAAAAGCCGACGACGTGGACCTGTCGCCGGACTACTTGAAAGACATCGCTCCGTTTCTTTCGGATGAGGCCCTCTTTAAGCAACTCATGAAACACCGTGACGCGCCGAGCTTCTTGCAGCAGGTCGTGGCCGTAGCACCGTTCTTAGCCGATGACGATTTGAACAAGATCGTTGAGAAATATGTCCTGCCGAATTTCCCGGGAAATAGCCAGCTGCTGGCTAAGCTGCTGCCCTTCATGGACGAACGGGTGGCCAATGAAGTCCTGGAAAAATACTGGGCTGATCCGAACTTTGACCGCAAGGCCCGGCGCAAGTTCTACCCCTTTGTCGATTCAGCAGCGCTCCAGGCCTTGCTGGTCAAACATCCCGATGAGGTCAACGCCATTGTGGATGCGGCGCCCTTCCTGGATGACGAAGCCATTGCCTACTACTTCAAAACGTGGGCCGCTGATCCGGATATGGCGCCCAGCTTAAGCAAGCTGGCACCCTTCGCCCCCAGCGGTGCCGTCGCCGATCATGTACGCCATTTGATCAAAACCGGCGCCGACCGGAACGAATGGCATGCGTTCCTGCCATTTCTGGACGACGACGATCTCTTATCGTTAGGAAAATCCATGTAGTTGACCCACGCCAAAAAGTGCCCCGCCGCCGAGATGCAACTCGGTACGCGGGGCACTTTCTTTGCTGTTTGACTTAATAACTGAAGTGATACTTCGTGTACACGTGCTTGATTTCGTTGGGACCAACGGTAATGTTGCCGTAATTCGGGTCAAACACGGCGTTGGGGGCCTGCTGGGATTCCAGGGCGACGCCGACATGGGGCTGGCCGGTCTTGCCGATATATGGTTCGTCCGCCTTGAAGCCGTTCGCCGTGAAGCAGACGATGGCGTTGCGTTCAGAGAAGATATCCACACTGATGCCGCTGTCCGGATCGCTCAATGTCGCAACCGGTTCATCCACTTTGTGGTCGTTCAGCACGTAAACGTCATCGATACCCTTTTCTGGAATGTCTTGCAGATTGGCAATGGCCTTGCCCAGTGAAGCCGTTTGGCTGAAGTCAAACGGGGTTCCCTTCAGCGGAGTCAACTCGCCCGTCGGAATCTTTTCGCCATCCAAAGTCAGCCGATCTGTACTGTTAATGTACAGATCGTGGTTGCCCACCGTGACATCGCCGGGGTTCAAATTCCAGTACGCATGGTTCGTCGGGTTGAACAGCGTATCAGCGTCCGCGTTGGCAGAATAGTCGATAAGCACCTCGTCCTGTTCGGTCAGCGTATAGGTGATGGTCACGGCCATGTTGCCTGGGAAGCCATCCATATCACTGGTCACATTCTTCGTAAAGATAATGTGGTTGTCTTCGATCCGGCCGTCCCAATTGTAGGAATTGAAGCCGTGGAAGCCGCCGTGCAGATCATTTTTACCTTCATTTTGGTCGACTTGGTAGTCTTCACCATTGATGGTGAACTGACCCTTGCCGATCCGACCCGCCGTGCGGCCGATGGACATGCAGAGGTACGGGTTCTTCTCCGCATAATCCGCCACGTGGGGGAAATTCAGCAGCAGATTCTGCTTGCCTGCCGCGGTCGGAACCAGCAGCTCATACCAATTGGCGCCAAAGCTCAAGGTGCTCAGCGTCACCCCGTGCTTGTTAGTCAAAGAATACTCATAAACATCGTCCCCATTGTAATGATCAAAAACCTTCGTGTTCGCTGTCATGTCAGCCATGTACAACACTCCTTCTAAGTATGAAAGCACTCACACACCAGTATACCGCATGTTTTGGTACACGTCAGGGCAAATTTAGTGCTGGTGCACCCAAACCATCATTTCACCCGGCGCCCGGTTGGCCCAGGCAAAATACGGGATAAAGACCAGCGGCTGGGCATGGGTCAAGACCGTTGCGCTGGCGCCGTATAAAGTGCCGGGGACAGTGGCGGCATCGGTATGGGTCCCCGTCGTGGTGAGCTGCACCGTGGGGACGGCAAACGTGCTGTTGTCTTCTGTTACAGTAAACTGAGCATCGGCGGCTACGCTGTTAGCCTGCAAGTGTTTGCCGTTGTCCGCCTCTTCCAGGGCATAGACCACCGGCCCGCGCTGGATGGCGACTTTGCCCACATCATCCTTGATCCGCGGATCAGCATGGATTTCTTGCACACTCATGTCCAACGACACAGTGATCGTCATCGTGCCCGACCAAGTCTGCTTGATTTTCAAGTACCCATGATCCAGTACACCGGCATAAGGCTTACCAGCTACGGTCACCTGATAATTGTGTCGGCTCCACGCTGGGATCCGAATTGCCAGGATGGTGTCCACACTGCCCGCAGCACGCACTTGGAAGGTCACCTCACCGGACCAAGGGAAGTTGCCGGATTGGGCAATCGTCACGCCGTTATCGAAGGTCGTCTCGTTGCCGATGAACTGGTCCGCATAGATGGCATCGTCAGTCACCGTATAAATATACTGATCCACCGACGCCACCAGCCGGGCTAGGTTCGGCGGGCAGCAGGCACAGTCGAACCACGCCGCCCGCTGCACCTTCACGTGGGACTTCATCGGATCCTTGGCACTCGCCTCCGGATCCACCTCCAGCGGATTAACATAGAAGAAATGCTCCCCGTCCAGCGACATACCGGAAATCGTACCGTTGTATAGTTCCCGATCCAACACATCGCCATAGTCCGCATCCTGGCGACCGTCTCGCATTTGTTTCGCGAAAAACGCCATGGCACAAGATGCACAGGTTTCAGCATAGGCCGTATCGTTGGGCAGATCGTAATCAAAGGTGAAGGCCTCGCCGTTGGGGGCAGACGACCCGATCCCGCCGGTGACGTACATCTGGCGCTGGGTGATATCTTCCCATAGCCGCTGGCAAGCCGCCATCAAGCTCTCGTCCCCGGTCTGCCGGGCCACATGGGCCATCCCCGTCAGCAGATACGTCATCCGGACCGCATGGCCTTCAGCACTCTGCATATCCCGCACGGGTACGTCATTTTGAAAATACGGTGCGTCCGGATCCGGCTGACTGGCATCACCAAAATACGGATCTTCAATTTTCTTAGTTTGGGCATTTTTTAACTGTTCTTCGAAGAAATTATTCGGATGCGTACCGCGCTGGTCAATCATGTACTTAGCCACCTTGGTGTATTTGACATCGCCCGTCTCGTCCGCCAGTTTAGCCAAGGCCAGCTCGACTTCCGGATGACCCGGATAGCCATGCATTTTATTGTCTTCCGGCCCAAAGTTGGCGTCGATGCAATCGCCCATTTTCTCTGCAATATCCAGAGCTTTCTGATTATGCGTCGTCTGGTAATACGCCACGCCGGCTTCGATGTAATGACCCATGACGTACAGCTCGTGACTCAATGACACATGGGTCCATTTGTGGGTCGGTGCTTCGATCTGGATGTAAGTGTCCAAATAGCCGTCGGGTTCCTGGGCCTGGGCAATAATGTCGATCAAACTGTCGGCGATGCCCTCTAGTTCCGTGTCCGGCGCGTACCGCAGCGCGTAAGCCACCGCCTCCAGCCATTTATAGACATCGGAGTCTTGGAACCAGAAGCCATAGAAATGGCCCTTGGCCAGCCCTGCCGCAATCTTCAGGTTCTCCACCGCGTGACTCTTCTCCACGGCATCGTATGCCCCCGCGTTTTCTTTCTCAATGGCGATGTCCTTGTCGTCGTTGATCACTGACCACTGATAGGGAATCAGCTTAGTCTTCACGATGTCCCGATACTTCGTCCAGAACGGATCCGTCACTTTGATATCCTTGATTTGCATAATGGCCCTCCAAAATTGTTTTGATACTGTTAGTTTAAGGGCTTTCAAGCACCGGCGGAACTGCTATACTGATAGGAAAAGTGGACAAATCTGACTTGTTGAGAAAGGGGCGTGTTTCTCGTGGAACATTGTCATTTTAATTTATCCCGCCCGTTGGTTTATGTGTCCTGTAGCGAGTTCAGCGCCGAACTCGGCTGGCAGCACCACCGCTACCACCATGGCCAGGACACCGAAATATTAGTCGGCCTCAGCGGGCAAGTGTTTTTACAGGTGTCAGGCAAACCGTACACATTGGAAGCCGGCGACGTGCTCACGGTCTTTCCCCATGAAACCATTGTCGGGGCGCGCCAAACGGTGACCAAAAGCAGCTTTTTCTGGGGCCACGTGGTTGCTCCGGCGGTGGTGGACACCCGGCCCAGCGCGCCCAATGGTCTGACACTGCCCCGTTTTTTTCATTTACAGGCCCAAGAAAAAGCCGTCGTCAACATCCACCAATTATTGGATGTCAGCCACAGCCAGTATCTCGTGCCCCACGCGGCGGATTATCAAGCCACCATGCTGTTCATTGAATTAGCCAACGATTACGCCCAGCAACGGACTGCCAACCCACTACATCAGGGTATTAGCAACCCGCATATGGCCGAGCAGCCCACCGTGGCGGCCATCGCCGACCATTTTCATTTGAACGCCAGCTATTTGACCCGGGTCTTCAAGCGGGACACCGGCCAAAACATCCAAGAGTACAGCAACGCCGTCCGCTTGGACTACGCCCGGTACTTGCTGCTGACGACTAACGACCCCGTCGCTTCTGTGAGTCAGCAGGCGTTTTTCAGCGACCCGAAATATTTCAGCCGGCTGTTCAAGAAGAAGCTGCAACTGACCCCGAGTCAGTACCGGCGGGCGTATACGCATACGTTCTTGAATAACCAGCAGGTGGACCCGGGGGTGGATGTGCGGGAGCAGGTTAGACAGTTGGAGAAAGAACGCCAGCTGCCCGCACAGCGCTAATGCTTGTAAGCATCAAAATGGGTATCGATTGCCAGCACGGCGTATACAATTGGTACTCGAACTTGTACTCAGCGTAACGCTAATAATTCTGTCTTGTCACTCCAAGGCAGGAGTTCAATTGCATTCTGCCGTGCAATATTGCTTGTTGCCTGTGACACCTTTCTCTCACTGTCATTAAAAATGACAACAAACTGAATGTCAGAATTATGCAATGCTTGATTGCTACGAATGTCAGCAAACGTTGCCCCCTCAGCAGCCACGCGTTGAAATCCTGGTTTGTTAATCACTTGCATAAGTCGCAACGGTTTTACTTTTGTCTCCCCAATGGCATAGTCAACCTTGTACTGATTTCCTGTTCCACCCTGCAACACGTAATTGGGCAACCCACCAAAGTCATTGTCTCGCAAAAATGAGGCAACTTCCTGTTGGTAGATACTTGTTACTGTCCCTCGGCGGGTCTGGGATAAATCGTCAATGCGCAGAATTGCCTGCAAGAGGCGCTGCTTCATGCTGGGAAAGTTATTGACTTTGCCATGTACAACTAGCTCGTCGTCACGAAGCCTGACAGTATACTGCTCAAGAATGCCCATAATCACCTGCCTTCTCGTGGGATTATGAATGTTAATACCCATCATTTGCAAGTCATTAATCGTATTGCCGTCGTCCGTCAACTCAAGTGAACCATCGGGTTGGGCAACTGCAAAGATTTGAATATCATCGCCAATCGAATTGGTGAACGGTGTCGTAATTTCATCCGCGTCGTCCAACGCTGTTACCTGATATTGTTCTTGCAACCAGTTTGCATAATTGGCTGCCCAAGATGTTTTTGTTGTCATCGTCATTGCCCTCCATTCAAACTGGGTTGCCATTAATCATCAACTTGGCAGTTTCTACATGATTAAACTGCAAAAATTTAAGCACAGCCGTAACGAGATAATCGGATGATGCGGCATCAATATTCAGGATTCCTAGCTCATCGCCGAATACAACATTTCTCCTGCTATTGTGCTTTGAATCGTAGATATGCAAGTGTGGGGTTGGAATTCCGTAATGCGTCGTACCCACAACATCATAACGATACATTTCCCCGCTGGCACGTGATTCCATAATTAGCGTCAGTTTTCTTTTCTGCTTATGGCCGGTGCGATTCATAATCGTGTTGAATCGTTCTTGCGGCTGGAAAATACCAAAAATTAGGTAACGTTTCTGTTCGCCAAACTCAGCCAAAGTAACCTTGTTTGTCTCCAGCGTCTTGAGCATCTGCTGTAGTTGATAAAACTGCTGTTCATTAATATCGACTGTCATCCGTAATTTCCTCCTGTAGCGTTGTCCGCTTATGCTGCCGATCAACACTACATTACGCAAAATATCCAGACGAATTCGACACTGCGTGCTACCATTTTACCCCGCCCCCGGCCAAACGAAAAGCCGAACCCCTCACCAGGAATCCGGCCAATAACACACTGCCTAATCATTCGACTTCAACGCTTCCACCATGTCCACCCGCTTCAGCCGCTGGTGGGTGATGAACATCACGATCCCGGTGAAGGCGATCATCAGCGCCGTGGCCACCACATACCCGAACAAGCTAATATGCAGCGGGAAGACGATCTGGGGCGTCTCGGCCTGGTGCAGGATATACGCCGTGAGCAGGTTGCCGCCGGCGTAGCCGAACAGAATTCCTGCGCCGGTGAGGATGATGTTCTCCCGGCTGATGTACATCGTCACTTCCTGGTCATAGAACCCCAGCACCTTGATCGTTGACAGCTCGCGGATCCGTTCGGCGACGTTGATGTTGGTCAGGTTGTACAGCACCACGAAGGACAGCACGCCGGAGAGCAGGATGAAGATCATGACCACGGGGTTGAGCATCTTGCCCATGTTGCCCACGGTCTTCTGCTGGTCCACGGTATAACTCGTCCCCAGCGCATCGCCGCTCTTCAGCAAGCGCCGGGCCAGCGTGTTGCGCTGACTGGCCGTCTGTGCTTTCAGCCGCACCAGGAGGGAATTTGCGGTCGGCTTGACGGCCAGCATTTTCTGATAGGCACTGTTAGAAAGGTACAGCGTATTGCCCACATAATTCGTGGCGATCGCCGCCACCCGAGCCCGGCCCGTGTGGCCGGCGGTGGTCTTCACCCGCACGGCATCACCGACTGCGACGTCCAATTGCTTAGCCGTTTTCTGCGTCAGCACCACGCCGCTGGCCGGCAGCGTAATCGCCTGCCCGCCTTTTTGCGCATGCAGCCCAATATAGCGGCGCAAGGCTGCCGGCTGATCCGTGGCAAAGACCGTCACATCGTCCTGGTGCTGGCCATGGGCGGTGAGGTCGGCCACATCGGCAGTCACCGCCAGACTGCTGCGGTAATGGTCATCCGCCGCTAGCACCCGGCGGGCCGCGGTCGGCTGCGCGTCATCGGCCAGCCGGACCACCGCTTGGTACTTGACGATTTCGCTGTACTGCCGGCTGCCGCTGGCCTCGATGGAATTTTTGATGCCAAATCCTGTCAAAATCAGCGCCGTGCCGCCGGCGATCCCGATAATCGTCATCCACATCCGGGACTTATAGCGGAACAGGTTGCGGTAGCTGACTTTCTGATTAAAATTGAACCGCCGCCACAACGGCGTGATCCGCTCCAGCAGGATCCGCTTCGCCGACTTTGGCGCCCGGGGCAGCATCAAGGCCGCCGGCTTCTCCGCCAGCTGTTCCCGGACTACAATGGCCGCCGCCCCGACTGTGGCCAATAGGGAGAAAATCCCCGCTAACGCCGCCGAGTCCCAGCCGATGGGCACCACCGGCTGGAGCGGCAAGTATTCATTCTTATATAAGGCGATAACGATCCGCGGAATTGACCAATTACCGATGACCGAACCTAGAATTGTCCCGACAACGCCGCCAATCAAGGCGTAGTTCAAGTAATTGACGGCGATCCGCCATTTGCCATAGCCCAGCGCTTTGAACGCGCCAATTTGGCCCCGGGCTTCTTCCACCATCCGCGTGACCGTGGTGAAGGTGATCAACGCCGCCACCAGAAAGAAGAACACCGGGAAGACATTGGCGATGGCCGCGATCCGGTCGGAACTGTCGCCGTAAGCCGAGAAGCCCGGCAGATCGTTGCGCACCTGCCAGGTGTAACTGGTCTTCACCGCCGCGACGGCTTTCTTCCGGCCAGCAGTCAGTGCCGCCTGTTGGGCAGCAATCTGGGGCGTATTGCCCGCTAGTCTTTTGGCCGCGTCCAATTGGGCCTGCTGGGCATCCAGTTTTTTCAGCGTCGGTGCCAGCAGCTCCTGGTTCCGGGCCGCTGCCCGGGGCTTGAAGACTGCCTTCAGCTTTTTCTCCTTCGCCCGCACCAAATCTGCATAATGATCCGTGACTGTATCGGCCGTTTGCAAACTCTTGAAGCGCACGTTCAGTAGGGAAGAAACGCTCATCTTCATTTGGCTGGCCGGGATATAAGCAAAATAACGCACGGCCCCGTCGCCGACGTTGGCCGACCCCCGCTGGGCGTTATCAATGTACAGCGGGGAATCCGCAAAGCCGACGATCTTGAATGTCCGCCGGGTCAGTTTGGCGTCTGCTGGAAACGTGTAGGTTTGGCCCAGCTTGTAGCCGAACGTCCGCTTGGCCCGCTGGTCCAGCACGATTTCGTTGGGTTTCACCGGCTTGCGGCCGCTCTGCAACGAAAATTGGTTCAACTGCTGGCCGGGTTGGTAGCCATACAAGGCCACAACTTGGCCTTTACTGCCGCTGACGTACTTGAACTTCACGGCTTCCGCTTGGGCGCCGGCGGCTTTCTCCGCCGTCGCAACGTCTTTGCTAGTGAAGCCCGTCGTCGACATCAGCTGCACATCGCTCAACCGGTCCTGCTTGACCGTGGCGTTCAGCGACGCATTCAAGGCCGGCCCGGTCGCTTTGACGCCGACAAAAATCAGCGCCCCCAGCAGGATGATCAAAATAATCGCAATAAACCGGCCCAAAGAATCCCGGATATTGCGCCACATATACTTCGCCATGGGTGTCATGCAATCACCACACGATCTCGCTGACCGGCGTCGGCTGATCGTTATCGACCACCGACCGCACCCGGGCATCATTGATCCGGATCACCCGGTCGGCCATCTTGGCAATCGCCGAATTATGGGTAATGATCATCACCGTCTTGCCGTCTTGGCGGCTGGCGTCCTGCAATAACGACAACACCTGTTTCCCAGTCTCATAATCCAGCGCCCCGGTGGGTTCGTCGCACAGCAGCAGCTTCGGGTTCTTCGCCAATGCCCGGGCGATCGCCACCCGCTGCTGCTCGCCGCCGGAGAGCTGGGAAGGAAAGTTATCCAGCCGCGCCGCCAAACCGACTTCTTGTAAGACCGTCGTCGGGTCCAGCGCATCCGGCACGATCGCCGTGGCCAGCTCGACATTTTCCACCGTCGTCAAGTTCGGGATCAAATTATAAAACTGAAAAACGAAACCCACGTCGTTGCGCCGGTAAGTCGTTAATTGCTTTTCATTAAATTTGGCAATATCCGTCCCGTCGACGATGATCTCGCCGCCGCTGGGGGAATCCATCCCGCCAAGAATATTCAGCAGCGTCGATTTGCCAGCGCCGCTGGGGCCGAGGATCACCGTGAGTTTGCCCTGATCCACGGAGAAAGAAATGTCGTCGTTGGCCTTGATGACCGTTTCGCCCATTTGGTATCGTTTCGATTCATGTTTCACATCAATATAGGCCATGCGTACCCCTCCATTAATTGAACACCTTGTCTATTCAATGACAGTATGCAATACTCAGACCCAAGAGACAAGCACAACTGAAAGCAATGTGTTATCAATTCAACACATCCGCCATTCTTGTTCAATTCATGGGGAGGAACTAGCATGCCAGGCATCAAAAATAACCGCCGGGCGCAATACACCCGACGGCAATTAAAAGACGCTTTGATTCGATTGTTGGAACATAACTCGTTGGCAGCGATCACCGTTACCGAATTGTGCCAAGAGGCTGACGTGAACCGGGGGACTTTCTACCTGCATTACGCCAGTCCAGCGGAATTATTCGCCGATATTGAACGGGACTTGGTTAAAGAAGTGCAGCCGTTGATCCACACGGGTACCGCCAATATTGACCAGTGGCTGCCGCCCATTCTGGAAGTGATCCAATCCCAGGAAACAGCGACGCTGATCATCATCCGCAATATTCATGACAGCCCCCTGCTGCAGGCGGTGCTGACCCCCGTCCGGGCCCAGACATTACAGCACTATCAGCAGGTTTTTCACGAAAGCGACCCGGCACTGCTCGCCTACTACTACGAGTTCTTCTTCAGCGGCGCGGTCCGGGTGATCACCAAGTGGCTGGCCAGCGGCGCCAACGAGTCCCCCATGGCCATTGCCCAAGTGATTCAGAATGCGATCAGGCAAACGCCTGCTTGATTCGATCGTATTCAGCGGGCGTGATCTTCAAAATCGTCCCATGCTTGAAGCCATACGGGAACGAAAACTCAGCGGTCGCCATCTTGAATTCACCGGTGGCAATATCCCGGGCGACAAACGGCACATAGCCCTGGGCATGCTGCGGACCGTAATAATCTAAAAACAGACACCAGGTCCCGTCCGGCTGTTCAAAGGCCGTGGGTGCTTCATACTGGCCTTTTTCCAACGGACTCATGGCCTGGTCAAAGCCGGGCACCCGCGTCCAAGGCCCGGTCGCCGACCCCGACCACAGTTCAATGATCGTCGTCGGATTATTTGCACTCTTCACGAAGAGATAATACTTGCCGTCCTTTTCGTACATTGCAGAGTCAATAATGCTGGCATCGTCCTTAGCATAGAGAATCTCTGGTTGGGCGAAGTGGACAAAATCGGTGGTGCGGGCAAAATAAATCACCTGGTTGCCCCAGTCGTTATAATCCACCGAAGAGGACCAATGCAGTACATAATCCTGATGTTCCGCATCCCAGATCACATCTGGCGCCCACAAGCAGCCGAAGTGTTCGTTGCCCAGTTCGATCATCCGGGAATCACTCCAGTGGACCAAATCGTCGGAATCCCAGACCACGAAGTACTTGCTGCCGTGGCGATTGATTTCTGCCCACGAATTATGGTATTTGGTCTTGAAATTATTCGCCAGGCTCAGATCCGTGGCGATGATGTGGAACTTGTTGTCCTGAGTACGCACAATGGTAAAGTCGCGCACGCCCTTTTCGCCCACCTGACTGGTCAAAATCGGCTGCCCGCCGTTGGTCTCTGCCCAGTGATAACCGTCCCGGCTCAAACCGAAATAACACTGCTCGCCGAGCGCATCCGGCAGCGTCTCGCGGAAATGCACAAATAAGTAATTAGTATCTGCCATTTAGTTCGTTTCCTCCGTAAATACTTGATAACTGTAAGGGGCCAAGTGCCCAGAATCCTGATCCGAGAAATACGCCTGCCAGCCAATCGGAATCGTGATATTCTGCTGTTCCCCGGTATGGTTCAGGACAAAATAGTACCGCTTCGCCGCCGCGTCCCGGTGTACGATTTCCACCTCAGCCGGCGTCGCGATGGTCTCGGCGGCGACAGTGGGCAGCCCGGCCACTAAACGGTCCGCCGAGTCATCGGTCAATTCCGTACCCACATAATAGGCGGTACCCGCACCATAGTGATTCTTGGTGATCGCCGGCGTGCCGGCATAAAATTCCGATCCATATATCGCCAACGGCTCCGCCGTAGTCGGTTCGATCAAATCCGCCCAGTGGGTGCCGGTGTATTGCTGCCCGGCCCAATCAATGACCACGGCCACATCCCGCAGGCAATCGTATTCCGGCACGGTCAGGCCCAACACCTGGCCAAGTGTCTTGCCCGGCAGCGCGGCATCGGTCATACACAGGTTGTTCGCTTCTTTAACCCCGGTGCGCATGGTCAGCACCAGCTGCCCGCCGGCTTGGACGTACGCCGCATAGCGGTCGGCCAAGGTCGGCGTCATCAGGTACTGCAAGGGCGCAATGACCAGCTCGTATTGGCTGAAATCAGCGGCATCCTGAATGAAGTCCACGGCGACATTGCGTCGATACAGCGCCTTGTAATACGTCATCAGCGTATCCACATAGGTCATGTCCGGATGCTGGGGCTGAATGTCAATGGCGTAGTCCTGGGGATAGGAGAACACGATCCCCACTTTGGCCCGGGGCACCGTCCCGTTGATTTCTTTTAGCAGCGGCTTGGTCTGGTGCATAAAATGGCGAATCTCCCGGTAAGCCCGCCCCGGAATACCAGAATGGGGCAAAATACCGTGCCAATATTGCTCCGTACCCAACGCGGACGACCGCCAGCGGAAGTACACGATGGCGTCGGCGCCATGGGCCACCGACTGCATTGACCACAGCGGGATCTGGCCGGGCTTGGGCAGGCGGCCCATGACTTCCCAGCCGGTGATCGTCGTCTGCTGCTCCATGATCCAGAAGCTCTGCTGCTTCACGCCGCGGATAAAATCCAATTCCGCCGCGCAGCGATCACCCCGGAAGCTGTTTTGATCCGCCAGAAAATGGCCGCTGGGATACTGGTCATGACTGGCGAAGTCCAACTGCTGGCCGAGATCATAGTAGGAAACAACGGGGGAAAAGCCCATCATATTGTGAGTGATGAAGCGATCCGGCGAATACTGACGAATGATTTTAGCCTGATAGGCATGGAATTCATTGATCAGGTCTGAATGGCATTCTTTCCAGTCCAGCATCGCGCTGGGGTTCTCACCCGTCACGGTGATCTTGGGCGCCTGAATCTGACTGAAGTCTTGGTAACCCTGACTCCAAAAAGCCGTGCCCCAATTGTCATTCAGATTCTCAATCGTCTGATATTTTTCCCGCAGCCATTTCTGGAAATGCCGCTGGCAATATTTGCAGTAGCACAGGCCCCCATGACTATTGCCCAGTTCATTGTCCACCTGCCAGCCGATCACTGTGGGATTTTTGCCAAAGTGCTGGGCATAAGTGCGGACAAAGCGGGCGATATAGTCCCGATAAATCGGATTGGACTGGCAATCATGATGCCGCCCGCCGAAATATCGGGTCCGGCCCTCCCGGTCCACCGGCTGAATGTCCGGATGCTGGGCAATCAGCCAGGCCGGCGGCGCGGCCGTGGGGGTGCCCAGGATCGCGTGAATATCGTGTTTTGCCGCCAAGGCCAGCACGTCATCCAGCCAGCCAAAATCGAATTGACCATCCGCCGGTTCCAATTTGAACCATGAAAACTCGCCCAGCTGGACCACGTCAATCCCCATGTCCTGCATCATGGCGAAGTCTGTTTCCCACCGACTCTGGGGCCAGTGTTCGGGGTAATAATCCACACCGAACTGAATATTGGGTTGCATGTTTATCTCCTTCTACTGCACTTTGATTTGGAATGCATTCCAAGAAGCCGGCGCCAGCGTCACGTGGACGCCATCATCCGCCAGGTAATAACTGGTGTTATCCGCCAAGCGCATATGGCCGTCTTCGTTAGTCTCCTTCAAGCCATAACCAGCGAACTGACTGCTCAGCGTCACCTGGTCAAACTGGAAGTCGCCCGCGGCGATGGTGAATTCTTGCGGCGTATCCAAGGACTTATTCACGGCAAACACCGTCACCGTATCGCCGGCATCGTTCAAGACCGCGACACCGTCCACAAATGGTACTGCGTCAAATTCCTTGGTGCCATAAGTCTCGCTCTTTACGATCGGCGTCAGCACTGTCCCTTTGCCCAGGGTCGATACCTGCATGAAGGGATAGAAAATCGATTGGGCCCACGCCCCGCCGTTTTCATCCGTCATGATCGGGGCAATGACGTTCACCAATTGCGCCAAGCAGGCCATCTTCAACCGGTCCGCGTGGTGCAGCATCGTGATCAGCATGGACCCGACCAGCAGCGCGTCTTCGAAGTTGTAAATATCCTCCAACTTATGGGGGTGTTCCTGCCACTTGGCATCCTGGGCGTCATGGTCGTTAGAGTGGTACCACACGTTCCATTCGTCCAGCGACAGGTTGATTGTTTTCTTGCTGTGCTTGCGGGCCTTGATGGCATCACATATCGCCACCACCCCGCTGATGAAATCATCCAAGTCCAAGGATTGCGCCAGAAAATTCGGGGTATCATTGTCCTGGTTGCCATAGTATCGATGAAGCGACAGATAGTCGACCCGATCGTAGGCAATATCCAAAACGGTGGATTCCCAGGAGCCAAACGTCGGCATAGTCAGCGCCGAACTGCCGCAGGCAACGGTTTCGATCGTATCATCCACGGTCCGCATGGCATGGGCCGTTTCGTCGGCCAGCTTGCCGTAAGCCACCGCGTCCTTGTGGCCGATCTGCCACGGGCCGTCCATTTCGTTGCCGAGGCACCAGGTCTTGATGTTGAAGGGTGCTTCGGCGCCATTCTGGCGGCGCAGGTCGCTATAATAGCTGCCCTTGGGGAAGTTCGTGTATTCGATCAGATTGCGGGCGGCATCGATGCCCCGGGTCCCCAGGTTCACCGCCATCATCGGCGCGGCGTGAACTTTATTCAGCCACTGCATGAATTCATGCAGGCCGAACTGATTCGTTTCGATCGTCTGCCAGGCCAGATCGAGCCGGCGGGGCCGCTGGTCTTTCGGCCCAACACTGTCTTCCCAGTTAAAGCCGGAGACAAAGTTCCCACCCGGATAACGAATGATCGGCACATTCAACTGGTTGATCAAATCGATAACGTCTTGGCGGAACCCGTTCTTGTCGGCACTTGGATGGCCCGGCTGATAAATGCCGGTATACACCGCCCGGCCCAGATGCTCGATGAAGGAACCGTAGATGCGTTCATCGATCTGGCCGACGGGCGCATATTTATCTAAAGTGATGCTGCTTTTCACGTGAAACACTCCTCAAAATATATTAGTTGAATCGCTTACAGAGCTATGGTATCGTAGCCAATAGGTTAAGTAAACAGGTAGGTGGGTAATATTGCACATATTAATTACCCAATGTACTAATGACGATAATAAGGGAGTCAATCAATCATGAAAGTAGATGTCTCACAGGAAGCGGTGCCGCTGTTCGCCGCCCTCGGCAGCAAGACCCGGGTGGCGATCATTCAGCTGCTGGCCGAGAAGCCGGCCAACGTGAAAGAAATGGCCGCCACCCTGCATTTAAGCAACCCGGTGGTGGCGAAACATGTGGATGTGTTAGAAAATGCCGGCCTGATCAAGACCGAGCGGATCCCCGGCAAGGCCGGTTTGCAGAAACGCTGTACCTTGATTGTGGAATCCTTGGAGGTGGCCTTCCCGAAAAATGCCATCGTCCCCTATGGCACGTATCATTCTTCGCTGCCCATCGGTCAATACACTAACTTCAAGGTCACTCCGCCCTGCGGCCTGGTCTCCACTACTCATATTATCGGCGAATTCGACGATCCAAAATTCTTCATGGACCCCGAGCGCTTCAGCGCGTCTCTGATCTGGTTCACCAGCGGATACGTAGAATACACGATCATGAATCCGTTGAAGGACGGCCAGCACTTGAAGATCGTGGACATTTCCATGGAACTGGGATCCGAATTCCCCGGCGGCAACAACAACTGGCCGTCAGACCTGACCTTCTTCCTCAATGGCACATCCCTGGGGCAGTGGACCAGTCCCGGCGACTTCATCGATAAACGGGGCAAGTACAACCCCGACTGGTATTCCTCCGGCGTCAACCAGTACGGCACCCAGGTGAATCTGCGGATCACCGACATGGGTTGCTGGATCAACGGCCACGCCACCAGCTACAACACTTTCGCCAAGCTGCGGCTGCTCACCGCGCCGCTGTGGACCTTCCGAGTGGCGGCGCCTAAGGACGCCGACCACGCTGGGGGCTGTACCCTATATGGCAAGGGGTTTGGCAACTACGATCAGAATATTGAATTTAATTTTTCCTACACACCGGCACCTTAAGTCTGACGCGCAAAGTCGTCTGGATCACCGTTTTCACGGTGGTTCAGGCGGCTTTTTTCTGAGGACAAAGTCCTTACATGTGCATCGGCATGCATGCAAAATAAATTCCCAAGTAGTATCTTAGGCTTGCCTAGTATGTTAATTAGGCTGTATGAACTAGTTGCG
The DNA here is from genome assembly GCF_008694105.1 of Schleiferilactobacillus harbinensis. Lineage (NCBI taxonomy): Bacteria > Bacillati > Bacillota > Bacilli > Lactobacillales > Lactobacillaceae > Schleiferilactobacillus > Schleiferilactobacillus harbinensis. Next base: position 1,834,050 of record NZ_CP041364.1, read on the forward strand.
GAGAGGAGTGATTTTATTTTTTCAGTTGCCCATGTCTCAGTTGCCTATCAGGCCGGTCAGCGCGTCCTTGATGATGCCACCTTTGCCTTTCCTGCCGGCAGTATTAATGGCCTCATCGGGCCGAACGGGGCTGGCAAATCCACCTTGCTGCGGGCCGTTCTGAACATGATTCCCCATCAAGGACAGGGATACTTGGATGATATCCCCCTCGCGGCAGTCGCCAAAGACATTGCGTATGTCGCCCAGACCAGCCGGATCGATCTGACTTTTCCCATCACCGTGCTGGGGTGTGTCTTATTAGGTACGTATCCCCGCCTCGCCCTGTTGCAGCGGCCAAGAGAAAAGGAACGCCGCGCCGCCCGCAGCGCCCTAGCCGAAGTGGACATGCTGGATTTCCAGCAGCGGCAAATCGGCCAATTATCCGGCGGTCAGCTGCAACGGGTCTTCCTGGCGCGCTGCCTGGTCCAGCACGCGCGGCTGATCATCTTGGATGAACCCTTTGCCGGGATCGATGCGCACAGCGAACAGGTGATGATGGCCCTATTGCGCACTTTGGCGCACAACGGCGAAACGATCCTGATGGTGCACCATGATCTCAAGACCGTCCCGGCATACTTTGACAATGTTGCATTAATCAACCGGCGGGTCATCGCGGCTGGCCCCACCGCCACCGCGTTCACCGATGACGCGCTGCGCCAAGCGTACGGCCTAGCGGATGTGGGAGGCGATAGGCCGTGATCAGCCATTTTTGGACCGATTTGCAGTCCTTTCATTTCTTGCAAAATGCCCTGTTTACCTCGGTAACCATCGGTATCGTCGCCGGCGTCCTGGGCAGTTTCATCATCCTGCGCGGCATGTCGCTGATGGGGGACGCCATCTCCCACTCTGTCCTGCCCGGCGTCGCCGTCTCCTTTCTCATTGGTATTCATCCAGTCTTAGGGGCCATTGCCTTTGGTATTTTTGCCTCCTTGTTAATTACGACGATCCAGCAGCATAGTGTCATCAAGAGCGACACCGCCATCGGAATCACTTTCAGCACCTTTCTGGCCTTGGGGGTCATCCTCATCGGCCTGGTGCACACGACCACCAATTTATTTCATATTCTCTTTGGCAATGTACTGGCCGTGCAGGACAGCGATATGGTGCTGACAATCATCATTTCGCTGATCGTGCTCGTGGTGATCCTGCTCTTCTACAAACAATTGCTGCTGACCTCATTTGATCCGGCGGCCGCTCAAGCCTGGGGAATGAACGTGGCCGTCTACCATTATCTCCTGATGATCATGCTCACCTTAGTGGCGGTCGTCTCGATGCAAAGCGTGGGCACGATCCTGATCGTCGCCCTGCTCATCACCCCGGCCGCCACGGCGTACATGTTCGTCAACCAGCTGCACACCATGATCTGGGCAGCCGCGGCCATTGGCGGGACTGTCTCGCTAGTGGGCCTGGTTCTTGGTTATTCCTTTAATATTCCCGTTGGTTCCTGCATCGTCATCTGCGGCACCGCCGTATTTGCCCTCAGTTTCCCGTTCTCCCCGAAACAGAATCTATTATGGAGGAAGAAAAATGTCCAAACTAAAAAAGCTGATTAGCTGGCTCGCGATCGGTCTGTTCGGCATCACGCTGGCCGCCTGCGGTCAGCAAAAGAGTGCCCAGAGCAAAAGCAGTGCCGTGCACGTCACCAATCGCCAAGTGCGGGTGGTGGCCACCGATACGATCATCGGCGACATCACCAAAAATATTGCGGGCAAGCATGCCCAAATTCACGTCATCGTTCCCACCGGCCAGGATCCCCACGAATACGATCCGCTCCCGGCGGATGTCCGCAGTACAAGCAAGACCGATGTCATTTTCTACAATGGCGTCAATTTGGAAAATGCGCCCAATGCCTGGTTTACCAAACTGCAAAAGAATATCGGTCCAGCCGCCAGCCAAAAATCCCACGCCGTGAGCGACGGCATTGATGTGATTTATCTGCAAGGGAAAAACGAAACCGGCAAGGAAGATCCCCATGCCTGGCTGAATCTGGCCAACGGCATCATCTATGCCAAAAATATTGCCATTCAGTTAAGCGCGGTCGATCCTCAGCACAAAACAGATTATCAGCGCAATATGAAACGGTACACCGCCAAGCTTGCCCGATTGGACGCTGCGGCTAAGACGAAATTCGCCAAGATTCCCGCGAATAAAAAACTGATCGTGACCAGCGAAGGCTGCTTCAAGTACTTCAGCAAAGCCTACAACATCCCGTCTGCTTATATTTGGGAAATCAACACGGAAGAAGAAGGCACCCCGGATCAGATTTCGTCTCTGGTGCGCAAGCTGCGCCAAGTCAAACCCAGGTCCCTCTTCGTGGAGAGCAGCGTGAATGCCAAACCGATGCAGACCGTTTCGAAGGATACCGGCATTCCGATTCATTCCACCTTATTCACCGATTCGATTGCCGCGAAAGGCAAAACCGGGGATAGTTACTATGGGATGATGAAGTGGAACCTGGATAAAATTGCGGAAGGATTGCGTGTGGATTAACACCAATCAAATAGTGGCCTGACACCAATCAGCAAATCAACTTGCAGATATGCAAGCTGTCAAGTCCCCCAATCACACACTCTTTATGCTAGAGGTACATCAAGCATAAGGAGTGTGTTTTATCATGACCCGCTATTTCAAACAATTCTGGCCCAGTAATCTGCTTTACTTGGGACTGACGACCATCACCTCGATCCAAACGATTCTTTCTGCTCTGCTTTCTGCTGCCCAACTGAACGCCCTCATCAAGTTCGACTTCCCGCTTTTCCTGCGTTGGGTGCTGTGGGATGTCGGCAACTTCATCATTTTGCTGGCCATGTATTACTGGCAGGCCATGCTGCGGGCGAAAACGACCCAGAAAATGGACAACGCGGTTCGGGATGATCTCACGAACCGGATCTGTGCCCTGCCCTACACGGCGTATCATGCCCGCCAAACAGATGACTACAGTTCCTGGCTGAGCAACGATATCAACCAGATCGAGACGCAAGGCTTTACCAACGTGTATTCGCTCGTCGATAGCGGCCTCATCGCGTTATTTTCGCTCATCACCTTGGTTACTATGCATTGGACTTTAGCCGCCGCGGCCTTGGGCTTTAGCGGATTGATGATCGTCGTCCCCATCGTCATGCGCCGGCACATGGCGAAGGCCAGCCAGTTGGTCAGTCAAAAAAATGAGCACTTCATGCAAGTGGTGAATGACCATCTCAAGGGATTCGATACCCTGTTGGCCTTGAATCACCAGCCGTTGCTGCATGCCTTGATCCACGACGCGCAGCAGCCCTTAGCCGCCGCCAAAGTACATCAGACCAAGATCCAGGCCATCGCCAGTACGCTGGGCAATTTCACCAATATCACCGCCCAGATCAGCATCATCTTTATTACCGCCCTGCTGGCCTTCCAACATATCGTTTCCATTGGTTTGATTCAATCCACTGGCACCCTTTCCTTCCGCGTCTTCAGTATGCTGGCTAGCCTGTCTTCTCAGCTCACCTTGATCAGCGGCACGAATGCCCTGTTTACCAAATACGATCAGCTGCCCGCCCCGGCTGCTAAAGAAAGCCAAGTGCTGCCCACCGTGACCAGCGGTTTCGTCCTGCGGGATTTGACCATCACCTATGGTCAGACCAAAGCCGTGGCCGACTTGAATCAAGACTTTCGCCTTGGCGGCAAGTACGCCATCGTCGGCCCCAGCGGCAGCGGCAAATCGACCCTGTTCAACCTGCTGGCCGGTAAGCTCACGGCTTACGCCGGCTCACTAACGCTGAACGGCCAAGAATATCGCACATTGAGCACCACGGCGATTCGCGACCAAGTACTTTATCTGGACCAAATCCCCTACATCTTTTCCGGCACAGTACGGGATAATCTCACTTTGGGTGATGACTATCCAGACGCGGCTTTGATCGCCGCCTTGCAGCGCGCGGATCTTTGGGACCAGGTCCGCCGCCTGCCCCAGGGCCTAGACAGCAGCGTGGGTGAAAACGGCCGGACGTTCTCCGGCGGCCAGCGGCAACGACTGGCATTAGCCCGGGGATTTCTGCGGCATAAACAAATCGTTTTGATGGACGAAGGCACGGCCAGTTTGGATAAGGATCAAGCACTGAAAATTGAGGAAACGCTGCTGGCCGATCCGAAATTGACGGTATTGATGATCACGCACCAGTTGTACCCAGAAATCGAGCCCCAGCTGACCGGTGTTATTCGGATGACGCCCCGTCGTGAGCAACCGGAGCCTGCCCCGGTGGCGCGCTTAGCCTAAACCAAAACGTCCAAATCAGACTGAGACACCAGCCTGGCTTGGACGTTTTGACATGATATTATGTTTACTTCTGATACTGGGTAAATAGCCGAGCTAAACAGCTGGATGACAGCTGCGGCAGGCCAGGTCTTTTTCTACACAATTCGTATTTGACTCGTGTAATCACCAACGTGAATATTTGCGGCGGAAAGATCAGCAACTTTTCCCCCATCTCGATAAATATCCTTGAACAGAATATCCCGTACCGGATGCGTCGAGTCATACCCAGCCACCAGGGAAACTTCTTCCCCCGGACCAGAGGTGATGTGAATATCCTCAAAGGTAATATTTTCGATCAGCCGGCCTGGGGCCGGGTTGTAATCCTTGTTGTATTTCACCTCAACATCGAAAACGCGTCCGTGTTCGAGGGCATCAATGCGAATATTCTTGAACATCACATTGCGGATCGTATTCTTGTCCCCCGGATTCAACGCCATCACGCCCAGATAATTGGATTGAAATTCGTGCTGATCCAGGACGTCAATGTTTTCGAAACGGATATTTTCGATGACGTCGCCATCGTGGGCCGCATCGCCGTGGGTACCCATATTCATCGGGTGCGCCACGTCTGCCCAGAGTACGCAATCCGTTACGGTCACATCATGGCTGCCGCCGTAATTGGTGAAGCGGCTGCCATAGATAGCAATGCAGTCATCCGACGTCCGCAGGAAAGATCGGCGAATCGTGACATGACTGCAGCTCATCATGTCAAAGCCATCCGACCAGCCTAAACAGCTGAAGGTCTTCACGTTATCAATCGTGATTCCGTCACTGCCGCCCATGGCAATCGTGTAGTGCAATGGATCGATGAAGCAGGTTCCGGCAATGGAAACGTCGGTGGCCTGATCAATGGTCAACCCGTCGGTATAATAATGCGGATCAAGATGGCCCTGATAGACGACTCCGCGGCCAAAAATATGCACATTGCGGGCTTGGCGAATCGCTAAACCGCCCATCAAGACGGCCCCAGGAGCCAGATACACCCGTGTATCACTGGGAATCTCCCAGATGTAACTGCCGATGTAGTGCACGCCTGGATCCACGTACACGAGTCGATTAACTGGTTGCGCCGCGATCTGATCATTAGCACTGTTGCCAATTGTGTTGTGTAAAACCCCAGACGCATCCCGCGCCGGCGTCTCTTCAATGGCCCCAGCAAATACGTGCAGATTGTGGAACCGATCCTTATTGATCTCCACGCTGAAATTACCTGGTTGGTCAATCACCAAGATTACTTTTTTGGCCGCAAACGTATTCCGCACCCCCGCTGATGCCGGGCGGACCTGAACATCATAAACGGTGTAGAACTTTGGAAAAGTGATTTCCAATTCCACGGTGCCCGCAAAGTCGAAATAGACCATCGACGCCTCCCGAACGTCGTGCATATCGACTTTGACCTGATACGCAGATAAAGTTTTCCACTCGCCGCCCGCAGACCGCACTCGCAACAGGTAGTCTTTCTGTTGAACAGCCCCTGCAGGGATTGGATAAACATGCAACTGATTTTTTTCTGACATGAATGCCTCCGTTTCTCCGGTCAAATAACTAGTATACCAGATTTGTAAGAAAGGGGATTCATTTTGAACCAGCAAAATACCCCGCACAAGTTACTGCGGGGCAATGCGTACTACTTATTCTCTGGCCGATCATTGACGTAATCAATGACAGGTTGAAAGTTCACCTTGCACAGCAGCAAGGCCAGTGCCGGGCCAAACAATACGATATACACCGGGAACAGCTTCAGCAAAATGAAGGTCCCAACGATGATGATCAGGTTCATGTAATAACGGAACGACTTAACGACGCTCAGTTTCAACGTGAGAATTGTGGCATCCTTAACCGATAGCGGCCACGACACAAGGACAATAACTACATTGACTGTGAACGCCGCCACCACAGCGAGCAAAACAACATTCAGCCACCACAGCAGCTCCATGCTGCCAATCTTCCCCGTCACAGAGAGGTTGAAGAGCATTAACCAGATCACACTGACTGGGATGGCTGACCATTTGAGGATGGTCAGACCTTTCTCCTTGAGGGCTCGGAAGAACGATTTCACCACACCATTATTTGTGTCGGCGTGCGCCAATGCAGACAAGCCGGCGTATAGCGCTGGCCCAACGGGCAAGGTGCACACCACGTAGAGCAGTAGAGTCGCCACACTCAAACGGAAACCAATCGCCGCTAAAATGAGCGGTGTATTCAGCACGAGCATCAACGCATTCACTTCAAATATCCAGATGATGTAATTGAGGTAACTTGAATAGTGGTAAAGCTTGTACATGAATTCTTGGCGATGCATGGCGATTGCTCCTTACTTTTTTAACGCGCAGGACAAGATTATTTGCTCCCGCTGTTACCCAAGCCCAAGTTGAGATTGAACAGGTACTTCTGACCCCAGAAGTAGATGACGATCTGTGGGATGGACAAGCAGAAGGACAGGGCCATAACCAGCGAGGTATTGATCGTACCACTGGGGTTGGTCGCTGCGGACAAGTTGGCTGCCCCTAAGGCGAGCGTAAACTTGCTTGAATCTGACACATAAATCAACGGACCCATCAGATCGCCCCACGCCCAGTTGAACGTGAAAATTGCGATCGCCGCTAATGCCGGCATAACCAGGGGAAGCACGATTTTGCGGTAAATGCCGAAGTAATTCAGCCCATCCAATTCAGCAGCTTCGTATAGTTCGCCAGGAATAGCGGTCATGAATTGCCGCGTGAAGAAGATGTTGTACGCCGAGCCGAAGAACTGCGGAATAATCAGCGGCCACAATGTATTGTACAGGCCCAAGTTACGGAAGATGATGAATACAGGAATCAAAGTGATTTGACCAGGTAGCATCATGGTTGTCAGCAGTAACAGGAAGAAGCCATTCTTATGCTTGTACTGCATTTTAGCGAAACCGTAGGCCACGAAAGAACTGGACCACATCTGACCGATAATACTCAACACCACGACGAACAACGTGTTCAGGAACCAAGTCCCAATCGGATATTCACCGCCGAACATGTTGCCAAACAGTGTCCGGTAGTTCTGCCAATAAAATTCTTTAGGGAAGAAACTGAAGTTTTGAACAGCGTTGGTCTGTTTGCCGGCCAGAGAGATTGAAATCATATACATGAACGGGGCAAACAGGACGAAGCCAATCGCACACAGAACAACGTAAATAAACAGCTTGTGATACCACTTCATTTTTCGATCGAGCATGTTTATTTAACCTCCTGTTCATAGAATACCCACGCGCTGGATGACTTCAGTACGATAACCGACAGGATCAAGATGACGAAGAACAATACCCAAGCCATCGCTGACGCGTATCCCATCCGGTAATATGAAAAGGCGTTGGTATACAGATAAGGCACGATCATTTGACTGGCGTTATCCGGTCCACCTTTAGTCATCAAGTAAACCTGGGTGAAAGTTTGCAAGGACCCGATAATCCCGGTGATCAAGTTGAAGAAGATGACCGGCGAAATCTGGGGCAATGTAATATGCACGAACATCTGCATCCGTGTTGCTCCGTCCAGTGTCGCTGACTCGTACATGGCGTCATCGATACTATTGATGGAGGAGAGCAGCAAAACCATGGTCGCCCCAACGCCCCATACCGCCAAGAACACGAAGCTCAGCAGAACGATATTCTTATTCAGCAACCAGGACGGCCCTTGAATACCAATGAAGCTCAATGCTTTGTTCAGCAAACCGTTGGTGGCTAAAATATTGGTGAATAGGATGGTACTAGCTACCGCCGGCACAATCGCAGGCAGGTAATAAAGAGTACGGAAGAACCGCATGCCCTTCAAGTGAAAACTCAACAAGTACGCCATGCCTAAGGAAAGCAGCAGATTCAACGGTACACTGATGGCAGCGTACAAGAACGTGTTCTTCATTGAAGTTAAGAAAATCGGATCTTTGAATAAATTGACATAGTTCTGGATACCAATGAATTTCATCTGGGTCATCAAATCCCAGTTAGTAAAACTCATAAAGAACGAGAAAATCATCGGGCCTGCAGTCAGGCATAGAAAACCGATCAGCCAAGGTGATATGAAGAAGAAAAACCAGTTGCGGTTCATCCGCTCCCGCTTCTTGGCCATGGATGTGTTGCGCTCATCCATTGTCTTTCTTTCGGTTGCTTCCATGAGTAGTCACTCCTTCTACTAGATATGCGAAGAGATTGTCTCAGCTGCCGACAATCTCTCCCCATTTACTTCACGCTAGACAGACGCTTAGTACTTATTCACAATTGTCTGTAATTTAGATTGTAAAGACTTAAGCGTTGCTGCCGGAGTTTGGTGACCAAGAAGCATTTCCTTTAACTGATTGGACGTTTCCGTCATTGCTTCAGCGTACCACGGTCCTTTAAGCATGCCATCAATTTTGACCTTCCGCTGGTTTTCAGCAATGGCCTCCATATTGACCGTCTTGCCCATGATCTTTTGATTCTGGAATTCCTTAGAATCCAGCACCTGCAAGTTAGCCGGGCAGTCCATCAAGTTCTTGCCCAGAATCTGTTGGGCCTTGTAACTACCCATGTACTTAATAAACTTCCAAGCCGCATCTTGGTGAGCCTTGTCGGACTGCCGAGAAATCGTCAAGGCAGAACCAGTGGACCAAGTGTACTTGCCGGGCATCGGAGCAATGTCAAACTCCATACCCTTCAGCTTCATGCTGGGTTGAATTTGCCACATACCATCAAGAATCATGGCTACCTTACCACCTTGGAACCGGTTAACTTTATCTTCAGAAACTTGGTAAGGAATGCTGGATTCCTTGAAGTTCTTGTTGTACTCTTCAAAAGTCTTCACGTTCTCGGGTGAATTGATCGTTGCTTTCTTTGTGGAAGCATTGATGACGGAGCCGCCATTGCTCATCATTGCGCCGCCCCAGCCAAGGACGTAGTCAGCGACCTGCGTACCGTATTGCTTCTTTTCTTTGCCAGTACCGTCAATGGTCAGCTTCTTGGCTGCTTTGTAAAAGTCTTCCATGGTCCACTTGTCGTTCGGATAGGCTAAGCCGGCCTTATCAAAAATCTTCTTGTTGTAAACAAGAATACCGGAACCGCCCCGGTCGGGCATACCGAAAAACTTGCCTTTCCACTTGTACAACGCAGACGCATTACCATACGTCTTAACCATATCGAGATTGTCTTTCTTAATGTAAGGATCCAAATCAATAAATGCATTCTTAGAAGCAAAGCCAGTCCCGTTTTCGGCTACCTGGGCAACATCTGGTGCTTTGTTTCCGGCAATCATGGTTTGCAGCTTGGTATCGTAGTTGTCGCCAACTGTGATGGTCTTAACCTTGATTTTTGGGTTAGCCTTTTCAAAGGCTGCAATCCGCTTTTGATAGTCGCCCTTGTATGTGTCAGTACCACCCCAGTGCATGAACTGAATGGTTACCTTGCCATTAGATTCCCCACTAGTATTGGACGAACCACCGCCACATGCCGTTAGTGTTAATGCAGTAGCTGTGGCCATCAAGGTCAGGCCAATCTTTTTCCAGCCCTTCATCACAAAATTCCTCCTCGAATTTTACTAAAATTTTGATGATTGCACGCAACCCGTCGAACTAATCTCAAGGATTTTCCTTTGCTTCCATCAGTTATCCGGACAATTGACGGCACCCACATTCTCAAGATCGCACTCTCTGTTTGCGCTTACACCGTATATAATATACGAGACTGTTGTGAAAGTAAACACTTCCACGCAAATATGTTGCCAATTTGTCTGGAAAAGTTTTACTGGAAAACATTTACTAAACAGAAAAAGCCGTCGTGGCGGCTTTTTCTCGATTTTTATTCCGTACATCTTTTGAATTTAACTTTATTGGTACTTTTTTGTCCTAGTCTTTTGTCAGTGCTCCCCACTTTTCCGCGTCGATATAAAAACAGCCTAGTCTCGCATTATTTCAGCGATCCTAAGCTGTTTGCTACAAATACGTCATCTTTTACTTCATTTCGTCGTCAACTCACGCTCCCCAAACACACGGATCTCCCCGTAATCAATCACCCCCGGATAAGCCGGATCCGTCGGCAAACCGGGTTCGTCAACTTGGAACTTCAAGTAGCGGTAAGCGGTCTGTTTCTCTTTAGCAATTGGGAGGGTCTGCGGTGTGGTCACGCAAGCCGTCATGTGTTCCGTCAGCTTCGTCCAGGTTTTGCCGTCCAAAGAACCGTAAACATTGGTCCCCTGACTGCGGTTCGGGAAACCGGTGCGGGCTTGGATCATGAACGAGGTCGGCCGCACGCGGAAGTCCGGGCCAAAATCGAAGATCTGGGGTGCTTTGAAATCACCATTAGTTGACCCGGGATTGTTGTCCAGCAGGCTGGTGAGATTAATGGTTCGCTGCTGATCACCGACATACGTGGTCACCATATCCGGGTAGGCGGCATAATTGAGACTGCCGTCACTCAGTGTCGGGTTGATCAGTTCAGCGGCTTGGATCGTGGTTCGGTAAGCGGCCAGGGCGGCCAGGAAATCGTCGGTGCTGCCTGTGCTGAGCAGTTTCACGACCGCATCATTGGCTTGGGTCAACTTGCTCACGCTGGTGGGCGTGTAGGGCTGTTTGCTCACAGTAGCGTGCACTTGATCGTAGGCTGCTTGGCGATTCTGGGCAACGGTTAGCGTGAGGATCTTGGTCACGACCGTGGTGTCGTTGTCAGCGGCAATCACCGCTTCGTACGTACCTGCCTTGGTCGGCTGCCATTGCAAGCTGCGGCCATCCGCCGCCAGCGTCATGCCGGCTGGGCCGGAAAGCAGTTCTTGTTTGGCGGCATTGGTGATCGTCACCGGCCACGTGGTCTGTTCGCCAACCAAAACGGTGCTGTGCGCGGCACTGATGGCAATGGTGGGCACCTGGCTCTGGGTTCCGCTGGGCTGGTTGAAGTACGTCAGCGCGGCGAAGTCCACCGTGACGGCCGAATCACCAATCACGGCATAGAAATCGGTGTACGCCGAATGCACCGCTGGATCGGAATACGCCAGGTTCACCCATTGGCCGTGGGTATCGGGCAGCGCGATCGTCTGATACGCCGCGCCAGGTTCATTGCTGGCACTCACCAGCAGTTTGGCGGTACCGTTTGATCGGATCCGCAATCCGTATTGGCCAGTTGCCGACTTGACCAAGCCGGCTAAAGCCAGCTGGTGGCCGCCGCGTACAGTGGTTTTGTCTTTGGGATAACTTTGATCGTACGCCGTTTCTTGGATCTGTTTCTGGTTAGCCGCCGCGCGCACGGCGATATAGTCTTGTTTCTTGACGGCCAGCCGTTGATCGAGGACCGTGCCGAATTGGCTGAAGGCGACGTCGCTGGTTGCGGCCTGGACTGCCGCTGGCCGGGCTTGATCGTTTTGGGCCTTCTGCCGCGGCATGGACAACCAATACTCTGCACCAATCTCAGTCATCTTGTTGTCGCTGTAACTGCCCCAGAAATTGCGAGTGCCCGTACCTTCATAAAAAATGGCATCGTTCAGGTGCGTGGCTTGCTGTACTACCGCGGGTGCCGTTTTTTGCAGCTGTTTGAGCGACATACCCTCTTGATAGCGGTAGTAGTCAAACAGTTCACTGGAACTGAAGAACTTATTCAACCGGCCGCGCCCATCGCTGCTGATCGGTCCGCCATAATCCAATAGGTTATTAACCCCATCGGAGGGCCAGGCGGGAAACTGGGCATTGCCCTGGGCACCGAACTGGACCCAGGGAATGGTGCTGCCCAGGTTGTACTGATAGAATTGTTCGACGCCGCTCAACAGCCGCTTATTCAGGAACTGATATGGATCGACACCATGCTTTTTCACCACCTGACCGGTTTTTGCATCCACCTTGCTGCGCTGATTATTGATGATGCGGGCGATGCCGATCAGGTCCAGGATGTCATCCTTAGCGTGGTTTTGATCCCGGCCCATTTCCAAATGTTGGATAAACGACTGCTTCGTCGCATTACGCGGATCGTCTGCCGCCACCGCATAGAACAGGTGCGCCAAAGCGCCATTGCCGTATGGCTTGTCCGTATTCTTATTGACCAGCGCTTGTTCGACGTACTTCTGGTAGGCAGCCTGATCATTTTTGAAGATTGCTCCGGCGAAGTTCCCAGTCAGCGTGTACAGGTGCTGATTGAAATAATGGTTATTGGCATTCAAGAAGGTCTTCATCACCGGGTTGATTAAATTCGTGGTGAGCTTGTCGGTATCTGTCTGGGTCCAGCGCATATCCACCGTCCGCTGGTCGCTATCCACAAACGTCTTATCTTTCACCGTCGTATATTTCAGTAATTCTGCGGCACTGACCATGTAGTAAAACGGTACCGGTACATGGATATGCGCGTCTGGATAATACTGGTATGCCGTGGGATCCATGTTCGCCCAAGTCCGCACGAGACGCAAAGCATTGTATCGGTACTGGGGGTCTCCAGTGAGGTAATACATCACCGCCTGGGTATACGCCCGGAAACCATCCGCACTCAGCAGCACTTCCTGGGAATTCCGTTTGAACGTGTTATTGGCTGGCGTGTCATAGGTTCCCGCTTGCAAGTTTCTCGCCTTGAATGTCCGGCTTGTATAATCCGTCTGCACCATGCCGGCGTAATACGTCTGCCAGGGGGCTTGCCCTTGCAGCAGCATCCGCCGGGTCTGCACCAGCTTGCCGGGATCAACACTGATCGCCGGGTGGCGGATGCCGTTTTCCTTCCGAATCTTCAGGGATACACGCCGGGTAATGGCCGGGAGCGCCGGATCTGTCGCAGCTTGCACCGGCTTAGTCGGCAATCCCACCGCGAGCACGCCAAGAAGCGCCGTGATCGCGAACAGCCAACCAATCTGTCGTTTCTTCAACCCAATCCAATCCTTTCCAAAAACTATTTTTCTGCATGATAACCAGTCAACTGTTTGACCGCTTTGACATGGGCTACCTTTTCCGGCACCCGGGCAACCAGCTTAACGCCGTTCACCTTAGGCGGCTGCCAAGAAACCTTGTAGATTCGATTCTTTTTGAACAGCGGCGTCATCTCTTTGTCCATCTTGGGCGTGAGCAGGATCACATCCACTTGGTGCCCGGTGAGCTGGGCGACAAAAGTGTCCTGGTTCTTGTTGTCACTGAGATCCAGATTCGAAATATCAACGATTTGCCGCTTTGACAGAGTGACGTCATGCTTGAAATCACCAGATAATTTCAAAGCAATGTTCTCGTAATTCTGACCATGGCTCAATACCCGTACACTCAGCGCCGGTTCTTTTTTGAAGACCATGGAGAAAGTGATCCCCAGGACCAGCAGCAGCGTCAGCGAAAGCGCGATGAGCTGGCCTTCGTAGACATAGAAGAAATAGCCGACTTTCGCCAGCGGGCCGCGCTTTTGAAAATTCTTGCGAATGTTGTCCCGCATGATGCCCCTCCTCACATGTAACGCCGAAAGACCGGCTCACAGAACATATTCGCCACGAAGACCAGTCCCGCCGGCAGCAGGACAATGGTAATCGGCACGATGGTGACCACGAAGTAAGCCACGACCACCAAAATGGCCAAGACAATCGTCAGCGGCAGATACATCAGACTCATAGATAACGTGGTAATCAACCGTTGCCGAATCGTGCTGGCAAACCGGGCATTCAAACACAGATACAGCAGCCAATAGGTCGCCAGCAGGATCAGCAAGCCCATGAAGACGTACTTCATAAAATGGATCGTCAGCAAGCCCTTATCCACGGCCTGGATATTGACGTAAAGTACACTCATCAAGACCAGCGCGCCAATAGTCACCGGGAGCGACCCCAGGAAGTTGTCTTTAAAGCTCAGCCAAAATGTGTGGGTGACGCCGCCTTCTTCATTGTCGCTGAACAGCTTTTGATACGTGTAATACCCGGCCGAAAAGGCCGCGCCCATAGTCAATACCGGGGTCGCAAACAGCAGCATCAGCACGCTGAGGTAAAACAGATCCACCAGTTTGACGACCGTCTGATAAACGGGATTATTGAGATTAAAGACTTTCATTAGGGGTTACTCCTTCCCACGCCAGCAGCCGCTGACGTTCACCAGAAAAAGGGCGCACGGGCTTGATCCGTGATAATCCATGGACCAGGCTGGCACCCCCTTTTTCAATCAGTATTCAGGTACAGCGGCTGCACGCATCGTAATTACTTATTCCGTGCATCCAAGAATGCTTGGATCTGTTTCTTCATGGCTGCCTTAACCACGTCAGAGTCCTTCTTGGACTTCTTGTAGAAGGCATCCAGCTTTTCTTTGGTCTTGCTGCCGTACAGCCCAGTCTGGAAGTAGCCGCGCACGTCGCCTAAAGCGGTGTTATAGGATGCAAAGGCTTGCTTCACGGCCGGATCAGAGGTGCTGTCGAAGTTGAACCCGGCCAACGGGTTGGCCTTCCAGTTCTTGTTGTCCAAGGAATAGGCATACATCTTCTTCACGTCCGGGCTGAGCGTGCTGTCGATCTTGGTGTACGTTGTATTGTCGGTCATTTCGTAAGTCGGGAACGTGTACTTGTCCTTCGGGCTGAGGGACTTGTATTCGTTCTTGCCAACAGCTTCCCAGTCTTGCCCTTCGATCCCGTAATTCCACAGATCCCAGTTCTTCGGGCTGGAGTAAATCCAGTTCAAGAAGGCCATGGTCCGATCGATATTCTTGGAATACCGGGGGATACATAAGAAGTTATTGGCCGTGGTCATTTCGCTGATCATCGTGCCCTTTTGGTTCCGCACTTGATCTTGCCAAATGTAGAGTTCAGGATCTTCACCTTTAGCCACAGCGTCCGCTCTCTTACTCGGCCATTCGGTCAAGTAAGTGAAGGTGCCGGCGGTCTTCGAGGTACCGCTGGATTCGCCGCTCAATGCTGCGGGATCGACAAATTTGCCATATTTCGAGGCAATTTCTTCGTACCGTTCGTTCTTGAAGTTCTTGCCATTATAAGGGGCCTTGAAGTTCTTAGCATCACTGTCGGGATCGCCGATGCCGATGATGCCCTCAACTTTCTTGCCGTCCGGGCTGAGCTGCACATCATAGTCCGGGCCGGTGATGGTCACAATGTTGTTTTGCAGCTTTTCTTGCGTCTGGTTCAGGTAATCCTGATAACCAATCCCCCACAGGGACAGGACAGACGTCAATTTCTCTTGTTTCTGGTGCTTATACATGGTGTCCAGATATTGATAGAACGTCTTGTCATCAGTGACCTTCGGCAGGTTGTATTTCTTCCGCAGCTTGCCGTCGATGATGAACCCTTGGGCCTGACCATTTGTCGCAATCAGCGGAATGTTGTAGATGGCCCCGTTCTTTTGGCGCACCAGATCCAAGACTTCCTTCGGGAATGCCTTCTTCAAGCCAGGATATTTGTCGTTATCGAAGTACTTCGCCAGGTTCGCGTAAACGCCATCACTGATGTTCTTCGACAAGTTCTGCCAATACGCATCAAAGGTCAAATCGACCGGCGTCTTGGCCGCGAACTTCAACGGCATTTCCTGCTTGTGGTCAGTGGTCCAGTGGAACTTGATCTGCGTATTTAACGTACTCTTTGTTTCGGATTCAAACTTCTTAACGACTTTATTGACGTTCTTACCTTCGTTGAAGAAGTAAATATCCAGTTTACCCGGTTCTTTGAACGTTGATTGGCCGGTGGCCTTGGCCGTGGTCGACCCGTTGTCGGCACTGCTGCCTTTCCCGCAGGCGGCTAAGCTGAACATCGACAGCGCTAAGGCGGACACTAAGCCGACTTTTTTCCACATCTTCATGATTGAATTTTCCTCCTCAAATTAACCTTTGACAGAACCAACCATCAAACCAGAAGTGAAGTATTTCTGGACAAATGGATAGAATACGACAACCGGGCCGATGGTGACCACGGCGGTGGCCATCTTGGCGGTGATATCCGGCAGATTGGCCGTGGAAATGGCCACCCCTTGCCGGGCCGCTTCTTGAATGGCCTCGACGTTCTTCATGATCTTCATGATCAGGAACTGTAACGGATACAGGTTCGGATCCGAAATGTAAAGCAAAGCACCGAACCAAGCATTCCAGTAACCCAACGCGTAGAACAGACCGATTGTGGCCAGCGCCGGTTTGGCGACGGGCAGGATGATTTTGAACAAAATGGTCATTTCTGACGCGCCATCCATTTCTGCCGATTCAGACAGCGACCGGGGAATGGATGAGAAGAAGTTGCGCAGCAGGAACATGTTCCAGGGGCTGATGACCCCGGGGATAATCAGGACCCAGATGGTGTTATCCATGTGCAGATACTTGCTGATCAGCAGGTAGCTCGGCACCAAACCGGCGCCGAACAGCATCGTGAAGTACACCAGAAAGTTGATGGTGTTCCCCAGCTTCAAACGGCCGGTGGATAGCGGATAGGCCATCATCGCACTCAGGGTCAGGCTCAAGAGGGTGCCCACAACGGTGATAAAGATCGTCACCCCATAGGACATGAAGATCTGCTTGCCTTCAAACAACATTTGGTACGCCGCCAAGGAGAAGCTATGGGGAATAATGTGAATGCCATATTCCGTCAAACTGGCTTCGGACGAGAACGATGTGCCGATAACGAATAGAAACGGGATCAGACACAAGAGGGCGAAGCTGACGCCAATGATCGTGGCAACGGCGTCAACGGCGACATCGCCTTTAGTTTGGTAATGGATCCGCTGAAACCGGGGGTGCTTCTTTCGCACGGCGCCGCGCCCTGATTGGTCCTCCGATTCTGCGGTAATTTCTGCGGTTGTTTGTTTCATAATGAGTCACCTCCCGATTAAAAGATTGCGGATTGCGGTGCAAATTTCTTAGCCAGCCAGTTGGCGATCATGACCATGAACAGACCAACCACGGACTGGACTAAGCCGACTGCTGTGGACAGGCCGAATTCGTTCAACGTCCGCATCATCCGATACACATAGGTATCAATAACATCGGTGGTGGGATACAGCGTTGAATTGTCGCCGATAATGGCGTACAGCATGCCGAAGTCCCCATTGAAGATCTTCCCAATGGAGAACAGCGTCAGCAGGACCACCGTGGGCATCAGAATCGGCAGCGTGATCTTGGTGATCTGGGTCCAACGGCTAGCCCCATCAATCTCAGCCGCTTCATAGATCTGACTATCGATCCCGGTGATTGTCGCCAGGTAGATGATGGAACCATACCCGGCACCTTGCCAAATCTTCAAGACGACCAGCACCAGCGGCCATACCTTCGGATCTTGGTAGAAGTTCAATTTCATGCCGACATTAGCCAGCAGGTTCGTCACGATCCCGGTCCGCGTATTCAGGAACACGTCTAGGAACAGCGCGATGATAACCCAGGACAAGAAGTTCGGCAGGATCGATAAGGATTGGGTGAGTTTACTCAATCGGCTGCGGCGAATTTCATTGAAGACGACCGCCAAACCAACAGCGGCAATCGTTCCGGAAACGATCCATAATACGTTCAGGAACACTGTGTTATAGACGGCCCGGGACAGGTCCGGCAGCATACTGGGACTGAGCAGGAACTTGAAGTTCTCGATTCCATTGAACTGGCTGCCAAAGACCCCATCCATGATATTAAAGTTCTCGAAGGCCATGATCAGGCCAACCATTGGCACGTAACAGAAGATGATGAAGAAAATAATGCCGGGAATCATCATCAAGTACAGGGCTTTGTTTCGTTTGAAGTCGGCAATGAAGCCGCGCTTCTTCTTTTTCTCTTTTTTGATGCGAGGCTTCGCAGTCTCGGTTGCAACATTCTGCATGGTGACTTTCCTCCTCAGTGAGCGCGTTCGTAATTTCCCGCGCTTGTCATGTATTGCAGTAATGCTTAGAAACAGCCGCAATAAAAATTAATATATTAGTTGATTCGGACAACTAACGATTCTTAGTGCGGTCCTACGATGATTCGTTCTCTCCTCCTCTCAACCAACACTGCCAGATCAAAACCATTGTTCAACACATTAATTAGCCAGAATTTTAGCCGGACAAGTTGACACTATATTATTTTTGGGCAAAACAAATACAGCTGGCTTAAAAACATTTTCCAGATGGTTCCGTCTATTAACAACTGTTGGCACGATAATTGCTTATCATCAATTTTAAGCTTTGGCACGATAATTGCTTAACAACATCTTATTGTTCCCGCTTACATTTGGTACTATAATCTATAATTTTCGTAAAGTAAACCCTTTCGGCAAAATTTCTCCGGTCAATTTACTAAAACATTTTCTGGAGTTATCTGGACAACTTCCGTTAAATCTCGTACATTCTAGATAGTTGTTCTGAAAAGCGTAATCAATAGGAGGAAACCATGGAACAAATACAATTACGGACGTGGCGCTTCAGCCATACTGACGCCCAATCGACCTGGCAAAAAGACTTCGATGATACTGACTGGGAACGGGTCATTGTGCCCCACGATTGGAGCGTTCATGAACCCTTTGATCGGCATAACGCCAGCGGCACCGGCTACTTAAACGGCGGCGTGGGCTGGTATCGGGGACATTTCTCCCTGACGGCGTTATCCCGCTCAGACCATGATACGGTGATCCTGAAATTTGCTGGGGCTTACCGCAATAGTGACGTCTGGGTCAATGGCTATCACTTGGGCGGCCGGCCTTCTGGGTATGCGGAGTTCAGCTTCGATATTACGGATCTCTTGGCGGATGCCCCGGATGGTGATCTGGTCATCGCCGTCCGGCTGGCGCGGCAGGAACTGGCTGATTCCCGCTGGTTCAATGGCACCGGGTTGAATCGGCTCGTCTATCTGGAAGTTCACCAAGCGCTGATGATCCCCGATTACGGGACAACTTTCACCACCCCGACAGTCTCAGCAGACCAAGCGACGGTGCAAATTCGTCATCAGGTCCGCAATCGTTTAGTAAATACGCACCTCGTGACCGTCAAGGATACACTGACTCGCCTTGATGCGGACCAGACAGTGTCATTGACCCATACAGAAACGATCAAAAGTAATGAAGAAAAAGTCGTCACCAGCAGTACCGTGCTGCCCCAACCGGCCCTGTGGTCGGTGGATCATCCCCATTTATATCGGTTGACGACCACGCTGACCAGTGACAGCAGTGATGTGCAAAGTACGTACACCCAAATTGTCGGGATCCGCAATGCCGCGTTTGACCCGAATACTGGCTTTCACTTGAACGGCCAGCCGCTGAAAATCAAAGGCGTGTGCCTCCATGAAGACGCCGGCGTGCTGGGCACGGCGGTACCGGCCCCCGTTTGGACACGCCGGCTGCTGGCGCTGAAGAAAATGGGGACCAACGCGATCCGGATGAGTCATAACCCGCATACGCCAGCACTATATGATTTGTGCGACCAGTTGGGCTTCTTAGTCTTCGACGAAGCCTTTGACGAATGGGAGAACCCGAAGAACAAGTGGTGGCAGGGGCACAACGTGTATCCGCCGAAGTTTGGCGGCTATGCCCACGACTTCCCCCACTGGCACGCGGCTGATCTGGCGAATATGGTCCAGCGGGACCGTAATCACCCCTCTGTGATTGCCTGGAGCATCGGTAATGAAGTCGATTATCCCAACGATCCGTATGCCAATCCCTTGTTTAAAGAAATGACCGGCAACAATGATGCGAATAAACCAGCCGCCGAACGGGAATATAATCCGGATCGGCCGGATACCCGGCGGTTAAGCGTGATTGCAGCTGAATTGGTGAAGATCGTTAAAGCCAACGACGACACCCGGCCGGTAACCTTAGCCGCCGCCTTCCCGGAACTGTCCGCCCGCACTGGTCTGCTCAATGCACTGGATGTCGTCGGCTACAACTACAAGGAACACCTCTACGCCCAGGATCACGAACGCTTCCCGGCGAAGCCCTTCATCGGCAGCGAAAACGGTCACGACTACGCCGCCTGGCGAGCGGTGACTGACCATGAGTATGTCGCCGGCCAGTTTCTGTGGACCGGTATCGACTATCTTGGCGAGGCCCAGGGCTGGCCGATCCACGGGTCTGGCGCGGGACTGCTCACGCTGGCCGGCTTTTCTAAGACACCTTATTATTTACGCCAAAGCTGGTGGGCAAAAACACCCGTATTAAAGATGGTCACCGTCCCCCAAGGTACGTTACACTATCCATGGGAACCGCTTTACCGGCGGTGGGACTATGTACCTGGTTCAGCCATTACCGTCCGCTTCTACACGAACTGCCAGCACTTGCAGCTGACCCTGGGCACCACCCCGCTGTCGGCGCCGGTTTACGATGCCAAACACGGCTATTACGAAACCACCATCGCCTACAAGAATGAGCCGCTGCTGGTCCGCGGGACGTATCAAGGCGCGCAAGTCACCGATACGCTGGTCCCCGTAGGTGCTCCTGCTCAGCTGCACGCTGCGGTATGGTCTGATCCCCAGGCCCCGCAAATTGCTGACGATGATGTGTACCAAATTGAAGTCACGCTGCTCGACCAAGCCGGCCATCCCACTGAAGCGGAACAAATTATCCATGCTGTCGTGGCCGGCGGCACACTGCTGGGGCTGGAGAACGGCAATCTCGCGGACACGACCGACTACAGCGCCGATTATCGCCGGACACTGGCGGGACACTTGGTCATTTTTGTCCGCAGTACTGACCCCGCCCACACCACGGTCACCTGTCAGACCAACGGCCTGGCTCCTATCACGATTACGTTGCAATAGTATATAAGAAGAAAGGAATCTAGTTGAGTATGCTGCAATTGACGATTCTGAACGCCCAAGGTGCAATCCGCCAGGGTAAAAACGACTACGATGACGCGCCCAAGGACCTGCACAACACCGGCAGCGACAGTGTCTTTTTAGCCACCCAGGCCCTTACCTATGCAGATGGCGACATCATTCGCCTGCAAGTGGATCGCGTGCCCGGATACTACGTGGTGCAGTTTGACGAAACCTTGGCGCCCACCCTGGTTTATTTGACCACCCCGACTTGGGATTACCCGATCGATCTCAGTCAAAATGCCCAGGACGCCCGGCCCGAGGCAGCGTTTAAGACCCAGCGCCATTACCTTAGTGCCCGGCGTGCCTGGCCGGAGGAGACCGACACTTACCGGGATTGGGCTTTGAATCCCCACGACCAGCCGCAAGCCACCGGTGTCTTCCCCCATGCCCACGCTAACGTGGAAACCCGCAACGACGCGACTTTCTTTGCTCGAAACGCCATTGACGGCGTCTGGGCCAGCAATCTCCACGGCGAATACCCCTACCTGTCCTGGGGTATCAACCAGGATCCCCACGCTGCTTTGACCGTGGAACTGGGTCGGCCAGTCATTCTTGATCGGGTCGGGGTCGTCTTGCGGGCTGACTTTCCCCACGACAGCTGGTGGGACACCGCCGTCCTCACTTTTTCTGATGGCCAAAACGAGGTTCTGACCCTGCGCAAGACCGGGGAACCGCAATACTTCGATTTTGCCGAACACACCGCCACCGCCGTCACGTTCCATGATCTGCATCGGGCGGACCCTGCGTCCCCATTTCCGGCGTTGACTGCCCTGCAATTCTTTGGCCGAAATGCATGAATCCGGTTGCTTTTCTGGCTGGTCATGCTATAGTCGGATTGTACGTATAAGAAATAGAGTTTCCTATTAAGAAATCTAAAGGGGCGGATTATTCATGAGTTTCAACATGGTTACCCAGTATGCCCACAGTCCAGAGGACATTCGCCACTACGACACCGATAAGCTGCGCGAGCAGTTCTTGATGCCGAAGTTATTCGAACCCGGCAACATTTTGCTCACTTACACTTACAACGACCGCATGATCTTTGGCGGCGTGACGCCGACGGATGAACCGTTGGAGATCAAGCTGGACAAGGGCTTGGGTGTCGACTTCTTCCTGCAGCGGCGGGAACTGGGTGTGATCAATATCGGCGGCGAAGGGACGATCACCATCGACGGCCAAATCGAAGACATGGTCAAGCAGGACGGCTACTACGTCGGCATGGGCACCAAGCACGTGGTCTTCACCTCGAAGGACGCGGCGAAACCGGCTAAGTTCTACGTCGTGTCGACCCCGGCCCACAAGACGTATCCGAACAAGAAGCTGCCGTTTGCCAATGCCTTGTCCAAGCCGATGGGCGATCAGGCCCACATGAACAAGCGGACGATTTACAAGTACATCGACGCCAGCCAAATGGATACCTGCCAACTGCAGATGGGCTATACGGTGCTGGAAGACGGTTCGGGCTGAAACACGATGCCAGCCCACACTCATGCCCGCCGGATGGAGACGTACATGTACTTCGACTTCTCTGATCCTGATGCCCGGGTCTTCCATATTCTGGGTACCCCGACTGAAACGAAGCATATCGTCCTGAGTCCAGAACAGGCCGTGGTCAATCCCAGCTGGTCCATCCACTGCGGGATCGGCACGAGCAGCTATTCGTTCATCTGGGCGATGTGCGGCGAGAATCAGACTTATGACGACATGGATGCCATTCCCATGCAAGAACTCAAGTAGGAGATTTTTCTCATGACAGAAGAGACAAGCGCACCCGTCTGGGTCACGACCGCGATTGCTGAAATCATCGCCAAAATGCCCACCGTGGCCGCCCGTAATGCCGGGGCCATGCCCTACACCACTGACGACCAGGGCCGTTTTATCGATTTGAGTACGAAGGACCCCACGTGGTGGACTAACGGCTTCTGGGGCGGCTTAATGTGGCAGCTTTACCACGTCACCGGCACCCAAGTTTACCGGGATAACGCCGAAACTCTGGAACAGCAGCTGGACGCCAACTTGATGCAGGCAGACCGTTTGGACCACGACAATGGCTTCAAATGGCTGCCGACTGCGGTGGCGGACTATACGCTGACCGGTAACAAGGCCTCCCGCAACCGGGGTCTGCTGGCCGCCGAGAATTTGGCCGGCCGCTTCAATCCCCTTGGCAACTTCATCCGGGCCTGGAACGACAAAGGTGACGGCCGCATGGCCGGCCGGTTCATCATTGACTGCATGATGAATCTGCCCTTGCTGTATTGGGCCAGTCGGGAGACCCACGATCCCCGCTTCAAGTTTGTGGCGGAGAAGCATGCGCAAACAGCGGCACGGTATTTGCTCCGGGCCGACGGCAGCGTTAACCACATGGTGGATCTGGATCCAGAGACCGGCGCGTATATCGACGCTCCCGGCGGTCAAGGCTTGGGCGAAGGCTCCAGCTGGACCCGGGGCCAAGCATGGGCGCTGTACGGTTTTGCCTTGAGTTACCGGCACACTGGCGATCCGGCGTTCTTAGCCAGCAGTCAGCAAGTGGCGAACTACGTCATCTCCCGGATCCCGGCGGATGGCCTGCTGCCGGTGGACTTTGCTCAGCCCGATCACTGGGAAGACACGTCCGCTGGCGCAATTTCGGCCTGTGGGCTGCTGGAATTGGCCCAACACGTCGAAGATGCCAATGCGGCCGTCTATCGGGCGGCAGCGTTGCGTCTCCTCCAAGCATTGACCGAGCAGCGGGCGCATTTTGAGACCAGCACGGACTTTCTGTTAGAGAAAGGTACGGCCGCCTATCATGATGCGACCCACGAATTTCCGATAATTTACGGCGACTATTTCTACCTGGAGGCTCTGTTGCGGGTCACTGGGCAGGCTCTGTTTATCTGGTAGGCTGGTGATTCGAATGACTGATGAACGAACATATTGGCTTGACACGATGCAGCGCATCGCATCGCCGGTGCTGCATAGTCTGGCGAACGAGACACTGCACAGCGATTTGCCGACGGAGACGCCACCGTTGAAACCGTCGGCCCTGCTGGAGGCATTTGGCCGCACCATTTGCGGCTTAGGCCCTTGGCTGGGCGCAACGGATATTCCAGAAAACGAAAAGGCCGTGCAAGCGGAATTTCTCGATCTGTATTACCGCGGCCTAGCCAACGGCATGCGCCCTGAATCCCGGGATTACATGCCCATCGTCGGCGACCATCAACCGCTGGTGGATATGGCGTTCCTCGCGGACGGCATTCTGCGCGGCGGGGACCGGATGATCGACGATATGCCGGAGGATGTCCAAGATGATTTTCTGTACGCCCTGCAACTGACCGCCCAGATCAAGCCGTATGAATCCAACTGGGTGCTCTTCAGCGTGCTGGTGGAAATCATGCGCTGGAAGCTGGACGATCCAG
The DNA here is from genome assembly GCF_008694105.1 of Schleiferilactobacillus harbinensis. Taxonomy (NCBI): domain Bacteria; kingdom Bacillati; phylum Bacillota; class Bacilli; order Lactobacillales; family Lactobacillaceae; genus Schleiferilactobacillus; species Schleiferilactobacillus harbinensis. Next base: position 1,858,458 of record NZ_CP041364.1, read on the forward strand.
CCTATTCCCAGCAAAAGATCGATACTCTGCTGCAAAAGATGATGCAGTGGTACCGCGGCGACGGGATCTACGGTGATGGGCAAGATGTCCACGTGGACTACTACAACAGTTACGTCATTCACCCGCTGCTGGTGGACGCGGTAACGTATTATTCAGACGCGTACACCCGGTCTATTCGGGACGTTGTCTACCAGCGTGCCGCGCGCTATGCGGCCTCGCTGGAACGAGTGATTTCTCCAGAGGGCACGTTCCCGGTACTGGGCCGATCCATCACCTATCGCTTTGGTGCATTCCACGCCTTGGCCCAGGCGGTCTGGCAGCATAACCTGCCGGAAAACGTCGCGCCCAGCCAAGTGCGGGCAGCGCTGACCGCTGTGATCCAGCGGACCGCCACCGCCACGGACATGTTCGATGCCAACGGCTGGCTGAATATCGGTTTTTACGGCAATCAGCCAACCATGGGCGAGGGCTACATCAATCACGGCAGTGTGTATCTGTGCAATACGGTGTTCCTGCCGCTGGGCTTGCCCGTCAGCGATCCGTTCTGGGCTGATCCAGCCAAGGACTGGACGGCGAAGGCTATTTACGGCAACGCACCAGTCCCGCGCGATGAACCAGTGAACTATTAACTCCGTTCCGCCAAGCCGCTTGAGACCGACCGCCGTGTCAGTCTTAAGCGGCTTGTTTTCTCTCCGCAACCGTGCCAAAATCGAAAATTAAAGGAGATGTCAGTCGTGGCCAGTCATTATCTTGCCCATTATGCAGCGCAATATGGCGGGCAGTCATTTGCGCAGCAGCCATTCAACGAAGTGGACGGTTTGATTTGTGCGGTGCTGTCGTACATGGATTTCAGCCGGCTGTATGCCACCCCGTATCACCGGCTGGGCGACTTGGCACTTGATCCGGCGATACAGCAGCAAATGACGGCGCACACTTACGTCCCGGCGCATTACTTAGCGCTGCTGCGGCTGCTCACTGCCAGTCCCCGCTTCCGCGATGTTCAGTGGCACCAGTGCCGGGAACAGTTCGATGCCGCGGCCGCCCAGCAGTTTGCGGCAATGACGCTGGAACTTGCGCCGCAGCAGTACTATATTGCCTTTCGCGGGACAAATTCGACGATTGCCGGCTGGAAGGAAGACTTAAACATGTCTTACCTGCCGGTCGTGCCCTCGCAACGGGCCGCCGTGCGCTATTTGCACGATATCCAAGCGGCTTTCCCCGGCCAATATTATCTCGGCGGTCACTCCAAAGGCGGCAACTTAGCGGTTTACGCCGCCCTGCATAGTACGCCGGCGGCCCGGGAAGACATCGTCCGCATCTTCAATTTTGACGGACCGGGTTTCCTCCCTGATCCAGAGATGGAAGAGCGGTATGTACTGCTGGCACCGCGGATCACCAAACTGGTGCCCCAGGCCTCAATCTTTGGCATGCTGCTGGAACCGCACCAGGATTTCAGTGTGGTCGACAGTGACGGGTTCACCCTATGGCAGCATGATCCGTTCACCTGGCAGGTACGCGGCCGGCATTTTGTCCGCCGCCCCAAGACGGATTTTCTGTCGCAGTACACCCAGGAAGCCATCACCCAATGGCTGCAAAGCATCCCTCGGGAAGAACGGGGTGCAGTGCTGGCGTCTCTGTATACCGTGGTGGATGCCACCCACGCCAGGACCACCCATGATTTGTTCACAGTCCGGCACCTGCGGATCATCCATCATGCCGTCCAAGCTGTACCGCCGGCAACCCGCCAGCAGTGGCGGCAGGCAGCGGAGAGTTTATGGCATGCCTTGCGGCCGGAATTCAAGAAGCCTGTTCATTAACATAATCAATTTTCAGTCTGAGCCCCAGGGTTCAGGCTTTTTTTATCGGTTGATGGCAGAAAAGTTCCTTTTCATTGGACTTTTCAAATATTTTTCAAAAATAGTATTGCAGTTTTCTAGATTCCCGAGTACAATTCTCATCAATACTTATTAGGAGGCGATTGGATGGAGGAATCAGCAGCAGCGAAACCGAAGACCATGGATTACGTATACCGGGTATCAGCCGGGGTGGCGAATGCCATTTTGGTGTGTTTGGGGATTGGCCTGTTGTTGCAGTCCATCGCCAATTTTACTCACTGGACCGCGTTGTACCAAATTGGGGCGATTGCCCAGGTCCTGCTCGGACCAGCCTTTGGTGTGGCGATCGCCGTCACATTAAAAGCTAATACGCTCGTTACTTTCAGTGCCATGATCAGTTCGACAATTGGGGCGAACGCGGCCTTTTTCACTCAATCTGCCACGAATGGCATCACCGCGACGGGACACGCCTTGCCCCAGGCCGCTGGCGGCATCGTGTTGACCACCGGTCAGCCGATTTCGGCCGTTGCCGCGGGCTTAGTGGCCGTCTTAATTGGTAACTACCTAACCGGCAAGACGCCGTTGGACATGATGCTGGTACCCTTGGCGGCCACATTCATCGGCACCGTGGTCGGCTTGGGTTTGGCCGCAGTCACTACCCCGGCCCTCGTCTGGTTATCGAAAGTCATTGCGAACTCGATGCAAGTCAATCCATTAGTCGGATCAATGCTGGTCTCTCTGGCCTGGTCCATTTTCTTAATGACCCCGGCATCATCGGCGGCACTGGCGGTAGCCATCATGCTCGACCCGATCTCTTCCGGAGCAGCATTGATTGGTACCACCGCACAATTCGTCGGCTTTACGATCATGTCTTTCCGCAGAAACAATCTGGGCGCGAACATTGCCCAGGGCATCATCACGCCGAAAGTGCAGTTCGCCAACTTGCTGGCGAATCCGCGCTTGGCGATTCCGCCGATGGTGGCCGCAGTGGTGGCGGCCCCAATCGCGACGATGGTCTTTAACTTCCAAGCCACGTATAAATTAGCCGGCTTGGGGTTGAACTCCTTGATTGCTCCAATTGCCTTGGCTTCCACCAACATGGGCATGTTCTGGGTCTATCTGCTCATGGGTGTGGCCGTACCAGCGGTCATTTCGCTGACTTTGTTCAAGTTGGAAGCGAAACTGGCGTGGGTATCTGAGGAACAATTGCATCTGGAAATCATTTAGGCCAAGCGGCCAAAAGAGGCGTCCCCGTGATTGATGGGGACGCCTCTTTACTAATGAAGTGCCAAAGTACCGCTGATGAGTTTGGCCTCAACCTGGAAAACATCACGGATCAAGGCCGGGGTCAAAACCGTCACTGTTTTCCCGCCGGCAACGATCCGCCCCGCTTGGACACAGTAGGTCCGATCAGCAAACTGCAGCACCTGATTCAAATCATGGAGGATCAAACCGACCGTCAGCCCTTGAGTCCGGCTCAATTGGCGCAATGTCTGCAGCAAACCGAGCTGATAATGGATATCCAGATATGTTGTCGGTTCATCCAGAAACAGCACAGCCGGTTTTTGAGCCAATGCCATGGCCAGCCAAACGCGCTGCTGCTGACCGCCAGACAAGGCGGTATACGACTGGTCAGCCAAATCGGTTAAGCCGGTATTGGCCAAAGCCTGCTCAACAGCGTGCTGGTCGGCCGTCGTCCAGGACGACCAGAGCCGATGAAAAGGTGTCCGGCCAAGCCGGACGATTTCTTCCACCGTCAGCAGCGGCTGGTCCTGGTTAGCCTGCTGGACCACGGCAATCCGCTGAGCTCGCTGTCTGGCTGGCAGATGCTGTAAAGGCCGGTTTTGCAACCAAACAGTGCCCTGTTGCGGCGTCAGTGTGCCAGTCAGGCAGCGCAGCAGAGTACTTTTGCCCGATCCATTCGGGCCAATCAACGCGGTGATTTGGCCCGGCGGCAGTGTCACCGTGGCTTGTTGAAGCGCTGGTTGAACCGCACCGGGATAGCGATAGGTGAGTTCTTTACCAGTCATCATCAAACTGTACCCCCTTTTCGCCGGATTAAAAGAAATAAGAAGAAAGGGCCGCCAAAAATCGCCATAATCGTACCGACGGGCAGTTCCACCGGCGCGACAATGGTTCGGGCGAGAGTGTCGCCAAAGGAAACAACCACGGCCCCTATCAGGACAGTAAACGGCAACAGGCAGCGATGATTGCCGCCCACCAGCAAGCGGGCGATGTGCGGCACGATCAACCCGACGAAGCCAATCAGACCGACTTGGGCCACCGTGATAGCGGCCAGATACACCGCCACGCTTGATAACATTAACCGATACCGCCGTACCGGCAACCCCAGACTGGCGACGGCGTTATCATTCAGACTCAATACATTCAGCTGACGGCTGAGCAGCAAGACGGTCAGATAAGCCGGCACCCCATAGACCAGCAGCAGACCGCATTGCCCCCATGTTTTTCCGCTCAAGTCGCCGTTTAGCCAAGCGACCACCCCCTGCAGCCGATCGCTGAACAGCGTCGTCAGCACGGACTGGCCACCGCTGATCACTGTGTTCACTGCCACCCCGGCGAGAATCAGGACCACCGGCGACAAATTCCGCCGCCAAGAAAAGCCCACAATCAGCAAGAAGGCCGCCATTCCTCCCAGGAAGGCGACCAACGGTACTGCCGCCGTAGCGGCGGGCCACAGCAGCATGATCAAAGTGGCGCCAAATGCGGCACCGGCATTGATCCCCATGATTCCCGGATCAGCCAGCGGGTTCTTCAGCACGGTCTGGAGGAGCAGCCCGGCTAAAGCGAGGTTGATACCCGCCAGGAGCGATAAGCTCACCCGGGGGAGGCGAATCTGAGTGAAAACGGCGGCGTTCGGGGTGGCGGCCCCGCGCAGGATCGCCGCAATCTCTGGCAGCCGGATATGGACACTGCCCGAGCCAACGCTGAGGAGGACGCTGACCAGAAGCAGGAGGCCCAGCACCAAGGCCAGCAAAGATCGTTGTTTACTGTTGCGGACCATACAGCAACAAATCCTTTAAATTCGTCAACGTGGTGTCGGCGTGGATGTTGCCGGTCACCGGAAAAGTCTGATCAGCCAACGCATAGACGTGGTTTTGCTGCCGAGCCGCGGTGGTCTGCCAGATGGGCTTGGCCATTTCTTGCTTGAACGCCGCGGTCGCTGCCTGCTTATTGCCGTGGGCCAGCGTTAGGATATAATCTGGATTTTTAGCCACCACGGACTCCATACTAATCGGCATGTAAGGCGTCGGGGCGTGAACAAGATCGTCCGCGATATTGTGGACCCCGAGTTTGCCCAGCAAACTGCCCAGATAGGAGTTCTTCGTGGCGACCATGAAGTTTTCTCCGGTACCGAAAAGAATCACCACCTTCTTTCCTTTTAATTTCGCCGCTCCGGCCACGGCTTTGCCTTCATTTTGCCTCATCCGCTTGACGATGGCTTGGGCCCGGGCTTGGCGGCCAAACATCTTGCCCAGCCGCTCAATGTTGGTCATCACTTTGTCGTAACTCATATTATCTAAGTAAGTTGTCTTGATCTTCTGTTTAGCCAGGGCTTGCTGGGTCATATTCGCCATGGCGGCGTCGCCAATGAACAGATCCGGGTGCAGACTGACTACTTTCTCTAAATTAACATGCCGCGGCTGGCCTATGGTCGGCAGCTTTTTCAGACTGGCTGGCACGTTATCTTCCTGCGGCACCCCCACCATGGGGACGTGGAGAGCCGATAAATATTGGGCAATCGTGCCCGTGGACACGACGACCCGGCGATATTTGGTGGGCTGACTGGATTCAACGCTGACGTTGGCGCTCTTCGCTGCTTGGTGCGTACCGCAGGCCGCGAGACTGACAGCAGTTAGAGCGATACCCAGGAGACTGAGCCATTTTCTCATTTCTCTTCACTGCTCCCGTTGGCCATGGCGACGTAACGGGCGTGGCGTTTGACCCGTTTATACTCTTTCAGGATCTTCAAGGCGCGGGCCTTGGTTTTCTTATTCGGGCTGTGCATCCGCCGGCGAGCGCTAGCGGGATCGTTTTTCTCTGTCATGTATGAATACCTCCATCAATTAATGCATGCTGAAAGTATCCTACCGCATAAAAAGCACCCATGAATGCAGGTATGCACATGTGCGCAAGCTTGCATTCATGGGTGATGTAATCAAAAAACGACCACCCGCGAGGATGATCGTCCACAACGGGTGATAGGACCGTTGTGGTGAATCTGTGTCTTTCTTCAGTCACCGTTAGTATATCAAAACCACAGCAAAAGTGTTGGCTGCCAGCAGTGCTGTTTTACTATTCAGAAATAATCTTGAATCCGCGCGGCACACCATCCGCAACCGTTTGCCCGGCAATATGCAGCCCCGCCTCGTCCCGGGTAAACGGCACGTCGCCAACGCCCAACTGTTCAACGTGTTTGATAATGCCGTTGTACCCTTCATCCTCATGGCCCGCCGGCATCGCGGCAAAGGTCTTCACCACGGCCTCCGCGCTTTCACCCGGGGCCAATTGATAGGCATAAATGGCCCCATCCTTGCTCGTGAACCGGAAATCCTCAGGCGTATACACCTGGGCTTTGCTATCCGAGAACGCTCCACTGGCCGCTTGGGTCGGTCCTTCTGCTGACTTTTCCCACGGATAAGAACCGTAGATGCCTGCGCCGTTGGCTTTCAGCCAATCACCAATCGCTGTCAGAATCTGCCGGTCTTTATCGGCGATGCTGCCGTCGGCTTTCGGGCCAAAGTTCAGCAGTAAATTACCGTTGTTGCTGACGGTATCGATCAGGGTGCACAGAATCTCCGGTGCTTCCTTGTAGTCCAAAGTCGTCGTGTACGACCACGAATTCCGCGCAATGGCCGTATCGGTCTGCCAATGGAACGGCTGCGCTGTATTGAAACCGCCCCGCTCCATTTCTTTGATACCGCTGCCCCAAGCCATGGCTTGGTTCTTGTAGCAGATGGACACCTGCTTGCCCCACTGGGCCGCCCGGTCGTAATAATAGGCCGCAAACTTCAACAGATACGGCTTGAAGGCTTCGTGCTGGATCCACCAATCGAAATACACCAGCTCGGGTTGATAATTATCCACCAGCTCACAGTTCCGCAGCAGCCAATCTTCCAAGTATTCCTGGGTAGGATAAGGCTGGCTGCGGGTATCAAAGTGGTCTTTCGGTTCCGGCATCGCTGGCCAGTAGAAATCACCGCGTTTCAACTCGCCATGGATATCGCTGGGGAATTCCCGGCCATGACTCATAAAGAACCAGTGCTCGGCCCGGTGATTGGATAGGGTGAAATGCAGCCCGCGGGCCAGTGTCGCCTGGCGCAACTCCCCAATCACATCGCGATGCGGCCCCATTTCAACACTGTTGTAGTGGGACAAGGTACTCTTGTACAGCTGGAAGCCGTCATGGTGCTCGGCCACTGGCATGTAGTACTGCGCCCCCGAGGCTTGAATCAGATCCAGCCACTTGTCCGCATCGAATTCCTTGGCGGTGAATAGGGGAATGAAATCCTTATAACCAAACTTATCCTGGGGACCATATGTCGCCACGTGATGCTTAAACGGCGCAGATCCTTGAATATACATATTTCTGGAATACCACTCGCTGCCGAATTCGGGCACCGTAAAGACGCCCCAATGGCTGAAAATACCGAACTTGGCATGCGCCCACCAGGCAGGAACGGTGTTGGTGGCGAGTTCCGACCACGTGGGGTGAAACGGGCCCTGGGCGATGACCGCGTCAATTTCTTGCAGTGTATGTGCCATGGAAAAAAGTCTCCTTTTACTTGTGAATTCTATTGTATACAGGCATTTTCGCACATCTGCCTGTGCATTGTAAGCCCTTCACAAGGCATAATGACTGTTTCTTCAAATTCGCCTATTTTGTCTGCAAATTACGCCTTCAAGTGCCCACCTTTCTTCGGCACAATGGACAGTGAAAACAACCATCAAGGAGGACGCAAGAAATGCTGACTGAACAACGCAATGGTGCCGTCTGGACCGATACTGCCGGTGCCCCGCTGCACGCCCATGGCGGCACGATTATCAAAGTGGCGGATACGTATTACTGGTATGGCGAGGATCGGCGGGAGAATTACTACGTGAGCTGCTACCGCTCGAAAGATCTGATCAATTGGGAATTCGTCCGGCACAGTCTGACCACCGAATCGCCCATGGCCAAGACCCGGGTACGGGCCACGCTGAACCTAGGCAATTCGCAGCACAAGGTGAACTTGGAACGGCCCAAAGTACTCTACAACCCGCAGACCAAACAATATGTGATGTGGCTCCATTACGAAAACGGTGTGGATTACCGGGAAGCATCCGCAGCGGTGGCCACGGCAGCCAGTCCGGAAGACGAATTCACTTACCACGGGTCCTTCCAGCCGTTCGGCTTCATGTCCCGGGATTGCACCCTGTTCCAAGATGATGATGGCGCGGCCTACTTTATTTCCACGGCCCGGGATAATGCCGATATGCACATTTATCGGCTCAGCGACGACTATTTGAATGTCCAGCGCTTGGTCAATCGGTTGTGGAACGGCGAATACCGGGAAGCGCCGGCGCTGTTCAAGCAAAATGGCCGGTATTATATGTTGAGTTCGTTCTGTACCGGCTGGGCGCCGAATCAAGGGCAATACGCCAGTGCTGATCGAATTGACGGCGACTGGACTGATCTGGTGACTATCGGCGACAAAACGACTTATGGCAGTCAGCCGACGTTTGTCCTGCCGGTGGATGATCAGTTGTTGTACTGGGGCAATCGGTGGAACGCTGAAGATTATAATCAGTCGGGGTATGTTGTTTATCAACTGTCTTTCCAGAATCAGCGGTTGATCATGACCCCGAATGATTCTTTTGCCCTTCCCCTGCCTTCAAGGGTATAACAGCTTCGTCTCAAGCGGAGCCAAGATAGCGGAATTTTCTTGCTCAGCAGTATATACTTGTTGTGAGGGGGAATACGCCATGACTCACAATACTAAGAGGCGGATTTCGAAGTCCCATATTGCTCATCAAGTTAGGAATTATCCAAAAACTGACGAGACTGATCTTGAACATAAGAAAGTCAAAGGAAATCCCTGGCTGGACGGGACATTTTCTCACGTTGACTTTAAAGCGTTGCGCGAAAAATACGGGACATTCGATGATGGTCCAGTGGGTCGAGAACGAGCAGACTACTGACCCGTCGAAAACAACATTGTTTAACGTTTCATTCATATTGGGAATTTAGAAAAACATGTGACCGTTTTCTGCCCGTATCACAGTGCATTACGAAAGAAGACCTGACGGTTGTGTCGCTGCCGTCAGGTCTTCTTTCGTCCAACTTAAAAGATTATCTGTGGATTGCTGGTCAATTGCCGATATTGATAAGTCGCTGAAGCAAATCACCAATTGTACCCATCACAGTCTCGTAATCTATTCCCCGCGCAAATTCGTGCTCTTTCTGGTAGCGAACCCAATTGGATTGTAAAGCGTTGCTGTTTTTCAACCGGACCAGAACGTCAGACAACTCAGTAAGCGTTGGCAATGGCAAGCCCTTCTTACGCGCAGTTTTTGCGAATGCCGTACGCAAGCTTGGCCAGTCCCAATCTTTCTGTTCCATTGTCGTTAAAGCATACAAGTCATACGAGTCTTTTGCTCTTGTATTGGCTTCTTCACGTTGCAACAAGGTTACAGCCTTATCGGCAATGATTTGTTCTTGCGGAAAAGTCCTAAACTGCACCGTCTTTGATTGATCAAGAATTGAATGATGGGTGGCGGATGCCCAACATTTCTTGAATTTCTAGACCGCCTTTGAAGATAAAAGCATTCCGGTACTCCGAGGAAGAAAGCTGAATAAGCAATTGTTCTAAATAGAACAACCGTTGAAACTGTTGGCGTGGGACATGTAACTCATCAGCACGCTGGTTGACAATATCCAAGCCTCGATTCTCGGTCATGTAAATACCTCCAGGGTGGCAATTAAGCCAGTCTTGGGATAGAGGACCTCTGCAAGCCGGACAACTTCCGCCAGTCGGTGGTAATCCTGCCCGTATCGGCGGATAAACTCTTGTACTGTTTGTTGGCGCACTTCCACGTCAGCGTTTTTATCTTCCCATGTCTCCAACACCATTCGTTCAATTGAGTACACCCGCACCGGATTACCCGTAAGTGTGGACGCATCTTCAATTCCTAACTGGTACCGCTGCGGGATCTGATAACGCGGGCGCACATGATGTCGAGCCAGACTTGGATTGTGATAGCCCCGGGGGAAGGTCATTTCATAATACGCTGACAATTCATCCGATAAATCGTAAAACTGTCGCGCCGTCGTACCCGAAAACACCCCCAGGCTGAACCGCTGGCTCAGCATGCTGAGGGCGTCGCTCTGAAATCCGGTGACGACAAAAACGCCCCGTTCAGTGCGGCGCAAATCGCCATGCCGTTCTGCTTTTTGCAGCATCGCCTGGGTCACACCAAAACGTTTGGCTGTGGCAAACGTGAACGTACTGTACTGGTTTGTGAGTCGATTCAACGGCTGGGCCATCCAGTATCCCTCCTTTTTTTGCTTATTATATACTGCAAATAATTCCATATGCAGTATATAATAGGCAGAAGCCATTGTCGAACTTGTTGCAGTCTCTTTCCTCTACCAATACATTACGCAAAAACCTGACGGCAGCGAACCACCGTCAGGTTTTTTTCTTTGTCCAACTTACAATTCTTCGTGGGTCCGCGGATCACCGTAACCAGTGACCTGCCGTTCCCCATCAAGTTCAGTGACAGCCTGCACCTCATCAGGAGTCAGACTGAAATCAAAAATATCCAAGTTTTGCGCCTGCCGTCCGGGATTGTGGGACAACGGCAAGGGCAGTACGCCCAGCTGGTGCTCCCAGCGCAGCATAATCTGGGCAGCGGATTTGTGGTATTTCTCTGCCAAATCCTGGAGCACCGAGGTTTCTTGAATCCGCTGCGTCTTCGGGCCCTTCCCGCCCAGCGGACTCCAGGCCTCGGTCACAATGCCGTGGGCGCGATCATAGTCCCGCTGCTCCGGCTGGCTGTGGTGCGGGTGCAGCTCGATTTGGTTCACCGCCGGCAGCACACCGGTTTCTTTCTCCAACCGGTCTAAGTATTCCGGGACAAAATTGCTGACGCCGATTGACCGGATCAAGCCGAACTTCTGGGCATCGATCAACGCCCGCCAGGCATCCACGTACTGATTCCGCTCCGGATTCGGCCAGTGGATCAGGTACAGATCGAAATAGTCTAAGCCCGCTCGGTACAGCGATTCTTGAATGGCCGTGACGGCCTTGCCGTATTCGTGATAACGACCGGGAAGCTTAGAAGAAATGAACAAATCCGACCGGGGCACCGGACTCCGGCGGACCGCTGCGCCCACCGTGCCCTCGTTCTCGTAATTGTAGGCGGTATCGATCAGCCGGTAGCCTTGGTTAATCGCACTATCGATGGCCTGGACGCCTTGCGCACCGCGCATACCGGCGGTGCCGAAGCCGATCGCTGGCAATTGTAAACCGTCACGCAAAGTAATCGTAGGAATTTCAGACATGGAAAATACCTTCTTTCTATTAGCCGCTCCCTTAAAGTTAACACGCCATGATCTCTTTTGTAGTCTATTACTTAAAAAGAAAAACCAATCACGCTGCCGTTGCGTAATTGAGCCTCGTTGATGCTAATCCAAGATGTCTAACACAGTCTGTTTAACGGTGACATAATCCGCTGTTTGCAGAAAGCCAGCATATTCTGCCCGGCGTTTTTGGTAATCGTAAGTGAAAAACTGCAATGGATTAACGTACCCGTCAATGTCTTCTGTATTGACCGGGACAAAAAATCCGTTCTTGCGCAATTTGTTTTTCTTGGCATGCGTAATCGGCGCCACGACCACCAGGTTGGTCAGCTGGCTGTACCCTTTATTACTCAGCACCACCGCGGGCCGCCGATCTCGAATCTCATGCCCCACCGCCGGATCAAAATCGAGCCAAATGATGTCTTGCTGATCTGGAATGTAGGCGTCAGTCTTCTGGAATTTCGCGGCCAATGAGCGTTCCTCCGATTTCTTCGGTTTGCGTCAAATCATGGGTGTTGATGTATTCCTCATCGCGGAAAGGATTCTGATGTTTAGGCACAAAAACAATCACGCCATCCCGGCCTTGATAGACATCATATTCCGTTGCTTGCGGCTGAATCGTGTTTGGCACGGTGAGCGTATTGGAATTGCCGACCTTGCGAATTTTTACCGTCATCTGCTCATCTCCTTCTGTATACATCAAGTATACACCGAGAGAAAATTCATCGTCAACTTTTGCCACACCAGCGCGTCGCACTTTTTGTAACACCATCCGGTTTCCTCCAATTCTAATTGCGGATCCGACGAGGGCCATTTTCCCTCATCACCCATTACATTACGCAAAAAATACCTGCTCGGAAAAAACTGAGGGTTGCCATTCGCCACAAAATGCCATACTATATAATTATTCACTTACAAAAAGTAAGCAACCAGATATAGGAGGCCATACGCAATGGTAGATATCGATCACTTAGAATTCGGGTTGGAAACGTTCGGGGACATTGTTGCCAATGAAGACGGCAGTTTGCAGACCGCCGCGCAGTCTATTCGGCAAATTGTCCGGGAGGGCCAACTGGCCGATGAGCTCGGCTTGAGCGTCATGGGCGTCGGCGAACATCACCGGCCGGATTATAGCGTGTCCAGTCCGGAAACCGTCCTGGCCTCGATCGCGGCGGTAACCAAGAACATCAAGCTGGCGACAGCCGTGACGGTGCTCAGTTCCGACGATCCAGTGCGTGTTTATGAACGGTTCGCCACCCTGGATGCCTTATCCAACGGCCGCGCCCAGGTCATGCTGGGCCGCGGTTCGTTCACCGAATCCTTCCCATTGTTCGGCTACGATCTGACCGATTACGATGATCTGTTCAACGAAAAGCTGGGCTTGTACGACCTGTTGCGGAACGAAAAGCCGGTTACCTGGTCAGGAAAATTCCGCGCCTCACTGAAGGATCAAGATGTCTACCCGAAGACTGAACACGGCAAGCTGGAAACCTACATCGGCATTGGCGGTTCGCCGGAGTCGATCATCCGCGCCGTAAAGGTCGGCTACAAAGTGATCATTGCCATCATCGGCGGCCAAGCCAGCCGCTTCAAGCCGTATATTGATCTATATCATACCGCGGCGCAGCAGCTGGGCAAGCCGGAGTTTCCGATCGCCGTCCACTCCCACGGGTTTATCGCAGATGATGAGGATGACGCCTTAGAAGTGGCCTACAAGAACATCAAGGCCAACTTCGACCGGATCGGCCTGACCCGCGGTTGGGCACCAATGAGCCGGGAGCAATTCGACGGCGAAACCAAGGTCGGCTCATTCTACGTGGGCACCCCAGAAATCGTCGCGCAGCGCATGGCTCGGACGATTGACCAACTCGGCCTGGGCCGCTTCGATATCGTCTACGGTGCCGGCAACCAAACCGCCGCCCAGCGTGAACGAATGATTGAACTGTACGGCACGAAAGTCGTCCCCCGGGTGAAGGAAATCTTAGCAGAAACGGCGGCGGTGAAATAATGACGATTAAACGCGTGGGTATTTTAGGCGCCGGAAAAGTCGGCATCGTTCTCGCCGGACTCGCCTTGGATGCAGGCTATGAAGTGCGCATTTCCGGCTCCGGGGCGGTCGAAAAGATCGCCCTAACCATCAAGACCTTGGTTCCTGGCGCCATTGCTTCGGAGAACGCCGACGTCGTCGCCAACAGCGACATCATTATTCTCGCGATTCCCCTCAGCCGGTACAAGAACATCGATCCTAACTTACTCAAGGGCAAGCTGGTTATTGATGCCATGAACTACTGGTGGGAAACTGACGGCATTCGCGAAGAAGTCCTGAATCCATCAGCCACGTCCAGCGAACAGGTCCAGGCCTACTTCAAGAGCGCGACGATCGTCAAAACGTTCAATCACATGGGCTACCATAACTTGCAGGAAGAAGCCCGGCCCAAGGGCGACCCGAAACGCAAGGCCCTGTTCGTCACTGGTGATGACCGCGAGGCCGTCGATACCGTGGCCGCCTTCGTGGACAGCATGGGGTTTGACACCGTCGTCCATTACACGATCGCCGACGGCATCATGACCGAACCCGGCAGTCCCCTCTTCGGCGCCAGCCTGCGCCATGACGAATTGAAAGACATCATTGATCATTTCGATCAGACTGAATTTGGCAAGAAAATCGCAGCGCAGACCCATTAACGCAAACACCCCGGTCCATTCTCGTTTTTCCGAGAGTGGGCTGGGGTGTTTTTCTGACTAGTTATTTTGCTCCGCACTCAGCTTCGCTTGCAACTCATTGACGATCTCCTGGTGCTTCTTCTCCGTCAGCTTGACCTTCGCCAAGTAAATGAACGCCGCCAGCACCAACAGGATCATCGGGGCAAAGAACATGAACCCTTTGAACTTCAGCAGCTGGTCCGGGTGAATACTGCTGGGTTTGGCCTTCCCGACCATCCCGGAATTGACGGCCGCTAGGATCACCATCCCATTGGCCAGTGCCCCGGCCAGCTTATCGATCAGCGGCCGGACGGACAGCGTCACGGATTCATTGCGCGTTCCATTTTTCCATTGGCCATACTCCACACTGTCCGTGATCGTCATTAATGCGGCCAAGAAAATCATCGGATACGGGAAGAAGAAAACACCCACCGCGATATACACCAGTAACAGATTGCTTCCTGCTAGCAGGAAGGTCACGTAGCCGATCAGCATTAAGCAGATCCCGCCAACATAAATGGCCCGCCGCTTGACGGCCAATTCAATGCTGGGGAAGAGAACGACAGAGATAATGCCCAAGACGGTGGTGATAATGCCTACCATATAGAATTTATCGGTGCGGCCTAAAACGTATTGGACATAATAGGCGAACAGTGAATTAGTGACAACATAGCTGAGGGCAAAAATAAAATACGACAAGCCTTGCCACATCAACTGATCTCACCGACGTCAGAGGTCAAGACGGGCTGCTGCTGGTGCAAATCATGCCAGTGCAAGCCGTCGCAAAATAGATTTGTTCACCACTGGCGGGGTGTTCCGTACCGGTGAAATGAATGAACAAGTAACCGCCGTCGGTGTTTGTCATTCTGTCACCTGCTTGCTCGGCTGGTAGTCCTGGATGTCGTCCCCCGCGGCCACCGCCACCGGCAGCGCCTTCTGGTAGACGGCGATATAGTCGTCGAAGCCTTGCACATTAACCGCCACCGGATCCAGCGTCGTGCTCTCCGGCTGAGCGAAGACCTGGTGATCCAAGTAATCGGCCAACGACTCGTGGTCGGCGTTATTCAGGCCATAAAGGGCCTGCACGGCCATGCCCCACGGGCCGCCTTCGCCAGCATTCGCCATCAGGGTAATCGGAATGTCCAACGCATCGGCCAAGACTTGCTGGGCAATCTTCGGGGTCCGGAAGATGCCGCCCTGGGCGATCATCGCGTCCGTGTGGATGTGTTCCTTCTTCGTCAGGATATCCATCCCAATCTTCAGCAGGGCAAAGGCCGAATACAGTTGGGCTTTAATGAAGTTGGCCAATGTGAAGTTGGAGTTCGGAGTGCGCACGAACAGCGGCCGGCCCTCTTGGATATTGGTGATATTTTCACCCGAGACGTTGCTGAAGTTCAGCACGCCGCCGCAGTCCGGATCACCCTTAGTGGATTCGTTGAAGAGCGTCTTGTACAGCTCATCAGCGCTCAGATGCTGGCCAGTCGCTTTAGCAAACTCAGCGAAAAGCCCCATCCAGGCATTGATGTCCGATGTACAGTTGTTGGTATGCACCATCGCCACCGGCGCGCCATCCGGCGTCGTGACGATGTCGATGTCCCGGTGGACCTGACTCAGCGGCTTGTCCAGCACGACCATGGCAAAAGCGGACGTCCCGGCCGAAATATTCCCGGTCCGCTTGCGCACGGCGTTAGTCGCCGTCATGCCGGTTCCGGCATCGCCTTCCGGCGGCACCATCAGCGCGCCCTCTTGCAGCGTGCCGGTCGCATCCAGCAGCTTCGCACCGGCTGCCGTCAGCATCCCCGCCCGGTCACCGGCCAGCAAGACCTTCGGGAACAGGTGACGAATCTTGATATTATGGCCCAGCACGCCGGTATAGCTTTCAAATTGGGTGATCATCTTGGCGTTGTAATCATGGGTCTGTTCGTCGATCGGGAACATCCCGGAGGCGTCACCGATGCCGATGACTTTCTCCCCAGATAATTGCCAGGTGACGTAACCCGCCAGCGTGGTCATGAAGTCCAATTGATCCACGTGCTTTTCTTGGTTCAAAATGGCCTGATACAGGTGGGCAATGCTCCAGCGCTGGGGAATGTTGAAGTTGAACAGCTTCGTCAGCTGATCCGCCGCCTCGCCGGTAATGTTGTTGCGCCAGGTGCGGAACGGCACCAGTTGCTGGCCGTTTTTGTCGAAAGCCAGGTAGCCGTGCATCATGGCGCTGACCCCGATGGAGCCGATTTTGGTAATGGAAACACCATATTCAGCGCGAATCTTGTTGGTCAATTCGGTATAAGCAGATTGCAGCCCCTGCCAGACTTCCTTCAGCGGATAGGTCCAGATCCCGTCCACGAACTTATTCTCCCAGGTAAAGCTGCCCGCGGCGATCGTCTCAAAGTGGGAGTCGATCAGGACCGCCTTGATCCGGGTCGAGCCCAGCTCAATGCCTAAGACTGTCTGCCCGGCCTGAATCTCTTGCTTGATCGTTTCACTACTCATTTTAAAAATGCTCCTTTGCTCAATTTAAGAAAAAACCAGCCGACAATCCATACGGGTGGATTATCGGCCGGTTTAGATGGCGCAATTATTCCCGCAACTGCGGATTATTGTCGGCGCAACTACTTAATATCAGAATACTTCAAACCAAACATCGTGGCCAAGTCAACCAATTGCGTGGTGCTCAAGGCTAAGGTCAGGATCGTGTGGTGACCGCCGCCGTCTTGGATCCATTGGGTCGCGCCCTCTTTAAGGCCGGCCTTCGGTACCCAGAGCTGACGGGCAACCGGCAGATGGGGTGCCGGAACGTCCGGCTTCTTGGCGTCAACCGCGTACATGATCATCCGATATTCGTCACCGAAGTCAGAAATGGTCACGTCCACTGCGTCGCCTTCAGAGCCGTCAAATACTAAGCGGGCCGGGTCTTCCTTGTCGCCAATGCCCAAAGGATGTACTTCAACCCGCGGCTTGGTGCTAGCCAAAGTCGGGTCAACTTCCAGCATGTGCGAGCCCAAGATAACATTGTGGCCCGGACGCAGATCCAAGGTGTAGTCTTCCATGAAGGCCGTCTGCTTGTTGTGGGCAATGATCTTCAACAACCGGCCAAATGCCGCAGACTTCCAATCCCCTTCAGCACCAAACCCATAGCCTTCAATTTGAAGCAATTGCACAGCCAACCCCGGTAATTGCTTCAAGCCGTGCAGATCCTCGAAGTTCGTGGTGAACCCAGTGCAGCCGCGGGCATCCAAGAAGCGCTCAATGCCAATCTTTTCCTTCAATTGATAACGGACATGGTCCTTGAAGAATTCCGGATCGTTGTCGCCGGCACTCGGTACCAGATCGTATTTCTTCTCCAGATCAGCGTATTCCTTATCAATGTCGACTTCAGAAACCTTGTTGATTTGTTCAACCAAGTCGCCAACCGGCCAGTAGTCAACAGTCCAGCCAAACTGGATCTGGGCTTCAACCTTGTCGCCTTCAGTGACGGCGACGTTGCGCATGTTATCGCCAAAGCGGGCAATCTTGATCTTGAAACTTTCGTTGTAACCAACGGCAACGTCCATCCAGTCCGCGATCTCTTGTTGGACTTCCGGGTTCTTCCAGTAGCCGTAAACGACCTTGTTATGCTTGCGCAGGCGGGCATTGATGAAGCCGTATTCCCGGTCGCCATGGGCGGACTGGTTCAGGTTCATATAGTCCATGTCGATGGTATCCCAAGGAATATCTTCCCGGAATTGCGTCGCCAGGTGCAGCAGCGGCTTTTGCAGTAACTTCGTGCCCCGGATCCAGTTCTTGGCCGGTGAGAATGTGTGCATCCAAGTGATGACCCCGGCCACATCGTCGCGGTAGTTGGCTTCTTTCATCGCAGAAGTGATAGTCTCGGCGTCAATGGCGACTTCCTTGAATTCAATCGGATAAGGCAGCTTGCCACTATCGTTCAAGGCCTTGATGATGACCTCGGTATCCTTACGGACAGACTTCAAGTCGTCTTCACCATACAGGGCTTGGCTCCCGACGATGAACCAGAATTTGTAATTGGGTACTGTTAACAACATTGATTGACACTCCTTCATGGCAGAGGATGCAGTGCACCCGGCTCCGCTAAACTTAATTGGCTAACTCATATATCCAATGCAAAGTGTAAAATATTTGACCGGACAAGTCAACCGCTTACATGCATTTTCATCAGTATTTTTGACCGCACAAATTTGGCGCGAAGGATATTTTACTGCTAGTGGTACTTTGGTACAAGAGCTATTCAAAAAGGGGCACTGGGAAATACCCAGTGCCCCGCGAACTCCCTCCAAAAGGCGCTCCCATGCCGCATCGATCAAAAAATGCCAGACTCACTGCGGCTTAATTTCTGGTCATAATCTTGATATGGTTAAGACCCGGTTGCAGGGCTTGAATCGGTCCAGGGATCGGCTTTTCAGACAACATCGCACCGGTCAGATCCTGGGCGATCATCAATGGCGACCCATCCGGATGTTCAAAGGGTTCTGCCACGACCCGGGGCACGCCCAGCGCGGCGGTATCCAGCTGCCGGGTGGGCACCTGGGTGAAATTGGCCGGCAGCGTAATGGTCAGATACAAGCCGTCTGCTTCCTCGCTGATTTTGATCTGGGGATCAACCGCATCGCTCACGCTGTGCCGCTCTTCATCGTAGCCCTTAGACCCATGCAGATACACATTGGCATCAATGTAGACTGGCTGCGCCAGTTGCGCATAGGTCTCAACGTCGCCGCCTTTCGCCTCGTACGCCTGAATAAACGCCGCCAGAGACGTGGGGTGGCCGTTATAGCCAGCGGTGCCGTATAACCGGTCGTCATTTCTGCCCACGAAAACATTCTGATACCAGCGGTCGTCCCCGCCATAAATCGGCTGGGTGCCTAACACTTCAGTGGTGTGGGCAAAATGATACGGGGTCGCCCGGTCCAGCACTTTGTTGAGACCAATTGCGCCGCAGCAGAGATTGTTGACGTAGGCCCCACCCTCGGACATGTTGTCGAAGTTGTACCCCGACGCAAAGATGTTGTTGTCGACCAGGTAAGGCCCATGGCTGACTTCCACCATGAGGTCCCGGTCGTTGTGGTCGTATACGTTGCGCGCCACCCGCGTGCCCTGGGTCTGCCAGTCCAACCAAGTGCCCAGCGTACACTCATGGATATGATTGTCGTGGATCTGAACATCCAAGGCAGCATGGAACTTGATGCCGCCGATCTCATGGCCCCAGAATTCCCGCTTCATCGCGATGCGGGCAATGTCGTTGCCGTAAATATCCGAGAAGGCACAGCCCATGTGGCCGACAATGCCAGTCTGGCCGCAATCATGGATGTGGTTATGGCGCACGATGTGGGACCCCACGCGGGCCTTATCCCACCCGGCCGCTAAGCCTTTGAAGACGGCTTCCATCTGGTACTGATAGCCCGGTTTGCGCCGGGTTTTGGTGAAGTCGTTGTCGCCGGTACTGGCTTCTTTGCCCAGACTGATACCGGAACACTTGCTATCATGGATGTCATTATCTTCAATGATCCAGCCCTTGCTCCAGTGGGGCCCGATGATCCCCAATTGGTCAGCTGTCGGCGGTGCCCAGGGCGTTGCTGCCTGACAAATCTCAAAACCGCGGACCGTGATGTAATTGCGGCCAATCGCCTCCGGCGTGAAGCAGGACCGGCGGACATTGATCTCCACGGTTTCTTGATTGGGATCAGCCGGGCCAAAGTTGGCGTAAATCGTCGTCGTCTCATTATCAACTTGAGCATACCAAACAAACACGGTGCCATCCGCATCTAGAATTTTCTCGTCCAAACCCCAATAAAGATGGAACGGGTTCTTTTCTCGGCGTTGCGGATGCGCCACTTCGTCTAAAGAATGCGCCTCAAATAGCGAATGGCCGTTCAGGTAGACGTCTCCCTCGTGGGCCGACCGGTCCTCTGGGTACACCAGCCAATCGCCGTCAACGGCGTGGGCAAAGGGATTATAGTCCCCAAAGAACGTATTAGGTACCGTCACGGCCCAGACTGCGCCGGCTTGTTTTTGCCAGCCTCTAACCACTTCTGAGCCTTTGATCGTGACGTGTTCGTCTGGGGCGGCGGCGTATGTGATGCGCTCGTTTTGATTCAGACCGCTGTGCCGCGGCTTGACCCACTCCCGGTACGTACCGGCATGGACCAGCACGGTATCACCAGCCACCGCGATGTCTGCTGCTTGCTGAATGGTGAGAAATGGGGCGGCGGCACTGCCGGGATTAGTGCCTGCGCCAGTTTTGGCAACGTGATAAGTAACCGTCATAGAATGACCTCCAAGGTTGAATGATGGGTTGGTTGTTTATTCGTACTAACTCCAGTAATAGGCTAGCACATCGTGAATCCGGTTGCAATCACTATTAGCAAGTATCATGTCTTATCCGAGCAATTTGATATTGGCTAAGCGACTCCAGATTGCTGTAATTTTCTGTTCAAGAAGGCCGTCGGTGTAAAAAGATAAAACCCGGATGACTAGCAAAGCGGCCCAAATCGTGGATGATTTGGGCCGCTTTGCTGGTTCTACACTATACTATTTGCGTAAATAGTCCCGCACATATTGCCAAACATTCTGATTCAACCGCCAAGCCCGTGCACTGGGGTGTCGGGGATGCCAATTGGCTGGCACTTGGTCCGTTTCCCGATAACTCACAGGTACGATCACTGGCAGCCAAAGTTGTTTCTCACTTTCAATCCAAGTTGTTCGATCCTTGATATCCACTACGGTAGTACTGTAAACAGTAGTCCACCGATACACATCACGGGTCTGTTGCAGTGCCTCTTGCGCACTGCTCCGAAACGCATAGTCGGAAATATCCCAACTCTCAAACAGCCGCCGATAGGCATTGCTCTTGCCGGCCATGACCTCATCGAACACGCCGCACTTCAGCTTGCGCCGCAGCCGCCGATTCGTGGCGGCCTTCATTCCGCGGTTGAACTCCTTCACACAGGGAAAATGTTTGTAACTTCGACTCATTCTAAGCACCCTTTCTTGGTACTTAGAAATCATGCAGTCGTTTCATCGGCCTGGCTCCCTTCTCTGGCGGTACAGCTATTGCCGTTTGGCTTGCGCCCACACCGCCCCGACTTGTTCCCAACTCCGGGTCGTATTATAGATTTTCTGGTATTTCAGCGGCATCTGGCTGAACCCAACAGCCGCCAGTGGGGCCAAGTAGTCGCGATAGAACGCCGAGTTATCGCTGACTGATGCGCCGCGCTGATATTGCCGGAGATCTGCTGCCCATTCCGGGTGCTGGTGGATTTGAGCGTCTGCGACCTCGTAAAAATGCAGTTTGCCTTTCACCGGAAAAGGAGTCACCGCCGCATGCACTTTGACCGGCCAAGCATAGCTGCCATCGTCTTCCAATTGCGGTGTGCCGGTGATATCCACCACCGCTAGCGCATAGCCATTGGCCAAGCCCCAGCCGAAGTCCATCGCTGATGGCTGACTGGAACTGACCAATAGAAACTGCTGCACTGTGCCCGGCAACCACGTTCGATATTCGTATGGTTTATCGCCGGTTAGAATCTGCCAAGCATAGGGCTGTTTGATTGAAAGTGCATGCATGTTATCACCCGTCAATATCAGATAGCCTCATTGTACTTGATTATCCGAGCGTTCGTACAGTTCAAGGACCGTCTGCCATGCTACAATTTGGAAATAGTAAGCCCTTTTCGGTTGATGAAAGAGGTGCCCCATCGTGAGTTACAAATTACCCGACTCCGCCACATTTCAGAAATGGCTAGATGGGCTAAGTGACGATGAACGTGAGCAAATCCGACAGGAACTGCGCCATGATTTAGATGTCGCCAAAAAGTTCGACGAGGATCAAAAGAAATGGTATGGCACTTCAAAAAAACCAGATAGCGACTCTGCACCAAATAAGAAGTCCGCACAGGCTTAGCCTGTTTTGCCCTACATCTCTTATGTAACATCGTCTTAAGGAGTTGCCCTTACTATGAGCTTCAATCTAGATTTCGGCCGTCAAAACCCAGGCCCTAAAAACAGCCGTTATCCTCGACGCCCTCGTTCAACGTCCAGGATAACGGCTGTTCCTTTTTCTAACCCTTCTGCACTTTAGCGGCTGCCCCAGTCGGCACCTGCTTTACTGGCACCGCCTCCGCCGCTTGCTTATTCACCCGATTCAACCAAATTACCAGCAACAGTGCGGCCAAGATATACACCGCCCCGCCAAACCCGGTGACCCGCATGCTCAAATGATCCACGATCAAACCGCCCGTGGCACTGCCCAGGGCAATGCCGAAGTTGGCAAAGATGGAATTCAGAGACGACGCCATGACAATGGCTTGGGGATAATCCCGTTCGGCCACGCCCAGAAAATGCATCTGAATCGGTGAATTGATCAGATACATCACGACGCCCATGAGCATCAGCGCGATCAAACCGGTCACCCGGTTCGTCAACGCCAGCGGCATCAGCAGCATCAACACCAATTCGGCGCCGAAAATCTTTGGCATCTTCAGCAGGCCGTCATTGTCAGCCAGCCGGCCGCTGAGCTGGTTACTGATCAGGGACATCACCCCAAAGATGAACAGCAGGATCGTGACGACATTAGTTGTGAAGCCCAGGTTGCGGGACAGCAGCGGCCGCAGATAGGTGTATACCACATAGACCCCGGCAATGCTGACCATCGGCATCAGCATGCCAATTTGGATCCGCCGATCCTTGAAGAGGGCCATGACGCCATCGGCACTTTGCCCCTGCCCGGCTGCTTGCGTCCGCCGCCGCTGGCGCAGATCCCGCGGCAGGGAGAAAGCAATCAGCGCCATCGTGAGCACGCTGACGACAACAATCGCCACCCGGCCGCCGTTGCAATCCAAGTACCCAGCGGCACGCCGAAGACCGAGGCAATACTGAATCCAGAGAAGACCCAGGAAATCAGCCAGGCTTTCTTACTTATTGGCGCAATGTAATTAGCAAACGTCAATGCGATGGAAATCAGCGGCCCGGAAACGATGGCGGTGATGATCCGGGACACGACCAACACGGGGTACGTGAACGCCACCGCACTGAGCACATTGCCAATGATGAAGATCCCCATCAAAAACAGCATAAACCGATACAGGGTATGCTGGCCCACTGCCGACGTGACAAACGGCGTACTGACCGCGTAAACCAGCGCGAAAATCGTCACCAGATAACCGACTGTTGAGACCCCGACGTGCAGCTCCGTGCTGATGTCGTCCAGCACGCCCACGATGATGAACTCGCTGCACCCCAGGACGAACGCCAGCAGGATCAAGACAAAACTGCGTACTTTAAATGACGTCATGATTTTCCTCCACATTCCCTTGTTGCGGTAACAATAGGGTATGGGAGCGGTTGCTGTCAATGACGGATTTTAGACCGCATAATGGAACGTGTACGTGCCGGATCCTAGAAGAAAGCCTAAGTCAGCGGCGGCTACGGGCCAGAGTTCCGCATCGGCAGGAATGGCTTCTTGAAATTTGACGCCAAAGGAATCAATCGTCCGCCGGCGCAATGTACCATCAGTAAACTGAGCCGATTGTGCCGTCGCGGCCAGGACCATTGCCTCTTGCCCGGCTCCATTGGGCAGGACGACCTGGGCCGTCGTGTTGGCCGGAATCGTGACGGTCAAAGTGAATTGCCCATCACGCAAATACCAGTCGGATACTAACGGACCAAATACCGTATTGATCTCGGCCTGCACATGACCAAAACGGGCGTCGGGCTGGGGCGCGATCACCGACCGTTGGTAGCCGGGCCGCTGAGCATGGAGCCCGGCGACGGTTTCGTACAGCCACTGACCAATGGACCCGTATGCGTAATGGTTAAACGAGTTCATATCGCTGCTCCAAAAACTGCCGTCTGGCTTCAAACTATCCCAATGTTCCCACATCGTCGTTGCGCCCTGCTGGACTTCGTAGAGCCACGACGGATAACTTTCCTGGAAAAGCAGATCATAAGCGGCCTTGGTTTGACCATTCGCGGACAATACCGGGCAAAGATACGGTGCCCCGGCAAAGCCGGTATCCAAATGACCGCCGTTCTTCTGAATCAAATCGGCCAAATGCTGGGCGACGGCGGGCCGCTCTCCTTTCTCCACGAGCTGGCACTGCAACAGCAGTACATTGGCGGTCTGGGTATCTTTCTTTGGTGTCACACCAGCCAAATACGTCCGCCGGAAAGCCGCAACAATACTCGTATGCAATTGTTCATAGTCATGGGCATCGGCCACTTTACCCAGCAGCCAGGCCGTTTTGGCCAGCACCGCTGTGGACCAGGCAAAGAAGGCCGTCGCCACAAAGTTCTGGTCCGTACCGCCGTGATAGCTGCCCGCTGGCGTATCCAGGGCCAGCCAATCACCCAGTTGGGCCCCGGTATTGTACAGCCCTTCCTCGGTGCCTCGCCGGCGCACATAATTGACCCACGCCTGCATGCTGGTATATTGGTCCCGCAGGACTTGAATATCGCCATAAGTGCGATAGATGTACCACGGAATCAGCACGGCGGCGTCACCCCAAACGCCGGTCGTTCCGTTGAACCCGCCGCGCAGAATATCCGGGATGACCACCGGCAACGCACCGTCCTGGGCCTGCTGAGCCGGCAAGAAGTCGCGCAGCCAGCGTTTCACAAAGTGTTGCGTATCATAGTTCAGATTCGCGGTCGGCATGAAGACTTGGGCATCGGCGGTCCACCCGGCCCGCTCGTCGCGCTGGGGACAATCAGTGGGAATCTCCACAAAATTATCCCGCTGACCCCAGAGAATATTGCTTTGCAGCTGATTGATCGCGGCATTATCCGTGGTGAACGTGCCGGTCTGGCGATGCAGACTACTGATGGCCACCCCGGTGAAATCAGTCACAGGGACGTCATCCGCGAATCCGGTCAATTGCACATAGCGAAAGCCGTGATACGTGAAACGCGGTTGATACGTTTGACCGTCGTTAAGCGGCAGGTGATAAATATCTTCGGCAGCGGCCGCCCGAATATTATCCCGGAAGAAATTTCCTTGCTGGTCCAACACTTCACCATGGGTCAACGTGACCGTGTCGGCAACCACATGTTGGTTCTTAAACGCGATCCAACCCGCAATATTTTGGCCCAAGTCCAAAACCAAATGTCCCGCCGGATCATGGAAGAGCCGTTGCGGGGTGATCTTTTTCAACACCCGCACACTGGGCCCTTCCTGGGGCACCAACACCGCTTTGCTGTAAGGAAACGGTACCATCTGCCCAACCGGCTGCCAGTCGCTCTGGCCATCATATTCCTCGCCGTTATATAAATCAGCGTACTGCCGGGGGCCATACCATTGCGTCCAAGACGCATCGGTGCCGACCACGACCTGGCCGTCGATCTCCAATTGCGCAATTACCGCGTTGGTATTGCCAAATAGATCATGACCGCCCCACCAGCCATAGAGCCCGGAATACCAGCCTTCGGTCACTTCGATACGCAAAGTATTCGTCCTTTGCAGCAATGCCGTGACGTCATAACTCTGGTACTGCACTCGCTGACTGTAATCCGTGAAGCCTGGCCGGAAATAATCACGACCCACGTCCTGGCCGTTGAGCTGGGCATGGTACATCCCTAGGGCAGAAAGACGTAAAATCGCCCGCTGGCCTGGATGCTGAATCGTAAATTCTTTCTGGGCAGTGTATGGCCGTTTCTGCTTCTTGGGTCCGCCAATTTGTGTTTTGACTGGCCGAATCCAGCCAGCTTGCCAAGTTGTCCGGGGATCAGCCCAGCGCACTGGGGCTGACCAATCCGTTGTACCTTGGTTCGTGCGGACCTGCACCCGGGCGTAATACTCGGCGGTCGGTTGCAATTGAACCGCTGGCATGCTGACCCCAAAGGATTGCGCGCCATTCCGCTCAATTTGCCAGAGAATATGGTAAAAATCAGGATCTGCCGCCACCTCTAACAAGTAGTGCTGTTGATGCAGCCCCTTCTCTCCCCCGAATAATTGCCATGAAAACTGCGGTCGGGCAGTAAAAGTAAAATCCGTTTCATTATTCACACGCAAAACAGCTTGCAATACCATATCATTTTTCCTTTCTGCTTGGTGACGCACCAAAGGCGAGCAGCTGCACTCACCGTGTAGACCACTCGCCAAAATTGATTTATTGAACGCTCACTGCTGCCGGCTCCGACCACGTATAGTGACCCGCCGTTACCGTCTTGCTGGCGGTCCCGCCCGGCATGACAACGGTCGCCGTCGTGCCATTCGGTACCGTCACCGTGATCTGAAATTCATCAGCGCGCAGCTGCCACGTCACGGCCGCCAAACCATACGGCGTTTCGTGACTCGTTTGTCCTTGGGTAATGCCGCCGCCGGGCTGGGGCGCCACCCGAAAGGTCCGCCATCCGGGTGCAGTAGCTGTCAATCCGCCAATCGTACTGTGCATCCAGGCCGCCACCGACCCCAGTGAATAGTGATTAAAGGAAGTCATGACGCCCGGATTCACCGAACCATCCGGCAGCATGGAGTCCCATCGTTCCCAGGTGGTGGTGCCGCCCATTTTGACCTGATACAGCCAGCTGGGGCACTTATCTGATAGAAAAAGGCTGTATGCCTCTTGGAGATGGCCGGTTTGCGTTAATGCGGGCAACACGTAAGGCGTACCGGCAAAGCCCGTGCTGACTTGACCATGCGATGCCTGAACCAGGGCCGCTAACCGGTTGCCCGCCTTAGTTTGCAACTCCGGCTGATCAGTGAGTAAGTTAAACACGATTGCTAACGCATAGGCACATTGCGTATCGGATGTCATCCGTCCGTCAGCGTGAACAAAACGATGCTGGAAGCCTCGTCCAATATGCTGCGCCAACCGCTCATAACGCTCTGCTTCTTCCGGTCGATCCAACGCTTGGGCCATTTTGACAAACAACCGCACGCTGCGGGCGAAAAACGCCGTCGCCACCAGTTCCTTTTGGGTCATTGCTTTTACCGGATCATCAGGCGGCGCGGTGGGATCTAACCAGTCGCCCAATTGACCCAAGGAATAGTGGGGTTTACGATCCCACACGCCATCTGGGGAAAGATACCCGCGGACCTCATCGATCCACGCCTGGGCTAAAGCATACTGGGAAGCCAGTTGCTGCTTATCGCCGCTGTTCATATACAAAGTCCAAGGAACCGTGACCGCCGCATCGCCCCAAATGGCAATGGCTTGGGGACTCGACCACTCAGCGAAGGGAATGAACGGTGTATAGAAAGGCACTGTGCCCCACTTTTTTTGGTCCGAGCGAACATCCACCAGCCAATTACTCAAGAAGCTGCTGGTGTCATACAAATAGTCTGCCGTCGGCGCGAATAGCGAGATATCCCCCGTCCAGCCCAGCCGCTCATCCCGTTGCGGACAATCCGTTGGAATGGAAACAAAATTCGACCGCATGGACCATAGCACGTTATCATGTAATCGATTCACCAACTGATTGGAACTGGCAAATTGGCCAACCTGCTTCATGGCTGAGTAATACACAATACATTCCATATCGGCGGCAGTTAATTCACCGGGCCAGCCTTTGACTTCCGCATACCGAAAGCCATGGATCGTGAACCGCGGCTCCCAGAGGGCATCCTCACCATTGCTGATATACGTATCAAGTTGCTGCCCCGGCGTAACGGCCGCGTGGACAGCGAACCATCTTTTTCTAGGACCTCAGCGTGCTGAATACTGACTTGATCACCAGCCGCCAGGTTATGAATATGCAGACGTACGCGCTGTGTACAGTTTTGCCCAAAATCAACGATCCAATTGGTCCGTCCTTTGTGCTCACCCGTTTTCGCAATCGTCACGGCCGGATGCTGACCATGGGCCCGGACCGGTGGCAGAATGGGCAATTCCAATTTTCGATTATCAAACGGGATCTGGGCGACAGTGTCCCAACCGCTGTCATCGAATCCTGGCATCGTCCAACCCGGTTGCGTTAATCGGGCATCATAGTCCTCGCCTTCGAAAAGATTGGATGCGGTAATTGGCCCGTTGACTGTATACCACTGCCGGTCATAGGAATTCGAAAAAATCTGTTGCTCACTGCCGTCGGCGTAAAAGATTTCAACTTGAGCAAAGACGCCTAAGCGGTCGCCATAAACATTTGCCTGACCGCCCTTGAATCCGACGCGTCCCCGGTACCACCCGTCGCCAAGCCAGAAGCCTAACGCATTGGTCCCAGCTTGTAATTGCTGGGTAATGTCATACGTCCACAACTCAAGCCGATCGTCATACTGGGTCCATCCTGGCGTTAAAATATCCTGACCCACACGTTGGCCGTTCAATTCAGCATCGACTAAGCCCAACGCAGACAGATAAAGGCGGGCTTGGACCGGTTTGGCTGGTACCACAAATTCAGTCCGCACAAGCGGCTGCGGCCGATGATCCGTATGCCCATCCAATTGGGCGGGTCCAACGAAGGCTGCCTCCCGTTCAAAAGCCACCGTCAGACCAAGTTCAAAGTGCAACGGCGCAGACCATTCAGAAACTGCATCGGCTTGAGTCAGCCTGGCCCGCACAATGACCTGTTCGCGGGCATTCAGCGGGGTGAGCGGCCACGGCAGTAAGACATTGTCCGCCCGGCCCACCGGGACGGACTGTACAACAGCCTGGGCCGCTGGCATTCTCCGAGTGATTTCTAATTCTGTTTTCGCATCTGCGGGCACAACATCTGAATATTGCCAAGACAGACGCGGCACGGTTTGGCCAATTCCCAGTACATCTCCGGGATAGTGTTCAACCGTTAAGTGTACTGGTGTCACCGACAAAGTAGCGGACACGCGACTCATTCCTTTCTTTCAACCATTAATCCAAACGACCGTAT
This sequence comes from Schleiferilactobacillus harbinensis, assembly GCF_008694105.1. Taxonomy (NCBI): domain Bacteria; kingdom Bacillati; phylum Bacillota; class Bacilli; order Lactobacillales; family Lactobacillaceae; genus Schleiferilactobacillus; species Schleiferilactobacillus harbinensis. The sequence continues at coordinate 1,887,396 of NZ_CP041364.1, forward strand.
CGCTTTTGCAGCCGCAGCATCACCAAACCGCCTAAGAAACTGATCACGATGATTCCAGCAAATGCCCACATTGTCGTTTTGATTGCACTGGGCACAACCAGTGCTGGCGTAATCATGGCAAACAGAGCACAGCAGATCCGCGAGAAACCATTAATCAGACCTTGCACCGATGACCGAATTTCGACTGGATACGACTCCTGGGTCCACACCTTATACAAGGCCTCACCGGCCAACGGGCTGCCCAGATTATAAAACGCAATGGCTGCCATGATCATCCACAAATCACCGGTACTGGCTGCTAAGCCGACCATGGCGACTAGCATGATCACTGTGCCGGCAAAAAATGCTTGATTCCGATGTTTGCCACCGGCCACTGAGGCAAAGATAATCGAAACGATCAAGGCAATCACATTGAGGACAATGCCTGCCCCAGTCGCCAGACTCTGTGACGCATGGGCTTTCACTAACATGAATGTTTGGAATTGGCCCCAGGTATTAGCTAACAAGTTCCAACCAACGTAAAACACCGTGATTGCCAGTAAAATGCTCAGATACTTGGCTTTATCTTTGCCGAATAGTACTTTCGTTAAGGAAACCTTTTCTGCCCTGGCAGCACCGCCGCCTTGTACGCCAGCTTTGGCGTACCGCGCGTCGGCTTCTTCGTGGAACTGCTTGAACTTGTGGGATAACGTCCGCCAAAGCCAAGTGATCACGGCAAACACCGTCAGAATGGCGAAAACAATGCGCGCGCCGGTAGCGCCAGCCAAAGTAGACACGGCAAAAGAACAGATGTATGAAATGAAAATCCCCACTTGCCAGAAGATCTGAGTGGCTGAAACTAAGCTCGAACTGGTTTTATTATCGGGTGCATCGTGGGAAACGACGGTCAACGATGTCGGCAGATCCGCGCCAGAGGCGAGGCCGGTAATGATCACCCCGGTTAGTAATACCGCATAACTATTAGCCAACATGACGATGCCAGCGCCAATGGCATAGACGAGATTGATTCAATTGAAGAAGCGGGTCAACCCCACCGTTTCCGCCAAGCGCCCGCCAAAGATTGAACCAAAGGCAATGGCGAAGGTCAGCGCACCCGAGATGAATCCGACTTGCGCGTTTGTTAACGCTAAGGTTTGCTGCCACACGGTAATCGTAGCGGCAAGACCGACAATAATTCCGGACCCGAGCATCGAGCCGATCCCTGCGGCAACTGCCAACGGGAAATACTTTTTAACCAACGATTTATCTGCTGCTTGATCCATTGCTGGATTCCTCCGTTTCATTGGATACCAGCTGCAATCTACTCAGCGCCACTGATCAGATGGCGGAGAAGTTGCGGCTGATATAACGTGAATAATACCTGGTACGTTCTGGAAACGCTCCCCGAGCCTTACTCAACCAGTGTACTGGTAACGGATACAGCCGTCACTGGGAGTCTTCATTGGTTTTATATGACCTTTCCGGTATACTGGCGGAGAGGAGCGTGCCGCTATGGATAAAGCCAAACTGCTACATGAACTACTTCAATTTGATACAGTTGAGGCTGGCTATCGCCGCCTCTATCAGGCGAACCCTTATATTCCTGGCCCAGGTTTTCCATTGATCCACTCCTGGACTGAGTTTGTCGCGAATTACAAAAAGCATCAACAGCGTGCAACGGTCTTCCCCGATCAGCCGTTGTCTGATATTGCTACGCGCTTTTACGAAAGTCAGTTCTTCGTCCCGCGGACGCAGCCCATAATAACTGCAGCAACTGAACAATCGTTGGTGTACCCACCGCACCTAGAATCGGAAATTGTCGCGTTCAAACACCTCCGTTATCTGCCCGCTTTCGAACACAGCCTGGAATTTGTAAAAATATCCTATGTCGTCCAAGGACAGTGTTATTTCTACCTCCATGGGACCGAAACGCTGGTTCCTCAGGGCAGCTTAATCATCGTCTGTCCTAATATTGATCAAGCTTTCTTCGTCAATGACGACCAAAGCATCTGTATCAATATCATCATGCGCCGGACCACCTTCGAAGAAACATTCTCGCCCTTGCTCATGGAGAGCAATCAGATTTCTGACTTCTTTTGGCAGATGCTCTATGTCAAAGACTTCTCGAACATTCTCTTTTTTCCAGCATTAAATAATCCTGAAATTGAGGATGCGGTACTGCACCTGTATGAGGAGTCCCAGGAGACGGCGCTGCACCAAGGCGGCAGCATGATTATCATGAACAGTTATGTGATGCTCCTTTTTGGTCAATTGATTCGTCATCACTTGACCAGCGTAAAAGTGCTGACCGGTCAGCACCAGCGGCAGGCTATGCCCCAGATCATTCACTACATCAGCGAAAATAAGCGGACCGTGACCTTGACGGCCGTAGCTGACCAATTTCACCTCAGCAAGGGCTACCTAAGTCGGTATATCAAGCGGGAAACTGGCTACTCTTTCTCATCCCTGCTGCAAAATCTACGCTTGAAAGAAGCCGCGCGCTTGTTAGGTACAGCGGACCTGAGTGTGGAGGAAATCATCGATCAAGTCGGGTATTCCGATCTGAGTCATTTCTATCGGGTGTTTAAAGCCGCCTATGGTCAGACTCCTGGGGACTTCCGCGCCCATGAGCAGTCCATACATACCCTGCAACGACCGCGGTAACTAAAAAGTGCGTTATTGCCTTCCGGCGGGATTACCCTTACGCTTAAAGCGGTAACAAATTATGGAAGGACGGTTATCACTCATGGAATATCGACATTTAGGCAAACAAGGGCTGCGCGTCAGTGCATTAGCTCTGGGCAGTTGGATGACCAATTTGCACGGTCAAGAAAAACAAGACTTGGCTGCCGAAAGCATTAAGCTGGCTTATGAAAATGGCATCAACTTCTTCGACTGTGCGGACGCATACAGCGGCGGTGCTGCTGAACGGTTCCTCGGGGAATCATTGAAAGAATTTCCGCGAAAAGAATTAGTCATTTCCAGCAAGGTTTATTTCCCGACCGGTGAGGGCGCCAATGATCGCGGTTTGTCCCGCAAGCACATCATGGAATCCATCGATACTTCTCTGAAGAATATGCAGACGGATTATTTGGACCTGTATTTCTGCCACCGGTTTGACCCGGAAACCCCGCTGGAAGAGACATTGACTGCTTTAAGCAATCTGGTCGACGCCGGCAAGGTTCTCTATTACGGCGTCAGCGAATGGACCCCGGTCCAGATTCTCGAAGCGCAATTGATTATTCAGCGCAACGGCCTGCACCCGATGAGTGTGGTTCAGCCGCAATACAACATTTTCGACCGCTATATCGAAAATGAATTGATGGACGTCTGCGGCCGGCTGGGCCTGGGCATCGTGCCCTTCTCCCCACTGTCTCAAGGGCTGCTCACGGGTAAATACCGCTTAGGCCAGCCGATTCCGGCCGGTTCCCGGGCAACTTACCAAGATCAGATTCAAGCCATGCTCACCGAAGATAATCTGAAGAAGGTCGAAGAGCTGGTCAAGATGGCGGATGAGCTCAACACCGACTTAGCCACCTTCTCCCTGGCCTGGGCGCTGCGCGACCCGCGGATCTCCAGCCTGATCACTGGCGCGAGCAAACCAGCCCAGTTGCAGAACAACTTGAAGGCACTGGACCTGCACATCCCCGACGATTACTTTAAGCGTATCGATACTTTGTTCCACTTTAAGAAATTCTCGCGGCATATTGGCTAAGCCAACACGCCAAAACAGGCGCTGTCTCCGACATTGGGAGGCAGCGCCTGTTCGCTTACTCAATAATTTGCGACTTGTGCACCATTTTATTCATCTTCACGATCCATGGATGGATCGGCTCCTTCAGCAGAATGCCCAGACCGAAGAACACCAACCCGAACGCGGTCAAGGCGGCCACGTCCAGCCACAGGTGAGACCAGTAAATCCCGCCGACCGTTTCCCGCAACAGGTTCACGGCATAGGTAAACGGCAGCCACGGGTTGATTGCTTGGAAGAAATGGCTGGAGAGCACGACCGGGAAGTTCCCGCCGGCACCGGAGATGGACAGGACCAGAATGATGATTCCGATCCCCTTGCCGATATTGCCGAATAGGGAGACCAGCATGTACAGGATCGAGTCGAAGACCAGCGCGAGAAACATCGCAAACACCAGGTACAAGGGTTTATTCACCACGTAAGTATGGATCAAAAACAGATTGCCCAGCGCCGCGATCAGTCCTTGGAGCATGCCCAACCCGGCGAACGTCAGCCAGCGGGCGAGGTATTGCTGTTTCACGGTAACGCCGGCCAGTTCCGGGGGCAAATTGTATTCCATCTTGAGCAGTGCGCCCAGCAGCAAAGCCCCGACCCAAATACACAGGGCCAGACAGAATGGCGCGCTTTGTGAGCCGTAGGTGGGAATGGGGTACATCGTATGCTGGGTCAAAGTCACCGGCGTGGCCAAGAAATTGGCTTCCTTGGCGGCATCACGGCTGAGCAGCTTCAGCAGCTGACTGAGATCAACGGATTTCTCTCCCTTTTGAATGGCGGCCGCGCCCTTTTGAATGGCTTCCTTCAGCGTCGGCCAGTCATTGGTGATCAGTGTTTGGGCGTCATTCAAGCCGCTTTGCAGGACCGGCATTTTGGTATTGGCCAGGGTCAGCGTATTGGTCAATTCATTTTCCACACCCGGCAAATCATTATTGATGAAATCAGTGGCGCGCATCAGCTTGGTCTTAAGCGCCGGGAAATCATTGCGGTACAAATCAGCGGCCGTCGTGATGCCGCTCTTGATCAGCTGCATGTGCCCATTCAGCAAGAATTAGCATCCGTCAATTCTTTTTGCAGGGCCGGCAGCTGGGTTTGCATTTTTGTCAAAAATTCATTGGCCTGGGTGAGCAGCGATTTTGTTCCTTGCAGCAGTGCCGGCATGGCCGGCAGAACCTGATTATTGATCGTCGTCAGCGTCGTCCCGGCGGCGGCCAATTGGTTGCTGAAGGCTGTGATCAGTTTTTGTACACTGCTGCTCAGATCGCTGGCCTGCAAGTCTTGGGCGGCCTGGGCAAACTGGTTCGCCGTTCCAGTCAGCGCAGCCAACCGCTGTTGAATCGCCGCCGTGTCCATACTCGGCAGGGTGGCACTCAACTCAGCGGCATCATGCTGAATCTTGGTCGCCAGAGCGGCCACTGTTCTGAGCTGGATAATGGCCACCGCCAAGGGGTGCTCCTCTCGGCCCGTCAATTGGTTATAACTGGTTTCCAACCGGGTTAAAGTATCGGCCAGACTGGTCGCATTCGCGGCGGTCTTTTCCTGCCGCTCCGCTAATGCCGTCAACTGAACCGCCATCGCCTGTTTCACTGCAGCGGTATCGCTGCTGCTATCCAGACTTTGCAGTTGATTTTGCAGCGTCGTTAAATCAGCGCTCAGCGCGGTATTGGCGGCCGCAATCAAAGTCAGCCCTGAATCGGCAGCGTTTTGCACAATACCCAAAGCGGTCGTCACCTTCGGCAGCACCTCATCTTTGGTTGTCGCAATGGCTGCCTGGGCATTCTTGCCAAACTCATTCAGGGCGGGCAAGGTGCCATCAACTTGATTGATGACCGTCAAGCCATTACTGGTGACGGTGGCGGCCTTTTTCACTGCTGCCGACAGATCACTGAAGTGGGTCACCACCGTATTCAGCTGATCGCCGGCTTGCTGTACCTCAGGTAATTTGCCCTGGACCTGCGTGGCTAAACTGCCCGCATCGGCCACCAGGGGCAAGTAACCATTGGCTGCCGTGAGCTTTTGTGCCATTTGGTTGATCTCTGGTAAATAACCGGCCATATCATTGGCGGCCTGCAGCTTCTGGCGAATCTCAGGCATCTTATTTTGCAGCGCACCGACCTCGGTCAAATATTTTTCAATCGTCGGCAATTGATCATTGGTCGTGGTCACCAAACTGCTGAACCGGCGAATCAGGGGTAAATTATCTCCCAGCGTGATGCCGGCCTTATTGAAGCCTGTGCCCACCGCTTCCGCCACAGTGGTGACAAACTGGTCAGAAATTGTACTCTGCAAAGTCGCCGCCCCCGTGCCGGTAATCTTGGGGGCAATCGCATTGATCTTTTCGTTGACGTAATATTCCAACTGCGGTTTATGGATCTTGCCCTGCACAAACGTCAGCAAGTCCGCTGAAAAGGTCTTGGGCACGACCACCCCGGCGTAATACTCGCCGCTGCGTACCCCGTCTTGAACCGCCTGCTTGGACTTAACGAAACGCCAGCCCAGTTTCTTGTTTTTCTTCAGCTGGCTCAATAATTCATCGCCAATGGCGACCTTTTTCCCCTGAAAGGCCGCGGGCTGATCGGCGGAGTACACCGCCACGGTCAAATCCTGGGTATTGCTGTAAGGATTCCACAACGCCCACACGTTCATCCAGCAATAGAGACTGGGAATCACCACCAAAGCAGCAATCAGCAGCGCGGCAAGCGGCGTTTTGCCGATCCGCTTCCAGTCCAGTACGAAAAGCTTACCCACGTTCCGCATAATATCCTCCATATCATCCTCTTGTGTCACCCGATTGTGCCAGATTTAACTGCCCGGCGCAACTTTTGCGCCGGTATGCTGACAAGCGCTTTTAATAGCATTAGCTGTAAGCGCTTTGTATAATGGAGGCAAAAATGGAGGCAAAAATGGAGGCGACAATCATGGCGCGCGGTTGGGCAGTTATTTGGCACAAGCACTACCGGGGACTGCTTGTGTTTTTGGTTGGGACACTCTTACTGACGATGATCCAGATTGCGTCAATGTACAGTTGGGCCGGCAAGGAATCTCTGCCGGAATTTGTTAAACATATCAGCAGCAGCGGTACGAGTCCGTTCAGTGCAGTGTGGTGGCTGATTTTGTTGATTGTGTTCATGGGCGGCGATGCCAGTGCACTGCAAAAAGAGCTCAGTGCAATCGGTCTAACTAATCAGCAGCGCTGGCGCTTGATGAGCGTGTTTGCGGCTGCGTTGGCCGTTTGGTCTGCCACATTGGCGATTGCCGACCGGACTCTCACCTATTTGTATTATACCGATACCGTCACTGCTCCTTGGCCTTTGCCGCTGTTGGGCGTGACCGCTTGGCTGATTCACTTCGGCTATTACTGGTTGGCCGCACTGCTCTGCCTGCGGGCGGTGCAATGGTCAGAGCGGCGGATTCAATTTTTAGCGTACTTCTTTATTGCATGGATTGGCGCGGCGTTAGTATTAAGCTTCTTCCGAACAACCGCTGTGCTGCGGTATCAGATGGCTGCGTTCCTAAATCGGACTCCGTTACTCGTTTTGATTCTTGAATTCGGTACAATTGCTTTTCTCTCCTGGTGGATCCAGGCCCGCCCGCTGCCCGTTAAGCAGGATCGGCTGTTCCGCAACTCAGCGAAACCGATGTAGCCATGTGAATGGGCGGCGTTGCGCTAACGGCAATCAGAATGGAGGGATTTCATGCAACTCGGTTGGCATATCATCTGGCGCAAACATCATTGGGGCATCATAATATTTGTTCTGGTGACGCTGTTGCTGAATGCTTTCTCCGTGGCTTCACTATACAGCGAAGCAGCGGCGCAGCACCAAACGCTGCCGGAATATGTTCGCCAGATTACCTTTGGCGGAAGGAGTCCATTCGCCGACGGGTTTCTACTGCTTTTACTGCTTGCAATAATCGTCAACAGTCAATTACATCAAGACTTGCAACGAGCTGGTTTAAGCGATCAAGACCGCTGGCGCTTCATGGGGCAACTGGCCTTGGCTGGCGCCATGTGGTTAGCCACTTTGGGCACTATGAGTCAGACGTTAATGTATCGCTTCTACACGGATACCCTCACTGCTGATTGGCCCCTGCCAATGCAAGGTACAGCCTATTGGCTGATTCACGTGAGCGTTGACTGGTCGGTGGCGCTGATTTTTTTGCGCATTATCCAATGGCACCGCCCTGCCCAGCACCGTTTATATTATGCATTTTGGACCATCGTGGCGATCAATATCATTAACGACTCATTTCGCTTGAACCCGTTTGTCATTGCCCTATCGCATGCTTACCAGGGCGTCGAGCGCTTCTTGAACCGCACGCCGCTGCTGGTCCTGTTGATTACGTTGGGGACAAGCGGTCTGCTCATCTGGTGGGTCCAGGCCCACCCCTTACCGGTCAACCTGCAAGACCCAGGCAGTAAAGTTGCCTCGAAGAATGCATCTGAGCATTAAAAAATCAGGCACTGGGGGCGGTGCCCCGTCAAGTGGACAGCTCAAATATTAAAAGGTCGTTCTCGTGTTGTTCCCCAATTAGGGGCGAATTAGTTACTGATTTTGGCAGTCCGCAGGGGCTGCCATTTTTGATCCAAGAACTTTCCTAATCAAATGGTCCTTCTGGAATAGTTGGATACCGATTTAGTGCCATCTCATACGTTCCCATAGAGATGCGCTTGGCCTTGGCTATCACATTTTCTGTGTAGATTTGGAACCTTGTGCGGGTCGGCGTTACAACAAATACAAGGTCGACAATCGAATCGCTTTCTTCGTCGTAAAGAAGTGAATGATCGTAGACCTGGAAAACATCACCCGCGTCGAAAATAATCTCTTCTCGCGGTTCATCACGATAAATATCAAAACCAGTAATTTGGTCCCAGGCCTGGTAAAATTGTCCTTCTCGAATCATGGTTCTCCTCCTTATGCGTCCCTCAATACACGATCAAGCCGCTGTCTTAACGGCATGATTCCGGTATTCCACGGGGGTCATGCCATCGAGTGTTTCTTGGCGCCGATTGCAGTTGTACCACAACGCGTATTCTTCAATGAGCCGCATCATTTCTTCGTATGTGTTGGCGTGGAAGAAGGCAAAATACTCAGCCTTCGCATGACTCCAGAGACTCTCCATCGGGCCGTTGTCGCCAGGCGTTCCTGGCCGTGACATGCTATGAATGACGCCGGACCCGGCTAATTCCGTGTTGTAAAGCCGGGAAGTGTAACTGGAGCCCTGATCACTGTGCAGAAGCTTAGGCAGTACTTCTTCGGCTTCTACTGCCGCCCTGAACGTGTCGGTGACCAGCGTGGCAGTCTCAGTCGGTTCAACCTCCCAGGCTACGATACTATGGTCGTAGAGGTCCTTGATCGCGCTCAGACGCAAGCGGCACTCTGAATTGAAACCGTACGTCAACTCGCTGCAGTCCGTGACCCAAACCTCGTTTGGCCGGGTAGGATGAAAGGCATGACTGCCGTCTTGGTTAAGCAATTTATTGCCAAGAATGAATTCTTTCTTCTCCGCTACTCGATCATGCTTCTTCTGACGAATCGAACACTGGATACCGTTATCCCGCATCAATCGCCGGACCCGTTTAGGGTTCACGTGATGTTGCGTTTCCCGATTGATAATCATCGTTAATCGGCGCACGCCATAAATATAATGGTTGTCCGCTTCCTGTTCCTTGATAAGACGGACCAGCTCGTCGTTTACGATGTCTTGCTTCGTCGGTTTCCGGCGCAACCACTTGTAGTAAGCAGAGCGTGGAATATCGAATATTTGGCAACACACCGATACCGAGTGGTATCGCTTGGTGACCTGGTTTACTTCTTGGGTGAGTTCGTGAATGGCAATATATTGGTGCTGTCGGTGTCGTTGCCGGCACTCCTTCTCTCTACATCCTGCAATTTTTTTAATAGTGCGATTTTCGTCTCCAGATAATCAATCCGAGCCTTGCTCTCCTTGTTCTCGAGTTTTAAACGTTCATTCTCATCAAGGATACTTTCAGGCTTACGCTGGCCGCGACGATCAGTGAGACCCTCCTCGCCGCTCTCGCGGAACTTCTTTACCCATGAATAAACTTGGCCATACGAAACACCAAAGTGCTTAATGGCCCCTTGGTAGTCCATGTCATGTGCAATGGTCCACTGTGCAATTTCAATTCTCTCAACGTAAGTCGTTTTCCTGCCCTTGGTCATGAGTGCACTCCCTCTAGTGGTCTGTAGTAGTTGACCACTATTATACAGAGAAACCCATTGGTAAACGACTGCTGGATTGGAGATGTCGTACTTAGCACACAGCTTATAGTAGGACGTCCCACCCGCTAGGTATTCCTGAACAATCTGAAACTTGAGCTCGCTGGAATACGTCGTGCGCTTACGCTGTTGGCGTCGCGGTGCTCGTTCCTTAGGGACGAGTCCGGCTGCTCCCCATTGTTTATACTTCTGTACCCATTGACTCAATGCTTCCTTGCGCGGCCCTCCGGATCGCTGAACATCCATGAGTGACTGGCCAGACAGTACTCGATTAACGAACTCAATCTTGTCTTCCAAAGAGTAACGGATTCCCTTCCGCCGCATAAAAAAACTCCCTTCTGGGAGAACAGACCTTTGATTATTTGGTCTGTCCACCCTGAAGGGAGTGTACCCCTGGCCTCAATTGGGGCAATGCCTGATTTTTTAATGGTCACATCTTACTTTTTAACCGCCGCAATAGCGTCTTGAACCGCCTGCTGCTGCATCTTTGCAGTCAATTGTTCAACCAATTGCGCCTGCTGGGCTGCCGTCATCGTCGGGTTCTTCGCCCGGGCCGCGGCGACCTGGGCGGCAATGGCCTGCTGCATCCGGGCCTTTTGTGCCGCGGTAGGCTTTTGCAAGCCTTTCAGCCGCTTGGCCAAAGCTTTAGCCTGGGCCGTGGTCAACGTCGTCCAAGTCTTCGGAATGGTGAACGTGTTCGTCTGTTTAACGAATAGACCGTCATTTTCATTTCCGAAGAGCACACTGTAAAAGTTAGAACTGTATCGCCATTCGGTCCGTTTTTTTGTTACCTGGGCCGCAGCAGAACTGCTCTGCTGCACGCGGTTCACCACCGCATAGTCCGCTGTGGTGTGAGTCGTTTTATTGTCGTGTTTATAAATATAGACCTGCCGTTTGCCGTTCGTGCCGACATTTTGATAGAGCAGAAGCGGCAACTGTTTGCTCGGTGACGCCGACGTGATCGTTTGTGTGGTCGTCGTTGTTTTTTGAGTCATGCCGAAGTGATTACGGTCGTTCAGCGTAATGAGCAGCAGTGCGCCCAGCATAACAATACCGAAGACGGCGATGAAGATACTGCGCAGCGCACTTTTCTTCATCATAATGAAGCTCAAGTAAAGCGCCAGAACGCCAATCCCAAGAATCCAGAGAATCATTCTGCCGCCTCCTTTCTATCTGCATCAGCCAGCTCGGCGACGTCCACATCCTTGGAATGCTCCTTCTTATTCAAGAAGAAAGCCAGGATGAAGCCCACGGCACTGAAGCCGGTGGCGATCCAGAACGCCGCGTGGTAGCCGGACAAGGTGGCATTGAAGAAATCATGCTTGTAGGCCAGCGGGTCTAACTTCAAAAGGCTCGCCGCTGGTTTGGCACTGTTGGTGACGTTGGTCAAGACAGAGACCATGATGGCCGTGGTCATCGAGGTCGCCACCTGCCGCACGGTGTTGTTCACGGCCGTGCCGTGGCGAATCATTTCACCGCTCAAGGCGTTCATGCCGTTAGTCGTCAACGGCATCATAACCATGGAAACCCCAAACATCCGCACGGCGTAAAGTACCGTAATGTAGATGGACGGTGTTGTCGCCGTGATAAAGGCATAGGGGACGGTGGCAATGGCCAGCAGGAACAGCCCCAGTTGCGCCAAGCGGCGAGCACCGATGCGATCAAAGACCGCGCCAGTGACCGGGCTCATCAAAGCGATCAACAGTGCCCCCGGTAACAGGGTCAGGCCGGATTCCAACGCAGACTTGCCATGGATGATCTGCAAGTACAAGGGAATGACCATTTCAGCCCCCACCATGGCCATGTTGGCAATGGACCCCAGAATCGTGGATAACGTGAAGGTGCGGTTAGTAAAGACCCGAATCTGGACGAAGGGGTTCTTGAGGTGTAATTGCCGCATGGAGAACAGCGCAATTACGATCGCGCCCAGGGCAATGCTGCCGAGAACGATGGGATCACCCCAGCCCTTGTTACCCACTTCAGAGAAGCCGTAGAGCAAGGCACCAAACCCAATCGTGGATTCGATCAACGATAGGATATCAATGGATGGATTCGTATTCGGCAGCACATCGCGCATAAAGAAGAACGATGCAATGAGCACCAGCGCCGCGACCGGGATGATCATCCCGAACAGCGTCCGCCAACCGAAATTATCAATGACAAATCCAGACAAGGTCGGGCCAATCGCCGGCGCCACCCCGATGGCGATCCCAGCTAAGCCCATGGCGGTACCGCGTTTTTCCATGGGGAAAATTGACAGCATGATGTTTTGCAGCAACGGCATCGTCACGCCGACGCCCAGGGCCTGCACCAGCCGGCCAATCAATAGCATCGGGAAACTGTTGGCCATAAAGGCAATGACCGTGCCCAATTCGAACATACTCATCGCCGCAATGTACAGCCATTTGGTTGGTACTTTAGCACTTAAGTAGGCAGAAACCGGGATCATGATCCCGTTCACCATCAGAAATCCGGTCGTCAGCCATTGGACGGTGGCGGTGGAAATATCGAAAGCCTTCATTAAAGTTGGAAAGGCCGTCGCCAAAATTGTTTGGTTTAATACCGTAATGAACACACCCGTGATCAACGTCACGACGAGCATCGCGACGTTGACGGGGCGGCCATTGTTATCTTTTACTTGCACACTCCAAGCCACCTTTTTCAGAAAAAATGTTGTACGACTACTTTACCACATTTTGTGATATTGACAAGACTAAATGTCACATTCATAATAGAAGACAGAACGTGAAAGGTGGCGCAAGTCATTGGATAATGTGATTATGAAGCTCAAGAGCTTGAATATCTCGATGGGGATTGGTGAAACGAGCCGGATTACCGGCGCCACCACGACCCAGATCCGGTATTGGGAGAAAAAGGGGCTGATCCACCCCATCCGTCATGAAGAAGGCGGCAATAAACGCTATAGCCTGAAAACCTTGACGAAGATCATCATCATCAAGAATTTCATTGATGACGGCTATACGCTGGCCAAAGCGGGGGAAATGATCGAAGCCCATTATCAGGACGTCGACACCTTCCGTACCATTGTGTCTCAGCGCCTGGTGGGCCTGAGCCATACGGATAACGTGACCCGGGTCAATTTAGGGGAAATCGACAATGACCCCGGCTTCGATTTGGTGATCGAAACGCGGGGTCAGGACGTTAAGGTGCTGAAACGGGCACGGCAAAACTAATCAGTCAATTCTTTCATGACTGTGTCTAAATCGTAGAATGGTCCCTGCTCTGCAACACGTAATTCTTGCAAGAGCTGGGCTGCCGCAAAATCTTTAATACTCACTAACGCATATTGCGATTGACCATTTTCCGCCAAGATGACTGGATGATTCGGTTTTACTGTTGCCAGCAGCTTGGCATAGTCCGCAAGTGCTGATATCGGTTGTTCGTTCATTTCTGCCACCCCTTTTCTGGTGCCTTAATTATGCTGGACATTCTTATTCCGGTAAAGAATCTTGATTGACTATCAAAAAGCGGTTCAAAATCTCGGTGACGAGACTCTGAACCGCTTAATTTATTTGACACAGATTACGCCCGGAACAACGCCACGCCATGGGCCGGTATTGTTACATTTTGGCTCGCATCGAGTTGCGTTCCCTGCCACAATTCAGTGCATTGCTCAGTCGGCGCGCTCACCTGCCGGTCTTCATCACTGATATTGAAGAACGCAAAGTAACGGTGCGCCGCACTTTGGGCCTGCCACGATACGATCGTATCTGTCGCCTGCTCTTCATGGGCGTCAGTGATTTCCTGGCGCATCGCCAAGACAGCCTGATTTGTGATCAAGGCCAGCTCATCGCCAGTCTGGGGCAAATCGCCGCCCAAGAAGAATGGCGCCCGCAACAGTGCCCACAGCGTCAGCATGGTCTTCTGCTCATCCGTCGTGAAGCGGGTGTGGGGCAGCTTGGTCCCACCGTCGACACTGCGCTGGCGGATCGCCCCCAGCGGCAGCATATCCGGATCAGGCCAGGTGCCCGGGCGGACCATGGGCGCCCACTTGGCGGCCACTGGGAACATGCCCTTCAACTGGCGCCACGTATCCCAGAAGTCATCGGTCAGCCGCCACATGTTGGCATTTTCCTGCAAGAAGTACCCATAATTGATATTTGCCGGACCAGGCGACAGGCTCAGGACGATCTCCCGGCCAGTCTTGTCAATGGCCTGACGCAACGCGTGAATCTCAGCCCGATGCATGCTGTACAGGGTCGACTCGGCGATATCGTCGCACTTGATGAAGTCCACGCCCCAGCTGGCGTACAACTCCAGCAAGGAATCGTAGTACTCTTGGGCGCCCGGTTTGGTCATGTCCAGCCCGTACATATCCGAGTTCCAAGGGCAAATATTATTGGCCGCAATGTCCCGGGCATGGTAGCCGCCGGCGGTAGTCACGTTTTGGGCCACAGCCTGACGGGGAATACCGCGCATGATATGGATGCCGAATTTCAGACCCAAGTCATGCACGTATTGCGCCAAGGGACCAAACCCTTGACCATTGGCCGCGGACGGGAAGCGGTTGGCGGCCGGGACCAAGCGGCCCCAATCGTCCATCGCCAAATCGGCAAACGCATGGTACACCGACGAATCGGCGTGGGGTTCGTACCATTGGATATCCACGACGACATACTCGTAGCCGGACTGTTTCAAATGTTTGGCCAGATAATCGGCGTTGGCTTTCACTTCGGCTTCGGTGACAGATGCGCCGAAGCAGTCCCAACTGTTCCAACCCATGGGCGCGGTGGGCGCCCAGGTGCGAAAGGCTTTTTCTGCCATGATTATTTTTCTCCTCTCGAAACGACGAAGACGATTCCGTAAGCCGGCACGGTGATTGATGCCGTATGGTTCACCACCCCCAGGGGCGTCTCTGCCTTCATGACGGTGTCGGGGTGGGCAAACGAATTCTGGGCAGTCGGATCAGCGTGCTGGGTCAGCACCAGGGCTTCGCCATCGGGCAGGCCGGTCACTTCGACGGTCTGGGCGGCAGCCTGCACATTAACCAATTTCACGATCACGTGCCCGGCGATACTGGTGGTGTTGATGTACAATGGGGCAATTTCGCCGCTGGGAATACGGATATTGTTGAAGACGTGACCGTTGATCTTGCCGGTAATATGGTCGCCGTCCACCGTCAATTCGCAGTGATAGGGCATGTTTGGTTCGACGTGCCAAATGGATTCGGTCAAGCAGCTGTTACCGCCCTCGTCGTCCTGACTGATCAGCGCGTCCTGATTTTGCCAGCCGCCTAACACCCAGCTGAACTTGTGCTGCTCATCCGCGACGCCGAAATCCAAGTGGACGCCCTTATCCGGCCGGCCGCCGGTCTTGACGAAATCGAAGGTCAGGCGGAAGTAGCCGCTGGTTTTCGCCAGTACCTCAGCCCGATCCTGCTCTTTGACTGTTCCATCGGCCAAATGCTGGGTGGTCTCTGTGAGCAGGTCGGTATACGCCATATTGCTGTACGCGACATCTGCACCGTCGCCCTGCCAGCGGACCGCCCCAGTCGTGGGCGCGGCGGGCAGCGGGGTGGCGGCAGGCATATTGGTCTCTGTATGGGCAATGTTGTGCTGGCCCTGCCAGTTCATGAAGAGCTTTTGCACATCATAATTGACGCTGCCGTAGACTTGATGCTGATTGAACCAGATCAGGTCTGGCGCCCAATTCCGGTAATCAGTGTTGCACAGCAATGGCGCATAACAAGCCAGCCCGACTTTGTCCGCGTTACGCTCCAAACCAATCATGTAGCTGGCTTCCGCCAGTGCATTCCCCCAGTGATTACCCCAGGAGGCATACTCCCCGAGAAATGCTTTCGGCCCGTGCGCATCATATGTGTCGTACCGGTGCTGATTCGCAAGAAACCAGTTCGGGGTGCAGTAATAATGTTCGTCGACTAAATCGCTGTGCTGCTTCCGGGCACTGTTCCAGCCGCGGTCAAACTCGCTGCCGGCCGCAAACGGGCCCGCGGAGTTAATAATCTTCATGTCGGGATAACGGGCCTTGATCTGGGCGTGGAACTGGGGATAGCGGTCAAAGAACGCTTGCCCGACTTCTTCGTTGCCGATGGCGATATAGCGCAAATTAAACGAGGCCGGATGACCCATTGCTGCGCGCTGCGCGCCCCACTCCGTATCTGGCGCGCCATTGGCAAATTCGATCAGATCCAGCGCATCGTCAATAAACGGTTGGAGTTCGGCCAAGGGTGCACCCCACTGATGGTGGGGGTCCCAGCCGCCGGGCAGGACCGGTAACGGCGTGGTGCCAATGTCTTCAGCCAATTGGAAAAGTTCGAAATAGCCTAACCCCAGCGTCTGGTTATACCCCCAGGAATTGCGCCGGGCAGGCCGGGCTTCAACCGGGCCGATGGAATTCTTCCAGCGGTAGCTGGCATCCCGGTCCCGCGGGTCTAAGCTGCCGTCGTGAACCAAACAGCCGCCCGGGAACCGCATGAACTTCGGCTGCAAAGCAGCGAGCTTTTCGCCCAAGTCTTTGCGCACCCCATTAGCTCGGCCCTTGAAGGTATCCTTAGGGAACAGGGAGATCATGTCCAGACTCACATGGGCGTTGCCGCTAATGGTCACTTGCAGTCGGCCAGTAGTGGTCGTCGCCTGACTCACCAGTGACACCCGGTATTGGCGCCAGTCATTCGCGGCGATCACCGTCTCGCCGCTGGCCAGCACCTGCCCAGTCTCATCGGTGAGCGCAATTGTCAAAGTCACCGGAGCGTACAGTTTACGAGCAAAGACGGAGAAATTGTAGACGGCGCCGTTCTGGAAATACATTCCCTGATTGTAACCGTGATTGCGGATCGTCAACGGTTCATGGGTATCCACCTGCAAATAGTGCTGGTTAGTCGGGTTCAAGGGCGCGTCGCTGAGCACCCGCAGCGTCAACGGCGTCGGTTGCAGCGGCGTCCCTTGGGCCGTTTCCCAGGCCGTGAGCGCATGGTACTCCGGGTTGTCGACCATACAGAACTCGAAGGACCGGTTCTGCACCATTTCGGCGTACAACCCGCCATCAGCGGCATGGTTCAAGTCTTCAAAGAAAATCCCATAGAGATCCCCCAGGTCAGCCCCGGGTTGGTCGGGATGGACAGTAATTGTCGGTACGTTTTCAGTCATTTAGATGACTCCTTATCGTCAGACCAATGATTCAGAGGACAGTGTTTGTTCTTTAAACTAGCGCGAAAGCGGACATAGCAGCCGCACTGGGTGCAGGTGCCGTTTTGGAAAAATGGGCATTGCGTGCATACGGCCAGCCGGGCATCCCGCACCGCTGCGGGCACAATATTACCCACTTCCAGGGCTAATTGGTCCGCAATGGTTTGCGCGACTTGATCCGGATCGGTCTGGACCAAATCTCCGCAAGTCCAGCAGGGCACTTTATTGGACATGGACCGTCACGACACTCATCGGCGGGATCGTTACCGTCACCTGATGGGCATCATGGGTCAGCCCCGCCGTCATCGCTTCCGGCTGGACCACATCCGGTGCCTCGAAGTCATTATGGGCATCCATGGTAGTGCTGTGCAGGATTTCCCCCTGGGCCGCAGTCACGGTGTGGGTCTGGAATGCGTACCGCACCTCTTCTGCCGCGGTTAAACCATAATTCACCAGGGACAGCAGATACCCTTTATCCGTTTTTGATACCGAGGTGGTCACCGTATCTGGCAGGTCATCTTGGGTATTCAACGCCGTGGCGTCCTGGTGATCCAAAAACATCTTGAAGACGTAATACGTCGGCGTCTTGATCATCTTGGCGCCGTCCGTCAGGATCATCGCCTGCAACACGTTGACCATCTGGGCGATATTGGCTAAATGCACGCGGTCCACGTGGTGCTGGAAAATGTGCAGCGTCAACGCCGCCACACACGCGTCGCGAATGGTATTCTGCTGATACAGGAAGCCCGGATTCGTCCCCGGTTCCACGTCGTACCAGCTGCCCCACTCGTCTACGACCAGACTCTTCTTTTTGTCCGGATCATACTTGTCCATGATGGCACTGTGCCGGGTGATCAGTTCTTCCATTTCATTGGCACTCTGCATCAGTGACACCCATTCCTGCTCCGGAAAACTCAGCGCTGCGCCTTTCTTCCCGCTCCAGGTGATTGAGGGCAGCGCGTAATGGTGCAGGCTGATGCCGTCCAAGTAGTGGCCGGCGATTTTCATCACTTCATCGGTCCAGTGATAATCATCGTTGCTGGGGCCGCAGGCAATCTTCGTCAGCGGGTGCGCCGGATCATAATTCCGGACAAAGGTCTGGTAGCGGCGATACAAATCCGCATAGTATTCCGGCCGCATATTACCGCCGCACCCCCAGCTTTCGTTGCCAACGCCGAAGTATTTCACCGGCCAGGGGTCCGGGTGGCCGTTTTTGGCTCGTAGATCGGCCATCGGCGAGGTACCGTTCATGGTCATGTACTCGACCCATTCCTGCATCTCCTGCACCGTGCCGCTGCCGACATTGCCGTTGATATACGCCGCTGCGCCGATTTGCTGGAGCAGTTCGAAGTACTCGTGGGTGCCGAAGTGATTATTTTCCGTCACCCCGCCCCAGTTATTGTTGACCATCGTCTTGCGCTGACTGTTCGGCCCGATGCCGTCCTGCCAGTGGTATTCATCGGCGAAGCAGCCGCCCGGCCAGCGCAGGACGGGTACCTGAATATCCTTCAACGCGGTGACCACATCATTGCGCAGCCCATTGGTGTTCGGGATGTCCGAATCCGGCCCGACCCACAGGCCGCCATAAATACAGCGGCCCAGATGTTCAGAAAATTGACCATAAATATCCTTATTAATGCGGCCCAGCGGCCGATGATCGTCGATATAAACTGTTCCCATGATGTATGCAATCCTTTCTAATTGTCCCCCGGAGTACCAAAAACAGGGAAGCCGTCGCTGTTCCAGATAAATGATTGGGCGTACGCATGCCGATCTGGATTGCCCAGAAAGCCGCCCTGCAGATGGGCATTATCGTATGGCCGGGCATGATAGACCAGAATGTCCTGCTGTCCGTCCGGACTGGTGGTAAAGCTGTTGTGCCCCGGTCCATATAACGAATGAACGGTACTGGAGGTAAAGACCGGCGTCTGGCGCTTATGCCAGGAATAGGCGTTTAACAGATCACTACTGGCATTAGCCCACAACAGCCCCATGGCGTAATGTTCATCCGTGGCGTTGGCCGAATAGGTAATGAAAACTTTATCCCCGTGCACGATGGCCGCCGGGCCTTCATTGACCGCATATACGGACCGTTCCCAGTCATACTCCGGCATCGACAGCATAATCGGCGCCGTCGCCAAGGTCCACGGATTCGCCAGTCGGGCAATATAAATATCGGAACTGGTGCGGGTGGCTGGTGTCAGCTGAGCCCACACGTAGTACCACTGCTGGTCATGCCGGAAAACCGTAGCATCCAGACTGAAACTGTCCTGGGGCGTCTGAACCTGGCCCATTTCTTCCCAGTCCGTATTCATGGGACTGGCATTGCGGTTGCGCAGCACAAACATCCGGTGATGGTGCTCGGTGTTGCGGGTATTGGCGTCGTCCGCTGCCGCAAAATAGATATACCAAGCGCCATCCATATAATGAATTTCCGGCGCCCAGATTAATTGACTCATCGGCCCCCGCTCGTGGGCGTGCCAAACGGTTACTCGTTCTCCGTTTTCGAGACCGGCCAATGTCTTGGCCCGGCGTACCTCGATTTCTTGATACCCGGGCACCGACCCGGTGAAATAGTAATAGCCATCCGTGTGGCGGTAAACAAACGGGTCAGCCCGCTGGGCCACGATTGGCTGCTTCTCTGTCGTCATAATTTCCTCCCGAAAAGTTGTCCGAACAATTTGATTACAATCCATATGGTAACGAACGGTGTAAGCCATTTCAAGGGGTAAATGGCTAATGATTGTATTTGAGATTAGTCATTTGGGTAACTTAAGGCCAAAGAAAAAGGGCCAGCCATTAGCCAGCCCTGCCAATCTATTCGCCTGATGCCTGGTCATGTGCCCCCAGCACTGGCCGCACCGAGTCGCCGGTGACCATTTCTGGCGGATAGATTTTAGCCTCATCGCTGAAATCATGTAACGGATCCTGCAGCATTTTGATCATCAACTCGGCCGCATCCTGGCCCATCTGAGACTTCGGATGGTTGATGCTGGTCAAGCGGATGCCCAACCGCGATGCCAACAGGGAATTATCGAAGCCGACCAGCGAGACGTCATCGGGCACCTGCAAGCCCGCAGCGCGGGCGGCGTTGTACGCTACCAGCGCAATCTGGTCATTGTAGCCGACGATCCCGGTGGGCGGATCGGTCTCCTGCAAGATATGGGTGATCTGCTGTTTCAGCTTGGCTTCGCCGGTTTCAGATTGATACAGCAGCACCTCGCCGCGAATACTGCCCTGACTCTTCTGCAAGGCTTCGCTAAAACCGTTCATCCGCAAAATGCCCTGCTGATCGTCGGACTTGAAAACCCCGAGAATATGCTCGTGACCGGCGTCGATCAATGCCTGGGCAGCCATCACGCCGCCCTTGAAATCATCCATGATGAAGTACGGAATGGTCCCGTTATTCGATTTAGCATCGATGGTCAGGATAGGAATATGGGCATCGGTAAACCGCTTGTAGAACGCCTCATTCTGAATCGTAAAGGCACTCTTCGTCGGTTCCACGATCACCCCTTGAATATCGTCATCCAGGAATTTCTCCAGATTCTTCCGCTCTAGTGTTTCGTCGTTTTGCGTGCTGGACAGCAGCATGGAAATAGCATTCGCCGACAGCTGACTTTCAATACCCGAGATGATGGCCGGGAAAATGTAGTCCGTAATGTGGGTGGTCAAGACCGCCACCGTCTTGGTGTGAGCCTCGCTGCGGTTCGCGTTGTGTTTGTAATCCGCGACGAAAGACCCGCCGCCTTGGATGCGGTAGATAAAGCCCTGCACTTCCAAGTCAGATAGCGACTTGCGGACCGTGTGCCGGCTTACTTGGAATTGACTCATTAATTCAGATTCTGTTGGTAGTTTATCTTCGATCTGGTATCGTCCACCCGTGATCCACTCCCGAATGGTCGCGGTAACGATCTCGTATTTTTTCTCCATAACGATTTCTCCCATTGTGTCAACTTGTCAGTACAAATTATAGGGTACAATCGATTTGCTTGCAAGCGCTTTTACTGAATTTGTACCCCTTTTCTTCTATGATATAATGGCGGATAGTAAGAAGGGAAGCGATCTGCACGTTCACTGAGGCTTTCAAAACATGGATTCAGCAGTTTCGGCGGCATCAGTTGCCGTTGTTTGCTGATCTCAGCGACATCGGTCTATACATGGACCAAGTGATCAGCGAAACAAATCGTTACACCATGATGGTCACCGGGACGGAGGTCACCAAGTCCATGGTGAACAGCTACGTCAAGCAAGGCTTGGTTTCCCGGCCCGACAAGAAACGGTACGGCCGCACTCAGTTAGCCCAGATCATCCTGGTGACGCTGCTCAAAACACTCTATTCACTGGATGTCGTCCATCACTATCTAACCACTTTGACTGCTGAGCTGTCCTGGGAAGAAGCTTATGATTTATGGGTACAGGCATACAACGCTCAGGCTGCGGCAGAAACTGACGCGGCTGTGCCGCTCACCACACCAACGGCTCAATCCGCATCGCCGGCCGTCCGCGAACTTGTGCACTTAGCCACCAAGGCCCTAGTTGCCCAGCGGGTCAGCGACGCCCTGGTACAGGCGATGTACACCGATGCAGACACCGGGCCGGCAGAAAAATAATTGACTCACAAGGCTTGCTTTTCATTCTGTCTTCCTGTAATATAGTTTGAGCGATAGCAAATGGGGCCTTAGCTCAGCTGGGAGAGCGCCTGCATGGCATGCAGGAGGTCGACGGTTCAAGTCCGTTAGGCTCCACTCAGGTTACACCACCGTCAGGATGCTGAATTTCAGTGTCTTGGCGGTTTTTTGCTGCTCAAAAAATCCCCCGCCGGGTTGGCGGAGGATGCTGATATTATTTGAAATAGGCCCGGGAGAAATCATACGTCTGGCCAAAGGCGTGGGTCTGCACACCCTTGAGCTGCGTATTGATCAACAGATTCGTCGCTGAGTGATACAGCGGTACAACGACGGCTTGGTCCAACAAGATTTTCTGGGCATCCTTCAGATCCGTATACCGTTGTTGGGCATTGGCGGCGTCTTTGCCCTGGGCATCTTTGACCAGCTGATCGTACTGTTTGTTGCTGAAGCCGCCATGGTCGTGGGTGTAGCCGGTGGTGAACTGTTGCAGCAGCACGGACGGATCGGCCTCAGCTTCCCAACCGCCAGTGTCCAGTTGGAAGTTATAGGACATTAACGAGGCAAACAGGGACTTGGCCGGAATATTTTGCACATCAACGGTCACGCCGGGCAGGGCGTTTTGGAAGGCGGATTGCAGGTACTCGGTTGTCCGCTTGCCCGCATCGGTGTCACTGCCCTTCAAGGTCAGTGTGAATTTATCCTTGCCCAATTCCTTCTTGGCCAGCGCAAGATACTTGCGGGCCTTGGCCTTGCTGTAATACGTCAGCGTGCCCAATTCCGTATTGACATCCTTGCCGTTGGCCGGGTTGCGCAGCGCCCCAGGGGCCAGATAGCCCACTGCCGGCACCGAGCCGTCCTTCAGTACCTGACCGGTCAGCGCCTTGCGATCCACGGCGTAGAACAGCGCCCGCCGGAAGTTGACGTTCCCTAGCTCCGGATGCCCCTCAGAAGTCGTATCAATTTCCACATTGCTGGTGCCATAGGAAGAAATGCGGTGATATGCTGGATCTTTAGCGTATTTCTCAATAAATTCACCCGATACCGGCGTGATATCCGCCGTCTTTTGATCAAAGGTCTGGGCCTGGGTAGCGGCATTCGTCACCACCGATACATCGACCTTGGTCAGCTTCACCTGTTTGGCATCATAGTAATGCGGGTTCTTGACGAAGGACCACTTGTCGCTGGTGCCGTTCCAATCCTTGATGATAAATGGGCCGTCAGCCAGGACGTATTGGGCTGCCGTGCCGTACTTGGCGCCGACCTTGTTAACAAATTTCTCGTTTTGCGGAAAATAATTGGTGCCCGTCAATTCCCGCAGGAAATAGGGATTGGCAATCGCTAATTTCACTTGCAGGGTATCGTCCCCCACTGCTTTGACCCCCAAATCGGTCAACGGCTTTTTACCGGCATTGATTTCCTCAGCATTGGCCAGGGAAAACAGCTTGGTCGCGTTCTGGGACTTGGTCTTAGGATCCACCGCCCGCCGCCAGGCGAAAACAAAGTCCTGGGCGGTGACCGGGGCACCGTTGCTCCAGGCGGCGTTCTTTTTAAGCTTGATCGTATAGGTCAGACCATCTTTGCTGACAGTGGGCTGGCTCTGGGCGATTGCCGGCACGACGGCGTCTTTCTTGCCCAATTTATACAACCCTTCCTGGAAATTGAAAATTTGACTGTCGCTGACCACGTCATAACTCTTCGCTGAATCCAGCTGGGGGATCTCGGCGGATACCAGGATCTTCAATGTTTTTTGCTGGCTGGCGGTACTGCTGGTACTGGCCGCGCTGCTGCCCTTGCTTTGGCTGTTGCACCCAGCCAAAACGACCGCTGCTGCCGCCAATATGCCAATCGCGCCTATCACAAACTTGTTCTTTACCATCATTCCATTCCTCCAAATTGTGCTGCCAACAAAAAAACTTGCACTGATTGGATCGTCCGGGAGGCAGCCTCGCCGAAACGGGCTCCGGCCGACAGCGGCTAGGGCATAAGGACCAGGATGCATAAAACCTAAGTGCGGGTTTTCTGCATCCTGGTCCTTATGCCTACGCCGCTAACCGTCGGCCTGCGCCCTCTAACAAAAAAACAGCCCACTTCTAACTTTTGTTAGTTAGAAGTGAGCTGCCCCACGGTACCATTCCACTTGATCGTCAAAAACGATCCACTCGACGGACGAAATCATCCGCGTGCGGGGTAATGGCCGCCAATCATCATAGCCTTGCCTAACGGTTCGGTATGCCGGGTTGCTAAGCCATATTCGCCGCGACTGGCTACCCCGCTCTCAGCAATCCGGGTTTTCTGTACAGTCCTGTCTTGGCTACTCACTTAGTCCGTTTTTCTGTTGCACTTTAATTGAGAAATAGCATAACACCATTTTGCGGAATGTCAACTGTCATTGAACTATCGAATCAGTCCTGGGCTTGATACGCTCCGGCCACAGCCGGCACAAACACATTGGCAGCCACTTGATAATATAACTGACCGTGGAAAGTCCGCAGGCTGGCCACGCGCCAACCGGAACCAGCAGGCAAGGTGCGGGCCAGCGTCTGGCCGTTGCGGTCAACCGTTTCCGTTGCGGCGGCGTCTACGCGGAACACCCCATGGGTTTGGCCGGTGCTAATGTCCGCTTGAGTCGTGCTGATCCATTGATTGCCGCCAAGCAAATACGCACTGGTACCGTCGGCATTTTTTGCAATCCCATAGAATTGCCACTGGGAACCAGCGGGTAATTGCCGACTGATTGCGCCGTCCGAGTCAGTCGTACCCTGCCGCAAAGCAGCACCAGATGCGTTCACCGTCACCACGCCGCGCAGTTTCTGAAAGCCTTGCGTGCGGACCACATCTTTGGCCGCGACATAGCTGTCATTGGCTACACTGTAATACACATCGCCGTTGGGCGTTACCAGCCGCCACGCAATCTGCCAGCCCGTTCCTTGGGTCAAATCAAAGGCGGCGTCTTTCGGCGTTAACTGATTAGTCTGGGCATCCCAGTGATATTGGGGCGCTGTGCCACTGGCAATATAAACCGCCCCAGTGACGCTGGTGCGCGGGTCGGCTTGGGGCTGCGGCGCCGGTGTTGGATCAGGGGCCGGTACTGGCTGCGGCGCTGGAACCGGTGACGGATCCGGTACTGGTACGGGCTGAGGGTCGACTTTAACCACCGTTAACTTGGTCACGTCGGTCCCCTTTTCACCCCCAAGCAGATTCCAATTCAGTACGCCATCAGTGAACGTATATCCCTCAACCGCCAGGTGATAAATCACCGTCCGCCGGAAGCCCGCGTCAGCGGTTGAAAAGGTGACCAGCCCCTGCTCATCACTTTGCTGAACATCAGCTTCTTGCTCACCGTTGACAATATTTGGAATCGCCCGGACAACGGCTTGCACCGGCTGCCCGGCTTCATCTACCAGTTGAAACTGTTTGACCCCTTTTAACAATGCAAATCGATCAACGTCGATCTGCACCGCCTCCTTCGCCGCTGTGAATACAATCGTCCCCGGAACCGCCTGCCACGCCTCATCCCCCGCTTTAAGCTTGATGGCGTAGGACTTCCCAGGTTGGAACCCATCGGCGTCAGAAATCGTGATCTCTGAATTGGCCGCCGTGGGTGTTTCGTCCTGGGTGGCCGCCAATTCTTTCGTACTAATCAGCTTCTCCGGGGCCTGAGCATCGTAGAATTCAATCGTCAATGGCGTGCCATAGCTGGCCGGGGCACCATTTTGCAGGCGAAAGCGCAGGGTCTCGCTGATCTTTTGACTGGGCGTCTCCGGCCCGGCTGGCTGCTTGGGCGCCGTTGGCTCCGCTGCCTGCTGGTCCACCGTGACCGGCGCATTATCCGCTGCTGCGGCAGTGACCACCGCCGGACCCGGCCCCGCAGCTAATGTGCCCGCCAGTAATAACGCTGTGCCGGTCCGCAATAATCCATTTCTATTCGTCATAACGATCCTCCCAAAAATAGGTTGCTCAAAATTTGTTACGTTACAAGTATAGGTGACCTAATTTTCAGAAAGATGCGTACATGACCATATGCCTCATTACGAAGAAAACCCCGGCACACTTTGCTTGCAAAGCATGTCAGGGTCATCTGGAAACCGCAGCTAGTCTTGCGGTGCCGCTACGATCAAATGTTCATTCGTGAAAGTACTGAAGCCTAATTTATTCAATTCCCGGCCATAACCGGAGTTCTTCACGCCGCCAAAGGGTAATTCCGGTACGCTGCGCAAGGACTGGTTAATAAACGTCATGCCAGTCTCAATGCGGGCTGCCACCGCTTCTGCCCGGGCTTGGTCTTGGGAGAAAACAGCGCCGCCCAAACCATAATTTGAATCGTTGGCCAAGGCCACCGCCTCATCATCACTATCGACCTTAAAGACCTCGGCCACAGGACCAAATATTTCTTGGCTGTACAACGGATTATCCGGCGTTAATCCAGTCAAAATGGTCGGCTGGACAAACTGACCAGGCAAATCGATCGGTTCATTGCCATAATAGACTTGGGCACCATTGGCCACTGCTTCATCGATTTGGCTTTGAATCTTCTTTTTCGCACTCGCTGACGATACTGGCGCCAATGTCGTCAACGGATCCAGGGGATCGCCGGGCTTGCGCAGGGCAAACGCTGCCTTCAGATGCTCCAAGAATTCATCATAGTGACTGGCCGCAATAACGAACCGCTTGGCGGACGTGCAGACCTGACCGCTATTGGCTAGCCGGGCGGCCGGAGCTAACTTGTAAACCCTGTCCCAATCCGCATCATCAAGGGCGATGAACACATCGGTACCGCCCAGCTCCATAGAGGACTTCTTCAAGTTTTTGCCTGCTTCCGCGGCTACGCTTGCGCCGCCCCGTTCAGAACCGGTCAGCGCAACGCCGGCCACACGCGGATCGGCAATGGCTTTACTGACCTGATCGTATGACATGAACAAGTTAGTCAGCGCACCGGCCGGAGCACCGGCACTAGTCACGAGTTCCTGAAATGCTGCAGCTGATCCCGGTGTGATGGATGCGTGTTTCAAAATCATCGGATTTCCCGCCATGAAGTTCGGTGCAAAGACCCGCATCACTTGATAGAACGGAAAGTTCCAGGGTTCCACCATTACCAATACCCCAGTCGCCTGCCGCACGTAGTACGCCTTGCCTTGGTTCGTTGGCAGCGGTTGCGGTTGCAGAAAGGCTGGTCCGTGTTCTGCATAATAATCGGCAATCGCCGCACACAAATCAATTTCGTCCTCCGATTCACCGATCAATTTACCCATGTCATGGGTCATGATTGTTGCATATTCAGTGCGTTTGGCACGCAAACGCGCGGCAATTTGGCGCAGGATCCGCGCCCGCGGAGCAGGATCGGCATCCCGCCATTGCTTGTATAGGGCGTGGCCGGCAGCCAACGCCTGCTCCAGCTCAGCGTCGGTCGCTGGATCATACGTCTGCAATACTTCGTTAGTATATGGATAAACGGTACGATATGCCATAATTGGACCCTCCAATTTTTATTGTGGTAGTAACCATTAGCCACTTGTTCCATTATAATCACTTCGACCGTCTTTTTGCAACAAACCGTTAAGATTGGTATATAAATATCCCAAAACGCATACAATGATTAATCGTTGTGTACATCTTGGGATTTTTTGAGCTTTATGTTCTACAACCGTTCTGGTCTAGGCCATTACCTGCCGCGTTGCAGCCAAACTTGCATCTGCCCGTCTACCCGATTGGCCCAAGCGTAATACGGAATCAGGGTCAATTGCGTTGGTTCAGTCAACAGATCTGGAACGTCCGTATACAGGTCGTCCGCTACGTCTTGCGCTGGCTGACAACCTGGCCGAAGCATGCTCGGATCCGATTGCCGACGTGCATAGCTTTTACACTCATGTCATTGATGGTCAGATAAACAAAACCATCGGCAGCCTTCAATATCGTCAGACTTGCCATCCACTTTCAAAGCGTAGTGGGGGTCTTTGCCGTTATGTCCGTATACTTGATCAGTTCAATCTGGTGTTCAATTAACCACGACTTTGTCCGAGGTGCACAAAGCATATCGACTTCTTTCGTCCGCGGAACCGTTAATGTTGAATGGGTCAAAATATAATTATCTAGGTATCCTGGATGGCAAATCATCATACCGTAACCGTCATCGTGGCGGACAGCAGCCATCTTTCGTAAGGTTTCTACCGGATCATACCCCGGTTGCATTGATTCCATAACCATGTATAAATTCATCCCGCGATAAGGTACTGGCTGGTGCTCAAATGCGAAGTCCAGAAAATCAAGGTGGTGCCGCCGGGCAACGATTCGAAGTGCCTTAACAAAATTATTGCTCGCCACGGCGTGGCCTTCAAAGTAACCTGGCTTATGTCCTGTTAAATCAATAAATCGTTGGTATTGTGCTTCAACCTCAGTTACTGCCTCAGCCAGTACAACAAAGTCTTGCTTGGTTGTACGGTAATCGCGAGATGATCGAAAATAACCATCTGTCGTCACGAGACTTGGTATACGGGTCGGATCAGTGAGGGGGCGGCCGGCTGTGATATTGGTGTGACAGCCAAGACAGATATCCTCGCCTTGAAGCATGGCTAATCCACTCTCAGTTGTCGGCATGTTAACCATCAAACCAACATTATTAATAATCCCATGTTTAACCGTATCAGCAATTCCTAAATTTACTGCTCGAGAATATCCTAAATCGTCAGCTCTGACAATAATTTTCGTTTTCATATCGTTAGCCCTCCACTGTTTTTGCATCATGTACCAGTGCTTGTTTGCTGGCTTTATGCGGCTTCTTTTCGACACCAATGATATAAGTCGCAATTGCCGCTACGACAAATGCAATGACCCCGCTAATAATACCGTTAATCAAATTGCCGACATCGCTATGGACATAAGCAGTTAAACACAAGAAATTAGCAACCGGTACTACAACATAGGCGGCAACGTGGGTCAAAGCGGCGTAAATCGCACCAGCAAAACCGCCAATCATCATGCCCAAGAATGTTCGCTTATAACGAACAGCGATCCCGTATAACGCCGGTTCGGTCACACCACCAACAATACTGGCGAGTAAATAACTCCAAGCAAGTGCTTTTTGTTTCGGATCTTTGAGACGCAGGGCAGCGCCGACACACATTCCAGCAACAGAAATGCTGGCCGCCGCAGCGCCCAATGTAACAAAATTATCTTGTCCAGCTTGAGCAATCAACATCATCATAGTTGTGATCATAACAAGGTGCATGCCAGTCATAACCAATAATTCCCACAGCGCACCGATCACACCAATTGCCAAAATAGTTGGTAAGCCGCCCAACTTACCGAAAGCCAAGATACCATTACAAATATAAGTGCCTAAGAATCCACCGGCAGGGCCAACCACACAAAGCGTCAGGGGCAACATAATAATAATTGTCAGTGTTGGCACAAAAATTGTACTTAGTGCCGCAGGAACATACTTTTTCAAAGTGTGTTCCACATAACTCATCAGCCAAACAGACAGAATAATTGGAATCACAGTACTGGAGTAATTAACCAAATGCATCGGTATGCCAAAGATCGAAAATGGTTTGCCAGCTGTTACAATTTTAATTAATTCTGGATGAACCATGATTGCTCCAAGAAACATGGCCACTATGGGTGACGTATTGAATTGTTTCGCCGCCGTGTAACCGATAACAATTGGGAAGAAATAAAAACCAGCATCCCCCACAAAAGTTAGCAAACGATACATGTCGCTGCTACCCGTTAATATATGCAGCATACTTGGGCCGAGTACAGCTGCAAACATCTTAAACATGGACGCGGCAACCAGCATTGGAATCATCGGTGTTAGACTGCCTGCCAATTTATTCATCACAGTTGCACCAAGCCGCCGCCAGGAAAAAGTCGTCTTTGCGATAGGCTGCGTGTCGATATCTTCATTGATTGGCTTGGCTTTTGTAAAACCGCCAAGGGCACAAACCGCATCGTAAACTTTATCGACTGTTTGACCAATAATCACTTGATATTGCCCGGCAGAACGGTTGACACCAATAACCCCATCAATTGTGCTAACCTGGTCATCTTGTGGTAAACTATTGTCTTTCAAAATGAATCGTAATCGCGTCATGCAATGCGTTACCGAAGTGACGTTCGCACTACCGCCAATCGCATCTAAAATATCTTTCCCCATTTGTTGATATTGACTTACTTGATTTTTCATGAAATTAACCTTCTTTCTTTGTTTGAGCATTATTGACTAATCGCTTAACGTAAACCATCAGATAAAAAATCTCATCGGTAGTTCCCGTTGTGCCATTCTCCAAATCAATTAAATCCGCGATACTTTGTGCACAGCGGTATACTATGGGTTCTTCCCGTTGCATGGTTGTAAACAGATCATTCACTTCACCAGCCGTCAATTGGGACTGATCGTGTACCCGCTTGATGTAATAGCGTAAATGCATTGCAAAACGATTATACGTAAAGCTTTGCCGGTCAATTTGAATATCAAATTGTTTCTCAATCAACCGTACCGATCGATTAATCAGTTCTTCCGTTGGATCGGCATGTGTTGCCTCACTATCCATCGCTTGGGAATTAACGAAATGCATTGCAATCGCCGTTTCCTCAGACTTGGGCAGCTGCACATGAAGGTTGTTGCGGATTACAGTCAAAGCGTATGCGCCCATTTGTGTTTCGGCTGGAAACATTTGCGCGATATCGTACGAAAATGGAAGCTGAACTCCCTGATAATCCTTGAGCCGAATAATGGCAAAGTTGATATGATCTGCCAGACTAAAAACAGTGTTGGGATTCAGCTCCCTGGGAAGCACCTCCCGTGCCTTCGCAACAATCTCTGCACTTGCTTGGAACACACCCTCTGGAATTTCAGTTAACAGTTGCCGATAGTGTGCATTTAGTTGATAAAATGTCATATCAATTTTTCCCAAATCCGAAAGTTCATAAGGCATTCTCGGAAATCCTAGTCCCTTCCCAAAGGCAACCAATTCACTGCCATTACCATCAATACATACTGCAACGTTGTTGTTGATCTTTTTAACAACCCGCATCGGGCTATTCCTCCTTCCACAAAAATTTGTGCGTGAAGCAACTCAGTTCTCTAAAATGTTGGCAAACAAAAAAGCCGGCATTGCTGGGCACACTCCTTCCGCAAGCAGAAAGGGTAATGCCCAGCAATGCCGGTTACAATCCCACAAATCAGTAATCATTAAGATTACATAGTTATTTGTAGCACGTTTTTCGCACCGATGCAAGCGCTTCAATCGATTATCGTTGAAATTTGGATTGGCTATGCCGCCAAACCCCTTCTGTGCTGTGCTAAGTTGGCATAGGAATCATTAAAACGGCGCAAGCAGCGCCGCTTCCAGCAAATAATGGGTGGTAATATCGGTCATGACGTGCTTCGTGCTGAGCAGTTGGTATTTATAAATCCGCGGCACGTCGCCCCGGTCCAAGACCACCGTGACGTGGCGGCCAACAAATGGATTGAATAATTGCCATGTAAACGTGGACCGGCTCTTGCGGACTTGCCAATAGGTCGGAATTAGTCCGGCGTCGACAATCAGGTTCTGAATTACTTTTGCCCGCCGGCCGCGGACGCCCTTGGCTTGAGCCGCTTCCGCCAACGGCGTGAAGTCCATCACCTGATTGGCCGGGACGGCGGTGGCTTCCGGCCAGGCACTGCTCAGGGTATTGAGGTAGTGCGCCGCGGCAGCGTCGCTGATTTCTAATTGCAATAGCTTCTTGGGCGAAACGAACGATGTGACCGGCACATCCGGGATCGTGAGTCCTTCGGTTTCGCTAAAGAGACCCACTGCTGGATCAGTCCCTAACGGCGATAGTGTAATCGCCTCCAAGATATCCGCAGCCTTGGCCCGCCGGCCCGTCCCATCAGCGGCCGTAATGGGGGTATAGAAAGTCTGAATGCTGACTTGGCCGCCAGAAATTCGAAAGCTGACGCCAAACGACAGGCACAGATAGGGATTAACGATCAGCCAGCGGTCATCTGCTTCGATTTTAGCAATGACCCAATAGTCGGGGATGAGATCCACCAGGACCAGAGCTTCCTGGACCTTAGCCAGCTGCTGGTGCTCCGTGCCAATCGTTCCTTGCACCCGAGAGACCGGTACGACTTGCTGATCGAGCCAAGTCAGGCCGAGATATTCCGCCCGCACCAGCGATTGGCGGACAGCCGCTACTTTTTCACTCCGATGATTGATCAAGCTCACGATCCATTTCGGCAACATCCCCGCGTCGTGTCGTTGCCCCATTGATTCCAGTCGCATAGCAGTACTCCCATCCATTACGGTTAATATACCGACTATGATACGCTATGTTGTCGAATGGGGCACGTTTTTAAGCAGAAAGGTGGCCGTGCCGGCCAGTTGACCCAGTGTAAAGGACGCGGTACGATGGGCGTCGAATACGTTTTCACTAAAAGTGAGGAGATGTTTACTAAAAAATGGTCACGAATACATTATTGTCCCGCTACCGCACGCCGGACCATTACCTTCAGGGCGCGGACATGGCCCGGGTGACCGTGACCGATCCCGGATTGCAGCACGCGGCGAAACTGGAAATCGCCTATCTGCTTGGTTTCGACCCCGCGCGCCTGCTGGTCGAGTTTCGCGCCACCGCAGGATTGCCCACCGGCGATGCAAAGAATTACGGCGGGTGGGAAAACGGCCCGGCGGCCGACCGCAATCCAGATGGGACTACCAGCCCCACCCGCTTCACTGGTCACTTTGTGGGCCACTATTTGTCTGCCTTGAACGAGGCCTGCACCGCAACGACTGCGACCCCCGAAGAGAAAAAGGCCCTGACGGCTAAATTGACCACCCTGGTGGACGGCCTGGCCGCCGCCCAAACGGCGTATGGTCAAGCGCATCCCGAATCAGCGGGTTTCATTCCGGCCTTTCCAGCAGCAGCCCTGCCCGATGGTGCGGATGGCTTGCTGGTGCCTTTCTACAACTTGCACAAAATTCTGCAAGGCCTGGTGGACACAGCGACGATGGGGCCGACGGAAACGATCCGGGCAACGGCGCTGACTGCGGCCAGCCGTTTCTCGGATTTCATCAATGCCTGGCACGAAGCACATGCGGCGGTTGATATGCTCAAAACCGAATACGGTGGGATGAACGCGGCGCTTTATGAGTTGTTTGCCCTCACTGGCGACGATCAGCACGCAGCGGCTGCGCATCTGTTCGATGAAGTGCCGTTGTTTGCCCGCTTAGCGGACAACGAAGACGTGCTGCCGGGCTTGCATGCCAACACCACGATTCCGAAACTGATTGGCGCGCTCACGCGGTATGTCGTGTACACGGAGAATCCGCTGTATTATTTCCGCTTGTCTAATAAAGACCAGCTGGCTCTGGATATTCTGTATCGCCAAGCGGCCGAGAATTTCTGGCAGATGGTCATCGACCATCATACTTACGTCATCGGGGATAACTCGCAATCGGAGCATTTCCACTCCCCGGATGCACTGTGGCAGGATGCCACGACCAACGGCACTGAAGACGGCGGGTATAACGATAATTCCACCTGTGAGACCTGCAATGCCCACAATATGCTGAAGCTGACCCGGCTCCTGTTTCGAGTCACCGGTGATGTCCGCTATTCGGAGTACTACGAGCATACCTTCAGAAATACGATCTTGGCTTCCCAAGATCCAGACACCGGCATGACCACTTATTTTCAGCCAATGCAAGCCGGGTATTCCCGGGTGTTCGGCGTTCCTGGCACGGGCTTAAACGGCAGCACCGCCCAAGGCGAATACTGGTGCTGTCAGGGAACCGGCATCGAGAACTTTGCCAAACTCAGCGATTCGTTGTACTTCATTGATGACCACGATGTGTACATCAACATGTTCTTCAGCAGTACGCTGATATTGCCGGAATTGAATGCCAAGATCACGCAGACGGCAAACCTGCCCAAGCAGGCGGCCGTGCACATCACGATTGACCGGTTGGATCCTAGCCAGCCCCTGGCCTCGTCCCTGCGGCTGCACTTGCGGATTCCGGCGTGGGCCAATCATGACCTGATTTCTCTTTCAGCCGGCGATTTCACCCGCACCGCCGAGGACAAACCGGCGGACGACTGGATCACCACTACTGTGAATGATGGCCCATTAGATTTGCTTTACACGATTCCGGCGGTCTTACGGACGGTCGCCAGCCCGGATAATCCCGATTGGGTGGCTTTCCAATTCGGCCCCACGATTCTCGCCGGGGCACTGCCCACAGATCAGGACACCCCAGGAGATTACGCTTATGGCGGGGTGAAAGTCCGGGTGGCCAAGTTCTCCCAGACCGCCCATGCGGAAAGTCTGCTGGTCCCTAAAGACGGGTTCACTCCGAAGACATGGTTATCCGTGTTGGATGACCATGTGATCCGGGTGGACGATCCCGACGACGACCGGCCGCTCACGTTCAAGCTCCGCGGCTTGGCCCAGGGGAACGGCTTAACGCTGCATCCTTACGCTGAGTTGAACCGCAACTTCTACGCAGTGTACTGGACCCTCGCCCAAGCCGATTCCGATGCGTATCGCCTGATTCAAAAACAGGCGGCCGCCGCCGCAGCGGACGCCCGCCGGACCATTGACCGCCTGCTCCTCTTCGATAACAACAACGCCGAGGCCGGCAAGCACTATGCGGTCAGCGCCGACGCCACCGTGGGCAACTACGCTGGGCACACGTATCGCACTGCCAGCAGCAACGGCTGGTTCAGCTATAACCTGCAAGTGGATCCGGACAGTGCGGTCAATTACTTGGCTTTGCAGTTCAACACGGCAGACGCCGGTCAGCGGGCGGTCATCGCGGTGGGCGGTGCTTCGATCGACACTGTGACCGTCAATGCTGAACCAGCGAACGGCTTCTATTGGGCCTATCTGACCCTGCCGGATGACGTGCTGGCGTTGGCCGACGCCACTAATCTGGGACCGCACACGGTGACGGTGCAGTTGAATGGGACTGGTGAAACCACGATGCCGCGACTGTTTGGGATTAAGACATTGAGAGAAAAGCCAATTTAATAGAATTAATGTACCCCCGACTCGCTGTCCCAATTAGGGAATAGCGAGTTTTTTCAAATGTGCGATAATAGATTTATTGTTTTATTTGGGGGAGGAGTACCATGACGACCGAGGACACATTTCACTGGCAAATCATTAACGGCAAACAACCCGCGGAGCAGACCTTGCTGCGTACGAAATATCACATTACCGAAGAAGTGATCACTTACGCCCTGGACGAGGACGAATCGCCCCACGCGGAGCTGGACCGGGCGACGGGGACTTTCTTACTCATTTACAACGTGCCCCGGGATCAGCCGGAGGATGACGTCTATGACGCGCCGCTAACGTTCATCATCAAAGGTATGACGCTGCTGGTGGTGGACAACGGGACGACGCTGCGGGTGTCGGATAAATTGTACCGGACGCTGGCGCAGACGGAAACGACGTCCCCGTTCAGTGCCTTATTCACCTGCCTGGTCAAGCTGACCGACATGTTTGCGCCATTAGTGCAGACCGTGGATAACGAGCGTAAGGCCATCGTGCCCGAACTGCGGAAGCATACGACCAAGAAGGCCCTGTTGCGGCTGTCCGACTTGAGTCTGCGCGCTGACTATCTCAGCCGGTCGGCCAAGCAGAATACAATGGTGCTGCGCCAGGTCCACGCCCATCCGATTTACCAGCGCTTCACGGTGGGCGAAGAAGAGCAGTTGGCCGATGTCGTTATTGAAGCGGACCAGGTCCTAGAGATGGCGGAGCTGTCCTCCCACACGTTGGATCACCTGTCCCAGACGTATGATTCGATTCTAAATAATAACCTGAACGACGTGATGAAATTCATGACAGTTTGGAGCTTGCTGCTGACGGTGCCGACGATTGTCACCGGATTCTATGGTATGAACGTGCCGTTGCCGGCGCAGCATAGTCCCTGGGGCTGGATCATTACCATCGGCATCACGTTAGCGCTCTGGCTGGTGATGGGTGCCTTCCTGCACCGCTGGATGAAATGACGAATCCCGCGATGGCCCTCAAAGAGCCGACCCGGCACGGGACGCTAACGCTGCCTGTGGCTTGGTACGGTCACGCCCGCCGCAGTTGGGACGGGTTCTTTTTCTTCGCCCATTGGCATGATGAGCTGGAACTATTCACGGTGGAGAAAGGCCAAATTGAACTGATCATCAACGGCCACGCCCGGGTAATGGCCGCCGGCACTACCGCGCTGATTCCCGCTCGCGTGATCCACGCGGCCCATGTGGTCCCGGCGTCGCCGGTGGCTGCCCAATTTTCAGCCATCGTCTTTGCGCCGCGCTTTATTGCCAGTGAAACCACTGATGCGGTGCAGGCCGTATTGACTAAGACCCGAACCGTCGCAACGGTCACCCCCGGAATGGTCAATCAGGCTGTGCTGGCCCCGTTGTTGGATCAGTTTGCAACGGTCTATGCCGCGACGGCTCCCGAGCGGCCGTTGCTGCTCAAAGGTTTGCTGTTGCTGATTCTGGCCCAGCTCTTAACGAATCCGATTCCCGACCCGCGACGGACCGCTCAAGCCCGGCTGCAGGAGCAGCGGCAGAAACAAATTTTGACCTATCTCAATGCCCGTTTCGCCGAGCCGCTCACCGTCCCCGGGTTAGCCGCCGTCATTAATCTCAGCCCGGAACAGTTCACCCGTTTCTTCAAGGCGGCCTTTCACCGGACTCCGATGGCTTTTTTGCTGGCCTTTCGCCTGCAACAAGCTGCCCTGCTGTTGCGTCAGACCGCCGCGCCGATTACCGACATTGCCTTCCAGGTCGGCTTTCAAAGCGCCAACTATTTTGCGGCTCAGTTCAAGCGGCATTATGACGTTTCCCCCACGGTTTTCAGAAAGATGACAGAATAATGCTAGTGCGTGCCGGTTCTTTGAAGGCGCGCTTTCTTTTTCTCCGCTAGACTATAGGCATTATCAGCGGAGGAATGTGATTATTTTGACAATTTTTACCAAAGGACCGAATTACTTAGAGTGTCAAAACAGTAATGAGCGCTTGCGGATCATTGCGTGGGGCCAGAACAGCTTCCGGGTGGTGGCGACACCCACGGGGCCGCTAGATCTGGCCTGCAGTGCGCTGCTGCCGACCGCTTCAACAGCCGCAGTAACCGTGACTGACACCCAGGCCACAATCACCAATGGCCAGATCAGCTGCGTCATAAACAACGGCGATTGGTGGGATCGCACCGGCCGTTTGCGGTTTTATAATGCTGCCGGTGACTTATTGCTGGAAGAATTAAATCCTGGCGGTGCCTTGCAGCGTCAGGCCCGCCGCTTCGAGCCGCTTTCTGGTGGCGGCCAATACGCCTTAACTGCCTCGTTTGCTGGTCAACCGGCAGCCCATTTTGCCGGTATGGGCCAGTACCAGCAGACCATCGCCGATCTGAACGGCACCACCCTGGAGCTGGCCCAACGCAACTCCCAGGCATCGGTCCCCTTTTATTTATCCAGCACCGGCTACGGCTTTCTTTGGCATAACCCGGCCATCGGGTCCGTGACTTTCGGTAAAAACGTGATCGAATGGCACGCCCAAGCCACCGCGCAACTGGATTACTGGATCACGGCCGGGGATACCCCCGCCCAAATTGAAGCGCAGTACAGCGCCGTTGTTGGCCAGGCACCGATGATGCCGGACTACGGTCTGGGTTTCTGGCAATCTAAACTGCGTTACGCCACGCAAGCGGACGTACTGGCAGTCGCCCGCAAGTACCATGAGCTGAAAATTCCGGTATCCGTCCTGGTCATCGACTATTACCACTGGCCGCGCTGCGGGGATTATCGCTTTGATCCCCATTTCTTCCCGGATCCAGCGGCGATGGCCGAAGAATGTGCCCGTTACGGGATCAAGCTGATGGTGTCGGTTTGGCCGCAAATCGATGAGCGCAGCGAAAATTACGCCGATATGCGGGAACGCGGCCTGCTGGTCCACACGAATCATGGCCTGCCTGTGCAGATGAAATTCCATGGGAATAACGAATTCTACGATGCGACAAATCCGGCCGCCCGCCACTATGTGTGGGATAAGGTGCAGAAAAACTATGGCGCGCACGGGATTCATCTCTTCTGGCTGGACGAAGCGGAACCGGAATTCAGCACCTACGACTTTGCCAATTACACGTATTACGCTGGCAGCGTGCTGAGCACCGGCAATCTGTATCCCCGGGAGTATGTCCGCGGCTTTTATGAGGGTGAAATTGCGGCTAACGGCCATCCCGAAGTCAACCTGGTCCGCTGCGCCTGGGTCGGCAGCCAGCGTTACGGCGCCTTGGTGTGGTCCGGCGATATTCATTCCACCTTCCAAGATCTGCGCAATCAGATCAGCGCTGGCTTGCACATGGGGATTGCCGGCATTCCCTGGTGGACCACCGACATCGGCGGATTCCATGGCGGCCGGCCGGATGACCCGGCATTCCGAGAATTGCTGGTGCGCTGGTTCCAGTTCGGCGCCTTCTCACCGGTAATGCGGATCCACGGTGCGCGGCAACCGATGACCAAGGTCTACAAGGCCGATGGCGAAGAAACGGAAGCAGCCGGTGCGCCTAATGAGGTATGGAGTTTTGGCCCCGAAGTGGAGAAAATCCTGACGAAGTTTATTCGGATTCGGGCATTGCTCAAACCGTATCTAGAGAAAGTGATGACCGCGGCCCATGAAACGGGCGCACCGGTGATGCGGCCGCTCTTTTATGAGTTTCCTAACGATCAGGCAGCGTGGCCCGTAAATGATCAGTTTTTACTTGGTGCAGATATCTTAGTCGCACCGATTGTCCATGCGGGTGATCGCCAACGCGAGGTCTATCTGCCGGCTGGTGCGGAATGGACCGACGCGCGGACCGGCCAGCATTATGCTGGTGGTCAGCGAGTGGCAGCGGCTGCACCGCTGGATAGTCTGCCAGTGTTCTTGCGGGATGGCCGACAGACGGAACTGCAGGGGCGCCTGTAATGATCATAGTTCGCATTTTCCACCCTTGACACCGCCCACTTTTCGCCCTATAGTCAATACCAATAAAGCAAATACGAAAAACTGCTGTGAGAAGATGAGTAGAAGCACGCGGTGTTCTCAGAGAGCCGGTGGGTGGTGCGAACCGGTAATGCCAACGCGTCGAACATGGTCTTTGAGCGATTCCGGTGCCAAGCTCATATGCGAGGCGGCGGTGGGTGCGCCCATTATTGCGTCGGAGTATCGTCCTGATCGTACTAAGGTTACGGTTTGGACTGCACTCGTGAGGCTGGAGGTGTGAACCGTCAGCGAAGATAGGTGGTACCGCGTTTGCCCACAGCAAGACGTCCTTGAAAATATTTTTTCAAGGACGTCTTTTTTGTCCAGAGAGCGCAGGCCCGCGCTTCTGTCGGCCGGAGCTCATTTGCCTACATAAACGAAGGAGCGATCATTCATGACCAATAGCACACTAACGAAAACCGTTTATCCGTACCGTTACGACCAAGTCGGCAGCCTGTTGCGGCCCGCCCGGTTGCACCAAGCCCGAGCAGACTTCGCCGCCGGCAAGATCGACCAAGCCGCCTTGACCCAAGTCGAAGATGACGAAATCAAGCGCATCGTCGATAAGCAAGTGGCCCTAGGCTACAAGGATGTCACC
The DNA here is from genome assembly GCF_008694105.1 of Schleiferilactobacillus harbinensis. Classification (NCBI taxonomy): domain Bacteria; kingdom Bacillati; phylum Bacillota; class Bacilli; order Lactobacillales; family Lactobacillaceae; genus Schleiferilactobacillus; species Schleiferilactobacillus harbinensis. Next base: position 1,926,767 of record NZ_CP041364.1, read on the forward strand.
GATGGCGAATTCCGCCGGTCTTGGTGGCACTTGGATTTCTACGCCGGATTGAAAGGTACAGAGTTCTTCACCCCCAAGGAAGGCTGGGCCTTTTCCGGCGGCGAATCTCGACCGGGCGGCGTGAACGTCACCGGCCCCGTCGCATATAATCCGGAGCACCCGTTCTTTCGAGCGTTCCAATACCTGCAAAGCATCGTACCCGCTGGCGTGGCGGCCAAACAAACCATTCCGAGTCCGTCTGTTTTCTTCCCCAGCGAACCGGCCCACATCCTCAATCATTATTATGAGAATGTCCAGGACTTCTACGATGCACTGATTCCCGCGTATCAGAAAACCATCCAGCATTTCTACGACCTCGGCTGCCGCTACCTGCAATTAGACGACACGGCTTGGGGGATGTGGGCCGCCTTCGCGCACAATGCCCACGAAAAGGTCCTGCAGCCAGAATGGGCCGCCCAAGCCAAGGAAGCCGTGCGGGTAATCAACGCAATTATCGCCGCCAAGCCCAAAGACTTGACCATCACGATGCACATCTGCCGGGGCAACTACAAGTCCCAATGGGCCGGCGCCGGCGCATACGATCCAGTAGCTGATTACTTAGCTGAACTGAACATTGACGGTTTCTTCTTGGAATATGACGATGAGCGCTCCGGAGGCTTTGAGCCACTAGCCAAGATCAGCGCCAACGGCCGGCATCAGCGGATCGTCTTGGGCCTGGTCACCAGCAAACGGCCGGAATTGGAAGATGAAGACGGGTTGAAGGCCCGGATCAAGTACGCCAGCGAGTTTGTTCCTTTGGCTGACCTGTGTCTGTCCACCCAATGCGGTTTTGCTTCCACTGAGGAGGGCAACAACCTGACGGAAGCCGACCAATGGGCCAAATTGGCCTTGGTCGCCAAAACTGCCAAAGATGTTTGGCCTGATGCCCAGTAGAAACACCGCAATAATAGAAAGGACCTGTGCAGCATGGCAATCGAATTAACCCCGGAAAACAAAGCGTTTATCAAAACCCACCTGGTGGATCGGCACCACACCAATACTTTGAAGTGGGACGCCTTAGACGACCGGTTCAGCAACCCGGACCTCTTACCGCTGTGGGTGGCGGACATGGAATTCAAAACGGCCCAGCCAGTCCGGGACGCCCTGGTCAAGCGGGTGGAAGAGGGCGTGTTCGGCTATTCCTACATTCCGGACAGTTATAAAGCCGCCTTCATCGACTGGCAGCGGGACCGCCACGGGATTACCGTCAAGCCGGAATGGCTGCGGTTCGACACCGGCGTTGTCAACTCCTTATACGGCCTGGTCAACTGGCTCACCGAACCCGGCGACCCGGTGCTGATTTTTCAACCGGTGTACTATCCCTTTGCTAATGCTGTCACCGACACCCACCGCAAACTGATTTCCTGTAATTTAGTGGATACGCCCCAGGGGTGGCAGGTGGATTACGAAGCCTTGCACAAGATCATCACGGAAGACAAGCCCAAACTGGTCATCTGGTGCTCACCCCACAACCCGGTGGGCCGAATCTGGAAACCTGAAGAACTGGAAACCATTTTGACGCCATTGGTGGCCAACGGCATCCCAGTAATTTCAGACGAGATCCACGAGGATTTCGAAATCGGTGAGCAGCCTTTCACCTCGGTTCTGGATGTCGCCGACGGCCGCTTTCGGGACGGTGTCATTGTGGTCAATGCCCCGAGCAAGACATTCAATCTGGCGACTTTGCTCCACTCCCATGTGATCATTCCCAACGCGGCCTGGCGCAAGGATTACGATAGTTTCATTAAGTCTATCCACCAGACGGAACCCAGCCTGCTGGGCGTGGTGGCCGGCGAAGCCGCCTACCGTTATGGTACAGCCTGGCTGGATCAAATTCTGCAGATCATTCGCTATAATGACGGGCAAGTCCGCGAGATCTTGCGCCAGGCCCCCGGCGTGAAGCTGCATCCGCTGGAAGGCACCTACCTATTGTACGTTGATCTCGGCCAGTACATCCCCGCGGACAAGATCCGCGACTTCGTGCAGAATCACTGCCACTTGGCAGTGGATTACGGCGCCTGGTTCTCCCCGCAAACCCCCACCTTTATTCGGTTGAACCTGGCCACCGACCCGGCCATCGTGGCCCGCGCCGCCAGCCAGATCGTCACCGCCTTGCAAGAAACAGTACCGGCCCTGTAACGCAGTTGAGAAAGGATGATTACTTCATGACTAAAGATCAATTTGAAAAACCGCTGGATCCCGAATTTCCTTTACATGATGATTCGCTCACTGTCCAAGGGGCCCCCGCCCGGCACAACGAATACGGGGCGATCATGGCGCCGATTTTCCTAAGTACCACGTATCGGCTGGAAGATATCAACCAAGCCGGCCCATATGAATATATCCGTACTCAGAATCCCACCCGGCAAAAGGCGGAGGACGCCGTGGCCCGCTTGGATCATGCCGATCACGCTCTGGGTTTTGCCTCCGGCATGGCCGCCATCGCCACCGTCTTTGAACACTTCCATCCGGGGGACCACATCCTGTCTTCCGCCAATATCTACGGCGGCACGTACCGGTTCTTCCTCGACATTCTGGGGCCCCGTAAGGTCGATTATGACTTCATCACCGACTTGAGCACCCTCTCGGATGCCGACTTCAAACCGAATACTAAAGCCGTTTTCCTCGAGACCCCCGCCAACCCCACGCTGCGCGTCTACGACATCGCGAAGATCGCCGAGCTGGCCCACCGCCACGGCGCCCTGCTCATCGTTGATAACACCTTCATGACCGGCTACTTGCAGAAGCCGCTGGCCCTGGGCGCCGATGTGACGGTCTATTCCGCCACCAAGTTCTACGGCGGCCACGCCGATCTGAACGCCGGCTTCATTACGCTGAACGACACCGATTTGTACAACGAATTTTTCTTCTATCAAAATACCCTGGGGGCCACGCTCAGTCCCTTCGACAGTTATACCCTGCTCCGAGGTATTCGCACCCTAGCGATTCGCTTGGACCGGCAGCAGGAGAACGTCAAGGCTGTGATTGGCGCATTAGAAAAGCATCCGGCCGTCAGCCAAGTCCTGTATCCCGGCTGGTATTCGCCAGATGAAGCCGCTATTCAAAAGAAGCAAGCCAAGGGCCTGGGCGCTGTGATCTCCTTTGCCGTCAAACCGGGTGTTGACCTGGGTGTCTTCTTCGAGAAACTGCAAATGATCGACCTGGCTGTCAGCCTAGGCGGCGTGGAATCCTTAGTCTGTCGACCCACCACGATGACCCACGCGCCCTATCCCAAAGACAAGCTGAAAGAAATCGGTGTACGCGACAATCTGGTGCGCTTCGCCGTCGGTATCGAGAATAAGGATGACATTATCTACGACCTCTCCCAAGCGCTGACCATCGCCCAGGAGAGCGATGAAGTGCTGGATAAGAAAGTGGATATTCAATAACCCTGACATCGAATGGGCCAAGCTGACACAGCCTGACCCATTTGTTATTTTTTAAGCAGTAATCGCGGGTCCGGCCCTTAAAGATTTTGTAAACAGATAGTAATGCAGTGCACGAACTTCACCATGTATACTAGAGGAGATGTATTAAGCATTTCTTAAAACACTTAGGAGGAATTCGCATGCACAGTTCAAGGAAGAAACGGGTCCTGTTGACCGCGTTTCTGACATTCTTCGTTGCTTTGTTCGGTTTCAATTCAATCGCCCAAGCAACGACATACGGTATGTTCGCTGACGTCGCCAGCTATCAACCAGATGACGTTCTTTTCTTCAAGAATCTTGCGACTAATCAAGTGGCCGGCGTTGTCGTGAAGATCACTGAAGGCAGCGGCAGCGGTGCCTATGTTAACCCGAAGGCTGCCAACCAAATTGCCTCTGCGCAAGCAGCAGGCCTGAAGGTCAGCCTATACCACTACGCCCGGTATAACGGGGCGAGTGCGGCGAAGGCCGAAGCTGATTTCTTTGCTGGCCAAGCCGCAAAATATGGTCTGGGTAAAGATACCGTTATGGTTGCCGATGTCGAGGACAATTCCTTGAGCAATCCTTACGGCGACACGGTCACGTTCCAACAGGAATTGGCTCGGCTAGGCTACAACAATCAAGTCACTTATTCCATGGCCTCTTGGTTCTGGGCCAACAAACTGCCCCGCAATTATCCCATTTGGGTCGCCAACTACGGTGTGGACAAGCCCGGTGTGGACAACGCTGCGGCGTGGCAATACACCAGCAACTACAATGGTCAAAGCGTCGATATGAGCTATGACTTCTCAGGCATCTTCACTACCGGCAGCAATACCGGCACGACGACCCCGAGCACTGGCGATACCGCCACAATCAACTACATTCCCGGCTATGGTATCGCGCTGTGGAACGGTTATGGTGCCAACCGGACTTATGCCGGCCGAACATTGTTGACCGGTTCGAAGTGGAAGGTACTCGCCCAAACTTATGCCGACGGTGAATACTGGTACAACTTGGGCGGCAACCAATGGATTCAAGGCAAGTACACGTATGCGCCAACCGGCATGGACGGCGTGACCACGATCAATTCCAATGGGTCGTCTAACTCCAAGGCCATCACGATCAAGTACGTGCCGGGCTACGGCATCGCTCTGTGGAATGGCTATGGTGCCAGCCGCAAGTATGCTGGCCGGACATTAGCCAACGCCTCCAGCTGGGCTGTCTACGGTGAAAAATACGTGGATGGTGAATATTGGTACAATCTGGGCGGTGACCAATGGGTTGAAGGTCAGTACACTGACAGCCCTAACGGCTTACCCGCTTTCCAATAAAGAGTGTTGATTTGAAGCGACCGCGTGACGGCCGCTTTTTTATTGGTCGAACCAATTTTTGAAAATAAATGGAATATAAGAAACCGGGCGACCAGGTGGGCGCAATCGGCCTAGGAGGCTCCCAGAATGTCTGACAAAAAAGTTAAGGAATGGTAATGTAGACCAGCCGATTATCTGTTATCCTTGTGGGAGCACATAAACCTGAGCTGGGCACTCGACAGGCGTCAAGTTGCCAACTCTATGAGGAGGAATTCGATTGCACCATTCACGCAAGATCGTTCAGAAGCTGGGTATTGCCCTGTTACTCGGAATTGGGGTCGGTACCGCCACCTTCGTTTCGAACGCTGACGCCGCGATCGTTGGCCAATTTGCCGACGTCGCCAGCTATCAGCCAGATGACGTTGTTTTCTTTAAGTCTTTATCTACCAATAAAATCGCCGGGGTGGTCATTAAATTGACCGAAGGCAGCGCTGACGGCGCCGCCTACGTCAATCCTAAGGCTGGGGCCCAAATCAAAGCGGCCCAAGCAGCCGGTTTAAAAGTCAGCTTATATCATTATGCCCAGTATAGCGGCGCACAGGACGCAAAGAATGAAGCTGACTTCTTTGCGGACACCGCTGCCAAATATAATTTAGGCACAGATACCGTTGTGGTGGCTGATGTGGAAGATTCTTCACTGCCCGATTCCTACAATGACACCGTCTCCTTCCAGAGCCAGCTTGCCGCCCGCGGTTTCAATAATCAAGTCACCTACTCCATGGCCTCCTGGTTCTGGGCCAACAAAGTACCCCGCAATTATCCGATTTGGGTGGCAAATTATGGCGTCAATATGCCCGGTGTGGACAATGCGACGGCCTGGCAGTACACCAATAATTACAATGGTCAGCACGTGGACATGAGTTATGATTTCGGCGGCCTCTTTACTGGGACCAGTTCGAGCAGCACCGGTGGCACCAATATTGATACTGGCACGCCGACCACCCCGACGGTGACTCAAAACGCGGTGGCTCAAATCAAGTATGTACCCGGCTACGGCATTGCGCTCTGGAATGGGTATGCCAGCAGCCGTTCCTATGCGGGCCGCACATTGAAGCACGCTAGCCGCTGGAAGGTCCTCAAGCAAACGCAGGTTGACGGCCATTACTGGTACAACCTAGGCGGCAACCAATGGATTGAAGCACAATATACAGACCATCCTAATGGTTTCAGCTCGCTTTCGTAGTACAATATATCAAGTAAGGAGGTCACACCCATGCTTAAGAAGAAGATCGCGTTACCGTTACTTAGCGCCGCACTCTTGCTCACGTTAGGCGCGTGCAGCGCAGGTAACAACCAGAGTGCTGCTTCCAGCAGTACATCGAAGACTGAAACAGTTAAGAAAGACAGCGGCTCAAAGAAGAGCAGCAGCGAGTCCGAAAGCTCGTCCACGACCAGCAGTTCATCCTCGGATAGCACCAGCAGCAGTTCATCAGCTAGCAGTTCAAGTACTGCCAGCAGCTCAAGCAGTACAACGGCACAGATTACCAGCTCCGACGCGGCTATCAATGCGTTGAAGCCCACCGCCGCTGCTAAGTTTGCTGCGGACGCGCCGCTCGTTTATGCATTCGATCAACAAGTCAATGTGAACGGCAAGTCTGGTTACCAGATTGAGGTCGGCAAGAACAACGGCCGCAGCACGGTGGCATTGTACAATGTGTTCACCGACGGTACGATTCAGCTCGTTAAGGTTTACTAATCGCGTATTTGATTCAGCGACGATCCCGTGATGGGGTCGTTTTTATTTTGTGAAACAAAACAATTGCCTTCCCCGATCGAAAGCCTGATAATAGGATTATTAATTGTGAAAAGAGGAGCAACGTTATGGAGCCTTATGGAGTTGGTATTGATATCGGCACAAGTTCGATTGGCTGGACAGTCGTCAACGTCAACGGTCGTGTGATTCGCGTACGCCACCATCTGGGTATCGGCGTACGCTTATTTCGTTCAGGAATATCCGCTGGTGATAGACGAACCGCACGAACCACCCGCCGCCGCTTGAAACGGCGCAAATGGCGCCTGGGTTTGCTTAAAGAAATCTTTGCGCCCCACATTGCCAAAATTGATCCTGACTTTTTCCTGAGAATGAAATACGCAAACACTTCACCTCTGGATCCGCTGGCGCCAGATGTTGCTAAAGGCCTGTTTAATGATCTGTCCGACCAGGAGTACCACAAAAAATATCCAACCATTTACCATTTGCGTTATGCACTAATGACGGAACCGCATCAGTTCGATTTGCGTGAAATCTATTTGGCGTTGCACCACATTGTTAAATACCGCGGCCATTTCCTGAATCCAGCGCCTACTGCCAGCTTCAGGCCGGGCAAGTTGGACCTTGGAAAGACTTTCACCGCCTTAAACGAGGATGCAGCGATCATCTTTGACTTTGAAGGACCATTGTTACCAATCACTCCAGAGATTTTGAACCAGACAACTGACATCCTCCTTAATCAGGAACAATCTCGGGCAGATCGCCAAAAAGCAATTGTTGCGTTGCTGAATACAATTACTGAACCGGACAAAGATCTAGCCAAGAAGAAAAAATCCGTCCTCACGGAGCTTATTAAGGCTACACTTGGTTTGCAGGTCAATGTCGCATCACTACTCGTAATGGACGCTGATGCATTCAGCACAAACAAGTTGTACTTTGCCGGTTTTCAGGATTGGTTCGACTCCAGCACTGGTCAACTGACCGAAGACCAGATGAACTTTCTGGACACCTTGAATTCGTTATATGGTCAAGTCCAACTTTCGGCAATCATTCCGTCGGGGAAAACACTATCTGAAGGAATGATTGAATGCTATGAACACCACCAAGACGATTTGAAAATGCTTAAGGATTTGCGTAACCATTCGTCAAAGAAAAAGAGCCAGGAGTTGAAGGCAGCTTATCATGATTACATTGCTGGCACAGACAAGAGTAAGCCTTTGCCTTACGCAGACTTTTTGACCCGCTTGAAAAAAATCATTGGGACAGACGAATCCCCCCTCGCCCAACAAATTTTAGGAAAAATTGAACAGAGCTCGTTTCTGCCCAAACAGCGGAACAGTGAAAATGGTGTGATTCCCCACCAGGTCCAGCAACAAGAGTTCGATCGGATCATTGAGAATCAAAAAGCCTACTATTCTTGGCTAGCTGAGAAAAATCCAGTTTCCGACCCGAAACGGGTCAAAAATCTGCCCTATATGCTTGACGAACTAGTTGGGTTTCGCGTGCCATATTACGTGGGGCCGATGATTACCGCAGAGAAACAAGCAAAAACTTCTGGGGCATCTTTTGCTTGGATGGTCCGAAAAGAAGCAGGGGCTATCACTCCCTGGAACTTCACTGAAAAAGTGGATAAAACTGCTTCAGCTGCCGAATTCATCAACCGAATGAAGACGCCTGATACCTATCTGCTGGGTGAAGATGTCCTGCCGAAACAATCTCTGCTCTACCAAAAGTTTGAAGTGTTAAACGAACTGAACAATATCCGGGTCGACGGCCGTAAGTTGGCTCGGGACACGAAACAGCGTCTCTTCAATCAACTGTGCATGCATCATTCCAGTGTGACAGTACGGATGATTCAAGATAATTTAGTGACAGCTGGCGAATACAAAACTCGGCCAGACGTCAAAGGCCTCAGTGATCCAAAGAAAATGATCAGTCGATATAGTACGTACCAAGATCTTCAACAAATCATCCCGGAGCAAATCGACCAGTCACAGTATCAAAAGTAAGAGGTCGTTAAACGGGCGTATATGAAAAAGTGGCGCAACCCTCTAACATAAGGATTGCGCCACTGCTGTACTCGAATTATTTATTCGTGGCAGATCTCCTGCACTTTCGGTGACCAGGGTAAATAGTCCTGTAGGACCGTCAAGTCCCCGGGCACCGGCAAATTAGGTAATGCCGCAAACAAATAGTTCAAGTATTGACGAAGGTCGAGGTGATTTATCTCTGCAGTTTTGAGCACACTTAATAAGATGCCCGTCGCTACGGCGCCGCGTTTGCTCTGTGAGAAGAGCCAATTTTTGCGGCCCATCACCAGCTCTTTGACGGCTCGTTCGGCCCGGTTATTGGATAACTCCAACCGGCCGTCTTGGAGAACCGCCCGTAATCCTACTTCATGGCCCAGTGCGTATTCAACTGCGCGACCAAGTTTGGATTTCGGTAAGTAACTGTCACCCAATTCAAACAACCATTTGAAGAAGGCATCCATCTGCGGCTGGAGGTGTTCTTTACGCTGCGCAAGTCGCTCAGTTGCGGGCAGGCCACGCCATCCCTGTTCCAAGTGGAACATCTCATTACAGTATTGCCGACCAATGGGTGCCAATCCGGTATCACCACCGGTAACCGCTTCGTCGAACTTCCGCCGGACGTGCGCCCAGCAATAAACATTGGTCAGATCCGGCAACCGGGGATACACAGCATAGCCATCGGTCTGCAGGTATTTCGTATATCCCTTAAGGAAGCGCTCAGCTTCGCCGTACCCGCGGGTGTCGCCGTGGTCATACAGGATAATTTGATGCTCCGCAAACTTGCCTGAGGTGTAAACCCAGTAATAGGTCTTGGCCTTCTTGATGGCGAGCACCCGGTAGGGCGTCTCATCGGCGTGAATGATATCCTGGGCCAGCAGTTCTTGATGCATCAAATTGTAGAGCGGCCGCAGATATTCTTCGGCTGCCTTGATAGGCCAACCAGACAGGGCTTGCCGGGTAAAATCTGCGCCACGATTATGCCAGAGCTTTTCTTGCCGGTAATCCGGCACTTTATAGATAAATTTGGTCAAGATTGATTCGGTCACGACCGCATTTGAAGCCATACTGTGGGAGATCACGGGCTTCGGTACGTCTGCTTTCTTGGTGATTACCTTACCGTGGTCTTGTAAACACTGCTCGTTAGTGCAGACGTAAGTGTGCTGGTAAACAGTGGTGGCCAACAACTTAACGGGGACAAAGTCGACCTCTTTACGTACGGCTGTCCGCCCAATATCGGCCATCATCTTCCCACATCCTGGGCAAATCTGATCTTCAGTGTCTAAAGTATAGTCGCGAGTGTTTTGTGGTAATTGACTCAGGTCCATCGATTTTCGGTGAACCACTTTCTTAGGGCGTTTCTTGACTGGCTCGTCTTCGCCACTCGCCTTGGCGACCGCTGCTTGTTCTTCCTGGGTGAGCACGTGTTCGTTGAAGAGGTTGGTTTGCCCATCTGGCAAATTTTGGCTGGATTCGCGGCGACGACCATAGAGAACACGTTTCAATACGGCCAGCTGCTCCTGCATCTGTTGGTTTTCGTGGAGTAAATTTTGGACGATAGTCCGTAATTGCTCGGGGGTGGCATCTGCGAGTGCAATGCTATTTTTTGGGTCGACCAATGTGTGGCCCTCCTGAATTATTGATTATTGGATTATATCATTTATAGATCATAAAAAGGAAGAGGTAATACCAAATTTCATTTGGCATCCTCTTCCACATTTAATTGGTATATCCGACCCTGCGGTCATGAATGGTACGCCTCTCAATAATACTTAGACCAGTGATCAATCGTTTTAACTGGTAATGGCTTAGTCGTTGTACGTCGGACCGGTTGCGGGGCCATTGCAGGTGGCCGTTCTCGAACCGCTTGTAATAGAGGACGAAGCCGCTGCGATCCCAGTAAAGGGCCTTGAACCGGTCCCGCTGACTGCCGCAAAATAGGAATAGTGAGTGGTCGTACGGGACTTCGTTCTCACCATAGAGTTCCCGCAGTGAGGCAGCTAAACCGTCAATTCCTTTGCGGAGGTCAGTCTTGCCACAGATGATGTAGATGTTAAGTTCTTGGATATTGGGGAACATTACCAGTCAACTCCTGTAAGACGATGTGCCGAGTGCTCCGATCAGCACCATTATAAAAAATCACTTCGGCATCTTTGAGCTTGATTCGAGCAGCTATCTGGGGCTTCCCACCAGTGCTGGGTGTCCGATCTGTCATTTGAACCGGCACAATATCTTTAATTTGAACCATAAAAAGCCTCCTTGTGCACTTGATGACTCAAGCATACAAGGAGGCTACGGCGCGAACCATATACCCGTTTAACGACCGCTTACTATCAAAACGATATTGAGAAGATTGTGGCCTGGGCAACTCTATTTGAGGACCAAGACAACCGGCGGGAAATGCTTATCAAAATTCCCTGGCTGTCAGCAGAACAACGCCGCAAGTTAGCGCTCAAACGGTACCGTGGCTGGGGCAGTTTCTCCAAAAAACTCCTGGCCGGGATCGTTGACGATGAGCACCGGACAGTCATGGACTGTTTATGGGAAACCTCGAAGAATTTCATGGAAATTGTGGGCGTGACAGATTCGGATTTTGCCAAGAAAATCAAGGAACAGAACGATGGTCAATTTGATGCGCAGATGAGCGCTGACGATGTTTCTCGGCAGACAATGATCAACGACATTATTGACGGTTTCTATACGTCTCCGGCAAACAAGAAGGCCATTCGTGAAGTGCTTGCTGTCGTTAAGGATATCCAAAAGGCAATGCATGTGTCAACGCCGACAATAAAATGACATTTTTTGCCGATTAGAAAATGTTGTTTTTTGCCGGTTTAGTTGAGCTGCGTTTCTCCTTTCCAATTAGTGGTGATGCTTCAGTTAGGCCAGAGGCCTAACCAGTATCATTCGGTGCTTTGTCCGCTTTGGGCTCTGTGATATGGCCCTTCATGCGGTATGACCGGCCGTTGATCCGAATCACGCGGGAGTGGTGCACCAGTCGATCAAGAATGGCATTAGCCAGAGTCTTGTCGGCGAATGTATCGCCCCACTTGGAGAGGGCAATGTTGGTCGTGATGATCGTTGATTTCCGTTCATAACGGCGCTCGATAAGCTGGAAGAACATCTTGGCTCCGATGGAATCAATGGGCAGATACCCGATCTCGTCGATGATCAATACCTGATACCGAGCATACCGGCGCAAGGCTGCCTCGCCTCGCTGCTGGTCGTGTGCAATGCGCAGCCGCTCAACCAGGTCCCCACAGCGAATGAATAGTGTCGAGAAGCCCTGCTTGCAGGCTTCCATCCCGATGCTGGTAGCGAGATGGGTTTTGCCCACGCCGGAGGTGCCGACGAATAGAATATTTTCTTTGTCGTTCAAAAAGCGCAAGGAGGCTAGATCCTCAATGACCGCCCGTTCCAGGGTGGGCTGATAGCTGAAGTCAAAATCGTCCAATTGCTTTTCGTAAGGGAACCGAGCCAACCGAATACGGGTCACCGACTGTTTCTGTTCGCGATAGGCCAGCTCGGCTTGAGTCAGTGCGTAGAGGGCGTCTGTGAGCGATTTAGGAGCCTTGTCCTGCTCATCGAGCAGAACAGGCAGGTGCTCTGCGAAACACAGCAGATTGAGTTTTCTGAGGTTGGCGTCTAGTGCTTGATAGCTGGTCATCGCGGTCACTCCATTTCATCGAACATTTTCATATTGTGATCGACATAATCGTCAATCGTTTCATCGTCGCGGTTGCGGTACAGGTCAGACCGGACGATGTCCGCCATGTCCTCCCGGGCGTAATTAAATCGTTTAGGGGTGATTACGTGAGAACGGACCTCTTCTCCGTTATAATAAAGCCAGAGAGTATTGTCGTCGTGCTTTAACTGCACGATCTCCCCAATATATCTCGTTGGGACAGAGTATCTCCGGTTTTCGAAGACGATCATCGATTCTTTACTGACTTTCCTTGCGACGGTTCGGTCAGCGTAAGATTCAAGCAGTTCGCCATCAAAGCTGTGCAGATACTCTTTTTCTTTGTCCAGGAGGAGGGCTGGCGGCACGCCGGTTGCTTGGGAATCCTCTTGGTTGAGCTGGTCACAGATGAGATGCACTATTTCAGCTAGGTCGAGGGGCGTGTCGAATTCGTGGTCGTATACTCGCAACCGGTCCATCGTTCGGGCCAAGGCTTCGACTTTCCCCTTGGTCTGCGGCCGAAATGGTCGGCAGGCAATCGGTTTGAACCCGGCATCTTTGGCATATTCAGCGAAGGTCTCATTGAACACGGCCTTGCCAAAATTACTTTTGTGCCGGTTGACCACGACCTTCTGATTATCGAACCAGATCTCTTGGGGTACTCCGCCAGTTTCAACGAAGGCTTGGGTCATACAATCAAATAATGTCGTCTGCGTGCGGTTAAAGGTGAACTCCAGGTACTTGGCCCGTGAATAGCCGAGTACGTACAGGAAGATGCTTCCTTTTACCACTTCGCCGCTGCGGGTAGTGAGGACGATGTCCTCCTTCCAGTCAACTTGCGCAGATAATCCTGGGGAGGTCTCGACACGCACTGTTGCCCGTTTGGTTTCCCTCTGGCGAATTGTGCGGCAGTAATCTCGCAGGATGCTTTGCCCACCTCGGTAGTCGTGTTCTTTGATGAAATGATAGATGGCGGAAGCGGAGCAGCCGGCTTCGACCTTCTCTCGGATGAGCCCTTTGAACGGATCTAATTTACTGGGCCGTTTCATTTTTTCTGGTGGCTTGGCAGCTGGGTTGAGGCTTTGTTCGTAGTATCGTTTGACCGTTCGTGGGTCGGTATCGAATCGCCGGGCAATCTCGGCAAAGTTAGGCTTAATTTTATTCATCAGGTGCTGGTGGACGCAGTGCTCAACATCTAAACGCATATGGGATTCCTCCAAATTCAGTATGCGTTTAAGTGTACTAAAAAATGCAGGAAATCCGACATTTCTTAATCGGCAATTTCCTACATTTTACCGCCGGCGTTAACATGCATGGGCAAAAACCGCAATGGATTTTCATTGAAGCTGCGCGAGAACCCGGTCAAAAAGGTCGGCGAACCAAACCGCGAGAGACAACGCTAAGCGATACCTACAAAGAGTTAGCGAAGGATGTCGCTTATTCTGATACAGCCCGGGAATTAGCCGCAACGATAAAGGACAAGACTAAATTTACGGATTTGTTGACCTTGTACTTCCAACAAAACGGCCGTGACATCTATACTGGTAAGCCAATCAATATTGATCAGCTTGGACTGTATCAGATTGACCATATTATTCCCCAAGCCATTAAGAAGGACGACTCCCTGGACAACCGCGTCTTGACCGCTGCACCTATCAACAATACAAAGGCGGCACACTTCGCTGCTGATCGGTTTGGCGCACAAATGAACGGCTTTTGGCATCAACTCAACAAAGCTGGCTTAATCAGTAATACCAAATTGTTCAACCTCTCGATGCGAGAGACTGATATTGATAAATATGCTCCTGGTTTCATCCAACGACAACTCGTAGAAACTCGACAGATTATTAAGCTAACAACCCAATTGCTGGATCAAGAATTTGGAAGCGACACTAAAATAGTCAGTGTCCGCGCCAGTTTGTCCCACCAATTCCGTAAAGAATTTGATTTTCCGAAAATTCGCAGCTTGAATGATTATCACCACGCCTTCGACGCCTTTCTAGCTGCCCGTCTGGGCTTGTACTTGCTCCAGCGTTATCCATCGCTGAGCTCGCTCTTTACTTACGGTGATTACACTCCGTTTGCCACTAAGTTGCGAACGTTTGATTTCATTGGTGCTCTGGCATCTAAAGAACCCTTAACCAACCGGGCCACTGGAGAAATTGTTTGGGACAACGAGGATGAGCTGCCTTATTGCGACTATTTGTACGGATTGAAGAAAATTTTAGTGGTCCATGAAGCTTACACGAAGCATGGTGCCATGTTTAAAACAACCATCTACAAACGAGGAAGCTCAGATGCTAAGGTCCCGACCAAAAAAGGGCGCTCGACTAATCTCTACGGCGGTTATACCTCTGTAACTCGGGCTTATCTGGCTGTCGTTCGGATTGAAGATAAAAAGAAGGGCGATTATTTGTACGTTATGCCGGTCTTAACACTCTGGCTGAACGATCTAAAAAAGGCGTATGTCGTTTCAAAAACTGAAGGGCAGAAAGTTCTACACGCCTTTCTTGCTTCAGAATTAGCTGCCAAGAAAGGCACCCCTAAGTTCAAGATTGTCGCTGACAAGGTTCTTTTCCATCAGCGGGTAATTCATGATAACTATGCTGAACTAATTGGTGGCGATCAGCAACGATTCAACTGCCAGCAGCTTTGGCTATCACGGAATGATCAACAGACGTTCATTAACATCCTCACTACCTCGCCCATTACGCCAGAAGACGTCAGTGACTTAAACAACTGAAACTTGAAAGCTGGAAATCACGTTAAACATGCGTGGTTCCTGGCTTTTTTGGCACAAAAATAAGCGCAGACTCTCCTGCGTTGTATACTTGATTCGACCAAAAATCTGATACAGAGGAGAGACGCGCCATGAATATTATAGAACATACACGGACTGAATTGGGACTTAAGAACATCATTCTTCGTTTTTCGTCACTCGTGGGCTTGAGCAAGCTGACAAAAAAGGCGAATTTTAGAAGACGCTCATCAATTTCACTGACCAAGGTGCTGGCATGGCTGATCCAAACCAAGTTTTTGGGCCGTTCCCTTTACCGAGCGATGCCCGATCCGGATTGTACGATTCGGACGGTCCGTAATGATCTGAACGATGGCCGTATCAATTGGCAACGACTGACTTGTCTGGTTGGGGCCGCGATTATTAAACATCTACGACCATACATTGATGCCCGCCGACGATTCGCGTTTATTCTGGATGATACCCTTTTTGCACGGGATTATTCCACCAAGACAGAACTGCTTGCCCGTGTGTTTAACCACGACGATCATGTCTATCAACGCGGATTCCGGGCACTCACTTTGGCTTGGAGCGATGGTAACACCCTGTTACCAGTGGATTATGCGCTGATGTCCTCTAAGAGTGCTGCCCAGCGACTGGGGAGCCCAGCTAAAACTACCAGTGGCCGGTCAATTGCTGGTCAACGCCGTGTTCAAGCCCAAGGCAAAATGAATGACGTCTCGGTAGAACTGCTAACGCAGGCTCTGGCAAATCATATTCCGGCTCACTACGTACTTTTCGACAGTTGGTTCAGTTCACCGCGGATGTTCTATACCTTGAAAACAATGGGGTTAGCCGGTATCGGGATGATCAAGCGCACGAAGAAGATCTACTACCGCTATCGTGGCCGACTTTACTCCGTCAAGGATCTCTACGAACGGTTCTGCGCTTCACGCCGGCAAACGCACACCAATTATCAGTACAGCCCCATCGTCACAGCTTATGTGAACTTGGATGATGGGACGCAAGTAGCGTACCCACTGAAGCTGGTATTTGTGACTAACCGGAAGAATGCCAGTAGTTATCTGGTATTAGCTACGACCCAAACTAATTTGCGTCCTGAAGAAATTATCCAGATGTACGGTCGTCGGTGGCAGATTGAAGGCTATTTCAAAGTAGCCAAGCAGTATCTACGTTTGGACAAGTCCCAGGTTCAAAGCTATGACGGTCTTTGCGGTCATTTGGCCGTCGTGATGATGACGTATGACCTGTTGGCGTGGCAACAGCGGTTAAACGAGGATGAACGCACACTTGGCGATCTGTTTTACGAGATGAATGAAGTCATGCCAGACATTGCAGTAACGCAAGCACTGGCATGGCTTCTGAAGGCACTATCCACACTGGGAGCCACTTTAGTGGGCACGGCAGAGGAAGTAATAAATAACATCGTTGACCATTTTGTCAGTTTTCTTCCGAAGAATCTTGTCAACCTATTGGGAATCTGACAAAAACAAGATCATTCCCGCCGCCATCTCACAATTACCAAGGCATCAGTGCACTTTCGGGCTTTCAAGTTTCAGTTAAACAATCAATTCCGTTACCTCTATCGGCGAATCATCACTCAACTCGACAAATATTTCCAGGTATATGCCGACAAACGGCTTGGTAAAAAACTGGTTGCCGCGGAACAGTTATTCAATGAACTTCCAATTGAATCATCCGATAACAAAGTGCTAACTAAAAAAAAGGCTTTAGTGAAAATAATGGAATGTGTGCACGCCAACAGCGTCTCCACCGATATCAAGGAACTACACTTATCAGAGTTTGGACGCTTACAGTACAAGCCGCGCGTCAAACTGCCCGTGAACACCTTGCTGGTCAGTGAGTCACCCACTGGACTGTTTTCTACTACAAAGGATCTTGCGTAAAAAAATAGTAAGCCACCAATAAAAGCTTGGTGACTCACTATGTATGGGTGATAACACCCCAATGGATTAAACTTGGCCGAAGCCTTGTTTGACTTCAATACAGTACGTCAAATCAGTAAGGTCAATGCGCGTTAAAGGTCGCGACGCCTTCAACACGCTTAGTATATCACGACCATCTCGCTGGAAGCAAGAAAGGAGGACTGATATTTATGGCCTGGCGTAATTTAATTATCACCCAACATGCCAAATTGTCCATCAGAGCAGGAAATCTGGTTGTTCAATTGAATGCCAACGAACAAATCTTGCCGATGGAAGACCTGCAGCTCGTGCTGGTCAACTCACTAAACGTATATATTAGTACCTACGCACTTTCCCAATTAGCAGAACATGATGTGATGGTGGTATTCATTGGCCGGTCGGCCCAGCCCGCCGCAAAACTAATCAATATGTATCCCGGTCCAAAAGATAGTGAGAGAATCATGACACAGTGCCACTGGCCCGCAGAGAGAACAGAAGCCCTCTGGACCCGCATTGTCACCTGGAAAGTTCGGTATCAAATATCCGTTGCCCAGTTTGTCGGTGCAGCAACGGACTATTTAGAGGTGCTCGCCGAAACAATTGAGACCGGTGATCCAACCAATCGTGAGGCCGCCATTGCCAAGCAGTATTTTCCCCGGATCTTCAACGACGACAAGTTTTCCCGCCGAAGTGAATCTCCTGTCAACGCGGCCCTTAATTACGGGTATGCAATTCTACTGTCCATGGTTGATAGAGAAATCGTCAGTGATGGTTTCCTCACTGAAATCGGGATCCACCATCACAGTAATCTCAATTCGTTTAATCTGGGATCAGATCTAATGGAGCCGTTCCGGCCGCTTATAGATCAGTGGGTCTCCCAGCAGACCATCAATGACCTGACACCGGACATCAAATATCAGTTAGTTGACTTGATGAATGTAGAAATCAGCTTTAATGGCCGGAACTCCCTCCTTACCACCGCGATTGGTATTTTTGTACGGGACTGTCTTAAATACTTGAGCGGTGAATCAGACACTGTAGAATGCGAGATGACCATTCCCAATGAGGTATCGACTCATGCGATTAATAGTGATGTTTGACCTGCCAACCATAACCAGCGCCGACAGACGCGCCTATCGCCATTTCAAGAAGGCTTTGGACCGAGAATGTTTTCTCATGTTGCAAGAATCTGTATACATGCGTGTGTGCCCCAACAACAAGAGCGCCGATTTCCTAATTGCACGCCTAAAGAATATTTCTCCAGAAGATGGCCTCATCCAAGCGATGATGGTGACTGAAAAACAATACCAGGCAATGATTTTCATTAGCGGCACCGCCTCACATGACTTGAGAAACTCTGCTGCAAGGACGGTGATTCTATGAAAATCACTTTGTTCCCGTATCACCCTTTTCTGGTAGAAGAGAGTGGTCTAACTGTGTTCGATTTCAGTAATCCAAAGCAGTACACTCAATTCGTCAATTCCCTGGTATTTGGCGAAGAAGGACTCGTGGTCTCTATCAATGACAAAATAGTTTCGCCAGACCGGGCAATTGATTGGATCGGTGAGCCTTTTGCTGATGTGCTGCAACAGAGCCTGTCAAAAAAATTAGTGAAATTCGTCGCGACACAACTTCAAAATTCAGATCAGATATCCCTGCTGGAAGAATTTCGTCAATTGCAGAACCATCTACAACAACTGATGACTGCGAATAACTGGCCGTTTAAGGTTGACTCAACTGTTGACGTTGCAGCAATTGTAAAGGCTATTGGGCCAAAGGCTCCACCAATCCCAATCACTGAAGTATATGATAATATTGAGTTATGTTGTAAGACCCGTCAAATCATGAGTCTCGACAATCCCTGTGCTTTTCTAAACGCAAGTCATTACCTCACCAGAAAGGAGTTGGCTCAACTGGAAGAAACTAGCCGTCAATACAATGCGGCAATCATTGTTGGAGAATTCTCATCCGTGCGTCGCGAGCACTTATTTGAGAATTCGCGGTATTACTTTATTGATGACGACTTCGTTGACTGGCGTTATTTACCCCATGAATAAGCGATTAGAAAGCGTCGGCTTCAGAAGTACGTCAAATCAGTAAGGTCAGTACCCCACAGCCGTGTCAGTACCACCAGTGATCACGCTTCAGAAGTACGTCAAATCAGTAAGGTCAGTACCCAACCGCTACACCAACGATCATGTGCTGCTGCTTCAGAAGTACGTCAAATCAGTAAGGTCAGTACCCCAAATCCGGTTCACTCCCCACCAATGCTTGCTTCAGAAGTACGTCAAATCAGTAAGGTCAGTACCATCACCCCACAAGTTATCGGATACCCACTTGCTTCAGAAGTACGTCAAATCAGTAAGGTCAGTACCGCACAATAGCCACGATGATTTGCACGGCCAGCTTCAGAAGTACGTCAAATCAGTAAGGTCAGTACCTAAGCCAATGGACGAGCAGCTCGGGCGCCGGCTTCAGAAGTACGTCAAATCAGTAAGGTCAGTACCGACCATTTTTTTGGACAATGCCTTGGTGTAGCTTCAGAAGTACGTCAAATCAGTAAGGTCAGTACCAATCCTTTTCGGCCAGCAGCTCAACCATTACGCTTCAGAAGTACGTCAAATCAGTAAGGTCAGTACCCGCAGTCAGCGGGTGTGGTTGGGCATCGATGCTTCAGAAGTACGTCAAATCAGTAAGGTCAGTACCGTGAATTGGGCGAAGAAGTGCTGCGGCAAGGCTTCAGAAGTACGTCAAATCAGTAAGGTCAGTACCAAACATCATTAACCAATTACGGACGGAGGTGCTTCAGAAGTACGTCAAATCAGTAAGGTCAGTACCCTGCGGCCTGTTCAACGTGCCGCTGATACTGCTTCAGAAGTACGTCAAATCAGTAAGGTCAGTACCAAACTAGCCGACGTGGACGCCATGACGTTCGCTTCAGAAGTACGTCAAATCAGTAAGGTCAGTACCTGCCGCAATAGGCCCAGACCCGGCAATCATGCTTCAGAAGTACGTCAAATCAGTAAGGTCAGTACCAAAAGTTGACGCTGGAACGCTTGGCGTTGTGCTTCAGAAGTACGTCAAATCAGTAAGGTCAGTACCCGTGTGCTGCTGACCAGGGGTGGGCCAGCAGGCTTCAGAAGTACGTCAAATCAGTAAGGTCAGTACCTATGTCTATGGATCACTGGACCTGCATCTGCGCTTCAGAAGTACGTCAAATCAGTAAGGTCAGTACCCGAATACCCCTTTGTCCTGGCAACGGTGGAGCTTCAGAAGTACGTCAAATCAGTAAGGTCAGTACCCCGTGCCCCGAATAAACCACCGTCACGATAGCTTCAGAAGTACGTCAAATCAGTAAGGTCAGTACCTGAGGGCGATATTGATTACACCAAGATTGTGCTTCAAAAGTACGTCAAATCAGTAAGATCAGTGTCATTATTACGATTTCAATCAACGCGGCCTGTGCTTCAGAAGTACGTCAAGTCAGTAAGGTCAGTGTCTGCTCCGGCATACAATAGGGCCAGTTGCGGCTTCAGAAGTATGTCAAATCAGTGAAACTAGTACTTGGAATGATTGCACTCTTGATAAATTCGCATCCTCCATAATTTCCGATTGTGCTTATCTGGGAAAACGACAGGCGTACGCCACTTATTATGTGGGTACTAACGGCGTTCTCCTATACTTTTTGGTATCAATTGTTAAACGCTTGACAATTATTCTGAAGCCGGTTACACTTTTGGATGAAAAGGCTTAACGGGATGAATCTAAGGGAGGATCACTATTATGAAGCATGACGAAGTTGCCAAGCGTGTCCTAGCCGACATCGGCAAAGACAATATCCAAGCCGCTGCACACTGTGCCACGCGGTTGCGGTTAGTACTGAAAGACGATAAGAAAATCAACCAGACAGCGTTGGACAATGACCCTGATGTAAAAGGCACATTCGAAACCAACGGCCAGTACCAGATCATCATCGGACCGGGAGATGTCGACAAGGTTTACGACCACCTCATCCAACTGACTGGTTTAAAAGAAGCGACGACAGATGATTTGAAGAAAGTCGCTGCATCAGCCGGCAAACAAAATCCAATTTTGAATTTATTCAAGCTGCTTTCTGATATTTTTATTCCGATTATCCCAGCCTTGGTTGCTGGCGGGTTGCT
The DNA here is from genome assembly GCF_008694105.1 of Schleiferilactobacillus harbinensis. Classification (NCBI taxonomy): domain Bacteria; kingdom Bacillati; phylum Bacillota; class Bacilli; order Lactobacillales; family Lactobacillaceae; genus Schleiferilactobacillus; species Schleiferilactobacillus harbinensis. The sequence continues at coordinate 1,947,849 of NZ_CP041364.1, forward strand.
GATGGCGCTGAATAACGTCCTCACTGCGCCGAATCTGTTCGGCGCCCAATCGGTCGTACAAATGGTGCCTGGTATCAAAGGCTTCGCCGACATGGTCAATGCCATGGCGTCTGCACCGTTTGCTTTCCTGCCAATCCTAATTGGTTACTCCGCCACTAAACGCTTCGGCGGCAATCCTTACTTAGGTGCTACGATGGGCATGATCATGGTCCTGCCTTCTTTGGTCAATGGCTATAGTGTTGCGGCTGTCCAAGCTGCCGGGAAAATGCCCTATTGGAACGTCTTCGGTTTACACATTGCGCAAGCTGGCTATCAGGGCCAAGTATTACCAATTTTGGGTGTGGCCTTCATCCTGGCCACACTGGAGAAATTCTTCCACAAACACCTTAAAGGTGCTGTCGATTTCACCTTCACACCGATGTTGGCCATTGTTATCACAGGCTTTCTGACCTTTACAATCGTCGGTCCCGTATTGCGGACTGTCAGTGACGGTCTAACTAGCGGACTGGTTTGGCTGTACAGCACGACCGGTTGGATCGGCATGGGTATTTTCGGTCTGTTTTACTCCGCTATCGTCATCACCGGTTTACACCAAACTTTCCCCGCGATCGAAACACAGTTATTGGCACAAAAAGCCACGACTGGCGGCTCCTTCATCTTCCCGGTCGCTTCCATGGCAAACATTGCTCAAGGTGGCGCGGCTGCGGCAATCTTCTTTGCTACGAAAGACTCTAAGCAAAAGGCTTTGGCCTCTGCGTCCAGTGTTTCGGCCATGCTTGGTATCACCGAACCGGCAATCTTTGGGATCAATTTGAAGTTAAAGTTCCCCTTCCTCTGTGCTGCGGTTGCATCCGGTATCGCCAGTGCCATGTTGGGCATGTTCCATGTCTTATCAGTTTCCATGGGACCCGCTGGGTTAATCGGGTTTGTCTCTATTGCCCCGCAATCAATCCTCTGGTTCCTGCTTTGTGCCGTCGTTTCTCTTGTTCTTTCTTTCTCCGCCACCTTTGTTTACGCCAAGCGCGTCCTGAAGGCACCGGTACAACAGCCTGAAACATCCGACGTGACCGGCGAACCCGTTGCACCAGCGGTCAGTGATGAAGTCATCATGGCCCCCGTCACCGGCAAAGTCGAAGACATCAGCAAAGTCAACGACCAAGTCTTCGCTACTGGCATCATGGGCAAAGGCATCGCAATCATCCCCGATTCTGATCAAGTCGTTTCTCCAGCGACCGGCGTCGTCACCGTGGCTTATCCAACGAAGCACGCTTACGGCATCAAGTCCAATGACGGTGCTGAGATTCTGGTTCACTTGGGCATCGACACCGTGAACTTAAAGGGCGAACACTTTACGAGCACCGTCCAACAAGGCGATCAAGTCACTGCCGGCGCCGAACTTGGCACCTTTGACCGCGCTGCGCTGAAACAAGCCGGTTACGATGACACAGTCATGGTCGTCATCACCAATACCGGCAACTACGCTGACGTCCAGCCGATCTCGCAGGATACTGTCCAGGCCGATCAGCAGCTCATTGCTCTGACCGCGCCGTCCGCCAACGCGCCTGTTGCTGCCAACATTTAATTCGAAAGGAGTGCTCATATGATTGACGAATGGACCACTGAATTACGCTATCGGCCCTATAGAGACTGGCCGGCCAAATACTTGGTTAATCTCCGCAACCAGGTACAGGCGTCGCCTTGGCGTCTGCACTACCACATCCAGCCAACCACCGGCCTCCTCAACGATCCCAACGGCTTCAGCTTCTTCAACGGCCGCTGGCAGCTCTTCTATCAAGCCTATCCTTTTGGTCCAGTACACGGTCTGAAATCATGGGTCCGGATGAGCAGCACCGACCTCATCCATTGGCACAACGACGGCGAAGCCCTCATTCCAGATACGCCCTACGATGCCCAGGGGGCCTTCTCCGGCTCTGCTTTACCGATGGACGATAAGCTCTTCCTGATGTACACCGGCAACGTCCGCGACCACGAATGGCACCGCCATTCGTATCAAGTCGGCGCTTGGCTGGATACAGCGGGCAAGGTCACCAAATTGCCTGAACCGTTGATCAGCACCCCGCCGACCGGATTCACCAATGAATTCCGCGACCCGCAGATCACCCGGACAACCGCTGGCGGCTATCGTGTTCTGATTGGCGGCCAATCTGATCAAAAACAGGGTTTTCCATTGATTTATGAAGGCCCGAGTATTGATACGCTGCGCTTCAAGGGTATCCTCCATACCGGCTGGGATGCCGGTTATGGCTTCATGGTGGAATGTCCCAACTTAGTGAGTGTTGACGGTCACCAAGCGTTCATCTTCTGTCCCCAAGGTCTCAACCAGGGAATCGCTGCCTATCAAAACATCTTCCCGAACATGGTCATCACCGCGGACGATGTGAACTGGGACACCCGGACACTGATCAATCCAACCACGCCCGTCAATCTCGATGAAGGTTTCGACGTCTATGCCTCCCAGGCATTTGTCGCACCAGACGTCCGCGCGCTGCTGAACAGCTGGATTGGTCTGCCGGGCGCGGACGCACCAGACACCCAAGACGGCTGGGCTAATTGCTTGAGTCTCGTCAAGGAGCTTCACTACCGCGACGGCCAACTCTATCAATATCCCGTGGCCGAAACCAAGAGCCTGCGCGGCGAGGCCCGGCCGCTGACGATTGCCGGCAATGACGAGACCTTCATCGGCACCGGCGACCACTATGAGCTGGCCTTGCATTCAAATAGCCAAGTGCCGGTGACGCTGACTATTGCTGGCGTGAAGATCACCATTGACCAGACCAGCGGTACCGTCATCGTTGACCGCAGTCAAGCCGGTGTCTCGTTTGCTGAGAAATACGGCACGACTCGCCGCCTCTCTCTCCCCGCCGGTCAGCCTGTCATGCTGAACGCATTCGTCGATACCTCCGTGATGGAGTTATACTTTAACCACGGTCAGAAAGTCTGCACGGTCCGGTTCTTCCCGAAGACTCCGGCAGACCTGCTGCGAATCGAAACATCAGCGCCCAACGCGGTGCACGCGACGCTGTATCCGCTGACGGCACTGAATATCAACAACAACTAGGAGTGGGATTATGGCAACGCTGAACGATGTGGCCAAGGTGGCAGGAGTTTCTCCCACCACCGTGTCCCGCGTGATCAATAACTATGGTGCGTTAAGCGAGAAAACAAAGACCAAGGTCTTCGCCGCCATGCGCGAGCTCAACTATGCGCCAAACAACCTGGCCCGCTCGCTTTCCGGTAAGAAAACCCAGCTTGTCGGCCTGATTTTTCCTTCCGTGAGCAACCCCTTCTTCGGCGAACTGGTGGCAACGCTAGAGAACTCTCTCTTCGCCGCCGGCTACAAGACGATCCTCTGCAATTCGGCCAACAACGCCGACAAGGAACGGGCCTACCTGCGCATGCTGGCCGCCAACCAAGTTGACGGCATCATCACCAGCACCCACAACTTAGGGATTACTGAGTATCAAAAAATTGCGCTGCCCATCGTCGCCTTCGACCGTAATCTGGCACCAACGATTCCCATTGTCAGCAGTGATAACTACCAGGGGGGCCGTATCGCCAGCGAAGCACTGATTGCCCAGGGCTGCCGCCACGTCGTCATGCTAGTCAGCTCTGCCGGTACCAGCGAACCGACCAATGCCCGGCAGCAAGCCTACGCCGATGTTATGGCCCAACACGGTTTAACACCCACAGTCACACCGCTAGGTTTCAACACCGTCGCCAGTGTGAAACGGATAACGATTCGCACTATGCTGCAGAATCAACCCATTGACGGCATCTTCTGCAGCGACGACCTCACCGCACTGCTGGTCCTGGAAGAAGCGGCTAAACTCGGTATTGACGTGCCCACTCAGTTGAAAGTAATCGGTTATGATGGCACACAGTTCATGCGGGACTACCATCCAGAACTGGCCACCATTCAACAGCCCTTCACCGGCCTCGGGCAGTTGCTCATTGCCACTTTGACAGCCTGCATCAACGACCAACCGCCTGAGCACCTTGCTCCCTTGCCGGTACAACTCCGCCCCGGCCAAACACTAAACGCCGATTGGGCATAAGAATAGCGCATTGCTTGAGAACTTTCCCGAGCAATGCGCTATTTGTCTGCACTTTACTTCTTTTCGAGCCGATGTTTAATATTGTAAACGGTCTGCCGAGCAACACCAGTGCGGTGCATGATCTCACTCACCCCGACCCGCGGCGTCGCCTGCAGCAGCGAAACAATCTGATGGTAAATCTCCCGCTTCTTTGGATCCGGCGCGGTATCCGAATACTCCAGCTGCTTACCGCGATAGCGTCCCGCCGCCTGAGCAGAAATGATGCCCTTACGTTGCTGTTCGCGCCGCCGCTTGCGTTCCATCTTTTGCGCATAGCGCAGTGACTCTAACACCGTCGCCGTGAGAATACGCTGCATCTTCAACGTTGTGTTCTGTTGAAATGTCCTAAGATCCAAGACATCCAACACAGCATTCTTTTGATAAATTTGATCAATAAGTTCAATAAGCTGAGTATTGCTTGCGCTTAATGCTGCCAGCGACGGAATGACCACTACATCATCTGCCTGCAAACTGTCCAGCATCTCGTGTAATTGATTGCCAATCGTACCAGGGACAGCGGTCTCTTCTAAAAAGAGCCTATCAACGCCGGTTGCTGTCAGTGTCACAATCTGCTGTCGAAAATCACAATCAGCAGGATCCCCTTGAGTAAAGCCAATCCGCATGCAAAAATCCTCATTTCCTGTGTCTATTAGATGCCTGCCATTATTATACATTATTTTATAGAAAAAGGCGAACATAATGATTTGGTATCACTGTGCAATATCAGCTTCGCCGGATTCGTCTAATTAGGATATATCTAACAAAGATTTGTAAGTTGGTGGATGATTGAAAACATGTGTTACTGAATATCTACTCTATGGTAATAATGGTGCCATGTCAAGGAATTAAACTGCCGGATTTAAAATTGAAGTGCAACACCGATTGAGTTAGACCAATCGACCGGGTTGATTTAACAAAATAGGCCATGAAGACCTATCCTTGAAGCGACTAAACTACCAAGAAAGGTGACCTTCATGACCCACAATCAGTCTAACAGTCTCGGCTCGTACACTCAACTCACAGAGGGCGAGCGCGGAATAATTGATGCGCTTTGGCACTCCCATGAATATTCCATTCGCGATATTGCACACATCATCCATCATTCCCCTAGTACGGTAAGCCGTGAGCTTAAGCGCGGCCGAGTCCAGCAACGGGATTCGAATTATCATTACTACAAGGATTACTTCTTTGATGCTGCCCAACGACAACACGAAGAACGACAGACCCATTCCCACGCCAAGAGCATGTTGGAGAAGTGTACCTACTTCTTTAACTGGCTGACCGCTCAGATCAAGAAGCATGCGTATCGTGAACAAAGTATTGATGGGTACGTGCATCAGTTCCAGCAACTCTGGCCTAATCGTTCGTGCCCCTCAACGCCGACCGTGTATCGCTACATTGATGCCGGACTGTTGTCAGTGACCAACATGGATCTGCCTGAGAAGTTGCGGCGTCGCGAGAAAAGGCCAGGCCGTAGTCATGCGCGTAAGAATAAACGCATCGCTGGAACGTCCATCGACAAGCGGCCCAAACAAATCAATAACCGCTGGTTTGTTGGTGACTGGGAAGGCGACCTGGTGAAGGGGAAGCGTTCTGCCGACCAACCAGCATTACTCACCCTGACAGAACGTGTCACACGTTATGAGCTGATCTACAAGATCCCAAACTATCACGCCCGGACTTGCTTAGAGGCCATGCAATACGTTCTGAACACACATGATCCTTATCTATTCCACTCCATCACCTTCGACAACGGTTCTGAGTTCGCCCTCTTGGACCAACTCAGAGGAACAAAGATCTACTACTGCCATCCCTATACACCCAGTGAACGTGGCAGTAACGAGAATGCCAACGGCTTGATTCGAGAATTCATTCCAAAGGGTCAATCACTATGGGAAGTCTCTAAGGAGAAGATTCGTAAGAGCCAAGATGTCTTAAACCACCGGTTAAGGAAGTGCCTTGGATACCGCAGCGCAATCGCGGCGCTCCAGGCCTCCCCCCTGGGCCTGGAGGAATCCCTGCCCACTACCTAAACCAATTCACATGGATGAGTCTTCACTGTTGCACTTAATTTGACAATTCGGGAAGGAATTAAACTCGTCCCGGCGAAAATAAATTTCTCCCCCGGTAAGGAGAATATGGTATACTGCAAGTGCCTAACAGTGGCATATCCATGTTAGGCAAAAAGCGAGTTGGCGTGCCTATTATTCAGGCATTCTTGTTTGGACTCTGCTACATTGGCTTGCCTCGCAAATTATCCCTTTCCTCCTAAGGAATTGAGAGATTGAGTTGTACACAAGTTGCCAAACAATTGTGCAGTAGGGTGCGCCAACTTTTCTTTGTATTTTAGACACGTTTGTCACTTAAAAGAACAAGGAGATGTTTGTTTCCATGCATTTACACAGGGTGCCACACGATCAGAAAGTGCACTTCAAGCTGCTAAAATCAGGCAAATTATGGTTAACAGTCGCAATTACAGGAATCACCTTTGGTACTGTCCTGCTGACTAATGTCACAGTGTCAGCCGCAGCAACAAATCCAGCCGCCGTTGCAATGTCCGTCGATTCGTGGATGCCCGATAAAAAACCTGCAAAAAGCAGTCAGCTCTGAGTTGCGAAGCGAGAAAATCATTACTGGTTCAGCTTTTACCCAAGCTGATTTGGCTAAGATGACCAAACTGTCGATCAACTACAATCAGCCCAGCAATTTGTCTGGGCTTGAGTATGCATCAAATCTGTCAATCTTAAGCGTTGCCAACTCTCGTACTAATAATGGCATTTCGGACCTATCCCCCCTGGCAAATTTGACTCAGTTGCAACAGCTGGATCTGGATAACAATAATATTACAGACGTAAGTCCCTTGGCCAAATTAACTAGTTTACAGGAGCTGCATCTCAACTCTAATAAAATCAGTGATATTTCTGTTCTGAGCGGTCTTCACAATCTGACGAATCTTGAAGTGGGTTATAACAGCATTACCGATCTCACTCCGCTTAGCGGATTGCATCTTCTCAGCAAGCTCACTATTTCTGGTAACGCCGCCTTGTCAAATTTGAATTCGCTTGCCTCGCTCACGAATCTGGAATCGTTGCGTGCAGCGTACCTTCCGGCACTCACTGACATCACCGGAATCAAAAATGCGGTAAAGCTATCCAATCTAGAACTGGAGAATGACAATCTGACCGATGTGGCTGCGCTGCAGAACATCAGCAGCTTGACTACAGTTAAATTAGACTCCAATCACATTAGTGATTTATCTCCTCTATCCAAATCATTTCAAGGGAGCATTGTGAAACCAAATAATCTGTCGGCTATAAACCAAACGGTAGCTATCGGCTCCCAACCGATTGATTATGAGGGGGAAAAAGTGCCTGTTGTCGATAACTCTTGGTCTGTTCAAAATTCCGATTTCACATATCGCTTCATTGGCACCACAACTCTGCCCAACCAGCAATCCATTTCTGCCGATGATTTCACTATGCGTGTCGGGGATCCAACACCCACTGTTGACGATTTTAAGGCTTCCGCAACGGATAAGGACGGCAACGCAATCAAGGTTTCCGTGGATCTCTCCAAAGCTGATTTATCGACCCCAGGCACTTATGACGTTGTCCTGACTGCTGCCGATGGTCAGACCAAGACCGTTAAGCTCACAGTCTTAGCCAATCAACAGTCGCTTAACGGGAGTGATTTCACCGCCTACGTCGGCGATCCCAAACCTACTGTTGCTGATTTCAAGGCCAGTGCAACGGATAAAGATGGGAAAGCAGTCGATGTGACTGCTGACCTCTCCAAAGTCGACATGCAAAAAGCGGGCACCTATGATGTTGTCCTGACTGCTGCCGATGGTCAGACCAAGACCGTTAAGCTCACGGTCTTAGCCAATCAACAGTCGCTTAACGGGAGTGATGTCACCGCCTACGTCGGCGATCCCAAACCTACTGTTGCTGATTTCAAGGCCAGTGCAACGGATAAAGATGGGAAAGCAGTCGATGTGACTGCTGACCTCTCCAAAGTCGACATGCAAAAAGCGGGCACCTATGATGTTGTCCTGACTGCTGCCGATGGTCAGACCAAGACCGTTGAGCTCACAGTCTTAGCCAATCAACAGTCGTTTGCCGGGAGTGATGTCACCGCCTACGTCGGCGATCCCAAACCTGCTCTCGCTGATTTCAAGGCCAGTGCAACGGGTAAAGACGGGAAAGCCGTCGATGTGACTGCTGACCTCTCCAAAGTTAATATGCAAAAAGCGGGCACCTATGATGTTGTCCTGACTGCTGCCGATGGTCAGACCAAGACCGTTGAGCTCACAGTCTTAGCCAATCAACAGTCGTTTGCCGGGAGTAATGTCACTGCCTACGTCGGCGATCCCAAACCTACTCTCGCTGATTTCAAGGCCAGTGCAACGGATAAAGATGGGAAAGCAGTCGATGTGACTGCCAATCTCTCCAGCGTTGACATGCAAAAAGCAGGTACTTATAAGATTATCTTGACCGCCGCCGATGGTCGGACCAAGACTGTTGAGCTCACGATCTTAGCCAATCAACAGTCGCTTAACGGGAGTGATGTCACCGCCTACGTCGGCGATCCCAAACCTACTCTCGCTGATTTCAAGGCCAGTGCGACGGGTAAAGACGGGAAAGCCGTCACTGTGACTGCTGACCTCTCCAACGTTGACATGCAAAAAGCGGGCACCTATGATGTTATCCTGACTGCTGCCGATGGTCGGACCAAGACCGTTGAGCTCACGATTTTAGCCAATCAACAGTCGCTTAACGGGAGTGATGTCACCGCCTACGTCGGCGATCCCAAACCTACTCTCGCTGATTTCAAGGCCAGTGCAACGGGTAAAGACGGGAAAGCCGTCACTGTGACTGCTGACCTCTCCAGCGTTGACATGCAAAAAGCAGGTACTTATAAGATTACCTTGACTGCCGCCGATGGTCAGACCAAGACCGTTAAGCTCACGGTGCTTAACGTCTTGCCAATTATTTATCCAGCGCCGGAATTTACTTTCACCAAGGAGTTCGTCAAGGACCCAACCATCAACTTGGGGACTACCTTTGATCCAATTACAGGTATCTATGCTTGGACCGACAGCACGCACAGTACGCCGATTCCAAGCGTAGACTGGCAAATTTCCGGCAACGTGAATACGAACCGAGCAGGTGCCTATACGATTAACTACACGATCACGAACGCGTATGGGCGGACGGCTACACTAACTCGTACAATTACGGTGGCCGTCAATGGCCCCACCGAAAGTAAGACAAGCGGAGTCGTTTATGTTATCAATAATGCGGGAGCGGTGCTGTATTCTGATTCAGCCACCAGTATCTCTCTAGGCCGAACACTCATTATTGCAACGGCTTGGAAATATTATGGTATTGTGAAAGACGCTAATGGCAGAATTATCGCCTACAACTTGGGCGGTAAGCAGTATGTCAAAGCAAGCGACGTGTCGACGTCCCCCTTTGCTGATCGCGGCATCTTCACTGTACGTTATCCCAAAAATGCTAACTGGTCGGTTGCAGTATACGATTCTCATCTGAATGTATTGAAGCTTATCCCTGCCCGCTCCTCTTGGTTGACTTATGGTACGCAAACATTGGCAGATGGTCGGACATACTTCAATCTTGGCGGCAATCAGTGGGTTAGAACTGATTATGGCTACTGGCGGGCTCAAACAAATTAACCTTTACTCCACCCACCATTGAACTGGCATTACCTGTCTCAAACGAAGAGCGGCCTGACATCGATTTAAACTGATGTCAGGCCGCTCTTTGTATTGTACTACGCAGGAATCCTCACCGATTGCTTCGACAGCACTTCCTTCCCATGGATCAACTGCGTCAACAGGCGATTCACCGGGGTCGGGATATTTGACGCCGCGCCCTTAGCAGCAATGAAGCCGTTAAGAAAATCAATCTCCGTCGGCCGCCCCTTCGCCAGGTCCTGGTACATCGACGGATAGTGGGCACTGTTGCCTCCTGGCGCAAACTGGGCCAGAATCAATTGGCGGGCCGCATCTAGATCAAAGTCAACGTGCTCATGATGAGCAACTACGGCAAATTCGTTCAAAACACCGTCGATCAGTGTTTCATGATTCGGCAGGCGGCCAAATTCGCCAACGTTGCAATCAAGCAGTGCCGTATAAGTGTTCAAGACACAGTTCAAGGCGGCCTTCTTCCAGATCGCGGCCAAGACGTCATCCGACGCAATGGGATTGAGTCCAGCTTGATGGAAGGCCGTCAAAACTGCTTGGAAAAAGTCATCGCTTTGACCGGCTAATGGTTGCAGGGTCACATTGCCCGCACCGGTCAATGTGATCTCGCCCGGGCCGTCTAATTCAGATGACCACACCGTGACTCCGGCAATAATTTGGCGCCCCGGGACGAATTTCTCCACCTGCTCAATGTTGCCGATTCCATTGGCCAGCACCATCACGTGGGTCGTACGAGTAATGATGGACCGTAACGATTCCAGCATTGGGGCGATGCCCATCGCTTTCGTAAACAGGATAATCAGGTCGAAGCTTCCGTGGACATCCTGAGGCAGGGCTGCTGGGATCCAATGAGGCGTCACTGCGTTGCCCACGTGGACCTGCAATCCCCGATCATTAATGGCTTGGACATGGTCAGCCCAGGGATCAATGAACATGACCTGGTTGTTCGTCGTCGCCAGCATCGTCCCAAACCGGCCGCCCATGGCGCCCGCACCTGCAATTGCAATTTTCAATGTGCTTCCGCTCCTTTTGCTTGATTAATGGCCCGCTGGCCCATCCGCTGCATCACTTGAATCATGACCACGCCGCCAACCAGTAAGAAGATGGCCAGCATGAACACGGGGCTATAAGAACCGCCGGCCCCGATCGCCGACGTGACATAGGGCGAAATCACCGACCCCAGGCCGAAGCCGGCGTACATGAAGCCGTAGTTCATCCCTTGATTGCGCATTCCAAAATTTTGACTAGTCAGACTCGGGAAGATGGTCAGTACCCCGGCATAGACAAAGCCGATCCCCACAGCGCCAATGTAGAACGCCGCCGCACCGCTGCCTAACGTAAGCAGCACCATCAAGGCGGCCATGCTCAGGTAAACCACAGTCAGCGTCCGGTAGTTGCCCAATCGATCGGCTACAGCACCCCAAACGACCCGACCGATCGAGTTAAAGATAGACACCAAGCTGACCACCAGAGCGCCGGAAGCCAAGCCGAATTGTTCTGTCCCGATTTGAACAGAAGCTGAATTAATGACCACGCCTGCAAAACAGCCCACAGCGAGAATAATAAACAATATCCAAAACCGTGCCGTTTGCAGCATACCGCGCCAATCTTGATCCATGGGTGAGGCTGGAATTCCGCCGCTGCCCTTAGCTGGCGCTGAGCGGATGAAAAATTGGGTGACGAACAGCACGCCCAAATACACAATACCCAGCCACAGCAGTGAATTCGTGATCGACATTTGTGCCAAGAAGAACTTAGCCAGCTCCGTACACAACAGGGTGCCGACACCGACACCAGCCAGCACGATTCCTGACGCCAAGGCTTTGCGATCCGGGAAGAACTTCATCACATTATTCAAATTCCCCGTGAAGGCGAGGCCGGAACCAAATCCAGCCAGCAAGCCGTACGTCAGCAGCAGCATTGGCAGGGTGTGGACAAAACCGGATAGGATAAAGCCCAGGGAAAACAGAATGCCGCCAATAATAATGGCCGCCTTCCCGTGCCCCTGATCGATCATCTTGCCACCGATAATCATCGGTATCGGAATGATCCCCATATTCAGGGAAAAAGCCAGCGCCAACAAGGCCGGATCCCAATGGAACTCAGCCATTAATGGCCCCTTGAAAAAGCTGAAGGCATATACGCCGCCCAGCACGAAGTTGATCACGACGTGCGCGGCTAGCATGACCCAGCGGTTTAACGGACGGTTAAACATACAACAAACGCTCCTTTACATAACTCTTGTCTACGATTGATTGCTTTTTACTTCACATTGAGTATATTAAGTCGTGCACCCGTGAACAATATGCCGTATACTTGGTAACCAATAAGTAACGATTATCAATTAGAAAGAGGGCCGTCTTTCATGTGGACACTCACCCAGCTGCGCTATTTCAACATTTTGACCCAGACCCTTAATTATCGTGAAGCCGCCGAACGGCTGGATATCAGTGAACCCGCCCTGAGTATGCAGATTCGCAAGTTAGAAAGTGTCCTGGGTACCAAACTGTTCCATCGCCAAGGCCGGGCCATTGCCTTAACCACCGCTGGACGGCAATTCACCTTCCATGCGATTCAAATCCTCCAAGCCGTTGATGATGCCAATCGCTCGGTCACGGCCCGCACGCCCCGGCAGACGCTGCGTCTTGGGGCCTCCGGCAATCACCTTTTCTCGCCCATCATCGGCCGAATCGCCGATGCCTGTCCCCAACTCACCATTCAAATGAGCGAGTTGACCACCACGGATATCATTGACCAGGTGAAAAATCATACCTTGGATGCCGGGATTGCCTTTCTGCCCGTGGATGATCCGGCCATCAGCAGCCACTACCTCTTCAGCGATCGTCTCATGGCCATCACTGCGCCGGATAACAACGCCTTGCAAAAGGCCACCCTCGCTAACTTAAGCCGCGTACCCTTGGCCGTCCTGGCCGACCGGTTCTATGTCCGGCGTATTCTGGACGATGCCTTCCAAGCCCAATCGCTGGTTCCTCATTACCAGCTCGCCCTAGGCAGTTACCACAGTATCGCCACTGTCGTACAACACAGCCACGCCGTGGGATTAGTATCCGCTGCTTTTCTGCGCAGCCAAGATCCGCATCGCTGGCGCATTCTACCCTTGGCCGACACCCTGACCCCACTGCCCATGGGCTTTATTTATCCCCGCGGGACTGCCTTAGACCCGGTATTACAGCAAACATACCAGGCGGTGGCGGCTTTTCACCATGACTAAAGTGTGCATTCCCGGGTATATCGGGGGTAATATGTGACGTCAGCGCCAACCTGTTCTATAATAGAGGCGGTTTGGGAAAACAAACGCAATTACAATAGGAGGCCATTCTATTCATGAGTGTCAAATTGAATGCATCACAGTTGGAACACTTGAAGAAGCTGTCTAACGACAGCAATGTCATTTCTGCCTTGGCCATTGACCAACGGGGTTCGATCAAGAAGATGATCGCGGAAGCCGGCAACAAGCCCGCTAACGAAACCGAGATCGTGGACTTCAAGAAGGCCGTTTCTGCCGAATTGACCAAGTACGCCAGTGCCATTCTGCTCGACCCTGAATATGGCTTGCCGGCCACTAAGGTCCGTGACCCGCAGTCCGGTCTGCTGCTTTCTTACGAGAAGACCGGCTACGATGCCACTGAACCCGGCCGCTTCCCTGATTTGATCGACAACCAATCGGCCCTGCGGATCAAGAACGAGGGCGGGGACGCCGTCAAGTTCCTGCTTTACTATGATCCAGACGAACCCGACAGCATCAACGATCGCAAGTATGCCTTTGTTGAGCGGGTCGGTGCTGAAGCCAAGGAAAACGGCCTGCCGCTGTTCTTGGAGCTGGTTACTTACGATGGTAAGAACGAGAACGCCAGCGCCGCTGACTTTGCCAAGGTTAAGCCGCACAAAGTCATCGCTGCCACTAAGGAATTCAGCAAGCCGCAATACAACGTATCCGTTTTGAAGCTGGAAGTTCCGGTTAACCAGAAGTTCGTCGAAGGCTTCACTGACGAAGGCGTCAAGCCGGTTTACAGCAAGGCAGAAGCCGCTAAGTACTACAAGGAAGAGAGCGAAGCCACTGACTTACCGTTCATCTTCTTGTCCGCTGGGGTATCCAACGAGCTGTTCTTAAAGGAACTGCAATTCGCCAAGGACGCTGGGTCCACCTTCAATGGTGTCCTTTGCGGCCGGGCAACTTGGAAGCCAGGGATCAAGCCGTTCGCTGCTGAGGGCGAAGCGGCTGGCCGCAAGTGGTTGGAGACTGAGGGACGCGCTAACATTGAGCGTCTGAACAAGGTCTTGGCCACAACGGCGACTCCTTGGACTGACAAGGTTGAGGAAGAGAATACTGTTAACGCCTAATCAACTTTAGACTCCTTAACGACGAAGAGACATGCCGAATTTTTTCGGGCATGTCTCTTTTTTTGTTTGACCTTACCGCTGCGTCAACCTATACACTATACTGTGAGCAACAAGAAAGGATGATCCCATGGTCTACACAATTCAACAACTAGCCGCCTTAGCCGGTATCAGTACCCGTACACTGCGTTACTATGATAGCATCGGCTTGTTAAGCGCTCAGCGGAATCCAGACAATGACTATCGGGAATATACCGAAGCACAAGTCGACCGGTTGCAACGCATCCTGTTTCTCCGCCTTTTCGGTATGCCATTAACTACCATACGTCAGATTCTTGATGCCCCGCCAGCAATTCAGCAGACCGCCCTACAGTCTCAACGAACCCGAATTGTTCAAGAACGAGATCGTCTCAATCGCTTGCTTATCAACCTAGATCAAACACTCAGTCAAGGAGGTCCCACGATGACAGATGAAGAAAAATTCGCTGCTTTCAAGGAGAAACAGATTACGGATAACGATGCTCAATTTGGCCCCGAAATTCGCGAAAAGTATGGTGAAGACCAAGTGACGGCCGCAAACAATCAGTATGCCGGGTTAACTGCCGCCGATTATGCTGCCATGCAACGTACTGAAGCAAAAATGTTGACGCTGCTGAAACAAGTCGCTGCAAGCGGCACAATCAACTCCGCCGCTGCCCACCAAGTATTTGCTTTGCACAAGGAGTGGCTGCATTATACTTGGCCGACTTATTCTGCCAAGGCTCATCAAGGCTTGGCACAAATGTATCTCGCCGATTCCCGCTTTCACCAGTACTATACGGCTAAAACTGGCACTGCCAACGCAGCCGCTGTACTGGCCGAGATCATCACCAAGTACGCGCGTTGACTTTGCGCCATTTTTACCGATACAATCAAGTCAATCACAAAGGAGACGATTGGATTGGGTAAAATCAAAGCACAGTCATTAACCGACACGTACACATTGAACAACGGCGTCCATATTCCCGTCATTGGCTTCGGTACCTGGCAGGCTAAGCCAGATGACGCTTACACCGCCGTGAAGGCCGCGCTGGCTATCGGCTACCGGCATATCGACACGGCTGCCGTTTATGGTAACGAAGAGGCCGTAGGCAAAGCCATTAAGGATTCGGGTGTCCCCCGCCAGGACATCTTTGTCACCACCAAGCTATGGAACGAACAGCGCTTGAATTACGATGATGTCCTGCACGCCCAGTTTGATTCACTGCAACGGTTAGGGCTGGACTACATCGACCTGTACTTAGTCCACTGCGCTGAAATTGCCAACCACCATCAGGAATGGCAAAAGCTCAACGCTACTACCTGGCGGGCGATGGAGTATCTTTACACCCACGGGGCTGCTCGAGCCATCGGCGTGTCTAACTATATGGTGCGCCACTTGAAAGAATTGGCAAAAACCCAGGAAGTCGTCCCGGCGGTGAATCAAAACTACTTGAACCCTTTTGACCGTCAAGAGGAACTGGTCGCCTATGATACGACCAACAACATTCTGAACGAGGCGTATTCGCCCCTGGTTACCGGTGAGCTGTTGAATAACGAGATCGTCACCGCGATTGCAAAAAAACATAACCGCTCCGCCGCCCAAATCCTGATCCGCTGGAGCTTGGAAGAAGGCTTCCTGCCGTTGCCCAAGTCGATTCATCCGGACTATATCGCCGCCAATGCACAAGTCTTTGACTTCGAATTAGATGCTGACAATCATGAGCAGATTGCGACGCTGCAGGGCAAAGGTCCGATGAATGACGATCCGCGGACTGTGGACTTTACGAACTTTATTCCGTGGGAAGATTAGTCCAGAGAAATGTGAGCCGCAATCTTGCGGCTCATTTTTTATTCCCTGCTTGCAGAATGTGCCGGATGCGCTCCCGCTTGACACTCATAAAGGTACTTTCTTTGCCCAACGCATTATCCGCCAGAAAGACATAGTTTGTAGCGGCATACTCAATCATTGTGCGGTCCACCAAGGATTGCGGCAGCGTTTCTGTCGTCAACAAGCGCTCCGTCAGACCAGTGGCAAAAATTAATGCACTGTCTGCCGGATGCGCCTTAATGGTTTGAATAGCCGTGGCTCCGGAAAAGAAGCGTAAGTGATTAATGATATTCAGCTCACCGCCAGTCATGATAATTTTAGCCGGTCGGTACAAGAAGTCCGCACGGGTGAGTAATTGATTCGTGACGATCGTTACCGGTCTGTTGCTGAGACGCAAAATTGCAGACTCCGTCATCGGGCTGGCATTGATCAACACGACTTGCTGATCCTGCACTGCCGCGGCTAGGGCATCCAGATATTGCCGCTGCCGTAAAGAGGCAATTGCACTTGCTGACTGAACATCACCGATCCAAACCACCGTGCCATAATCATGGATGATCAGCTTCTTTTTCTCAAATAACGCCAAATCCCGCAGAATTGTCATTCTGGACACTTGCAGCAAAGCGGCCAATTCCGTAATAGAAATCCTTTTTCGGTCCATTAATAATTCAAATTCCCGTTGTTGCCGGGCAAGTACTTGACTCGCTGTGGCTTTCATTCGGCGACTCCTTTCCCAACCAGCACATTACCACCGGCTTATGTTCACTCCTGATAATTCCAGAGTAAAGTATCCTAGAATGAATGTAAACGCTAGCAGGAGGAGAAAAATGGCAAATTCAACTTTCTTATGGGGCGCATCCCTTTCCGCCCACCAAACCGAAGGGGCCTATCAAGAAGATGGCAAGTCTTTGTCAGTTCAAGACACGCGGGCGCGGAAGAATCATGACATCGCTGATTTTACTGTCGCCGTTGATCACTACCACCATTATCGGGAAGATATTGCCCTCTTGGCGAAAATGGGGATCAACGCCTTACGGATCTCGATTCCTTGGACGCGCATCATCCCCGCCGGGACTGGCCCAGTCAACGATCGTGGCATTGCCCACTACAATGCCGTCATTGATACCATGCTGGCCCACCATATTGAACCCATCATCACAACATACCACTTCGACTTGCCGGATAATCTGCAACAAGCCGGCGGCTGGAATAATCGTGCCACCATATCTGCTTATGAAGCCTATGTCCGTGTCCTATTTTCCCACTTTGGCGACCGCGTGAAGAAATGGCTGACAATCAACGAGCCCAACATCATGCTTCTGGCTGATGAAAAGATCGTCGGCTTTCACTATACGCACCAGGAACGCTATCAGGCATTTTACAATCTGATGGTGGCTGAAAAATCAGCCATTCAAGCCTGTCACGAAATTATTCCAGATGGTCAAATTGGGCCAGTACCCAACATCTCTTATGTTTATCCAGCCACTGCAAAACCTGAGGACATCCGCGCGGCTATGTATTTCAATGCTGTGCGCAACTGGGCCTACCTGGACTTCTCAGTTAAGGGTATCATTAACCCTATTCTGCACGATTATTTGCATAAAACCGGTGTCGAATTGGCTATTCTGCCAGAGGACCACGCGCTCGTCACCCAAAACTTTCCTGATTTCTTAGGGATTAATTATTATACCAGTGCGACTGTAGAGTTCCCCCAAAAAGGGCAGGACCGGCTGGCCGGTATTTCTGACCAGCAATCAGAAGATGTCTATGAACCGAATTTCTATAAGGGCGTAACAAACCCCTACCTGGCCAAGAATCAGTTCAATTGGACGATTGATCCTTTGGGTTTGGAAACCACTCTGGAAATGATCAACGATCGCTATGCACTGCCTATTTTTGTCACTGAGAATGGTCTGGGTGCCTACGACGAATTGACCAGTGACCACCAAATTCATGACACCTACCGCATCGACTACTTGGCACAGCACATTCGCAGTATCCAACGAGCCCAGGCGGCTGGTGTGCCGGTTCAGGGCTATCTGCCTTGGTCGGCCATCGACTTGATCAGTGTCCACGAAGGAATTCGCAAACGTTACGGTTTTATTTACGTTGAACGGGACGAACAGGATTTGAAGACTTTGGCCCGTTATCCCAAGGACAGCTATTATTGGTATCGTAATCTCATTACCCAAGGAGGACTTCAAGATGAATAAGTTCTTTGCGTTTCTGGAAAAACGGCTGCTGCCCCCGCTGAATAAAGTGGCCAGTACAAAGCTGGTGCGCGGCATCATGAATGCCAGTTTGGCAGCCGTACCCTTCACCATCGTTGCCTCCATCTTCCTTATCCTGAACAATTTGCCTCAGATTTTGCCGTTTGCGGCAGATTTTCTCACCAACACGGTGCTGCGCTTCAGCGGCTTCTACATGCTGGGCAACACAATGGCATTAGGGTCCATTGCCCTCTACTATTCACTGGCCGTCGGCTATTATTATATCGAAGAATATCGTCTGGCCGGCGAAAAATCGCTCAACTCCTTTACTGGTGCGATTCTCTCCCTCTTCGCTTTCTTGATGACGATTCCGTCTATCGTTTGGTCCAACGGGATGGCCAAAGGAATTGCGGTAACTGTCAAAGACGGCACAGGAACAGTCAATGGCCTAGCACTAGCCAATGGCTGGATCACCCGATTTGGCGGTATCGGCATCTTTATTGCCATTGTCACAGGCGTCATCGCCGTGCAAATCTACCGTTTCTGTGTATTGCACAACGTAACCATCAAAATGCCTGATGGTGTCCCAGAAGGTGTAAGCCGATCCTTCGCTTCCTTAGTTCCAGCCATCTTTGTCGCTTTTGTCATGATCGTGATCACCATGATCCTGGGTTTCATGGGTACGGACCTGCACGCCCTGTTATCCGCTCCCTTTGGCTTCGTTAAAAATCTCACCGGCTCCTGGCTGGGGATGATCATCATCCTGCTGCTGATTCATCTGCTCTGGATCGTCGGTGTCCATGGGACGGCGATTATCAAAAATAGTTTTGTTAATCCAATTTTATTAGTAGCTTTAACCGAAAACATCGCTGGTCAGAAAAATATCTTTGCGGGCGACTTCATCAATATGTGGGTATTCATTGGCGGCGCTGGCGGTACACTCGGGCTGGTACTGCTCATGAACTTCGCGGCTAAGTCCAAGCAGCTGAAGGTTTTAGGCCGCACCGCCCTGCTCCCGGGTATCTTTAACATCAACGAGCCTGTCATCTTTGGCGCACCAATTGTCTATACCCCTATCTGATCATTCCCTTCATTGTTAATCCGCTGGTGCTTGCGACGACGGCTTATGTCGCCATCAAGCTGGGCTGGGTCGGCGTCGTCAATTCGGCGATTGCTTGGATTCTTCCAGTCGGTTTCGGTGCTTGGCTAGGTACGAGCGGCAGTCTTGCGGCAGTGGTTTTAGCCCTAGTGAATTTAGGCCTCTCGGTCATTATCTACTATCCGTTCTTTAAACTCTATGACCAGAAACTAGTTGGGGAAGAAAAGGATTAGGTCAACACCCATCAACTCTTCAAATGGGTCTCGAAAAACTTTCGAGGCCTTTTCTTATACACTCATTCACAATATCGTTATACTCAATAATAGTGTTTGTTCCATACGGCCCGCTGTTGGCCGAATATGCCCAATAATTTGTTAGCCTTACCCTACGTACTGCTCATAACCAACTTCCAGACATTGGCAGTTGTACTGACCGGAATCGGTGATTGATGGCGAATTCTGGGCGATTATGAACTCTTTAAAGGCGTTTCGGGTGGTGATACGTCACATTTTCTAAAGCGCTTCCATGTTCATTAAAATTCTAGTACGCTAAAGATGTCCTGAGTCGTCCTGCTCCCATTTGAATCATTTTTTTCAATAAACTTACGTGCCCATCAGGGATGCATGGACTGGTGAAGGACAAATCACCAAAAGAATTCAAGAACAGCCACCACAAATTCTACAAAGAAAGCAGGGAATCCTATGGGGTCCGAAAAATTATCACTCAACGACCGCGTCCTCAAGATTGCGGCTAAGATTCAAGAAAATTCATATATCAAAGCTGTTTCAATGGGTTTGGCATCATTAATGCCGATCATTATTATCGGGTCGCTATTAACGATCGTAACGACCATTGCGGCTAAGATCAGCGCGCCTGGTTACCAGCAATTCCTGACTAATAGCGGTATCAAACCGCTGCTCAAATATCCCAATTTAGTCACCTTGGGGCTGCTGTCGATCTATGCCGCCTTCGCCATTGCCTACAATCTGGCGCAGTCAAAAGAACAGGATGGTTACATGGCCGGCTTGCTGTCAATCATGGCTTACATGGTGGTCCAGCCATTCGGCACACTCAAGGGAGAGGACATCCTGCCCGTTCATTTACTCGGTGCTGAAGGTATTTTCACGGCAATCATTGTGGCATTAATCGTTCCCGGCATTATGAAGTTCTTTAAAGATCACAATTTGTACGTCAAGATGCCGGTGGGCGTTCCCGAAATGATTACCCGCAGTTTTGCAGCTTTGACCACCGGTGGCGCCGTATTGCTGCTTTTCTTCGCAGTAAAGATCATTTTTGCCCAGACCAGCGTGGCGACGTTACCCGCTTTAATCACTTTACTGATTCAAACGCCACTCAAATCGTTGGGCAGCAGCTGGATTGCCTTGGTGGTCATCATGTTGATCGTCAACTTCCTGTGGTTCTTCGGCGTTCATGGCCATTTGGTGGCCTTGAGTGTCATGCTGCCGGTTTACTTGCAAATGGATGTGGAAAACCTGAATGCATACCAGGCCGGCGCGGCGCTGCCTAACATTATCGGCTATTCTTACATTTACGTTTATGCCTCTGGGGCGTGTGTTCTCTTTGGTTTAGTCTTTTGGTTATTAAAAGCCCGCTCCGAACGCTACCGGACATTAGGAAAATTGGCTGTGGTCCCGATGCTCTTTGGTATTGGCGAGCCGTTGGCTTTTGGGGTACCTTACGTGTTGAACTTCACCCTGTTTATCCCGGTGGTCTTCACCGCCAGTATTAACGTTATTCTGGCTTACGTCGCGACGGCGATCAATCTTTTGCCGCGCTTCAACGGCGTCAATATTTCCGGTATGCCAGTGGTCCTGAACGGCCTCTTGGTTGGCGGCTGGCGTGTCGTGGTGTTCCAGGTATTGCTTTGCCTGCTCAACATTGCGATTTGGGCGCCGTTTGTTAAACGACTTGATAAAACTGAGTATGCCCAAGAAGTGGCCAATGCCAAAGCGGCTGAAACAACGGAAGGACAAGGTGCTTAATGGCCGAGTTAGCGTATCGCCAAATTCATCTTGATTTTCACACACCGGAACTCGGCAGCCCCATCGCTGCAGAGTTTGACCCTAAAGAATTCACCGCCACTTTGCTGGCAGCTGGTGTTGACTCAATCACACTGTTTGCGAAAGATCACCATGGCTACGCGTTTTATGATACGCAAGCGGCTAATCATCATCCTGATCTGCATCGCAATCTCTTATCCGAGCAAGTTGACGCCGCTCACGCGGCCGGAATTAAGGCACCGATCTATCTATCCGTGGGCTTCGACGAATTCATCGGCAATCAGCATCCCGAGTGGTTTCAGCGCAACCAAAACGGTGAAATCCTGCAGGGTTTGACTACGACGATCAAGCCATTGGAGGCTGGTTTCAAACGATTATGTCTCAATTCGCCTTATGTTGATTATCTCAAGCAGCAAATACTCGAAGTCATGGACTATTTTCAGGGACGTCTGGACGGTTTATTCTTCGATATTATTCGTCAATCGCCCTGTTATTGCCATACCTGTATGGCTAAAATGACGGCCGCCGGGATCGATGCCACTGATTCTGAACAGGTCCGCCGCTATGTTAACGCGGTCACGATTCACTTCCAACATGACCTATCCGCGTTTATTCGAGCCCAGGTACCCGACTGTCCAATTGTCTATAATGCCGGGTCAATCAATCCCGCCATTCGAGAAACGCTTGCGGACAACTCCCATTTAGAAATTGAGGCGCTGGCCAGCAGTCAATGGGGCTACGGCTATTTCCCCGCCACCGTTCGTTATGCCAAGAATCTGGGTATGGATTACTTGGGCATGACGTCGAAATTCCACTTTGGCTGGGCCGATTTCGGCAGCTATAAGAATCCTGCCGCGCTGGACTATGAAGTGTTTCTGACTCTCGCCCACGGCGGCAAGGTATCCATCGGTGACCAGATGTACCCGAATGGGCGTCTGCAAGCTCACACGTATGGGTTGATTGGCAATGTCTTCAACCAGATCAAACCGCTTGAACCGTATTTGACCGATACCCGTTCACTAGCAGATATCGCGATTGTTTACCCAGATAGCCAACCCGGTGTGAAGATTCCTGCGCCTTTGGCCGGTGCGGTAGCGATGTTGAATGAAGCCCATCAAAGCTTTGATGTAGTTGATTCAGAGATGGACTGGTCCCATTATCGATTGGTCGTTTTACCAGATGAAGTATCGGTCACCGCCGCGCTGGTGGCTAAAGTCAATACATTTACGGCTGCCGGCGGTAAAGTGCTCACTTCATTCCATGCCGGGTTTGCCAATGGTCAGTTTGCATTCGACCAGTTTCCAGTCCAATTTATCAAAAACAGTCCCTACAAAACGAATTACTGGGTACGCAATGGGGAGGACTTCGAACAGGTATTGTATTATCGCGGCGGGATGTACACCGCGCTGCAGTCCGGCGCTGCCTCGTTGGCCCGCATCTATGAGCCCTGGTTCAACCGGACCTACCAGCATTTCTACAGTCATATGCAAGCCCCGTTCCACACGCCCACTGACTATCCCGCGATTGCGCAGAATAAGGCATTCGTCTTCTTCGCCCACCCAATCTTTACGCTATACAACACCACGGCGACGTATAATTATAAGGCAGCCGTGATGGACGCCATCCAGCAATTGCTTGATCACGACCCGCTGATCCAAACTAACTTGCCCAGTACTGCCGATGTGGTGCTCAATGAGCAGCCAACTGCCCAACGGTATGTACTGCATCTGCTGCATTATGTTCAGCAGCGCCGCAGCAAGTATACCGATATCATTGAAGAGGCCTTGCCCCTCGTGGACATTGACTTTTCTTTAAAACTCCCGAAGACCATTCGGCGAATCGAACGGGTCAGTGATCATCAAGAAATCCCGTTTACCATCCAAGAGGGCCGCGTACACTTCACCATTCCGCGGCATCAGGGCCATGATATTTACGCATTAGAAACGATCAATTAGCGCCCAGTTTCAAATCAAACAGAAAGGGTTCCAGAGCCGAATCGCGCTCTGGAACCCTTTCTTGCTGAACTCAGATTACCGTTGATGACTGGCAATCGCACTCTTGTACAATCGATAGGCCGTGTCGACTTCCTTCTCTGCGATCGGCAGACACTGCTTGGCATCGCTCAACGCGGTCACAATTTCCTGTACTTCATCATCAGTGGCCATATTCTGCACCTGGAGCTGGGCAACGAGATTGCCTGTGGCACTCCCCTCGATTGGGCCAGTGATCACCGGCAGCCCCGTGACATCCGCCGTCAATTGCACCAGTACGCGGTTTTGAATACCGCCCCCGAACATGGCGATTTGTTCCACCCGCACGCCAGCAGCTTCTTCTATTTTTTCCAAGGTATCCCGATAACTATACGCGATGCTTTCTAACACCAGGCGAATCAGTTCACCCCGGGTCTTA
Source organism: Schleiferilactobacillus harbinensis (assembly GCF_008694105.1). NCBI lineage: Bacteria > Bacillati > Bacillota > Bacilli > Lactobacillales > Lactobacillaceae > Schleiferilactobacillus > Schleiferilactobacillus harbinensis. The sequence continues at coordinate 1,971,636 of NZ_CP041364.1, forward strand.
GGCAATGGTTGAAGCGTGCTGATGAGGTAGTCGTGGATTTTTTCACTCATCCCACCTGGTTGAGCGAAGACGTCGGCGCCGGTATCAATATACGCGTGAATGCTAGTGGCATGATCTGCTTCGCTGGTCATGCGCTCAAAGCTGATGCTGTCCCCCTTCAGGGACCATTCCCGCTGGAGTTCCTGGATGATCCAGAGGCCGGTCAGGTTCTTCAGCAGCAGGTTGCTGCCGTCAAAAGCCCCTTCATTGGTCAGCCCATTAGCAAAGGCCGTATCGTTGGTGATCGGTGCTTTGGTGGGAATCCCCATGATCGACCAGGTGCCGCTGCTGAGGAAAGCCGTGGGTTTGTCTGGGTGACGCATGAGCGGTACCGCCAACAATCCGGCTGCCGTATCATGCCCCGGACCCATCACCACTTGCAAGGGACTCGTGAGCCCCATTTCTTCTCGAATCGCAGGTAAAATTGGTCCCAGGACTCGGCCGCCGACCACCGGTTTGCCGAACCAAGGGGTGGGAATCCCCAACTTCGTCATCAGCGGTATATCCCATTGCCACTTTTCTGCATTCAGCAGGCCTGTCGTGGAGGCAATCGTATACTCTGTCTCCGCGATGCCGCTGAACAGATAGTTCATGAAGTCCGGCATCAGCAGAACCTGGGCGACTAACCCGCTATACTCCGGGTAGCGGCGCAAATCACTGAAGAGCTGGAGATTGGAATTGATCTGCTGGGGATAGACCCCGGTGGTCTGAAACAGCTGAGCCGCGGGCATGAGCTGCCCAAAAGCGCTGAGGTCAACGGTCGTACGCTGATCGCGGTAGCTGTGGGGCGCAGCCACCACTTCGCCGTAGCGCGACAGCAGCCCGTAATCGACCCCCCAGGTATCCACGCTGAAGCTGGCCAGCGCCCCCACTTCGTTCTCCGCCATGTTCAAGCCGTACTTGATGTCTTGGAACAGCTTCATGTAGTCCCAATATAAGCCGCCGGCAATGTGCACCGGCCGATTGCCAAAGCGGAAGATTTCTTTGATTTCCGGGCCATTCTTGGTGAATTCGCCCGAGACAATGCGGCCGGAACTGGCCCCTAGATCCACCGCAATCAGATTGATGTCGCGCATTGCCCTGTCCCCCTTGTTAATTACCTTTAATGATAGAGCGGGCCGAAGTTCTGGCACGCCCGGAAATCAGCTCCTTCTGCCTCTTCCGTGCCAAAGTTGCTCCAGGCCCGAGGACGGAAGATGTCCTCTTCAGCGACATTATGCATATAAACTGGGATCCGCAACGCTGATGCCAGGGTGATCAGATCAGCGCCAATATGGCCGTAAGAAATAGCCCCGTGGTTGGCGCCCCAATTGTCCATCACACCATACACACTCTTGAAGGCACCGTGACCCGTCAGTGTTGGTACAAAAATGGTGGACGGCCAGCCTGGATCAGTCCGCTGATTGATCACAGAGAAAACTTTCTCCGGCAAATCAACGATGTACCCTTCGGCCAATTGCAGCGTTGGACCGACGCCCTTGACGAGATTCAACCGGGTCATCGTTGCCGGCATGCCGTTGGCGCCGCCGCGGCTGACATAATTACTGGAGAAACCGCCGCCCCGGAAGTAACCAATATTAGCCGGGATCCAGCGCGTGTTCTGCAATGCCGCATCCGCTTCAGCCTGGGTCACATCCCAAAACGGTTTGATTGCCGGTTGGCCGTTAATTTCTTCGTAACCAGCACCATCCAGCGATTGCGCACCGGAATTACTCAGATGCAGGAAACCATTAGCCGCCTTGCCAGTCAGAGTCTCACCAGTGACCCGTTTAACGGCCTCTGGGCTCCAATAGGTGCGCACATCGGCAAAAATCTGCGGCGTATTCGTCAGCAGATAATTGAACAGCATGGACACCGCGTTCAAGCTATCATTCTCCGTCGCGAACACATTGGGCGCGTGAATGCCATTCCAGTCAAATTGACTATTGAGCAGGGATTCCATGTAGTCGCCGTTCGGGAAATGGTCGGTCCACTGGCGCTGACCCTGGAAGCCGGCCGCGATCGCATAATGACCTTTGCTCTCTTCACCAAAGCCTTCCTCAGCCAGTTTCTCATTACCATCCATCAGATCTCGGGCAATCAGGACCATCTTGATACTGGTCTGGAACTGCTCAGCCTTTTGGGCATCCGAGAACTTGTTCGGATCATCAGCATTGTAAATATCCGGCCCAACCGGCGTATGCTCTTGCGCCCAGGCCCACGCTTTATCGAATTCTGCATGGTCATAGATACCTTCATCAATGCGCCGCGTGATTTCGGACATATCTACATATTCATTGCGCATCCCCAGATAATCTTGGAAGAAATCCGGATTCACTGTTGACCCGGCAATGCCCATGGCCACGCTGCCAATGGACAAATAGGCCTTGTTGCGCATGGTGCCGATGGCCAACGCTGTTTTGGCGAAACGAATCAGTTTCTTCGTCACATCAGCGGGAATTTGGTCGGCGTCGCTATCCTGCACATCTTCGCCATAGATACCGAAAGCCGGAATTCCCTTCTGAGCATGGGCAGCCAGCACGGCGGCCAAATAAACTGCCCCCGGCCGTTCAGTCCCATTGAAACCCCAAATGGCGTGGGGCAGGTCCCGGGACATATCCATCGTTTCGCTGCCGTAGCACCAGCACGGGGTGACTGTGATCGTGCCGCAGATATTGGCCTTGTCGAACTTCGTCTTCGCCGCTGCGGCTTCCCGCACGCCGCCGATCGTGCTGTCCGCGATTACCGTTTCGACAGGCGTACCATCGGGATACCGCAACTGCTCATGGATCAGCGCGGCCACTTGGTGGGCCATCGCCATGGTTTGATCTTCCAATGACTCGCGGATACCCCGCTCCCGGCCATCAATCGTCGGGCGAATACCAATTTTTGGATACTCAACTTGCAACATGCTGATAATTCCTCCTTATATTTTCAACCAGTTTACTAGTTACAGTGTAACCCCTTACATTTAGGCAGAAAAGAAACCGGCGCCCACTTGGTAATCCGTCACACTTCGGCCTACTGACCACCATCAATCGTCAACAATCGTCAATTGCCGTAAAGCAATTCCACCTCATTGGCCTCCAAGTTCGCCACGAAGTCTGCCCCCGGCTTTTCATCAGTAATCACTGCCTCCAGCGTTTCTGTGCGGGCCAAGCGGTAATAACTGCGGGCGCCAAACTTGGAATGATCTGCCAGCAGCACGGTTTTCTCAGCATGGGCCATCATCTTTTTTTTCAAGATAGCCTGCGATTCACTGGACATATAGATATGGGTGGGTGTGATTCCGGTGCAAGAAAGAAAGGCGAGATCTGCCGTGAAGTTATCCACATAGTCCACACTTGTTTCCCCCAGCAGCGACCCAGAACCGCTCTTCAACCGCCCGCCGGTCACATACGTCTTCACCGCGGGCATATTATCCAAGGCCACTGCCAGCCGCAAGCCATTGGTAATCACGATGGCACTATGCAGGACGCTCAAATATGGTGCTAAGAAAGACGCTGTACTGCTGGAATCAATAAAGATGGCCTGATTATCTGTCAAAAATGTACTGGCAATTTCGGCGATTTTCTTCTTCTCGGCCTCGTGTTCCTGTTCGCGAAACATATAGGAAAGTTCCACGTTATCGGCCCGAGCGAGTTCGACAACGCCATAACCGCGATTGATCTTGCCGGTGCGTTCCAATTCCACCAAATCCCGGCGCAAACTCGAATCGCTTACAAACAACTGCTTCTGCAAATCCGCCACTGAAACGACCTTTTTTTTCTCCAAAATTTCTAGGATTTTGGATATTCGTTCGCTTTTATACAAGTTCATCACCTCACCATGATTATACCGTCTCCGTAATAATTCCCACAGTCTATGCTTGTGAAATGATTTTAAGTGAGCTTTTTTGACGATTGCTGACGGATTCAGTCAGTTTCTCTGCACGTTATCCAACCTGCTGAGCTGACTCCCGCAAGCTGTCTGTAAGCGCTTATAATTAAGCCAAAAGCGCAATTGGATGGCACCAACTATCGCATCCAACAGAACTGGAGGAAAACACAATGGAAATGATGTTTCAAAAGGAACGTGAAGACCTGGCCCGGACTGTCCGCCTGCTGTTCGATCGGAAAGATACTAATATTGCCGGGGGCAACCTCTCCGTTAAAGTGTTCGACCAAAGCGAGCATCCCTATATCCTAATTACCCCCACCTTCATGGCCGAGACCTTCTACGGTGACCTGCATGCTGCCCAGATCCTGGTCGTCGATGCGGTCAGTAAAGAAAAAGTCGACGGTGTCGGCGTGGTCACTCGGGAAATCAACCTGCACGAAGGGGCCTACGAGACTCACCCTGGTATTCGCACAGTGATCCACTCCCATGCCCCAGAATCGCTATTCTGGGCCACCAGCGGTCTGGAAATGCCTAATGTTACCGAATCTACTCGGGAACTCGGCCGCATTCGGACTCTGCCCTATGCCCCGGCCACTTCCATTGAACTGGCCAAAATCGTCAAAGACGCCCTGAGCAAGATTGGTGATAAAGCAGTCGAAAACGTCTTTCTGCTCAACAGCCACGGCGTCGTAATCACCGCATCCGAGCTGCACATCGGCGCCCGTATCCTGGAGACACTGGAGTGGAACGCGCGCATTGCTTATCAGCAAACTCTCTTTATCAAATTAGGACTGCTGAAGACCTATCAATCCTGCGGCCAGGATGCTGATTTACCGGTTGAGGTCTTTCCAATTGCCCTGCCGGATATTCCGGTGAAGAGCAAGGATATGCCGTTCCCAGAGGGCATGACTCGGCCGGAGAGTGAAATGACGGCGGCACCAAAGATTCCGGAATAAGCCAACACACTATGCTAATAGGCATCCCCCACCGGATGCCTATTTTTGATACAAATACCGCGTCCGATATGCGCCTGGGGTCATACCGTAATACTTCACGAATATGTTGTAAAAGTTACGGTAACTGCCAAATCCTGCCACTTTAGCAATGTCAGAAAAGGAATGAGTGGAGTGAATCAGTTCACCGAAAGCACTGTCCAATCGAATCACTGACAAAAACTCGTGGAACCCCATGCCAAAGAATGCCTTAAACAACCGCGAGAAATGGCCATCAGAATAGCCGCTGAATTGAGCGGCGGCATGCAGCGTGATTGGTTCTCGAAAATGCTGATTAATGTAGTTAGCAATTTTGTTGGCCAGCTGTAATGATTCCTCCACTGTACCTTGTTGTTGATTCGCCGTCGTGTCATTTGCGACAAGATAACCAATCAAGGCAATGACCCGCGCCCGTAACGTAATTCGGTCAGCGAGCGTGTTTTCTTGATGCATCACCAACTGAGTAATCGTCTCTAGCTGATCAGTCAACGGCTGAGTCTTCAAGGCCGGCTGCGCCACGGTATTGAGTGAAAAAATAAATTCTGTTGTGTATTGACCTTCTGTGACTGCCATGAGCAACGGCAGGGACAGCTGAATAACCAAGATATGATTCGCTGTCGGGCTCTGCGTAGAATGCACCACATTGGAATTGATAACAATCACGTCACCGGCGTGCAATTGGTGAAAAGTATCCCGTTCCCACACGTTTAATTTCCCAGAGATACAGAAAAGCAGCTCCATACTCTGATGCCAATGTGCCGGAATGTACCGATCCAAATTTTTTGCAGCAAATACAAACGCCTTAAACGGCAACCGCTGATCTGAATGCACTCGTTCGTGGTGGATTGCCATCGCAATTCCTCCAATGTCATTTTTTTACATATTCTCCGTCATTATTACGCATTGCACATGAAAGCGCAACCGTTTTATACTTTGGGTAAAAGGCGAAGTCGCAATCATATTATGCATGGAGGTATATTGCAATGAAAAATAAAATGCAAGATTTCTTTGACCGGCTCACCCCGGTCCTCGATAAAGTCGGCAATAACAAATATTTACAGGCCGTGATGAGCGCCATGATGGGTACCCTAGGCTTAATCATCCTGGGATCGTTCTCTGTCCTCGGTAGTGTCTACGCAGGTCGGGCACATTTGACCCAACTGGCAACTTTACTGGGCAATGTCAGTACTGTCACTATCAGCTGTTTGGCCCTGTTCATTGTTTTCCTCGTCGCCAGAGCTTTAGTTCCCTTCTTCATCAAAGGCGACGACGGGGTTGCTGCTGGGATCATTGCCCTTGTTAATTTCTTCATCTTAACGCCACTGGGCAGTATTAAGAATGGCAAATCTCTCACGGCTGCGCTGCCTACTACGTGGCTTTCCGCCCAAGGGGTCTTCTCTGCTCTAATCATTGGTTTGCTGAGTGCCCGTGCCTACGTCTATATCAAACAACACGGCTGGACGATCAAGATGCCTGCGGGTGTCCCGCCAATGGTCACCAACGCATTCGCCAACTTGATTCCCACTATTGTGCTCGGTCTGGTAGCAATGCTCATCAGTTTTCTCTTTATGCTCACGAGTTGGGGCAGTTTCCATCAGATGATTTACTCAATCATTCAAGTGCCGTTGCGCGGCATTGGCGGTTCGATTTGGGCAATGATCGTGGTCAGCTTAATCATGCAAATTTTGTGGTTCTTCGGTATCCACGGCACAAACGTCGTCTTCCCTTTGGTAACGCCCATTTGGCTAGCCATGGATATGGAAAATCTAGCGGCCATTAAAGCCGGTCACGCTGCTCCGAATATCATCGGTTTGGCCTTCTTCAACGTGGTGACTTGGGGCGGCCTGGCATTGGGGCTGGTCCTGCTCATGTTAATTGCCAAGAGCAAGCGGTATCGGGAACTGGGGCGCTTAGCGATCGTGCCAGCCCTGTTTGGCATCACTGAACCGGTCATTTTTGGTACACCACTGGTATTAAACTTTGAACTGGCTATTCCGTTCATCACCAATAACACGATTGCGCTCATCATCGCCTATGTAGCGACTAATATCGGTTTGGTGGGCCGTTTCAGCGGCGCCCAAACAATTTTCGGCCTGCCTCTAGGATTCCATGCCACCGTTGGCGGCCATGTCTCCATTATCATCTTACAACTAGTTATTCAACTCATTCTGTCTCCGCTGCTTTGGTACCCTTGGTTCAAACACGCTGACAATAAAGCCCTGGCTGAAGAACAAGCGGCTGCCAAATAAAGGAGATCAATAATGGAACAAGCAAAACTGCACGATCTACTGCAATCACTCACGCTGCAAGAAAAAATTGGTCAGCTGATTCAACTCTCCGGCGAATTTTTCGATGCCACTGATATCTCCCTTGGACCGCAACGCAAACTGGGCATTACCCAAGAAGCAGTGGACCTAGCCGGTTCTGTACTCAATGTGGCTGGTGCTAAAGAAGTCAAACGAATTCAAGACATCCACTTACGCCAAGACGGTCATCCAATTCCACTGCTGTTTATGGCTGACGTTATTTACGGCTATAAGACCGTTTATCCCATTCCGCTGGGTATTGGCGCCACCTGGGATCCGGCACTGGTGGAACGGGCCTACACGAATACTGCTGACGAGGCTCGCGCCAGTGGCTTGCAAGTCAGCTTTGCGCCGATGGTGGATTTGGTCCGAGATCCCCGTTGGGGCCGCGTCCTGGAATCTACCGGAGAGGATCCCTATCTCAACAGCCGCTTTGCGGCCGCCATGGTCAAAGGATTCCAGAAGAACTTGGCTGCGGGCAGCGGTTTAGTCTCTTGCGTGAAACACTTTGCCGCCTATGGCGCCGCGGAGGCTGGCCGGGAATACAATCCTGCTGATCTATCAACGCCCACCCTCTTCCAGGACTATCTGCCGTCCTACAAGGCGGCGATCGATGCCGGCGTCAAAATGGTAATGACGTCACTCACAACCTTGAACGGCGTACCGGCGACTGCCGATAAATGGCTGCTGCAGGATATTCTGCGCAAGCGTTGGGGGTTTGATGGCGTCATCATTAGCGATTATGCTTCAGTTTACGAGCTGATCAAGCACGGTTTCGCCCAGGATAGCACCGATGCGGCCGCCAAAGCCTTGACAGCAGGGGTCGACATTGACATGAAATCCCCTTGTTACGCCAACGGCCTGCAGCCACTGGTAGAAAACGGTCATTTAAGCGAAGCAAAAATTGACGATGCCGTTTGGCGCGTATTGACCCTCAAGAATGAACTCGGGTTATTCGAACATCCTTATGGCGGGGCCACGGAAGAGCGGGAACATGCCCAAACCCTGACTCCCGAAAAGCGGTCATTAGCCCGCGATCTCAGTCGCAAAGCGCTCGTACTATTGAAGAACAACGAAAATCTGCTCCCACTCAATCCCCATGGCAATCAGCGCGTTGCCTTAATCGGTCCCTACGCTGACGAGCAGGAGCTGCTTGGCCTGTGGGCGGTTCACGGCGAGCGCAAGGATACCGTCACCATCAAAGCCGGCTTCTTAGAGTATCTTCCGGCCCAGCAGCTGCAAACAGCTAAAGGAACCGACATTATTCGCGATCGATCGATGCTTGAAAAGATGGGGGTCTCTGCCGAGCAAATTGGACACATCATCTCCGGCTCTAATACTGAACAAAGCAACCACGATCAAGCTTTAGCAATCGCCAAAAATGCTGACATCATTGTCTTTGCAGCGGGGGAGCACACGTTGCAAAGCGGCGAAGCAGGTTCCCGCACCCGGTTGCGTTTACCGGACAACCAGCGGCAGCTATTAGCTGAATTACGAAAGCTGAATAAGCCTATTGTACTGATCGTCATCAGCGGCCGGCCATTGGTCTTAACTGATGTGCAAGACCAGGCTGATGCCATCCTGCAAGCTTGGTTCCCTGGCACCGAAGGCGGCCACGCCATTGCAGATGTCATCTTTGGCCGTTACAATCCCACCGGTCGGTTATCCATGACCTTCCCCTACGATGAGGGCCAACTACCCCTGTATTACAATCACCTGAGTACCGGGCGGCCAGAAAATCATTCGCAGCATAGCGGTCGTTTTGTATCCCGCTATATCGACAACCCAAATAAACCGCTCTATCCATTTGGCTATGGCTTGTCCTATGGCAGCGTCCAATACGGTGAACTAAAGCTGGATTCAGACACTCTTGCTGCTTCTGGTCGAGACGAACTCACAGCTGCCATCTCAGTAACGAATACAGGTACGGTGCCCCGTGAAGAAACCGTCCAGTTTTACATCCACGACCAAGTGGCCAGTATCGTGCAGCCCGTTAAACGGCTCATTGGTTTTCAAAAGGTGCCGGTCCAGCCGGGTGAAACCAAAACCGCTGCACTGACTATCACTCCTGATATGCTATCTTTCGCCAATCGGGACGGTGAATTCATTACTGAGCCAGGAATGTTTGACCTATTTGCCGGGCCAAATTCTCACGATGTACACCAGACCAGTTTTTCCCTGACTGAATAACTCACAAAACAGCAAAGCGGCCCTCATCTCTTTCGGATGAGGGCCGCTTTGACTATTCTGTATTCTACACAACAATACCAGCATCAGGGAAAGTAAGCTGCAGCCACTGTGCGCTCAACCCCAACTAAGGCGTCACCGTTGGCTCCACGGTGTGCCCTTGCTGTCCTTCCGTCAGGCTGTTAGCCAACGACAACCCATGTTCTCCCTGGGGGAATACATGAAGCGCAAATGGGACGTGGGCCGCCGCCAACGCTTCAGCAAACACCAAACTATTCTTAACTGGCACCGTCTCGTCCGTTGCCGTCGCCCAAAGAAATGTCGGCGGGGTCGCCGCCGTCACTTGCTGCGGCAGCTCTGCGGCCTCTTTCAGCAACGGCAATTGGGCCATTTCCGGATTCTGCAGGCCGGCTTTTACTGGTGACCGTCGCTTTCAGAGAAACGACGGCATAACCCAACAGCAGCGCATTCGGCCGAATATCCGCCGCTTGATACCCCTGATCCGCTAAGAAAGGTGCTGCGGCCAATGTACTGAGTGCCGCGGCCAAATGTCCCCCAGCAGAAAATCCCAGCATCGCCACTTGATCTGGCGCCAAATACCAGTCCGCAGCATGGGCCCTAATCTGATGTACCGCTTCAGCGGCTTCCAATAACGGCGCCGGCCACATTGCCGGCAGCACCGAGTAGCGCAGCACAAAGGCCTGAAATCCCCGACTGGCGTATGCTAACGCGACCGGTTCAGCCTCCCGATCAGACACCATTGTATAGCCGCCGCCAGGCGCAATCAGGATTACTGGCCGCTGCGTTTTCCCAGGAATCTCCTCACTGGGAGTCTGAATATACCCGGTTAACGTGGCCGAGGTGCTCATTGCGGTAGACAAATTCAATGTGATAATTTCCATGCGGCACATCCTTTCTGCAAAGACAAAAAAGTTATTTTGCATCCAAAACGAACATATCGTGGCCCACATACCGGTCCAGCGTGAAGAGGACGCTGGATTTTAAACTCTCGTCTTTTCCAGGATACATGCAACGAGCCGCTAGCAGAAGAGTTTAACATCGCCATGGCGAACCGTCAGCAGAATGCGGGAATAATCGCCCAGGAACATGCAGAATTCATCACACATTTCCATCACCCAGAATACTGCTTGATCTGGCTAAATCAAAAAAAGCCATCTCTTTCAAGATGGCTACCGTCGTTATTACAAATAAAAATACTTTTTCTGAAACTTGAAAGCCCGAAAGTGCACTGATGCCTTGGTAATTGTGAGATGGCGGCGGGAATGATCTTGTTTTTGTCAGATTCCCAATAGGTTGACAAGATTCTTCGGAAGAAAACTGACAAAATGGTCAACGATGTTATTTATTACTTCCTCTGCCGTGCCCACTAAAGTGGCTCCCAGTGTGGATAGTGCCTTCAGAAGCCATGCCAGTGCTTGCGTTACTGCAATGTCTGGCATGACTTCATTCATCTCGTAAAACAGATCGCCAAGTGTGCGTTCATCCTCGTTTAACCGCTGTTGCCACGCCAACAGGTCATACGTCATCATCACGACGGCCAAATGACCGCAAAGACCGTCATAGCTTTGAACCTGGGACTTGTCCAAACGTAGATACTGCTTGGCTACTTTGAAATAGCCTTCAATCTGCCACCGACGACCGTACATCTGGATAATTTCTTCAGGACGCAAATTAGTTTGGGTCGTAGCTAATACCAGATAACTACTGGCATTCTTCCGGTTAGTCACAAATACCAGCTTCAGTGGGTACGCTACTTGCGTCCCATCATCCAAGTTCACATAAGCTGTGACGATGGGGCTGTACTGATAATTGGTGTGCGTTTGCCGGCGTGAAGCGCAGAACCGTTCGTAGAGATCCTTGACGGAGTAAAGTCGGCCACGATAGCGGTAGTAGATCTTCTTCGTGCGCTTGATCATCCCGATACCGGCTAACCCCATTGTTTTCAAGGTATAGAACATCCGCGGTGAACTGAACCAACTGTCGAAAAGTACGTAGTGAGCCGGAATATGATTTGCCAGAGCCTGCGTTAGCAGTTCTACCGAGACGTCATTCATTTTGCCTTGGGCTTGAACACGGCGTTGACCAGCAATTGACCGGCCACTGGTAGTTTTAGCTGGGCTCCCCAGTCGCTGGGCAGCACTCTTAGAGGACATCAGCGCATAATCCACTGGTAACAGGGTGTTACCATCGCTCCAAGCCAAAGTGAGTGCCCGGAATCCGCGTTGATAGACATGATCGTCGTGGTTAAACACACGGGCAAGCAGTTCTGTCTTGGTGGAATAATCCCGTGCAAAAAGGGTATCATCCAGAATAAACGCGAATCGTCGGCGGGCATCAATGTATGGTCGTAGATGTTTAATAATCGCGGCCCCAACCAGACAAGTCAGTCGTTGCCAATTGATACGGCCATCGTTCAGATCATTACGGACCGTCCGAATCGTACAATCCGGATCGGGCATCGCTCGGTAAAGGGAACGGCCCAAAAACTTGGTTTGGATCAGCCATGCCAGCACCTTGGTCAGTGAAATTGATGAGCGTCTTCTAAAATTCGCCTTTTTTGTCAGCTTGCTCAAGCCCACGAGTGACGAAAAACGAAGAATGATGTTCTTAAGTCCCAATTCAGTCCGTGTATGTTCTATAATATTCATGGCGCGTCTCTCCTCTGTATCAGATTTTTGGTCGAATCAAGTATACAACGCAGGAGAGTCTGCGCTTATTTTTGTGCCAAAAAAGCCAGGAACCACGCATGTTTAACGTGATTTCCAGCTTTCAAGTTTCAGTACTTTTTCAAAAAGTTGGCCACACCATTTTCTTCATTGGTGTCTGTCACCCGATCGGCAATCGACTTGATTGCCGGAATCGCATTGCCCACGGCAATACTCAACCCCGCAAACAGCATCATTTCCCGATCGTTTTCTTCATCGCCAAAGACCATCAGGTTTTCAACCCCATACCCGAGATGCTTAAGCAGGTGTTCCAACCCCACGCGCTTATTAATACCGGCAGGCATCAGTTCCAGCAGCTCGCGGCGTGACCGGGTAACACTGACGCCATCGACGTGAACGCCGTTCTGCAACTGATCGACCACCGTCGGCTGCGCGGCGACCGCACATTTATAAACCGGCGCATGATCCGCCGGTAACTCATTGCTGGGATAAAACATGAACGGCATACCATGGGGCGCCACCAGCGGATACCGCGACTCGCCGTGATCCGTGATGGCATAGACGGCGTTGGCGGAGACCAGATCGATCGGCACTTGGAACTGATCCCCAACACGAATCACATCCTGGACGACCGGTTCCGGCATAGTCTGGCTGAAAATCGTCTCGCCAGTGGCATTTTCTTTGACTAAGCCGCCATTGAAGTAAACTGAGTAATCACCAGGCTGAGTCAAACCAAGTTGCGCATTCAAGTGGGTCAAGCCCGGCACCGGCCGACCGGAACACAGAACGATTTTGATTCCTGATTCATGAAGCGTCTTGAGCACTTGAATCGTTGGTTCTGCCAATGTCCCGTCTTCTTTTAATAACGTGTGGTCAAGGTCAAAGGCCAGCAGTTTAAATTGTTGCATCGTCGCACCTCTTCCAAGTTTTCCATTCTTTCCCATTATACACGTCTACCGCGATTTATTGGCCCGACGATACGCTATTGGTGACTGACCGATGCGCTGTTGAAAAGCCTTCGAAAACTGGGATTCATCCCGGTAACCGCAGGAACGGGCGATCACTTTGATCGGGGTCATCGTCTGCGCCAGCATTTCTTGAGCGGCGTGCATTCGGTAGTCGGTCAAATAGGCTTTGGGACTCATCCCGACATTATCTTTGAATAACCGGAATAAGTAAGTCCGGTCAATGGCTAAATAGTCGGCGACATCGGCGACACTGATGGGGGTGTCAAAATTATTCCGCATATACTGAGTCCCCTGATCCACCAACACTTGGCCGGGTGCTCGTTCCTCACTCTGATTCACTGGAAACAACCGGCGCAAATTGCCGATCAAGTCCAGCAGCTTAGCGGCATAATGCAGCGGATCGCCAGTTGGTTCTTGGGAGAATGCAATAATATCCAACAACTGGTCACGAATGGGTGCTGCCTGCCGAACGTTAAAAACCGGTGCACGGTAAGAGAGGTTGAAGGTTTCCGCCAACCGTTCCACTAATTTCCCGGTAAACCGAATCCAATAGACGACCCATGGATCATGAGAATCGGCCAACATGTTCACCGGGCGGCCCGGTTCGCAGAAAAACATGTCGCCAGGGCCAAGATGGTAATCCCTATGATTGCTGGTAAACGTCCCGTGGCCCGCCTGAATGTAGTGAATCATGTACCCGGAGCGGGCAGCCGGCCCATACTGATGTAACGGTTTGGTCGGATCGACCCCGCCGGATGACAGATACAAATATGGATTTTCCATTGGATTATTGAATGCGTAAAATTGAACCAACACACTGCCTCCTTGCACAACATTGCCCCCATTGGCTGCAACATTTTGCCATTGTCGAACCGCTTACATTATACGATACTATAAATGAATCGAGTAAGGAAGCTGCAATTATTCAATACTGTAATCACCGAAAGGAGACCATTACGATGGCTGATAAGAAACAACAATACGACGCCTTTTCAGACCGCGTCGTCGCCGCGATCGGTGGCAAAGATAATGCGATGGAAGCATTCCACTGTGCTACCCGGTTACGGATTAACCTAAAAGATGTCTCTAAGGTCAATAAAGATGCGATTACTGACCTGGACCTGGCTAAAGGCGTCAACATCAACCGCAACCAGTTGCAAATTATTATTGGCGCCGGCTTGGTGGACGATGTGACAAAAGAGTTCATTACCTATACGGGGATCCCCGACATGCAGGCACAAGCGGATGGTTCAGATACGGTTGACGCCAGCGCGGAAAAGGGCAAGAGCTGGTTCTCTAAGTTCATTGACGACTTAACTGGTGTGTTTGGCGAAATCTTACCTGGCATCTTGGCCGGCGGTATCTTGATTGGCTTAAACAATCTGCTTACCCAAAAAGTCATTGGCAGCCAATCCATTGTGCAAGCGGTGCCTGGATTAAGCGGCGTCAGTCAAATCGTCAATCTCGGAGCTTCCGGTATCTTCGCCATGCTGCCGCTGCTCGTGGTTTATTCCGCCACAAAGCGCTATGGTGGTCGGCCAATCATGGGCCTGGCCTTAGGTACGGTCATGATGACAGCCAGTTTGCCCTCGCTGAGTGACGTCAGCACCGGCGCGGCCAAAGCGGTGGTCGCTAACATCTTTGGCTGGCATGTATCACTCTTCAGTTTTGGCGGCCAAATCATCGTCGCGTTGATCATGGGCTGGATCGTGGCCAAACTGGACAATTATTTTCAAAAAATTCTGCCGGGGGTCATCAAGTTTGTACTCGCTCCCATGCTGACAATTCTTTGTTCCAGCTTTATCCTCTTCCTGGTCGTCGATCCTATTGGGATGACCTTATCAACCTGGATCACCAATGCGTTGGTCTGGATGTCGCAAGCCTTCGGCATCTTCGGGTACATGATTTTTGGCGGCGTTCAGCAGCTGATTGTCATTACTGGGCTGCACAATATGTTTGGGGCCGTTGAAGCCCAACTTATTTCCACCACGAAGACGGACTTCCTGAATCCCCTATTCAGTGTGGCGCTGATGGGTCAAGGCGGCGGCGTACTGGCCTATATGTTTCTTAATCGGCACAACCGCAAGGCCAAGGAAGTTGGCATTTCTGCCTTCTTCTCGATTCTGTTCGGCATCTCTGAACCAGCCCTTTTCGGAATCAATATCAAGAATCGGTATCCATTGATTGGCGGCTGCATCGGTGGCGCTATCGGCGGCGGCTTCGTTTATCTCACCCGCTTGACGGCCATCAGCTTCGGCACCACAGCATTACCCGGTATTGCCATCGCATCACCAGCGAACAATGGCTATCTGAATTATTTACTGGCCAACATCATCGGTCTAACGGCTGGTCTGGTAGCGACGATGATTGTCGCCCGGGTGATGGGGAAAAAACCGGCAGTGACTGATGATACGGAAAAACTGCAAACGAAGGCCGCAACCAGCGAAGCAGGGTTGAATTAAATCAGCACAAGGGGAGGTGATCAACATGCTCACAAAAATCGATCGAGAGAAAGAATTCAAGCGAATGGTACCGCATATTGCCGATGTCGATCCGCAAATCGTGCAGGCCGAAAAACGACTGGCCCAAACGAGTCCGTTTCGCCAGCACTTCCATATTGAACCGGCCTCCGGTACCCTCGGCGATCCCAATGGCTTTTCGTTCTTTGCGGGCCAATATCACCTGTTCTACCAATGGTCGCCACTGGCCTTTCACCAACCGGCACTATGGCAGCATGGCTGGTATCACCTGGCATCGCCGGATTTAGTCCACTGGCAGGATTTGGGACCGGGAATGGAAAGTGATACGTCCTACGATTGCCATGGTACGTATTCCGGCAGCGCTCTGCCCGTGGGTGACCGGCTCTTCCTGATGTATACTGGTAACACCTGGAACCGCAATTGGGTGCGGGTACCCTATCAAATTGGTGCCTGGATGAACGCAAATAACCAGGTGAAAAAGAATGCGCTACCTTATTTAACAGGCTCGCCAGCAGGCTATACGCCGCATTTCCGCGATCCTAAGTTGTGGCACCATGATCATCACTACTATGCCCTTTTAGGCGCCCAGCGGGAGAACCTGACAGGTACTGCTTTACTCTATCAGTCGACCGATTTAACTGCTTGGCGGCTGTTAGGCGAAGTGCAAACTGACACCCCTGACTTCGGTTTTATGTGGGAATGCCCGGATTACTTTGAAGTTGATGGTCACGGTGTGCTCCTCTTCTGTCCCCAAGGATTGAGCGCGGATGGCAATTTCTTCAACAATGTCTATCAAAATGGCTGTTTCGTTGGCGAGCCGTTGAATTACGCCACCCGCGGCTTCCATCATGGGGCCTTTCAAGAATTGGATGCGGGTTTTGATTTCTATGCGACTCAAACGATGCAAGCCCCAGATGGCCGGCGAATTCTCAGCGGCTGGATGGGCATTTCAGAAATCCACTATCCAACTGAACAGTATCACTATTCAGGTTGCTTAGTTATTCCTAGGGAATTATCCGTGCATCATAATCAGCTGGTGCAACAGCCAATTCGGGAACTGACCAGCCTGCGTCGTGAGCGGCAAACCGTGAACCAGATTGGACCCGGTACAGTGGCTTTACCCTACGCCGGTCAAGTCAGTCAAGAATTCGATTTGACGGTCAGCTTAGCCGCAACTCAGACAGTTACTTTAGATTTCCGAGCGGATGTGCTAAATCAGCACCATACCCGCTTAACCCTTGATCGTGGTCGGCAACTGTGTACTTTGGATCGCAGCCAGGCAGGCCTCTCCTTTGCAGAACAGTGGGGCACGGTCCGGCACCGGCGTACGCCATTGGGGGAACGCGTCCGAGTACACGTCTTCGTCGATACATCCTCTATTGAAATTTTCATTGGTGACGGCGCAACAGTCTTCACCAGTCGAATTTTTCCGGCCGCTAACCAAACTCAAACATTCGTAACCAGTTCTGATGGGCAGGCACAGGTCATTGGCAGCATCTGGAACTTGGCTTAACTTGGTAATACGGCAATAAGGCAGCCATCCCGCAAATTGGATGGCTGCCTTATTGCCGTATTACTGTTAAATTTAATTACTTCTCTGGATAGATTTCATCGATCCGGCTTTCATCAACGCCAAAGAACCAGGTCACGATAAAGCCGCCCAGATACGCCACGGCCATCGCCAATAAATAGCTCAATTGCTGACCCGGTTGCATAATCAACAGACCAAACAGACCAGAGACACCCTGGGAAACAGCGCCTAAATGGAACAGGGAGGCGACAACCCCGCCAAAGCCGGCGCCGATACAGGCTGTGATGAACGACCGGCCCAAAGGCAGCGTCACCGCGTACATCAGAGGCTCGCCGATGCCCAGAATAGCAACGGGAATCGAGCTCATGACCATCTTTCGGAACCGGGCATTCTTACTCTTGAAGTACAGGGCAAAGCCAGCCCCAACTTGCCCGCCGCCAGCCATCATCAGGATCGGCAGCAGATAATTGATCCCATGGGTTGGTCCGGTGGGGTCGTTGAGTAGGACGTGGATGGGCGTCAAGGCTTGGTGCAAGCCGACAGAAACCAGGCCCAGGAACGTGGATGATAGGATGAACCCGCCAAACACGCTCAACTTGCCATAAACGAAGTCCATGACCAAGTAGATGGCATTGGTCAACCAGCCGCCCACCGGCTGCAGGAAAACAACGGCAATCAAAGAACCGATGATCACCGTGAGCAGCGGCGTGAAGAAGGTGTCTAAGACAGTGGGCATCCACCGGCGAATGTTTTTTTCCAACCAGGCAAAGAAGATACCCATGAATAGCGCGGTGAGCAAACCGCCGACCCCAACCACATAGGGTGAATTCGTTAGCGGCATGGAAATGGCCTGGGACCCCAGCGGGAAGCCAGGGACAACAACCCCGAGACACAAGGTGCCGCCCAAGCCACCCAAGATTGGACTGCCATGGAACTCCCGGGCCGCGTTCATCCCGACAAAGATCGGCAGGAACGTGAACAGGCCCCAGCCTAAGGTCTTGATCGTCATGTACCACCAGTCATTCACAAATGCCGAACCGGTCTGATAATCAATGACGTTGGTCAACCCGTTAATCAAGCCAGCCGCGATAATCCCTGGCAGTAATGGAATGAAGACGTTGGCGATGTGCTGCAGGCCACGTTGCAACGGCTTGTCGTGCTTTGCCTTGTTTTCTGACTTATTGACCTTGGCGATATCCTTAACATCGGTCGCTTCAGAGGCTTTGGTATCCTGGGCGACGGTGGCGTCGTCCTCTTCTTCGGACCCCAGCGGTACGGCTGAGAGCAGCGCGAACGGTTCCGCCACTTGGTTGACCTTACCTGGGCCCAGAACCACTTGCAGCGTATCGGCGTCAACGACGGCCAGCACACCATCAATGGACTTCAAGGCATTGATGTTGACCTTGCCTTTGTCTTTGATCCCCAAGCGTAAACGGGTCATACAGGCGACGTTCGATTGAATATTATCCTTGCCGCCGACGTTGGCCAGAATTTCTTTGGCAGTCTCTTCATTTTTTGCATTCTTCATGATCATTCACCCACTTTCTACTTGCCAGCCTTGAACTGGTCAATCACCCATTGGTACCCCTTGGGCATTGCTTTCGTCCAGTACGTCCAGTTATGATTATCCCCGCTGTCCTGCACGAATTTAACCGGATTGTGGTTGGCCTTCACGGCTTTAACAAACCGCTGGACATCCTTAATCGGCACTGTGGTATCAGAACTTGTGGATTCCACGTAGAACTGCACATCCGCCGACTCGCTATCCAGGTATTCAGTCGGAAATACGGAATTGTATACTTTATCCGACCAGTTTGTCTTGCCGTCAGTAAACGCGTGCAGTGTCTTGCGGAAGACATTATCAGCGGGCAGATTATACCAAACCGCCGGCGAAACGAGGATGGCCTTGGAGAAATAATTGGGATACTTCAAGGCCAATCGAGCAGCCCCGTAACCGCCCATGGAAATACCGCCCAGGGCGTGGTCACTCCGCTTGGTGCTTACCTTGTAGGTCTTGTTAATGGTCGGGATCAGGTCCTTCATGATGGCATCTTCCATTTTCATGCCGTCCTTAGCATTGATATAGAAGCTGTTGAATCCGTCAATAAAGACGACGATCGCGCCCTGATGGGTACGGTGAATAATTCCGTCCAGCATCTGTTGGGAATTAAAACGCTCCAGCAAATTCCGATGATTCCCGTACAAACCGTGCATCATGTACACGACCGGATACCGTTTCTTAGCTGTCGGATTGTATCCCGCCGGCAAATAAACGTCATAGTTCCAGTCGATTCCCAGTGCCTTTGAATACACTGTGGTGGTGGCCACTTTGCTGGTGGGCGACACCACACTGGCCGCCTTGGGTTTGGTGGTTGAACAACCGCTGACAACCACCAGCAGCAAAGCCAAACCGAGCAAGGCCGCCCAAATCCCCTGCATGTGTTTCTTCATGATTTTCGCCTCCAAAAGCGTTGAATAATTGCATATTCGAAATCGGTTTCAGCATAGCATGTAAGAAACGTGGTTTCAATTATTATCGCTAAAAATAGTTATATATCAGTATTGCGTTTCACAAATGGGAAATATCGCCCGTCTCCCCAATTATGCGTACCCTCCCACTTTATTCCTTCTGATATACCCCAAGCACGCTTCTACCCAGCCCGCCGAGAAGATGTTAAGATTGTCACGTAGAGCTGATTGGTATGTTAAGCCGGCATAAATCAATGAATTCTTTGTTGTGGGAGTCAAACGAATTCGCCAGCTGAACAGTCATGGATATACATGGGGGGATTGGTTTATGAAGCATGGGTGCACTTGGATTCGAAGCAATCGTTTTTTGGTGTTTTTACGTTATTTAATCGCTATTGGTCTGCTCTTTGTAGTAGCACTATTGGGCGTTAAGATTGCCGCCGCGGCGACAATTTCGCCTGGCGCAGCACAATTGGCCCAGACCAACCAACTCGTTCAACGCTTATTAGCCGCTGATCCGGCTGACCCTAATCGGGTTTACATCGGC
This sequence comes from Schleiferilactobacillus harbinensis, assembly GCF_008694105.1. Classification (NCBI taxonomy): domain Bacteria; kingdom Bacillati; phylum Bacillota; class Bacilli; order Lactobacillales; family Lactobacillaceae; genus Schleiferilactobacillus; species Schleiferilactobacillus harbinensis. The sequence continues at coordinate 1,991,700 of NZ_CP041364.1, forward strand.
AATGATCAAACCCAAGATTTCTTCAGTCCCCATGGACACACGGAGATCAGTACAGATGGTGCCGGCCATTGGAGTCAAATCCAATTAACCGATAATCACGGCTTTGAACTTGGGGCAGTGACGCTGAATATGCGCATTGATATGCAGCACGATTTTTCCTTTTCCTGGCAAGTGCGGCTGAAGAAAGATTCTAATGCGTCGCTAATTGCTGACGGGGTAGGATTTGCGCTGCACCCCACCTACACTGCGGATGAGGTGAAAGCCATGGGCAGCACACAGGGAATAGCCCAGGAAATTCACTCCATCGGTTTGAGTGGCGGGAATTTGGGCACCGCTGATTTTATGAACGCCTTTGGCTTTAAAATTGATTCCTGGCCGAATCCAGGCTATCCCAAGGGACCAATGGCTGGAACGTTTTATGGCGATCCGAAACACACCCCGCAAGCAGCCGTCGATGCTTATACGACGCGGGATGATCTGATTGATGGCCGGAAAATCAGTGCACTCGCTTTCCCTTCCGGGACGCAATGGGGTCCCTTCGGTATATTTACCCAAACCGATGCGACCGGTTATATGAGCGCCACCGCCGCTGATGCCAATCAAAACGGTCAACCCGATCAGACGCCATTAACCGGTCAGACTGGCAATGCGGTTAATCTCCTTGGCGGCGCGTGGCAGAACATGCAAATCATGTATACCGCAGCGACGCACCGGTTGACGATCATTCTCGCCGATCCTGACAACTCAACACGGACGATGACTTGGTCCAGGACATTAACGAGCGCGGAGATTAACCTGATCAACCAGAAACACTATTATGCGTTCACCATTCTGGGTTCCACCGGTTCTTATTGGGCAGAGCAAAGCATCCAAAAGTTAAGCGGTTATTTCACCCCCGAAAGTCCCTCATTAGTTGTTCGCCAAGCGACCACGAATGGTACCTCGCTGGCTCTGCCCACCACCATCACGCAATCGGGCAGCTACCGGACCAAAGCACCGATCCGTATGGCCCCCACCAAGGACAACAATTATTTCACGGGGGTCTTATCCCATCTCTTATTGACTCACTATGATACCGCCGGGCAGCAAGTCACCAGCCGCATTAACGCCAATGCTTACGGCAGTGATGGCAATCAATGGTATTTCGACATCAATCCGGCAACTTACAAGTCGTTAACGATCGTTACTTACGTGTACCGCCGGACGGCATCCACCAGCGACGCGAGTCCCAGCGCAAAGTTCGATATTCCCCTCCCCAAATTAAGCTTCAGTGGGACTTCAACCTCTGCCGGCACCAGCGGGCCTTACACTGTACAACCAAAAAGTACGGTGTATGTCACCGCGCAATTAGCCAATCCCAGTATTGGCCCGGCGGACTGGATCAAACCCACCGCGCTGATCACCCTGCCCCAACTCCTGCAAGCAACGGCCGGACCTGGCGTTACCCAGACCGGTCAGCAGTTGACAGTACAATTTGCTGATATTGCACGCGGCACAACAGGGACTGTCACATTTGCCCTGACTTACAGCGGTCAACTGCCAGCCACGCTTTATCCGGACCAGCTGCCAGCTGGCACCGGCATGCGGTTGGCCTTGCATGGCTATCTATACGATCAGTCGCCTGATGTGATCAATGCCGCCGGTGCCCGGACCGATGGTTCCTACTTCTATGTGCCCACGACCCTCGATGCGCCCAAAGCAAATTCAGTAGTGACGTCTCCGCCTAACTTTAGCATCAACACGACCAAGGACATCGACTCCGGTAACTTTGTGCCGCAATTTGGCAGTGCCCAACCGGCAGCCAGTGCCGTTTTCCATTATTGGGATGTCACCAGCGCGGATACAAATCCCCAAATCACCACCATGGATCCAATTCTGGCTGGCCATCCAACGACTGACATCGCGGGTACTGCACCAGGGACATTAACTGGCTTGCTGGGCAATGCCATCGCTAACGCGCCCCAGCCTACTGCGCCCGTTGGCTATCAATATCTGGGCTATTACGAATACACCGGCAGCGGTACCAGCAGTACTTGGCATAGCGCGCAGGATACGCCAACGACTTTCTATTATCAGGTACCGACGACCGGTACCAGCGCGCTGGCACCGCAACAAATTGCGTACATCTATCGGCCAATCAGTGACCATTACTTTTCCCTCACCACGACAGATCTGGATTTTGGTCGGCATCCAGCCAGCGCGGCCAGCCACGATCTGAGTTTGCCGACGCTGGGCAATGTTCAAACCACTTTAACTGATCATCGGCCAAGTGTTGGGCTGCCGGCTGCCTCCGGTCCCTGGCAGGTTAGTGTGGCGGCCAATGGACCGTTGACCGGTCGCACCACCCAGGCTGTGATCACCGGCGCGCAGCTTGTTTTCGCAGCTGCCGATACCGGTACTGCTCAGAATGTGACGACCGCTGGGGGTGCGCTGGCCTTAACCGATAATGCCAGTGAAACCCTTACCTTGGGCCAATCAAGCGTCTATGGATCGGCTAGTTTGAATTGGGCTCCTGCAAAGATTCAGCTCAACCTGCCTGCCCAGACCATCACGCCGGATACGTATCAAACAACAATTACTTGGACCGTCACGGACGGTCTGTGACCGGAAAAGGTACTGCCTGCCCTAAGCCGTCGCGTCGTTATGCTAAACTGAATAGTAATAAATTCACGAAAGGATTCGACAGACATGGCAAAACGGCGCGGCAAACTACCGGAATGGCAACGCAATCTCCGGGTCCTCTGGTTCGGCAATTTCATGGCGGGGATCGGATTTTCTTTGATCATGCCCTTTATGTCCCTCTACATCGATACACTGGGGGACTTTAACCGGACTGAACTCAGCTTTTGGAGCGGTTTGACTTTTGCGGCGACTTTTTTAGTCACGGCGGTCGTCTCCCCAATTTGGGGCCGGCTGGCCGATGAACGCGGTCGGAAACTGATGCTGCTCCGGGCCAGTTTAGGGATGGCCATCGTCATCGCCTGTATGGGTCTGGTGACCAATGTCTACCAGCTGGTGCTGCTGCGCCTGCTGCAGGGTGTCTTTGCGGGATATATTTCTAACGCCAACGCCTTGATCGCCACCACGGCCCCGCGGGAACAGTCCGGTCAGGCGCTGGGCACCCTCACCACAGGGAACGTCTCTGGCACCTTGCTCGGTCCGCTGGTGGGCGGCGCCATTGCAGAAGTGGTGGGCTATCGGGTCACGTTCTTTGTCACGGGCGGATTGCTGCTGCTCGTTTTCTTCCTCAGCTTATTCATGGTCCACGAGCACTTCACCCCGATCAAACGGGCGGACGCCGTGCCGATGAAGCGGGTCTTCCATGAATTGAAGTATCCCCATGTGATCATCGGCATGTTTGTCACGACGATGTTCATTCAAGCGTCGAATAACTCTATCAGCCCGATTCTCAGTCTGTACGTCCGCCAACTGATGGGCGGCCACGGCGGCATCGCCTTCATTTCGGGCATCATTGCCTCCCTGCCCGGGGTAGCGACCTTACTCGTGGCCCCGCGTTTTGGCCGGTTGGGCGACCGGATCGGGACGGAGAAAATTTTGCTGATTGGCTTGGCCTTTGCTGTGCTGGTCTATATTCCCCAAGCGTTTGTAACCAATGTCTGGCAGCTGGGCTTTCTCCGCTTCCTCGTCGGTATCGCCGATGCGGCACTGATTCCCCAGGTGCAGACGCTGCTGGCGAAATACAGTCCGCACTACGCGGCCGGCCGGATTTTCAGTTATAATCAATCTTTTCAGGCGACGGGGAACGTGGCGGGTCCGTTGATCGGCTCCACCATCTCCGGGGCGTTCAGTTATTCCGCCGTCTTCCTCAGCACGAGTCTGCTCGTCCTCGTCAACTTGGTCTGGGTCAATTTCAGTACGCAGGAAATTCGCCAACCCCAGACCGAAGAAAAAACAGACCCCACTCGTGATGAGTAGCGTCTGCTCTTTAGAAAAATCAGATTAACCGCGAATTTCAGCTAACTTGGCTTGGTACTTCTTGGCCTGGACCGTGACGGCAGCATAATCGCCAGTCTTGGCGCCAGCAGTCAGGTTGCTGCCAGCACCAACCAGGGTAACGCCAGCCTTGAACCACTCGGCCATATTCTCGACGTTGACGCCGCCGGTGGGCATAATGCTCAGGTACGGGAACGGTGCTAGGACGGCACTGACCATGGCCGGCTTCATCACTGCACCAGGGAACAGCTTCACCAAGTCCACGCCGGCTTCCAACGCGCTCTGCATCTCAGTCGGCGTCATGCAGCCCGGCGTATAAGGCGTCGCATACAGGTTGCACATCTTTGCCGTTTCAGCGTTGAAGCTGGGGCTGACGATGAACTCAGCACCGGCGATCATCGCCACCCGAGCGGTGGCGGGATCCAAGACGGTGCCAGCACCGATCACGACAGCATCATCATTGGCATATTTTTCGGTCAAATGCTCGATGACCTTGTCCGCATGGGGCACGGTGAAAGTCAATTCAATGGCCGTAACGCCGCCGGCGATCACCGCATCGGCGGTCTTTTCGGCTTCCTCTGGGCTGTTGCCCCGAACGACAGCGACGATACCTGCCTTTTGCAGGCGCAACAGACGATCAACTTTTTGCATGAAGAGTGAGTCTCCTTTTCTTTAGGAAAACTGATATATTAGTTCTTTCGATACCTATTCTACTCCACATTAACGTGCTCGTGAAGCGCATCCGCGTTGCTGGTGTCATCACGTTTCGCCAACTTCAAGCAGAGTGCATCCAGAGTGATATGCACAGTTTGATCGAACAGTGTCGACAACAACTGAATCGACTTAACTCCGCTGCCGGTCTTGGTTGCACCAGGCACCACCACAACGGCGTCGGCTAATTTGGCCAACGGCGACTCTGGGTTGCTGGTGAACGCGACGATCTGCAAGCCCAATTTTTTAGCAGCCTCTGTATCGGCAACAATACCTTTGGTGGTACCGGAGCCGGAAATGGCGACCCAGGTATCGCCCTTTTGAATCGACGGTGTAATGGTTTCACCCATCACGTAATCCGTGTAACCGATGTGCATCAAGCGCATGGCAAAGCCCTTGGCTTGGAAACCGGAGCGGCCGGCCCCAATCACAAAGATACGTTTATCTTTCGTAAGGTACGGCATGGCTTGGTCCAGTTGTTTTTCATCCACTAAAGCCATGACCGTGTTGATTTCTTTCATAATATCCGGTAAAACAATTGTCATTTATGAACGACCTCCATCATTTCTTCTGCAGCAGCAACAGGATCCGCGGATTTGGTAATCGCCGATCCCACAATCACAATGTCCGTCAGCTTCTGGGCGGCCAGGGCGGCGGCACCAGTCTGATCGATCCCGCCGGCAATCGCTAAGTGGGCCAAGTCCGGGAACTGTTCATGGAAAGCAGCCACTGTGCTGTCCGGCGCCATTTTATCCTGCCGATCTGTACTGTGGTGCAGACAATAAATGGCCTGGGGGAACCCGGCAATCTGCCGCTGCTTCTCAATAGAGGTTTCCATCAAGTCGATCATCATGGTCTTGCCTGTTTCCTGGGTGACCGCGTAGACCGCCGCCAGGGTCGCTTCGGACGCTGCGCCCATGACGGTCAGAATATCCGCGCCGGCCTTGAAGCCCTGGCGGAATTCATAAGCGCCTTCGTCAATGGTTTTTAAATCCACCAGCAGCTGACTGTGCTGAATGGCCGTCCGCATCGCCACGATACCTTGGTAGCCGTAGTCTTTCACCAGGGACGTGCCCATTTCAATGATGTCTGTTTTACCATCAAGTTGTTGCGCCAGCGCGGTTGCGTCGGTTAGTGTCAAGCGATCAATTGCCACTTGTAATTGCATAACTGCCACCTTTCCTCACATTCTACTGAAAAGCAAAATACGTGCCATCAGAATCATAGCACGTATTCTTGCGTATCTGTTTACCGCGGGTTCGCTTTCAAGAAAGCTTCAAGCTTCTCCGGTGTCGGGTACCCGTCGTTGTCGCCAGGAGCCTGGACGGCGAAGGCGCCGACTGCGTTAGCCCGAACCACGGCATCACGCAGGGACTTGCCCTCCATCAAGGCCGTCACTAAGCCTAATGCAAACCCATCACCAGCGCCGACCGTATCAACCACCTTGTCGACCTTGAAGCCCGGTACGGTATAGCTTTCGCCATCCTTGGTCTGAACATATGCCCCCTTGGCGCCGGTCTTCACGACCACCGTCTTGGTCCGGTCGCTTTGATTCAGATAGAAATCAGCGATCGTCTTGGGATCGTCGCTGCCGACCAGGATCTTCCCTTCATTGTCGCCAGGCAGAATGATTTCCGCCTCTTTGGCCAGCTCATTCAACGTGCTGGCCATCTTTTCTTGGCTGGACCACAACTGCGGCCGCAGATTGGGATCGAAGGTCGTGCGAATATTGTGTTCGTGGAGCAGTTGGATCAAGTACTTGAAGGCATCCAGGGCTTGGTCCGAAATGGCCGGGAAAATACCGGACAAGTGTGCAAACTTAACGCCGCTAAAGTCGATCTTGTCCAGCGTACTCTTCTCGAAGTGGGCAGCGGCAGAACCGCGCCGGAAGTAGAAGATGCTGGGATCACCGTGGGAGACCCGGTCCTTTAGCTGAAACGCCGTCCAGTAATCCGGGGTTGAAGATACATAATCAGTGCCAATATGATTTTCCGCCAATTGGTCCTTGATGAAATCACCAAACGGATCTTCCCCGACCCGGGTGATGTATTGGGCGGAGTGGCCTAACCGGGAAACGCCAACGGCGACGTTAACTTCAGCACCGGCTAAGAACTTGTGGAAATGGACAGCGTCCTTCAGGGACTTGTCCACGTCCTCAGAAGCAAACAATGCGATCGGTTCCCCGATGGTTAAGAATTCTGACATGAAAAATGACCTCCTAATTGGTTTGACATCCTATGAAAGAGTTTACAACAGAACGTACGCGGCGACCAGATTCAATGCCGTAGCAATCCACGCCCATGGTAACCCAGTGAGCAGGAACGTCTTCGTATCCAGTTTAGCGTATTCCACAGACCAGAGGTTCCAAGACTGAGTGATGTCCGCGGAGACGGCCATCATGGTCGGTACGACCAGCAAACCGTAGAGGAAATACGGCGGGAAAAGACCAGTGGCAGTGAAAATGGCAGCCGTGGCAGCACCCGCGCCATACAGCATTAAGGGACCGCGGAAGTAGGATAACGGGGCAATGATCATCATGATGATCACGAGCAGGAACCGATTATTCGGGATAATTGCCTTAAAAATACCAGTGAACTGGCTCATGGTATGCACTGCGGCCTGCTGGAACATCGTCAGCACCAGCAGCATGATCAGCAAACCAGCGATATCGCCAATGGCCGTTTTGGCCGTATCGTTCATCATCTTGACGAAGCCTTTGTAGCTCTTCATATTGCCAGTCATTAAGAAAGCCAATAAAGTTGCTAACAGTAAGGCGGGAACAGCGTCCCATTTGAAGAAGATACTCATGGCCACTGGCACGACCGGTAAAATATAGGTGATCCAGTGGACTTCTTTGACTTCACCCTCTTCTTCGGCTACCATTTCCGGTTTGCCGTTGCGGATCTTTCGGGTGTAGAACAAAATCATGACCAGCACCACGAGCATTTGAATACCGGCCGCAACAAAACCGAAACGCAGGTAGTGGTCGCCCCACTTCACGCCTTTAAAGAACACCGTGAACTGGTTGAACAATACCGGGTTGATATACATTGCGGCCCCGATCGACAGGGTGAAGACCGAAACGGCTACCCGCCGGGGCACGCCCATGGAGAACATGATGGGGAAAAGAATGACCCCAACGGCAATGGCTGAACCGACCCCGTACGCACTGGAGAAGATCAACGCCGTGATCAGCGCAATCAGGATCGTGGCCAGCACCGGGGCTTTTGTCCCGACGGCTTGCGTCCGCCGACTGATACTGCCAGCAATACCAGTATCGACCAAGACCCGGCCAAACCAGGAACCTAAGATAATATAAAGTGCTGTTTTCCCGTAATTCAACACGGGATCCGTAAAGATCTCTTTAACCGCCACATTCACTGGCGTTAAGCCAATGATGGTCCAGGCCAAGGCCATCACGAAGAAACCGACGGTCAGGTTGCCGCCTTTCATGGCGTAGTAAACGAAGCCGATGAAGGTGACGATGAGTAAGATACCTGTAACTAATGAGCCCATTACACGTCAGCCTCCCCTTTAATAGTCGTTCAATTCACTGAGGATCCGTTGATAGCTGGACTTGATGCCCTTGTTGTCTTTATCAACAAAGAATGAGTTCTCTGTTGAGTTAAACCGCTCTGCCAAGAAATAAGCAGACAGATAAGCGGCGAGGGCCTGCTTAGCGGCACTCTCCAAGTTTTGTTCCTTGGGTTGCACATCAATATCCAGCGTATTAAGAAACTGTTCCGCAAATTTCTGCGGATCAAGCTGCACCCGTTCTTGTGCCATAGTGAATGCTCCTTCTGTTTGTGTGTGTTGATCGCGAAGTTACTTAGCGTCGTAGTAGGCCGCTACTTTATCCTTACCCGTCGTAATCACGGCATGATCCGTCGTCGGATATTCAATGGCCACCGGGACATCCTGGGGCAGGATATCGAGGATCTCCCGCCACGGCAAGTCGCCCTCATCCAGCGGGACTGTGACTGGCTTTTCACCCGTAGTGATGTCGTCCTTAACGTGGATATACCGCACATACTGGGTCAGTGCTTTGGCGGCAGCGACCGGATCTTCGCCAACAAACGGCCAGTTTCCCAAGTCATAGACATAACCTAAATCAACGTGGGCGGCCTTAATGGCGGCGAGGAACTTTTCAACGGGGGCCAACGTACCGCTGGTTTGCGTTTGGTCATTTTCAATATTGACTTCAATGCCCTGGGCAATGAGCGGATTCAAGGCCGCTGCTAAATCGCCATCGAAGTGGGCAAAGTCCCCGGTATTCCACTTGATTTTCTTGATGCCCAGTTGTTTGCCTTCATCCAGATAGCTTTGCAGCTTCGGATTCACCTGGCCGTCCACAAAAACTTCGTCCGGAACGCTGTAATACAAGGTCAAATTGTGCTCTTTGGCCAGCTGGGCCACTTCAGGAATTTCTTTGTTAAAGTCCCGGAAGTATTCGCGCCGGATTTCGATGGTGTCGAAGCCTAAATCGATCAATTCCGGAATCAGCTCTGCCTGTGACTTGCCAGATTGCCATTCATCCGCCAATAACAGTAAATTTGCTACAATAACCGGTTTTGCCATGATGAAAATCCTCCTTTGGATTTTGCCGTGTTTGTCTGCTTTTCTGCCAATAAAGGAAATCGGTTTCCTTAACTCTACAAGTCTCATAGTAAACCGGTTTCCTAAATAAGTCAACCGCTTACACTTAGATTCCTTCTCAGAATAAAAAAGGCCGGCCGGACAAGGTTCATCCACCGGACAGAAAAGTTGATCACTGAATTATAAAGAATGCCGCAAAGTGACGTCAGCCGGAATTTCAATGCGCTGGGCCGGGGCGGGTTGACCCGCGATCGCCTGATATAAATACCGAGCAGCCGTTTGGCCAATGCGCTGGGGATGCTGATTAACGCTAGTCACCCCTGGTCCCGCCAACCGGGCCCAATCCCAATCATCATAACCGCAGATGCCCAAATCCCGCGGGGCTCGCAGTCCCTGATCTTGCATCCAGGTCAAAGCGGCCATCAGCAAGCGGCCATTCGTGGTAAATACGGCAGGCCGGTGCCCGGGGTGACTGGTCAGCCACTGACCAATCATGCCGGCATCTTTTTCTTTAGGCGAATCGTCACCGGTTTCAAGCAAGGTGATCGACAGGCCGTGTTCCTGCGCCACATCGGCAAAACCTTGGTAACGTAAGCGCCGAGATGATGCCCCCGCAATTGGATTAGCAAAAACGATCAGGTCTTGATAGCGGGCCTTAACAATGGCCTCCGCCAACTCGCGGCTTGCCGCATAATCGCTGGATGTAATTGTCACTTGCGCCACTGGGGTCGTTGTCCGGTCCACCATCACCAATTGCACACCCTGGGCCTGAATAAAATCATAGGTGTGTGGGTCGGTACTGAGCGGCTGCAAAATAATGCCGTCTACATTTTGGCCGAGCAGCAACTGCAAAGTCCGCAGTTCCTCACCGGGATCGTTGGCACTGTCCGCAATGAGAATCTGATCCCCTGCTTCTTTGGTCAGTTCGCTAATCCCAGCGATCAACCGCGTCGAATACATATTTGACACGTCGGCCACAACGACTCCCACTAGGTGCGTCCGGCGGGACTTCAACGCGCTGGCCTGGCGATTCGGGACATAATCCATCTCCTCAATCACCGCTGCGATCCGTGTTTTCGTGGCCGGTGACATCCGTTCAAAGTGGCCGTTGAGATAACGGGATACAGTAGCCTTAGAAACATTGGCGGCCCGGGCCACGTCATCAATTTTGGGTCTCACAGTTTTTTCCTCCCCAGAAAACTTAATATCCCTACAATACCACGAATTAATAGGCAATCATCGGCAGCTCCGTCACCAACGGCGCGGTCCCCTGCGCTTCGCCGGCATTAATGTCATCAATGTGCCGGGCAGTCTCCTTGATGGCGGCCCCCAAAGCCTGATACGGCTGGCTGCAAATATCAAACAGCCCGATGTTATAGTTTTCGCCATCGAACCGGCCCAGCGCGAACTGGTCGTAACACTGGAAGTAATGGCACCCGATCCCATTAGGGTGGGCGGCGACTTGTTCGCAGTAATGGCGGAAGGCGGTCCCCCGGTCATTCTGGTTGCTGACGGCTTCCAAACCTGTGGCAGTGGGTCCGGCATCCAGCGCTCCAAAATGGAACTCCCCGATCATCACCGGCTGATCCACGCCCAGGTCACGAACTTGATCCAGTTCTTTGGTGGGATCCATGGCGTAGCAATTAATGGAAAACACGTCGCAGTCTTCCCACCCGGCAATCAGGTCGGGATCAGACACCCAGGCCCAGCGCATACCAAGAATCAGATGTTGCGGATCCACTGCTCGGCAGGCTTTAGCTGGCACACTGACGTATTGCTTGACCATTTTTCGAGAGAACGCCCGCAGGTCGTCATTCGCCGCGGGCGGGACGGTTGGCGTGTTATACAATGCGGCAAAGTCAGTGAAATCAGTGTGCCACGCCGTGTTCAGTGCCGCAATCGTCGCGTATTGGTCCTGCAAATCAGCCACCAACCGCTCTTTCGTCGCCGTTCGGGCCGGGTTAGCTAAGACTTCGGCCCCCAGATTCAGATGATCCACAAACGCCCAACTGGGCTCATTCCGCAAGAAGTAGCCGATCAGCCACGGATCGTCCCTCCGCGCCGCCAATGCTTGGGCACTCTGCTGAGCTGCTTCCGTGTATTCCGGGGCAAAAACATCCGGGAAGTCCCGGAAAATATGAGCTGTTGTGTCCGGGAACTGCGGTAGCATCGTCACGTAGGGCATCGCCTGCCGGCGAATCAAGGCCCGGTCGCTCCAGTTGCCGATGGTATTAATGCCCAACCCGCGCAGCTGATGCAGCATCATATCCTGCCAGCGCGCCTGCCAGTCCGGCCCGAATGCCCGCTGCAAGTTGGCTTGGGCAAAGGCGAAGCTCTCCACTGGTTTGCCCGCGGGGGTATGCCCGGTGGCGAAGAAATGGGTATATTCCGGATCACTGTGTTCGGGGAGCCAATCTAAGTACCGGTGGATGCCTTCAATCCGGCAATCATTCGCGGCGCCGACACCGTCGACGCCCAAACTGAAGAAGGCGTTGCCCACTGGATCGACTAGGTACCAGCGATCATCAGTCTTTTGGGTTGCAAAGAAGCCTGTCCCCTTGGTCAACTGGCGGGTTATGTCGCCGCCGTATTTGTCCCAACTGGAAACAGGTATCTGCGGGGCCAGATCCGCCGCCGCGCGCAATCGTTCCTGCAGTTCTCCCTCAGAATGGATCTTTTCCGGCCATTCCTTGGCAATCGTCTGGCCAAACTGATCCACTAATACTGTTTGATCCAGACCGATCCTTGGATATGTATCAGTATAATGCAAATTCGTTACGTGCAATGTTACTGGTGCGGCGGTGGGCAGCGTCACCAGTTCCAATTTTGTGATATCGGCAAGCGCCACCGCATGACCATGGCATACTACCTTCAGACCGCCCACCGGCGCATCAGGAAAAAGGACGGTGCCTTTGAACCATTCTTTATCCAGCACCATCGTTGACCGGACCGTTGGTAAAATACCGAACCGAATCGTCATCGCCGGCGACTTTTCTCCCGTCACATAAACCAGCAGGCTGAGGGCCATGCTGTCGCCTGACTCCGGCCGCAGCACCGCGGTCAAATACCGTTCCGGCTGACGGGCAAAGGCAGTGACATCAATTCCCCCGCCCAGACGGTCAGTGAGACTGAAGCCGCCGGTTTCTTCCGCAAACAGTGCCTGCCCAACGACATCATCGGCATGAATCATGACCTGTGCCATAAATCGAGAACCCCTTCCGTAAATAAACCGCTTAACTACTATATTTTACCATCCAAGGATATGCAAAACACCCCGATGCCAAGCAGAGAATACACTTGACATCGGGGTGTCGCAAAGTAATTCAGATCAACTAGATATTCTGAACCAATACCATCACGATCGGTACGACGACCGCAAACAGTACCGTCGATGTGGTGACCACATTTGTGGCATACTCCACGTCCCCATGACCGTTATCCGCCAAAATCGGCAGCACGGCTAAACCAGGAGCGGACGCTTGCACGATCAGCGTCTGGGCTTCAAGACTCGGAATACTGAAGCCCATCTTCATCCCGCCGACGATCAGCAGAGTGATCAAAGCAGGCGCCATGACGAAGCGGCCCAGCAAGGCCACGACCGTATCCCGGTCGAAGCGGATGGAACTCAGGCCGGCGTCGGCCAGAATGATCCCAATATAGACCAGGGACAGCGGCGTGACCAGACTGCCCACGTAATCCAGGGCATTGATCAGGAAGCTGAGCCAGGACACCTTCATGACATCAAAGGGCAGGAACATGAAGACCAAAGCCACCAAGAAACCTAGCAGCGGCGGCGGCAGGAGTTTCTTCCAATTGAAGGTACTCTTGCCCGAATCCGGATTGTCGGCCTTGGTCGGGTCATCCCAAGACATCAGGAAGGCGCCCAGAGTCCACGTGGATACCGTGTTCACGACATAATACATCAAGAAGTAGGCTGTTGCTTTATCCCCAAACAGGGCCATGTTCAACGGCAAACCGATAAAGATCGTGTTGGCGTTGACGAACATGTTGATGAACGTCCCCCGCCGGCCTGGCCGAACTTTAAGCAGCTTGACCAGCAAGAAAGCCACGATATAGCCCAGGGCCACCCCGCCGAAGCCGTAAACTAATCCAGAGGATAAACTGACCAGCTTGTCCAGGCTCAGACGCTTCAACACACTGGTAAAGATGGATGCCGGTAAGGCAATCTGCATCAACAGTTTCGAAATCGTCCCGGCAAAGTTGTCGTCAAACCACTTCTTGCGCCGCAGCGCGTACCCCAAGGCGATGATCAGAACAATCGTCAGGATACTCTGCACAGAGGTAAAGAGTGCTGTCATGTCCCTTACTCACCCGCCTTTTCTGTCGTATAGGCCGGTGTCCACTTCATCGCTGTGACGGCCTGTTCAACATCCTTGATATCTTCCTGGTTCAGCTTCTCCGCCACCGCTTCCTTCGCCGTGGCCACGGCCACCGTCTGGCTGAAGGCGCTGAGCTTAGAAACTGGCGGTAAGACTGCCGCACCGGGTTGGCTGCCATCCACAATGCCGCCCAGACTGTGGGCCGCAGCGGAAATCATACCATCCGTAAGCAACCGTGCGGTCGACGCAATGGTCCCCAGACCCAAGCCCGGATAAACCAGCGCGTTGTTGGCTTGGCCAATTTCGTAAGTGACCCCATTGTACTTGACTGGCGCTGCGGGAATCCCGGTGGCGACTAGGGCCTTGCCGTCACTCCACTGGATCAAATCTGCTGCCTTGGCTTCGGCCAATTTGGTCGGGTTAGACAACGGGAAGATGATCGGCCGCGGCGTATTGGCGGTCATTTCTTTGACAATATCTTCGGTGAAGGTGCCCGGTACGGTGGAAGTGCCCACCAGAATCGTGGGGTGCACCGCCTTGACTGCCGCCGCCAAATTAGTCAACTGGTCTGCATTGGCAAACTCACTGCGCTGACGAGCAAACGGCTTTTGTTCCGGCGTCAGATCCGGCATATCGTCAAACAGCAACCCTTGCTTATCGACGAGGTAGAAATGCTTCCGGGCTTCCGCCGGATCCATGCCCTGTTGGATGTATTCTTCATAGATCCGTTGGGTGATTCCAGCCCCAGCAGTGCCGGCACCGAAACTCATATACACTTGGTCGGTCATCTTTTCACCGGAAATATTCAGCGCGCCCAGAATACCAGCCAAGACAATGATCCCGGTGCCTTGAATGTCATCATTGAACACGGTGATCTGATCCTTGTACTGATTCAAGATGTCCGCCGCATTGCTCCGGCCGAAATCTTCAAAGTGCAGATACAGCTTGGGGAACAGCTTCTCGGCGGTGGCCACGAACTGGTCGACAAACGCATGGTACTGCTTGCCGTAAACCCGCTTCTTGCGCAAGCCTAAATATAAGTCATCGTTCAACAAGGCTTCATTGTTTGTACCCACATCCAGCACGACCGGCAATACTTGGCTAGGGTCAATACCAGCAGCGGCCGTGTAAACCATCAGTTTGCCGACTGCAATATCAACGCCCTGCGTGCCCCAATCGCCAATACCCAGAATGCCCTCGCCGTCGGTGACCACGATCAGACGAATGTCCCGACCGTCGGCACTGTTGCGCAGGGCGTCTTCAATATGATCCGGATCATCAATATTTAAGTAAGTAGCGTTCTGCGGTTCGGTGAACAACGCACTATAATTTTCAATCGTATCGGCAATCGTGGGATCGTAAACGATTGGCATGAATTCATACACGTGTTCGCTGAATAACTTATAGAACAGGACGTGGTTGGTGTTGAAGATGGTCATTAAGAAAATCCGCTTCTCCAGGTCACTGCCCTTGCTTTGATACTGGGCATAAGTCTGCTTAACTTGCTGATCCAAAGTTTGGACAGCTGGCGGCAGCATGCCGTTCAAGCCGAGGGCATTGCGTTCTGCGGACGTGAAGGCAGTGCCTTTATTGAGAAATGGGTTATTTAAAATCTGTTCAGGTGTGTTGGTCATTATTTATCTCGTCCCTTCGTTTTGTTGACATAGAGAACCTTACACCCGGCAAATTGTTATTGTCACACCGCCCAGCTGTGATAAGCTTTATTTATATGAGGAGGCAGTCAACCGTGAACACCCGTGATTTAGCGTATTACGTCCAACTTGTGGAACTGGGCAACTTTACCCGCGTGGCGGATCAGTTTGGTGTGACCCAACCGACGATCACTCTGGCCATCAAGCGGCTGGAAGACGAATTCGGCGTGACTCTGATCCACCGGGACCAAAGCCACGCCGCGCTCACTGTTACCGCCGCAGGTCAGCAGCTGTACCGCCACGCCCGCACGATTGGCCAGGAATTAGCCCTGGCCCATACTGAGATTGCCCATTTAAAAGAAGAAAAGATCCGCTTCGGTTTGCCGCCGATCATTGGCAATTACTATTTTCCAAAAATTGCCGGGCGGCTGGTCGCCGCTGGACTCACAGAACATCTGCTCACCCAGAGCGGCGGGTCCGATACCCTGCTGGCCATGCTGCAAAACGGCAGTATCGACATTGCCTTGCTGGGCAGCAGCGGACCGCTGGCTGTGCCGGGGCTGGCGGTAATACCATTGGCGGATGCCCCGTTCAGTATTGTGGTGCCACCCGCTAACGCGCTGGCGAAGCAGCCGCAAGCCGCCTTCGCCGCTCTAGCCGACCAGCCCTTCGTCGTCTTGAATGAAGGCTTCGTTCACGATCAGGCCCTGCGCTGGTTCACCCAAGCCGCTGGCATCCGGCCGAACATTGTTTACCGCAGCGGTGATGTTGGCCTGGTCAAGCAGATGATTGCCCAAGGTGTCGGCATCGGCTTTCTCACCCAAATGGCCGTGGTCCCGACCGACGGCTTGGTCGCCTTGCCCATCAGTCAGCCGGGCCAGCCGCGCTTCGTTATCTCTGTCGCGCACCGGGCGGACTTGGTGCTCTCGCCGACGATGCAGGCATTAAAAAAAATATTAAGCAAGGAGAAATAGAAATCATGTTTGATACAGTCATCTTCGACGTCGACGGTACCCTGATCGATACAGAATACGTCTACGTCCATTCATTGCAGCAGACCCTGCAAGAGGTGCAGCACCGCACTGTGCCAGCAGAAGATCTGTTATTTATCCTCGGCATTCCCGGAATGCGGGCCCTGGAGAAATTCACCGCCGACCCCAAAGAACGCCAACACTTATTTGCAATCTGGCTGGGTCACGCGGCGGCATTAAAAGACCACGCCACGGTATACCCCGGCATCCACGATACACTGGCCGCGTTGCACGCCCAAGGGGTCACCGTTGGTGTGGCTACATCAAAGATTCATGAAGAAATGCAGACAGAAATTACCCGCTTCGGTTTCCAAGGGGCGTTCGATATCGTCGTGACGGCGGATATGACCGCCAAACATAAGCCCGACCCGGCCCCGCTGCTGGCCGTCATGGCGCAACTGCCGGAAACAGCCCGCGCTGTTTACATTGGCGATGCAGCGCCAGATCTGGCAGCGGCCCATGCAGCCCGCCTGCCCTTTGCCCTGGCCGAATGGGGTGCCCACGATGCGGGCCAATTTGCGGCGGCGGATTATCGGCTGGCTCACCCGCGGGATATATTGCCGTTAGTGCGCTCATAATCCCGAATTGCTGAGTCCAAAGGCGGATTACTGGCGAGGTACAATGTGCTATAAATTGAGCCATGATAAACGATGGCTTGCAATTCATGGTACAACTCTGGGGTGATCACCGTCGGCCGGCTGACCAGCAGTGTCCGCAATTGTGTTTCGCTGGCCACGCGATGACGATTAATAAACAAGGCGACAATGTTGCCGCTGATCAAAAAAATCATGGAGACCAGCGTTAATACAGTCTTGATTGCCGGGATCGTCCCGGCCCCAAACATTGCCTTCAGCAACACCCCCGAGTTCCCACTGAGCTGACCCATCCCGATCATCAAGGCCTTGATGATATCCGTGCCGAATTCAGTTACCACAAACATAATGACAGTGGTCGTGGCGTTGAGTACCGGTGTATAGTTGGTCAGCACTCGCAATTGATAATTGGGGATGATGTAAATAATCGCTGCCGTCACGGCGACACTGAGCAGCAGATAGTAGATCATCAAGTAATGATACGAGTTACTGCGCATCACGCCAGTGATCAGCAGCCCCCATAGAAGCGTCAGCGGCACCACCAGCTGCAAGCCGAGAAACCGCCGCAGCAGATGCTGATTGAACACCCGGGAGGCATTGACTAAATAAATGATGACCAGGGCCAGCAGGACGATGACCCACGTGGCACTGATGACCAAGTTGCCGACAACGGGCCAGCGCAGAAAGTAAAATACCATGCTCAGCCAGTTCCCGGCAGCGTAAAAAGCCGTGACCAGCGGTCGCGTTCCCCGCACCATCTGGGCAAACTCCCGGCGCTTTTCTTGATCCAGCTGGTTCGTGTTATCCGTTACTACAATGAATTCCAAGTGTTCGATTCGCCGCCACAGGCTGAGTGCCGCGGGTAACCCATAATTTCGCCGGCGAACCGGCCAAATTAGCGGCAGAGCCACCAGGGTCTCCAAGACGAGGATCCCAATTTTCTCCCCCATAGCCGTGAATCCTTGGATGAACGGCACGGCCATAAACAGAAAAAGGACCGCCGTGCCCCGCCCTAATCGGCGCCATATACGCTGCATGCTCTACTCTTCCCCCGAATGCGTTTACTCACATTATACCAAAAGAAGGCTCGACGGCAGGTAGTCTTATCAACTACAATAGAGGGTGCTACGTTCTACATTCGAGTCACCGCATATTGCCCGAAAGAAGGATTTTTGATGATTCACATTGTAACCGACTCCACGGCGCAACTGACGCCGGCTGAAATTAAAGAAAACAACATCACGGTGGTGCCGCTGCAAGTTATCTTAGATGGCAAAACTTACCGCGACAACATTGATATGACGCGCCAGGAGTTCTCTGAACACCTGGCCACTGACGACGAGTTCCCCAAGACCAGTCAGCCTTCAATTGGGCAATTCGTTGAAACTTACAAGGCGCTGGCCAAGCCCGGCGACAGCATCGTTTCGGTGCACATCGGCTCTGTCCTGAGCGGAACTGCCCAAGCTGCCCAAATGGCGGCGCAGCAAGTGGATGTGCCCGTGGAAGTGCTCGACAGCGGTCTGACCGATCGCGGTCTTGCCTTCGTTGTCCTCCAGGCCGCGAAGCTGGCCAAGACGATGGGCGACGCTAAGGCCATCGTCGGCAAACTGACCGATTATATGAAGAAAATTACGCTGACCTGTTTCGTCAACAGCCTGGATTACTTTGCCAAAGGCGGTCGGGCCAAGCGGGCCATCGGCTTTGTTTCGTCCATTCTGAAGCTGAAACTGGAACTGACCATGCCCAACGGCAAACTGGAAGTCACCCATAAAGCCCGGGGCGAAAAAGGGATGCAGAAACTGCTTAAAAACGTGGTCGATACGATCGTTGCCGATACCCACGTGACCCAGGTCGGTTTATCATACGTTGACAGTCATACAGATACTGATGCGATCGAAAAGACACTCAAAGAGAAACGGCCGGACATTCATGTGTTGAACCGGCTGACCAGTCCAGTCATCATGACCCACGTCGGCCCAGCTGGGCTGGCGGTCATCTACGTTTAAGCAGCGCGTCGGATACTTACATTTAGTAAGTTAACGTGTTATGATGGTCTATAGTTCCCAGAGAAGAGAGTGATATCATCATGGCAGAGAAAATCGATATGGCGAGTGCTCACCGTCAATTACACAGTCCCAACAAGAAGACAGCGGCGCGGGCATTAAAGAACATCAAGGCCGCCAAGCGGACACAGCAGCATTTGCGTTACGCTGCACAAGCTGAGAATCAAAATAACTAAACACACAGCAATAGGCCTGATCAGCCGCCGTTTGGCAGTTGATCAGCCCTATTTTCTTATTATTCCCACTCAGAACCGATTTCTCATTGGCATGATACTTGCTTATTTAATGGTGGTGTTTGTAACTCCCCCTTGTTTGCAAACACCGCCGACCATATGCTTACTTACTCCTAGGCGCGGCGATCTTCCGGTCAGACCGCCGCATTATCACCCTGTTGACGCAGCGCCACTCCTCGATGCGCGTCAATGGGGCTTTTTATCTGCATTGGCACGTTAATTGCTTAATAACAGTGAGGCCGGTCTCCTCCTACGATTTACCGGCTTCGCTGTACCACGCAGCTTTCTCACTCCCCAAGATCAGCCGTTAATGGATCATCTTGGCAAAGACCCAGCCGGCAAGTATTCCTCGATGCTTGTTCGCTGGGTTTTCTCATCTGGCACGCTAATTGCGTATAGTACCATGGATGCCGAGCAGTTAAACAGTTCCACCTCAGGGAACATTAAACAGTGTCAGCATCAGTGTTTAAAATTGTTAAACAAACAAAGAAGGAGACAGAGACAACATGGCGTTTTCTATGGTTACTCAGTACGCGCACAGTC
Source organism: Schleiferilactobacillus harbinensis (assembly GCF_008694105.1). NCBI lineage: Bacteria > Bacillati > Bacillota > Bacilli > Lactobacillales > Lactobacillaceae > Schleiferilactobacillus > Schleiferilactobacillus harbinensis. The sequence continues at coordinate 2,011,416 of NZ_CP041364.1, forward strand.
CGGAGGATATTCAGCATTACGACACCGATAAGCTGCGCGAGCAGTTCTTGATGCCGAAGTTATTCGAACCCGGCAACATTTTGCTCACTTACACTTACAACGACCGCATGATCTTTGGCGGCGTGACGCCGACGGATGAACCGTTGGAGATCAAGCTGGACAAAGGTCTGGGTGTCGACTTTTTCCTGCAGCGGCGGGAACTGGGCGTGATCAATATCGGCGGCGAAGGGACGATCACCATCGACGGCCAAACCGAAGACATGGTCAAACAGGACGGCTACTACGTTGGGATGGGCACCAAGCACGTGGTCTTTGCGTCGAAGGATGCCGCTAAGCCAGCTAAGTTCTACGTCGTATCAACGCCGGCCCACAAGACGTACCCGAACAAGAAGCTGCCGTTTGCCAATGCCTTGTCCAAGCCGATGGGTGATCAGGCGCACATGAACAAGCGGACGATCTACAAATACATCGATGCCAGCCAAATGGATACCTGCCAATTGCAGATGGGTTACACCGTCTTGGAAGATGGGTCCGGTTGGAACACCATGCCAGCGCATACCCATGCGCGCCGGATGGAAACGTACATGTACTTCGACTTCTCTGATCCCGATGCCCGGGTCTTCCATATTTTGGGCACCCCGACAGAGACGAAGCATATTGTCCTGAGCCCTGAGCAGGCCGTCGTGAACCCCAGCTGGTCCATCCACTGCGGGATCGGCACGAGCAGCTATTCATTCATCTGGGCGATGTGCGGCGAGAACCAGACCTATGACGACATGGATATGATCCCCATGAAGGAATTACGGTAATTGCATTCCTACTTACAATAACCATTGAACTGAAAGGAAGTTTTTCAATATGGCACTTGATCAATCTCCAGAAGAAATTGCAGCCCACGAAAAAGAACTCGACCAATTTAAAATGACCCAGTACAGCTTGGCGGGTAAAGTGGCCGTCATCACCGGCGGTAACACCGGTTTGGGCCAGGGCTATGCTGTCGCTATGGCGGAAGCCGGCGCGGACATTTTCATCCCCACTTTCGGTAAAGACGAATGGGATAATACCCGCCGTTTGATTGAGAAGCGCGGCAGCAAAGTCGAGTTCGCCGATGTTAACTTGACTGAACCGGGGGTGACCGACAAAGTTGTCGCTGAAGCCGTCGAAAAGATGGGCCACATCGATATTTTGGTCAACAACGCCGGCATGATTCGTCGCAACCCGCTGCTGGAATCTAAAGACAAGGATTGGGACCAGGTGATTGCCATCAACCTGACAGCCGTTTACCACATGTCCCTATCCGCCTCGAAGGTCTTTGCTAAGCAAAAGCATGGCAAGATCATCAACATCGGTTCCATGCTTTCCTTCCAAGGCGGCAAGTTCATCCCATCGTACACCGCCAGCAAGCACGGTGTGGCCGGCTTGACCAAGGCCTTCGCCAGCGAAATGGGCGCCTACAACGTGCAAGTCAATGCCATTGCCCCGGGCTACATCAAGACAGCCAACACTGCCCCGATTCGCCGCGATCCGGAACGGAACAAGGAAATCTTGGACCGGATTCCCGCTGGCCACTGGGCAGAACCTTCTGAATTAATGGGTGTATCTGTCTTCTTAGCCAGTGACGCAGCCAGCTACATCAACGGGGCCATTATCCCGGTTGACGGTGGCTACCTGGTGCGTTAATCAGTTCTGCTCTTCATTTCTTCCAATTGAGACATTTATACGAACATCTCTCCTTAATTAACCAATCACCCCACCATCGTATCGAAGCCATACATCCTTTGCCTGTTGTATGGCTTCTTTTAATTCAGAAAGAAGGACGATCTTTGTGCTGACCCGTCAGGAAATTACAGACTGGCTGAACCGCATCTCCCCCGTTGACGATACTTACGTTGCTGAATCCGGCGCGGCCTATGACCCGGATATCCGCGAACTGGAAGCCGTCTCCCGGGCGCTGTGGGGCCATATTCCGGCGGCCGCGAGCGCTGGCCGACCGTTAGGCGAGGATCCGGCCATTCAGCGCTTTTACCAGCTGGTCCGCGCCCGTCGCCTGCCGCCAGTGGACCGCAGCCGCCGCCAGATCGTCGTGGAAACAGCGGCGATCAGTTACTTCCTCGGCTTGTATGGCGACCAGCTGGCTGCGGACCTGGGCGACAGCGATATGGCCTACTTGGTGCAGTGGCTGAACACCATCAACACCGTCCAGCTGCCCGCGGGCAATTGGTATTTCTTCGTAATCATGCTGAATACGGCGTTGAAGAAACACGGGTATCCTTACTCGGCAACAGTGCTGGCCGATGCGTTGGCAAAAATCAACAGCTACTACATCGGTGACGGCTGGTATACCGACGGCCCTACGCACCAGATGGACTATTATCTGGGGTTTGCCTTTCATTTCTACGGTCTGCTTTACGCCCGGTTGGTGGATGATGAACACGCCAAAAACTTTATTACGCGAGCGCAAGCTTTCGTCCAGCAGTATATTTACTGGTTTGACGCCCAGGGTCGGAGTATTCCCTTCGGCCGGTCATTAACCTATCGCTTTGCGCCCGTCGGCTTCTGGAGCCAATTCTATTTGAGCGGGGCGTATCAAGGGACGGCCTTTTCTCCCGCCATCATCAAGGGCCTCATTGACCGCAGCGTCCAGTATTGGGCCCACCGGCCAATCACCCTGAGCACTCCCGGGCCGTTATCCGTGGGCTACGGGTATAACAATTACCTGCTGTCCGAGGATTACAATGCGCCGGGATCGCCCATGTGGGCCTTCAAGCTGTTCACGATCCTGGAATTACCGGCCGCCGATCCCTATTGGCAGCTGCCGGCGGCCGGCTACCCGGCGCTGCCCGCCCGGTCAAACCAAACCGCCGGCGGTATGCAGTTCATTGTTGATCCTGCCATTCCCCAGCACGTCTTCCTCGCTTCGAAGCAGTTTCCGATCGCCAAGCTGATGTATCACGGCCAGGAAAAATATGGCAAGTTTGCCTATTCGTCCCACTTTGGCTTCAATCTTTCCCGGGATACCCAATACATCCAGCAATTCGCAATCGACAATGCGTTGGCCTTTTCGATTGCGGGCCAGGACCAATTCACCAGCCGCCGCGTCATTGACGCCAGTCAAATGTATGCCGATTACGCCGTCAGTGTCTGGCACACCACCACCGCCCAAGTCGTTACTTACCTGGTGCCGCTCACGGCAACTCTGCACATACGTATTCATGAGGTGACCACAACGTTTACCCTGGATACCTACGAAGGCGGCTTCCCCCTGGCACCCTGGAATCCGAAGCACCAGACACCGGCGACCACGGCCCACAGCACCAGCGCCGTCAATCGCGAAGCAGTCAGCACGATCACTGATTTGCTGGCTAACCGGCAGCCAACCCATGTGGATCAGGGGCCGAACACCAACTTGATTTCACCGGAGAAAAATGTGGTACCAGCACTGTACACTCAGCTCACGCCTGGTCGCCACATCTTAGCCTGTGCGGTACTGGGCGATCCCCGCCCAGGCATGGCGCCGGCGGATGCTGACGTCCGGTTATCGGTCACGACTACTGGGTACGCAGTCCACTACGGCAGCCAAACAATCACCATTCCCCGCTATCAATAACCGGGCATCAAAAAGGCGTTGAACCCACCAACTGGATTCAGCGCCTTTGTCATACATAGTCCCTAATCATCAAGAAAATCATCTTCCACACTTTTGGCCTTCGGCGGCTGCCGATGGTGCCACGCATTACCCGCCATCAATGCCGCAATGACGCTGGCGATAAAGGCAACTTCGATCATACTGCCTTTGAAAAAAGCCACGAGTGCGAAGCCTAAGAAGAACCACGGAATCAGTTCACTATTCCACAGACTAATGAGCATCGCAGCGATGCCCATCGCCGGCAGCATACCTGCCCCCACTGTCAGAATATGCACCAAGGGCACGGGCAGCACCGGCACCAGCAACCGGCAAAGGGGCGCCCCCAGCAGGGTCAGGCCAGTACCGACCAGGAACCAAAAGCCCAAATAGGCCAGCCATTGCCGGTGCCACAAACGGTTAAACGCCTGAATTTTGTGGGCCTTTAATTCATCCTGAAAGCGCGGCACAAGGCTGGTTGACCATTTCTTAAAGACGGGATACACGACAGCCCCCAGCAAACTGACAGGAAAAGAAAGTAAGACCGTCACCCCCAAGGGCAATGGCCCCAGAATCGCAAATGCTGTGCTCATGACGGTGCCCATGCCGATGTCGAAAGCAATCGTCCCGCCCAGCGTCACACTGCCCAAATAAACCAGCTCAAGGGCCGCACCGACAATAATGCCTGTTCGCCAGCTGCCTAACAGCAGCCCCGTGAGCGCGCCGGCCAGAATCGGCCGATCAAAACCCAGCGAGCCGAACCAGTTGCCCCATTTCTGAAGGGCCAGCGCCGTGCCAACAAGCAGCGCCTGAATCAATAAAATCATGAAACTATCCTCCTGCCTACGCGGTCGGGGCAAAAACAAACGCCCGAGCAGCAAAAATGTGCGGTGCGATACTCACCCGGCCCTGGTCAGTACGCTGAATCGCAGTGCTGCCCACTGCATCCGTCAGCCGCCAGCCTGTGGGAATATCGAGATTCACGAACCGTCGAGCTGGCAAATTATACCCAAAAATCAGCACCAGCATTTGCTTGTCCTGCTTAAAACCAGATATTTGATATCCCACCGGATCATGGTAGCTCAAAACGGCTGGCCCCTCCCGGAAAGGCGCGCCCTGAGCAATCAGTGCCGCGTAGTGTTGATAGAACGCTAAACACTGATCAATAATCTGCCACTGGCTGGGCTGCAACTGGCGAATATCACCAGAAAGACAAACGCGGCCCAGGAACGTGGCGATCAAATGAAAATACAACTCATCTGGACTATCTTCAGGATGGACGACACACCAAATCAAGTTCTTGGCGGCAGGAATAACGTTCAGCTCATTTGCTGCGATGATGGGAATACTGTGGGTCTCGTGGGCATCGGAAAACGAGGATACATCGGTGGCATCGATCCAAGTCAGCGTCAGCCGGTGACCACCAGAGGCACAATTCTCGATGGTGATCCCCGGAACGGCCTGGCGCACCTCGTGCAGCATCGCCAAAGCGGCATCAGTCAGCCGCTGCAACCCCTCAGCGGGCGAGGCCACCCCGCCAATACCGGCGGCGCCAATGCCCGCACTATCGTTGTAATCCACTTTCAGATAATCAAAACCACTGGTCACTAGATGCTGCACCATGCGTTCCCGCAGGTAAGTCTGGACCGCTGGTTGCGTCAAATCCAAGAAGCGCCGCTTTATGGTCGTCACCGGAATGCCGTCCTTTTGGATCAGGGCCTCCGTATCGGCTGACTTGGCACTGTTTCGGCCCACTGTTTCATATTCATACCAAATTCCGGCCTGCATTCCGTGGGCATGGATATCTTGCACCACCGGCGCCAAACCGCCGGGGAACCGGTCCACATCCACCAGCCAGTCCCCGTGGCCGCCGTCCCAATTGCCATCGGGACTATCGTACCAACCAGCATCAATCACGTAACAATCCACGTGATGGTCCTGCAATAAAGCGACCGACTCGTGGACCAGGTCCGCGCTGGGATTGCCCCAGCTGGTGCCCCATTCATTGTAAATAATCGGCAGCTCGGTGGTCTTGATTGGCGTTTGCAGACGGCGGCTGACCGTCAACAGATCGCCAGTGCCCACGGTCAAATAGGCATACGGACTGGTATAGTCTTTGCCAGGGGCTACATCGGTAAACCATTGGCCATTATCAGCGTCGGGCAGGCCGCCAAAAATGGCCAACCGGTCATCTAACCGACTGACGTTCAGTTGCTAGGACGCCTGTCCCGCCAGCTCGGCTAACCAAGTCACATCAGCGGCCCGGTCCCGCAAACCGACATAGGGAAAGAACCGGCGTACTGGCATCGTGCCGTTTTGGCCAAACTGTTCCAGCGCTAAGCCAGAGGGTTTCCAACTGGTCTCTAAGTCGTAGTCTTCAATGGGCCGTTCTTCAATCCGGCCTTCCATCGCCCACTTGGAGTGCAACCGAATCAAATCCAGCGTCCCCGCCGGCATCTGGTCGCCATAGAACGGGCTGACCCCGCTCAGACAGAATGACGCCAGCCAAACCAAGCGCTGAGTAGTCGGCCGCCCGTTGATAAAGGCCGTCCACACTTTCAACCGCTGCTGCCCTGGTTGCCAGGCCAAATAGTGCTGATAGGTGCTGCCTTGGTCATCCCGCAGGGTAGTCGTAATCGTCTGGCGGCCATCTGCGGTTGTGTCCGCTTGCTGACCAACCAGCCGCAGACTTTGGGTCGTTGCCGAATTGAACATAGTCAGACCATTGGTAAAGTTCTTATCTACCGCGGCGCCGGCCAATTTTGCTTGCACCAGCGAGACGGTCGTCTTTTGGTTAGTCGGCACCGTCACTTGGTCCGCCCGCTCCGCTGGATAAATCATCAACTCAACTTGGCGATCCTGGTCAACCAGGTAATCGGCGATCATATCGCCCAAGCGGTACCGATAATGTTCCGCAAAACTGCGCATCCCGTGTCCGCACCTTTCTATCCTTGGTGATCTTCGTCGTAATTAAAGTACTTGAAGTCGGCATAGGAGCGATGGGCATCCATGTCCTGAGCACAGAGGCCAACCATCGCCCCGGTGAAGCCAAGGTGGCCGTGGTCGCCCACGTAATCATCACTCAACCGGTCGGCGGCATAAGTCTCGCCCAGCACCCCGCCATTTTCTCCCTGCTGATAAGAAAACAGCGCAATATTGCGGTCCACCATCACCTGCAATTGGACAGGCTGAGCGGGATCGATCGCCACCGGCTTGGATAAATACCGGAAGCTGTTCATCGTGGCCGTCTCCACTTGCAAGAACGTCTGCTTTTGCCGTTCATCATAAGAACAATACAAATAGGCCCAGTTTTCGGTGTCATAGAACAGGATCAGCCCGGCGGTCTGTTGAAAGTTCGTCGGGGCAAAGGTCATTTCTGTACTGGCGGTGAAGTGGAACGCCTGCCAGCGCCGAGCCAGCAGTGTCTGATGATATAAACTGGACAGGCTCTCCCGGCCATGCAGCCGCAAATAGCCCGGCCGTTCCGTCAAGGACGCCGTATCGCCCAGCGGTCCCCGCAGCGTCTTCAGCTCCGGCGGCAGTTTCGTCAGCTGACCAAAGTCCAGCGCCTGCGAATAATCCAGCCTTTGCGGCGTATGGGCAATGGACGGCGCATCGATCTCCAGGTCTGGTACGGCAGTGCCATTCTTCAAGCGCGGCCAGCCCTCGGCCGTCCACTCAATCGGGGCCAACCCGGTCTCCCGCCCCAACGGACACGTGGACCGGCCCACCGGCAACAGGGGCCGGGCACATAGAAAGACGATATACCACTCATCGTCGCTGACTTTGCAGAAGCAGGCATGACCGCATTTCTTCAAGGGAGCATATGGTGTGTAACGGGTCGAAATCAACGGCATGATCGGCGAGTTCTCGTAAGGGCCCCAAATGTCGCGGCTGCGGGCAACTGTCGCCGCATGGCTGTAGCCGGTACCGCCAGCGGCGCAAAGCAAATAATACCAGCCGTCCTTCTTCATGATTTGCGGTCCCTCGCAGGTTCCGAGATTAGTCCCATTATAAATCTTCTTGCGCTCGTCCAGCACCTTCATGGTCAGCGGGTCGAACTCCTGCAAAGCGATCCCGCTGAATCCCGGTTCGTCCAACCGGTTATCGTAGAGCATATTTAAAATATAATGACGGCCGTCATCATCATGGAACAAAGACGGGTCAAAGCCGCTGGCGGTCAAAAAGATGGGCTTGGACCAGGGGCTTTCAATCTGATCGCTAGTCATTACGAAATTCAAAGTATCCTTGAAGGCCGTGGCGCTGCGGATGATCGTCCCCACCAGCCAATATTGGCCATCGGCGTAACTCAAATGCGGTGCCCAAATACCGCCAGAGTTATAAACCCCGCGCAGCGGATTCGCCGCTTCATCATTCAGGGGTTCGCACACCAAGTCCCAGTTCACCAAATCTTGGGAATGATAAATTTCAATCCCGGGCCACCACTCGAAGGTCGATGTGGCTAAATAGTAATCTTGACCGACATGGAGCAAGCTGGGGTCCGGATTAAAGCCCCGTAAGATTGGATTTTGAATTTTCACTTTGATTTATCCTTTCAGCTTCGCATTCCGCCGGCGTTGGGCCGAAGACGGGATGTGCTTTTCTTTACGATATTTGGCCACGGTTCGCCGGGCCACTTGATACCCCTGAGCCTGCAACGCCGCTGCCAACTGTTCATCGCTCAACGGCGCAGCTGGATCTTCGGCCGCCACCAATTTTTGCAGCGCATCGGTCATCTGATCCACCGACCGGTCGGCGCCCTCGTCCCCGCCGCTGTACCGGGAGAAGAAATCCTTGAGCGGAAAGACGCCGAAATCGGTTTCAATATACTTGTCATTGATCGCCCGACTGACAGTGGATTCACTGATCTGCAATTTTTGGGCAATATCTCGAAGCAGCAACGGCGCGATGGTCTTCTTTTGTTGGGTGAAAAACGCGTACTGCGCTTGCACGATCTGCCGCCCGACCATCATCAACGTATCGGTACGCCGTTGGATGTTGTAAACAATCGTTTGATACTGGGCATAACGGTCTTGAATGTATTCCGCCACTTCGGCATCGGTGGATTGCTTCAACTGATCGTAAGTTTCTTCAGCAAAAACGACTTGCGGCTGATTGTGCTGAATGATTTGCAAGGGCAATTTGCCGCCCCGGGTCGTCACCCGCAATTCGGGAATGACATAGCTGGTGGCGGTATGGTTATAGGGCAGGTCGGGATTAGCCGATAATGACTGGATATAATTCATCGCTGTGGCAAATTGCTGATCGGTCAGGTCCAACTTTTTTTGAATCGCCGTCCAGCGATGATCCTTCAACGCTTGGAAATGATCCCGCAAAATCTCTGCGGCGGCGGGTGCGGCATCAGCATCATTTTCCGCTTGGAGCAGCAGGCACTCCTGTAAATCATGGGCGCCCACACCAGGCGGATCCAACCGCTGCAACAGGGTCTTAGCATCCAGCAGCATGATGGGCGAAACCGCCACCTGCTTCAGGATATCCTCGTCGCTTAACGGCAGATAGCCGCTGGGTTCGAGCTGACTGATCAAATAAATCACCAACGCCCGCAACGGGGTTTTGCGCATCGTCAAATGGACCTGATCCAATAGATAGGCAAACAGTGACCCGTGCGTATCCTTGATCTGATAACTCTCGCCGCTGCTGGGACTGCTCGTCGCTACCGGCGCCATCATTGGCATTTTCACGTTGATCAGCGGATTTTCCAAACTGATTTCTTGCAGATAATCCTGCAAGTCCAGCGCATCCAGCCGCAACATGGCAATGGACTGGCGCATCCCCTGAGTCAGCGCCAGTTTCTGCGATTGTGTTTGATTGAGCGAAAATCCTTAATTCATCGCCATGATCATCCCGCACCTCCCCCTGTGTTTTTAATGGTTAGAAAAAGGCATCACCGTCGTTGTTCGTGACTTTCTTCAATACCACGTGTTCCAAGTTGGTTTTCGCCTGATCCAGCATGTGGTCGATCTCGTCATCCGTTTTCGGCGGCGTGAGCACCACTTGTAAGGCCAGGGCCAAGTTCATACCACCGAGCAGTTTCACGTTCGGCAGGTTGAGCAAGGCCATGGCGGCGTTGCACATACTGCCGCCGACCAGATCGGCCAAGATTAGTACATGTTCATCTGGGGTGATCGTTGTCCGCAGATGGCTAATGATCTCGTCCGGATTTTGCCCAGGCATTAAGCCGTACGCTTCAAGGTTGTCCTGTTGACCGGCGATCATCTCGACTGCGGCCTTCATGCCGGCGGCTAATTTGTTATGGGAAATAAAAATAATTCTCGTCATTAATTACGTCTCCTTGCTGTGTTGGGTTCCACTCTGTTACTAAGCAAGCAGCGTGCCAAACAGTCCTGTCGTCCAATGATGGCACACTATTTGCTTGTAAACTAGTGGATAAGCATTAAACACTGGGCAGTCAGCTAGTGTTTAAGCATTTCGCACAGAAGGAGTTTAAAAATGTCATTACACATCACGCTGGTCCATGGCCAGCAGCAATTACAACAGAGTCCCAGCGGCACCAGCGCATATTTGGCTTTTCCCCATCAATATGCCGAGGGTGATGCGTTACAGGTCACCGTGGACCGAGTGCCGGCCTATGTTTGGGTCCAAATGGACGCTGGTCTGAAACCCGCGCTGCTTTATGTCACCAAATCCCCCTGGGTGTTCACAATCCCGTTTAACATTGAGCGGGAATGGCCCTATCCTGACGGGGCCTTCCTCGGCCGCAACCATTACGCCTGGGCGCGGCTGGCGACACCAGCGGAAATCAAGGCGCAGCGCAACTGGTCCGAGAACAGTCACGACCAGCACCACGACAGCGGCGCCTATCCCCACGCGGCGGCTAACGCCGAAACCCGGGACGAACCGGCCTTTTACGCCCGCAACGCCATTGACGGCATGTTGGCCAACGAGAAACACGGCAACTACCCCTTCCAGTCCTGGGGCATTGCCGGCCGGGACGACGCCGAATTCACTTTGACGCTGGGTCATCCCGTTCAAATCGAGGAATTGGTCATCGTACTTCGCGCCGACTATCCCCACGACAGCCACTGGACCAGCATTACCGTCGCCTTCTCCGACGGCAGCGACACGGTCCTGCATTTGCAAAAAACTGCTGACCCGCAGCACTTTGCCATTGCTCCCCGGACCATCACGGGGTTGAAGCTGACCCATCTGGTTAAAGACAAGGATGCATCGACCTTCCCAGCGTTAACCGAGCTGCAAGTCTTTGGGCAAGCTGAATAAACTGAAAAACGGTGCCGCCCATTTTTCGGCGACACCGTCTTTTTCTGCCTTATTTCAACAAATCCTGCACAATATGGCTAATTGGTGCATCCGTATTGGCCACGGTCAACCGGTCGGCCACCGCCTTGAGCCGGGGCGTCGCATTAGCCACAGCGTAGCCCAGGCCGACACTCTTGATCAACGCTTCGTCGTTTCCGTAATCCCCCACGGCCGCCACGGCGGCTAAGGGATAACGATCCGCCAGGGCGAGCTGCAAACCGCTGGCTTTCGTAATACCCTGACCTGTCACTTCGAGATAATCAGTGTCGGAATGAGTGGTCGTCACCGGCAGCTGGGCCAATGCCAAGCGCAGATCAGCCCGGGCCCGGGGATCGCGGATAATGGCCGATAACTTGTCGATACCTTGACCGCTTCCCGGTAAATGGGCGGGATCAATCCCCGCAAATTCCCCCGATGCCTGATCCAGGGGATGGGAAATGCCCTGAAAGGTCACGATGATTTGCGCCACGGGATATGCGTTCATGGCCCCCAGAACTTGTTCCACGGCCGTACTCGGTAACGGCCGGCGTTCCCGCTGGCCATTGACCTTGATTACCAGCGCGCCGTTCAAGCAAACGACAAAATCAGGCCGAATCTCTGGCCGAATAGCGCGGGCCACCCCGGTTTCCTGACGGCCGGAAGTAATACCGAACAGCCGGCCCGCCGCTTGCCACTGTTTGATCGCGGCCACGTCAGCGGGGGCGACTTCTTTCTTATCGTTCAATAACGTGCCGTCTAAGTCTGTACACAAGACACGGATCAGTGTGTCATTACATAGTGTCACGATTTCTCTCCTTTCAGAAAAAAGGAACGGCGCCAGCCGTCATGCGCCTGCGCCGTTCATCAACCAGGTAATTATGCGGTCTTGCCGCCAGTGATCCCCAAGAGGGTCAGCACCAAAGCTAATACCAGAATGGCGACCAGTACCCGGACCGGGCGATTCTTCTTCCGCAAATAAGCGAAACAGCCAAGGACCAAGAGCAGCGGCAGCAAGCCAGGCAGAATTTGATCCAGGACGGCTTGCAGTTTAAACACTTGGCCAGCCATCTTGGCCTGATAGGTCGAGGTGAACGTGACATACTGGGCCGTCATCGCCCCGATCATCATCAACCCCAGAACAGAGACAGCCTTCGTGATGATCTTGAAGATGCCGTTCGCCATCGTCTTGGCCACAAAGTCTTGGCCGACAGAGTAGCCCAACTTCGCACCATACCAGCGAATCAGCATGTTGGGAATGTTGTAGATCAAGAGGAACAACAGCGGGCCAAGCCACATGCCCTTTTGGCAGAAGCCGATGGCGATCCCGGTGGCGATGATCCGCAGGGCGCCTTGCTGCACAGAGTCGCCCAAGCCGGCAAACGGGCCCATTAGGGACGCCTTGATGGCGGCAATGGATGAGACATCGAAGGACTTGCCTTGATCATGGTTTTCCCGTTCCATGGAGGTGTTCAGCCCCATGATGAACGGCGCCATCATCGGTGTGGTGTTGAAGAAATCCTGGTGGCGCAGCATGGCGTCATAGAATGCATCAGAATCTTCGCCGTAGATTTTCTTCAAGAACGGTTCCAAGACCCAGGAATAAGTAACGGCTTGCTGTTTCGTATAGGACGTACAGAACATCAGCCAGTTTTGCCGCCAGAACAGTTTCCGGTAGAACCATTTCTCAGTCGACTTATCGGTTAAGAAGCTATCGGTTTTTTGCACTTGCTCAGTCATTTAAGAAGTCCTCCTCTACATCCTCATCCGAAGCGGACGCACCGTTAGTGGTGGGGGTGTCGTTGCTGCCCTTGTGCCGGTTAGCTAAGTCAGCAACAGCCACCAGCATGGCGATACAGATCCCGATGAACGCAACCTCGATCATCGTGCCCTTGAAGAAAGAAACGACGGCAAAGCCTAAGAAGAACCACGGGGCTAAATTTCGGTTCCACAGGGTGATCATCAACAGCGCGATCCCGACGGCCGGCAGCATCCCAGCGGCGACGGTCAAGCCGTTCATGATCGGTTGGGGAATCGCATTGACCAAGGCCTTGATGGCATTGGTCCCGGCCATGATGCCGACGAAGCCGAGCACGAACCACATGCCTAAGTAAACGGCCCGCTGCATTTGCCACAGGCGGTTGAAGGCCTTGATGTTATGTTCTTTCAAATGCGCTTCAAAACGGGGTACCAAAGCCGTCGCCCAAATCTTAAACACTTGATAGACCAGCGTACCCAGCATACTAATGGGCAAAGATAGGGCAATAGCGACCGAGGTCTTGGATGATAGCAGGATACCAAATGCGGTGCCGAATACGGACCCCATACCGAAGTCCTGGGGCATGACCCCGCCTAAAGAAATACTGCCTAAGTAAACCAGTTCCAGAGCGGCACCGATCATGATGCCTTGGGTCGGGTGGCCCAACAGGATCCCGACGATCGTCCCGGCCACCATCGGCCGGTTGAAGCCCAGACTGCCGTACCAGTCACCAAACTTTTGAATCGTGAGCGCTAAGCCCACCATCAATGCATTGACGAACATTTTTTAGTCCTCCTTCAGCAGACTCATGAATGGAATGGCTGAATCGCCAGGCAGCGGTTGGTAAACATAGTTTTGGGCGCTTTGGCCAACTTCCTTCGCCTGGGCGATTTCTTCATCGGTCAAATAGACGGTATCCGTGATCTTCTTCTTGTTTTCCAGATCCCCGGCGACCCGACCGACATTGGCAATGTCCACTTTGACCCCTTCTGTCGGCACTTCTTTCACGACCCGCAGTAAATCCGTGACATTGTTCACCAGCAGCAAAATGCGCAGCTTAGCGGCCCGGGGATTATTGGCCAACCCAATGGCCTTCTCCACTGGCAGAATAGCTGCCTTGATCCCATCTGGGGCCGCCATCAGTAAGGCACTCTTTTGAATCTCATTGCCCGCGATCTGGTCATTGGCGACCAGAATCCGATCCACCTGCAAGTTCTTGGACCACATGACGGCGACTTGACCGTGAATCAACCGGTCATCGACCCGCATCATAGCAATCATGTCCACACCTCCGTTATTCTTCTGACGCAAAAGCGCCTTCATTTAGATATAAAGCAAGCGGCGTGCCAATACCGCGGTGAACCCGCTGGTCAAGTTAGGCTAAACACTAACTTGACCGGGTAGTGCACGCCGAACCAGTCAACTTACCAGATTAAGAAATTTTTGCCCAACAAACGGGTCAATGCTTCGACCAGGAAGAAATCTGAATAAATCATCCGCACTTCATGCTGGTCATCGAAATACGCTGGCGTCCCGCCAGTGACAATGCCATCCGTTGCCGGATCCAAATCCAGGTATTCGTCTGCAACGGCCCTAATGATTTTAACGGCCGCATCGTAATACAACCCCTGTTCCAATGCCGGCACCTGTTCACTCAACAGCAGCAGCCCGCAAGCGGCACAAAGCCCTGCGGACGTGTCCACAATCTTGGGTTCCCGCGGTGCCCGGAAATCAACCAGCGGCACATCACCGGTATTCGCGATATTAGCCAAGAAATAGTTGGCAACGCGTTTGGCCGTATCCAAATAGGCCTCTTTCTGCGTATGCTCATAACTCAAAGCAAAGCCATACAGCGCCCAGGCTTGGCCCCGGGACCAGGAGGAACCGACGCCATAACCTTGGCCGCCGTCAGTCTTCAACAGCGCCCCCGTGGTCGGGTCAAAAATCCCGATGTGGGCCACTGAGCCGTCCGGCCGGACAATGTTATTCATTACCGTATCCGCATGATCTTCCGCCATGAAACCGTAGCGCGGGTCATTCTGTTCATCCCGGGCCCAGTACAGCAGATTGATGTTCATCATGCTGTCGATGATCACCCAGCCGGCCCGATCCCGGTTCCAGGAACGCAGGAACTTGCCCCGGGGATTATAGCGGCCAGCGAGCAATGTCGCCGCATGCAAACCGCGCGCCCAAGAACGGTTGTTTTGGGTCAGCCGATAATCGGCGACCGCTGACAGATCCCACATGAAGCCGACGTCGTGGTGCAGGCCGATAAATTTGTCGAACGCCCCATCCAATACAGCTTCATTAGCTTCAGCCGTTTGTTTGAACACCGGATCACCAGTGGCGTGGTACAGCAACCATTGCGTACCGGCCCAAAAACCATTGGTCCACCAAATCACATCTTTTTTACCCATATCCACATAATGGCCATCCTCGGGAATATAGGGAATGGCGCTGCCCAACCGGATCGCTTCGGCCTTCGCCTTGGCACTGACTTTATCAAATAAGGGCTGCACCCAAGCAGGTGTTTCAGTCATGTTGTCTAACCTCTTCCTATCTTTTCTGATCGTCTCACCTGGGTATACGCAAAAATCATGCCAAGCAAAAAGCACTCACCCGGGGGCAAGTGCTTCAATTCCGCTGCTAACTGATGCTGGGCGTATTCTGATCGCTGATGATTGCCTGGAACAGCTGGTACAGCAAGGATAGCTCATAGCCGTTGATATCGATGTGGTACTTCAGCTCCAAGGGCTTGCAGATGCCCTTGGCCACATCGAAGAAGTCTTTCTCGCTGCTGCTTTCCGGGGCCAAGTCGCTGGCCCGGTCCGCCCCGGCGCCGGTCATCAGCCGCTCGACCATCAGCGAGATATACATGTACAGATTCAGTTTGATTTTCCCGTCAAGTTTAATCCGGTAATAATGCTCGAATTTGTAAATGACCGTCTCGACTTCTTGAATGATCACCGTCGGATTCAAGAACGAGAGCCGCTCCGTGACCCCTTCAATGGACAGGAAGCGGACGATGCGATTGTACAAATCATCGAAGGTCCGCTGGTCGATGTATTTCTTCAAGATATCGTGGAGGAAGACTTGCCCGCGGGGCGCCAGCAGATCGTAAATATTGATGTTGGGAATGGCAAACGACTCCGGCAGATTGGTCGTCGTAATCACCAGCAGGGTGGATTCGAACTCGCTGCGGTCGTTGGCCCGGACGCTTTGCTGCAAGTGGCTGAAATCCATGGTCACCAAACTGATTTGACTGCCCAGCACCTCGTGGAAAATGTCCCGCAGCTTCTCCGAAATCCCCAGCCCGGACATGCAGGAAATGACGATATTCTGGTCCTTGGCGAAGCCTTCGAAATACTGGGCAGAAATGGCATAATCCGTCCGGGCATGCTCGGCGATCTGTTCAAAAGGCAGCCGACTCTGCATCTTCAAGGCAATATCCAGGGCGGTGGCCGTGGTCAAGTTATTGATGACCAGTACATCGCCGCTCAGGGCATTCTTGATCTTGCGGTACAGCTGGCTGAGCGACCCCATATCCACTAAGAGAATGAAACCGTTAGAAGTGTCGAAGGAATCCACGATCCGTTTGGCTTCGCCAATAATTTGGTCGATGGTCGTATCGATGGGCATGTCAATGGCATCCACCAAGTAGGTGCCGCACAGCTGGTTCACGACAGATTGAATACTCGTCGCCGTCCGGCTGCCGTGGGCGACCATTAGACAACGCAACGGAATCTTTTCATCCACCAGCTCACTGATACAGCACGCCAATAGTGCGGCCAGCAAATCGTGACTGGCCTGGTTCAGTACCGGCAGCGCCGCATAAAACTGATCCGCAACATGCAGCGAGCGGGGGAAATTAGCAGCCGCTTCCCGCTGCAAATGGCGCAATTGGTCTGGGGAAACGGTGACCCGTTCGGCATACAGCCGGAAGAAAATCGGCTCATATTCGGCCGTGCTCTTCAGCCCGAAGCGATGACGCACAATGCGCGTATACAAGCGTTCATGCAGGGTATGCAAAATCGTTTGGCGAATCGGATCATGGGCGTGCTGGGCTTCCAAAGTCTGGACCATCAAACGGCTGTCCGCCGCCGTGGGGTGCGCTTGGTCAGTTAAAAACTGCTGAATTGCCGCCGCATCCCCGCCGGTCTCGGTGACGGCTCCCGGCGTGGCCATTTCGACCGGAATCGTCATGGGGGCCGTAATCACCAGTTCATCCGCGTGGACCGTTAGGCCTTCGCCTTCGAAGTCCTCCAAGGTGATCCCCATTTGCTCCGGATGCTGGTCGGTTTGCCGGGTAAAGGCCCGGGCACAGGCCACTTTGATCAAGTTTTTCAACCGGCCGACGTTGCCCACTGGCCGTAAAGCAGCCAGCATTTGTAACACTTCCGGTGCCACCTGCAATTGGCTGTTGAAGCGTTGGGCCTCACCGTGAAATAACGTCCGAATGAAGGCTAGCCGTTCATCCAACGGCCGATCAGCGTAAGACGTAATATGGACACTCACCGGTACCCGCCGCTGGAACGTATCCAGCAAGACGGTATTGGGATCCTCGGTCGTCGCCAGGATGATCCGCACCTGCGCCGTACTGTCCCGCCGATTTTCGCCAATCGGCCGGAAATGACCGGTATCCATGAAAGTAAACAGTTTTTCCTGGTTTTCACCCGATAACCGGTGAATTTCATCCAGCAGCAAATAGCCGCCATCCGCCGCCTGGATCAGCCCTTCTTTGTTGGTATTGGCGCCCGTGAAGGCTCCCTTAACGTACCCGAACAGGACAGACGACAGCAGTTCCGGGTTGTTGGCGTAATCGGCACAGTTCAAGACCTTGAACGGCGCATCCGCCGCAATCACCTTGGTATCCCGGGCATAATCATAGATCGTATGGGCGAGGAAGGTTTTACCGACACCGCTCTTCCCCGTCAGCAGCATATTCAGCCCGCCATTGGGATATTTCACCGCGGCGATACATTTGCGGATATTATCAATTTGACTGCCGTTGGCCCCAATGATCTCAGCAAAGGCGTGGAGTTGCAGCGCTGGTTCCGGGATTGGCGCCGGCGCCGCCTGGACCAGCTGCCAGCGGACCGGCCGGCCAGTAAGCTTCTGCACTTTATTTTCGGTCAGTAATTGTGACAAATAATGACTAGTCACCGACCGGCTCAAATCCAATGCTTCAGCAATCGTCATGGTCTCTACGGCATCGGTCCCTTGGTTTAACTTCGTCAGGGCCGTCAGTACCCGCTCTTTGGCTGATGCCATCTATCCCATACCCTCTCTGCTTAGTCGAAAGCCTTTTCTCACCGCTCAATGTATCATTTTCAGTATGCTAAAACAAGATAGTGTTTAAAAGAAATAGTGTTTATTTTTTTGGAAAAGTTAAACACTATTCTAAACACTGTGACTTATTGAATTGGCCCGCCAAACGGCGTGTCGGTCCACGGAATCTCCAAATCTCGACCGTGAATTTCAATTGGCAGAATACTGTAGCCGGAATGTTTCAAGTCAAACCGCTGCCAATGATCCAGCATCAGATAGTACTGGCCATTGACCGGCAATACGTAGGTCGGCTGCCCGTCATAGGTGGTCCGAGCGCGCGACCCAACACAGGGATTATCAATCAGCTTCTGGTTTGAAAACAGAAAATGCGATCGGGAAAACAACGCCGGATTCGGCTTCCAACCAGTGCAGCCAGAGGTGATCGTATAGTACCAGTCCCCGTCATGGAACACCGTCGGCGCTTCCCGTTCTTGATCGACAAACGCTTTGGCATTAAACCCGGTGCAGTCCGTCAGATCTGGGGTCATCTCGCTGAAATACAGCGTTTTGTTCATGTCGGAACTGTGGATCAAATACGTATGCTCGCCGTCTTGATACACCGTCATATCCCGGCTCTCTTTGCCGTTAGGCCGTAATACCCTCTGTACCTGGAACAGTCCCGTCGGATTATCCGCGATAGCTACCAGGTTGCCGGCGTATTTGTAATCCGGCGTATCGTAGTGGCACCACATGACAAAACGGCCACGCTCGGCATCGTACAAGACCTTGGGCCGTTCGCAGATGCTTTCCTTGGTCAGCGTGTTGGTGGGATCAGTTGCTTCGCTCAACACGATCCCGGCATGGTGCCACGTCAGCAAGTCCGGCGAAGTGTAGCATGAAATACCGATAAACGGCACCATGTTGACCCCCTCAGCATTGCGATAGTTATCGACCCCTTTATTTTCACCGTACCAGTAGTACGTATTACCGTGGTGCAAAATCATGCCGCCGTGGGCTTGGATCAAGTCGCCCACGTCGTCTGTCCAGGGTTGCCCGTTAGTATTCATTATTTTTTCCTTTCTGCACGAAAACGCAGTGCATCGCTCGGAGCGAATACGCTGCGTTTCTTCAGTTCAAATCAATTTGCTTAGGCGCCAGTGATACCCAGGAATGTGAGCAGGAACCCTAACGCTACGACCCCTACCAGAACCAGTACCGGGTTCTTGCCTTTGCGCAACAGAACGAAGCACGTAATAGAGAGAATCAGCGGCAGAATACCGGGCATGATCTGATCAAAAATCTTTTGCAAAGCAAACTCATTGCCATTGATCTTCGTCTTGAAAACCAGCGGGAACTTGACCAAGCTGGCAATCATGCCCCCGACAACGGTCACCCCGACGATGGAGGTCGCCTTGGTGAACATGGTCATCAAGCCATCTTGCACGGCCTTGGAGATGTACTTGCTGCCCAACTTGTAACTGTACTTTTGTCCGTACCACCGTACGGCGATGACGGGGATCAAACCGACGATGGACAATAACAGAACGGCCATGTTGCCCGCCTTGGCAAAGCTGATCCCAATTCCGGACAAGATCAGGGACCAAACACCGGCGAAGAAGGTATCGCCGATCCCGGCCATCGGGCCCATGAGCCCAATCTTCATACCGCTGATACCTGCCGTATCGAAGGTGCCCGCCGGTGCTTTGGCGTTCTCTTGTTCCATGGACACGGCCAACCCAGACACGATGCCGTTCATGTTTGGCGTCGTGTTGTAGAATTCCATGTTCCGCTTCATGGCCTCCCAGAACTTGTCTGGATCATCTTTATAGATTTCCTTGTAAATCGGGGCGTGCACCCAATCCCACGCAACCCCTTGCTGGCGGGTATAGCTCATCGCATAACTTAACCACATGTTGCGCCAGAACAGACGCTTCGTCATTTTCTTTTCTGCGGGATTGAGTTGCAATTTGTTGCTCTTCTTAGGTGTTTCTTGTTCATTAGTCATTGAAGAAATCCCCCTCATCATCGTCACTGCCGGAGCCAGCGTTATTCGCCGCACTGAGACTCATGCTCTTCTTGACATCATTGATATGCCGATCAATGAAGAACATGACTAGACCGAAGACCACCCCGAATAAACTGATGGCCATAATTGGCAGCTTCAGATAAGCCGCCAGAACGAACCCGGCAATGAAGAACGGCAGAAACTCAATGTTCCAAACATACTTCAACAACATGCCCATCCCAACAGCGGGCAGCATGCCAGCTGCAACGGTCAAACCGCTCAGGAACGGCTTGGGAATGCTGGTGACAAACGCCTTGATGCCATGGGTGCCGAGTAAAACGGCCAGGAAAGCCAAGATGAAGTAAGTAAAGATGTACACCGCCATCTGGATCCACCACAGCCGATTGAATTTCTTCATATTGCGTTGATCAATATACTTGTCGAAGAGTTCAACGTTGGTGGTAAACCAGAACTTCAGCAAGTTCCAAACCACGACGGCCAGCATGGAGATCGGCACAGCCAAAGCAACGGCAATGGCCGGCTTTTGATTCAAAATCAAGGCAAACCCTAGGCCCAATGCCCCGCCAAAACCAGTATCCTGGGGCATCACGGCCCCAATCTGCATAACGCCGTAAAAAGCCAGCGCGATGGCCGCATCAATCATCAGAGCGTTGACTGGATCTTTACCTAATAAGAGCGCTAACACTGGAGTGAAGAAGAACGGCATGACTTGACCAAAAGAACCGTAAACGCCAAACCATTTTCCCCAAGCCACAAATACAGCAATAATAAATGCTTGATAGAGTAACATGGACTATTCCCCTTTCAGTAAACTCTCAAAAGGCTTCGGGCTGTCCGTCGGGAGCGGTTGATAGACAAAGTTCTTTGCCAGACCGTTAATCTCTTGCACCTGGGCCAGCTCGTCATCATTGAGATACACCGTCTCAGTGAGCTTATGCTTGTTCTCAATATCGCCGCTGACCCGCCCAACGTTCGCGATATCCACTTTCGTATTGCCCGGTTCAACGCCCTTGACGATCTTGTACAAGTCACCAACATTATTCACCAGTAACAGCATTTTAAAGTGTGCCCCACGAGGATCGTTGGCCATCTTGATGGCCTTATCCACTGGTACTACGGCGACTTTAACGCCTGCCGGCGCCGCTAACAGCAGTGCATTCTTCTGAATGTCACTGGCTGCCGCTTTATCATTGGCGACGATGATCCGATTCAAGCCCAGCTGCTTTGTCCAAAGCAAAGCGACTTGACCGTGAATCAACCGATCGTCGACCCGCATCATTTCAATCACTGCAAACACCTCCATAAGTTTCGCCTGTCAGAACTGCACACGGCTTCGAGAGCTGCCTGTTGCACATCATCCAGCCTCAAGACCCATTTTATCCGGCAACCGATTTCAATATATTATGAAGCAAACAGCATGCCAATTCAGTCATAGCAAAGAAAGCGTATTTTTGTTCAAACAACTTTACTAAATTTATTGAAGTGTTTACCCGTGAGTTTACGTCAAATATTTGCTCAAACTCGGCTCAATATCCAGCGCTGGCTAAAGAAATCACCAGTCGGCCGGTCAACCGGCAGGCCGACCTGCATCAAGAAATCAGCTGCATACGTCCGTTGGGTCTGCTGTTCAAAATACAGGGCATTCGGCGGTAAACCGGTTAACCGTTGGCGTTTTTCAACCGTATTAGGCTGCACCAGCACCGTGACCCGGTCGACAATGATTTGGTCAGCGGTTTTCTTTAACCAGGCCCATTGATTGCCCGGTTCGGCCACGGGCAAACGTATCAGCTGGCCGAATTGTAGAATCCGCCGCAATTTCTTATAGGAAGCAATCTGGGTCTGGATGGCCGCCAGCTCAGCGGCCGTCAATTTTGTCAAATCCAGTTCATATCCTAGACAGCCTTGTTCCGCCACGATTCTCCGGGTAGTCAACGAGGTTTTCCGGCCAATTTGTTCGTTAGGCACGGCAGAAACATGGGCACTCATCGCCGCGGCTGGGTAAAGCAGTCCCGTGCCCTCCTGAATCGGCAAGCGGGCAATGGCATCGGTATCGTCGGACGTCCAAATGGCTGAGCAATAGGCCAGCATCCCAGCATCAAAACGGCCGCCGCCCCCGGCACAGCCTTCGATCAACAGTCGCGAATGCTTCGTCACCAACGCCTTCAACACGCTATACAAGCCTAACATGTAGCGGTGTTCAAACTCGCCCTGACGGCGGGGCGGCACGGTCTGGGTATACGCATCCGTAATGTTTCGGTTCATGTCCCACTTCAGGTACTCGATATTGTTTTCAGTCAATAACGTGTCTAGGGTGTCTATCAAATAATCCTGCACGTCACTACGGCTCATATCCAGCACGTATTGACTGCGCGTCAGTTGCGGCTGATGCTTCTCATCGGCCACGATCCAATTGGGGTGGCGGCGGTATAAGTCACTGTTCGGCGAAACCATCTCCGGTTCCACCCACAGGCCAAAGTGCAATCCTAGCTGATTGATCTCTTTGATCAATGCTGTCAAGGAACCGCCTAGCTTCTTGGTGTTCGGGATCCAATCCCCCAATGATGACGTATCATTGTTGCGCTGACCGAACCAGCCATCGTCAAGGACAAACATCTCGGCCCCGACTTGCTTGGCTTTTTTTGCCAAGGTCAGCAAGGACTGCTTGTTGAAATTGAAATAGGTGGCTTCCCAATTATTGATCACCACTGGCCGCGGGGTCTTAGCAATTGCCGACCGCATGAGGTTGTCTTGATAGAACCGCTGATAACGGGCACTCAATTCATTCAGGCCGTGCTCGGCGATTACGATCGTCGCTTCTGGCGTCTTGAACGTTCGATGGGCATTCAGCTGCCAGCTGAAATTGAAAGGATTGATACCGATCTGCAAGCGGGTATTCTGATGCATATCCACGTTAGCCTGCGCAATGAAGTTGCCGCTGTACACCAAATTCACGCCGATCACTTGCCCGTGGTCCCACGTGGTACCTGGCGCGGCTAACGCGATGAACGGATTCTGCCCATGACCGCTGGCACCGCGTTTGCTGTCCACGCCCTGGAAGCCTTGCTTTAACGGCGTCCACTGTAAATGATTCTCGCGGCTCCAAGCCCCCGTCAGATTCAGCATCTGGTATTGATCCGATAAGAAATCCCAATTGAAGGAAAATGCCCGTTCAATGGTCAGCCCATGGGATCCCTGATTGGTACAAATCACGTGCTGGGAAAACACATCATGGTCCTCATCCGCGCTGATTACCAGCGTAACCTGCAAATGCAGCCGCTCATCCTTCAGTACAAAGGCCCAAGTCCGGGTCTGCTCGTCCCACCGAGCACTGGGCAGACCGGTAATGGCCGGTTTATGCGGATAGGTCTCCAAATGATCAAAGCGCAGATCCGTGATGCGGCTGCCGGTTTCGTCGGCCACCACCAGCGCTGGTTCGCGCAAATCGGGATTACCGAAAGTCGGATAGGCTAAAGGCAGCTGTTCTAATCGAAAATTATGGACCCCATCAGTATCCGCCAAGTAACTGGCGTGATTTAAGTCGGTTAGCAGATTTTTAAAAGATGCCCGGCTGGCCAGCCGCGGGCCTAAATATAAACAGACTAAATGACCGCTGGCCATCACCCCTAAGGTCATTTGGCTGCGGGTCGTTACCAGGTCAAATTGCTGCACGATCGTTCTTGGATTGTCCATCGTCATCCTCCTCGTATATCTGGCTGATTCCTTGCCTTACGGCAAAGTGCCACCATCCAATGAGTGATAAGCAAACAGAGTGCCAAAGCGTCATTCACTAAGTTCCTGCCAAGCTTTCCTCATTTTCGTTCTGCTGGCCGGTCTGTGCTATATTATGCGTGACGAAAGACAGTATCCTTAAGGATTAAAAATGGAGGCTGGTCATTTGAAAACAACGCTATTACTCGTGGAAGACGAGGAAGGTCTCGCTGATTCTTTACAAACGGAATTTGAAATTGAAAACATGACGGTACTGTGGGCTAAAGACGGCTTGGACGCGCTGGCCCGATTCAAAGCGCACGCCGACCAGATTGATCTGATCATCCTGGACTGGATGCTGCCGCGGCTAGACGGGTTCAGTGTGCTGCGCCGCATCCGCCGGACCAGCCAAGTGCCGATTATTATGCTGACAGCCCGGGATTACATCGGCGACAAAGTGGCCGGTCTGACCGGCGGAGCGGATGATTATTTGACCAAGCCGTTTGAAATGGAAGAACTGCTGGCCCGGGTGGCTGTAGCCCTGCGCCACAGTCATGCTGAACCGCAAACGGCCGCCGTCTACCATTTGGATGATTTAACAGTGAATACTGAAACTAAACGAGTCGAGCGGCACAACCAGATCGTGCTGCTGACGCCGCGGGAATATGAACTCTTGCTGGCGCTGCTGACCAATCAAGACCAGGCCTGCACCCGGGACGACCTGCTGAATAGTGTGTGGGGCGTGGACTTCCAAGGTCAGCCCAACATTGTCGACGTTTACGTCCGCGAATTGCGCGCCAAGATCGATACGCCAGACGAAAAGAAACTGATCCATACAGTCCGCGGGACGGGCTATATGATTTCTGACAATGTTGCCGCGGGGTGATGGGGGCGAACACTATGGGGAAGCACAAGCAAACCAGCGCAGCCATCATGCTGCGCAATTTAGTCGCCATGGTGGCGGTCATCACCCTGTCTTTGGGCGTGGCGATCACCATTGCGGTGGGCCATCAGCTGCTGCGCGAAACCGCAGTGGCGTCTGTTGGCCTCGTGGAGAGCGTTAAGAAACGAACCATCGACGGCGATGATGACTGGGAAAATTGGCGCAAAAACAGCACCTTAGATACCAGTTCCAGCTATGTCGTCGTGACGAATATGCGCAAAGACGCCAAAGTACGGCATTATTATTCACCGAATACAAAAAAACTGCTGGCCGTGCCGCCCACCGCGGTCCCGCTCTTTCGTAATTTGTACTATCAGCCCCGCCAGGGCGTTTTGCTCTACCATCAAATGGCCCACGCCCGGGGCATCCGCTACGATCTCTGGCAAAGTCTCAACAGCCAAGTGAATATTCTGGTCCGGGTGATGGAAGTGACGGTAATCATTCTGGTTTTGACCCTGCTCATCAGTCCGTTCTACATTCGCCGACTGGCCCATCGGCTCACTGATCCGCTGCGGTCGCTGTCCGTCAGCACTAAGACGATCCAGGCCTCGGAGGATCCCGGGGCAACGCCTTTGCCCGTACCGGCTAAGCCCAGCGAAGTCACCGATCTGGCCGTCAACTTCAATGCCCTGCTGGCTCAGCTTCACGACCGCCAGGAGCAGCAGAAGTTTTTCATCGTGAACGCCGCCCATGAACTGCGCACGCCAATTGCGACCATTCGCAGCCATGCCCAGCTCATTGACCGCCATGGCACCGATCACCCAGAGATTATCCCCAAGTCAGTGCATTACATCACCGAGGAGTCCCGGCAGATGCAGGAATTAGTCAACGAATTGATTACCCTGTCCCAGGCGGACCAAATGGCCGGGCCAGCACCGCTGCTGGACTTGTCGCAAACCGTGACGGCTCAACTGACCGCTTTGATGCCCACGGTACACCAAAAAATCGTCAGTCGGATCACCCCTGATTTAACCATGCGCGGTACAGCATCGGCAATCAACCACATTCTCGATAATTTGGTGGGCAACGCCGCCAAATATTCCCCTGATGCCAGTACGATCACCGTCACGCTGCATGCAGATGCTGCCGGCAACAGCGTCTTGACCGTCGCCGATCAGGGGCGGGGCATCAGTGCTGAGGATAAGCCGCACATTTTTGATCGATTCTACCGCAGTGCCGATATCCGCGGCTCAATTCCCGGCACCGGGCTGGGCCTGGCCATCGCCGCCCAGCTGGCCAAGGTCAGCGGGGGGCATTTCACTATCACTGACAATCAGCCCCAAGGGACGATCATTCAGCTGACCCTGCCGCCAGCTAACAATACCGCCCCCAATCAATAAGTAACTGGACATAAACAGGCCGCAAACTCGTATTTCGGGTTTGCGGCCTGTTTGTATGCCATCATTTTCAGCCTCTTGAAAAATTATTTTTCCAGATCTGGGAACGTCAATCTGAAAAAAATTCAGAAACGAATGCCGGTCTGGCCCGCTCGCCCCGCCATTCATGAAGATTCTTCAGATTCAGTTCATTTTTCTTATGTGGGCGGATATTTGATCGGGTTCTATTCTGAACAGTGTCAGAAAGGGGGCCGCCCGCTATGGCCGCTCATTCAGCAACTTGGCCGCCGCACCCGTGGTCTGCCGACCTGCGGACACTGTTCACCGCGGCACTGGGTGAATTTTCAATGTCCGCTCTGGGTAAAGATATTTCATTTCCAGTGATCATTCTGGCCACTTTTTTCTTATTTCTGAGCCTGCCGGAAGAAGCGGGCCGGTCTGATTCTTCCGCGGCACTGCTGGTCAGTTTGACCGTTGGTATGCTCATTCAATTCACGGCTTGGTTATTTAACATTCCCCTGCTGATTATTGGGCTGGGCAGCCCCGTGATTGCTGGCCTCTTCTATGGCGGCACGGGCCGGTATTGGTCGGCGCACCACCGCCAATTGATCAAACAGATTGGCCTCACCGTCAGTACGGGTTTGTTCTTCGTCTGGCTGGTAACTTTACCGATACTCGGGGCTGGCCTAGTCGGGATGGTCCTCGGAACTGTGCTGGGCGTTACGCTTTACCACCGTCAACCCGCATTCACTGCTCTGGCCCGTGTCACCCTCGCAGCCGACAGCGGCATCGCTCTGGGTACTGTTTTCGCCAGGCATTGGCCGACTGTCAATATCTGGCTGGCCCTCCTCGGCTACTGTCTCTTCCTGCTGGTCTGTTACTGGTCTGCCATCCGTCACGAATCAAAGGAGTTCTAAACCATGTCAATCTTTGTACTCATATCAATCATCCGACTTGTGCTGCACCGTTTCCGCAAAGGCGGTGCCGAATAATGAGCGCTAAGTCAAACCGCCTGATCGGCGCCCTCTTATTACTGCTCTTCGGCGGTCTGATGGTGGCGGTCATGGGCCATGCGGCCTGGGTCATGGCGCTGGATCAGCAAGTGCAAACCGCCTTGATTCCAGCAGAAAGCCCGTTGAATACCGCTATTTTCAACATCATCGCCTTCTGCGGCAGTCCCGCCATCGTGTTGAGCTTAACTTTTCTGCTCTGTGTTTATCTTTGGCGGCGGGGCGCTGGTCAGCGCAGTCTTTTGCTAGGCGGCTTGCAGTTGGCCATTGCTGCCGGCGCCGAACTGGTCAAATTCATCGTGCAGCGGCCGCGGCCCACCCAACAGCTGACCGCCGATACAGGGTTCAGTTTTCCCAGCGGCCACACAGTGTGTACCGCGGTCCTGGTCTTTTCCATCTTGCTCGTGATCATTCCCCTGATCGATGACCAGGAACAAGCGCTGGCGGCGACCCTGATCGGCATCGTGTGGATCGGGTTGGTCGCCGTCTCCCGGGTGTATCTGCGGGATCATTTTGCTTCTGACATCTTGGGCGGCCTGCTGTTCGCCAGCGGCTGCTGGCTGCTGGCCCGGCCATTCGCGGCCCGGGTCAGCGCTCGACTGTACCAGTTAATCTCGGCAAGACTGCAAAATCATCAACAAGAGAGGTGAGTATCATGCGTAAAATCAAGCGGCCGGCTTTTCTGCCTGGCCTACTAGCCCTTTGCCTCATTATCGGCGCGACCAGCGGCCTGCTGCGAACCAGCACCCGCTTGGTGACGGCGGCCGCGCTGACCGTCAGCGTCTTGGTCCTGGTCGCGGCGCACTGGCTGGCACCAATTCTGAACGGGCTGCCCCGACGGCGGATCAACCAGGTGCTCGGGGCCGGTCTGCTCGTGATGGTGATTGGGCAGATCCTCGTCTTGACATTCATGCCGGTGACCGTTTACCACGATGCCTATCGCGTTTTGGCGCAAGCCGACAAAATGGCCGCGGGTCACATGACTTGGAACATCACTTACTTCTGGCGCTATCCGAACAATGTACCCATCACATTTTTTCTGTCGCTTTGGCTCCGGCTGACCAACGTACTGGACCTGTCCACCAACCTGGCCGTCCATCTGCTGAGTCTGATCCTGCTGGATGGGTTCATCCTGTTAGTATTGGCCACGATTCGCCGCGTCACCCAACGGGCCAGCGTTTTAATCGGCGCCTTTGCCCTCATGGCCGCCACCCCGTTTGCCTATACGTATTTTCTGCAAGTCTTCTATTCTGACTTGCCCGCCATGCTGGTGCTGCTCGTGATTTTCCGCACGCTGCTGCTTTGGCCGACCCAAACCCGCCGCCAGCGGATCATCAATGGTACGCTCTTAGGTATCGCCGTTTTGTTCGGCCAACTAACTAAGCCGAACCTGATCGTTTTGCTGCCGGCAATCGCCGTCGTCGGCTGGCTGGTCTTTCGCCAGAAGGCCTTGAAAGCGACCGCTCTGGGCGTGCCGCTGGCCATCATTCTGCTAGGCTTTGCTCTCAGTACGCCGGCAACCCAGATGATCCGCAAGGCCAGCAATTATCAGCCGCATACCGAATTTGCCCTGCCGGTCACTTCCTGGCTGCTGATGGGGGTTAACACCAGCTCGCAGGGGATGTACAGCGGTACCGACGTAAGCCATGAGATCCAATTATCCAGCAAGACCCGGCAAACCTATGATGTCGCCACAATTACAGCACGGGTCAAGAAATTAGGGATCAGCGGCTTGTTTCAATTATGGTTGACGAAACTGCGGACCTTTTTCACCGTCCGGGATATTCTTACTTGGGGGGACGGCGGCTTCCGGGCCGCACCCGCGTGGTATCAAAAACACGCCGCCTTCATTGAAACGTTGACCGCACTCAGTTACCAAATCGCCACCGACGCGCTGCTATTCTTAGTTGCTTGGCGCTTGTGGGGCTGGCGGCCGCAACTCCGCGACCCCCGCGATGCGGTCCTGCTGCTGACGATTGTTACCGCGCTGGGGTATATTGCGTTCCACACCCTGCTCTGGGAAGTGGAAGAACGCTATGGTCAGGTGCTTCTCCCGCTGCTGCTCTATCAGCTGGCCGCGCTGCCTGTCCCGGCCCGGCAGACCGACCAAACGCAGCCTGACCTGGCTCTTGTAGCCCTGGCGGCAGCGCTGACCGCCCTGCCGCTCTTGGCGCACACCATCGTCACACTTACTCCGCAAAGCACCGTCGTCGCTGCCCAGCGCAGTCAATTGTCCACCCAATACCACGCGAAGGCCGCGACGGTAGCGCCAGGTACGGTACTGACGGAAAAGGTTGCCTTGAATGGTCCGGCTACGTACTTTTCGGTCCAGATCCACCTCAATACGACAGTACAGGTGACCCTGCGCAATGTCCGCACTAATCAAGTGTACCGCCTGCACCGCAGCGGTGATGTATACCGGTGGACCAAGGCCCTGCCCCAGGGTACGTATCAAATTGCTGTTAAAAATACGACGAGCCAGGACCAGCGGGTCGATGTCGTCCGGACCTATCACTATCAATTGGCGAGTCAGCCGCTCGTGGTCAACGGCCATGTTCATCCGACTGATTCGCTGATCTACACCAGCCTGAACCAAACGAAAACAAATTAACGTGCTCGCCGCAGCCGCTCTTGCAGATTTTGCCAAGTGAGATACTGCTGACGGGCTTTTTCGATTTGCCGGTAACGTTTGGGTTGTTTTTTATAGAACTGCTGATGGAAGTTCTCTGCCGGCCAAAAAGTACTAGCAGCCTCGATTGCGGTCACGATGGGCCGGCGATATTTGCCAGACGCAATCAAGGCCTGCTTCGACTGTTCTGCAATTTTCCGCTGAACGGAATCCCGGACAAAAATCACCGGCCGATATTCGTCTCCCCGATCCTCAAACTGGCCGCCCGCATCGGTGGGGTCGGTCAATTGCCAATACAATGCCACCAGCTGGGCATAAGTGACCACCCGGGTATCAAAGATGATCTCCACCCCTTCCACGTGGCCGGTGGTCTGGGTCAGCACCTGATCGTAGGTCGGTTCAGCGGTGTGTCCGCCGGTATAACCCGACAGCACCGACACGATCCCAGGCATCGTTTCAAACGGCTCGACCATACACCAGAAACAGCCGCCGCCGAAGATGGCCCGATCTTCATAGGGCAGATCAGCCGCTTCATGGCGGGTAAAATCGAAGGCCATGTCGCCCAATGGATCATTCGTGAGCCGGGCATAAAAGTCGGTCACTGCCGGGGTGAGATTATTACGGCTGGCCAGGGGCCGCAATACGGCTTCCAGCCGTTCTAACACGGCCGGAACAGCCGCGCCGGTCTCGATTTCTGTCTTGGCCTGCTGTAACTGCTGGCGTTCCCAGTCCCGGGTGCCTTTTGTCAAAATCAGATTGTAAATGTCCCGCAATGCCTCTGCTGGGTTTTCCGCCACGCCAGTCACCCCTCTCAATTTCTTTCTGTCATCGTCGGCCCAATCAGCATTGTCGTCAAGCACTTTGCTCGTTTTGTTTCACGTGAAACAAAGTGTTCACTGAACGGGTAGTTTGTGCCTTTCAACCCCGCTATCCATTTTTCATCCAGTCATCGAAGTCCGGAGACTTTTTTGGATCGTAATGTCCATTATCATCAAATTCAACCACTTCGTTTGGGATATTAGCCAGTAGTTTTTCCAAATCGGCGCGATCCGGAATCTTTTTCAAAATCAGATCGCCACTTTCGTTAGTGTCTACCAGAAACTGCGTGCCCTGTTTCAGGCCAAATGCCTTGCGCAATGCTGCTGGAATGACGACTTGGCCTTTAGCGGACATGGTGACAGTTGAATTGGCCATTTTTCTCCTCCTAGCTGCGGTCCATTCCCTTCAACTTCTTTTGGATGGCCGCTTTTCTGAATGCGTCTTGGTTCATTGATTTCTTGGCGAGTTCAACCTGCTTTTCATCGTCAGCCGGCCCAACCGATCGTAAACGCTGAGAAAATTGTTGGTCATTTCGTCTACTTGATCCTTGCGAATCAGGGCGTCTTGCTGCGTTTTGACGTCATACTCAAACCGCTCCAGGCCGTTGTAGGACAGAGCGTCCGCAATGGCTGCCTTGGTCCGCTGGCTGACATCATCCCAATAGTGCACCAAAATGAAGATCAAATCGTACAGATCGCGAATTTTCGCTCGGCTCTGGTAGGCGTTGTCCTTCATCATTGCTAAAGTGTCCAGATTGTACACGGAGATGCCGTTGATCTGATTCACCGTGGCTGGATCAATGTACTTGCTACGGTAGGATGCTGTCACCTCCAACAGGTCATTTCCATCGTGCAGCATGAATCGTTTCACGGTGCTGGTATCCTCAGTCACACCGTAATCAAGGCCGCGTTTCTTGGCAAACCGGTCAACGTAGTTTTTGATTGCTCTACCACGTCCATCCAGGTTAACGTCTTCTGAGAACCGATCCAGGCCGTAACACGCCATGAGGGCCGTGCCGCCTTTAAGGATGTATTGATGATCGCCCTGGCTATTAATGTCGGTCAGAAGATCATGGATGAGGGCCTTGTGGCGCTGCTGTTGTGGTGTGAATTCGCCCATCTTTATAATCCTCCCATTGCATAAAATACTCACTGCCCATAAATTTGTCGATCTCCGACCAGTTGGCAGCGTGCCGCAACTGCCAAACTTTGGCGAACACTTCCGGTGTCAGCGCGTCATTGCAGATGAAGTCATCCCGCATACCGCCTGCCAAGCCGAATTGGCCAGCAACCAGCATATCCAATAAGGCACGGATGTGGTTGGCCACGTTGTAGCGGGCATTCCCTGGGGCGTGGGGCACTTTGGCATCGCGACGAATGCCGTAATCGCCATAGATGCTGTCCTGGGTTTCAAACAACGGAATATGGGTCCAGTCCAGCGCACCCCAATGCCAGTCCCCGGTAGTTTGTTCCGTTGGGTCTGGAATATTCAGGGCATAAATCCCGGAAATGTATTTCACGGAGTTCCCCCCCTCGTTTACACAATTACGCTTTTACACTTTTACACTTTTACACAAGCGTAATCACCAGTTGCTATCGTCCTCCAACCATTTCTGAAATTCTTCCTTGGTCTTTATCTCTCGACCCGGCAGCTTGACCACTGCTTCCGCTATCGCCTGAACCAGCTGCTCCCGTTTCACGTCTTCTTGTATTTTGGCATCGTTAGCGTTCAGATTGTTTTTCATTGAACCAGCACCTTCAAGATTTTGGAAAGAGTAGACCTAGGGTACAGTTCTCTTTCCAGCTTCAAAAGCTTGTTGTAATCCCCGTCCGGCCGTTCGGCATAGCGCTTCACGGCATCATTCTTCGTGTACAGCTGCGTCGTCTCGCTGTTCCAAGCATCAAGCAGCGACCGCTCCAGCGAGTAAATTTGGATTTTGTTCCCAAAGTCGGTTAATTGCGTGGTAATCTCTGCGGAATAGTAACGGCCAGTGCGGTATTGGGCCTTTTTAATGAAGTGCTTCTTCAAAGACTGCGCCGTTGGGTGGTATCCCCTTGGGAACGTCATCGTGTATCGAAACGGCATTTCATCGCTTAAATCGTAATAGATCAAAGCGGATTCGCGGTCAAAAATGCCGCGGGAGAAACGTTGCGAAATAATGCTCATCTCGTCTTCAAAATACCCCGCCTTGACGTAGATACCCGTTTCAGACTTATCCAGGACACCCTGATCAATGGCCTTGTTCAGCTGATAGCGGCTAACCCCAAAACGTTTAGCCGTGCCGAACGTAAAAGAGCTGTACTGGTCCATTAATGCGGATAAAGCAGGAAAATTTTCCATCATATACGACACTCCTCGATGCTGTGTAGTATATAGGGGTAACATCTGCTGGTCAACCGGCATCCCTTTACTTTCAAAAAAGCCCATGCTATCTTAGAACTAAATTAATTACGGAGGTACAACCACAGTGCAAACTAAAAACTAACCTCAGCCACCACAGAGACGAATACTCCTTGACGTTATGCCAAGGGAGTCGTCTGGACTGTTGGTGATCAAGGCTGGTTTTTGGGACATTGGTGGCGTGTACCCAAATAGCCTTGATCGCGGTGGATCGGGGCTATTTTTGACCCGCGATCCGCTCCCTTTTCGCAACTGAATAGGAAGTGCGTTATATGTTAGCCATCCAAATTAATCAGTTATCCTTTCAATTCCCCGACGCGGCTGAGCCGCTTTTCACCCTGCCCAAGCTGACGGTGAATCGCCGCCAGCGGGTCGCCATTATCGGTCCCAACGGCACCGGCAAGTCAACGCTGCTCAAGATGCTGGCGGCCAATGATGATCCGCGTATCCAAGCCGTTGGCAAAATCGGTTATGTGCCCCAGCTGAAAGACTTCAGCAGCGAAAGCGGCGGTGAACAGGTTAAACGCGAAATCTTCGACGTCCTGGGCGAGCAGCCCGATATCCTGCTGCTGGACGAACCGTCAGCCAATCTTGATCTGCTCAATCAGCACTGGCTGGCCCGGGAGTTAGCCCGCTTCGCTGGCACGCTGATCGTGGTCAGCCACGATGAAACCTTGCTGGCCCAGCCCTTTGACCAGATCGTCGTCTTCGGCGACCCCACAGTGACCGTCTTCAACGGCGACTACGCCGCCTACCGCCAGGCTGAACAACGCCAAGCACAGAAGGCCGAGGCAGCGTATCACGATTATTTAGCAAAGAAAAAGGCATTAGAAATCCAAGTCGAAAAGCGTCTGCAGCAAGCCCATCGTTTGAAAAAGGGCAACACGCGCAAGCTCAGCAATTCTGATAAAAAGGCGGCAGGCTTAACCAGTCACGACAAGTCGGAACGGAAGAAAGCCCAAACCGCCATGGCCTTGGAACACCGGATCGATCGGATGGTACCCCCGGATCGGGTGAAGAAGGAACGGCCGCTGCATTTCAAAGACTTAACCGCCCCCCAACTGGCCGGGCATACGATGCTTCGGGTCAGCGGCTGGACAGTGGTCCGCGGGAAAAAGACGCTGATTCAAAACATTCAGCTGAAAGTGCCCGCCGGCCAGCGGGTCGCCATCACCGGGCCCAACCAGGCCGGCAAGACCTCGTTCTTCAAAGACATCATGGCCCGGCCGCAACCGGTCTGGTGGAACCAGCTGGCCCGCATCGGTTATTTTGCTCAAGACCTGGACACTTTAGATCGCGGCCAAACCCTCTGGGAGAATGTCGCCGGACACAGTTACCAAGATGTTCATCTGATCCGCAATCTGCTGGCCGGACTAGGCTTTCCACCAGCGCAATGGGCCCAAAACGCCGGTACCCTCAGCGGCGGCGAACAAGTAAAAGCCAACTTAGCCCGAATTTTGGTCGGTGATTACAACTTCCTGCTATTGGATGAACCCACCAATTACTTGGATCTGAAAGCCATCGACGCCCTGGGCACCTTTCTAGCCAGCTATCCCGGCACCTTGCTCTTAATCTCCCACGACCAGACTTTCACCCAGCGGGTTGCCCAGCAAATCTACACGATCCGCGATCATCGGTTAGTCGATCCAGAGCGAACGGCGCCAGTGCATCTGACCAGTGAAACTAAGTTATTGCTGCAGCACCAAATCGATGCTCTGGTGGCGGACCCTGAGGCGGATATCGCCGAAATTCGGGCGTTGCGCCGGCAGTTAGCAGAGGCCTAGACAGAAAGGAAATTGATGATGTCCATTCACCCGCTTGCCCCCTATCGCCAGCAAGTCGTGCCCCTGTTTCAACGCCTGTGGGGTGCCACAGATATGGTGGTTTCTTCCGGGCAGTATGATATCCGAAACCTAGATGGTTTTGTTGTCGTAGTTGATCGGCAAATCGTCGGCGTACTGAGCTATGTTGTGAAATCTGACGAGCTCGAAATCATTTCTCTGGATAGCCTGCGGCCGAACCAGGGTATCGGGTCGCAATTGATGCAAGCAGCGGAACAGCTGGCCCAAGAGCAGCAATTGCACCGGATTACCACGATCACGACGAATGATAATCTGCAGGCGCTGGCGTTCTATCAGAAAAGAGGCTATCAAATCAGGGCAGTATTCCCTGATGCGGTAGCAAAAGCCCGTGCGATTAAACCCAAAATCCCGTTAGTCGCGGAAAACGGCCTGCCGATTCGAGATGAATTACAGTTAGCAAAAAAAATCCAAGAATAATCAAGGGCGTGTCCAATCATCGAATGATGACTGGGACACGCCCTTTTTTACCACGGCAGCTGCCCCGCAGTTTCTACAAACTGCCCCGTCACCCGGGGTGCCTCATCCCGCGCCAGATCCACGATCTTCGCTGCACCCTCGGCAACAGTTTGTTCACCCGCCCAGGAACCGCCAAACTCTGTGGCCGTATAGCCCGGATTGACGGCGTTCACAGTGATCTCTGGGGCTAAGGCTTTGCTTAGCGAAATCGTGGCCATATTCAGCGCGGCCTTGGACGACTGGTAACCCAAGGAATTAGCCTGGTAGAACCGGCTCTTGGGGTCACTGGCCAAACCCAGAGACCCCATATTACTGGAAACGTTGATGATTTTGGCTGGTTGACCCTGGCGCAGCAGCGGAATCATCGCCTGCACGACGGCGACCGCGCCGAAGAAATTCACATCAAAATCCGCTCGAATCACCGCCATGGGCATTTTCTCCGGCGCTTCATGATGATCCAAGGCAACTCCGGCATTGTTGATCAAAACTGTCAGATAGCCCCACCGGTCTTGAATCGTCTGCGCGGCCTGATCAATAGTCGTTTGGTCGGTCACGTCCAGTAAAATCAGATCTGCGGCGACGCCCGCCGCCCGCAATTTTTCAATGGCCGCTTGGCCCCGCTGGGCATTGCGGGCGCCGAGCAGGATATGCTGGCCCCGTTGACCAAGTTCCTTGGCTGTTTCAAAGCCGATACCCTTATCGGCCCCAGTAATTAACGTATTCGTCTGCTTCATTGCTGACCGCCTTTCTGACTCGCATCCACCGCCACCGAAACACATTCATGGGCAAACCGAATCAGCAGATGCGGGCCAAAATGGTCCAGCATCGTCCCGTCCACCGTCTTCAAGTCTTCGTCTCCCTCATAAGACGCCAAAGCATAGGAAGCCAAGGGCTGATAGAGTTTGGGCAAATGATTCTCACCCCACTCGCCGCCAGCCTGCTTGGACAGCACTGCCCCATTTTCCCGATAGGCCAAAACACGGCACAAATTCAGGGTAACATACGTCGGCTGATTCAAAATCTGTTTCGTGGCATCCGCAATGTCGAAAACAATGCTTTGCCAATAAGCCACTGGCGGCACCGGGGCAAACACATCTTTAATGGGCAAACCAGTGAGCACCTGGCCCTGCTGCTGAATCACCATGAGATGGGCCGCCAAGTCTGGATCCGTACCCTGCATTCCTTCAATATAAGCCTCCGGATCACGGAAATACTCCGCCCGATGGTACTCGGAGAAATGAAAATCAAAGGGCATGGGATGCCGGAAATGCCGCGTGTGGGCCAACAACAACACGTGGAACTCCAAACCCTTCGCCGGCGCCAGCGGCAGCAGTTCTTCAGTCGTGAAATGCATCAAGTCGGCCTTTTCTTTCACCGTCAGCCGACGCATCACGACCATAATGTAATCCAAATCGCTCACCGCCGGGTTATACCCGCCCAACACATAGGATCCATGCAAATAAACGCCCACCAGGTTGTCCGCCAACAAATTCTGACTCCCGGTCGCTAAGCGGCGTAATAATTTCGTTGTTTTCGTCATTCAATTCCCGCTTCCCTATCCGTTAGAACTAATTTTAGCCGTTCCTTTTGAAATAACAATAGGAAGGGGAATTGATGGGAGTTTGCTGCCGCCTGATATATTATTTCATGTGTTAGCTTCTTTTACATTTACTATTGAAACCGTATTTCCATCATGCTACACTACAGAAGACTTAAGAAAAGGGTTTCAATTGGCATCGGCCAATATGAACACCCCGGAAGGAGAAAACATTATGGATCTGAGCAAATTGACGACCGAGACGCGCAATCAGAAAACCATGCATTTGGACACGATGTCTGTGCATGAATTTGCAGCGGCAATGAACGCCGAGGATCAGACGGTCCCAGTCAGTGTCAGCCGGGCGTTACCCGCCATTGAACAAGCCATTACAGCCATTATTCAAACTTTTAATCATCACGGGCGTTTATTTTACATCGGCGCCGGTACCAGCGGCCGCTTGGGCGTTTTGGACGCGGCAGAGTGTGTTCCGACTTTCGGCACTGATCCCGAAATGGTGCAAGGGCTGATCGCCGGCGGCATGCAGGCGATGACCGTCGCCGTGGAGGGCGCGGAAGATTCCGTATCGCTGGGCCGGCAGGACCTGATCGATCACAAATTAACCGCGGTCGACACCGTTGTCGGTATTTCGGCCAGCGGCCGCACCCCCTACGTCGTTGGCGGGCTGGATTACGCTGATGCCATTGGCGCCACCACGATCAGTATTGCCTGCAACGACAACGCGGTAATCAGCCAGCATGCGCAAATCGCCATCGAATGCCCGGTGGGTCCGGAAATTCTGACCGGGTCGACCCGGTTGAAGTCCGGGACGGCGCAAAAGCTGATCCTGAACATGCTCTCCACCGGAGCCATGGTCGGCATCGGCAAAGTTTACGGCAACTTGATGGTTGATGTGCGGCCGACCAATGAGAAACTGGTCGAACGCAGCAAGCGGATCATCCAACAAGCCACCGGCACCGACGCGGATACAGCGGCCGAAGCTTTCGCTGCCGCGGGTGAAAACGTGAAGCTGGCCATTGTGATGGTCTTGACGCAACTGCCGAAAGCGGCAGCGGCTGAACGGTTGCGAAAGGCCCATGGGTTCATCGCCCAAGCGGTCAAGAACGAGGAGGAATAACGAGTATGGCGCAAGATAAATATGCAACGATGGGCGCGGCGATTTTCGCCGACGTCGGCGGCCCGAGCAATGTCGCCAAACTGATCCACTGTATGACCCGGGTGCGGATGACCATCATTGATGAAGGTAAAGTCAAAATGGCCGCGTTGAAGAAAATCCCCGGCGTCCTCGGGGTCGTGCAGGAAGACACCCTGCAAGTGATCCTCGGCCCCGGCGTCGTCAATAAAGTCGCCCAAGCCATGGTCGACAGTGTCGGCGTCGGCCTGGGTGAACCATTCCCCACTGGCGGGCATGCGGCCAATAAGAGTGCCGTGGAAGCCGTCGCGGCAGAGACCCATGCGGCGCAGAAAGCCAAGCTTAAACAAACTTGGTGGCGGGCCGCGTTGAAGCACATTTCATCTATCTTTATCCCCTTAATTCCAGCCTTTGTTGGGGCCGGGTTGATCGCCGGTATTGCTGGCGTCATGGGCAACATGCAGACTGCCGGGATGATCGGCAAGGATATGACCGAATTCATCACGGTGCTGAAGGTCATCAACAGCGGTCTATTCTTTTACTTGAATATTTATGTCGGAATCAATGCCGCCCGAGAATTCGGCGGCACCCCTGGCCTTGGCGGCATCATTGGCGGACTGACTCTATTGCCGGGCCTGGTGGCACCAATCCCAATTCTCAATATTTTCAACGGCCAGCCGTTAGCCGCTAACCAAGGCGGTATCATTGGCGTGCTGTTTTCCGTTTGGATCATGTCCATGGTAGAAAAGAAGCTGCACACCTGGATTCCTGACTCCCTGGATATCATCATCGTCCCAGTGACCACACTGCTCGCTATGGGAGTTTTCACCATTTTCTTGGTCATGCCGTTGGCCGGACTGGTTTCTTCTTCCCTCGTAGGCGGTATCAATTGGGTCCTGAAAATAGGCGGGGCCTTCTCCGGCTTCGTTCTCGGTCTGTTCTTCCTGCCGATGGTCATGTTCGGTCTGCATCAAATTTTGACCCCGATCCATTTGGAAATGATCAAAGAATTAGGATCTACCCCCCTGCTGCCTATTCTGGCCATGGCGGGTGCCGGCCAGGTCGGTGCAGCGATTGCACTATGGGTCCGGGCGCATAAAAATAAGCAGCTCACCCGGATGATCAAAGGCGCGCTGCCCGTTGGTATTCTGGGCGTTGGCGAACCGTTGATCTATGGGGTGACATTGCCCCTAGGCCGGCCGTTCATTACCGCCTGTATCGGCGGCGGGATCGGCGGGGCCGTCATTGGCGCCATCGGCAACATCGGCGCGATCACCATCGGCCCGTCCGGCATGGCGCTGATCCCGTTAATTGCCCACAACCAGTGGCTGGGCTATGTCTTTGGTCTGCTGGCCGCTTACGCTGGCGGTTTCGTGGCGACTTACTTCTTCGGGGTGCCCAAGAGCGCCATGGTGGCGAAGAATGAAGACGGCACCCTCGTCGGGGCCGGCGCTGGTGATGTCGCGGTGGCCGATGATGCCGACGCCCCAGTGACCGCCGGCACGACCCAATTCGTCGCCCCTGTCCAAGGCCAGCTTGAACCATTATCCGCCGTTCAAGACGATGTCTTTTCGACGAAAATGATGGGCGACGGCTTCGCGGTCGAACCGGCCATGGGGACCATTGTTGCCCCAGTGTCCGGCACGATCGTCAGTGTCATGGATACAAAGCACGCCTGGACGATGAAGAGCGATACCGGCTTGGAAATCATTGTTCACTTGGGACTGGATACCGTTGAATTGAAGGGTGCGCCATTTGACTTAAGCATCCGCAACGGCGACCATGTGCAATTTGGCCAGCAAGTCGGGCTGATGGACCTGGATGCCATCAAGGCAGCCGGCAAAGGGACGACAGTGATGACGATTATTACTAACATGGCCGCCGTGGCCAACATCACGCCCGTCACGCCGCAAGGGATTGAAGCGGGCGCGCCAACCATTACCGTAACCACCAAGTAACAGCAAGTGGTGTAAACTATTTGTGGGAGCCAGAGGCCATGTGCCCCTGGTTCCTTTTTGATTCACGAAGGGAGAAAAATGACTGTGACCGTGCCTTACGTTCTACCAATTGAAAAAGGCCCCAACTTTCGGGACCTGGGCGGCTATCAAACGACTGATGGCCGCACGATTAAATATCACAAACTGATTCGATCCGGCCGGATGAATAAACTCAGTGATCAGGATCTGGCCTTTCTCACCGATTACGGCGTCCGCACGATCATTGACCTGCGCTCGCCCAAGGAAAAGCAGCAGTGGCCTGACCGGGTCCCAGCTGGCGCCCGCTACGAACTCAACTCAATTTTCCCAACGGATGAAACCCAAGTCAGCAAGTCCATCGTCGAGCTGCGCAAACTCTATGATAAAGACCCGGTGGCCGGCTTCATGAACATGGTCAACACATACCGGGACATGGTGAGCCGGGGCAGTGCACAGCGTGCGTTCCATCATTTCTTCGAGATTCTCTGTGCCCACGACCAGGACAATGACGCCGTGCTCTACCACTGCACATCGGGGAAAGACCGCACCGGCATGGCGACAGTCTACCTGCTCACCGTACTGGGCGTCCCGGCGGCCACGATCCGCGCGGACTATCTGCTGTCCAATCCCCTGCTGCACAAGAATCGGCGGGACCGGATAGCCGCCTTGCGGGCCGCTGACAGCAATAGCGCCCTGATCGCCACCACCCGGTCGCTGGCGTCGGTCAGAAATGAGTATCTGGATGCCGCCTTGGTCAAAATCGAAGACGACTACGGGTCCTTACCAGACTATATTGAAAATCAGCTGGGCGTCGACAACCAGATGCAGGCGCAATTACGGCAGATCTATCTAAAGCGATAATACTGCACCCCCGGGGCATTACTGCCCTGCAGCCGGCGCAGGGGATGACTGCCCAGCCGATCGGTTACGACTTGGAAATAGAGATCATTGTTCGCCGGCACAGAGCCGGTCAAGGCGATAGTCGCATGCGCCGGTAATCGCGTACGCACCAATGCGAGCGTGATTTGGTCTGATAAGGCATTCGCCGCATCAATAACGGCCCCGCGGGCATCCAGATTAGCCGGCGTGGCGGCTTGCGCCACCGCCCGGGCTAACCCGGCGAAGGTTCCACGATCCATTTGGTAGGTGCGGCTTACGGCCGCACGGTAGTCTGGCACCTGCAACGCAGCACACAGGGGTACTTCCAGCGGACTGACGCGGCCATGATCCCGGGCACTGAGAATCGTTTGGAACGCCCGGCGCGCAATATCATAGGCGCTACCCTCGTCGCCAAACCGCCAGCCCCAACCGCCGACCCGCAGGCGGCCCTGGGGTGTTTGGGCGAGCACGATCGAGCCGGTCCCGGCAATGGCGACAACACCATTTTTACCATGCAGACCGTTCAGCATCGCCAAATCGGCGTCGCTGATCACCACCACCGGGCCGGCGAACAATTCATGCAACGCACTAACCACCTGGTCCTGACCGCCGGCCGTGGCGACTCCTGCAATGCCGACTAAGATACCAGCGCACGCTGCCGCGGGCAGCTGCTGAAATATTTTTTCAACTGTACCGACGATTCGGTGCACCGTCCCCGCCGCATCCAGGGCAATATTCCCGCCCCCGGCAGTTTCTGCCTGAGCGATTTGTTCTTCACCGTTAAACGCAATAGCAACGATATGCGTCCCGCCGCTGTCAATTCCGATGATGTACATGTTAATCCATCCCTTCAGTTATCGGCCCCGATGTGTGCAATTAAACCGATAAATGCCAATTATATGGAAAACGTATTTCTATACCCATTCCAACATCCCACCAAGTACGAGTATACCTGAGTCGGGTTTGGTTGCACATAGCCTTCCAGTTGACAACCGCAGTAGTTCCATATTAATGAAAAAGGAAGCGGCAAGAATGATTGAAAACTCACGAGCCATCACCGATGTCTTACAGACTGCTCTGGCAAGCCGATCCGTGTACGGTATTTCATATGCGCTGATTGGTCCAGAACAAAACGAGTTGCACTATCTTGGCTTTCAAGGACGGGAAAATGACGCCATCCCATTGGCACCGGACATGCTTTACGACTTGGCTTCACTAACGAAAATAGTGGGCACGACCACGCGTATTTTACAGCTGATTGGCGCCAACATTATCCAGCTGACCGATCCGGTGGGGAAATACGTCACTGGGCTGCGCCAGCCGCAATTAACGATTGGCCAGCTTCTACGCCACGACAGCGGCCTGCCGGCAGACATCCCCAATGCTCTGGATTTGTCCGCTGCCGGGCTCATTGAGAAAATCAAACAGGCGCCGCTGATTGCCGCACCAGGCACGCAGACGGTTTATTCCGACCTGGGCTTCATTCAATTAGGCTGGGTGATTCAACACATCGATGGTGATCTGGCAGCCAGCTTGCAGGATAACGTCTTTGCCCCGCTGAGCATGCACGATACCGGCTTCAATCCGACTGCGGCGCCGCACCGGTTCGTGCCCACCGAAGACGTGCCGGCCCGCGGCGGTGTGCTGCGCGGCCAAGTCCATGATGAGAAAGCCGCTGTTCTGCATGGTGTGAGCGGCCATGCTGGGCTTTTTGCCCCACTGACCGACCTGACGCACTTTGTCCGCATGTATCTGCAGGCCGGCCGGTATCAGGGTCAGCAAATCTTGCCGCCGCAAGCCTTTGACTTGCTCCGCCAGTATGCTGCCAACGGCCGCACACTAGGTTGGCAATGCTGGCAGCCCGGCGGCACCCGGCTCTGGCACACCGGTTTCACCGGGACGTCGATCGCCTTGGACTTGACCGCCCGCACCGGCTTCGTGTGTCTGACGAATCGGGTGTATCCTACCCGGAACAACCAAAGCTGGCTGAAATGGCGGCGATTGGCGGTCGGGTTGTTTTTCAATGGGTTAGAGAAAATCAATTGAAACTCCAAAAAAGTTCAAATATACTACCCCAAAGTCAACGAGTAGTATATTCGAACTTGTCTGACAAAATTGACCCCTGCATCATTTCTTAAGGCTTACAGCGACTCATGCCACTGGGCTTTCTTAAAACAGTCCACCAGGGCCTGCTGCACGGCATTCACGGCACTGCCTTTCAGTGTAATGGCATAGTTCACTGTCCGCATCTCTTGGCCCGGCAACTCATACCGCTGCAGCGTTCCGGCGGTCAGATACGGCTGGGCAAAGGGGGAGGGCAAGATGGTCAGGCCTAACCCAGCCTTAGCAGCGTTGATCAAAACGGCGGTGCTGGTGCTTTGCAGCATCGGTTCAATATCGATACCGATGTGGTGCATCGTTTCGTCGAAATGATCCCGCAGGGTACTGCCCAATTCTCTCAACAAGAATGGCACCTGCAGCATCTCCGCCCTAGTCAGCTGGGCTGTTGGCGTTAAGTGCGGCGCTCCCACGGCCAGCAGCGGATATTCCGAAATCGGCAGGGCGGTAAAAGATTGGCTGGAGGCAAACCCTTCGAGGAACGCCACGTCCACATCGCCGTTAAGCAGTCGCGCTTTGATTCGTTGGACATTTTCTGAATAAATCTTCAGCGGCGTATCAGGATACAATTTGCGGAATTCAGTCACCGCCGCGGGCAGCGACAATTGGCCAATCGTCATACTGGTGCCCACGCGCAACGGTAGCGCTTGGGTCTGTTCGCCGAAACTAGCGAGGTCATGAAACTCCGTCAGCAGCCGCGTCGCCCGAATGCGAAAGGCCCGCCCCGCCGGATTCAGGTGCAGCCGGTTATCGATCCGGTCGAATAGCGGCACGCCAATATCTGTCTCCAGCTCGCGAATGGTCTTCGAAATCGCGGGCTGCGAAAGATAAAGCTGCTCCGCGGTTTTGGTGATCGACCCCGTTTCGGCTACCGCCGTGAAGATTTCTAACTGCCGAATATTCATTTGCCCACCCCTTAACCGCTCAGTTATGCCCAGTGTACTAAACATGTACTTTGAGTCAACTAAAATCTCCTGTAAACTGGATGCTAAGGGGGAATTTTTGTGCATAAAAACTGGATCCTGTTTAAAGTCTATCTACTCGCCGGCACCTTCACTTTTTCTGGCGGCATGGCCATGCTGCCGGTCATTGAACGCGAACTCGTCGGGAAATACCACCTCATCGAACGGGATCAGCTCTACGAATACGCCACCCTGTCCCAGACCTTTCCCGGGGTGATTGCCTTGAATAACGCCTGTTTTGTCGGAAAGAAAATCGGTGGCACGGTCGGCATCATTGCCGCCAGCTTGGGGGCGATTTTGCCCGCCTTTGTCTTGATGCTGGCGGCCACGATTGCCTATCAGATGATTCCCCAGGAGGGCGTCGTGCTGAGTATCATGGCCGCTATTCGGGCCGCCTCCGCGGCCTTCCTCTTCAGTGCCGCCTATAGTTTGGCCCGGTTCAATCTGAAAGATGCCCCGACGATCATTCTCGCCGCGGCCTGCTTCCTGTTGACTGTGCTGAACCTCGCCAACGCGCCGACCTTGATTGTCATTGCCGGCATCGTCGGGATCATCTTGAGCCGGGTGAAGCAGGTGCGCCGGGTATGATCACGATATTTTTGACCTTCCTAAAAATCGGCTTTCTCGGCTTTGGCGGCGGCTACGCGATGCTGTCACTGATCTTCCAAGAATCAGAAAAACTGGGCATGACGGTGCAGCAATTTGCCGACTTGAACGCATTGGACGGTTTGATTCCCGGGCCCATCGCCATCAATTCCGCCACTTACCTGGGTCAGCTATACGGCGGCTTCTGGACCGCGGTCGCCGCCACCCTGGCCGTTTGTGTCCCCTCGTTTATTTTTGTTCCGTTATTTCTGCACTACGAAGACAAAATCAACGATAACTGGGTTTTGACCGCCATTCTAGACGGTATCAAACCGGCCTCGGTCGGTTTGATCCTGGCTGTGGCTTTATCCCTCATGCTGCTCACAGTCT
The DNA here is from genome assembly GCF_008694105.1 of Schleiferilactobacillus harbinensis. Taxonomy (NCBI): domain Bacteria; kingdom Bacillati; phylum Bacillota; class Bacilli; order Lactobacillales; family Lactobacillaceae; genus Schleiferilactobacillus; species Schleiferilactobacillus harbinensis. The sequence continues at coordinate 2,056,130 of NZ_CP041364.1, forward strand.
TTGGCATCAACGGTTTGGGGGAATGGGCCAAAGCGTCGCTAGATTGGACCAGTTTGCTGGTGCTTGGGGTTGTGTTCTTCCTGGATTCAAAGTACCATGTTAATCCCGTGTGGCTGATCCTGCTGGCCGGCCTTCTCGGCGGTGTGGTTTACTACCTGTGATGGTCAGAGATTGTTTAAAAGTTGTCTTTCTTCAGCTACCATAGGAAGTACGAAGCGAGGCGATTAATCATGCAGCCAAAAGTACTGCTGGTGGACGATGATCCAGGAATCATCCAATTAATGCAGCGTTATTTTGATCTGATGCTGGCGACGTATGGCCTGCTCACCGCGGATTCCGGCGGCGCCGCCATCGCCCAACTGCAAAACGATCCAGATTTGATTTTGCTGGACGTGAACTTGCCGGATACAGATGGGTTTGCCCTGACCAGCCGCATCCGAGCAGTGACCAGTGTCCCCATCATTTTTCTTACCGCCCGGGTGACCGATGCGGATAAAGTCCGCGGCTTAGGCGCCGGGGGCGACGACTACGTGACGAAACCATTCAGCCTGGCTGAACTGGGCGCCCGTATTCAAGCGCACCTGCGCCGCGCGAGTGCCCCGGAGAAACGGGCCCAAATCGCGGCGTTCGGCAATCTTATCATTAATTATAGTGCCCAGCAAGTCACCGTGGCCGCCCAGCCCTTGGCGTTAGAAAAGAAACAGGACGATTTAGTGGCCTTCTTGAGTCTGAATCCTGGTCAAGTCTTCAGCCGGGAACAGCTCTACGAAAAGCTCTGGGGATTCGACGCGGTAGGCGATGACCGGGTGATCACCGAACACATTCGCCGGATTCGCCAGACGTTCGCGCAAGCCGGGGCTCAGTGTCCGATTGATACAGTTTGGGGAGTGGGCTACCGATGGCAAAATTAACCAGCTGGCTGCGCGATCAGCCAATTAAAACAGCGTTATTGCGGCTCATTCTGGCAGGCACCCTGATCGCCGGGCTGAGCATTGTAGTGTATCTGCTGCTCTGGAATGCGTTGATCTCCCTACTTGCCCCTTATGTCACCCCCACGTGGCTGATCGCGGTGACCATTCTCTTTGTGACTGGCGCAATTGGCGGCAGCCTCGCCATCCTGATTGCCATCATGACCGCCGCGGCCCGTCTTTTTTATCGCGTCAAACTGGCCGACCCGCTGCAGCAGCTCGAAACCGGTGTCGCCCGCATTCAGGCCCAGGATCTGGATTTTCACCTGACCCCAACCGCCCCCGATGAATTAGGCGCTTTGGTCCAGGCCTTTGAAAAGATGCGCCAAGCGCTGCAGGATGCCTTGCAAACCGCCTGGCGTTTGGCGGATGATCAAAAGCAAGTGAACGCGGCCTTCGCCCATGACTTGCGGACGCCATTGACCGTCCTGCAGGGCAATATTGAATTACTCACCTTGCAAAAGGCGGGCCAGCCCCTGAATCCGGATATTATGCAGGATATGCAGCAGCAACTGGACCGCATCAACCACTTTATTCAAACCATGACCCACATTACGGCCATCCACAATATTGCCCTCAGCCCCACCCCAATCAGCCCGTCTCAATTAACGCACCAGTTAAAGGACGAGGCCCAGAAGCTGGCCGGAACGATTCCTTTCACGTGGCATGAAGAACTGCCTGCCGCCCCTGACCACCCGCTGGCCGTCGCCCCGGCCGCCATCCTGGAGGTATTCGATAATCAATTGACCAATGCCTTCCGGTTTGCGCGCACAACAGTCGGGATCACGGTGACTGTGGGTAAGAAAACCGTCGAGATCGCCGTCTGCAACGATGGCCCGTTACTCACCCCGGCAGAGCAGGCCAACGCCCAGCTGCCCTTCTTCTCCAGCGGCAAAGCGGCTGACCATTTAGGCGTCGGCATGTATATCTGCAAGACGCTGTGTACCGCTCACCATGGCAGTTTCTCAGTGGCCAATACAGCCCAGGGCGTCACGGCGACGGCCCGGTTCGCTTATTTGTAGAAATTCAAGATCCTTGTCTTAATCTTGATAAACGCTTGTTAAAGTCTTCCTATAAGCAAAAGGGAGGCTTTTTTCAATGGATACGATTCAAATCGATCATTTAACCAAACACTATCGGGGCAAAGACACTCCGGCCTTGAATGACGTATCGCTGACGATCTCGGCGGGCATGTTCGGCCTGCTGGGGAAAAACGGCGCCGGCAAATCCACGCTGATGCGGATTTTGACCACCCTGGACCAAGCCACTGCCGGCAGTATTCAGATGTGCGGCATTCCCATCACCCAACGCGCCGCCATTCGCGCGCAAGTCGGCTATCTGCCCCAATATTTTGGCTTCTATCCGACCATGACCGTCAGCGACGCGCTGACGTATTTGGCTATTCTGGCCCACGTGCCGGCCCGCGACCAGCACCGGCGCATTGCCAGCCTGCTGGCGCAAGTGAATTTGACCAAACAGGCCCGGACCAAGGTCAAAGCGCTCTCCGGCGGGATGCGCCAGCGGCTGGGTATTGCCCAGGCTCTGGTTAATCAGCCGAAAGTCCTGATCGTGGACGAACCCACTACCGGTCTGGACCCCGAAGAACGGATCCGATTCCGCAATCTGCTGGCGGAGTTTGCCCAGGAACGGATCGTTCTGTTGTCCACCCACATTGTTTCGGACATTGAAGCGACCACGAACCGGATTGGCGTACTGGATCAAGGCCACCTGCTGTTTACGGGCACCACCGCTCAATTGCAAGCCCAGGCGGCCGGCCATGTTTTCGCCAGCAGCTTGCCGGTGGCTGAATTAAGTGCCTTCAAAGCCCGCTACGAAATTAGTGAACAAATCGTGCAAGGCGATACGGCCCACGTCCGATTTCTGGCGACCGCAGCCATGCCCGGTGCCAGCACAGTGGCGCCGACTTTAGAAGAAGCGTATCTGTATCTACAATCGCGGCCCACCTGCCAAGGAGTCCGCCAATGAAATTATTCTGGTTGGAATTCAAGCGGTTTACTACGAGTCTGGCCTTTGTCCTGTATACCCTTGTCACGGTTGGGTTTATCCTGCTCAACGTTTGGCCCATGATCGATCGGGGGCTGGCGACGGCACCCGTGAATCCGACAGCCCGCTATGATCTGATCACGACTACCGATTTTCATGCCCTAAAGACCAATGCGCTTGATCAGTTAAAAGAAGAACACGCTGACGATGCGCATGTGACATACCCTTTCGGCTTTGCGAAAAACGTGACCCTGACTGCCGGGGCGCAAGTCAAAGTGGGACAGGCCCTGAATCAGGCACGCCAGGCGGATACTCGCCGCGGCTTGGAAAAAGCACTCGGTCCCGTTGACCAGTTATTGGGCGGACATTCGGATTATCAAGCAGCCAATTTGCAGCGATTCGCGGTCCGCCCGATGACGCTGGCTGAAGCCCGCCGCGACCACACCCTCATCATGCGCAAAGACCGAATCACCGGAACCTATGCCCGGCTGTTTGCGGATATTGCGAGCATCATCGTTTGTATCCTGCCGACTATTGTCATCATTGCCTATTGCTACACGGATCGGCGTGCCCAGGTCCGGCCGACCATGCAGGCCAAAGCGATGGGCACGCCCAAATGGCTGGCGACCCGGTATGCCGCCAGCGTGGCCGGATTATTGATCCCTGTACTCATGACCGCCTTGCTGCTGCTTGGCCGCGTGATTTTGCTTTATCCCGGGGCCGCACTCGATTACTGGGCATTCTTTAAGGCTGCCGGCTTTTGGGTCCTGCCCACGCTGCTAGTGAGCACGGCCGTCGGTTTTCTCAGTGATGCCCTATTTAGTAATTTCACCGGCTTTGCTCTGCAAATCGGCTGGTGGCTGATCACCATGACGATCGGTGCCCACCAAGTGATCGGAAATTACGGTTGGCTCCTGATCCCGCGGCACAATTCGCTGCACAACGTGAGTTTCTTTTATGCCCATTACTCAGAATTAGCCATCAACCGGTTAGGCTATACCCTCTTGGCCACCGTCTTCTTAGGGTTGACCATGGTGCTGATGAATCTACAGAGAGAAGGAAAATATCGTGGCTTACACATTCGGCCGGCTCGCCGTTAAAGAAATCCGGGCTAATGAATTATTCCCCAGTATACTGACGATCGCCTTTTGCAGTATCATGCCGATCCTGTTCACCATGCACCCGACTACGATCACCCAGGCCGCGTTACCCGGCGAGTTGTTCATGCCGCTGGCCGCCATCTTCTGTTTCGGCGGGATTTTCCTGCCGGAACAGGTTGCCGGGGTGACTGACGTCTTGAATAGCAAACGGACGCAATTGGTTTCCATATACATGATTCGTTTTGGCTGGTATACCGTATTGCTTAGCATGATCAACCTGCTGCTGATCGTCGGCTATCAACTACCGAACTTTGCGGGCGTTTTGTTCTTTGATTTCGTCACTAAGGTCCTGTTCGTTGGCAGCCTGACTGTGTTCAGCTACGCCGCGTCCCGCTCATTGGCTGCAGCTTACCTGATCCCGACGGTCTACTTTGCCCTGTGTATTGGCTATCCGCACCTCGGGCCGTTGAATTTATTTATCTTGATGCGTCAGCAGTCGTGGACAGATAATTGGTGGCAGCTTGGGGTGGCGGTCCTCTTGTTGGTGGGCGGGTTTGGTTTAGTCACAAAACGGGCTGTGCGGTCTTAGCCCGCTGGGGTTGCAAACGGTTGCTTTGCAAAAGTGCCAGAGAATCTTGTATAATAGAGACAGCAAAAGGGAGCCACTGGGCGGTGGCTCCCTCCGCAGAACCGTTGAAGACGGCCAGCAGTAAAAATTCTAATACATCACAAAGCGACCGCCAGACTACCGTGAAATAGTTTACTGGCGGTCGTTTTTGTGATTGTCGTGTAGTTCGATGAGCTTAATCATCACGTCGACAAGCAGCAGCATTAAACTGCCGAATGCAATCATGACGGTAAGCACATCGGTATCAGACAACCCAGCACCTCCTCTCGCTAGAGTTTGATCATTGCCCATAGGCATCAACCCCTTCGCGATTAGATTTGCCGACCGTGGTTCAACTATCCTGCTTGATTTTTGTGTCATGGTTCATGCCGAACCACCAGAGCCGCAAGGGAAGTAGGGCTTTTCAGCCAAGCCGCCGCTTGAAATCCGCCATAAACTTTTCCTTAGCCCGCGTGCCGTGCAACACGATGACTTGCGGTGCCGGTTGTTGTGCTGCCAACGCCTTTCTCAGCTTACCGCCGTCATAGTGCCAAATGAAAAGCAGAAAGTCCCAATAGTCCTTGTCAAAGTGTTCCGTGAACGCCGCCGCCATATCTGGGCGGCTATTTTTATCCCGGCGGTAGCGCAAAGACCGGCGAATGACCCGGATGATGGATCGCACGCGACTGACTTGCAGCCAAATGACCAAATCCGCTTCAGCCAAGCGGACCGCCACCGAACCACTGTAGTTGCCGTCAATGATCCAGTTGTCGTGGGCTGCACAGAAATTCTTCTGCTGCTGGATAAACCATTGTTTCGCTTCTGCTGAATAATCCGTGGTATGCCAGAACTGATCCAGATACATCACCGGATAGCCCGTTTGCGCCGCCAACCAGCGGGCCAAGGTGGATTTCCCGGTACCGGCATTGCCAATGAGCATGATCTTCATGCGCGTTTATGCCGCATGAATGTCATCACATGCAGAATGATCGCCAACAGTACAAAGAAAATGACTACAAAACTCACGTAGCGCAGCCAAAACCCGTTGGTCAGTGCCGGCCAGAGTTGTTGAATACCCATGGTTGCTAGAGCCATCACGGCAATCATGCAGAAGAGTAAAACATAGCGTTTCAAAGTTTCATCGTCCTTTCGCTGATAGTGACTCAGCTGCCGCCCAATTACCTGCGCCCGAGCCAGCTTCTTTGCCGTGGGCGTGCGCTGTCGCCAGGTGTTGGGACAAACCAGCTCAGTGATCTTGTGCACCCCGGCCAGCGTCATCGCCCCATCAATTGCCCGCAGCGTCAGATCAGTTTGGCCGGTGAACAGATTATCCCCCGTCGGCGCAAAACAACTGGTCACTGATACATAATGCTTATTTTGAAAAACTCCATTGGGTAAGCTGTCTCCAGCTTTCGTCATCCGCGTCCAGCGGTGGCGCATGACATCAAAGAATTGCTTCAGTTGCCCGGGAATCGTGCTGTAATAGGTCGGGGCGCCGAATACCCAAACGTCGGCGGCCTGCAATTTCGCTGCCAATTGATCTAAATCCGGGTTGGGCCGGTGCGGACTTTCTGGCTGCAAATCAAATGTATTGAGATCAATAAACTCCGTGGTGGCCGGAGCTTCAACTGCGCTCAAAATTTCTTTCACCACTGTCGCAGTCAGCCCGTTGGCGTCTTGACCGCCGTAAATTCCCAATACCTGCATCAGTGTTTTCCTGCCCGATCAAGCTTGCGCTGCAGCTTCTTTGATAAGGTGTGTTTCTTCTCATGAGTATGCCCCCGAGTTTCGCCGACCCGTTTCTGGGCATAGAAAACGAAATAGCCATTGGCTTCGCTGACTTTCACCCCGCCAAAGACGGTCCGAATCTTGTTTTCATACCATGGTCGGCGCTTTGTGACCATGTAGAAACGGCCATTGGGATTTAACTGCTGATAGCCGTCTTCGATGAAATGCTTAGGCACGGAAAAGTTCTCATGATACGGCGGATTCGACAAGATCACGTCGAAATGAGCATCTGCAATCGCAGTGAGCCCGTCGCTCTGCTTGATTGTGGGCGTCACATGATTTTTCTGCGCATTGGCTTGTGCCAGCTGCACAGCGTTGGGGTCAATATCCACCATCGTCACCTGCGCTTGGGGCAGGGTCGCTGCGTAATAGATTCCGACGAAGCCAAAGCCGCACCCGAGATCCAGAATACTGTCATCGGCATGCACCTCCGCCTGATCCAGCATCGCCTCTGTGCCCTTATCCAGACCGTGGGGAGAAAAGACCTCCTGATTGCTGGTAAAACTGAGTGTTTTTCCTTGGTACGTGATTTCCATATGTGCGCCCGCCTTTCTTTGTACCATCATACCGCGTGTGTGGGCGGAATACCGGTGAGATTTTCAGTGAGTGTTCAAACAAATCTCACGTTCAAACACGGTTTATCGTTCAGACCGTGTTTGAACGTGGGATGATTCTGCTAATTGACGGAATTGTATAAACTCAAAACTGATAGGAAGCGCAGTAATCGGGCGAAAGCTTTGCAAATGAACGGGCTAATCTTGTATAATATAGACAGCAAAGGAGCCACTGGCCCAAGTGACTCCCCGCAGAACCGTTTAAGACGGCTGGCTTTTTACTTCATAACAATCGTAGAACGACCGTTAGACCACGCCAATAGTCTAGTGACGGTCGTTTTTTTGATTGTCGTCGTAGAAAATGATGAGCTTCAGCATCAAGTCGACAAGTAACAGTACGAAACTGCCAAATGCGAGCATGATCGTCAGCACATCGGTGACAGACAACCCGGCACCTCCTTTCGTTCAGAGTTTGATAATCGCCCATAGGCCCCACCCTCTTAACGATCCGGATTTGCCAACCGTCTTTAACTATTCTGCTTCAACGATTGTACCATGATGCCGGCTGAACGACTAGAGCGCCAAGGGAAGTGGAACTTTTCTTGGCGCTCTTTCACACCCTCATCCCCCCTCTTTCTTCTGCCATTCCCGCCAGCGCACATAGCTCGTCGGAATGCCCACCATCCGCCGATATTTGGTCACTGCTCGCCGCGACATGGCGATGCCCGCCCGGGCCAATTGATCATTCAATAACGCATCTGATAATGGATCACTGGGATCTTCCGCGGCCACTAAATCTTGAATCCGTCGAATGACCGCTTCGGCCGTGATCTGGTTGGTTCCCACTGCCCGAGGAAAGAATTCACCCAACGGATAAATCCGCTGATCGGTCTGCACATATTTACCCTGGATTGCCCGGCCGATGGTAGTGGGGTGCAACTGCAGGGAACGTGCCGCTGCCCGTTGCGTCAAAGGGGTCATTTGCCCGTTTCCTTGCAAGAAGGTCCGCTGCTTCTCTGCCACCAATGACCCCAGTGCAGCTAAGGTGCCTTCCCGGCGGTCCAGCGCATTGCGCAGCGTCATAAACTGTTGCCGCTGGGTACGCAGGTACTGCTGTGCGGCCGCATCGCCCGCCCGGTGTGTCAAACGGTCATACTCCTTTCGGGCAAACCGCAACCGGCTTTGCTGCTTGGTATTCGGAAGCAATTGAACCGTGCCGCCTGTATGGTCCAATATTAAATCTGGCACGATATACTGGATTGGCTGCGGCGGTGCGTACTGTTTGCCTGGCGCCGGATCCAGCGTTCGAATCGCGGCCAACGCCTGGCTTAAACCCGTCGCGTCGCCGCCATAGTCCCTGGCCAGCGCGGCCCACGTACTGGCGTCCGCCAACCGAGTCAACTCACCGGCACTCAGCAAGGTCACCGCCAACGGAAAGAAATGCTTTTGCCGCTGAGCTTGTAACAACAAGCACTCCGTGAGATTGCGCGCCCCAACTCCAGCGGGTTCCAAGCTTTGCAAAATGCCCAAAGCGATTGCATTAACCGCCGGCAAGTCCGTCGGCAAGTAACCGTTGGCGTCCAGTTCGGCAATCAATCCCCGGACAGCTTTCTTTTCTACTGTGGGAATACTCAGCAGGCGGACTTGCGCGGTCAGAAAGTCAGTGAGTGTCGGCAGCGTCGGCGCTGCTGCTGAAACATCCGCAACGGTATCTGCCCGCGGCACCAGCACGCGCAGAAATGGATTTTCTGCCGCCATGCGCTGCAGATAGGCATCTAGTTGTACCCCAGTAAATTGCAGGATTTCAATACTCTGATGCATCGCTGGCGACAAAAAGAGCCGCGTGGTCAGCTTTTGCTGCGGCTTTTGGGCCGTTCTCAAGCGTTGGGCCATGCGACTCTCCCCTTTCTCACACACTCACAGTCTGAATGTGCATAATGTTTTTGTTCATTGAGATTTCTTCGATAATCCCAGCATAATTCAACTCCTTGGGAATCTCAATCTCATAGATATTGGTGTAAATCGCCACATCTTCCGTTTGAGTCACGTTGAAGTTCACATCAGTGACCGTGATATGGTGGGCATCAAAGTAATTTTGGATGAACTCTTTGGTCTCCAGCTTATGCTTATACTGAATCTCGATCCGCTTGTAGGCGTGGACCCGAATGATCTTTTGCAAAAAGGCTAACACCCCAAACACCACCAATGTTCCGGCAATTGCCACGACATAATTGCCCATGCCCACGGCCAGACCCAGGCAAGCCATTGCCCACAGACTGGCAGCGGTGGTTAATCCCCGTACTGCCCGGTGTTGGACAATAATTGTTCCAGCACCGAGAAAACCGATGCCGCTCACAACTTGCGCAATCAGGCGGGCATCATCGGCCCGAACGACCCCGGCCATCTTGGGATACGCCCGGGCAATATTCAGTGCATTGAAACCAATCTCTTTCTGCACCATGGCAATGATACACGCCCCCACACAAACTAAAATATGGGTGCGCAGGCCCGCTGGCCGATTTTTGTGTTCCCGATCGTAGCCGATCAGACCAGAAACTGCGACGGCCAGGAATAGGCGCAGAATCACTTCATCAATGGTTAGCCGAAACAAAATTTAAACAACACCCAGCAACCCTAATGCGATGGCCAGCACCAGGACACCCAGGAGGATCCAATTCACGTTCACCTTTTTACTCAACAACCAGTAACATCCCAGCGTCACCGCCAACGGTACTAAGCCTTGCCATAACTGATCCAAGTAACTTTGAATCAAAATCGGCTTGGCCCCTTTGATCGGAATAGAGAGCACACTTTGAAACTTCACCATGCTGGCAGTCATACAGCCAATCATCATCAAACCCAAAGTCGAAGCGGCTTTATTCAATAGTTGCATACTGCCGCTTTCATACATATCAGTAATAAAAGTGTCGCCCAGGGTAAAGCCCATGTAAGTCAGGTAATATCGGGTCAGAATGGATGGGATGTTGTAAATCAGCAAGAATAGGATAGGCCCCAGCACGGAACCTTGTGCCGCTAAGCTGATCCCGATTCCCGCAGCGATAACCCGCAAGACACCCCAAAAGATGGAATCGCCGATTCCAGATAAAGGACCCATCAAAGAGGTCTTCAAGGCGACAATAGACTCTTCATCGAAGTTCGGATCACTGGCATTCTTCTTTTCCATGGACGCCACCAGCCCCATTACGAAGGTACTGTCAAAAGACGTACCTTTCTTTCTGCTTTCCGGGTGCTTTTCTTGCCTTCAGGCAAAAGAAAAACACCCGGATTTTTCTCTTGTTCTGGTATCCTAGGTGTACACAACTACAACTAAGAAATTCCGAAAAGAGGAATCCGAGTGCATACACTATTGATACAGTATTTAATTGAGATAATCAAGTACCAACGCCGTTTAATTATTTTGTTGGCGTTATGGCTGTTCCAGTTCATCAGTAACTCGCGCATGCCCCAGCCAGACAAGCCAATCTACAAACGGTTCAACCAGTTTGAAGTAGACGAAGCAGTGCCCCTGCTGGCCGCAGACATTCAGCCCGAGAAACTGGACTATCAAGAGCTTTTAGCCCAACACCTGACGGATACCGGCAAACCCATCAAGGCTGTGCGTCGACGCAAACCGATTGATTTTCAAGCACTTCGGTGTGCGCGGTGCGACGCACCGAGCGACTACCTTTACGCCAACAACGGCAAAGGCGGTCAGTTAGAGTGCAAGGTCTGTCACTTCAAGTTTCAACGACGCGACGGCGACTACAAGAAGGACGTATCACTGCGCTGTCCGTATTGCACACACGCACTGTACCTGCATAACAAGCGCGTGAACTTCGATGTTTGGGTCTGCCCAAACGACAATTGCTCGTATCGCCAAGGCAAGGTAGCTCAGTTATCACCCAAACAACTGGCCGCGTTCAGTGCCGAACCAACCCGGTTTAAAGTCCGCTATACGTACCGGGATTTTCGTTTTGAGCTGAAGAGTGTCGACGCCGACTCGCCAATTCAAACAACTGTTGACCTGGGCCGGATCCGCGCCACACCGCAAGTATTGGGTCTGGTCTTGACCTACCACATCAATTACGGCATGTCGGCCAGGAAGACCGCGGCCCTGATGTACGACGTGCACGGTATCAAGATCTCGCACCAGACGATTCATAACTATGAAGAAGCGGTGGCCGCCGTCGTTCGTCCTTTCTGGGCGAACTATCCGTACAAGCTGTCTGAGGAACTGGTTGGCGACGAAACCTACATCCGCGTGAAGGGCAAGTGGAACTACATCTTTTACTTCTACGATGCCCTGAACAAGCTGATTCTGGCCGATTACGTCACACCGCATCGCACTAGCGAATCAGCGGCCATCGCGATCAACCAGGTACTGCAGAAGTTTGATGTGATCCCCGAGAAGCTGCGCTTCATCGTCGATGCGAACCCCATCTATCAGGTAGCCCGAATTTACTTTGCCAAACATGGCATCAACTTCGACATCAAACAAGTCATCGGTCTGAAGAACAAAGACGAAGTCTCTACCGAGTTTCGCTACTTGAAACAGATCATTGAACGTCTGAATCGCGAATATAAGGGCCACTACCGCTCAACGACCGGCTTCGGCTCAGCCAAAGGCTCAGCCAGCTACACAACACTGTTCTCAGCGTGTTACAACTTCTTGCGGCCGCACGAGGCGCTGAACTATCACGTCCCTGTGCCAATCGATGCAGTGCTGGCCCACGAGCGGATGTTTGATAAGTGGCTTGCACTAATCGCACTCGCTCAGGAACAGCTGCCTGTCGCTGCTTGATCACCTGACGAAGAAAATCTCAGGCGCTCTATTTGTGTGCGTTAGAAACATTCTAGCGCCGATATCAGTGCATCAATATCGTTTGAATAAGGAAAATCATTCTTTGATTAAACTGATCTCTGCCGCCCACCTCCTGAACCACGGTTTTGACTTTGAACTTCACTTTTCCATGGCGGTTTTGACGTTACCATTACGAATGTGCCCACGTTCTGGGTAATATTGTACCAGGTGGTGTGCCGTTGCATGGCTTCTTTATGGCCTTCCGGATCATCCTTGTAATATCGATTCAAAGCGGGCATCACGGAGTACATAAAGCCCGGTGCATGGGCCTTCGTGGCCCCTGCCCGACTGGCGAAAACGGTGAAGGACCGCCAGAAAATAGAATTCAGCATTTTCCGGTCTTCCGGGGTTACGTTTTTGGTCATTTTCATGAGAAAAAGTCCTCCTCTTCTTGTTCGTTCGCTGACGCACCGTCTTGCCCATTAGTTACCGCAGCAGCGGTTGGCGCCTTTTTCTGGGCATTTTCAATGTCCAGCAGCTGCTTATCCCGCATCCATTGCAGCGCCACGATAATGATTCCGACGGCTGCGACGGCGACGCTGGGCAGTTTCATATAGGCAGTTAAAATAAAGCCTAAGAAGTAATACGGGGATAACTGTTTACTCCAAAGCATCCGCATCAAGATGGCAAACCCGACCGCGGGTAACAGTCCGCCGGTGGCCGAAAGTCCGGCCATCAAGTTCTTGGGGATCGCCGAAACCATCTGCTGCACCGGCTTCGCGCCAGCCAATACGGAGATAAAAGTCACCAGTGAAAAGATAAAGTAGTTCACAAACCACATGCCAAAATGCAGCCAAGTCAGTTGCCGAGGATTATCTTTTTCAGCTACCTTATCGACCAGCGGTGCAAAGATATTCATTACGACATTCTTCATGAACATAGAAATAAATGCCGCGAATACCCCGATGGGTACGGCCAGCGCTAAGGCAGCCTTTTCATCCACATTCAAAGTGATGGCAAAGGTTGTGGCCAATACTGTGGCTGTATCCGGCTCAGCAGATAATGCGCCGCCAATATCGACAGCACCCATAAAAATAGCTTCCAGGGAAGCACCCATCATGACCCCGGTGCGCACATCGCCGAATACCAGACCGGCGACCAGCCCCACAACAAGCGGCCGTTCGATCATTGTCTGACCCCACAGCCAGTTGCCGCCGAAGCAGATAAAGACGCACAATGCGGCTAATATTGCAGTACCTAACATATCTGTTTCCTCCTCATTTCGTTATGCGTTCTTCAGCAGATTGGCGATGGGCGTTTTACTGTTGCTTGGCACCACCTGTTGAAATACCGGAACATCCAATTTGACCAATTCTTTGAGGGCTGCCAACTCCGGTGCCGTCAGCATCAATGTGCTGCTCAACTGCGTTCGGTCGCCGTCTCCTTCTGCGAAACGCCCGACGTTAGCGACGTTGATTCCGTCAATATCTGGGACGTGTTGGGCAATTTTCAGTGCATCCGTCACACTGTTCACCAGAGCAAACATGCGCATATTTTTACCCTTGGGATTGTTAAATACTTCAATGGCATCATCCACTGAGCGAATCAGCAGTTTCTTACCGGTGGGAGTGGCCATCTTCAACGTCATCTGAACCATGCTGTTGCTGGCGGCATTGTCATTGGCCACCACAATGCCGGGTGTGTTCAATTCTTTTGTCCAAACCAAAGCTACCTGACCATGAATCAATCGATCATCAACGCGTAATTGTGCGATCATCTTATTTTTCCTCCTCGTATTAACCGAAAAAGCTGTTTTCGTTTCCCTTAGCGTCATCCTCCGGCGGAGCAACAACGAGCCGCAAGACCTGACTCTGATTGATCAGCTCATCCAAATGAGCGGCTGTGAGCGGTTCGTTATCCAATAACACTGCCAAAATAATGGCTAAATTCATTTGCGTTACAACCATGATATTGGAATGCCCGGCTACTGCCAGGACTACCTTCTGATTCACACTGCCGCCCTGCAAATCGGTGAAAATAATAGCTGGCTGATCCCTGACCGCCGCCACAAATTGGCTGATCTGCTGGGTGTAGTCCGAATCATCAACGTAGGCGTCGATCACTTGCAGGTGATCGCCCATCCCGGTGAGAATCTGAATTGAGCTCTGTAATCCGCTGGCCAGGTGCCCATGACTGGCCACCAATATTTTTTTCTCTGTCACGCTGGGACCTCCTTTATTATTCCTTCACCCGTTTAATAGCAACTTTAGTTCCAAGTGGGTGAAACACCCGTCATAACGGCAAAAAAATAGAGTGTGCAGAATTTTACACACTCTTTTCGGTCTGATTCAGACAGTCATATAAGGCTTATACACTTCAAACATCAGGGAAAGCTCGTAATCATCCACCCGAATATTGTATTTCAATTCCAACGGTCGGAAGATACCCCGGGACAACTGAATAAATTCCGCTTCTGCGGGGCTCGGATGCACCGCCGGTACCGCGACGTTGCGGCGGACTAATAGCCGTTCCAGCATCAGTGCCACGTGCATGTACAGATTGAGCTTTACTTTTCCATCCAGCGTCATGTGATAAGCCGCCTCGTACTTGGTAATGACACCTTCAACTTCCTTAATCACAATATCCGGATTAAGGAAACTGAGCCGCTCACTCACTCCTTCAATGGAAAAGAATCGCAATAGTTCTTCGTTGAGCTGTTGCAACCGGCCCGGTTCAACGTATGGCCGCAGCCAATCGGTAAATTGCTTCGTCCCTTCTTGTTCCAGCAAATCATAGATGTTTAGAAACGGCACTGAGCTATTAGCCGGCAAATCATTAGTGGTCAACACAAAGAGTGTTTGATCAAAGTAGTTGGCCTGCTCGGCATCCGCCAGTTTGCGTTTCATCTGCGCATAATCCACTGGCAAGACTTTAATTGGTGCTGGGACGTATTGCTTCATGATTTCACTAATTTTTTCAGAAATACCTAAGCCAGAAATACAAGAAATCAGAATATTAGGCGATTGTGAAAAGCCCGTATAATACTGGGTTTCAATCGTATACTGTTCCGCCGCTTCGGCGATTTCTTTAAACGGCAAATGCTGCTTCATCTTCAATGCCAGATCTAGCGCCGTCACAGTGGTTAAGTTATTCACCACCATCAGATCACCATCCAGATGCGGCCGCAATGCAGTATAGAGCTGGCTTAACGAACCCATATCCACTAAAAGAATGAATCCTTCGCTGGTATCCAGCGCATCGATGGAGCGCTGGGCCTTCTCAATCACTGCAGCCACCCCCGTGTTGATCGGCATATCGATGGCATCAAACACGTAGGTACCGCACAATTGATTGACGACCGCCTGAATGCTGGTCGCGGTTCTTTCGCCATGGGCGATCATCATCCCCTTCAGCTGAATGGTCTCATCCACATAGTCATGCAGCAGCAGCGTCAGACAGGCTTGCAAGCTCTCCTGACTCGCTGGGGTCAATGCCTCAAGGTGCTGATAAAAAGCCGCGGCGACATGGGCCGCCCGGGGATAATGATGCCGGATGGCCGCACCCCAGTCCGCTCGTTGTGCAGCGGGCAGCACCATCCGTCGGCGATAAAGCGCAAAGAGTAATGATTCCAAAGTGGCGTCCACGGCCAGGCCAAACTGCTGTTGCAAAATTGAATGAAACCAATACGCATGGGGACCATGCAAGGGGTGGGCTGCCTCCCAGGCGGGGACACTCGGCACCATGGTTTGTAACTGAGTCATTAACGATTGGTACTCCCAATCGGCTGGGGCCTTCATTTCTGCGATGGCCGTCGTGAAGCGCTGCCACGCTTGGTCCAATGTGTCCGTTGTCTGCTGCTGAACGGCAGCCGTGGGTTCAATAGTGATATCAGTCCAGTTATCCAGGGTATTTTGCCCAGTTAACCCAAAATCATGCGCCGTTAAGCGGATCACCGGCTGTTTGGCTTGATCCTTGAAGCCGGACGCACACCCCCGGCGAATCCAATTCTTCAAATAACCGATATTGCCTTGATGCCGGCAGTGGACCAGAATACTCAGTACTGCGCCGGTGACGACCACGGGCCGTTGCAGCACCTTCGCTTCTTGGTGAAATAAAGCAGTCAATAGAGTTAACCGTTCATCCACCGGCCGGGCCGAAAAATTGGGCAAGTGTACCGTAACCGCAATCCGGCGGCGGAATGTACCCAGCATAACCTGTTCCGGGTCCTCAGTCGTGGCAAAGATCAAGCGAACGGTGGCGTGCCGAGACTGCTGGTTTTCGCCCATACGAAAGAAGCGGCTAGTATCCATGAAGGTGAACAGCTTCTCTTGGCTTTCACTCGATAATCGATGAACTTCATCGAGAAATAGATAACCGCCATCGGCTTGGGCCAGTAGTCCGTCATGATCTGTTTCCGCGCCGGTGTACGCGCCCCGCACATAGCCAAACAAAATACTAGATAATAATTCCGGGTTGTTCGCATAGTCAGCACAATTAAGTACGATATATGGCGCATCCGCTTCGATCACTTTGTTTGCCCGCGCATACTCGTAAATCTGTTGGGCTAAAAAGCTCTTGCCGACGCCTGAATCTCCTGTAATCAAGATATTTAAGCCATTGGGCGGATAATGGACGGCAGCGGTACATTGGTCAATAATGTCACGTAAGCTGCCGGTCGCGCCAACAAATTGGCGAAACCCGTCAGTTTGCTGCTCTGCCGTTTCGTTTGTCGCCAAGCGCCATTGGACTGGCCGTTCGTCGTTCTTAACCAGCAAGCCTTGGTCTGCTAATCGGTTCAGATAGTGACTCGTCACCGATCGGGACAAATGGAGTTGCGCTGCTACCATTTGGGTCGTCTGCGGGCCACCTTGATCGCGGATCAAGGTCAATACCCGGTCTTCTGCACTCATCGTTGTCGCTCCTCGCTCTTTTTGCACACTATTAAACACTCTTTGCTAGTATACAGAATAATCAGTGTTTGAGAAAGCGGTATCCATAATTTGCGTTGACATCAGCCATAAAAAGGCCAACCATAAGAAGTTATATAACACAGACAAGGCGATGACTGCAGTGAATTGGCACGTATTCAGTGACACTTTTTCTTCCCTTCGTTCCAAAAACTTCCGCCGCTTCTGGATTGGCCAATGTATTTCCGTTATGGGCACCTGGATCCAGCGCACGACGCAGACTTGGCTGGTTTACCAAATGACCAAGTCCGCCTTTTTGGTGGGCCTGTTGGCCGCCGCCCAGTTTGTCCCGATCATGGCCCTCACTCTAGTGGCGGGGACGTTAATTGACCGGTATCCGAAGCGGCGTATTCTGTTGATCACCCAGGCTGGCTTTTTGGTCCTGGGGGCAATCATGACCACCATTACCTACTTGAAGATCGTGCAATACTGGCAGATCTTGCTTATTGCCCTGGGCTACGGCATTCTGCAAAGCTTCGATACGCCCACACGGCAGTCTTATGTCATTGAGTTGGTCGGCAAAAAGGACTTGATGAACGGTATTTCGCTCAATTCATCCATTTTCAACCTGGCGAAGATTGCCGGCCCATCATTGGCCGGTATTCTGATGGTCGCGCTAGGCGTAGCGCCGTGTTTTCTCATCGACACGTTGAGCTACATCGCGATCATCATTGGTCTCTTGATGATCCATCAAGAACACCCTGTGGCCAGCCACACGCCGCGGCATATTATTGCCGATGTCAAAGAAGGCCTGGCTTACGTTGTCCACCACGACAATGTCAAGCTGAGTGCCGAACTGATGATGATCATCTGCACGCTAAACTTCAACAACAACGTCATTATTCCGATTTACGCCCAAGAAGTGCTGGGCCGCGGTGCCCAGGGTTATGCTAACCTGCTGTCAGCCACTGGAATCGGCTCACTCATCGCCGCCTTCTTAATGAGCTACCTATCCCGCTTTGGCCTGCGGCGCGACCTATATTTAATGGTCGCTCTGGGCACGGCGCTGGTCCAATCATTGATGATTTTCGTCCGCGTATACTGGCTGGCGATGATTTTTATGGTGGTCATTGGTTTCTGCAACATGGTCTTTTTGAATCAGTCCAATGCGGCCTTCCAATTCTCCATTCCAAATGAATTGCGCGGACGAATTATGAGTGTATATGTGCTGCTGAATCAGGGGTCCACCCCCATCGGCAGTCTCTATTCCGGTGAGTTAATGGACGTGGCCGGCGGCCTGTGGGGCTTCCCCGCCTGCGGTTTGCTGGCGCTGGTCTTAGCCGTGCCGGTGCTGCTTGGTCATCAACGGACTGTCAAACAATGGTTGAATACATGAATAAAGGCCCATCGCCAGATTCTCAGCGATGGACCTTTGTCTTAAACAGGTTTACAGAACGTGCGCCACATAGTCTTTATTCAAATCTTGGTAGGTGATCTCGGTGATGTCCGGATCCACCGTCTTGACCGTCGGCGTCATGTAGTGGGAATCCTGCACCGTCATGGTCCGTTTAGCCAGGTCGAAGCCTGCCCAATATTGGGTGGAATCGGTCCGATTTTCATTATCCGCATCGCGGCCCAAGCCTTCCGGTACCATTACTGTCTTGAAGCAGTTATAGAGCTGCTGAATACCGTCAGC
Source organism: Schleiferilactobacillus harbinensis (assembly GCF_008694105.1). Lineage (NCBI taxonomy): Bacteria > Bacillati > Bacillota > Bacilli > Lactobacillales > Lactobacillaceae > Schleiferilactobacillus > Schleiferilactobacillus harbinensis. Next base: position 2,074,555 of record NZ_CP041364.1, read on the forward strand.
CCGGTGAAATGGCGGGAGGTTATGGGAAACAACCATGGCCCGGACAAAGCGGGAAGGCGATGTATAATCCCCCGGCAAACCAAACATGCCGTAACCCGTCCCGAATTCAATGGGTTGGACCTGGTAATCACCCAGCTTAGTCCCCTGACCGCGGTTGATGGCGTCCAGAGAAACGTAATTGCGCAGGTTGGTCGTATGGTAGTCATACTCCGGGCTGTTGGTCATCGCACCAATGTTGTCGTAAACCTTGAATGCCCCATGATCAGTCGGTTCCAACACCACGCCGGCCCCAGTTTCATCCACAAAGGCATAGTGCAGCGGAATCCCCTTGGCCGCGTCATCTGCCAGAATGCCCGTCTTCGCCGCTGCGGCGCGGACATCCGCCACCGTCTTACAGGTAGTCAAAATGTAAGCCACATATTCTGTGGCAAAGACACCCTTCAAGCCGCGTTGACTCAAGGACTCCGGCGATGCCGTGGTGGCCTCGACCAGCACCTGCATGTCACCGGCCAGGCCATGTTCATTAACTCCGTCAAACAAGCCGGCCGTGCCGGCAACCCCAACACCACTGGCAGCATATTGCGTCGTCCAATCCGGGGTCTGGCTGGGCACTTTCACACCGCGGGGAAAGCTGGTGATTTTCCCAGGGAAGTTGATGCCGCCTTTGGGATCATTCTGATGGAAGAACGTATCCGCAAAGTCCATCGTCCGGCCCCAAAAGACGTCACCCTCGATGGCTCTGATCTGCATTGATGTACACATGTTCTATTACCCCCAAGTTATGTATTTGCCCCTATGATGCGATTTCTGCAACCAATAGTCAATCCTCAGGAACATATAGAAAGTTGACATTTTACTCCGTTCCGGCTAAGCTACGGTTATTCAATCGGTGCAAACGAAGTGCCCTACAGGAAGCCGGCCATCACTGAGACGCCGGCGGCGTGCACGAATCCGAACCGATGGTGTCACATCCAGTGATCGCTGGTCATAGCAAACGCAAAAGAGCAAAGAAATCCGCTTTGAACGAGGATGGTACCGCCCAGAAATGGGTGCCTCGAACGAAGCGGATTTTTGTTTATTTTTGGGAGGAATATAGAAATGACAGAAAAGAGACAGCTGACTTGCCGGCGCATCGTCGTCAAAATCGGCACGAGCAGTCTGATCGACGCCGCCACAGGCCAGATCAAGCTGCAGACGATCGACCGCCTGGCCTTCACCCTGGCGGCGTTGAATCATCAAGGCTGCGACATGGTGCTGGTGACTTCCGGGGCGATTGGGGTCGGCCTGACCCAGCAGCACCTCACGGAACGGCCCAGCAGTATTGCGGAACAGCAGGCGCTGGCCGCGGTCGGGCAGTGCGAGCTGATGCGGCTCTATAGCCAACGGTTCAATGATTATGACGCACAAATTGGCCAATTGCTGCTGACCCACGATGTCTTCGATTATCCGGTCAGCCGGACCCACGTCATGGACACGATCGATGCCCTGTTGGCCCACCAAATCATTCCGGTGATCAATGAAAACGACTCTGTGGCTGTGGATGAATTGGACCACCGGACGACCTTTGGCGACAATGATCAGCTGTCGGCGTTGGTGGCCACCCAGATCGGGGCGGACCTGCTGATCGTGCTGTCGGACATTGATGGGCTCTATGACCAGGATCCCCGCCGCCACGCCGATGCTCAGCGGCTGACCACGGTGCATCACCTGTCGGAAGACATCCTGGCTGGTGCCGCCGGCAGCGGCAGCCGCTTAGGGACTGGCGGCATGGTGACAAAGCTGAAGGCGGCTGGCCGCATGATGCAGGCTGGCGCCCAAATGGTTCTGGCCAGCGGCGCTGATCCGCGCATTATTTCCCATATTATCGCCGGCGAAAATGTCGGCACCTGGTTTGTGCAGAAAGCAGAGGTTGAACAGTCATGATCACCACGTTAGAAGAAATGGGCCAAGCCGCCCAAAATGCCGCCGCTGAATTAGCTGTTTTGCCAGCGGCCCAAAAGAATACCGTCCTGAACGCGATGGCGGATGCGCTGGTGGCCCATCGCCAAGCAATTTTAACGGCCAATGCTGACGATCTGGTCAATGCCGCGGATCTGCCGGCCAAGTTCGTTGATCGCCTGCGGCTCACTGATGCTCGTATCCAAGATATGGCCACTGGCCTGCGCCAGGTCGCCGGACTGCCGGATCCCACTGCCCAAGCGGACAAGGGCTGGACGACGGACGCGGGGCTGCACATCGTCCAGCAGCGCGTCCCGCTGGGAGTCGTGGGCATCATTTTTGAAGCCCGGCCGAACGTGACCGTGGATGCCGCCGGTCTCACGTTCAAAAGCGGCAATGCCGTGATCCTGCGCGGCGGCAAAGAAGCTCTGCGCAGTAACATGGCCTTGGCGAGGGTCTTGCAAAACGTGTTAGCCGATCACAGCTTGCCGGTGGCCGCCATTCAACTGATCACGGATACCAGTCACGCGACCGCCCAAGCACTGATGCGCTTAAACGGGTACGTGGACGTCCTGATTCCCCGGGGCGGCGCCGGTTTGATTCAGACGGTGGTCAAAAATGCGACCGTCCCGGTCATCGAGACTGGTGCTGGCAACTGCCACATTTATGTGGATCAAGGGGCCGACTTGCAAATGGCAGAAAATATCGTCGTCAATGCCAAGGTCCAGCGCCCTTCCGTCTGCAATGCCGCCGAGAAGCTCTTGATCCACCAGGACGCGGCCGCTGATTATCTGCCGGTATTAGCCGCCGCCTTGCGCGCCCATGGGGTCGAACTCCGGGGCGACGCGCGGGCCCGAGCGATCGTGCCGGACATGATCCCGGCCACTGCAGCCGATTGGGATACCGAGTACAACGACTTGATCATGGCGGTGAAAGTGGTCGATTCTCTGGATGCAGCCATCGCCCACATCAACGCCCACAATACGAAACATTCGGAAGCCATCATCACCAATGATTACACCGCCAGTCAACGCTTCCTGCAACGAATCGACGCCGCCTGCGTTTACGTGAACGCTTCGACCCGGTTCACCGACGGCTTTGAATTCGGCTTCGGCGCCGAGATCGGCATCAGCACCCAGAAATTGCACGCCCGCGGGCCGATGGGCTTGGCCCAGCTGACCACGATCAAATACGAAATTCGCGGGGACGGCCAAGTGCGGGCATGAAACATAAAAAAGACATTTTTCACCGGAAAACCCGAGAAAAATGTCTTTTTTTCATTCTATGGTTTACTAATCACCCGCGCCAGCGTCCCCCGGAGCCAATAGAAACTGCCAATGGCAATCACGCCCGCAAGCAATAATTGCAGCAGCGGCATATTCGTCGCCTTGGTCACAAGGAAGACGCTGCTGGCAAAGACCAGCAGCCCAATATTGCGAAAACCATGGCGGCCAGTCAAAATAGCTGCATTGCGCACCTGATTTCGAATCGACCCCGTATAGCGCGCCAACAGCAGGGCCGTGTAAAATCCTAAGAGCACGAGGAATGCCAGTACAAACACCAATGGGATCAGGAAAAATTGAAATTGCGGATTGGCTAAGACAAACAAGCTATCGTAAGTGAACAGCAGGAGCAGGCCGGTGAGCCCACTGGACACTGCCCACGCCTGCCGCCAGTTGTCGCGATACCCCTTAAAGAAATGACGGACCAGCGTATCCTCATGGAAATACGCATAATTCAGCGCGGTCAAAGACGGCCCCAGCGTTACGCTCAAGCCGATTAAAATCAGCACATTATTCCGTTGAATGGGAATAAAGGCCAGCGAAAAGGCCAACGGCAGATTGGTCATCAGCAGCAGTCCGCTGCTGATGACCACATTCCCCAAGCGCTCAATGAGGCGCATCAATCGACTCATGTCCAGCAGATCCATTGGTTTTGTCCTCCTCAATCAATAATGGCAGTTTGATCGTGACACTCGTGCCCACACCCAATTGACTATCAATGGTCAGGCCATATGCCGGACCAAAATAGAACTTGATCCGCTGATCCACATTGCGCAGCCCATACCCCGCCGCCTCCCGGCTCAGCAAGAGCGGCAGCTGTGCCGGCGCGATGCCGACCCCGTTATCGGTCACCTGGACCCACAATTGATCTGCTTCCTGGCGGACAGAGATAAAAATCTCTGCGTCTGCCTTTTCTTCATGCAGACCGTGCTCAATGGCATTTTCGACGATGGGCTGAATCATCAGGTTGATGGCCTTCGCCCGCAACAGGCGGGGATCAATGTCGTAAGAAACCTGAAATGTATCGTGCAGGACCAGCTGCAGCGTAATATAGGCCTTAATGTTGTCAATTTCATTCTTCAACAACGTCCCGCTGTGGCCGTGATTCAGCGTCGTCCGGTAGAATGTCGATAATTCGCGCACCGCCATGCTGATCACGGGATTGCCTGATTGCCGCGCCTGCCAATCGATCATCGAGAGCGTATTGTACAAGAAATGCGAGTTGATTTGATTGACCAACGCATCATACTTGCTGCTCTGCTTCTCAATTTCCGACTGCATTGCCTGGTCATTCAGCGCCTTCAACTGGTCCACCATTGCGCCCACCGAATTGCTTAACTGACCGAATTCATCCTGTTCATTCGTGGTGAAAGAAACATTCTGGGCTGGATCGGCAATCACTTGCTGAATGTTACCCTTCAACCGGCGAAAATTAGCACTGATCATGTTGGTGAAATACCGCGTCAGCAGCATGATCAACGCCAGACTGATGATCACGCCGATAATCGTCCAAGAAACGATCCGGTTATCCCGATCCAGCGCCCCATCATACTGCATCCGCAATTGCCAGCCCGTGGTGCCAATGCGGATCGCTGGGCCGCCAGCGGTGAATTGCCGACTGTTCCACCGTTTGTCGGTAAAAATTGTCTGCCCCGCCGCGTTGGTCACCGTGAAGATCAGCATGGCATTTTTCTTTACCAACGGCGCAAAGAACGTCGGCCGGTCATACGTCAGCATCACCAGTGTATGGGTCTCCGGGGTGATCGAAATGGGAAAAGCCCGAATCGCGTAGACATGATCGCTATCGGCGAACCACTGGGGATTCTCAGAATAACCCAGTTTGGCCACAAAGGGCGGATTCGTCTTATCCTGCAAACTATGGACATTTTCCCGCATTCCTGCGACCTGGGAATCCGTGTAATAATCGATCCGCTGCAAATCCGGATTCAGAGTCATCAACACTTTCTGAGTTGGATCAACGTAATCTCGAAAGTTCAGATACGCGGCATAAATGTCCCGCTGCGTCGCCTGGCTCTCGAACGTGTTGCCAATCGCGTTGTTGAACGACAATGCATTGATAATACCCTCTGCCGTGGTTGCCTTGCCCTTCATGATCTCCAGACTGCTGTCCACTTCGTTCTTCAGGTACGTTTGGGTGGTTTCCTTATCCATTTCGTGGCCTTGGACAAAGGAAATCGTCCCCAGCAACAGAATCACCGGCACCGATACGGCCAACATGGACACGAAGATCTTGACCCATAATGACCAGCGCTGCCACGGCCGAATCATACCGTTTGGCCCTGTTTCTTCCGATAATTGGCCGGCGTGTCGCCGTATTCTTGGCGGAACAGCTTGCCAAAGTACGACGGATCATTGATCCCGACAAAGGCGGCCACGTTCACGACCCGAATGTTGGTCTGGCTGAGTAATTCCGCTGCCTTTTGCAGACGCAGCTGATTCAGGTAGCGGGAAAAGCTGTGACCCACTTCTTTCTTAAACAATGAGCCCAGATAGGCGGGCACCAGATGTACTTGATCGGCCACGTACTCCAAAGTCAGATTGGTCGCATACTCGTCTTCGATCAGTTGCAGGACTTGGGCCACCGGCGGCGATACCGCCGCCGGGGCGTCTTTCGGCGACAAAAACTTGCCGAGTGCATCCCGCAGCTCCACGCCGTTCACCGGCTTCAACAGATAGTCGCTGACGTCGTAGGGCAGCACACCGCGGGCATAGGCAAAGTCATCGTATCCGCTGATCACCAGGATTTTGACCTGTTTGTTCACAAATCGAATCTGCTTGATCAGCTCCACCCCGTCCATCAACGGCATCTTAATGTCAGTCACCAATACATCAATGGGATGAGCATCAGTGAAGCGCCGGGCCGTCAGCCCGTTATCCGCTTCATGGATCACGACATCCAGGAACTGGTCTTGAATCTGTTGACGAATATTATCCCGTTCAAATTGATTATCATCGACCAACAAGACGTGTTTCATCAATATCCTCCCCCTTGCGTTATTCCTTCACGGCACCGAGCACCAATCCCTTCACCAAGAATCGCTGCATCAGTGGATAGATGAGCAAAATGGGAATCATGGAGACCAGAATCTTTGCCGAATTGAGTGAAAGCGATGACACCCGGGCCAATGCCATTATCTCTTCTTTGCTCATCGTTGTCAGGTTCTGGGCCTGAATGCTCAATTGCTGCAGATACGTCTGCAACGGGATCTTCGTCTGATCATTGATATAAATCAAGCCGCTGAAGAAGTCATTCCAGTACCCCACCACAGTGAATAAGGTAATCGTGGCCAGTGACGGAATCGCCAAGGGCAAATAAATCTTCAGCAGAATTTGCAACGGCGACGCCCCGTCGATCACTGCCGCTTCCTCTAAAGCATTGGGAATTCCTTTGAAGAAATTCATCATTAAAATGACGTTCCAGATATTCACCGCACCAGGCAAGACCAGGGACCAGAACGAATTGATCAGCCCCAGTTTATAGACCACCATATACGTAGGAATCATCCCGCCGCTGAAAAGCATGGCAAAGATCAGCACACACATGTAAATATTGCGGGCGGGAAATTGTTCCTGGGAGCGGGATAGCGGGAAGGCCATCAGCACGGTGAGCACCAGACTCAGCGAGCCGCCCACCAGCACTCGCATGACTGACACCCCGAATGCTTGCCAGAAAGCATGGTCGGCGATGATCTTGGCATACGACTGCCAAGAAAACTGCACCGGAATGAAATTCACACTGCCCGAGGCAGCTGCTGTCCCCGAACTGAACGAAATAGCGATTGTATTAACCAATGGGGCCAATGATAGAAAGGCGGCCAGGATCATCAACGCATAAATCAGGATAGTGACCAGTCGCGATCCTAATGATTTTGAACGGACCATAATGTGCACTCCTTTCTCCTAAAACAGGGTATAGTGGGCAAACTTCTTCGCCAGTTTGTACGAAATCACGATCAGCACCAGGCTGATCACCGACTTGAGCAACCCGACCGCCGCCCCGAAGGAATACTGCGCCCCGCGCAAGCCAAAGCGATATACATAGGTGTCGATAATATCCCCGGTGGGATACACAATGGGGTTGTACAGGTTATAGATTTGGTCAAAGCCGGCACTGAGGATGTTCCCCAGGCTCAACGTCGCCACCAGGATAACCATTGGCATGATTGCTGGCAGCGTAATATGAATCATGTTCTGCCACCGGTTCGCCCCATCTAGCGCCGCTGATTCATATAAGTCAGGATTGATGCTGGTCATGGCCGCCAGATAGATGATGGTGGCGTAGCCATAGCCTTTCCAAACATCGGTAATGATCATGATTGGCTGGAACCAGGTATTGCTGGCCAGAAACGAAATCGGCTGAATGCCGAAAATTCCTAGGAATTGATTGACCATCCCTTCATTGGCCAGAATCATGGTGAACACAGCCCCCAAAACGACCCAAGAAAGAAAGTTCGGCAGATACACGATGGTTTGTACCGTTTGTTTGAACCACTTCACTCGAATTTCATTGAGCAGCAGGGCAAAAATGATGGGCACCAGAGTGCCAAAGATGATTTTTCCGCCAGCAATCACGATGGTGTTTCTGAAAATCTGAAAGCTGTCCGGCAAACTGAACATATATTGAAAATGGGCTAATCCCACCCAAGTGGAGTGCAAAAAACCGCGCGCTGGCACGAAATCCTGAAACGCCATGATGATTCCAAACATGGGTAAGAAGTTGAATAATATCAGGAGAATAATGCCTGGCAGCAGCATCAAATGATAGGCCATCACAAATTTGCGGGCAGCCGGTTTCCGCGCCTTGGTCAGCTTCTTTTTGCGGTGCATTGTCAGTTCCATGATTGATCTGCTCCTCTCTAATGAAAAGAGGCTGGTTACAATCTCCCCAGCCTCCTTGATGTGTCTGACTGCTTATTGCACCTGACCCTTGTCGACAGCGTCTTGAACTTCCTTAACGATCGTATCGCCGCCCTGGGCTTTCCATTGTTTAACGTACGTATCAAAGGAACTGATTGGTGCTTGGCCCATGATGATCTTGATGAAGGCTTCGTTTTCCAGTTTCTGCAAGTTCGGGCCCATTTGGGTCATAGCCTTGGTCTGGCCGTAGAAGGCTTTATCAATGAACGTAACATTCTTGCTGTTCGCCGTTTTAGCGCCTACTTGTGAGGCTAAATAGGTCTCCAGTCCTTTACGGTCCTTATGATCCATATATGCTTTGATCAAGGAATAGGAGTTGATCTGCGAATCCTTCAGGCCAGACGGATCATTATTCTTCAGTGCTTTATCCATCGTGACCGAATCAGTACTATGCGCATTGGTAATTTGCACGTCGATGGGATCCAGCAGCCAGCTGAGGGATACTGCCGGCTGGCCGGCCTTCTTGGCTTCTGCCCGGCGGAATGCATTGGCCGAGCCGCGGCTCTCGTTGAAGTCCACAACATTGTTGATGGCCCGCATCACCGCTTCCGGATGTTTATATCCTTTCTTCACGACGATATAGCGGAAAACAGGCGCCGGGTGGGTCGAGATAAACTTGTCGCCCTTTTTCAATACCGGGAGGATGGCGATCCAGTTGGCATTCTTGTCTGCTTCGTATGAGTTCGTGAAATCTAATCCCCAGAATGGCGCAACATAGATCCCCATCTGTTTAGCTAATAAGGCCTTCTTTTCATCATCTGTGCGGGTGGCAAATTCTTTGTCAATCAGCCCTTCTTTATACCAGCGGGCCAGCATTGTTAACGTCTGTTTGGTCTCCGGTTGAATACTGCCGTAAACCACTTTGCCGTCTTTTTTGATCATACTGGAGGGGAAGGCGTTGAACTGGTTGAACCACAGATCGCCATCCATCTGCGCCCCATCATGGCCAGAAATTTGCGGAGTCAACGTAATCCCCATGGTCTTGCCTGTCCCGCTGACATCTTTAGCAATGAATGTCTTCGCGGCATTTTCGACGTCATCCAATGTTTCCGGAACCGGCAGGCCTACCTTATCCAACCAGTCCTTGCGAATCCAGAGCATGTTTTCTTCGCCGTATGGATAGGGCGACGGGATGCCCAACAGTTTGCCGTCGCGGCTGGCAATCTTGATCATATTCTGGGAATAGGACGACATGTTTTTCTTGACTGTAGGTGAGGCAGCCTTCTTATACACTTCTGTCAGGTCGGCCAGCAAATCATTGTTCGCCAACTGAGTAAATTGGTCCTGATACACTCCCATCACATCCGGCAGATCCTGCGTGGACATGACCAGCGACACCTTCTGCGGGAAGTCGGCGGCTTCCCAGGCAATCTTCACCGAAATATTGGTTTCCTGCTTCAAGTAGCGGGTCGCCGGGTTATTGTTGATCGTATCACCTTTGAACAACGATGACCGGTCCCGTTGCTGCTTGCCAATGGTAAATGTAATAGGTTCCTTGTACTTCCCGTAAGGCTTCAGTTCTGCAGTATCCACCTTTGTGCTGGTGTCGGCACTATTTTGCGCACCGCAAGCGGCGAGGAGCAAGCCCGCCACGGCGATTGCCCCCATGCCGAACACAATCTTTTTGATTCCCACGGTAATTCCTCTCCTTTGATTTTTCCGACAGCTTCTCCATCACCTTTAGTGTAGAATATAATGTAACCGCTTCATATCTGAGAAAATACAGTTTTGTGGGACAAATTACAGATGTTGACCAATCGCCATTGTGCCGCCGCCCAATTCTGCTAGAGTCAAGGTACAGAATTCCAGAAAGAAGGAAGAAACCATGTTCACCATCGTCCCCGCCGCCCTGCCTGGCAGCGATACAGCGACTCTCTTAGCCAACCCGGACCGCGGCTTTCGATTGGAAGTCTACTTGAACGTTGCCACGGGGAAAGGCATGTATCACTATCAGGATACCGATGCCCACGCGGCGTTTGAAAAAGAGCTGGCCTTTCATACCGCCGACCAGCCTCGTTTAGCCCAAGTGTATTTCTATTTAACGGACTACAAGGATAAGCCGCTGGATCGGGCCGCCTTTGACCGCATGACGGCCTACTTGCAAATGCTGCGGGACCACCATATCAAGGCTCTGTTGCGCTTTGCCTACGTGTGGGACGACGCCCATCCCCGGGTGCAGGAACCGACCCTGGCCCAAACCTTGACCCACATTGACCAGCTGACGACGATTTGGCACGATTACGCCGACACCATTCATGTCGTTCAGGCGGGGTTCATTGGCCCTTGGGGTGAATGGCATGGCGATGCCCGCCAGCGGACTAACGAGACGGCGATTTTACAGGCGATCCTGCACAGTGTCCCAGCAGAACTGCAGGTGCAGCTGCGGATGGACGACATGAAAACCAAGAACGCGCCGTACCTCAGTACTGCCGACCAAGCCCGGCTGGGATACCACGACGACTTTCTCATCGGTGTCCCCCACGAATGGAATATCGGCGGCACCGACCCAGCCTCCTCGGCATATCAGCGCTACCTGGCGGACAGCGCCTACGTCTTGCAGGACGGCGAAATGATTTGGTTCTGGGCTAATCCGATCTATCTCCAGACACCGACCATCGCCAGCCGGCCGTTCATTGACCGCTTGCTGCGGAATCACTTCACATCCCTCAGCTTGGCCCATAATTATTTAGAGGCCGAAAGCGGTTCGTTCTCCGCCCAAGAGCTGGCCAACGAACTGCACAACCAAGGGGTTAAAGACTATCCCGGGATTCCCACCACAACGAGTATGCTGGCCTGGCGGCAAGAGGCGCTCACCGCCGCTGACCTTGACGCCCGCCATTGGCCCTACCAACCGGAGTGGTTCCGCGATGCCCACGGTCAGCTGCTGTCCCGCACCGCCTATGACTATATTCGGGACCACTTGGGCTACCGCATTCAAGTCCAAAAAATCACCTATGACCGCGACCTGCTTGCTGGTCCGATCAAGGTGACTTTGCACAATTATGGGTTTGCTGCACCGCTGGGGCTGGCTGAGATTGTCGTTGATGCAGCGGCCGCTGATAATCAAATTATTGGGACTGCCACCGTCCCGTTAGCTAGTGTGCAGCCCGGGGCCGATGTTCTGGCCGTCGTGCCGGTACCGGTCACCGCCAAAGCACACCGCGTTGGTGTGCGCTTAGCTGCCCGGGATGGCCGCGGCGCCCGGTTGGCAAATATTGTCCAGCAGTTCGATGGGACGAATTGGTTTGCCTTGCCAAATAATTAGTTGACATTGACGCCAGTCCGACGTGTGTTGGACTGTTTTTTTTATTAACGCCGTTTGAACCACCGGAGGATGCGTTCTCCGCGGTATACCCAGCGATTCTCTTGCACAATCACATGTAAGGCCTTTTTGCCTGCCACCGCATCTTGAATCTGTTCAGCCCGCAAGGCAACCAAATTCTGGGGCAGATTATCCGGGGCAAAATAGGCCAATTCTTTCGTCTCAGGACCGGCAGCGATTGGCTGTTGATCGCTGCTGACGTTGATCACAAAAATGGATTGGACATCGTCGTGCAATAATCGGAAATACGTTCCGACCAGGTGATCAATCGTCCCATTCAGGCCGGTTTCTTCTCTGATGTCTCGCCGCACGCCGAGTTCCGGCAGCTCACCCGCTTCCTGGGTGCCGCCGGGCAAATCCCAAAGCGGATAATCCCGGCGGCGGACGAGGAGTACCTTGCCAGCGGAATCACGGATAACACCGAATGCACCATATGTCGTCACTTTGTTGCCTGCTTTCTTTGACTGCTGCACTGCATCAGCGCCTGCTTCTTATATACTGTATTCAGCCAATAATGACAGTATATCGCAAGAGGCGCACTGACAAACTTACATCTAAAGTCTGATACACCCCATTTTACCCTTGAAGTAATATTATATTGGATATAGCATAAGACGTGAAATAGTAAAGGAGGTGCCCCAGTGAGTATTCAAGTGAGCAGTGAGCTGCTCGACGGTATGGTGCTGGCCTTACTGAAGCGTGAGGACATGTATGGCTACATCATCACCAACCGAATCGCCGAGTCGGTATCGATTTCCGTCTCCACCATGTATCCTGTCCTGCGGCGCCTGACTACCGCTGGTTTGCTGGAAACCTACGATAAGCCCTTCCAGGGCCGCAACCGGCGCTACTACCGGATCACTGTCGCCGGACGCATGAAATTGGTTGAGATTTTAAAGGATTGGGAGCAGTACAAAGTCAGTCTGGATGAGATCCTGTATCCAGAGAACGAAAAGCATCGTACTAGGGAGGGAGTCAAGTGATCATGACCATAGAAGAGTATTTTTCTGAACTGGCCCAGGAGCTGCAGCCCATGGCCGCCGCTGACCGGGACAGCGTTCTGGAGTATTACCACGAATACACCGAGGACGCGCACATCACCAGCGGGGATGCCTTGACGGTGCAGCTGGGTACGCCGAAGCAGTTGGCCGCTCAATTGCTGGCGAATCAATCCATCAAGGAGACCGTCACGGTGAACGAAACCGCACCGACGAAACCCCATTATCGCCAGAACGCCCACAATACATGGCTGATCGTCCTGGCTGTACTCTCCTTGCCCCTATCACTGCCGTTATCGATTGCAGTGGGCGCCATTCTCTTTGCCGGGTTGATCGCCATCGCCGCCGTGGCGTTCGCGGTGCTCATCACCCTGGGGGCATTGGTTCTGGCGGGCATCTGTGTCACCATTGCCGGATTATACATTGGTTTTACACTGATCTTTTCCAATTTATTCGTCGGCATGGCTTACTTAGGCTTCGCTCTGATCGGCATCGGTTTGACCCTGCTCTTGGCGCCTTTCACTTACCAAACCACCTTGTTCTTTGTTCATGCCACCAGCAATTTTTCCCGTTATCTTTATAACAAGGTCACCCGGAACAAACATTTATCGGCTGAAGGAGGCTCGCAATCATGATGAAGAAAATGTTGAAAACTGGTCTGCTATTCCTGCTGGTTGGATTTGTCCTAGCCGGTATTGGCATGGCCAATGGCGGACTGCAAACCGTTGTCTGGGGCGATGGTCAGCCGCAAGTCCGGACTGCAACGACCAAAAAAACGACCAGTAAAGTGTCCGCCTTCCACAGTATCCAGGCGGACATCACCGATGGCGACGTGATCGTACGTCCCGGCAACGACTACCAGGTGACGATCAATGGCCTGCCGCGCAAAGATTTCTCGATTCAAGTGCGCCAAGGTAAATTGACGATCACCCAACCCATCACCCACGATCAATACTTTAGTATGCGGGTCTTCGATTTTGAACGGGGCCATCAAGTGGTCATTACTGTACCGCACAATACAAAACTCCAAAGCGTGTCCCTGGCCGCCAAAGATGGCGATGTCACGCTATCCGAACAGACGATGACTGATTTGGCGATCGACAGCAGCGACGGCGATGTCACGCTGACTACAGCGGTCGTATCTGGCACCACAACGATCAAGGCCCTGGACGGCGATGTGACGGTCAATGATAGTCAGTTGCAAAAAACGGGATTGATCAGCCGCGATGGCGATGTCGTGCTGCGCCAGGTGACGCTCACTGGCGGCACAATTGACTTGAGTGACGGCGACTTCACCGCTCACGACAGCATTTTTAACAAGACGGTGCGGGTGAGCAACTCCGATGGCGACAACACGGTTACCGGAGCGGATCAGCAGAAGGGCTACACGGTGCATAGCGCTGACGATGACAATTCTCTTTTCGGCAAGCACCAAGAAGATGGTGGAACGTTGACGCATAATGCAGATGCAGCGGATCATCTTTATCTGAACAGCAGTGACGGCGATAATAGCGTCCGCTAAACCGTGTTTATTATCGCGTTAACCAAAAGGCACGATCAACATCCAACATTCCGGATACTGACCGTGTCTTTCTGCTTATCAACTGTTAATTGATACCAAACGCCGGATCATACCGCAACACGCCTTGCACCTGAGCCAAGCCACCGGCTTGCAGCTCCCGCACCATGAAGTTCTCATCGGCCACCGTGAACGGGGCGGTGATGCGGTACTGGCTAGCGGGGACGAAGCCGAACCGGCCATAGTAGGCAGGATCGCCCAATACTGAAATGGCCCGAATGCCATCGCCAAACGCCATGGCCTCTAAGTACATGATCAGGGCAGTACCTAGACCTCTTTTCTGTTCCGTTGGCAATACTGCGACGGGGGCCAACACCCAAATTGGCCATTGCTGGCCATCCGCGGCCACGACTTGGGCCAGGCTCAGCATGGCGTAGCCCAGGACACGGCCGTCATCACTGACTGCCACGGCATCATATTCCGGCCGATACGTTTTACTTTGCCGAAGCTTCGCCACCAGCTCAGCTTCATTGCCGTCACTGTGGGCGGCCGTGGCGAATGCCGCGGTGATTACCGGCAAACTTTTTTCTGCCAGATCCTTGGTAACTGGCGTAATTTGCATCATTGATCCTTCTCTCGATTTATTTCCATTCCTATTTTAACAAATTATTCCCCGGGAAATATGGCGATTCATTGTCAACGCGGGCGATCCGGCCTACACTGGGAACAATAAAGTGCGAAGGAGAGGATACCCACTATGTCTGAACGTATTGCCCTATTAGCCGATGTCCACGGCAACGCCACCGCTCTGGAGGCCGTGTTGGCAGATGCCAAAGTCCATCAGGCCACCCGTTATTGGTTCCTGGGGGACATGATCATGCCCGGTCCGGGGACAGAAAATCTGTTCCAGCTGCTGGCCGATGTGGATACGGAAGTGATCCTCAACGGTAATTGGGAAGAGGCCTTCTTCGACGCCCTCACTGGCGATATCTATCCCGATGACCCATCGGACGTTTACTTTGTCCGGCTCAGCGAATACTTGGCAGAACACCTGTCGGCAGCCACGATTGCCGCCATGAAAAAAAGACCGATCGCCGTCACGCGCCAAGTGGCGTCATTGACATTCGGTCTCACCCATAATTTACCGGATCACGCCGGCGGCCATTCGCTGTATCCCAATCAACCCCAACGCAACTATGATATGCTCTTTGCCAATCAGCACATTGATGTCGCCGTCTTCGGTCATATCCATCAGCAGCTCCTGCGTTACGGCAGCCAAGGCCAACTGATCATCAATCCCGGGGCAGTCGGTCAGGCCTATGACCCGCACGCGGTGCTTTCCACCGACCACCGCGCTCAATATGCGCTGGTGGACGTGGCGGACAACGGTATCAACCAAGTCGATATGCGCCGGGTCCCTTACGACGCCGAGAAAGAACTGCAGTTGGCCAAGGCGACGGATCTGCCTTACTTAGAATTGTATACAAAACTACGCCGGCACGGGCATACTTTCACCCATGACGATGCGCTGCTGCGGCAAGTCAACGCCGACCATGGTTATCGCCAAGATGTCATCGACTTTGCCCACCGGTTGCATCAGAACTAGCGGCGCTGAGCAGCCCGACAGTCCAAATATCGCCGCGCCCGCCAGATCCGCCATTGGGTCACGAGCCGCATTCCCCAGCGCGGCCAATGGATAAAGGCGTTGCGCAACTTGTACTTGTGCCGCCAAGCCGCCAGATCCGCGGCAATCTGCTGACGGGTCCAATACTGATAATCATGCTGCACATAACGCAGGGCATCCCGAATGTCCTGGTCGTCTGTTCCGTGCCACCGTTGCGGCATCAGGAACTGCGCCCGGGGCCGCGCGTGGAAGCCTTGTTTTTTGCGCTGGACGGCCACGATTCGGCCCAGACCCATGGGCGGCACCGATTTGTCCGTGTAAGGGCCAAGGGGGTAAACGATCAGTGCGCCGCGCAGAAATTGAGTCGCCGCGTCAAGGCCGACATTCTCCGTGTACTGCTTTAAGGCGCCTTGCAAATCATTCGAGAACGTCATCCACTGGGACCGGTGTTTGCCATGCCCGTCCAAGCCCTCAATTTTTGCGATATATCGATTCCGCTGAGTCATAGTTGCCCTCCCTTTTCCCACTGACTACTGTCGCAACTCCCAGCACCCTTGTCAATATTTTCCACCTGGATTCCCAATTTTCAGAAAAAGGGTGGTATACTACGGTGTGTATTGATTGAGTGAGCACTCAATCAATACCGGGGAGGAGGAGCAGCACATGATTCAAAGAGTATACGACTTCGATTCCGAAACGCAAGATGTCGTTCAGCCGGCCGGCAAGCGCCGTGCCCCCAACGTGGCCAAAGCTTTGGCCCGTCAATATAGTAAACCAGTGTACACTGCCGCTAAGCTTTTCGGCTATGTACTTTGTCCCGGTGCACTCCATGTACGGGTAGCTAATCCAGAAGTGTTAGCCCCCTATCAGGATCAAGGATATTTTCTTTACGGCAATCATACGCAACCGATGGGGGACGCTTTCTTTCCCATGGTTTTGACCCACGGCCGGCCGGCTCGCACTATCGCCAACGTCGAGAATCTGCAAGTACCGATCCTCGGACCGTATCTGCAAATGGGCGGCGCCCTGGTCGTACCGCCGGAACTGCATGCAATGCCTCAATTTTTGAACCAGGTCACTGCCTGTATTCAGGCGGGCCAACCAGTGACGGTATACCCGGAAGCCCATGTGTGGCCCTATGATACGCATATTCGGCCGTTTACCCGGGCCGCCTTCCATTATCCGGTGGCGTTACAGGTCCCAAGTTTTTCCATGACCACTACTTATCAGCAGCGCCGCTGGGGCAGCCGGCCGAAAATCACCGTCTACTTGGACGGCCCATTTCTCCCCGACCGCAGTTTAGCCCCCCGGGCCCAGCAAGCGGCACTGATGAACCAGATCCACGCGCGGATGGTTGCCCGGGCTAAGGAATACAGTACCTACGCCTACGTAACCTATCGCAAGCGGGAGGTAATCCAATGAATATTCTTTATTCCGGCGACGCCCGCATCAGCGACGGCGTCCTCATTTCAATTCTGTCATTATTAAAGCACGTTCGCCAGCCGCTGCACATTTATCTGCTGACGGCCGCCATGACCGCTAACGGCCAGCATTATGCGCCGGTGAAAGATACCACCGCCGCATTTTTGAATCGGCTGGTAAGTCAGCGCAATCCACAATCCACGGTGAAAAAAATCGATATCACTGCACTGTTTACCGCCGATCCGCCGTTGGCCAATATGGCCACTCGCTTCACCCCGGGCTGCATGCTCCGGCTATATAGCGATCAAGTGCCGGAATTGCCCGATCGGCTGCTGTACCTGGACGCCGACGTGGTCTGCCGGCAAGACCCCACCGACTTTTATGCCCAGGACCTGGGGCAGGCCGAATTCGTCGGCGTCCTGGATCATTATGGCAAATGGTTCTTCCACCACGCTCTGCGGCCTTTTGACTACATTAATTCCGGTGTTTTACTGCTGAACATGCCCCAAATCAGAAAGACTGGTTTGTTCGCCAAAACCCGGGAACGGTGCCGCACCCGCAAGATGTTCATGCCGGATCAATCGGCCTTGAACAAGCTGGCTGTCCATAAACGGCTGGCCCCAGCCAAATATAACGAACAGCACGACATGAAACCCGATACGGTTTTTCAGCACTTCAGTACCCGGCTGTTCTTTTTTCCTTATTTTCATACTCAAACGGTCAAACCGTGGCAGCCCCAAGCGATGCACCAAGTACTGCACGTCCACGCCTACGACGATATTCTCAAAGAATACACCGCCCTGGCGCCGGCCCTGAAAGGAAGTTATTCCCATGACAAAAACTAATTCTGAAATGCCCATCTTTTTCGCAATCAATGACGCGTATGTCCCCTGTCTGACCGTCGCCTTGCATTCCCTTACCGAACACGCGGCCCCGGCCAGCCAATACAAAATCATCGTTTTGCACCAAGGCTTGACGCCCGCCAACCAAGCTAAATTGCAGGCACTGAGCACAGCCAATGTGGCAGTGACGTTGATGGCCATGGACGAGCAATTGGAAAAACAAATTAACGACCAGAGCAACAGTCTGCGCGGGGATTACTTCACTTATACGATTTATTTTCGCTTATTTATCGCCGACATGTTCCCACAATACGATAAGGCACTGTATTTAGACGCCGATATCGTGGTCGAAACCGATCTGGGCGATCTCTTCGCCGAAGACTTGGGCGATAACTTCTTTGCCGGTGTCGCGGATAGTTACATGAACAGTGATGACGTCATGGGGACTTACGCTGAAGAAGCTGTCGGCGTTCCCCGGGAAGACTATATCAACTCAGGTATGTTGCTGCTGAACTTGACCGCTTTGCGGCGGGAGCAGTTCAGTCAGCATTTCTTATCCCTGCTGAATCAGTACCACTTCGCCAGTTTAGCCCCAGACCAAGACTACATCAACGCCATGGGCCACGGCCGGATCCATTACTTGCCCACTGCCTGGAATGTCCAGGTACGCAATACTGGTGACGCCGCCGCGACGCCGCATCTGGTGCACTATAATCTGTTCAGAAAGCCCTGGCACTACAGCGACGCGCCCCATGCCGACTTTTTCTGGCAAGAGGCCCAGCGTCTGCCGATCTACCCGGACTTTCAAAAGAGCCTGCAAGCCTACACCGCAACGGATCGGCAAACTGATTTAGACAAATTGGCCCACATGCAGCAGCTCGGGCGGGACATTTGCGCCAAACACCCCACCTTCAAAGAAATTCAGGCGCAAACAGGGAGTGTTGCATTATGATTGCTCAACTATTCGCCCCCAGTGACCGGGCACCGGTCATTGCTAATATTGAGAAAGCCGTCGCGGCCGACCAGTTCAACAGCAAAGTGGAAACGGACGACCCAAACATTTCAATCAACCGGGAACAGGAATTATTGACCAACTATGTCCGGGATATTCATACCTGGTCTTATCGCGCCAACAATCTGATTGCCCGTACCGCGATGAACACCGCCGCCCGAGTCGTCACCCGGAACATGATCGTCACCGGTCAAGAAAATCTAGCGGCAACGCCTGGCGGCGCGATCGTTACCAGCAACCACTTCAGTCCCATTGAAAACATGCTGGTCCGCAAAGCCCTGGGTATGCACCGGTTGTATATCGTCAGCGAAGCGACGAACTTCTTCATGGATGGGTGGCTGGGCTACCTGATGCGCTATGCTGATACCATCCCAGTCAGTAAGGACATCCATTATGCCGGTCTGACTCTGCCGGACTTGCTGACCGAGCGGCTGAATGCTGGTCACAAGGTGCTGATCTATCCCGAACAGGAAATGTGGTTCAACTACCGCAAGCCGCGGCCGCCTAAGCGCGGGGCTTACTTCTATGCCGCCCGCCTCAATGTACCCATCGTGTCCTGCTTCGTGGAAATCGCGGATATGCACCGCCAGTTGACCGATCAATTCAACGAAACCCAATATCGGCTGCACATTCTGAAGCCAATTTTCCCCGACCCCGCCATATCCCCCCGGGATAACAGCCTGCGCATGGCTGCCCAGGATTATGCTCAGAAAAAGGCGGCATACGAAGCCATCTATCGGCAGCCTTTAGATTATAATTTCTCTCCCAGCGATATTGCCGGTTGGATTCCCGCTCGGCAGGAGGCGGTGCATGATGATGACCACTAATGACGATCTGCAACTCTTTCGCGACGCCCACATCCTGGATGGCTTGACCGACAAACAGGTCAGCATCTTGGCGGCCGCCATTGATGTCTTCGCGGCCAACGGCTACGCCAATTCCAGCACCAAAGAAATTGCCCGCCGCGCTGGCGTGGCGGAAGGTAACATCTTCAGCACTTTCAAGAACAAACGCGGACTGCTCCACGCCATTATCGATCCGGTACGCCAGTCGCTGTTTCCCCAGGCTATGGATGAACTCGTCAAATACAAGCTGGCCGTGAAGTACACCACCCTGCGCGAATTTCTCGACAACATCATTCGGGACCGCATCGGCTACTTGCGGGCGAACAGCAAAGTGATCAAAATTTTTGTCTCGGAATTATTCTATGATCAAGACATGCGCAGCCAATTCGTGCGCAAGTTTCCCGTTGCCTACTGGCTGCAATTTGATCGCCAATTTCACCACTTGAAGCGGCTCGGTCAGCTGGTCAACTGGAAAAATGGAGAAATCGGGGAAGTAATGTCCGGCATCATCGGCGAAGTCTTCCTTGGGTATCTTTTCTTTGGCCAGCCCTTGTCGGACGCAACAGTCCAACGAACGATCGATACATTGGTGACCGTTTTGACACCGCGGGTCTAAAAAATCTCCCCCAATCGTGTGTACACGCACCACGATTGGGGGAGATTTTTTCAGCTTAAGCTTTCAGTGTCTCCCGCACCAACGGATACACCGCTCCAATCAACCCAGCATCATTATGCAAACCGGTTGTTTTGACGGTACCCAGGGCCTTATCTTGAATATAGTGCAAACTCTCATGACGAATCAGGAACTCCTTGAACTTGGCCTGCAGCATGGTCATAAACTCGGTGTTGGCGCTGATACCGCCGCCAATCAGGATCAGTTCCGGGTCAAAGTTCGCAAACAAGTTCAGCAGCATGATGCACACATCTTCGATAAATTGATCAACAATGGGTTCGGCAATCGGGTCCTTATCTTGGGCCAGCTGCAAAATCTGCCGAGCATCGGTCACCGTGGGCTCATCGGGATAGACCCGGTGAACCGACATATTGTAGCGCCGGACCATGCCGCTGACCACCGCTGCATGCCAATTCAGCGATGCATCTTCCAGTTTTTGCGTCAGATCAATGTCATGGGTGATATTCCAGCCGAACTCGCCGGCCATCCCATGGGCGCCCCGGTAAACATCGCCGTTGATGACGATGCCGCCGCCAACGCCGGTCCCCAGGACCACGCAAAGATAATTTTCGACGCCCTGGGCATTGCCAAGCCAGTGTTCGGCAATCGCCGCGGCATTCGCGTCATTTTCTACTTTGACTGGCAAGCCAGTCATCTCTTTCAATTTATCAGCCAAAGGATAACCGTTGAGACACTTGATTGCTCCAGCCGTAATCATGTAGCCGTCTCGTCGGACAATACCGGGAATCGACACGCCGACACCGGCTACCGCGAACTTGTTTTTGTACTGTGCAACAACTTTCTGCATCCCGGCTAGCAACGGGACCTGCTTCTTCTCCGTCGGCAGTGCTCCCTTCTCGACAATCTTTCCGGCAGCATCAACTACCCCGTACTTGATCGTTGTACCACCCATATCAAATCCCACGTAATACTTCATACTGCTTCCCCATTCCTTTTAGTCTTGATCATATTTTGCGAACACCCGTTGCAGCAGCCAGCTTTGCAGATACGCCGTGCCGGCAAAGCCCATCAGTAAGATGATGATGAACAGCCAATGGTACTTGAACGGCAGATAGAAGATGACGGCAATCATCAGTAGAAAGATGACGATCGATTCCCAGGCATTGCCCACCGCCAGGGTCACCGAATTGCGCAGAATCTGCCCAATGGTTTCCTGATAGCGAGCGGCCAGCGGAAAGATATACATCACCGCCAGCAACGCCACCGCGTAGACGGCAATCACCGCAATCATGACCGGTGAAGTGCCGCCGACCACACTGCCTATCCACCAGTAGCCGCCCACCATTCCCGCGGCCAAACCAATGACCAGCAGACCCAGAAGGCTGCCCTGCCGCCAATTGGCCCGGTAAGCGCGCCAAAATCCAGGCGCCACAGCGACCGTATTGGGATCATCAAGTTTCAACGCCATACTGTACAGCGCCGTCAGTGATGCCCCGACGGTCACGATGGGCAGTGCTCCGATAACGAATAACACGTTCAAGACAATCAGCTGATAGATCTTCTGCAATATCCGATAAGCCTTGCCGTCTAGTGCAAAGAAGCGGGCCATCGTCATCATCTCCTTTAAAGAAAAAGGGCCGCCGCCGGCCCTTTCCCCATTATACAAGTTACTTCATATTCAATTTCTTCATGTTCGCTTGAATATTCTTGTCGCGGGTCTTGTTGATCTGATCAATACTGTTATCCTTTTCGAAGTCTTTATACTTCTTCAGGGTTGCATTGAAATCAGCTTCTGACTTGGCCCGAATCAAGCTCACCAGCGTTGTGCTCCAGTTCGTTTGAATCGCAGAGTACGCCCGAGCTTCTTGCGTACCAGGATCCGGCGCAATGTTTTCAGTCTTGAATTGCGGTGTCAGATACTTCTGACCCCATGCCTGCATCTGCCAAACGGCCTTCACGTAGGAATCCTTGTTCAAGGCCTTGTAGCGGTCATGACCAAAGAGAATGAATTCGCCCATCCGGTACTGATTCTGCCATTTATCCGGATCAGATTGCTGAACCTTCAACGCACTCGGCGTCCACTTCACCATGCCGTCACCGGCATCTTCATAAGTCTGGCCCTTGATGCCGAAATTGACTAACATTTGCCCGCGATCACTCAACAAATATTCAAATACCTGAATGGCCTTAGCTGGATTCTTGGACTTATTCGAAATGTAATTGATCAACCAACCCGAAATCCCTGCTTGGGACAATGTTGGTTTACGGCCAACGGTACTTTGAATTCCGTCAATGGCGATATATTGCTCATCAGGATGCTTAGAGGCAAAGGTTTGCAAGTTGATCCCGTGATTGACGTCACTACCCATCATGATTGTGGCGTACTTACCAGCGTTGACTTTTTCATTAAAGGCATTGGAGTCATCGGTAAAGCTGTCATCGCTGATATTGCCCGCTGCATGGACTTCACGGAACGCATTCAGCCACTTCAGATAATCGCTGTCCAGGTTACGAGCATAGTACTTATTGTCTTTGGTAACGATCGGCACACCCAACATATCCTGAACGACGTTGTCCAGCGAACTGTTCCCGCCAGAGAAATCATTGAAGCCAAACGGGCTCAGCTTCGGGAATTTCTCCTTAATTGCAGCCATTCCTTTGACGAAGCCTTCTGGAGTTGTGAAGTCCTGTTTCCCGATAGCCGCCAAGACATCTTTACGGATGATAAAGGCATCTCGTGCGGGTACTTTGCCGGACTTGTAATCGGCTTCCGTATTGGAATAGTTCGGATAGCCATAAGTCTTGCCATCCTTCAGCTTGTACCAATTTAAAGTATCGGTCCGAGCGACTTTGTAGAAATACGGATCATACTTCGTAGCCAAGTCTTGCAACGGATAAGCCCATTGATCAGCCGTCCGGGCAACCTTAGAGTTTGGATCACCGATGGTCACGATATCCGGCAATTTGCCGGAGGCAAAGTACGTGTTTAACTTGGTGTCATCCCCGGTGACAAACTTGATGTTTAAGTTCAAATCTTTCTTGATTTGCTTGGTGATCATGTCCTTGCCATAAGACTTGTTCCACCAATCCGCATTGACATACCAGGTCAGTGTGTTGTCTTTGCTCTTATCGGATTTCCAAGCCGGGGTGTTCTTTGATACTTTGTAACCCGCCTTCGGTAGATTATCGCCCGACTTTGCTGAATCAGAACCAGAGGAACCGCACCCGGCGGCAATTAACATAGTAGCTGTCGCAACGGCAGCAATGACGCCAAGACGCGCCAAACGTTTTGTAATACTCACTGTGGACATCTCCCTCAAATATTTCTTCATAACAGACTATTCCTTCACGGCGCCCAGCATGGTGCCGCTTACAAAGTATCGCTGAACAAACGGATACAGAATCAGAATCGGCAGGATCGTGATCATGATCGTGGCCAGCTGCACCCCCCTTGATGTGGTACTGATCGCTACTTGGGCTTTCAACCCCGTTGTACTCGCTGCTTGGGCTTGGACGATAATGTCATACAAGCGCATCTGCAATGGATAGAGACCTTCATTGGTCACATACAGTTTCGTCGTCATGAAGTCGTTCCATTGCCATACCCCATTGAATAGGGCAATCGTGGCTAAGGCCGGCTTGGATAGGGGCAGAATGATGCTCCAGAACACCTTGTAATCACTGGCCCCATCGATTTTGGCAGATTCTTCCAGCGAATCCGGTACTTGGCGGAAGAAGTTCATCAAGATGATCACGTCGTAGTAGCTGAACAAGGACGGGATGATGTAGACCCAGAAGGTATCCAGCATGCCCAGGGACTTGATCAGCAAGTAAGTCGGAATCATCCCGCCGGAGAAGAACATCGTGATGATGCCCATGGTGGAATATAGTTTACGGCCCCGCAGCCGCCGCTTGCTTAACGGATAAGCGACGATCGCACAGAACAGTGTATGGGTAATGACCCCGACGCCGGTTTTGGCAAACGAGATGAAGAATGACCGCCAGAGGCCCGGATCGCGGAACACTGCCCGGTAGTTATCGAGCGATAACTGCTGCGGCCAGAAAATAAAGTTGCCGCTGTTCAACGAGCCGGATGACGCAAAGGACGAAATGACAATGTTCCAAAGCGGCACAACGATAATCAAGGTAAACAAACTCAGGATGATGATATTGACGACATTGAACACCCGGGTGCCTTTGGTTTCGCGGACGCGACTGCCAGACTTGCGGGTACCGAATGGCGATTTTCGTGCACTTTTTAACTCCATGATCTTCGCCCTCCCCTTACAATACCGACTGGTTGTCGTTCAGTTTCTTGGTGATCATGTTGGCGCCGACCAGCAAGATCACAGAGATGACTGATACACCCAGACCAACGGCGGTCGCATACGAGAAGTCGCCCTGGGTCAGCCCGACCCGATACACATAGGAATTGATGACTTCAGCAGCCGGTTGGTTTTGGGAATTCATCAGGACCAAAGTCTGGTCCAAGTTGGATCCGAACAAGGCGGATACCGAGAGAATCAAATTCAATGAAATAATGTTGCTGATGCCGGGCAAGGTAATACTCCAAATTTGGCGCAACTTCGACGCCCCGTCCATTTCCGCCGCTTCGTAATAAGTCGGATCGATCCCAGCCATCGTGGCCAGATACAGGATGGTACCCCAACCGACTTCCTTCCAGACGTCGGACCAGGCGGCGATGTTCCAATACTTATTGGCATCCAACATGTAGTTGGCCTGGGAATGGATCCCAATCAAACCGAGGAACTGATTGATCAACCCATTCGAGGACATCCAGTTGATCAGCATCCCGCCTAAGATGATCCACGATAGAAAGTGGGGCAGGTAGGTAATCGTCTGCACGATTTTTTTGAATGGTCCCCAGTTCACTTCATAAATCATGATGGCTAAGGCGATTGGCAAGAAGAACTCAATCGTCAGCTTGATGGCGCTGATGCCCACTGTGTTCCACACGGCTTGCCAGAAGTACTTGTCGCCCATGATCGTTTGAAAGTTTTGGATGCCATTCCATTTCGCCCCGCCAATGGTATCAGTGACTGAATAGCTCTTGAAGGCTAAGGTCAAGCCATAGATGGGAATAAAGTTGAACACGATCATAAAGAGAATACCTGGAAGCATCATCGACTGCATCTGCCATTGCGAGCGGAAATCGGTGAACCAATTCTTCAATCGAGTCCCGACACTCCGCTTTCTCCCCGCAGGAACTGCTTTCATTGTACACACCCCTTTGCACTGAATAAAAACGTTTTTATTATATTGGAAACTGCAAGCTCACTTGATGGTCGTCGAATTACGGACAACCAGCTGACCGTCCAAGACTTCTGACTGGCCTTGATCATTATTGCTGATCATGCCCACCAACTGCTTCACCGCCAGCACGCCTTGCCGCCCGATGGGATTCCGGGTAGTCGTGAGCGACGGTTGAAAATACTGCGCGATTTCGACATCATCGAACCCAATGACACTCACCTCTTGGGGCACACTGATGCCGCTCTCCTTCAATGCCCGCATAGCACCAATGGCTGAAATATCATTCCCAGCTAGAATGCCGTCCGGGATATCCTCCGGATGCAGACTGATGAACCGGCGCATTTCGCTATACGACGTCGGTTCTTCGAACAACCCGAGAATAATCAAGTCTTTATTCACGGGTAACCCATATTTTTTTAACGCATCCTCATAGCCTCGCTGCCGTTCGTTGCTATCGTAGTTATCTGGATAACCCGCAAGATAGGCGATCTTGCGACGACCAAGGCTGATGAGATACGCTGTGGCGTCAAACGCTTCCTGATAGGAATTGAACGTAATACTGCCAATCTTGTCCGCAACCATTGGCCGATCCAAGAAGATTGCTGGGACGCGGTGCTGACTGATCATATCAACGTCTGGGCCAGTGATTCGACTTTCAAAGACGATCACCCCGTCAACCACGTTGCCGAAGAGATAGTTTTGAATCGTATCATGGCGCTTGGTGACGAAGACGTTCAGCCCAAAACCCATGTTATCGGCCGTCCGAGCGATGGATTCGATCAACGCATAGAAGTAAGGCCCGGAAACACTGTTGGTGAAGAACCCCAGCATGTTGGTTTGGCCAGATTTCAATTGCTTACCTAAAAGATTAGGTACATAATTGAGCTCTTTAGCCGCGGCCAATACTTTGAGCTTGGTCTCCGCCTTAACAACGTCCACCCCATTCAATGCCTTGGAAACAGTGGCAATCGAAACGCCCGCTGCTTTGGCCACATCACGGATCGTCGGCTTCATCTTCATCGCCTCCCACTTTGAAAACGTTTTTACTCTTGTAGAATAGCATCTCTTTTTGATAAATGCAAGCGGTTACCCTTGAGAAACATGTCCCGAAATATGGAACGTCATTATCTGAAATAACAGTAATTTAGTAAATTTTACCCACACACCGGCATGCTTATTGGTTTATTCTGATATATCACTCGCCAGTGTCAATGAAATCCACCTATACGGAATAAAAACGTTTTTACTAAATAACTAAAAACAACACCCCTCAGTTAAGGAGTGTTGTTAATTACCGCCTAATCGTCACAGGGCTGTCCACCCGCCATCAGCGACCAGCACTGCCCCGTTAACAAACTTTGCTTCATCAGATACCAGGTACAACGCCGCGTTGGCCATGTCTTCCCCAGAACCTTGCGGTGACGAAAAGCCGCCAGAAGCCTGCAGCGCCTTTTGGCCAACTGGGTCTGGATCGGTGATCGTCGCCCCAATGTTGGTCACCACGGAACCGGGGGCCAGCACGTTGGCCCGGACTTTACCCTTCACACCATAGGTCGCAGCAATGTTCTTCGTCAGCCCGATGATGGCGTGCTTGGAAGTAACATATGCGGCGCCGCCGCGGCCTCCGAACATTCCGCCAACGGAACTGATATTCAAGATTGCCCCGCCCGTTTCTTGTTCTTCCATGATCGGCACCGCTTCGCGGCACGCCCAGAACGGTGCGTATAGATTGATTTTCAATACTTTGTCCCAAGATTCGTCAGTAGCGGTAACCACGGTCTTGAAGTTATCCACGATCCCGGCGTTGTTGACCAGAATGTCCAACCGGCCGAATTCGGTTACCGCGCGGTGAATGAGTGCTTTAATCGCTGCTTCATCGCTGACATCAGTGACATCCGCCACGGCGGTGCCGCCTGCCGCAGTAATTTCTTCGGCAGTGGCCTTGATTCCTTTTTCATCCCGATCACTGGCGAGTACCTTCGCCCCTTCTTGGCCGAAGCGCAAAGCCATGGCCTTCCCCATACCGTTACCGGCGCCGGTAATAACGACAACTTTATCCGTTAGACGTGCCATTTTATCAATCTCCTTATCCATGTGACTACAATCACAATCTACTCTTCTATTATACCGATACCGGGCTTGCTTTGGCTAGTGCTGTTTGCGGAGCGCCTGACGCCAAAAAAACAGCACTCCGCGCAAGCGAAGTGCCGCCTTTCTTCCATATTAAAGTGCTGTCCAGCCGCCGTCGGCAACTAACACCGCGCCATTAACAAACTTGGCCTCATCAGATACCAGGTACAAAGCCGCATTGGCCATGTCTTCGCTGGCGCCCACCGGTCCGTCGTAACCGCCGGCATCCCGCAGGGCTTGATCGCCCAACGGGTCAGGGTCGGTGATTGCGGCGCGAATGTTCGTGGTGATCGTCCCAGGGGCCAATGCATTAGCCCGGACTTTACCATGCACGCCATACGTGGCGGCGATGTTCTTCGTCAAACCGATGACACCATGCTTGGAGGCCACATACGCCGCCCCGCCCAGGGCACCGAACAAACCGCCTACCGAGCTGACATTCAGGATGACCCCGCCGCTTTCTTGCGCATTCATGATTGGCACGGCTTCCCGGCAAGCCCAGAACGGTGCGTACAAATTGATTTTCAACACCCGGTCCCACGACTCATCCGTGGCCGTCACCACAGTCTTGAAATTATCGGGAATGCCGGCATCATTGACCAAAATGTCCAACCGGCCAAATTCCGCGACCGCCCGATGGATCAGTGCCTTCACCGCCGCCTCGTCACTGACATCGGTGACATCCGCCACTGCAGTACCGCCAGCAGCCGTAATCTCTTTGACCGTCTCTTTGATCCAAGTCGGATCGCGATCACTGGCAAGCACCTTGGCGCCCTCTTGGGCAAACCGCAGCGCCATGGCCTTCCCCATGCCGTTGCCCGCACCGGTGATGACCAATACTTTATTTGCTAAACGAGCCATTTTCACCGTCTCCTTTTATGTGACTGCAATCACAATAACCGACTATATTGTAGTCAGGGAGACAGCCGATGGCTAGCGAGACGCCTCAGCAATGTGCCCACGATAAAACAACAGTCCGCCTAGTAACAGTACGCACTGCCAATCAGCCCCACGGCCCAGCCGTAGCTGAAGTGCATCGCCTGAATAAACCAGTGCGGCTGGGCATGGGGATAGGCCGTCACCCGCCGACCGGCTTGTTGGGACATATCCCAATACAATAGCGAGGTGGCCAGCGATAACCCCAGTGCCATGCCGATATTGCGGCCTAGCGCCGCCATCGCCCCGGCGATTCCTTGATATTCCTTACCGGCATTGCCCATGATCATTGGATTGTTCTGGAATGCGCCATTGGCCACCCCGAACATCGCCAGCCCAAAGATCAGCCAGCCCAGCGACCAAGCGGGCTGAACAAAAAGAAAGAGGAGCAGCGGCACGAAGAAAATGAACAGCGCGTAAAAGGACACTTTTTCCGCGCCAATATGATCACTAATGATGCCGCCGGTGGGCGCGCTGATCATATTCAGCAACGGCACTGCCATCAGGATCAGGCCGGCGGTCGCCGAGGACAAAGCCAGTGTTTCTTGCAGGTAAAACGGCATGATCACATTGTTGAAATAACCCACCATGTAAACCAGCATCGCGGTGATGATGCCAATGGTGAACCCAGGTGAGCGGAAAATCCCCAGCGTGATCAGCGGCGCTGCCACCCGTTGTTCAATGAAAATGAATCCAACCACCAGGACTGCAGCCAGAGCAAAAAGTGCAATTACGCCCAGATGGCTGAAGCCAACCCCTTGGCCCCAGTAAATGGCGATGAAGAAACTGATGACCGCCAAGGCAAAGGTGCTATACCCCGGCCAGTCCACTTGGACATGGCGAAACACCACTGGCTCGTGGGGATAAATGCGATAACCGACAATGAACGCAATGATCCCAATCGGCACATTGATAAAGAAAATCCAATGCCAGTTAGCAATGGCCAGAATCACCCCGCCGATTCCCGGTCCGGCGATATTGCCGATCTGCACAAAGGTACTATTCAGCCCCAGGGCGCGACCGTGTTCACCCATGGGAAACGCTTGGGTGATGATGCCGAAATTCGAAGACATCACCATCGACGCGCCGAGGGCTTGAAACAACCGAGCACCCAGCAGCATCGGCAGGCTCACACTTAACCCGCAGGCCAGCGATCCCGCCACGAAGATCAGCGTACCTGTCTGGAAGACCGGGATCCGGCCAATCTGATCGGCCAGCCGGCCAAAGAAAATGAGCAGCGCGCAAATCGCTACCAAATAAACAGAAACCACCCATTCCGCCTGATTCATCGGCACCCCTAACTCTCGGGAAATATGGGGAATCGCAATATTCACAACGCTGGCGTCCAGGGTCGACATAAACGACACCATAGAGGTGGCAAACAGCATGATCCAGCGGGACCGTTGTTCCACGTGAAACACTCCTTCATTTTCTTAATCATTCAGCCCACGGGCTATCATTATTCCCTCATCTGGGCTATGATAGCCGTACGGTACGTGTCTCCCATTGTACTGCAAAAGGAGGAATTATCTCATGGCACAAAATGAAACACCGCGGGTACAGGATGATCTGTACGGGTATGTGAATGGTGCTTGGCAGCAGATCGCCGCGATCGACCCGGATCGGGTGTCGGCCGGCGTCTCCACCGACTTGGATAAAAAGGTTGAAAAAGAGCTGTTGGCCGACCTGAAAGCAGCGCTGGCGAAAGCCCCTGCCAAACCTAAGGACAACTTCGATAAGGCCGCTGTACTCTTCGGCAAAGCCCTCGACTTCGACCAGCGGGATCGGGAAGGCCTCGGACCGATTCTGCCCCGACTGGCCAAAATCCAGGGATTGCCCGGTCTGGCCGCTTTCAATGCGGCCCTGCCCGAGCTGATTCAGGACGGATACGCACTGCCTTTCTATGTCTTCGTGGAAACGGACATGCACGATGCCACCAAGTATCAGGTGATGTTCACATCGCCGGACACGATTCTCCCGGATGTGACCATGTATGATGACCCCACGCAGAAACAAGCCCTACTGCCGGTGTGGGGGAAAATGGCCCGCCTGCTGCTCGCTCAGTCCCCGCTGAATCCGGCTGATCAGGAAGCCTACGTCAAAGACGCCCTGGCCTTCGACGCCCGCATTGCAGCACATCATTTGAGCCATGAAGATGCGGCGGTCGATGACAACTTGGATAATCCAGCGGCTTGGGACACTACTTTGGGCAAACTGGCGGGTGTTGCTGTCGCCGCCGGCCTGAAGCCGCTGCTGCCCAGCACCCCGCGCACGGTGAACATCATTGACACAAAGTATTATCAGCACTTTTCGGATACCTTCAATGCCGATACTTTCACCGAATGGCAGCATTGGGCCTATGTGGACGAACTCGTCAGCCATGCCCGCTACCTGAGCCGCGACCTGCGCAAGATTGGCGAACTGTATAACCAAGCGATCACCGGTCAACAGGAGCTGACCCCGCCGGAGCGGTTCGCTTACAACACGGTGAACCGGTTCTTCGCTGAACCGGTTGGCGTGTTCTATGGCAAGAAATATTTTGGACCCCAGGCCAAGGCCGACGTCACCCACATGGTCGAAGATTTGATTGCCACGTATAAACAGCAGATCCATGACAATACCTGGCTGTCTGATCAGACCAAGGCGATGGCCGTGAAGAAGCTGGACACGATGGTCATTAAGATGGGCTATCCCGAAAAGGCCCGCCCCCTGTATGACCGCATGGCCATTGACCAAGACACCCCGCTGACCACGACGCTGGATACGATCGCCAAGGTGACGCTGCAATACAGCTTTGCCCGCCTGAACAATCCGGTGGACCGCAGCGAATGGGTCATGCCCGCGCAAATCGTCAACGCCGCGTACAACCCGACGGCCAACGACATCACCTTCCCCGCGGGCATTCTGCAGGCACCGTTCTACGACGTGCACGCCAGCCAAGCTGATAACCTCGGCGGCGCTGGCGCCACCATCGGCCATGAAATCAGCCACGCCTTTGATAATAACGGGGCCTTGTATGATGAACACGGGAACAAGAAGAACTGGTGGCAGCCAGCTGATTTCGCCCACTTCAAGAAATATACCGAGGAAATGATTGCCCAGTTCGACGGCATTCCCTACGCCGGCGGCAAGATCAACGGCAAACTGGTGGTGAGCGAAAACATCGCCGACAACGCCGGCTTGAACGCGGCACTGCAGATCCTGCACCGCGCCGATGCCCCCGCCAGCGACTTCCAGGAGTACTTCATCAACTACGCCCGCTCCTGGCGAACCAAGATTCGCCCAGAATTTGAACGGGTTATCTTGAAGACCGACGTGCACGCGCCCGCCTTGCTGCGGACGAATGTACCGGTCCCGAATTTCCCGGAATGGTACAGTGCGTTCCACGTGAAACAAGGAGATAAGATGTATCGCGAGCCGGCAAAACGGGTTGTGATTTGGTGAGTTAAAGCAGCCTCATAAAGTCCCACCAATGCCCACGTGGCCTATTTGGTGGGACTTTTTTGTTAGTGCGTTACCCTGTCATCACGTGATATCCTATTACAGTTAACGGGCTCCGTCATACCGCCCCGTTGACGGTGGTCAATGTGGAATTTCTTCTGTCTGTAGCTACTTCGGTGGCTACCGGGGTGCTGACCTCCGGTGTCATTGCTGGCATTAAATACGCTTATCACGTATACACGCATCCTCGTAAGCATGTCAAACGTCATCATCATCGACGTCCCTAACATGTAAGGTGGTCAACAAAGAAGCTCTGGGCTTGGTACCCCAGAGCTTTTTGAATCCAAAAAACGGCTACCCTTTACGGGATAGCCGCCGACCGAGTTACCGCGTACAGCGGGTGGTAAAACCGCTGCGGTGGCTCTTGTGTCATTTCTTCTGTCTATCAATAGTATAGCAGAATGCCAGATAAAGTCCAACAAACTGAATCAAGCCGGACGTCGCTCAAACTACCCCTGATGATTATGCAACTGCTCATCCGCGGGCTTAAGCTTTGGAATCCCACCCATCGCCTCCGGATTTTCCTGATAGGTGAATTTCTCACCATCTTTAACCACCTGGCCTTCGAATTGCCGAGAACCGTCGCCATCGGAGAAGTTCATCAAGACATGAGAATACTCTTGATACTCAATATCCTTCATATCACCGGGCACCACTACGCCGTATTTATCTTCCAGCTCTTCCTGAGCCTTCATAAACTGCAGCTGGTGCTGAGTCTCCCGAGCTAATAAGAACTTCAGCATATCCCGGACCCCCTCATCGCGGGTCATGTAATAAAGCCGGCTCACTTGCAGCCGGGCCTCGGATTCCCGGACAACGTTGAAGCGCATATCCGCCACCAAGTTGCCGCTGGAGGTGGTGTAGCCGGTCGTCCAGGCGGCACCATTGGGATTGTTAAGACTGGCAGTTAAACCATGCACAATTGCTTGTTCAGGATCCATTCCGCCCATGACTGCGGCCAATGCCGGATCGGACCGATAAGCTTCTTCTTCGGCATAAATTGGAGCCCCTTCCAGCAGTTGAGCCACCATCGTGGAAATCATTTCCACGTGGCCGATTTCTTCCGTACCGGTATCCAAAAGCAGATCCTTGTACTTCTCATCGCCTGATGACGACCAGCCCTGCGATAGATAGGAGAGCATGCCCGTCATCTCGCCCCATTGACCGCCAAGGGATTCCTGCAGCCGCCGAGCCATCAATGGATCCGGCTTATCTGGGGTGGCGTTGTACTGTAACTTCCGAGTGTGCTTGAACATAGAAACTGCCTTCTTTCCTGAAAATGTAATTCATTGTACACAATTTAAATTAGCACAACCGTTTTGCGAAGGTCAATACGGTTTGAAAATTTTCTTCAGGAAAAAACAGCACTGGTTTTTAGCCAGTGCTGCCCGATTGGTCCTCAAATCATTTTGACCCACTAAGAAAGCATTTGCTCCCGCGCCTGCGATTCAATATAGCTCGGCACGAAGTAGTCCAGAATTTCGTGAATCTCTTTCACCGGAATTTTTGGTGTCCGCTCGTAAGTCATTAACCCATTGACTTCCTGCTCGGTGTCGTACAGCTGCGTGTAACAGAAGCCATTGAGACTCTTTGACGAAGCCACCGCAGTAAAGATACGCTGCAGCTCGTTGCGGAACTCTGCATCCGAATGAGCCCCCGTGTATCCCCAGCCAGCATCGGCATCGGCCTTGTTATAGCCTATCCCGCCAAACTCAGTCAATAGAATGGGCTGCCCTGCATAGGCAAAGCCTTTGGCAAAAATGTCAAAACTGCCTGGCGGCTGACTGAGTAGTTTCTGCCAAGTGCTCAAGCTGTCTTTGAAGTAGGCATACTGCGGTGATTCGGCAGACTCCCCGTGACTATAATTGTGAATCGCACAGATGTCAGTTTCTGTCTGTTCCCAACCATCATTGGATTGCACCAACCGGGTGGGGTCCAATGAATGGATCAGGTGGTAAAGAGCTTGGCTGAAATGCTGCTGCTGCCGATCATCATGGATACTGCGCACGCCCCAGCTTTCGTTTAACGGCACCCACGTGATGATCGCCGGATGATTGAAATCTCGAGCAATAATTTCTTGCCACTCTGCATATAACGCTGACTCGGCCCGGGCACTGAATACTGGTGCTGACGCACATTCACCCCAGCAGATGAAACCCAATTGATCAGCCCAATACAGAAAACGCGGATCTTCCACCTTTTGATGCAGTCGTGCGCCATTGAAGCCCATGGCCTTCGCTAATTTGATATCTTTCTTGAACGCTTCATCAGAGGGGGCAGTCAGCAAACCTTCCGACCAATAGCCCTGGTCCAAAACTAATTTTTGATAGTACGGCCGATTATTCAGAAAGACCATGCCGCTTTCGGTACGGACTTCGCGCATACCAAAATAGGAATCGACGACGTCTTGCTCACCATTCGGAGTCTTCGTGGTAAACCGTATGGCGAACAAGTGCGGATGTTCCGGGGTCCACAGTCGACCGTCATTATGATAGCCGCTGCGGAAAATCTTTTTGGCAAATACATCAGCCGTGAAAGTAAACGAATCGATTTCGGGAGTGACTATCGTTTCAGTCACCGGATCATCTTTGAAGGTGATCACCGCTTGGACTTGCGTACCCGGAACAAAATGCTTGATGGTTCCCTTGATCGTGATTGTTCCTGCTGAAATATCTGGGAAATACTGGACGCTCTCCAGATAAGTCTGGGGCACATATTCCAACCAAACTGTTTGCCAGATACCAGTCGTATTAGTATACCAAATTCCCTCACTGCGTCCGGTCCAGCTCTGCTTACCCCGTGTGACTTCTTCGTCATGGATTGGATCCCACACGCGGACTGTCAACGTATGTTCCGCTGAATCACTGACTTGATTCGTGATATCAAAACTGAAGCTCGTATGCCCGCCTTGATGGTGACCAATAAACTGGCCATCCAGCCAAACATCGGCACCGTAATCCACCGCGCCAAAGTGCAGTAATACTGTCTCTCCAGATTCAGCCTGGTTGGTCACTGTCCGCTGGTACCACACCACCGCGTGGCCGGTCGTATCACTAATGCCGCTCAATTGACTCTGATAAGCAAACGGCACCTCGATGTGTTCTGACCAGTCGTGCTCTCGATACCACTGCTTCCGTTGACCTTCATCAGCGTCATCAAAAGTAAACTGCCATTGACCATTCAAGTTCTGCCAGTGTTCCCGTTGAAACTGCGGTTGCGGATATTCTGTTCTATACACTACAATCATCCTTTTCCTTCTGAAATTAGTGTGCTGCTGATACCGTTTTTTGCTGTTGATGGCGGTATAACATGATGATCACCAGTGTCGGGATGAGCAGAATAACACTGATGATATCTAAACAAACGTAGGCCGCTAAACTCTCCAGGCCAATGACGGCTGGAATCCCCCAACCGATTGTTGGCCGCCGCAGGTAGTACCGCGCCAGCAGCAGATTGACCAACCCGCTCAGCAGAAATGCGGTACCCACCAAACCGGTAATTGTTGCCACCGGTACAAACTGGGCATAGCCTTGTAATTCAGGAATCCGGTTTGGCCCGGCAAACCCCAAGATAATGGTCAAGATTCCATCAATGAACTGCCACACTGCACAGATCAACAACAATCGCTGACTCCATTTCTTTTTCATCGTGCACTCCTATCCCTTCACACCAACAGATAACGCCATGGATTGCAGGAAGTACTTCTGCGCGAAGAAGTACAGAATCAGTGTCGGCACAATTGCAACCAACGCTCCCGCCATCAATGTCGGAATATTAGCGGCGTACATACCTTGCAACAACTTCAACCCGGGCGTGATCGGCATCTTGTTCAAATCTGAAAACACGATGGATGGCCAAAGGAAGTCGTTCCAAGATCCGGTAAAAGTGAATAGCGCAACGACAAACAGCACTGGCTTGATCAAGGGCAGAATCACCCGGAAGAAAATCTGCCAATCCGACGCGCCATCGATCCGCGCGGCTTCATCATAAGAAATCGGAATATTATCCATAAACTGACGCACTAGAAAAATATTGAACACTCCGGTGGCGGCAGGCACGATCATCGCCCAATCCGTATTGGCCCAGCCCAGAGTCGTAATAATCTTATACAGCGGAATCAGGTTCATTACCGGGGGAAACATCATTGTTGCCAACAGACCGTAGAACAGAATGTTTTTGCCGCGGAACTTGAGCCGCGAATAGGCAAAAGCGGACAGAGACACAACACAGAGCACCAGCAAGGTGGTGCCGCAAGCAATGACCAATGAGTTCAAAAACCAGCGAAACACTGGCGTATTGGTCGTATTCGCCAACAGTTTAGTATAGTTGCTAAGGACCCAATTGATGGGCAAAAAGCGGAACCCCACCGATTGCATTTCTATATTGGTCTTAAATGATGATGTGATACCGTAAAGCAGTGGAACGATCCAAATCACACCCATAATGGTCAGAAATAGAAAGGCTAGCCACTTTCCGGCTCGATTAGTACGTGTATTTTGCATGGATTATTCTCCCTCCTAATAATCTCGCCGCAAGAAGTAGAACTGAATCATGGACACAATCAGGATGCAAACACCCAAAACAACGGCCATGGCTGAGGCTAACCCGGCTAAGGACTGACCAGCACCAAAAGCGTTTTGCTGAATGTACATCATCAGAACACTGGTTGATCCATTGGGACCGCCATTCGTCATCATTAACGGCTGACCGTAAATGTTGAATTGGGCAATCGTGGTCGTCACTAAGGTGTACAGGAACTGACCGCGGATACTAGGCAAGGTAATGTGTAAGAACTTCTCCCAACTAGAGGCCCCGTCGATATCGGCCGCTTCGTAGTAGTCTTTTGGGATGCCATTCAAGGCGGCCTGGTAGATAATCATATTGCCGCCAATCGTCCACCAGATAGTGACAATGACGATTGTCATCCAGGCCCACGGCTGTGTCCCAGTCCACACTTGATTAAGATGGAACAAGGAGTTCAGCGGTCCGTAGTTTGGATTGAAAATCAAAGTCCAAACGATGACCACTGCAGAAATTGAGAACAGACTAGGCAGATAGAACAGGCCTTGGAAAAATTTGCCGAATTTTGGTTTGGCATTCAAAGCGACTGCCAATAACAGCGGGACCAAGATACAAAACGGTACCGAAATCAGAACAAACCATAATGTATTCCGCAAACCCTCCACGAGCTGGGTATGGAACGTTGAATTACTGAACAGGATCGTTTGATAATTCTGTAACCCCACAAAACGCGGAGTCCGTACAAGATCCCACTTAGTAAACGAAACATAAATTCCGAAGACCAACGGTACCAGGAAGAATATTGTAAAAATCACCAAGTGCGGCAATAGATACAGATATGGTTTGCTGGACTTTCGCCGCGTCTGCGCCTTTGCGCCCGCCGCAACATGTGTTGTCGTGCTATCCATGATGAGTTCCCCCTCAATCCGTGATCTGTGCATCAATTTTGTCTTGCACAGTACTTTGCATATCCTTCAAATATTTTTCGATCGACGTCTTACCAAAAACTGGGTCTAACGCATATCGATCAAGAAAGTCGGCGACATACCCGTTATAGCGATAATCGAAAATACGCAATGACTCTTGTTCTGTTTTGCTCTTCAACAGGAAGGACTGCCCCATCTTCTGATACGCCTTATTTTTTGTAATTGCCTGGGAAGCTGGATTCTGCCCTGCCTCAGCCCAATGAATCGAGTGGGTGCGGACCCAGTTAATAAACTTCAAAGTAGCTTTGGTCTTGGCGGTATTCCGCTTAGCTTGTTTCAACAGTACAAATTGATGACTGGAGGACCAATTCACCATTTTCTTGGGATCGGCTGACACTTGGGGCGCATTGGTCAGGCCGAACTTGATCTTGCTTTCACGAATCTGATTCACCATCCAAATCCCTTCAGGATGAAAAATCTCTTTGCCCGTCAAGAATAACTGCATGGGGTCCTGACCATCGCGGCTTGTAATGCCCGCGGCATAGAGCGACTTGTAAAAGTTCAACGTATTTTTAGCCGGCTCTGTGTTGAGTGTTGGGTCAACCCCATTCTTAGTTAACTCGCCGCCCTGTTGGCCCAGCATAGACAGATAATTTGGTTTCCACCAAGTTAGTCCAAGGGCAGTAATGCCGTCTTTCTTGGCCTTTTCCCCCGCCGCCTTAATTTCATCAAAGGTGACGATATTATCATCCAAGGCTTCGGGACAATATTTGGCCACCAGGTCTTTGTTGTAGTACATCACAAATGTATGGATATCGAGGGGAATACCATAGCGATGTCCTTCATAGGAGCCGCCGTTCCAAGCCTCTTGCACATAATTGCTGCTTTTGATATTGGGATAATTGCTGAGATATTGATCATACGTATCAAGAATGCCGTTATGCACGTAATCCTTGATCCGTTCCACATGGACAATTTGCAAATCAGGAATCCCCCGCCCTGAATTGACAATAGTGGGAATCTTGGCATACATGTCCCCTTCTGTCAGGGAAATGTTCTTAACCGGATACTCTGGTTTGGTCGCATTGTATTCATTGACCAGCTTTTGCATACTGGTGCCATCGGGACCCGTGAACGGGTTCCAAAATACGATCGTCTTTGAATCTGACTGGGCCCGGCTACTTGTACATCCCACCGCCACGAAGGCCAGGAGAATAGTTGCCAATGCCAACACTAGTGAACGCAACCGTCGCATAATTAATTCACCTCATCATTGACTTTCCTTCTGAAACATTTCTTAATTGCCACTTACCATGTTGAAAATATCATCGTAGGTAAGCGCTGTCAATCCAATTAGACGGGGTTTAACTTAAAAGAGTGCTGGATTGCCGCGACGGTTCGGGTATCGTATAATAGTTAACAAATAAGTGAACGGTGGTGATCAATTTATGGATCTGGATATTGAAGACACGTCACTGCCTGTTTATCAGGCCTTGGCCAGCCCAGTGCGGCTGGAAATATTGCGGCTCCTCTTTCATACGGCATACACGGCTACCGACTTGGCTCAACGGCTCAATCTCAGCAAAGCAGCCGTGTCGAAAAACCTGCATATTTTAGCCGATGCCGGTCTATTGCGGTTCCAACAAGCCGTCGCGGGCGATAGTCGGCAAGTCGCCATCATCCCCACCGTGGATAAGATCGTTGTGAACTTCCCAGAAACAATTTTTCCGGAATACCACCAACTGACCTACGACATCCCCGTCGGCAGTTATTTTTCCGTCCAAGATGTGCGTGAAACATGTGGTCTGGTTAGTTTAAAAGAGCGGATCGGCAAGATGGATGACCCAAACGTATTTCTTTCTCCGCAACGGTCGCACGCCCACCTGCTCTGGTTCACACAGGGCGCGCTGGAATACATTATCCCGAACGAACTTAGTCAGGATAGCCGCTTAGAAATGCTGGAATTCGATCTTGAACTGGCCAGCGAATTTCCGCTATCGAACAACAACTGGCCATCAAAAATCGGCTTCTGGATCAACGATGTGTTTGTGGGCGCTACGGAAATTCCCGGAAACTTCTCTGATGTGCGCGGACGCTACACGCCAGCTTGGTGGCCCAGTGATTTCAGCCAGTATGGGGTATTGACCCATCTTCGAGTGGGAAAATTGGACACCTCAGTAAACAGTCAATCGATTTCAGAAATTAGTGCAGCAATGCTGCAGCTCGAAAAGCAAAAAACGATCCGCTTCCGGATCGGTGTCCTGCCTGACGAAGATCGGTTTGGCGGCCTAACGTTGTTTGGTGCCGGTTTTGGAAATCACGATCAAAATATCAGGGCGACTGTCTACTTTTCTTAATACTAGTCACTTTAATACTAGTCACTGTTGAGTTGTTCTCGCCCGTTCTTTCTCAGAATACAAGACTATAATAGAACTGTATCAAGAAAGGATGACTTTCAAGATGTGCGGCAGATATTATATCGATGTACGCCGGAATAAGCGGCTGCGCCAGTTGACTGAGTCATTGGCGGACCACGATATGCCGGTGAAAACGGGGGAGGTATTCCCCAAGGATCACGCAGCGGTGATTATGGCCCACGCCCAGCACATGGCGCTGGGCAGCGTGGTCTGGGGCTTTCCAGGATTTAAGCCGGAACAGCTGATCATCAATGCCCGCTCGGAAACAGTGCTGATCAAAGAAATGTTCAAGGCGCCCTTCCTCAACGAGCGGTGTGTCTTCCCGATGTCCGGTTTCTACGAATGGAACAAGGATAAAGAGAAAACTTATTTTCAAGATCCGCAGGGCCGAATCTTGCTGGTGGCCGGTTTCATCGCCCACTTCCCAGAAGGTAAACGATCCATCATTTTGACTACCACGCCAAATGACGCGGTAGCTAGGGTCCATGACCGTATGCCGCTGATGATTCCGCATAAGGACCTGAAGAAGTGGCTGTTCGATGACACCTATGCCGTCGCTCAGTTGCGGGAAGAGATGGCCGAATTGATCAGCACCACGAATGATCCCGATGCGGTACTCAGTTGATCTCAACTAAGCTGTAGTAAAAAGCACTGAACGTCCGCTGTTGTGCGGCAGGCGTTCAGTGCTTTTCGTCATTCCGGAACTCGTGCTTGATGCGGATGGTTTTCGAATCTAGACCTGGTTTGTCTTCAATCGGCTGGGCCAGTGCTTGCAACCGATCTGCTTTACTCGGCAGCAGAGCCAGCATCCGCTGGAAAGCATCCTTTTCCTCGCCATTATTTTTGGCATTGTAATACCGCATCAACATCAGCGTAAATTCAGCACGGTCCAAATCATTGGTGGGCAAAATCAGATATTCGCCAGTTTGTAAGGTGCCATACGCGGCATTGGCAGCAATCAATGCTGTCCGCTTATTGCCGTCCTGGAACGGTTGCAGTTTGGCTAATTCGGCAAACACACGCCAGGCGTCGCTTTCATGGTGGGGCGAGGCCTGATAACGATCAACAATGTTGTCCAAGTCAGCCCGCGTGACCACGTCTGGTGGGAAATAGGCATCACTCCCCTTAGTGCTGACCAAAATCGCTGTTCGATCGTCGTCGTTATAATAAGCATTGCGTAAATGGCCCGGCATATTCGGCTCTTCATCAGAAGGTGAATCAAACTGCTGATTGACTGCAATAATGCCATCCGTGCTGAACCCGATCTTCTGGATCGCCCTAATGCCCTTCAAGGCATCAGTAAAAATTGCCACGTCCGCATTGTCCTGGCGCAATGGCTTGGTTGATTTCTGGTCGAGCGCTAATTTCGTCTGATAGACCGTGCTGCCATAACTGTTCAACGAACCCAGGGACGTGATAAAGCGCGCAAGTGCCGTGTTATCCATTTTTCCGCCACCTCCATCTCTTGCATCGTAGCGTATCCCGCTGGGTGACGCAACTAAAAGAAACCGACTTGCCGGGCACCATTATTGAAATCCAGATGGCGGTACTGTAATCTAATTTCATAAGGGGGAATCACGATGAACGATCATCGTCTTTTGCGCGCATTGAGTTACATTTCAGTATTATTTGCACCAATTATTTTCCCATTGATTGTCTGGATGGTGTCCGATGCCGGATCCGAGACCCAGGCGGATGCTAAAAATGCATTACTGCTGCACATCATCCCTGGGATCGTAGCTTTCGGCGGCATGCTATTGATTGGCATTACTGGTTTCACTTCGAATAGCGTCCCCATCACCACGGGCGTGACGATTCCTATCATGATCGTAATTGTCGTGGTGGACTTGGGACTGGTGGTTTACAACTTGTACAAAGGCATCAAACTGCTGGCCCAAGACTAATGCTGATCAGTGAAAGCCATCCTGCGGGGTGGCTTTTTTGTTTTAGGCACGATTCTTGCGTCGATCCGCCAATGCTTTATTGATCCGCGACACTCGCAGGGCCTGATCGACATAAATGATGACCCAAACCGCCACGTAAATCAGCAGGAAAACCAGCCAATAGGACCATTCCGTCAGCAGATTGCTCCAGTGGTTATACAGGATCGTCACTGCCACGATGCCGGCCGTACCCCCAAGATGGACGGCAAGTAATGCAAGAAACGACCACCGGTCTGAGTTAAAGATCAGCGACAGTAAACTGATCAAGGCACTCATGACCCATACGCTACCAATGTTGCGGGGTGTCGGCGCCGTTGTCTGCACTCCTAGCATGACCACCAGCAAATACATGAACGAGCCGATGCCAATCCCGCCGAGCACAGTCCGGCCCATTAATTTCCACATTTTTTGTGCCTCCTATAGACCAAGTCTCTGGGCGAGCAGCTGCACGTACTTGCGGCTGACGCTGGTCTTATTGTGTTCGCTGAGTTTCGCCGTCATGCTGCCCGAGAAGCTGTCTTCCAAGGACAATAGATGGTTGAGGTTGACTATGGCGTGTTTCGACACCTGGACAAAATCCGGACTGGCCAGCCGGTCGGCAAAGTGGGCCAACCGCTCCCGGGTCGTCAGTACGCCCGTCGTGGTGAAAACTAG
Source organism: Schleiferilactobacillus harbinensis (assembly GCF_008694105.1). Classification (NCBI taxonomy): domain Bacteria; kingdom Bacillati; phylum Bacillota; class Bacilli; order Lactobacillales; family Lactobacillaceae; genus Schleiferilactobacillus; species Schleiferilactobacillus harbinensis. Next base: position 2,117,234 of record NZ_CP041364.1, read on the forward strand.
CAGCTGCGTATCCTGCACGTCCGCCATAATAATATCGTCCAGGCGCACCATTTGAATTCGTTCTTCTGTTTTGATCGGCACAATGTTCGTCTGATTGGCACCATACCGGTCAATGTAGGCCATGAGGGCTTGAATATTTTGATCCTCAACAGCCGCCTCCACGGTCACTGCCGGATCTGTCGACGCATAACGTTTGTTTTCAGAAAAACGACTGCGGACCATACCTGTCCCTCATTTCTGCCTAGAATTACGCGTTTACTAACGCCCGCCGCTGCCGAGCGGCCCGCCATTGCGGTAACAGGGCGAAAAACAATGCGATGAGTAGCACGCTTCCTACTATTCCGTATGTTTGGCCAACTGTCAACTGGCTGGACCAAGCAATCCGCACGCCCATTGTTGTTCGGAAACGAGTCAGCGCTGCGGCATGATGTTGGAACGTTGTCGTCAGTGTCGGGCCCATCAGTGTTTCCCGGTACAGGGCGGCGATGTAGGCCCCCGGCGTACATTTGAGCAATACTTGAGCGGCATTGGGCAAAGCCCCGATTGGTACGTAAGTCCCTACCAAGAAGCCGGCAGCAGTACTGATCACCGTGCTCACGGCTCCGAGCGTAGCAATCTTCTTAATTCCTTGCACCAGCATGGTATTCAACGCCGTGGCAGTAAACGTGCTCAATAGCATGATCACCCCGACCATGGGCAGCTCAGCCCAGGGAATGGTGATGCCATCAGCAATGACAAAATACAGCCCCATGATCAGCAGCACCATCAGCTGCATGAATAAGCCGATAATCGCAGCACTCACCATGTAACTGACTTGCAAGCCAAACGGTCCGGCATCAGTCAACAACAGATCATCCCGCACGCCGTTTTCCCGATCTTGCACCATCCGTTCCAAGCTGGCCAATGTGGTCGTAATGCCCATGATCGTCATCGTCCCGCCAATCTGCCACAGATCCAGCAGCTGGTTGGCGTTAGGCGCGGCACTCCATTCCGTGAGAATGCTTTTTTTCAAAAATACTAAGTAAAGTACGAACGAAATCAAGGCTCCTAGTAAGGAGAAAAACACGCCGGCTCGATCTCGAAAATAGAGTAATAAATTGCGTCGAATCATTGCTGTCATGATTACCGCATCTCCTTTCCCGTCAACGCCATAAAGGCGTCATCCATGGTGCCTGCCCGATACTCAAAATTCAAAATCGCCTGTTTGTGCGCAGCGAGAAAGGCCATTGCCGCCTGCGCCGTCTGGGGATGATGGACCTGCTCCCCCGCAGCTGTCGTCACCGTTAACACATTTTGGGCATATTGCGTGCGAATCGTTGCCGCGGTTCCTTGCGCGATGACCTGCCCGCGGTCAACGATATACACCATGTCCGCGTGGTCGGCCTCGTCCAGATAGTGGGTCGTCAGCAGAATGGTTAGCTGCTGCGATTGCTGCAGCGCATGGAGCAATGACCAAATTGCGGTCCGGGTTTGAATATCCAAACCGGTAGTTGGTTCATCCAGGAACAGGATCGTCGGTGCATTGAGCAATGCCCGGGCAATGTCCACGCGCCGCCGCTGGCCGCCGGATAATGTGCCATAGGGCTGGTTTTGAAAATCAGTTAAACCCAGTTCCTCAATTAATACAGCCACCCGGCTTGCCGGTACATCCCGGTATTGTTTGGCCCGAATCCGCAAGTTTTCAGTCACGGTCAGATTTTTATCCAGCACGCTGCTTTGGAATACCACACCGATTTTGGTTTCATCGGCGTAACTAACCATCCCTGCGGTAGGCGCCAGCAGCCCCGTCAGCATATTGATCGTCGTTGACTTGCCCGCCCCGTTCGGTCCCAAAACAGCGGTGAGGCTGCCCTTTTCAATCGTTAAGTTGATGCCATTCACAGCGACGTGATCACCGTACGTCTTCGTTAAGTTCTTTGCAGTGAGTAACATTGCGCTCATCTCCTATGCCTGTAGATTAGCAGGAGAATGGGGCGGCGTCCCACGATTTGCGGTAAGTGGTCGAAATTGCGGGGTAAGTGGTAATTATGCGCCGGATAGTGACAACCCCATATCCAGTTGCGTAATATTGGAGTAGCGCATGTGTTTGCGTTGACAATTGACTTGGATCCTAGGAGGTTCCCCTACAATGACCGATAAATTTATTGCCTACCCCGCCATCTTTCACCCTACCCGCGACGCCCGTGATCTATATCTCGTGAAATTCCCAGATCTCCCGCATACTTTTACTGAAGGGTACGGGCTGGCGGACGCTTATGTGATGGCCAGCGATGTGTTGGCCGAAATGAATTACAACCGGAAGGATTTGCCTAAACCGGCAAACCCCAAAACCTTCACGCTTGCAGATGAAGACTTCACGGCAGTAATCAGTGCGAACTTGTCGGCCAAGCAACGCCAATTACGCCGCCACGTCCGGAAGAACGTGACAATTCCTGCTGATCTGGCGGCTTGGGCGGAGGCTGCCGATATCAATCTTTCAGCGGCCCTGGCTGAAACCTTGGCCGAAAAACACGCGCGTATGAACGATAAAAGCTCCCCAAAATAATGCGACATCGTTAAATTGGCTGGCCCACGCTGCATCTAATAAACTCTCAACGGATTCAGTTCATGCGCAAAAATCTGTAGAAGTCGCCGGCAGTTCCTTTTAACTCACTGCTTCCATCAGATTACCCCGCTTAATTACGACGCCTTCCTTGCCGCGTCGCGCGCCGAGCTAATTTCTGCCAACGCCGCAATAAGCCATCTGTTGGCGGCACCTGTTGTTCAAGGGACAGCCCACTAATGTACTCGGTCATCTTGGTCAACACATACTGTTGCCGGTCGTCCCGCTGGACACCCGCCGCAACCGCTTCTTGGAACCAAGCCGTCGGCAATTCTGGCGGCTGAGCTGCCAGAAACTCATGACGTCGCTTGCTGATGATCTGCCCCAGTGCATCACGGATTTGACGCCACCAATTTCTGAAGAAAGCGTCAAAGGAAATATCGCTTGCCTGCTCAGTGAGTGGATTACCAATAGCCTTTGCCACTCGCTGCTTCATCTGTACCCGCAGCTGACCGGCTGTCAGCATCGGTTCACTGACTTGGGCAGCTTGTACCCAAGCCCATAGCAGGTCGCTGGGCTGTTTCTCCAACCACTCCTGAGTCAGTCGCGTTTCTTCGTCTTGACGCAGTTGCCGCTGGTACGCCCGCAATGCTTTGGGACCGTTCAGATAGCCATGACCATGATTATCAGCCAACACCCGCCCATCGATTCTATCAACAACGCGATACCGGCTGTACTCTCGGGGTGTCCGATCACGGGGCCAGACAAGGTCCCCCTGCTCATTGCAGTGCGGTTGCGGCATGACAGTGACTGAAAATCTTGCAAACCGATATGCTCGCCCCTCCGCCTGCGCTGCCGCTTCTTCAGCCGCCCGCTCAGCTTCCTCACGTCGTTTCTCTTCTCGGAATTCCTGTTTCGCTTTCTCGAGTTTTGCCGCTTCCCGGGCAGCCCGTTCCGTTGCAACTTGGGCGTCGCGCGCTTGATAAAACGCCGCATTTTCGTCCATGATCTGCTGTACCAGATCCCAATTATCTTTTGGCAGCGGCGGCCGCTCTTCACACACACCCAACAACTTGATCTTGGTCGGTCGTTCAATCTTGTAATCCGTCTCAATCGGATGCTCGGCACTGAGTTCAGCGTCCCACCCTTGATACCCCTTGGTATAAGTCGTGATTCGGCCATCAAATTGCAGCCGATCACCCTTTTCCAAATGACCGAGTTTTTGAAAACCCAACGTATAGTTAAACCACAAGTGATCGGTCAACACCTTGCCTTGTTCGTCAGTCACGTCATTGACCAGCAGAGTAGGTCGATAATAAGTGGCATATCGCATTTCTTTTGTCTTGTATCCTGTGCGTTCAAATGTGGCAGTGAAGGTATGGCGCTGCTCGGCCCCATAGCTTGTAAGTTATCGCGCATTGGCACTCTGTCCTTTCTGTCCTATCAGCTCGAATTTTTTCGGGTGGGACAAACGAACGTTCCCTAATTTAATTATACGTAATCGACCGAACCGTCAGAAAGCAATAACGTGCGTTCCTTTTAAAAAAGTTGGTATAAAAATACCCGCTCCAGCATTCAGCTAAAACGGGTATTATTGCTATACTCTATCGTATACTTAGCACGTCGCGCCGCTGACCGTAATCCCTTGCTTGAAGGCCGCCAATACATCAGTGCCCTTCGCGATTCGCATGCCGCCGTCCAGCAGACCGGAATCATCCTTCAAGGAAATCGTGTAGTGCTGATAATCCATCGTCAAGCCATGACCCAGAAAAGTCAGGTCATAGTTGGACGTATACAAGGGAATCCCGGCATCGTTTTTCAGCGGTACGCTATAATCAGGGTCCGGCTGATCCAAAATGATCACCGTGAAGTTAGCGCCAATGCTGCACGCCCCGCCCTGCAAGGAATACTTACCGCCGCCATCATCTGTGACTAAGAGCAAAGTCTTGCCAGCAAAGCGGTCACCCTTGAGTAATTGGGCCATGGAATCCGTTAATTTGATTTCTGCCATCTTTGTCGCCTCCAATTTAATTGTACGCCACCGGTCAACCGGAAGAAAAAGCCGAGGCATCAGCTCGACTTTCTTAACCCCAAGTTAAACCGGCGTCGCGACTTTCTCCCGACTGCTTTGTAATTCGTTCAACTTCTCTTTGCTGTGCACCAGTGCGGTCAGCATTGCGTTGATTGGCGTGTCAATATGCTCCCGCGCGCCAACCTTGGCAATATAGCCGTTCAAGAAATCAATCTCTGTCTTACGGCCTTTGGCCATGTCTTGGTGCATGGACGGATAATGCAGCCCATTCTTGTCATCTGGGAATTGCGCCACGATCAATTGTTTCGTGTCGGCCGCGTCGAAATGCACGTGCTGCTTGGCAGCAATTTGGCTGAATTCGCTCAGAACGCCGTCGATCATGGCATCGTGGTCCGGCAATTGCCCGAATTCACCGATATTGCAGTCCAGAATCGTGCAATACGTATTCAATACCGAGTTCAATGCGGCTTTACGCCAGATAGCGGCCAGCACATCATGGGAGGCAGTCGGCTTCAACCCGGCATCCTGCAAAACTTGAACGACTTGCTTGAAGAATGGGGCCTCGTTGCTGCCGAGGGCTTCCAGCGTCACGCCGCCGTCACCCTTCATGGTGATTTCGCCAGGACCGTTCAAAGCGGCCGACCAGACCGTCACCCCAGCGATAATTTGATCTTTAGGTACAAAGCGGCTGATCGTCTCAATGTTGCCGATCCCGTTGCCCAGCACCAAAATATGCGTCTGGGGCGTGATGACCGGCTTCAGCGCCGTCAGCATCGGCGCAATGCCCATGGCTTTGGTGAATAACACGATCAAGTCGAAACTGCCGTGGACATCCTGCGGCAGATACGCGGGGACATGGACCCGTTCATCGCCATGATCCGTATGAACCAGCAACCCGTGGGCATTAATCGTCTGAACGTGCTGCGCCCACAAATCAATAAACGTAACGGGATTCTCCGTCGTCGACAACATACTGCCGAATCGGCCGCCCATGGCACCAGCGCCTGCAATGGCAATTTTCAAAATAATCAGCTTCCTTTTCAATATTGCTCCACATCCATTCTAACATTTTCAAAACTTTTTGATTTTAATTGCTTGCGCAAGCAATTTAATAGTGATACACTTTCTTTCAGTAAGGAAAGGAGGCTGCATCGTGACCGTTACCCATCGCTGGCTGGCGCTCAGCACGCTAGGCCTGTTCTTCTTCATGGTGATCGTAGACGGCAGTATCGTTACCATTGCCGTCCCCGCCATGGCGGCCGGTTTGCACGTGCCCACCAGCCAAATTAACTTGGTCATTGCGATTTATCTCGTCGGGATCAGCGGCTTGCTGCTCACCTTCGGCCAACTGGGCGACCAGCTGGGGCGGATCCGCTTATTCAAGTGGGGCACGCTGCTCTTTACCATCGGCTCGGCCTTGGCCAGTCTGGGTATCAGTTTGCCTTTAGTATTAGGCGGCCGGTTGGTCCAAGCCATTGGGGCCAGCATGACGATGGCCAATAGCTACGCCATCGTCACCGACATCTTCCCCATGGCCTTTCTGGGCCGAGCCTTGGGTGTCGAGAGTATCTTCATCTCCCTCGGTGCCCTGGCTGGTCCAGGCCTAGGCGGTTTGATTCTGGCCTACCTATCCTGGCACGCCATTTTCTGGATCAATATCCCCCTCGGCCTGTTCTGTCTAATCGTCGCCTGGCGGGTCTTTCCCGCCAGCAGTGCGCCCGCCCAAACGCCGACGATTGACTGGCCCGGTACCCTCTGGCTGATCACTGCTGCCGCGAGCTTCTACGTATTCACCAGCACACTGCTGACGCAGCCGGTGATCACGCTGCTCAGTCTGGGCCTATTTACAGTTGCTCTGGTGCAATTCAGTCAGGCCGAAAGGCACGCTGTCAAACCGCTGCTGGACTTCGCAATTTTCCGTCACCCGCTGTTCAGCCGCAGCCTGCTCGCGTCATTCATGAGCTTCATTGCGGCCTACTTTTTCACCCTGCTGGCCCCCATCTACCTGCAAGTCGTACTGCACACCAGCAGCCAGCTCACGGGGCTGATCCTGATGATTGCGCCGGCAATTGCTCTTGTGGCGAATCCCATCGCGGGCTGGCTAACGGATCGGTATCCGCAAGTCCGGGTGATGCAGTGGGGCATGGTCTTGCTGGTCTTGGCCGAAATCGGCCTCGTTCTCAGTAACGGCCAGCACGAGCCCTGGGTGTTGGGCGGCCTATCGATCCTGATTTCCATCGGTACCGCCGTCTTTAGCACCCCCAGCAATACACTCATCATGAGCAGTGTGCCAGCAGAACAGCGGGGCATGGCCGGGGCGACCAACTCATTGACCCGAGAATTCGGGATGGTCCTCGGCACGACCTTGGCCACCACTACTTATTACGGCAGTCTGTCCGTGCTGGCCGGCCGGGCCGCCCTGACCGTCACGGGTCAAGTACCTCAGCATTTGCTCCACGCCCAATCCGTCGCCTATCTCGCGGCGACAATTCTACTGGTTATCGGCCTCTGGCTGATTCGTTCAAGAAAGGTGATGACAGCATGACCGCAGAAATTGATGCGCTCATTTCGCAATTGAATATCACAGCCCGGCGGGTTCAAGCGTACCTCAACGTCAAATTGAAGCCGCTGAATCTTACTGTGAATAACTACTACTTTATTCTCAAAATCAATCATGATACCCCGCTGACCCAGGATCAGCTCTTCAAGCGGATCTATCTCAGCCCCAGCAACGTCACCCGCCGGTTGTCCCAGCTGATTGATCTGGGGCTGGTGGAAAAGCAGCGCAGTGCCGCAGACGGGCGTTCCTGGACGGTAACCCTCACGCCAGAAGGCAAGGCCCTCGTGCCCAAGGTTGAAAGGATCTTGGCCCAAGTCAACATCGATGCCTTCAGCGACTTGCTGCCTGTACAACAGTCGGAAATGATTGATGCCTTGAAGTTGATTGACCACAATTTAGCCTAAGGAGGCATGGAATGATTGCTGATTAGGCCGTCAGATGTGAACAACGATAATCAAAAGGCATCAGGGACCTGGGTGATCTTGTATCACATTTCGTTGCTTCTTGGGTGAATCTTGATCTGAATAGCTGAGCGCGAGAGAAGACAAACGTACATTCGATTCGGTATCCTTGAAACATGAGGAGGTGAATCGAATGCCGATCAAGACCCACAAGATTCGACTCTATCCCAATGCCAAAATGGTCGCAGTTATCACTGAGCTGATGGACTACAACCGTTTCTGCTGGAACAAGGGATTAGAGGCTTGGAACACCATGTACACCGAGTCGCTGCTCATGAAGAATAAGAAACTGCGGCCCAGTGGGCGTAAAGTGCGCAACGAACTGGTGAAGAGCAAAGCCGACTGGCAGTATCAGATGTCAGCGCGCGTGCTCCAAACCGCAGTCCATCGGTTGCATCAGGCCTGGCAGAACTTTTTCAATCCCAAAATGCCGGACGCCCGCAAACCTAAGTTTCACAGCAAGCGAGATCTCAAGCAGAGTTTTACGACCGACCGGGGGACAGTGAACGGCAAGTTTCTGACTCTGGATCAGCCGCATGAAAGCACTCACCGGTTTACCAAGATCAAGATGGCCGAGACACTGCGTTTTACTGGCGAGATCAAAACCGTGACGATAACCAAGCGCGGCAACAAGTTCTATGCCAGTATCACCGTCTTAGTTGAGAACCTGCCCCGGCCGATCTTTACCAACAGTTGGGACATCGTCGCGGTCGACGTGAACGTGGGCCACTTTAGTTGGAATGGCGGCGAAGTGAACACCTTCACTCCCAAGATGGCAGCCCTGCATCAGCGGATCAAAGTTTACCAAAAGCAGCTGAATCGGAAGCGGCGGGATAATCCTCATCACTTCCGGTCCAAGAATTATCAACGGCTAAAGGCTAAACTGAACCGGACTTATGAGCAGGTCTACGCTTTGCAGGACGACTTGATTCATCAGTTCAGCCACCAAATCATCCGGGATTACGCCGCTCCTTGCTTGGAAGATCTCAACGTCCGTGCCATGATGATGGATAAGAAAAAGGTCAAAAGCCTGCAGCGCAGCCTCTTCCGCCGGTTCCGTACGGCGGTTGAATACAAGGCACTTTGGCACCATCGCCGCCTAGTGATCGCGGACCAGTTCTATCCGTCGACTCAGCGCTGTTCCAACTGCGGCTACATCAAAAAAGAGGACAGCTACGGCGGCAAGATGACGCTCCAAGGCGACAGCATTTATCACCAGCATGACGTGTACCGCTGTTATGAATGCGGGCTGGTCATCAACCGGGATGAAAATGCGGTCCAGAATTTAATCGCATTTGCGGCGGGGCCACCGCCAGAATGGGCAACCATTCAGAGATGATTCTCTAGTCGGTCACTGTCCCAGCTGGCTTGTCTAGCTGGGGGAATATCGGTTATGACGAAATCGACTAAACACTGTCCTCTTCATGGTCTAAATCTGAAGCAACACCATAGACCAGATGTGTATACATTTGAGGACATTTTTGAAAGCAGGCCCTTTGGATGTCCAAATTCCTTGACGTTTTAGGCAAACCCCAATCCGACTTGCAGATTCCTGACGGTTTTGTCAACGCCGCTGAAGATACTCGGAGCCGGAACGGTGAAGCTGTTTCAGTCGTCCGCTATCAGAAACCCGGCCGGGTCGTCATGAATAATCCCCATGTGACCGCCATTTTCGGCCGCGACGGGCGTTTGATCAGTTACAACAATTTCGCCGTTGACAGCGATGCCCCGCTGCCCGCTGAAGAAGCGGCGGTGCACCAAGCCGCCCGCTTATTCGCCGCGCTGGACCCGCATTACGCCCGCGGCCTGAGTTTCATGCGGGTGGACCGCTACAACCGGCATTTCACCGACAACCATGGTGTACAGGTCGAAATCCCGGTGCTCTGGGTGAAATTCGCCCACCGGAACGGTTCTTATAACTGGGTCTCCGTCGGCCCCGGCGGTCAAATCATTGAAATGGAACGGGAGTCTGAGTGGGATTACTTCCGCTCCCGTCGAGCCACCGAAGAATGGAACTACGACGACTGGGTACTGGCCCGGGCTGGTAAAGGACCGCAATTAGCAGCACCTGAGGCCCTCGCCTAAGGAGGTCGATCTATGGATCAATTCGATACTCTGATTGAACAATTGGGCCAACTCAATGAGCGGGCCCGTCAACTGGAAGACGTGGACTACATCACCGCGTCCTACAAGGGCTTCAGCAACGAAGGTCTCACCTTGGATGAAGTGAAAGACCAAATCACGGAAGTCCGTCACCAAATCGCCACGCTGGAACGGCAATTGGACGACATGTCTGACGACTTGTCCTAGCATACTCTATCTAAAGACGCTTTCGGTCAATCTCCGAAAGCGTCTTTTCTTGTTCCCACTATACCCCGGTATTATAATCAAGCCAGTAAGATTGGGAGGTGTTTAGTCATGGCTAAAAAATCTTGGGTGAGTAAAGCGTATTGGGGCTTCTACATCGCCAACTTCATCGTTATCCTCATCTATCTTGGTATCTCCTGGTGGCTTTACCAGCAAGCTCCGGATCGTATCCCAGTGCACTGGAATGCGGCTGGTAAAGTGGACAGTTACGGCAACCGGATCGAAATCTTTATTGCCTGTTTGATTCCGCTGATCGGGGTCATCCTGCACCCCCGCTTGGTGGACCGCAAGTATCCTGAGTCATCCGGCTCGAATATCAGTACGAAGGCAGCTTTTGCGGTGATCATGGTCGTTTTATGGGTCGTAAGCGGAATTTTACCGGTGATGGTTTATCAGTGGATCGGCAGCCATTAGATTCTCGATAAATAGTGCGGCTAATCGACAGCTCAGCTTTCTTGGCTGACTGTCTTTTTTTGTGGCGCATATTGGGTCTGCCATGTTTTCAGAAAAATATATACCAAATTCCATTAATCCCACTTATTGGTTTCTTTGAGTGGGATTAATCGCCAAATAAATCACCGTAATTCAAAATTCCCACTATCCACAAACCTTTTTTATCAGAAGTGCCAAAGAAACCCGTACCAATATTGATAAGCTTAAAGAGAAGTGGGATTGGGAGCGTTTTATACATATGCGGTTGAACCGATCCCCCCAACGATTTAATCAAAGGGGGCTTTTATTTTGTACGACAAAAGAAGAAAAATCATGACATGGCTCACTCGGGGACTGCTCCTGCCGATTCTATTTGGCATGGTCATTTTGACCATAGTGGGGAATGCCCAAGCAGTGACGATTGGTAATGTCCTCGACAATACTGGACCAACTGCGCCAGCGGATATGTACACGATTCCTGGGCTCGGCCGGGCTCGGCAAAAAGACGAAGGGTCCTATGTAAAATCCGGGACTGGTTCTAGCGGTACCCCCATTACCAATGGGACAACTGGGGCGTGGGCAAGCAAGACCACCGAGTCACCAACGATTATTACATTTCCAGCCACGAGCAAAGATCATGGCGATTCTTGGTTCAGCATTAACTATGTGAATAAAAATGACTTCATTGATTTTATTGATGCCCAACAAGCCAATCAGTTTTATGTGAACGGCAGAAATAACTACAATGCCAATAATGTTGAAAGTTTGATGGGAGACGGCCAGATTGAACCAGGTGGTCTTGGCGGTCCGGTACTCAAAGATGGCCAATCATTTGATGGCGGCTTTTTGCAGGTTACTGGAAATGTGCCAATTTCAGCAAAGATTGCCAAATCCAAGACTTCGGTGGACGCGGTTATGGCTGGAAATTGGGGTGTTATGGTTCGGGTAACATTACCAGAAGGAATTGATGCAAAATCTTTGGGTGGTGCGATCGATTGGGGCAAGTCATATTTTTACCTTAGACTCCATCAACGTCGTATTACTTGGTCAAATTAAGAATTTGAATTTTCCTCTCCAGTTTGACCATCATGTATACCTAGATGATAAAAAAACAAACGTTTTCTACTTAAAGGTAAAAGGCATTCCTTTTAAATACGACATTCCGGACAATCAATCTACTGCACTGATGCAACTTCAACGCGGAACGGCTGATTACCTAGATTACTTGCACAACAGATATATTGATAATGGAATTGCTCACCCGCTAGATAATTTAGAAGCTGATGGCGATACTGACACGGTTGGCTCTGGTGAAAATATCCAACCTAAATTTGTTATTGAGACTGGTGGGAAAAATACCGTTTGGGATCCCTTCTACGGGTTAGCATATGAATGGGGCGGTCTCATTCTCGGTTGGATTGCCGGTATTTTCTCTTCAAGTCCAGTCTACGCGACAGGTAACGTTGGCCGAACACTTTCTCTGCTTAACGCAGCTGATCCATCTTCCAATCGGGCTATTGTTTCTAGCGGATCAATTGGCGGCTGGCTAATGAGTATGCTTGTATCACCAGTACTAAGCGCCATCTCATCATACTTTGTAACAAGTGGCTTCGAAGGCTCTGCCCATATCAACTTCTCCTTTGATATGTCAAAATACACCGGCGACCAAAACAAAGCTTATCAAGCAATCACTGGTGGCCGAATGCTCCCCGCCCCGTATGCAGACGGCCGCTTCAACAAAGGCACTACACTCGGCACAAACGACAAGGATGACAAAAATCGCCGAGCAATTGGCATCTCACTCTACGGCAGTAACACCTTACTCGACCCCTACAGCGTTCTTGCTGGCAAGGACCGTTCCAAACCAAATGACGATCTACTCAATCAGCTGAAGGCCGGAACATCACCGCTGGACTACGCGGTCATTGACGAAAGCAAATTGGATCTCGGTACCACGAATCCCGACCAGACAGACGTCCGGGATTTCCCCGTCTACACCAACTTCACCTCCTGGACGGCCTTCGTCTCGCCTTTCGACAACAGCAAAACCGTCGACACACTGCACTCCAGCGGTGATCCGCTGGGCAGCGACATGCGCGCGCGGACGGCCACGCCGAACAGCTACTCGGATGGGATTTTAGTGAATGACGGTCAGCCATTCACCGTGGATCAGAATTACACGACCGATGACTACGCGCCAACCACCAAGTCAGCGACGGACAAGACGCTGGTCAAAGCCGGCGGGATCACCCCAGAACGCTACGCCCAGGTCTATCAGTACTATGACTATAGCGGCGCTACGCCGGTGCCGAATCCCACCAGAGTGTACACAACGACTGACAACGCCCTCTCCTTGAACGTTGCCACCGATACTAACGCGCCGCTCAAGTACAATGGGAAGATCACGAAAGGCTTCCCTGACAACACCTGGGTCTATGCCGGCAAGTACAACGTCTTGCCGGTGGCTGGTACGTCGTTGGCCCTGAACCAGGATATCCGCCCGGAAATGAACCTGACGGGCGACCAAATTTACGTCCTGGATAAGAGCCAACTGATTAATGATAAAACACTGAAAGAAGCCCTTGGTACGTGGCGGGATCGGTTAACGATCGGCACCGACACGATGACCATCACGACGTACCCCATTGCGTCAGATACCGCGCTGGGCACGGCCACCACGGATCAGCTGGTGCCCAGCGCCGACCTGCACGATATTGACCTGCATCTGGGAGATTCCGTGAATTACGGCTTCGAGGGCGATCCGCCCTATGGCGATCTCACCGCCGGCTTGACGATTCCACCGGTGGCCAGCACCGACAACGGCTTCTATGGTCTCGTGAAACTGAGCCGCAACGCCGATGTGCCAATCAACGTCAAGACGGCAACACCAACACTGGACGCCGGTTCGGCCGATTTAGCCAATAACGCCAACTTCCTGGTCCTACTCCGAGACGACACTGACGGCGCTAGCTAGACGGCGGAGCACCACTACACCGACTCGGCCAGCACGATCCATTTCTTCTACCAGGATGGGGACCAAGCCAAGGTCGGCGGCACAGTGAAAAACACCGGCGACGTCAGCAAGCAGAACTTCCAGATCATGATTCCCCGGGTCACCGGCACGACCATTTCTAATCTCGCGGTTACCGCCCCGGATGGCAGTGCCGTGCCGGAGGCCAACATCACCAAGATGACCAGCAACACCGACCTGGACAAGTACTACCAGCGGTACCTGGTCAAGATGCCCAGCTTGGTGATCAAGGATCAGGCCTTCACCTTCAGTTACACCTACCAGGCCAGCGACATTGCCAACATGCCCGAAAGCACGACGCTGCAAACGGTCATCGGCGATGAGAACGGCAAGGTGCTGGCCCGGACCGGCAACTTGTACCTGAAACGGATGAAGACCGTGGCCATCCTGCAAGTACCCCAGTTCGACTTCGGCAAGCAGACACTGCCTAAGTCTGAGCAGCAATACGGTTTGACGGATGACAGCAAGAAACTGGCGCAACTGGTTATCCAGGATAACAGCCAAGCCAATAATACCGGCGCGCTGAGTTGGCGGGTCACCGGCCGCCTGTCTGCATTTGCCAACCCGGATGCCAGCGAAGCGCACACCGATTTCAAGTTAGATCTCGGCCTGCCAACGATGCCGGCGGATTACCAGTATCCCACAGACCCGGACTTGAAGGCGCCAATCGTTGCGAACCACACACCGGAGACAATGCTCTCGAACAACGTGACGCAGCAGCTGTTCTTCCTGAACCGAGTGCTGGAATCCACCACCGATGCTACACCGCTAACGCTCACGTACGCGGACGCCAAACTGACCGTACCGAATACCGTGGTCAAGTCTGGCAAATATGAATCGACTGTGACTTATACCGTCAAGGACGGGTTGTAATAGCAAAGGCGAGCCTTCAAAAACAGAAGACTCGCCTTTTTTTTACTGTCTTGGCCGTCAATCAAAATGCTGATGTAATATGATTACAGGTTGAGCAATGGTGGTTGCCCAGCCCGTGAGCAAGCGGTTACACGCTGAGCTCAAACTTAAAGGCGAAGGTCACGAAGACCAGGTGAAATATAACGGTCACCTCGTCAGTCGTGGCCTTTTTTGCATGTCTTTCTAAGATTTATGCTTGCGTTGCTTCCTGCTCCTCCAGCACCGCCCGCCGGTCAGCAATTTTGAAGAACGGATACCATAGGAAGAAATTCAGGACCAGCACCACAACCATCACCAGCAGCAACTGCCAGCCGCCGAGGATGAAGATCTGCATCGGTCCCGGTGTCGTCCACGGCAGCTGAGCGGACGCCAGATATTTCGTAATTCCCAGCAGCTTGATCATGCCCCACGTGGCAAAACCGGAAACCGGCGCCACCAGCAGCATGGGCAGGAAGAAAATCGGATTCAGCATGATTGGAAAACCGAAAATTAACGGCTCGTTCACGTTGAACAGCGCCGGCAAAGCTTCCAACTTAAATAATTGCTTATAGCGGGCGGATTTAGCCCGGGACATGGCGAATACCAGCCCATACGTTTGCCCCTGGCCGCCAAAGATGTTGCTGGTCATCACATACACGATACCCGCGGCCAAATACGGCAGCGGTTTTTGTGCCGCCAGTGCATTAATATTTTCAGTCAGCAGCGACATCAGAATCGGGCTGGCAATCCCCAGAATTAGGGACGGATGCAGACCGAAGAACCAGAAGACGTTGGTCAGCGTGGCCAGCACGATGACACTCCATACGTTCCCGGTGAGATTTTGCAGCGGCAGCTGGATCAGCTTGCTGATCATGGTGAAGATATCGTGGTATGGCGTTACATAGAATACCATCCGCAGCGCAAACATCAGCGTCAGAATCACGATGCCGATCAGGGCCGGACTCATGGATTCCTCGACCATTGGCGGTACCCCTTGGGGCATCTTGATGGTGAAGTGATGTTCTGTCAGGACCACAAACAATTTCGCCGTGATGTAACCGACTAAAATTGCCACGATCAAACCGCCGCCACCGGTATTATTGGTCAAAAAACCGGAGACCGTTGTGGTTTTACCCGTCTTGATCACCTGCGGCATCAGCATCAAGAAACCGACAACGGACAACAACCCAGCATTCAAACCATCCATCTTTTTCTGCTTGGCATACAAGTAGGCAAAGTTGAAGGCGACGTAAATCCCCAATGCATTCATCGACGCATTGATGGCGGCGTTGAACTGGTTGTTCAGATCCGAGCCATAAATATATTGCTGCCAGGCCGGAATGGGCAACCCGTAGATAATCAAGATTACCGAGACCCCAATGGTCACCGGCAGGGTGCGCATAAAAGCCCCGGCCAGTGTCGAAAAGAACGTATTCGCATTCATCTTATTGGCGATGGGGGCCAGATACTTGTTTAGAAATTTTTCAAACCCATTCATTAGGTGTTCCCTCCCTCGTATATAGTTATTATACAGGGTATTTTTATCAGAAAGCGATTCCAAGATTATTCTCCCGCGAACACTCTTTCTCTGTTAAAATAAAGACAAATAGATGAGAGAAAGCGAGGTGCCGGTGATGCCTAAAGCAAGCTATTTAGAATTAAAGAATGTCCTGCACACCATCAACAAGGGCGGCAAAAACAAACAAGAGTCAGCTGAGGAGAAACGCAAAGAATTGATGGCGGAGTTTGTCAAACGGACGACTGCCAGATCTGCGGCAGTCAACCAGCAGACCGGCTCAAAACCGGGCAGAGCCAAACCAGTAAAGAAAGAAAAGCCGGCACCCATCAAGGCCGCGCGCCCGGAGGCAGCAAAACCGAACCGCGGCGCGGATCAGCAGGAGCTCTACCGGCTTAAGCATCAGCTGGCCAAGGCCCGCCGCGGCTTGGTGGCGCAGCAGGAGGCCATCCAGAACTTGAAACAGAAGGTGCTGGCGGAACAGACAACCACCGCACAGTGGCAAGAAAAATATCAGACCGCCGTCACGGATATGCAGTCAGCCCAAACAGCGAACATTGCCACCCACCGAACCATCCAAAGTCTGCATGACAAAAACGAGTTACTAGCCAAACGGACTGGCAAACTGCGCCAAGAAAACAAGGCCCTGCGCACCCGCCTGGTCAATGCCAACCGGCGCAACAAGACCCTGCAAGGGCAATGGATCGCTATGAACCAGGAGCAATATATTGCCGCCTACCGCCTGTGGCAACAGGAACAGTCACCCTATGCCGTTTTGAAACGTAAAACTATTCCAGCGCTAACCAATCAGATTGCTGAATTGAAAACCGAAGTCCAGCAGCAAATCCAGAACACTAACGAACTGCGCCAAGTCTTCACCAACGAAGCCCGCTGGCGGCCAATCGGCAAAGTGGCCGTCGAGCTGTTTGCCCCACTGGTCTCTTACGACCAACTGAAGAAGATCCTAACGATTCTCAATGAGAACCGGACCAAACCGATCCAATACAAACGCCCGGCCACGGTGACGCCTGCGCCCCGGCCGGCGAATATTCCGCTCACCGATGTCGCCCGCATCAAAGTGACCACGCCCGCCGAAAGCCAGGATGCGGACTTGGTCAAAGATGTCCTCGCCCATACGGAAACGGCGGAGTCGACTGCACCGACCGCGCCGACCACCAAAAAATCGCTGCACTTGGCCTTAGATCGCTACAGTCAGCACAGCAAGGTCCGCCCGGCTAAACCCAAAAAAGAGACGCCCTTGCCGGAATGGTTGGAAAATCCCCAACTCTTCCAGGACGTCCCCATCCATATTCTGACCTGGCAGGATGCCCGGGGCATCCGCAATCAACTGAAACAATTGGGCGCGGTGATCCACGTCGAACGGCCCGATGCCATGTCAATCAATCAGATCCGCCAAATTGCGTACAGTGAACCTGACGCCATCATCATTGCCGACCGTACCAAGGCCCACCATGCCACCGTCCAAGCGATGAAGGACATTCAGGCGGACCGCGCCGCCGACCATGCCGAAACAGTCATTGCCGACAAAGGTATCGGGGCCACGTCCACCCTGCGTACGATTTATGATATCCTGCTGGGCCGCTGGAGCCGCACTCGGGCCTTAGAAGCAGAGCTGATTAACCGCGAAATCCCATCTGAATAAAGTAATCATTGATAAAGGCCAAACAAGGCTGACGGGCCGGATCATCATCATGCAGCAGAAAATAGGCATTCTGCATGATTCGCAGCCATGCACTGAGGCGGTAGTAGCTGGCCAGATTGTCATTGGCATACTTGTTCCACAGATACGTGTGCTCCACCGCCAGCCAATCGGTCCACTCCCGCAGTGAAATGTTATGCGCATTGAGGCCCAGCACCAGCGCAGCGGCCAGCCGCTGTTCCTCATCATCCAAGAAAGGCGTCGTCATTCGGTTCAACACCGTGACGACGCTTTTTTGCACGTCGGGAATCAAGGTGTGGCGAAATTGGGGATGATGCACCGCTGCCCCCAGAAAGTCCGCCCCGTGGGCCACCCCATGGGCCCAACCATGGCCGGAAACATAGCCGCGATAATCTTTTTCCCGCTGCAAATACGTCACGGCCCACTGGAAGAAGGTATTACGCTGTTCCGTCGTCAAAAAGGCGTGTTCGCCGTCATAATTCAGGATCAGCGTCCCGACGAGTGCAGTAAACGTCCGGCCAAAAACGGCGTCGGTATCGGGCCGGTCAATGTCCCGCCATAGGTCATTGCGCTGCAATATTGTCGCCGCCACTTCTTTGCGCTGATCAGCGTCAAAGCCGCCCTCAAAAAAACCGCGGCCAAACAGTGTATAAATGATTTCATCCCGCAACCGGCCGTCCGGGTCGCCAATATGATCCAGCATAAAGGTAAGCTCGTTATCCGTAATTGCCAACGGGCTGGCGTCCACCAACGCGGCCAGCTCTTTCGTCATTGCCATCCTAATTCCCCCATCACTCTTTTCCCTTAAGTATAGCAAGAAAATAGCCCGGGAAGCGTCCCAGGCTTTGCGTGCCAAAAACTATTTACTTAGCCGCCTGCTGCAATACCTGCTTCGCCACCAGCGTGTAATAGTGCGGCTGACCAGCCGTACTGGGGTGGAAGCCATCGGCTGCGAACCAGTCGGTATGGTTCTTAGCCTCGGTGTACCAGTCAATCAGGTGGACGTTCTTGTATTTCTCCGCCGCATTCTTGATCTGTGCATTGGACTGGGCTTCCCACGGCTGGCTGGGTACGTGCACGTTGATCCAGAAGACGTCCCGCTTACTGCCGAGCACATCCATGATCTCCTTGGTCGTATCGGCGGTGAAGGTCCCATTAGTGCCGACGCCGAGAACAACCGTGTCGGCCAGCTTATTCTCACTATTCAGCTTCTTCAGCACCGCTGGCACACCATACGCCTGGCGGCTGACGTCGGCGGCCATGGTCATCTTAGGGAAGATTTCTTTAAGGAAACTCTCGCTGCCCAGCATCACGGAATCACCGACGAAGGTCACCGGCATGGTCTTGGCATACTGCAATTCTGGATAGGTCAGACCATATTGCTTCAACTTGCCGAATAACGGATCAGCCGCTGCCTGGGACGAAGCGGCTGCCGCACTGCTGGATTCAGCTGCCGCCTTTTTCTTCGCGCTGCTGGCGGCTGCCGCCTTTTTCTTCGCTGCCTGCTCCGCCTGGACCCGATTATTGTTGGCCTGGACGCCGTACCAAATACCGCCGCCTGCGACAACAAGGACCAAGATGGCAATGATGATGGCTGCAATTTTCTTACCGTTTGATTTCTTTTCATGCATACGAACAATTCCGCCCCTCTGACTATCTTTCAGAGAATATCATACCATTATTTCTGAGCGTGAGGCGCGTCAAGTTCGCTAAAGTCGGGGTTGAACACGGCTTGTAAGACAAAATGCTGACCGTCAAAAGTGAAGGTTAGGATACAGCAGTTTCCGAAATGCCCGGTGAAGGGAATGGCCTCATATTGCTGCCATGCCCGGTAGAAGTTAGCAATTGCCCCACCATGGGAAACCATTAAAACGTGCTGACTCGGATCGTGGGCCATGATGGTCGTGATTGTCTTGCTCAATCGGTCTTGCACTTGGTCCTGACTCTCGCCGCCATACCGAACAAAGAAATCATTGTAAGGCAGCGGCGGGTTCAAGTATTCCGGCTGGGCTTCAAATGCGCCAAAGTTCCATTCCCGCAACCCCTTCACCCGCGTATAGGGCAGTTGGGTCACCAATTCCAAGGTGTCGCTGGCCCGTTCTGCCGTGGAACAGTAGGCCGCATCCAGGGTGATGCCATTATCAGGAAAATAGTCGGCAGCAATCTTGGCCTGGGCGATGCCTTTTTCTGTTAATGGCGAATCACACCAGCCCTGGATTCGGTGCTGAGCGTTGAACAGGGTTTGGCCATGGCGCATCAAGTACAAAGTTTGAGTCATCAGTAGAGCTCCTCTCAATATGTATCCGCTTTATTGTACCTTATTCTCTTTGCCAACCAAAATCAAAAATCCTTTTAAACCATCTTGATACCATCCGTATGGATGGTATTATTACCTCATAAAGAAAAACGAGGTGAGTCAAATGGCCCGACCAAAATCCATGACCGAAAAAGTGACAATCAATATTGACCCCGTGGACCTGGGGTACATCGACCTGCTCGTCGACCAGGGGTTCTACGGCAACCGCAGCGACTTTATCAAAAACGCGGTGAAGACCCGGCTGCACGATTACGACGACCAGTTCAAAGAAATCCAGCGCAAAGAACGCAATACCGGCGAATGGGTCGTCGGCATTACCCGCATCGGTCAGGCCGATGTCGCGAAGAACCTGGCCGAACACCGCCAGTCCGAGCTCCATGTCATCGGCTACCTGACCATTGACCGGGATGTCGATCCCGACGAGCTGCAGGCTGCCTATCCGAAAATCACCATCAATGGCGTGATGAAAGCCAGTAAGGAAATTAAAGACCGGTATGGTTACTAACTAGAAAGAAGGAATGACTTATGATCCGCATCCAGCATTACACTGACCCCACCGATATCAAAAACAACGCGGAACGGCCAAGAATCCAAATTGATGTTAACAAGCCGCGGCTGTTTATCGCTCTGGTCGTCGGCATCGTCGCTCTAGGCATCATCCATCATCGTCAACACCGGTAACCGCTAAGGCTCCGCGAGAAAGAAGGAAACCACCATGATTGAAATCCACCGCAATGATTCAGTCGACGAGACGCCGGCAGAGGCGCCGACTCCCGGGTTCCACGTCACCATGAACAAACCCAAGACCCGGCACCTCAAACAATTGATCAAAACTAATGGGCAAAGCCGTACCCTGCTGCGCTTTGGCGCGGTGGTCCTCGTTCTGAGTGTCCTTCTTTCCCTGATCAGCCCCTTGCTCATTCGCCGGCTGGTGGATCAATTCCGCCATGGTGTGGATTGGCGGCTGCTGATCGCCATTGGCGCGTTGATGATTGGCAGCACCGCCCTGGCCGCCTGGGGCAACTACCTATTCTCTGCCGCTGGTTTGGCCATCGTTCAGGAAACGCAAAATCAAACACTGGCCAAGATTCTGGCCAAACCAGTGGCCTTTTTCGACCAAACACCCTCCGGTCAACTCACCAGCCGGCTGACTAATAACTTAGACCAAATTAAGAATTACTACACCGCCGGCTATCCCAGCCTGATCAGCGGTATCGTCACCATTATCGGGGCCGTGGGGATGTTGGTTTACATGAACGGTATTCTGACGCTGCTCTTAGTCGGAGCTCTGCTGATCATGTACGGCCTGCTCAGCGGCCTGGCCAATCAGCTCGGTGCGCCGATGGACGCCTTTCTGGATGAAGCTGGGCACTACACCGCCGGCATCACCGAGGCGTTTGCCAATATTCGGCTGATCAAGGCGAATACTGCTGAACATCAGATCACCGCCGCGAGCCAGGACCAAACCGCGGCCATGCGCCGGGAAGGTCTGCGGGTGGCCAAGGTGATGTCCCGGATGCAGCCGATCATGTCCACCATCTTACTGCTGATTCTCGGCGGCACCTTAGCCGTTGGCGGCTACTTTGTCAGCACCAACCGGATGACCAACGGCACCCTGATTTCTTTCCTCGTCTTAGTCATCCAGGTAGCCAACCCGATGCTCAACTTCAGCAGCTATTCAGCCAGTCAGAAAGAGGCGGACAGTGCCGCGAAGAATCTCCTGGCGCAATTAGCTGCGGCTGGCGAAGACGACTCGCCAAAAGAAACCAAATTGCTGACCACCCAGCTGCAGCACCAGCCGCTGGCGCTGCACCAAGTCTCCTTGGATTACGGGAACGGTCACGGAGTTCACGATCTCGATTTGACGTTGATTCCGAACCAGCTCTATGCCTTAGTTGGTCCCAGCGGTGCCGGCAAGTCCACTTTGATGGCGGTGCTGGAACGCTTCTACACCCCTACCAGCGGGACACTGCAAGTAGGCGATACCCCAGCTGCCTGCTTTGCCCTCACCGCTTGGCGGCAGCACCTGGCCTACGTCCCCCAAACCAGCGAGGTACTCAGCGGTACTTACCGGGCTTACTTGCAACTGGCGGCCCCGCAGGCCAGTGACGCCGACCTCAACCAGGCTCTGGCCGCCGTTCAGCTGACTGATTTCATCGCCTCGCTGCCCGCGGGCTTGGACAGTCAGATTGCCGAAGCCGGCACCAATATGTCCGGCGGGCAGAAGCAGCGGCTGACGATCGCCCAGGCGTTGCTGAAAAAGGCTGATATCTATCTTTTCGACGAGATCACTGCCAATTTGGATGCCGATTCTGAGGCCATCATTCGCGACCTCATCCGCCAATTGGCCGCCACCCACACCGTTCTGGCCGCCGCTCACCGGCTGTCCAGCGTTCGTGATGCCGACCAGGTCATTGTCTTAGAAAATGGCCGAATCACCGGTCAAGGTACGCCTGCTGAGTTATTGACCCGCAACACGACCTATGCCCGCTTCGTCCAAGAACAAAGCCTGGCCTAACATGGTAGACTATAGGGGCAATGTATTCGGCTTCACGGGAGGGAAATTATCATCGCAAAATCAACGATTTATGACAATCCAGACTTTTTCGACGCCTATAGTCACATGGCGCGCTCCGAAGGCGGATTGAAAGCGGCCGGCGAATGGCAGACGCTGCGCAGCGTCCTACCGGATTTCACCGGCAAGACTGTGCTGGACCTCGGCTGCGGTTATGGTTGGCACTGCCGCTACGCCGCAGAACATGGGGCTAAACAGGTCTTGGGCATTGATGCCTCAGAAAAAATGATCGACCGGGCCAAGGACATGACCAAAGATGACCGGATCACGTACCAGGTCATGGACATGACGGCAATTGACCAGCTGCCGGACCACTATGACGTGATTCTCAGCTCGCTAGCCATCCATTATATTCAGGATTACACTGGTCTGGTCGCGAAAATCTGGGATCGGCTGGCTACCCCAGGCACCTTCGTAATGTCCGTGGAGCACCCAATTTTCACCGCCCAGGGTAAGGAAGACTGGGTCACCGACGCCCAGGGTCAGCGGCTCTACTGGCCGGTGGACCGCTACTTCGATGAATCCAGCCGAGAAACTGATTTTCTGGGCCACACAGTTAAGAAATATCACCGAACGCTGACCACTTATCTGGAAACTCTGCTCCATCAAGGTTTCCGCTTAACTAACGTGGTCGAACCGCAACCGCCGGAAGCATTGCGCCATAACGAGGACATGAAAGACGAATGGCGTCGGCCAATGATGCTGATCATTTCGGCCAGCAAGGACGCCCAGTAATTAAAAAATGCCAGACACCGCCTGAAAATTCAGGATGTGCCCGGCATTTTTCTATTTGTCCTTCTTTTTCTTCTTTTTGGCCTTGTCCTTCTTGCCCTTTTTCTTCTTATCCTTGTCCTTGGCTTTATCTTTCTTCTTGCCCTTGGCCGCGGCTTTTTCCGCCGGTACCGGCGCCGCTTCCGCCGCCGTTCCGTCATCACCGCTTAAGAAAGTGGCCGGGGTCCGCGCCCGCAGGAAGAAATCAGCCTGGGCATCACCGTTCAAAGCACGCCGCTGGAGTTCGGCTCGGGCTGCGTTGGCTTGGACGACCCCGCTAAAGGAGCGGGGGTAGAGATAGGTATAGAGGACGCCGTTGGGTTCATCTTTAATTGCCATGGTTTCACCTGCCTTCTCGTTGCTCACCAATCCAATGTAGCACAGCCTTACCGGGTCGGCCAAGGGGTGATTCGCGGCGGCTGGCCGGCAGCCATGATCAATTGCAGAACAACCCCGTAATGGCCCTGAATCGTGTCAAAATAAGCCGCCCCCTGCCCCGCATTAACATATTCCACAATACTGCTCATCGCCATCCCATGGCTGCCGATGGCGAAGGTGCCCGCTTCCGGCAGGCCATTGAAAAACGAGAGGTAGCGCTGCTGAACCGCGTGAATACTTTCGCCGCCGGGCTGCGTATAATCCAAGTCCTGCCATTGCTGCTTGGCATACGCTGAGAAATCCTTCAGCCAACCAGGCAGCTGGCGTTCTTGCAGCCGCATGTCCAGCTGAACCGCCAGATCATGGGCCGATGCCAGCGGCGCCACCGTGGTCCGAGCCCGGGTGAAGGGACTGGCATAGACGGCATCCAGCGTAACGTTTTGAAATAATGGTACCAAATCCAGGGCCTGCTGCTCACCAGCCGGTGTTAGCGGCCGCCGTACATCGTCATGAATGGTCGTATCCGGCTCCCCGTGCCGAATGAGATAAATTGTCCGCATATCCTAAAGTCCCCTATTCCTTCGTATACGTAATTTCGTGGATGGTCCCAAATGGTGTATCTGTATCTTCTGCTGCTCCCACAGCATGGAAACCATGGTGCGCGTAGAATGTCCGGGCCGTCTGATTATTCGTTAAAACAATCAAATAAAGCTTGGTGTAGTCACTTTGCAACTGCTTAATCGCCGCCGTAAATAATTGTCCGCCGATGCCCTGACCTTCAAAGTCCGGATCAACGTAGAGCGAATAGATCTCGCCCCACCCTTGGCGTTCCGGCTGGCGTCCCGGTCCGTAACTGCATACCCCAACGATCTGGCCGCCCGCCGTGATGGCGAGAAAAGTCCGCTGCCAGCGCTGCTGCGGGTGCCAGCTGGTCACCGATAGTTGGCCCAAAAAGCCCGCTGGCAAAAGATCGCGATATGCCGTCCGCCAGGTGCGCAGGTAAAGCGCCTGGACCGCCGCGAAATCGTCGTCAATGCGGGCTGGCCGCACGGTCACTGCTGCGCCAGTCATTTTTCAGCCTGCTTTCTGGCCCATTCCGACTGGAGCAGCGTGTATAAATTGGCATCCCGGTATTTTCCTCGAATATACTGCGCCGCCCGCAGCGTCCCATCCAGGTGGAAACCGGCGTGCAGGGCCACTTGGTTGCTGGTTTCATTCTCTTTCAACGCAATCAACTCTACTTTGTGCAGATCATACTCCTGGAATCCAATCGTCAGCATCGCCGCCACGGCCCGGTGCATAATATTCTGACCCCGGGCGGTCGGGGCCAGCCAATAACCGATGTCTGCACTATGAGTAGATGCCCGGAAATGATTGTAGCTGATCATGCCGACGGCGCGGCCATCCAGCCGAATGATTGTATCCAGTGCGCCGCCGTTGCCGTAAGTCTGGAGCATGGTAGTTAAAATGCGCTGTTCATCCGCGACAACTTTCAACCGCGGGACAAATCGCAGCCACTGGGTCAGGTCTGCCCGGTTATCGTCGATCAGCGTAAACATTTCCTGCGCATCCGCCGCCGGCCGGGGCAGGGTCAGCGCCAGGTGGTCATCGATTGCGTATGAAAACATGCCATCACCTTTTTCAGAAAGAAATTAAAACTTATCATACCACGTACGAAAAGCACCTGACAGACCAACCCCAAACAGTTGGTTTATCAGGTGCTGATTGGGTCTCCCGCGACGTTTCTGCTCCCTCAAGTTAGAAACGCCGATTTGACTGTCACTTTCGTCTTGATCACTCCTTCTGTATAAAGTAAATCCGCAATTGCTTGCTGTTCCTGGACGATACTGCTGGTATTCGTTAACGCCTGCATGGAGAAGGTGCGGCGATTCACGGTTTTTTCAACGATCGTCTTGGACAGACCCAAGGTTTTGCTGAGCATAGTCACCAGCGCGCTCTTGTGGCTCTGGGCCCAGGTCATATCATCACTAAGGCAGCTGACCAGGTACTTGCTGACGGTAGTATGACTGGCGGCATAAGTTTGGGTCGAGATGAGGAAGTCCCGATTCTTGGTTAAGCCCGTCCCGTTCGTCAGCAGTACGGCATTGTTTTGCACCTGGGCAGTGGCGGTATAAGGATCCCAAGTGACCCAGGCATCCACCTGTCCCTTGGCGAAAGCCACACTCGCAGCACTTTGGCTCATGTCTACCAGAGTGACATTGCTAGTGGTTAAACCGGCCTTCTTCAAGGCCTTAATGATCAAACTTTGTGCTGCTGTGCCAGACGTATAGGCAATTTTCTTGCCTTTCAGTTGACTCAGCGTGGTAATTCCAGAATTCTTGCCGACCAGAATACCCGTACCATATTCCTTGGTAGCACCAGCGGCAATATAGGCGATCTGAGTGCCAGTCGCCTGGGCGGTGACCGGCGGTGTATCGCCAGCCCGGGCGTAGTCAATACTGCCGGCTTTCAGTGCCGTCATCAGCGCTGCACCGTTTTGGAATTCCTTGAAGACCACTTTGTAACCCTTGGCTTTCATTTTCTTGACCAATTCACCGCGTTGGCGGGAAATATCGACTGGATCACCCTTTTGGTAGCCAATCGTCACAGTGGTTAAAGAACTGCTGCTGTCGGCGTGAACTTGCCGGTAGCCATAGAAA
The DNA here is from genome assembly GCF_008694105.1 of Schleiferilactobacillus harbinensis. Taxonomy (NCBI): domain Bacteria; kingdom Bacillati; phylum Bacillota; class Bacilli; order Lactobacillales; family Lactobacillaceae; genus Schleiferilactobacillus; species Schleiferilactobacillus harbinensis. The sequence goes on from NZ_CP041364.1 coordinate 2,143,448, forward strand.
GCGACAGACAACCAAGCCAGCAGGCCAATCAGCAAGAGGGCGAGACGGATTCGTTTATGCTTCATGGGCGATCCCGTTCCGGCTGAGCTCCTTCGTTAATTGCGGCCGCAATACTTTGCCGGTGGCATTCCGGGGGAGCGTGTCACGAAAGATGATCGTGGTGGGCCGCTCATATTTTGCCAAATGAGCATGGGCAAAATGGGCCAGTGTCTGGGTCTGTTCCTGTTCATGCTGCCCAGGTGTGGTGCTGACTACGACGGCAGTAACATTTTCCCCATACAGCGGGTCCGGCAGCCCGATCACAGCCACTTGGGCAACGAAATTCAACTCACTTAGGATATTTTCGACCTCGGCCGGAGCCACTTTTTCGCCCCCATGACTGATGATCTCCTTGGTCCGGCCTTGCACGTAAAGGTAGCCATCTTCGTCCAGATAGCCCAAATCACCGGTGCGAAACCAGCCGTTCCAGAAAGCATCTGGATTGTGGTCCAGATAGTCCGTGATCACGTGATCGCCGCGGACGATGATTTCACCGAGTACGCGGGGTTTCGTGGTCGGCTTCTGGTCCACTGGCAAAATCCGTAAGTCAGTGGCATAGGGCTTGCCGGCGGAGCCGACCTTTGGCGCATTAAACGGATTGACGGTGCACTGACTGACAGATTCCGTCATTCCATAGCCTTCGATCACTTGGGTATGGTAGCGCCGTTGGAAAGCGCGCAGCTTGTCTTCCGGCAAGGCAAAGGAGGAGCAGCGGACAAAGCGCAGGCGCAAGTCCGGGGAATAGGCGGCATTGGCGCCCGCATTCAACAACAAAATACTGATGATTGTCGGGACTACGGACGTCCAAGTGACGTGACTGTCCCTGACTTGCTGCCAGAATAAATGGGCACTGAACTTTGGGGCGATGACGATTTTGCCGCCGGACAGGCGGGTGGACAGGACCGAAATCAACTGGGCATTGACGTGAAACATCGGCATCACGATCAAAGTGGTATCCATTTCGCTCAACTGATGGCTGGCAATGTCGTGATTAGCGGCGTTCAGCATTTGGCGGTGAGTGACCCCCACCCGCTTAGGTTTGCCGGTGGTTCCGGAGGTTTGCAGGATCATGCCCAAGTCGTCTTCACCGGCGACCTGGGGCTTGACAGCCGCTTTATCTGTCGCCCATTCAGCTTTTGTGTACAGAAACAGCGGTGCTTGGGTATGCAAGGCCACCGGAGTATCGGTCCATCCCACTGGTAAAACCGCCAAATGATCCGGATCCGCGATGAACGCCGGGTAGTGATATTCCGCGCGAATGGCCAGGATCTGCGGCCCTGGTGTAGTCGCCGAAATCGGCTGGACCACCGCCCCAAGTTCCCAAAGCGCCTGGTTGATCACCAGGTGCACGGCACTGTTGGGCAGGCAGACTAGAACCACATCACCATGACCGATGTCATGGGCAGTGAAGACATCCTTTAACCGGGCCACGTCCTCTTCTAATTCCCGGCCGGTGAACCATTCCGCCAGGCCTTCATCCCGCACGATGGGATATTGACGATTATTGATCAGTTGCAGAGACAGACGATCGGTGAGTGTGCTCATAGTGAAGAACTCCTTTCTTCCCAGCGTGCCAGGGCTGCGGCCGGCCAATCAGCCAGCCGAACGGTGGCACGCGATAACAGAACCAGGCAATGAGAAATGATAAACCAAGAACAAAAGCATACCCCAGGGGCAGCAGAAGCAGCAGTGCTGTGTCACTTAAATGCAGCTGGCCGAGGATCCCGCTGAGCAAGCTGACAGCGATGGTTTGGCAGAGATAAATGCCGAAAGATACCTTCGCACTGTTTTGAATCAGCTGATCCAATCCGCGGTGCTGGGTCGTTTGCCGCCACTGGGCGTACCGCCGACCGAGCCAGAACACGGTCATGATCATCAAGCCATCATAGACAACCATGTACGGCTGGTGCGGTGATACCGCCGCGGTGTGATCCAAGCCCAGTACCAGCCGGTTGAAGGCGTACAAGCCAATCGTGCCGATTGATAGTGCAGCGGTTAGACTGGCAATGACCCTGATATGCTGATCAATAAAGTCAACGATTTGCTGATAATGCAGCATCGTATAGGTACCAGCGATAAAGTAAAATTGATAGGTAACGACATTTACACCATAAGCTTTGAACCACCAAAGCCAATTGCTGGTGTTAATGGTGGGTAAACCATATTTAATAAAACTGACAATGGCCAATTGGGCCACGAAACTAATTAGGAGAATGCGCCCGTGATGGGCCGTTTTCTTGAATAACAGACGGAGCAGCGGAAACGCCAGATACAGCTGCATCGTCACCATGAGGTAATACAGATAGAATTGGTCACCATGAAGCAGGGCAGACAGGTAGGTGCTGCCAAATGCCGCCCAAGTAAAAGCACCCACACCCAGAGCGGTAGCCCCGACCAGCAAGATGGTATTCCATAAAACGTACGGAACAGTGACCGTTTTAAACCGTTTCAGATAAAACACCGGCCAATGAATGTCCTTTGAAAAATAGGCCAGCGCCAAGACCAGACCGGTCATGAACATGAAGCCCATGCGCGTGAAGTGGATCATCAGGTGGGTAGCCAGCAGCCCTAAACGTTGGCCGCTGGTACTGCTCATATTTGTTTGAAAGGCGGTGGTCGTATGATTGAGCAGGACGCCGCCGATGAAGATCACCCGCATCAGATCGACTTCATGGAGGTAGGGCCGGTGGCCTTTTTTGGCTGGTGCTGGCGTCTCGGTCATGCCCTCACCTGCTCATCCAAAATCACTCGTAACACATCTTCGCCGACTTTCGCCACGGTCGCTGCCTCTTGACCTTTGGCGCCAGCGGTTTGATAGACGTTCGTACCGTCTTTGACAACAATGATCCAATCGGCCATCCGGGCCGCCTCTTGGACATCATGGGTAATGAGCAGCGATGATAGGTGCCGCTCCGCACAGATGCGCATGATCAGATCCTGCATTTTACGCCGGGTCAAAGCATCCAAGGCGCCCAGGGGTTCATCCAATAGCAGCAGCTGCGGCTTGGCCAGTAATGCCCGGGCTAAAGCGAGCCGCTGCCGCTGGCCGCCGGAGAGTTGGGCGGGGTACTGCTCAGCGGCTTCGCTCAACCCTACCGCCGCCAATAGGTCCGTGACCCATTGTCCGTGCTGGCCGAAACCGACATTGTCCTGCACCGTGAGCCACGGCAGCAGCCGATCATCTTGGTACATCACCCGCATCACGGGGGCCGGATCTTGGTAAGTCAAGCGGCCGCCCGTCGGCTTTTCTAACCCGGCGATCAGGCGCATAATTGTGCTCTTCCCGCCGCCGCTCATCCCGACCAGAGCAACCGCTTCGCCGGGGTACAGCTGCAGGCTTACGTCGTGAATCGCCATGCGATGTCCGTAGCGCTTCTCTAAATTCTGTAAAGTGACTAACGGCTCAGTCATTAATGGTCACTCCTTTCGTCCGCCAAGCGAGAAAAGTACTCTCCAGTCCCTTGGCAATCAGGTCAGACAGCTTGCCCAGCAGCGCATAGAGTACGATACAGAGCAGGACGGTCTTCATATCCATGAATTCCTGCGCGTTGGTCGCCATATAGCCGATGCCGGAATTGGAAGACATGGTTTCAGCGACAATCAGCGTGGTCCACATGATCCCCAGTCCGTAGCGGACTCCCATCAGGATGGTCGGCAAGGCGCCGGGGAAAATAATCTTACTAAACAGCTGCCATTTCGATAGACCGTAACTGCGGCCCATCTCCAGCAATTCCGAATCGCTGTTGGCGATACCGTGATAAGTATTAATGTAAATCGGAAATAAAACGCCGATAGCAACTAGTGAAATCTTGGCCGTTTCACCAATGCCCAGCAGAATGATAACGACAGGAATCAGCGATAAATGAGGAATGTTGCGCAGCATTTGCAGCGGTGTATCCAGCAGTGCCCGGCTGCGCTTAGATAAGCCATTGAGCAGCCCGAGCAGGAAGCCGAGCCCGCCGCCAATGACGAAGCCCACCGTGGCCCGGTACAAGCTGATACTGATATTGGTCGGCAACGTACCCGCTTGCCACAGGTCTACTCCGTCTTGGAAAACCGCCCAGGGCGACGGGACCAAACTGCTGGTGATCAGGCCGCTGCTGACGCTGAGCTGCCACAGGGCGAGGAACGTGACCGGCAGCAGCCAGGGCAGCAATTGGGCCATTGGGAGCCGCCAATGGCGGCGGGCCGCCTCTGGCGTGGCAATCGTGGTGACATTATCCATGCGATCCATCTCCTTGAAAGTGTGCGTCCCTCGTTCGCCAGGAGCGAACGCGACATCGGCGCCAGGTCTAACTAAGTGAATAGATCGAGCATAATCAGCCAACCTTAACCGGGGCTTAAAACTGGTCTAGGTCACTAACGTTTCAAACTTTGGTCATTGAATAGTCACAAACCGACTTGTGCTACACTGATGATACCGGATTCAAAGAAAGGCGGACCTGCCATGACCCAAATGTCTGAACAAGAAAAAATGCACTCTGGCGATTTATACCTGCCTAACGGCGACGCCATCATGCAAGAACAATTCAAAGCACTGGATAAACTGTACGACTTCAACCAAACCCGGCCGACAGAGATGGCCCGGCGGGCGGTCCTGCTCCACGATATGTTCGCGGAAATCGGCGATAATTGCTACATTGAACCGCCGCTGCACGCCAATTGGGCCGGCCATTTCGCCCATTTTGGCCATGATGTCTATGCCAACTTCAATTTGACTTTGGTGGACGACACCCGCATCGATGTGGGCAGCCACACCATGCTCGGTCCCAACGTCACCCTGGCCACAGCGGGCCACCCGATCCTGCCGGAATTGCGGGAGAAAGCCTACCAGTACAACATGCCGGTCAAGATTGGGGCCAACTGCTGGCTGGGGGCCGGGGTCATCGTTTTGCCTGGGGTGACGATCGGCGATAACTCGGTCATCGGGGCCGGCAGTGTGGTCACCCACGATATCCCGGCTAACGTCATCGCCTTTGGCAACCCGTGTCAAGTACACCGCCCGATCAACCAGCATGACCGGGACTATTACTGGCGGGATAAGCAAATCAAGTGGGCCGAAATTACGCCGCTCAGCGGCCGTAAATAACCGTCTTTCTTGTATTGCCAATTACTGCACAAGAGTTATAATAGAGTTATGTAAGCGCTTTTAATTATTTAGAAAGTGGGTGTTTTCATGACTCTTAAAAAAATCATGGTGGCTGGCGGCGGGACGCTGGGCAGCCAAATTGCCTACCAGGCAGCCTTCCACGGCAAAGACGTCATTCTCTACGACATCAGTGATGAGGCCTTGATGCAGGCGCGGGAACGGATCGAAAAATTATCTCCGTCCTACCAATTCGACCTGCGGGCGACCCCGGAAATGACAGATCAGGCGGAGAGCCGGATCCAATTAACGAAAGACATGCCCGCCGCCGCGGCGGATGTGGACTTAGTGATCGAATCGATTCCAGAAGTGCCTAAAATCAAGAAGGCATTTTATCAGCAACTCGCCCCGTTATTGCCAGAAAAAGCCTTAATTGCGACCAACTCTTCCACGTTCCTGCCCTCCACGTTTGCGGCCGATACCGGCCGGCCGGATAAATACTTGGCCCTGCATTTTGCCAATACCATCTGGCTGCGCAATACCGTGGAAATTATGGGCCACCCGGGCACCGACATGGGTGTCGTCAATGCCCTCTTCGATTTCAGCCGGGAAATCGGCATGATTCCGGTGATTCTGCACAAGGAACAGCCGGGATACATTTTGAACTCGCTGCTGGTGCCTTTCCTGAACGCAGCGTATAAACTCTGGGGAACCGACGTAGCCGATGCCCACACCATTGATCGCGTTTGGATGCTGGCTACCGGTGCTCCCCGCGGGCCATTTGCGGTCATCGATGTTGTTGGACTGCGGACCTCATATGAAATCTTCTCCCAACAAACCGATCCCGTATCCATCGCTGTAGCGGCGAAGATCAAGGACCGAATCAACCGCGGGTATCTGGGGATGGAAAGCGGCCAGGGCTTCTATCACTACCCGAATCCCGAATATATGCAATCCGGCTTTTTAACCGGCGAAGGCCGAACCACAACGTTAGCCTAATGCAAAAAAAGAGAACTGACCGAAAAATCGGCAGTTCTCTTTTTATCAGAGGGTTTTGACGACCAGAAATGGCCGCCGAAACCCGTTTTAGTCGTGCACCGGTAACGCGTGCTGGACGCGTTCGGCTACCAAAGTGGCCAACACAGTCTTGAGCGTGTCGCCAGGAATGAAAATCAGACTGGCCATCAAGGCACTGGTCAACGGCATGTGCAGGCCAATGCTGAGCCACAGAGCACCCAAGCCATCCACCAGCACGGCACCACTCAGCCAGAGCAGAATTCCCCGCTGCCAAAGCCCGTGATGCGTGCCCAACAGTCGGTCGCCCAGACCATAAATTGCTGGTGCTAACAGCCAGCCCCATAGGAAGCCGCCGCTGGGCCCATAGAAAACGGCGATGCCAGCACTGCGGCTGGACAGCACGGGCAATCCAACCAAGACGAGCAAGAAGAACAGGGCGACTACGATCGTGCCCCGCTTAGGGCCTAACAGCGCCGCCGCCAAGAGTACGCCCAAATTCTGCAAGACGATCGGCACGGGTAGAAATCCCACCGGTAACGGCGGAATGAAGCTTAATGCGATCAATAATGCAATAAACAGACTGATAATAGCAATATCCTTATGTTTCACGTGGAATGTCACCCCTTATAATCATTTGCCGGCAGTGTGACCTTGGTCACTTCACCAGCCGTCAGTACATGCTGCTGACCGTCAGCAGCAGTCACCACCAATGCCCCGGCAGTATCGATTGCTGTGGCGATGCCAGCGAGAACAGTTTCGCCAACTTGGACGGTCACAGGTCGGCCCAACATGGGGGCCAGTGCCCGATAAGCGGGCAAGAACATGCCCGTGTGATAATCCGGTAACAGTGCCTGCAGGGCATCCAGCAGACCCGCAATCACAATGTTGCGGTCCACGGGCTGCTCGGTCACCGCCCCCGCCTTGGTCTGAATCGCCGCTGGAAACTGCGGCGTGAATAAGTTCAACCCAATCCCGATGACGACGGCCTGGTGCGTTTGTTCCACCAAAATACCGCCGCATTTTTTATTAGCCACCAGAATGTCGTTCACCCATTTCACGTGAAACAAGGCCGCTGGAAAGAAGCGCTGCAACACCGTGACGACAGCGACCGCTGTACCGGTGGTAAGCAGTCCTGGCGCCAGCGGCGTCACCGTCGCAGCAGGCACTAGCAAACTCAGGTATACGCCGGTAGCCGGCGGTGAATAAAAAGTGCGGCCGCGTTTGCCGTACCCGGCCGTTTGTTCTTCAGCCAAAAATGCTTGCGCTGTCGTGACGGCATGGCTGGCAGCGTACGTCTTGGCATACCCATTCGTAGACGGTATTTTCCGGAATACTGTAAGCGGCAGTCGGGGGCCGGCTTGCCAGGCCGCGATGGCGGTCGAATCTAAGGACATCCTCAGCTGAGATGCACACCCTTATCGACATAGATCACATCGCCGGTCACGCCGGTGGCCAAATCGGACATCAAGAATGCCGCTACGTTGCCGATTTCTGCCGTCGTCACGCTCTCGCCGTCCACAGTCCGTTCCTGGGACAGCTTCAACAGTTCGCCATGATGTTTGATCCCCGTCACGGCCAGCGTCTTCACGGCCCCCGCCGAAATAGCATTCACCCGAATGTGCTGTTCGCCCAATTCGGCAGCTAAGTACCGCATGCCGCTTTCCAGCGCCGCTTTGGCCACGCCCATCATGTTGTAATTGGGAATCGCCCGTTCAGAACCAAAGTAGGTCAATGTCACCAAACCAGCCGGATCATTCAGGATCGTCTGGGCATAGCGGGCCACGGCAATAAAGGAATACGCACTGACATTTTGGGCCAAATCATAGCCGTCTTTAGTCGTGTGCACCAAACCGTTTTGCAAGGTCTCTCGATCGGCATAGGCAATGGCGTGCAGCACGCCATCCACTTTGCCGAACCGTTCGCCGATTTCTTGGAAGGCTGCTTCAATGTTTTGATCATCGGCCACGTCGCACTCGATCAGCGGGTAGTCATCAGGGACAAACCGGGACAAACTCTTTTTGATGCGGTCATTTTGGTATGTCAAAATCACAGTCGCCCCTTGGTCGTGCATCGCTTGGGTACAGCCCCAGGCGATACTGCGCGGGTTAGCCACCCCCATGACGACGATCTGTTTACCAGTCAATAATCCTGCCATTAATTTTTGCCTACTTTCTAGAATTTTCGATAACGGGCTTGGCGCCGAGCCAGTAATTCGGCGGTGGGCAAAGCCATCAGGGCGGTGAACCGGGCATGCAGGGCAGTCGCTAAGTCCTTGGCCTGCGCGGCATTGGTCACTTCGGTGATCACCCGGTCCACAATGTGTTCTGCTAAAAGTTCTTTAGGCGTGAGGCCTAATTTCACGGCGGCCTCGGGGGCCCGAGTCGCGTCCTTCCACATGATGCTGGCGTACCCTTCCGGGGAAAGGATCGAGTATGTGCTGTGTTCAAACATCCAAATATCATCGCCGCAGGCCAAGGCCAACGCTCCGCCGCTGCCAGCCTCACCGACAATCACGCTGAGAATCGGGGTGGGCAGCTGCATGCCTTCTAAAAGACAGCGGGCAATCGCCTCGCCTTGGCCGAAGTCCTCCGAATGTTTGTCGGGAAAAGCGCCTGGCGTATTGATCAAGGCCAGGACCGGCCGGTGGAACTTGGCCGCTTCCTTCATCAGCCGCAGTGATTTGCGGTAGCCCTCTGGCAAAGCACTGCCAAAGTGGCGTTCGATATTTTCCTGAGTCGTGCGGCCCTTCTGAATCCCAACCACTGTGATCGGCAAATCAGCCAATTGACCGATCCCGCCGATCACAGCTGGATCGTCCCCACCGGCGCGATCGCCATGCAAGGGGAAGAAATCCGCGATGAGATCATCGATCAGGGTCTGGATTTGAATTTTAGCCGTCGAGCGGGCCGCTTGAACTGCTGCATATGCCTCGTGCTGCTGATTAGTCGTCATACCGCTGCCTCCTGGGGCTGGTGCCAGCGCAGCAAGCGCGCCAGCACGTCCTTTTGCTGATCCCGAGGGACGATGGCGTCGATGAAGCCATGCTGTAATACCGTCTCCGCCCGCTGAAAGTCATTGGGCAAGGATTCGTGAATCGTCTGCTCAATCACCCGCCGGCCGGCAAAACCGACCAGAGCATGGGGCTCGGCCAGAATGATGTCCCCTTGCATGGCAAAGGACGCCGTTACTCCGCCGGTAGTGGGATCGCATAACACGGTGATGTACAACAGGCCGGCCGCACTGTGCGCCGCAACCGCCGCTGAGACTTTCGCCATTTGCATTAGGGACATGATACCCTCTTGCATCCGGGCTCCGCCGGACGTGGTGAAGAGGACCACTGGTGCCTTGGCTGCGGTGGCTTCTTCAAACAGCCGGGTGATCTTCTCTCCCGTGGCGCTGCCCAATGAGCCCATGATGAAGAACGGATCCATGATGCCCGCCGCGAAATGCTGGTCGCTGATCGTCGCCCAACCGGTCAAGACACTTTCCTTGAGCTTGGTTTTCTTCTTGGCCTGAGCAATTTTCTCCCGGTAAGCCGGATCGGTATACCGGTCCGGCACCGTGATGTCTTTGTGGGTCTCTGCGAAGCGGTCAAACAGTAATTTGGCCCGCTTCCGCGCCGTGATCCGCAGGGCGTAGCCGCAATTCGGACAGATCATAAAGCGGCCCGCCTGAAACCGGAAAAACGTCTTGCCGCAAACCGGGCAGCGTTGGGTCAACCGGTCCGGAATTGCGCTCCGGCGCTTGGCCAACTCCGCCGGGGTGGGCGGTGTGAACTTAGGCTGTAACATCCGCAGTCTCCTCCCAACGCGGTAAGAACGCCGTCGTAATGAAATCGGTGGTGCCGGTGCCCGCCTGGAATTCCGGCGTCGCCAGCAGGGCTAATAAGAAATCTCGGTTGCTGGCAATGCCGATCAGCTGGCATTCCCCCAGCACCCGCTGCATCTTGGTGATCACCGTGGCCCGATCCTGGCCATGGACGATCAGTTTGGCAATCATTGCGTCGTAATAAGGCGGCACGACGCTGCCTGTGGTCACGCCGGTATCGATCCGCACGCCTAGTGTACCGGTGGGCAGATACAGCTTATGCAGTGTGCCCGGGGACGGCCGAAAACCGTGACGCGGGTCTTCCGCGTTGATGCGGCACTCCAAAGCATACCCTTTGACGGCGGCGTCCGCTTGGGTGAACGGCAAGGCCTCGCCAGCTGCCACCCGAACCATCGCTTTAATCAGTTCCAACCCGGTGACTTCTTCCGACACAGTATGTTCCACCTGCAAGCGGGTATTCATTTCCAGAAAATAGAAGTGGTGGCTGGCATCCATCAGGAATTCAAATGTGCCGGTGTTGGTATAGCCGATTTTTTGACAGGCCCGGACTACGATGGCCCCCAGCTTAGCGCGTTCCGCCGGCGTGATTTCCCGGCAGGGACTTTCTTCCATCACTTTCTGATGGTGGCGCTGGAGCGAGCAGTCCCGTTCTGGTAAGTAAACCACGTGCCCCTGGGTGTCAGCCATTACCTGCATCTCAATGTGCTTGGCATGGGTGATCAGCTTTTCAATATAAAGCCGATCATCGCCATAGTTCAGGCGGGCTTCTCGCTGGGTTTCACGAAAGGCGGCCGGCAGTTCAGCGGCACTTTGCACTGTGCGGATACCTTTACCGCCACCACCCTCGGCTGCCTTCAACAAAATCGGATAGCCGATATGCTGCGCCACTTGGACCGCGGTCGCCACATCGGCCAACGTCCCTTCGGAACCGGGAATCACCGGTACGCCGCTGGTCTTCATCGTTTCCCGGGCATTGGCCTTGTCCCCCATCCGGTCGATGACCGTGGGCGACGGGCCAATGAAGGTCATATGGCATTCAGCGCATAACCGGGCAAACTCTGCGTTTTCTGACAAAAAGCCGTACCCTGGGTGGATGGCCTCGCACCCAGTGAGATTGGCAGCACTGAGGATCTGGGACATGTTCAAATAGGAATCCGCGGGCTGCGGACCGCCGATACAGATGGCTTCATCTGCCAACTGAACAAATAAGGCATCCTTATCTGCACTGGAATAGATGGCGACGGCCTGCACCCCCAATTCGTGGAGGGCGCGAATGATCTGTACGGCAATCTCACCGCGGTTGGCCACCAGTACCTTCTTAAACATCCCGGTCATTCCTTTCCTGTAATCGCTAAAATCAACTGGGCGTCAACAACCACTTCACCAGCTCGAATAATCTGGCCATGACCTAGGCCAAAGGGCCTTTTGATCTTTTCCAATACAACATGCAAAGTCAGGACATCTCCCGGCCGCACGCTGTCATTGAATTGGGCGTCGCGAATACCGCCGAACAAAACGTCATCCCCGGCAAATTGCGGCAGACAGAGCACGGCGGCAACGCCGGTCTGGGCCAGTGCCTCAATCAGTAACGGCCGGGGCATCGTCAAGTGGTTTGCCGGGCGGCCGGCGAAGAACCACTCATTGATCGTGATCAATTTTCGGGCGGTGGCCGCCTGACCGGGCTGCACGTCTGTGAATGTATCGATCAGTTGAAATGGGTAGCGCTGGGGAATCACATCTTGCACATTCGGTATCATTCAGCCGCGTCCTCCTTGATGGTCACGACTGGTTCGTCGTACTCCACCATTGTGCCGTCATCGATCAGCCGCTTGACCAGCGTTCCGCTGACCGGACTGGGCACTTCGTTGATCATTTTCATCGCTTCGATGACAAAAATTGTTTCGCCCTTATCAACATGATCGCCGATTTGCTTGAATGGCGGCTTATCCGGAGCAGACGCAAAGTAAGCCACCCCCACCAGGGGCGCCGGGACCGGGGTGCCCGCGTCCGGCTGGGGCGCGGGTACAGCCGCCGGTTGAACCGATGTGCTGGTACTCGTACTGGCCGGGGCCGCAGGAGCCGGTGCGGCATCGCTGACCACTGGTACACTTTCCTGGACCACAGTGGCCGCTTGAGCGCGTTTCGAAAAGGCCAAGTGCAGATCACCCTGGGTCATTTCAAACTCTTGCAGGCTGGACGCATCGAATTTCTCCAATAAGCGTTCAATATCCTTCTCTTCCAAACTACTCACTCGCTTCCTTGAAGGCGATGACGGCGTTATGGCCGCCAAAACCGAAAGAGTTGCTGATGGTGTAGTGGACCGGGCGGTGATTGTTCGTCTTGTCGACCAGTGTCACCGGGCATTCGGGATCCTGCTCATGGACGCCGATGTTCATCGGCAATTGCTGGCGCTGAATCGCACCAACACAGGCGACGGCCTCAATAGCCCCGGCTGCGCCCAACAGGTGGCCAGTCATGCCCTTGGTGCTGGAGACCAAAACATTGCTGTCTGCGCCAAAGACCCGGTTGATCGCCTGCGCTTCTGCACTATCGTTGGCTTGAGTCGCGGTGCCATGGGCATTGACGTAATCCACGTCAGCCGGGGTAATCCCCGCTTCAGCGATGGCCTGAGCCATAGCCCGCTGGGCGCCCTTCCCGGTGGGATCCGGCGCGGTCATATGATACGCATCGGACGTTGTCCCGTAGCCGACTACTTCCGCCAGGATCTTGGCGCCGCGGGCTTGGGCATGATCCAGAGTCTCCAAAACCAGCGCGGCCGCGCCCTCGCCCAGCACGAACCCGTTGCGCTTGGCATCAAAGGGTAAGGAAGCCTGGTCCGCTTCTGTCGCCCGGGACAGGGCCGTCAGTGACGCGAAGCCGGCGATACCGATCTCGTTCACGGACGCTTCCGATCCACCGGTGATGATCACGTCCGCTTTGCCGGCTTTGAGATACTCGTAGGCATTGCCGATGGCGTTGGTCGCCGACGCACAGGCCGTCACGATGGCCTGGCTGGTATTTTGGGCATCGAATTCAATCCCCAGATTGCCGGCGGCCATGTTAATGATGGAATTGGGCACAAACAGCGGTGATACCCGCCGCGGACCCTTGTCGTGCATCTTGATCACTTGATCTTGAATGGTAGTCAACCCGCCAATGCCGGAGCCCCAGATGACACCGAGCTGTTCCGGATCAACGCTGTCCGCGGCCAACCCAGCCATTGCCATCGCTTCATGGGCACTGTACAGGGCATAGACAGAAAAGAGATCGTTGCGCTTGGCGGTTTTACGGTCCACCCGTTTGGTGGCGTCGAAGTCTTTGACTTCGCCGGCCATAGTGATCCCAGTTTCGCTGGCATCGAATTTCGTAATCGGGGCAATGCCGATCTGGCCTGCCATGAGATGATCTAAGAACGTAGGGACATCATTCCCCACGGGGGTGACAGCCCCCATCCCGGTAACAACGACACGTTGCATCAGATTTTCACTGGTCCTTTCTTTCGTAAAAGGTGGTTCTCTGATACGCCGTGCCAAAGCTGCGCAAGCTACGGCGGATGGGGCTGGAACGCCATGACGGCGTTTTGAGCCTGCTGCGCAGTCTCAAAATCGCCTAACAACATCGGCGGCAAAGCCGCCGTGTTGTTTCCATGGCTGAGCCCCATCCGCCTCCGCTTGCTCCGCATTGGCACTAGCTCCGTCAGAGATGACACACCCTTCTTCGCTCGCTACTCTAAATCGTTAGCCCGCCGTCCACGGTCAGTACTTGCCCGGTGATATAGGCATTACCGGCCAAGAAGGCGACCGCATCGGCGATTTCGGTGGGGTCGCCGAAGCGTTTCAGGGGGATTTGGCTGGCAAACTCTTCTTGACGTTTTTCGCTCATAGCCGCGGTCATGGCGGTGTGGATCATGCCGGGAGCAACGGCGTTGCAGCGTACGCCGCGCAGGGCGCCTTCGCGGGCGGCGGTCTTGGTCAGGCCGATGATACCCGCTTTGCTGGCGGCGTAATTGGCCTGGCCGATGTTACCGCGCAGGCCGGCGATGGAGCTAATGTTGACAATATTGCCGGCGCGCTGCTTTTGCATTAGTTTTAAGGCATATTTCGTCATGAGAAAGGCGCCGGTCAGGTTGGTATGGACGACTTGCTCAAAGTCGGCTGCTTTCATCCGGGTGAGCAACGTATCCCGGTTCAATCCGGCATTGTTCACCAGCAGATCCAAGCGACCGAATTGGTCTTGGACTTGACTGACCATCGCCTCGGCGGCGGTTTCGTCAGCGACATCGCCCACGACCACCGTCAGTGGTTGGAAAGTTTGGCCCAGCTCAGCCTGTTCGTCATCAGTCAGCGCCCGGTGGACGTTGAGGGCGACGCGGTAACCGTCTTGTTGCAACCGTTCAGCGATGGCCCGGCCAATGCCGGTGCGGGCGCCGGTGACTAAGGCCACGGGTTGTTCTTCAGCCATTCAGCTCACTCCAATTCTTGCGTAATGCATTCAGCGTATCAACGCTATCCACGTGCCACGCGACAATACCCGGCACGGTCTTGCTGGCAAATTTGGTTAGCGCGGTTCCCGGGCCGATTTCAACCACAGGAGTCTGCCCAGCGGCTTGGCTGGCTTGCAGATCGGCCCCAAAATGAGTCGGCGAAACCAACTGCTGGGTCAGTACCTCCGGCACGGTATCCACGGCGAAAGGGGTCACCGTGGTGTTGCTCCAAACCGGGAACTGGCCAGCCTGGAAGGTCACATCTGTCAGTCGCCGAGCCAATTGATCGCTGGCCGGAGCCATGAATGGGGTATGGGAGGCCACTGTAATCTTCAACGGTACGATTCGCTTGATGCCCTGAGCCTTGAGCAGCCGGGTGGCCTCGGCCACGCCAGCGGGAGCTCCGCCGATCACGGTCTGGCCAGGGGTATTGTAGTTCGCCGGATAAACCGGACCAACCCTGAACGCCTGCTGGCACGCTTCATCTACCATGGTAGCGTTACTGCGTAACACAGCGGCCATGACACCGGGGTTCGCCCCCCCTGCCGCATTCATATACTTGGCACGATCCCGCACCAGCGGGAAGGTTGCCGCCAGCGGCAGCATCCCGCTAGCCGCCAAGGCACTATATTCGCCCAGGCTCAAGCCCAGCGCACCCTGGGGCAGCGGCATATCCTGCCGCAGCACCCGGAACAGTCCCAGACTCAACGTGACAATGGCCACCGGAATATGAGCCGGATCGTCCCAGACCGCCGGATCTGTCAACCGGATTCCAGTCGTTTCCTCAGCCAGCTGCACGGTCTCCCGATACATCGGTTCCTGGGCATACAGATCCTGCCCCATCCCCGGAAATTGCTGGCCCTGGCCGCTGAACAATGCTGTCCAGTGTTGGGTCATGACTTAAGCCGCCAACTGCTTGGTCACGTAGGAAACCAAGTCGCCCACCGTGGCAATGCTCTCGTCGCTGTCGATTTCAATATCGAACGCGTCTTCGATCTTGTCGATCACTTCGAACACGTCCAAGCTGTCGGCGTCCAAGTCTTCTTTAAAATTTGTGGCTGGCGTAATGATGCTGGCGTCTTTATCCAATTGGTCCGCAATAATACTCGTAATCTTTGCCAATACGTCTTCGTTTGTCATAATATAAAAACCTCTTTCATTAATTTGGTTGAAATTTAGTAGCGCAATACCACGGTCCCGACAGTCAAACCGCCGCCAAAGCCGCACAGGGCAAGGACTTCGCCTCGCTGAATCTGGCCGCCGGCAATGGTCTCGGCCAGCAGCAAGGGCTCGCTGGCGGCCGCCGTGTTGCCCACTGCCGCAATATTCATCGGAAATTTATCCAGGGGCTGATCCAGTTCTTTGGCCACCTGAGTGATGATCCGGGCGTTGGCCTGGTGCAGGAGAAAATGATCTACCTGATCCAGGCTTAACCCGGCCTGGTCGACAGCGGCCTGCAAGGACCGGGGCACTGCCCGCACGGCGAACGTATAGATTTTGCGCCCGTTCATGTGCAGAAAGGCATCGCTCGGTGCCTGACCATGCAACGCCCGGGCGGTGAGATACGCCCCCTGGTCGCCCAGGGTACGCAGATCACGGCCTAGATATTGGCCAGAGCCCTGATTACTGAGCAGAACGCCGCCGGCCCCGTCGCCGAAAAGCACTGCGGTGCTGCGGTCAGTCCAATCGACCAACCGACTCAACGTTTCCCCGCCCAGCACCAGACCGTAATGTACGTCTGGCCCGGCCAGCAGACGCTGCATCAGATGCAGTCCGTAAACAAAACCGGAACACGCGGCTGAAATATCGAAGGCTACGGCGTTAGCCGCGCCAATGGCCCCTTGGACCTGGGCCGCGGTGGCCGGGGTCGCATAATCCGGCGACATTGTCGCCACAACAATGTAACTGAGCTGGTCGGCGCCAATGCCGGCCTGATGCAAAAGCTGCTGCGCCACTGTGGTACACAGGGTGCTGGTGGACTCATCATCACCCGCAATATGCCGGGTATGAATGCCCGTCCGCTGGCGAATCCACTCATCGGACGTATCCATCCGGGCGGCCAGGTCATCATTGGTGACAACCTTTGTCGGAACCTGTCCGGCACTGGCCAGAATGGTAAAACCGCTTGGGGTTGGAGTCATTTCTTCTGCGCCTCATCTAAGAATTCTTCTAGATTCATCAAAGCCTGTTTGATCAGCTGCCGGTCATCATCGTCCATCCCAGCCAAGAAGCTGTTGACCAGGCGCCGATGGAACGCATCATGCACCCGGTACAGCAGCCGGCCCTTGCTGGTCAGGCCAAGATTGATCACCCGCCGATCATCCGGATTACGGTGCCGCTCAATGTAACCCTTGCGCTCCAAATTGTTCAGATGCGCTGTGAGCGTGCCCTTGCTCATCCGAAATTCCCGGGCCACCTGACTGGTGGTCTTGTGGTCATGCAAGCCAATGGCGTGCACGATATGCAGCTCCCGGGCATTGATATCCCGGAAACGGCTGCCCCGAATTTGCTGCTCCTCAAATCGCATGATGTTGTCATACACATCCACTAAGGCATTGTTGATATAGTTCTGGTCTTGCTTGCGCGCTGCTTCAGACGTCTTCTTCTCGTCGATCATCGATATCCCCTATTTCTTATATTTTGGCCTGCGCCTCCTCTACGATAAAGGTCAGTTCAGCTTCGCAGGCTTTGTTCTCGCCAACCATGGCGGTACACTGCACCTTACCCATATTATCCTTCTGCTTCAGCATCGTCACATGCAGCTTGAGCACGTCGCCCGGCCGCACTACTTGGCGGAACTTAGCCTGATGGATTGCGCCCAGATAGGCGGTCTTGCCTTGGAAGCGCGGGGTCTTGAGGATCAGAATCGATGCTGCTTGGGCCAGGGACTCGATTTGCAGTACCCCGGGCATCACCGGATTACCCGGGAAATGGCCTTGGAAAAAGTTCTCGTTGATGGTCACATTCTTTGTGGCCACAATGGATTCGCCTGGAGTCAATTCATCCACGTAATCCATATACAGGATCGGATAACGGTTGGGGATCAATTGCATGATCTCCGCAGCATCAAGTACGTGCACTGTTCTCTTCCTTTCGCTGGTCGGCCCAATGGATTAACACATAAATAGTTTGATGTTCAAACTATCGGGCCAAAACTTAACCGTCACGACATCCGCGACGGTAATAACTGATTGAAACGAGTCTACAGCAAATTAGTTCGAAGTTCAAACTTTTTCGGCAAACTTTTTTTACCATAACACCCGTTGCTATTAGCTTCTGCCCGGTATGACGGGATCTTTTTCCGCCAAAAAAAATTTTGCATTTAAGTCTGTGAAGTGGATAACAGAGCATGGTACAATAGAACTCAGCAAGTGAAATAATTACATTATGGAGGACACCACAATGCTCAAAGCGCTCACCGATACACTGACGAATATGAACGTTGTCAGCGCCGTGACGTCGACGATTTTCATCATTCTGTTGGGCTTCTTCTTACGCCGGCGGGGTATCTTTTCTGATTCCCTAGGCAAAACCCTCTCGAAAGTCGTACTCACCGTGGCTCTGCCCGCTCTGGCTTTCAACTCATTCATGCAGCCCATTGATCCCGATACCCTGCGGCAGGGGATCAACGTACTGATTTGGGGCATCATCATCTATGTCATCTTGATTCTGGTCACACCGTTCATGTATTTTAAGTCCGATAAGGATAAGAAATCCGTACTGGCCGTTCTGACCACGTTCGGTTCCACGACCTTCTTCGGTATTCCCATCGTCGGGGCTGTCTGGGGCGCCAAAGGTGTGATGTACAGCTCCATCTTCAACATCGGCTATCGGATTTTCCTTTATTCCTATGCCTACATCAAGCTCTCCGGTCTGAAACTAGAGGCCAAGAACATCAAGACGATGCTGCTGAACCCCATCGTCATCGCCACCTTCCTAGGCCTATTCCTGTGGCTCTTCCAAACGGCTGCGCCGCAAGTCACTGTCCCAGCAGCAGATGCGACTGGCAAAATGGTTACCGTGGCCTTTTACCGAATTGACCAAACCGCCGTCTGGCTGTTTAAACCGCTGTCTTATTTGGCGGCCTTGGCCTCTCCTCTGGCCTGGTTGGCCATCGGGGTCACTCTTGGATCCGTTTCCTTCAAGGAAGCAGCGACCGACAAGACCAGCTGGTACTACTCCTGGAATAAGGTCGTTATCGTACCGCTGATCAACCTGGTACTGTTGTTCCTGCTCACCGCAACTCACATTTTACCGGTGGACAACGTGGCCTTGGCCACAATTATCGTCATGATGGCCACTCCCACGGCAGCAGTGGCCGCGGCGTATGCTATCGGCTTCGACCATGGGGCATTGATGACCAGCAACGCCAGCTTCATTTCCACCTTCAGCGCCGTCATCGCCATTCCGCTCTGGATCGTTGTGCTGCAATTGATCAAAGCGGCCGGTATGTTCGGCGGTTAATTAGAGAGGACGTCGCCAACCAGTTAGAAGCGTAAGGATAAGCCAAGACGGGCCAAAACCCGATTTTAGGTTTTGCGCTCATCTTGGCTTATCCCTTAGCTTCTGGTCGGCAGGGCCCATTTAAATACTAGTTCACGAAAGGAAGTTCGACTATGGCTTTTAAGATTGCTTGTTTCGGGGTACACGATTATGAGGTGCCTTTCTTCAATAAATTAAACAAGTACAATTACGACTTGAAACTGATCCCGGCCTTACTGACTCACGACAATGTCGGCGAAATTGAGGGGTGCGACGCGGTGCTCCTGCGGGGCAACTGTGTGGCAGATGCCCAGAACTTGGCCAAGATGCACGAGTATGGTATTACCTATGTGTTCACCCGAACCATCGGCTATGACCATATCGATCTCAAGGCCGCGGCCGGCTACGATATGAAAGTTGCCCGTGTCCCTGGGTATTCCGCCTATTCCGTAGCCGAACTGGCCCTGACTCTGGGGATGATGCTGTTCCGCCATACAGCCTATGCCACGGCGAACACCGCCCAGGGCGACTATCGTGTGACCCCCACCTACTTCAGTAAAGAAGCCCATAGTTCCACGATTGGCATCATCGGCACCGGCCATATTGGCGTGACCGAAGCCCAACTGTGGAAAGGCATGGGCGCGACCGTCTTGGGTTATGACGTCTACCAATCCGATGCGGCTAAGGCGGTCGTTGATTTCGTCAGTCTGGACGAATTGGTCGCGAAGGCCGACATCATTTCTCTGCACGTGCCCTACTTCCCTGGTCAAAACGACAAAATGATCAACGCCGAGCTAATCAGCAAAATGCAACCCCATGCGGTACTGGTCAACACTGCCCGGGGTGAACTGGTCGACTATGATGCGGTCTTGGCCGCGTTGAAAGACGACCGCTTAGACGGGTTTGCCAGTGATGTCCTGTTGGCGGAAGGCCAAATCTTCGGTAAAAAACTGGCTGGCAACGACACTTTGCCATTGCCCGTTCTGCGCGACTTGGCCAGCCTATATCCTAAGGTGCTGTTCACCCCGCACATGGGCTCACTGACCGAACCGGCGCTGGAAGGCATGATTTCTGTCAGCTACGAGAACTTCAATACAGCCTTAACGACTGGGCATGTACCCAATGCAGTGACAGCCAAATAAACCAGCAGCACAAACAGGCATCGCAATCGTATTTCACGGTTGCGATGCCTGTTTTGTTTAGCCGTCGCTGTGCGCACTCAGTGCCCTATAATCGTAAGAGGTCGTTAAACGGGCGTATATGAAAAAGTGGCGCAACCCTCTAACATAAGGATTGCGCCACTGCTGTACTCGAATTATTTATTCGTGGCAGATCTCCTGCACTTTCGGTGACCAGGGTAAATAGTCCTGTAGGACCGTCAAGTCCCCGGGCACCGGCAAATTAGGTAATGCCGCAAACAAATAGTTCAAGTATTGACGAAGGTCGAGGTGATTTATCTCTGCAGTTTTGAGCACACTTAATAAGATGCCCGTCGCTACGGCGCCGCGTTTGCTCTGTGAGAAGAGCCAATTTTTGCGGCCCATCACCAGCTCTTTGACGGCTCGTTCGGCCCGGTTATTGGATAACTCCAACCGGCCGTCTTGGAGAACCGCCCGTAATCCTACTTCATGGCCCAGTGCGTATTCAACTGCGCGACCAAGTTTGGATTTCGGTAAGTAACTGTCACCCAATTCAAACAACCATTTGAAGAAGGCATCCATCTGCGGCTGGAGGTGTTCTTTACGCTGCGCAAGTCGCTCAGTTGCGGGCAGGCCACGCCATCCCTGTTCCAAGTGGAACATCTCATTACAGTATTGCCGACCAATGGGTGCCAATCCGGTATCACCACCGGTAACCGCTTCGTCGAACTTCCGCCGGACGTGCGCCCAGCAATAAACATTGGTCAGATCCGGCAACCGGGGATACACAGCATAGCCATCGGTCTGCAGGTATTTCGTATATCCCTTAAGGAAGCGCTCAGCTTCGCCGTACCCGCGGGTGTCGCCGTGGTCATACAGGATAATTTGATGCTCCGCAAACTTGCCTGAGGTGTAAACCCAGTAATAGGTCTTGGCCTTCTTGATGGCGAGCACCCGGTAGGGCGTCTCATCGGCGTGAATGATATCCTGGGCCAGCAGTTCTTGATGCATCAAATTGTAGAGCGGCCGCAGATATTCTTCGGCTGCCTTGATAGGCCAACCAGACAGGGCTTGCCGGGTAAAATCTGCGCCACGATTATGCCAGAGCTTTTCTTGCCGGTAATCCGGCACTTTATAGATAAATTTGGTCAAGATTGATTCGGTCACGACCGCATTTGAAGCCATACTGTGGGAGATCACGGGCTTCGGTACGTCTGCTTTCTTGGTGATTACCTTACCGTGGTCTTGTAAACACTGCTCGTTAGTGCAGACGTAAGTGTGCTGGTAAACAGTGGTGGCCAACAACTTAACGGGGACAAAGTCGACCTCTTTACGTACGGCTGTCCGCCCAATATCGGCCATCATCTTCCCACATCCTGGGCAAATCTGATCTTCAGTGTCTAAAGTATAGTCGCGAGTGTTTTGTGGTAATTGACTCAGGTCCATCGATTTTCGGTGAACCACTTTCTTAGGGCGTTTCTTGACTGGCTCGTCTTCGCCACTCGCCTTGGCGACCGCTGCTTGTTCTTCCTGGGTGAGCACGTGTTCGTTGAAGAGGTTGGTTTGCCCATCTGGCAAATTTTGGCTGGATTCGCGGCGACGACCATAGAGAACACGTTTCAATACGGCCAGCTGCTCCTGCATCTGTTGGTTTTCGTGGAGTAAATTTTGGACGATAGTCCGTAATTGCTCGGGGGTGGCATCTGCGAGTGCAATGCTATTTTTTGGGTCGACCAATGTGTGGCCCTCCTGAATTATTGATTATTGGATTATATCATTTATAGATCATAAAAAGGAAGAGGTAATACCAAATTTCATTTGGCATCCTCTTCCACATTTAATTGGTATATCCGACCCTGCGGTCATGAATGGTACGCCTCTCAATAATACTTAGACCAGTGATCAATCGTTTTAACTGGTAATGGCTTAGTCGTTGTACGTCGGACCGGTTGCGGGGCCATTGCAGGTGGCCGTTCTCGAACCGCTTGTAATAGAGGACGAAGCCGCTGCGATCCCAGTAAAGGGCCTTGAACCGGTCCCGCTGACTGCCGCAAAATAGGAATAGTGAGTGGTCGTACGGGACTTCGTTCTCACCATAGAGTTCCCGCAGTGAGGCAGCTAAACCGTCAATTCCTTTGCGGAGGTCAGTCTTGCCACAGATGATGTAGATGTTAAGTTCTTGGATATTGGGGAACATTACCAGTCAACTCCTGTAAGACGATGTGCCGAGTGCTCCGATCAGCACCATTATAAAAAATCACTTCGGCATCTTTGAGCTTGATTCGAGCAGCTATCTGGGGCTTCCCACCAGTGCTGGGTGTCCGATCTGTCATTTGAACCGGCACAATATCTTTAATTTGAACCATAAAAAGCCTCCTTGTGCACTTGATGACTCAAGCATACAAGGAGGCTACGGCGCGAACCATATACCCGTTTAACGACCGCTTACCTATAATCCGTCCGTTAAGACCCACGTCATTGTCGCCGTATAGTGACCGTTCAAGCCGCTGGAACCAGTCGCGTTATTCAAACAAAAGTCCAGCGGACCATTGATAAAGTCGAAAGTCTGCGACCCTGTCTGGTCCTTGGCCACCGTAAATGGCGTACCCATAATGCTGTTGAAATAGTTTGCTTGATCCATTAGTCCCAGGTTCAGCTGCTCGGTGGAGACTTGGACAGCAGTCGATTGACTGACAAAGGGGGTCGCTGAAACTGATAAGGACCACGGTTGGCTTGTCTGCACTCGATCGTCATCAACTTGTACTGCGTAAGTACTGTTCACCGGTTGGAAAAGTGCACCAACAATATTGAACGCATGCTTGCCAAAATCAAGGGGGTTGGCATCAACCTTCAAGGATAGCGTATCGGACTTAAAAGCTACCATCCCGGTTACTGCTTGTGCCCCATAACTGGCAGGCAGACTGTACTGTATTTGATGCTGTCCCAGCTGGTTGATTGCATTCGAGGCAGTTGACTGAATAAGACTGGTCGGAATCTGGGTGATCGTGCCATTCGCCAAAATCTTAAAAGCCGTCACTTGATTGGTATCAATTGACCACTGCCGCCAATTCGCGGGCACCGTAGAGAGTTGTTTCATGACGACTGTTGGTTTGCCAACAAGAATGGCATTTGTCGTCTGATAGATATTGACATAACTGAGTATCTCAGTCGTATTACCCTGATCATCCGCAGCAATAATATATACCGGTTTGTTAGTGCCGGCAGCGGACCACAGATCAGCCGCATTTTTACTGTTGTCATACTGATAAGTAATCGCCTTATTCCAAATATTGGAGCCCGTTGCACTGACGAAATCCGTTGCCGTTTTAATAAAACTAGCGGCACTCAGCGGCGCACTGGCGGCCGCCACTGCAGAACGCGCCTCACTGCTGCCATACGGCGTGACTACCGGCGGTGTGGCATCGGTGACGGGCGTGTTGGTGCTGCTATCATTACCGTTTTTGAACGCATAGGCCTGAATCCGGCCATTCGTTGTTGGGCTGGCATTAGCGGTATCGCTGGGATTGCTTGCCATTAAGGGCGCATTGCCGGCAGTGTTGATCGTAAATCGGCCATCAGCTCCTGAAACCGCATTGAAATTGGCCGTATACTGGGTGCCCAGTGACGGGTTATTCGCAACTGGTGAGACGATCGTCGCTGGCGCAATTGGTTGATCTGCATTAACTTGCGCCGCAGTATAGGTCGGCGTCGTGCCGTTGGTCCAAATGGCATTACTATTTTTATTATTCACATGCCCGCTCACCCGTACGTAGGCACCAGCAAGGGGTTTCTCAGCGCCGGTGAGTCCGTCCAAGGTAGTGACCGTCCCCGTCACTGTCGTTGATTTATCCGTTAAAGCATTCAAATTGATATTGACACTGGCTACATAAGTGTATTGTACCCGCTGCAGCTTGTCCGTGTTGAAGGCCGAAAAAGCCGTTTGCGATCCCTGATCCGTTGAACTGCCAGTAGAACTTCGCCAGCCAGAAGAAGCATAGACCGATGACATCTTAAACATACTCTGGTACAGCGCATCGTAGTTGGCTAAATTATTCCAACAGCTGCTGTCTGTGCCCCAATTCGTGTTGCCCTTATTCCACGTATAAACATTCTGCGTGTCCACATTCAGCGTGCCGGACGGACTATATACCAGCGCTGGTGAAATGCCGCCATTGGCCGCATAAGTCGCAGCGGTAGTGTCATCCTCGATATTGACAGAAAAAGCCCGGGAGAATTGAAAGTTTGACCCCGACCCCATATACAGCAAGCCGTTAGTCTTATTACTGGCAGCAGTGCCATTACTCGTGTGCGTTAAAGAAAAGCGCGCGTATTGGGATAAAAGAAAATTAGATCCATTGGCCCCATCAATCACTGGATTAGGCGTATTACAGTTAATTGCAGATACGTTGAGCTGGGCAAATTGGCCCACACTCACCGTGGACGAGGTGCCAATACTTAATGGACCGCCAATATTGGCAGTACCAATCGAGCCGCCCGACTGATACGAGTTATACGGCCCATCTGAATTAATATTAACGGCGGCATGATCGGCGATTACAAAGTTGCTCTTGACTGAGTTGTAATTATCTACAGTAATACCATTATATGGTGTGCCAGAAATCGTGTTGTTGTTTAAATTAACATTTAAAGTGGCATACGGCGATACCGTCAGCGTCCCATTAACAACCAGTAAACCCTGCGTCCACGCCGTGAACCCGCGATTGCCAGCGTTAGATAAAGTGACCTGAGCGTTTTGATCAATCAGGGCCGCCCCATTGTAGTTAATCCATTTACCAAGAGAAATACAACCCGAGCCATCACTTGATCCGATGTATACAGTATTTTTAGCAAAAGTAACACTCGATACCTCAATATTTTCTTGATAGGCATACCCAGTGACTGCTTTGGTGCGGCTATAATTGTTGCTGCTGTCCAGTCCAGTGTAGCTCTTCTGGCAGTATACCGTATTGTATCCCGTAAAAGTCACATTAGCGTAATACGACGCGGTTAACTGCGATCCTTGATAATCAATGTTGCGATAAATGAGTTTAGTATTTTGCGCCGCAGTCCCATTCTGATCCCGCAAAGTTAATGGTCCCCAGTAACTGGTGCCGCAAAGTTGAATATTGTTGAATGCCACAGTACCCTGAAACGTGTTATTCAGATATATTTCCGGGCCCTCGTTTCCCCAATAATTCCCCTCTAACGTATATTGACCCTGATTACCGTCAATCACAAAATTACGGGCGGGAACATTACCGCTCGTGGCCGAAAGCATACTCCGCGATTGATACCCAGAAACTGCACTGCCGCTCATTAAAATATTCGCACCCAGTTGAATGTAATGGACATTCTTGTTCGTGAGCGCGGCAATCAACTGATCAGCAGTTTTCACAATTGTCGGCACATTATTATCCGCGGCTTTTATGGCTTGAATGGTGTTATATGTGCCCACATCATCATAATCGGTCATTGCATCAGCATAGCGGCCGCTCGCATCCGCCAAGTTTTGGATCGGCAGCGCCCGATATTTCAAGAGTGCACTGCTGCGGTTAGCATCAACTTTGCTTTCCCGAATTGTCAAATTAAGTGCAACAGTGAAGACTCATCCATGTGAATTGGTTTAGTGTGAATTGGTTTAGGTAGTGGGCAGGGATTCCTCCAGGCCCAGGGGGGAGGCCTGGAGCGCCGCGATTGCGCTGCGGTATCCAAGGCACTTCCTTAACCGGTGGTTTAAGACATCTTGGCTCTTACGAATCTTCTCCTTAGAGACTTCCCATAGTGATTGACCCTTTGGAATGAATTCTCGAATCAAGCCGTTGGCATTCTCGTTACTGCCACGTTCACTGGGTGTATAGGGATGGCAGTAGTAGATCTTTGTTCCTCTGAGTTGGTCCAAGAGGGCGAACTCAGAACCGTTGTCGAAGGTGATGGAGTGGAATAGATAAGGATCATGTGTGTTCAGAACGTATTGCATGGCCTCTAAGCAAGTCCGGGCGTGATAGTTTGGGATCTTGTAGATCAGCTCATAACGTGTGACACGTTCTGTCAGGGTGAGTAATGCTGGTTGGTCGGCAGAACGCTTCCCCTTCACCAGGTCGCCTTCCCAGTCACCAACAAACCAGCGGTTATTGATTTGTTTGGGCCGCTTGTCGATGGACGTTCCAGCGATGCGTTTATTCTTACGCGCATGACTACGGCCTGGCCTTTTCTCGCGACGCCGCAACTTCTCAGGCAGATCCATGTTGGTCACTGACAACAGTCCGGCATCAATGTAGCGATACACGGTCGGCGTTGAGGGGCACGAACGATTAGGCCAGAGTTGCTGGAACTGATGCACGTACCCATCAATACTTTGTTCACGATACGCATGCTTCTTGATCTGAGCGGTCAGCCAGTTAAAGAAGTAGGTACACTTCTCCAACATGCTCTTGGCGTGGGAATGGGTCTGTCGTTCTTCGTGTTGTCGTTGGGCAGCATCAAAGAAGTAATCCTTGTAGTAATGATAATTCGAATCCCGTTGCTGGACTCGGCCGCGCTTAAGCTCACGGCTTACCGTACTAGGGGAATGATGGATGATGTGTGCAATATCGCGAATGGAATATTCATGGGAGTGCCAAAGCGCATCAATTATTCCGCGCTCGCCCTCTGTGAGTTGAGTGTACGAGCCGAGACTGTTAGACTGATTGTGGGTCATGAAGGTCACCTTTCTTGGTAGTTTAGTCGCTTCAAGGATAGGTCTTCATGGCCTATTTTGTTAAATCAACCCGGTCGATTGGTCTAACTCAATCGGTGTTGCACTTCAATTTTAAATCCGGCTCAACTTTGCTTTCAGAAAAAAATTGATTCGAGCGCACTGGTGAATAATTGGTCTCAGTTGCATCCGCTAAGCAAGTACCACTATGTACGACCAATGCGGCGAAAATCATGAATACTGCCAGAACAAGTGCGCTCAACCAAACGCTGGGTGGATCAATATCTTTGTACACTTCATTAGTGTGTTCCATTACTATTCCCCCTCGGTGTACCGCCCTATTGTCAACTAAGATGCCTGCCGATACTGTCAGCCCGGCCTGCTGGTTGATTCATTGAAAAAGCCAACGGCCCCCACTCTCTCGCCGACACAATCTGACTCGTTTCGCCAGACTTAGCTTTTATTCCATTTATCCACTCAACTAAGCGCACTAAACTTAAGTTTCGGTCATTGGCATACAATTTATGATAAGCCCACCTTCGAGATATTTCAACATAAGTATGCCCATAATGTACACTTTTTAGGATGCGAAAAGGCCAGTTTTAATCAGCTAACAAACGCGGAAATTTCCATTTAATAAACGGTTTCATCAAGTTTATCAGCCTCTTTGTTTGTTGGAATGCTGATATGAATTAGCCCTTAGTAGACTGTCGATGCCTAGTATCGACAGTCTTTGGCCTATCCGAGTCGAAAATAGATTTCAGTACTAATTTTCCCTAATTAACTATTCAGTCCTGAATTCGTCTAGCCGCAGGCCGGGCCAAAGTCGGGGACTGTCAGTTATTTTCGGTTAACCTGACGCACAGACCGTCAAGATAGCGCTTTTGTCGAAAATGGAAATCCATGGTACAGTTAGGTTTGATAATGTATTTTATTCTGCAAGTGACGGGTGGCAATGCATAATGATCCATCGTGGATTTGCCCTGTCGTTAGCCCCGCCCTGCGATAGTGATCGCTGATTACTGAACAAACTCAAAGGAGACCGAGACAATGACAGATGCAATTGAATTAAAAGCCGGGAATGTGTTCCAAAAAGACGGCAAATTGATTAAAGTATTGGAAACCAATCACCACAAGCCTGGCAAGGGCAACACGGTGATGCAGATGAAGCTGAACGATGTCCGGAGCGGTTCCATCGTCCAAACAACGATGCGGCCCACTGAAAAAGTTGAATTGGCCGAAATGGACCATAAGAACGCCCAATATCTGTACAGCCAAGACGATACAGCCTACTTCATGGATACGGACACTTACGATCAGTATGAGCTGCCCCTTTCCCATATTTCGGAAGAGGTCAAGTACCTGGTACCCAACATGCAGGTCCAGCTGGAATTCTTCGAAGGCGAACTGATCAGCCTGGATCTGCCGACCACGGTGGATCTGAAAGTCACCGAGACCACGCCGAGTATCAAGGGCGCCACAGCCGCCAGCGGCGGCAAGCCGGCGACCATGGAAACCGGGTTGGTCGTCCAGGTACCGGACTTCATTCAAACCGGTGAAGTGTTAACAATCAATACAACGAACGGGGCGTACAAGTCTCGGGCGCAAAACTAGGCAGTAATGACGAAACAGCCGCCCGGCTTTCTGAAACAGAAAACCGGGCGGCTGTTTTATTTTGCATTTGCTGATTGCCAGAGACTGGCAAATGCGTAGTGCTACAATACAAGCAAAACTTTCAGGGGGAGATTGGATGACAAATTGCATTTTCTGCCAAATTATTGCTGGGGTATTGCCGAGTTACCGCATTGCCGAAAATAAACAGGCCATCGCGTCTTTAGCGACGGCCCGCGATATGGATGGTCACATTCTGGTAGTCCCGCGCCAGCATATCCAAAGTATTTTAGACTGCGATGATGCGACTTTGGCCGCGGTCATGCAGCTCACCCGCCAAATTTCAGCCCATCTGGTTCAAGCCTGCGGTTATGCCGGCGTCAATTTACTCAACGCCAGCGGGACCAGCGCTGGCCAGTCCGTTCTCCACTTTCATATCCATATTCTGCCGCGCCGAACAGGCGACGGGATCAATGCGTGGCCCGCCCTGCCCGGTGCGACTGAAGATTTAGCAACTATCGCCCAACGGATCAGGCTAAACTAGCCGCTGGTTGATCAATCGGCCCGCTAAAGTACGGCTCTTCAATCGTCAGTCCTGGTTCGTCCAGGTCGATCTTGGCCAATGCCCCATACGGCAATATTGTCCGGGGATAGGCGTGGCCAAAATTCACGTTGTAGAGAATTGGCGTCTCGTACGACGCCGTGACCTTAGTCAAAATATCCTGGTAGTCCGCATAATACTGCTCATCCTGCGGTTTCCCGACAATGATCCCGTTGACCGCCGCCAGTACCCCCTGCTCATCTAGTTTGTCCAGCATCCGCCGATATAGTGCCGGACTCGGCCGGTCTTCACTGGTCTCAATGAACAAAATCTTGCCCTGCCATTCGTCGGCTGCCGGGAAAATCTGATAGACGGCCGCCGCCCGAGCCTCATCGGGATACCGGTTCGTCGTCAGTATATCGTACAAGCTGTCCAAACAACCGCCCAGCAGCCGGCCGTAGACCTGGCCAGTACCGCGCAGCACTTCGTAACCGTGGGTCTCTGGATGGCTCACCCGGGGCGTGTCCACCGCGCGCACAGAAAAATCCTTTCTTTCTTCGTACCACACCGGGCTGGACGGAATCACCGTCCGCGCCGGATTAGTGAAATAATGGTTCAGGGTCTCCGCTGTATACGGCAATAGCTGCTTATCGAGTTCTGCCCAGTCGTTCAAAATATTGGGCCCATAGAAGCTCTGCATCCCTAACCGATAGAACATTAAGTGATTGATGGTGGTATCTGAAAAGCCGGAAAAGATTTTTGGCGTATCCTGGACCGCACAAACAAACGAGTAATCCGTCATCAAATACGGCAGCAGCCGATAGGTGTCGTCACCGCCAATGGCACAGAAAATCCCTTTGATCTGTGCATTCCAGAAAGCCAGTTTCAAGTCTTCCGCCCGGGCCTCTGGATGGGTCGCCAAGTAATCTAATCCGCGCCGGGCGTGGGGCATGTATTCCGGCACAAGACCGGCAGCGTGGAGCCGCTTTTCGGCCAACGTGCGTTGGTGCTTGGCCGCCTGCTCGCCTAAAATACCGCTGGACAAGCTAACCAAGGCCACGTGATCCCCATGTTGGAGCGGCTCGGGCTTGCTCAGGTGCTCCGGATGCAGCTCCCGGTGCATTTTGATAAATTCATAGTGCCCGCCATTGGTTGCCTGCATGTAAGTCCCGTCTTCATGGAAGCCCAAACGATGATACAGCCGGATCGCCCGCTTGTTGAACACCGCCACGGCCAGATTGACCTGGCGATAAGCAAAGTGCTGGCCGACAAAGTCTAAAACACAGGTCCCAAATGCTTGGCCCAACCCATGCCCAGTGAGATCCGGCCGTAACCCCAGCCCAATTTCACAAGTCGTCGCATTGACCCGTTCTACCACAAAGAAGCCGATTACGGCGCCATCAGTATCGGTCACTTGCCAATACAGATCGCCCCGTTTCTCTGGGCTAACCAATTCTGCATAATCTTCCGGATCGGCTGTCATGTCGTAGAACGCATATTGGCCCGGATAATGCCACTCATCGGCAATCATCTGGGCTGTTTTTTGAGTAATTTGACTAATTGTCCATTCCTTGTGCATAACGCGTTTCCTCCCATTCGCCGCGTAAGATGCCATACTTCATCGAGTCCCAATACTGATTTTGCCAATACCGTACTTGCCGGATGCGCGCTTCTTCGCGCATGCCGATTTTCTCCGCCACTCGCATCATCCGAATGTTCCCCGACCACGTCGTCAAACCCACATGAGGCAAATCCACCATACCAAAGACCCGGTCCAGCCACAGGCGCAGCGCCGTTGTGCCCACGCCTTGCCCCCAGATGTCGTTAACGTAAACCACAATACCCACTTCCAGCCAACGTTCCAGAATGCCGTCTGAATAATACGCAAAAACAGCTCCTACCAGACGGTCATCCAGAAAGATCCCATTCTTAAACGGATCATGCGCCCAAGCGTGCATTTCATCCTCGGTCATGGGCGCGTCATGAAAATAAGGCCCGTTCCAGTTCTGCCATTCTTCATGGCCAGCCCCGTAAGCAATTTGCCAGAGCAGCTGGATATCGGTTTGCTGGAGCGGGCGAATCGTTACAGTCATATGTTTTCTCCTAATTGAGTTAATGTCATCAAAGTCGGGGTGTCGCCGGCATTCTGTACTGCCAGATAATACTCACCCGTTGGGGTCTGCAAAGTTGTTTCGACTAAGTATAAATCACTATTCTCTGAAAATGTTAACAAAAAGCGCATTTCATCCGGTTCAGCCACCGCCAAGCGGTCCCACGCTTCCTGGAAGACGGGGTTGTTTTTGATGGTCGTAAATACCCGATACAGAAAGGCGGAATCGGCATCACTGCTGTAAATCTGGCGAAACCGGGCAGTTTGTAAATGGGCGACTTCCCGCCAATCATCAACGGCGGTCTGTAAGAACGGATCACGAAATATCCGCCAGACAACGTTACGCCGCAACGCGCTCTGGCCGGTCAAATCACCATATACTGCCGCAAAAGTCGGATTCCACGCCACGATCGTCAACTGGCGATCCATGAGATACGCCGGCCGCGGCAGCTGGGCCAGCCCGCAGCGCCGCACTGACACCGCTGACTGGCCGCTCCAGAGGACGCTGGCCCACCAAATTAAACACGTAACGCGTTTCGGCGGGACTCAATTGCAGCACCCGACACAGGGCGGCCAACACTTCCGGAGACGGATTGGCCCCCAATCGGCCCTGCTCGATGCGTGCGTACCAATCAGTGCTGACATGGGCCCGCTCGGCCACTTCTTCCCGGCGCAGCCCCGTTACCCGCCGGTGCGGTCCGCGAGTAATGCCGAATACACTGGGATCCGCATTCAGCCGCTTATATTTCAAAAAATGGCCTAATACCTTCTCGTTCGTTGCACTCACTCCTGACCCGAACCAGGGACTCGTTACCCTAGGATAAACCAGCTCTTCCTCCGGCCGGCAAACACCTGCATACTCAAGCTGTTGGTTGAAATCAGTATAGCATGCCTAGGAGGTTATTTTATTATGACAGTAAAAATTGGTATTAATGGGTTTGGCCGGATCGGCCGCCTCGCATTTCGCCGCATCTTAGCGTTACAGGACACAAACGATATTCAGGTGGTGGCAATCAACGATCTCACCTCACCGACGATGCTCGCCCATTTGTTAAAGTATGATTCGACCCACGGTACACTGGCAGCCACCGTCAGTGCCACCGAGCACGCGATTATCGTCAATGGCCAAGCCCTTACGGTGTATGCCGAACCAGACGCCAGCCAGCTGCCCTGGGTAAAAAATGACGGCGTTGACTTTGTTTTGGAATGTACCGGCTTTTACACCTCCCGGACGAAAGCCCAGGCCCACCTGCAAGCCGGCGTCAAGCGAGTACTGATCTCGGCCCCCGCTGGGAACGATGTCAAAACCATCGTGTTCAACGTGAATGACCAGATTCTGACCGCCGCCGACACAATTGTCTCCGCCGGCTCCTGTACGACCAACTGCCTGGCACCGATGGCCGCAGTCCTGGATAAAGAATTCGGTGTTGCCGCTGGCACCATGACCACCGTCCACGCCTACACGTCCACCCAAATGCTGCTGGACGGCCCCGTCCGCGGCGGCAACCTGCGCGCCGCCCGCTCGGCCGCGGTGAACACCATCCCCCATTCCTCCGGCGCGGCCAAAGCGATCGGCTTGGTGCTGCCCCAGCTGAATGGCAAACTCCAAGGCCACGCCCAACGTGTCCCCGTCACAGACGGTTCGCTGACCGAGCTGGTGACGATCCTGAACCGCAAAGGATTGACCGCCAATCAGGTCAACGCCGCCATCCAACCCTATACTCAGGACAATCCCAGTTTTGGCTGGAACGCTGACGGTATTGTTTCCAGCGACGTCATCAATACGACGTACGGATCCATCTTCGATCCTACCCAAACCAGCGTCGTCACCGCCGGCGACCAGCAACTGGTGAAAACCGTAGCCTGGTATGACAACGAGTATGGTTTTACATGCCAGATGGTTCGGACATTGCTGAAATTCGCCCAATTGTAATCAGTTGACCAGACGTGGGCCGCATCCTAGGGTGCGGCCCTTTTTGTCTGATTTAGTTTGAACCGGCTCAGTTGCCAGCTAACTCCCCCGCAGCAGATTGGGCGTTTTATTCTGTCAGGCCCACAAAGTTGCTGACAAACCGGCCCATCTGCGCTGGTGTTTCACCCATGCCGGTTTGCAGCCAGCGTACTGCCATATTGACCACAGCACCCGCTAAAAACTCTGTCCAGTATTTCTTGCCGATACGCGACGGGTGGGCCTTAACGACCAAATCATTCTTTACCAAATACTCAAAAGCTGATTCAAACGAGTGAATCAGACTGCTCTCCAGACCAACTTTCACCAGGGTCAATTGGGTATCGCGCGATTGAGCAGCGAGTTCAAAATAGCGGATAAACATGGTTGTCGTGGTGATAATCCCCTGATCTGGCAACTGCCGCATATACTGCACAACACTCATGATGTTTTCTTGGTAAATAATATCTGCGTACGATTGAAAATGATGATAATAATAAGTCCGTGAGACGCCTGCCTCGCGGCACAATACAGCCACCGAAATATCGCTCATCCGATGATCTTCAAGCAATCGAATCAATGCTTGAAAAATAGCCAACAGCTTTTTTCGACTCAATTCTTGTGGCGACATAGTTTACAAGTTCCCGCCTTTATGTAACTCATAGATTCACCCATCATATTACACCTGTTAAGCTTCCTAACGAATTCTGAAAAACAATTTGTTAAGGAGGATGTGTTTGCATGAAAACACTGCAACAAAAACTCATTGTACTCGCAATGGCCATCAGTATCTTTCTCTGTGTCCTGGATACTACTGTCATGAACATTGCACTGCCTGCTATTCAAAGCGGGCTGAACGTGAATCTCTCAGATTTGTCTTGGGCGCTGAATATTTATACGATCACCTTCGCTGTCTTCACTATTCCGTTGGGCCGGGTCGCCGATATTTTTGGCCGGCACAAGGTTTTCTTAGTTGGCTTATTGCTTTTCCTGATTGGCTCGGCATTATCCGGGGCGGCAATGAATGTGCCATTTCTAGTCACTGGCCGCGGCATCCAAAGTTGGGGGGCGGCCATCATCTTCCCCACCGGCATAACCATCGGGATTACCAGTACCAGTTTGCAAAAACGGACGGGAGTCGTCGCTACGCTGGGTATCATGCAAGGTCTAGCCGCCGCCATGGGGCCGACAATTGGCGGCATTATCACGCAATATCTTGGCTGGCGCTGGGTATTCATGATCAACCTCCCATTAGGTATTCTCGTTGGCTTGCTTTGCTTACGTTACCTGAATTTCAAAGACGAGCAGCGGATTGCGGCCCAGATTGATTATGCCGGTATGGTACTGTCGATGATCATGCTGTTCACGTTGACCCTCGCTTTGATCAACGGTAATGCCTGGGGCTGGGCTAGTCCGCGGATCATTGGTCTATCGATTACCAGCCTGAGCGCCTTGATTCTCTTTGTCATCGTTGAGCGGCACGTCAAATCGCCAATGATTCCTCTACGTCTATTCAGGGATCGGCAATTTACCGGGGCGGCTCTGGCCGTGATCATTACCGGTATTTTCCTCGTCGCCGTGATGGTGATTCT
The DNA here is from genome assembly GCF_008694105.1 of Schleiferilactobacillus harbinensis. NCBI lineage: Bacteria > Bacillati > Bacillota > Bacilli > Lactobacillales > Lactobacillaceae > Schleiferilactobacillus > Schleiferilactobacillus harbinensis. The sequence goes on from NZ_CP041364.1 coordinate 2,178,018, forward strand.
GCCGACATTTTTCACGAAGGTCCAAAACCACAGTGAACTGCAAGCTGCCTTGATGATTACGCCCACTTCCGCGATGATTTTCTTATTTTCGCCCCTGAGCGGTTTTCTGATCAAAAAGCTTGGCCCGCGTTTAGTGATCTTTACCGGCTTTATCAGTATGTTGGCCGGCTATGGGGTGCTCTATATCATGGATCCTAACATCTATCAGCAAGTTGTTTGGGCTTGTCTGCTAATTGGGATTGGTTTCGGCATCGTGGCTGGACCCATCGTTGTCTTGGGTGCTTCGGACTTCACGGGGGAATTACTGACGGCCTCGCAAAGTGTTTTGGGCCTATTTCGGCAAATTGGTTCTGTCCTAGCCGTCGCCATCTTTGTCTCTGCGTTGACGGTCAACTTAACGAACGCCAAGACGGCCACCATCGATCAAGCGGACCGCATCATCAATACGTTGACCATCAATAGTGCTGCTAAACAAACAATGAAGCAGCAGGTACAAACGCAAATGGCCGCCGAGGGTGGTTCAACCGGCTCGACAAAAAAGAAATTTATCTCGGCGCAGCAAGAAGACACGCTGATTCGCACCACCTATGAAAAGGAAATCACCAAAATGCAGGCAACCGGGACTATTCTTCCGGCAACAGTGAAGGATAAAATCCATGCTCAGGTGACCAAGAATGTCAAACAGGCCATTAACAAGGAAAATCAACAGATGACCGCCGCCGTCAGCCAAATCAAGACAACGGCCAAGAACAACATCACGAATGCCTTCATGATGCCCTATCGGCAAGCCTTGGTATTCCTCGCCTTAGCAAGTTTTATCTGCTTGCTGTTTGATCGCAAGCAACCGTATCAAGCAAAGCTGGCCAGCCGGTCCGCAAAATAATCTGATCAACCGCGGCCCTCTTTCCCTTGTTGCAGCCTTGAATGCCTTATAACTGAAACTTGAAAGCCCGAAAGTGCACTGATGCCTTGGTAATTGTGAGATGGCGGCGGGAATGATCTTGTTTTTGTCAGATTCCCAATAGGTTGACAAGATTCTTCGGAAGAAAACTGACAAAATGGTCAACGATGTTATTTATTACTTCCTCTGCCGTGCCCACTAAAGTGGCTCCCAGTGTGGATAGTGCCTTCAGAAGCCATGCCAGTGCTTGCGTTACTGCAATGTCTGGCATGACTTCATTCATCTCGTAAAACAGATCGCCAAGTGTGCGTTCATCCTCGTTTAACCGCTGTTGCCACGCCAACAGGTCATACGTCATCATCACGACGGCCAAATGACCGCAAAGACCGTCATAGCTTTGAACCTGGGACTTGTCCAAACGTAGATACTGCTTGGCTACTTTGAAATAGCCTTCAATCTGCCACCGACGACCGTACATCTGGATAATTTCTTCAGGACGCAAATTAGTTTGGGTCGTAGCTAATACCAGATAACTACTGGCATTCTTCCGGTTAGTCACAAATACCAGCTTCAGTGGGTACGCTACTTGCGTCCCATCATCCAAGTTCACATAAGCTGTGACGATGGGGCTGTACTGATAATTGGTGTGCGTTTGCCGGCGTGAAGCGCAGAACCGTTCGTAGAGATCCTTGACGGAGTAAAGTCGGCCACGATAGCGGTAGTAGATCTTCTTCGTGCGCTTGATCATCCCGATACCGGCTAACCCCATTGTTTTCAAGGTATAGAACATCCGCGGTGAACTGAACCAACTGTCGAAAAGTACGTAGTGAGCCGGAATATGATTTGCCAGAGCCTGCGTTAGCAGTTCTACCGAGACGTCATTCATTTTGCCTTGGGCTTGAACACGGCGTTGACCAGCAATTGACCGGCCACTGGTAGTTTTAGCTGGGCTCCCCAGTCGCTGGGCAGCACTCTTAGAGGACATCAGCGCATAATCCACTGGTAACAGGGTGTTACCATCGCTCCAAGCCAAAGTGAGTGCCCGGAATCCGCGTTGATAGACATGATCGTCGTGGTTAAACACACGGGCAAGCAGTTCTGTCTTGGTGGAATAATCCCGTGCAAAAAGGGTATCATCCAGAATAAACGCGAATCGTCGGCGGGCATCAATGTATGGTCGTAGATGTTTAATAATCGCGGCCCCAACCAGACAAGTCAGTCGTTGCCAATTGATACGGCCATCGTTCAGATCATTACGGACCGTCCGAATCGTACAATCCGGATCGGGCATCGCTCGGTAAAGGGAACGGCCCAAAAACTTGGTTTGGATCAGCCATGCCAGCACCTTGGTCAGTGAAATTGATGAGCGTCTTCTAAAATTCGCCTTTTTTGTCAGCTTGCTCAAGCCCACGAGTGACGAAAAACGAAGAATGATGTTCTTAAGTCCCAATTCAGTCCGTGTATGTTCTATAATATTCATGGCGCGTCTCTCCTCTGTATCAGATTTTTGGTCGAATCAAGTATACAACGCAGGAGAGTCTGCGCTTATTTTTGTGCCAAAAAAGCCAGGAACCACGCATGTTTAACGTGATTTCCAGCTTTCAAGTTTCAGCTTATAATGTAAGTAAAGAGATTGGGGGAACCGCTATGGCAGAATCAGAAAAGAATAATCTCAAAGTCACTATTCCACATCAAATCGTCGACGAGTTGGCGCTGAAATCGGGGGACGACGTCAAGATCCACATTACCGACAACAACGTCGTCATCGAAAGCGGCACTGAGAATCCAGAGAAAACAGATATCAAAATTCGGTGGTTTGTCCTGCCCGCATTGATTGCCACTATTATTTTCCTGAGCTTCTTCTTGATCCGTCAAGAAAACTTGATTCCCTTAACCGGCCGGCTGTCCATCAGCGCGGCGGTGATCATCCTGGGCGTGGTTAGCGGCGTCATTTCCTTCGCCACGTTCTACATCCGCAACCATCAGCAGGACCGCAATCGGGCCTTGAAGGGTCTGTACTGGCGTAATTTTCCAGTAATCCTGCTGTCCTTCACGATCATCCTGGCCTTGGCCCTGCTGGCGATTTTCTGGTTCATGGGCATTCTCTTCAAGGGCGCCGCCTTCGACCCCTACACCGCCAGCGCGCTCTTTCTGTTGTTCACCATGACGATCAACTACTTCATGATCTACGCGGCGCTGCACATCAATTCAGAAATGATGGTGCGCCTGCTGATCACCGTCATTGTCAGCGGCGTTCTCGCTTCCATGGTGACCAACAGCGACAATCATTGGTGGGAAACAAACCTGAGCTTTCTGGGCACGAAACACGCCAATTACAGTTGGCAGTTCAATCTGACCTTGATGGTCTCGGCCTTGCTCATGGTCGGCTTGATCGATTACCTCTTCGTCTGGCTGCAGCGCAAGTACCAGCACAATCTGGGTTTGAACATTCTGCGGGTTCTGCTGACGATCATGGCCTTCTCCCTGTTCGGGGTCGGCGCCTTTGCCAATAATGGCGAGGGTCTGCTCCACCTGCTCCACGATATTGCCGCCTGGGGTCTGGTCGCCGTCCTGGGCTTGACGGTCATCCTCATCCGCTGGTTGCTGCCCAAGGGCTCCCGCCAGTTCCAGATTATTTCGGACGTCATCGTCCTCCTGCTCTTCATCGACTTCGTGCTCTTCAAGTACGTCGGCTACTTCTCCCTGACTGCCTTCCAGCTCGTCGCTTTCGACTTGGCCTTTTCTTGGATCCTGCTGCTTCTTGGCACGCTGCGCCGGCTGTCGCACCGGGACGACCTGACCATGACGGTCCGGTTAGAGGATGACGAGGCAGAAAAGCGGTCATGATGCTAGCGGACTATCTAGCCGCAGTGACCCGCTTGAACCAGCACGCCAGCTTCAATGGGGCGATGCAGGTCGTGACGCCCAGGCAGGTGTTGTACGCCTATGCGGCCGGCCTGGCCAATATTGAGAAAAACGCGCCGTTCACCAGCCAGACCGTGACGGGCATCGGCTCCTTATCGAAACAATTTTTAGCCATCGCGGTCATGCAGCAAGTGACCGCCGGCCGCCTGCACCTCACCGACCGCATCGCCCAGTTTCTGCCCGACTATCCCCAAGCAGCCGCCGTCACGATCGCCGATTTATTAACCATGGCCAGCGGCATCCCGGATTATCCGACTTTGCTTCAAAAACAGCACCCGACTGGTGCACGCGCTGCGGCTTCTGATCCGCAAAGTGTGCGCCGGTTGGGTGCTGATTTGTCGTTAGCTGACTTATTGGTCTTGCTGGATGATCACTCCTTGGCCTTTACCCCAGGCAGCCAAGGGGCTTATTCCAATACCAATTACTATCTGTTAGGGCTTATTCTAACCAAGGTGTTGCAGAAACCATTGGGGCAAATTCTGACCGACACTGTTTGGCAGCCGCTGGGATTGACCGCCACGCAATTAGGCACCCAACACGCCCAGGCCGCCAGCTATCTGCCTTGGGATGATGAACTGCTGTTCATCGGCAAAGGACACCACACTGCCGGCGACAGCGGCATCGTCACCTCGGCGGCCGACTACGCACGCTGGCTGCAAACCATCCTGCAACGACCGGAAAGCCTGCTGCCGGCCGCGGCCTGGCAAACGCTCTTCACCATTCAGCACAACTTCTACGGCATGGGCTGGTTCCGTCATGGTCCGTGGTTTTGGCACAGCGGGCTGATTCTAGGTTATCAAGCTGACGTCTTTTTGTCTTTTAAGCACCAGCTCGCTGTGTTTTGGTTTACCAATGTTCGTTTCCTCACTGCATCCGCCCAGGATTGGAATCGCCAGCAACGGATCTGGTTGGATCAGCTCACTTAAAGCATTTTAGCCAAAACGAATCCATGGCATTATGCACCGCCGCACCCAGCGGCTGCAGCAAGGGGTTGAACCCGAACTCCCGGTATACATGCATTGCGGCTGTCAGGGTATGGTGTGTCTCCAGGTAGACACAGTCATAGTTGGCCTGTTGGGCAAAGGCCAGCGCTGCCGCCACCAGCTGCTTGCTCAAGCCGTGCCCGCGCGCGATCTCATCCACGTAGACTTTCTGCAGCTCGGCGATCTGCGGTGTGTCGCTGTACTGGGCAATACCCGCGCCGCCCAATACCCGCTGCCCCTGGACCGCGACAAAATAAGTCCGCCGCTCGTCTGCCGAGTAATACCGGCTCAAATGGGCCAATTCGGGATCGAAATAAGCCGTGCCGGGAATCGCTAGGCCTACGGTACTCAAAGAATTGCGCACGATGGCCGCCATTTGGTCATCGTCTGCTGCCGTTAACCGGCGTATCTTAATGTCTTCACTCATGTCGCCGTCACCCTCGTTCCAAAATATTAGTCGAGTATACTACAGACCACTCGGGTATCAAAAAAACGACGACCTCAGTCGTCGTCTCGCAACCGGCCGCCATCATTCCACTGACCAATCAATTGATGATTCTGACAGGCATCGGCAAATTTGCGCAACCGGGCGTGGAACAGTTTGGGCTGGTTGGCTTTAATCTGAATCGTATCCACGCGTACCCGCTGATACAGCGGCGGACACTGGCAGAAAAAGTCCCACGCGCCGGGACGCCGCTTTAATGCCTGCTTGATGCGACGATCTATTTTGAAATGTGACCGATCCATATCGGGCAATACTGCCCGCCCGAATGCTGTCATCCGGCCTAGACGGATCATCCGCCGACATCGGGCCTTATTCAGCTCCGACCAATTGCTGCCGGGCTGCCGCGGTACAAACCGCTGCACCGCGGGTTGATCTGGTCTCAGCCGCTTATACGTGCTGTCGATCCAGCCAAAACACATAGCTTCTTCGACCGCGTCCACGTACCAAAACGTATTATCGTCCTTGGGGATACCGCGTTTCACATTCGCCCAACACTCCTGGGCCAGCGCATGATTAGCCAGCAGCCAGGCGCGAAATTCATTCCGATCATGCACCATAACAAGATAATTCTCCGGTTCCGCCAGACTCAAAGGTTATTCATCTCCCGGCGTCATTTTACCGTGGTGAATGGTCGCCGCGTCCAAGAACCAATGGTCTTCGGGATCACCCTTTAGCGCTGTGAACGGGACTGGCTGACCGCCAGCCTCTTCTATTTTAGTCAGCAGGTAATTACGCAAGATCCACGCATCTTCCAAGGAACGCTGATGTAAATTGAGGATACGTTCCAACTTGGCCGCGGAAATACCGAGATCGGCGGCGATGGCCGGGCGCGTCAGACCGGCTAGCTTGATGTTGGCGCGAAACTCCTCCTTAGTGGCTTCTTTTTCGTTGGGTGATAAACTCATGTAACGACCTCTTTCTATAATTCGTTTTGTACTTCATCATAACAGGCTTGGCCCAACAGCGGGGTGCAATACGCTTGTAATGCAAATAACGGCACCACCAAAACTTCAGTAGTGCCGCCAATATTTTAGTTGCTTAGTTTTGCTTGGCCAACATCTGCCGCCAAGCATCCAGCACGCCATCCGGCCGCGTATACAAGATCTGTGTGTCCGCTTTGATCGCCCGCACAAACGGGAAGTACAGATAGTCGTGGTTGGTGTCGACTTTCGGTACCCAGCGAATGCTGTCCTCGCTGAAGACAGTGTCGCTCAAGTCCTCAATCAGCGACTGATATTTCATATAGGCATCATCGTAATCGTTGGGGCTCTCGATCAGTGGGACAAATTGTTCCCCGTGAAACAAAGCGGGGGTCGGTACTTCGGTGGACGGTTCCGTAACGATGTGACTCAACGGCAACTGCAATGTACCGTCATCTTTGTCTTTACCGAACACAAAAGTCAGCTTGGCCTTGGGATCAGTTCGGCCATCCGTCGCCAACTTGATCAGCGTCCGGGCAGCGGTATTCAAAATATCGCTGGGCAAGGCCATTTGCTGCAACCGATCCTGCACCATCGCAATGGCTTTATTCCGCTTGGCGGCGGTACTGATTTGTTGGAAAATATCCTTCAATTCCTCCGCCGGCACGACCTTGGTTAAACCATTGCCCAGTTCCGCGATCCAAGTTGGCTGACTGGCCAGACGTTCCGCAAAGGGCTGGAATGCCCGGGCCACCGCTTCGTTCTTGGACGTGGGCGTGAACGGCTTTACTTTACCGTGAATCAACCAGTATTCCCATTGTTGGCGCGCCAAGGCGGCAAATTGACCGGTCCGATCCACCAACCTGTTGGCCTGCGGATCCACCCCGATATGATCGACGTAAATGTCCGTGGCCCTAACCGTATCGTCATTCCAAGCCTGATCCACTTCTGATGCATAGAAGCTCACCGCTTGGGCCACCAGCGACGTAATTGACACGCCAGCCAAGGAGGCCACCGTCGGCACGCCCTGCTTCAACACTAAAAGCTGCTGGTGGGGATAATAATACGCCACGGCATACCGCTCAAAAGACGTCCCAGCCGCCGCTAGGATCACTTGGGCTGCACCTAACTGCAAATCCTTCGCGACACCCTGTTCCTGCTTGGCCAAGCCCAGCAACGGCACAGCTTCCGGAAAATCCCCTGTGCCATTTTTCAACCACTCGATGAATGCTTCATTTTGTTCCGCTTCTGTACTCATGCTCGTCGCCTCTATGTCTAGTATACCGCTCGGTTAATATAAAAGGAGGATAATAAAAAAGCCATCACGGGGGGAGGTCCGCGATGGCTCAGTCAGGATAGGGAAAATCAATGTTGCATCATGAAGAAAAAGTTTGTCGGTTGTTGGCGTTCAGCAGGAATTCTGTTGGCCTCGTTCCTGTTGACATTTTATATACTACGGGACAGATGTGACGATTCTTTGAAGACAATGTGGCCCTTTTCGGAACCTTTTCCCACCTAATTATGCCTTATAGCCAAAGTCCGGGATCGTATGCCAGCGGCGGCGAATCGTATGGGCAACCATCTTCGGCCGGCGAGTCCGGGTGAAGACGCCCTTGCGGTTGCCGTCGACCCGGACCAGGCCTTGGATCGTATTGAAGTCAGCGAAGTTCCAGATCTGTTCCCCGATGAAGAACGGCCGCTTGTCGAATTGGGCACTGATCCGGTCGAAGTATTCCGCCTGATATTCCTCATCAAACATCCGCGGCACCACGTCATGCAGACCTTCCACGGTGTCCGCACCATACTCAGTGACCATCACCGGCTTGTGCTGCTTGGCCCAAAAGTCCAACTCGATATTCCACGCTTCACAAGCGGCATCCAAATCGCCGCCAAGATTGTACCAGCCATAATAGCGGTTGATGCAGACAACATCCATGGTCCGAGTGATCATGTCTTTGTTGTAGTCGCTTTGCGCGTTAACCAGTGTCACTGGCCGATTTTCTGGATCCAGCTCATGGGCCAGCTCATACAGGGGTCGGAAATAATCGTAAGCCGACTGAGGAAACGCGGCGGTTTCCGGTTCATTGGCCAGGGACCACATCACGACACAGGGATGGTTCTTATCCCGGTCGATCATGTCCCGCAGGTTCTGGCGATGCAGTTCGCCATTGTGCATGGTCTTGTAAGCATCGGCTTGCGTCCCGCGGCCCAAGCCGACCGCGGGTGTTTCATCAATCACGACGATGCCTTCCCGGTCGCAAAGGTCGTACATTTCTTCTGCATAGGGATAATGACTGGTGCGGAACGAGTTCGCCCCGATCCAGTGCATCAGGCTCAAATCGGCCACATCGAACACGGCATCAAAGCCGCGGCCGTGGAGCGGACTGTCTTCATGCTTACCGAAACCCTTGAAGTAGAAGGGCTGGCCATTGATCAGGAACTTGGTACCCGCAACCCGGGCCGTACGAATGCCGAAGGTCTGGCGGTACTGATCCGCGCCGAAGGTCACCACGGCTGTGTACAGATACGGGTGGCCGGGAGCCCACAAGTGGGCATTCAGGACGGTCAGCGTGATGTCCCGAATATAGGCCTTGGGCGTCGTGTACAGTTTCACCGGCCGCTGAATCCCCGCATAGTTGAAGAAATCGAAGTTCGGCTGATTCTGCTTCTTGGCATGTTCCTGGGCGATCTTGACGCTGGGAATACCGCCGTCGCCCATGCCGAACATGCTGCCGCCATCCTCATTGCCAACGGGCAGAGTCGAAAAGTTCACCCGATTATCCACCGCCACGGTCAGCAGCACCGACTGCCCCAGCGTCAGCTGGTCAGTCAAGTCAATTTCGAAGGGCAAAAAGCCGCCCTCATGGGTTGCGATTTCTGTCCCATCCAGATACACCTTGGCGGTATGGGTCACACTGGCAAAACGCAGCACGATTCGCTGCCCGGCAAAAAATGGCGGCACTGTGATAGTCCGTTGATAAAATGCCCAGCCGTAATGATCCCGGTGGGCCGCGTCCGCCTTCTGATCGTTATAAGACCCCGGTACGGCCATCGTTTCCGGAGCGGTCAGCGGTTTGGCATACCAATGATCCTCGAAGCCATGCCCGTCATCCAGCTTAAATTGCCACACGCCGGACAAGTCCACGACCGCCCGGCTATCAGTTGCTCTCGGATATAACATAATTTTAGTAAAGCCTCCAATTCAGTAATCATCTCTATGATAGCGGATTCTCCAACTGAAATACAGGCTATTTTTTACTAAATCCGCTGATCCAGATGCAGCGTATGAATCTGATCTTTCACCGTCATCGCCGCCAGCCGCCGCTGCCACGTGTCCACCACGTAATTAAGAAAGTCCACTTCGGTGATCAACGGAATGCCCATTTTGTTAGCCAGTTGCAGCTTCTCCGTCATCGGCGGCGAGAATAGGTCGCCGTACATCGTGCCCACCACCACGTAATCCGTCAACCCCGAAATCGTATCCCGGGGCACAACGCCCACAAACGACGCCAACTTGGCCAATTGATTCTGGGTCATTGTTTCGAAATGCCCAGAAAAGACAATTGTTTTATTTTGCAGGTCCATCGGCCCATCCTCCCGTTCTGTTGCTTATCTACATTGTACCCTAGACCAGTCATTTACGGGGGATGTGCATTTATGTGCATTTCTTGCCGTGCTGCTTGGCATACTCTATACTATTAAAGGAAGAAAAGAGGTGCCACCGTGTATCAGCAACAACGTATTCAAGCACTGATCGAATGGCTGCGCCGGGACGGACAGCTGACCACGAAACAAATCATGGCGAAGTTTGCCGTCTCCCGGGAAACCGCCCGGCGGGACATGATGGCCATCGTCAAGCTGGGCCAGGCCCAGCGCACCCACGGGGGCATCGTGCAAACACAAAAGGCCTTGCCGGTACTGGACTACCTGGAACGGCAGCACCAGTTTTCAGATGCCAAAACGGCCATGGCCGCTGCGGCCCTGCCGCTCATTGAACCGCACATGACGTTGTTTTTAGACGTCAGCACCACCGTTCTCGCCCTATGCCAGCAGCTCCACGAGCCCGCCACCGTCTTCACCGACTCCCTGGATAACGCGCTGACCCTGGCGACCCATCCAAATATTGACCTGCATCTGCTGGGCGGCCGGTTCGAAGCAAAAAATCGACTGTTTTACTCCCGGGATAGTTTGACTACCCTAGCTAACGTCACCTTTGATATTGCGGTGCTGGGCACCGCCAGCCTGGATGCTGCGGGCATCTATGTGAATGACGACAATGACGCGGCAATGAAACGCCAAGCCACGGCCCAAGCGCGGAAAGTGATCGTGTTGGCTGAACACCAAAAATTTCAGAAGCAAACCCCCTACTTGTCGGCGCGCTGGGCGGACATCGATCTGCTGATCACCGACCAAGCGCTCACTGCTAATGAAAAAGTACCCAGCGATGTCTCCGTGATCGTTGCCGGACAAAACGCCTAGCCCTGCGGCTGGGTTTTTCTTTTTCTCTTTTCTGCACGTAAATACACATTAATACTTGTAAATGCACACAAATCCATGTATACTTCAAGGTGAAAGCAGAAAGGAGCGATTCTCATGATCAAGTATCCATTAGTGCTCAGTGATATTGATGGCACCCTGGTTGATGATAATGGTGCAATTCCGGACCATGTCGTTCAGGCCGTGCAAGCCTATAGTCAAGCGGGCGGGCATTTTGTCCTCGCCTCCGCCCGGCCGCCGCTGGCGATGGTCGACATTGCTCGTCAGCTCGACCTGACGGTTCCGCTGGTCACCCTCAACGGCAGCCTGATCGTCACCTATGATCCCCATGCCGGCAGTTGGGATATTCTGGCCGAACAGCCGCTGTACAGCCGGGTGCCCATCCAGCTGTATCAAACCATCGTCACCCACCAGCTGCCTGTCAGTCTGAACATTTACTCCGGTCTGGCCTGGATCGCCAACCAGCATGACCAGTGGAACGACCAGGAAGCAGCCATCACCGGTACCTGGCCGCTGATCAAGCCGCTGGCCCAGCGGCTGGCCACCGGTCTGACCGTCCACAAGATGCTCGCCATGGCCGCCCCCACCGTCATCGACGAACTCACGACGATCATTGCCGCCCATCCAGAGTGGCACGTCAACGCCAGCCGGTCCAAAGATACCTACCTGGAGATCAGCGACGCCAGCGTCTCCAAACAGAGTGCCCTCCACCTGCTGGCCGACCATTTCAACATTTCGTTGGCTCAAACCATGGCGATTGGTGACGGCGACAATGACCTGCCCATGCTCACCACCGCCGGCCTGGGTATCGCCACTGGCAATGCGCGCCCGACCGTCTTGGCGCAAGCAGCCCAGACCGTGGCCAGCAACACCGACGGCGGTGTCGCCGAGGCGTTGAATGACTATGCGCTGGTCCATTAGGCAAAAACTGACCGGCAACCCGCGTCTCCCCCAAGACGTGGGCTGCCGGTCAATTTTTTGCGCCGGTTAATTAATTGTCGACTTGTTAGAATCCAGCGTGTAAGTAATCGTTGCGTTGTACTTGCCCAACTTGATGGCCGCATCGTCGTTGGCGGGCACCGTGAGTGTGACTCCCTTACCCCCGTTGCCGCCGCTGTAGTCTAAGGCCGCATTTTTAGGATCAACCGTTGGCTCCAGGCTGGTATCCAAACGATATAACCGCTGCATCGACTGATTGGACGGTACGGTATTCGCCGTATGGTTAAAGTATAGCCAATCGTCGTCGGTCATTTCATTGTTTGCTTTATTGGCATCATAATCAGCCGGTTTAGTTTCCCCATTCGGGGTACCGAAGGTCATCGCCAAATCGGACAGATTACTGTCGCCGTTAACGAACGGGGACAGCTGGGCGAACAGCGACCAATTATTCACGGTGCTGGCCGTGTCGGGATCAGTCACGGCAAAGGTCTGTTTGTTGCCGGCCACAGTCGCGTACGTAACCGTACTGCCCGGTTGCGGATGTTTGCCGAAGTCAAAACTCGGCACCGTTTGCAAGTATGGCGACGCCGCCGGATAGAGCCAATTGGTATTGGATTCGCCCAAGTAATCCAGAGTATCCGGATCCAGCAGCAGATCTTGGAACGGCGTGCCATTGATGGGCAGCTGACTCATATCAGCCACCTGATACTTGGCAGTATAGGTGAACGTCTGGCCAACAGGGAGCGGATTGGTGAGCGTGACATCATAAGCCGCAGCGTTACCCCCGAGTTTTGCCGTAATATTGGTATCCTTACTTACCGTTCCGTTTGCTGCGCCAAAATTATAATCGGCTAATGTCAGACCGGCTGGCGTGGGCACGACGACAACGAATTTAGTCCGGCTGCTATCTGTACCAACATTTTTCACTACCCCCGTGGCGGTGATCGTTTGCCCGTTGGCATAAGCATACTGCGTATCCTGACTGCGCGTAATGGTGTAAGACGCATGGGCATTATTGATCAGCGCAATCAGCGTTGAGGCTTTCTTAGTACCCAAGGTGCTGCCAATCGTCGGCTGCGTGGTCGGCATATGCACGGGAATATCATCCTGCCGGGATAACGTGAAGTCCCCGGAATAGAAAGTTACAGGATCCGTGGTCGCCGCCGGCGGCATCTTGAACTCCGGCGTGATGTCACCATAGGGACCCTTCTGGGCAAAGCCATAGTTGTACGTATCCGCCAAGCCCAGACCGACCTTGTTGGCCGTGGTACTCGTCACCAAATTATTGGCCGTGGCAGTACCGTACTTGGTACCATCGAACCCGTTTAACGCGGCAGTCATGGTGTCGTTGTTAATAATCAAACCATCGCGCCAACTCCCCAACGAATAGGTTTGATGCTGACCATTGGTTACACTGGTCTTGGGCACAATGAGGAACGGGCTGCTGGACAGGTCCATGTTCGGTGTCAGGCTTTGGTTCAAGCCCAAATTAGCACTGGCAATGGGGATGCCATTGAGCGAGCCGCTGTAAATCCATTGGCCAGGAGAAAAATCTTTTGAGACCTCACCTGAATAACCCGTGCCAATATTCTCACTGCCGCTATTCGTCACAGCCAGCTTCAGAGATGGTTCATCAGCCGAGTAAATGGGATGCGGAGCAACTGTTGGCGTACTTTGGGAGTAATCATACACTTCATAGACGTTGGCATACCGCTCAGGCGTGATTGATCCCGCTTTCTCAAGCGTCTTTTTATCTGCCGAAAACTGCGGAGCGTGGCCTGCGTGATCCCAATCCTTGGTCACGGAGATATTGCTCCCATCGTTCAGCAAAGCCCCATCGGTTCGCGGATCCGGCGTCGCCGTCCGATACCGCATATCGTCACCAATTGGATTGCCGGAAGAGTGGAGCGTGTCGTTCGTTGTGTCCTTGTCGTAGGGCACTGCGGCCGCGGTCCACGAGGTGAAGTTCGTGTAGACAGGGAATTCGGTACCTGTTGTCCCAGTCTTAATCAGCGCATAATCCATCGGCGATGTGCCGGCTTTCATTTGGTTGAGCAACGCCGTATCTTTGGTGGGATCTTTCCGATCCATCCCGCTGAGCACGTTGTACTTATCCACCAGCTGATTGCTGTCATACATCGTGATACCGAATGACCGGCGATTGGCATCGCTACTGCCGCTGGTATCACCGGTGTTGAACGTTCCGTCTTTGTACGGTGCCGAAAATAATCGGTTGGTTGTCAGAGACTGAAGAGCAGTATCCGAGCTACCGCGGTATTTGGACATGTCAAAGGAAAAGTTAATATGGGCGGAGCCATAGAATCCATTGCTGACAAAAAAATTGGCTAAACTTGAAGTAATTGGCTTCAACACAAAAGACTGAAACAAAGCAAATAGGTCAGTCCAGTTCGCCCCCGTAACGTGAGTTAATTGCCGATTACCTGAAGCATCAGCTGCATTGAGTAACGAAATTGCCCGACCGACACTGCCGGCATTATATACTAGACTAGGTGTTAACGCACCCGTGATAACCTTGATGATTGAAGATGCTGGCCATCCGCTCCCCCAAGAATCGATGAGTGAATCATATGCCAACCCTCGAAAGGGATCCCAAACAGTGTTGTTACCGCCTGTTTGTTCTTGGAAATTAGGCTGAATGGAACTGCCGCTTCCTATTGTGTCCGGAGAATTAAGTTTATCCAATGTTGACGGTGTGCCCGACGACAAATATACGTTGTGCAGATAGTCCAAATAATCAGCGGCTCCGTTTTGCAATTGCATTTGAGCTGTTGTGCTATTGCTGCCCTCAAGAAATTTAAACGGAATCCCTTTAACTTTTAGGTAAAAGACATTAGACTTTTGGGAATCTAAATAAATATGATGATCAAATTGAAGCGGAAAGTTGATGTTTTTCAATTGATATGAGCCAAGGAAAAGGAGTTTCCCCTCGATAGTCTGTAAATTCAAATAAAAGTAAGACTTGCTCCAATCAACAGAACCCCCCAATGACTTGGCATCAACCCCCGCAGGCAAAGTAACCCGCGCCATAACGCCCCAGTTACCCGCCATGGCTGCATCAACAGAAGTCTCAGAGCTCGACAATTGCGCATGAATCGGCACATTCCCCGTAATCTGTAAGTACCCATTGTCATAAGTCTGGCCGCTCTTAAGCTCGTTGTTAGCATCCATTTTACTAGCGACATTGTTTGGATTGTAAGCAGCTGTTCCTGTCTTGTTAAAATTATTTGCTTGATCCGCCGAAGAAAAATCCAGAAAGTCGTTCTTATCGACATAGTTGATGCTGTAGAATGGTTTTCCATATTCCGAAGGATAACTGCTGTCGCTTGTGTCTGGAAAAGTAATGGTGACCGGCGATTCAGCATTGCCCGCCTCCCAATCGCCACTATTGCCCGTCGTAATCGGCGTGCCGCTGGCCGCCGTGCCAGTCTTGAAGAACGATCCTTCATCCGGGCCCCGCGTCCCATGGCCAGGAATCGTATAAGTGTTGTCCGGCCGATCCGATCCCGTATTATCAAACGGATCCCCGATAGTCACTGCCGACACAGACTGGGCAGTTGTGAAAACAACCAGACCAAGCAGCAGGCTAATGGTCATTAGTCCAGCCAAAAAACGAACATAAAAACGATAATGGTTCAACAAACACATCCCTCTCCGACATCAACGATGAGTACTTGCCTAGTACCATATCTACCGTACCGTTAATATCGGTATTATTCGGACCAGATGTGGGAAAATGGTTTGTGAAAAAGTGACTGTATCACACTTTGCGAATATTCCTTTATTGCCCGGGACTGCTCACCTATTGCGTTGCCGCAGTCACCAACGGTTGCTTAATAGTATTGCTCTCCAGCACAAAAAACATTCAAATATTCATACTTTTATCCCAAAGTGCCCATATCTCAGGAATTTCAGAGCGAGTATTCGCCAAAAAAGACCGGTAATTCTGTTTCACGAATTACCGGTTGAATACTCAAAATTAAGTTTGATTTACTGCCGCCGAGCCGCCTGAAACGCCCGCCGCAGCAAGAAATACAGAATCGGCACAATAATCGCCGTGGCCACGGAGTTGATGGCTGTCGCGGTTAGGCTGAGAAACGAGGCGATGATCGCCGGTTGCAACGTCATCCCGGCAATCAGGCCCTCAACCACGGTCGCCAGAAAAGATGTGATCAGTTTGGTAATCCCGGCAGCGATGCCGACGGTAATAATATGGCTGGGCCGATCATCGTGCTTGAACGCGCTCATGATGGCACTGACCACGATCGCCATCACGATCACTTCCAGCACCGTCAGCCAGCTCGTGGCGGCATACCCATTCAGGATATCGAAGCTGCCTAGGCCAACGGCGGCAGCCACGCCGCCCCAGACACCGCCCAGAAACAGAATGGCGATGACCATCAAGGGATTGCCGAAGTGAATGAATGGCCGGCCGACGATCGCCGGGAGGGGAATCCGTAAAACAGAAATTCCGATATAAATAATGGCCGCGAATAACGCGGTTAAAATGGCATTCAACAACTGTTTATTTCTCCCTAACACTGAATAATTCCTCCATTTCTAGACTTGATCAAAGTAGGTCAGCAGCGCATCGGGAATCAGGGCAGCGGCCAGGCGGAAGGCCTTGTAGAACGGGTGCGGGGTGTAAACCATGCGGCCCCGCTGAACCAAGGTCAGCGACCGGCGAGCGACTTTGGCCATGTTCAGCAGCGGCAGGTGGGCCGCCATGTTGAACCGGCTGGGTGCCGTACTGCTGAACTGACCCGTACGCATCAAGCCCGGCGCCAGCGCCAAGACATGGATTCCTTGGCAGCGCAGTTCAGCGTGCAGACCCTTGGTATACGCCAACAGATAGGCCTTGCTGGCGCTGTAAACCACCATGTTCGGTGACGGGGTGAATGCGCCAATCGAGGTGACATTGATGATGGCGGCACCCCGCGCCATATAGGGCAAAACCAACCGGGTCAACACGGTGGGCGCGACGACATGCAGGGCAATCAGTTCCAGCTGATCGGCAATCGGCATGGCGGCCACCGGCCCGGTATGCATCGCCCCGGCGTCATTGATCAGCAGCCGCACCTGCGGCTTTTCCCGAGCCAGCAGCCCCTGCATTTTGCGCAGCGCTGCCGGCTCCGTGAGATCGTAAGGCAGAATTCGGAACCGGCGGCCAGCGATGGACTGGGCCAGCTCAACTAATTGCGTTTTGCGCCGGGCAATCAGCCAGATTTCGTCCAGCATGGGCATCATTTCGGCCACAGCTCGGACATATTCCCGGCCCAGGCCCGACGACGCCCCAGTAATAATGGCAATAGTCATGGTCGCTCCTCGCTCTCTGCTCGGGTGCTTGACGCCACCAGGGTCGGCAAGACCGGGCCAAAATTGACATCCTGCAACGGATTATCTGCTTCAGCGGCTTGATTCGTGACGGCAATTGCCTGGGCAATGAAGTCCATGGCACTGGCAATGGCCGTCTGAAGCGGCCGACCTTGGAGCAGCCGGCCGGCCAAGACACTGGCAAACATATCACCGGTACCAAAGTAATGCCCTGGCAATGCTTCCGTGGTTTGCATCTGAACCGTCTGCTGCGCCGCTGATGCAACACCGATACGGCCGCTGGTTAACGCAATCCCGGTCAATACCACGGGAATTTGAAACTGGGCAAAAAAGGCAGCGGCTAATTCCTGGGCGGCTGCCGCCGTCACCGGTTTAGTCGTCGGCTTTCTCCCTAACAACAACTGGGCTTCGGTCACATTCGGCGTGACCAGCGTGGCGTGGGCCAGTAAGTTGCGCATACCGGTGACGTAGTCCGCGTCTAAGCCGCGATACAGTTTGCCACCGTCAGCCATGGCGGGGTCCACGACGCGCAGGGGCAGTGCCGCGAGCCGCGGAAGCTGTTCCCGCCACACGGCCAGGGCCTGGGGCCCTAAATAGCCCAGATAAAGCCCGCCAATATCCAGCGCCACCGTCGCCCAATGACGCAAGATCGGTGCAATCTGCCCGCTCAAATCCAGATATGTATTGTCCGGGATACCGGTATGCGTCGATAATAATGCTGTGGGCAGCACCCGGGGCCGCAGCCCCAGAGCAGCCAAGATCGGCAGCGCTGCGCCCAGCGAGACTGCACCAGCCCCGCACAAGTCTTGACTTACAATAATCGATTGATCGGCCATGCAGACCACCACCTTTCCGCCAATTGTACCAAACTCTGCTCTTGAATAGCGCCAAAAAGTGGTTTGCTGTCTGCTGAACACGGTTACATGGTAAACTAAAAGTAATGCAACAACAGAAAGGAAGAAAAGCATAATGGCATTAGCAGATTTTCCGCACGATTTCTTATGGGGCGCCTCCACGTCGGCCTACCAGTACGAAGGCGCCTATAACGAGGACGGCAAGGGCTTGTCGGTTCAGGACATCGCCACGCCGCCGGCCGGCACGGCCAATTTTCAACTGACCAGCGACGGCTACCACCGTTATCCGGAAGACTTCGCCCTGTTTGGTGAAATGGGCATGAAGTCCTACCGTTTCTCCATCGCTTGGACCCGAATCTTTCCTAACGGTACTGGCGAGGTTAACCAGGCGGGGCTGGATTACTACCAGCATGTGCTGGACGAATTAAAGAAGTACCATATTGAACCCGTCGCCACTCTGTTCCACTTTGACCTGCCTGCGGCCTTGCAAAAGCAAGGCGGCTGGGCTAATCGGGCGACGATTGAGGCCTTCGTGAATTACGCCAAGGTCGTGCTGGATCATTTCTCACCGCAAATCACTTACTACCAGACGATCAACGAGCAAAACATGCTGTTCCAAGGCGCCGTCTTCGCAGCCTTCAAGGGCCACGGGACGTTCAAGGACGCCGTTCAGGCCAACCACAACATGTTCGTCGCGGCGGCCAAGGTGATTACCTACGCCCATGAAAACCATCCAGAAATCAAGATTGGGCCGGCCCCGAACCTCGTGGCGATCTATCCGCTGACGGCGCGCCCGGGAGACGTGTTGGCGGCTAACACTTACGACTCTATACGCAACTTGCTGTTCGGCGATGTCACCATTCTCGGCCGATACAATCACGTGGCCTGGCACCTCTTCGAACAGTTCCACGCCGCCCCTGACCTGGCACCGGATGATATGGCCACCATCGCGGCCGCCCACCCGGACCTGCTGTACTTCAACTACTACAACAGCGAAACCGTTCGGGCAGCCGATCCTGGCGATATGCTGCCGTTTAAGAAAGTCCTCAACCCTTTCATTAATCAGAATGAATTTGGTTGGGATATTGACCCTGAAGGTTTCCGCGTAACGCTGCGCCAACTGTACGATCGCTATAACCTGCCAATGATCATTACCGAAAACGGCCTGGGGGCCCACGACACACTGACGGATGACGGCCAAGTCCATGACCCGTATCGGATCAAGTACTTGAACGATCATATTTACCAAATGCGCTTGGCCATTGGCGAGGGTATTCCGGTGATCGGTTACCATCCCTGGTCGGCGATTGATCTGGTGTCGACCCACCAAGGCTTCGTGAAACGATATGGCTTTATCTACGTTGATCGTGGCGAAGAGAACGACAGCGGGACATTGAAGCGGTATAAGAAGGATAGTTTTGCTTGGTACAAGGACGTAATCGCCCCTAATGGGGATAACGTGACTGGACCAATGACGAAATAAACACTTACCAACTAAAATGGCCTATTGGATTCCATACTTACTTAGAAGATGGATACCCAATAGGCCGTTCTTGTTAGTTATCAAAATCATCCGTATGCTCGGCAGCATCACCATAATGGTATTTGCACGCCAAAATACTGATGCGTTTTTCCGTAACTTTGTAAACCAGTCGATCCTCATGGTTGATTTGCCTTGACCACCATCCGCCAAGCCCATAGCGCAGCGGCTCAGGTTTCCCTAACCCAGAGAAAGGATCAGCCGAATCAATGTTGTCAATCAATTTGTTGATCCGTTTCAACCCGCGCTTATCGTTCTCGAAGAACCACATATAGTCTTGCCAAGCATTGGGCGTAAATTCTTTAATTCTACTCATCCATTAGTTTCCGTTCTTCAGCTTGACCAGCTTTATACTGTTTCAAAGATTCCTCAAGCCAATCGCGATTAGTTTTGTTTCCAAGGACATGCATGTTTTCAAGCATGTTATTGTAATTGTCCAGGCTGATCAGGACGACATTTTTATTGTCTTTGCGCGTGACAATCACTGCTTCATCGTCATCCGTTGTCTTATCCATATAAGCCTTTAGGTTCTTCCGCAAATCAGAAAAAGTTGTTGCTTCCATCTGTGCACAACTCCCTTCGAAAATATTGTACCATATTTTGTACAATATTTGTAGAAGATTATCGCTAGCAATCATGGCCTTCGGCGCCTTCTTTGCAAGTCGACTTAACGACACCATTGAACTCCCAGTACGCAAACAGCGGCGTATCCCGACAAGGTTACTCCGCTGTTTCACACCAACTACTTCGTATTCATTGCTTGGTAAAGCTGCTTCGACCAAGTGAAATCACTGTGCACAATTGCGTCAGCACCAATCGGCACACCGTCACGATCCACCGCATAAGCGAAGATGCCGCCTTTATGCTGAGTTTCACCTGTCGGTTCCCATTTAGCATAGCGATAGGCGCGGCTCTGATTGAGGGGCAAGGTGGTGTCACCCCAATCCGCACCATTTTCTTCGTAGAACGAGAATCCCGGAATGAACTGATTAGGGGTAATCAAGCCCTTGAACGTTTGCCATGTCTGATCCAAGCTGCTGACCGAACGGCCATACGCATCCGAGAACACATAGTTGTAAACACCGTGGGTTTGTTTGAACAATGCATCGGTACCCGGCAAGTTGGTATCGTAGATAAACAGTTTCTGCGACTTCGACTGCTTGCCAACCGACTTGGCCAGCTGGGTGACCACGCCCTTCGCCCGTTGCAGATTTGTACCGGACAAAGATTCTTCAGCGTTTACGACCAGACCATCCAAGGTTAGCGGGGACAAATAATGGGTCAAAATTTCTTTAGCACGTTGCGTATATCCTGCTGTGTTGTTGGTAAAAGGCTTCATTGCACTGCTTTCACCAGGATCGGCAAAGGTCTGCGCATACAGCGCACGAATCGGGAAGTTTCGAATCACTTTCGTGCCCTTTTGGTGCAGGAGGGCAATTTGAGAAGGCAGTGTTACCCAGAAATTTGCACTTTCATCACCACTGGGAAAGACCACCGCGATGCCTACTTCTGGCGGCAAGTCGCTCATTGCATTTTTATTTACCAACGAATCAGAGTTGCTATCCCGCCAAGACCGGAAATACCCGACGTAAACCTCTGGCGGATCAGCTGTTGCCGCATGGGCAATGCTCACTGTATTCACTCCAATGAGTAACGCGGTTGCGGCTGCGATACCCAGCCAAAACTTTTTCATTTTGAAACCTTCCTCCTAACTATTTTGCATTCTTCCAACGGTCATAAGCAGCTTGGTAAACCTTCACGTATTGATCCACATGCATGCCCTTGATCGTGCTAACGTATTTGTCCCAATCGCTCAACGGCGTAACACCCGTGATGAACTTAGCCTCAGATTGTTCCACGTAAGTCTTCAAATCGTTGGTAATAGAACTGATTGAATCCTGCTCACTGGAAGTCAGATAAACCATCGGGAAACCTTGCTTAGCATAGGGTAAAATCTTATCCTTAGTTTCTTTGCGCAAAAACGCGTTCAAGCCGCCGCCAGTGGGCGCATTGGCCGAAACCAGAACTGGATCACTATCGTTATCGAAGACTAACGACGGAGTCGTCAAACCATAATCCGGCGTAATCTTGCTCCGCTTGTCCTCGGAATTTGATTCATTAATCCCCTTGGCCAGTACCCGAACTTTCTTGCCTTCTTTGTTCTTGGCATAGACCCAATAAACACCCTCTGGACCATTGTTCAGATAGTCGCTGCCTTTCTTGCTGTAGAAGTAGTCCACCCAGCGCAGGGAAGCTGCTGGCGACGGGTTATTCTTAGTCAGGGCGAAGTTCCCGCGATTCAGGCCATTGTTTAGGGGCACAACCGCCTTGGTGGATTCCGGACTGGTCAGTGGCTGCCACATCGGATCTTCTACTGCTTGATTTGGCGTCTTACCAGAAGTGAAATAGGAGAAATAGTCTGCATAAACCCCGAGCCGATTCGATTGGCCCTTCGCCTTGCGCTGATCATCTGATTGGGCAAAGGTATCCTTATCCAGCAAACCATTCGCATACAACTTATGCATATAAGTCAGATATGCCTTGTACTGAGTCGTGATTGGCGTATAGAACACTTTGTTCCCGTCATTCTGGACATCCTGAGTTAACAAACCAAAGGCTGCCATCAGCCACGTCCGAATGCTCGCCAGTTTCGTATCGCTCAATGGAATTTCATCCTGCTTACCATTGCCGTTGGGATCGTCATTCTTGAACTTCATCAACAAGTCGTAGAATTCATCCGTCGTCTTTGGTAGTTCTTTAATCCCTAGTTTCTTTAACCAAGCGCCGTTGTACCACATCGGATTATTTTGCCACGATGCATACGCATTGACTGCCACCATGGGCAAGGCATAGATATGCCCATCAGGAGCGGTAATCGACCGGCGGATATCTGGATTCTTCTTCATCAGGGCATTAAAATTCGGGGCATACTTGGGAATCAGCTTTTCCAGCGGCAGTAATTGCCCGTTCGTGCCATAGGTCACTTCCTTAGTCGCGGTCAGGTTGTCACTGCTGGCTGCATAGATGATATCCGGCAAGTCTTGGGAAGCAAACGCCAGGTTGAGTTTGGTACTAAAATCGCTCATCGGCGGCGTATTGTATTTCAAGGTGACGTTAGTTTTCTTAGCATAATCCTTCAAGACCGCCATATCATCCCACTTAGCGGCACCTGTACTCGGGGCCATCATCGTCATCTTAAGATTTTTGCTAACGATGGGAAAACCAGTTGTCTTGACGTCCACTTTGCCGCTGCCGCTTTGGCTGTTGCCGCCCGTACCGCAGGCCGCCAGCAGCAAGACGGCAGTCATGGCCGCAAAGGCCATTTTTGCCACATTCTTCATGTGCATGATGCTTTCCTCCTCTTGACTATCCTTTCAGAGAACCGATCAGAACACCTTTGACAAAATACCGTTGCAACAACGGGTACACCATAATGACGGGCAATGACGACACGATCATGACTCCATACTTAATGACCGCCACCAACTGTTCCTTACTGAACGCCGCTTGGGCCGCGCTTTGCGAAATCGTTGAGCCCGTGGCTGAGCCCTGCTGCATGTCCTGTAAGACCAAGATCTGCCGCAACACCATCTGCAACGGGTATAAGTTCTTGTTTTGCAAATACACCAATGAGTTGAAATAATCATTCCACTGCCCTACCCCATAGAACAGGGCCATGACAGCAATAATGGGAGCCGATAATGGCAGGACGATGCGGAAGAAAATCTGAAAATCACTAGCGCCATCCACCTTGGCCGCTTCTTGCATCTCCCAAGGAATGGTGGATTGGAAGAACGACTTCGTCACGATGATGTTATAGACTGACACTGCATTAGGAATGATGATCGCCCAAACCGTGTTGAGCATGCCTAGATTGCGGACCAGTAGGTAGGTTGGAATCAATCCGCCACTGAGAAACATCGTAATCAGCATAAAATTGGTGAACCACTTCTTACCGGCAAAGTCCCGGCGGGAAATGGCATAGGCACAAGGAATAGTGATGAACAGGCTGACCATGGTGCCGCTGATCGTGTAGAAAATGGTCATCATATAGCCGCGCCAGATATCACCATATTGCAGAATGACTTTGTACCCATCGAGATTGAAGCCGACTGGCCACAGCCACATCTTGCCGGAGTTAACCGCCAACGGACTGCTCACGGAGGCACTGATGATATAAATCAAGGGATACAGGACGATCAACACAGCGAGGCCAATGAAAATATACAGAACGAACAGAAAGATGCGGTCGGTCGGGGTATCCTTAATCAATTTTGACGTATGCATGGCTGTATCCCTCCTTTACCACAGACTGGTATCCGAAACTTTGCGAGCAATGTGGTTGACGACAATCAGCAAAATCGCGTTAATTGCCGAGTTAAACAAGCCAACCGCTGCTGCGTAGCTGTACTCACCGTTGATCAAGCCCTGGTTGTAAACGAATGTCGCAATGACATTGGAAGAAGAAAGGTTCAACGGATTTTGCAGCAGCAAAATCTTTTCATATCCCATGGAGAACAGATTGCCGACATTCAGAATGAGAAGAATGACCATGGTTGGTACGATGGCCGGCAAATCGATATGCCAGATGCGTTGCAGACGAGACGCCCCATCAACAATAGCGGCTTCATGCAGGGCGGGATCCACTCCGGCCAACGCAGCCAAATAAATGATCGATCCCCAGCCAGTTTGCTGCCACACATCGGAAAGGACGTACACCGTCTTGAACCATCGAGGATCACTCATAAAAGAGACCGGCTTAATGCCGATGACGCCCAACAAGTGGTTGATAATCCCCGTTGAGGGATCCAGGAAGGCAATGAGCATGCCGCCCATAACCACGACTGAAATAAAATTGGGGGCGTAGGTCACTGTTTGGGTAAACTTTTTCCACCACCCCGTTTTCAATTCGTTAATGGCTAATGCCAGAATAATGGGTAACGGGAAGCCGATGGCCAATTCGTAAACCTGGATCCCCAGGGTGTTGCGTAATAAGTCCCAGAAATAGTAGGAACTGAAAAACTGCTGGAAATATTTGAAGCCCACCCATGGGCTGCCCCAAATACCTAATGATGGAATATAGTTCTTAAATGCAATGAGCACACCGTACATCGGTCCATAAGCGAAGATTGCGAGAAACAGAAATGCTGGCAGAATCAACGCGTACAATTGCCATTTTTCTTTCAGCGTTTTAAATGAGTGCTTCTTCTGCAACCGCCGATTAGTAATCGGAAGCGGTGCGGGACTGAGTTCCTTCGCCATGTGCTCGTTCCTCCCTTCGTGGCACAATCTGAGTGATTAACGGCGAACACAATACCTCGTATCCGCTGTCGACCACACCATAGACGTAAAGGTAAGGGCTTACAATATGTGGTTTTTTCACGTTATGTGATTTTTTCACGCCGCCGGCCGCTAACCCTCGGTAACTCACAATTCTTCGCTCAGCAGGTTAAAACCTAGCAACCATCCGCAATTCAATTAATTGACTTCCCACTCCACGATAATATACTTTGTTTGAACTGAAAACGCTTGATTTTTGTTTTGCACCCTATTATCAGAAAATTTGGAGGCGACTTTTTTGAACAAAGGACAGCCGATCTTGGCCGCTTATTACCGTTCCTGGCGGGATAAATTTTCGGATTCCGCCAACCCAAACTACTTTTCCGATCTGCCCCCGGCAGTGGACATTGCGATTATTTTTCCCAATGACGAAGTTCAACCCGCCTTTTGGGCCCACCTGCCCACGGAGGTCGACACATTAACCGCTAAGGGCACCACCGTATTGCGTACGCTGTTCGTAGATGCCTTGCTGCAGCCGCACTTTCAGTTAGCAGAAGATGCAGCCCCGCTGCTCCCCTTCACTGAAAACGATGCGGGTTACGCCGCCCGGGCTCAGGAAATTCTGACCCGGTACGCGGCTCTGCCTGGCATTACTGGCCTTGTCATTGATGTTGACCATCCGCTCAGCGCCTCAGAAGTCCATCGGGCAGCTGGGGTCTGGCGGGCTTTAGCCGCTCGGTTGCACGATCAAAAGACTGGTAGCGGTATGCTGGTCTTTGACCATGATATCTTGACCGACTTTTCGCCCCTCTTTCCAGCCGTGGCGCCATTCACCGATTATGTCTTCGTGGATTGCTACGGATTGAGCCTCGCTGATGTTGAGCGTCGCTGGGCCGATTATGCTCCGTATATTGCCCCCCAGCAGTTCATACCCGGATTCTCGTTTTATGAAGAACGGGGCGAATACTGGCATGATATTTCTGGTCAGCTCGCCGGCAGCCATGCAGCAGATTTGATTAAGTGGCAGCCGATGGGCGGCACGAAGGGCGGCCTGTTTGCTTACGCTGCCGACCGTGACGGCATTACTGAAGGTAATGATACCTTACAGTACACAGATTTTAATCAATTGAAGAGCATCAAGTCATTACTTCTGCAAAACATGCAACACTAAGGAGGCAGGCCATCATGGAGATGCCCAAGTCCATCCAGCGAATTTATTGGTTAGGCGAACAGATTCTGCTGGGAATTAAGCTGCAACTCTTATTTCTAATTGGTTTTCTAGCCGGCGGTATTATTCTGGGTTTCTTTCCAGCTCTGACGGCAACAATGAAAATCTTATTGCGCCGGTTTTCTGAACCTGCGCGTGACAATCCCCGCCAGAACCAGCTCAACCCGTTATGGCACGAATATTGGACGTATTACCGGCATGTGTTTTGGCAAGTCAATGGCATTTCGGCCATGACTGTCGCTGTGACCGCCATCATCGTGCTCGACTTCGCCGTCAACCGCTTATATTTGAAATCGGCAGTAATTCAATTTGTTCTGGTTGTTCTAAGCGTGCTCGGTTTGTTGTTCTGGATTTACCTTTATCCCGTCTATAATCGATATCAGCTCACTTTTTGGCAATATTTCCGGCAAACCGCCATCATCGCATTGTCGAATATCCGCTATTCTCTGGCCACTTTTGCGGCATTATCTGTCGCCACGGCCATTTTTACCCTGTTTCCGGCATTGTTGACTTTGGCTATCGTGCCACTTTACCTGACACCCATTGTTTGGTTCATCTATCAGGCCTGTGCCCACGTCGAAATGAAAGTCAACTATGCTGGCGGCGGTGATCCGCAATGAAACCAGGCAAGTCGTTGGCTCAGTTTTTCTGGCGGCAAAAGAAAATCTCAACCAGTTATTTTCTATCCTTGATCTTTGTATTTTTGATTCCTTTTGTCATCTTAGCGGTCAGCTTTTTGGTATTTTCCGAAAGCATCCATCAGAACAATCAACAAGCGGTCCACGCAAAAACGCTGGATAATGCCACCAGCGAACTCAATGACCAGTTGGATCATCTCCTCATCGCCGCTCAGCAAATCGGCATGGACACAACGATCAGTACCGATGACGCTCATATCGATACCGCGATTGACCTCCAATCCGCACTTGCCCGCTATCAATTGAGCAGTTCCCTCATTGACAAGCTTTTGGTCTTTTACTATCGGGATCCAGCGCAACTGTATTCGTCGGACGGGACATATGATATTGATGCTGCCCTGTATAAATACGGCCTCGCGAACACTGAGAAGATGCCCGGTAAATTTCAAACATTATACACTGACAAACCCTTGGTGCTAGCAGCCAAAGGTGAAGGGCTCAATGGCGATCTCAACATTCTGGTTCCCGCCGCCGGTTCTCTAGGCGGTGCACCCTACGCCACCATTATTTTCCATCTCAACGGCAGTACGATCCAGCACATGCTGGATCAATCCGTCGGTGCGTCTGATCAGCTGCTTGTGCTGGCCCACGATCAGCAAGTCTTAGTCAGCACAGACTATGGCAGACTGAAGTTGCGCGATTTAGCCGCCGGAGCGGCCCCCGTCCCGCTGACCCAACTCACTGCTGCTGCGCGGAAAAACGGTATGCAGACCACCACTGCCAGCGCCACGGGGGATTTCTTCACAGTCACCTCAATTGCCAGCAAAGCACACGTCGCAGCCGTGTTTGGCGACTTTGTCGGCCGCTATTTCTGGATCTTGATTCTTCTAGGCGGCATCGGATTTCTATGTATCCATATCCTTGAGCGGCGCCAATATCAGCTGATCGCCGATATAGAGAAGAAATTTCCCGCACCAGCCACCGCTTCAGCTGGCCTATCGGAACAGGAACAATTACAGCGCACCATCACGACGTATGTTCAGGCCCATCAGACAATCGAGCAGCAGGCCCTGCAGCAACTCCCCTTTGTCCGGGAACAGGTATTTCAATCGCTGCTAACTGGACGGGTCGGTTTACCGGCTGATCTGACAACAAAATTGCAGCTGGCCCAGGTCAGCCTGCCATTTCGCTTTTTTACTGTTGTTCTATTTCCGGCAGCTACAGATGAAACCGTCGATCATATTGGCCAATTCGTCATACACACTAATTTTGCGTACTATGTGACGGCGCCGATTGGCAACAATCAGCGCGCCATCGTGTTAAATCACGGCCAACGGGCCAATAGTCAAGCGCTGCTTGCTGAAATTGTCACTGCAGATGATTGGCAAGGTATCGCGGCTTTCTACTTGGGCGGTACGGTCGATAGTATCCGCGAAATTCATACTAGTTTTATTCAGGCCGCTTCGTGCCTGCTGACCACTGAACCGACTCCCAATCAGAAATTCTACATCTTCCGACACTTGCCAAAAAAGGCTATGACGCCGGCCTTTTTAGACACGGCCGATCAACTCAAACTGGATACGGGTATGTTAAATGGTAATCCGCAGATGGCACTGGCTGCTTTTGAAGACATATTTGCCGCGGTGCGCACCGCCTTTGACCCAGACATGCAGTTTGACCTCGGCTCAGCCATGCTCATTACCCATATTCTCCAGGCTGATTATCAGATTCATCATCGCCTTAATGAGCCATTATTGCGCAATCTGCTTGCCAACGAATCACTGGCAGATCGGCATTTGATTCTCAATCAGGCTGTCCAAGATATTGCAGAGGCCGCTTTGAGCCAAGAAAAACGAATCACTGCCAACAAAGACGCCAATTTAGAACAGTATATTGTAAGCCACGCCGCTTCTCCTGATTTCTCCTTATCCGAAGTTGCTGACCATTTTGGGCTATCGCTGCCCCATGCCAGCCGATGGGTCAAAGATGTCACCGGGCAAACTTTTACTGCGTATTTGCAGCAATTGCGTTTTGACCGAATCAAAGAAGCGCTGGTTGCCACAGACGCCCCCATCAAAGATATCATTGAACAGAGCGGCTATTATGATTTGGCCAATTTCACTCGTAAGTTTCGCTCAGTCGTCGGTCTGCCCCCTGGCCAATATCGAACAGTAATGCGGCAGAAAGGCCAAGATGCATAATTGAATCACTGCGGCATTCGGTGACCCCGCCGAGTGCCGTTTTTTGTCGGTGGTCAAAACTCAAGAAAACTGAGACCTTTTGTTCAGACTGCCCAACCGGCCGCTTCCTTATACTGTACTTGGAAAGCGGTTTCCATTATTTCGGCATCAAGGAGGTTTTCTATGGCACATCAAAACCGCGACCAGCCGCTCTTCAAGCTGGCGCTGCTCTCATTATCCAGTATTTTAGCCATTGCCCCGTCACTCGGTCCGGCCATCCCGGAGGTGGCCAAGCACCTGCCCGGCGTATCAGCCGCGAACATTGAGATGCTGGTTACCATTCCGAACTTGGGTATCATGATTTTTGTCCTCGTCAGCGGCTTTTTTGCCAGTCATCTCGGCGAAAAACGGATGATCATGCTTGGGCTGCTGGTAGCGACGGTGGCCGGATTGGCACCGCTGGTCACCAATAATTATTTTGTCATCCTTAGTTCCCGCTTCCTGCTCGGTGCAGGTATCGGTTTGGTCAATCCTTTGGCCTACAGCCTGCTCAACATTTTGTACACCAGCAATGAGTCGGCTACGCTGCTGGGCTATGCCAACGCCATCACGTCGCTGTGCGGTGCGGTGACTGCGGCGGTGGCCGGTTATCTGGCCTTGATCAACTGGCACGCTACTTTCCTGATTTATCTGCTGGTCTTGCTGCTGCTAGGGCTGTTCGCCTTGGCTATTCCCCGCGACTTCTTGGGGGATGCCCAAACACCGGCGGAGAAAGCTGCACCAGTTACAACCAAAACCTGGGTGGGCTGGCCCGTCTTGCTGCTGGCGGTCGGCCTGTTTCTGTTCTATGCCCTATTGTTTGCGTTATATATCAAGGTGCCGACCGCACTGATTGAAAACCGAATCACCACGCCCGGGGCGGCTGGTTTGATCGTATCCTCATTTACGATTGCCGCGATGGTTGTCAGCCTCGGCTACGGCCAAATTTATCGGCATCTTGGCCACTACACTATCCTGATCAGCATGCTGGGCGTCGGGATCACGATGATGCTCCTGGCCGAGAGCCGGACCGCCGGGCTGGATTATCTGATCAGTGCCTGTTCCGGTGTCTTCTTTGCCTCCACCCTGCCTTATGCCTTTATGCTGGGCGCCCAAATTTCGCCGGCGCATGCCGAAAATCTCACGTCGTCAATTCTGCTGATTGGGATCAACCTTGGCGTCTTCTTGTCGCCCTATCTGTTCAACTTGATGAAGCTGATCCACCCTGATCTGAGTGCCAATACCAGTCTCCTAATTGCCGGAATGGGGATCGTTCTTCTCGGGCTGGCCTTCTTCTTTGCCAGCACTACCGCCAGAAAGGAAGCGCCTGTACAATGAACACATTTTGGACCCCCACCATGCAAACCTATTACCAGCAACTGCAGAATCTACAAGATTTCAGTACAGTTGACCAGGACCAGGGCGTCACTCGTCTGGACCGGCGAATCACCGCCGCCCCCGACGGACATTTTGACCCGCTGATTGCCGCCTTTGAAGGCCATGACCCGCAGCCGCGTGTCGTTCATATTCAAGCGCCGGCCCACTTTTCACCCCAAAACGACGCCCAGCAGCAGGCTCTGGCGGTGCGTCAAACCATGGGCATTCTAAATGTGAACCTCGCCCCAACGATCACAGAAGAAACACTCTCCACCGCAGTCCCGATTACCGTTTATCAGCGGCCTTATGCCGCTCAGCGCCAATGCCTGATTTTCCTCCACGGCGGCGGTTTTATCGGCGGTTCGGATGCTGTGGTGGCCAATTTCTGTAAAGGTCTTGTGGATCACAGCGATGGCCGGTTGGCAGTATTCAACGTTAATTACCGGTTGGCGCCGGAGGCAACTCTGGACGACATGCAGCGGGATGTTGATTTGGCCGTGCGCTGGGTCCACGACCACGCCGCGGACTACCACGCCCCCGCCGATGCACTGGCCATTGGCGGCGACAGTGCTGGGGCGACCTTAGCCTTGGAAGCCGCGTACCACGACCGGGTGGTTAACCGCCACTGGCTTACCCATGAGATCCTCATCTATCCGCTCATATCCTTCACTGCCCGGACTGAAGTGTGGCCGCTGGCCAATTACCACGTGGCCCCAACAGACGAGGCGCGCCTAGCCGATCGGTTAACCGGGATGGTCCAGCTGCGTAAAATGCTGATCAATATCTATCCTGGCAACCGTACCCTGCGCGACCCGCTGGTTTCACCCGGGGAAATCTCCGACGATTGGCTGCGCATATTCCCGGAGACCTTGCTGATGACCCCGGAATTTGACTACTTGCGGCCCCAAGGCGAAGCCTTTGCTCGCCACTTAGGCGCTTTGGGCGTCCCAACGACGGACGTCTGCTACCGGGGGATGGACCACGCCTTTATTGATAAATACGGTATCTATCCCCAGGCCGAAGATGCGGCGATGGTGATCAATCATTGGTTAGATATCTCCCAAGGAGGAAAAAATGAAGTCTTTTAAGAAAATGGTTCTGGCCGGCGTCCGTTAAAGGATAAGATCATTCAGTAAACTACCATTTGTATCATACTGTAAATAAGCCCCATCACTCTCTGGATTTCCAGAAAGCGATGGGGCTATTCATATGCCAGCTAAATTACCACGGCTGGTTCGTCGGTCCAATCGTGAACTCATTAACATTGGTGTCCGCCGGCTGGTCAATGGCAAATGCCACGACATTAGCCACCCGGTCCGGACCGATCTCGTAGGTATCATACAGCTGCTGCATGCCTTCCGCGGTACTCTTATCCGTGATCGTCTTCAGCAATTCTGTCTTGATTGCCGCCGGGTAAATGGTGGCGGTGCGGATATTGGCGTGGTCTTGCGCACATTCCATCCGCAGCGTTTCCATCAAGTCCCGCACGGCCCACTTGGTGGCGCCGTATACTGCCCCGCCGGGATAGGCTTTCAAGCCGGCCACAGATGACGTGGCAATAAAATGGCCGGATTTTTGCGCTTTGAAACTGGGCAGAGCTGCAGCAATGCCGTTCAACACGCCCTTGATATTGACGTCCACCATTGCATTCCATTGATCCGTCTGCAATTCTTTCATCGGCGAATTCGGCATCAGCCCGGCATTGAGGAACATGACGTCGATTCGGCCGAAGGTATCCTTGGCCTTTTGGACCAGAGCCGCATTGTCTGCTGGCTTAGTCACATCGGTCACTTGATAGACTGCATTCCCGCCCTGCGCCGTAATGGCCGCAGTGAGTTCTTTCAGCTTATCTTCCCGTCGGGCCCCAAGCACGACTTTGGCACCCTTTTTCGCCAGCAGCATAGCCGTGGCCGCTCCGATCCCGCTGGATGCGCCGGTAATGACAACAACTTTGTCTTTGATCATCCATATGACCCGCTTTCTTAATTGATTACTGTCTATGCTACGAGCCAGATCGGCCTCTGTCTAATACTTATATTGTCTAGTAAACTATGATTAGAATGCATAGGAGGCTGATTGCTTATGGAATTATGGGTACTCAGGTACTTCACGGCGGTGGTCACTGAACGCAATATTTCCCGCGCTGCAGAAAGGCTGCATGTTTCGCAACCGACCATTTCCAGACAATTGCAAGACTTGGAAGACGAACTCGGTGTGACGCTATTTAATCGCGGCAGCCGAACGATTGAATTAACGAAGGCCGGGGAGTACTTCGCCGCCCAAGCCCGGCAGATCCTTGCCCTTACAGACAAAACTGTGGCCAACATCCAGCAAGACCAGGGCATCACTGGCGAGGTCTTCATCGGCAGTGCCGAAGCGCCAATGATGGCCACGGTCGCCAAGGCCATTCAGACGCTGAGCCAAACTGCCCCACAGGTGCAAACCCACTTATACAGCACGGATGCCAATGATGTCCGCCGCCGGATGCAGGCTGGCCTTTTGGATTTCGGGGTCGTCATGGAACCCACAGACAAAACCGGCTATCACTTTCTGCAATTGCCCGGGACAACGCAGTGGGGCGTCCTTGTTCGGCGGGATTCAGCCCTAGGGCAAAAGTCAGTCATCACCCCCGCTGATCTCCAAGGCCAGCGGGTAATCATGTCGCAGCAGAAAGGGGCCGCGGCGCTGATTGCTGACTGGCTGGGTACCAGCACGATCCAGTACACCACCGTGGCGACGTACAACTTGTTATATAACGCGTCGCTGCTGGCGGCGGCTGGAGTCGGGACGGTGCTGGCTTTGGCCGGCATCATCAACACCGCCGCCACCAACCTGATCTTCGTGCCACTCAGCCCAACCGTGGCCGTCCACGCTAGCCTGATCTGGTCCCAAGACATGCCCCTCTCCCCGGCTGCCGCAGCATTTCTCGCCGCCATCAAAAAAGATTGACTGTTCAGTCAATAATTATTGACTCATGGGTCAATGGGGTCTACACTCTGCATCGAGGAGTTGAGGAGAACATGGCAACGAATATTATTGAACTCAATCATGTGAAGAAAAACTTCGGCCGGACCCAGGCCTTGAAGGATGTCACCTTCAATCTGCCTGCCGGTCAAGTACTAGGATTTCTCGGTCCCAATGGCGCAGGAAAATCCACCACGATTCGGATCCTGCTGGGGATGCTCAAACGTGACGGCGGCGACGCCACGGTCTTTGGCGAAGATCCGTGGCACAACGATCTGGCGATCCATCCGCGGATCTCGTACGTCCCCGGGGATATCTATCTGTGGCCCAACCTGTCTGGCGGCGAGATCATTGACCTGCTGCTGCGGCTCAACGGTCAAGATCACAACACCAAGACCGATGCCCTGATGCAGGAATTTGAATTTGATCCGAAGAAGAAGGCCCGCACCTATTCCAAAGGGAACCGGCAGAAAGTCGCGCTGATCGCTGCCCTATCCCAAGATGCCGAGCTCTACATCTTTGACGAACCGACCTCTGGTCTGGACCCGCTGAACGAACTGACTTTTCAACAGGAAGTATTGAAGCTGAAGAAAGCCGGTAAGACCGTGCTGTTATCCAGCCATATTCTGTCGGAAGTCGAAAAAATGTGCGACGCCATCGTCATCATTCGGGAGGGTAAAATCATTGAACAGGGCAACCTGGCCCAGCTGCAGCATCTGTCCCGCCTGCGCATCCAAGTCCAGACGGACAAACCGCTGAGCGCGCTGCAAAAGCAGCCTGGGGTCTATGACTGGCACGAAACCGATGCCCATACCCAAGCCGATTTCGCGGTGGATCACGATGCGTTAGCCGCCGTACTGGCCGCCCTGACACCGCTGGGTGTTGTCGACTTGCAATCGACCCCGCCAACTTTGGAAGATCTGTTCCTGCACTATTACTCCGATCAGGGGGTGAGCCATCATGCTGCGCAGTGATCGCCACGTCGGCTTCCTGCTTCGGGCGAACTTGAAACAGAATCTGAAGTATTCACTGGTTTGGATCATCATTCTAGAAATGATGGTGGCCAGCGGCGCTTTCAAAATGCAAACGATCATGGAATCCACCGGCAAAGGCGTGCAGGATCTGCTCAACATGCTGAGAATGCCTGGCATGGCCGGGCTGTTCGGGGCGATGCCCAAAGGGGTTACCTTGAATTCCGCGACCGTCTTTGCCGGCGTCATGATGGTCTTCATGGTCATCCTGGACGCCCTGTATGTCATGCCGCTGATGGTGAAGAACACCCGCGGACAAGAAGAAAGCGGCCTGTTGGAAATGGTCCGGGCCCGCACTGTCGGCCGGACCGCGGCAGTGGCCGCCGCCCTGTGCGAACTGGTCATCGTCAACGTCATTCTGTTCGTACTCTATGTCGGCACCATCGTCAGCCTGAACTTGAAAGGGGCCGATTTCAATGGCACCTTCCTGTTCACTCTCGCCTTGATCGCGGCTAATCTGATGTTTGGCGTCTTCACCCTGCTGATTGCCCAACTGGCCAGCACCGCCCGCGGCGCCAACATGATCGCCTACACCGTCCTCGGTGCGGCGTATCTGGTCCGCACGGTGACCGATATTGAAAACACTGATTGGACCTGGCTGTCGCCCATTGGCTGGGCACAAAAAACCAACGCCTATTCCGATAACAATTACTGGCCCGTCCTGCTCATGTTTGGCGTCACCCTGCTCTTAGCAGCCGCCGCCTGGCAATTGGCCAAAAGCCGGGACCTCGGCACCGGTATTCTGCCAGAACGTGCGGGCCGGGCTCGTGCCGCTGGTTATCTGCGCTCTATCCCGGCGCTCCTGTTCCGCACCACCTGGGGCGTTGTCCTCGGCTGGCTGATTGGGGCCGTGGTCGCTGGCGGCATCTTTGGCGGTGTATTGAACAGTGTCGGCGATATTTTGAAAACCAATCCGCTGTACCGCCAAATGATGAGCGTCACCCAGGTCAACGCGGCGAACAAAACCATGGTGCTGTCCTTCCTGGCGCTATATATTCTGTTGTTTGTCGCCTTCGGAGTCGTCGCTGGTGCCCAAGTCGTCTTTCGGCTCAAGGAAGATGAAGACAAGGGTTATCTCGGCGTGATCCATGCCACGAAGCAAACCCGGCAGACCATCAGTCTCAGTTATTACCTGATTGGTCTAGCGGTCTCCCTGGTCGTATTCGTCGTCGGCATCCTGATGGTCTACTACACGGGAAATGCATCTTTGAAAGACCCGCTAGCGGCAGAATACCTGACGCGGATGCTCGTTGCCGGCCTGCCCGCGGTCTTTGCCCTGGTCAGCTTGGCGACTCTTCTAGTCGGCTGGGTGCCGCGACTCAGCGCGGTCTTCTGGGCCTATATGGGCATCGGCCTGCTGGTGCAAATGTTTGGTTCACTGCTCAACCTGCCCAAGGATAGTGGGAAATTCTCACCTTTTGGCTGGCTCAATCAGGCGCCGCTGCATGCTGTGCAAACACCATGGTTAAGCGCCATGATTATCATCACCGTCGTCTTCCTCATTCTGGGTGTAATCGGCTACCGCCAGCGTGACGTCGCATGAAAGACGTGACGACTGATCCGCAAAAAGTTGAACGGATCCTACACACGGCCATGGTCGACTTTGGCCAGCAGGGTTTTCTTAAAACCAAAACGGACGATATTGCCGCCCAAGCTGGCGTCTCGAAGGGTCTGCTCTTCCATTACTTCGGCAGCAAGCAGGGGTTGTATATTGACACGTACCACACCGCCTTTGACCGGCTCTACACCATCGTTGACCAGCAGGTCTGGACTGACGCCACCAGTTTGACCGACATGGTTACCCGGGCGACGCGCTACAAGATCAAGCTGCAATTGCAGTACCCCGTCGAATTCCGCTTCCTGATGCAGGCCTATATTGACACGCCCCACTTTCCGCCGCGATTGCAGAAAGAAATGAGTACGATGATGCAGCGCACGCAGGAAATCGGCAATCAGTATATTGCCGGTATGATGCAGAAAATCAAGTTGCGGCCGGGAGCCCGCATGGCCGACGTGCTCGCCGTAGTCAACGCTGTGACCAGCAGTATCATGGTCCAGGCCGAAAAAGACATCGCGAGTCACGGGTATACGAAAATTGAAGAATTGGAATCACTGATTGAAGATATCAATCGGCAGCTGACCATTGTGGAGCATGGTTTTCTGCCCGATTAGTCGGCTGTTGTTAACGGTCCTGGATGCATTCTTGCGGGAATGGTTCAGGGCCGTTTTTGATTTGTCAATTTCAATAACCGTTGTTCTCCATCGATGAAAATGGTGGACGATCCCCTTGTGCAGTAACGAAGCGACTTGTTACGCTGAGTTTATCTCAAAATAGCGTTTTCAAGTCACGAAAGGGATGACGGAAGTTATGAAAGCAGCAGTAGTGCGCGCCAACTCCGATGGGTACGTGGACATCGTTGACAAAGAGCTGGGAGAACCCGGTTACGGTGAAGTGAAACTCAAAATGGAATATTGCGGTTTGTGCCACACCGATATTCACGTGGCCTCCGGGGATTTCGGCGCCGTGCCCGGCCGGATCATCGGCCATGAAGGCGTCGGCCGGGTGGTCGCCCTGGGACCAGGCGTCACCAGCCGCCACTTGGGCGAACGGGTCTCTGTGGCCTGGTTCCAGTCCGGTTGCGGCGACTGCGAATACTGCAACACTGGTAACGAGACCCTGTGCCGGGCCGCTAAGAATTCTGGTTTCTCCGTGGACGGCGGGATGGCTGAAGAAGCCATTGTCGCCGCCGACTACGCGGTGCCCGTGCCGGATGATCTGGATCCGGTCCAGGCCACGTCCATCACCTGTGCCGGCGTAACCATGTACAAGGGGCTGAAAATGACGGATCCCCATCCCGGCGAATGGGTCGCCATTGTCGGGGTCGGCGGCCTGGGCAATCTGGGCTTGCAGTATGCCCGCAATGTCTTTGGCCTGCACACCATCGCTATTGATACCAGCGATGAGAAACTGGCCAGTGCCAAGGAACTGGGGGCCGACATGACCCTGAATCCGTTACGGGATGATATCGTTCAGATCATCAAGGACAAAGTCGGCGGGGTCCATGCCGCCGTAGTTTCTGCGGTGAACAAGACCGCCTTCGATACCGCCATCGAAACCCTGCGGCCCATGGGCCGGCTCGTGAGCATCCCTGCCGGAGGGTGACATGCAACTGAACATCATCAAATCTGTGTTGGATGGTATTGTTGTGGTCGGCTCCCTGGTCGGTACCCGCCAAGATCTGCGCGAAGCATTCCAGTTCGCCGCCGAAGGCAAGGCTGTACCGATCGTGCAGACGCGACCATTAAGCGAATTGAACGCGATGATTGACGACATGAAAGCCGGCAAGATCATTGGCCGGGATGTGGTGGATTTCTCCCTGGCGTAATTCTCTAAAAATCCTGCCTCTGGGCGGGATTTTTAGGTTATAGAAAATAGGCCCCCTGGTCCGGCACATCCCGAAAGTGGCGTACATTCGCTAGGATCTCCGTGTAATGCTGGGCAGCCTGGGGCTGATTCAGGATATGCTCGATGCTGATGGCTTGGCGGCACGTCTTGACCCCTTCATCCTCATCTCCAGCTACCAATGTATACCAGCCGCGGCAAAAGAGCAGCCGGTTGGCGTGGGTCAAATCGTGTTCCGCTTTGAGTACCTGGTCGATCAGGGTCAGTGTTTCTTTGGCCCACGCGAGCTGGCGGGCATTGATGAAGTCCGAAAAGAGTCCAAAGAGTAAATCGTAACGCAACCCTTGAATCGGCGAAAAACTCTGGTATTGAGCGGAGCGCCTCACGGCGATGGGCAGCAGCTGATGCTTCGTAGCATTGGGAATCGCGGTATGCAGCAAGAGAAAAAAGAGCAGTTCGAAGTAACCCCAGTTCTCGATGCTATACACGTAACTGACAAAAGGCTGGGCGATTTTTTCGACTTGCGCCAAAGTCTGGGACAAGCTACGGGCCGCAGCGTCTTTGCTTGATTCACTGCGGTTCACCTGGATGATCATCTGATAAAACTGAATACCCAGGGCCATGAACCGCTTCTTGCGGGTGACCGGCGGCCGCAAATACTGATCGATTTCTGTCTGCAACTGGTCGATCACCGCTTGGGGCTGGACCTGTTTGGTCAGATTGGCTAATTGTTTCATACGATTAATGAATGCAGCGTCAATTTGGCTGTTAAAACGGTACGCCGACATGGCGGTCTGACCGATTTCTCCATTGTGCCAAGCGCGGAGAAAGAGAAACTCTTCCAGTGAAACATTGATTCGGCCGAGCAAATACTCAAAGCGCTGAAATGTCATGTCCGCCAACCCGCGTTCAAACTTGCTGATGGCCGCGATGGAGATCTGATCACTGGCAATCTCGGTGAGGGTGAGATGCCGGTCTCGCCGCAGATTTTTGAATAATGTCCCATTGGCAATCATGTCGGTCCGCCTTTCTTTTTTCCTATAGTAAAATTGTACCATGGCCATGCAGAAACCTCCTTAAACTGAACTTACAAGCGTTCAAGGAGGTTTTTCCCATGCACGATTACTTGCACAACCGCGGCTACCGCGCTCTGATCACTGCCAGTGTACTCAGCGGCATCGGCGATAGTTTATACAACATTGTTTTCATTATCTATGCCAGTACCACGCCATTCAAAACACTGGCCGTCTCGTTGGCGTCCATGGCCACCTTTCTGCCTAACTTATTAAGCATGGTCACTGGCTACTGGGCGGATGAAACACCCCGCAAGACCCGTTGGATGATTCTCACCCGGCTGGTCCAGGCCGCGTTGTTCGGTGTGCTGGCGGTGGTGATCACATTGCCAGCTACAGTACCGTTATTTCTGCTGTTATTGCTTGTCAACATCGTTTCCGATACTTGCGGCCAATACAGCAGCGGCTTGATGCTGCCGCTGTATAAGCATCTGTTGCCGGCCAGTGAGCTGAATGCGGCCTTGAGTTTCTCCACCGCGGCCCGGACCACCGTGCAGACAGTCTTCCAGGGCGTGGGCGCGACGGTGATTGTCCTGCTGAACCACAACTATGCCCTGTTCGGCTTGCTCAACGCGGCCACGTTTCTGCTCAGCGCCGGGGCGCTGATACGCCAGCGGCGGACCTTGCAGGCTGCTGAGCCGAAACGGGCAGCCGCTCTGCACCAGCGGCTGCCGCTGATACAGAGCATGCGCCGTACGCTGGCCTTTTTGCACCACGACCGCTTTCTATTTATCCTGATCATCTTCGCGCTGCTGATCAACATGCTGATGACGGCCAATGCTGGCATAATGTCGGTCACCCTCTTGTCCACGCCCAATCTGTGGCTGAGCAATTACGGCTACACCGTGGCCGTGCTGAGCATGACGTCCTCCATCGGCCTCATCCTCGGCTCGCTTTTCGCCGCTGACGGCTTGCAGAAACTTTCCCTGATGCAGCTGCTGGCCCTCAGTTTGGGTGCCGAGTTGCTGTTGGCGATCGCCTTCCTCGGCCAATGGTCCACGGGCTTGATCATCGGCAGCCTCTTCATTTCTGGTTACTTGATGGGCAAAATCAATCCGCGGATCAATACCCTGCTAATGATGCGCGTCCCAGAACACCAACTGGCCGCCATGGCCGGCGTAGTCAGTATGGTGACTTTAATTGGTGCGCCAATCGGTCAAGCTGTCTTCCTGAGCATCGCCAATGGCATCAATCCCGCCGCTAGTTGGCTGGCGTACGGCGGGTCGACTGCCGTGCTCCTGATCGTCACGCTGATCACGGCGAAGAAAGTGCCGGAAGAAGCTTAAAACACGGTCTTTACGCCCATGATCATCAGCAGAACCGCGATGAACAACTTAAGATACCCCTGGGTGTGCGCATTCTGACTCAATTTATTCAATAAGAAAGGTGCCAGCAAGGCCCCGCCAATCGCGCCAATCATTAACCCAATGCCGGCAGTCCAATCCACGCGGCCGCCAGACAGATGCAATAGGGCCCCCACCAACGTCATGCCTACCAGCACGTAGGACGAAGTACCGACTGCGGCAAACATATCGAGTCCCATCAGCAGCAAGCCGGCCAGAATCGGCCCACCGCCGCTCAAGCCGGCGACACCTACCATTAAGCCGCTCAAAACCCCGTACAGACTGGCCTTCAGCCGGCTGGGCTGGGCGGTGTCCCGCTTACTGCCGTGATTGCGTTGCATAAAAATTTGAACGCCCAGCAGAAACAAAATCACGCCGACGATCCACTGACAAACAGTAGCTGGAATGTACGGCGAAATCAGCGACCCGACAATCACTGCCGGCAAAGCGGCCACTAGCATCTGGTTGCCAAGTTGGAAGTTGATCTTGCCCTGCCGGAAATAGCCGAACGATCCGATGACCAGCGATGGCAGGGCAGTAATCAGCGACGTGGCCGCTGCCCGATCCGGCGCTAAATGAAAGACGGCAGTCAGCACGCCTAAGTAAATGGCCGCGCCACCACCGCCCATGCTGATGACAAACAGACCAACAATGAAACCAACGGCAATGAGCAATACAATATTCACGATAAAGTTCCTTTCAAGGTCCCACTTTTCTATTTACAAGTTGTAATTATAGGTTACACTATGTATTAGTCAAGCCGAAAGGAGCGTTTATCGTGTCACGCCAAGTTCTCTCATCAGAAAAAATCATTGCCCAAACCATAACGCTGATCACCGCCGACCAGATGCCGACGTTCTCAAATATTGCCCGCGCCCTGGGAACTCGATCCCAAGCCCTGTATAGTTATTATCCCAATCAAGATGCACTGCGCGCGGCGGTTTTCTTGCATGGTGTCACCGAACTCACCGAGGTGCTGAAGACTGAGCTGTTCGGTTTATCCGGCCGGGCGGCGATTTTGAGATTTGCCCAAGTCTGCCGGACTCTGGGGCTCAAGAATATTCGACTCACCCGCTTCATCCTGACAACCCCGCGGCATTTGCAGGAAGGCACGGCCACTACCGCCGTGGTTGCGTTGAACGACCTATTAATGCGGTTATGTGCAGTCTACAGCACTGATCAGGCCGACCAAATCGTCATCGCCCGGACTCTGCGCAACTTGATCGTGGGTGAGGTGATCAACGTTGGTGCCGGATGGTTTCATAATACTGCGATACCGGCAAGTACCAGTTTTGATCGGATGATTGCGCAGTATCTGGATATGTTAGGAAATTAAAAAGACTGATGCCGATTTCCTTGGATGGAGAAATCGGCACCAGTTTTCGTTGTGCGGTTAATATTGCCCGCGGAAATATTTCACTTTTTGAATCCATTCGCGGCGAATGTAGGGGAAGACGACTTGGTCACCAGAATATTTCTCGTTGTAGAAGTCATGGGCCACCAGCCATTGTCGATCAAATAGTGTTTCCCAGTCCTGAGTAATAGGCATATCTGTGTTATTTCGATGAAATCGTAATTCACTCAATATATAGTGCCATCCATCAAAATTACTGGCAAGAATCAAGTCATCTGGTACTTCCGCCCAGATACGTACAGAAGCCGTCCGAGGATCATTCAATCTTTTGTACTGCATGTCTTCAAAATGGGGACTGGGCCAGCCCCAAAGTAATGCCTTTGCTGGCGGTAATGGCTGTACACGCTGACTATATTGACCCCGCATCCATTGATATGCCCGACCAAATTGTGCCCAATCATCGTCCCGCCATATTTCCCGAGTCCGCGGCGTTGTCAATACGTCACTTCGTTGTTTCAGAAAAGATCGCCGTTGAAAAGTTTCGATTAGGATTTTCTGCCGCCTCCTTGACTGCGCCGCCACGATTCCCATTCAAAATACCGCCCGCGGGGTGCCCCGGTCTTACCATATAACGACAACGAATTCCCGCGCTTCACCACAGACTGCATTCTCGGTATTGCCGAAGGTGTCGACGGCATCTCGAACAAGCTCACTTCCGTAGCTGGAATTCCATCTGTGTCTTGTTCTGGCCACAGCAAAGTGTGCATATCAGACGGCAAGACCGTGGGTGCCCTCCATTCGGCCGGATTGCCTACATCGGAGATGGCATCCCACACATCATCGTTATCCTCCGTTGATCCGGTAAAAATACCAAAGCAGAGCGTTTCCTCAGGTTGCAGTCCCCGCAATAGATCGAGGACAATACCTTGTTCGTCTGCTGCACACTGAATGTATGACGCCTGCCGCAACGGATCCGGTACTGCAGCCAAGGCAGCGACATAGTTATTGCCGCTGCCTTGACGATAAACTACTTGATACGCACTGTCGTCAGAACTTTCGTCATCGTAATCCAAGTCAGCATTCAGCAAATGCATCACCAACTCGTCGCCGACCTTCAGATGGTCTGTTGCAAAAGTGACTTTGAGCATCCGATCAATCATCGACAATGACGGCTGATATGCCTGTACTTGAAATGGCAGCCGTGATTTGTTCAAAGTCAGTATTACGGTCACATTGTCCACAGTGAGTTCCCGCAACCAAGCCATTACCGTCTCTCCCTCCCCAAATAATGATATTGTAGCGCGCCATAAACGAGAAAGCACCCCAAACTCCACATATGAAGTTGAGGTGTCTACGTGTTCAAATCAAGGTGCCTGCGTCAGTGTCCAAGTCAGATTGGATTGGTAGTTCCCCGTCAGCATGAAACTGGTCTGGGGCACTTGCAGGGTCGTCGCACTATTGAGATTGCTGGAATAATTCGTCGTTTGGTTAGCCAGCACTGTGACCGGTGCTGCCGCGTCCCCAGTTGGCACAGACACGACTTGTGATCCGCCGTTAGCCAGCGGCACGGCCAGCGTCAATGTCGGATTAGTGGGCAGCGACAAACCGGACAACTGATGGGTAAAACCGCTGGCCTGAACTGATAAGTTCCAGTTTTGGCCCACGGTTTGCACCGCCAGAAAGCCGGTATTATTCCCGTCGTAAGTGCCATTGCCAACCTGAGCAGCCGATGCGGAATAACGCAACGTCACACCGCCAGCTTGATAGAAATCGCCAATCAATGGCGTCCGGAATGCACCGTTGGCGTATGCGAGAAAACGCAAGTTAGGCACGGCGATGAGCCGGGATGCTGGTGTCATTACGACCAAGGGGGCCAGGTTCGACCGCCAAGTCACTGTATTGGATCCGCTCTTTAAAATAATGTTCAGTTGCAGGTAGTACCGGTCAGCTACCGGCGGCTTTGCGACGTTTGCCCAAGAAAACGATGGATTATTAAGTACCGCTGACGTCGATACCTTTTGCCGATTGGCATTATACACCGTCCATTGGTAACTCGGGGTCATGCCTTCAGGAAAGATAATATCGTTTAGCGTTGCGGGCGAATATGAAAAGCTGCGGCCAGCGATGGCATCCTGCCGCACCAAGCCGCCGACCGTCACCTGAGTCGTGCCGCCAACCGTACCCGGAACAACGGTATTCGTTGCGTTTGCCCCAATAGTTACCGGCAATCCATTGTCGTAATTTAACCGGGCGTCCGCTGCATTGGCGTCGATTTGGGCTGAAGTAAAGTTGGTGGTTAGCCCCGTCATGGGCGACAAACTGCCCGTAGTTGCCGCAGGGGGTGTCCAGGTGACTACGGAAGTACTATCCGGCGGCAGTAAATTAGCATCAACCGCCGTACTTTCCCCCCAGAAGATCGTTGGCCGCTTGGGTGCCGGTCTGATGCTTTCAGCGTCCTTAGGGGCGGCGGCGACATTCACTGTGATCATGTCACTATATGATGTGGTGCCGCTGCTGTATGTTACTGAGAATTGAAAGTAATACGTACCAACATCCAGATTGCTTAAATTATAGGCAATTGTCGCTGTCGGCTTTGATTTCGCGATAGAGGACGTTAAGCCCGCATTGGCCCATTGGCCATTTCCTTGGTAAACACGGGCGTTGACACTAGTGATGTTATACCCGCCCACCCATTGATCAGAAAAGGTCGAGACCATACTTGCGCTTGCTGTGGTGCCCTTGACGAAGTTCACATCTGCCGGCTGTTTGGTCAAGCCATTACTAATTAAGTAAGCACCAAATATTGGGCCAATAGACCAGCCGGCAGCAGATTTCGGATGTTCACCTTGACTCGGCACATCCGTTGCTGCCATCACCGGTTGCAGCGCCAGTGGCCCAGCGGTGTT
The DNA here is from genome assembly GCF_008694105.1 of Schleiferilactobacillus harbinensis. Classification (NCBI taxonomy): domain Bacteria; kingdom Bacillati; phylum Bacillota; class Bacilli; order Lactobacillales; family Lactobacillaceae; genus Schleiferilactobacillus; species Schleiferilactobacillus harbinensis. The sequence continues at coordinate 2,222,250 of NZ_CP041364.1, forward strand.
CGTCAATAAACTGCCGCTCGCCACCATCCCTAAACTCAGTGCCACCAGGAGCTTCAACAGAAATTTCTTCACTGTTGCCGCCCCCTCTTCCGTAAATGCCAGCTGCCCATTCCCGTCAAAATAACCAATTCCACCCCAATAATGACCAGCCAAGGGCTGGTCTGTTCATTCAATTGGGGAATATGCCCAGTGTCTTTGTCTCCGCCGGGCTTAATACCTGATTCCGGTAGTGTTTCATCACCCTTGGGCGGCACGGTGCGGTCATCCACAACCGTGAACTGAGCAGTGCTGTCCGCGGCCCGCGCTTGATCGGGGGACACTACCTGGCCCAGCATAAGACCGCAACTCAAAATAAGGCTTGCTTTAAGAATGGTGCGCATCCGCCGTGTCATTTTTATGCCCCCTTCGCACGCCGAGGAGGTAGAGACCATAACCGGCAATGAGCACGGCCAAGGCGATAGCCGCCCAGATAAGCCACTTTTGCCATGGCGGCTGCCGGTTGCCCGCATTATTCGCGCCGGCGAGTTTCGCCGCCTCTTTGTCGGTCACGGTGAAGTTGCGTTTAAACCGCCAGGTCTTCCCCTCTGCCTGAACTGTCATCGTCAATGTGTAATCCCCAGCCGGAATTCCCTTTTCATCGCCCAAAATTGGTGCGTCAAAGTTGGAATTCGGGGCCATGGACCCGTCCTTCAGTTTGTACTGATAAATCGTCTTCGTCTCGCCCTGCTTGGTGATTTTGGCATTGATCGTCATGCCGCGAAAAAGCTGCGGGGCACGGTTCTGTATCCGGGCCAAAATTGCCGGGTGTTTATTGCTCACTCCCGGCCGGACTTGCTGCAGCTTGAGATCCGGGGCCAACGTCTGGGTCGGATTCTGACTCAGAATGATGCCCACTGCCATCGCAAATTTATTGTGCAGGCCAAACTGGCCCGTGGTGCTTTTTTCTTCGGTTACATCCAGCGCATGAATACTGCCAAGAATCTGGCCCTTGAATCCAGCTTCTGGAATGATGTATTCGAAGGTAGCCACTTTGCTTTCGTCCGGCGGAATGGTGATCGTTACCGGTTTAGAAAATAACCGATTCAGCGGGTGCGCCAGTGTCGGGTCCACCTTTTTGGGGCTTGGCGAGTAATTGATTTGGCCAGCGTCGCTCGTGGTGGCGGCCGTCGGTGTCAGTTGGATCTTCCGAGTATTGGTTTTACTCGTGTTTTGCACCTGAACACTGATTGACCCTCTTTGCCCTGGGGTCACCTTCAAGACGAAGTAACCCAAAGTCTTGTCCGTTTGGTTGGCTGGATAAACCGGCGCCAGATAGAATTGCGCGCCAGTCGCTGCGTCGTCCGCCCGCACCGTGTTGGTTGATCCGAGCATCAGCAGCGGCGTCACCAAAAAGATCATCAGCAGCACGATCCAGCGCTTTTTAATGACCATACTGATCCTCGCTTTCTTATTAAGTAGTGATGACGGCGAGTACCGTCATCTGAAACTAATTCAGACGTTATGCGCCAGCGGTCAAAGTCCAAGTAATGTCCGACTGATAAATCGCACTTGCCGGAATATAAGCACTTTGGCCAGGGAACTTTAAGCTCGCGTTAGCCGCGGTATTGACATCCCAAGTTGTGGACCCTTTACCTTGATCAGCACCGGTAGCCGTCGCTACATCAACAGGGGATGCGCCAATGCCGTTACCTTCCAGGGAGACTGTCCCGTTCACTTGGTTGGTCCCCGTGGCTGCTAAGGATAATGTGATCCCCGTCAGCGCCGGTGCACCGGCTGTCTTGGAAGTAAACTGCGTGCCCAGCGTAGTCGATAAAGTCCAGCCGCCGGTGATCCCGCGCAGGTCATTAACAATCAGTTTGCTAGAACTGTTCCCGTCAAACGCAGTCACGTTTTTAGACGTGGCATCAGTGTCTGCACTGCTCACCAAGTTGTTTTCCAGCGCCTTATCACCGCTGCTAACGATCGTTGTCAGCGGGATCTGGCCAAAGTTCAAGTCAGGTACGGCGATTAATTGCAATGTGCCGCCCTCAACTGTGAACTGGGCCGTTGATTTAGCCGTGGCCGCACTGTTGCCCTGAGCCGCCTCAAAGAACTTTTGACCACTGGTCACGCTGGTGTTGGCGCTCAAGTTGTAGTCCGCCGTCCCCGGGCCAGGGCCGTCCGCGTGTACCGTTGCAGCCGGTACCAATGCCCCACTAATCCCCAAGAGCGCCGCTGCAGCAAGTGTTGCATACGTGCGTTTCATAAATACCTCTCCTCTCAAACGTGTAAAACATTATGTGAAATCCTTACACTATTATTATATCGAACATCCCACTACCCTAGCAACCGCTCTACGGTCTAAAGCGGCAGCCGTGGCGTTTCTATTTTCATTCCCGCTCAAAGAATAATTTGATATTTTTTCAGGAAACAGCAGCAAAATCAGTCCGCTTCAAGGCGTGTTCAGATTATTGCCGATATTCCCGCGGGCTCGCTCCCACCGCCCGCTTGAACGCTTTCGAGAATGTAAACGCATCCTTGTAACCCACCCGAGCGGCCACCTCATCCACCGCATTATCAGTCGTGCGCAAGAGCTGTTTTGCCTCGTCCATCCGCATTTGGGTTAAATATTGCTGCGGACTCATCCCGACAAACCGGCGAAAAAGAGTATACAGATAGGTTCGGGACACATGCAGTGCGGTGCAGACGTCGGTGACATTGCAGCGCCGCGGGTAATTCTGGCGCATAAAAGCGACGGCCTGGTTCATCGTGGCGGTGGCGCCGACCCGTTCCTGCGCCCCTTTCCCCGGAAATTCCGTTAATAGGGCATAAAACATTGCGTACAGCTGGCTCTGGACCTGCAGCTCATTGGCCAAAGTTGCCGCCCGCCCGCTGTGCAGGCCCTGAAACAACGCCGCGAACTGCTCCTGAAAGGCACTGCCGTCAACATGCCGCAGCCAATACTTATCCGCTAATCCGCTGCGGTCGAACAACTCCCCCAAATGCATGCCGGTCAGCCCGATCCATTCGTAGGCCCACGGGTCTTCCCCATCGGCCTGGTAAAAGCAGGGTACAGATTGCGGCAGCAAAAAGCAATCCCCCGCTCCCAGCGCCACGGATTTGCGGCCGGCACTGGCGAACCGGCCCTTCCCGGAAACAATGTAATGGAGTACGTAGCTGTCCCGCACGTTGTTTCCCCCGAACGCATAGTTAGGGCGGGTCTGCTCTCGACCATAAAAAACAACGTTACAGTCTACATGTTCAATATCGACCCGCTTGTATTCAAACTCCATCCGGCTTCCTCCTAATATATCTGTCAAAATGTTCACTTATCATTATGCCATGGAATAGGCCGGCACCGCCATGTTTTTCACTGCGCATAATCCGTACACTAAGCAGTATAGAAAACGGTTGCACTAAACAGGAGGATTTTTCATGGCAGACTTGATTGCATTTGACGCAAAAACGCAGGTATTCCATTTGCATAACCAGCAGATCAGCTACATATTCGCCATCGAAGACGGCGGTGTGCTCGGCCACTTGTACTTTGGCCAAGCGGTCGCCGGTTACCACGGTGAACGGCGCTACCCTCGCAAGGATCGCGGCTTTGCCGGCAACTTGCCGGTGGCCGAGCCGGAACGCGGCTTTTCGTTAGACACTCTGCCCCAAGAAATCAGCAGTCGCGGCGAAGCGGACTTTCGCATTCCAGCCTTCGTGATTCGTCAGGCCGATGGCGCCCAAGCCAGTCGTTTTGTCTATGCGAGTCACCGAATCGTCCCGGGCAAACCGAAACTGCCCGGTCTGCCTGCCGCTTATGTGGAATCACCCGATGAAGCGGCCACCCTGATCGTGACCGTCGTGGACCAGCCTAGCCGCTTACAGGCTGACCTGTACTACACCATTTACCGCGACCGGGCAGTCATTGCCCGCTCCGTGTGTTTCCGCAATCCGGCTGATCAGCCCGTCGTCACTTTGGAACAGGCTGCGTCGGTCCAACTCGACTTCCCCGCCGGCGACTACCGCGTACTATCGCTCCCCGGCGCCCACGCCAACGAACGTCATCTCCAGAAAGAAGTCGTTGGTTACGGAATCAAACAGTTTGCCAGCACCCGCGGCACCACCAGCCACCAAATGAACAACTTCATCGCCCTCACCGCCCCGGACGCTGATGAATTCCACGGCGATGTATATGGCATCGACTTAGTTTATTCCGGCAACCACGCCCTCACGGTAGAGAAAGATCAAATCGATCAAGTCCGAGTCGTCGCCGGGATCAATCCCGCTGGTTTCACCTGGGAACTGGCCGGCGGCGCTGAATTCCAAACGCCGGAAGCCCTCCTCGTTTATTCCCACCAAGGGCTGAACGCCATGAGCCAGACTTACCACCGCCTGATTCGGGAACGCGTGGTCCGCGGCCGCTACCGCGACCAAGAACGGCCGATCCTCGTCAATAATTGGGAGGCCACCTACTTCGATTTTAATGAAGCAAAATTGCGCCCTATCGTGGATGCCGCCAAGAAACTGGGCATCGAAATGTTTGTCTTGGACGACGGCTGGTTCGGTCACCGGGACGATGACACCACCTCTCTGGGCGACTGGGTCGTGGACAGCCACAAGTTCCCGCTGGGCTTGAAGCATTTCGCCGATTACGTCCATAACCAAGGTCTGAAATTCGGCCTCTGGGTCGAACCAGAGATGATTTCCAAGGACTCTGACCTCTATCGCGCCCACCCCGATTATTTGTTAGCGGTACCAGGACGGGCACCATCGCCGAGCCGCTTCCAATATGTGCTAGATTTAAGTAGGGAGGATGTACGCGCCAATATTGCCGGCCAGCTTTCTGACTTGCTTGATCAGGGTTACATCGACTACATCAAGTGGGACATGAACCGGCATCTGAGCGACATCTATTCCCACGCTTTGCCGGCTGCCCGTCAAGGAGAAGTGCTCCACCGCTATATGCTGGGGCTCTACGCGCTGCTGGAAGAGCTGACCACCAAGTACCCTGACGTATTGTGGGAAGGCTGTTCCGGCGGCGGCGGCCGGATTGATACCGGTTTTGCTTACTACATGCCGCAATCCTGGACCAGCGACAACACCGATGCCATTTCACGCTTAGGCATCCAATATGGTACGTCTCTGGTCTACCCGCCCAACACCTTCACCGCGCACGTGTCGGTCAGTCCAAACGAACAGACTGGCCGCAGCACGTCGCTGGCGACGCGGGGCAACGTGGCGATGAGTGCTGTGTTCGGGTACGAACTGGACCTCACCAAGCTGACGAAAACAGAACAGAAACAAGTCGCGGCCCAAGTCGCCGCGTACAAGCAGATCCGCCCGCTGATCCAATTCGGCCATTTTCTCCGGCTGGAAAGCGGCAATGATTATGCCTGGATGTTTGTTTCTGCCGACCAGAACGAAGCGCTGCTGTTCACGTTCCACCTGCTGAACAACGGCCAGCCGGCGTTCCATATCGTAAAAATGGCCGGACTGGATCCGGCAAAGCAGTATGAAGACACTGCCACCCACACCGTTTATGGCGGCGACGAGCTGATGCACATGGGGTTATATCAGCCCTTACAGCGGCAGGACTTCACGACACACCAGTATCATTTCAAAGCGATCAATTAAGAGGAGTGGGAGATTATGAAGCATTGGTTGACAAAGATCCTCGGCATCAGCCTGTTAGCCGCCAGTACCACCTTGCTGCTCAGCGCTTGCGGCAGCAACCAGAACAGCAGTAACGGGACAACCACCATCGAATTCTTCAACCAGAAGAAGGAAATGTCCACGACCTTGCAGCAAATTGCGACGGACTTCGAGAAGAAGAATCCGAAGATCAAGGTCAAAGTCACAAACGTCCCTAACGCGGGCGATGTATTGAAGACCCGGGTGCTCGCTGGTGATGTGCCCGACGTCATTAACATCTATCCGCAAAACATCGATTACCGGGAATGGGCGAAAGCCGGCTATTTCGAAGATATGACGAAGGCCCCTTACTTAAAGAACATCAAGAACAATTACGCCCAGCAATTCGCCATTAACGGCAAGGTCTATAACGCACCGCTGACTGCCAACGTGTACGGGTTCTTTTACAACAAAACCGCCTTTGCCAAAATGGGGCTGAAAGTACCAGAAACTTGGGCTGAATTCGAAGCCCTCGTTAAACAGATCCGTGAGCAGGGCAAGACGCCCTTCGCTCTCGCCGGGACTGAAGGCTGGACACTGAACGGCTATCATCAGTTGGCCCTGGCCACCGTTGCCGGCAGTGCGAAGAAAGCCAATCAAGTTTTGCGGTTCAGTCCGGTGAACGGTATCAAAGCCAGCAACCCGGTCATGCAGCAGGATTTCAACCGGCTTGATCTGCTGCGCAAGAACAACGCCGCCCAGAATAACTGGCGCGGGGCCAGCTACAACGACGCCGTCGTGGCCTTCACCAAGGGCGATGCCCTGATCATGCCCAACGGCTCCTGGGCCTACCCGGTTATTCAGCAACAGAAACCCAAGTTTAAGGTCGGCACCTTTGCCTTCCCGGGTAAAGAAAAGGGTGAAAGCCTCACCGTGGGTTCCGGCGACTTGGCCCTGTCCATTTCATCCAGTTCCAAACACAAAGCCGCGGCTGAAAAGTTCGTGGCCTACATGACTACGCCCCAAGCGATGCAGAAATATTATGATGTTGATGGGTCGCCATGTTCTGTCATCGGTGTCAAGCAGGCGGGCGTCAATTCGCCGCTGGGCGGCATCACCAAGTACGCCTTTACCAAGCATCAATTCGTTTGGCTGGCCCAGGATTGGACCAGTGAGAATGATTTCTTCACACTGACCACCAACTACCTGTTGAACGGCAGCAAGTCGGATTTGGTGAACGCGTTGAACGCCTTCTTCAATCCGATGAAGGCCAGCAATTAAGGAGGGGGAAAACAACATGCGTTTACAGAAATTTATCAGTAAATATTGGGGTTGGTTGTTCCTGATCGTCCCCGTCCTATTGCAGCTCATTTTCTTCTACGTGCCGCTGATTCAAGGGGCGTTCTACAGTTTTACCGACTGGACCGGGCTGACGTATAACTTCCACCTAGTCGGTTTCAATAACTACAAGATCCTCGCCACCGACCCGAAGTTCATGAAGGCCATTGGCTTCACCATCATCTTGACCCTGGCCATGATCATTGGCGAAATCGGTTTGGGCATTCTGTTTGCCCGGGTCCTAAACGCCAAGTTCCACGGCCAAACGTTCTTCCGGGCCTGGTTCTTCTTCCCGGCCGTCCTGTCCGGGTTGACGGTCTCCTTGATTTTCAAGCAGATCTTCAACTACGGCTTGCCGGCAATCGGTTCGTTCTTTGGCATCAAAGCGCTGGAAACCAGTTTGCTGGGTACCGCTGGCGGCGCCATCGTGGCCGTGGTCTTCGTCATGATCTGGCAAGGGGTGGCCATGCCCATCGTTATTTTCTTAGCCGGGTTGCAGAGCATTCCCGAAGAAATCAAGGAAGCCGCCCGTATTGACGGGGCCAACGACACTACGATCTTCTGGAAGATCGAACTGCCCTACCTGCTGCCGAGTATCTCCATCGTCTTCATCATGGCGCTCAAAGGCGGGCTGACGGCTTTCGACCAGATCTTCGCCTTGACGTCCGGCGGTCCCAGCGACGCCACCACGTCCCTGGGCTTGCTGGTGTACAACTACGCCTTTAAGAACAACCAGTACGGCTACGCCAACGCCATTGCCCTGGTGCTGTTCATCTTGATTGCCATCATTTCGCTGATTCAGATCAAGGTATCCCAGAAGTTCCAGATCGATTAGGAGGATCGTCATGCAAACAGAAAAGAAAACACGCAACATTGGCAAATATATCCTGTTGACCGTCGGCGGCATCCTCATTCTGATCCCGCTGCTGGTCACCGTCTTCAGTTCCTTCAAGACCACGAAGGACATCATGGGGAATTTCTTCTCCTTCCCCAATCCTGGTACACTGGATAACTACCGGCGGCTGTTGGCCGACGGCATCGGCGGTTACTTCTGGAACTCCACGGTGATCACTGTCATATCGGTTCTGCTGGTCATGTTCTTCGTGCCCATGGCTGCCTACTCCATTGCCCGGAACATTTCGAAGAAACGAGCGTTCAGCCTGATGTACAGCTTCCTGATCCTCGGGATCTTCGTGCCCTTCCAAGTCATCATGATTCCCATTACCGTCATGATGAGCAAGCTGGGCTTGGCCAACATGTGGGGGTTAATGCTGCTGTACCTGACTTACGCGGTACCGCAGACATTGTTCCTCTACGTGGGGTTCATTAAGATGGGCGTGCCCGAGAGTCTGGATGAAGCCGCCGAAATTGACGGTGCCAGCAAGATCACGACCTATTTCAAGATCGTCTTCCCGATGCTGAAACCGATGCACGCGACAACGCTGATCATGAACGCGTTGTGGTTCTGGAACGACTTCATGCTGCCGTTGTTGATTTTGAACAAGGATTCTAAGATGTGGACGTTGCCGCTTTTTCAGTACAACTATACGGGCCAATATTTCAACGATTACGGGCCTAGTTTCGCATCGTACGTCGTTGGGATCATTACCATCACGATTGTCTATGTCATCTTCCAGAAGAACATTATTGCTGGGATGAGCAACGGAGCAGTAAAGTAAAATAGTTTTCAAGTTCTGGAGCACGCCCTAGCGACGTGCTTTTTTCTATTCCTGTAGCCAGTGAAAGCCAGCTTGGCAAACTCCCTGCTAATCTGCCCATTGTCTTAGTCCAACTGTTGCAAATACACAATTCTGAACATTCACTCCAGCCGCCGCGCTACTCTAGAGACACGATAGGGAGGTCGTAATCATGGAGAATGATCAACAGCATTTTATGTATTGTCCGCACTGCGGCAGCAAAATTGAAACTGGGTTAAAGTTTTGTCCAAACTGCGGGGCGGCATTGGAGGACACTGCTTCAACGTCAGAAAGTTCTGCTCAGGAGGCGCCGCAGCCAGCCCCTTCTGAGCCCGCAAAACCCGCACCGGCTGCTCCGAAACAAAATGCGTATCAACAATTCTCGGCTGGAGCAAATACTAACGCTAACGTTGGTACGCCCACCAGTACTCAACCAGCAAATCAGCACACTGCCTTGCTGGTCATCGGTTGGATCAGTGCTATCGTATCCTTGCTTGTCGTTCCCATTCTTTTTGGCGTCGTCGGACTGATTTTCGGTTATTTAGCCCGCAGTCGCGGGCGAAAGGAAGCCGGCACGGTCTTAATGATTGCGAGCGTTGCCGCAGCACTGCTCGGTACTATCTTTGGCGCTATTATCGGCGCCGGTGGTGCTGGCGGCATCTGACCAATTATAAAACGCACGCCACAGGTAAAGGCCTCCACCAACCCTCAAACGTTAGGGACTTTTTTGTAGTGGCGTCGCACATTCACACTAGTCGCCGCGCTAATCCAGAGACACTATGGGGAGGTTTTAGTCATGGCGAATGACCAACACCAATTTATGTACTGCCCATACTGCGGTGCCAAGATCAAAGTCGGGTTAAAGTTTTGCCCGCACTGCGGGGCAGCACTGACCGCAGCTAACTGCATGGCTAGCGACAATAAGAAACCGACAACAAATCAGCCTAAGAAAAACCATTACACCAGAAACATCATAGTTGGCCTCGCTCTATTGGGACTGGTTGCAATTGTTGCGGTGGCCATCAAATTATCAGCCGATGGCGAAAGCAATGCCCAAAACACTCCCAAGGAAACTGCTGCAGAAAAACGGACAGACAAGCGTTACAAGGAAAATCATGACGCCGACGGTCGCGGAACCGGTTATGATCAAGACGGCAACACAGTGTGGGACCCAACAGTGGAGAAGTACCCGACACCAGAGGCTCGTTGGCAATCGTATATGTACTCTGACAAGGATTTGAAGGCGCGCATCAAACAACTCAACGAGCTCGGCTACGTCTGCTATTAGAATGGTTGCATCAGCGATAACGACGATGATACCGAAAACGGCTATAGCGTGTTCTTCCCAAATGACATTTATCTGGAATATCGGGGATCCACGTCAGGAATGTCACAAAAAGTTTGTGTCATTGCTCTTGGATTTGCCAAAAAAGGCTGGCATAAGTTAGCCGCAGTCGAGTATTACATTGAGCCGCCCTACAAAGACTGGAATAGAAAACTGACAGACAACGATGTCACTTACGCCCAGCAAAAGTATGGTCTCCGGTATCTGGAGGACGAGTTTCAAGAAATTCCAGATCAAAATGTCGCCAACTTGAACTATTAATTTCCATCCGCTGTGTTTCAACGAGTCCTGCATTGATGAGGGTCATTGGAGGGCTTCTTTGTGGTGGCGTTGCATATTCACAATTTTGAGCATTCACTCCTGAATATGCGCTACTTTAGATACATCAAATGGGGAGGTTGCATTCATGGCGAGTGATCAACAGCAGGTACTGTTCTGTCCCAACTGCGGCGCACCGGTTGAACCAGGGCAGCAATTTTGCGACCAGTGCGGCGTGCGTCTGGCAGATTATGTGCCCAAAAATAATGCGGTGACACCTGCGCCACCAGTCGCTGAGCCGAAGAAGGAGGTGTCTGATTCAACTGCTCAAATTGAGCAGGAGAAAAATCAGGACTTACCTGAACAGCCAGAATCAGAAGCTGTCACCCCGAGTGATGTTGTGGAATCATCGCCCGCTCCAGAGCTGAAAAATGACAATGCACCTGCTCACGAAGAACAGACCGCAGCAGAACCGGACAGACCAGAAAAGGCCGTTCAGGAAAACATCCAGTCCAAAGAGTCAACGTCCGAGCATGCCGAGGATGAGACAGCTGATGCCAATATCGACGCATCAGCGGCCGAACCTATGCCAGTTGCCGAAGATGCAACCAGCCCAGAGAATGGTACAGATGATGCCGATGCGCCTGTTCATGAAAGACGCTTCAGCTTTTTAGCTTTGTTCGGCTATATCTTTGGACTCAGCTGCTGGTTCATCAACCTCTGGGGAGTCGTTGGTGTTCTGGCAATCATTTTTAGCAGCTGGGCATTAGTGACAAAGGTCCACCGCCTGTCCAAAGTCATGGCGGTTATGGGCCTAATTGGCGGTACCGTCAACGTTGCTTACGCGATTGCCGTCTTTGTGACTGGGGGGATGACTTTATGAAACGGTTCATACGCTTAATCTGTCTGTGTTTCCTAGGACTGATCGTACTTTCTGGTTGTGATCTGCCGGGCCAATTCGTCGGAAAAAATCCATTTGCTGCAGGAACGTCAGCACCGGGGCACCACATTTCTGCTAAAGAGTCCTCAGCAAAGAAGCCGTCTAATCAGACCAAAGCTGTCGCATATAGTGATCTCCCGACCAAAGTTACTCGGAATATTCATTTTACCTTTAAGGCCGATCAGGACGAAACTGCAGATTCCAACGCTGGGGCGGTCTATATCATTACCATGACCGTTGTAAATGGTTCCTCCGTACCAATCATCTTTGATAGTTCAAAGTTTCAGATAATTGCACCCGACTGGTCAGAGAGACAACGAACTGCCCAAAGCGGAACGATTCGGCTTAAACCAGGAAGCAAAGCAACAATCAATAACCTTTTCACAAAAGTTAGCCGCCAATCACTGTCCGGCTCGGGCATCTTTGTCTATCTTACCTGGCAGCATCCGCTGGCATATGTCTATAAGTGTTTTGAGTCCGGTGGCGTGTCTTCGGACAATTTGGGTGATACAAAACTGATCAAAATGAATACCCCGAAACAGGCCGATTCTGCGTCATCATCAAGCAGCAGCGACAATAACCCGTCGGCTAATACAGACGACACAGACGATGATACCGACGACACCAGTGATGCCAGCTCAAGCGGAACCGTTGATATGAAGAACTTAACGCAGAATCAGTTGCTGGACTGGGTGCGCGCGGATTTAGCAAGCAGGGGCTTGCAGGTTGATCGGGACAACATCTCACTAACGCCGGGATTTGAAGACGGCTATGCAATTGTTCGAGTCAATACACCACCAACACTGAGTTCAGGAATTAGATGGGACACTGTTTATCGAGTCAACGGTGATGGTGAACTTGAGTTTCTTGGTGGTAACGACAACTATATTGTTGCGTCAACACCCTTCCCTGACGACTAACATCACTGTGTTGATCAAGTTGAAAAATCATGAAAAGAAAAGGTAAGTGATCATCCAATGAAATGCCCCTACTGTGGCGCCATAAACCCGCCCGACGCCGATTTCTGCTTGAACTGCGGTAAAAAGCTGCCGAAAAGTGTGCTGACCCAGACAGACAAGAAGGAATGTCCCCGTTGCCACCATCTCAACGCTCTCGATTCCAAGTTTTGTGAAAACTGCGGTTACGCATTTACCGACGCCGAGCCAGAACCGGCGCAACCCATGGATTCGTCACCGGCAGACACGCCAGCCAGACCAGTTGCGCCACTCGCACCGAATCAGTCCAGTCCAGACAAAAATGCTGCTGACATGGACAACCCGCAACCGGACACGCCACCCAATCAGCCGCCTGTCCCTCCCCAAGCAGCCACGCCTGCCAACCATCGGAAAGTTCCCGCTATTCTAGCTATTATTGTACTCATCGCGCTGATGGCCGGTACTGGCTGGGTGGTTTATAACCGATACTTCCGCCAGTCCGCCGCACCAAAAACGACGAAAGTGGCCAAAACCACCCGCAAGTCTCCGGCGCGTAAAACCAAGGCAGCAGCCAGCTCCTCTTCTTCCGAGAAAGCCAGCTCTTCCTCAAAGTCGTATAACACCCAACTCTACGACGAAGTACAAGCTGCGGTGAACCAAACAATGGGCCAGATTCCGGGTGATAATTCCGTCTTTGTGTCCGCTTCTGACGAGCTCCATCTAAAACACTTTGTACAGAACAATCGACCGCAAAGAGCGGCCAGCATTATCAAGATTTTCATCATGGTGACGGCGTTTGCCAAGGCACAAAATGGTGACCTCAATCTGGCGGATACATATACCGTAGCTGGCGCCGACAAAGTCAGCGGCACCGGCGATATGCAGAACATGCCGGATGGCACGCCCCTTTCCTATCGTCAGGTGATGGATCACATGATGGAGAAATCAGACAATATGGCAGCCAATGTCATGATCGATTATCTGGGCGGTCTCGATGTGGTCAACCAAGAAATCAAAAAGCTTGGGTTCCCCGATACTGTGCTCGAACGCAAGATGATGGATACCGATGCCTTAGCTGCTGGCAAAGACAATATGACCAGCGTACAGGACCTAGGCGATGCGCTTACCCTAATTAATAACGGCAAGCTCATCAGCAAAGAGGCCGATAACCAAATGATGGCCATTATGAAAAACAATCAAAACCACGAAAAGCTGCCGGCAAAAATCACCAATGCCACGGCCATCTATAACAAAACTGGTGAATTTGGGCAATACGGCGTGGAAAATGATGCGGCAATTGTCCAAGGCGACCGACACGTCTTCGTCGCTGTCGTCATGTCGCAAAATGGCCATTCCGGCGAACAAATCGAAGCAGAAAGCAATCTGGGTGAGAAACTTTCCCACATCTTGCTGGATGCTAACTAAAGAGGTGATCAGTATGAAATTCTGTCCGAATTGCGGGAAGCCGCTTAAACCCGGTGCAAAGTTTTGTCCAAACTGCGGCTATCGCTTGCATACGACTGCCGCAACGACCGCCAACACGTCCCAACCCCGCCCGGTCCCCACGATGTCTGTCCCATCAACTCCCTCGGCGACAGACCAATTCGTGACGTCATCCAAGGCCGCGGCGGCCACAATGAAGCTCGTCTTTTCCCAAGTCTTTCAAAAGCACAGCCAGGCAGAAGCAGAAGAAATCTTCATTGCGGGTACACAACGGACAACACCCGCATTGAGTGCTGTTAAATCGGACTGGGGGCGTCCGTGGCTGTTTGCCCGCGTCTTTGCCCTATTCGCTGTTAGCTTCTGCGGTCTCCTGTTTGTGGCCGTTAGCGACAACAACGCACTGATGATTCCCGGCGTGATCTTAACCGGGGCCTTCGCCGTCCCTCTCAGCGCACTGGTGTTTTTCTTCGAAATGAATGCCTACAAAAACATCAGCTTTTACGAAACCCTCAAAGTATTTGTCCTTGGCGGTGTGCTTTCGCTGCTGGTCACCATGTTTCTCTACCAGTTCGTCTCCTTTTCCGCTCAGGAACAGTACTACGGCACCTTCACCTGGGGCGACACCATCAGCATCGGCATTGCCGAAGAGCTGGGAAAAGTGCTGATCGTTGCCTACTTCGTTAAGAAGAGCAATTATTCCTATATCCTAAATGGCATGCTCATTGGGGCCGCTATCGGCGCCGGCTTTGCGGCCTTTGAAACGGCCGGTTACATCTACAACGCCGGTGATCAATTGCTGGACGTGGCTCTGTTGCGGGCCATTACCGCCGTTGGCAGCCACGTGGTTTGGACCGCCATCACCGGCGCGGCGCTGGTCGCCGTGAAGAGAAATGCCCCATTGGACGGTAAAACGTTTGTCCAGGGAAAGTTTCTCGGCTATCTGGCCGCGGCCATTGCGCTCCATGCGGTTTGGGACAAGGCGACCGTCATTCTCGACAGCCAGTTACTCACAATCATTACTGTCACCGTCGTCGGCTGGGCGCTCCTCTATAACCTCATGGGGGAAGGCTTGGCGGAGATTCAGGCCCGGAAACAGGGTATGCAAGCGCCCTCAGGAGGAAAAGCATAGTGGCATCATTGGATAAGACGAAATCTAAAAGAGCCTTCGCCGTATGTTTGGAGATATCTGCGCCACTCTGGTTTTTGGAAGGAGAAATCAATCATGATCAAAATTTGTACCAAATGCGGTTATCATAATGTGGTTCAAGCTAAATTTTGCATTCGCTGCGGGGCCAAACTGGGTATTGCCACGGACGAAGCAAACCTGATATCCGATTCGCCTACAACCCCGCCGGCCAGTATCCCCACGCCGACACCAAATAATCAGAACATTACCGACAGTCAATCGGCCGGCTCCGAAGCCGACACGGGGTCCGCATCCGGAAGTACTGGCAATCCGGATTTTACGTCCGAGCCAACTCAGGATTCCCCAGTTCAAACAGTTACACAATCCACCACGAATAGTCCAAGTGCTCTGCATCGCAGTAATAAAACGACATTTTGGCTAGTCGTCTTGATCTTTGCCATTGGCTTTGGTACGGTACTTCTCCTTCATCCTGGCAATTCACTGCCTGATGGCTATAATACAACAGACGAAATCCTGACTTTAGCAGGAGAAAATTCAAAAGCAAATGCTGATATTCAAACATATAGCGGATTGGGTCAGCTTGCCGCAGGAATTGCAGGCAAACCAGGAGAGTCACCCAACACCATTATTGTGATGAAGAATAAAGACACTGGTCGATTTGTTTTTGAGTATAAGGGCCATCCTATTTACATAATTAGAGTGGTGGCGCGGCAATATAGCAGCGGCGCATATAACTACTTTTCTATTGGCTTAGGGGTAGATAAAGATGATGACGGCGCCCGGTATGAGAAAGTGCTTCCAAAATCGTTCAATGATGACAATGCAGAAGAGGGTCAAAGCTACGATTATGATGATTACGATGACAACTACAATGTTCAAGATTCTAATTAGTTTTTCCCGATATCGCGTGATTGCCTAGCATAGCGACTTCTTCGTAAGGAAAAAGTCGTCGCAACTACAATCATCACGCTGTGTAATAGTTTTACATTCTATGGCCATTCAAGCTTTAAGGAGTGATTTCATGCATTATTGCCCATATTGCGGTGCTAAAGTTCAGGAGAGCTCTAAATTTTGCCCATCTTGTGGACATAAATTGGCCATTGACCAACAGCCATCTTCCCAGCCTAACCAAGCAGCACCCCAGCAATCTGCCACAAGACAATCCAATCAATCTGTGCCACAAACACAAGCCGGCAATAATACCCATCCCGCAGACGATAAATTGATCTACTGGGTGACTGTATTAATTGTGGTAATCATTTCGCACATTGCTGGAATGAGCTGGGTAGAAAACATTCTCACTGGCATTTTCGTATCGATCATCGTCACCATGATCGTGGCCGCCGTGCGCAGCAATCAAGCAGCAGAAAGAAACGAAAGAAGATAATCACATGAAAAGAAGATCTGTCCTGCTTCTCTTCAGTTTATTGGTCGGCGTTTTCGTCATGACCGGCTGCCAGCTGATCCACAAAAACGGAACACCAAAAACAAACACCACAAGCAAAATCAGTAAGCAAACCGTTCCAGAAGTATGCTACACCGATCTCTCAAAAGCAGACCGAGCCAAACTCATCTTTGCCTTCAAGGCCAACGAAGACAGCACTGGAGATCCGACACCAGGCGAAGACGATACCATTCGTATGGCGGTAACAAACCGCACCAACAAGATCGTCCAATTTGACCGCAGCAAATTCATGATTTTTGAAGACGCCGAGGATAAAAAAGTCAGCAAACTCACTGGTCTGCTCACCGTAAGGCCAGGCGAGACGAAGAAAGTCACCGAGATATTCAGCCACGTCAACGACCAATATTTGGTCGGTGCTGGCATCTTTCTGTATTTAAACCAGCATTACCCCCTTGCTTACACATACTACGCATTTCGCAAAGATGGTGTGACCTCGGCTAACCTGAAGGATAAGAAGCTGATCAAGATCAATACACCACACCAAGAAAGTCAGTCATCTTCCGCTTCATCGGATGACAGTGACGACACTGCCGACAGCGATGATTCAACAAACGACGCCAATCAAAATCAAGACAGTGGCAACCAAAACAACGCAGGACAATCAGTAGCAACCAGCAGTAGCTCAACGTCCACCACAATGACCGAGGCACAGGCTGAAACAATTTTGAGAAATTGGTTAGCCTCAAACGATGGTGCTACGTTCGACCAGATTTTTGCAGATGGTGTCCAAATTTCCCAGGGTACTGCCGCCTGGGGATTCACGAATTCAAACGGCGAATCATGGGATGTTTTCTATGATGGCCACATTAAGGCTCCTGGCGATCCGCAATAACCAACTGCTTTTACTCAACATATAATCACGATGAAGAACCATAGTTCGCGTAAAGTTGCTCTACATCAAATAAGTCAGTACTGAAATGCTGCCGTTTCATCAGCGGCGCAATCTGCGGTACCAGTGCATGCAAATATCTATCTGCCCGAGAGAGCAAAAAAAAGTTCAGCGTCAATGCCGTCTGCTTAAAACTGACGGCATTTTTGCCTTCAGCATTAGCAAGAATTTCCTTAACAATAGAAGAGGTGAACGCCTCCTCAGCAGTCAACGGCAAAACTGAATGAATAGCATCAAGAGCGGTTCGTGCGGCAGTTATCCAGTCAGCCCGCAACAATCGTAATACGCCCTCTTGATAAAGAATAAAAATACTCATAGAAAAAAGTTCGGACGGGTGTGAGCCTTCGTGTTGTAACTGCTCCGCAACTGCATTGAGCAGCGTTGGTAATGATTGTAATGTGGCAGCGTAAATCAACTGCTTGGCTAAAACCGTGACAAAGGCAGACCATGAGGTTGCATCAAGCACCTTAGCCATCGCTTCGGAAAGCGACTTGGTGAAAGTTGAAGTCTCCATTTTAAAACGGTTTTTTAGCAGCAAGTCACACAGGGCATGGTACTCAGAACTGTTTTCTTCTTTCCCCATCTCTTCAATTGTTGTAGGGAAATTTTCAACTGCTTCTTTATCACCATGATCTGCATAGTACAACACCGTTTGCAGTAGATTACCGACGGCCTCCTTGTTCACCAACGTAAAGGCTGACCAGTCTGCCTGCATCCGATCCAGCAACCGAATAAAGGTGACCGCTGACAAGTGCGTTTTTCCCTGCTCAAAACGTGACAGAGTGCTGGCCGAGACAATACCAACACTCACTTGACGCAGACTGAGTTGGCGTTCTTGACGGAGCTGTTTGAATGTTTCTTCAATCTTCATGTTTTCGATTCTCTTTCTTTACGTAATCCTTCCAGCCAGCAAGATTTTTCTGACCGATTTCGGCAAACCTGGTTGCTTGCCATGCTTGGGTAAGGGCAAGGAACTGATTATTGATTTCCTCTCCAGGATGCTCGTGGTAAGCCAAATACAGGCGCGTACGGGCTTGATTGTGCAAGAGACTCAGATTTTGATCCAGCGGCAGCTGCTCAATGTCATGAGCCACTTTCATTGCTGCTGTAAATTGATCTCGGTTAAGTAACTCAATACTGATTGCCTGGCACGCAATGACAGCATAAGCAAACGGCGATTCTGACCAAGCAATTTCCATCTCTGTGGCATGCTGCCGGGCCACGTTCAAACATTGTTCCAGTAAGTGCAGCAGTTCTTCCTGTTCCAGCAGCGGTGAACGGGTGAGTCTAGACGCCAGCCGAACTTCAAATGTGCCCCACGGTTGGATCTGGTTAAGATGAGTGAGAACAATCTCAACCATGTCCCGGGTCGCTTCTCCCTTTTGCGTATACATGTCCGTAATGATCAACCGTTCAATTCCCGCCAACCGATAATAAGGCCAACCGGTCTTATCGAATAGCGCCAGCAAATGCAGGCCCCAATCATGATATGTTTTGAGTGTGCCGCGTGGGCTAGCCAGCGGATCGGTTGGATCAAGAATGGTATACTCATATTGTAAATAATCAGGATTGCCGCTCAACCGCGGCAACAGCTGCAAGAAAGACTGCGTGCTCAGCTCATTTTCCCCACGCTCAAAACGGGACAACGCCGCGTCGGAAATAATGCCATGCGCCACCTGATGAATCGTCAAATTGCTATCCAGCCGCTGCTGCCGGAAAAACTCCCCTAATTCCATTCGACTTCTCCCTCGATACATGATGTGTCGATAATACCATAGAATCTTTCACCGTTTGGCTTCCTTTTTGCTTAGAACTGGAAATCCCGTAAACGCCCTACAATTTCCCACTTATGTAAATTATATCCATCACAATACTATTGCAAAAATCATTTCCATATGGTATCTTAAACCTGTGGCGTAACACAGTTTTTGCGCCCTTAACCGCTCACAAAATGACCGCTCACAAGGTTATTTGCCATTACCCGCAGCACGCGGTGTAATGCATCTTAGCGGAAAGAGGGTCTGATCATGGACTTGAATACACTCAAAGGCCACCTGATTGTCTCGTGTCAGGCATTGCCTGATGAACCGTTGCACAGCAGTTATATCATGTCCCGTATGGCCAAGGCCGCCGAATCGGCTGGGGCGGCGGGGATCCGGGCCAACTCAATGATCGATATTCTGGCGATCAGGGAGGTGGTCTCTTTACCCATGATTGGCATTATCAAGCGGGAGTATCCGGGATCACCGGTGTACATCACGCCGACGTCGCTGGAAATTGACCAGCTGGCTGCCTGCGGGGTGGAAATCATTGCCATGGATGCCACGAACCATCCCCGTCCGGAAATGCCGCTGGCGGAATTAATCGCCTATGCCCGGGCCAAGTATCCCCAGATTCTGCTGATGGCCGACACGGCAACAGTGACGGAAGCTTTGCAGGCGCAACAGCTGGGGTTCGATATCATCGGCACGACAATGCACGGCTACACGGCCGAGACCCAGGGACAAAACATTGCTGACAACGACTTTGCTTATTTGAAACAGCTGATTCCAGCGGTCACGAAACCGGTGATCACCGAAGGCAAAATCGATACGCCAGAAAAGGCGCGGCGGGCCCTGGATCTCGGGGCATTCGCTGTGGTGGTCGGCGGCGCGATCACCCGCCCGCAGCAAATCACCAAACGGTTTGTTGCGGCCATTGATCAGCCGGAAGAACAGGAGGCGTGACCATGGCCCTGCTTGCGCTGGATATTGGCGGTACGACGATCAAACATGCTCTGTTCACTGAAGCCGGTGAGCGCATCACCGCAGTACAAGAAACGCCGACGGAAAAGACGGCTGCGGACAATCACATTGCCGCCCAAGCCGGGACCATTTACCAGGCGTACCACCACTCTGGTATCACCGGTGTCGCCATCGCCAGTGCGGGCGTAGTTGATCCGGACACCGGCACGATCGTCTCGGCCGGCTACACGATTCCCGGTTACACGGGCACGCCGTTAAAACAGAGTGTTGAGAACAGCACCGGTGTCCCCTGCTGGGTCGAAAACGATGTGAATTGTGCCCTGCTCGGCGAGTTGTGGCGCAATCACTATCCCCAGCAGCATATTTTCTGTATGACCATTGGTACCGGCATCGGCGGCGCCATTCTAATCAACGGCCAGCTCTACCGCGGCGCCAGTTTCGGTGCCGGGGAAGTGGGTTACGTGAATCAAAACGGCCAGGATTTCCAAACCTACGCCAACACGCAGGCCCTGATCCACCGGGCCGCGGACGCTGCCAATCAGCCCTTCACCACCGGCTATCAGGTCGTGCACGCCTTTCGTGACGGCAATCCAGATGTGCAAAACGCCGTGCGGCTCTGGCTGGACGGCATCGCCAGTGAACTCGTCAATATCAATCATTTACTGAATCCCGAATTATTCATCATTGGCGGCGGCATCATCGAAGGCGCCCCCGAGTTCGGCCAATTGCTGGACGCGGCGTTTCGCCAGCGGCTCACCGCGCAGCAATACGCGGCCACCGCCCTGAAGACAGCCACCCTAGGCAACGAAGCCGGGATGTATGGGGCTCTCTACCACTATTTACAGAAAGAGGCGGCGTATGGACATGGACATTCTCAAGACGATCGAGCGCACGTTTAACGCATTTCATCCCAAAGAACGCGCCGTGGCGCTCTACGTCGTCAATCACCCCCGGGACGTCCGGGAAATGAAAATTACTCAACTGGCCCAAGTCACCCACACGTCCATCGCGACGGTGAATCGGTTCAGTCAGAAAATCGGCTGTAAAAGCTACGCGGATTTTAAAATCCAGCTGGCCGTCGTCACGACGGAACAGCGGCCGGTCCCGGCCGCCAATTCTGACGACACACTGCAGCAGATCAACGAATTCTACAAGCACGTGATCAACAAAAGCGTCGAACGCCTGGACGAGGAGACCATTACCCAAGTAGTGGCCAAAATCTCCCAAGCCCGCAAAATTTACGTCTACGGTATCGGCAGTTCCGGGCTGACGGCCAAGGAATTCGAAACGCGCTTAAGCCGGATGGGGTTAACGGCTTTCGCCTGCACCGATTCCCACAGTATGAAAATTGCTGCCTCCCTGCTTACGGCGAAAGACCTGGTCATCTGCATCTCGATCTCCGGGAACACCGTGGAAGTCATTGAGGCCGCGCAGCTGGCCCGCCAGCAGGGTGCGACGATCATTTCGTTCACCAGCTTCCAAAAGAGTAAGCTGACCGAAACCAGTGAAATCACGGTCTTGGTGTATAATGCGCTGTTCCTGAACCGGGAGAATTTCATCAATTCCCAGTTCTCGCTGATGTACCTGATTGACGTCCTGTCCGTTTATCTGCTCCGCGATCCGGCGCACGCGGCCGACATGGCGCGGACGATCTCGGTCATTCATCCTCGGTAAAATTCCTTTAGAAAGCAGGCGCTGCGGCAGTGCACTATATCCAAAAAGTCATCACTGAAGGCCCGGACACCGCCCAATTCACGGGCTATGTCATTGACAATAATCATGAAATGGGCAGCGACCGCGTTCGCCCGGCCGTACTGATCTTTCCTGGCGGCGGTTACGAGTTCATTTCGCCCCGGGAAGCAGAACCAGTGGCCTTGAAGGTCCTGGGTATGGGCTATCATGCTTTTATCTTGAAATACTCGGTTTATCCGGCACTGTACCCCACCGCCCTGCGCCAAGCGGCCCAAGCAATTCTGCTGATCCGGCACAACGCCGCCGCGTGGCACGTGGACCCGGACCGCATCATCGTCCTGGGCTTCTCCGCCGGCGGCCATCTCGCGGCCAGCTTGGCCACGATGTGGTCGGCCCCTGTATTGCAAGACGCGGCCAGCGATCCGCGCCTGTTGCGGCCCAGCGGTCTCGCCCTGGCCTATTCTGTCCTGACTGCTGGCCAGTATACCCACCAGTCCTCCATTGACCATCTGCTCGGGCCGGAGAAACACAATCCGACCTTGCTGCACGATGTCAGTCCTGAGCTGCACGTCACGGCCGAGACACCGCCAACATTTCTCTGGCACACCATGGCCGATGATTTAGTCCCAGCTGAGAACTCACTGCAGTTTGTGCAAAAGCTGCGCTCTGCCGGGGTGCCGGCAGAGCTGCACCTTTTCCCCAACGGCGGCCATGGGTTGAGTCTGGCAACGGACGAAACTCGAACGCCCAAGGGAACAGAAGTTGACCCGCAGGTGGCGATCTGGCCGACGTTGTTTCAGAATTGGGTAAAAGAAAACTTTTCTGCATAGCATCGCTAAAGGGCTGGCCCATTACCGATAAGAATCCTCCCTATCGATAATGAGCCAGCCTTTTTAATGCGCATGCACACTGTGATCAACATAAAAAGTGGGGACCATGATCTTCGCTGATCACGGTCCCCACTTTCAAAAATGATCACTTTAATGATTTAACTTAAACTTCCTGTGATTCCTGACAATACAGCAGCTCATACATCATCCCCACGAAGAACGGATCGGCCGCCTTGCGCAGCGCATTCAGCTTATGGGGCAGTGACCCGTCGCCCTGCATGATCCGCCACACGTTCTCCTTGGTTTGTGTACTCGTCCATGCCGCCTTAATGCGGCGCAACGCCTCGTCCTGCAAGTCATCCGTCCGATCCTCCGGGAAACCGATGAAGGATAACGACTGACCGGCGGTAATCGCGGCTTGGTCGGTACTATCCGCCGCCACGGCCCCGCCGTGGAAGACGATCACGTGCTGCCGATTACTGGGCAGCACCGCCGTATCACCCTCTACCGTCAGCGTCACTTGTTCCGTCGTCCAATCCACTGTCACCGTAGAGGTGCAGCGTTGGCCGTCTTGGTCTTCCACCAGTGTAAAGTGCTGTTGGCCGCTGCCCGGGAAGACATGCCATTCGATCGTTTCTGGCAAGGCTGCCCCGAACTGAGTCGCTTCATCTGCTGCGGTCAACGGGATCACGGCCCCGGCTGGGACAAACACCGGCGTTTCGTTCAGCGCCCGATACACATCAAGGGTCGTATCCCCCTGATAAGCCCAATCGTGGTAGAAATCATACCAGGTTCCCTTGGGCAGCCAAACGCTAGTCTTGGCCATCCGGTATTCCGGCGACTGCTTCGTCGTCACCGGGGCAACCAGCATTTTCTCCCCAAAGAAGTATTCATTGGGCACTTGATACGCCTCGTCATTGCCCGGTTCTTGATAGTACGCCGGCAAAATCAGCGGAATGCCTTCTTCGTGGGCCCGGACATCGTGGGTGTACAAATACGGCAGCAAGCGGTGCCGGGCTTGCAGCGCCTGAACAATGTACTGATCATAAGGTGCGGAGAAAGTCCACGGCTCTTTATTGATGAACAGCGACGATGAACTATGCAGCCGATTGATGGGGCTGAAGACGCCCAGCTGCATCCAGCGCAGCTCCAGCTCTTCATCCCGCTGGCCTGCCATGTGGCCGCCAATATCATTGCTCCACCAGCCGTAGCCGATGTTGGACGCAGTGGCCGTGAAGTATGGCTGGAATTGCAGCGAATCCCAGGTGATCCACGTGTCGCCGGAGAAACCGATGGGATAGCGGTGACTGCCTGGTCCGGCATAGCGCGACAGGATCAGCGCATCCTGGCCGTGGCGGCGCACACTGTCATTGTAGTGATAATAATTCAGCAGCCACAACGGATCGAGACCCTTTTGACCCGTCTCCGTCCCCTGCTGCCAATCGATCCACCAGAAGTCGACGCCTTCGTCTTCCAAGGGATGATGCAAGTCTTCGAAGTAGGCCTTGAGGAAGTTCGGGTCGATCAGGTTAAAATCGGCCGGTTGCTCATTCTTCGTGTCCAGCCCCAGCCGTTTGGCCATGCGCGGATAAGCATCCTCGTAAGCCCGCACCCCGGAAGCAGGATGGACATTCAAGGCCACTTTCAACCCGTCATCGTGCAGGGACTGCAAGAACTTAGGCGGGTCCGGAAATAATTTCTTATTCCAACTGTAACCCGTCCAGCCGTTGCCGTATTGCGCTGGAATGTCCACCAAGTGCCAGTCCATATCGATACAAACTGTACTCAGGGGAATATGCCAGTCCCGGAACTTATCCATCAGCTGGGTAAAGGACTGTTCTGTATACGGCCAATAGCGGCTCCACCAGTTGCCCAGGGCAAAGCGCGGGACCAGTGGTGGGAAGCCAGTGAGGACGTAGTAATCGTGCAGGGCTTCCAGATACCGGTCTTGATAGCCGAAGAAATAGAAATCCTGCTCCGCAATCGGCCGCGGCTTCACCGCGCCCTGGCCGTCATTGGCGGCATTATCCAGCAAGAGCGACTCAGAATCGTCCAAGATACTGAAGCCGGTCCGTGAAACCAGACCGTCCCCCAGCGGGATCGCGCCGTTGACGCCGTCCAGCGTCCGGGCAGTTCCCTTCAAGGTATCCAGGGCTTGGCCGTAATGCCAAGTCTGTTCCCAATAACTGGCACTCTTCAACAATTCGACGTACAGCCCGCCGCCAGAAAACGGCTGCTTGTTGTAATGGACATGGAGAAATTCAGTCACGATATCCAACCGATCCGGATAGTCGATCACTTTAAACTCACATTCAGGAAACTGGCGATTGATCACCACTTGGGTCAATCCGTCCTCGAACTGGCCGGACTCGGAATATTCCATGCGAATCAAGCTGGGGGTCAGTACCGTAAACCGATACTTGTCCCCGGTGATTTGCTGCTGTGTTGTCACTGCATGCACACTTCTTTCTCAATAGTATGGGAAGCTGGCGTAAAACTGGCGCGGGGTGTCGAACCAGGCAAAATCAGTTACTTGGCCGGTAGTCGGATTCCGCCACCGGGTCGGGTACAGACCCGCGGCCAACCCGGCGGGCACACTGCCGCCGTCTTGCTGGGCTTGCATCCGCTGAGCAAAAGCCTGGCGAATGTCAGCCTGCATTTCTGCCGTCAATCCCGTGGGATCACAGGAAATGAACAGCGGTGTCTTGGTCTGGGCCAACACCTGCAGCCATTTCCGGTTTTCGACCCAAGGAATCATGTCTGAAATGCCCACACAGTCCCCATCTGCTTGGTAGAACACGTCGTTCTGTGCCAGCCGGAAGGCCAATGAATTGACCCCGCGGGAGCGGGTGCGCTGATAATGGCGGCCGCTGGTATCGTCGCCGACACGCATAATGTCGAAGACGCCCGCTGACAGGTGCGAGATCGTGTTGCAGCCGATGATCAACGCTGCTCCCGCCGCCTGGCGAATCGCGGCATAGAACTGGTTAATGATTTCCGCCGTCGTCTTGGTTTTGTCGTAGAAATGCGTCGGCTGGGCAAAGTAGTTCAAGCCCATCGCCACTCCCTGCAATCCAAAGATATCATAAGTGGTGAAGTCGTGCTTGATCATTTTGAAACCCCATTCAGTGAAACGCTGAATGTCGGCGGCCACCTGCTTGCGGACGGCGGGATGGCTGGGATCAAGAAACAGATTATCCTGGTCTCGATGTAATACCATCGTCTTCGTTGCCGCTGACTGGACCAGCAGCGGCCGGAACCAAAGACCGGCCTGAGCCCCCGCGGCCTTAATTTGCTGTGCCACGCTGCCCATGTCGCCAAACTTATCATTACCGGTCTGCCACGGGCCGCCGTTGTACTCCGTCTGCGAATCGTAAGCACTCTCCCAGCCGTCATCGATCAGCACCCACGGTTTAACCCCCAGGCCGTCCGCGAGCGCCGCGGCCAACTGCGCGTTCTGGATGATCAGATCCGCCGTATTGGTGCCGTAAGCATAATACCAGTCGTTGATGCCGATGATCGGCTCATCACTGTGGCGCGATATCGGGCACATTGCCCGGGCAAATGCATGCAGCATCGAATAATCAGTGTCGGTCTCGGGATACTCCCGCAATACCAAAGTACAGCAGTCCAGGACCCGCCCATGCAGATCCAGCGGATCCGTCCCATTGCGCACATCCAGCCACAATGTCACGGAAGCGGCCGTCGCTTGCCAGGCACACAGCGCATTGGGCTGTACCGCCACGCCAAAACACCGCGTCAGCGCACCTTGGCGAGCCGCCATGGACCAATGGCAGATCCGTTCTTCGTCCAGCGGAGCGAAATGCAGATCGCCATAAGCCCGTTCAAAAGCATCGCCGAGAAACAGCCAAGGGCCGGTGAAATCCGCCGCCCATTCCAATTGGATGCGTTGGATCGGCTGGGCTGCCCGAATGGTGACTGCCGAATGTTCATCGATCGCCACGGTGTATGCCGCATTCGTCCAGTGGTTCCTCCGGTCTTGGGTCAGACCCTCCCACTCATTCGCCGCATTCTGGACCCGTACATAGCGCGGTGTTTGGTCAACCATATCCTCCGTCCTTTCTATTACTTACTGTACGTTAAACGTGATGGTCGTCGGAGCACTCTGTTGATAGCCATAGTCATAGATGACCGAGACACTGTCTGACCCAACGTAACCCTTGATCGGCGTGTAAGTGAAATGCCCATCCGCCGTGAGACTGACGGACCCAAACTTAGGATCCAGGACCACCTGATAGCCCTTGATTGCGGTCGTCGGGGTGCCTGTGATCGTGCCTGAAATCGTCCCGTTCTCTTTGCCGGTCAGCCATTGAGTAGTCGGCGCTGCCACCGCTGTCGTGAATTGGTTATGCACAAATTTGTACGTATCATCATATAAAGAATGCAGATACGGGTCCTTGGACTGGTAACTGTCATAAACTGCACCATCCACACTGCCTTGGTAATACATATGCACGGCATCCGTCATGGTACCGTTCCGAGCAGCGGCATAAAGATAATCCTTAAAGCGGGTCACTGAAGTCGGCGTCACGCCTTCCACTTCGAACTCCGTCCCCATCCCCAGCTGTTTTGCCTTAGCGGCCGTTTCGTACAGCCGCGCTTTAGGTACTGAGGCATCAAAGGCATATCCTGGCTGATAAATTGCTAAATCGAATCCCATCTCCTGCCAGCGCTGGTAGCCGCTGCCTTGGAAGTATGGGATCCACGACGTCATGTAACCCTTCTCCCGGACATAATTCGTCAGCTGCTGCAAAATGCTTTCCATCTCAGGATCGCCGTTGTCTAATTCTTCGGTGAACCAATAGAACCCATTCAGCTTGAGATTCTTGTAACCCTTCGCCTGGAATTCCTTCAACTGTTCATCCACCATCCACTGCAGCGCCAAATAACGATCCTGTTTGTTGGCAAAATTTAAATGTCGGCCATTCACAATGCCGAAATCTTTGACGGATTGGACCGGATAAAACAGCGGCAAGATCACTGAAGCCTGATAATCAGGCTTATTCAGCGCCGCTTTGGTTTCACCCACCGCTTGATTCAACGCACTGACATTGTACTGGTCAGCAAATTGATTCGTGATGTAGCCTTGCCAATCCTTCTTCGTCAACGGCCGTTTATTTTCACCATCATATAGGAAATGAAGATACGGCAGCATCAAGAAGGAATCAAACATCGTGTCTTTGATCTGGCCGTTTTGCATGTATGCTGTATACGGCTTGTACCAGTCAACCGTTCGCGGCACCCCCTGCTTATCGCTGGGATCACCAGGAATATAAGCCAACATCGTGTTTTGCAAGCCAAACTTGGTCGGTGAGGCATAGGCGTTAGGATATTGCGGCTCTGGCTGCGGCGTCAGCGTGCTCGCCCCAGCCGTAGACTGCTTGCCCAGGATCTCAATCTCATCGGTATAAATATGCGGGGCCACTTCGAACTCAATCTTCACGTACCGGGCCGCATAGGGTTTATCAAAGTTATCCGTACGCCGCACAATGGCGTCTGCATCCTTACTCTGATAATCCTTACCGTAGAACACTGGCATCCAGTTCTGCCCGTCGTTGGATAAATACACATCAACGTTGCGCGGCAGCCGGATGCCCTTCGATGTTTGCTTCAGAAAACCAATTTTCACGCCGGATACAGCGGCCTCCCGGCCTAGATCAAAGTACACATCCCGCGACTCGCCCCAGGTAAACCGGAACCAGGGCTGTAGCGGGTCGTCACCCATATCCGGCTTGGCCGCGTACTTGCCGTCCGTCAGACTGAGATTGGCATCGTTAGGATATGCCGGCGTCGCCGCCGGCAGAGAATTGAACCAAGGTACGGCGTCGGGGCCATTGAGCGTTGCTTTTTCAGCCACGCCATAGTGCAGCCCGGCCGCCAAATTAACGGTCGCTTGCGGGTTCTGGTCGGTGGTTTGACTCCCATTGGTCATCGGTAATGTCACTTCTGGATAATAGTGATACCCCGGCCAATTGGCTGGTTCCATGGGATCCGCCGCCACACCAGTCAATTTATCCGCATAAACTTCCGACAAGAAAATCCACGCATGGCGCGGATTTTTGAAAACCAGTTTAATGCGCTGAGCGGTGATACTTTGCTGGAGCGTCACAGCAGCCGTATAGGTATTTCCCGCGGGCAATTTGGCGTCTGCCGCCGGGATGTTTTTACCCACCAAGGCGTAATCATGCTGGGCATTAGCAGCCCATACTTCCATCGTTGCCGGTACACCGATTGAAGCATCCTGGTCCAGGGCCAAGTTCGCGCCAATGCGGCTGATATCGGCCACGTCCTTCCCTAAGTTCATTTCCACAACCAAGTCTTGACCATTGGTTGCGTAACCCGACCAAATCGGATCGGTAAAATTCTGGTCGGTGGCCACTGCGCCATCGGTTAACTCTTTTGTGTCGGTGTCCGTATATTGGGCCGCACTCTTAATGCTCGTAGTGTATCCAGCACCTTGGGTCAAGCGTACGGCCTCCTTCGTGGGATCAGTTGCCGACCCGTTCAGCACAGTGGTGATTTGCTGCGGGGTGACCCGATCGTCATTTGTGATGCTTGAATCAGCGGCGGTTACCTTCGCCGGGGCGGCTAAACCGCCAAGTGCAAGAAAAGCCAATGGTAAGCAGAATGCCAACAGTTTCTTCATGGATGTTGTCTCCTCCTTGAATCATGACTAACAATTACACGATTAATTTTCCCACCCCGGCACCAATCGTTTCCCCGCTTAACAGCAATTGTTTTACACTGCGTTGCAGCGATGTGGTCTCCGGGAGATTAGCGATTGGCGCTTGCGAATTATGAAAAATCCACTTACGGTAATCACCCTGTTCTTTGTCCCACCGTTCAATGCGAAAATCGCTTTGAAACTGCAGAATATGCGATTTTGCCGGCAAAATCTGCTTGAGTACTGGGGACAAAAGCCACGAAAAGCACTCATAATTGGTATACGCCGGACCCCAGAATTGCCGCGCCTGGGCATACGCCGCCAAGCGCTGGGGCTGGTCAAGATCAGCATCCGAAGGAATGTGGATCTCAATGACGCCTGTCGGTGTTTTTTCAAATTCCAGGGTGCCCAGCCGAAACTCCCGCAACTGCAATTGGCGGATACCCCAGGTTCGAGTGGGAAAACAATACGTCCCCTGTTCCAAGAGCCCTTCTTTGACGGTCCGGGAAAAGAAGCCCATCGTAGCCGCGTAAATCTCATCGGCAATACTCCGCTGCCGGTAAATGTCAGCGGCCTGCAGTGCCAAATTCAGCGACTGCCACAGCACGTTGAACCCCAACGCATCATCGGGCGCGACGGCCAGCAGCTTGTGATAAAACGCCTCATCAGGCTCAAATTCGGCCAGGCCGCGGTAAAAAGCCTGCCACCGGCTCACCGGCACTGCCCGCTGCCGGTCGATTGCGACTAGCTGGGTCGTGACCGATTCCGGCATATCGATTCGTTGACACAACTCCTGTAACTGCATTGATCCACCCCCTAGCGCTTCACGGCAAACTTACCGCCGACGGCCCCCGTGTATTGTTTGAAGATCTTGTCGAAAATAAACGCGTTGATGTAGGCCTGAAGCGAAAAACCAATGAACACATAGAGGGTTAAGAACCCAATCAACAATTGCGCAAAGTGAGTCAAGAGCAGGACCACCGGTACAAAAGTAATCGCAGACAGGATCAGCGCGTCCACCGGAAAAGCCAGGGGGAATAGTGCCGCGTTCTTAAACGCCGCCCAAAACGTGGTGTAGAAAGTGCTCTGCACCGGGAAAAGATAGGTCAGCACGACCAGGAACGCAATGATACAGACGACGCTAAAATAGAACAGCAGACTGGCCCCTGGGAAACCGATACGCCGGAAAAATAACGCATCCAGCACCATCACAGCCAACACCATGAGACTTGCCAGCCATAGCAAGGTACTGCGGCCAAAATTCTTCTTCCAAGCTCGGAAGTAGACCTTGACCGGCGACTCTCCGTCTTGCCGGACCAAATTGATCGTCGCGGTATACAGGGCGGTCAAGCTGGCGCCGACAGTGATCAGCGGCAGTGCGGTCAAAATGAAGATGAAATTCAGCAATAACAAATTGGCGACTGTGGAAAAAATCCGCCCCAAAGGACTATCGTAGTCCAGCATAAGACCACCCTTTCTCGTACTTACTTCAATCCAGATGTGACGATTCCCTCAATGAAGTAGCGCTGCCCGAAGAAGAACAGCACAATGATTGGCGCTGTGAAGATCGTCGATGCCGCCATCAGCAGTTCCCACTGCTTATTAGCATCCGTCAGGAACCGTTGCAGGGCCACCGCCAGAGTCAGCTTGTCGCTATCGAACAAATAGATCAGCGGCGTCATCAGATCGTTCCACGCCCCCATGAAGGTCATCAGCCCGATCGTGATCAATACCGGCTTACACAACGGATAAATGATCTGGTACAGAATCCGGGTTTGACTCGCCCCGTCGATTTTCGCTGCTTCAATCAAACTCTTAGGCAACCCCATCATGAATTGCCGCAGTAGGAAAATGTTGTATGCTTCGCCAAAGAAGGCCGGCAGGATAAGCGGCGTGAAGGTGTTGACCATGTTCAGCTTGGACCAGATCCCGAACAAGGTAACTTGCGTCACTTGGACCGGAATCATCATCGTCAACAGGATGATGGGGAATAGAATCTTCTTCCCCTTCCAGTTGATCAGCGAAATGGCATAGGCTGTCATCGGCGCTGAAATCAGTTGGCCAATCGTCGGCAGTACCGAGGTGATCAGCGTATTCTTCAGGTACAGCCCGATCCGCATCCGTTGGAAGACCTTCACGTAGTTATCCCATTGCGGGACCCGCGGGAAGAAGCCGGAGGTGGTGGAAAACACCTCCGCTGAAGACTTCAGCGAAGTGTTGATCATCCACAACAGCGGCATGACGAAGACAATCGCCACGATTGAGATGATAATGTAGGGAATGGTCCGCTTGATGACTTTCTTAACCTTCAACGCGGTGAGGTGGTTAGCAGTTGTTGTATTATTCATTGTGATCCCCCTCATTCCGTCGCGTAGTTAACGGCTTTGCGGGAGATAGCGAAGGTGATCAGGGTGAGAATAATGATCAGCACCAAGAGTACCATGGCCAACGCACTGGCATAGCCGAACTTCATATACTTAAACGCGGTGTTATAGAGATACGTCGCATAGAACAGCAAGGACCCGGCCGGACCGTAGCCTGCAATGTTGGACGCGCCGTTGGAAATGGAAGAAAAGACGAACCCTTGGGTGAAGTACTGCAGGCTGCCGATCAAACCGGTGATAAAAACAAATAGCAGCGTGGGTGAAATCCCCGGCAGGGTAATGTGGTAAAACTTGTCCCACGCATTGGCCCCATCCAAATCAGCGGCTTCATAGTGGGTCCGGGGAATAGCTTGCAACGCCGCCAGAATAATGATTGCGGTTTGGCCGCTGCGCCAGCTGTCCATGATGATTAACCCCGGCTTGGTATAGGCCGGATCCGTAATGAAGGACGGTACCGTGATTCCGAACGGCGATAACGCCTGGGAAAACAGTCCGAACTCAGGATTCAGCACCCAAATAAAGACAGACGCGGCGGCCACCAGCGGCACAATGGAGGGCAGATAGTAAATCGTTCGGAAGAACGACAAACCCTTGATGCCGAAGTTGAGGAGCAGCGCAATGCCAATGGAGACCAAGATCGTGATCGGCAAGCCGATCACGGCCATATACAGGGTGTTGCGCAGGGCTAAGTAGACATTCGCGTCAGACACCATGTCCACATAGTTCTTCAGGCCCACCCATTTGGCGTCATCGAACAGGTTATATTCCGTAAAACTCAGATAAATTGCTTGGATGATCGGATATAGCTGAAAGGCGATAAACCCGATGATCCAAGGCATGGAGAACAACAGGCCAATGCCGTTTTCCTCCGTATTGGATTTTTTCCAAAATTTAGTTTTCGGTGCGGTCATCGTATACACTCTCCCATCACTGGCAGTACCCAGGGTCTGGCGATAAAAATAGCGGCCCCTATATCTTTTAAGAACCGAGATAGAGGGGTCGCTATCCTTAATATGCGAGGGCTACCGACAGTTGTCCCGCTCTCTCAGCGTTTAATTATCGCCCTGCTGTACTGGCCGTTACTTCGCTTTGGTTTCCATTGTCTTTTGTACTTTGGCGGCGGCATCCGCAACGGATTGCCGGCCAGCTAAAGCATCAGACATTTCCTTCGTGATTTCGTCCAAATACTCGTTGGTATAGGACGTGATGGCGAAACCGCGCAGCTTCTCTGTTTCCAAGTTCTTCGCGACAGTTCTGATTTGTGCCGGATACTTCTTGGAAGTCGCCAACGCGTTGATCAGACTCTTGCGGGCCCAGATGGAGCCGTTGTTAAAGTCGCCATCCAAGAAGTACTTCTTCAGTGTTTTTTCACTGGTGAAGTCTTCCAGAACCGTCCATGCCGCATCCGGATTCTTGGTCTTGGCATTGATACAGTAAGTGCCGATGGTGATCATGTTTTCGCCGGAATCACTCGGGAACGGCGCAACGTCCCAGTCGACTTTCTTGCCATACTTGTAGTAAGCGGCCAACCAACCGTCAGGCACCAGCATCATGGCAATCTTGCCATTCAATACCGGGTCGGATGCTTCCTGAATCTTACCGATGGAAGAAACGAATTGCTGCTCAGCTTTATAACCGCCCAAGTCCTTGATGATGTCGACTTGAATCTGGTATGCCTTGCGCATCTTAGCTGTGTCGAAAGTGACCTTGCCTTCTTTATTCACCCATTGCGCACCGGTTGCTACCGGCCAGGCGACGTTATCCAGCCACGGCTGGTCCGGAATGAACCCGGCTTGGGTCAATTTACCGTTTTCAGTCTTGGTGATCTTCTTGTTCATGGCCACCAATTCATCCAAGGTCTTAGGCGGTTCGCTATAGCCTGCTTCCTTGAGCATCGTCCGGTTATAGATCAGGACTGACGACTCGGTGTAACTGGGTACGGCATATTGCACACCCTCAGGGGTAGAAGCCATCTTCGTCGCGTACGGCAGGAAGTCATCCTTGTTGAAGACCGTAGACTTCTTGATGTACTTAGTCAGGTTCAAGATGGCGTGGGATGATGCCCATTGCGGGACGTTATTCCAATAGTTGGAGAAAATGTCCGGTGTGGACCCGGCCGAAATAGCAGTCAATGTATCTTGCGGGTCACGGCCGCTGGCAATTTTGACTTGAATTTTCCCTTTATGGGCCTTATTGAAGTCTGTGGCCCACTTCTTAGACCGCATATATTGCGATGTCGGCTCCGTATCTTCCTTACCGCCAATTTGCAGCGTGATCGTCTTTTCGCCGCCGCCACTGCCGGAGCTGGTCTTATTACCAGTACCGGAACCACAGGCAGAAAGGAGAAAAGCGGCGGAGACAGCGGTTAATGCCGTCAGAATCAAGTGCTTTTTCATTTTTGAATACCTCCCCATTCGGGTTTCTGAAATACAACAGACTAATGAGTGCATTGGATATCACTGGCGGGTTCTAGAATTCACGCCAATGCCTAAACCTGCAAGAAAACTTGGCATAGGAGAAACGCGCCTATGCGCCTCCGGGACACCACCGAGGACCATCGACCAACCTCCCCAGATCGTCGATTCGGTAACGTTGCTTAATGAAACCGCTCACATGTTTAAGATAGCATAGGGAAATCATTTTTGCAATAAATTTAAACAGATATTTTTTCCATTTAGCTTCAAAAAAGTGCTTGCCAGGGGCATTAGCTGGCAAGAAACAGTGGGAATACTAGAGTGGTGCGCCCTCATAACCTGCTGGCGCCGACGTGATTGCTTTAATCGTCGGCAGATCGAATTTTGGCTGCCGATCATACGTGTACAATCCGTTCTTCTCCTGCTCCACATCGTAGAGCTGGGTGTAACAAAAGCCGCACATCTGCGGGTTATTGAGCAAGGCATTGGTGATGCCGCGGTAGCGGGCGATGAAGTCCGCCACACTGCGGGGCTGATCACCATAACCCCAGCCGGAATCATCTGGGGACCAGCGGATGCCGCCATATTCACTGAGCAGTACTGGTTTCGTCGCGTCGCCTTGACCGTTGATCTGGCGGACATCCGGCAGAACACCTTGGGCCAATGTGCCGTATTTCTCCGCCAATTCATCCCCGTCACCGATGTAGTCATGGATATCGTAAATATCTGTCACCGTGTGGGTAAAGCCGCTGGTGTCAATACACGGCCGGGTAGGGTCGGCTTGTTTGGTCAACGCATAAATCGTCTGGAGCAAAATATCCCCGGTGGGCCGGTCGCGATTTTGCAACGTTTCATTGAAAGGGCACCAGGTGATAATTGATGGGTGATTGAAGTCCCGCTGAACCACTTCCAGCCATTCTGGCAAGACGTGGCTTAGGGCGCTGGCATCATCCACGTCCGTGCCCCAATTGCCATACTCGCCCCAGACAATGAAGCCGGCCTGATCACAATGATAGAGGAAGCGCGGTTCGAAGACCTTCTGGTGCAACCGAGCGCCGTTGAAGCCAGCCCTTAAGGCCAGCTGAATATCGTCGGCCAGGAATTGATTCGTGGGGGCGGTATAAATGCCCTGGGGATTGTAGCCTTGGTCCAATACCAGCCGCTGAAAAACCGGCTGGCCGTTGAGCAGGAACTGGTTGCCTTTGATCTGAATATCCCGCATGCCGAAATAACTGGTTGCTTGATCGGCACCATAGTGGAGCGTGACATCATACAGCCGACCATGGCCGACCTCCCAGAGATGCAGCGCAGTGAGCGGCACGTTGAGCGTGACGACGCCCGTTTGCCCCTGAACGGTGGCGGTACCGCAGGACTGGCCGGCATAACTAACATCAACGGTCAGGCTGGCGGTACCTTTGAGTTGCACTTGCACGCCGATACTTTGCCCCGCCAAGTTCGGATAATACTGTACGTTAACGATGTGCGTCCGGGGGAGAAATTCCAACCAGACAGTTTGCCAAATGCCGGTCACCCGACTATAGAACACATCGCGGGAGGCATAGGTCGTGCTCTGTTTGCCGTGGGGCTGTCCCGGCGTACGGACCTCATCCTGCGCCCATACCACGACGGTGTTCTCTCCCAGTTTGACTGCGGCGGAAATATCGAAGCTGAAAGAGGCATACCCGCCGCGGTGGGTTCCGACGCTTTGCCCGTTGACCCAAACTTCACAGGCGTAGTCCACGGCGCCAAAATGGAGCAGCGTAGTTTGAGCCGCCTGGGCTTCTGTGATTTGAAATTGGCGCCGATACCACACGGCGGGCATGAAGTCTTGGTGGTGCACGCCGCTCAATTCACTTTCCGGACAGAATGGCACGGTGATTTTCTGTTCGTATTGATGGTCGGCAAAGAACCGGCGCTCCCGACCGCTGTTGCCGGCATCAATGGAAAAATCCCACTGGCCATTCAAGTTCAGCCAGTCGGGGCGGACCAGTTGGGGTTGCGGATGTTCTGGACGAGGTATTGTCATAGTTTGGTTTCCTCCTTTAATTGAACCGTGCAGTTGATCTCAAACATGCGCTGCCAAGGAAAAGTGACGCTCACTTGCGCTTTCTTCAGGGGCGGTAGACCGCTGCGCTGCACTGTCTGCCTGTATAGGGTCACGATACGTTCCCGGGTAGCTTGAGCAACCATATTTTGGTGTTTGCCAAGATCAGAAGCGCTGAGCTGATGCGTCTGGGTCAACTCGGCGCGGATACTAGCTTGATAAAAGACATCATCGCTCAGCGTCGCCACGAGGTTAGCCAAACGCGGCTGGTTGGGAATTTCTCGGCCGATCACTGACTCGCTGAGGACGCTGCCAAGAGTATTGCAGTTGGTGTTCCACGCCCGGTAACTCAGCAAATGCGGCAGCAATTTGGGCCGATCCGCCAGCATCGTCAGCAACTGGCGATCGCCGCCATTGGCAAAGGCACTGTCGGCGATACTCACCTTTCTCCCTTCATTAACGAAGCGACGAATGGTATCGACAAAATAGGGCAGGTTGCGCTCCCGAGCCATACTGATATCGGCGTGATCCTGGTCAGCGGCTTCTTGCTGGGTCTTAACCGGTGTGTTGTAGGCCAAAATCACGTCGGCCTCCCGTGGCGTGCCGACCAGCGTACTGCCAGTCACCAGGATGTGGGACTTGAGACTTTCCCCGATTGACCGATCTTCATACGCCGGGATGACTAATGGGCCATGGATCGAGGAATACAACGGATAGAACTTCGGGGTCTGGTGGTGCAGATGATTCACCGCGCGGGCGAGTAACTCGTACCCGCTCTCATCGGCGCCGGGATAGACCAGCACGCGATTGTTCAAGCGCAGTTGGTTGATCTGAGGATAAATGACACGTTGATCCATGGCGGTAAAACCGTATGGATGGGAATCATCTTGGGGAATCACCATAAAATCGATCACCCGCTCGTGCACCAGTTGAAGCAGGGCCAGGATGACCTCCCGGTTGAACTGGCGGCGCGTCGTATAGTCCTGGATGATGTCCGCCGGGATCTCGGTGGTCGTTTGCCCGGTTTTATCTAATTGCACGCCGTAATCAAAGATCTTCTTGCCCCATTCGGCGTAATAATCCGGTTCTTCATCGCTGCTGTTGTACTGCGGGGTGCGCATGATCAGGCTGGACACGTAAATCTTGGCCCGTGGCGCGGCATCGCGCACTGCCCGTAAATAATGCAGATATCCGCTGAGATCGGCGGCCGTCAGGTGATGTCGCCGCGATGGTAACAATCCGCCATACAGCAGCATTTCTGTCGGCAGAATCAGAACGTCGCTGCGCCAGGTGTGGTCATAAACGAATTGGCGTAACGTCTGGGTGTCGGCGGGTGTTTT
The DNA here is from genome assembly GCF_008694105.1 of Schleiferilactobacillus harbinensis. Classification (NCBI taxonomy): domain Bacteria; kingdom Bacillati; phylum Bacillota; class Bacilli; order Lactobacillales; family Lactobacillaceae; genus Schleiferilactobacillus; species Schleiferilactobacillus harbinensis. Next base: position 2,259,447 of record NZ_CP041364.1, read on the forward strand.
TTTATGGGATAGCATGTCTGCCGGCGGCGCGATCATCTTGATGTCCGCCATTTGTTGTGCGATTCGCAACGGATAAGCGTAATTGCACGGTCGTTCGTCCAACGGTAAAAACATGATCTGAGCCATTCTGACTCCCCCTTCCAGAAATGCAATTGCTCAGGCCCTTACATTGTATCCATGGAAAGCGTTTTTATCAATTGCTTGTTACAGATATATTTTTCTTAGTGAGAGTGATCGTCATGCAGGGTCAGTGCAATGTGATTACGCTGGGCGTATAATATAGACATAAAAGAGTATTTCGAAAAGGAGGCTCATCAATATGGCAACAGATACTAAGGATAAAGGGCAAATCACGTTCCGTGTCGACAAAAGCTTGAAAGAAGACGCTCAGAAGCTGTACGCAGATCTTGGGATGGACATGACCACGGCCATCACCCTCTTCCTCAAACAATCTTTGCGTGAGCAGGCATTGCCTTTCCAGGTATCGCGATTCAATGCGAATACCATGGCTGCATTGCTTGAAGCACAAGATTCCAAGAAACTGAAGACGTACAAATCGGTAGACGATTGGTGGAAACAGAACAATGCTGACGCCTAAAGACACTGCGCACTTTCGCCGGGACTTCAAGCGCCTCAAAAAAGACGGCTACGATATGCAGCAATTGCACACGTTGTGAATCTTATTGCTGAAGAGGGTCACAAAGAGCTGTTGCGTAGTCGATACCACGATCACGCGTTGAGCAGCAGCAGCGAATGGCGCGGATACCGTGAGCTCCACATTACACCGGACTGGCTGCTCATCTATCGCATCGTCAAAAAAGATCTCATCCTGGTATTAGTGCGCACCGGCAGCCACAAGAAATTGATTAGCAAATGACGTAGCTGGTCAACTCTTTTAACACCATGTTGCCGCGTACGTTCGTAAAAAACCGGTATACAGTCCGCCAAATCTTGGCAAACTGCATACCGGCTTTCTTTTTGATAGAACGATGTCAAATTCTCAAACAGCTTTACCGGCCCAACCCCCGCGGTCCCTCGCCAAACCCGCGCCAACCGCCAGCCTTGCGGAACCGTTCGGCCCAGGTCCGCATATCATCAAACTGGCGGCCCTTTGGCCAATCCAGATCATCCTGATCGGCTAGCCCCGCGTCCAGCTTTTGCAATAAATGCAGCAAATCTGCCTGCTCCTGATCGTTTAAGGCGCTGAAAACTTGGCTGGGCAGATCATTTTTCAACTGTTTCGTTGTCTGCACGAACTGGCGCCCGGCATCGGTCAGACCGATCAGTTGCACTCGTTTATCATCGGGGGCAGCATGGCGCGTAACCAGGCCCATGCTCTCCAACTTCTGCACCAAAACACTCACCGAACTCGGCCGAATGTCCAAACTTTCCACCAAGTCACTGTTAGTCAGCTCGCCCCGGTCGGCCAATAATTGCAGCGCCCGCATCTGGTTGGGTTGCTGCTCGGCGCCGCCATTAAAGCGATAGGCGCTGGCGATTGCCCCGCGGAATGAGCGTTTTTGGAATAAATCAACGAATGTTTTGAGAATTACTTCTGATGTTTGAGTCATGGTATCTCCCTTCTCAAGCCACTTGCCCGAACTGATCCTGCACGTATTGCCGATACACCGGATGACTGGCGACCAGCGCCTGGTGCGTACCACTGCCGGTGACCGTACCGTTTTCAATAAAGTAGATGCGATCCGCGTTGACGATAGTGCTCAAGCGGTGGGCAATGACGATCGTTGTCCGGCCGTGCATCAACTTGTTCAGGGCTTTTTGCACCATCATTTCAGACTCCGCGTCCAGGCTGGCAGTTGCTTAGTCCAGAATCAGCAGCTGCGGATCCCGTAAGAATGCCCGGGCGATGGCCAGCCGCTGGCGTTGACCGCCGGAGACCTTAACGCCCCGTTCACCGACTTCGGTATCCAACCCCGCCGGCATGGCCTGAACAAAATCTTTGGCGTAGGCTATATCTAACACCTGCCACAATTGTTCATCGGTATACGTCTGTTTGGCCCCATAGGTTAAATTATACCGAATCGTACCGGCCATGATCGTTGCATCCTGGCCGACCAAACCGATTTTCTCCCGCCAATCGGCCACATCAACATCCGCGATATTTTGGCCGTCGATCATGATCCGCCCGCTATCTGGCGTGTAGAATCGTTCAAGCAGGCTGATGATCGTGGACTTGCCGCCGCCAGAGGGGCCGGCGAAGGCAATCACCTGACCGGGGGCGGCGGTGAAGGATACATTTTTCAAAATCGGTGTATTGGCTTCATATTCGAAGTTCACATTTTGCATCGCCAATGTCTCCCCGCTGATATCAGTCAGGGCAGTCCCTTGGCGCGTTTCTTCCGGTTCATTCAACAGCTCATTGATGCGCGCCGTGGAGCCGCTGGCCTTCGCCGTGGCCGAGAAGAACTGCCCCAGCGTGGCGAACGGACCGATCAGTTGGGTGAGGTACATCAGGAAGGCAAATAATGTACCCATGTTCATTGACCCCGTAGCAACTCGGCTAGCACCGTAGGCCAATACGCCAACGATCATGCCCATCATCAGCGTGGTCGTAATTGGCTGGGCGATGGCGTCATAAACGGCTTCTTTGATTCCTAACTTGTATAGCCGATGAATGCGCTGTTGGCCAGTCTGGCCTTCCACGGCTTCTGCGTTGGATGACTTGACCAGCCGCACAGCGCCCAGCACATCGCTGGCTTCGCTGCTGAACGCGGCCAAATTATCCTGCCGGGCAAAGGCAATCTTTTGGGATTGGGTTGCCACGGGCATGAAGATCAAGATGAACAGCGGGACGACAGCAAACATGATCGCGGTCATCCGCCAATCCATCATCAGCATTAGGGCCAACGCGCCCACCAGTTGGAACAACGACGTGACCATTTGCGGTACTGAATTAGCCAACAGGTCTTTCACCTGAGTCGAATCATTCACCAACCGTGACGTTGTCTCGCCGGACTTGGTGGTGTCGAAATAAGTCACCGGCAGGACCAAGAGTTTGGCCCAGAGTTTCTCCCGCAATTTGGCGACCACGTCTTCGCCGAAGATACCCAAAGCCGCGCCGGATACGGCACTGACCAGTGCGGAGCCAATGAACAGGATCAGAATCGTGACCACCATCGTATTGTTGATGGCGTGGCCCAGCTGATTGATCAGCGACTTGGCCAGCGTCGGTACCAGCAACTGGCCCGCCGTGGCGACCAGGCCCAGGCCTAAGCCCACTGCGAGTTCCCAATAGTGGGGATTGATTGACCTGATTAATTTGAGAAAGCTTTTCATATTGAATTTCTTTGGCCCCGCACTGTTTTGGGCGCGGGAAGTGAGTGCTGCTGAACGTTGCATACGACTGCCTCCATTGTTGACGTCCCGGTGGAACCGGAAGGACTATTTGTTAGTTACTGCTTAATCTAACTAACAAATTAGCAGTGTACTCGAATAGTTAGTCTCTGTCAATATAGGCTAACAAATCTTTTCTGATTGATTTATTCCCACCCCTGCACCGGCTTCCGGTATACTGTGGGACGAGGCAGGTGAGCAGCATGAACTACATGACAATTGTACTGATCGTGATCGGCCTAATCGCCCTCATCGGTTTTTGGCTCTACATCAGCGATCAGCGCTTAGGCAGCCGGCTGACCCGGGAATGGGGCGAGCTGCCCGAATCGTATCAAGGCAACGCCGAAGCCAGTTTGAAAGAGGCCTATGAAGCCCAGCGGCGGATGGTCAAATATGACAGCCGCATTGACGATCTCACGTGGCACGACTTGGACATGTTCCGCGTTTTCAAGCAGATCAACGCCACCCAATCCAGTATCGGCGCTGAGCGGCTATACAGCCGGCTGCGCGGATTTAATTTCGGCGACGCCGCGGTCAACGAACCGCTGATCGATTTCTTCACCCAGCATCCCCAGGAACGGCTGAAGGTCCAGAAGGATTTCTCCCGGCTGGGCCGGGTCGACCACAACCAGAGTCAGAATTACCTATTGCATACCACCGAAAGCAGTCTGCACGGTATCACGAAGTACGTGATCATGGGCGCCATCCCGCTGGTCTCTTTGGTGGTACTGGGGGTGTCCTTCCCCTTGGGCAGCGCCAGCCTGATTCCCGCCAGCGGCATGGTTTTGCTGCTTAGCGCGCTGTTCAATATCATTTATTTTCAAAAGGAAAAGGCCACCCTAGAGGGCGAATTGACCGCCATGAGCTATCTGGTCCGAACCATCGTCACTGCCCAGAAGCTGGCGAAGATCAAGACCCCCGCCCAACAGGAGATTCGCGACAATTTACGGCCCCTCGCCGCGATCACCGAGTTTGCCTTCGCCTTTCGCACCACCGATGCCAATGAAATGGCGATGCTGATGGATTATATCAACGGTCTCTTCATGCTGCCCTTCATCGCCTACAACTTCGTGCTCAAGCGGCTGCAAAACAAGCATGACGCCGCCCTGAATTTGTGGGCGAGCGTGGGTGACTTGGAGGTCGCCATTGCCATTGCCAATTACCGGCTGGCCATTCAGGATACCTGCCAGCCCGTCTTTCGCCCCGGCCCGGTGACCGCCGACACTTTGGTCCACCCGTTGCTGCTGGACGCCGTGGCCAACCCCGTCAATTGGCGCCGAAACACGATTATCACCGGATCGAACGCTTCGGGCAAGTCAACCTATGTGAAGAGCGTGGCGGTGAATTGCATTCTGGCCCAAACGATCAACACCTGTACCGCCAAGTCCTTCGCCCTCCAACCAGGCAACGTCATCACCGCCATGGCCGTCCAAGACGACCTGGCCCAGGGCGACAGCTACTTTGTGGCAGAAATCAAAGCCATCAAACGGCTGCTTGACCTCGTTGCCACCGGCCAGCACTGCTACGGCTTCGTGGATGAGATCCTCAAAGGCACCAATACCGTGGAACGCATCGCCGCTTCCGCCAGTGTGGTGGCTTGGCTGAACCAGTATCCGAGCCTGGTGATGATCGCCACCCACGATAACGAACTGACTGAAATGCTGTCCGCGACCTGCGACAATTGGCATTTTCAGGAAACTGTCACGAAGGACCACGGTGTCGAGTTCGACTACCTGCTGCGCCAGGGACCGGCGACGTCCCACAACGCGATCGCGCTGCTGGGGACGATGGATTATCCGGAGTCGTTGATTACGGAGGCCAATCAGTTGGCCACGGCGTTTGAAAAGAGCAAGCGGTGGCCGCAGGTGGAGTGACGATTCCCGCTGGTGACAGATAATCAGCAAGTCTGTATACTAGAGACAGCGAAAGAGTGCCGCTTTTCCATAGCGGTACTCTCTGAAACACAGAGCCGTTTTGATGGCGGCCCTAGTGGCACATGATGCGACGTTGAAATAACCGTCTGGCTGCCCAGCTAGAGACGGTTACTTGGCAAATTGGATTGGTGACAAATAGTCAGCAACCCTGTATACTGAGGATAGAAAAAGAGCACCGCTTTTCCAGGGCGGTACTCTCTGGAACTCAGAGCTGCTCAATAGCGGCCCATATTGCGACGAAAAAATAACCGTCTAGGCCTGCCAAAGCGTGAGACGGTTATTTTTGCATCCTATTTCCGATCGATTAACTTTACCACTAACGTGATGAGTGCAACGACAAAAATCCCGAATGCAACCATCACTTGTAAAGCGTCCCCGGTGGACATCGTGGCTCCTTCCTTGTCCGTGGTCAAACAGTGGTTTCAAAAATGCCCCACCTCTCGCAGTCAGAATGTAGCCGCCGTCTCTGCAAGCTCTGCCAAAACAGTATACCATCTGCGCATCAATCTGCCGAGATGGCCGATAATATCACGTTTTCCCACTTCTTTGGAAGTGGGACTTTTTATATACCAGTCTACCTCCATACTTCTGCTAAACTATCTACAGGTGGTGACCAACAATGAAAAAAACCGAATTTATCCTCCAAGACCTCGTCTCCAAAATCTACCAAGGTGCCTTTCCCACAAACAAGCTTCCGACAGAACGCAGTCTGGCCAGCTATTACCAAGTTTCCCGCTACACGGTCCAAAACGCACTGAAAGAGCTCAACGCCATGGGCGTCATCCAAGCCAAGCACGGCTCCGGTATTTATGTCACCCCGGATGCGCTGAACAATCCCCTGGTCTTCAACGCCTTGACCCGGATGCCCTACAGCGAGATTCAAAACCAGATGATCTATTTAAAGCAGCGGCCGCTGACCGCTAACGAATTGCAAAACTTCGATATCCGCAATGATGACTCCCAGCCGCAATTGGCCTGGGAATTTTTGCGCCGCCGGTTGAGCCACTACGAAGTCACTGAACTGGAACGAACGGTGATGCCGGTGCGGTTATTTCCCCACTTAGATCAAGCCGCAGTGGAAGGATCGATCCAACAATTCGTCCAAAGCACCGGCCACCGGATTTCACACTACATCACGACTTACCAAACCCGCCTGTTGACCCGGGAAGAAGCCCAGCATTTAGCGACAAAACGCCAACCGGCAATGATCATCAGCAATCGCTGTATCTGGGAAAACAGCCAGGTCTATGCCCTTTCGGAAAACGTCGCAATCAATTATGCCGTGACCTACATCACGCCGTTTAACCAGCAATCACTGGCTTACCGGATGAGCCGCTAAAAGTGGCTCGCCCAGCGTCTTCTTTCCGGCCAGTTTCCAGTCCAATTTATCTTGAAATCCATTATAATCGCTGTTATACCGGTATTTATAAGCCGTTTATCTAGCTAATTGTCCTGCTTTTTTCCAACTCGTTTTCTTGTTACACTATGTCTGGAATCGTTTACACGGGTATTACTAAAAGGAGGACAAGCACCATGGCCAAATCAGACGACACCCACGATATTATCCAGGCGGTGGGCGGCAAAGAGAACATCAACAACGCGTGGCACTGCATGACGCGGCTGCGCTTCAACATCAAGGATAAGGATAAGATCGACTACGACGCTTTGAAGAAAGTGGACCCGGTGATGGGGACGAACTACACCGGCAACCAGCTGCAAGTCGTGATCGGTACCAATGTGGCGGACTATTACGCCCCGCTGGCGGAACAGCTCGGTATCCAAACGGATGAAAGCACCAACGCGGCCGTGACTGCCGCGGATGGCCCGCAGGAAAAACAGAATTTCATTTCTAAACTGATGGACATCGTCTCCGGTGTCTTCGGTCCAATCGTCCCGGCCATCGCCGGCGCTGGGATGATCAAAGGGCTGATGGCGGGGATGGCCGCCTTGAAGTGGATCTCCAACACCACCCCGACATACCAAGTTATCGACATGCTGGCCAGCGGTGTTTTCACCTTCCTGCCCTTCTTCGTCGCCGTCTCGGCGGCGCGAATCTTCAAGGTCAACGAATTCCTTGCCCTGGCCATCGCCGCAGCAATGCAATTCCCCACGATGACCGCGGCGGCGGCCGCGGGTAAAATCAGCAGCTTCATGCTCTTCGGCATCATTCCCGTGCCGGTCTTCAATTACGCTGGCACCGTCATTCCCATTATCCTGTCAATCTGGCTGTTGAGCTACATCTGGCGCTTCGTGGATAAACACCTGCCCGACGCGATGCGGACAGTCTTCACCCCGACCATTTCCCTTTTCATCGGCGGGATCATCGCCCTCACTGTCGTCGGCCCCCTCGGCATTTACGGCGGCAACTGGCTGGCCGACGGGGTACGCTGGCTCTTCTCCGTATCTTCCATCTTCGCCGGCATTGTGGTCGGCGCCATTCGGCCAATCGCCGTCATGACCGGCCTGCACCACGCCATGACGCCCATTGCGCTGCAGAACTTTGCGAACCAGGGCTATGACCAATTGATGCCGATGATGTTCATGGCCAACATGGCTATCGCCGGCGCCACCCTGGCCGTCTATTTCAAGACCAGCAGCAAAAAAGAAAAGTCCATCGTGGTCTCCAGTGCCATCTCTGCTTTCCTGGGCATCACGGAGCCGGCTCTGTTCGGTGTGTTGACCAAGTATAAGAAAGCCTTCATCGCTGCCACCATTGGCAGTTCCGTCGCCAGTGCATTCATCAGTTTCTTCGGCGTGCGGATCTACGCGTTCATTCTGTCCAGCATTTTCTCCCTGCCAGCGTACGTAGGCAAGTATTTCGTGCCTGCCGTGCTGGGCATTATCATTGCCATCGGTGTTTCCTTCGCCATCACCTGGTTCCTAGTCCCCAAGGAAGTCCCGGCTGACCAAGATTTCAAGCTGAATGCGGTAACCACCGGCCAGTACGTCCCCTTGGCGCAGCTGAACGACGGTGTCTTTTCAAAGAAAATGGTCGGTGACGGTTATGCCATGCAATCCGATGACGGCGTGGTCTTCGCGCCGGTCACCGGTCGGATTTCGACCATTTTCCCGACCAAACACGCCATCGGCATCACCACCGCTGACGGCATCGAAGTCTTAGTCCACATGGGTCTGGACACCGTGGACCTCGCCGGCAAACCCTTTGAGGTACTGGTCAAAGTCGGCGATCAAGTAACGCCCCACACTCAGATTGCCCAAATGGATCTAAAAGCGATTGCGGCTGCCGGCAAGGACTCGACCATCGTGGTTGTAGTGACCAACATGGATAAAATCAAAGCCCTCCAGCAACAATTCACCAGCACTCACGCCCTGCATGGCGGTCAACCTGTAGCGACTATCGAATTGCACTAAGAAAGGATCTTGACGATGACTGACAAACTGCAACCATTTCCGAAGAACTTCCTCTGGGGCGGCGCCATTGCGGCCAATCAAGCCGAGGGCGGCTGGCAAGCCGGCGGCAAAGGCCCGGATATTGCGGACGTCCTGCCCCATGGCATCATGCACGGACCGGATGCCCAAGTCGAACCCGGTGTCCACTATCCCAGCCACGAGGCCATCGATTTCTACCACCGGCACACCGCCGACCTGCAATTAATGGCCGGGATGGGCTTCAACGCCTTCCGCCTGTCCATCGCCTGGTCCCGAATTTTCCCCACTGGCGAAGAAACCGAGCCCAATGAAGCGGGATTGAAGTTCTATGATGACTTGTTTCAGGAAATGCGCAACCTCGGCATGGAACCCATCGTCACGATTTCTCACTACGAAACCCCGCTGAATTTAGCCACGAAGTACGGCGGCTGGACCAGTAAAAAGCTGATTCCGTTGTACTTGCGCTATGCCAAAGTCTTATTTGAACGGTTCGGCCAGTATGTTCATTACTGGCTGACATTCAACGAGCTCAACGGTGTGCACCTTATTCCTTGGGCAGCTGGGGCCTTTCTCCCCCACGGTACGGAAAGCGAGCGGCTGTCCCAGATCTACCAGGCCTCCCACAATATGTTTGTCGCCACAGCGGCCACGATTAAAATGGCCCGGGAAATCGTACCCGACGCCCAGGTGGGTATTATGCTCACCATGAGTAACGCCGCGGCCTACCCGGCGACGCCCAAACCAGCTGATGTGTTCCACACGCTGACTTACCAGCGCCGGACGTTCCTGTACGGCGACGTGGAACTGCGCGGCCATTATCCGAAATACTTCGACCGGATCGTGCGGGACTATGACCTCCACCTGGACATCACCTCGGCAGAGCTGCAGCTGATTGCCGACTATACCGCTGACTACCTGGCCTTCAGCTACTACCGCACGACCACGTTCACGGATGGCATGAAGATTCTCGGCGATACCGGCGGCCTGACCGGCAAGAAAAACCCCTACCTGCCCACCAGTGCCTGGGGCTGGCAGATCGATCCAGAGGGCTTGCGCTACGTTCTGAACATCCTCGCCGACCGCTATGAAAAGCCGTTGATGATTGTCGAAAACGGCCTCGGTGTCGCCGATGAAGTCGGTCCCGACGGCCGGATCCATGACACCGAACGGATGCGCTACCTGGTGGATCACTTGAAAGCGGTGCAGGAAGCCATCACCGATGGCTGCGATGTGCTGGGCTACACCTGGTGGGGTCCCATCGATATTGTCAGCGCCGGCACCGGTGAGATGAAGAAACGCTACGGGTTCATCTACGTCGATAAGGATAATGAGGGCCGCGGCGATCTGCACCGCAGCAAAAAAGACAGCTATGCGCTGTATCGGGATATTATCCAATCCAATGGCGCATTACTGGATCAGCCGACGGAGGCGCTGGTCAAGCACTACACCACCGCGTCTACCACTGTTTCAGCAGAATAACTGCTAACCGGTTATGATTTCAACTGCGAAAATTTTTGTCAAGTCGTGTTGGTGACAAATAGTCAGCAACCCTGTATACTGAGGATAGAAAAAGAGCACCGCTTTTCCAAGGGGGTGCCCCCTAAAACACAGAGCTGTTTTAATAGCGGCCCTAGTAGAACAACGTTAAAATAACCGTCTAGCCGGCAAGCATGGGACGGTTATTTTTTGTCGTTGTTGTGCAACGTTACTTGAAGCAGGATGATTGAAACGACAAAGTTGCCGAATAAAATCATCACTTGTAACGCGTCCGCAACGGACATAATTCTTAAGCCCTTCCATCATGTGGTCAATCAGTGGGCAAATGCGCACCACCTCCCGCAACGAAAGAGTAGCCACCGTCTCTGCAAGCTCTGCTAAAACAGTATACCATCTGTGACTCTGTCTGCCTAGATAGGCGTTAGTATCATGTTTCCCACTTTATTTAAGTGGGATTTTTCTATATACCAGTTAATCAATATGACGTCATCAAAAGGGGCTTTTAGGCTCGATAATGCTCGGCCTAGCGTTTCAACACAACATATGGTATGCTCATCCGCCAATAACACATACATATTGTGCTTTCAACCTTTTTTTTCAACTAAATTCTGGTTATAATGGATTTCTGAAAACAAGTTGAAAAAGGAGTCGGTTCATGTGACACAAGTCCGCAATTATTTCAGTTGGTTAGCCCATCAATTAAAAGGCTGGCCGCAGCAGAATTACTATTTATTTTGGTTCGCTCTGGGCTGTCAGATCATGACCCTGGTGAACAGTCCAATTACCCCCGTCGCCGTGATCACCTTCATCGGCACCACGCTTGGCGTGCTGTGTGTCCTGGCAATCAACGCAACCAAAGCGGTCAACGGCTGGTTGGGTCTGCTCAGTGCCGCCTGCTTCATGTTTGTTGGCTTCACGGCCAAGAACTATCTGTCGATTTTTGAACAGACCGCTTACGTGCTCACGCTGGACATTCCGGTATTGATCAGTGTGCGGACCTGGAATGACGACACGAAGGATCACCTGAAGACCTTCGCCGCCAAAGAATGGATTGTATCGATTCTCTTCACCCTCGCTGTTTGGGCAGCCAGTGCCGCCCTGATCGGCCGCTTCACCAATGATCCCCGGCCGATTTACGACGGCATGGCCTTCGCCATTTCCCTCACCGGCGGCATCGTCTGCTTCCTGCGCTACAACAACCAGTATTTCTGGTGGCTGTTCAGCGGAATCGCTCAATTGATCCTCTGGTCCGTCACGTTTGCCCAGGGCGATGCCAGTCTGGGCATGGCAATCAATTCCAGTATTTACGTCCTCAACGACATTCTTGCCTTCACCGTCAGTCCCTGGTTCAACGCCGGCCGCAAGCGCTTGGGGTTGAAAGAAATCCAGTCCCATTGAGGCCCGGAGGCGATAATTCATGATTTATATTCTTGGCAGTATCGGCGCAGGCAAAACATCCCTGACGCGTATCCTCGCCCAGGATCTGCAAGCACCGGCGTACTATGAAGACGTGGAAAATAACGTCATGATCAGCAACATGCTGAAGAAATTTTATTCAGCAGGCAAAGAAACCCGGAAGACCGAAGGCACGATTTTGCAGATCGCCTTTCTCACCTTCCGCTACCAGCAATTGAAGAAAGCCGTGACGCAAACCAACGCGGTCATGGATTCATCCTTGGAATCCGACTTCATCATGGCTTCTCAGCTCCACCAAAACGGCGAGATCGATGATACGGACTTCAACATCTACATCACCCTGTCCCAGGAAATGCAGGCCAACGTTAACGGCAGCCCATGGAACGGGATGCCGGACTTGGCGGTGTACCTGAAAATCGATCCGGACTATGAGATCAGCGAGATTGAAAAGCGCGGCCGGGCGATGGAGGACATCCACACCAAGCCGGACTTGGTCGCTTACTACCAGCGGGTCAACCAGGCTTACGTGGATTGGGCCAAGGGCTATACCCGCTCGGCCATGGTGACGATCGACCGGGATCAGTATGATTTCGTCAACGATCCGGCGGCTAAGGTGCATGTGCTGGACCAGATTGAGCAGAAATTGATGGCGCTGGGGAAGCTGTCCCGAACGGACTATCAGACGATCTTGGCCCGGCGAACTCAGGCGGTCACGGCTGTGTTGAAGAACAGCCAAGCCAGTTAAAAAGTTGAGACCAAATCGTTGCTTTTATCCCCGCCAATGGGTATTCTAAAGTTATCAAGTGAGCACATTATAGAAGGGACTGTGGCTGATGAAAAACAATCGAACAGGAACCACCCTCAAATTAGCCACAGTTCAGCGCTCACCTTCCGGGCAGCGTTAAATTCCGATCATTATTATGATGCGTTAAATGATGAGCGGCGTGAATCGTGATGATTTGCGCCGCTTTTTGCGTGCGGCGCCGGGGATTCCTGACCGCACGGACTGCAAACCCGTGCATTCCGCTGCTTACTTCTCAAGTTGCTGATCCGTTATCGAATTTGAGAAATGAGGAATGCTTCTATGTCTTTACTGCATTATTTTGGCCAGCGCCGCGGGCGCTTGGCCCTCGTCATCGCGATTATCGTGGTCAACGCCGGGCTGCTGACGCTGGGCGGCATCGGCAGTGCCACCGCGCTGACAGTGATCGTGAAGCGCCAGGCTGGACCTTTCTTTGTCTGGGTCGGCGTCACCATCGCCGCTGATTTAAGCTACGCGGTGCTGCTTTATTTTCAGACCGTCCAAAAAACGAAACTCACCCAGGAAATCGACACACTGATCCGGGCCGACGTCGCCCAGCGCCTCGGCGCCCAGGATTATGCCGGTTTCCACCACGAAACCACCGCCACGTATACCTCGTGGCTGACGAACGACATCAGTACGATCAACGAATACGGCATCGGCGATCTGCTCATGATCATCCAGCAAATCGCCGAGATCATTTTCAGCGGCACCACCCTATTCTTCTTCCACTGGAGTCTGCTGGTCACTGTCCTGGTCTTTGCCGCGGCAATGGTCATCTTCCCCCGGGTCTTCAAGGCCTGGATGGACCGGACTTCACTGGCCCGCACCAAGGCCAACGAGCGGCTGGTCAACGTACTGGAGGACATGCTGAACGGGTTCGATACCTTATTCATGACCAATCTGACTAAAGTCTTGGCAGAAAAAATCGTGGCCGCCTCCCGCGATGTGAATCACCACTACATCGCTTTCGGCCGGGCCAGCGGGGCGATGTACGCCAGCACCAACGGCCTGTCCTTTCTCAGCCAGCTGCTCCTGCTGGCCCAGGCCGGCTGGCTGATTCTGCGCCGGCTCACGCCTGTCGGCGCCATCAGCGGCGTACAGTACTTCGGCGGGACGATTTTCGCCGAGCTCAGCGGGATTGCCTTCAACTGGCGGGAATTCCGCTCGGTGGGGCCGATCATGGATAAATTGGCCAGCGCCGGGACCAAACCAGTCCCGGGACCGCCCGCTGATCCTTGGCCGGCACGGCCCACCGCGCTGCAATTGACCGACGTCACCTACGGTTATGCAGATCGGCCGGAAAAAGTGCTGCGCCATGTATCACTGACGATTCCGGTCGGCCGCAAACTCATCCTGACCGGTGACTCCGGCACCGGCAAGTCCACCCTGCTGGGTATCATCAGCGGACAAATCACCCAGTATACCGGGGATGTCACGCTGGCTGGTCAGAATTATCGCGACTTGCCTCAAGGTGCCCTGCATGACCAGTTGGCCTATGTGACCCAGGAACCGTATATTTTTAATGCGAGTTTCACGTGGAACATTACGCTGGGCAGGTCTGCACCAACCGCCGAGCTGACCCAGGTTTTGCAGCAAGTCGGCCTGACCCCCTTCGTTGACGGCTTGGCCCAAGGTCTGGACACCATTTTGACTCACAACGGCACCGACCTGTCCGGCGGGCAGAAACAGCGGATTGCATTGGCCCGTGCTCTGGTGAGCGGCCGGCCAATTCTACTCTTGGATGAAGCCACGTCCGCGCTGGATAAGGACGCCAGTCTGGCCCTGGAGAAAAGCCTGCTGACGATGCCGGGATTGACGATCCTCATGGTGACCCATCACCTGCGGCCGGAGATCGCGGCGTTGGCGGACCAGGTAGTCGCCCTGAACGACATTAACCAGTAATCAAAAATCGAAGCCGGACTCTTTTCAAGTCTGACTTCGATTTTTTAGTTCAAAAAGGAACAGTCTATTCTGTTAATCCTGCCGCCGCTTGCGAACGGTCAAGGTCCGGCCGAAGACTAAGGACACAGCCATCAGGGCCGCACCTATGGCCATCAAGCCGGTGCTGCGGTGCTCCCCGGTTTGCGGTAACCGCGTGCGTGCCAGCTGGTGTCCAGGAAGCGATACGACCTGGCGCAGTGTCCGCCGGCTGCCCCGCACTTGGCCTGCCTGCTGGGCATTACTGGTCAGATTGGACCATTGCCCGCCCTGGCTGCCGTGCTGACTAGTTTGTCCGCTAGTGATCGGCGTGCCGGGTTTACTCGGCTGACCAGGAGTCACTGGTGTGCCTGGCTGACCTGGTGTCGTCGGCGTCCCCGGCTGGTCCGGGGTACTTGGCTCCCCTGGCGTACCAGGATCACTCGGTGTCGTTGGCGCACTGGGATCGTCTGGCGTACCCGGGCCGGGGCCGCCCGGTGTTCCCGGAGTACTCGGTGCTTTGGGCTGATTCAAAGTGATTGTGGGTGCCCCTTGGATCGTTGTATCCGGCGACTGATAATCAGGCGTCACTGGTGTCCCAGCGAGGTAGGCTGGCCCATTCGCGGTGACCGTATCGGTCGTTGTGGGTGCCGGTAATGCTGTACTCGGGCCATAAGCGGATACTGACGTCATCGTTAGACTTGGTGTCTTGACCGGGTTAACATTGGTCGCCTTGGCGGGTGTTGGTGTCGGGATCATCTGACTGTAATCGGTCTCGGACAGGTAATAAAAAATCACATAACTATTTTGCGATGAATCACCACTGAGCTTCAATCCATTTTTTTCAAATTCTTGTTCCGCATCTGCACTCGTGAAGGTATAAATCTGATTTGTACCGTTTAAATCACCATCTGAATTGGTTCCTTGGAAAATCCCATACCCCGCTAAATAGTGCTTTTTGCCATCCTGCGTATAAGTAGGCTGGAGCGTGAAGCCGATGGGATTATAATCCAGGTCGTTCCACTGGCCCTCAAAAATCCGTTTCAGGGACGCTGCTGACAGCTGATGAGCGGCTTTGTCATCGATCACTGTATACTGTGTTGGGTTAAAGGTCTGGTCATTAATGAAGGTTGCATTATTAAAGTTCTGCTGTAAGGCATCATTCCAAGTACCTGACGAAAAAACCACAGCTTCCATCAGTGTTTGTACCTTCGAATTATATTTTTTTTGAGGGGAAGTTGAACCATCCATACTTAATTTTTGGGGATCAGCCAAGGTTTTCAGAGCTTGAGCATTTTGATCCGGATCAGCCGCCAAACCGGCTAAAGTCTTGATCAGCTTCTGATACTGGACAGAAAAGCCATTCGTGCTCTCCAGACCGTTCTTTAAATCATTGGCATCCTTGATTGCGGTGGCCGCATCCGTGGGATCGCCGGTGCTGAGTTTATCCTCCGCTTTAGTCACGGTTGCATTGTAGGCGTTGACTGCATCGAGATAGGCAGTGACCGCAGACGCATAACTGGCCTTAGTCGCATCCTTGGCAATATCAGTATCCGTATTGACCGTCGCCTGGCCAACTTGAATATCGGTGTAGGTCTTGCCATAATCCGCTTTACCGGTTGTGCTGGTAATCGGTGTCGTCGTGCCATTGACCGCATCAATATACTGGTAATCCTTTGCCGTTAAATCATCCCCGGCCAGATGCAGCTGCTCGAAGAAGAAAGCCCAGCGGCCGTCGGCTTTCGCTGCGGCGATATCAGAATTCCAAGTATCCACCGCGTTTTGCTGCGCCTTAGCGGCAGCGTTAATCTGCTCGACTTTAACTTGTAAGTTGCGGGCCGCCGCACCAATATCTTGGATGGCCTGAAATTTGACCAAATTCTGCTGCATAATGGCTTCATTTTCCGCCGGTACCGCTGTGGTGTCTGTCCCGGTGAAGTCGTTTTGCAGTTTGGTAATCGTGCTTTGGAACTGATTCCAGGTACTATTCGCGTCACTAGAACCATAACCCAGCGCCGCCGTTTGAGCATTTTTGCCGGTTTTCGCGGTGTAATCATTGAGCGCCGTTTGATAATCGGCTAGTGCCTGGTTATACGTGTCATTCACTGAGGCAAATTGGTTGATGGCTGTCGCCAAATCCGCCTGGGCTTTGGTGACAGCGGCCTGCCCGGCGGTTAAATCGGCCGTCGTCACTTGTGTGCCATCGGTGACACCAGCGACCATCTTGTTGTAATTATCTGCGGCCGTTTGCCAGGCGCCAACGGTACTCGCCAAACCGGTCAAAGCCGTCTGGGTCTTGTTGTACGCCGCATTGGCTGCGGCATAGTGGTTGTGCGCATTATTTTGAGCCGCGGCCTTGGTGACTTCATCTTTGAACTGGTCATAATCCGTTTGGGCTGGATTCTTAGTTGGATTGGGCGTGGTACTGGTATCTGGATTCGTGCCCACTGGATCGATTTTTTGCGTCGGATCCGTTGTGGTGTCGTTATACACAGCGACATTCGAATTGTAGGCGGTTAACGCATCGTCATAGGCATGCTTGTAGTCGTCCAGGGTCTGGCCGGTCGTATCCGGCGCAGTAACGGCATGCTCGGTTGCTGCGGTATCGCCATTATTGGCACTATCGACAGCTTGCTTAATTGCTGCATTCAGTTGATCAGCAGCCGCCTTCAACTGCTTTCGCGCGGCTTGCAACGCTTCAGCCGTGGCGTAATTGGCCTGCCCGTTTTTGACTTTGGCCAAAATGGTATTCACTTGACTGGTATAAGCGTCCACCAGCTTGCTGTAATTGGCCAATGTTGCCGCTTCATCTTTGCTGCCCACTTGGACTTTCTGAATTGCGCTCGGTTGGGGCTGGTTCGGCAAATTATTAAGGGCGGCTTGGTAAGCAGCGACCACCTCATCGGTATTGATCTTGGTGCCGGTGAAATCGCTGGACGTCTTGGCTAAATCGTTCAACGCGGCGTTGACTTGCGTCAGCCAAGCCGTGTCGTCAGGTTTAGGATCTTTCAGCAGCGCCTGCAGTGCTGCCGTACTTTGGTTGGCCTTGGCGGCTAGCGCGTTGGCGTGGTCGGTTTTGTCTTTAGCGGTTTGATAGTCGTCATCAGCTGTTTCCTTCGGATCGGCTTTGGTATCTGTCTTGGCATCTTTGGCGTCATTCTGGGTATTTGCTTTTGTATCATCCTCAGTCGCGGCCAGCTGTTGTGGCGTTGCTGCTGAATTGGCAGGCTTAGCAGCCGCCTTCGTACCAGCAGCCTGTACTTGGTCAGTCTGATCAGTTGTCTGTAATTGCGCCTGTGCCGATACCTGAGCGGTTGTATTGTTCGAAACTGATGTATCAGTTTTTATAGCAGACTCAACCGCCGTTGTATTCTCCGCCGTTTTTGCGGCATCTTGTGCTTTTGTCTCTGTTGCTGGCACATTAGCCTCTGTTTGTGTTGTCGCTTGACTGACCGGTGCCGCCGTTTTGGTTGCGGCGTTTGCTGCAATACCAGATTGCTGGTCTGCTTTCGCCTTGGCTGCCACTTCACTCGTCGTCTGCGGTTCGGCAACCGCCGCCTGGACAAATTGCGGTTTGCCCGCCAGGACCAAACTGAAGCTCATCACCGCGACACCGGCCACGATCCAGCGCTTACCGGCTTTGTACATCCTGTAATGCAGCTTAATATCTTGGTCATAACGATTCTGATTACCCATTTTGAACATGTGACATCCTCCCAAAACGTTCATCCCAAAACATGTGCAATTCATGCAGTTATACTTAGCTCATCGTCTCACATTCAGGTTAACATATTCATTTCGGTGAATATGTCAGTCTAGGACAAAAAAATTACTCTGATTTGACATGGCATACCAGTTCGGTTTTGGGGAGCAAAAAGACACCATTCCGAAAGCCAGAACAGTGTCTTATCAGTTGGAAACAAATTGGTTATTGTTTGGGCTTGTCTTTACCAGATGGTACAAGTGCTTTCTCCTTTGCTGCGGCTTCGATCGCGGCCACCACCGGCTTATTCCCGGCCTGCTGGGTCAGCGATCCATTAATCAGCTCTGCAAAATCGATCCCCGTCGCTTCTTTAACCATCGCAAACGTCTTGGTCAGCCCTGTCACGCCCGCATTACCAATACTGTCGTCACCCGCGCCGCTGAATTGGACGATCTTATCGACATTCGCATACGGTGCCGTGAGCGCGGTGGCAATCTCTGGCAGCTTATCAATGATCATTTGCAGCTTACCAGCTTCGTTCATCTTGGCCAGTGCCTCAGCCTGCTTCTCCGTACTCTCGGCTTGGGCCAACCCGACCTGCCGAATCCGCTCAGCCTCAGCCTTCCCGAGCTTCGCAGTCCGTTCGGCATCGGCGTCCGCCTGCAGCTTGATCTGTTCCGCTTGGGCTTCGGCCTGAGCAATTTGTCGCGCCTTCTCCGCCTCAGCGGACTGCTTCGCCACATACAGATCCGCGTCCGCCTTGGTGTTGCTCTCGGCCTCATATTGCTTCCGCTTCAGATCGGCTTCTTTGGCTTGGATGGCAATGTTTTGCTCCTGCTCGGCAATGTCTTTACCCTTTTGCGCCAGCATTGCGGCTTTTTCCGCATCGGCCTTGGCGACTTCCTGTTGTTTCTGGTAGTCGGCCATCTTCAAGGACTTTTCCTTCTGGGCGTCCGCAATCTCGGTCTCCCGCTCCAGTTCGGCCTTCGTGGCTTCCTGCTCAGCACTGGCTTTCTTAATCCGCACTTCCCGATCGGCATTGGCCTCGGCGATCTGGGCTTCCTGCCGGACTGTTGCAATCTGAGGTTTGCCTAAGCTCTCAATGTAGCCATTAGAATCCTTGATTTCCTGCAAGGTAAACGAAATGATCTGGAAACCCATATTTTCAATATAATCGGACACTTGACCCTGGACTTCCTGTGAGAACTTCTCCCGGTTGCCCAGAATTTCCTCCACCGTCATCCGGCCAATGATGTCCCGGGTACCGCCTTCCAGGACGGCGGTCAGTTCACTGATGATTTCCTGTTTCTCTTTGCCCAGGAATTGCTCCGCCGCAGTGGCGATCTCTTTCAGCGAGTTGCCCACCTTAACGTTCACGGCCCCCGTCACGGCGATGGGAACTTGTTGCTGGGAGTTGATTTCCGGCGTTTCGATCTGGATCTGCAAGGACGACATGCTCAATTCCTTTGCCGATTGCAGTACCGGGATCAGAAATGTCCCGCCGCCTTGGATGATCTTGATGCGCTTCGACCCGTTGGGATCCTTGTACACGTTCTTGCTGCCGAGCAGTGCACCGGAAATAATCAGTGCTTTGTCCGGCGACGGCTTCCGGTAGCGGGAAACCACGATGAAGAGCAACAGGATAATAATGACGACGGCCCAAATGACGGGATTAGCAATGAATTCTTCAACCATGAGTAACTACGCCTCCTTGTTTTGCAGATCTGCTTTGATGACATACAACACACCATCTTTTTCTTCCACGATGACGACCAGCGTGCCCTTTTCCAGCCGCAAATTGGCCGCCCGTTCCTCTTCCCGGTATAATTTGGCGGACCGCAGATTCACCGTACCCCCGGGAATCAGCAGGCTCACTTGGCCCTTTTGGTCTCCCTCAATGGGCACAGTGACTCGACCAATCAGGTCGTCATCGGGATGGGTGGCCAGCGATTTCTCTCGATTGCTGGTCAGCCGGTTCACGATGATACCAAAGGGGATCAACAGGACGTTGATGAGTACGATCAGCACGAACAACACCGCCAGAATGGCCAACACTTGGACCCACCACGGCCAGGTCAAGAACATAGCTATGAGATTATTAATCGCTTCCACCTCCATTTGGCTTAATCATACTGGACGACAGGGGAGAATGCTAGAAAAATCATTCACAGGTTCCCAACTGCTTTTCTTACGTATAATAAGTGCTAACAGGCACTACTTATGAGAGGTGAAGAGTCATGTACAAACACGAAGTCGTCAGTGCCGATCCGGGCCTGCCGTTCAAAATCGTGATCCATCAGGGGCAAGAATCAGCCATTGTCCGCCACTGGCACCGGGCACTGGAGATTGACTACATTATTGCTGGCCGGGCAAAATACACCATCGCTGGCACTGAATTGGCAGCGGCACCCGGCGATGTCATTGTCATCAATACCAATGTCGTCCACGCCATCTTGGCGGAACCGTTGCGGCCGGCCCGAGCAGTGACCCTGTTGCTGCCCTATGACTGGCTGCGTCAGCAAATTCCAGATTATGACCAGTGGCGATTTGCCGTACCCATTGGCAGTCAGCACCCAGGCCCGCCCTCTGCCGCTCTGAAGGCATTGCAAGCCGCATTGCTTGATATCGATCAGACAGAAAACGGCGTGCACAATGCAACCATTCGCCGCTTGAACCATCTGCGCGATATTTACACCGTTTTGAGCCTCCTGATGACCCACTTTGCTGAGCCCGACAATTCAGCCAACACGCTGGCAACCACGGCGAGTTTAGCACGGATGAGCAGCGTGATTACCTATCTCACAGAGCATGCTAACGAGCCCTTGACCCTGCCGGCAGTGGCCGACCAGGTCCACTGTCGGTCGGCTACTTGTCCCGAGATTTCAAAAAGCAGATTGGGGTGCCATTAATGACCTATTTGAGTCAGTTGCGGCTGCAAAATGCCTACGATTTGCTCACCAACTCCGATCTGCCCATTAGCACCATCGCCGATCAGACTGGATTTCCCAACGAGAAATCATTCCGCCAGCGATTCACCAAAACATACGGGCAACGGCCAAGCGCCTACCGTCAAAATTTACAGAGGTCAAAAATTGACCGTTAAGTCGGCAGAATACGCCCACTGTTTAAAGCGGTTCCACAATATACTTATTCTTGTAAGCGATTAACGCAGCTGTGCTTCGCAAGTTAAGGAGTGATTATATTATGACCCGTTCAAAGCCATCATCCATTTGGTTCAAGGCGGCCCTGCTGTCCATCTCCATGATGCTGATGATTGCGCCAAACATTGCGGCCGCTTTGCCGCTAATGGCCAAAACGTTCTCTGACCAATCCGCCTCAGCCGTTGACACCCTGTCTACGATTCCGAACTTAGGCATCATTCTGGGGATTGTGTTGGGTAATGTGCTCGCCACCCAGCTTGGGGCCAAGCGTACCGTCTTGACCGGTTTGGCCGTGGCCCTACTATCCGGGCTGGTACCCGTCGTCAGCAACAGTTATTACGTGGTCCTCGCTGCCCGCCTCATTTTCGGCATTGCCGTGGGTACGTTCAATTCGTTGGCCATCAGCCTCATTTCTGACTACTATCGCGGCGATGAATTAGCCGCGATGATGGGCTACCAGAGTGCTATTTCGTCTCTGGGCAGTTCCCTGCTGTCCTTCGCTGTCGGCTATCTGCTCCTCTTTGGCTGGCACGCCACGTTCCTCATCTATGTTATTGCCCTGCCGATCATGATCCTGTTCGGTCTGGTGATGCCCAATGATCAGCCGGCACCAGCGGCGAAAGATACCGCCCAGACCCCGAAAGCCAAGCAGCACATCAATGCCGCGGTGATCCTCATTTCGCTGCTCACGTTCTTCATCTATGTCTTCTTCATGGTGGTGACCATCAAGCTGGCCGGTCTGCTCACCGCGAACCATCTTGGTACCGCCAGTCAGGCGTCTGCTATTCTCGGCGGGTTTACCCTCGTAACCATGTTGATGGGCTTGCTGTTCGGCCGCATCTATAAACTGCTGCAAAATAAGATCCTGCCCCTCGGTTTCATCTTGATGGCCGTTGGCTTCTACTTAGTCAGTACAGTGAGCAGCCTCGCCATAGTAGCCGTTGGTACAGTCATCATCGGCATCGGCTTCGCCGTCAGTATTCCCTACATCTATACAATCATCAACGTGGCCGCACCCGCCAACTCTAAGAATCTGGCCAGTTCGGTCATGCTGATCATGACTAACGTCGGTGTCTTTCTCTCCCCGACCATCGTGAACGCGCTCGCCAGCTTGACCGGCAAGGACGAAGCCGCTGGCAGCATGGTTGTCGCCAGTATCGGTTTCCTGATTTTAGCCGTCATCGTCGCCGCCGTGGTCATCAGCCAAAAACGGACAAAACCAACTGTCCAAGAAACAAACTAGAAAGAGGTCTTGATCATGTTAGAAACAGCAGCATCATTATTACCCACCGTCCCTGTTGTGAATACGAGTTATACGGCTAAATTAGTCCCCGGGCAGAAAACGGCCGGCATTCTCGACCCCCACGCCAAAACGGAAATCACCCCTAAGGAAGCTGGTCAGCCGGCCGACCCCTCGGGTATTCCCAACGTCCAAGCTGCCCGGGCCGCGATGGGCTGGCCCACCGCCCACTATACCGTCCGCCATCCGTTGACGATTGAAAATACCCAATTGCATGGCGTTGGCGTGCGCACTTATGTTCAAAAAGAACTGGCCGCCGACACACTGCCCGCAATCCTGTTTATCCACGGCGGCGGCTTCTTCGGCGGCAGCCTGGACAACGTGGAGCAGCCTTGCCGCCTGCTGGCCGATGAAGGCCGCGTCCGCGTCATTTCCGTGGACTATGGCTTGGCCCCGGAGCATCCCTATCCTCAGGATGTCATTGACAGCTACAACGTCCTCACGGCCCTTCACCATCAGGCCGCCGCACTGCATATTGATGCCCACCGCATCACGATCATGGGCGATTCTGCCGGCGGCAATCTCACCTATGTCGTGAGTCTGTTGGATCGGCAATTAGGCACCAACTACATTGCTAGTGCCGTAGCCCTGTACCCCGTCACGTATCAGGGGCATCGGCCTGTTTTGCGCCAGCAATTCGACGATCCAGCCCACTGGCAGCCGGCGCAGGACCAAGACCTCATCACCAATTATATCCGCGGCTTTGCCCAGAGCAACCCGTTGATCAATCAATGGTATGTCGGGGGCGCTGATCCAGAAAGTTGGTATATTTCACCACTGAATGCGCCTTCTGAGCTGCTGGCTAAATTGCCGCGCACGCTGTTCATGGTGGGCGAGTTTGATCCGCTCCGTTTCCAGGGTGAAGCATTCTACAACAAGGTGAAGGCAACTGGCGGCGATATTCGTTATATCCGGTATAACGGGATGGTGCATGCGTTTATGGATAAGGTTGGTGATTATGTACAAGCTGAGGATAGTTTGCGGGAGGCGCTACGGTTTATCACTGAGGAGTAAGAAAAGCATTTAGAATTACCGTGATAATAAAGGAATCCGCTTGGTTCAGTATTCATACTGAGCCAAGCGGATTATTTTTGCTGATGCCGACAATCGAAATCAGTGCGGCGCCAATGCTGAAGTGTTGATTTTGACCGCCGCATCTTTCGCCAGCAACAACCCGCCAACAATTCCAGCATCATTGCCTAATGCAGCATGCACGATATAGTGCGCCAAATTGGGAGTTGTGACATAATCACCCAGGATCTTAGAGAATTCGCTGCGAATCAATGGAAATAATTCTGACCGGTTGGACACACCACCGCCAAAAATAATGATATCCGGCGATAAAGATAGTGTCGTTATCATACATGCCTGGGCAAGATAATTGGCTTCAAGCCGCCAAGCAAATGAGTCAGTGGGAATATCAGCCCCCTTCAACCCCCACCGGCTCTCCATGGCCGGCCCGGATGCCATCCCCTCTAAGCAATCACTATGATACGGGCACACGCCAGCAAACTTATCCTCATTTGAACGGCGCACCAGAATATGGCCGGCTTCTAAATTACCCCGGCCGGTATATAAGGCCCCGTGATAGAGGAATCCCATCCCGATACCAGTTCCCACTGTGTAATAAGCAACGTTTTGGGCGCCGCGGCCAGCTCCTAGTCTTTGTTCGCCAACAGCGGCAATATTGACATCTGTAGTGAATATAATCGGAATATTCCCGAAATGAGCTTTCAATACACCGAGAAAATTGAAATCGCGCCACCCCGCTTTTGGTGTTGTTGTGATGTAGCCGTAATGGCTTGATTGGTTATCTAAATCAAGCGGACCAAACGCGCCAACGCCAATCGCTTCGATGGCATACTGATCTAAAAAAGCAAAGACTTGCCTCAACGTTTGTTGCGGATTCGTCGTCGCAATTCTGGTCTTTCCCACGATATTGAGCTGCTGATCACTCACCGCACACACAAACTTGGTACCCCCCGCCTCAATTGCAGCATACATACAAAGACCTCCATTCAAAAATAAAGAACCGCACAAAATGAAGTGCGGCTCAATCGTTGCTGATTCCTTATCCTAGAGTGAACCGTAATGTCACAATTTTATATGGCTTGAAGTTCACCAATACATTGCCATTTTCATCAGGCATCAGCGCCTCCGCTTCATGCTCGTTGAGATGAGCACGCTGTACCGCATCATACTTAAAGTGCGGTTTCAGCATCACGGTCCCCGTTGTACCGGTATAATCATGACACCGGACAATTAAATCGTTACCAGTTTCACTGATTTTAACAGCATCCAATGCAACAGGAGTTTCACTGTCCAATTCAAACAAGGGAGTTAATGAATCCTGATCAACGTCAGTCAGGAGGGCAACTGGGTCGTTCAGCTCCTCGCCAGCCTTTTCCACTTCACCGGTAATAAAGTCGCCTTCATGCGGCAGCAAACTGTAGGTGAATGTATGCTGGCCTTCATCAGCGGTCGTATCTGGATAATCGCCTGACTTGAGCAGCGTCAAAGACATTTGCTTGCCCTTGACCCGATAGCCATATTTACAATCATTCAATAATGCCACGCCGTAATCGCGCTCTGATAAATCCGCCCACTTGTGACCAACCGTTTCAAATTTGGCTTGATCCCAGCTCGTGTTATCATTCGTGGCGCGGGTGACGTTGCCATATTGAATATCATACCGGGCGCTGTCGGATACGATGTTTGTGTTGAATGCAGTGCGCAATAACACCTGTCGTTCATGCCAGTCAACGTCGGTAATGAAATCAATGCGCGGAGAGAATGCATACAACCGGATAACTTGCGTCATCGTTGATTGGCCGAAGGCGTAGTGGACTGCCAAATCCACAAACAGAGGATTATTCTCAACGACATCCACCGATTGCGCCTGTAACTGCTTCGCCTTTTCAGGATAATCAACATCAATATTCCAATTATCATAGTCTAACGGCCGATCCTCATACAGGGTCAGTACGTTGCCGCCCAACGTCGTATCCAGAACCTCCCGGTGATTGCGAATATCTGTAATTGAAGTCAGCAGTCCCGTGGCATCATAAGTGACTTGATAATATGAAGTGCGCACTGTGTTGTTGCTCACCACGGCTGTCTTCTGTTGCGGCGGCGTTTTCCCAGTTACGACGGCGCTGCCCAGCGCGGGGATAGTTGCCAAAGCATACGCACCATTGGCCGTATTAACCGCGCCATCCCGGTCAGCATCAGATAACTTGATCAGCGTTTCAACATCCCATGGCAAAAAGTTGCGGGCAACGACTTGGCCGGCCTGCGACGTCGTCACTTGCTGATTGAGTTTAGCTTCTAAATCAGCCACCCCGGCAAACAACTGCTTGAATTCTTCCCGATCATCATCATACACTTCATGAATTGCAGAACCCGGCAGGATATCATGGAATTGATTGCGCAGCAAGATGATCCATAAGTCCCGAATCTCTTGATGCGGATACAGGACGTCCTGCTCAACATAGGCCGTCGCATAACTCATTTCCAACCGACGCAGCGCATATTCTGCTGTTCGGTTCCACTTCTTGATGTTCGCCTGCGACGTATACGTTCCCCGATGATATTCGAGATACAATTCGCCGTCCCATTCAGCGACTGGTGCATCAGTGTGGTGCAGTTTATCCTGCAATCGGGCAAAGTAATCATCCACTCGACCATTCTTCACAGTGGGCATGCCAGGCAACTGATTAATAATATCGATATTCTTAATTTGTTCCCGAGTCGGGCCGCCACCACCATCGCCATATCCATAGCTCAGCAGCAAATCATCATTAATCTGCTTGTCAGCATACACATGATACGTCCCCAACACAGTCCGCGGTGTAATATCACCATTGTACGTATAGCGCCATTGCATCGGATCATTAAAGTCAGCTTCTGATTCTACCGTGGTGATGAAATGGGTCAATACCCGTGAGCCATCAATTCCTCGCCAGTAAAAGGTGTCATGGGGCATGCGATTCGTATCATTCCAACTGATTTTGGTCGTCATAAAGTTGGGGATGCCAAACTCTTGCAAGATTTGCGGTAAGGCAGCTGAATAGCCGAATACATCAGGCAGCCACAGCACATGCTGTTTGGCATTCAGTTTGTCGTGGAAATACCCCATGCCGTATAGAAATTGCCGGGTCAGCGACTCTCCGCTGGGCAGGTTGGTATCCGGTTCTAACCACGTTGCCCCATCAGCTTCCCAGCGGCCTTCTTTGATCCGTTGGAGAATTTGCTTGTACAAGTCGGGATAATCAGCTTCCAGGAATGCATAATCCTGCGGTGTGGACTGAAAGAACTGATAGTCCGGATATTCTTTCATCAACTCTAAAACCGTAGAAAATGACCGAGCAATCTTCTCCCGTGTATGGCGTAAACGCCAAAGCCACGCAACGTCGATATGCGTATGGCCCACTGCAGTGATCGTATATTGCTTCTTTTGATTGGCATGCTCTTGGATGAAGTGCTGAATGTGCGTCAGTACTTCTTGGCAAGTTTCGCCGATTGTCGCACTTGTTTCTTGCGCCCAATCAAAAGTTCGAAACGACTGGCGCACCACGCTGATGTAATCATATTTCAAGGGCTCGTCGGCATCCATTTCACGGATCACACCGACCATATTCCACAGATAGTCGTAACAATCCACCACGGTTTGATTAATGATACCGGCCTGCAGTGCGCGCAACACATAGTGCTGGATAACCGGCGCACCGCCGCCCTCCAAACCAGTCCATAGTTTGATGGCCACGTCTAACGTCTGACCGCAAAAAGTGTGGTCAAGATACATATCTTCATGGTTGCTGTCTACTGCTTGGTGGGGTTCACCGTTTAGGAAAACCAAGCCTTCAAAACCGGAGTTGTTACCGCCGCCTGTGCGGCCTAAGTCCATGTGCATGACATAGTGCTGATTAGCAGAATACTGTGGTAATGTGAGTTTGAAACGTAACCAATAATATCGATCACGTCCCTCCCAGTGGTCACCAATCGCAGCTGGCCGCCATTCCGCATTCTCAGGCAGCCAACGTTTGTCCTCACGCTTGTCTTCCGTGATCTCAAGGGCATCTACCGACTGAAAGTCCCGATAGAAATACTCATGCAGATACCCGAGCTGCTGGTCGGCTTTTCGCAAAAGCGTCGTTTCATCTAAAGTCATTACACTCTTCCTTCCTCACACTATTTCACTGCACCGCCAAAGCTGAACCCCTGAGACATGTACCGTTGCGCAAAGGTGTACAGGATGACGACCGGCAGTGTGTACAGCACGGAGAACGCTGCCAGTTGGCCGTAGTTGACCAACCCGTTGTTGCCAAAGAACTGAAAAATAGTAACTGATGCGGGCAGCTTTTCTGGTGATGTGATCAAAATGAACGGTACGAAGAAGTTGCCCCATGAACCTGTGAATGTGAAAATACCAATTGTAAAAATTCCCGGCAGCATAAGCGGTAAAACAACTTTTCGCACCCCTTCCCAGACGGTTGATCCGTCGATCCAGGCTGCTTCCTCCAACTCATGCGGCACTGAGTCCATGAAGTTCTTCATCATCCAAATACCATAGGGCAAACTGGTGGAAATCATAAATACTGTTGTGGCAATCAACGAGTTCTGGAACTTCAGGTATAGAAACATCTGATAGACCGGTACGATTACCGCTGTCATCGGTAATGATGTCAAAAATAGGATCGACAGCAGGAACGGCTTCTTCCAAGGCAACGGATACCGCGATAATGGATAGGCCGCTAAGACACTGATCAAAACCACGAAGATGGCTTGAAAACCAGAAACCAGCAATCCGATACCGAATGACCGCATAATATTGCTATCGGTCAAAATCGCCATAAAGTTAGCCAGCGTCGGTTGTTTGGGCAGTTGAATTGCTTGAATGGCGTGCGTATCAATGGACGAGAACAACATCCAAAGGAGCGGCAACAGGAAGAGCAGCGCAATGACTGCCAGAACAACGTATTGAACAAAACGCACGGTTTTGTTTTCCCTCATCATGTTGAATCACACTCCTTCTAAATTTTGACCTTGAGGATCTTCATATACAGGAGGCTGGCCAATGCACCAATGAGTAACAGCACCAGGGAAATTGCAGTTCCGTAACCCAATTGGTAACTGACAAACGCCTGCTTGTACATGAAGACGGGCAAAGTACTCGTTGCATTTTCTGGCCCACCGCCAGTCATGGTGTAAATCAAAGAGAATACACCCAATGTTTGTAATGTGACCAGCATAATATTGGTCGCGATGGTTCCCTTAACCATGGGAATAGTGATTCGGGTAACCAATTGCCAGCGGGTCGCGCCATCCATCACGGCCGCTTCTTCCACTTCTTGGGGAATATCATCTAATGCCGTCTGGAAAACCATCATAGAAAAGGCGGTACCACGCCAAACGTTGGCGATAATGATGCTGACCATAGGGAAGGTGTAGAGCCAAGCAACTGGTTTCATTCCCAATAAATTGTGAGCCAGCATATTCAAGGTGCCGTTATCGCCAAGGAAGGCCACCCAGCAGAAACCAACAACAACTTCCGGAGTCACCCACGCGGCAATAATGATCAACCCAATAATTCGTCTGAATGTCTTGTTCTTCCCCCGCATCATGAAGGCAATGAGGAAGCCGAAGAAACATTGCCCAATGACCGCGGAAAAAAGGACAAAGACGATCGTATTCCAGATGGACGTAGCCAGGGCAGGATCCTTAAACATTTGCAGATAATTCTGAAAGCCGATAAAGTGCAGCGACGATGCGGCCTCCCCCGTCAATGATAAATTAGTCAGGGAAAATACCACGGTCAAAATCATTGGTGTTAGAAAGAATATCAACAACAGAATCATACTGGGCAGCATCAGCCAAACTGATAGCCGCCGCTCAGTCTTCTGCTGCTGTGTTTTATGCGGCTTATTTTTAATGACATTTGAAGCGTCCATAGCGTACACCTCCAATTTGTAAAAAAGGTGCGGCCAGCACTTTCTCGGGCCACACCTCGCACTCTCTACTTCTGCGTATCTGTGTTTGAATCGCCGACAATGCCTTTCACGTCAGTTGCATACTTAGCAGCGGCGTCGCTCGGTGATTTCCGACCGGCAGCTACCGACTCAACCATTTGCTGGATTGCAATCGATACCTTAGGGTACAAGTCGTTTTTGGGCCGGAAGTGAGCATTCTGCAGAGCCTGAGTGGCCTCTTTAATAAACGGCTTCTTCAAGTATTCAGGATCTTTGGCTGCGTCATCACGAACTGTCAACGTACCTTCCTGCAATGCCCGAGTCACTGCTAGCTGCTTTGTATTCATGGCTTTCATCACAGTCCAAGCGGCCTTCTTGTTCTTTGAATTCTTAGGTAATGCCCAAGACCAGCCGCCAGCCATTGTTACGTATCCGGGTTTCTGTCCTTTCTCTGTCGGCATCAAGTTGAAGGCCAACACCTTAGTCATATTAGCGATGGGTGCTGCGCCATCCTTGGACCAATTCCCTGTGTTCCAGATACCATCCATGGCCATCCCCACCTGATTCTTGGGAATCCGATCTTGGAAGATCGTAGAACCGTAATTACTGCTCATGACAACAGACAAACTTGGCCCGGTTTTATCCTTGTTGTAAATCTGGTTAATAAAGTTCAATGTGGCCAGGATGCCCTTAGAATTGACATTCCACTTCTTAGTTTTTTCGTTGTATAGTGTTTCTCCAGTACCGTAGAGCAACTGTTCAAATGTTTGCATCGATACAGATTCGCCGTTGGTCGTCGAAACACCCATGGCGAAGGGAATAACATTCGGCTGCGTTTGCTTAATCTTCTTAGCGGCAGTGAGAATATCGGCCCAACTCTTCGGTGCCCAATCGGCAGCTAATCCGGCCTTTTTTGTCACTACTAGGTCAGTCCAGATACCACGGGCATCTGTCGTTCCCGGAATACCATACTGTTTGCCGTCAGAACCTTGACTGCCTTTCTTCAAAGCAGCTGTGAACTTATCCCAGTCGGACCATTTTGCCACATAGGAATCCAATGGCTCCAAGTAGCCGGCCTTAGCATCCGCTGGCAGAATGAACGTATCTTCGTTGACAATATCCGGTGTGGTATCTGCGGACTTCATTGCCAGATCCAGCTTAGAGAAATAATCGCCTTCTGACGCGTTGATTGGTTGCAGCGAAATCTTGATTTTTGGATTCTTCTTCTCGAAATCAGCAATCCACTTTTTGGAATAGATCCGGTACATGCTGTCGCCCTTACCTGTTGCCCGCCAAGCGACTTTAACTGTTGTTACCCCATCTGAACTATTGCTTGAACCCGAACCGCACCCGGCTAAAAGTGCAACGCTGGTAAAAATGCCAAGAGCAAGTGCCCATTTACTTAGCTTCATGATTGATTCCTCCATAATTGCATGCTTACTGTCTTGCCACCATTTGACCTGTTTTATATGTCATTTATTCCCCCTTTTCTATATTAATTATTCTAACGGTCTTTTCAGGTTAGATATTAGGCTTGAAAAAAGGGAATGTCAACGCTTACACTAATATATGAGCTATTGTACTTGATTTTATGTCATTTAGTAGTATGCTACTTAGAAACACCTCTAGGGGAGAGTCACTATGGAGTATTCAACATACAAGCCGCTTTACGAACAAATCTTTGAAGATCTGAAGACTCAAATCAACGCCGGCCATTATCCGATCGGCGAAAAGTTGCCGCCCGAAAAAACACTCATGGGTACTTATAAAGTAAGCCGTATCACCGTCCAAAAAGCTGTCAATTTGTTGGCCTCCGAGGGCATCGTCACCCGCCGGGCCGGCGTGGGGACCACCGTTCTTAAGAAAACAGAGCTTTCGCCGCACAAAAAAATGCTCGGCGCTATTTTGCCGGGCATCTTGGAAAGCTTTGGTGCTAAATTACTGATTGGTCTCACGGACGCCGCAGCCAAAAAAGGCTATCCACTCATTATCAAGTTTTCTGGTGAAGACGAAGATCAAGAAAATCAATGCTTGCAAGAATTGCTTGACGCCCACGTCAAAGGGATCTTTATTAATCCGTTACAGCGGTCTTTTTATGACCCGCTGCTCATGCAACTTATTCTAAAGAAGTTTCCAGTAGTCGTTATTGATAAGCAGCTTGTCGGCATTGATGAAGTCTTCGCCGGGACTAACCATTTAGCAAGCGCCCGCCAACTAGCCCAACAAATCAGTGCCTTTGGTCATCAAAACATTTGCGTAATCGGATATCATGACGTTTCTAATTCCACTCTAGCTATTCGGCAGGAAGCATTCTCCCAAGTATACGCTACAACCGATTATCCGCTGAAGGCCAGTGCGTTTGCTAATATCATTGAAACCACTTATGCCCATCACGACGGGAAAAATGCGCTGGCGGAAGATATCCAGCGCATTAAAGACTGTATTATGACTAACAAGCCAACTTGTTTGATTGTTCTGGACAGCTATATTGGCTCATTGGTGCGCGAAGCCACTATGGAAATGGGCCTCTCCGTTCCGTTAGATATCGGTATTGCCGGATTTGACCCAAATAATGATATTATTCGCAGTGTCCGTTATACCTGCATTGTCCAGGATGAAGAGGCCATCGCCGCATCGGCGGTAGACCTGATGACCAAAATCTTGACCAATAAACCATTAGCAAACCGCACAGTGAAGCTACCGTCACGCTATATTGACTACGGTACTGTCGTTAATCGCGGCCTGATGCATGCGATCCCGTAATCTGCCTCACTATTGGCTGCTGGTAACAATAATCAGGCCGCTGTCTCCTCGCCATCAAGTAGGCAGACAGCGGCCCGATTGCTATGCGCCATTTCTGTCTTATCGCGTCACCATCCGCCGCATAAAGACCGGTTCGCCCTGCGCATCCGTCCCGCTAAACATCATCGTCTGCGCTTTCTGATAGGGATCCCAGGAGGAAATGAAGACTCCCGAGTAGGTAGTTTGATTTGTTTTCAATGTTGCCTGACCGTTCTTATTGGTCCAGCTGCCGGTTACTTTCCCCGTCAGTTTGCCATCTTGATCGACCGTCGTTGTTTTTGCCGTCGCCGGATCCTCAGTGATCAGTTTATTCATTTGGACGATCTGATAATCGCCAATGACCTGCTTGGTCGTGTAATTCGTCTTGGTTTCCTGATCATAGGGCGCCGGATTCAGTACCGGCCACCCGTCGCGGGTAAAGAACATCTGATGCACGCGGTCTTCATAATATTCGCCGCGGCCGGGGAAGCGGGTATGGAACATCACGAAATACTTCCCGGTCTGTTTATCTTGGAAGGCGGTGTTGTGGCCAGGCGACACGTAGCCCACTTGCTTGCTGCCCTCTTTCCAAGTGAAATTACCAATGAGCTTGTTGCCGTAGTCTTGGATAGCGGCATCATCGAAGGTCGTGCCTAATTTACCGCGAATATCGGCAGCTTGCTGCCCCTGAACATCAACGAATCCGCCATTCGGCTGGCGGGAGCGGAAGACCCGCAGATTATAGCCGCCATCAGCGCTCAGCCCGCCAAAGGACAGGAATAAGTAGTAGTAGTCGGTCTGCTTGTTGTAGAGCATGTAGGCCCCTTCGATGCGGACGTGGTTGCCGCCGAGCAGCCGTTGGCCGTAGCCTTGGCCGGGATACGGTTTGCCTGTCTCTTCGTCCATCTTGAGGATAAAGATCCCGCCAGAATATGATCCGTAAACCATCCACAGTTGACCCGTCTGATCATGGAACACGTGAGGATCGACCACATTGGGCTGTTGGGTGGCGTCATACGCGGCATCGTCTTTGATGGCGCCGCCGGAACGCAGGATAATGCCCTGGTCTTTGTAGGGGCCAGTCACTTTGTCCGCCACGGCCACGCCCAACACTGAAGTTGGCGAACTGCCTTGGCAGGCACAATAATACATGTAATATTTGCCGTCCTTTAACTGTTCGATATCGCCTGCCCAAAACGTATCAGTTTCTGCATCACTGAGCGCTGGGCCCAATTCTGCGGTGATATTGCTGAACAGTTTGGTATCTTTCACACTCGTCGATAATTGCTGCCACTGAATCAGATTCTTAGACGAGGCGAACTGCATGTGGGAACCAATGATGTAATACCGCCCATTGGTTTGCACAATGGACGGATCGTGGACCGTCGCCGGTGCTGCTTTAGGGGCTGTTAATTTCTGGGCGACCGGGGCCGCGGCTGCTTGCTTTTGACATCCTGCGGCTGTCCCAGCCAACAGCACCGCACCCAGCAGGGCAAGCCAGCGCGTAACGCGATTGAGTTTCATTTTTTTGAACTCCCTTTCTATTAATCAATTGATTATTGTTCGGTGTTGAATTAACATGTAGTGTGTTGTAAGCGTTTAATAGTTGATTGACGGAGGAAGAAAACATGGAACTAGATATCTCAACCCGCTCCTTGGCTGCCTATAAAGCGTTGGCCAGTCCAGTCCGGTTGGAAATTATTCAGAAACTCTCGCACCGTAAAATGAGCGTTAAGGATTTAGCTAAAGAATTGAACCTGAGCAGCGCGATCGTTTTGATGCACTTGGGGAAACTCGCCGAAGCGGGTCTCATTGGTTTTGAACGCGATGGGCACAATAAGATCTCCCATTTAAAAGTGGACAAGATCAATATCCGTTTTCCGCAAATGATCTACCCCGCTTTCGACTCGTATACGGTCCAATTGCCCGTTGGCCATTTCACCGATTTCGAGGTGACTCCTTCATGCGGCATGGCTGGTCAAGATGACTTCATCGGGAAAGTGGATACGCCCGGGTACTTCATGGATCCCGATCGGATCAATGCCGGAATGATTTGGTGGACCGCCGGCTTCGTTGAATATCAGTTCCCGAACTATTTGGGGCAAAACGACAAACTCGAAATGCTGGATTTGTCCATGGAACTGGGTTCCGAATTTCCTTTTTCAAACAACGTTTGGCCGTCAGATATTACCTTCTCCATCAATGATCAAGAAATCGGCACTTGGACCAGTCCTGGCGACTTTTCGGACATTCGCGGCAAATACACCCCGGCCTGGGTGCCCGATAACGTGAACCAATACGGCATTATGAAGACTGTCCGAATCAATCATGACGGCAGTTTCTTGGATGCCCAACCATTCTCCGACGTGACGCTGGAGGATCTCGACCCCCATGTCTCTTCCTTCAAGGTGCGCTTTGCTATCAAGGAAGACGCGGTGAATCAAGGCGGCTGTACGATTTTTGGCAAAGGCTTTGGCAACTATGATCAAGATATCGAATTAAAGCTGTACCATAGTTAAGCAAATGGGCAGGAAGATAATCAATATCCCCTGCCCATTTTGTTGTCTTAACCGGCCTTTTTGCCTAAAACGCCCCATCCTTGCGGCGTGATGCCGCTAAATACGACTCGGGGCTGATCAATCGCCCAATCGTATTCCTGCCATACGTTAACATGACCAACCCCGACCAGAACGAATTGTTCCGGCCCGACTTGCTCGACATCCGCGGCGGTGAGGGTGACCCGTTGGCTCTCAATGGGATCAGTGGACGCAGTCAAAGAGACAATGTCCCAATCACCAACCACCGATTGCTGCGCAACCGAAATTGAATAGGCAGCGCCGTAGACCGGCTCGGGACTCACCACCGGCCAGCCGTCCACCGTCCAATGCAGCTGGCTGACCAACCCGAATGAAGGTCCGCCGGCTACTGCCCGGTTATGGTACACAAGATACTGCTTTGGGCCGACATCAAGCACTGAACAGTGCCCCGGAGCAAGCAGCTGAGCCGATTCGCCAGCAAAATGCCGGCTGCCCAAGATTTTCGTACCGACTTGATCGGCCGTCAGCGGATCATCTGCAATCAAGTTGTGTCCTTGAAAATCGCGGTATGGTCCAGTAATCTGTTTGGCTCGTCCAACCCGAATGTTGTACGAATAAGCCAAGGAATCATACGAGACAAAGAGGTAATACTCCCCGGTCAGGGGCGAATGATAGATAAACGGCCCTTCGATCGAACCGTTATTCAAAGCCCGCGGCCGAGCGGCAATGCGCACTCCCGGGTCATCAGGTTTCTTTAACATGCCGGTAGCTGGATCCAGCTCTGCCAGATAAATACCAGCAAAGAAAGACCCGTAACACAGCCACTGCCGCTTACCGTCTTGAATCACATTGGGATCCAGTGCATTCCGTTGATCTTGGCCGCCTTCGGTTGTCAGTACCAGTCCCTGGGGTATGAACGGTGCATCCAAATCAGCCGCAGTAGCTAACCCGATGGCTGACCGTCGGGAACCAAACGTTGAGGCAGCGTAATACAGCCGATACTCATTGCGTCCAGACACCACTTCCGGTGCCCACAATCCTTGCGCCTGGCTCCAATCTTGGGCATCTGCCGGTACACCGGACAGCGCCTGATCCTGATAGTGCCAATGAATCAAGTCTGGCGAATGACGGCGCTGAATCCCTTGGGTCGGCTGGCCGTCAATCATGGTATCCGTAGAAAACATCGTATAGCCCCGGGAATCAGGTATAATCGTCGGGTCATGCACACCGCGGGTCCCAATTTCTGCCAGCAGTGCCGTTAGTTCCATGCCTGCCGCTCCTTTTGAGATACTGTTGCCCGCGCGGTCAGCTTAACTGGCAGCGCATAATAAATCCCAACTAAGTACACACCCGGCAAAGCCGCCCCAATGATGGGGCTGACCTGCAAACTAATGACCGCCGCCAAGGCAAAGACAGCCAAGACGCCGATGTACCGGCCAAAGAAGGCAAACGGCAAAACTAATGCCTGCTTCAAATGCTGGAACGTCGGCTGATCACTACCTTTAAGTAACAGTAGATTCAGCATCACCATCCCATAATACGGGGTGATCACCAGTAGCGGCCACAGCAGCGGCAGCTTCAACCCCAGCACGGCGTACCAGTCCAGCAGCAAAACCAGCGAGCCGATGGTGTTGATTATCGATAACTTCAGCAATGGCCGCCATTGAGTCCGATAACGCTGGTAAAACAGTTTCGCCAACGCCAGCACGCCCAATTCATGGTCTTGCAGCATCCGCTGAATCGTATAGAGTGCCGCTTCTGCGGCGGGCAAAATACCGGTGATAAAAAGTCCGGCCAAGGTGCCCAGCAGCAGGCACAGACTGATCATCAGCACTTTCTCAAGCGCTAATAATACATCCATGATTTTCGTTGCCCACATCATGGGGACCTCCTTTCTAAATTAGTTCTTCATCCCAGACAAGGCCACGGACTCAATAATCTGCCGCTGGAAGATCAAGAAGATGATCAAAATTGGCAGCATTGAGATGAACGATAAGCCCATGATCAACGGATAGTCCGTTTGAGTGGCATACGTCGCGCTTAAGTTGGCGATGACTACCTGCAACGTCTGTTTCTCTGGAGAATTCAAGTAAATTAACGGCCCCAGGTAATCGTTCCAGGCACCCATGAACCACAGAATAAACTGGGCAGCCACGGCCGGCCGCATTAACGGGAAAATGATCCGGGAGAAGATTGTCCAATAACTGGCGCCGTCAATCTTGGCCGACTCAACGACCGAATCGGGAATGCCTTGGAGATATTGCCGCAGGAAAAAGATCATCGTGATATTACCAAACAAACCAGGAATGATCAGCGGCTTCAGCGTATCCACCCACCCAATTGTGGAGAACATCATGAATTGGGGAATCATCACTGCGGGATACGGGATCATTAGACCTACCAGAAGCAGCAGGAACATGGCATTCTTATGGGGCATCCGTAATTTGGCGAACGAGAAGGCGGCCATACAGGAAGTAAACGAGCCAATAATCGTCACGGAGAGCGAAACAATGATGGTGTTCATGAAGCCGGTTTGCAACTGTGATAAATGGAATAGTCGCTGATAGGCATCCCAATGAATCGGATTGGGAATCCATTGCGGCGGCAATTGGAAGACTCCAGTTTTGTCTTTCAATGATGTGGAAATCATCCACAGCAGCGGACCAACCATTAAGACGCCGCCGGCAATCAAAATGATGTAAATGAAGAAATCTGCGATCCGGGTCGTCTGCTTCTGGGACATTTTATGCGTACTTGATTTTGCTAACACAGTCAGTCACTCTCCTATCCCAGTTTGTAATCCGACCGGCGGTTCTGATAGAACTGCAAAGCCGTGACAATGAAGATAATGATACCCAAGATAATGGACATCGCCGACGCGTAACCCATCTGGAAGTTCTTGAAGGCTTTCTGCCAAATGTACCAAACGATGGTTGCGGAACTAAACTCTGAACCGCCGGTCGGGGTCATGATATTGACTTCGGTAAAGAGCTGCGACCCGCCGATGATATTCGTGATTACCAAGAAGAAGGTCACTGGTTTGCACATCGGCCAAGTAATGTTTTTGAATTTCTGCCATGAGTTAGCCCCATCAAGTTCAGCAGCTTCATAGAAAGTCTGCGGCACACTCTGAATTGCTGCCAGGTACAGCAGCATCGAATAGCCCAAGCCTTTCCAGACACTCATCGCCACAATGGCCGGCTTAACGGTGTGCACATTTTGCAGCCAGTTCGGGCCCTTGATCCCAACCAGTGCCAGGACTTGGTTAACCAAGCCGTAGTCCCCGTTATAAGCCCATTGCCACATGATGGCGATGGCGGCCAACGAAGAAATAACTGGAATATAGTAGATGGTCCGGAAGAACGTCGTCCCCTTTAAGCCTCGGGATAATGCCGACGCCAGGATGAAGGACAAAATCAACCCAATCGGAATCCCGATCATCATAAAGAATGTATTCCATAACGATTTCCAGAAATAGTTGTCGGTCAGCATCACCTGGAAGTTGCGTAGGCCTACCCAGTTCATTTGGCCAATGCCATTCCAATCAGTGAATGAAGCAAATACTGCGTAAGCGGCTGGGAATAGTGTAAAAATCAGAAAACCGATCACCGGCGGTAAAATCATCAAAAATGCGACGCGGTGCTCGTTTTTATATAGCGACGAATCGTGGGCCCGCCGCTTCTTACGCCCATCAACGGGGGCTTTATCTTTAACTGTCGATTCCATGACGTATTGCTGCTCCTCTCAAAGAAAAGGGATGTGCAGCCACATCCCCTTTCAGTCATTAGGTTATTTGCCGGCGGTTGCTTCGGCAGTCTTTTTTTGCTGATTAGCTGCATCAAGTTTAGATTGCATCTTCGGTTGTTCTTCCTTGACGAACTGGGCAGCAGTCTTTTTACCATCGAGTACCGGCTGAATGTCGGTATAGAACATGTCGTACCATTCGGCGTTGTAAGTCGTTGCGCCAGGCAGGCCGCGTCCGTATTTCTCAACAATATCCAAGAATTCTTGACGATTTTCCGGCTTGCCGTGGTCTTTTTCGTTCGCCCACTTGTTAGCCATATCTTTCAACGTCGGAATCTGAATCATATTGTCCACCAAAATTTGTTGGGCCTTCCGGTTTGTCGACAGGTAGATGGCTAAATCAGCAGCATCCTTGCCGTACTTGGTTTTCTTCGATACACCAATCCCCAAGGAACCAACATAAGCGGCAGGCTTGCCCGTACTCATTGTCGGCCAAGGAATCAGGTCATAGTCGAACTTCAGCTTGCTGTATGTCGGCAAATCCCACGGACCAACCGGGAAGAAAGCCAATTGCCCCTGCATCCAACGCTGGTAGGTGTCCAGCGATTGGGACTCCTTGACAGACGGTGTGGTGTGATACTTGTTCTGTAAATCAGCGAATTCTTGTAGGGCATGGGCAAACTTCGGCGTATTTACAGTGACCTTAGTCTTGTCCTTGTTGATCCAGTCAGCCCCATTACTCCAAGCCAATGCCGGCAAGGACCACACAACGTTGAAGCCAGTGCCGTATTGATCGATCTTGCCGTCACCGTTGGTATCCTTCGTCAACTTTTGGGCTACTTTGACGAATTCTTCCCAAGTGTAGGCTTTATCCTTGTCTGGCAACGGAATGTTATTTTTCTCAAACATAGTCTTGTTGTAGCCTAGTGCAAAAGGTCCCACGTCTTTAGGCAGCGCATAGAGATCGCCCTTGCCGACTTGCTTGCCATCGTAACGGTAGCTGTCCACACCATATTTCCAGATGTTATTCAAATCAACTTTGGAATCCTTCACGTCTTTGGAGATATCCCGCAAAACACCGTTGTCGGCATAGGCCATCAAGTTGTTTTGTTCAACATAGAAGACGTCCGGCGTCTTATTCCCCGAGATCGCCGCTTGCAGCTTCGTTGCATAGTTGTCGGCACTGGTCATGATGATCTTGACGGATACATCTTTATGCGCCTTTTCGTAAGCCTTAATGGCCTCGCCATAGGCTTTCTTTTCCGCATCCCCACCCCGGAACATAAAGGTCAATTGGTGCTTACCATTAGCTGAGCCTGTCGATTTGCTGCCGCAGGAAGCGAGCAGGCCGACCGAAAGCAAGGCCATAGCTCCCAGCATGACTTTATGAATAAATTTTGACATGATATCTCCTCCACAAATAGTGAAATCATATTGTATTGCTGACTAACAAAATAATGACTACATCGCGACGGGCGTGATGTTGTAATTGTACGGGACCGGTTTACCAAAATCCGGGTTGCCCGCAGCATCCCAGGTGAATGGTTGAATCTTCGTGTGCCGATTCGGGTCAAACAGCGGATCGCCCTTGATATCGGTGTAATCCCGGCAATGGTAAACCAGCATATCGGTATGACCGTCTTCGGCAATGGTGAATGAATTATGGCCAGGCCCGTACTGTTTTTCCGCCATATCACTCTGAAAAACCGGATGATCCCATTTCGTCCAACTGGCCGGATCTAACAAATCCGCATCAACGCTGGCTTTCAACATACCCATGCAATAATGCGCATCGGTGGCACTGGCGGAATACGTCATGAAGAGATGCTCTTGATGACGAATCACGGCTGGACCTTCGTTTACCCAGAAGCCCTGCGTCTCCCAATCGAATTCCGGTTTCGACAACATGACCGGCTGAGTCTTCAGCGTCCAGGGGTTGGCCATCTCAGCAATGTAGAGATTGGAATTCCCTTTGATCTGGGGATCCTTCTGGGCCCAGACATAGTACAGGCGGTTGGCGTGTTCAAAAACAGTGGCATCCAGGCTGAACGTATCCAGTCCAGTTTGAATCTGACCCTTTTCTTCCCATGCATCTTCACCGGCCATGGGATTTTGCGACTCACAGGCAATACAGAACATCCGGTGCTGAAACAGTCCGTCTGGCCCAGGCCCGGTACTGGGAGCGGCTGCGAAGTAAATGTACCAGCTCCCCTGAATGTAGTGGATCTCCGGCGCCCAGATCAGCTGACTCATTGATCCTTGGTCATGTTTCCGCCACACGGTACGCGGCGCGGCATGGGCTAAACCTTCTAGCGTGCGGGCCCGCCGAATTTCGATCCGATCATAGGCCGGTACCGAAGCGGTGAAGTAATAATACCCATCTTCGTGTTTGTAGATGAACGGGTCGGCCCGTTGAACAATTAACGGGTTAATGTAGCGATCACAAGTTGCCATGACGACTTTCTCCTATTCCTCAATTAGCTCTCTCACACATGTGCATCTACAGAGTATGCCGAATTGGAACCGATTGCAATAGCATTTTCCATATTATTTCTAGAATTTCGTCATTTAAACTGCTAATTTATTGTTTAAAAAGGGCAATAAGTGGGGTTATTCTAATCTTGATTTGCATTTTTAGTGTTTTACACAAACGAAACAATATATTTGTTAATTTCAAAGCAAGGGGCTCAACGCTAATATATCAGCATTGAACGAATCATTCTTCAGTATATAAAAAAGCACTCGCCGCGAAGCAAGTGCATAAAGATTCAAATATCATTGCCGTATGGGTGAGGTACTCAATGGATTATGCGGGAAACTCCGCCAACAGTGCCGTCCGCTGGACATAAACCACGGTAATGAAGCTCATCAGCAGCGTCAGTAAGCCCACCCCCAAGAGAATGATCCATGCCGCCATTCGGTCAAAGAGAAAACCGAAGACCAATGTGCCCAGCGGCATTAGCAAACTGGAGATGGTCCCAGTCAGCATGAAGACGCGGCCCTGCATGGCCTGTGGGATCAATTTTTGCATCATCGTGCTGATCGGCGTATTGATGACCACCAGGATAATGCCGTTGGCGACATTCAGCAGCCCGTAGAAGAATACGTTCCCCATCATGGGCCACGCCATTTGTTCCGGGACCCCGAGCAAGGTCAGGACACTGCCGAGCAGCATGATCCCCCACAGAGAGACCAGAAACGGGTGGTGTTTCAGCGTGATCATACTCAAGGCGACCCCGCCGAGGATCATGCCGACAGCGAAACCGGAATCCGTAATTCCATATAGTGTATTGGGCATCTTCAGCACTGTGACCTGCAGGTACGGCAGGCCGACATTGACAGCGGCGAAGAGAAAGTTGATGCCCGCGCCGAAGAGACAGGAGAGCAGGATCAGCCGATTGCCTTGCAAATACCGCAACCCTTCAGCGAAGTTGGCCAGCAGCGATTCTTTAGCCGCCGGTGTGGCGGGTATTTCGGCCGTTGCCGATTCAGCAGCGGGTTTTGCCACGGTAAAGTTGAGTCGCAGGATGCACACCAGCGTCAGCAGTTCGAAAACAATTTCGACCAAGGCAAACGCACCGATAGATACAAACGAGTAAATAACCGCGCCGATAATCGGACTGATCAGTTGAGCCAGTGACGATACGGACTGATTCAACGAATTGACCCGCTGCAGCACATCTGTGGGAAATAAAGTAACCAGACTGGCAGACAGCGCCGTACTCAGGAAGCGGTCGGTAATCGTTAGAATAATCAGTAACCCGATCACTTCTGGATAGTAGAACGCGGGCCACCACATGAAGGCCAGGGCAAAGAGGAGCAGCCCGATACTGGTACCGATCTGTGCCCCAATCATGATTGCCCGATGGGAGCGGGTATCCACCATGTAGCCAACGAACGGCGTCAGCACTAACGCCACCAGCGGTCCGACCATCAACGTGATGCCCATCCCCAAGGCCGACCCGGTTTTGTGTAATATGTACAGCCCGATAGCAAACGACAGCATGCCGCTGCCAAACATGCCGAAGAAATTCGCAGTCAGCAGTGTGACCATTTGGCGAAACGTTTTATCTTTCTTCATCGTACTACTCTCCCTCACACAGTAATTGACTATACAGTATACTATGTGCCAACCGATGTTATCGGTCCTAAGGCTGATGTTTTAAAAAGAGTGGGATGGCATTTTATCAATCTTCCATGAAATTAGGCCGCCCAGTATCTCATTTATTACCCAGAAGCTGTTGCTGTGGTATAATTTTCTAAATTATACGGTGTGCGGAACAACACCACAATGCGTATGGTCAAGGGGAGTGGGATGCTCATGGCAATTAATGGTGCATTACATCATGTGGAGGTCTATGTCCGTAATTTAGACAATTCCAAACAGTTTTATGACTGGCTGCTCGTGGATCATCTGGGCTACCGCGTCTATCAGCAATGGCCCAGCGGCATCAGTTATATTCTCGGCGAAGGCACTTATCTGGTCTTTGTCCAATCTCAGAAACTGCAACAGGCGTACAACCGAACGAACGTGGGGCTGAACCATTTGGCATTTAATATGGTCGGCCAAGACGCCGTTGACCGGTTGCGTGCTGACTTGGGGCGCCTACCATACCATGAACTTTATGCCGAGCGGTATCCGTTTGCCGGCGGGCCGGATCATTATGCGCTGTATCTTGAGGATCCGGACCGGATTAAAATTGAGATTGTAGCCGTACTGGCCTAGCGTTCCAACTAATTGACTGAATCTGACGATAAATGGTCACTTGTGACTCTGATAAATGGCAAATGGCCAGTGATGTTACCGTTTACATTGCAATTTATCCGTGTTACACTACAGATATAAATCAAAGGATTGTCACTGGCCCCAAGTCAGGCAAAACCGATTGCCTATTTGGGGTCTCTTTGTCCGTCTATCTTGTTTAATGGAGAGGAGGACATCAGGCGGATCGTCAAGATTCTGAATAATAACGCCGTCATCTCCCGGGATACCGGCGGCAGCGCCGTTGTTTTAATGGGTACTGGGATTGGCTTTCAGCGTAAGCCGGGGGAAAGCATTCGGCCTGCTAAAAATTTGCAAACCTTCGTGCTCAGTGACCCGGAGGAATCGGCAACTCTGATTGAGCTGTTGCGCTCATTCCCGCCTGAAGAATCGGAAATCGTCCGGGAAAGTATTGCCATCATTAAAGAAGGGCTGGCCAAGCCGCCGGCCCCGACCATCGTCCTCACCCTCACCGATCACTTGCATCAGGCGATTACCCGGGTGAAGAACGGCGAGGTGCTGCCTAACCCGTTACAACCGCAGATTCAGTCGTTCTACGGTCCAGAATTTGCCATTGCCAAACGGGTGGTGAACCACATCCGCACCAAACACGGTATTGCCCTGCCGGATGAAGAGATCGGCTACATCACGCTGCATATTGTGAATAGTGAAAATAACCGCACCACCCTGCAGGAAACAGTCGCCGTGACGAGTTTGGTCGCGGAGATTCTCGCCCTTATCAAACAGTTTTATGACCAACCGCTGGATACCGACAGCGATGATTATCGCCGGTTGATCATCCACCTGCAATTTTTTGCCCGCCGCTTCATTGAACAACGCGACTTCACGACCACGACCGTGGATATCTCCGAGCTGGTGCGCACCAAGTTCCCCGAAGCATATGCCTGCGCCACCGCCATTGATGCTTTCTTGCAGCAAAAAAAGCGC
Source organism: Schleiferilactobacillus harbinensis (assembly GCF_008694105.1). Taxonomy (NCBI): domain Bacteria; kingdom Bacillati; phylum Bacillota; class Bacilli; order Lactobacillales; family Lactobacillaceae; genus Schleiferilactobacillus; species Schleiferilactobacillus harbinensis. The sequence continues at coordinate 2,303,664 of NZ_CP041364.1, forward strand.
CGGGGGATCGGTGAAGCCGAGAAGGGCTATCTCACTATTCACATTGCGCGTCTCACCACCCAACCTAATCATTGAGATTGTTACTGGCCCAAGGCCAGGCAAAACTCTAAATCGATCCAGTCTAATGTCTGGATCTGATTTGGAGTTTTTTTAATTCAGAAAGGAGTTCGATCATTATGTCAATTTGGAGCCCTGCGCCAGCTAAAAAATGGGAGCGCTATTACCCGCTGGGCAGCGGTCGTTTGGGGGCCATGATTTCCGGCGATACCCGAGAAAACACCATTGTCTTGAACGACGACCGCTTATTCAGCGCCCCGCGCAACCATCGAGTCAACCCGGACGCGGCAGCGCACGCGGCCAAGGTCCGCGACTTATTGTTTGCAGGCAAGGTCATTGAAGCGGAGGAATTGGCTGGTCCGACCATGTTCCCGGCCCCAGCCAAACAGGCCAACTATGAGGTGCTGGGCCAGTTAAAGATCAGAAACCGCTACGTGGACTATTTTGAGAAACCCGTCAATTACCGACGCACACTCGATCTGAATACGGCGCTGTATACCCAGGAATATACCGGCCGCCAGGATGGTCACACGTTTGAAGCCTTTACTGCCTTAGAAGACCACGCCTTATACGGCCACTTCACGGCCACCAATAACGTGCTCGCCTTGAATTTCACCCTCACCCGGACAGAGGAACGGTACGAACGGGTCAATCGGCTGGATGATCATACCATCCTGATCAGCGGCCACTCCGACGGTCTGCACGGCCGCCACTTCGGCATCAAGCTGTCCGTTTTTGCCCCCAGCGGTTTCGTGACTGTTTACGGTAATACCATCGTCGTCTCCGAAGCCCATGACTGCTGGTTCCGAGTGACCAGTGCCGTGGTCCCCACCAGTGACCCCTTCTACCCTGACTTTGCCCAGCAAGTGCCGGTCACTGCAAGTACCTACGCTGATGTGAAGGCAAAGAACATCACGGCTTATCAGGCCCTTTATCAGCGGACAGACTTCAGTTTGCCTGACGACCCGGCCTTGGCCCAGTTGCCCACCGCTGATCGGTTGGCGCGGCTGAAGAAAGGAGCCGAAACAGATCCGGGGTTGATCGTTACGCTGTTCAACTATGGCAAATATTTGCTCATTGCCAGCAGCGAGCCGGGGACCCACGCGGCTAACCTGCAAGGAATTTGGAATCAGGATCTGACGCCGGTCTGGGGCAGCAAGTACACGATCAATATCAACACAGAAATGAATTACTGGCTGACCGGCCCTTTGAACTATGACGCCCAGGAAAAGCCCCTGGTGGACCTGTTTCTGCTGGCTGTTGACCGCGGCCATGACACGGCCAGAACGATGTATGGTTTGGCCGGCAGTGTCATTCACCACAATCTAGACATTTACGGCGACGGTGCGCCGCAATCCACCACGATGAGCGGCACACTGTGGCCCATGGGCGGCGTGTGGCTCGCCAATGAATTGTGGCGCCACTATCAATTCAGCCGAGACGAAAAACTGCTCACGCGAATCTACCCAGCCTTCAAAGAACTGGCCGCTTTCTATAATGCCTTCCTAGTCAAAGATCCAGATGGTTATCTCGCCGCAGCACCCAGTGTGTCCCCAGAAAACTACTACGTGGTGGATGGTCATTATATTGCTAGTTTGAGCTATGGCACGACCATCGATAATAGTTTGTTGCGCGAGTTCTATGGGGCGTTGATCTGGATGGCCCGGCATCTGGGGAAAGATGCGGACTTGCTCATTGCTTGGCAGAAAGTGTTAGACCGGATTCGGCCCACGGCGATCGGCCCGGACGGTCGAATCCGCGAATACGTCCATGATTATCCAGAAATCGATAAGGGCCACCGGCACTTTTCGCCCTTATATGGTCTCTTTCCGGGAGATGAATTCACGACGCCGGAACTCAAAGCGGCCGCCCGCAAGTTCATCGACTATCGGCTAAAGCACGGCAGCGGCCAAACCGGCTGGAGTCTGGCCTGGGTAATCAACCTGTTCGCCCGCCTCGGCGATGGCGAAGCTGCCTGGCAAGCGATCAACCGGATGTTCACCCAATCGACCCAGGATAACCTGCTCAACAGCCACCCGCCGTTCCAAATCGACGGCAACTTTGGTTTCAGTAACGCCATTGCTGAAATGATCGTCCAGAGTACGCCGACAGAAATCACTTTATTCCCGGCGCTGCCTGCTGCCTGGTCGACCGGCCATCTGACCGGTGTGCGCACGCGGGCGGGCGTAATTTTGGATATTGCCTGGGCCAATGGCTACCTGACAGAGTGCACGATACATGGCGATTTGCCTGCCGCGGTGCCTGTCCATCTGGCACCGCAATATCTTGATCCCAACAAGCCTAATCCGCTAGAGAAAGAAGGACATGATCATGGATAACAACAAACTTGCCCAAGAAATCGTTGATAAAATTGGCGGTAAAGATAACGTCAACAGTTTGGTCCACTGCGTCACCCGACTGCGGTTTAAACTCAAGAATGAGGATTTAGCTAAGACTGATGAGATCAAGAGCTTGGACGGGGTCGCCACAGTCGTTCAACAGGCCGGCCAATACCAAGTCGTGATTGGTCCGAACGTGGCTGACGTCTATGACGAAGTGATTCCGTTGCTGGGCAGTCATGTTGGCGGCGGTGAAGTACCCGCCGATTATGATATTTTGGAGACTGCCGCCGCAACTGCGCCGGCTAAAAAAGAGAGCATATTCAGCCGGCTGATCGATGTCATTTCCGGTGTATTCACTCCGCTGCTGGGATTGCTGATGGCAAACGGGATAATGAAGGGGCTGCTGATTATTCTGGTTGCCACCAACATCGCCCCGCAGAAATCGGGCACGTTCCAGATCTTCAGTATCGTCTCCGACTGTTTCTTCTATTTCTTCCCGGTATTCCTTGGCTATACGGCGATGAAAAAATTCGGTGGAACAGCCTTCATTGGGATGGGGATCGGAGCTGCGTTGATTTACCCGCAACTGCTCACCATCATGCAGCAAAAGCCGCTCTATTACCTGTTTGCCGGTACACCATTTTCCTCTCCGGTATACTTGACCTTCTTCGGTATCCCAGTATTACTGGTAAATTATGCCACTTCCGTGGTGCCGGTCATTGTCGCCAGTTATGTTGCGGCAAAACTAGAAAAGCGCATTACCAAATGGGTCAATGCTAACCTGAGATCGTTCCTCGTCCCCTTCCTGATTTTCTTAATTGTCATTCCCTTGAGTTTCATCGTCATTGGTCCAATCACGAGCTGGATCTCCCTTGGTTTAGGTGCCGGTGCCCAGTGGCTGTTCAATCTCAGCCCGATTATCTTCGGTATGCTTTATGGCGGGCTGATCCAATTTCTCGTCATCTTCGGCGTGCACTGGGGCTTCGTTGCCCTATCGCTCAACAACTTGACGACATTAGGCTACGATCCTATCACGATTATGGGTGCACCCTCCGCGTTAGCCCAAGGCGGGGCTGCCTTAGCCGTGACGTTACGTACCAAGTCTAAAAAAGTTAAAGCAGCCGGCTGGTCGGCTTTCATTTCTTCCCTCTTCGGCATCACTGAACCCAGTGTCTACGGGATCAATTTACCGCGGAAAAAGCCGTTTGCCTTTGCTGCTGTTGGCGGCGCGGTCGGCGGGGCCATCTTCGGGTTGCTGCAAATTCGACAGTATGCGCCGGGCCCTGGGGGACTGTTAACTTTCTTAACGATCATGAACCCTAAACAAGGCATCACCAATACTATTATTTTTGCAATGATTGCCTGTGTGGCGGCGTTCGTCGTTGCTTTCATCCTCGCTTATATCTTCTTTGATGCCACTGAAGATGATACCGTGGATGCCGAAGTTGCACAGGCGGCTGCTACGGAGTCAAGCCAAACCGCATAAACAAGCAGCAGAATAGCAGCATCTCGCCACTTGGCGGAATGCTGCTATTTTTATTGACTCATTCTACTTTTTGTCCAACATGCAGGGTCACGGGTAGCTGGTATGTCGTTACCTCTTCTGCATTCCCCGTCATGCTGTTCCGCAGCAATTGGATCGCCAGCCGGCACAAGTCATCCAACGGTTGGATCACCGTCGTTAAACTCGGATAGTACTGGCGAATGAATTTTGACCCGTCAAACCCCGTAACCAGCGGCCGCTGGCCGTCTGAATAAGACTCGCAGACGGTGATGGCCGTTAAATCATCGGTGCACAACACCGCGTCGTAGTCATGGGCCGCCAGCTGGTGGCGAATCAGTTGATTGCGAACAGGCGCCGGCTGATCAAAGGGCAGCGCCACTTGATCCACCTGGATCGGTGCGGTTAATGCCGCCCGCATGCCGGCGATGCGCGGGGATAACGGTGCGAGATCTTCCTGGCTGCCAGCCAAGATCAAGCAGCGCCGGGGCTGATGCTGGGCCACATACTGGCCAATCAGTTCGCCGCCAGCCTGGTTGTCGCTGCCGACCATGGGAATGGTCGGTGACAGTACCCGGTCAAAGGCCACGGTAGGTACCGTCGGGTTTTGATAATCGGCCAGATCCGGATTATGGGTACTACTGATGATGCCGTCGACCTGGTTGGCCGCCATCAGCCGCAGGTACATTTTCTCCTTCTCCGGTTCACCGTTGGTCGTACACAGCATCGTTTGGTAGTGCAGCGCAAAGAGTTGCTGCTCCACAGTTTGGAATAACTCAGCATAAAAAGGATTGATGATATCCGGCAGCACCACCCCCACTGTATGGGTTGCTTTACCGTGCAGGTTACGAGCGGCAATGTTGGGCTGATAATGCAGGGCGTCCATGGCCGCCTGCACTTTTGCCTTGGTGTTGGCACTCAGGTAGCCGCGGTTATTGATCACCCGGGAGACCGTCGCGACGGACACCCCCGCCTTTTTTGCCACATCCGTAATGGTTGCCATGCTGCATAACCCTCCTTTAATCTTCGTCAGTGTAGCACGATTGGCCATTTGTGTAAACGATAACACTGTTCTTTCTCGGTAAACTGATATACCACCAATCACCAGCAGATTCCAATATGTAAACGATTGACATATTCATAAAAACAGGTATTATAGGAAACGGTTACAAAACAGCGACCGTATTTTTCCGAAGGGGGAACCAATAATGAAGCAGGTCCGGCAGTTATTAGCCATTATCATGCTCAGTGTCGCCAGCATTATTTTGTTAAGTGCCTGTGGCACCAATCAAGAAAGCAGCGGGGGTAAGGACATCACGATCAACATCTTGCAAGGCAAGGTGGAAAATAATACCCAGTTCAAGCAGATCGCAGCCCAATATGAGAAATCACACCCGCACATCAAAGTCGTCATTACTTCCGTGGGCGGCGGTACCGACTATCTCAGCACCCTGAAGACCCGGATGTCCGCCGGCGATGAACCAACGATCTTCTCCGTCGCCGGACCGGCCGAAGTATCGCAGTTCCGGACCAAAATCACGGATGTCGCCGACACCAAAGCGGCTAAATTAGCTCTACCAGGCACGCTGGACGCCGTGCAGGAGGGCAATAAAGTCCTCGGCCTTCCTTTCAACTTGGAAGGCTACGGTTTTGTCTATAATAAGAAGATTTTCCGCCAAGCCGGCATTGATGCGGCGAAGCTCACCACTTACGACAAGCTGCTGGCCGCAGTGAAAACGTTGAACGCCCAGAAGAAACAACTCGGGCTCAAAGGCGTCTTCTCCCTGCCCGGTCAAGAGACTTGGGTCATGACGAACCATCTGGGCAACGTCTTCATTGCGCCGGATTTCAACGGCAACGTCAAGACCGCTTATACCAGCAAGAAGCTGCCCTTCACCCGAGAGAAAGAATACAAGCGGATGCTGGATTTGGAAAACGACTATTCCGCCGGCAATGTCATGCAGACAGACTATTCGCAGCAAGTATCGCAATACTTCGGCTTAGGTCAAGTCGCCATGATTCAGCAGGGGGACTGGATCTATCAGACCGTCGCCCAAATCGATAAGAAATTCGCGGCAGACGGTATCGGCATGATCCCGATTCCCGTCGACGGCTACGCCGGCAAAATGCCGGTGGGCGTCCCGAACTACTGGGCCGTGAACAGCACCCGGCCAAAGAAAGAACAGCAAGCCGCTAAGGATTTCTTAGACTGGCTGTACACCACCGCGCAGGGAAAGAAAGACGTTGTCGATCTGTTGCACTTCGTTCCTGCCTATAAGGGCTTCAGCGGCATGAAGATGCAGGACCCGCTGTCTGAAGCAGTCTTCCAGCATACCCAAACGAAGCAAACAACCGGCTGGGTCTTTGCCGGCTATCCCGTTTCCTGGGAAGCAGACAATCTCGGCCCGGACGTCCAGAAATATCTCTCGAAAGTCATGTCTTGGAACGATCTGGTCACCGATGCGAAACAAGCATGGGCGAACCTGCAGTCCACGAAGTAGGGGGTTAGAAAAATGTTGAAAACAAAAAGCAAAGCCTATTGGTTGTTTCTCGCACCGGCCTTGATCGGCCTCCTCTTGGTGGTCATTGTACCGATGCTGCTGGGGTTGTTTTACTCCTTCACGGATTGGAACGGCTTGTTTTTCACCAAGTCGGTGGGGTTCTCGAATTATGTGGCCGCCTTCCGTGATTCCGGCTTCCTCAACGCCTTCTGGTTCACTGTGAAATACGCCATTGTTGTTATTATCTCGGTGAACGTTATCGGGCTGGGGCTGGCTATGCTAGTGACCCAGCGGATGAAAGGGGCTAATGCCCTCCGGACGATTTTCTTCATGCCGAACCTGATTGGCGGTTTGATTCTCGGGTTCATCTGGCAATTCATCTTTGTCCGGGTTTTCGCGGCAATTGGCACGGCATTACACATCAGTGCCTTGACCGGTTGGCTGTCAAATCCCCAAACCGGCTTCTGGGGCCTGGTCATCCTGACCATCTGGCAGATGTCCGGCTATATCATGCTGATCTACATTGCCTACTTGGAGGGCATTCCCCAGGAAATCCTGGAAGCAGCAGAAATTGACGGCACCACGCCTTGGCAGCGATTCCGCTACATCACCTTCCCAATGGTCGCACCGGCTTTCACCGTCAGTCTGTTTCTCACTTTGTCCAACAGCTTCAAGATTTACGATCAAAACCTGTCCTTAACGAACGGCGGTCCGTACCTGTCGACCCAAATGTTGTCGATGAACATTGTGCGGACTGCGTTCACAAACAACAAGCTGGCCTATGGGGAAGCCAAAGCCATTATCTTCTTCCTGGTCGTCGCGGCGATTTCGCTATTGCAAGTCTACTTTAGTCGTAAACGGGAGGCGCACTTATCATGAGTAAACGGGTTAAAAAATGGTTATTGGGAATCCTCGGCCTCGTTTTGGGTCTGTTGTGGCTGTTCCCGTTCTATCTGATCCTGACCAACAGTATGAAGACGCCCAAGGGGATTTTTTCCAGCGTTATCGGCCTACCGGTCAACGGTACTTTCAGCAACTATACGCAAGCCTGGGCGGCATTGGATTTCATCCGCTCTCTGTTTAACTCCTTGACGATCACCATCGTCTCGGTCGTCTTGATCTGTCTGGCTAGTTCCATGGCGGCTTACGCCATTCAACGGAACCACAGCAAAGTATCGAACGTGATCCTGATGCTGTTTGTCGCCGCCATGCTGATTCCCTTCCAGTCCGTCATGATTCCGTTAACGACGATCTTTGGGAAGGCACAAATGCTGAACATCCCTGGCTTGATCTTCATGTATCTAGGCTTTGGGGCCAGCCTGTCGATCTTCCTCTACCAAGGGGCGATTGCTGGGATTCCTGAAGCCTTGGATGAAGCTGCGACTCTAGAAGGGGCCGGCCACGGCCGGATCTTCTTCACAATCATCTTGCCGATGCTGAATCCCATGACCGTTACGGTCGCCATCCTCAACATTGTTTGGATCTGGAACGACTATCTGCTGCCGAGTTTGGTGCTGCCCCAGAGCGGCTACACCATCCCGCTGCAAACATTCTTCTTCTTTGGTCAGTTCACGAAGCAATGGAATCTGGCACTGGCTGGGTTGATGCTCGGCATCCTGCCCGTCATCATCTTCTACTTCTTCGCCCAACGCTGGATCATCAAGGGTGTCACAGACGGTTCGGTAAAGTAGTGAAAGGAGCTTCCCCATGTTGTCTTTTCTGAAACGCGATAGCACCTTGATGATTGCTCTGGATTGGCTGGCTCAGCTGGTCCTGATCAACCTGCATTGGCTGAGCATCAGTGGTGTGTTCTGGCTGCTATTGGCGGTGCAAGTGTTCCTGACGGTGCCCCAAGCGGTGCTGATATCGCCGTTAGCAGCCGCCGCGGCGTTTGCCCTGCTATTGCCAACCACTGCGGCCATGTTCCAAGATATTCACGCTTGGCAGGACAAAGAGCCCTTGCGCTGGCGGATATTTTGGCAAAACTGGCGTGCGGCGCTGCGAACCCATTGGCGCTTTAATCTCCTTGGCGCCGCCGTCATGACGATCCTGCCGCTTTACTGGCGTTTGCTGGCGAACATCGTTTTTGCTAGGGCCCTTATTCTTGGCATCCTGGTCACCGTTCTTGCAGCCACCCTCAATTTGTGGGTGCGCGGCTGGCACACGCCAATGCGTGACTGGGCCATTGGCCGCAGCCTGCTCAGTGCCGCCGCCGTTCTGGTAATCTTCGGCCTGACGTTCCAGTTAAAGTGGGGCTTCGTATTTTTACTGATGGGCGGCAGTCTCAGCGCCCTCGTGAGTTATTATCTACTAGAAAGAAGGAATCCCGAGTGACACAGTGGTGGCAAGAAGCCGTTGGTTACCAGATCTACCCGAAGAGTTTTTTAGACAGCAACAGTGATGGCATCGGCGATATCGCCGGTATTGAGCAGAAAGTCGACTATCTCAAACAGCTTGGTGTGGGATTCGTTTGGCTTTCCCCATTCTACCCTTCCCCCAACGTGGATAACGGGTACGATATCAGCGACTATCAAAATGTCGATCCCGCTTACGGCGATCTGCCCAGTCTGCTGGCGTTGTTCGCCAAGCTGCATGCGGCAGGTATTAAGGTGATCATCGATTTGGTGGTGAACCATACCAGTGATCAGCATCATTGGTTCCAGGAGGCCCGTTCTTCCCGGACCAATCCGTACCACGACTGGTATATCTGGAAACCAGGGAAAAACGGCCAAGTACCGAATAATTGGCAGAGTATTTTTAAAGGGCCGGCTTGGACCTATAATGCTGCCACTGATGAGTATTACATGCACACCTTCGCGTCCGCCCAACCGGACTTGAATTGGGAAAATCCAAAAGTGCGCGCGGCCGTGTACAAGATGATCCGCTGGTGGCTGGATCAGGGCATTGACGGCTTCCGCATCGATGCCATTGGCCATATCAAAAAGCTGCAGACCTTTGCGGATGTGGCTCAGAGCGACGAGGCCTACACCAACGTGCATGGACTTTTTGACTACTTAAAAGAATTGCGGGACATCTTCCGCGAGTATCCGATCATGACCGTCGGCGAAGCAGGCGAAGTGACACCAACCGAGGCCTTGCCTTGGGTGAACTTCCAGACGGGTTTTATGAACATGATTTTCACTGGCGACCATATTAACTTTTGGGAATCCGATGGTGCATCGTCCTTAACGGTGCCGAAACTGGCCCATGCACTGACGAAGTGGCAAGAACAGTTGGCCGGCAAAGCCTGGAACGCGCTGTTCGTGGAAAATCACGATTTACCCCGCGCAATCAACGTGTATGGCGATCCGGTGCACTACCGGACCCGGTCGGCGAAGGCCATCGCGCTGATGTATTTCTTGCTGCAAGGCACGCCGTACATCTATCAGGGCCAGGAACTGGGGATGACCAACTATCCGTGGCGGTCCGTCGACCAGATGAACGATTTAGCCGCGAAACAGGAGTATGCCTTCCGTCTCCACGAAGGCCAAACGGCGACTGCCGCGCTGCAAGCGGTCAGCGACCATTCCCGGGACAATGCCCGGACACCTATGCAGTGGACTTCGACTGGCGGCTTCACGGCTGGCCGGCCATGGCTGCCGGTGAATAAAAACACGGTCGATGTGAACGTGGCTGCCGAAATGGCGGATTCGAATTCGGTCTGGCATTTCTATCAGCAATTAATTGCCTTGCGGGCCGGCCATGCAGCGTTGATCACCGGTGACTACCAGCCCGTCTTGATTGACGATGACCAGATCTTCGCGTATCGCCGCGTGGGCGCCGCTGAAGAATTCCTGATCGTCGTTAATCTCAGCGGCCGGACAGCGGCGATGCCGGCGGCAGTGGCCGACTTTAACGGTCAGCGGCTGATGCAAACGACGGCCCTTGGTCAAGCAGACGAGCTGCCCCCTTATGGCGGTGCAGTGTATCAACGAGCGAGAAAGGCGAGGGATTAAGTAATGAAAAATGGCGTTATGTTAATTACGTATGCGGACAGTATGGGTGACAACATCCACGAACTGCAAAACGTGCTGGATAAGCATTTCCGCGATGCAGTGGATATGGTCCACCTGCTGCCTTTCTTCCCGTCGTCTGGCGATCGGGGCTTCGCGCCGATTCGGTATGACGAGGTGGACCCGCGGTTGGGCACTTGGGCCGATGTGGAAAAACTGGCCGAGCACTATGCGCTGATGACCGACTTTATGGTCAATCACATTTCTAAACACTCGCCCCAATTCCAAGATTGGGTGGCTAAGCACAATGATTCCCAATGGCGGGACTTATTCCTGGACTGGGACAAGTTTTGGCCCGCGGGCCGGCCGACCCAGGCTGATATCGATCTGATCTATAAGCGGAAGGACAAAGCACCCGTGGCCCCGGTGCACTTCGCGGATGGCACCACCGGCCAGGTGTGGAATACCTTCGGCGAAGAGCAGATGGATCTGGACGTGCGCACGGCAACGACCCAGCAGTTCTTTAAGGATACGCTGGAGAATTTGATCAGCCACGGGATGACTATCATCCGGCTGGACGCGTTTGCCTATGCGGTGAAGCAGCTGGATACCACCGATTTCTTCGTTGAACCAGGGATTTGGGATTTACTGCAGCAATTGCAGGATGTCGTGACGCCCCACGGCGTGACGCTGCTGCCAGAGATTCATGAGCATTACACTATCGTTCATAAGCTAGCGGAGCACGGCTATTATTGCTACGACTTCGCCTTGCCGATGATTCTGCTGCACAGTCTGTACCGCGGCGATAGTCAACGGTTGGCTCATTGGCTGAAGATTTCGCCGATGAAGCAGTTTACCACCCTGGATACCCATGACGGCTTAGGTGTGGTGGATGCCAAGGACCTGCTGACGGACGACGAGCTGAACGATACGACCAATGAGTTGTACAAAGTCGGCGCGAACGTGAAGCGGAAGTATTCCAGCGCGGCGTACAACAACTTGGACATTTACCAGATCAACACCACGTACTACTCGGCGCTGGGCGACGACGATGCCGCCTATCTGCTGGCCCGGGCGGTGCAGATGTTTGCGCCGGGGATTCCCCAGGTGTACTACGTCGGCTTGCTGGCGGGCCGGAATGATTTGGCCCTGTTGGAGAAGACTAAGGAAGGCCGGAACATTAATCGGCATTACTACACGGCGGCTGAAGTCGATGAGGAAATGGCGCGGCCGGTGGTGCGGCAGTTGCGGAATCTGTTGGTATTCCGGAACAATGAAGATGCCTTTGATTTAGAGGGCAGTATCGATGTTGCGACGCCGAGCGACCATGAGATTACGATTACGCGGAGTAATCGGGATGGCAGTCGGACGGCTAAGCTGGCGGCGGATTTTGCGACGAAGCGGTTTGTGATTACGGTGAATGGTGAAAAGGTCACCTTATAGACTTTCAATAGCCGATAATAAATGGGCAGTCTCCGGCGAGAGGCTGCCCATTTTGCGCGTGTTGAGTCAGTTTCCTAATGATACGTTATTTGTCCATGAACAGCAGGTAGCTGTATAGCGCGCCAAAAAGATTGGCATCATTTTGAAATTTTGCCGTCACGATCTCCGGCCGGGTCAGTGTTTTCTCGATGATCTCATTCTCCTTCAAGAGATCCGAGTAAGCCTGATTGATTTGCGTCACCACAATAGGCTGGGCGCTGATGCCGCCACCAATCACATAGCGGTCTACATCAACAACGGCTTGAATGCTCAGAATCAGTGCAGCAATACGTTGGGCAAACTCTTTGAAGATCGTCCAGGCCGGTTCTTTTTGCGCGTTGACCAATTCAAAGACTGCGTGGCCATCCCCCGGATCAGCGAGCTGCGCTACCGTTCCAATCGTGCGCACCATGCGTACGGCCGAGCCAGTACTGCCGGCCGCTGCTTTGATGAATTGAGGTTCGTCGTAGTGGCTCGACATAAAACTGAACTCGCCGGCTTGTTGGTGACTGCCGTATAGCAATCGGCCATCCAGAATCACCCCGCCACCAATCCCAGTGCCGAGAACAATAGCCGCACCGTTCTGAATGCCCTTCAGATTGCCCAACCAGAGTTCGGCCAGAGCAGCTGCTTTCCCATCATTTTCCACGACAATTGGTCCGTCGAACACTCCTGCCAAGGCCTTACGTAAATCGAGTCCATCTAAGAATGGCAGTGCCCCGCCGAAGTGAATCGTCCCGTGATCGACACCAACCTTCCCAGGGGCCGCAACGGCGACTCCTTTGATCTGATCAGCGTAGCGGTTAACCACTTCTGTTAGCATGGCCATGAACTGGAGCAAGCCACCGTTAGGAGTCGGTTCAGTACCTTTTTCTAGAATTTTTCCTGCCCCGTCCATTAGGGCATATTTAATGTTCGTACCGCCAATATCGATACTGAGATAACGCGTCGCCATGCTTGATCTCCCTTTCACTGGCTCATTTTTTAAGCGTGAGCAGCACGGCTTGATACTTGCCGCGCGGCAGCTTAAACATCGTTCCACTGTCGATTATCCCAGGAAGCGTTTTAATTGTCATGTGCCACGCATCAACAAGTTGGGCGGTATATTCCTTGCCGGCAGGAAGAAAGTCGAAGATCTCGAATTCCGGTTGGTTGTCCCCCAGATAAGCTAAAACATGCTGCTCATCTGCCGACTCACCCACAGCAAGCTCCCAATGCGGACCCTCTGTAGCCATTGGCTTAACATAGTCAAAATGGTTGTCATCCAATAATTGTTTGAAGAAGTTAATCCGCAAATGGCTTTGGCCTCGCAGGACCCCGCCATGCGCCCACCAAATGGACTGGGTCGTATTTGGCCGATCAATATAAGTTTCACCATGGGTGGCATACCCGCCGCGCAGGACGACACGGTAGAAACTATCCATCATACCCTCCGCTGAATTATCACCCCAGCCGAACTCAATATTGCCTTCGTAGCGGCATTCGTCAATCACGATAGGTTTCTGGTAATCCACTGCCCACTGGGGAACAAAATACAGATTGTCCGTTTGCACACTGACATGTGTGATCCAAGGCTTAGAATAATCATACCAATTGTTCCGAGTGCCCTTGTGCTGCGGCGGATCGTAAAAATTGTGAATTGACAGCAGATGTGCACTGGGATCCTCTTGATAGACAAATTGACCAATGCCATCCCAAGCAGTCAATGGAATCTGACCGACCAGCGCCATGAGGTCATATTCATTAGCAAGTGACCACCAGACATTCTTCAGACTCGCAAAACGGGCAATAACATAGCGCAAATAGAGTTTGTTGAATTTCTCTCCCATGCGGGCAAAGCCCCAGCTGTCATAGGGATGGAAGAGGCTCAAGTCGGCTTGGACGCCGAGATCATCTAATTCTTGAAGATGCTTCTCCAGTGCTTGGAAATACTCGGGAATGAAGCGGGAAAAGTCAAAACCAATATCTTCTGGCTTCACGTTCCAGGAATCAATATCGAACGTGTCCGAAACCTTCTTGGGCTGGCCGGCATAAGGGTAGAGCGCCGGTTGGGTCGTATTGTAGTTGTAATACTTGGGAAAGACAGTCATGCGAATCTTGTTAAACTTGTTTTCCTTCAACGTTTGAATGGTTTGCTCTTGCCATTCTTTTTTCTGGAAGGCCCACGCATAGGCTGTGGTACCAAATGGCATATACGGCGTGCCATCGGCATAGGCAAAATGTGTTTTTCCTTGTACCACTACCGGACCGTGGTTGTCGCCAGCGGCTGCGACACATTCAAAGGTGTCCGTCTGATTATCCAACTCAGCGACATTGGCAATCGTCCGAACTTGCCAAGTGCCTACCATTTGCGGCATGTAACGTACCTTGTACTGCCCGTTGCCGTCGTAGAAACCATGAACGGTGATCGTTCGCTCTTGGTGACTGAATTCAGCCTGCAAGTCAACATCAGTAAATGGATTGCCCTCCGTCGGCCCGGTAAGGGTCAACTCGTACGGCCGCCATTGTTCAACAGTTTTCATATTCATTTTCTCCTTTTAAGCTTTCGATTGAGAAGCCGCAGCCACCCGATTACGGCTCAGCAGCATAACACCAAAGGCCACCGCTAACAGAATCATGATGACCGCACAAATTACAAACGAGTCGGAATAACTGGTCATCTGGAATGTCTTACCCAAGAACGACAGAGTATACGGCGAGAACGACGCGCCTAAGTTATTCAAGACCATAGCCAACGAAATAGCGAAGTTCTTAGTAGAATCCGGCACACTATCCATCACAGTACCGTAAACATAAGGAATCAAGATTGCCGTGGATGATACCATAACTGCGGCAATGGTGAAAAACAGCATGCTGGTCGCATGGCTCATCCAGAAGAACCCAACAACACCGATACCGCAGAATACGATGGGGGTGACGTGCTTAAGTACTCGATAAATTGGGCCATAGAGCATCGTAATCAGACTGCCGATAATCCCGGCAACTGCTAGCGAAGTACCTAGCATATTTTGGTTGGCCATGTGCATTTCTTGCAAAGCCAGCCCCGAGTTGGTATACAGCGCCATCATGGCGTTGAAATAAACAAACAGAATCAGCATGCCGGCCAAAACATAGATTGAAATTTTCTTACTGCCGGTTTTACCGCCCTTGGTCTCAGCAGTTGCTTGCGGTGCGGACGTCTTCGGCTGACGCGGGTAACCAATCAAGAAGATGATGATAACGGGTAACAGAACGAAATAAACCAAGTACGTGCTCTGCCAGCTAATACCCACTAGCAAGCCGGCGACGAAAGTCGACAAACTGGAACCTAAGGAAGAAATAGCCGATTGCAAGCCCAGCAGATTGCGCTGTTCATCACCGCTGAAGAAATCACCGATCAAGCTGACGGCCAACGACGTATAGATCCCGGTACCTGCACCAAACAGGAACCGCAACACTTCAATTACTGTAAAGTTATCGACGAATGCCGGCCCAACACCACCGATCAGGGCCAAGGCAAGACCAAGTACGACAGTATTGCGCTTGCCAATCAGCTTAACGATCCAAGTACTGGCCAGGACAAAAAGCATAATGGAGAATGATGGAATCGTCACCAACGCCTGAATTGACGTGGTGCTTTGGCCATCAAACGCTTTGGTCATACCGGTCACTGCGACAGAAATTGCACTCGCTGCCTGAAGCATCAGCGATGTGGCCAGGATCCCAACCTTCAAGAGCGTTTTATTAACGACGGGTTTTGAATCACTCATTGTGGAACCTCCTCAATTGATTAACTATGTGTTTCCGCTTTCAACAAATTCAATGTTAGAAGAGATTTCTGAACTCGTCAATACTAATTCACTGAACTAAACATAAACTAGATGAAATATTTATAGTGAATTCCGTTTTACCAGTCGCGTCGATACCAGCACCTTCTGTGGATTCCACTGGGTTGCCGAAATCTGCTTCTGTAATTGGTAAGTAGCTTGATTCGCCATCTGCTCCACTGGTACATGAATTGTCGTCAATTCCGGCGTTACCAAAGTATCTTCATAAATATCGTCAAACCCCATAATGGCCAAATCTTCCGGCACCCGCATCCCCGCTGCCTGAGCGGCTTTTAACAAGCGGAGGGCAATGTAGTCGTCCTCGCAAAAAATAGCCTCCGGCAGACTTTCGCCAAGCCTCTCCATATCCAATCCTTTGGGATCAGACTCGGTCGGGGAAATAAAATAAAAATGGTCATTACTCACGCGCAGCCCTTGTTTAGCCAGCGTATTGCGGAAGCCTTGCCGGCGGCCGGAAAAGTTAGAAATCATCTTGTCAGAAGCAAAGTAGCCGATGTCTGTATAACCTTTATCCAAGATGTGCTGCGCAGCGATCCCGCCGCCTTGATAGTTATCCATGGTGACAAAGTCCGCGGTGATGTCTTCATAGTAGGTATCCAAAAATACGACGTGGCGCATCTGCTGCTGAATCAGTTGCACTTGGTCCGCCTTCAAGTCTGTCGCCAGAACCATGGTTCCGCCTAGTTGGTCTTCACTATCTAGCTGCTGCAGCCCTTCGCGCAAGTGTGTGGCATCAATGGTCACTGTATTTAAAGTGCCGCCGAACTCCGCGACATTCGCCGATAACGACGAAATCAAGCTACTGAAAAACGGCAGTGCTCGGTAGTTATCCCGAACCACTGCTGGTGTGGTCACCACCAGAAAAGTCACCGCCCCCAGTAGTCGCTTCGACGGCGTCCGCCGTTTCCGTTGGCGGGTATAGCCGGCTTCTTTCACCACCGCCATAATTTTCTCCCGAGTTTCTTTACTGATCCCATCCCGGCCGTTTAAGGCCAACGAAACAGCCGTCTTTGACACGCCGGCCATTTCCGCAATATCACTCATCTTCAATGCCATGATCGTCCATCTCCTAAATTCAGGCATGTGCTGAATTAGTCCTAAACTAGACTCGGTCTTACTAAAACAGTTGCCTTTACTTTTCTAAACAAATACTATCAGTTTTGTAAACTAGAAATCAAGTTTAGGAGGCACCACTTTATGACCGATCAAATTAAAATTGGCTTTGCACCAACGCGCCGGAACATTTTCTCCGCCGATGCGGCCATTGAATACGCTGATAAAACCCGCGCCAAACTCGATGAACTGAAGGTAAACTACGTCGACATCAAAGACGTGAACGCAGACGGCCTGCTGTACGATGATGACGGCATGCATAAAATTGCGGCCAAATTCCAAGCCGCACATATTGATGGCTTATTCCTGGCCAACGAAAACTTTGGTACTGAATTTGAGTGTGCCCGTTTAGCCAAACAGTTTAATGTGCCAGTACTGCTATGGGGGCCTAAAGATGAAGCACCCGCCGCCGACGGTTCCCGATTGCGAGATACTCAATGCGGCCTGTTTGCCATTGGTAAAGTGTTGCGGCGTTTCAACGTACCTTTTACTTACCTAGTCAATGTCGATATCGACGATCCAGAATTCACCCGCGGCGTTGAAGATTTTCTCAAGGTCTGCAACATCGTCAAGACCTTCAAGGAGACTCGCATCCTGCAAGTCGGCCCGCGGCCGTTCGATTTTTGGTCCACGATGGTGAACGAGGGTGAACTGCTAGAGAAGTTCAACATTTCTCTCTCCCCCATTCCACTGCCGGAATTAGTCGATGAGATTCATGACTTGCAGGACAAAAAAGATCCGGAGATTGCCAAGACTGTGGCGTATCTACGGGAGATCGCTGACGTGCAGATTGCCGATAAAGATCTGAATATGGTAGCGGCCTTGAAAGTCGCCTTGAAGCGCAAAATGGTTCAATACGGCTGCAACGCCGGCGCAATCCAGTGCTGGACAGCCCTTCAGGATGAAATTGGCATTCTGCCCTACGCTTCAGAATCGCTTCTGCAAGATGAAGGGATGCCGGTTACCTGTGAAACAGATATTCACGGCGTGATCTCTGAACTCTTAGTTGAAGCCGCCACCATGGGCGAGCACCGCGCCATCTTTGCTGATGTGAACTGCCGCCACCCCGAAAATCCGAATGGTGAGTTGCTGCAGCACTTAGGCGTCTTTCCTTTTTCAACTGTCAAGAACAAGCCGATTCTGCCCAAGTCCCATTTTGTCTTCGATTATCCCGGCTCGGTCGGCT
Organism: Schleiferilactobacillus harbinensis; assembly: GCF_008694105.1. NCBI lineage: Bacteria > Bacillati > Bacillota > Bacilli > Lactobacillales > Lactobacillaceae > Schleiferilactobacillus > Schleiferilactobacillus harbinensis. The sequence goes on from NZ_CP041364.1 coordinate 2,321,626, forward strand.
TCGAAGCCCAGGATGGTCACTACACCTTATGCCGCTTTGACGGCGATCACGGCGAGTATTCACTCCTCCTGGGCAACGCGGAGACCACCCCTGGGCCCTATGAGCAGGGCACTTACGTCTGGCTGCAATTCGCCAACCTGAATCGGTTTGAGACCAAACTGGTCTACGGCCCATACATTCACCATATCGCGGCCGTTCGAGACGATGTTGTGCCGGTACTGTATGAAGCCTGCAAGTACTTGAACGTAAAGCCGGATTTCTACGATCCCATTTAAGAAGACGTTCAGGCGTACCTGCGCGGCGATATTACTTCGATCATTAAGAAATAGGAGGCATTACTTTGGACATTCAAGCGCTGGAACGCAAAGCAGCCGAGATGCGTAAAAACACCTGGGAAATGATTTATCGGGCGCAAAATGGGCACACGGGCTCGGATCTGTCCTGTGCCGACATTCTCGTAGCCCTCTATTACCAGGTACTGCATCAGACCGCTGAATCATTTACGGATCCTGACCGAGACCGCTATGTGCAATCGAAAGGGCACGCCGTTGAAATCCTGTATAGCGTGCTGGCCGATCGCGGGTATTTTCCAAAAGAAGACTTAGCCGGATTTAAAATTGAAGTGCAACACCGATTGAGTTAGACCAATCGACCGGGTTGATTTAACAAAATAGGCCATGAAGACCTATCCTTGAAGCGACTAAACTACCAAGAAAGGTGACCTTCATGACCCACAATCAGTCTAACAGTCTCGGCTCGTACACTCAACTCACAGAGGGCGAGCGCGGAATAATTGATGCGCTTTGGCACTCCCATGAATATTCCATTCGCGATATTGCACACATCATCCATCATTCCCCTAGTACGGTAAGCCGTGAGCTTAAGCGCGGCCGAGTCCAGCAACGGGATTCGAATTATCATTACTACAAGGATTACTTCTTTGATGCTGCCCAACGACAACACGAAGAACGACAGACCCATTCCCACGCCAAGAGCATGTTGGAGAAGTGTACCTACTTCTTTAACTGGCTGACCGCTCAGATCAAGAAGCATGCGTATCGTGAACAAAGTATTGATGGGTACGTGCATCAGTTCCAGCAACTCTGGCCTAATCGTTCGTGCCCCTCAACGCCGACCGTGTATCGCTACATTGATGCCGGACTGTTGTCAGTGACCAACATGGATCTGCCTGAGAAGTTGCGGCGTCGCGAGAAAAGGCCAGGCCGTAGTCATGCGCGTAAGAATAAACGCATCGCTGGAACGTCCATCGACAAGCGGCCCAAACAAATCAATAACCGCTGGTTTGTTGGTGACTGGGAAGGCGACCTGGTGAAGGGGAAGCGTTCTGCCGACCAACCAGCATTACTCACCCTGACAGAACGTGTCACACGTTATGAGCTGATCTACAAGATCCCAAACTATCACGCCCGGACTTGCTTAGAGGCCATGCAATACGTTCTGAACACACATGATCCTTATCTATTCCACTCCATCACCTTCGACAACGGTTCTGAGTTCGCCCTCTTGGACCAACTCAGAGGAACAAAGATCTACTACTGCCATCCCTATACACCCAGTGAACGTGGCAGTAACGAGAATGCCAACGGCTTGATTCGAGAATTCATTCCAAAGGGTCAATCACTATGGGAAGTCTCTAAGGAGAAGATTCGTAAGAGCCAAGATGTCTTAAACCACCGGTTAAGGAAGTGCCTTGGATACCGCAGCGCAATCGCGGCGCTCCAGGCCTCCCCCCTGGGCCTGGAGGAATCCCTGCCCACTACCTAAACCAATTCACATGGATGAGTCTTCACTGTTGCACTTAATTTGACAATTCGGGAAAAGAAGACTTATTGACATATTCCCAATTTAATTCACCCTATATCGGTCATCCCACGAATCATATCAACGGTATCGAGTTGAATACCGGCTCCCTGGGGCATGGTTTGGCCCTGAGTGTTGGCATCGCCAAGGCCGGTAAATTGGACGGCAGAGATTACCACGTCTATACCCTGATGGGCGACGGCGAACAAGCGGAAGGCTCCGTCTGGGAAGCGGCGATGGCGGCAGGTAATTTCCACCTGGACAATCTCACCGCCATCATCGACCATAATCGTCTGCAGATTAGCGGCCCGACTGTCAATGTGATGAATAGCGAACCGCTGGCCGACAAATATCGCGCCTTTGGCTTCGACGTCGTTGAAATCGACGGCAACGACATGCGTCAGCTCGTGGATACGCTGCAAACCCGCAATACCCCGGGGCGGCCCAAGCTGATCCTGGCCGATACGATCAAGGGCAAGGGCATCAGTTTTGCTGAAAATCGGCCGGAATGGCACCACAAAATTCCGACTCCCGAACAATATCAGCAAGGCTTAGCCGAATTAGATGAACAGATTGGAGGGCTCGTCCATGCCAAATAGTGCGAAAGTCGGCGACATCATTTGTACTGAATTAATTGCCGCCGCCAAAAAAGATCGGAACATTCTCGCCTTAACCACCGATTCCCGCGGGTCAGCGTCGCTCAATCCCTTTGCCCGAGCCTTGCCCGACCAGCTGATTGAGATTGGCATTGCGGAACAAAACTCTGTGACCATTGCGGCCGGTTTGGCCCACAGCGGCAAGCGGCCCTTTGCCTTCTCCCCCGCTGCTTTCCTCACCATGCGCAGTGTGGAACAGGTCAAGGACGACGTGGCGTACTCCAACACGAACGTCAAACTGATGGGCATCTCCGGGGGCAATTCCTATAGCTATTTAGGTAATACCCACCATTCCCTGCAAGACTTGGCGATCACCCGGGCCATTCCGAATTTGGAGGTCTACATGCCGGCGGATCAGTTCCAGGCCCGCGCCTTGATGCACTACCTGGTGCAGTCTGAGCACCCGGCTTACGTGCGCATCGGTAAGCGGGCACTGGCGGATATTTACACCAGTGAAGCCGCGGCCTTCCAAAGGCCTGGACAGGGCAATGTGATTGCTGACCACGGAAATGATATTGCCCTCGTGGCGGCTGGTGAGACGGTGCAAGTTGCCCTGGATACGGCGGCCATCCTCACCCAACAGGGAATTCGGGCCCAAGTCATCGACTTGGTCAGTATTAAGCCATTGGACACTGACCTACTCAACCGGGTAGCGGACCAGACTCACCGGATCGTGACGATTGAAGAACATTCGATTTATGGCGGTTTGGGTTCCGCTGTGGCTGAGGCGCTGGCCCCGCGCGGCGACACCAAGGTCGATATTATCGGTTTCCCAGATGAGCCAGCCATTGCCGGTACCCAGGACGAAGTGTTCAATTACTACGGGATCGATGCTGACGATATTGCTGCCCGCACTGTCCGCCAGCTGACTCACTAACATCAGCAGGACGCGACGGTCGCTGGGAATCAGCGGCCGTTTTTTAGAAAATGAATGAGGTGACCAATAATGGTCAGTTATATGATTGGGCTTGATCAGAGCACCCAAGGGACAAAAGCCATACTGTTCAACGATCTTGGCAATATTGTCTATAAACACGCGCGCAGCCACACCCAACTGATCAACGACCAGGGTTGGGTCAGCCATGATTTGGATGAAATTTATGGCAACGTCATCCAGCTGATCAATGATCTGGTCGAACACAGCCACGTCCCCGTGCGGGATATTGCCGGTGTCGGTATTTCTGTGCAACGGGAAACCGCCGCGGCTTGGGCTCGGGACACCGGGAATTCCCTGGCCAATGCCATTGTGTGGCAGGACGCCCGGGCGGCCGCGATCACGGACCAGCTAACCGATGCCGCCGATAAGATCAAAGCCAAAACCGGGCTGCCGTTGTCGCCCTATTTCACCGCTGCTAAGTTTGCCTGGCTGCTGCAAAACGTCCCAGCGGTCAAACAAGCAGCGGATACCGGCAACCTATGCCTGGGCACCATGGATTCCTGGCTGCTGTATCGCCTGACCCGCGGCCAGGCTTTCAAGACTGAGCCTTCCAACGCCTCGCGCACGCAACTCCTCAACATCCATACGGTGGCTTGGGACGCGCAGCTCTGCCAGCTTTTCGGTGTCCCGCAGGACGCGCTGGCGGCAGTGGTTTCTTCTAATGCCCTGTTTGGCGAAACCACTTTCGACGGGATTTTTCCCCAGCCCATCCCAATCCACTGTATGCTGGGCGACTCGCAAGCAGCCTTGTATGGTCACGGCTGCACCGCGCCTGGCGACGTCAAGGCTACAATCGGCACGGGTTCATCCGTGATGATGAACATCGGCGACCAGCCCATCCAATCGGCTGATGTCGTGGCCTCGATCGGTTGGCGCATCAACGGGCGGACCGCCTACGTCGCCGAGGGCAATATCAACTATGCTGGGGCCGTCATCAAATGGCTGACCGAGGATGTCCAGCTCATTCAGTCGGCGGCCGAGGCTGAACCGCTGGCCCGCCAAGCAGTCGCGGCGGATCAGACCTATCTCATCCCGGCCTTTTCCGGTCTCGGCGCGCCCTACTGGGATGCCACGGCAACGGCGACACTGACGGGGATGACCCGTACCACCGGCCGGGCAGAAATTATCCGCGCCGCCCTGGATTCGATTGCTTACCAAATTAGTGATATCCTGGCGGCAATCGACCAAAAGGCGGGGCAGCCGGCGACAACGCTCAAAGTTGACGGCGGGGTCACGGCGAACAGCTATTTGATGCAATTTCTAAGCAACATTGCCAATGTCACCGTGTCGGTGCCGGACATCGAAGAGTTGAGTGCTTTCGGCGTGGCTTACTGCGCCGGCCGGGCCTTGACGGTGTATGGTCAGCTGAAGCTGAATACCGTGTTGAACTATCACCATTACCAAAATGCCATTGATGATGATCAGCGCCAGAATTTGTTGACGGGGTGGCATCGGGCAGTTCGGGGAGTCTGCCACGAAGAAGCAGCCCCTAGAAACCACAACAACCGCCACCAGGATAACCTGATGACGGCTGCAAAAAGCTAATAGTGAGCTACATGGCGGGCACAGTTGCGGGTGTCCGCCATTGCTTTGGAATTTCCACTCGTTGCGGTGTTTGATTGATCACCATCGGTTGCTGATACACCTGCAACGCAATGTCCTGACTAGCGGAAAGCAAGACGCTATCTGGCGACACTTGTACGGTAATATTAGCTCGCCGATAAGTGATTTTGAAAGAATACTGGTGCCATTGCTTCGGGATACTTGGTGCTAAAGTCAACGTCGGCCCATCACTGCGCAAACCGCCAAAGCCATAAACAATATTCAGCCACGCAGCAGCAATGGAGGTGGTATGCAGTCCATCCCGGGTATTGCGATTGTAGTTGTCCAAGTCCATGCGCGTCGCAAATTGGAAGAACTTGTACGCATCGTCAAATTTGTGCAGCTCTTCAGCCAAAATAGAATGCACCGATGGAGACAGGGATGATTCATGAATCGTGCGCGGTTCGTAATATTCATAATTAAGCCGCTTAGACCGCTCGGTAAATTGATGATTGTATAGGAACTGTAACATCAAAACGTCCGGCTGCTTGATCATGTCATTGCGGAACAGCCGGTCATAAGACCAGTGATCGTACAACGGAAAATCACTTACTGGGATCTGATCTATATCCACATGGGGTAAATCATAGAAACCGGCCTGTTGTTCGATCATCCCGTTGTTATCGCCTAGGAAAACCATATGGTCGCTGGCTTTTTGCCATGCCGCCAACTCGTCCGCAGACACGCCTGTCTTCTGGACAACCTGTTCTGCTAAAGCAGGGACATTCTCCCGCATTCCTGACAATAACTGTATCGTGTACCGGAACGTTTCACGCGCCATATAATTGGTATATGCGTTATGATTTGCCATCACCTGGAACTCATCCGGTCCCATCACGCCATAGAAACTGAATTGATGCGTGACTTGACTCCAATCGCCGCGAGAATAAAGAAAGCGAGAAATTTCGACCAGCATTTCGATGCCGTGGGTATACAAGAAATCATGATCCTCCGTCAGATGACCATAATGCCAAATGGCATAAGCCACGGCGGTGCTGGGTTGCAGCTGGGTGTTGGCATGCTGCCACATGGCGGTGGATTCATGACCATTGATGGTGGAAATTGGATAGCTGGCCCCGCGGCAATCCACCATTTCAGCCCGTTCCTTCGCCTGGGGCAGCGTACGGTAACGGAATTCCAATAGATTCTTAGCCGCTTGGATGTCATTGAACAGATAGAAAGGCAGACACATGGTCTCTGTATCCCAAAACGCCAATCCGCCATATGCCTCACCGGTCAATCCCTTGGCCCCAATATTGTTGGCCGGATCTTCACCATGATAAGTCTGGGCCATTTCAAACATACAGTAGCGAATTCCTTGTTGATTCTGGGGATCGCCGTCAATCTCAATGTCATGGGCAGCCCAAAACGCTTGCCAAAACTGTTTTTGTTTGGCTAACGCCGTATCCCAACCCATCGCTACCTGGGCAGCGTGAGCCGTTTCATTTTGTGACCACAGTTGGGCATCAGCGACTGCTGGATCCCGCTCAACCGTGTTGGTTACAAGCTTGGTTAACGCCAATGTTTGGCCCGCTTCGCAGGTGACATTGTATTGGGTACCAACAAACCGGTTGCGGTCAGTGATTGGCTTGCCGTCTTCGACTGGCAAACCAAGAATTGTGGCGCGCGAACAGATCCGTTTATTCGTGTGAATCGTTTGCCCCAATCCAGCAAAGCTGTTGCCTTGGTTTTCCTGCTTGGTCATCCGCCAGAATGACTTCTCTGAATTACCGTGCCGGGTATCAAAATCCAGCCCGCTCGTGATGTTGATCTCACCTGCAAAGTTCAATGGGGTTAAAGTGATCCGCTGGTAACATGACGCCGCTTCGGTCATAGACACAAAGCGAGAAAACGTACATTGCAGTTCTTTACCCGTGCGGGTGCGCCATACAAATTGACGTTCTAATACACCGTTGCGAAAATCAAGCACCCGGGAGAACCGATCCACATCACTGGTAGCCAAATCCAGTTGTTCATCGTCCACCTTAATTCGGGTAAACAGCCAATCTGTCGCGTTCACCATGAAATGGCCTTGGCGGGAGATGCCCGCATAAATAATGGAATGGTCTTCCGGATTATTTTCGTAAACCCCGTTGAAGTAACTGCCTAACAAGTGGTCTCCGCTGTATCCTTCCTCAAAATAACCACGGACGCCAGAATACTCATTGGCAATCGAAAAAATCGATTCCGCTACGCGCGCATGGTTCGGGTCAAATCCTTCTTCCTGCACCTGCCAGGGGTCCACTGTAAAATACTGATCGGCAACTTTCGCCATTAGTCGTCCACTCCTATCTTTTCATCATCTGCAATGCTCACTACCGCGCCGGCTGCAGTGACGTTCACTCGGTACCAGTGACCTTGGTAGTACGTTCGAAAGGCCATTTTCTGCCACTGACTGGGCAAGTGCGGGGTGGCAACCAACTGATCATTTTCAACATGCAGACCAGCAAAGCCTTCCACCGCCAAACGCCACGTACCACCACTGGCTGCTGGATGAGTGCCGCCGATATAAATCGTACCGGCCCACTGCTTGCTTTCCCCAGTGAGATCAATTGCTGCTGTCTTCTGGAAGAAATCATATGCTGGCGCCGTCATACCCAACTGCGCCGCAATCAGCCCATACATGCTGTAACTCAATGACGATCCATGTTCCGTCCGCGGTTCATAATACTGCCAATTAGCGCGCACAATATCTGACGAAAAATCATTTGGAAAAGCGGCCAGCATCATGACGACATCGGCTTGCTTAATGACTTGTGTTTGACTGGCCACACCGTAAGCGCCACCCCAATATTCCTTAGGCTTGAGCAATCTGCTTCGAACCGTATCAATCGAGTCATCAGCTAACGCTAAATAACCATCAAACTGCGAAATCACACCAGCTGCATTAGGTGTTTGTAATCGAATCCGAGCTGCAGTCTCTGTAAACAACGGGAGCAAATCCGTCAACTGCCACTGTTGGGCTATCTTTGCCGAATACTCTGCATTGTTTTCTTGCAAATACGCAACGGCGGCCAACGCCGCTTCAATCGTTGCTAGTGCCACGCGATTAGTGAAGGCATTGTTGTTTACCCGTTCGTGATATTCATCGGGGCCAATGACATCCGCGAACGCAACTTCAGGCCGGTCCAACCGCGCCGTTGCATAGGATACATAGAAGCGCGCACATTCAACAATGACCTCTGCGCCGCCCTGGGTCAGAATCGCTGGATCCTGCAGCCACTGAAAGGCATGCCAAATTGCTAATGCCACATCACCCGAAATATGGATCTGCTTGTCCTTGAAATAGGTGCGCATTGGCCGATTGGTAAAGACATCGGTGACATTGTAATCGGAAGTGGCGTCATAACCATCTTCTTGGCTTTCCCAGGCATAAAATGCACCGGTATAGCCATATTCCACCGCTTTTTTCTTCGCTCCAATCAAACCCTTGAGCCGATACGCCACTAAATCATGGACCACCGTCGGCTGGGTGGCGAGGAAGAACGGAGTCATGAACAACTCGGTATCCCAAAACACGGCGCCCTTATACGTTTGACCGGATAAACCGCGTGCCGGAATGGACAACCGGCTGCCAGCCAACGGGGCAATCATCATCAATGCCAGGATATTGTAGCGCAGCGCCACTTGGTCCTGCTGGGGGCCTTCAATTTGAATGTCGCTTGTGTGCCACAATGCTGCCAGCTTTTGACAATGACGGGTATACTCTTGGCCAATTGTCTCCGGTGTATAGCTGGCTAACGTGTCTGCCAATGCCGCAATGGGGGCATCAGTTTCTCGTCCTGTAGTGACGGCCGCCGCGATCAGTAAGCACAGCGGTCGTTCAGGGGTTACCGTTACGGCGATTGTTTGGCCCACTTGATCCGGCCTGTCGATATCGTTACATTCTCCCTGGTTGACCAGTATCCGGCTTAACGTAGTCACCGCCAGCTGACTTTCTCCAGTCTGGCCGCCGTAACCAAATACGGAATCCTCTCGCCATGATTGGCAATCAACTAGATGCGGTCCATTGATATCCCAAATTTGTTTGTCAATTCCGGCAGTAACTGAAATCACGGTTGCCTGTTTAACTTGAACGATATACTCCAAAAACATGAATTGTGGCTGAGCCATATCCAAAAAACGGTTCGCCGTGATGGTCACTAATGTGTTACCAGTCGAGAATGTTGTTCGCCGATGATGGACCGCCGCCGCCATATCCAAAACTTGTTCATGGTCACTAATTGGATGCTGTAATGGATCGAGCACCTGTCCGCGCGACTCGAGTAACAACATGAAATGGGTTAGGTGCATTCACTGGTTCACGCCAAGCCGTACCGCGCTGATCGTAAACGCCGCTCAGGTTAACTGCCGCTAACTCAACTGCGCCATTTTCTTCCAACGTGCCGCGATAACCCATATAGCCATTAGCTGTTAGAAATTTATTGCCATTTTTGATTACTGCCTCCGGTTGAAAGCCATGTTCTTCAATCCGCCAGTCCTTTAGCGGCGTTGGCCAAAATAATTGTCCCGTCAGGTTATCGAACGTCATTATAGTGGAACCTCCGTTCGTGTTTCTAGTTGATTAAACACATGTCGAAAGATCAAGGCTGTGCCAAATGCATAAGCACCAAAGCCAATGAAAGTCAGCCAATAAATGGCCGTGACAAAACCGGGAACTCCCGCCATCAAGAAAATCAAAGGTAAGGCCAAGAGAATGCTGGCCAATATAACCCACGGGAATTTTTGAATACTGATCAGCAAAGCATTCTTCCAAACATGCCGGAACGAGTCGTTATATCGCGCCGCATAGGGAATTACCGTGGTACAAAGCAGTACTGCCCCAACAGAGAGGATAAACAGCAGTACAACCACAAGAAGCCGCACAACAATTGGCAGGCGATTAACGAATAACCAATCGACTACCAGCAATCCACCAATCGCCAGTATCTGGATGCCCAAGAACAAGCCGCTTATACTGTTGGTCTTGAATAGCGTCCAGTAATCTCGCCATACTTTCACCGCTTGCTTGTCCAGCATCTTGCGGCTGAGTTCCACGCCGGTGATCAATGTTGTTCCCAAAGTGATGATGGGCAACGCGCTGATCAGCATTAGCAAATTGAGCAGCAGATAATTGGTGATCAGTTCCAATTTCTGCATGAATGGACTGCCATACTTGAACAGATCAGACATGGGTTTCTCCTCCTCATCAACAAAAGGGAGCAGCCATTGCTTGCCGCTCCCCGTCTGTCTTGCACAATGACTATTTATTCAGCTGTTTCTCGTAACGGTTATAGGCAGTCACCTGAGTCTTGACGAAATCCTTCAGACCCATTTGGTTCAACTTGCTTACATAATCATCCCAAGAGCTATCAACGCCGCCCTTAGTGACCCACTTAGAGGATTGTTGCGTCACATAAGTGCTGATATCCGTATATTGCTGAGACATCTTCTGCAACTCTTCCGGGGTGTAAGTGACGTTCGGAAATGCCGGCTTGGCATACTTCCGGTATTCCTTGTCCAAAGCTAACTTGGTGTAGTCGCCGTTAGACTTCGGCAGAACCACGTCTTTGTCGAAACTGGTCGGCGAGTATTTCGGGCCAAAATCCCGGAAGGAATTCGTCCAAGCGAAGATGTCGCTGGATTGACCCTTAGGTGGTGTCAGTACTTGAATCTTGCCATCAGACAGTTTCTTTGTCCCAATACCGAATGAGCCGTAATACGTCTGAATACTGGCATCGTCGGTGTAGAACTTATCTACCCACTGCATCAGCTTCTTGACGTTCTTGGCATTCTTTGTCACCAAGAACTCATTGCGTGCGTAGTTCAGATGATCTGGATCAGAGTTAATGTATCGGTTGCCATCCGGTCCTCTCAATGGCGGCAAAGCAACATATTGATCCGCATTGGCACCAAATACAGCATCCGCTGTCCAACCTGGGGCAACCCCGACAATCGCTGTTTTGGCCTGTACTTTAGCCTGTGCCTGGGAAGTGTCCTCCGTGAAGATTTGCGGATCGATCAACCCTTTCTTGTAGGCATCGGCCATCGCGGTCAATCCTTTTTTATATTGTAGTGAAGTGGGCTGGAAGACTGGTTTGCCGTCCTGCATCACCATGTTTTGAGCAGCCGCGTTCGGCGAAAAAATACCAAAGGGCTGAATGAAGTTCAAAATGGAATCATCGTTACCAGCACCATAAGGAATTTCATCCTTCTTACCATTGCCATTGGGGTCCTTATCTTTGAAAGCTTGTAAAACTTGGATGAATTCATCGTAAGTGTCCGGCATCTTCAAGCCGAGTTTGTCCAACCAAGTCTTGTTGATGAACAGCTGGTTGGCAATTAACGGCCGCATCGGTGTTTTCTTGGGTAAGGAGTAAATATGCCCATCCGGGGAGGTAACCATCGCCTTCAACTTAGGATCTTGCTTGAAGGCCTTCTGTAAATTCGGCATGTCCTTGATATACTTTTCCAAAGGGATGAAACTGTCTTGGTTCTTGGCAATTTCGGCATCCGATAAGGCAATTGATCCCCAGAATGCGTCAGGTAAATCGCCGCCGGACATCACAACAGACTTTTTGTCTCCCCAATCTGAGTTGACGTATACATCCCACTTGACCTTGATTCCGGCTTGCTTTTCGCTCTTAGCGACAAACCCTTTCAAGAACGCTTTGCCCCAATCCGACCAGCGCACCGTTGCGATCCGGAAGGACGTGTTCTTACTGTCATCGGCATTTGACGAACTGCTGCCGGTGCCGCAACCGGCCAGCAGCACAGCAGACGCCAGCATGACTGTCCCCAACTGAAACATTTTCTTCTTGCCAAACATTGTTTTTCCTCCTCAATTGGTTAACCTTTGACTGAACCAAGCATGACACCTTGGTTGAAATACTTCTGTAAAAATGGATACAACGCCATAATCGGCAGGGTCGAAATCACGATTGATGCATACTTCATCATATCGGCCAGTTGTTGCAGCTCCGCCGCCAATTGGCCTGTCGTGTTCCCTGCCAATTGCTGATTAGTAATCAAGATTCGGCGCAAAATCAACTGCAATGGTTGCAGGTTCTGATCCTGCAAGTAAATCAACGCATTGAACCATTGATTCCAGATACCGACGGCCGTCCATAACCCCACCACCGCCAGTACGGCTTTGGATAACGGAATGACTATCTGAAAGAAATATCGGAATGTACCCGAACCGTCAACTTGAGCCGCTTCCCATAAACTGGCCGGAATCGTTTGTTTGAAGAACGTCCGCGCAACGATAATGTTGTATGGCGATACCGCGAAGGGAATGATCATCACCCAGAATGAGTTGAGCAGCCCGACCCCTTTAACAGTCAAATAAACTGGTACCAGCCCGCCGCTGATAAACATGGGAATCACGTAGGCCAGATTGATCCATTTCCGACCCAGCAAATCATCTCGGGACAGTGCATAGCCCGCAGGAATATTAACCAATAAAGCGAACAGCGTGCCAATTCCTGTATAAAGAATGGTATTGAGATAGCTGCGCCAAATGATCGGCTGGTTGAACAGCGCTTCGTACCCTTTCAACGACCAATGCTTAGGCCAGAACCACACCTGACCAGTTGCCACATCGGAAGGATTGCTGAACGAAGCGATGATAATGAACCAAAGCGGATAGATGATAGCTAAAATCAAGAGAATGGCAAACCCGTAATTGACGATGTCAAAGGCTCTGTCTTTACCTGATCGGGCAATGTGCGTCACATGCTGCGTGCGCCGCTTTGGCTTTTGCTTGGTAAGCTCCAATTCTGCTTCCTCCTCTCTCTAGAACAACCCAGTATCGGTCGTTTTCTTCGAAATCCAGTTCACACCCAGCAGCAAGATGATATTGATCACGGTGTTGAACAATCCAATAGCAGTCGATAAACTGTATTGGAAATTCTGCAACCCAATCTTATAGACGTAAGTGGATATGATCTCGCTCCCCGCTAAATTCAAAGGGTTCTGCAGCAATAACACCTTTTCAAAGCCAACATTGAGCAGATTACCGACACTCATAATGAGCAGAATCATGATGGTCGGCATGAGCATGGGTAAATCAATGTTACGGATTTTTTCCCATGTTGTCGCCCCATCCATCGTGGCTGCTTCGTAGTAAGTCGGATCAATTCCTGAGAGCGCTGCGATATAAATGATGCTGTTCCAGCCAAGGTTCTGCCACACATCACTCCATACATAGACATGGGCAAAGGCCCCACTGTCTGACATCAGGTCCGGTAATTTAGCCCCAAACAAGTGGAACAGGTTAGCTACTAAGCCCGTCTGCGGTGATAAGAAAATCAGAACCATCCCGCACATCACCATCGTCGAAATGAAGTGAGGTAAATACGAAATCACCTGAAACGTCTTCTTGAAGCCTTCCCGCCGCATTTGATTACACATAATGGCGAGGGCCACCGGTAAAGGCGTATTCACGACCAGACTGTACACACTGATGTACAGCGTGTTACGCAGCGTGATGCCGAACTGGTACGAGTTGAAATACTGAATAAAGTTCTGAAAACCAACAAATGGGCTGCGAAAGACCCCTAACGCTGGTGAATAGTTTTGAAACGCCATCACAAGTCCATATAAGGGGACATAGGCAAACACCAGTAATAGAATGGCAGATGGTAATAGCAGCACGTAAAGCGGTAAACTCTTGCGCAGCATCGTCTTGCGATGCTTCTTTTTCATTGCTTTACGTAGTGCCCCATCGTTTTGAACTGCCTGCATTGCCATAATTGACCTCCCTTCGATCCTTTTACAGTGTAGTCGAAGCGCTTACAGTCAATCTATAACAGTCCCGAAATTTTTTTTGACCTTTTCCGTGATATACCCTATTCTGAGGAATGAAGATTTGTATTCGCTTTCAGATAAATGTCGTAAAACGACAAACGATTATCTGAATTGTGTCATTGGGGGAGCTTAGCATCATGAAAAAGCATGGGGACTACTCGGTATTTCGTTACGTACGCGTCATTATGGTCATTCTCGGGGTGTTGGGGATGTTGAACATCGGCTTAATTCTATTCACCATCTCCGCTTCCCAGACAGAACAGACTGCCCGGTTGCGCCAGACAACGGCAGCGTATATGCAGCAAACCAGCCATACGGTCCGGGCTGTTGATCACTTTATGACGTACACCATCGTCAACGATGATGACCTCACCTTGTTAACGACTATTCCAAAAAATGAGCAGTCCTATGATGCCATTAAGCCGCTGGAACATATCCGTTCCCGGGTCTTTGATTTCCAGTATTCCAGTGGTAACGCCTATCAATTTTTCATCTACTCGCCCAGCAACGATTTCTTCGCGAACATTTCTCCACTGGAGATGTCCTATGACCGATACTTGGCCATGCAAAGTCACGTCCGCCGAGAAAAGTCTGATGCCTCTTGGCAGCAAGTCACGTTACTCGGAAAAATCTACCTGCTGCATCGCTTAACCTACGAAGGGGCCGTGTTGTATTGCGTAATCGCGCCAGAATCGCTCACGGCACCATTGCGCCAGAGTACATTACGTTCCGGCGATGGTGCCTACCTGAGTCTGAACGGACTGCCGTTAACCAAATCCCCTAACACGCGCAAAGCCGCAACCGCCCGCCAATTAAGCTTTAACGGCGAGGATTACAACCTGCCATTTTCACTCCACATCACAGTTCGCCAATTCAATCTGCCAGAGCAATTGACAGTGATCCAAATCGTCATCGTTCTGCTGTCTACTGTGATTGGCATTCTTGCCTTCGTTGGTGTTGTGTATCTGTGGCGCAACTTTGCCATTCCGTTACGCTCGTTTTCTTCAGCATTGTCGGTCATCACAGAGGACAATGCCGACGAAAAAATCAAAAACTACCGGATCAGTGAAATCGATGCGGTTAACGAACAGATTCGGTCGCTGCTTTCTCAAACCAAGAAGTTGAAGTTGTCACTGTACGAACAGGAAATTGCGCAAAAGCAGTCGCAAATCCAATTGATGCGCATCCAGTTACGACCGCATTTTTATCTCAATATTCTCTCGACAATCGACAGCATGATTCAAATCAGTGAAACCAAGAACGCCCATGCCTTGATCATGGCCACGACCAAATACCTGCGCTACCTGCTGCGGACTAATGCGGATTTAGTTCCATTGGCGGAAGAACTGCAATTAGTGACGGAATATGTCCAAATCCAGCAAATTCGTTACGGTCATGACGTACTGGCCCTCTCTGTGACTGTACCGCCGACACTGCATCTTTACTGCGTACCGCAACTCATCGTTCAGGTCTTCGTTGAGAACGCTGTTAAGTATGGCGTGACTTTTGACCAGCAAACCCAAGTTGGTGTGGCCGGCAACCTCGTCACGCATCATGCACAAAATTATCTGCATCTGCGGGTCAGCAATACTGGCCCATGGTTCCCTGATACGCTGCTAACTCAGCTCAACGAGGGCCATCCGCCATTACCCTCTCAGGGCCAGCATATTGGCATCGCTAATGTATTCAGCCGATTACGGATGTTGTATGGTACTGACTTCGCGCTGCACTTTACAAACTTGGATACTGGCGGGATCGCTATTGATATTGAAATACCCGCCCACACCGGAAAAACACCAAAGGAGTTGGCTCATGATGCAAGTACTGCTCGTAGATGATGACCGGTACATCGTTTCGGCCTTGGAACAACAAATTGACTGGCAGCCATTGGGCTTTACAAAGGTCTGGACTGCTTATAACATGGTCCAATCACAGAAGATTCTTGCTGAAGAGGCCATCGATTTGGTGGTCTCCGATATCGAAATGCCCCAGGGCAGCGGCCTCGAATTACTGGCTTGGATGCGCAAGCAGAAGTTCTATCAGCCGCTTTTCGTCTTTTTAACCAACTATGCAGACTTCAACTACGCGCAAAAAGCCCTGGAATACCAGAGCTTTGATTACGTGTTGAAGCCCGTTGATCCCGATGAGTTTACGTTAACAGTGAAAAAGGCTGTGAAAAGAATTCAGGAAGATGCTGCCCGCAGAACCGCCGGCAGTACTCAGCCCAGTACCATTTGGCGGCAGTATGTAACAGGCTGTATTGACTCAGCTGACCAAGCCAAGCTGCCGCAGCACACTTTGAACATTGTTTCGTGGTGTCATGCCGATCACGCTACCGATTTGACCCATGTGCAGGAAGTTATCTGGCGGCTGTATCATAACCACCGCACCTTCGCCGGGTTTCAATTGGTATCATTCTTTCATATCCAGGACCGCAACTATGGCCTGATTTTCAGCACTCCTAGTCGTTCAGAGAATACTGGCAGTGCACAGCAAGCGGCCCAACAATTTCAACAAAAACTCAAGGAATTGGGTATTTCAGTTTCTCTATTGACGAGCCCACCGGTACCATTTACGAAACTACCGCAAACTTATTCAAAAATTCACGACATGGCTGAAAAAAGGGCGATTCACCGGGGAACATTGATGTCTCTAGCTGATTACCAGCCGCAAGCAGACACCTATGTTGCTCCGGACTACAACCAAATTCGAACATTATTAACAGCCCATAACACCGATGCGGTGATTGCCTACTTCCGGGATTATCTTCGCCGGACTGATGCTGCCGGGCAATTGACCCGCGATAATATGGCGCGGTTGCGGGAAGACTTTATCCAGTTAATGTACGTTGCTCTTCAGGCACAGCAAATTTCTGCCCATGAACTTTTTAAAAATGACACTTTTGCACAACTGCAGAAACGCTCCCTCAACAGTATTGAGTCACTACTGGATTTCATTGCTTACCTAGTCAAAACGGCCGTCACTCACATGACGTTCATTGATCGCCATGATAATGTGGCATTACAACTCAAAAATTACATTGATCAGCACCTTGGTGACGATCTTTCTCGAGAAGTTTTGGCTGATCTCGTATTTTTAAACCCTGATTACACTGGTCGACTATTCAAAGAGGAATATGGGCTTTCACTCACCAGCTATATTATCCAGCAACGGGTCCAACAGGCAGAACACTTGCTGATTCACACCAATTTAACCATTCAAAAAATTGCGGAAACAGTAGGGTATACTAATTTTTCTTACTTCACCAAAATGTTTAAAAAAGTGACTAATATGCCGCCGATGCAATACCGTCAAGAGCACCAAGAACTCAAGTGACACCAAAAATCGCCGCCCAACCCTGAGCAATCAGGATTGGGCGGCGATTGGCAATAGATCGGTTATATTAGTCGGCTCACTGACGAATCAATCAACTTTAGGTAAATCATCATCAATGTCGAGCAGAAGAAGACGATGATGATGCCCCCAAGAAACCGAAGTGATACGTAAAGAAGCAGCAAGGCACCAATCGGAAACAGGACCGTCTTCATCAATGTGACTGCTGTGAACACGAAGCTGAGCCGAAACAACTGGTAGAAATGCTTCGTATGCAGCTTAGCCTGCAACACATAGAGATTGAGATTGTAGCAAATCAGAAAGCTGGTAAATAACATTCTGACGCCCCACATAAGCAAGCTCTCTTTGCCCACACTACCGAGGAACTGGTGAGTGAACAAGGCAGACATGACACTAAAAAATACTGGTGGCAGGGAATACCAGAAACTCATGCGGAAAGCCCGCCAGAACACTGACCAATATTTCTGATCTTCCGTATCCTGCAACACGGCAATCATCCCAGACAGTGATGCACCAACAGTTACCAATGGTAAACTCGCCAGGATAAACAAGAGGTTGGCCACTAACACGCGATAAATGATGACCGTGATGGCATAGAACCGACTTTCCAAAGTCATGGCATTTCCTCCTTACCCTGTTACTTCAGTTTCTTCAAGTTAGAAGCAATTTGTTTATTGCGATATGCGGTGATGTCGGTAAATTTATTGTTCTTGCGGTCCTTTAAAAACGCATTCCAGGTCTTCTTGGCGTCTGCCTCAGAACCAGACTTGATCACCTTCACCAAAGTCTGTACGCGAGTTGTGTTAACTTGCGTCAACGACCGGGCCAGATCAGTACCTGGGGTTGGATCGATATCTTCCACTTGGAACCGCGGTTGCGTCTTGTCTTTAGCCCAAGCAACAAACTGGCGAATGGACGTGGCTGGCTGCTCGCCTTTAGAAATTGCATAGGCATCGTCTGATACAAACCAATAGTTACCCATGCCCATCTTCAGATCATACTTGGCGATATCTGTATTCCGCAACTTCTCAGTCTCGTCCATGAAGACAGCCTTGCCATCTTTCATTTCGTAGTTTTCGCCCTCAACGCCAAAGGTCGAAACCATCGTTCCCTCCTTGGAGGCCAGATAAGTGAGCAGTTCCATCGCCTTTTGCGGATCGGTGGTCTTCTTGGTGATGAACGTATTTGTCCACCCACTCAGCGAACCACCAGAGAAAGTCGAAGTGTCCCCTTTAGAGTTCTTTGGACCATCAATTGCGATGTATTCTTCCTTAGGATTCCGTCGATTATTATCAGACATAAATTCGTTCAAGCCCTTAGTATTACTGTGCAGATAAGCAAAGTAAGTGCCTTGGGTCAGCTTTTCCTTCATCTTGACATCGTTATCGGCAAACTGCCCATCCGTGATTAAGCCGTCGTTATATGCCTCACGGAAAGTATTCAACCAAGTCCAATATTCAGGGTCTGAATCCCGGTCATACCACTTGTTATTCTTGGTCACGGCAATTGCTAAGAAATCCTGCAGAGTACCGCCGAAGGCTCCGTCACCACCGTTTTGAATATCTAATGCGGTTCCGGAGAAAGGTACCAGTGCTGCGCCATTATCAGTCTTGGGTTGTACTTCTTTGGCTTTCTTCAAGGCCGCTAAGAAGCCTTGCGGCGTACTCATATCCGGTTTGCCAATCTTTTCATAAATATCTTTCCGGACAATGAAGGTCTGGTCACCTTGGACATCTTTGGCCTTATAGTCATCACTAGTATACGAGAAACTCGGATAACCATAGATATTGCCGTCAGACTTGGTATACCATTTGACAGTTTGCGGTTTTGCTGCAGAAGCCAAGAAATACGGGTCATACTTCTTCGATAACTGATTCAACGGTAAAGCAAACTTTTGTGCCTCTTGAGCAACCGCCAGTGTTCGGTCAAACGTCATAATATCGGGCAGTTTGCCTGAGGCCATCATCGTGTTCAGCTTTTCGTCAGAGCCAATAACCCACTTGATATCAACGTTCATATCCTTCTTGATCTTGGCCGAAACAGCATCCTTCCCCCACGGTGCCCGCTTGAACCAGTCGTAGTTCACGTACCAGGTCAAAGTAACGGAGTGTTTCTTATCCTTTTGCCAACTCGGTGTCTTGGCCGATGGCTTAAACCGGGCCGCCGGCAGCGAACTCGCGGAATTGGACGATGATGAGCCGCTGCCGCCGCAGGCTGCTAAGCCAAGGGAAAAGATGGCCGCTGCAACAACAAGCAATAATGATTTCTTCTTCATTGATGTTTCCTCCTCATTTTTGGTACCACTATTCTTTGACTGCCCCAAGGGTCAGTCCGTTGACAAAGTATTTCTGCAGGAACGGATAGACAATGACCACCGGAATTGTAGTAATGACCATCGTTGCCAGTTGCAGCGACTGCGACGTCGTCTTGCGAGCAACGGCTGCACCAGTTTGCGCTGCAGGTGAAATGTTCTGGGCGATGACCCGATACAACAGCTGTTGCAGCGGGAAGAGTTTCTCGTTATCCACGAAAATGTTTGCTGTCATATAATCATTCCACTGATAGACACCGTGATACAAAGCGATGGTCGCAATGACTGGCATTGACAACGGGATAATAATCTTGAAGAAAATTGTGAATGGCTTCGCGCCATCAATCATGGCTGACTCTTCCAATGACCGGGGAATCCCCTTGAAGAAGTTCATCATGATAATGACATCGTAGAAAGAAAACAGGACCGGCAGAATGTATACCCAGAAATTGTTGAGCAGGCCATAGGCTTTGAATACCAGAAAAGTCGGGATCAATCCACCAGAGACAAACATGGCCAAAATACCCAAGGTGGTATAAAACTTTCTCCCCACCAGATCTTCTCGGGTCAACGCATAGGCAGAGATAGCGATTACAAATGTATGAAGCACAACACCGACCACCGTCTTTAACACCGATACTCCGAAAGCCAAGTAAATCGCCTGGTTTTCAAACACCGTTTTGTAACTTTCTACGGAAAACTGGCGTGGCCAAAAGTAGATGCCGCCGCGCAATGAATCATTGGCATCGTTGAAAGATAAAGCCAAAATATTTAGCAGTGGCAGGGCAATAATTGCCACGAAGAAGATCATAAAAATCAAATTGAGAATGTTGAACGCTTTTTCGCTTTTTGATAAACGCATCTGCCCGCCCCCTTAGAATACTTTTTCATCAGAGATCTTGCGGGTGCCCCAACGACTCAGGACAACCAGGATCAATGACACAACTGATTGGAAAATACCAACTGCCGTCGCATAGGAGAAGTTCCCTTGCTTGATACCCATCCGGTAAACGTAGGAATTCAGCACTTCACTGGCGTTATAGTTGAGCGAGTTCTGTAATACCAACGTCTGGTCCAGGTTGGACCCGATCAGTCCCCCAATTGACAAAATCAGCGTCAGGGCAATCATAGTCCGGATACCGGGAATCGTAATATGGGTGATTTGCTGCCATTTAGATGCCCCATCAATCTTGGCAGCTTCATACAGTGATGGATCAATGGCCGTCATAGCGGCTAAGTATAAGATTGTGTTCCAGCCAATTTCCTTCCAAACATCTGACAGCACGGCAATTGCCCAATAGCTGTTGGCATTCGACATAAACTGAATGGGCTTATCAATGAGATGCAGTGAGATCAACGTGCTGTTGACCATGCCCGTGTCAGACAACCAAAGGATAACCATTCCGCCCAGGATAACCCAAGACAGGAAGTGGGGCAGATACGAAATTGTTTGAACAAATCGTTTGAAGTGTGAATGGATTAATTCATTGATTAGGACTGCCAACATGATGGCCCCTTGGAAGCCAACGACTAGCTTCCATAGGCTGATACCCAACGTATTTTTCATTACCAGCCAGAACATTTTATCGCTGAAGAAATCCTGAAAGTACTTAAAGCCAACCCATTGGGCATTCGCAATCGTATCGAGTACTGAGTAGTCTTTAAAGGCAATAATTAGTCCATACATCGGTACAAAATTGAACAGGATCATTAGGATAACTCCCGGCCAAATCATTGCCTGAAAGCGCCACTGCTGAATAAACCGGCGAAAGGCACTCGGCTGCGGCCGATTTTGCGGCCTATTCGGCGCGCCTGCTGCTTTTTCCAAAAGCACTCCCTCCAATCAAAACGTTTTTATTTTTCAGTAACAAGAACGGACCGAACAAGTGGATAAACTGCACCAATCAGCCCCGAATCGTTCCGCAACTTGGTCGGAGCAACATAGCCTAATGCAATATCACGAATTCCATTCAGACTATGGTGCCGACTGATAAATTCTGTCACTTTGGCCTGTAGGTGCGCCATGAATTCGTGATTTGCACTAATGCCGCCGCCAATGAGAATTACGGTTGGGTCAAATTGTGCAAATAGATTCAAGAGCATAATGGCAATACTTTCTAGGAATTCATTGACTACTGGGGCTGCGATCGGATCATTTGCAAAACCTCTGGTCAAAACTACCCGGGCATCTTCTTCATCTGACCAGTCTGGATCAATTTGTTGCATTGAATCGTTGTACCGTTTAACTAATCCATTAACGACCGACGCACTCCAATTCAAGGAATAATCTTCCAATTTGTTGGCTCGATCGTAATCTCGAGTAATGTTCCAGCCAAATTCCCCGGCCATGCCATGTGCACCGCGATAGATATCGCCGTTGCAGACAATACCTCCACCAACACCGGTACCCAACACCACACAGATATAATTGCTGATTCCTTGGGCATTGCCTAACCAATGTTCTGCTAAAGCAGCTGCATTAGCGTCGTTTTCGACCCGCACGGGTAGGTGAACTACTTTCTGAAATGAACTCGCCAGAGCAAATTCGAAAAACTCATCAATTGCCCCGCCAGTAATCATATAACCGTCCTGGCGTACGATCCCTGGCGCAGAAATACCAACGCCTGAGAGCGTATAGGTTTGTTGAGCCTCAATTACCACGGTGGCCATATCCCCTAAGATTTCTTCACGCTTTTTAGCCGTTTTAAAAGCACCTTTACTTAATATTCTCCCTTGCTGCGTCACGATGCCCCATTTGATTGACGTACCGCCAATGTCAAACGCAAAAAATTTCTTCACATCCTTTTCCTCCTCGTAGCACACTTGTCATCATTTATCTTTGTTAGCCCACGAATTATTTGTTGATTCGCGAATCAACAACTCACCATTTAATGTCTCTGAACTGCCCGTCTTTTTTTGCGAAATAATTTGAATCAACTGTTCAACTGCCATAACTCCTTGCTGCTCAATGGGGTTATGGACTGTCGTCAAAGTTGGACGGAAGAAACGAACCATTTCGGCATCATCAAACCCTGTCACACTAATGTCGGCCGGGACGCGCTGGCCCAAGTCTTGAATAGCTCGAATTGTACCCACTGCCATCACGTCATTGGCGGCAATAAAGGCCGTCGGCTTTGTTTTCGCTGTACCCGCCATTAGTTTACGCACCGCATTATAGGCCATTGTTTCATCGTAATTTGCACGAAGGATAAATGCGGGCGTCACTGGTAAGTGGTGTTCCTGCAATGCTGCTATATATCCCCGCTGCCGCTCATCACTATCGTAGTTATCAATCACCCCTGCAATATAACCAATGTTCTTGTTTCCTAAACTGATTAAATATTGGGCGACTGCATAACCTGCCTGATAGGAGTCAAACGTGATACTGCCGACCGAGCCGGTAGCAATCTGTCGATCCAGGAAAATCGCCGGAATATGTCGACGTACCAATTGCTGGATATCTGCTCTCGTGACTGTTTCGGCAAAAACAATCAAGCCGTCAAACATCGTACCAAATAAATTATGTGCCACCATTTCTGGACCTCGGGCAAGAACAATATTCAAGCTGTAACCATACTTGTCAGCCGTTTTAGCAATACCATCTACTAGCGCATAAAAATATGGGCCAGATACACTATTCGTTAGATAGCCGATGGTTTTTGTCCGGCCGCTCTTCAACTGCTTGCCCATACTATTGGGTACGTAGTTCAACTGTTTAGCCGCTGCCAAGATTTTTTGCCGAGTTTTTTCGGTCACTGCTGAGCTTTGGTTCAAGGCTTTAGAAACTGTTGAAATTGATACGCCAGCTAATTTGGCCACATCACGGATGGTGGTTGGCTTCACTCTCCTTCCTCTCCTTTCACTAAGAAAAACGTTTTCCATATCGTAGAATAGCATGTGCCAAAATATAATGCAAGCGTTTCCTTTGAAATATTTCTTAGCAATAAGAAAAGCAGCAGCCAAATAATGGCTGCTGCTTTAATAATACTAAATCAGTACATAGCTGGCTTCACCGCGCCTTATGCCACGCCGATGCACTAATCGACGGGAAAATATGGGCCAGCCGCCACATCTGTTCCGGCGTATACTGGAACACCACCGCCGGCAGCAGGGTATTAATGGCGTCCTCCGCCTGGGCACTGAATTCTGTAGCGCCCACGAGATGCTGGTCCGCGTCGTAGATCAGCACGTTATCGCCCAGTGTTTCCTGGTCAATCTGGCGATACCAATCATCCGGGATATGGTTGCGGACCACTTGATAATCGCCTTTGGCGGCTTGTTCTGGAGTCACACCGACTTTAGCAATTCGGGGCGAGGTGTACACCGTCGACGGAATAGCCGGATAGTCGATGGGTGCGGTAGTTTGGCCGCTGAGCAGTTGATAGAGGTAGTATGATTCAAAAGTAGCGGTCGGGGTCAGTTTAGGCTGCACTTTGTCTAGAACATCGCCGGATGCATAAATATTCGGCACATTCGTCTGCAGATGATCATTGACCTGAATGCCAGTGGCGCTGTATGCCACCCCTGCAGCATCTAAACCGATCGTTTCAACATTCGGGATACGGCCGGTGGCGTCCAGTACCCAATCAACGACCTGTTGTTGATCTTGACCATATTGGACGACGATGCCACCGGATTCTTGGATCAGTGCGTGCACGTTGGCCTGGGGGATAAAAGTAATACCGCGCTGACGCATATCGGCCATCACCTGGTCAACAAAGGGTTGGTGAAATTCCCGCAAAGCTTGGTCACCGCGCATGAACACGGTAACCTCAGCCCCCGCCGCGTTCGCAATAGTGGCAAATTCCATGCTGATGTAGCCAGAGCCGAGAATGCCAATACGCTTGGGCAGCGTGGCCAGGTCCATGAACGCCCGACTGTCATGGGCCAGTTCATCCCCCGGAATTGCCAAGCGATGCGGCCGCTGGCCAGTGGCAATGACGATTTTATCCGCCGTGTAGGTCTGGCCGGCCACCTCAATCGTATGGGCGTCCGTCAACCGGCCGCGGCCGTTGATCATGGTCACGCCGGCACCGGTCAGTGCATGACCAATGGCGTCGGGCAACGGTTTGATCACATCTTGCTTGTGGGCGACCAAATTGCCCCAATTAATGGTCACTGCGCCATCCACGATGCCTTGCATCCGTTCGGCGGTCCGTTGCAAAACCACCGGCGCGTCCAGCGTGATCTTGGCGTTGCAGCCGTAGTTTGGGCAAGTGCCGCCGATCATGTCGCTTTCGATGACCCCCACTCGCTTCCCTGTTGCGGCCAGCGGGCCAGCGCCGTCAAAAGCGCCGTGACCGCTGCCGAGATATAACACATCGTAATCGTATTGAACCATTCAGAGAGTCCTCCTTTTACTGCGTGCGTTACTGCGTCAGGTGCTTACTTAAGTATAGCAGAGCGGCGCAATACTCGTCATATTCGTCAATTCTGAGGAAATAGTGCCCCGGTTAATGGGACACTGGTGCACGACGCTGCCGCAGTGTGCCAAACACATCGATAAGCCAAGCCGCGATGAGTACACCCACTGCCCAGCCCCACTGGTGCGTGATGTTTTGATAATTTGTTAAGCCCCAGCGCGCCAGCGGCGTGGCAGATCGGCTGCGGCTCACCTGATAGGCAGTGACTGTTCTGTTAACTGTGAGCCGCATCTGCCGCAGCAAGGCTGGCGCTGCCTGATTCAGCCATTGCTCACTGGTTAGCCGTCCCTGCAGTACTTCACGCCAGGGGGTACCGATGCCGCCAACGCAGCGGAACAGGGTGACCTCAGCGGGTTGATGCGGACCCGGTACGGCCAACAACTCACTGTGCCGGTCCGTCACCACCCGATTGCTCACCGCCGTATAGGTCGCGAGATGAACAAAATCAGTAAGATAGATGTGCTGGCCCGGCTTGACCGCTGTCATCGGATTCAGCAACGCTTTCTGCCCGCTTAAATTGTGGGCGGCAACCACGTAATTGCCTTGACCCAGCCGCTGATTGCGCCAATATGTCCCCACCCCGTTCAATAGGGCGAAGTCGCTGGTGCCAGGGAAAATTGGCAGAATGATTTTGGCCGCCGGGATGCAGACCAGCCCAATCGCTTGCTGGGCGGTATACTGATCGGCTTGGATCAGGGCTTGGGCGTAAGCTGGATTATGCCCCCGGGCGAGGGTGTGGGGATAGGCTGCCTGCGTAATCAGCCGGTGCCGGCGGGCGGTCACCGCCCTTTGGTTTCGACCGACTATCGCCACAGGCGGTATTGAGCGCTGCTGGGTCAAGTGATAACCATACAGTACGAGGCCGGCCCAAACACAGACACCGCCGATTAGGATGCGGCTCAGCCATTTGATCCACCGCACGTTACGCGCCGGCTTTCTTCTTGACGATCACGGCCAGACTGCCGGCCGTCATAATGATGCTGCCCAACAGTAACAGGCTGGCAGCACCAGCGGCTGGGAAGCTTGGGGTCACGGGCGTATGCCGGGGGTCTTCAATTTTCACGACCGCCGGATCGGCTGCTTTAATTACCGCCCCAATCACTTTAATCGGCTTTTTAATTAAGCCGTAACCTGCTGGCGCCTTGGTTTCGACCAGGTAATACGCCCGGCTGAAGTCTTTTTGCACGTCCTGCTGATCGTCCGCCTGCTGGGCATCTTTGGCTTTCAATCCTTGGAAGGTGACCAATCCGGCCTGATTCGTTTCCTGGGTCAGCGGCTGGTTGGCCGGGTCGCCATAATGGTCGTCGCCGGGATAGACATAACGCCCTTCCGGTGTCACCTGGATATAATGCCCCGTCCGGGCATTTTCTGCTGTATCGGCGATGGCAAATGTCGCCCCAGCCAACGTTGCCTGGTTATCTTCCTGACTGACTTTAGTCGCGCCGACGTTGACGAAGTAGACTTTTGGCACCTTAGGCGTCACCGGTGTATTCGGCGGGATGGGTTTATCTGGAATCGGCGGTACCTGGGGATCATCAGATGGCGGTGTGGTTTGGCCATTGATCGTTACGGTAAATTTATTGTCAATTGGCCCATAGTTCCCCTTATCCAGCACATGCTTATTCACTTTGGTCCCTAAATCCGTGACCAGCACCACCGGGTGCGCTTGCTGAGTGTCGGCTTTGGCATAAGCGAGTGCATTACCGCCGGCATCGAACTTCGTCGGACTGAAAGTCACGCTGGCCGCCAACTTCTGGCGCCCAGCCGGGGTGAAGGTGATCGTCACTGTACCGCCCTGGCCCGGTGCCGGGGTCACGGTATAATCCGTCCCCGCCGCCAGGTCCAGCTTGGCCGCGTCATGCAAGGTCGCGACTTTATCTGCAGAATCGTAATACCCTAAACGGAATCCTTTGATTCCCGAGAAATCCAGGCGCGGGTCTAATTGATCCGTCATGATGAAGTCTTTAGCTGCGGCGATGTTTTGAGCAATTCCCGTTTCCAGATTCCATGTCACGTCATGGCCGACGGTGGCGGTGGTGACCTTTTCAGTATCATCGCCAGTCTGGCCATCGGCGTGATGGCCCGTGTTCACCGTTTTATCCAGCGGCAATCTGGTCGGCTTGCGCCGGTAGAGGGCCAGAATATATTGGTCATGGTGCTTGTACCGACCGTCAGTCCGGTGATTCAGCCAATCGGCAGTTTGATATGGTGCCAGGCGGCGGGCATCGGCTGCGCTGTCGATTTTGACAAATGTATAGACTTGCTGGTGATCCGTAAATTGCCGCGGTACCCAATCTTCCCCAGCTGCTGTTTTGCCCGCCACGTTGAACGGTTCGGCCAGTTTGATTTTGTCCAGGCTGGCCCCTTCTGGATATTGCCAATCTTTATCCGCCCGAAACTGCAGCTTGGGGCGGCCCTGGTCATCTAAGGCCAAATTGCCCGCTTGGTCGGCCTCAGCATACAGGACGTGGACCGGCCGCACCCCACTGAATTTGACATGGGCCACGTTCGACGGCTTTTTGTCATCCACAAACGTGAAGGTATCCGGTCCTTCTTGAATCCGCTTGGTCGCCACGAGCCACGCCTGATTAGCGAAGGTGTACTCGCCGGTCTGGGCATTGTAGTGACTGGCAATGTCTGCCACCGACTGGTTTTTATCGGTAATCGTGGCCGTGATGACCAAAGAATAGTTGTGCCCATAGAAGCTCTTGGTAAAGTCGTCATTGTGGTTATTCAGCGTGGAAGACAGCGCCGACGCGATAATGTGCGGCTGGCCATCACTACCCAGCTGGGTGCCTTGAAAGTCGAACCAATCCGTCACATCTTTCTGGGCCCGAATTGTCAAATTAAGTGCAACAGTGAAGACTCATCCATGTGAATTGGTTTAGGTAGTGGGCAGGGATTCCTCCAGGCCCAGGGGGGAGGCCTGGAGCGCCGCGATTGCGCTGCGGTATCCAAGGCACTTCCTTAACCGGTGGTTTAAGACATCTTGGATCTTACGAATCTTCTCCTTAGAGACTTCCCATAGTGATTGACCCTTTGGAATGAATTCTCGAATCAAGCCGTTGGCATTCTCGTTACTGCCACGTTCACTGGGTGTATAGGGATGGCAGTAGTAGATCTTTGTTCCTCTGAGTTGGTCCAAGAGGGCGAACTCAGAACCGTTGTCGAAGGTGATGGAGTGGAATAGATAAGGATCATGTGTGTTCAGAACGTATTGCATGGCCTCTAAGCAAGTCCGGGCGTGATAGTTTGGGATCTTGTAGATCAGCTCATAACGTGTGACACGTTCTGTCAGGGTGAGTAATGCTGGTTGGTCGGCAGAACGCTTCCCCTTCACCAGGTCGCCTTCCCAGTCACCAACAAACCAGCGGTTATTGATTTGTTTGGGCCGCTTGTCGATGGACGTTCCAGCGATGCGTTTATTCTTACGCGCATGACTACGGCCTGGCCTTTTCTCGCGACGCCGCAACTTCTCAGGCAGATCCATGTTGGTCACTGACAACAGTCCGGCATCAATGTAGCGATACACGGTCGGCGTTGAGGGGCACGAACGATTAGGCCAGAGTTGCTGGAACTGATGCACGTACCCATCAATACTTTGTTCACGATACGCATGCTTCTTGATCTGAGCGGTCAGCCAGTTAAAGAAGTAGGTACACTTCTCCAACATGCTCTTGGCGTGGGAATGGGTCTGTCGTTCTTCGTGTTGTCGTTGGGCAGCATCAAAGAAGTAATCCTTGTAGTAATGATAATTCGAATCCCGTTGCTGGACTCGGCCGCGCTTAAGCTCACGGCTTACCGTACTAGGGGAATGATGGATGATGTGTGCAATATCGCGAATGGAATATTCATGGGAGTGCCAAAGCGCATCAATTATTCCGCGCTCGCCCTCTGTGAGTTGAGTGTACGAGCCGAGACTGTTAGACTGATTGTGGGTCATGAAGGTCACCTTTCTTGGTAGTTTAGTCGCTTCAAGGATAGGTCTTCATGGCCTATTTTGTTAAATCAACCCGGTCGATTGGTCTAACTCAATCGGTGTTGCACTTCAATTTTAAATCCGGCACATCTTTCTGGGTGTCTTCCTGAATAACCCGAATATTAGCCCCTGGCTGCTGGCCCCACCAGGTACTATGCAACTGGACAGCAGTCGTCATTGGCCGGGGCAAGTCGTCGATAAATTGCACCTTGCGTTCGGCATTCTTATAGACCCGCACGGGTACGGTATATACGGCCCGCCACTCAATCTGCCGGTTCACCAGCTTCTCTGGGGACAATACCCCTTGATCAGTCACCGCCGGTTTGCGTTCAGGCAGAATCAAGCCAAATTTGACTGGCGGCGGAAATTCCACTGGGACTAAGCTGCGCGGAAAGTAAGGGACCTTGGAGTGGGACGCATTGATCGATAAATACAAATCATGAGTCGGCTGATAAGTGAAGGTGACCCAATGATTCTGATCCGTCGCGGCCGCATCCGGTCGGCCCAGCAAACCGCCGTGCCAGGTGGACCCGAAGAATAGTTCATGATCGTTGACCACCCGCCCGGCAACGGGGTCTGAATGATCGGATATAAAGGGAAGAAAGCCCGGTGAATAGTTGGTTACATACACATTATTCAGTTTGGCATCGGATTTGACGTCCACCGATTCATCGTTGTCGATATCCCCGTATGTCAGCATTCCCGCCACTTGGGCCGGCTGTACCACCGCCGGATTCACTTGACCATCCTTCAGCGGGGTGCCCTGACCAGCATAATCGTTATTGAAGACTGGATGACTATAGAACTCAATGCGGATAGTGGCCGGCCGATATCCGTAAGACTGTGGTAACGCCAGTGATGTCGTGGTGCCGTCGTAAGTATGGGCCACAGACAGCAGATTCGAACCGATGCTGCGGTCAAAGTTCAACTCGCCGCCCGCCGGATCGTCGGTGATTACCGAATTTTGGCCAAACCAGGTTTTTCCCAGCGTTTGCAGGGGCCAAATCCCGCTAGGTTGAGAATTCACGTGTTCAAAAGTCTCTTTAATGTCGATGGCCACTGGTGTATTCGATCCCGCGGGGGTATAGAACCCGACGTTTGTGTAATACAAGTAGGGATGGCTGGCATCAATTTCGGCTTGATTAAATACTTGGTGTGTACGCCAGGTCGATTGCCGCTGAGCGCGGCCATTTTGCACCAGGTAGACTTGGGTTTGGGAAGTGAAATTCGGGATAAAGCTGTAATCCCCTTTGATTGCTTCGGCCTTTTCAGCGTCTGGGACGACAATGGTCTGCGGATGGTGATCGTCTTTCAGCGGCGTATTTGCCGTGGGATAATCTCCGGCTTGCCAGTAGCTGGGCCAATCGGCGACCGCTGCTTGAACAACTGGCTGAGCGATTAAGGCGGCGCCAACCAGGCTGAGCAATACTCCCCAAAGGATAAGATATAAGCGTCTAATTTTGGTCAACTGAGCGCCTCCTTCGTATATCATGCAGCACGAACCCGCGGCCAATGAGCCCGGCCAGCAGCAAACCGCCGATGATCACCAGCGGCCAAGGCGGCGTGACGCTGGCCGCCGTTTGCAGGATGGGTTTGGTCCCCACTGCCGGGCTAACGGGCGGCTGCCCGGCGCCGGTACTGCCCGAGATAGCCGGAGCGGCGGGGCTGGGGGACACCGGCGGGGTGGTTGGCTCTGCCGACACAGTACGGATTGGTTTTGCGGTGATGGTCAATTGGCTGCCCTGGGCCATGGCGGGCAAGCTGATCAAAAACGGCTTCAGCGTTGCTTGATACTGCGGCGATTGTTCCTGCGTGACGACATAATCCCCCGCTGGCAATTGCCACTGCACCAGACCAGCCGCGTCTGCAACTTGACGTTGGGCTGGGCCCACTACAGTGTAGGTGCGCGCGTCGGCAGCCGCCACGGCCTGAGTGCCCGCCGCGTGAATCGGCACCAGCGAGAATGGCACGCCCGGCGCAGCCTGCTGATCAATCGTGCGCGCGGTGAGCTGCACATGATAAGTCGGTGCTGGCGGTTGCGGCGCAGATGTTCCAGCGACGGCGACCGGTAATGGCCCGAGCAGGGTCCAGAGCGCGCCCAGCATAATCAGCCAGCGCCAAATGGTCTTCATTTCTTTTGCCCCCTCAATTTCTTGTGCACATAACGTAAACTGCCCACCCCGGCCAGAAGGACTAACCCCAACAGCAGCAGGTGATCAATGGTCCACCAGTCCCGAACAGCGACAGGCTGGTGCTCATCCCGAGGATGATAGGGCACCCGGCGGCCAGTGACCAGCAAGCGATACGTATTGATACCAATCGGCCAGCACGTGAGCAGGGTCGCTTCGTCTTGCCCGACCACAATATTGCCCTGAGTGATTTGCTGCGGCCGGGCCCGGCTGATCTTGGTAATTTGGTACTTCAAAGTCCGGTTCAAGACTTGAATGTAAAACGTATCGGTGCGCCGCAGTTTTTCAATATTGGTAAACAATATCTGCCCGGCGATGCCGCTGTGGCCGGTAATGATCGGCCGATTGCTCATACCGCCAATGGGCAGTGACGACCGCGGCCAATGGCCGATACCCTGTTCAAGAGTGTGGGCATCAGTGCCATGACGAATCGGCATTTTCAAGTGAATCGCCGGGATCGTCAGCGTGGCCATGGTCCCTTGGGCATCCAGCCAAAGAATCTGCCGATACCGGTAAGCTGAGCGGGCGGTCTCATCGCCTTGCTGGCGCCGGCGCACCATGGCGTTATAACTGATCGCCATCTGCCACTGACGGCTGATCGCCGCAGCACTCATCTGGGCCGTTGCGCGGCTGTAACGCACCGTGGCCTGCCCCCATTGCGCAGCTGTTAATTGGTCCGCAATGACCACATAGAGGGCCGCGCCGACGGCCAAGCTGAGCAGCCCCCGGTAAAGCCAGCGATAGACGCGCTGCTTTAGGGAGCGGCGGCGTGGTCTTCTCATCGCAGTGTGCCCCCCTTCTTATGGTCCATGCGCGATCGTGGCCGCATACCACCCCAGAATTGCCATGATTATCGTGCTGCGTCACTCTTGCGCTTAGCGACAAAGGCTAATCCGCCGGCAGTCACGATAATCACGCCGACAATCAGCAGTCCTTGACTCCCAGTAAGGGGGAAATCCGGTGTAACCGGCGTGTGCCGCGGATCCTCAATTTTCACGGCTGCTGGATCAGCCGCTGCGACCGGGTCCCCAGTCACTTCAATCGGCTTTTTAATCAAGCCGTAACCCGCGGGTGCTTTGGTTTCAACCAGATAATACGGGCGGCTGAAGTCTGCTTTGACGTCTTGTTTATCATCTGCCTGTTGGGCATCCTTGGCCTTCAAACCCTGGAAAGTAACTAGCCCGTCAGCATTCGATTCCTGGGTCAGCGGTCGGTTGTCTTGATCGTCATAATGGTCGTCACCAGGATACACATACGTCCCGTCCGGTGCCACTTGAATATAGCGGCCAGCGCGGGCATTTTCTGCCGTATCGGCGATGGCAAATGTCGCTCCGGCCAACGCCTTGGCATCTTCTTGACTGACTTTCGTTGCGCCGACATTAACGAAGTAGACCTTCGGCACTTTAGGAATCACCGGCGTGTCCGGCGGGGTCGGTTTGTCCGGAATCGGCGGCACATGGGGATTGTCCGACGGCGGCGTGGTCTTGCCGTCAGTGGTGACCGTGAATTTGTTGTCGATTGGGCCGTATTTTCCTTTATCCAGCACATGCTTGTTCACCTTGGTCCCTAAGTCCGTGACCAGCACCACTGGGTGTTCCTGCTTGGTATCCGCCTTGGCGTAAGCGAGCGCATTACCGCCTTCATCGAATTTAGTCGTACTGAAGGTGACGCTGTCCGCCAACTTCTGGCGCCCCGCCGGGGTGAAGGTGATCGTTACCGTGCCGCTTTGGCCCGGTGCCGGGGTCACGGTGTAATCTGTCCCCGCCGTCAGGTCCAGCTTGGCCGCATCATGCAAGGTCGCCACTTTATCCGCCGGATCGTAATAGCCCAAACGGAACCCCTTGATCCCCGAGAAATCCAAGCGCGGGTCTAATTGATCCGTAATGACGAAATCTTTGGCCTTGGCAATATTCTGGGCAATACCATTTTCCAGGTTCCACGTCACGTCATGGCCAACCGTGGCCGTGGTGACCTTTTCAGTGTCATCACCATCCTTACCGTCTTCATGGTGGCCGGAGTTGACCGTTTTATCGATGGGAATCCCTTTATCGATATAGTTCTTCGGGTAAACGTGCACGTCATAGTTCAGTTGCGTGCCCTGATCAGTCTCGCCATCTTTATCCACGTGATGGACCGTTAACGGCACCGCAATAAAGAATGGCGCCGCCATCTTCAATCCCTTGGTCGCGTCCGTTTCCTGCTCAGTCACGAGATACGTCCCATCGGCCGGGCCAAAATTGAGCGATGCCGTGCCGTCCGCGCCGGTCGTCATCGTCTGTACGGCAAACGTGCTATCCACGGTGTAGGATCCGGAATTGTTGGGATCCAGTTTCTGTCCAGATACAGGCTCTATCTTTTGAACCGTAAATTTCGCTCCCGCCAGTGGTTTGGCCTGTGCGGGCAAGTTCTTCGCGTCGTCGATGCTCCCATTGCCCGGCATCAGCTTGCTGGTATCAAAGTCCTTAGGCAATTGGTATTTATGGATCGTCAACTGTCGATCAGTCGTTTTATCCGGAATGGGATTGTTCGAAATCTGATCCGCATCCACCAAGTGGACGACCGGTCCAGCGGCAACGAGCGTCAACGCTGCTGGTGCGGCCAAGGTAATGGCCAGTGCCCCGCTAATGGCCAAGCGATGATAGAAATGTTTTTTCATAATACTGATTCGTCCCCTTCTCCTAGTTGCTTATGTACCGGTCCAGCGGTTTCGCTGGCTCAGTATAGCGATACAACAACACACGTTATCCACTTCTGTAAAAATGATAAGCTATGCATCATCTCCATCTCTCTTAACGTGTATCTATTGTATTCATCTTTTGCTGCCAATAGACATAAAAAACGACCTATCTTCGCTTGAGATTAGGTCGTTTATATTAATTTCATGGATGGAATGGTATCTCACTCAAATTCAGACAGTAAATCAGCTAATTACGCCGCAGCTTCAGTCTGCGATATTCAGTCGGAGTCAGCCCAAAGGCGTGCTTGAAGGCTTTGGTTAAGGCATAGGGATAAGAAAAACCAACTTTAGCCGCGATCCAACTGAGCGGCTGTTCCGTGGTTTGCAGCAGCTGCATGGCCTTGAGTGCCCGGATACGGGTGACGTACTGCATCAAGCTCAATTGGTACGTGGCCTTGAACCGATTCGCCAGGTGCCGGGTGGAGTAGCCGCAGGCTTTAGCAATCTGATCGCGATGCAGCGGCTCCATGTAGTGCTTCAAGATGTAGTCCACTACTTCGTATAATTGCGGGTGGCTGCACCGATTCGGAATATATTGGGTGTCTGGTGGCCGCCGCGCGGAGAAATTCTTGAACAATAGGTATAGGATCTGATAGCAGAGCGCCTGCTGATCAATGCGAAAAAATGGGGGCTCGCCCTGCTCCAATTGATAAAACAAGTCGAATGCCTGATACAACTGATGGTATGCACTCTGCTGTGCCGGGGTCCTTTCATCACTTGGAGCCAGCGATACCACCAGCGCGTTGTAATTGGGAATCAAAGCATAGAGCCGCTCAATCGGGTATAGAAAGGTGATAATTCGGTAATCAGCTTCTGCATGGCAGAGAATTTGACCGGCGTGTACTGCAAAAGAATTAATCGCCAACGCGTCACCAGCTCGCATCAAATAGGTTTGCCCAGCCATGTAAACACTAGCCTGTCCACGCAGCACACAATTGACTTCTAATGCCGCATGCCAGTGTTTCGGGACCGGTTCAACATCTTTCTTGCCCTCGGAAATAATGTACTGCACCGGTAAATTGCCAAGAACCGGTACATCGACCAATTTATGGATGTAGGTCATGGACTGCCACCCCTTCTTGCTCTGACCGCATTAGCGTTGGGTTGCCGTCGTTGTAGTGATCAGCCCAATAGCCCAATTCTGCCCAGGTTAAGGTGCCCGGGGCGGTCACGCATTGGGCAATGGCATATTGCATCGCTCGTAAATGCATTGCTCTGTCCCCCCTCTCAATAGCCGGCCTTGAGATTGATGGGCATCCTGGTATAGCTGCTGTAATTCCTCTTCTTCCAGTTTTACAGACATGCTCCTTTACCCCCTTACTCACAACGTGACTTGAACTGCCTTCATTGTAAGGGAATCCGGAATCGTACAGACTGAAAAAAAGGTCCCTGTTGTCTCGCTTTTGAGCGCTGACTGCCGGAGTTCAAAAGATTAACGTTGCCGCCAGCAGCTGATGATCGGACAAAATACGCGAGGGGACGCGAACTTGGCTAAGCTGAATATTTGGGGTCACCAAAATATTATCAATGGCAAACGACTGCATCCCCGCGTCTCGGCCGTTGAAAGTATCAAACCAGCCGCCGGCCCCGCCATTGGCCCGGCGCAAGGCGGAATCAAAATAATCCCACTCTTGGCGGCTTTGATCCATATTAAAATCGCCAAACAGGACTTGCCGGGGAATCGGATCCGCATGCATCGCCGCGGTCAATTCCGCTACCTGTAGTTGCCGCAGGGCCGGTGTTTCAAACGACAGGTGGGTATTGTAGACGGACAGCGGGGTCCCAGCAATTTCATAAACGCCATGCTGGTACACTCGTTTCTCCTCGCCAAAATGAGTGTAGTGATGATTGGTAACATTCAGCAGTGGTTCACGGGAGAAAAGGGCAATCCCGTAATCCCCGCCCATGACTGGGATGGCGGGGGCAAAGGCAGCGTGGTAGCGGGTACCAGCGATGGCCGCTGGCATATCATAGGGATTGCGGCGGGTATGGCGGTCGACTTCTTGGACGCCGATCAGGTCGAGGGTTTCTTCCGTGAGTAGGCGATTGATGGCTTGCGGGTCAGGGTTTTGGCCGGCGGCAATGTTGTAGGTGGCGACACGTAATGCGGGCATTGAACTCACTCCATTTCTTTATTCAGTATACCGTTTCAACGCTTCTTCAAGGTATCAGAAAAGCCTGCCCGCACGTCATTATGGCGTGTGAGCAGGCTCGATGTTGCTATTATTATTTTCTAGAAAGAAAAGCAAACTGATCCGCTGGCTGCCAAATATACTCATCATCACAAATATACCCCCGCAGCCAAAGCTGGCCGGCAACGTTGCGCAGGTAGTAGCCCTTAGGCCGCCCGGGATCCGGATCGGCCACCGGGGAAGCCACCGTCACGGCCCCCTGGGGTGCCTCGTGCCGGTGCAGGTCGTGATTGGTGCTCTGACCTTGGTCACGCCATTGGAGCCGCAGATCAACGGCCAGTTCCAGGGGACATAAAGTCAAGCCGCTGTTCTCTGCTTGGGCGAAGATAACCGGCAAGTTGGCGCCTTTAGGCAACCCCAGCTCGGCAACGGTGATAAACAGTACGGTCGCCGCGTGCGGCTCTGGGGAAATCGTAAAGCGTGGGTCATCGAACAGCGCCTCGGCATGGGCGCTGCACTGAATACCTGCTTGATCGAGGGCTTGGCGCAGGTTATCTTTGGTGTGCCCGCCAGTGGTGATTGACATGGCCGGAAACTGTGCTGGATTCAGCATCGCGTGCTCCTTTCGAAACGAAAAATCGGCATCTTCCTCTGGCTGCGAAGCTCCGGGAAGATACCGATTGTACCACGCAGCATGCCTTGTTGGCTGCACCGGTACTTCAAAGTGGTCTAAGATTGCTCGGCTTAGATTAGTCGGCGGACTTGAGTTTGCAGCGCGGGGACAACTTGTTCCGCAAACCATGGATGATGGTTCATCCAACCATAATTGAGCGGTGATGGGTGTACTAATGGAAAATAATCTGGCAGATACTCCGCATAATGTGCCACCGTGTCCGTTAATGTCTTTTTCCGCCGCCGGCCCAGATAATACCGTTGCGCATATTGTCCAATCAGTAAGGTCAACTGAATATGCGGCATCAATTCCAGCAACGGCGGGTGCCATTTTTCAGCAAAACCCTTGCGCGGCGGCAAGTCGCCCTGCTTGCCCTTGCCAGGATAATAAAAGTCCAGCGGCAGCACAGCAATTGCCCCCGAGTGGTAGAATTCTTCGTCTGTCACGCCCATCCACTCCCGCAGCCGCCTACCGCTGGCGTCGTCCCAGTAAGTCATTTCCTGTTGTGCTTTGCGGCTGGGGGCTTGGCTGACCAATAGGATCGTGGCTTGGGGTTCAATGTGGTACAGAGGTTGGATGCCTTGGTTCGTAAACTCACGATTCTGTGGATCGTTTTGAATAGCAGTAAAGATGTCAGTGGCATTGGACATAAAGCGTTTCCTCCTCTATTGCACCAGAAAATACTACGATCAAGACCCGTATAATACAAGCGACGATCATCGGTTTAGGTCCTACGCTTTTTCCTACGCTTGTGCTCCCACAAACAGCTACGTACCAATGTTTCGAGACACCATCGGTTCAAAATCCCGCGCTTTTTCCCACGCTTTTTCCTACGCTCCTACGCCAATCGCTCCTACACTAATAATTCCTGGCCATACCTTTTTTAGAATTGTAATCGTCGTATTCAAGCGAGACTTGCTGGGACGTATCCTCTACTCTGCTAAATATCTAGTATTTACTGATGCGCCAAGGACAGAAATGCTCCCTTCACGACGAAGAGATTTCAAAGCAGCAACCACCTGATCACGCGTTAATCCAGTCTTGGCCTGTATTTCTAACCGCTTCAATGGTCTATCGCTTAATTTAAGTACCTCTAACACTTTTGACTTGTTGAGCTCTGTTATACGGTTGTTCTGTTCGCCCCTCATGATAGACTCTTGTTCAGTTATCCGTACGTAATTCTGGTTTGGCAATACAACTTTAAACGAATTCTCTCGAACGATAAACTGTGGGTCTTTATGAAAGCTTTCGTAGGCTCGGTATATCCGTTGAATCCCGGTACCATAATTTTCAATGTACTTCATTTTATCAAGAATGTGGATGAGCCGCGGATTCCGTGCAGCTGTCAAACCGTCCTTGATCTCGGCTAACGTCAATCCATCTGGGATACCGCCCGGAGAGATAATCTCCATGCGATCGCCAAACACTTCGACCTTCACATTGGAATGAAGCAAATAATCACGATGGACAACCGCATTGATAATTGCTTCACGCCAACTGGTCGGCGTAGAAGCGGCCGGTGAAGGTGTTGATACCGACCGCACCGCTGCCACGATCGAGCGCGGCTCCGTCGGCATTTTCCACGGGATGAAGTCCCTCTTTCTCCAAGATACCAACGGCCAAATTGACAAGGTCTACTCCATTTCCGCTGGCCTGGACTATCCGGGCGTCGGGCCGGAACACGCTGCGCTGGCTACCGCCGGTCGGGCCCAATACGTGGGCATTACCGATGATGAAGCCGTCGCCGCCTTTGAATACATCGCTCGGGAGGAAGGTATCGTGGCCGCTATCGAAAGCTGCCATGCCATTGCTTACGTGCAAAAAATTGCCCCGACCATGCGTCAGGATCAGATCATTGTTTGTACCCTGTCCGGCCGTGGTGACAAAGATGTTGCCAGTATCGCGAAATATAAGGGGGTGGACATTAATGAGTAAGTTACGAGAAATCTTCACTGACCACAAAGCGTTCATTCCCTTTATCGTTGCCGACGACCCGAACTTTGCCACCACGGTCGCCAACGTGCTGGCCCTGGCGGATGGCGGTGCCGACATCGTCGAGCTGGGCATTCCCTTTTCTGATCCCTCCGCCGATGGTCCGGTGATCCAAGATGCCGACCTGCGGGCCTTCGCCGCCAGCGTCACCCCCACCTCCGCCCACCGCGTGCAGAAAATTGCCGAAGCCGCCACTGGCTTCATCTACGTCGTTTCCGCTCTGGGGATTACCGGCCAGTGGGATGAGTTCGCGCATAATTTGACCAACCTGGTGGCTCAGATTCGACAGTACACCGATGTGCCAACGGCGATTGGGTTCGGGATTCATGATAAATGGGGCAAGGAAACCCATGATTTCAATCATGGGAGGAATTGCCCCGACCCTTCTTTCTTTGATATAATTTACTTAGCTGACAAGAACAAGTGTGTGGCTAAGGAGGTGCTCATGTGGAACTGACCAAGACAGTCAAAATACAGATCAAGCTGGCTGCGGCAGCAGATGGCGGCTTGTTGCGACAGGCCATGGAACAGTATCGTTTGGCCTGTGACGACGTCAGCCGCTATGTGTTCGACCATGGCTTTGTACTCAACACCACGAAACTGCAAATCGTCCTGTATCGCGACCTGCGGACTAAATTTGGTCTGAAAGCCCAAATGGCGCAGTCAGTCCTGCGGACGGTGACCGCCCGCTATAAAGCGGTGCGCACCCAGCTGAAACAGAAACCTTACCGCTATCAAGACGCGGCCGGCAAATGGCAAAAACAAGCTAAGGATCTGACCTGGCTGTGGTACCCGATCAGCTTCCGGCGGCCGCAGCTGGATCTGGTCCGGCGGCGGGATTGGGCCATCCGCAAGGACGGCTCTTTTTCCCTGAACACATTAGACCGCCGCATCACTGTTTGGCCGGTACTGAACCATTGGCGCGACTATTTTGATGGCACCTGGAAACTCGGTACCACCAAGGTACTGACCAGCGGCGGAAAGTGGTATCTGTACATCAGTGCGACTAAAGAAGTGCCGGATTATACCCAGGACCAGACCGTCCACGTCGTGGGGGTTGACCGGGGGCTGCGCTTTCTAGCCACTGCGTTTGACGAGACCGGCCGGACCATCTACCGTTCAGGGACCCGTTTGCTCAACAAACGGCGGCGGTACAAGCACCTGCGGGCTAAATTGCAAGCCAAGGGGACCAAATCAGCGAAACGAGTCTTGAAACGGATCCGTCAGCGAGAGAACCGCTGGATGTCGAACGAAAACCATCGTGCGGCTAAGGCACTCGTTGACTATTACGGGCCAAACACCTTGTTTGTGCTGGAAGACTTGACCGATGTTCGCTTTGCGACTGAACAGGTCGCTAAAGACCGCCGCTATGAACAGGTCAGTTGGCCGTTTTATCAGCTGGAACAGTTTCTGATTTACAAAACCGCCGCGCAGGGCAGCCATGTGCTGAAAGTGCCGTCTGATTATACCAGCCAGCGCTGTCCGCAATGCGGCGTGATCAAGAAACAGCAACGAAATCACGACCGCCATGAATACCGGTGTGCCTGCGGTTTCCAGGCCAATGATGACCAGTCGGCCGCCATGAACATCCAGCAGCTGGGCAGCCAGTGGCTGGCCGGTACTGCTAAACCGCGATACACGCGCAAGCGAACCGGCTAGAGAAAGACTGCATCTGCGGGAGCCGTCAGCCCCCGAGGCCGTTGAGACACGACCTGAGATGTGACCACACCAAGTAGGAGCCGTTAGGCGTTTGCACTACTGCTGCCCGTTGAGCAGCGTGAGTCACAAGCCCGTCACTTTAGTGGCGGGTAGTTGACACGCCGGCGCAGGCGAGAAAAATGAGCGACCTGGCCGATGGCGCAATCATCGGCAGTGCCATTGTTGATTTGGTCCGGCAGCATGGAACGGCGGCACCGCGGTACTTAGCAGCGTATACCCGGGAGATTCGGGCGGCAATTGACGCGGAAGAACCCGCTGCGGCGGCCAAACCGGCATGACTGATCTACCGGCAACATCCCCATGAACAACCAAAATATCGGCCTGCCTTCATCGCGTACTGAAGGGCAGACCGATATTTGCTCGTTACAATTTGTCCTGCAGCGCATGCAGAACTGCGTTATTTGCCTCAGACGGCAGCGCACCCGCTTCGTAGCTGACCACCGTGGTCAGATTCCACCCCAGCATGTCGGCAAACTCGCTTTGCGTCAGGTTAATCTGCTTGCGCAAGGTGACGATGTCTTGGGAAGAAAAGTAGTCGTGCCGCCCGCGGTATACGGCAAACGCCTGCTCAATAGCAGCGTCATCCAATTGCTGGTCGAATACCGGTTTCCCAGTTTCTACATTAATTCGAGCGCTTGCCGTTATCGTTATTTCTTCACCGCGAATGGTGTACGTCTCTTTAAGTGGTATGACTTTTGTGGACATTGACTGCGCCTCCTTACTTATTCTTGCTTGTGTGTGTACCATTCATATGCTTTGCGCGCTTCAGCAACAATCTCTGCTCCAAGAATGCCGCTTTCCGAAATATTCTTAACCCAACGCACCGTAATATATCCCCAGGAATCGCTCCACTTAGCCTTATCCGAACGCTTTGAAAATCGGATATGGTTATTCCACACATCATCAATGTGGCGGACTACCAGTTCGGTTAATTCCTTCTTCTGGGCCGCCGTTGATGTTTTCCAAGCCAGCTGTAAATCCCTGCGTTCGAAAATATTAACCCTGAGGCCGTCACTAGCGTCTTCCTCCATTTCAGAGCGCAACTGTGAAATATAAAGTGTCGCAGCTTCTGCCTCGTTTTCAGAAACCACATGCAACTTATCATCAATCATCACTACTTTGGTCATTTTCCATTCCTCCTAAAGTTTTCTGCAAACAAAAAGTCGCACACGTATGCACGACTAAAGAAACTTTAGGTGCATCCGTCTATGGTGGGGCACGTTGCCATAAAGGTACGTTGCCGGCCGGTCACAGTGCATAGCCACTACCGACGCTCTTGATACAGAACGACTATTTATTTGACTTTATTGTTCCATAGCCAGTAAGTGATGTCAATACTGCCGGCCGCTTAATACAATTACCAAGTCCACTTGGTATAAACTATAGACACTTCTTCGGTACGATGACTAAGAGATGGGGAGGTGTGTGCTGTGGCAGACGACAAACAAATTATCCAAGCTAAATTTGGTGCTGCTTTAATGCGCCTGCGTCAGGCCCAGCACCGCTCCCGTCAAGAAGTTGTCGACCACAATGATATCTCGCTCAACGCCTTAGCCAGTATTGAAAACGGGCAGGCCCTTGTTAAACTGGACACGCTCTCCATGCTATTGCAGTATTACAATACGTCACTGGAAGATTTCTCCACCCAATACGTAGACGCGGCCAACAATTCAGATTTCGCCACGCTAATGCAGCAATCTATCACACCAGATACGCGGTTCTTCATCCTTGACACAAAGGGCGCCACCCCGGCCAACAACTATTCCGACCAAGATTTCTTCCAGTATCACTGGAATGCTCGGCAATTCAATAAAATGCGCACCGGTGATTGGTTTATCTATCGGCGGCCCCAAGGCAGTGCCAAATTTTGGTATTTCTTTGGCGCCGGCCAAATCGGTCCGATCACCCACGACACCCAGGGCAACCAGCATGCCCAGATCATCAATTCAATTGCGTTCACCTATTATTTGACTCCGGAAGATCTGGCTGATTTTCCTTGGACATTTCGTCAACGAACACGCCAGGATTGGCAGCATTTCTTTAATCAATACGGCATGACCGAAATCAGACCGGCGGACTACCACGGTCTGCTAACCATTGCTCTGGACCAGATGAACGGCCAATCACTGCCGCCGCTCACCCGCGCAATCGTTAAAGAGGACGTGGCCGTTTACCGCGATATCCACCAGGGTCGATTCGGCGTAACGGAAAAAATTGGGCCGCACAAACAGCGCATCGGCCAGAGCCAGCTCGCCGAACTGGTCCGGTTGAACTACAGCTACCAATGCGCCGTGACCGGTATCCATACCCGTCCACTGCTGATTGCATCGCACATCATCCCTTGGGCCGTATCACCCCAGGATCGGCTGGACCCCAGCAACGTGATCTGCCTGTCACCATTATGGGACAAAGCGTTCGATCAGGGCCTGATCACGTTCGACGCCAACGATCGCACCATTAGACTGGCTGCGGAGGCGCAAGCGGATAATCAATTGTACCGCGAATTGGCGCCGTTTAAGGGCAGAAAGCTGCATGATCCCGTGCACGATAAACCCAAAGAGGAATTTCTGGCGTATCACAATCAAAAAATCTTCAAAGGTTAAAATTGCTCGATAAAATGATTGGGATATTTGTCCCAATATTCGCGATATACCAGTGCATCTGTTTGCGCTAGATTGAGCTGATACATCCGAAAAGTAACCAAGATGTCTTTGGGTTGCCACTGCTCTTTGTAGGAATACTGGTATTGCATGCCCAACCGCTGCATCACCTTGCCACTGGCGGGGTTGTTAACGTCGTGAGTGGCAGTGATGAACGGCAGCTGTTGCGCCCGTAATTCCGTGACGACAGCGCCGGCCGCCTCAGTCGTAATGCCCTGACCCCAATAGGCTTTGCGCAGGCCGTAGCCAAGATCGCGGCTTGGTCCTTTTCCGATGGTGACGTAACCAATCGGTGTGTCATCATCGCGCAAACAGATGGCGTACCACTGGGACTCAGAATTTGGTGCAATCCGTTTTTGATAGAAATCCTGCGCTTCTGCCAATGATTGGATCGGCCACCACGGTAAAAAACGATTCACATCCTTGTCCGCCAAAATCGCGTACAAGGCCGCCAAATCAGTTGGGCTATTTTGAAATGGTCTAATAACGAGGCGTTCGGTTTTTTTCATGATTGCCATCCTCCAAGAAGTTCAATTTTTCCTATTCACTCTTCTATCTCCCGTCACATTGTGTATACAATAACCCCAAGAATGACGAGAGGATGGTCACGGTGACGAGAACGTATTTTCTAAAAACTCAGCGAATCGGCTTTGCCGTCTGGCAGAAAACCGATCTGCCGCTCGCTGAACAACTGTGGGGTGATCCGCGAGTGACCCACTATATCCACCAGAACGGTGCATTCAATCCAGCAGAGATTGCCACGCGGCTGCAAACCGAAATCAATCAGGAGAAAACTGCTGCAATGCAATACTGGCCGATTTTCAACCTGACCACTGGTCAATTCATTGGTTGCTGCGGTCTGAAACCAGTAGTAAACGGGGCAGAGCTGGGGTACCATTTACGCCCTGAGTTTTGGCATCAGGGTTATGCCGCCGAGGCGGCTGCCGCTGTCATTCATTACGCCTTCAATCAGCTCAAACTCCCGCAATTGGTCGCTGGTCATCACCCGGCT
Source organism: Schleiferilactobacillus harbinensis (assembly GCF_008694105.1). NCBI lineage: Bacteria > Bacillati > Bacillota > Bacilli > Lactobacillales > Lactobacillaceae > Schleiferilactobacillus > Schleiferilactobacillus harbinensis. The sequence goes on from NZ_CP041364.1 coordinate 2,365,613, forward strand.
AATCTGGCTTCCGGTATTATTTTAAGAAATCTGGGATTTCACTTTATTGGCACGGAATACTATGCCCCAACAGGGTTGGAACATCCGACCTATGTGTTGGTGAACCGTAGGCAGGTCAACCCAAAAGCAACTCGCTAAAGTTCCTAATTTCGCTGGGTAACCGGACTAGTTAACACGATGGAAATCAATTGGCCATCCTGAATTATCGAATTTCTAATTGTTTCATGGTTAATAAATCGTTCGTCCCTTCAAAGGATTTTTCGTTAATGCAAGCGCTGTAATTTCAGATGAAACAGTATGCTACAATCCATGTTAGAAAGTGCACGATCACCGATCGAAGCACTCAATAATTCATGAGGAGAGCGATTGTTATGGACTTAATGCATCGTATCACACACGAGAATGATCAAACAAAGAAGTTACTGGCATCCCAAAACAAATTGCCAATTGGCTACGCCGCTTTTGTCAAAAAAAATCAAGCGGAAGAAATCATGGCAGAAGCAGATAAATCAGATAAGCGAAACTTTGCCAGATTCTTCGTTGAGTTGGGAGAAAAGGATGGCTTTGACTGGATGACACCCATGCGCAGCTACTTTCTCTATAACTTTTTGCGGTTAACCGTTGGTGACCGGATTTTGGTGCCGTCTCCAGGGCAATTTAGTATATTTGAAGTGACTGGTGTGCCCGAAGCTCTCACTCAAGATGATGTCAATAACGCCGATTTAGGTTTCGCGGTCACTGTTAAACCGATTGCAGAGCATTTACCCCGTAATAACTACCTTGGATCGGCACTCACTTCAAAGCTCAAATACCGAGGGACCAATCTGGTTCTCTCAACGGCCGAAGTCGATAGATTAATCGAGACCCTCAATACAAAGACCACCATCACCGACTTCTCCGCAACAAAAGATGCCGTTGTTGAACAGGTGCAAAAATATATAATCGATAAGCTAACCCCAGATTAGTTGGAGCTGCTAGTCAAAAACTATTTGGAAAATCTCGGTGCCGACAAGACATATATACCATCAAAAAACGGCCAACGCAATGATAACGATCCCGTTGCCGACATTGACGTCATGGGTCAATTCAACAATTTAGGTATTGCTGTTTATGTTCAGGTCAAGCATCACAAGGGGGCTGAAAGCCATGCCGGTTTCACCCATGCAATAGCTCAACTGGCGGCAAGCAGGTACACTGGGATTCAGGAGTACGATTCGCTTATACCCGTCAAGTGGCTGGTCACAACGGCCAAGGTTGATAGTGAGTGGATAGAAGATGTTGCTCCGCAGAATATTCGCGTTATTCAAAATGACGAATTCGCTACCCTATTGGTTGAAAGCGGATTGACGATCAATGCGGATACATTCACCAACACTCCTGAATAATCCATTAATTACGTTTATATATTTTTGAATATTTACAAGAAAAAGAAAGCAAGGTCTGCTGACCCTGCTTTCTTTTTCAAGATAAATTACATATGATGCTCTTACAGAGAAATGGTTACCTTTCCCAGTTTATTGATCAGTTTCATGTTCTCGCGATAGTCAACTGGTGCGATAATCACATTGACACCATTGTCCTTTGCCAGACTCTGTTGCAGGGATGAAACCAGATCACTACGACTCGTCACTTTATGTGCGTTGGCACCAAATGAATTGACGTATTGGATAAAGTCGGGATTGTCAAAATCAACTTCGGAGTGGTGACCCATCTCCATGTCCATCTTCCACTTAATCAACCCGTAGGCCTTGTCGACCCAGAGCAGCACTGTCATCGGTACATGATACCGAACGGCTGTCTCCAGTTCTTGGGAATTCATCATAAAGCTGCCGTCACCCATGACAGACAGGATATGCTTGTCTGGCTTGGCCAACTTTGCGCCAATTGCTCCTGGCAGCGTCCAGGACATGGTGGACAACCCATTGTCGATCAAGCATGTGTTTGGCGCATATGTTGGATACAATCTTGCCATCCACATCTTCAATGCCCCTGTATCGACAAGAACAACCCCTTGATCGTCAACTGCCTCACGGGTGGCACTTACGATTTGTTGCGGCGTTAACGGAACGGCACTATCAGCTGTGCCTTGAGCTAATTCATCTGCCACGGCCTGCTTAATCGCCGGAGTGAAGGCAGGCGCCTGGTAGCCAGCCAAAGCCTTGGTCAAGGCGGGGATACTCTCTTGGAGTGTAGCGACAATATTGATCTTAACGGGATAATGTTCATCAGTATCTTCCGTGAAAGTATTTAAGTGAATAATCGGTGTTTTACCCTCAGGATTGATTTTTACCGGATTAAATTCGGATAGACCATATCCAATCGAGACAATCAAATCGGCTTGATCAAAGGCAAAATTCTCATAATCGTGGGCCATGAACCCAACTACACCGAGAGAATACGGAGAACGATCGTCAACCACACCCTTACCCATAAAAGTTGTTGCTACTGGTAAGTGCGTTGCATTCATCAGTTGCGTCATTGCCTCGCAGGCATGCCCGCGAATGATTCCATTTCCTGCCAGAACAACCGGATGCTTAGCCTGGCGAATCGCCGTAGCAGCCGCTTGAATTTCTTCTGGCCGAGGTGCATTTGTCTCAGCTGGCATAGGACTGGCAATTAATTGGGTACCAGTATCCTGTTCCTCAACATCTTGGGGAATACCAACATAAACAGGGCCTGGGCGACCATTAACGGCTTTGTCATATGCTTTCGTAATTACCTCAGAAGTAGACCGTGCGGTATAAATATTCGTGGACCACTTGGTGATTGGCTGGAACATAGCCCGCAGATCAATGACCTGATGAGACTCTTTATAAATTCGATTCAAACCACCCTGGGCTGTGATCGCAATCAACGGGGTAGAATTCGTTTGCGCATCCGCAACACCTAACAGAAGATTGATAGCTCCTGGTCCTAAAGTCGCGGTCGCCACCCCTGGTTGTCCGGTCAAGCGGCCGTATACTTCGGCCATAAAGGATGCTCCCTGTTCATGACGAACCAGAATGAACTGAATCTTATCCGATTGATTGATTGCATCCACCAAATGGATGTTTTCTTCGCCCGGAATCCCGAAGACGTATTTAACGTTTCGGTTCTCAAGAACTTTGACAATTTGTTTTGCTGTTTCCATAATAAAACCTCCACTACACTATCAGATGCTGCGAACGACGATGATAACCCCCATTGTCACTACTGAAAGAATGGTACTCAGGAACAAAGTTGAGGCCATTTCCTGCTCGGCCAAGTGATATTGGCTGGCAAAAATAGTGGCAATGGCCGCAGTCGGGATACTAATCGCCATCAAAGACATGTTCAAAATTGATGTCGGGGTGTGCGCAGCCAGCATAATGACAAACATTACTGCTGGCAGTGCAATATCCTTGGCCAACGAATTGACCCACACGGGCAACGATAATTTAGGCTGCTTCGTAAACAGGATAATCCCAGAAGAGAAAAGTGCTAAACCACCCGTGGCACTGCCTAGGACCGTGAAGTTTTTGGCCCAGGCCGCCGACAACTGACCACCGCACAAAACGATGATAAATGCCAGAATTGGGGCCCATACAACAGGCTTCTTCATCGCACCAAGCAAATTGGCACTGGCAGAAGTATGTTGTTTGCTTGTGGTGGATAGCATAAGTACAGTGAATGGCACCTGAATGATATTCATGATTAAACCACCAAGAGAAATCAACAGTGCGCTTTCGCTGGGAAAAAGTGACCCTAGAATGGTCGGTCCAACGAAGGGAATCGCTGGCCCCGCAATTGCTAACGCCCGCAACGCCGCCAATGCAGTGGACTGATGCAGAATAAAACGCGCAATGAGCAAAACAACAAGATATCCGCCAACCATTGCCACCAGCAGCCAGCCGGCAACCGCTAAATGAGAAAAGATTGCCGCGCGCTGAGTCGTCATAATACCGCCAAACAAACTTAACGGCAAAGTGTAATCCATAACCAATTGATTTAAACTACCAGCTTGCTGCTCACCAAAGTCCTTACGCCATCCGGCGAAGAAGCCCAAAAACAACGTCACAACAATGGGCAGCAATGAGCTGATTAATGCCTCAGCCAATGGTTCTGGTCATCTCCTAAAACTGATTTTGGATAAAATCATCATCATGATGTTGACAATGCAACAATAACGCCATGGTGTTGCATTGTCAACACCCCAATTCAGGATTGCTCTGCCAAGCAATCCATGTTTACAATAGTGGGGAGATTGCATTGACACTGATAGGAGTGGGATCTATGGTACTCAACACGTTCCCCGGCGATATTGCCCAGGCATTTTCGGTCATTCACCGTGCTTTTTTACGTGATACAAAACAAGAATATGCCGCACTGGGGTTAAACCCTACCAGCGCGTATATTTTGCTATATCTGGCCCAACACGGTCCCAGTACTCAGTCCACATTGGCGCACGCGCTGATTATCGATAAGGGGCAAATTACCCGTGAAATAAAGAAATCGGTGACCCTCGGCTTTGTCACTAAAACTGTTTCAACTACTAATCGCACCGCACACATTGTGGCAATTACTGCTGCTGGCAAAGCGATACTGCCCACTATTGTCACCATTCGTAATCAGTGGTGGCAAACACGTCTAACGCGCAATCATATCCAACCCGATGCGCCATTTGTACAAAGTATCGAAAAAATACAGGATGAGTTGATTACCCATTAAGCGTTTGCACCCAGCCCCCTGAGCACCGCTGGGCAATCACCCTACGGCTTTGACCAATACCACCGAAAGTTAACCGGTATCTCTTGAAGTTCAGCAGATGGTCTTACCTTTGGCAAAACACTTATAGATGAACTGCAAATAACTCACTATGTGGGCCGCAACAGTGCATTCGGTCCCACAGAAATTATTGCTGGGAAAGCCCGGTGATATCATCAAGGGTTGCAGACAGAACGGTGATATCTGCTTGATTATTCTGAAATGGTCTAATAATGGGGTATTCTGCCATTTCGCATTGCAAAATTTTCTTTCTGCCCAAAAAAGACTAGACAAGTCTTACCCAAAAGTGGTATTAAGTCTCTACCACAAAAGGAGGCTGACTAATTGTCACTGACCGCTGATCAAAAAGAAGCCATTCAGGAATCCCTGCTGGCCATCGACGATCCATACTATCTGAATACTTTCACCGACGCCGCCGATGAAGACGAATGGTTCCGACTCAACGAAGCGTATATTCAAGATGATCTGCAACGCTATATGCCTGCTGGGATCAACACGCACACACCGGCAGTATGGCGCTGCATCCGGGAACTGCTGCAGCAATTCTCAGCTTAACGGGGTAACTTGCTGATCATTGCCGCGGCTTGAGCCGGGACAAGATCCGTCGTATCCAGCTTGATGCTGTTGACGGCGGCAAACTTCGGCAACCGCGCAATGGCCTGCGGAATAGCATCTGCTGTTCGGATCCCGGCGCGAATATCAGCAGTAATATTCTGAGTCAGTTTCTCTGCACTGGGCATTAACGATACGTTGACCAGCCGGACGCCCTGCATGGTCAGGCCAGCCAGCACATCATCAATAATTGCCTGCTCGTCCATCACCCAGCAAAACACAATGTTGACCAGATCCGGCGCTTGAATAAACGCGTTCAGCAAGTGCTGGATATTGTCCATCACCATCGCTTTAGTCGCGTCGTTCACTACAAATGGATCCATCGCCCAACACCAGTCGCCGTCCAGCATCACCGCCTGCGGCAGCTGCTTGACCAGCTGCTCGCTAACGGCTGTCTTACCAGCCCCCATCGGTCCGCTGATCAGATACAAGGTCTTCGTCACCTCTGTCATCTCCATTTCCGTATCAAAAATGAGCAGCGTCCGCCACCAGGCGGCCTGCTCATTTTTGATAATACGCGATGTTCCAAAGAAAAGAAATCAGTTTTTCACCGGTGCTAAAGCTAATTTACGAACCCGAATTGTCAAATTAAGTGCAACAGTGAAGACTCATCCATGTGAATTGGTTTAGGTAGTGGGCAGGGATTCCTCCAGGCCCAGGGGGGAGGCCTGGAGCGCCGCGATTGCGCTGCGGTATCCAAGGCACTTCCTTAACCGGTGGTTTAAGACATCTTGGATCTTACGAATCTTCTCCTTAGAGACTTCCCATAGTGATTGACCCTTTGGAATGAATTCTCGAATCAAGCCGTTGGCATTCTCGTTACTGCCACGTTCACTGGGTGTATAGGGATGGCAGTAGTAGATCTTTGTTCCTCTGAGTTGGTCCAAGAGGGCGAACTCAGAACCGTTGTCGAAGGTGATGGAGTGGAATAGATAAGGATCATGTGTGTTCAGAACGTATTGCATGGCCTCTAAGCAAGTCCGGGCGTGATAGTTTGGGATCTTGTAGATCAGCTCATAACGTGTGACACGTTCTGTCAGGGTGAGTAATGCTGGTTGGTCGGCAGAACGCTTCCCCTTCACCAGGTCGCCTTCCCAGTCACCAACAAACCAGCGGTTATTGATTTGTTTGGGCCGCTTGTCGATGGACGTTCCAGCGATGCGTTTATTCTTACGCGCATGACTACGGCCTGGCCTTTTCTCGCGACGCCGCAACTTCTCAGGCAGATCCATGTTGGTCACTGACAACAGTCCGGCATCAATGTAGCGATACACGGTCGGCGTTGAGGGACACGAACGATTAGGCCAGAGTTGCTGGAACTGATGCACGTACCCATCAATACTTTGTTCACGATACGCATGCTTCTTGATCTGAGCGGTCAGCCAGTTAAAGAAGTAGGTACACTTCTCCAACATGCTCTTGGCGTGGGAATGGGTCTGTCGTTCTTCGTGTTGTCGTTGGGCAGCATCAAAGAAGTAATCCTTGTAGTAATGATAATTCGAATCCCGTTGCTGGACTCGGCCGCGCTTAAGCTCACGGCTTACCGTACTAGGGGAATGATGGATGATGTGTGCAATATCGCGAATGGAATATTCATGGGAGTGCCAAAGCGCATCAATTATTCCGCGCTCGCCCTCTGTGAGTTGAGTGTACGAGCCGAGACTGTTAGACTGATTGTGGGTCATGAAGGTCACCTTTCTTGGTAGTTTAGTCGCTTCAAGGATAGGTCTTCATGGCCTATTTTGTTAAATCAACCCGGTCGATTGGTCTAACTCAATCGGTGTTGCACTTCAATTTTAAATCCGGCGTTAATTTTGTTGTTGCCTATGCCCCGTTGATAACCTGACTTGGGCCAAATCTCAGCAAAAGCCCCGCCCAGTTCCTTTCCAAGTAGCCCCTTCTTGCCATGGGCCATTCCCTCGGACTGGCCGGCCTGCTCGCTGCCGCGGTGGGCAATGGCCTGGCACTCCATGGGCATGTCCATTGGCCGCATGTATTGGTGCGCGTTCTTCTTTCTGTCATTATACTTGGCTTGTGGTGGAAAATACAAAAGGGCTGATCGTTACCGCCGTTTGAAATACGGCCAGAAAAGCAGCACCATGGCACCGGCATACCCCGCCGCAATAATGACTGGCGAATAGGGACACGCCGTCCACTTAAGCACACCAATCAAGCCAACCAGACCAAGCACCAGTAGCGTCGGCGCCCAGTGATTTCTTTTCTTCATCGTCCCTCGCAGTGCCCGGTAATAGCGACCGACCCGAGGTAATGACAACACGTTAGTAAAAGTCATCAGCACCAGTAACAAGCTGAGCCCGTGACTGGTCGAAAAGCCCGGTACGGCCAACTGTTCCGCTACGAGAAACAAAATGAACCCAATGTCCAACAACAGTGACACGCGGAACATGATTCCCGCGTCCCGTAGTGCTGCCTCTTTATCTTGCCATGCTTTGATCATATCTTTATCCTCCCGAATTAAATTATCTAAGGAGAGGTGATACAGCTCGGCCAGGGCGACTAAACTCGTAATGTCAGGATACGTCCGTTCAGTTTCCCAACTTGAAATAGTTTGCCGGGTCACGTGCAACACGGCCGCCACATCATTTTGCGTCAATTCGCTATGCTGCCGGGCCGTCGCCAGCCGTTGGCCAATCGTCATCATCATTACTCCTCGCAGGTTTAATTTAGTAAACATTACAGTCGCGTTGAGTTACCTTTATTATGCTGCTTTATGGCGTCGAAACGGCCGATGGATATCGGGCCAAAACATAACCATTACAAAAACGGCATACCCAATACCAATCACAGCGATGGCATACCGAAAGCGCAAGATTCGAGTCACAATCATTAAAACGACCAAGCTGAACACAACAGTCCGCCACACCCATTTGGGCAGCGATTGTTCAGCCTGCATTGTCTGGTAATATCGCCGAGCTCGCGATAAGGCCAAGACGTTGGTGAAGGCCATCAATAAAAGCAGCAAACCCACCCCGTCATCCATGGCAAACCCTGGCGCATTGATGCAAAGTCCCAATAAGAGCAGCATGAAACCCACATCTAACATCATTGATACCCGGTACAGCACACGCGCCTCGCGTAAGGCAGCGTCCTTCTTTGTCCATGCTTTCATCAAATCAGTATCCTCCCGAATTAAATCATCTAAGGAGAGGCGATACAACTTGGCCAGCGCGACTATGCTCATCATGTCAGGATAGGTACGCTCAGTTTCCCAACTCGAAATAGTCTGCCGGGCGACATGTAACTCGGCCGCCACAGTATTTTGTGTTAAGTTAGCATGCTGCCGAGCGGCCGCTAACCGTTGACCAATTGTCATCACTCACTCACTCCTCGTCGTTCAACATAATTCGGTTTCTTTAAGCATACAAGCAAAGAAATGTAGCGGCCAGTATTTCCTGGGAAATATTAGCCGCTACAGTTTGTTGCGTGTTCAATTACCGGTATCTAGTCATTCTCTTTCAGCCAATGATCCAGTACACTGATGAATTCATCATGCTGATCCAACAGCGCCAAGTGCCGACTGTTGGCAAATAAGTGCCACTTGGCCCCCGGAATATGGTCATACACCGTTTTGGCAATCAGCGGCGTGCACAGATCATCAGTCCCGTTAGTCACCAACACGGGAACATGGATCTTGTGCAGCTGGTCCGTGACCTCAAAATCGCTGATCGTGCCATTTTCAGTGAACTCATTAGGCCCTTCAGCAATCAAACTCGCCCGTTTGCCATTGGTGGGACGACGCAGCGGCTCCGGTGAGTTTTCATCCGGATCATCCCAGCAATACCGTTCCATATAGCGGTCATTCGCCGCCAGATACTTCACGTTCTTGAAATCACCCGTCCCCTCCGCCTCGGCGATAGCCGTGCGATCTTCGTAACTCAGGTAAGAAATCAGCCGATGCTGCTCTTTGATCCACAACTTAATGGACGACGGCGACCCGTCGATCATGACACTCTTGATTCCCTGGGGGTCAAAACTGGTCAAATAGTACATTTCCAGCATACCGCCCCAGGACTGGCCCAGCATATGCACCTCATCCAAGTGCAGATACTTGCGCAGCGCAATCAATTCCTCAGCCCACGTCTCTCTGACGTACACCTTGGGGTCCTCCGGCAAAGACGATTTCCCACAGCCCACTTGATCATACATGATCAGCTGCCGACCGGTCTCGGCATAGTCATCCAGCAACTCAAAGTAGTTGTGGGAGGAGCCAGGACCGCCGTGGATCAGCAGTAATGGTGCCTTATCCGGGTTGGGTTCGCCAACGATGCGGTAATATGTCTTGTATTCGTGGAACGGCATGTAGCCTTCTTGAATTTTCATTTTTGAGTCAGTCCCTTTTACTGAAAATTGTAATGCTTAAAACTGATTGTACTACTTCTGATTTTCCAGACAAAAACACCCGGCGGTTTCCCACCGAGTGTCAAGTGTTCCTGGTGTTTCATGGCGTCGCCGCAGTTAGAACTTTAACTGTCCGTCGCCTGCCATTAAGGCCGTCATTTCTTCGATTTTATCCAACGGGAATGGCGGATCTGCCACGGGTTTCATGGCAATTGACATGAGCTTCATCGGATTGTCGTCCGCCGCGATACGGTTGGATGATAACGCACCGCAGCGCCGGCAGCGGTGAATGATCGCCCACTCGCCGCCTTTTCTCACCCACACGGCCACGGGATCCATAATGCCGCCGCAATTGGCTTGCCGATCGCCAGGTTCGTTATCGACGTGCAAGCTGCTTAAGCAGTTCGGACAGTGGTTGCGCTGCTCCGTTCCGGCCCCATTGGACATGACCGGCCGGCCGCAGACTTTACAAGTGAAGCTGTCGTTGTTCGCGTGTGTTTTGTAATAACCTTTAGCGTATTGTTTTCGTTTATTTTCTCGATTCACGAGTTGTACCCTCCTAGTTGCTTCGTTGATGATTCACGATTAGGAAGGTTTGCAACGTTGGTGCTGTGCACAAACCCTTCGGTTAGCGCACACTCGCCGATGTATAATTTTTATGCATGGGGCATAGTCCTTTCTTGGCATTGCCAGACCGTACCGTCAGGCCTTACGGAGGCATGAAAAAAGCGCAGTTCCCACTGCGCTACAAAAGAGACTGCGGGTGCTGTCATCCGCGGCGTCATTCCGTAGGGCATTTGGGTACACAAAGAGTATCGTCTGAAAACCTCTTTTGTATCACAAATGGTTCCTTACGCAATCGCCGACATACAATACCTCACTCGCTATTAAGATGCTCAAATCTTAGCATGCTGTTGTATTCGCTGTCAACTGCTGCTTACTTTTCCGCCGGTTTTCTGTGGGTCCGGTAATGCTGGTACACCATGTCTTTGACAACCAGGAATGTATCTAAATCGCTCAGACCGAGTTCTTTGCCCACCCGATCATAGAGATCGGCAACTTCTTGGCTCAGCATCCTGGCCTTCGTCATGTGCTGATAGTCCTGAAGGATCGGATACTTCTTCGCCCATGCACTGGTCCAGTCGATCTGATCGGACAGCTGCTCCCAATCTGGATTGTCTGTGGTAACGTCATTTCCCACCAATCGATCGTAGGTTAGGCCAAATAAATCAGCCAAGATTTTTCCCTTCATCAATTCCGGCACCGCCTGGCCAGTTTCCCACTTTGACACGGTTTGCCGGGTGACACCGACTTTTTCAGCTAATTCTTCTTGCGACAGCCCGGCTTTACGCCGCTGATCACGCAGTTGGTCTTCGAATTTCATTAGGTCATCCCCTCCTGACACTTCTTATTATCGTGGAGCCGTTTGAGTCTTTCTACCAACTCAAACGGGCAAAGTGTCAACTAAAATTAACAATGACGACCAGCGACTCGGCGCATGCAAGCGGGATTATTTACTGCGCAGTAAACAATCCCAGCCCTCTGTTGCCACTCATCCCATGCGCCGGTCAAAATACATCCAACCAACCAAATAAACTACAAAACCAATGGCAATCAATCCGCCTGAGATCAACACACTGATCTTGGCTAACAATCGGCTATCCATTCCGCTCGCAATACCAAGAACGCTGATAATCATCAGGCTGACTAATAAGCCAACCACCAAAAATCGGTAACTCATTCGAACGGACCGATCCGCAATCCGCTCCTCCCGCTCATCGGCGGCACTGAATTCACCGGCATCCGGATTAAACGAACGATCGCGATGGGCCAATAGATAACGGATAATCACAAACCCAATGAGCCAAATAAAAAATGCAAAAGCAATCCACCCAAATTCAAGCTGCATACTGCCATCGGCACCAATACGGCTTCTGTTAATCATATCAACAACTGCGGCCGTGAACAGCAAGATCATACCAATATTTCCAACCTGTTCGATTACGATCTTCTTCATTTTTATTCCTCCTTCAGCGTAAAAAGTGCCTGTACCGGCAGACCGAAAACATCTGCCAGCATCAATCCCAGTATCAACGATGGCGTGTAGTTTCCCTTTTCCAGAGAAATAATGGTCCGGCGAGTCACGCCGACTCGATCAGCCAATTCGGCCTGGGTCAATCCTTGGGCACGCCGGACTTCAGCGACCCGATTCACTACTTTCATCGGCATCCACACTTTCCAAAAGTGAAGTTAACTTCACTTGTATTATCTGCTATTTGGAATGTGAAGTAAACTGTACATTTACAACTCCCAAAATCCGCCAAAGGACAACAAAACAGCAGTCAAATTTAGATTGGGCCATTGCCCTTTCCATTTTGACTGCTGTTTTGAAAATTAGTCTGCCCAACATACTTCGCCGGTCCTTGTCCGCGCCTAATGCAACTGTTTGGATTTCACCATCTCATGCTCGGACGCCCGCGCCGTCAACACATCATCTAGTGCTGCACCCAAAGCAGCCTTCAGCCGGTCCAGGCGTGGCATGTCCTTAATCACGTCATCACCGTACATAATTTCTTTCGGTGTCCACCAAACCGGTCCGGCTTGGGCCGTGTCACCGTTATGCCGTGGGAACAGGTGCCAATGCACATGCGCGTCCCCGCTGCCAAGCAGCTCAATATTCATCTTGTCCGCGTGAAAGGCCTTGGCGCAGGCTTCTTGAACCAGACTCATTTCTTCCAGAAAGGCCAATTTCTCGGCCGGTGCCAACTGGTGAAGCTCGGTGACGTGGTGTTTACTCAAAAAAAGCGTGTACCCTTCAAAATATTGGCTGTCAGCGAGTACGACATAGCCGGTGTTCAGTTCACGGACAAAATACGGGTTCTTGTTCTCTTGGATTAGCTGGATTCGGTCACAAATCAAGCAAGCGTTGGTCATTCAAGTTTCCTCCTTGGGTTCTCAATTGAGCTCCTGACGAAGCACCGGGTGAATTCCAGTTCATCAAATGTCGGGCTCACTGGCAAAATCAATATATGCAGCCAACATCTGGTCCGTCCTTTCATCAGTGGTAGTATTGGGCAGCCATGCCACCCCAATCCCGCGCTCAATCTGGGCAACATAATCAGGTGTGTTCAATGGTAAGACAAGCTGGCCGCCACCATTTCTTAACTTGCGATAGCGTTCCGCTTCCCCTGGCTCCTCATCCCAATGAAAGGGCATGGCAATTCCCAGCGAAACGAGCCAATCATCATTAGTAAACGGCATCCAAATTTCGCATTCGTCAGTATCATAATCGAAATAGACGCCGGCCGCAGCGGTATTGAATTCCAGACAAATATGCGCCCCGACCTGCAATTGATCAGAAGGCATCTGCAAGTAGTAGCGCTCCGTGATAACGGTTGAATATTTTTCCCATGGTGGCCGTTTGACCACCTTAAAGTCGGTTGGTTGGTTATTGATCGCAATCGTTACGAAGCCCAGCGGCGTCTCAAATTGTGTAGTCATTGTCCCTTTTACAACTTCTTCCGTGGCCCACGCCGGGGAGTCACTGGAGCTATCCCAAGCTCGTCAATACTCTGTTCAGCTCGTCAAAACCTTGGATGCCGCACTATATCTACTGCCAAGCCAGTTTATATATCGTCTAGCTCATCAGATCCGGGCCAAGCTCGTCAAAACTGTTCTCAGCTCGTCAAAGCTTCCGACGACTCGTTGTACCTACGACCGAGCCAATTTGACTCTCATTAAGCTCATCAATGCTGTTCCAAACTCTTCAAAGCCCGCTTCAGCTCTTCAAAACGGCTCAAAGCTCATTAAAAGCTCTCTTCAGCTCTTCAAAACTGCTCAAAGCTCATCAAAAACCTGTTCAGCTCATCAATCCTACTTATGATACGGACTCCCAATGTTAATCATAAACGCCCGATAAATCTGCTCCATCAGCACCAACCGCATCAACTGATGGGGCATCGTCAGCTTGCCAAAACTCAGCGTATCATTGGCCCGCTGCATCACCTCCGGACTCAACCCCAGCGATCCGCCGATCACAAAGGTGACATCGGGATGGCCATAGGGTAAGCGGTCGTTAAACGGGTATATGGTTCGCGCCGTAGCCTCCTTGTATGCTTGAGTCATCAAGTGCACAAGGAGGCTTTTTATGGTTCAAATTAAAGATATTGTGCCGGTTCAAATGACAGATCGGACACCCAGCACTGGTGGGAAGCCCCAGATAGCTGCTCGAATCAAGCTCAAAGATGCCGAAGTGATTTTTTATAATGGTGCTGATCGGAGCACTCGGCACATCGTCTTACAGGAGTTGACTGGTAATGTTCCCCAATATCCAAGAACTTAACATCTACATCATCTGTGGCAAGACTGACCTCCGCAAAGGAATTGACGGTTTAGCTGCCTCACTGCGGGAACTCTATGGTGAGAACGAAGTCCCGTACGACCACTCACTATTCCTATTTTGCGGCAGTCAGCGGGACCGGTTCAAGGCCCTTTACTGGGATCGCAGCGGCTTCGTCCTCTATTACAAGCGGTTCGAGAACGGCCACCTGCAATGGCCCCGCAACCGGTCCGACGTACAACGACTAAGCCATTACCAGTTAAAACGATTGATCACTGGTCTAAGTATTATTGAGAGGCGTACCATTCATGACCGCAGGGTCGGATATACCAATTAAATGTGGAAGAGGATGCCAAATGAAATTTGGTATTACCTCTTCCTTTTTATGATCTATAAATGATATAATCCAATAATCAATAATTCAGGAGGGCCACACATTGGTCGACCCAAAAAATAGCATTGCACTCGCAGATGCCACCCCCGAGCAATTACGGACTATCGTCCAAAATTTACTCCACGAAAACCAACAGATGCAGGAGCAGCTGGCCGTATTGAAACGTGTTCTCTATGGTCGTCGCCGCGAATCCAGCCAAAATTTGCCAGATGGGCAAACCAACCTCTTCAACGAACACGTGCTCACCCAGGAAGAACAAGCAGCGGTCGCCAAGGCGAGTGGCGAAGACGAGCCAGTCAAGAAACGCCCTAAGAAAGTGGTTCACCGAAAATCGATGGACCTGAGTCAATTACCACAAAACACTCGCGACTATACTTTAGACACTGAAGATCAGATTTGCCCAGGATGTGGGAAGATGATGGCCGATATTGGGCGGACAGCCGTACGTAAAGAGGTCGACTTTGTCCCCGTTAAGTTGTTGGCCACCACTGTTTACCAGCACACTTACGTCTGCACTAACGAGCAGTGTTTACAAGACCACGGTAAGGTAATCACCAAGAAAGCAGACGTACCGAAGCCCGTGATCTCCCACAGTATGGCTTCAAATGCGGTCGTGACCGAATCAATCTTGACCAAATTTATCTATAAAGTGCCGGATTACCGGCAAGAAAAGCTCTGGCATAATCGTGGCGCAGATTTTACCCGGCAAGCCCTGTCTGGTTGGCCTATCAAGGCAGCCGAAGAATATCTGCGGCCGCTCTACAATTTGATGCATCAAGAACTGCTGGCCCAGGATATCATTCACGCCGATGAGACGCCCTACCGGGTGCTCGCCATCAAGAAGGCCAAGACCTATTACTGGGTTTACACCTCAGGCAAGTTTGCGGAGCATCAAATTATCCTGTATGACCACGGCGACACCCGCGGGTACGGCGAAGCTGAGCGCTTCCTTAAGGGATATACGAAATACCTGCAGACCGATGGCTATGCTGTGTATCCCCGGTTGCCGGATCTGACCAATGTTTATTGCTGGGCGCACGTCCGGCGGAAGTTCGACGAAGCGGTTACCGGTGGTGATACCGGATTGGCACCCATTGGTCGGCAATACTGTAATGAGATGTTCCACTTGGAACAGGGATGGCGTGGCCTGCCCGCAACTGAGCGACTTGCGCAGCGTAAAGAACACCTCCAGCCGCAGATGGATGCCTTCTTCAAATGGTTGTTTGAATTGGGTGACAGTTACTTACCGAAATCCAAACTTGGTCGCGCAGTTGAATACGCACTGGGCCATGAAGTAGGATTACGGGCGGTTCTCCAAGACGGCCGGTTGGAGTTATCCAATAACCGGGCCGAACGAGCCGTCAAAGAGCTGGTGATGGGCCGCAAAAATTGGCTCTTCTCACAGAGCAAACGCGGCGCCGTAGCGACGGGCATCTTATTAAGTGTGCTCAAAACTGCAGAGATAAATCACCTCGACCTTCGTCAATACTTGAACTATTTGTTTGCGGCATTACCTAATTTGCCGGTGCCCGGGGACTTGACGGTCCTACAGGACTATTTACCCTGGTCACCGAAAGTGCAGGAGATCTGCCACGAATAAATAATTCGAGTACAGCAGTGGCGCAATCCTTATGTTAGAGGGTTGCGCCACTTTTTCATATACGCCCGTTTAACGACCTCTTACGCCATAGGTGCCCAAGTCGGCAATCTCTTTGGCAAAGGCCTCAGAACTGCGCTGCTTGCCCTCAATGGCCAGGGCAATCACATACTCCTTGTCCTTGATCTTCCCCAGAATCCGGCTGCCTTCTTTCTCCTTCACCTGGGCCATCTCCGCTGCGGACAATGACTCCGGCGCTTTCTCATCGGCGACTTCCACGATCTGCACCTTGGCCAGCTTGTCCAGGCGTTTCCTGTACTCCCCGATGCCGGCCTTGAAGTACTTCTCCTTAAGCTTGCCCACGCCAATCACTTTGATATTCAACGGCTTCACCTCGCTATCATTATACAGGGCGGTGCGGGTACAAAACAGGCTGACCTGCCGCCCAGAGAACTGGAACAGGCAAGTCAGCCTGGATACTGGATTAATTGATTAGCGGGGCTGCAGCGAACTGCGCTCCGCGACGAATCGTGATTCGGTCGTTGGGACTTGGTTGGTCATCACTTCGGGAGAAAAGAGACGATCCACCAAATCGGGGGCGAGAATTTTCTTTTCTTTCAACAAAGTCTGAATGTCGCATTGCTTCGCCAACGCTTCCTTCACCAGCGCCGTGGTTTGGGCATAGCCCAGATAGGGGTTCAGCACTGTGGCACTGACCGCGGAGTGGCGGACGTTCTTTTCGCACTGTTCCACATTCACCGTCAGCCCGTTCAAGCAATTGTGCACCAGCGTGTCGATGGCCTGGGTCAAGAACCGCTCGTTTTGCAGCAGGTCGCGGAACATGATGGGTTCAAAAGCGTTCAGCTCAAGCTGCCCCGCTTCCGCCGCCATGCCGATGGTCACGTCCTGGCCAATAACTTGGAACGCCACCTGGTTGACGACTTCGGGAATGACCGGATTGACCTTGCCGGGCATGATCGACGACCCGGCCTGTTTCGCGGGCAGCCGCAGTTCGCCGAAGCCGGCCTGGGGACCGCTGTTCAAGAGGCGCAGATCGTTGCAGAATTTAGAAAGGTCCACCGCCAGCACCTTCATGGCGCCGGAGAAGGCCACATAGGTATCGGTATTTTGGGTCGCATCAATCATGTCGTCCGCCAGCGCCAATTTCAAACCACTGATGCCGTTCAAAGCCTCGACGACGTGGGTGCGGTAGTAATCGGTGGCGTTCAGGCCCGTGCCAATAGCAGTCCCGCCCAGATTGATCTGCTGCAACGCCTCGGCGGCAGTCCGCAGGCGAGTTAAATCCCGGCGGAACAGCGACGCATAGGCATGGAAGGTATGGCCGTAAACGGTCGGCACAGCGTCTTCCAGCTGCGTGCGGCCCACTTTGAGAACATTGGCATAGCGATCCGCCAGATCCAGCAGCACCGCCACCATTTTCTCAATATTCTGCAGCAGCGGCGGCAATGCCTTGAGCATCGCCATCTTGCCCGCGGTCGGGTATGTATCATTGGTCGACTGGCATTGATTGATGTCATCATTCGGCAGAATCGTCACGCCGTCCGCCATACGCATGGCGCACTTGGCAATCACTTCGTTGACGTTCATGTTCACCGAGGTGCCGGCACTGCCCTGAATGGCCGGGGCGACCAAATCATCCTGGTGCTGACCCAACAGCAGCGCGTTGCAGGCCGCGACAATCAGCTTCGCCTTCTGCTCGGCCAATGTTCCGCCGCGGTGGTTAACGACTGCCGCAGCTTTCTTGATCTGAATCATGCTCTGGAAAATTAGGCTGTCCGTGCGTTCCGTGGTGATATTAAAATTGTGCAATGCCCGCGTGGTGTTGATGCCGTACAAGACATCGTCCGCCACCGCCAGCTTCCCAATACAATCCTCTTCATAGTGCATGGTATGTGGAGTTCTCCCTTCTCGTAGACCAATTAATCTTAGTTAGTATACCAAATCTTGCTGGTCTGGCAAGGGATTTTGTTAACTATCTTGACAGGAAAACTTACTATTTTATGTGCAGAAAAAGGCAAAGCGCTGCATGGCCTGTTTCTGGTCATGGTGCTTTGCCTGTTTTTGACGACGCCGGTTAATTGTTAACAGACATCCGTTATGAAAATCGGTATTGATATCTAGACCAATGCTATTCATCATACGTCAATGCTTTCAGTGTTACTTGAAGAAAAGCGGCATACGCCTCGACTTGACTCGTAATCTGTTGCTTCAGGCGGTTGGTCAACGGTACAAAACTATCCACCGTCGCACTCAGTTGCTTTCCTTGTTTCCTTTGCCGCCACAAGCCAATGATCCGCCCATCAAGCAGCACCGCTCCCGGATTGCCCACCGTCCGCCAAACTTTGCGCTGCAATTTCTTATCCGGCAGCAGCAAGTCCCGGCCGTTTGCATCCAGATAAGGATCATGGGGCCCGAGTAAGCGTAGTGTCCCGGTGGCCTCGACCGCCTTTTGAAACTCCGGCAAATCAGCTGTCAGCACGCTCCCCGCATCAACGGCAGTCAGTTCATCAGCCACCAAATCCCACAACCGCCGGCCCTGCGCGATAGAACAGCCCAACCACTTGGTAAACTCTTGACGGTTGGTCGGCCCATAAGCATGCACATACCGCTGCACTAACTCATGCATCGCTGCAGACTCCTCAGGCCAGCCAACGCCCCAATGCTTCGGACTGGTAAACGTCGGCGACTGGCCGGACCGCTGGCCGAACACCACCAATCCCTGAAAACCGGTCGGCCGCAGCATGAAAGACACCGCCGCCTGACCCAGCGTCTGCTTGGCCCCATAGGGCGACGGCTGTTGCCACGCGGCCTGCTTCGCCGCCGGCAGGTCAGCCGCCACCGCCTCAGCAACCGCTGCATCCAACTGACTCTTGCCTGTGATTGTTTTATCTGCCAAAACGGTCTTGGTTGCCTGGCTGACCAAGGTTAGCAGTGTTGTGTAGTCAATCCCCAGCTGCGGCAGCGACGGCACCAGCCCAGCTGTGTATATCCAAGGCTCTTCATCCTTTTCAGCCGCTAATGCGTTGAGAAAAGTGGCCGCATCCTGTGTCGGAAAAACCGCTGGCGCTCCGCGAAAGCTCCAAGCTTGAAGCAAGGATTTCTGCTTTTCTAACATCCCTCGCAACTCTGCCGCCGTAATATCCGCTAACCGGTTAAACACCGCCTGTTCCCACGCACCCGGCGGCGAGTTCTGCAGGCCAATTGTTCCCGCGACAGCCAATACCCGGCGGGCCGGCACCCGCTGATCCAGGTGATGAACGTGTACGCGAAATTGACGGTACTGATCATCATTAATTATCATCACAGCCCTTCTATGTCAGCAAAAAGAATTGTCAGCCCACCGATTGGCGCGCCGTTTTCACCCATGAATTATTGCCCCGCAACTTGCGCCAGTAGGCCATCACCAAACTGCCAAAAAGCAGCACATACATGTACGAGACAATGCTGGGCAGGCCCACCAGATGCGTCCACTTGGGGACTGTCATCCGGGTCATGTGCAAGTCGTGAATGTAGAACGCCGAAAAGACAAAACCCCAGAATTGACTAAAAAGAAATAATAACCCGCCAGTAATCAGCGCACTGACCAGCAGCGACGGATGGGCCACTAGCAGCTGGCTCACCCGCAGGCCGGTAATGATGGTTAAGCCAAAAACGGAAAGATCAGCCGCGACATTGATCCAGGGCTGGGCCAAAAAGTACAAAATTCCAACTTTTTGGATGACGTCAATCTGCTGACTGGTCATTACCGCCTTGAAATATTTAATGCAATCCAGATTTCCCTGGACCCAGCGGCTGCGTTGGCGCAAGAGCTTATACGGACTAGTCAAAGCTTGCTGGTAGACAAACGCCGAGTCGATGTATTGCACGTGAATGCCGTGGAGCATCAGCTTCAGGGTCAATTCATAATCATCCAGCAGGGCATGACCCCAAGGATGCCAGCCCACTGCCTTGAGCACGGGCAACAGCCGAAAAAACTGGCCATTACCCGACAAGCCCACCATGCGGGTACGCATCCGCATATTCTGCGACATGTTATTGACGGAGAAAAACTCCAAATCTTGAGACACCTGCAGCGCACTCGTAAATGGCGAATCCATCTTCACCCGTAACTGACAAATCACTTGGTCTGGATCTTGGAAAAAACGATTTAACTGGGTGATCGCATCGGTCGACAGCACCCCGTCAGCGTCCAAGACGCCAATCACCACCTGCTTCAAATTCCGCCCATGACGGCGGCAATCGTGTTTCACATAATCCATCACCTGATTCAAGCTGTCGCCTTTCCCGATATGAGCGCGGGGCAGATGCCGGCGGATCACCACGATCCGGTCGTCCCCCGCCGCCGTCTGTTCCGCCAAATCAGCCGTGCCGTCCGCTGACGCATCGTCAATCATCACGATTTTGCCTTGAAAATGGTATTGCGCCATCTGCGCCAAGGTCTGCTGAATGACCAGCGCCTCATTCATCCCGGGAATGATCATGTAATAAAAGGGCGGATCATCTGCCCCATTGACCTCGATCTGCCCGCCATCTTTCTTTACTGCAACGGCCTTGCGCAAAAAGATGCTCAAGAACACATAGGTCAGAAAGATGTACATGGCGATTTCGAAAAGTATGCTTAATCCAGTCTCAATCATTTGGTCTGCCCCTTTTTCCGGGTCAATATCAACCAAACAACCAGCGCCGTACCAAAAGCAAGGAATACAATTCCCAAAAACTGTCCCGCTAACAGTGTGCCTGCCCCCACAACCCCTAATTGCGGCAATCGCGAATTACTCATCATCAAGCCTCCAAGCTCGTTTGTAATCCATAGGGCACATTATTTACGAACAGGAGGGAGTGTAACACCCAACAACACATGGCAGCGGTCATTTTTGCCACCAGTTTTGACAGATCGTGATGGCTTCGCGTCACCGCGATTCAAGTTGCCGCATTTCTGGACAATAATCAGTTGCAGCCACGTGCTCCCAGCCTGGGCTTCGCATCACTTCTTAATCGACCCCGGCCTTCGCCAGCAGCGCCTCAATCTTCGCCACCGTCTCGCGCATGTACTGATGGTCCGCTTTTTCATCCACCCCCACCGTGGCGCCGTACTCATTCACCGTCTTCGCCGGCAACGGCGTGTCGATCAGCGTGTCCAAATACGCCGTCAGTGCCTGCACCGCGGGCAGGTCCTCGGTCACCTCATCCGATGCCATGAACCGCCACTGCCGAATCTGAGCCATGGTATGCTCCAGCATCATGATTCGCGGCGACAGATACGGCTTATCATCGCCGTCCCCATGCGGATACAGCAGGAACGGATCGCCGCTCTCCCAGTACCAATGATTGACCGACTTGGTGGGATCTTCAACCCACGCATCCAGCGCCCAGCGCAGGAACCCGTCAACACTTAACGAGGCGAAGTACCACAACAGATACGCCGTCTCAATCGGCTCGCTCAGCGCGAACATGCTGGGATAATTACCGACACAATTATAGAAAGTCGTCTCCAGTCCCTTGTCGTGCCGATCCGCCACGAACTGCTTGAACGCCCGGGGATCGCCGATGTCCGCCTGATTGATCGAAATATCCTGGTAATGGTCCAGCACATCCGCCGCCACGGTCTGATAATTCACCGCCCCCGACAGCTTCAACGGCTGCCCTGACGCGGTCTTGAATTGGCTGATGAACTCAATCACCGTCTTCATTTCGTCCAAGGGCCGCTCATCCAGCGCCATATACGTCCGGTCAAACCAGCCCTGCGCGTTCAGATGGTCAATGAAGTCCGTTAAGAAAGCCGTCCAGATCGCCCGCCAGCGGTCAGACCCCACCGCCGGTTTTTCAGTGACCCAATTACCTTGGGCATCGCGGTACTTGATCTCGTTTTCCCACGGTAAGATTGAAAAGCACTTGATCTTCCGATAAATGCCCAAATCCAAATTCCACTGCACATAGCGATCGAAATTGGTGTAGTCGAAATGGAACCCGGCCGCCGTCTGTGTCCACTGAACCAAACTGGGATAGGCGTCATAGGTCTAGTGGTGCCAGGGGTCTTCGACAATTGTCGTGGTGATCGACTGACCGCCCATTTCGACATATTTCTGCAAGTTCTCCTTGACCAGCCGCTCATGTTCCGGCCCAAAGAGCTGATCTGCCGGAATGTTGTAGTACCGCGCCACGGCATACGGATATTCCCACAACTCCAGGCTGAACAGTTGCGGGTCAGGGTGCGGATAATCCAGCCCGATTACCTGGATTGGCAAGGACAAGGCTTCCGCACCCGCCCGAATCGTTCCGATCACCAGCACTTCATCACCGTGATCGGCCTCGTCCGGCACGTCGATCGTGGCCACACAATTGAGGTACGGCGCAGGTGCTGTGGTCAAATCCGTCAATGGCTGAACATAATCCGGCGCCATCTTGTTCGGGCCGATGGGAATCTCACCCCAGGTCATCCCCCGGCCGACATACTCCGACGTTTCACGGACAACACCAATCTCAACCGGCCAGTGCTCAGGAAAATCAACGGTGATGTCAGGTATCCTGCCATCAGCCAATGGACCGACGACGAAACTGATGAAAACCCGCTCACCGCGCCAGACGTAAATGGTAGGTAGCTTTTGCTTCTTGGCGCGGGCGAGTTCTGCTTGGGTGTAATGACGACCGAGATCGGTGAAAGCTAACATGACGTGTCCTCTTTTCTGTATTGACGCAATCAACTGATTATCGCAACGAGCAGCAACCAATAATCAGCCTGAGCCACTTTATTTCTGTACCGGAAAATCTGTCTTGAACGCAAAGGCTAGGTCTTTCTGATAATAATCCGTCAACACCGCATTGATGTACTTGCGCACTTGCCGATAGTGATCAGCATCCTGCAATGTATACGCCAAGATGCTCAATACGCGATACCACGCGTCCGACCGAAAAACTGTCGGTGCTTTCTGCTCGTCACGTTCACCGTTCAGCTTTTCAGTAACCTTTTTGATTTGACTCAACAAATCGCCTGCTGACATTCTCTTTCTGGCTGCCAAAACATAAAACACTCGGGCAATCGCCGCAGTCTCCCCATCCATAAAAACAGTGTCAAAATTATGAAGAAATGCCAGCACCTCGTTGCTCAACTGATTCAATTTGTCCTGTGGATACAACGGGTGCAAATACGCGCTCATCAGCAGACCCCAAGCCAGCGTCCGCGCGCTTTCGCTGGTTTCCGTCAAGGCTGTCTGATTTTTCTCTTTCAGCACATAAGTCTCGGCCCAGGTGAAAAACTGGCTGCGCTGCGGTGCAGTCATAATAGCCTGAGTACCGCTGTCCAAACCCAGCAGCAATTCGGCAATTAAAGCCGCTGCCATTCGGGGGTACGCGCCCCGATTATCGTCTGGTTGATCGATATTCTGATACAACCTCTTCTGTTGAAGAACCGTGCGCACAATGCGCTTTTGCTGATTAAAAGCGATTTCTCCGTCCATGACGCCATTGGTCAAAAATGAGGCCGCCTCCATCACGACATCTGGATCGGTATCCGCCAAATTAGCGAGGGCATCACTGATATCCTGTTCCGATATTTCAGCATCGTTAGCAAGCGCATTAAGAATGTCTTTTTCCTCTGGCGTCAATCCTTTTGTAAACTCTGGATTGTTCGACATCAACCTCACCAAGCTGCCGGCATCGTTATCCTTTAAAGCCTTTTTCGCCAGTGGATCCGTCACCAGTTTCTTGGCTAGCGCATCCATTTGTTTATCATCCATCATATGATCTCCAATCCTCGATTGACTATCAATGAGTCCGTCATTCCTGCCGATTACCAATAACCGTTGCCTTCCGTCAAATCACAGTCCTGCGCAACCGTGTTTTCAGTGAGAAAGGCGGCTTTCAGTCTATCGTTGATTTGGTCTAAATCAAACTCCTGATCACCATACGGATTCGTCCCCCGGCCAGCAATACACCGCGGTGCGGGTTGACCCGTTAAAGCATCCGCATCAACGATTTTCTCCAAATGAATCCGCTGGTCCAGCTCGCTTTCAAAATCAAAATCGTAGATGAGATTCCCTGATTCCAAGGCAGACCACACCATTGTCTTGCTGGTTAACGCCTGATCTGCTGGCAGGTCATCGTCGATGTAGGGAACGTACAAGAAGTCCCGGCTCTGCGTGTTCCAGAATTGGTCAATGTGCGAATTGTCCCAGGCAAAGACAACCTGAATGACGACGTGCAGTTGGTCGAGATGCATCGTGTCGGGAACGATCACCCGCCGCCAAACTGCTGGTTTTTCGTGTTGTAATTGGATCTTGAGTTGCAGGTAGTACTTTTCTTTTGACATAGTGCTGATAAATTCTCCAATCTAAATGATTTTTCAGCAAATCGATTATTGTATGCGGCGAAGATACTGTCAATTCCGCGAATATTCCAATTTGATATCTGATTTGATTCTTACAACTGCAACTCCCCCTAGAGCATCGCCTTGGGGTTGGCGCCAACAGCAGCCACCCACTGTTGCAACTGACCATGAATATAGTTCCAGACCGGCCGATACGTGTAGGCTGACTCAAACATCACATTTGCCAGAGCCAGCACACCAATCCACGCCCGCTGATGAATCAATGGATAGATATTGGCTAGTTCTGCCTCGTTTGCCCTTTGGTTAAGAATGCCGTCAATCGACTGCATCTGCCCAATCAACTCTTTCGGTGTTAGCACCCGGCGAGCTGCTAGAACGTAGAAAATAAAAGCGATGCTTTCCGTTTCATTACTATTGAACGGCCCGTTGACGTTGATAATCAACCGAAGCACCGTGGTGCCGATCCGTTTGGCCAGCTTCTCAGGAAAAGCAGGGTGCTGGACTGCCGTCGCTAATGTACTAAGCGCGGATCCCCTTCCGTTGAACTGGTTGATAAAATAGCTGACGTTATGCTCCTCAATGACTGCAGTCACGATTTGGTTAAAGAGCACCGCCAATTGGTTATCAGTCAAAAAGGAGCGGGCGACGTCCTGCACCAGCATACTGCGCACCACTTCGCCCACTGACATTCGCACGTAGACCTCTCTGGTCTGATGATCATCAATGTAGTACAGCAGCATCATGTCATCGATAATGCGTTGCGCAACATATGCCTGTTGAGCGATTGATAACCGGCCCTGACGAAAATCAGCAGCCAGTGCGTCGGCATTTCGCAGCGTCGTGTTGTCGGCCTCCACCAGCAACCCGTTTACCGCATCATGTAGCTCACTATCGGTCAGTGTTTGCTTCTTTGATTTGGCCGTCCGCCGATTAGGTTGCCTGGATTGCGGTTTCTGACCGTACCGATAGTCGTCCGGCATAGCTGTATCAGTGGGAAAGACGGCATGCAGCCGGTCGTTGATTGCTGCTTGATCAAATGGTGCCGCGTCATTATCCTCCTCACCCCGCGAGTCTTCCCGCTTGGCCGCACCACGACCGGCAAGGCAGAAAGGAGCCTGGCTGCCCTCGATATCCGCCGGCTCAAGGATCTTCTCCAGATGGATCAGATGCTCCCAGCTCTCACCGAAATCATATTCATAGATCAAGTTGGACTTTTCCAGCAACGGTCCCGCTTTGATATCTTGGATAAGTTTCTGAACCGCATCGGAATAGCCGTCAAAATCCGGAACATAGAGCGTCTTCTTGTTCCGTGTTGCCCAAAATTGATACAGATGGTAAGTCCGCCAGCCAAAGGCAATCTGAAGCACCGCATGCAGCTGATCTAGCGTGAATTGATATGGCACAACGACCCGCCGCCAAACAAGTGGATGTTCGTCACGCAGTTGGATCTTGAGTTGCAGGTACTGCTTCTTCTTTCTCGGCATAATGAGTTAGCCCCCTTTTCCAGACAACTGAATCACTTGGCAATCATCGCTCACCCGACGGGATGCCCCGACTGGTGTATCGCAGCTAAATCTTGATATCCCCATCGATCGCCAGCGTATTCGCCAAGCGCTGCTTCACCAACCCATGCACATATTGCTGAGTCGAGCGGTAAGCTCGAAAATCGCGTAAGGCAATATCCAGCAAAGCCAGTACATTTTCCCACATACGCTGACGAATGCGCGGCAGCAAATCATCCGCTGGAGCCCTTTTCACGTTCAACTCCAACGCACTACTGACTAATTTCAGGTGAGTGGTCAAATTGGGCGGAGCCATTTGCCCGGTCTCTGCCAAAGCGTAGAAAATATTGGCCATGGCATCAATCTCGCCGCTGTTAAAGGCCCCCTCGATATGGGCAAGCACCTGCAACACCACCGCACTCTCATTCTGGGTAACATCTGCTGCGTTCGCAAACGCCGGATAATCCGGATGGTACAGCATGACACCATATGTGTTCAGCGCCGCAGCGACGCCGCTGACATCACCTTGAAAATAAACCACATTTGTTTCTTGAATCGCCGCATCCGTAATTTCATTAAACAAAGCGGTGCGGACAGGAGCTGGTAAAAATGGCTGCTGATCATCTCTCATTAGTAAATGGCGTACTACCCTGCCCACTGACATGCGGACAATACCGTCAGCAATCCGCTCTCCTTGGATGTGATAGTGCAAAAGCTGATCATTGATGATCCGTTGGGCAATCGTCACCAGTTGGGCATTGGTGATGGTGCCAAGATGAATGGCTCGGTTTAAGACCGTGACGCTATGAAGGGTGCGGTCGTTAGCGGTCATGGATAACTCCTCCACCGCTTGCGCGGTACTGTCAAAAGACGTACCTTTCTTTCTGCTTTCCGGGTGCTTTTCTTGCCTTCAGGCAAAAGAAAAACACCCGGATTTTTCTCTTGTTCTGGTATCCTAGGTGTACACAACTACAACTAAGAAATTCCGAAAAGAGGAATCCGAGTGCATACACTATTGATACAGTATTTAATTGAGATAATCAAGTACCAACGCCGTTTAATTATTTTGTTGGCGTTATGGCTGTTCCAGTTCATCAGTAACTCGCGCATGCCCCAGCCAGACAAGCCAATCTACAAACGGTTCAACCAGTTTGAAGTAGACGAAGCAGTGCCCCTGCTGGCCGCAGACATTCAGCCCGAGAAACTGGACTATCAAGAGCTTTTAGCCCAACACCTGACGGATACCGGCAAACCCATCAAGGCTGTGCGTCGACGCAAACCGATTGATTTTCAAGCACTTCGGTGTGCGCGGTGCGACGCACCGAGCGACTACCTTTACGCCAACAACGGCAAAGGCGGTCAGTTAGAGTGCAAGGTCTGTCACTTCAAGTTTCAACGACGCGACGGCGACTACAAGAAGGACGTATCACTGCGCTGTCCGTATTGCACACACGCACTGTACCTGCATAACAAGCGCGTGAACTTCGATGTTTGGGTCTGCCCAAACGACAATTGCTCGTATCGCCAAGGCAAGGTAGCTCAGTTATCACCCAAACAACTGGCCGCGTTCAGTGCCGAACCAACCCGGTTTAAAGTCCGCTATACGTACCGGGATTTTCGTTTTGAGCTGAAGAGTGTCGACGCCGACTCGCCAATTCAAACAACTGTTGACCTGGGCCGGATCCGCGCCACACCGCAAGTATTGGGTCTGGTCTTGACCTACCACATCAATTACGGCATGTCGGCCAGGAAGACCGCGGCCCTGATGTACGACGTGCACGGTATCAAGATCTCGCACCAGACGATTCATAACTATGAAGAAGCGGTGGCCGCCGTCGTTCGTCCTTTCTGGGCGAACTATCCGTACAAGCTGTCTGAGGAACTGGTTGGCGACGAAACCTACATCCGCGTGAAGGGCAAGTGGAACTACATCTTTTACTTCTACGATGCCCTGAACAAGCTGATTCTGGCCGATTACGTCACACCGCATCGCACTAGCGAATCAGCGGCCATCGCGATCAACCAGGTACTGCAGAAGTTTGATGTGATCCCCGAGAAGCTGCGCTTCATCGTCGATGCGAACCCCATCTATCAGGTAGCCCGAATTTACTTTGCCAAACATGGCATCAACTTCGACATCAAACAAGTCATCGGTCTGAAGAACAAAGACGAAGTCTCTACCGAGTTTCGCTACTTGAAACAGATCATTGAACGTCTGAATCGCGAATATAAGGGCCACTACCGCTCAACGACCGGCTTCGGCTCAGCCAAAGGCTCAGCCAGCTACACAACACTGTTCTCAGCGTGTTACAACTTCTTGCGGCCGCACGAGGCGCTGAACTATCACGTCCCTGTGCCAATCGATGCAGTGCTGGCCCACGAGCGGATGTTTGATAAGTGGCTTGCACTAATCGCACTCGCTCAGGAACAGCTGCCTGTCGCTGCTTGATCACCTGACGAAGAAAATCTCAGGCGCTCTATTTGTGTGCGTTAGAAACATTCTAGCGCCGATATCAGTGCATCAATATCGTTTGAATAAGGAAAATCATTCTTTGATTAAACTGATCTCTGCCGCCCACCTCCTGAACCACGGTTTTGACTTTGAACTTCACTTTTCCATGGCGGTTTTGACGTTACCGCTTGCGCGACCACTTTATCGGAAAGCATCGCTGCCTTTGCTGCATGGGCCGACTTGGTTGTGCGTGCGGGTTGGGGATTCTTAATCTCTGGCGGGTTGTCCCCATCCTGGACGATGGTTTTGCCGGCCAGCAGCGCATCCATCAGTTTGGGGTCATTTTGCAGTTGACGAGCTGCTGAGTCCGTATTCCAAATCGGTGCTTGATCATATTGATAGTCGTCCGGCATGGCCATTTCGGTAGGGAATGCTGCATGCAGTCGGGTGTTGATTGCTGCCTTATCGAACGGCGTTGCATCATTATCTGCTTCACCCCGGGAATCTTCTTGCTTACCTGCGCCGCGGCCAGTTAAACAAAACGGCGCCTGTTCGCCGTTGAGGTCAGCCGGCCCGAGCACCTTCTCCAGATGAATCAAATGCTCCCAACTTTCGCCGAAATCATATTCATAAATCAAGTTGGACTTCTCCAACAAGCGCACCGCTTCAGTGCCTTGAGTGGGCTTTTGATTAGCGTAAAAATCCGAGTCGATTTGCGGCACATAAAACGTCTTCTTATTCTGGGTGGCCCAGAATTGGTACAAATGGGAATTCTCCCAACCAAAAGCGATCTGGATCACCGCGTGTAACTGGTTCAACGCAAAGTGCCGCGGCACAACGACCCGCCGCCAGACAGGCGGGTGTTCGTCACGCAATTGGATCTTGAGTTGGATGTACTGTTTTTTCTTTCTGGGCATAGTGATCAAGCCCTCCTTTTCCTATTAAGCCTCGATTTACTCGCCAACCATCGTCCAGGATACGGATGCTGTGATTGTGTAAAGTGCCTCAAACTCCGCCTCGTCGAAATTGAGGATCCGCCCTGTCGGCAGCTTGACCGCATAATCCCCCGGCGCCAGCGAGAAGCTGCCGCGGCTGGTCACAATCTGCACCTTGTTGCCCTTCTTAGTCGGATGGGCCTGGCAGGGCGCGACAAAGTCAATGACGGCTTGCTGATTCTCACCGGAGTAGTGCAGCCACTGATCCTTCTGCCCCGCCTGCCGGCCAGACTGGCCCGCTGAGCGAATCGTGCGCAGTTGCATTTCCGCAATCCGACCGCTGGCTTTGGGGTGGTTTTTCAGAAAGCTGGCAATGGAAACCGCGGCGTTCCGGGCATTCATCAAATAAGTCGTATTGTATACGGCCGGGGCAACCGGGTACAGCACTCGGCCGTCGGCTTGAGCCTTTAATCGCCGCACTTGAGCACGGGTCGTCACCCGATACAGGCATTTCTTCCCAGCGATAACAACATCATAAATTACCGGCGTCATCCGCGGGGTGCGGTGCTGGACCGGCGGCTTGGCTTTTGGCGGCTTGGGCGGTTCCGGTTCCGGCTCGGGGAGCGGTTTTGCTTCTTCCCGTGCTGCCCGCGCCGCTTCGGCCACGGTCACTCCTTCTAAGGCCGCTGTAATGGTATTGATCTCATCGCACACCGCGCATTCCGGGTCGGTTCCCGGTTCGTGCATGGCACTCAATCCCATGCGGTCGTGTTTCTCGTAAGCCGCGTAGAGATCCTGCTTTGTCCACTGTTTCATTTTGCTTCCCTTTTTCGCGTTTTCCGGACATGCCGGCATGCCGGTTGTTTATAGAAAACCTCACTTAATGCTTATTGTCACAGGCATGCAAAGCGCTGTCAATTGATTCGATAGAAAAAGCCCCCGATGCGGGAGCTTAATTCCATCAGCGGCGAACCGCTCACTCGTCTTCTTCGTCGGCCTCGCCGAGGACCAGTCCAAACGCCTCCGCCGTTTGTTGCGGATGCTTCTGAATATGCGGATCGCGGCCGTCAAACATCGTGACAAACTCATCCGGTGAATCAAAATTGACCGCGAATTCGTTGTAATCCAGCCATTCCCGGTTGACGTGATTCCGCCAAGGCAGCCAAAGCGTGCGGGCAGACCGTTCAGTGTCATGCAGGGTTAAACTCGACAAATCAGCGGAACTATCCTGCATAAAATGCACCGTCAGGCGCGTAAAAATCTTTTGCTGCACCTGATCTGCGGGGAGGTCCTTGGCCAGCCACTTGGCGACCATGGCCTGATCCACCTGGTGATAGTCCGCCAATATTGGCTGGGCAAGGGGGCCAGCCGTCTGGTGCCGCGCGGCAGATAAAATCTCGGCGGCCAGCGATTGAAACCAATCTTTACGTACGGAAATATAGCCTTGGCCAATTTTTTGGCTGGCCCCTTCACTCGTGCCGGCGAACGGCGGCTGATAATGGACCAACGTAATTGTTTCACTGATTTCTTTCAGCACCATGTTCACGGCATCCGCCGGGAAACGCATGATATCGGTGTTCTCAAACGTCATTTCGATCGTCTTCAGCATCTGGGATCCCTCACTTTCTGAATGTCTTCAGTATACTCGAGTCTTCCTGAAAACAATTCTGCTACCACTCATCCTCACCCAGAAAACCAAGCAGCTCGGCCTCCTTTCGCCCATGATCAGGGTCCTGAATATGCGGATCGCGCGCATCAAACATGACAATAAACTTGCTTGCCGAGTCCAGATTAACTGCCAGCTCATTGTAGTCGAGCTGGTCTTCCCGCGTTAGATTGCGCCACGGCACCGACACTTTCTCATCCGGCCGATCCGACCGCATCAGAACAATTCTGGTTAAGTCGGCTGGCATCGTTTCGACAAAATGCACCGTCAATGCCTCAAGCACCTTTTGCTTAATTTGGCTGGCCGGCATCCCTTGGGCCAACCATTCCGTAACCATATTCCGGTCAACTTGATAATAATTCGGCAGCGCCTGCGCCACAACGGGATCATCGGTCTGCTGGCGACCGGTCTCAATCAATCGGTCAGCCAGGGGCTCGAACCAATCCTTGCGAATCGCCAGATGCCCGCGGCCAATCTCTTGCACGGTTGACTCGTGAGCCCCGTCGTCTGGGTTGGTATAGTTGGAATAGTAGAAAGATTGCGCAATATCGTCCAGCGCCAGGTCAATGGCCTTCGCCGGCAACCGCATCGTGTCACCATTCTCGAAGCCCAATTCGACTGTCTTAAGCATCTGGAATCCCTCGCTTTCTGCATGTCTTCAGTATGCCGGAATACCGGATTACGCCTCCGGCTGCCGCATCTGCGCCCGATTGCCCTTCACGGCGAAGTCCAAGGCGCCCAGCTGATCGGCCACGATCCGCACCAGCTTCTGCAAGGCCTTGGGGTCGTCCGCGTTGCTGAGAAAGTCCGCCGTTGCCTTGGCGTAATCGTCCTTATACTGCGTGTTCAGCGCCTTCCAGTTCACGCCGGCAAAGGCCTGCACGGTTTTCTTCGACTTGCTGGGCAAGCCAATTTTGTGCTGCTCAATCAGCACCGCCACGATCGGGTACCCGGCGTAATGCTGCCAATAGGTGGCGTTATCGTTGGACGAATAAAAGCCGTCCCCGAAACGCACCGTATACTGCTTACTGTGATCCGACGACACCACTAAGGCCTCGCCTGGTTCTTCGGTCGGGAACGTGACCCGCTGATCCGCAACAGCACTCAAGGCTTCATAAACCTTGGCGATGGGTGTCGGTTTTCTGTCTGCCATTATTGCAATGCTTCCTTTGTTTGGATGTTTGCCTCCATTGTTGCGGTGCGCCGGGTCAATGTCAATCATTGGTCTTCTTTGGTCAGCTGTAACCTGTTACACTGGTGGCAAATCGAATTCGAGGAGGGCTATCTGATGTATAAGAACCGTCCCTTGGGACCCTATCGCACGCTGCCGGCACCGCTTCCTGGTCAACGCTTGATTGGTGACCGCTACGCCACCAAGAACGGGCTGCTCAAGCGCTACCGGGCCGACGATCAACGCATCCAACACGGCGCATTCACTGTCTCGCTCATGTATCACAGGCGGTTTGAAAAAGGCGCCGTCGCCGTGTTCCGCGAGATATTCCCTCAAGCTGACGCGGCCGATGCCCAAGCCTTCAAGAATTACTTGCGCGGTTACGTCGGCAGTTGGGATTACGCCTATTTATTCCAACTGGTTGAAGCCATGATTCGTATCCGGAAAACTTTGGGCGGCATGCCCAGTGCAGCTGAACAAGCCTTTCTTGACATCGCTGCCGCAGTTGACCGGCACGACGACACGCTGCCCTGGGCCGACGACTTTTTTGGCGAAGAATTCCAATTGATGCAGCAGCAAGGCGGTATCCTCTTTGATTTACTGCAGGCGGACATCCACTATACTGTTTTGGCTAAAATCATGTTAAGCGAGCTGGCTTGGGCCAATTCTACGCCATATACTGACCCGGTAGTGACCGGGGAAATCCACCGCTTCATTTCAGGGTATCTTGTCCCTCGAATGATCCATGGTCCTTTCGCTGACGCCGCTGCAGAACATTGGCGGACCTATATCAGTGAGCGGATCCCTGGCTGGTGGGTTTAAATCAGATCAAATCCCATCGCTGCCGCTTTCTCCCGACCACGATCTTGGAAATGGAGATCATTTCCACTCACACTCAGTCAGTGGAAGCAGAAGGCTGCTCTTCGTCACGACCATCTAGTGGGACGATAGGCGCATCGGACCATAACTGGAATACTTTGTCTTGCTGCAATTGGTCGGTATCACTGAACACAACCTCCAGCCCCGGGAAATTGCCCGGTGTGAAGCAGACGGTGTAACCGTCCTTAAACGCATACACTGTTGGATAGTTATGCAATCGTTTCTGATACGCGGCCTCTGCTGCCTTCATAGCCGTCTCGCGTACCACTGAGCCATGCATCAGCGTACGCGCCACTAAGGAATCATCCACTGGCAACGGGATTCGAAATATGCGCAGATCATTCCCCTCAAAGGGTGACTGGTTTTCATCCTCCGTATCCAAGTAGCTCAGCCAAACCAGAAATACCTCTTGATCCCCAGCAATGGCCAACGGATCAAGCGTACCGAGCATCCGCCGCCTTGGGTCACCCTCAATAATCTTGTTGACCGTCTGCACGACATCCGCTGGGCCAAATGTATTCATTGCTGCCTGATTGGTGCCTAAGTCTTTGTAATAATTCACAATGAGCGCCTCTTTCTGCTATTCGCTGATTATCTTTGCGTGGCGTTAAAACCCGTGGATTCCTAACTCCTGAGCCTTCTCCCGACCATGATCCTGAATGTGCAGATCATTCCCGTCGAACAAAATAACGAAATGCTCCGGCGTTTCCAGGTTTACCGCATATTGATTATCGCCCCAATATCGGGGATCATCGCTTTCGACTTCTTCCCAAGGCAGCCCATACTGTCTATTCGGCTGTCCTGGCGTCATCAATGTCAGGTACATCAGATCGCATGATGTGATCTGAACAAAATGCGACGTCAACCGCTCCACAATGCGCTGGCTCACCTCGTCATCCGGCAGTCCTGCAGTCCTGCAGTCCTGCAGCCACCCATTCTTGCGTATCCCGATCCATGAAATAAAGGCTGGCAAAAGTCCGGGCGACAAGCGGGTCAGTCGTCTGCCGGCGGGCGGCCATGATCGCCCGGGCGGCAAGGGTTGGAAACCAGTCCTTGCGAATCTTGATATAGCCTTCGCCGGCAACCTTGGGGAAAGACTCGTCTACCGAATCCTTCTGCGCATGAGATAAATAGGCCGACTCCGTGATGTGCCGCAGCCGGAAATCGATGATGTCTACGGGCAATATCAAACCTTCCGTGTTTTCGAAGACAAACTCGATGGATTTAACGTCAGTCATGTCGCCACTCTCCTTTGCAGTTTGCTGCGGTCAGTTAACAGCAAAGCCCATCTTCCGGGCCTTTTCGCGGCCATTTTCTTGCATATGGTGATCGTGGGCATCGATTACGGTAATGAACTTGTCGGCGGTTTCCAGATTGACCGCACACGGATTGAACTCCCCCGTGTCGCCTCCAACCGGCTCAGGCCAGGGCAATGCCAGCACCCTACCCGGCTCCTTCAGGGTCACCAACATCACTTCGACCAGATCAGAAGGGATGGTCTCGACAAAGCTATCGGTCAAAACGGCCACAATTTTCCGACTCATCTGGGCGTCCGACAGACCCGCGGCTGCCCAGGTGGTCACCTCCTCTTTCAATAAGCCGAAAGAATGAGACAGCGTCCGCTCCGCCAGGGAGTCGTATCGCACCAGGTCAATGATTCGCCCAGCAATAGTGGTAAACCAGGCCTTGCGGATGGTAATGTAGCCCCGCTCAATGACTTTGCCCCGCGCCGCATACGGCTGCTCATCGGCATCGCGCCGCAGATACACCGACTCTGTGATGCCTTCGAGGCCGAAATCAACGTATTCTGCCGGAATGGGCATGGTCTCGATGGTTTCGAAGTAGAACATGACTGTTCTGATCATGGTAATTCCTCCATTCTCAACGTGGTAGCCCGACAACGTGAAAACAGCGTGCAAGACCTTTTGAGGTCAAAAAGAAGCGCAGTTCCCTCTGCGTTGCATACTTAGGTCGACGAAAACCAGATACAAGGAAGAAATTGCGCTACTGATAATGTACCACGGAACGAGTTGGAGAAAAAGGGCTTACAGACCGTGGCCGATCACCTTGAAAATCCGACTTTACCCCTCGTCAAATCCAAAGACTTCCCGTAAATCTGCCAATATTTCCTCCTGGCTCTCTGTTGGATCGTTGTAAATGATGTATTTATACTCCCCTGGCAAAACCAACACCAGTCCTGCTTCTAGAACCATCGCCTGGAAGTTGTCGCTGGCGCACTTGCCCAGCATCAACTGCAACACTGCGACCGTGTTCTTTTCAAACCAGAAGCCAATCCCGCCGCTCACTAATGTGCCATGGCGCAGGATAAAGCAGGCTTGGTCAGGATAATCATGACCATAATGGACGCCGGACATGATCGGGGAATCCGCCGCTTTGTCGATATTGTTCCGTATTTCTTGATCACTAATTCGTGCCATCCAAGCCACTTCCAATCCTTAATCTATTGATCTTGGATCTTACTTGAATCAGCACGGTTGATCAAGTGCACCAAAGCACCGGAATTGTTCTTATCATAGAGTATCTAAATCAAAAAAGTCCTCGTCCACCTCGAACAATTGCAAAGTCTGCTTCACTTGAACACCTACGTGATATTGGAGCATCAGATCTGTGAGCTGTATACCGTCAATTAAGACAATCGAAAAACTTGTGGCGGCTTCAACGGCGCCTTTGGAAAAAGATGACGTGGTAATAAAAACTCCACGATCAGCATGAATTTGTGATAAAGCACCGTAAAACGCCTGAATGGCTGGCCGTTGGACAACATTTTCAGTTGCGTATCGCTTAGCTTGAACGTACACCGTCCTCGTCCCCAACGGATCCTGATTAATAATGCCATCAATGCCCTTATCATTTGTCAGTGGTGTAATCTCAACAGTTCCGTTTGGGCCTTTATAATTCATTGCTTCCAAAAGTTTTGTAACCAGACTTTCAAAAAACGCTGGGTCAGATTCCAAAATTCGTTTATGCAGTTCAGTGGCAATTTGATTGTTGAAGTCAGTGGCTTCTTTGGTAATCTTGCGAGGAGTGTCAATCTTCTCCACGCTTTCATCCGTCTCGCCAACATCCATAATTTCGGTGACTTGCCGTTTTTGTAATTCTGCCATATGTGCGATAAATGCCGGCTCGGCGTGCACTATTTGTTGCGTCAGTTTAAGCCCATATTGTGCCGTCAGTTGTTGTCCTCGTTCGGTGATTTGATAAAGTCCACGCTTGGGGCGTGCGTGCTAACAGACCGGCATTATATAACTCGCTGATAGCCCACGTCACACGGTTATCTGCCACTTTGTCATCGGGGTATTTAGAATATGCCAATTCTTCTAAGTCCTTGGGTAACTGAATTAGCGCCAACATCTTGGCCCGAAAATCCTTACTTCTCCAGATATCTCCCTGTTGGACAACAAACAAGATTACCGGCAAGAAGCCGTCCCACGACGGAATGCCATATTTACCAATCTTCAAGTCTTTGTAATTCATACGCTGCACCTCATTAAACCACCCGCCGTGTTCTGATCAGTCAATACCTGTCTGAACCTGTCAAGCAGTACTCTCCCTACTGCTGCACACCCAACGCCTTCATCACCGCATCCTCAATTGTGTTGTAGAACTTCAATGAGAAAGCCGCAATCAAATCTCCCGGCACCGTGCCCAACTCACTCGTGGCACTGGACGGAATCAAGACCGCCTTCGCCCCGCTATCCAGGGCTACTTGCAGCCGATCCGCCAAGCTATCCATTTTCTTAATGGTACCCCCAATGGAAAAGTCTCCCAGGATGGCTAACCCGCCAATGACCGGCTTGCCCACCGAAATAGAAACCAGTGCGACATAGGTCGCCAGTGACAATTCCGCCGCCATGGCGCCATTATTCAGATTGGTCGCGTTCACGATATAGTCATGCTGCGCCGGCGCAATATTCTGACTAACCTGGGAAAAATTGGCCTTGAGGTAATTGAACGCCGTATCCATTTCTTCCTTCGCCAACCGATTGGACTGAATCCCGGTCCAGCTCGTCTTCCCGTTGCCAGCCGTCATCTGTGATTCCAACTTTATCAGACTCAACCGCTCATCCGCATCATAAGCAACGGTGTAAACTTGGCCAGGCTTCCCCTCATTCTCAGGAATCAAGCCTGTCGAACCCTGCTCTGGCACTGGTACGAAATGTTCGTCGTAAGTCTCCTTGTCGATGTAAGAAAAGTTCACATCGTAGAACTCCATGCCGCCAATTTTCTTCAGCTGCTCTTTCACCCGCCGGCGCATCTCCATGGCAAACGTCAGAATCTGGGCAACGTCCTCCTTCGTAAATTTACCGTCAGGGTACAGCAACTTCACCATCCCGGACACCGTCTTACGTACCGCGATCGTGTCTCGCTGGTTCAGCTGATTACCCAGGGTGAAGTACTTATCGAAAGCATCGCCGTAAGAAATCTTCCGTAGGGCCCGCATGACCTCCGCAAAATAGTCCGTGATCAGGCCGTATCCATTGGTGAAGAAATTCGGCCGATACTTCGGAATCTCCCAGCCAGGCAAGTAATTGTGGATCCGGTCCAAAAAGGCCGTGTCGTTGGCCATGACAGCAGGAAACGGATCAAACAGATTGGACGTCCGCATGACCACATCCACCGGCTGATTAATATTCCCAACAAAGACCATCCCGGCCGACGCCTGGATTTCGTCCCGGCCCCGGGCAAAGGAGCCGGACGCCATGTAATCCTTCATGATCTGGACGCCATCGTTATCCTTGAACTTGATGCCAGCCACCTCGTCAAAGGCCACAACGTCCCACATGCCGACTAGCCCCACTTCATGCCGGGCCATGTTGAAGAACAGGTTGGCCACTGTCGTCTGACCGCCAGAAACCAGAATCGAATTGGGCGACAATTCTTTGTAGACGTGTGACTTACCGGTACCCCGGGGCCCGAGCTCCACGAAGTTATAGTTATTCTCGACAAACGGGATCAACCGCGATACCATGAGCCATTTCACCCGATCGTCAAATTGTGTCGGCTCCATGCCAATTGTCCGCAGTAACAAGTCAATCCACTCGTCGGTCGTGAATTTCTCCCGGGCATCATAAACTTCCTGCATGTTCACAGACGGCACCTGAACCGGGGTCAGCTGATCAATGAGAAAATGGTCATCGCTGGTATGGTCGTAGCGCACCCGCACGATGGACCAAATACCACCCACCAACAGCCGTTCATAGTCCTGGACGTAGCGCTCATCCACCGGCACACCGGTGATGCCCAAGTTGCCAAACGCCGCCTCGTACCGGTCCTTATCCGAGTTCAAAGTCACGGTAATCTTGTCGATGACCGTATACGCCCCCTCTTCCCGAATCCGAGACTTCACCTTTTCCGCCTCGTCCGGCCGCACGTAGTTATTAGCCAGCGTCTTCTTGACGTTTTCCACGCCCCGTTCAATGATCACCGGATCCGAGCTGTTGGCATACTGCCCCAGCAAGAACTCCAGCACATAGGTGGGAACATTCGCCCCCTCCTTGATCTTTTGCGTCAGATCCTTGCGCACGAAGCGCCCGGGGAAAAAGGCCTCCAGCTTGTCCAGCAAGTCTGTCTGCACGTTTTCTGCCGCTTGCTCCTGAGCAATGGCTTCCGCCGGCACGGCCACGTCGCCGTCACTCTTCGCTCGTAACTTTTCTTCCTCTTGCTTGTTATCAGATGTCAAAGCCGAAATCCCCTTTAATCGTCAAGTCCATTTGATATTGAATCCGCTGAATCTCTTCCTTGGTTTCTGCATTCTGGATAATCAGATAGTACGCGCCGCTGTTGTCGAAGTCCCGATCCTGTAAGGTCAGGTAGAAGCTCTGGCGCCGGCTCGGGCTCTGCGGATCATCCTCCCGACTATCGGCTACATAGCGTTGTTCGTTGGAAATGGGCCGATCCTGGCTATCGACAAAGTAGAG
The DNA here is from genome assembly GCF_008694105.1 of Schleiferilactobacillus harbinensis. NCBI lineage: Bacteria > Bacillati > Bacillota > Bacilli > Lactobacillales > Lactobacillaceae > Schleiferilactobacillus > Schleiferilactobacillus harbinensis. The sequence continues at coordinate 2,404,545 of NZ_CP041364.1, forward strand.
TACATAGGTGGCGGCGGTGGTCTTGTCGGTTACCGGTTCTTCTTGAGAAATGGGCACCATCACGCTGCGGCTGGTGATGCGATGGGCGCCTTCTGTAACCTTGATCGACACCGGTGTGGCCTTGGATCGACCACTTTGTGTCCGCACGTGCAGCACCGGCACAATCATCTCTTCCGGTGACGCGCCGCCATGCACGTAGTTTTGTCCCGCTCCGGCGGACTTGAAGATACTATCCGTGGCCGGATAATAGACACGCCGCTGATCATCATTATCCAGCAGTGCCCCCAGACGCTGTGACCGCACCCCGGGCTGCTCGATGGTCTCACTGCTGATCGCATAGCGCTGCCCCAACACGTCCAGATCGTGGCCGCTGATGTCGATCTTGTCCGCCGAATCCAAACCAGACCGTTTGTACAGGTACCCATGATCGGCGGTCACAATGATGTGCGCTACACTTAAATTACGCAGAAAACCGATTGTCCGCGCAATTGTGTTGATGGCTTCCTCGGTGGCGTTAAAGACCTGCTTCTCGGTCTTCGCGTCATCGCCGGTGGCATCCACTTCGTTGTGGTACAAGTAAACCACCTTTTGTCCCGCCAAGAGTTGTTTTCTTTGCGGCGTATCCCAGTCTTTGAGAAAAGTCATCACATGGTCGGCGTTGCTCTGCGGATCCCGATTTTGCAAGATCTGACGGCGCTTCTCCAGCGTGTCTGCTTTGAGTCCATCTACTAAGACCGTCTTGTCCGGTTGGTACGTCAATGTTTGATGCGGCAGCAATGCTGGCATTCCAAAATACGTCACAGAGGGCAAGCCAGAGTATACCGTATCGAGTTCTGTACTGTAGACATCCTGATCATTCAGCTTGCGTTTCAGCTCCGCTGCAGCTTCAAATCGAAAGGCATCAGAAATAATCACGACGATCCGTTCCTTAGGAGAACTGATAAATGTCCGATAAAAACTGCGCTGCCAGCTACGCGGTTCAACGTCTCGCGGATCAAACACTGTGGTCCAAGCTGTCACCGTCGGGGTGAGAAATTCATTGACGTAAGTGTTGTCCACTTTGTCAGCGATACCTTCCAGAAGATCCGTAAGGTCAATGGCAATCCGGTCGTAGCGCTGAACGAAATGCCGGTACGCTGTATCCACCGCATAATCGGTGGTGATGTATTGTTCTTTGGCGGCCGCTAAGCTTTTCACCTCACGCCGGCGGTACGTGAGAATCACCAAGGCAGCTTGCAGTAAGGCATACGCATAATGATACGTTTTACCGAAGTACATCTTTTCTCGTTGCGTCAAGACATCCGCCAACGGCGTCGTCCCCGCCACAGCATGGAAATCATCCGCCTGCAATCGCTCGACAACCCACGCCAGGATTTGCCGGTCAAAGTTGGCAAACACATCCGTCTTGAGCAAGTCCACAATATCCAGTTGCTGGAGCTGCCGGGAAACACCACTGAAGCTTTCAAGATGCTGCCACACTGCTTCGGCCAACTGACGATATGTATCCGCAAATGTCTGGTCATTTCTCGCTAAGGACAGAAAGGTGACGGCATTGTTGGCGCTGGTCAGCTTGTAATTATCGATACTCCGCGGCAGATCCTTCTCCATTTGGTAATAGGCAAAGTTCAAATACAGGGCCGTCGTGAAATCCAGCAGCGAATTGGTGGCACCATTGAAGCCATAGGCGTTCCGCACGTTCTCCCAGAACTGGGTGAGCAGACCATATTTTTCAAACTCTGCTAGAACTGGATTGGTATCACCAATGCCGGCCTGCAGCACGGCCCGCAAGACCATCGTCATGGTGTGATCACTGGCCCCGGCCAGCGCAGCCATGATGGCCATCTGCAAATCCTTGCCCGGCTGATAGAGTCTCTGAAATTTAGCCTGGCGGTCTTTGCTGGCAAAAAACCGTTTCTGCTCCTGGAAGGTCGCGGCATCCTCGTCCGGCACTCGCAATTCCTGCCGCAGCATGACCAGCGCATTGGCGGTGTATTCCCGCGAATAATAAAGCATGTCTGTCATGAAATTCTCCGTCAGATCCGGCTTCGGCGCCGGCGAATAAACCAAGGCCGACTGCCCCTGCTGCTCCATCGCCACCAGCGTCAGCTTGGTCTTAAACTGCTCATTCTTCCCCATGATCACGACCGGTTCCCGCAACTGCTCCGTAATATCCGCAATGTTGTCCGCAAACTCGCCCTGTGCGTCATACCAAAAGACAAAGTGATTATTGTCCGCAAACAGCTTCTCAATACCCGCTACGATCTTCTTGGTGTCTAGCTCCGCCATGTTTTTCATTCTCCGTTTCAGTGTCCGCTTATCCGTGTTCTCAACCTGTGTTAAGTATAACGAAGGGGCTCTGCCAATGCCATACTTCGCTAATCTTATCGTTCTAACCAAACGAATTTTTCAGTGTTTCCAGGAATGCGGTTGGCATATTGGGCCAGTGACTCAGTTCGTCAAGCTTTTAGTGTCGGGGCACCGCTTGAACAAATAGCATCTCCCAGAAGAGGTCTTCAGACTGGTAATAGCATAAAGTTTATTAGATCATGGTGGGAGGTGAATCTCGAGCAAATATCTACTGATGGTGTTGGCAAATGGGTCCTTTTCAATAACGGCGGTAAATACAGAAAATGGTACGGGAACGTTTTAGAAGTGGTGTTGTGGGACCATAATGGAAACGCAATAAAGCAATATCCAAAATCAATCATCCCAAATGAACGATTGTATTTTAAGAAAAGCATTGTGTGGAACAAAATAACTTCTGCAAGATTAAGTTCGCGCATAAACATTAAAGGCTGGTTGCAAGGCGATGCCGCTCCTTTTGCAGTCATGAATGACAATGCCTATTTTGAGCAAGTATTAGGATTTCTAAATTCGCCGGATTTAAAATTGAAGTGCAACACCGATTGAGTTAGACCAATCGACCGGGTTGATTTAACAAAATAGGCCATGAAGACCTATCCTTGAAGCGACTAAACTACCAAGAAAGGTGACCTTCATGACCCACAATCAGTCTAACAGTCTCGGCTCGTACACTCAACTCACAGAGGGCGAGCGCGGAATAATTGATGCGCTTTGGCACTCCCATGAATATTCCATTCGCGATATTGCACACATCATCCATCATTCCCCTAGTACGGTAAGCCGTGAGCTTAAGCGCGGCCGAGTCCAGCAACGGGATTCGAATTATCATTACTACAAGGATTACTTCTTTGATGCTGCCCAACGACAACACGAAGAACGACAGACCCATTCCCACGCCAAGAGCATGTTGGAGAAGTGTACCTACTTCTTTAACTGGCTGACCGCTCAGATCAAGAAGCATGCGTATCGTGAACAAAGTATTGATGGGTACGTGCATCAGTTCCAGCAACTCTGGCCTAATCGTTCGTGCCCCTCAACGCCGACCGTGTATCGCTACATTGATGCCGGACTGTTGTCAGTGACCAACATGGATCTGCCTGAGAAGTTGCGGCGTCGCGAGAAAAGGCCAGGCCGTAGTCATGCGCGTAAGAATAAACGCATCGCTGGAACGTCCATCGACAAGCGGCCCAAACAAATCAATAACCGCTGGTTTGTTGGTGACTGGGAAGGCGACCTGGTGAAGGGGAAGCGTTCTGCCGACCAACCAGCATTACTCACCCTGACAGAACGTGTCACACGTTATGAGCTGATCTACAAGATCCCAAACTATCACGCCCGGACTTGCTTAGAGGCCATGCAATACGTTCTGAACACACATGATCCTTATCTATTCCACTCCATCACCTTCGACAACGGTTCTGAGTTCGCCCTCTTGGACCAACTCAGAGGAACAAAGATCTACTACTGCCATCCCTATACACCCAGTGAACGTGGCAGTAACGAGAATGCCAACGGCTTGATTCGAGAATTCATTCCAAAGGGTCAATCACTATGGGAAGTCTCTAAGGAGAAGATTCGTAAGAGCCAAGATGTCTTAAACCACCGGTTAAGGAAGTGCCTTGGATACCGCAGCGCAATCGCGGCGCTCCAGGCCTCCCCCCTGGGCCTGGAGGAATCCCTGCCCACTACCTAAACCAATTCACACTAAACCAATTCACATGGATGAGTCTTCACTGTTGCACTTAATTTGACAATTCGGGGATTTCTAAATTCCAAAGTTTTGCCGGCGTTAATGGATGTGCTCAATGAAACTATAAATAAACAGGTGGGTGACTTTAAACAGCTTCCCATTATTGAGGTGCCGCAAGGCATAAGGATCCAACTTATATTCAATGTTAGAGAATCAATAAGGCTCGTCAAAAGCGAGTGGGATTCATATGAAACCTCCTTTGACTACACATTGGATTTCACAGCCGCCATCGCTGAGCATACAGTATTGGCAATTCACCGTATTCAACAATGTCTTTCCAACATATGCGCTACGGTTGAGCATCAGGCCCAAAAATTGACTACTTGGTGGCATAAAATACAGAATGTGCCAAAAAAGTGCCAAACATTTGGATTAGGAGGACATTAACATGGTCAGTTACCGAAAAAGAGGTAAAGTGTGGCAGTACGAGATTTCGTACAAGGATCTGGATGGCGCCTACAAAAAATTACGAAAGTCTGGCTTTTGCCTCAAGTCTGATGCGGAGTTGGCAGCTAGTCAGGTGAAGTCACTCTATGCTGATGTACGCCAATTCAAAGCCGGAGAAATTCCACTGAGCGTCTATTTCGAACGCTGGATAAATCTCTATAAGCGGAACTCTGTAACCAACGTCACTTTCGTCAAGTACGAAAACACACTGAACCACATCCGCAAGATCTTCGGCAAAATGCCGCTGAAGGATATTACCCGAACAGTTTACCAAGAACGGCTGAACGTCTTTGCTCGCGATCACGCGCCCCGCACTGTGTCGGCATTCCACAAGCAAATCAGAGCAGCGCTGCTTGATGCGTTGGATGAACACATCATTGCCAACGATCCAACCCGCAAGGCCGTGGTCACCGGGGTGGCAGTTCACCGCTCGAAAAAAGCACTCGATTATGGCGAATGGCAGAAGCTGATCCATCATCTGGATACAGAACAGATTCCCGAAATGATGATCTACTTGGCCGCCGTCACAGGCATGCGGTATGCAGAAATCCTAGGCATAACCATCAATGACATTGACTGGCAGGATGGCACTGTCGACGTGAATAAGACCTGGGACTACAAGTACCACGCCGGCTTCAAGAAAACGAAGAACAAAGCGTCAATGCGTAAGTTGCCGCTCGACTCGATCTCTTTGCATCGCCTGCACATCTTCATAGAGAAACACCCCACATCACCAAATACACCGCTATTCTTGATTGACGGCCACGCCATGGTCAGCGCCGAAATCAACCAAGTCTTGACAAACAAGTTGCATGCACTGGGACTACCCCGAGTGACGTTCCACGGGCTTCGCCACACCCACGCCTCCGTCCTCCTTTACCAAGGCGTGAGTGTCCTTTCCGTCTCCAAACGTCTCGGCCACAGCAGCATCACGACCACTCAGTCTACATACTTGCACATTATCAAGGAATTAGAGGCAAAAGATACCGATAAAATCCTGGCAATTCTCGAGAATGCATAGTTGGCACATCTGTTGGCACAAAAATCCCTCCAGATCAATTCTAGAGGGGAAAATATCTATTATATGGGCGTCAATAACTTGACGTCTGCTTGTACTTTCTGGTGGTTCACCACAACGCCGTCATCCAGGTCAATCGCAATATGCATGTTGGCGACGTGTTGGAGTTGAGCGTCATACTTCACCAATTCTTCCAACTGTTTGCGGGTGTGGTCCCGCTGTTTAATCAACTGGTTCCTCTGACGCGTATTGGTCTCTGAGGCGATGAAGGTGTCCAACGTGGTCACCCGCTTTTCATAAGCGGCCTGCAGGGTGTGTAAATACGACGTGCGAATCATCGCCATCGTGTCGCCGTCGTATCGATGCAGGTACATCAATGCTTTGAAGCCACCTTGCCGACCGGAGTCCAGCTGCCAATAGATTGGTCGTTTCTGATAGATGGTCAGATGGTTCTTGTAGAAGTCGTTGAACAGATAACTCCGAATTTGATCTTCTGCTGTGTCGCCCGCTTTACCCAGTGCTTTGGCAATGAACGTGAGATTCTCTTCCAAGTGTTCTTTGCCAAAAGTAACCGTCAAAAACTCCCGGAAGCGGTGCATGACATCTCGGTCATCGCCAAAATAATCAGAGTCAGTCAGCACAATCACATCATCCGCATTGGGTTGATAGCTTGTGTACTTCGAAGCATCCCAATCGCCACCAGCAAATGCCAGTCCTGGCGTATCGAGCGAGTACCGGCCAAGTGTGACTCCGATAAAGTAGGACATGAAGGCACGGATGTCCCGTCCTAAGTCTGCTTTACGTACGGAAACCTCTTTGTCGGACTCTTCTGGTGACAATTCGTCCTGCAAACCGTACAGATCAATAAAGATCTTGTTCAGTTCTTCTTCATTCTTCTTCAGTTGATCAAAACGATCTTGGGCCTCCTGCTTCCACTGATTGAAAGCTGCTTCCACAGTCCAATTTCGATTATGCTCAGCGATGTGAGCAACCAAAGGAAAACAAATAAAATTCCACGAGCATTCTGCTGTATCCCAATCTTTATGGGCAATGTTTACGCAGGACTTTACCACACTGGATACGCCTGTATTTTCTTCCAAATAAACTGGAAGATCACCAATATTTCCCTTTTGAAAGTTCATCGTTGGATTTAAAACTTCTAAGAGATACTGTGCAACTTTCGAGTTTAGAAAGCCAAGCTGAAACATAATATACTTTTTGGGAATGACTCCAAAACTACCACTAGCATCGAATAGAAATCCTTCTGGACATAAACGAGCCGAAAATATACCACTAGATATTGCCGACCATGTTACTTGGGCCTTGAAGATATAATCTAAATTGAACGCATGAGCTGCTATCTTTCCGGAAGAGTCTCGGTAGTTACGCATATAATTACCATCCTCTTGCCAATTGACTACATACTCGTTGTTTCCATACCATCTACGGAAAGCACCCCCTTTACTATATGGGAACCATTTCATTCCGCTTACTTTTGCACTATCCCGATTGGAAAAGCCAAATCCAGTACCGCTTAAGCTAGGCTCATGCCACAAGCGAATGAATTTGGAATTATCCCCTGTGATCATGCCAGCACGGGTCTTAAATTCTTTGCTGAAGGTTGGTCTTTTTTCCCATTGCCGTATCGTACTCATGCTGGCCCAATAACCTATTGGGCTCCCAGGGATCTTCTCAAAATTCGTTTGGTTAGTTCGATAGAGATTCCTATGAGATGGATCGCTCACCATCTCTAAATAAACTGCTTCTTTTGCGGTCTGAGAAGGAGCAGTTACTAGTCTCTCATATGTGCCAACATAGTTTGATATAGCAACGTTTCTCATCACAAATGCAGTGGACTGGACCACCTCGCCACCAATTTCTTCAAATGCATGGGTACCCAAGTGGGCCATGTTGATAAGTGCATTTTTGCGCAACTTCACCCGCAGTTTTTCGAAGCTGGATAGGAACATCCACTGGTGTTGCGTAATGAGTGCATGATATCCATCCTCAACATTCAACTCCTGTGTCAATTCCATGAACACTGCAAATAGGTCTGCCTTACTATCTGGATATTCCCTTTTGACAAACTTTGAAAGAGCTGGCGTCATTTTGCTGGACCCCATGTAGGGTGGGTTTGTGGCTACGATTGTGTATTGAGATGATAAAATAGTGAGCACACGCATTATACTCGGCATCTCGCCGAAATTAGAACTGGGAGTTGACAAAGAAAGTTGAGTTGGTTCTGTCGCCTTCACAGTAGTATGCACTTTCAATTCAGACAATACTGTTTGGTCCAAATTAGGCTTGATTAAGGATCCAAGAACGCTTCCGGAATTGAATTCCCTCACTGCACCTTGGAAGGCTTTAGCTTGTTGTTGCGGCAACTGGTCACTATAGATGCTAGTTAATTCAGGTACATCGTCATCATGAATATTGGTTTGAGGAACATCCGACAGATGCGGTTCGACGGCTTGATTCAGCGCACGGCGGTCGTATTGTCGAAGCTTCATCATCACTGCAAAATAGGCGAGTTGGTATGCCCGTTGATCAATATCCAGGCCAAATAGGTTGTTAGCAACAATGCTATTGGCGGCTTCTCGTGCTGAATAACCTTCGCTTTGATATAACTGCATGAAGACATCGAATGCATAAATCAGGATGTGGCCAGAACCCATGGCAGGATCTAAAAAGGTGATCTGTTGAAGCTTCTTACCTGACAGATGACTGTTGATCGCCAACAGTTGCTGCTGAACATCCTCAGTTTGCTGAGTAGCGGGCATGAAATAGCGCCAACCGAAACCCTGGGCAATGTCCTGTTCAGACCGTTGATCACCGCGCGTATGAAGCACGTCAAACCAGTAGCGGCCCAGCGAATTTTCAACCAAGTACTTGACGATCCAATCTGGTGTGAACAACTGAGTGACGGCTGGAATGTCTGACGCAGCGTACTTGCTTTTTTTGAAGGCAACATCCTTAGGTTCCTCATTGTAGTATTGGTACAGCCAGCCAATGATCTCGACCTGCCCCTCCTTCTCCACGTCAAAATCATCCCGCGGCACCTCGGTCACGAGTTCCTTAATCACCCCATTCTGATAGCTGGGAGTGAACAATAATTGTAAGGCGTCAGTTGTTTTCTCAAACAAATGGGGTAAATTGGCATTCAAGGCGTTGGCCTGCTTCAAAAAAAGCAGTCGATACGCATCATCCATCGCCGCTGGTTCTTGGGTTTCTTGGGCACGCTGAATAAGATCCCGCTGCTTTTCGGAAAAGCCGCCAAGGTCGTCTTCGATTTCCAGTGCATGAGCCAGAATGTCCGGCTCTGCCCGTCCTTCTTCGGAAGAAAGCACGGCAACCCGGCTTGGCAAATAATGGTTCACTTCCATGAATCGTAATGCGATGATCCGGTTAAACCAGGTGTACGAGGCCTCTTCTACGAGATTATCGTAAGCAGTATGCCAATCATCCTTGGCCGCCGCGGCCTGCAACCGCTGAACTAAGCTGACCCGACGTGATGTATCGCTTCCGCTGACCCCTTCCGTGTCGTTTGGCACGTAGAAGGCAATTTCGGCCGTCGATGTTGGCAGTTTCTCTTTCACACCGTCTCTGGTGATCCCCACTTGGGTCAGCTTTAACTCAACACTCTCGATGAGCTCGCGGCGGGCTTTCACCGCGAAATCATGAATCTTCTTTTTATCCATTGCGATTCCTTTCAAAATAACGGCCACTCCCACGAATAGCCGTTATTGTCTGCTAGAGGGTAAACTTCGTGATCTGGTTTTCTTTAACTTGATCCAGCAATGCCTGCCGAAGCTTCTCAACATACCGGTTTACATCATCTTTAGAGGAAATGGACCATTCCCGTTCGATGGGTAGTTGATCGGCTTCAAGATACTTAGTTTGAATAACAACAGGTGCTGCGGGTTCTGGTTGAGGCGCCGGATTGGGGCCAGGAGCAGGAAACGGATCCACAAGCTTAATGGGTTCCTCGTCTGAACTCGGTTTCGGGGATACTTTCTCCACCTCGGCTGCTTTCTTCCGAGCGAGTTCTTCCAGCCGCTCTTTCTCAGCCAGCTTCTGTTCTTCTGCTAGTCGCTGCTCCTCATTTTCCAAGCTCTGCGTAATGCGCCTTAACACCGCATCAGCTGCTGCCGGTTTGGCCTCTAAGCGCGTCAGATCTGGCGCTTCCTCAGCCTCGGTCATAATTCGCTTGATCTGCTCCGTCAACGTCGCCAGCCGTTGCTGTTTGAAGTCATCTCCGGTGGAAGAATCGTTAATCCGCTGTTTGGCCTTTTCATTGACTGCTTGGATTTTGTCAGTCACTTGTTTCTGGTGATCGTCCATAATCTTGGCAAAGGTATCCACAAACTTCTGATGAACACCATCAATTTCTTGAATAACTCGTCCAGCTCGGTCCTCATTCAGCAGTTTATTCAGCTGCTGGTAGTCCTCGGCCAAAGCCGTGCTGGTAAAGAAGTCATGGGATGCCTTGTACCGCGCGATGTCATCCAATCCCCGCGTCCAGATTGTCTGCTGCTGATCGCTGAAATAGAAGTCCATGATACCCTTGTCGCTCATGTCATCCGCCCACTGCAGCAAATCATCATAACGAGCATGGATCTTGTCGTAGAAAGTTTCCGCATCATTAATGGCCAGTAATTCACTGAACATCTTGCTGCCTTTTTTGAGCAGTTCATGGCCCGGGAAGGAACCATTCTTTTGATCAAAGAACTGCAGCGTCCCATTGTCCTTGGCAATCTTCTCCTTCAATTCAGCCACCATCAGATCCGGCTGAGCTGCACTGAATGACCGCTTATTGAAGACCTGATCGGCGACGTCCTTCATTTCCCGCAGGTAACGCGGATTGATGTCTTTCTTCACCTGAATTGAAATCTGTTCTGCGTATTGCTTCTTGGTCAGGAAATTGGCAATATCCTGAGACCTGTACGCCGGATTGACCGGAGAAAGTACTTGATCCTGTAGATTAGCTTGAATCTTGCCATCCGCCAGCAGCTTGGCCACCAGCCATTCGATGTCGTCCTCAATATAGCCATAGGGAATGGCCTTGAAGTTGTTTAAGATGGCCTGCAACGTCACATGCTTGTCCTTTTGCATCGTCCGCTGGAGCCAGCTGTTCACTGCTTGGACCGCGCGCTCGTTTTCCTGCGTGGATACTGCCAACTCATTATCCTGATCCAGGATTTGCGTAATATCTGACGACGACTTGGCCGCATCAATGAGTCCTAAACTGCGATACGTATCATCCACCAACATCTTCAAACCATCTGTGAAGCGCCCCTGGAAGTCTTTGCCGCCCTCAATCTTATGACCGGCAACATAAACGTCTGCTTGTTCCAAGGCCGTCATAATCCGCTCCCGAGCCTTGACTAACAGCTGCTGCCGTTCAGCCGTCCGCTGTTCTTTGATGAAGTTGAACCGAGCGTCGGCATGGGCGTTGCCAAGCATGACAAATTTTCCAATCTGCTCCGCCCGCCGCAAGTCGCCGAGATAGTCGTCCGTGCTCGGCAGATCAACCACGATCTTATGTTTAGATGGATCCATGGACAGAAGCAGCAAGTTGGCTTCATTCCGATTATTGGCAGCATCCAAAGACGTGATAACTTGGATCGTCATGTCATTGTTGGTCCGCCCCTGGGGAGTTTCATCCACGTATTGATTCAACGTGAAATTGTAACGACCTTTCAACTTGGGGTAAGTGTACTTATTAGTGATACCCGTTTTCGGATCGAAAATGAAGTTGCCCATCCGATCTTCCAGTTCGCCTGACAAAACCTCTTCCCGGCTAATGGCCTGGTTGACTTCCTGTTCTGCATCGGTCAAGAATTCGTAATTGTCCAAATTCTTCTCGACAAACCGTTGCTGCCGCAGAATGGCTAATGCATTCTGGACCTTTTTCTGCAATTCAACCCGATCGGTATCCACTGAGTCAATCATCAACGTCACGATGTTGTTCAGCGTCGCGTCAAAGTCTTTCAAATACTTGACCATGAACAGTGCTTTCAGTACTTGGACGTTGAAGTTATCTTCTTCATGGGTGGGATCAACGGTGTCGTTGTCCACCGCGTGGGCAATCACGATGCTATGGGTGTGGTCCAAGAACTGGCGCAGGCCTTCAAAGAACAAGCTGAATGGCACCAGTGCCGTATCCTGCTGGTCCATGATAGCTTCCACAGATTCCTGGAACAGGGACAGCATCGACCGTGCACCTTCAGACAAGTGCTTACCATCAGAGCCGTGGGTCCGGACCGCTGTGAGCACATTTTGCAGCAAGTTAAACTGATACGGAACGAACGGATAGGTCGCCGCAAAATCTTCCCCTGAACGGAACTTAGGCCGATCCACGCCATCATCAAAATCAATCATGTTATTGATTGCGGCTGCGTTAGCCTCGTAGTCTGCTGCAAGTTGTGTTGTAGCCGGCTCTGTCTTTGCCAACAGCCGCTTGCGAATGACTTCGTCCACGTTGGCCGAACTCATGCTGATCTTGGTCGCAAACCGGCCTTGAATCTTGGAAAAGTCCTGACCGCTGATTTTGTCCGTAATGGTATCAATGGCCTGCTGGGAAGTGACGACCACCCAAGCCTTGCCGTGGGTAGCCGCGCCCAAGTCTTCAACCACTGTTTGCAAGTTGAGCATCCGTTGCGTGCTTTCCCCAACGAACTGGCCAACCTCATCCACCAGGAAAACGACCCGTTTGCCGGTTTTCTTGATATAAGCGGCCACCAGTTTAGAGAAGTCCTCAATACTGACTTGATAAGATGTCGTCAATTGATCCATCAAGCCCTGGGCATCCTCTTCACTGTATGCATCGACTTGCACTAGGGCATCTTTGATCGTGCCTTTCTTGAAAATGGCATGATCCCGACCAACCGTCCAATCCATGTGAGTGTTATCCAACTCCGTGAACTTGTCCTTGAAGGCGTCGTACTTACCCTGCGCAACTAGTTGGCGCTCCATTTCAGCAATCCAAAAATTGGTACTCGAAAAGCCCTGCATTTCGTTAAACACTTGCAGGAAAACATTGATGATGGCATTGTCATCTGACTTGGCACCAGTCTTAGCTTTGGAATCAATATTGAACAGCACCACGTCGGTTGGCTGTTGCGCAGCCAGCTCAATACGGTTGATCGTCATCTGGTCATTGATTTTCTCTTTGAAATAATCAATGGCGCTCTTGCCGTCAACTTTCCGATCTTCCAACAGATAGGAAAGGATCTTTAGAAAGTGTGATTTACCAGAACCGAAGAAACCGGAGATCCAGACCCCCATTTCATCAGTATCATGGTTGATGCTTTTCTCATAGGCCGCAAAGAAGTCATCAAAGTGGCCTTTCAATTCTCGGGTAACAACGTACTCGTCCAGTTCTTGCTTCACGTTAGCGTCTGCATCCTGGCCAACCTTGATGACGCCTTGGATATTTCGATCAATCGGTTTAACAAATAAGTCGCGTATTTGCATTGTTATCTCCCCTATTCGAAATGAAACGCGCGGTAGTAGTTGTCTTCCTGCAGCTCCCCGAAGGCCTGCAACCGCACACTGTTGTAATTACCTGGATAGAACATCATGACCGGAATTTGGTCAATGACCTGGGTCATGGTGTTCAACACCTTGTGGGCCCGGATAATTGGATAAACCTGCCCAACACCGGTAATGAACACGATGGTGGGACCATCTTTGTTCAAATGGTCGCTGATATACTGCACCACTAGGTTATGTTCCTCGTTCATCTCCATGATGTTGTTCATCCAGTCAATCACTTGGGTGATACCATTACTTTTTTCCAGATCAATGAACGCTTCCCGGTAGCCGAACTGATCAACAATCGTCAACATGATGGTGAACAGGTTGAACACTTGAATGGTGACACCCGTGGGCGCCGCTTTTTCTTGGCGGATAATATCGCCAATTTCGCCGCGGACATATAGTTCTTTCTCGGGATCATAATCGAAAATATAGTAACCAACCTCGTTCGACAGGCCCCGATTCTCTTGAAATGACTGCGTTTGGATCTTTTCCCGCAAGTCCTGAAACTTCTTCTTCAGTGGTACCATTACGACGTCCTCCCCGTCAGGATTGCTAAGTAATCCAAGTGGTTTTCTTCGCGCAGCCGGTCTGCCAAGCGCTCATCGAGCAAATAGTTCTCAACCACCAGTGTGTCCTTGTAGTCCTTGACCACTTGTGCACTGCGCAAATAACCGCTTAGTGACGTTCGCAACTTCTTAAGTGTCTGATCTGTCCAGTGTGCTGCCTCCTTATGTTCCAAAGGCAGTTTCGTAAAGAAGGCAGCCATTTCGTAAGACTCAATCTGCCGGTCGCCCAGGATTAGTTCCGGACGGAAGACGTCATACATGAAGGCATACATCAACTGCTCCGTATTCATGATAGCAATGAGATTCACAATCCGCTGATTGACCGGATCGAGCTGATCGAAGAGTGCCCGCATCGCTGGTGTGAGGGAGCTCACACGTCGTAAAACCACGCCGGTCGTGGTGATCAGCCGGGCATGGGAGGAGGCATGGAACGTGTTCTCTGCCAAGATCTGTTGGCGCAACTCGGTGAAGTCGTCGTTCTCGTCAGCCATGCCCATTGCTTGAACAAACTCTGTGAACCAAAACTGGAATTTAACCGCTCCGGCCGATATTCGTTTCATGTCTACCTTCCTTGCTTGTGAAATAATGGTCGTCCTTGTGAACTACATCCAGACGTGTCAAGATACATTTTACTCGTTTGGATTTAGTATACCAGATAGGCAGCGACCGGCGGCTGATATGTCTGATCATCACGCACATTTTCAAGGCCTGACTAATGGTCCAGAAAGAAACAGCTAAACCGCCAGCCTCTTTTGTTCCATTGAGATGAGTTGCTTTTCAAGCTGCTCAACGGCGTGATCATCCACTGAACTCGTTGCGTCAGCAGTGGAGATTGCCATTGTTGAATTCTGAGCGTAGTTCTCGAATGTTCTGCGCTTTCGATCCAATAGCTCCAGCATTAAATCGTCGACACTGTTTTCAGTCAACAACCGATACACGCTCACCTTCTGTGCTTGTCCCATGCGATAGGCCCGTGACAATGCCTGAGACTCCAAAGATGGCTTGATTTGCGGCTCACAAAAGATGACAATGCTGGCTTCTTGTAAATTCAGCCCCAGGCCAGCTGTATTGATTTGAAGACACAAAACATTTCTGTCTTGAGAAGCCTTAAACTGATCGATAATTGCCTGGCGGTCATTGCTGCTTACCCCACCCATGATCACTGGGAAGCCAATGTCCTGAATCTCATTCTGAATTTTCTGTAATACCGCGCGGAAAAAGGAAAATACCAGCACTTTACGTCCCATTGCATGTGCTTCCCGACATATCGCACTCAAACGCTCCATTTTCGGTGACGATCGTACCGTCTTTCCTGTCCACGCTGCTCGGCGCATGGCCATAAAGTTGCCGTTTGCCACCGCTAACCGATAATTAGCTTCTTCCTCTACGCCAAAATCAAACTTTTCATCACTCTGCTGAAGTGCCGGTAACTCACCCAATACTTGTTCTCTTCGACGCCGCAGGTATACTGGTGCCACAGTTCTTTGAAATTCAGAAGGGGTCATAAATACCCCATTTGGCAAAGACTCTGCTACTTTTGGTTGTAGTGGTTCAATTAAGTGGATCATATCGTCCACAACATTTTCAATTGGCGTACCCGTCATGAACACAGCATAGGGCACCTCTCTGGCTACTTCATGTATACACTGTGAGCGCTTGGCCAACGGATTCTTTTCATACTGGGTCTCGTCGGCGATTAAAATATCCGTCATGTGTACACCTTCAGGATTAAGCCGCCACATCGTCTCATAATTGGTCAAAGCAATACCACCGTTAATCATCCATTTTTGAAATTGCTCATTTCGATCGGGGCCATGAATAATCGTCCCCTGCAAATGGGTGTGTTTATGAACCTCGCTTCGCCAATTTGGCAAAGTACTCATTGGTGCAACAACGAGTGCATGAGTTTTCCCCTGAGCAGCCAATTTGCAAATCACTGCCAACGCTTCAACAGTTTTCCCGAGCCCCATCTCATCGCCGAGAAGAACCTTCTTCTGCGCCAAAATATACTTGGCTCCGAACTTCTGCCAATTTCGTAAGCGCGCTTTCAGTAGGGGTGACAACGGGTCGATTTGACTGATTCGCGCCATGATCTGGCGCAACGCATCGTTGATTGGCGGTTTTTGACCTGGTCTTGCGCCATCAGCTGTCACGTCTGCACCACTGGCCATTCTTACGAATTGGTCTTCGCTAGACTCGGTGCTCTGTGTGCCTGGTAAACCAATAGATTCAAAAAACGCGTAATAGCCAGCGGCATTTCTAAAAAAGTCAGCCTCGATATCCGCTTGGCTACCGACAGCTTGTTGAAAATACGCTGAAAAGTCGCCAACTATCGCCGTTAGCTGATTTGTATCCTCTTTCAGCCGGAAAAATTGCCGAATGATCTTTTCTTTCGTTTGACGGCGCGTTAACAACCACCGCATATTTCCAATTCGTTGGACCGGAAACTTATTAAAGTACTTGGTCAACGGTTCTAATTTTTCACCGTTTATAACGCGTAACTTGGCACTTAATCCGTCTACCTCACCCCATAGATGAGCTCCCTGCAGTATGTCAGTACTTAGCTTCCTGTATCTGGAAAAGTCAATCACAAGTCTTGTATTTCTTTGCACATCCTGCTTCAGCTTTTCTGCTGCCGCTCGTAAATTCTCACTCTCGACAAAGGAGAATCCCGGGAGTATAAAATCCGAATTTTGGCAGAACGAAAGTAATTGGCCCAGCGTACCAATCCCTTGCGTAGCCAGTTTGCTAATGATTTTTTGATAGCCGCTGCCACCCGATTTGTTGAGTTGATACGCATTGATCGCATCTTGGACTTCAATTTCATAAAGGCGAGCCGCATTCTTTACCAAATCGGGTTTAATTGTCTTTACGATGGACTCATATGCACCGATGTGTGCTTTAGCCGCATCAATTTCTCTTTTCAACCGGTTATAATCACTTTGTTTCGGTGCCACCAACTCCAATGTAACTCTCCCCTTTGACGTCTAAGTACCTACGCAAACTATTCCTATGCAGCTTATCGTAGCACAGGATATCTATGGACACACTACTGAGTTCCCTTACCCAGGGAACCGCCAGTGTTGCCGAATTTTGCTTAGTGCGCCAACGTTGTTTGGCCCCACCCTCCCCATGTGCTAAAATATCCCCCATCACACCAACTGCCACCGGGTAGCCACCTCGCACCGTTCCGATAGGTCATCGGAGGAACGGACCATGGGTGGCTATTTTTGTTTGGCGGAACGCTGCGCCGCATACTGCGCTCGGTATTCCGCGATGGTGGCCAACATACAAGGAGGAACTACATCATGGCATGGATCTACTTAGTATTCGCAGGCATCTTCGAGGTCGTTTGGGCGACCTTCATGAAACTCAGCAACGGCTTCACCCACTTGGGCTGGAGCATCGCGACGCTGATCGGCATGATTGCCAGCTTCGGGTTGCTATCCCAGGCGACAACCAAGCTGCCCATGAGTCTGGCTTATCCAATCTGGACGGGCATCGGCGCGGTGGGCACTGTCATCGCCGGCGTCGTACTTTTCGGTGATCAGTTGAAGCCGGCGACCTGGTTCTTCGTCGCGCTGCTTTTTGTGGGAATTATCGGCATCAAGCTGACTACGGGCGGTGGCGAGTGATTACGCTCAATAACTGCCGGGCTGCCGGCGAAAAATGATTTCTGCCGACCGCCAATCCTTTTGTGAAGCAAACATACCCGCTTTCTGCGCAATCTTCGGCCCACCGCGGAATCGGCGCAAAGCCACCCACTGTGAGGCATTCAGCCGATACCCCGCCGACAACAAGTGAATTATTTTTCAAGACGTTTTAGTTGGCATCAGGTTCCCACCTGGTGTACGATGTAGAATGTAAGCGAAATCATTGTACACAAACAAGTTCTAAGGAGGCACCAAGATATGGCTGAAGAAGAGAAATTCATTTTGGCAATTGACGAAGGCACCACCAGCACCCGGGCGGTGATCATCGACCACGACGGCAAAAAGGTGGCCGATGCGCAGCGGGAGTTCCCGCAGTACTTCCCGCATCCGGGCTGGGTGGAACATAACGCGAATGAAATTTGGAACGCGGTATTATCGACCATTGCCACAGCCTTCATCAACTCCCGCATTCAACCGCGGCAGATCGTAGGTATCGGCATCACCAACCAACGGGAAACGACGGTGATCTGGGACAAGCAGACGGGGCTGCCGATTTATAACGCGATCGTCTGGCAATCTCGGCAGACTAGCGAGATTGCGGATAAGTTGCGGGCAGACGGCTATGCGGATAAGATCCACGATTCCACCGGCTTGCTGATCGACCCGTACTTCTCGGCCACGAAGGTCCGCTGGATTTTGGACCACGTCCCTGGGGCTCAGGAACGCGCGGAGAAAGGCGAGCTGCTCTTCGGCACCATTGATACCTGGCTGACCTGGAAACTCTCTGGCGGGGCCTTCCACGTCACAGATTACACCAATGCGTCCCGGACCATGCTCTTCAACATTCACACCCTGCAATGGGATGATGAAATTTTGAAATTATTGAATATTCCGAAGATCATGCTGCCGGACGTGAAGAGCAACTCAGAGGTTTACGGCAACGCGGCGGCGTACCACTTCTTCGGCAGTACCGTGCCCATTGCCGGGATGGCTGGGGACCAGCAGGCGGCGTTATTCGGCCAGTTGGCGCTGGAACCCGGGATGGTCAAGAACACGTACGGCACCGGGGCGTTCATCGTCATGAATACTGGTGAAAAGCCGACCCTGTCCAACAATAATCTATTGACCACCATCGGCTATGGCCTGAACGGCAAGGTCACCTACGCTCTGGAAGGATCCGTCTTCGTTGCCGGCAGTGCCATCCAATGGCTGCGCGATGCGATGAAGTTATTGGAGAAAGCCGGCGACTCTGAAGCCGCTGCGCTGGCTTCCCAGAGTCAAAACGAGGTCTACGTCGTTCCGGCCTTCACTGGCTTGGGGGCGCCGTACTGGGATTCTGGTGCGCGGGGGGCCGTGTTCGGCATTACTCGGGGGACGACCCGGGAAGACTTCATCAAGGCGACGCTGCAATCCCTAGCTTACCAGTCTCGGGACGTTGTGGACACGATGAACAAGGATACCGGCATTCCGATCCAGACTTTGCGGGTTGACGGCGGCGCGGCCAACAACAACTATTTGATGCAGTTCCAAGCGGATATTCTGGGCATTCCCATTGAACGGGCCGCTAACTTGGAAACCACCGCCATGGGGGCCGCTTTCTTAGCCGGTCTGGCCACTGGTTTCTGGAACAGCACCGATGAATTACAAAACATTGTGGCGATTGGCAAGCGCTTCGAACCGAAGATGGCCGCAAAGGAACGGGACTTCCTGTACGATGGCTGGCAGCAAGCTGTGGCCGCCACCCAGATGTACAAGCACGAACCCAAGGAAGGGTAAACCCATATCTGGGGGATATGGCTGCACCGATTTTCTAAATAAAAGGAGATCATCACCATGGCATTTTCTAAAAATACCCGTAAACAAACCATTGAGAACTTAAAGCACACGGACCTGGATCTGCTCATCGTCGGCGGGGGAATCACCGGCGCGGGCGTCGCGATCCAGGCTGCGGCATCCGGCGTGAAGACCGGCTTGATTGAAATGCAGGACTTCGCCGAAGGCACCAGCTCCCGGTCCACCAAGCTGGTCCACGGCGGCATTCGCTACTTGAAGACCTTCGACGTCGGCGTCGTGGCCGACACCGTGAAGGAACGGGCCGTCGTGCAGGGCATTGCCCCGCACATTCCCCGGCCGTTCCCGATGCTGATGCCGATCTA
Source organism: Schleiferilactobacillus harbinensis (assembly GCF_008694105.1). Classification (NCBI taxonomy): domain Bacteria; kingdom Bacillati; phylum Bacillota; class Bacilli; order Lactobacillales; family Lactobacillaceae; genus Schleiferilactobacillus; species Schleiferilactobacillus harbinensis. The sequence continues at coordinate 2,424,041 of NZ_CP041364.1, forward strand.
CGACGAACCAGGCAGTACCTTTGACATGTTCAGCGTCAAGATCGCTATGAATCTGTACGACCAGCTGGCCGACGTGGAAGGCTCCCAATATGCCAACTACACCGTCACCAAGGACGAAGTCTTGCAGCGCGAGCCGCATATTGAAGCCACCGGTCTGCAAGGCGGCGGTGTCTATCTGGACTACGTGAACAACGACGCCCGTCTGGTGATCGAAAATATCAAGGAAGCCGACGAGCTGGGCGCTGAAGTTGCCAGCCACGTGCAAGCCACTGGGGTCATCTACAATGAGGCTGGTCAAGTCGCCGGCTTGCACGCTAAGGATCTGCTCACTGGCGAAGAGTTCGACATTCACGCCAAGCTGGTGATCAATACCACTGGTCCGTGGTCCGACAAGTTCAAGAGTCTGGATGGGAAAGAAAACCAAGCCCCGACCCTGCGGCCGACCAAGGGCGTCCACCTCGTCGTGGACGGTTCCCGTCTGCCAGTGCCGCAGCCGACTTACATGGACACCGGCTTGAATGACGGCCGCATGTTCTTCGTCGTTCCCCGGGAGGGCAAGACTTACTTCGGCACCACCGACACGGACTACACCGGTGATTACAAGCATCCCCGGGTAGAACAAAGCGACGTGGATTACCTGCTGAAAGTGATCAATACCCGCTATCCGGATGCCCACATCACGATCGACGACATCGAGGCCAGCTGGGCCGGCTTGCGCCCGCTGATTGCTAACAACAGCAGCTCCGACTACAACGGCGGCGGTGCCAACAAGGGCAAAGTGTCCGACGCGTCCTTCAACGCCTTGATCAAGACCGTGGACGACTACGAAGACAAGACCGCCACTCGGGAAGACGTGGAACGAGCCATTTCAAAACTGGAAACGGCCCACGCCGAAGCCGCCGGCCTGACTCCGTCGCAAGTCTCCCGGGGCAGTTCGCTGACCCGGGCAACCGACGGCATGATCACCCTATCCGGCGGCAAGATCACTGACTACCGGAAGATGGCCGCTGGCGCGCTCGCCCTGATTCGCCGCCTGTTAGCTGACAAGTTTCACGTGGAAACTAAGGAGATCGACTCCAAGAAGCTCCAGGTTTCCGGCGGTCACTTCGATCCGACCAACGTGGAAGCTACGATGAAATTCTACGCCCGGATTGCCGCTGATGCCGGCTTGCCGGACGCCGACGCCAAGGATCTGGCCAACCGTTTCGGTTCCAACACCGGCCGGGTCGTCACCTATCTGGAAGGCGGCGCCGCACCGGGCTTGAGTCTCAAGGAAACCATCAGCCTGCGCTACTCCGTGAATGAAGAAATGACCTTAACGCCCGTGGACTACCTGCTCCGCCGGACCAACGCCATTCTCTTCCACGCCGAAACGCTAGCCGCCCTGAAACAGCCGGTTATTGACGAAATGGCCCGCTTGCTGGGTTGGGATGAGGATGAAAAAGCCATTCAACTCGCCCGCTTGAACGCAGCAATCGACGAGAGTGCATTAGCTTACCTGAAGAAGGCCGCCACGCCGGCCATCACCCATTAGAAAGAGGGAGCACTATGTGGACAGAAGCATTAGGTGAACTGGTCGGGACTTTTATCCTGGTCCTGCTTGGTGACGGCGTTGTCGCCGGCGTTTCATTGAACAAGTCGAAAGCCCAAGGAGCCGGCTGGATTGCGATTACCCTGGGGTGGGGTCTGGCGGTAACGCTGGGCGTCTACTCCGCCGCCTTCATGGGCCCGGCCCACTTGAATCCAGCCGTGACCCTGGCCTTCGCCGTAATCGGTAAATTTCCGTGGGCGTGGGTCGCTCCTTTCATCATCGCCCAAGTACTTGGCGGCTTTCTCGCCGGCGTTGTAGTTTGGATCCAGTATTACCCGCACTGGGCGGCTACCGATGACCCGGCCACAACCCTGGGCGTGTTCGCCACCGGCCCGGCGATCCGCAGCTACTTCGCCAACTTCATTTCTGAATTCATTGGCACCGCCGTCCTGATCTTCGGCCTGCTGGCCTTCTCCCGGGGCAAGTGGACCGACGGTTTGAATCCCATCGGGGTGGGCATTCTGATCACCGCGATCGGTCTCTCCCTGGGCGGGACCACCGGTTACGCCATCAACCCGGCCCGGGACCTGGGACCGCGGCTGGCCCACGCCGTACTGCCCATCGCCAACAAGGGCGACTCCGACTGGGCCTACTCCTGGGTGCCGATCATCGGTCCGTTCCTGGGCGGGATCGCCGGCGCACTGATCTTCGTTCTTTTACCATAATTAATTAAGCGCTGCCATTATCTGGTCAATAAAAAGCCGATACCGTCCAAACCGCGACGGCCTCGGCTTTTTGCGTACTTAACGAAACGTCCGTAATTGTAGATCCGCATTGAAGAATTGCCCATACGCCAAGTAGCAGGCAATCGTGCTGCCCAAACTGGTGGCGGCCATCAGCATGAACGTGACCATGATCTGGTACATGATCGCCTTGGTCGGGTCCACCCCGGCAAAAATCAGCCCGGACATCATCCCCGGCAGGCTCACCAGGCCAACGGTTTTCGCCGAATCAATGGTCGGGCTCATACCGGTCCGGATCGCTTCCCGAACCACTGCAATGGCCGTCTGGTACTTCGTCGCGCCCAGGGACAGCCGTTCCAGCAAGGCCTGGCGCTGATCATGGAATTGACTGTTCATACTGCGGTAGGCCAACCCAATGGCGACCATGGCATTACTGGCGATCATCCCGGAAATCGGCACGATCTGGCTAGGCACAAAGGCAATCGCTCCAGCTAACACCAGCAGAACAATGGTCACGCCGGTAGCGGCAGTGATCGCCAGCAGGCTGATGGCAAAGGCGTGGGGAATGCCTTGGGCTCGGCCGCGGGCGTTCCACGCGGCGTTGAGCACAATGATGGCCACCATCAGCAGCGTCAGCCAATGCTGGTTCACCTTGATGATGTACGTCAGCACATACCCGACCACCGTCAGCTGAATGACGGCCCGAATGACGCCGACGATCAGATCCTTTTCCAGGCCGATTTTTTCTTTCAAACTAATCACTAACGCAATTGCCACCAGGGCGACAGCGAACAGCAGCGCGGTGGGTGTTACCACGAGTTGGGTCATACCGCCACCGCCAATCGGCCATCTTCAATAGTCAGCAGCCGGTCCGCTGCTGCCAGTTCCACTTCATCGTGAGTCACGGCAATCATGGTCAGCCCTTGCCGATTCAGGTTGGCAATCACGTCGTGGACAGCCTCTTTCGTGACCGCGTCCAATCCCGTCGTGATTTCGTCCAGCAGCAGCACCTTGGGCGTGAACAGCAGGTTGCGGATCAGCGCCACTCGCTGCTTCTCCCCGCCGGACAGGTCCGTGATCGGCTGGTGCAGCATCGCCGCTGGTAATTGGACTGAAGCCAATGCTTGGGTCATGCGTTCTTCAGAAATATCGACATGTCGAATTTGGAATGGAAAAGCCAAATTATCCCAGACCGTTTCGCCGAACAGACTCGGCTGCTGGTAACAATACGATACTTCCCGCCGATAGGCCGTCTTTTCATAACTGGCCTGGGGCTGCCCGTTATACATAATCGTCCCGCTGGTCGGCGTCAGCAGCGTCGCCAATACCCGCAGCAAGGTACTCTTCCCCGACCCCGACGGTCCGCCGATGGTGACAAACTCCCCAGGCGCCACGGTGAATGAAATGTCTGCTAATAACGTTCTCTCCGGCACGTCGACGCCGACGTTGTGGAGGGTGAAAATAGGCTCCGCCATTAATCATCGCTCCCTTCTATAACCATTCTAATTTAGAAGGAGAGAAAGGTAAAGCGGTACGTTTCTGCTGGTTCTTTTTCAGAAAATAAAATACGGTTTCTTGTAATTTTTCACTTGCAACACCTGTCGTCGCGACCTATGATTAATCAGTCGTTACGACCTATGGAGGTATGCATGTACGATTTATTAATTCTAGGGACCCTGATGTCCCGCAACATGTGCGGTTACAAATTACGCCAGGTGGTGGAGAGCAGTTTGATCCCCCGCCGGGAAATTTCCAACGGGGTGATGTACCCGCTGCTGGCTAAATTAGAAGACCACGGCTACATCGAATTTCACACCGATGAGCAGGATCCGCGCCATACAAAGGTGGCTCAAATCACCGCCGCCGGCCGGGCTCGCTTCCTCGCCCTGATGGCGGCCCCCATCGCTCCGGATGCCAAGCGGGAGTCCATGTTCCGCTTCAAATTCCGGGGGATGCCAGCAGTCGACAAGGCCCACCAAGAAGCAATTCTAGATGACTACGAAGCCCAGATCAAAGTCGACCTGGCCACCTATGAAGGCGTCCGTACCCACCTCCAAGAGGTCCTTCAGGCACCCGATACCAACAAACCCTACGTTGACTGGACGATCCGCAATCTCGATCTGAGTATTGCCCTCTGTCACACCAAGTTGACTTGGATCACCGATTCCCGTCAGGCAGTCAATCAGAAAGCAGAGGCCCAATCGAATGGATAAACAACAACAGCCAACCAGCAGAAAACAATGGATCGCCTTGACCGCCATGGGTCTGGGCGTCTTCATGGGCCTGCTGGACGTCACCGTCGTCAATGTCGCCCTGCCCACGATGGTCACCGACTTCAAGACCACCTTCACGGATCTGCAATGGGTGCTGAATGCTTACACCCTGGTTTACGCCGTGACGTTAATGATCATGTCCAAACTCGGGGATATGTATGGCCGCAAGAAAATCTTCCTCGGTTCCCTGATCCTGTTCGTCGCTGCTTCTGCCGTGAACGGCATGGCGCCGAGCCTGTTGATCCTCGATATTGGCCGAGGCGTCCAGGCCATCGGCGGGGCCGGGATGATGTCCCTGTCCATGGCCCTGGTCACTTCGAACTTTGCCGGCCTTGAACGGGGCTTGGCCCTGGGTATCCTGGGCTCGGTCATCGGCATTTCCACCGCCTCTGGCCCGCTGATCGGCGGCTATTTGGTTGAAAACTTCGGCTGGCCCGCAATCTTCTACGTTAACGTACCCTTTGGTATCCTCGCGGTGATCTTGACCATCGTGTATGTGAAAGAAACGCCCAGTTATGGGAAAAATCAAAAGATCGACATCGGCGGAATGCTGCTGTCGGCCATCGGATTATTCGCCATTATTTACGGCTTGATCGTGAAAGAAGCCCATCCCAGCTGGGGCTGGACAAACCCCGAGATCGCTGGGCTGCTGCTGGGCGGTCTGGCCGTCATGGCCCTCTTCATTTGGGTAGAAAGCCGAGTGGCCCACCCGATGATCAATCTGGCGATCTTCAAGGAACGCCACTTTGTCGGCACGGTCATCGTCGCCTTCGCGCTGGGCTCGGGCATATACGCTTATAACGCCTTTCTCACGGCCCTGATGCAGAACTATATCGGTTATTCCGCCATCGAAACCGGCGTGCGCCAATTGACCATGAGTGTCTGGTCACTGGTTCTGGGACCGATCGTCGGCCTGCTCACCGCCCGCTTCTCCAGTAAATGGATGATCAGCGGGGGCATGCTGCTGGGCACCATCGGCTATCTGGCCATTGCCTGGGTCGTCGCCCCCGGCGTTTCTTTTCTGGAACTGTGGCCGGGCATGGTGCTCATCGGGATCACCAACGCTGTGGTCAATCCGGTCTTGAACACGGCTGGCATGGCCGGAGTGGCACCCCACGAGATGGGGATGGCGTCGGGCTTGCTCAATGTCTTTCGCCAATTCGGTACCACCGTTGGCGTTGTTGGGTTGGGGCTGATTCAAAACAACAGCTACGTCAGCCACCTGAACGCCAACCTGCCCCAAGTAAAGATGCCTGCAACCGCCTTGACGGGAATCAAAGATGCCTTGATCAATGCCGGCCCCTTCTCCGGGCACACCATTGCTTTTTCTGCTCGCTTGACCAAGAGTCCCTTCGGTCACCAGATCCAAGCCATCGTGGTGCGGGCCTACGACAACGGGATGATTGCCCTGACCCTCACCGCCGCCGGCATTGCCCTGGTTGGTGCCTTAGCGGCGGTGCTGTTATTGCGCAGCCACCAGCAATCGCAGAAGCTAGACTTGCAAGCGGCGCATCATTAATTCTCTTATATCCAGCCGACGTCTTCACGATGTCGGCTGTTTGTGTGCTCAGCCGGTCCATGTTCCACGTGGAACATCACCACGCTCGCCAGACGTAGTATCATGGAGACAGCAAACTCACTACAGAAAGTAGGTTTTCTCCATGTCTGATATCAACCCCATCGCTCAAGTACTGGCCGCCATTGCCCAGTACGACACGATCATCATCCACCGCCACATCAATCCCGACCCCGACGCCATCGGCTCGCAAACCGGACTGGCCACAATTCTGCGCGAAGCCTATCCCCAGAAAAAGATCTACACTGCCGGCAGCGCCGCCCCCGGCTTAGCTTGGATCGGCCCGCAGCAGCAGGTCCCGGCCACCGCTTACCCTGACGCCCTGGTCATCGTCATTGACACCGCCAACACGGCCCGCATCGACAGCGACCATTATCAAGAGGCGGCTAAGCTGATGAAGATCGACCACCATCCTAACCGGGAACCCTTCGGCGACATCCAGTGGGTGGACGCCGGCGCGTCCAGCAGCAGCGAGATGGTCTATGATCTGGTCACCTACTCTGATAACCTCGCCATCAGCAAAGCTGCCGCAGCCCCCTTGTATGCCGGAATCATCGGCGATACCGGCCGGTTCCTCTACGACTTGACCACCGCCCGAACCCACGAAGTCGCCGCGGCGCTGCTGCGCACCGGGATTGATGCCCCCGCCATCGGCCGCCAGGAGGATCAGTTCTCACCCCAGACCGGCAAGCTGCTGGCTTACGCCTTGGCCCATGTGACCGTCACCGCCAATGGTGCCGGTTCGCTGATTATGGATCAGGCCCTGTTGAAAGAAATGGCCCTCCCCGCCGGCCGGGAACAGGCCGTGGTCGGCTTTCTCGGTAAACTCAGCACGGTGGACCGCTGGGTGGTCTTCACCGAACGGCCCGATGGCAAGTACCGGGTGGAATTCCGCAGCAAGGGCACCCCGATCCAGCCCCTGGCTGTCCGGCATGGCGGCGGCGGTCATCCGTTAGCCAGCGGAGCCGTGGCAGATTCGGCTGATGAAGTGCAGCAGATCATCCAGGAACTCACAGATTTGTCAGTAGCCAATTAAGTGGCCTACAATCAGTTGCACTTTTTTCACAAGAAGCGATAATGGAAGCGGCACGGAATGGGATCAATTCGAGAGAGGGTTCTTTCCATTGGCTATTTCACTATTGTTAAACACCGTGGTAACGGTGATCGCGATTCCCGTCGTCATGGACTTTTGGACCCAGCGGCGCACGCTGTATCAACTGCGGCGGACGCTGCTCAAGGCCCATGCCCAAGCCGACATGGCCCGCACCCGGTATCACCACGAATTTGATCACTCAATTACGGTCGCCGATTTGGCGGCCGGCCTGGCGCTGATTCTTTTAGTACTGGCCTTTCTCAACCTGGCCAGTTTTCTCGCCAGCCTCTGGGCCATCGGCGGCATGATCGTCTTTTCGCTGGCCAACATTGCGCTGGCGGATCACATTCAGGACTTGGCCGACCGGGCGTGGAAACCCCGGGAGATTTTCTATCCAGTCCATTTGCATTCTTAATTTCCCTTTGTAGAGACAGCGGCCTGCGAGGTTATCCGAACAAGCACAGGTCCCAGTTTCGTGCCATCGCCTCTGTATGTCTGACAGCTGTCAAAAGAAGCATCCTCAACGTTCGCCGAGGATGCTTCTTTTTCTCATGCGCGAGATTTAATCGCCGCGTACAACTTTTGCTCATCGTAGAAATGCAGCAGGCCAATCATCACCAGATACAGCCCCAGCGGGATCCAAACATAATTCAGATCGATCATCCGCAGCGTCGCTGCATTCTGGGCGTGATTGGCGACGTAGCCGGCAAGGCCCAGCAAACCGCCAGTCACCAGGCCGCCCAAGCCAAGGCCCAAGTTGACGCCCAAGTCATTGGCCGAAGCAAAAATTCCTTCGGCCTGCACGCCCAAAACGACGATGCCATAGCGGATCGTATCGGCGATCATAATCGAGACCAGCCCGACGATCATGCCCTGGCCAATGCTGTTCACTGCGATCGCCGTGAACAGCAGCGGCAGCCAGCGGGTATACACCCCACCGGCCAGCAGAAGCTGGCCCGCTAACGCGATGAGCATCCCGGTGCCCATAGTCCGTTTATTCCCCCACCGGCCGGCAATCAGCATGATACTGACAACGCCGATCAGCGAGGTAAAGGTGAAACTGTTGGCCCAGGATACCAGATTCTGGTTGTTTAAGACGTACTTGAAATAGTAAACCGTCGTCTGATTCTTGATCGCCGTCACTAGCCAAAAGCAGAAAATCACCAGCGACAGCACGATCCATGGGGTGTTGTGCCGGGCCGCCGAGAGGACTTTGCGCAGCGGCTGGTGGGCGATCTCCGGCTGGGTGAACCGTTCTCGAATCTGGAAGAACGTGTTCAGGATCAAGGCGAGAGAAATCACCGCGAAGAGGCTGATGGTGCCGAGGAAGCCCCGCTGTTCGTCGCCTTGGCCAAAGAACGCCACCAGGGGCAGCGTGAATACTGCGACGATGATCTGCACCGAACTGCCGAAGAACTGGCGGATCACCCCGAGCAGCGTGAGTTCCTGGTCGTTTTCTGACAGCGTCGGCAGTACCGACGTGATCGGCAAATTCACAGTGGTGTAAAGAAAGCCCAGACCTAAGTAAGTGACATACGCCCACGCCAGCTTGCCGCCGTAGCCCACGGGCGGCGTCACAAACGTCAGGACCGCGAACACCACGTAGGGCAGCGCATACCACAGGAAAAACGGCCGGCTCTTGCCGAAACGGGAGTGGGTGCGATCGATCATGATGCCGATCAGCGGCGATTCGATCACGTCGCAGATCCGCGCAATCACGAAAAGCAGCGCCACATCCCCAGCAGTTAAGCCGTAAACATCCGTATAAAAGAACAGCAGATAGGTGGTCATCACCTGGAAGACCAGATTGTCCGCCGCGTCGCTCAGGCCGTAACTGATCCGTTCCGGCCAGCGGGTCTGCCATTGTGTGTGTTGCCGCATTGCCTCACCCGCTTATTTCTTATCGTTCTCCATTTCTTCAATCACTAATTCATTGACCCAATTCCACACCGCATGGCCCAGCGCTTCAGAGACATGCTCTTCCATGGGCTGATCCTGAACCTTGGGCACCGTGCCAATCGCCGGCATGGCCACCAAGTGGGCCACAGACCAGACGCCCAGACCCCAAGCGGTCCCTTTGCCCAGCTTAGCCAGCGGAATGTAATGGCGCACTACGGCGTAGAGCATAGCCAGACTGGTCGAAAAACCGAAATGGATCGCCAGACTGGTCCAGGGGATCTCATGCCCATTATAGGTGAACGTGGCGTGGGCCAACTCCGCCGGCATACCCAGTTGTTCCAGAAATTGCTGGGGCGGATTGGTCGCGTCCCGCGCCGGTGTCCGCGGCGGCAGGATATTCTCCCACCCTAACTTGACCAAACCAGAAACTGTACCGGCCACTGCCCCCACCGCCAGTGCTTTATGGATCGAAAATTGTTGCTTCGCCATATTCAAGGCCTCCATTCAAGATTTCGAATTGTTCACTTACAATTGTATAGCAGTTGGCCAGCGTGTGCCAGTTGCAGAAACTCAATAACGGAAATATCGCTCGGAATTTCGTACAATAAAACTATCAACGACTGACATCGGAGGAATCCCTATGACCCGCTTAACTGTTGATTTAGACACCGAAAAGACCACAGTCACCCTGCCTGGCGACCAAGGTACCGTCACTTTGTCGGCCGCGCCGCTGCCAGCGCCAGAGCACGGGGTGCAGCTGCCAATCAGCGACGGTCGCCTCGCTCTGAAAACTGCCGCACCGGCCGATGAATATCTGACGATCACCCTGCCCTGGACGACTGAACCGGCCTTTGTGACCCGCTTTCTAACCGCCTGGGCCGCTGGCGAAGAAGCTGCCCTGCCCGCCAACCAGGCGGCCGGACTAGCCGATTATCTTGATCTGTTGACCCGACTCCTAACCCGCTTGGGCATCCGGTCCGGCCAGGCAGTCCCGACCCCGGCGAAGAAGAAAGCCGCGAAAGCCCGCCACCGATTCGATAAAGCCCTCGTCGACCGGCCCTTCCACGTGGCCCGCCACGGCAGCACGGCCACCATCTACTGGACTGGGCGCAATGAAATGACCGTCAAAGCCGGCGCCGTGCTGGCCCAGGAACAACTAATCAATCGCGACGGCTCGCTGCGCTACAGCACGAAATACGGCGAGAAGCTGCGTGCCGACCACGCGGCGGCCATCGCAGACGGGCAGACGATCGCCGATATTCACTTGCGCAGTGTCAATGAAGTCGGGCTGTTTCTTTATTTTGGCGTAAGCGTCGAATAAAATAGCGTATTGAAGAGGCTCGTGCCGATCCCGTATGATTACGGGGTCAGCACGAGCCTCGCTCTTCACTATTCGAGCTCTGTTGATTGCTTGGTACACCGTTCTTTCATCTGCGGTGCCCAAGGCAAATACTTCTGCAGGTCATTCGGATCATCTGGTACCAGCAGATTGGGGAGCTCCTCAAATAGGAGCTTCAAATAAGCGCGCGTGTCCAGTCCGTTAGCTTCGGCTGTGCGCATGACGCTACGGATGATGCCGCTCGCTTGGGCACCTTTGAAACTGGTGGAGAAAAGCCAGTTCTTCCGGCCCATGACGAGTTCCTTGATGGCCCGCTCGGCGCGGTTGTTGGAGATCTCCAAACGGCCATCGGTTAGAACAACTGCTAGGGCGTCCCGCTGATTGAAGGCATAGTCGACGGCTTTGCCCAGCTTGGTCTTGGGCAGCTGGCCCAAGTTTCCTAACCAGGTGTAGAACGCGTCCATCACTTTGGCCAGAATGGCCTGCCGTTTTTCTTTGCGGTCTTCCGGGGCAAGGTCGTGCCAGCGTTTCTCCAGAAGAAACATGACGTCGCAATACTCGACACCAATCCAGGCAGCACTCTTTTTGGCGTGCTCGATTTTGATCAGGTCTTCTTCGCTGGCCCGTTCTCTCGTGCGGGTGGCTTTCTTTGTCCGCTTCTGTTCACTCTCCGTCAAAGCATCAAAGAATTTCCGGCGGATGTGGGCCAGACAGGCAACGCGCACAACGTGCGGCAGCTTTTGATAGACTGCATACCCGTCGGTTTGGAGAAATCCGCTGTAGTCACCGAGCATCTCTTCGATCCAGTTGTATGATCGGCCGTCTTTGTGCTCGTACAGGATCACTTGATTCTCAGCGTACCGGCCGGAAGCGAGCAGCCAATAATAGGTCTTGCTCTTCTCACTTTCGATGACCTTATACGGCGTCTCATCGGCGTGGATGATATCTTGAGTGAGCAGTTCCTTTTTCATCAGGTCATGCAGGGCGCCCAGTCCATAATCAGCGGCCAAGATGTGCCAATTGATGATGTCTTGGCGCGTGATCGGCACACCCAACCTGGCCCATTGTTTCTCCTGTCGAAAAGCCGGCACTTTCTTCTCGTACTTCTCAATCAGTGTCTCCGCCAGGATCGACGGTGACGCCAAGCTGCTTCCGATGAATGCTTTAGGCACAGGGGCTTTGATGACATCACTGTGGATGCCATGGTCTTTGCAATACTGGCAAGCGTAGGCGTGGGCGATGTATTCAACCACTTGGAAAAATGCCGGGATCATATCCAGGACTTGGCGCATCATTGTACCGCCGATGTCCGCCATGACCCGCTGACAATTTGGGCAGATCCGCTCGCTCTCAGGTAATTCGAACTGTTTTTGGACGTGGGAGAACTGGGCGAGTTCAGCGGCCCGTTTCCCTTTCTTTTTGGTCCGCGTGTAGGTGATCGTTTCTTTGGTTTCTCCGGTTATTTCTGGAATATCCAGCTCCGGGACAACTTCTGTAAACAGATTGGTTTGTTCGGCATGATCCAGGGTCTCTTTCTTGAGGCCATACTGTTTCCTGGTTAAATACGCAATGCCTTCTTTAAGCAGTTGCAGTTCCTGCTTCAAATAGAAGACTTCTTGTTCCAACTGCCGTTCACGTTCAGTCCCGACCGCCTTAGCCATCAGCTCACCGCCTTTCCCACTTGGAATGATAAGTAGGATTATATCAAGCGGGGAGTACAAAAGGAAACCCTTTCCCTGGCTTCTGGAAAGAGCTTCTAGTGGATGATGCCTGGACGGGCGGACCTGATGGTTCGCCGTTCTTCGATGGCCAGTCCGGTGAGCAGCCGCTTCAGCTGGCCATAGCGCAGCTGCTTGACCTCAGCTTGGCTGTGCGGCCATTGCATATGCCCATTCTCAAACCGTTTGTACAGCAGGAGAAAGCCGTCACCGTCCCAGTAAAGGGCCTTGAAGCGGTCACTGCGCGTGCCGCAGAAGAGGAAGAGCGACTGGTCGAAAACGTCTAAGTCGTATTCCTCTTGGACCAGCGTGGCTAGACCGTCGATCCCTTTGCGCAGATCCGTCCGGCCGCAGACGATGAAGATCTTAACGCTGGTCAGGTCGGGAAGCATTGCCGGTCAACTCCTGTAAGATGATGTGCGCCAGGTAGCCGTCAACGCCGTTATAGAGCAGCACCTCTGACTCGCCAAGCTTCACTTTGGCACCCAGCTTGGTTTTGACTGCCGGCACAGTACCGGCCCGGTTGATCGTAAGCGGTCGTTGACATAGGTATCGTGACCCGGTGCAGGCCTCCTTGTAAACTTGGTTTATCAAGTAAACAAGGAGGCCTTTCATGGTTCAAATCAAAGATATCGTGCCGATCCAGGTGACCGACCGGTCGCCGAAGCCGCTGGTCAAACCGCAGGTTGCGGCACGAGTGAAGCTCAAGGACGCCGAGGTCGTGTTTTACACCGGTGTTGACCGGGCAATTCTGCACGTGGTGCTCCAGGAGTTGACAGGCAATGTTCCCCAATATCCAAGAGCTTAACATCTATATCATTTGCGGAAAAACGGACCTGCGCAAAGGAATCGACGGTTTGGCCGCTTCCTTGCGGGAGCTGTACGGCGAAGACGAAGTGCCTTATGATCACTCGCTGTTCTTATTCTGCGGCAGTCAGCGCGATCGGTTCAAGGCTCTGTACTGGGACCGCAGTGGGTTTGTTCTTTACTACAAACGGTACGAGAACGGCCACCTGCAGTGGCCGCGAACGCGCTCTGAGGTGCAGCATCTCAGTCATTACCAGCTGAAGCGATTGATTACTGGTCTAAGTATTCAAGAACGGAGTACCATTCATGATTTCAAGCCAGGATATACCAACTAATTGAGGAGGAGAAGCCATGATTTATTGGCATCTCCTCTTTCCTTCGCCGTATAAAACATGATATAATCCATTTATTATATTTATTGGAGGAACACCGATTGGTAGACACAAAAGATGCAGTGCGATTGGTGGACGCTTCGCCAGAACAATTACGCACCGCACTGCAGAATTCGATAAATGAAAATCAGGACCTCCGGGAACAGATCGCCGTCTTGAAGCGCATGTTGTTCGGTCGGCGCCGGGAATCAAGCGATAACCTGCCGCATGGCCAGACGAACCTGTTCAATGAGCACATCATCACCGGTGAAGAACAAAGCATCATCGACAAGCTCACCGGTGATGACCGCAAGGTCGCCAAGAAGAAGCTCAAGAAAGCGACACGGACCAAGAGCACCGACTTGAACAAGCTGCCGCTGGACGAGCAGGATTGCCTGCTCGAAGGTGAGGAGCGCAAGTGCCCGGTCTGTGGTGAAGAGATGCAGGATATCGGCCGGTCGAAAGTACGCGAAGAAGCAACCTTGATTCCGGCACAGCTCCTGCACACAATCGTCTATCGGCACACCTACGCGTGTCCTAACGGCTGCTTGAATCAGCGCGGCAACCAGTTCCTTAAGAAGTCCGATGTGCCTCGCCCAGCCATACCGCATAGTCCAGCTTCTTCAAGCGTCTTGACCGAATCCATCATGGCTAAGTTTGCCTACAAGATTCCGGACAACCGGCAAGAACGCTTGTGGCACAGTCGCGGGGTCGATTTCACCCGGCAATCAATTGCCAACTGGCACATCAAGGCGTCAGAAGGCTACCTGGAGTCCCTATACAAGCTGATGCACCGAGATCTGCTGACTCAAGACGTTATCCATGCGGACGAAACGCCCTACCGGGTGTTGGATCTAAAGAAGGCGCAGACCTATTACTGGGTCTACACGTCCAGCAAGCACAGCGCCCACCAGATCGTCATGTATGAGCACGGTAATAGCCGCGGTTACGAGGAAGCTGCCCGGTTCCTGGCCGGCTACGAAGGCTACCTGCAAAGTGATGCCTACGCCGTTTACCCTAATTTGCTTGGGGTCACCAATGTCTTCTGCTGGGCTCACGTGCGTCGTAAGTTTGACGAAGCCGTGACCGCCGGAGACAAGGGGCTGGCCCCAACGGGCCGCCAGTATTGCAATGATCTCTTCCAATGGGAAAAGAAATGGCAAGACTTGTCGGCTGATGAACGTCAAACCCAGCGCGAACAACGACTCAAACCTGTCATGGATGCGTTCTTCGCTTGGCTGGTCTCGTTGGACGGCAGCTATCTGCCAAAATCCAAGGTGGGCAAAGCCATCACCTATGCGTTGAAGCATGAGGCTGGCTTGCGGGCAGTCCTGTTGGACGGCCGACTTGAACTATCGAACAACCGGGCCGAACGCGCCGTCAAAGAACTGGTCATCGGTCGTAAAAATTGGCTGTTTTCGCAGAGCAAACGCGGCGCGACGGCTGCGGGGGTCATTCTTAGTCTGCTCACGACAGCACGGGCTAATCACCTCGATCCGAGTAAATATTTCAACTATCTATTCGACACAGTGCCTAATTTGCCGGCTCCCGGCGACATGGTCGCCTTGCAGGACTATTTGCCGTGGGCGCCGAAGGTGCAGGCGTTCTGTCACGAATAACAGCGGGTAAAGCAATGGTGCAATCTTCATGATAGAGGATTGCACCATTTTTGTCTTCACACCTATTTCAACGACCGCTTACGGTTGATCAGCTCAACGGGAACTATATCTTTGATCTGAGTCATAAAACAGCCTCCAATCTACTTGATGTCCCAAGTATAATTGGAGGCTCGACCGGCTGGAAGCCGCTAGATTATTGGACGCTTACCTTTCACTTTCTTGCAAAAAAAGCTTGGCGCCATCCGCCAAGCTTCCCGTACTGCCTATAACCCGTTCGTCACCGTATTGATCTGCCACTGCGATCTGTCAAATGATCTAGGTGAAACATCTGTATAAAATCACGAATGCTCGTTTAAAATTCAACTGATATTACTGTTTTGTTTTCCTCGCCACTAATGGTAAAACTTCCTGAATGGCTGTATCCCAAACTCGCCATTCATGGGCTCCTGCAACGAGCTCCAAGGAATTCTCGAACCCAGACTGTCGTGCTATCGTATGAAATCTTTCGTTCATTCTCAAGAAAGGATCTTCAGTCCCGCAAAGTTGCCATAAAAATGGTTTTTTCTGATCGGCAGGCCAACGTTGTACCACAGAAACCACATCATTCGTGCTGCCCGCTAATTCAGTTTTCTTGCCAAAAAGTGCAGTGTACCAAGACGTTCGTTCAGGATGCTCGCGCCACTGTTCAACGATATCTGGTACACCCGATAGTGAGAAGGCCCCGGCGAATATCTCTGGATGGAGCAAGGCACATTTTAATGCGCCATAACCGCCCATAGATAGCCCACCAACATACGTGTCATCCGGTTGCGCAGACAATGAGAACCACTGACGGCAGCGGGCCACTACTTCTTCACTAATATAGTCGAAATAGTGCATGCCGCTGACAGTATTCGTGTAGTAACTGCGATCCGCTCGCGGCATGATGACTGCCACCTGTTGATTGCGGGCATAATCTGCGATTTTGGTTTGTTCTAGCCAGGCGTTTTCATCATCACCGAGACCGTGGAGCAGCAGCAATATCGGCAAATTAGGTTGCGCGTTTTCTGGCAGCAAAACGTTTAGGCGAGAACGCATCCCAAGCTTTTCTGAGCTGAATTCAACGTGAAAAACTGCCAATGGTAAGGTCTCCTTCCTGATGTAAGGTAAATATGCCGGTATGACGCAGATGCAAGATGGTCGCTGTTGCCTGTTTTTCCACCCAGAAGTCATCACTGGCCATGAGGACAACGTGCGCCGTTAATGCAATCACATCATCGGTCGACTTAATTGCAAAAGAAATTTCCTGATGGTTCAAATTGACTATTTCGGCGGTGGCATAGACCAACCGCCAATCAGCAATGGTGATGTTCATGGCCAACATTAGCCCCTGTTTGGCACCGATTGTGATAGGATGTCTGCCGAAAAGCGGCCGGCCGTGTGAATCGTGCATGCTAAAAGTGGCCGGGACATCCAGCGTATTTAACAAGTGCAGTAATGTCCCTTCATCGCTTTGAGTGATAAAGGCCAAGACAAATGGCGCTGCCGGTGTCAGTGTCAATTGCGGGGCCACTTCAAACTGATTCAGCAATAGTTGATAGAATGCCGGGTCAAAACGGCCTTCTGATCCCAGAAAAGCGACCCGGCCAGGACCAACATTGAATAGTGCCCCGACTGCCGTATTCGACTCCAATTCACGCCAGAACACAATGCTGTCTGGTTTAGTTGGCTCAAATGATTGGAATTGGTGAATACGAACCTCCGGTAAACCATCAGCAAATGCGTGGTGTGTAATTGTCGGGAAGTACGTCACCGATTCCTTTTTCAATTGTAATGGCCTCAGGCCGAGCCCATTAATTAGAGTCGTATCCGGCTGACCGGTTAAATCACTCACAGGCAGCTCACCCTGTAACAGGAGTTGACCACCCTTGTGAACATATTCCAGTAACTGCTTTTGCACAATTGCCGGCATAGCTTGGCCGGTGGGGACCACCAGAACGTGGCGGTCATCATGAGCAGGTAAGTCTTTTTGCAGATTCCAGGCATCATAATTGTACTTGGCAGACAATAAGTTCATTAAAATATTGTTCCACGGTAAGATTGCCCGATTGTTTTCCTGATCGGTAACAAACTGATCAGCCGTCTGACTGTGGGGATAATGATACTCCGTCATGTAATCATCAGGAATAAAGCCCACAGAAATTGGTGCAGTCACTGAATGCATGGGTGCCAACAAACAGTCAGTATTCTTAATGATGCTGCCCACTTGGGCCATGGCCGGCAGCGTATAGTTTGGTTTGCCCTCAGGCGATAACAGTGAACCAAAACCATGGCGATGCCCATGGATACCAATACGAGAATTCCCATCAGCGACGGGCACCGCCAACAATCGATTGAAACCGCCCGTAAACAGGTAATTATTAATTATTTTCGTGCCTTGGGCTAGTTGTAACCGCGTCTTCAAAGGCAACGCACTGGCATCAATTTGCATCGGTAAATGATCGTCGTTATTACCCGAACTAGCATTGAATTCCAATGTAGTGAGCGGCCAATCACCGTCAACGCTCTGCATAAAACGATTGAGCGTATACAAATGAGTGGCGGTGGTCATATCGAAGTTGCCAAAATAAACATCCGTACCAATGATGACATCTTTCAAAGTGAATGCGTCATAAAGCTGGCTGATACCGATGGGGAATGTTTCTCCCCGTCCTTGATCAGTACCATGCACATTGATAAGCAGCGGCGTATTGACAATTCCAGCATCACGGACAGTATCCGCAAGGAAAGCCAGATAATTCTTAAAGCGATAACGCATATAATAGCCCAGATCATTTTGATACTGCAGCACCCAGGTATCGTCCGGTTTTTCCATGTATTGGCGAATACGGGCAGCGGCCAAGAAATCCGCAGGATAAACGACTGGCAACTGGTCATTATATTTGTGTTGCAGCCATACCGAAAATTCAGCAACGGTTGTATCTGTTAAGTCAGGGGCATTACTGATCCAGCTAAGCATGCCCACTTCATTATCCAACTGGACACCGATGATCGGGCCGCCATGAGTCCGCAAAGCCGGCGCCAAAATTTGGCAGACGGCTTGCAGCCAATTCTGCGCCGCATATTTGAAATCTGAATTTATATAGTCGACAGTCCCCGTGGGCACCGTCTGACCCGCCCAAGTAGTGGGAATAATAGCGGGATATTTTTTTCTCACCCAAAACGGGAGGCCCTCGTTCTTCAGTTCAGCCATATTAAATGGTCCCGGCCGGGCAATCAAATAGAGGCCATTTTGATGAACCAACTCAATGAAGTGCTTCAAATTATTCCGTTCGTCCGACTGACCGGTAAAATCAAATACACCTTCCTCTTCTTCATGGACTAGCCAGGGAATGTATGTGGACACCGTATTCATGCCGGCAGCCTTCAGTTCAGTCAACACGGATTGCCAGCGAGTTGGCGGCAAACGAAAATAGTGAACCTCACCCGCTAAAATTGTGGTCGGCCGGCCATCAATCTCAAAAGTGAGAGAGTCTGTCTTGATCATGATTAACTGTTTCCTCTCCAAGCGACCCGCGTCGGATCACCTTTGTTTCAATGTAATGATTACTTGCCTGACCATTATCTTTAATCATATCAATCAAGGTCTGGGCAGCTGTTTCGCCCCATTTATGTTTTGAGTAATCAATTGTTGTTAGTTGCGGGGTTAGATAATGACCAATAAGATCATTATCGAAGCCGATGATCTTGATGTCTTTACCCACGGTATAACCTAACTCGGGCAAAGCTTCATAAAGACCGATTGCCAGTTCATCGTTCAGCGCGAAAACACCGACATTTTTGAGGTGCGCATTGCTGATCTTTTTTGCTGCCTTGCGGCCGCCCTCAATCGTAAAGTCGCTGGGAATAACAACCACTGGTGCGTCAGTTTTATCACTTAAAGAAGCTAATGCTGTTTGCAGCCGGATTTGAGAATCATAGGAATCAGAAGGCCCGCTGATGAAAACATAATAGTCGACTTTGGCCGCAACCAATGCCCGAATGGCCTGTTCAGCCCCTTTGGCATTATCCAATAAGACCTTATGCACATTGGTGCCAGACAATTCACGGTCCATGACGACCATCTTACTGCCTTGTTTCGCGAAACTTTTAATTAGCCGATCAGGGAAGGCTTGATCCAGGATCACTGCACCGTCCACAAATTTCTGGGGAATTAGCGCCCGCGACTTGTCGCCCCCTGCACCAACAATAAGCTCATAATGATTGGCACGGAGTACCTGATCGACCCCATCAATCACATGACTGTAAAAGTCCCCGCCAAAATCTGCAACGTACATTGCAATAATGTTGCTGCTTTGTTTCTTCAGTGTGCGCCCTGCCAGATTCGGCACATAATTGAGTTCCATAGCGATGTGCTTAATCTTGGCACGAGTTTCCTCGGTGACCTTCGAACTGCCATTCAAGGCATAAGAGACTGTTGAAATCGACACACCTGCCTTTTTGGCGATATCACGAATACCAGCCACTTAAATCCCCCCATATTGTTATTGATCAGCTACTACTTTTCTGCTTGCACATTGAATCCTTGTAAAATGTACTTCTGGAAAATAACGAAGATAATCACGATCGGTATAACCATAAAGGAGGAACCAGCCATTTGCAAACCATAATCTGATGTGTGCTGACCTTGGAGTAATTGAAGGCCCACAGAAAGCGTATAGTATTTCTGATCGTTAGCAATGATCAAGGGCCACAGGAATGCGTTCCAACCTCCGATAAAAGTGAGAATTCCTTGAACAGCCAGCACCGGTTTAGAGATAGGGATGATGATGTGCCAGAATATATACCACTCACTGGCACCATCGAGCCGTGCGGCTTCAATGATGGAGTTTGAAATATTACTCATGAACTGACGGAACAGGAAAATGGCAAAAGCCCCCACTAATCCAGGTAGGATAATACCGGCCAACGTATTGGTTAAGTGCATCTCATTCAAAATGAGATAAACCGGGATCATGGTCACTTGTCCTGGAATCATCATCGTGGCTAATACAAGAATAAATAGCGGACCGCGTCCCTTGAATTTAAACTTGGCAAAGCCATAACCAGCCATCGCGTTCAACAGCATACCCATAAAGGAAAACAACGTGATAATTAACGTGTTCTTGAGATAGACTCCAAAATTACTATCGATGAACAAACGCTTGTAGTTATCCAATGTCCAGTGGTTGGGCAGAAAATTTTGAGTCGCCTGCGAGATTTCGGCATTAGTCTTGAAAGAGGAAAGAAACATCCATAAAAAAGGCAAAATAGTGATGAAGCCCCAGAATAGCAGGATTGCGCCCACTGCGACTTTGCCGTTGCGCACGGCTGTCTTATTACCATTAATCATTAATACAGCCTCCTAAATTCCTTGCTGCTTCTTTTGCAGCTTGAATTGCACCAGTGTGGCGATAATAATTGCCGTGAACATAACGAACGACCCAGCGGCTGCGTATCCAAAGTTACTATTCTGGAACCCGTTTTGGTAAACGAACAGGGCAACAGAGTTTGTACTATTCAATGGTCCGCCTTTAGTCATAACGAAAGGTTCGTCGAAGAACTGGAACCAGCCAATCAACGTCGTAACGGTCACGAAAAAGATAGAAAATGACAGCGACGGCAAGGTGATATGCCGGGTTTGCTGCCACCAGCCAGCCCCATCAAGTTCCGCTGCTTCATAGAGTGATTCGGGAATTCCCTGTAAGGCGGCCAAGAAAATCAACATATTAAGACCAATTGCTTTCCAGACGGCCAAAATGATCAATGACATCTTGGCCGTAGCCGGATCACTGAGCCAAGGAAAGGGTCCTAGGCCGATCTTACCAAAGAGATTGTTCAGTAGACCCATACTCGGGTTGTACATGTAAGTCCATACCACTGCAACGGCCACGGTATTGGTGATTGATGGCGTGTAAAAGACCAATCGCATAAACCGGAAAAACCGATTTTGTCCAAAATTGATTAGAATTGCGACAGTCAGAGAAAGCAAGATAACCAAAGGTACTCCGATGATCACATAGTACCCGGTATTCAGAATGGACTGAAGAAAAGCGCTATCGTGGAACAGTTGTGTATAGTTTTGCAAACCGATAAATTTAATTTGTGACCAATCACCTAAACCTGTAATATCCAACCCCGTGAAACTGATGATTAAAGCGATGAAGATTGGAATTAGAGAGAATAGTGCCAGCAGGAGCAATGCTGGCAAGACAAATGTATAGGGAATCAGCTTGTCGCGTAATGTCTTAGCCATAAGAATGGCTCCTTTCATGAAAGAGGGCGCAGCGATCATCGTCGCGGAGCCCATTTAGAGGACAGATGATGCATTATTTTGAAAGAAATACCCCGAGAATACACAGTGGAATTCTCGGGGCAATACAACGCGATACATCACGTGCCGCGATTATAGTGAGTCAGTACCGCTCCCGGTGAGCAACTTATTTATTCAACAATTGCTCGGTTTGAGAATTCAATTGATCCATCGCTTTTTGAACGCTAGCCCCTTGCATGGCGACGGGTTCCCAAGCCTTCAAATAGTTTTGACCGATTTGGTCCCATTGTTTGATTAAAGGCATTGGTTCGGAATCGTTCAGTTGCTTACGGAATACTTGGATACGGGAGTCGCTCAAGGATTTATCAGTCCACGCAGACTTCAGAGTAGGCATAGAGTCGCTGTTCTTGTAGTACTGTAATTGACTGTCCTTAGTCGACAGATACTTCAACAACTTCAAAGCTGCAGACTTATTCTTGCTGTAATTGAAGACCGCCAGGTTACCACCGCCAGTGTTGGACATGTTATTGTCTTTTCCTTTCGGCAGCACAGCTACACCCCATTGATCGTCTTTCAAGCCGGCATCTTGTTTCACACTATTCATCATCCATGGACCGGATATAAACATTGGAATTGGTGCTTTACCGCCAAAGGACTGGCCAATTGTCAATTTCAGATCTTGTTTGGGAGAGGCACCATTCTTATAAAACTTGGCCAAGTAATCCAGTGCTTCAACCATTGGCTTCTTGTTGAATTGCGGCGTCTTGCCTTTAATCAAAGTCGCACCATTTTGCCGAGCAAACATAAAACCAAAGGTTGGTTCAGAGAAATCAACGTTAAAGCCGTACATGTTCTTACCGCGCTTAGACAGCTTTGTGGCAGCATCATATAGTTGGTCCCAGGTCTTAGGTGCTTCGTTATAGCCAACCTGTTTCAATAAATCTTTCCGGTAGTAAAGCACGCGTGTTTCCACATACCATGGAACGGCGTAATATTTGCCATTAAACTCGGTTGTTTTGACAGATCCTTCAAAATAGTTGTTGGGGCTGATATTTTTATCGCTCTTCACTTCTTTGGAGATATCCATCAAACTTTTTGAGCTAACATAATTAGCCATCCCGGTGGTACCCATCAATATCAGATCGGGACCGGATTTAGAAGCGGCTGCCGTTAATAATTTATCGTTGTATTGAGACCACGGAATACTTTGAATCTTAACTTTGATTCCCGTCTTTTTAGTGAAGGCGTCCACCATTGGTTTCACTGCGGTATCCGCATCACCGCCGTACCAGAAAGTGATCGTCTTGTTGTTCGTGTTCGAGCCTGACGAGCTGCTGCTATTACCGCAGCCTACCAGAAGCAGGGCGGCTGCCGCAGCGGCTACAGAAATCCCCAACCATTTCGCTAACTTCATCGTTAATTCCTCCATTTTTGAAATTCGTAATCGAAACGTTTCTACGACTATGATTATACACGAATCGGAACCGGTTACAACTATTTTTTGCGATTTTTTTCAAGCTCTCAGAAAGCCTATTATGACGGCATATGGTACTGCACCAGCCGCATTCCAGAATAGTTTATGCCGTTACGGAGACATGGTAATCCGCATCGAAAGGTAACGAAAACGACGAGTTAAACGTTTCTTTGCCAGCCAGATCAAACACACTCTTCAACAGTGTAGCAATGTAGATTCCCGGGCCGCTGCTGTATAATCGCCATCCTCCCTTCACTGCGACAGATTGATCGCGGACATCCTCAAAGTGTTCCTGAGCAGCGTACCGATCAGGGAAGGCCGCGTCGGAGCTAGAGAAGTATACATTAGCCTGACGCAATGCCGCGTTGCTGACTCGCGATTGAATATTAATCGGGTTCACCAGTTGCAGTAATCGCCAAGCTTCTGCTTGATCACCCATTTGTGCGACAGCATCCGCATACCGAATATGGGCGTGGACATACAGTAATCCAATTTCCCGACCAAAGTTAGCTGCTTGTTCCGCCCGCTTGAAGATGTGGGAAACACCGCCGCGGTAGGTAGAAGGCTTATTCATTAAGCGGACTCCGTCAGGGAACAACAGGTGTTGCGTGATAAGTCGTAATGCATGCTTGGATTGCTGCGGATCAAGAATATGACTCAATACACCTTGCGATAATGGCAACAGTCGATAATCAATACCCGTCAAACCGTCATTCGGGTGAATGATAGGTGTGACATGATGGTCAGCATCCATTTTAATGAACCCAGGTAATACATTGTCCTGCATGAAGTAGCGTTTGAAATCCGCCATCATCTCATCGGCCAGTGTCTGTAGGCTCTGAGCAAAATCCGGAATACTGGCAAAAGCTTGCGCCGCATGGCGCAATGTTTCAATAGTTAGTTCTTCTGTCCATGTACTGGCCATTTCTTTCTTCTGGCTAGCGTCGGCTGGTTGCAGAGTATCATCCCAATCGCCGTCACCGTAAGCAGAGACTTTGGTGTCGTACAGAAAATGGCTTGTGATGTACGCCAGTTGGCGTTTAATATGGTCCAGCAAGCTTTCGGACTTAGTGATCATTTTGTGCTCTTTAAGGGACATATATGGCAATACTTCGCTCAAAATATCGGTATCTTTGGTCGCCAGCAGATAATCGGTAACCACTTTGAGCGGCCAAACAATCACATCACCGTGGCTTTCGTCAGCAAATGATCCTGCATATTCGTCATACATGAACCACTGCGGCCAATTACCGTTTTCGCTGAACTGATGGCTGTAAAGATGAAGAATGATCTGCCGAACAACATCATAATGACCTGTCGACAAAAATAATTCAGTCGGGCCTTGGGAAACATCCCGCGTACCCCAAGCGGCGCCACCGTATTGCTCTAATCCATGGGGTGAGAGCATGTGCACCAGCGCATCGTGGGCATACCACCGTAAGACAAGATTCGTCTGTTCTGCTATATCCTGCTTAGCAGAATTTTCTGTGGTGACTTGGAAGTGCCGCAATAGCGCTTCCAGATAGTCCCGATGTTGTTCGCGGCTAGTCGTAATCGGCTCAGAGTCAGCCCTTTGAACAGTGTTCGTTTGCGTCACAATACTGAATTGACTGACCGAATCGAACACTGCCACCAATTGATGCGTTGGATCATTAGTGGTGTGAGCTAAAATAATCTCTTCCCGACCAATATTGAATGCTTGGGCATTATGCGCATACTGGATACTGTAAGCACGATTGGGATCGACTTTTGCCATAGCCGTATCGGTTTCTGGTGAAAGTGAAATTGCGTTGTCTGTGATATCCAAGAGTGGTTTCTCGCCCAAAGTAGCCGTATCCCACTGAGAAGCGACCCAGACATCGTATCGTTTATGCTTTAAGGAAGCAAAACGAAGCGTCACTTGCTGCTCTGTACTGCTCGCATCATCGCTGATTTTCAACGTGTCTCCGGCCAATTGGTAATACCAGTCACCACCATTGAAAGTCATGGCATAGGCAGATGGCATGGTGAGCAAATGATAGTGTGCATCGCCTGCTGGTCTCACATAAATACGGGTCCCCGTGACCTTGAACCAGTTCAACGCGCTGCGGGTATTGGTAATCATAATGTTCATATTGGTATTACCAAAGACCACATGGGATTCAAAAACACCCGGCATGAATTGCGTGGCTGCCAAAACAGGTTGAGTAGGCGTCATGGTGCGTTCGGCCATGATAATATTCCCTGTTAAGCGTTCCTGTTGGTTTTCTTTTTCTGGCAACACAACGTGAGTGTCGTCAGGAGTGAAGAAGGATAATACCTGTCCGGTTTGATCCCGTTCTACTTGCCGCTGTTGCGGGAACAATACGTTGAGTTGGGTCTCCGTCAAGGAAGTTCCCGTTAATGGTCGGCCCAAGGATTGGTTTGCCTCTGGCAGAGAAACAGACTGCCAGGTTGCAGCAGCAGCCGATAGCGCAGCAAAGTCTGTTTGAATTTCCGAATCCGCAATAAGCTCTTCCAGATTGCCATTGGGTTGGTTCGGTTTAAACGCCGCGTAGAAGGTCACTGCGGTGTCGCCGTCTGCGGCCGTCAAGGGGACAGTTCGTAAAGCAGTGAGAGCGCATTCATACTGCAGTACCTGACTGGGCAAATCTGCTTGATTCATTGCACTAGGTTCGTCAGTACTCTTGTAATCAGTGCCGAAGAATTGGAATCCATCGGTGGCATAGCCAGCAAGGGCAGTCAATGCCCCTTGCTGCAGGTATGGGTATTGACCTGCTTGAGGCTGATTCTGACGTGCAGCGATGGTGATATGACTATCGTTGGTGAACGGGTGCTGATCCAGATATTGGGAAACATAGGCTTCGTTACTATTCACGAATCCTGGTTCACCCAACCCCAAGTCCTGAACATAAGTTAAATCAGCCTCGACCGGCTGGGCGCTGCGAAGAGCAACGTGCCAAAACCAATTTGTACTGCCTAACAGCAGAGTTAAGTCATAATCAATGTCAGCAAAACGCCCCTGCCACCGAGCACCATTCTTAGTTAGAGACAAACGGCTAGAACTCGCTGGCCCAATCAAGGGTGTGTAACGATACTGGCCAGCCGTTTGGACACGCAGATAAATATTAGCCATACTGCCATCCAGCGCATTCCCGGCGACTTGATTGACCATAATATTGTCGGCCATGATCGTGCCGATGGCGCCGTTGTCAAGTAAATTAATCGTAATATGATCACTTTTGAGTTGGTGCATATAACTGCCTCCTGAATTTATTGATGTGCCACGGTAAAGGGCTGACTGGCCGTACAGGTGGAGTCGAATCCGAGCATTACGGTGTAATCCCCTTGGTCAGTTGATCGATGCAGATCGGAATGGATGGTGCTGAGCTGGTCGTAAGGAACTGTTAACGTAATTGTTTGAGTTTGATCCGCTCCCAAGCTGACTTTCTTAAACGCTTGTAATTGTTTGACTGGCTGCACTGTCTCACCGACTTGCTGGTGGGTGTAAAGCTGCACCACGGTCGTACCAGCATGATCGGCAGAATTGTGAATCGTGGCCTGAATCGTCAACGGTTGATCAGGAGTTACGTTGTGCTGAGACAGCGTCCAATCGGTTATGGTGAAATCACCATAACTCAGGCCAAAACCGAACGGATACAATGGAGAATTAGCCGCATCAATGTACTTCGATAAATATTTGTTCTCATCATCAGCCGGTGTACCGGAAATCGGACGGCCAGTATTATAGGCATTATAATAAATTGGTACTTGCCCAATGTTGCGTGGGAAAGTCATCGGCAGGCGGCCGCTCGGGTCAACCCGGCCGCTGAGTACATTAGCGATGGCTGCTCCGCCCCGACTGCCTGGAAACCAGGCCAATAATACGGCGTCAGAGAGTGCGTCGACCTCAGTGAGATCTAACGGTCGGCCGGTAATCACGATGGTGACCAGTGGTTTGTTCAACTGGGCTAGCCCACGTAACAGTGTAAGCTGTTCAGCAGGTAATGTGATATCCGTCATACTGGTTGCCTCACCACTTTCGCTAGCAGGCAAGCCCAATACAGCAACGATTGTTTCTTGCTGACGGCTAGCGTTCACAGCGTCGTTCAATTTGCTGAATTGCACGTGATGGTATTGTGTCCCCGGCATCACAGTGAAGTTGCTGAATTGCTTAGCCAAAGCGTCCGCAATCGTTTCGGTTTGATCCGGATCGCCTTGCCAGGACCAACTGCCAAGGATATCACCAGTATCGGCAACGGGCCCCACCAAACTAATGGCGGTGGCGGTATTGAGTGGTAATGTATGGTGGCTATTTTTTAACAGAACCATTGATTGTTCGGCCGCTGCCTGAGCAGCGTCGAGATTTTCAGTAGTTAGCGTTGCTTCTGTCTCTCGTTCAGTGCTTAAACCACGGTAGGGATCGGTGAATAGCCCTAATTGTTCTTTCAGAATAAGAATACGTTGAGCGGATTCATTGATCAGTTGTTCGATTTGCGGATCCAGTGAGGCAGCCTTTGCTAAGTACTTGGCATAGGCAAAGGACATCATATCGATATCAACTCCAGCCTTTAACGCGAGGTCGGCAGCGTGTTGCAAATCTCCTGCCACGCCATGATGGATAATCTCACCAATGGCGTCCCAGTCTGAGATGAGCACACCATGAAACTGTAATTCGTCTCGAAGAATATCCCGCATCAGATGCTGATTGACCGTAGCCGGAACCCCGAAAAGTGTATTAAATGATGTCATAACCAGGAGTGCCTGTGCTTCAATCGCTGCCGCATAAGCAGGCAAATATTGTTCGCGGAACCGCCATTCAGAAATATCAACTGTGTTATATTCCCGACCAGCTTCTGGCGCACCATAAGCGGCAAAGTGTTTAACACACGCGGCAATATGGTTCTGATCAAGGGGCAGTGTCCCCTGGAACCCGGTAACGGCTGCCTTAGCCATTACCGAATTCAGATAAGGATCTTCCCCAGTGGATTCCATCACCCGCCCCCAGCGTGGGTCACGTACCAGGTCAACCATTGGTGCAAAAGTAACATGGACACCGCCAGCGGCTGATTCCTTAGCAGCCGTGGCCGAAGCAGTCTTCATGACCTGCGGATCAAAGCTGGCGCCAAGGGCCAACGGGATCGGGAAAATGGTCTTGTAACCGTGAACGACATCAGCCATAAAGAGGAGCGGAATACCCAGCCGACTGTGCTTAAGATAATTTTTTTGCACCTTGCGAACAGTTTGAGCACCGGAAATACCGAGTACGGAGCCGGCACTATACAACGCGGCTTCGCCAAGGTGGGCCTCCTTTAAAGGACCGGTAATTGCCACATTATCGCCTTGAAAAAAATCGGCACTTAATTGTATTAATTGACCAATCTTTTCTTGAATTGTCATTTTCTCCATTAAATCCTGGACGTTCTTGCTGACCATGCGATTATCCTCCTATGAATTGTTTCTTTTTTGATTAATCGAAACGTTTCACCAAAGATCATATAGCGTTTTCAGGGAAAAAGCAAGACCTTTTTAGTCACTTCATAGAAACCATTACAGCAGCTCCTTGCAGGCCACTTGTTGTGCATATCTCCATAAAAAGAAGCTTGACGCCATCCGCCAAGCTTCCCGTACTGCTTATTATAACCCGTTCGTCACCGTCCACGTAATCACGCCGGTGTACTTACCCGCACTGATGGCCGGCTTGTTCACCGCATTAATCTGCAACCGCGGCCCGCCAATTTGATAATCACCGGTCTGTGGTTGATTCGCTTGCCACCAGCTATTGGAAATATTGAATGTCGTATCCGGCGCTGCCGCGTTGGTATTAGCATAGACAATCACCGGGTCACTGAGATCCGCCACCGTGGTGCCACTGAGCTGATACCCCAGCGCCCCCGGCAGCGTTTGCCCCGCCGCATTCGTCAGCGGCGTCGTCGCCTGCGCCGATAGCTGGAAACTCTTATTCGTCGTATTCTGGTTCGTCACCACGAGACTGCCGGTTAAGGAAGAAATTGGATAACTCCCAATTCCCAGGTTCAACGATTGCTGCCCAAAGTCGATTGTGGGCACCGTTAACTTCAGCAAACCGCCGGTATCGCTGTGTTTCTTATAGTAATAGTTCAGATCCAGCGTCCCGCTGGCCGAGTCCAACGTGCCCTGACCGTTGCTCGGCAGCCGCGTCTGATCCAGATCATACTGCTGCCCGGCACTGGTCAGTGTCAGGGGTGGATGACCTTGCAGGGTCGTCGCCGGAGTGGCGAGAATGCTGGTACTGCCAATAGAGAAGTCGCTGAAGTTATACGAGTCGGCCATGAATCCGTTTTTCACTACCGGGTTGGCAATGGCCGTTCCGTCGCTCTGGGTAGGTGTCAACGCGGTACCGTCTGAATCAAGCAAGTGCACGTTCACTTTAGCCGGCTGATTAACCGCAATTTGTTTTACGTTGGAAGCCATGGCGTCTGTTTGAGCATACGGCGGGGTCGCGTTCAGGTCCGGCGTATCCACGGCGTAAACATAAATCGTATGCGGCTTGCCATCGGCCAATAGCTTAACGTCATTGACATCGGTAATCATCTGATTCGGAAAATTCAGATAGTCCGTATGCGGTGGCGCCACTGTATACTGTCCAGCGTACAAAGGCTTTCGATTGGCAATAATCGCTGAACTGAGTGCATTGGCTGTCGTAACGGGTGTGCCATCCACTTGATAATAAACCGTCACTTTCTGGCTGTTCAAATCAAAAACACCGCCTGATACCGGTACCGTTGTGGCTGTCGGCAGGACGCGCAGAGAGTTAGTATCTGTCCGGACCACCGGCGCAGTACCACTGCTGGCTACGGAGTTAAAGCCCATCTCAAAGGTGTCACCATCTTTGAAGGGGCCGACTTGGCTTGGCGACCATTTCATAATAATCGCCGAGTCGTCTAGATTTCCGCCTGCTATGCCGCCAAATAGAAGCTGATCTGGTTTTGCGTTTGGGTCGCCTGCATTGCCTTTACCCTCTGGCTGTTGGAACACTGGTGCTCCGCCAGGAAATCCAGACGCGGGCGCACTGAGACCAGCTTTCGTTACGTAGCCGGCACTCCTGTATTGTGTCGCTTGAGTTCCTGACGGGTACGAATATGAAGGCCCAGCAATTGTAACCGGCGAAATCCAATGCGTTCCGCTCCAACTATCCGGCCCATGCACAGCATTAAAGTTAAACTGCATCGCCAGCGGCGGCGTCAAATCAGATGCCCGAAAATACAAGCCCTGGGGCTTTCCTGCCCTTGGCCCCTCTTGGGCCAAGGGTCCGTAATAAAGCGGTATATTATCGTTAGTCCCCAGCTGAGTGTCCAATTGCCGGCCAAAATACAGTCCTGTCAAGTCCACCCCGCTTTGGTTTGTGACCGACTCGCTCATCATCATTTGTCGATTATCTGGACTTGGCTGAAGTATGCTTTGTACTTTTAAATGAATAATTGTATTGGGCTCCAATACCCCCAGCACATATCGGACATAATGAGGATTCGAGATGTATCCATCATAATCCAAGTGAATAATATTAGCATTTGTACTGTCCGCGTACATATGGATGTGTTTGATGTCATCGAAGAACACCATGGGCGATAGTGTAACACTGCCCACCGTTATCGGAGCGCTCTGTTCTCGGCCGATAGCGAGTCCTAAAGATGTGGACAAATGGGTAAAGTCCATGATTCCGTCCTTCTGGCTGCTCGTTAACGAGGACATGCTTTCGTACAATGTATTTACAGTCGGATTAGCTGAATTGGCCTGTAAAATATTCATATTTGGTACATCAATTGCATTATTTACTTGGGTGATGTCGTAATTGTCATGTGACGTCGTTTGGTCGGCCCGGTACTTGCCGAACATGTACCGCAGGCTCAAATTATTACCCAATGGCAGAACGCCGGCCGCCCGCGTCACATCTGGCCGCCACAAGTTAAACGTGATTTGGGCCTTATGGGAATTAATAGTTACATTATAAACGGCTGTTTTTCCATTGTATGGTAACGCAGCCGAATTTTTGACGAAAAGCGTCACGCTAGGCGGAGCGGCGCCAGCTTTAGCATAACTGAGTGTGACATCACCGCTATTCAAACTGGAACTTGCCGCATCAAAAACAAAATTACCTGCCTGCAAATTCTTGAAATCGGTATCTGTCAAACTGCCCGGATCAATCGTTTTTGCCGGGCTTAGTAGAAAGACCGGACCCGATCCCCGTATATACCCGCTTGGTGCAGCCCCATCGTAAGCCATCCCCGTTTGGACCGTTTGTGACAACGACCCCGCCCCCGCCGAATTGAAATAAGCAAAGGCATACCCAGTGCTGGAGGGTGCAATATCGAGATATGTACTCCCTGATACCGCGGCAGCCGCTAAATTGGGCGGCGCCACGGCATTGGTCGGTGTTGCCGCTGCCATCGCAGTCGAAATTGCCGCTTGGGCCGTTGCCAGTTCTGGGTGCAGGGTCTGTACAATTTGCAACTGCTGCTCAAACGGCAGCCCAACAAACTCATCCGCCGTATACGCCGTCCCCACCACAGCCTGCCGCACCCACGCCGGATACTCCGCTGCACCGGCCGCTTGGGCCTGAATGCGGCCCGCCCCAACTAATATAAATAACATTGAAAATAGCATTAGGCATCGTACAAGATGCCGTAATCGCGTTCTCCCAAACTGCCAAAACATAATGACGAACCTCCCCACTCAATTCATTATCATGTTGTTCAAAAAACTTATAATAACGCCCGATATTTTACCTTTAGTATATCATGAACCCTCTGTTTAGATAAGTATTTGTCCCACCATTATTCCCACTCGACAGCATCCCGCACAACTGTTCGAGCCACTCTATTAAAGAACGTCCAAAATTTTTATTTGCACTCTCCGTGCACTTCAACGACAATAATCTTATCAACATATGGGGGAATAAAAAATGACACAAATGTGGACATACACCTACTTCGGCAACCACACCAGCAACCAATTCGACTGGCTGCGCTACGGCATCACCGGGGTAGTAATTTTGATCACCATGGGTCTGCTGCTGAACTACCTGCGCCATCGCAACAACGCCCGGAACCGCGACCTGCTGGTCCTTTCACTGTTGGTTGCCGGGCTGGCCGTCGCCATTCAAATCAGCGACATTCAGCAGAATTATCAACTAACCAATAACGGCAACAGCAATTCACTGATTATGCGCCAATTCATGCGCGACGTGGCCAAGAAGAAGCAGGTGGCACCCGATCAAATTGCGGCCAATCAGACATCATTGGGAACGGGACTGGTCCTCAAGGTGGGCAGTGCCTATTATCAAGTCACCTTCAACAACGACACGGCAATTACCACGTATGCGTTGACAAAAACCACTTTGCTGAACCACAAAGTCCAATTAATAAAGGAGTAATCGCAGATGACTATTGATTATTTTGCCCTATTCATTAAACTCGCTCTGGGTTTTGCAGCATTCGTTTTACAAATTGGCTTAGCTGGACGGGGGAACCTGGCCCCGTCTAACGCCATCGACCAGCTGCAAAACTTCGTCCTTGGGGGGATCATTGGCGGTATCCTTTACAATCCCGCCATTACGACGTTGCAATTCTTCATCGTTTTGCTGCTTTGGAGCATCATCGTCTTCGGTGCTCGCTTCCTGGCAAATCACAACAGCATTGCTCGTCAGGTATTAGTCGGGCAGCCTCACACCATCGTGCATAACGGTAAGATCGATACCGACTTTGCCACCCGGGCGGGGATCTCGGCCCAAGAGCTGGCCTTCCAGCTGCGCCAGCATGGGGCCAGCGACCTACGCCACGTGAAACGGGCGGTGCTGGAAACCAACGGCACCCTGACTGTCACCCTGCAAGATGATGAGGCAGCCTATTATCCGGTGATTCTAGACGGTCAAATCGATGAAGATGCGCTGGATATTCTCCATCGGGATGAAGATTGGCTGACAACTCAATTGCAGGCCCAAAACGTCGAGCAATCTCAAGTGTATATGGCAATTTACGTGAACAATCATTTAGACATCACGACCTATTAAAAAAACTCTCCCGTCATTCACCGACGGGAGAGTTTTTGCGTAATCTAATACTGTAGCGATTTGATCCCCGGCCGCTCGGCGAAGACCGTCAAAAAGCGGTCGATATTCGCCGGTTCAGCGGTTTCCAACCACAGGTTCAATTTGACTTCCTGCTTCTCCGGCTTGCGTTCCATATCCACATTCGTGACGTGAATATTGAGTTTGCGCAATTGGGTCCGCAGCGCATTGATTTCATTCTGATTTTGATCCATGACAATGGTCACGTGCTGAGTATCCATCTTGGGTAAGAAGGGCAGGTGCTGATGCAAAACGATTTGAATCAGCAATACGATTGCTGTAGTCGCCACCCCAACAATGTAGAGCTTGGCGCCCACGGCCATCCCGACGGCCGCCGTGGCCCACAGGCCCGCGGCGGTGGTCAGACCATTAATGCCGCTGCGCCGCACCAGGATCGTGCCGGCGCCTAAAAAGCCGATACCGGTGACGATTTGGGCAGCGATCCGGGATGGATCCAACGTTACGTTGTTCAGCCGCATCACATCAAAGAAGCCGTACTTGGACACGATCATGACCAGGGCCGAGCCCACCGCCACGATCATGTGGGTCCGGATGCCCGCTTCCTTCAATCGGTTAGTCCGTTCATAGCCAATGGCGAAGCCGCAGAGGCTCGCCACGAGCAGGCGCAAAATTAATTCCAACTGTTGCGTATAATTCACAGTGCGATTCTCCATTTCTAAAAGGGTTCGCAATCCATCATAAGCCATCGTTGTCCACAGTTCAAAGTAAGTTATCCCCCGCTTCTGTGGATAAGTTTTTGAGCCGTTACCATATCTGGGGGCGAACAGATTGATGCCCACCAGATATGCACTGGGGAAAATTGAGCCAATTATTTTTTATGACGGCTTTCCACACACCAAAAAATGTTCGATTCAGATTTTCGTCAACGTTCCACACCGCTTGCGCCCGTATGTTTCACGAGATTTCGAACAAATGTTTTCCACAGTTATCACCAAGTTATCCACACTGGGGATAACTTTCTCAACACGCCCAAAAACCAAGTTATACACACAATCCACAGACTTATCCACAGGGTGACCAATCAACTATCCACCAGCCCTTTGCCCCTTGACATTGCCAAACCTTAACATTTACAAAAAGTTGACGGCATTAATTCGTTATAAACGAACGTTCGCTCCCAATTCGTTGAAATGGGGCCTTGTTTCACGAATAACACGTATGTTTCACGAGACCCGGGGGATAAAAATACCCAGAAAGTGTTGGCGAAAATGCCGTCACTTTCTGGGAAATATTTCCCAAGGATTCACAAATCTGGGGATAACTGCTCACCTCACTGACCAATATGGTCAAAATTCAACAACTCATAGTCCACCGCATTGGTTGCTTGGATTGCTTGGTCCGTTTTCCGTTGGGCTTCAGCCAATGCAGCCGTGATGTCCCGCCCTGCGTAAATCTGCTGCATGGCCACTTGGATATACTGGGCGGCTTCGTTCAGATTAGCGTAGAACGGCCCCGCGGTGGCAGCGTTGGTCTTAGCAGCTTGGAGTTGCTGGATCGGGACCAGCAGACCGGGATTCTTGGCCACGGCTTGCTTCAGTACGGGTTCTTTCAAGGCATTCTCATTCACCGCGATGTAACCGGTCGCCGCCTGCCAGGCAGCCTGTTCCTTAGCGGAGATGGCGAATTTAGCGAATTCCCACGCCCCCTGCTGCACGTCAGCGGGTTTGTCCTTGGTGATCCAGAAACTGGCCCCGCCGACTGCCACACCGTTGGCCGGTACGTTATCCGGATGGGGCATGAAGGTCACGCCGAACTTGAATTTTGCCGACTTGGCGATGGTGCCCATCGCTGCTGAACTCTGCATGAAGATGCCGAGTTTTTGGGATAGAAAGCCGGCCATTTGGTTCGCCGACGCACCGGATCCGGTGCCGTAGTTCTGGAAGGACCCATCCTTGATCATCCCCTGGACCCAGGTGAAGACTCGGCGCATTTCCGGCGTGTTGACGTTGGCTTTCGTCGCGACTTTGTCCCGACCGTTGCCGTTGTTGACCAGGGTGCCGTTCTGGTTGGCCACCAGTGAATCCGGCAGCCAGTCATAGATCTGGAGAGTGACGCCCTTCAATTTGTCCCCGGCGCGCTGGGTCAGCAATTTCGCCGCGTTGGCCACTTCGGAATACGTGGGCGACTGGGGCAGATTAGGGATCTTGTATTTTTTGAAAAGATCCTGATTGTAATACAGTACCGCGGACGAGGAGTTAAACGGCACGGACAGCAATTGACCGCGCAGCGTGTAGGCACTCAATACGTTGGTATAAATCTGGCTGGTGTCATAGTGCTCCTTGTCGATGAACTTTTGGACTGGTGTGTAGTTATTGATGCCCACCGTGGCGGCGCCGTTGCCTTGGTCGATTTGGACCATGGCCGGGGACACGTTGCTGTGCAAGGTGTTGATATACTTTGATTGGGTCAGGGAGTAGCCCCCTTCATACACTGGTTCGACCCAATATTTCTGCTGGCTCTTATTGAACCGCGCTACCATGGCTTCCAGCGTCTTGCCGTTGGGCCCGTTCATCGCGTGCCACAGGGTGACCACGGTGCGGCCCCCGGGGGTGGCAACGGTATGGCTGGGTGCCCATTGGTGGACGGCGGTGTTGCCGATCACCAGCAGCGCCAGCGCACTGGCTGCGGCGATCAGCCATTTATTCAGCTTTCTCATCCCTTCACACCTCCCGCATTCAGACCCTTACGGAAGTAGCGCTGACCGACGATCAGGATCAGCAGCGTGGGCAGCAGGACCAGAATCGCGGTGGCCATGATCACGCCCCAGTTGCTGAAGGTGTCTTCGGCTTGCAGCTGCTTCAACCCGACCTGAGTCGGCCGGTGAGCGTCGGAGAACGTCGTGATCAGCGGCCACAGGTACTGATTCCAGTGCGTTAGAAAAGTGTACAGGCCGAAGGTGATCAGCGTGCTGCGGGAATAGGGCAGTACGATGCGCCACAGGAATTGTAACCGGCCCAAGCCAATCAGGTCGCTGTATTCCTTCAATTCATTGGGCACTTGGAGAAAGGCTTGGCGCAGCATGAACACCCCGAAGGCCGAGGTGAAGAACGGGATCGTCAAACCTGGATAAGAATCCAGCCAGCCCAGCGCCCGTACTGTCTGGAAGTTCGGAATGATCTGGGCTTCAAACGGCAGCATCATCGTGATCAAGAAGGCGAAGAACAGCCCGTTCTTGAAGCGGAATTGGAGAAAGGCGAAGGCATAGGCCGCCAGGGTACAAA
The DNA here is from genome assembly GCF_008694105.1 of Schleiferilactobacillus harbinensis. Taxonomy (NCBI): domain Bacteria; kingdom Bacillati; phylum Bacillota; class Bacilli; order Lactobacillales; family Lactobacillaceae; genus Schleiferilactobacillus; species Schleiferilactobacillus harbinensis. Next base: position 2,460,102 of record NZ_CP041364.1, read on the forward strand.
AGACGAATTGACCCAGCATGATCAGGGTACTCATCACCAGCGAGTTCCACATGTAGAGCACCACCGGCGTCGTCTTGATGGCGTTGACGTAGTTGGTCAGGGAGATATTCAGCGAGGTAAAGTGGCCAGCCACAATGTCCGTCGTCGGCAGCAGGCTCGCCCAAATCCCCAGCAGCAACGGGGCCATCATCAGCAGGGCAATCAAGATCAGCAGCATATAATGAACAGAACGTTTCACCCGAGTCATTGATAATACACCTTCCTCTCAGTGAAGCGGAATTGCACCCACGTGGCGAGGGCAATGATCACTGTCAAGACAATGGCCTCCGCGCTGGCGATCCCGATATTCCGGTAATTGAAGGCATCCTGATAGACTTTATAGGCAATGAAATTGGTGGTGTTATCCGGACCGCCGCCAGTGATCAGGTCAATCTGGGTAAAGGTCTTGAACGCCCCGATCACCTCCACGACGATCAGGAAGAATAGCGTCGGACTGACCATGGGAATCGTGATCTTCCACGTCTGCCGCCAATTCGACCAGCCCGCCAGCGACGCGACGTCATAATAATCTTGGGAACCGATTGCAGGGCCCCCAGCAAATTGAGAAAGGCAAAGCCGCTGCCCATCCAGACACTGGACAAAATCACTGCGATCATCGCCCCAGTGGGATTAGTCAGCACGTTGACCTGGGCAAACCCGATCATTTTCAGCAAAATACTGATCAACCCCACCGAGGGGTTAAACAGGAACAGCCACAAAATCGAAGCTGCCGCGGCGGAGACGCCCATGGTGGAGGCAAAGGCGGTACGGAAGAACCCCGCGCCCCGCAGCCGTTGGGTGGCCAACCGAGCCAGGATCAGCGCCAGTGCAATCGTGCTCACACTGGTCACGGCCACAAAAATAAAGGTATTGCCCAAACTTTTGAAGAACAATGGATCAGAGAAAATCGTGACGTAGTTGCCCACGCCCACAAAGTTGGCGGCTTTCCCCGTCAGGTTCGTGGCAAACAGACTGTTGATGACCGTCATGATCATCGGATAATAAGTGAAGACCGCCATGATTACCAAGGACGGTACAAGGAATCAGAGCGCGCTTTTGAACCAATGCTGGCGTTTCACTTTGATTTCTGGCATCTCTACCGGCGTCTGGGCTTCGGTCGGCTGATTATGCAACTCCATGGCTAACCCCCGCTTTCTCTTCCGGGCTAGCGACGGCCAACCCGGTATCCGGCGCGAAGAAATGCAAATCGGCTGCCTCCGTCGGGAAAGTAACGAACGCGGCTTGGGCATCCTCCGGGAACTGTTCCGCCACATCAGCAATGAATTCAATATCGTGGTTGCGCAGCGTCACATTGCTGGCCCGGCCGAGACTGGCGACGTTCACGACTTGGACGGGCACATCGTACGCGCTGGTCGAGGTCAGCGACAATTTGATTTTTTCCGGGCGCACACCTAACCGGTAGGTGCCAGCGGGTAATGGTTCCGGCAGCGGGATCACCGCTGGCCGCTGGTCTTCATCAGTCATGACTAACGTGGCCGTTTTCCTCAATTCATCCACTGCCACGGTGAACATGTTCATCTTCGGCGAGCCGATAAAGGTGGCCACGAATTCGTTGCGGGGATGATTATACAGATCCAGCGGCGTCCCAACCTGCTGGACTTTGTGATCGTTCAGCACCATGATCCGCTCACCCATGGTCATGGCCTCGGTCTGGTCGTGGGTGACATAGATCAAAGTCATCTTCAATTCCTTGTGCAGTTCAACGAGTTCTTCCCGCATTTCGTTACGCAGTTGGGCATCCAAGTTGGACAGCGGTTCGTCCATCAAGACCAGGTTAGCCTTGGTGGCAATCGCGCGGGCGACGGCGACCCGCTGCTGCTGGCCGCCGGAAAGCTCTTTGGGCTTGCGGTCGGCCAATTCGGTTAGGTGCACCATTTTCAAGGCATCGGCGACCCGATTGTTTTCTTCTGCTTCGCTCAAATGCAGATTATGCAGTCCGAAGCGGATATTCTCGGCCACCGACATGAATGGCAGCAGGGCATAGTTCTGAAAGACCATCGCCAGGTGCCGGTCCTTGGGGGCGGCCTCGGTCACCTTTTTATCATTAAAATAAATGTCGCCGCCGGAAGCGGGAATGAGTCCGGCAATAATCCGTAAAATCGTACTCTTGCCCGATCCAGACGGGCCGACCAGAACATAGAATTCGCCTTCTTCAATTGTGGCGTCAATATCTTCCAAGACAGGGGTATCCCCGTAGTGTTTACTTAAATGTGCCAGTTTAATGACCATGTTGCAGCTCCCCCTCAAACCGGTTTTAGCGCACCGGTCATGACATCAATGACGGTACAAAAATATCCGAGACGGCAGTAATCATCCAATGTGGTCTAGGCCATTACCAAGTTTTCCCATAATTATGCGGCGAAACCCGCCCCCGAGGGCTTCGATGCTTGGTCATCAGTACCTGTACCGATGACTATCCTTATGATAGGCTACTATTTTTGAAAACGCTATTATTTTGTTCGACAAAAAAACCGGAACCCCTTCTGATACGCCGTGCCAATGCTCCGGTTGCTGCACATTAGCACTAAACACGCTTAAAAATGGAGTTCTGTTCCAATCCCGTTGGAAAAACTATTACTTTTGCGGGCGTACAATATATCGGGTTAAATACACCCCGGGTACCAAAAAGATCGCCGCCAACCCAATGGACAGCACGGTCAGCCAAGTATCGCGCTGCCACCAGCGGCTGCCGTACCAAATAATCGCCCCGCCGACAAGATACAGCGGCGTCAATACCAGGAACCGGCGCCAGCGGGGTTTACGCTCATCTTTGACATAGTCAACGATCACATCTTTGATCACGTCGCCAAAAAATTCACCCACGATATCCACTAAAAAGTCGATCATCGCCTCACTCACCTTTCTGTATTACGCCCGCATCGCCAGCCGGCTCTGGCGGATCTGCATGGCGCGTTCAAAATCGTCTGTAATAATGCCGACCACGTTGGTATCGCCCATCGCTGACCGGATCTCCAGTGGATCATCCACGGTCCATAAGCGCTGAGGAAAGTCGATCTGCGGCTGATAATGTTCCACGTGTAACGCGCTCAGAATCGGTCTGAGGGCGTCAAACTTGGGAATCTCCCCAGTCTTCGTCGTCAGCAGGGCCAGCGGCTGGTGGGGAGCCACGGTGTGCAGCCGGCGCAAAGTATCGGCATCAAACGAGGAATATACCGTCCGACCGGCCATCTTTTTGGCCATCACCAGTTGGTGCACCGCGGCTTCAATACCGGGATAGTGCACTTTGCTGGTTTTGAACTCCAGGTTCAGTTGGATTCCCGTGGGCGCTAGCAGATCCAAAACATCTGCCAGCAGCGGCACCTGTTCACCATTCACCAACTGATACTGGTGCAGTTCGGCCAGGGTCATATCCTTGATCCAGCCGTTCCCGTTGGTCGTCCGGTCAATCAGTTCATCGTGCATGATCACCAGCGCGCCGTCGATCGTTTGCTGGACATCCGTTTCAATCCCGTCGGCGCCGTGCTGGATCGTATAGTTGAAACTGGCCATAGAATTCTCTGGAAACCGCACCGGATAGCCGCGGTGGCCAAATATATCGAACACGATCTTTTCCCTCCTAATCATTGATGTATTGAACTTGGCTATATTATAGCAAGAAAGCGTTCCCTTGCCATGGGGTCTGCTTGCCCAAAACGGTATAATGTAAGCATTCACGATTTTAGAAAGCAGGAACTGATCGCCATGAAACATATCGTCACCGGTATTGTGGCCCACGTCGACGCCGGGAAGACCACCTTATCCGAAGCTCTGCTCTACGCCGCCGGCACGATTCGTACCTGGGGCCGGGTGGACAAAGGCGACGCGTTTCTCGATAACGACGCTTTAGAGAAAAAACGCGGGATCACTATCTTTTCCCATCAGGCCGAATTACAGGCCGGCGACTTAGCCGTGACCCTATTGGATACCCCGGGCCACGTGGACTTCGCGGCTCAAATGGAGGCCGTTCTGCCGGTGCTGGATTACGCCATTTTGGTAGTCTCCGCCACGGACGGCGTGCCGGGCTATACGCGCACGCTTTGGCACCTGCTGGCCCGCTACCGCGTCCCCGTCTTTATCTGGGTCAATAAAATAGACGCCCCCGGTGCCGACCCAGCCGCGGTTTTAGCCTTACTGCAAAAGACTCTGGCCCCCGGCTGCACCGACTTCACCCTGACGGATGCCGGTCAGCTGAGCGAAGCCGCTCTGGAAAACGCGGCCGTGCAAGACGATACGGTTTTGACGGATTTCCTCACTGCCGGAACCTTGTCCGATACGACTGTGCAGCGACTGATTCACAACCGGCAAGTCTTTCCAGTTTATTTTGGTTCGGCCCTCAAGCGGCAAGGGATCACCGCCTTCCTGGCCGGCTTGCAGCGCTGGACCCAACCGGCACAAGCGGCTGCTGACTTTGGTGCCCGGGTATTCAAAATCACCCACGACACCAAGGGCGAGCGGCTTACCTGGGTGCGGGTCACCGGCGGTACTTTGCAAGCCCGCCAAGTCGTCTTGGACGACGAAAAGGCCAACCAGCTGCGGGTCTACAACGGCGAGAAATTCACCCTCGTGCAAACTGTCCCCGCTGGCGTTGTTTGCGCCATGACCGGCTTCACCGATACTTATCCCGGCCAAGGCCTTGGCGCGGCCCAAGACTCGCCCCAACCTGAATTGCAGCCGGTGCTCACTTACGCCTTAGATTCCCAAGGCAACGATATTCATGCCTGCCTCACCGCCATGCGCCAGCTGGCCGACGAAGACCCCCAGCTGCACGTGAGCTGGTCAGAAAGCCTGCAGGAGATCCGGGTTCGGCTCATGGGCGAAATTCAATTGACCGTCCTGCGGCAAATGCTGGCGGACCGCTTTAACTTACAAGTGGACTTTGTCCAAGGCCATATCCTGTACAAAGAAACGATCACCGCCGCCGGCGAAGGTGCTGGCCATTTCGAGCCACTGCGCCACTATGCGGAAGTCCACCTGCTCCTGCGCCCCGGCCAACCGGGCAGCGGGTTGGTCTACGATTCGACGACCAGTACCGAGACCTTGCCCCAAAATTGGCAGCACCAAGTCCTCACCAGCCTTCAGGCCAAGGAGCAGCTCGGGGTCCTCATCGGCGCGCCGATCACTGATATGCGCATCACTCTGGTCACCGGTCGCGGCAGTATTGTCCACACTGTGGGCGGCGATTTTCGGGAAGCTGCCTGGCGCGCCCTGCGCCAGGGTTTGATGGTCCTAGCCAGCCAAAATCACTGCGTCGTCTTAGAACCGTGGTACGATTTTCGCCTGACCATTACTCGGGATCAGGTCGGCCGGGCGATGAACGACATTCAACGGATGAGCGGCACGATCGCTGAAACTGAAGATACTGCCGGCGGCACCCTCACCGTCCTCACCGGCACCGCCCCAGTCTCCGAAATGCAGTCCTACACCCAGGAAGTGACCACCTACACCCACGGCGAAGGCAGTCTCGAATACGTCGTCGCCGGCTACCGCCCCGCCCACAACGCCGATACCGTCATCGCCGAATCCACCTACAATCCCACCAGCGATCTCGCCAATCCCCCCGGCTCCGTCTTCGTCGCCCACGGTGCCGCCTACACCGTCAACTGGGACAAGGTCCCCGCCACCATGCATCTGCCGTACGTCTACACCCCCGCCCAACTCGCCGCAATGACCGACGAACAGCAGTCATAACGCATAACGAGGAAAATACCAAGGTTCAGTATGCCGCTGAGTAGCGTCTGGTGTAACGAGTATCATGCGAAGAACCACTTGGCACGGCAGTAGAATGCTATCTCCCAGTTCACACCAAAAAAGGTCCCGCCCCAGCAACAAACCCGTTGCTCAGGCAGGACCCTTCTCACTTACTCACTCATTACCGCTTAACCCCGGCTCGAAGAACTGCTGCTGCTCGAATTGTTCTTCTCCACCTGACCCTGCGTCTCACTCAACGTTACTGACGCCGTCTGCTTGCTGCTGCCCCGGTAATACGTCACCGTGACCTTATCGCCGACATTGAAGTTATACAACGCCGTATGCAGCTGCGCCACAGAGTTCACTGCTTTGCCGTTCAGCGCCGTGATCACATCGTAGGCCTTCAAACCAGCGTTAGACGCCGGTGTGTTCTTGTCCACGCTGCCAATGACGACCCCTTCGGTCAAACTATCCGGAATCTTCAGCTGACTGCGGATCCGTGAATTATCCACGGTACTCAGGTCAATGACCCGCACCCCGAGGGCTGGCCGCACGACCTTACCATTCTTCACCAGCTGATTGATGATCTTCACCACTTCGTTACTCGGAATGGCGAAACCCATCCCTTCAACGGTGGTCCCGTCATTGCTCTGGGCCAGCTTCATCGAGTTGATCCCCACAACTTGGGCCTCCGCATTCACCAGCGGGCCGCCGGAGTTCCCAGGGTTGATGGCCGCGTCCGTTTGAATAACCGTCGCCTGACCGGTCGTCTGACCACTAGAATTGGTGGTGTCCACGGTCCGGCTCTTGGCCGAAATAATCCCTTGGGTTACCGAGGTCGCATATTCGCTGCCCAGCGGTGAGCCAATGGCGATGACCGGTTCACCCGGTGTCAGTGCATCGGAATTGCCGAAAGTCGCAGTCCCTTTGACATATTTCGAATCAATGGTCAAAACTGCCAAGTCACTGACTTCATCGGTCCCGACTTTCTTTGCTGATACCTTCGTACCATCGCTTAAAATAACTTGCAATGAATCAGAGCCTTCAACGACGTGATAGTTAGTCACGATGTAGCCTTTACCGTTCTGGTTGGCATAAATCACCCCAGAGCCTTCGCCATACTCTTCCAAGCTGCCTTTAGAAGAACTGCTCTTGCTGTCATCGTCATCGCCGAAGAGTCCGGCAAACGGATCAGAACTATCGGTGTTGCTCTGCTTCTGCAGGTTTACCACAGAAACAACGGCGTTTTTATTTTTCGAAAACGCCTTGGACATGGACGTCGAATTCTTCATCGTCACGTTGCTGACCTGAGTTGTCCCCGGTTCAGAACTAGAAGAAACGGTCGTGTCGCTGGCCTGATTACTAATTTGGTGACTGAAGCCGGCATACGCCACGCCGCCGCCGATCAAGGCGGAAACGAGGGCAACGACGGCAATTTTCCATAATCCGCCCCCGCGTTTTTGCCGCGGCGGTTGACCGTTGCCATTATTCACCGGCCGTACCGGGCGTTGGTTGGGTTGCTGATTCGGTTCATTATTAGGTTCATTATTGTTAAATTGATTATTATCCATCATGACTGGTCTTGTCCGACACCAAGACCTGACCCCTCCTTTATCTCTATCAATCTTCACTTACTAGTGTACCGAAGAAGTTTGAAAAAAATGCGAACATTGTGTTGCTCTGCGGTGATCTTTCTGTAGCCAAACTTGCGCCGCCTACAGCGTGAGCAGCGGTACCGCCACCAGCGGATCGGTATCGTGAAGATAGAAATCATGATCAACCCCAAAATCATGGGCGGCCATTGTTTCCGCCACCGTCATGTGGGCCAACGATTTCATATTATTTTCCTGACTCAGATGGCCCAAGAAGATATGTTTTGTATCGTTGCCGACCACATCCATCAAAGCATGGGCCCCGTCCACATTGGACAAATGACCTAAGTCGCTCATGATGCGCTGCTTCAGCGGCCAGGGATACATCCCTTCCCGCAGCATCTCGGTGTCGTGGTTGGCTTCAAATAAGTAGCAGGTGGCATCCTTGATCACCCCTTCGACCCGCTCAGACACGTAGCCGGTATCGGTGACGATCACAAAAGATTCCCCTGAATGATGAAATTCATAGAACTGCGGCGCAATGGCATCGTGGGAAACGCCGAAGCTGGTGACGTCCAGATCACCCAAGGACAGCGTCGTCCCCATGGGGAACAGCTGCCGCTGGGCCGCCGGCACTTTACCGATTTTCGGCAGCATGGCCTGCCAGGTTTGCGCGTTGGTATAAATATTCATCTGCGGATACCGGCGAGCCAAGACCCCAACGCCGCGAATGTGGTCGCTGTGTTCATGGGTAACGAAAAGACTGTCCACCTCTTTCAAGGTACGGCCAATACTTTCCATCAATAACTCAACTTTCTTACCCGACAGTCCAGCATCCACCAGCACCTTATGCTGGGGCGTTTCAATATATGTCACGTTTCCCGTGGAACTGCTGGCCAATGGACTGACTCTGAAATAATCCAACCCTGGTAAATTTCCCACTGAATGTCGCTCCCTAAATCTTGATTTGCTTTCTGCCCAGAATAACATAATATCCTGTCAGACGGAATTATGAGCTGCTGGTCGTACTGCTGGTGGCATCGTTCGTATTGCTCTTCAATACCGCGCCAGTGAAGGCGTTGACCCGCTTGATAGTGACGACTTTGGTGTTGCGGTTCTCAATGCCCACGTACCACACGGGGATGTAAATCGTACTGCCTTTGGCGTCCAGCAGCCAGCCATAGGCCAGCTTCTCCCAAAGAATACGAGAATTGGACGGGATTTCACTATACGTATACAGCAGCATCACCGCCTCTTGAGCACTCTTTGTCTGATCCATTTCCTGCAGCTTTAACAGCCGATCAATATAGGTCTGGGTATAACCGGTCACCCAGCCGTTGCGGATCTGGAAGACCAGCTGGCCGTGGCTGTCCATGAGCAGCTGACCGTCCACCTTTTGGGCATAAACCGCCCGCGTAGTATCCGATACTTCCGGAACATACTCGTACTGATCGGCAAACAGAACGTTGCCGCTCGTTTTCAGCCAGTCCCGAAAGACACTGTTCCGGTTCTTTGTGGTGACTCGGAACGGATCATTGAGCTTGCTGATCAGCGTCATTTGGGCTGAATCTAAAGACACCGTCTGATCTGTCAACCGATGGTAATTCTGTTGCAGGGCGGCGTTGGGCTGGCTGGCCAAATAATAGCCGCTGCCCCGCTTGGTGGACAGCTTATTCACACTGATATTATCCTCCTGCATCTCCCGCACGAAGCTGGTGGGGGTCGTGGTAGTGGAGGTCGTCCGCGAGCCGACCTGAGTCAGGTTGGAGCGAAAGGAGAAGAACAGGAAGATATCCAGCGCAATGAACACGATGAGAAAGATGCCTTCAATCTTGCGAAAGTCCATTTATCTCACCCCCATGGCCGTGCTGTTGGTATTGGCACTCGCTTGATCAGCATCATTCGACTCGCCCGAAGCGCTGGTTTGGTCAGCCGGTGACGTATCGGAAACGGTATCCGGGTCAGTTTTCAGCCAAGTTCCAAACGACTGCCATTGTCCATAGTAGCGGACATAATACGTCGGCAGCAAATCGACGACCTGGTCGGTTTCCTTATCCATCTGCCACCGGTAGCCCAGCTGGATTCGTTCAATGCGTTTGCGTTTGAAGCCCCGCTGTACCATTTGATCGATCACCTGCTCGGTGGGAATCACCGATACTGCCGCTTGGTCCGAGGGTACCGGCACTTGCAAATTAGAATTAGCGAAGAGTGCCTCCAACAGTCCAGTGGAATCCCCCGGTGTGATTTGCGCCGCTCCTTTATCAGTTTGCTGGAATACCGGGAAGCCCTCTACATAATTGCGAAACGAGACCGTGTCGGTATTATCGTCATAGCCGAAATAGCGGATATTGCGCAGGGAAATCCCGCCATTTTTCAACGTTTCAAAGCTATTCTCCAGCTTCGCGGTCATCGTCTTGACTTCCTTTTGGCCGTAGCTCTGATAGGTCACCAAATGGCCGTTCTTGGGCACGATCAATTTTTGACTGCCTGAAATGTACTGGGTATCACCGCCAGATGATTTGGACTCGATATTACTCGTTTCCGACCCGCTCATCAGATTATTGACGAACTCGTTGTCCGGAGTGTAGGACACCAGGTAGCTATAAGGGTTCATCGTGAACGCCTTGGTAAATAGCAGCTGCGTAGTGTTGTTTAACGCCACGTACTTGCACTGCGCAGTAAAATCAGCACTCCGCACCAGGCTGGTCAGATCGGTATAATTGCCGGCCATAGTGGTCTCGCGAATTGTTTGGTTGTCATCGTTCAAAAAAGTGATGGTTAAGCGGTTGCCCTTGGGTGTCGCAATCAGCCGATCAAAAGCGAAATCCGTCTCGGATAATTTACTGGGCTGTTTGAACGTATCCGCAAACAAGCGCCACGTGATGCGGTCCGGGTAAATCATCATGATACTGTTTTTTTGATTGAGGCGGGCCAAATAGGCCTTCATGTCCAGTTTTTGGACCACCCCAATCGTGGTCATGTTCCATTTGGCCAAGCGCTTCTGCAAATTAGCCATCAGGTTATTCTTGCGGTTATACACCAATTTCTCGGTCACATCATCATGATAAATGACGCGAATCGGCAAGTACACATCGCCTAGACTCTGCACGGTGCTGTTCTGCACGGCATTGGCGTTGTCGTTCACCACATCCTGGGGCCGATTGAACGCGGTGTTATGGGCCATGATCAAGTAGGTCAGCACGAAGCTGATCGCTACTGCGATGATCAGGGCCACCCGCAGGATAATACTAGACAGTCTCGTCATCCCAGTCACCTCCTGGATCGTAGGCTTCATACGGCAATGAAATATAGAACGTGGAGCCCCTGCCCTCAGTACTGTTGACCCAAATCCGGCCGCGGTGGGCCTCCACAATTTCCTTGGAAATGGCTAGGCCCAAACCCGTACCGCCCTGCTGCCGGGAACGGGCTTTATCCACCCGGTAGAAGCGGTCAAAGACCTTGGCCAGATCTGCCCGGGGAATGCCCAGGCCCTGGTCCGCGATGCTGATCAGGACGTGTTCCCGGGACCGGAAGAGCCGAACGGTGATCGTCCCGCCATCGGGTGAATACTTGATGGCGTTATTCATCAAGTTGTCGATCACTTGCGTCATCTTATCTGTATCGATCTCCTGCCAGATATCTTGGGACGTGAAGTTCCGCTTGATCACGTAGTGCTTCTGGGGTGCTCCAGAGCCGGCGGCGTTCTCTTCATCAGAATGAATCATCATATCGAACCGATTGATGATGTAAGCCAAGAACTCATTCAGATTGACATATTCCAAGTTCAACTTGGCCGTTCCCCGATCGATCCGGGACAGACTGAGCAGATCGTTGATCATCCGAATCATCCGGTCGGTTTCATTCTGAGTCACTTTCAGAAACTTCGGCGCAATACTAGGATCTTTCCACGCGCCGTCGTTCAGGGCCTCAATATAACTGCGCAGACTGGTCAGCGGCGTGCGCAATTCATGGGACACATTGGAAACAAATTGCTGCTGTTCGCGCTCGTTCTTTTCCTGCTCGGTGACATCGTGGAGTACGCAGACCAAGCCGGAAATGAACCCGGTCTCTCGCTGGATGAGGGAGAAGTAAGCGTGCAAGATCAAGTCCTTGTTGCCCTTGTCGGACATATCCAGGATGATTTCCTGCTGCTTTTCGAGTAGATCCCGCAGAGTGTAGTCTTCACTGATATCCAGCACATCCAGAATTGAGCGGCCGATGGTATCTTCTTCGGACTTATCCAGGTAATCCTGGGCCGTATCGTTGATGATCACGACGTTGCCCCGCCGGTCGGTGGCCAAGACCCCGTCCGTCATGTAACTGAGGACCGAGTCCAGCCGCCGGCGTTCCGCCTCCGAGGCTTCCTGGGCCTCCTCAACCCGGATAGAGAGGTTGTTGACGGCCACAGCCAGCTGGCCGAGTTCGTCATTGCCGTAGATCCGTACCTGACCGGAGTAATCCCCTCGGGCCATGCGGATCGCTTGTTTCTTCATATCATCAATGGGCTTGGTTATTGCCCGGGAAATAAGAATGGCAATCACAGTCCCCAAAACGGCTGCCGTGAGCGAGGCCGCCAGGAAGATCTGGACGATTTTTTGAATACCGGAGAAGACGTCCTCCATATTGGCCCGCACATAGACGACCCCCACTGTGGCGTTGCTCTCCGCAGTGGGATTCGACAGCGGCGTGATGGCAATATAAAAACTCCGGTTGCGGGCATCGTAACTGATCCGATCCAGCTTCCGGTTCTGATAGATCCCAGTCTTCACTTCAGGAACCGTGGAGCGATGGCCCACGGCGTCTTGATCATTAACGTTGCTCGTGCCGCGAATCACGCCACGATTGTCCACGACTTGAATTTCAGAAATGTTGTTGTTGTTCACGTTGCTGAGAACGTCTTTGATCGTCTGATTGGCCTGGGTACTGTTTTTATCCACCAAAGCCGTCGACAATTGGTTCATGACGTAAGCTTGGAGCTGGATCGAGTCTTCAAAGGACTGGACGTTCTGCTCCTCCAACTGGCCGACAAAATAAGCCCCGATGACTTCCAGTGTCACAACCAGCAGCAGGACGAAAACCAGGGCGATTTTAAAATGAATGGATTGAAATAATTTAATTCGTTTGTTCATGCGGTTAGACCCGCCTTACGGCGATCACTCATCCCCCGGCCGGCGCAGGAAATAGCCGACGCCGCGGCGGGTGACCAGCCATTCCGGTTTGCTTGGATTGTCTTCGATTTTTTCCCGCAAGCGGCGAACGGTCACATCGACGGTACGCACATCGCCGAAGTAATCATAACCCCACACGGTTTGTAACAGGTGCTCCCGGGTCATCACCTGACCCAGATGCTGGGCTAAATAATAGAGGAGTTCAAATTCCCGGTGGGTCAATTCGATCTTCTCGCCCCGTTTCTTAGCAATATAAGCGTCCGGCAAAATCTGCAGATCGCCCACGGTAATTTCTTGGGGACTATCTGAATCGACTTCTTGGGCACTGTTGGTGGCATCGATGCGGCGCAAATTAGCCTTCACCCGGGCAATCAGTTCCCGGTTAGAGAACGGCTTGGTGACATAATCATCAGCCCCCAGTTCCAAACCCAGAACCTTATCGATCTCCGAGTCCTTCGCCGTGAGCATAATAATCGGCGTATCGCGGTCCTTGCGCACTTGGCGGGCCACTTCCAGCCCGTCGATTTTCGGTAACATCAGATCCAGTAAAATCAGATCCGGTTCATAACTTTTTACCTTGGCCAGGGCTTCCTCGCCATCGGCTGCGGTGTCGACATCGTAGCCTTCTTGGGTCAAGTTGAATTTCAGAATGTCAGAAATTGGTTTTTCATCGTCTACTACGAGAATTTTTTTGGCCATGCGAAACAAATACCTCCTTGAGGTTGATGGTGCGTGCAATAGTGACCTGTAACAATTATAACAATTCTGGGCAATATTACAAAAGTGTCACGAAGCGGGGCGGGGCAAACTGTTGGGCTCGCCCTGTTGAAAACGGTCTCTTCGTGTTTGTCTATTTTCTGTAACGCGAGGCATTTTCCGTTGCAAAGCCGATTCGGCATCTTATACTGATGATGTAGTTGAAGCGATGTATTATACGAGGAGGAAAAAGCATGAAGTTACGACGGTTTTTAACAGTGGCAGCGACCTTGGCGGCCGCGGTGATTCTGGCTGGATGCAGCGGCGGCAGCGGTTCGTCCAGTACCCCCGGCGGCGGAACCAGCAGCAGCGGCCGGACCAAGATCACGTTCTGGTATCGGATGAACGGGGTCTACGAAAAGGCGTTGAATTCCTACATCACTGATTTCAACAAGAGCCAGAAGCAATACGAAGTGGTCGGTACGTCCCAGGGGAGTTACGACGACCTCCAAAAGAAGCTGCTGGCAGCGGCCAAATCCCGAACTTTGCCCACCATGAGTCAGGTCACCGATATCACGGTGCCCGAGTACATAAAGAACGGCTTCATCCTGCCGCTGGACAACGTGGCGCTGAAGGGCAGCGACAAACTGACCGATAGGGAACTGGCCGATATCTACCCCGGCATCCGGCAAAACCTGAAGTACCAAGGCAAGTATTACACCATGCCCTTTGCTACCGGCACTCGGATCATGTTTTACAACAAAGACATTTTAGATAAGTACAAACTGAGCGTCCCGAAGAACTGGGAAGACTTCGCCGCCATCAGCCAGAAGCTCAAGGGTACTGGCATCACCACGGTGGGGTTCAACAAGTCCTATGATTTTGAACTTGAAACCTTGGCCTACGATGCCGGCAACCGGCTGGTCACGCCGCAGCTGAAGGTGAATTTGACGACGCCAGCGACACTAGCCGCCGGTAACGCCATTGTCGCCATGCTCCACGACAAGACGGCCGCTTCTGCCGGGACCGACGTCTACTTCAACGTGCCCTTCGTTCAGGGCAAGATGTTCGCCGGCTTCGGTTCTTCCGCCACGATCCAGCAATTGAAGAATACGGCGCCCAAGACCATGCACTGGGGTACGGCGCTGATGCCCGGCTTCCAGGGCAAAGAAAGCAACGTGCTGGGCAACAATGGTCTAGGGCTTTTCAAAGGGGCGTCCGCCAAACAGCAGCAAGGGGCTTGGCAGTTTATGAAATATCTAATGAGCAGCAAAGTCCAAGCTGATTGGGGTGAAAAGACCGGTTATGTGCCCGTGGTGAAATCTGCCGTGACCAGCGCCAGCTACCAGGCCTTTCTAAAGAAGAATCCCGAATATCAAGCGGCCGTGGATGCATATGAGAAGGCCTTCTCCTCCACCCCGTTCGTCGGTTACAACGAGTACCGCAACGACCTGTATGCAGCCGTGGACGCCACCATCAGCAAGGGTGAGTCGGCGAAGACTGCCTTGACAGCCTTGCAGAAGCAAACCGAACAAATCATTCAGGATAACAAGTAAGTACAGGGACAGCCAGCGTCCCTAAGTCAACATTACTGACATTTTTCTGTAAAAGGGGGTTGCATGACCCCCTTTTCTCGTGCTATTATATTTAAGTCGTTGAGAGCGACAGGGACATTTCATGGGTGGCTAGCTCAGCTGGCAGAGCAACGGACTCTTAATCCGTGGGTCCAGGGTTCGATCCCCTGGCCACCCATTTTTGCATTATCAACCAGTAGCAAACGTTGTTAAAACGGCGTTGTTACTGGTTTTTATTTTGGCCGAATTGTCACTAATTCGCATGAATTGGCAATGAAAGAAAACCACGAGAAAACCACGGAACACCACAAATAAAATATCATTACGGGTGGGCGGTTGCCGTTTCTGGTCTGAATCAGGAACGGCCTTTTTTATACTGAAGTTTGCAATTGCAGTAACCGTTAACGTATAATTGATAGTGTACCTAGATAGTTTCTCTGATTACTTCATGGAATGAGGTGTGCTTATGCATTTACTTTGGGCTTTGATCATTGGCGCAGTGATTGGTGCAATTGCTGGGGCAATAACTAACAATGGTAAATCAATGGGCTGGATCGCCAATATCGTAGCAGGTTTAGTTGGTTCTGCTATTGGTGAGTCACTTTTAGGCCATTGGGGACCGCAGCTGGCTGGCATGGCTTTAATTCCGTCGATTATTGGCGCAATTATTGTGGTCGCTGTTGTTTCATTCTTCCTTAGCAGGTCAAATAAGTGAAAGGAGAGCTGCTTTCATGGAAGTTTTACAATCCGCGTTTAAGTTTATGGTTGCTAGTACGTTAATTGTTGGCGGAGTTCTTGTTGCTGGTACGGTTTTTGCAGCTAAGAGCATCGACAAGGCTGGCGATCAATTGCAAGACAAGCTCCACAACTAGTTTTCCTAAGTGTGCCACCTCATCTTGGGGTGGCTATTTTTTGTGCTGAACTGGGTATGTCCAAAAATGGCGACACCCACAGCGGAAAATTCCGCCGCCAGTTGATCCAGACAGTCATTTACTTGCCTTCTTCACCGGGCGTGCACCAGAAACGGCCTGTCAGCACACAAAAAGCGGGCATCACTGCCCGCCAGATGAAAATAACACACTACGTAGTCAGCTTCCAACGCAGAACGATCTGCCAGTGAAGTTGTCTATTTTTTATGGCTACAAACTGCAAACGCTCTTTAACGATCAGCCACGGTCTATAAAATGCGCCACCAGTTAGCTGTGCTGTGCGTCGGTTAAAACGGATCTACCCGCTTATTGCCTAGGACTAATTTCATTATACCATAAGCTATTGATTATCGATACTATTCATTAGATTTGAAAAGCCCACGCAACTGCTGAATCATGCTGATCACCGAAAAGGGAAGTTCTTGGCTGGCTGTATCGACTTCACCACGATTTTGGTACCAAAACTCCGTCAACATGGCCACGGCGATGTCAAATTGGCTGTATGGCTCCATTTGATCAGTGGTGGCTGTACTGTCCACAGCATTGCGCACATAGTCTTGGGCAGCCGTAATATAACCAGTGATCAGGGCATCATCTTGGGTGCCTGATTCAAGCCGCAGGCTGTTCTTAATTGCATCAGTTGTAACTGTCATGTACTCATTCCTTTCAAAAAAGGGGGTGGCAAATCGCCATCCCCTCTCACTTTGTTTCTATGCAGTTAATTATGCTTTTGGCGTGGCTGCTACCGGTGTAATGTCAACAATTCGAGCCGCGTCAGGGTCTACTACTTCGTAGTCGTTCCGTACGACCACGGCCAGCCCCTGGCTGTAACTGTCGAACCGTTCCCATTGGGTATCTACTTCATTCTTTTGGGCCAGGAAAACTGCTTGACTAAAGTCGCCCACTAGGATCCGGTATGTGCCTGTCTTGACAGTCGGCAGCACCTTATTCGAAATGACGATCACTGGGGCACCAAACAGCTGCTTGCCGGACGGGGAAGTGATATTAGGCTGTAAAATATAGCGGCCTTCACTGTCCTTCAGCGTATCCAGATAGTTGAATGCGTCTTGGTTGACGATCACAGATAGGGACAGCGCCGGATCCAACTCAACATTGAAGGTACTCTTCAGGTCGTCCAGGGTGGTACCGGCGATATGCTTGAAGTTGTCGTTCTTGTTGGCGTCTTGGCCCGTGATTAGGCCCACAATATTGCTGTTATTAGTGTTTTGCGCCAGCTTCTTCAGCTGGCTCTTCACTTCGGCCACAATATCCACTTCACTGTCTTCGACCAGTTCATCAGACAAATAGATCTTGCCCGCACGGGTCTGCACCTTGTAGTCCACACCACGGAACAGGGCCGCATCTACCTCGCCGATGTCGTCCATCTCGGCTTTAGTGGCCAGCGTACCGTTGTTTACCAAGGCAATTGGGTAAGTACCGACGGGGGTGCCTACTTGCTTCACTGTGACATACTTAGCCAGATCATAGTCGGACTGCTTCAAGTCCCAAACATCGTTGATCACTTCTTTAGGTACGACCGCACCGGCAGTGGTTGTCGTTAAACCGTCCCGTTTCTCGCCCATACTGCGGATATAATCTTCATACGCCCGGGATTCGGTTGTCTTGGCGGGGTCAATAATTGTTTTTTCGGTCATGTTAGTAGCTTCCTTTCCCTTTTCAGGATTTTCTGTGTTTTTTTTCAGCCAATTGGTGTAACTGCGCTGCGCTACAGTAGTGTCAGACGCTTCGACACTCGTATCGTCATAGGCAGGAATGGCCACCAGCGATACATCGAACAGGCTCTTGACTTGATTAATGGTGCGGGTTACCTGGCCGCTGTCGTCCTTTGTAAAAGTGTCACCGTCAGGTGCTGCAACAAATGTGAAGCTCATGGCGGATAGGTTCCCGGCCTGCACATTCGTATAGGCATCGTCGGCAATGGTTGTATCTGGCAGTGTCGCATCGAAATGCAACCCCTTGTCATCCACATTCAAGGTCAGAGTACCGGCTTTGGTGCTGGCCAGTACTTGGCTGAAATCATGGTTCGATACCATATAGACATCGGACAGATCTACATTGTCAAAGGCGTGGGGATCAATCACTTCCACGAACCCGCCTAAGTCCTTGCTGGGTGTATTGAATACCACAGCATACCCGGATAACGTCTTAGGAGTGCTGTCAGCGTCTGTGCTATCGGTATCCGCAGAATCATCAGGGGGTGTCTCTGGCTCTGCCGTAGCCGCGTCCAGGGCCGCTTCAGGGGTGACCCGTTTCTCAACATCATCGTTATTCATTTTGTGGTGTACTTCCTTTCTTGGCGTCCTGATAAGCAACCAAGTTGCTCAGTGGCGTGTAGTTCAGACTGGCCATGATCTCATCACCACCAGCGATTGGTGGCAGACCTATCTTTTCCCGGGCTTCATTGGTGGTGAGCAGACCACCCTGCAAACCGTCAATTGCCAGTTTCTGCATGGTGGCCGGGTCCGCTGAAAACAGCTTGTCAGTATTGAAGCTGAACCGGTTGTCACCTGTGGACAGTTTGGCGTCCAATTCGCTGGTAAAGCAGGAGAAGTATTGAACCAGCGTGTTTTGCAGATACATCAAGTTGCTCTGTATCGCATTGGAGTGCTCACTTTCAACGCCTAAGCGATCCAGTGGCAGACCAAACGCCTTAGCGATCTGCTTCGTAGTCCAATCGTTAGAATTGACCAGCTGCAATACGTCTGTATTCACTTGCAGCTGGCTGTAATCCATGTTCTCGTCCAGAATAATGGTCTTCAGCGCATTGGTTCCGCTGTTAGCCTGCTCAAACTTTTGGCGGATGTTTTCCTTGGCCGGCGCATCCAAGTCCGACTTGTGTACTTTCAGTAGGCCGGTTCCTTGCACACCAGATTTGAAAAAGCCGTTTAGCAAGTCGTTTCCCGACTTCTGCAAAGCCACTTCGTCATGCAAGGCGTACAACGGCGATAGCCCCGTATAGCCGTCCTGGGTAAAGCACTTGAAGTGTAATACCTCACTGGCTGGCAAACGCTGTGTGGGGCCGTCTGTGGGCGTGTATTCGTAGGTCACGACGCCTGTGCTATCGTCCTGTTTCACCACCATCTGGCTATTCGGAACGAACTCCAAAGCATTCACTTGCTGACTGTTGTTGCGGCCAATTAGGGCAAAGGCATTGCCGTTCAGCAGCATGTTAGCAGCCAGGGCAAACTTGAACGCCCAGGCAGTCATGTGGTCGTTGGGTGCCTTATTAAGTAAGACTGTCAGCTTCTTGTCACTGTATTCGATAGGGTTGGCTGCCAAGTCACTGGCAATAACTTTCACAGCCGTAAATATGTCGCTGTTGTGCAGGGCACCAACGCCCACATACACGCCGCTGTCATTGCTGGTCATACTGATCAAGGCATCGAGAAATGGTTCGCTGTTGTCGTCTTGGCGAGGCTGGGAAGTATCATTTTGGAAAAAGCTCATGTTGTCACCTCCTTAATGTTTCATGTTAAATGATCTGTTGTAGTTGATGATCAGGGCCAGCACAATGCAGACCACTCCCAGCGCAACTAGGCCAGTGGGACCGCCAAGCAGCCACCACACACCCGCAACGACAAGTGCTAAGCCTGCTACCAGCAGTACAGTCTGGATATTTATATGCGCCGGATTTAAAATTGAAGTGCAACGCCGATTGAGTTAGACCAATCGACCGGGTTGATTTAACAAAATAGGCCATGAAGACCTATCCTTGAAGCGACTAAACTACCAAGAAAGGTGACCTTCATGACCCACAATCAGTCTAACAGTCTCGGCTCGTACACTCAACTCACAGAGGGCGAGCGCGGAATAATTGATGCGCTTTGGCACTCCCATGAATATTCCATTCGCGATATTGCACACATCATCCATCATTCCCCTAGTACGGTAAGCCGTGAGCTTAAGCGCGGCCGAGTCCAGCAACGGGATTCGAATTATCATTACTACAAGGATTACTTCTTTGATGCTGCCCAACGACAACACGAAGAACGACAGACCCATTCCCACGCCAAGAGCATGTTGGAGAAGTGTACCTACTTCTTTAACTGGCTGACCGCTCAGATCAAGAAGCATGCGTATCGTGAACAAAGTATTGATGGGTACGTGCATCAGTTCCAGCAACTCTGGCCTAATCGTTCGTGCCCCTCAACGCCGACCGTGTATCGCTACATTGATGCCGGACTGTTGTCAGTGACCAACATGGATCTGCCTGAGAAGTTGCGGCGTCGCGAGAAAAGGCCAGGCCGTAGTCATGCGCGTAAGAATAAACGCATCGCTGGAACGTCCATCGACAAGCGGCCCAAACAAATCAATAACCGCTGGTTTGTTGGTGACTGGGAAGGCGACCTGGTGAAGGGGAAGCGTTCTGCCGACCAACCAGCATTACTCACCCTGACAGAACGTGTCACACGTTATGAGCTGATCTACAAGATCCCAAACTATCACGCCCGGACTTGCTTAGAGGCCATGCAATACGTTCTGAACACACATGATCCTTATCTATTCCACTCCATCACCTTCGACAACGGTTCTGAGTTCGCCCTCTTGGACCAACTCAGAGGAACAAAGATCTACTACTGCCATCCCTATACACCCAGTGAACGTGGCAGTAACGAGAATGCCAACGGCTTGATTCGAGAATTCATTCCAAAGGGTCAATCACTATGGGAAGTCTCTAAGGAGAAGATTCGTAAGAGCCAAGATGTCTTAAACCACCGGTTAAGGAAGTGCCTTGGATACCGCAGCGCAATCGCGGCGCTCCAGGCCTCCCCCCTGGGCCTGGAGGAATCCCTGCCCACTACCTAAACCAATTCACATGGATGAGTCTTCACTGTTGCACTTAATTTGACAATTCGGGATTTTTTAGCCTCTCAAAGTACACTCTAACTGCAACACCTGCTAAAGCAGACCAATTATCTGTCTCAGATTGAACAAACAGGCCATGAAGACCTATTCTTAAGGCGTCAAAACATTAAGAAAGGTGATATCTTCATGACCCGGCACCAGGCATTACGAACAACTGACCTCCGAGGAACGCAGAATAATCGACGCTTTGTATCACTCCGATGACTGCTCGATCCGCACGATTGCCCAAGCGGTCGATCGGGCTTCCAGCACTGTTTCACGTGAGTTGAAACGCGGAACTGTCCAACAAATGGGCTCTCAACGTCTTTACTACCACGATTACTATGCGAATGCCGCTCAGATCCTGCACGGCAAGCGACGAGCCAACTCGCGACCGCATGGTCTCTTAGCTAAGTGCCACCATTTCTTCCAGTGGTTGGATAACCGCGTTAAGAAAGAACATTTCCGGCGTCAGAGCATTGATGGGCTGGTTCATTTGTACCAGCAACTGTTCCCGCATCGGGCCTGCCCAGCAACGCCCACTGTGTATCATTGACCAGGGACTGCTGATGATCGACAACATGGACTTACTAGAGAGGCCATCACCGTGACCATGACCGTAAGAACAAGTGCTTAGCCGGCACTGCTATTGAACAGCGACCAGCAGCCGTTAATGAGTGGAAAACCCTTGGCGACTGGGAAGGCGATCTGGTGAAAGGCAAGCGGACCGTGAACGAGCCAGCACTGCTCACACTGACCGAACGCTGGACACGGTTTGAGCTCATCTATAAGATTCCCGACTACCTGCGCAGACCTGCCTGCAAACCCTCCAGTGGGTCCTTAATACCCATAGCACTGATCTGTTCCACTCCATTATCTTTGATAACGGCTCTGAGTTAGCCCTCTTGGACCAAGTCAAAGGGACCAAGATCTACTACTGCCATCCCTGCACACCCAGCGAGCGGGGCAGTAATGAGAACGCCAACGGCTTAATCTGTGAGTTCATCCCGAAAGGCATCTCGCTCCACAAGTTCAGTAAGAAGCTGATCCGCGAGGTCCAGGACGTGTTGAACGGCCGCTTGCGGAAGTCACTGGGCTATCGAAGCGCGAGCGCGGCGCTCCAGGCCTCCCCCTGGGCCTGGAGGTTCCCCTGCAAGCCCGGTAGACCATTCCTATTCATTAGGTCTTCACTGTTGCACTTGGGTTGACAATTCGGGGATATTTATATGCTGCTTAAAAACTGAAATTGTCGCTTGCATAAAATGCATTGTCGGCTTTGCCTGCTTTCTCATTAGTTAAATTGTCCATGGCCACCGTGTAGGCATTCATCAGAGCGGCTACGGGGTCGATCTTGGTGGCATTCTTCGCCTTATCAATAATGGGGTTATTGTTGGCATCGTATTTCAGAATGGCGTTGTTAACCGCATAGGCCAGCAGCTGGTTGTCTGGGTGTTTCAGCTTGCCATTGAACAGATCATCACGAAAGCGCACCGTCGGGATCGACAGAGTACGCTGCCCTTGCCGTACTTCGACCATTGGCATATCTCGTTTTTCAAACTCCGGCAGCAGGTACCCGAAGGACCAGGGATCGTAGCAGATGGCCCGCACATTCCACTGGTTTCTGTCGATCATGGCCAATACGTAGGCCAGTACATCGTCGTAGTCGATCATGCCGCTTTCCAGTTTGGTGATACTGCACTCGCCGCGCTGTTCTCCAGCGATATAGTCAAACCCGTCGTTTTTGATTTTTTCTTCCAGCCCATACTTAGTACCCACGAAACTATGTGAGTCAGCATAAGAGTATCCCGCCATGGGGACCAGCCAGCTGACTGAGGTCAGGTCGCTCGACTTAGACAGATCCAGCCCGATGTACACATCAGCGCCGACCGTTTCAATGGGTGCCGTCTTCGCCTTGTCCCAGTCGTCTAAGCTGATATAACTATCGGCTCGGGCTGATTGCCACATGTTGAAATTCTTGATAAGCAGCGGCCGCAACATGTTTCGCT
Organism: Schleiferilactobacillus harbinensis; assembly: GCF_008694105.1. Lineage (NCBI taxonomy): Bacteria > Bacillati > Bacillota > Bacilli > Lactobacillales > Lactobacillaceae > Schleiferilactobacillus > Schleiferilactobacillus harbinensis. Next base: position 2,482,681 of record NZ_CP041364.1, read on the forward strand.
TGCTGGCCAGGTCAACGTCGGCTTGCAGACTGGGGATCATCGTCTTAGCCCGATCTTCGTTAGCTAACAGCGGGTTCGACTTTTCCCATGTCTCTGGCTTGAAGGCTTCGTCCTTTACGTCTTGCTCCCAAACGGCAATAAAATACCGGTCCGCTTTTTCGCGGCCGGTAAGGACTTTGCTAATAAATTTGTATTCTTTGAACATGGGACCGTTCAGGCTCGGCCCAGTAGTTGAAATGACTGCCAGTAAACTATTGTCGCTATTGATCTGGCCGGACTTCAGTACGTTGTAAATTTGATCGCTGCGGGCTAAGGCATATTCATCAATTACGGCTAAGTCACTTTGGTACCCGTCCAGCCCATGCAGATCACTGGCTAAGGGAACGGCTTTGCTGTCTGTACCCAAGTCGCGGATCTCGTCTCGATTGATCTTCAGACGCTGCCGCAGTGAGGGCGACACATTGCATACCTGGCGCAGTCCGCTGGCCATCATGTCATACGCCATGTGAGCCTGCTTGGCCGTGTTTGCGGTAAACACAATTTCACGGCTGCGGGCCGGTTTGTTTTCCATGAGCAGATATAGGGCCCCGATGGCAGCCATCAAGAAGCTCTTACCATTCTTGCGGGCCATTGAAATGTATGCTTGTGTGTAGCGCCGGTTGCCAGTCTGCTTATCGCGCCAACCAAACAGTTCGGACAGGATCCACTTCTGAAATGGTTCCAGGATGAGCTTGCTGCCATCTTTTGCCGGCATCAGCTCTACAAACTCAATTGCGCGGCGGGCATGATCCTCGTCGAAATAGTAGGGGAATGAATCTTTCTTGCTGGCTTTAATGTCCTTGTTGAAACGGCGGCACGCTTGCTTGATTTTTCTGCCAGCAACAATGTTGCCCGCTAACACATCGTCAACATACTTCACTCATTCTTCACCAGCTTGGCAAACGGATCGTCCGGCGTCTTGACGTCGCCTTTGATCTGCATCTTCAATCGGCCGTATACTGACAAGCCCAAAGCATCGGCCAGCTTCATCAAATCCTGAGTGGCGTTCCGCTTCACGTTCATATACGGGTTGACCTTGATAGAACCAGACACTGCTTCAACGACCGGACCTTCATCTTGAATGTGCTTAGCCGATTTTTGAATGTCGCTGTATGTCTGGCAGTAACTGGCTAGCATAGCCACGTCCAATTCACTGATAGGCACGTCGGCTTTCAGCAAAGGCACGATACGTTGCCACTCGCTCACCGCAAGATCATCAAGCCACTCGGGGGGCTGGGCAGTAAGCTCTTTGAAATCAAACATGGCCTGCTGCTCGCTGGCCCGTTTAGCAATCTTCCGGGGCGATAAATGCCCGCGAATATCCTCGATGTTTTTAATTTTGCTAGGCATCTCGCCAAGTCCTTTCGTTTAATTCGATACAATTATCCATTGATTAGTATAACATATTTTAGGTGCATTTTGCACGTAATAATCCATTGACACGAGATTTTTTCAAAATCCGAAGCTGGCGTTGTGCTCCCCGTCGTTTTTGAACTAGGCCCCGGTTATTCAGGTGGGGTACCTAGTTTTGGCAAATGGTATCTTTTCTTGTCTTCTTGCGATTTTTGCCAGTGACATGAGTTGCACAGTGATTGAAGGTTGCTTTCATCTAATCGCTTGGTCCAATCAACCCGGATAGGAATAATATGATCCACAACGTCAGCGGAAACAAACAGTCCCTTCTTCTGACACCACTCGCACATGGGGTACTTCAGTCTGTAGTCGTATGACAGGTGCTCCCAGGCTTTCGACTTATAGAATTTCTGCAGTTTGCCGCTGATTTCTTTACGATGCTGATATGATGCAGCGTTGCCTGGCGCTGCTCTGGCCTTGTAGTCGCCAGCATGCTGGGCACAATACTTGACATTGAACGGCACCAGCTCATGGCAACCTGCATGGTCACATAGTTTCATGATCACCGACGCTGCACCTGCTTCTTCTCATAGCAGATTGTTACGCACACATGCTCTGGATCTTTCGCATGAATTGCAAAACTGATCACATTTGCTCCGTTAATAATTAAAAACGCCGTCACTAATCGGCTGATCTCTTGTTGCGTACCTGCTACATCAAAAATGTCTTTCATCATTATTAGTGTGCTCCTTTTTCTTTCTTCAACGTCACGACATCGAACCCGTGAATGTCATCGTCATAGGCAATTGACTGGATAGCATATACAATTCCGGCCAATCTCACCAGTATGCTGTCGTTCAGAGTGTCTGTGTGCCGCACAACAATGGCTATGGTGTCTTCTACATCTGTACCAGTGATCTGATAAGTTTGCGTCACTGTGCGGTTATATGAGCCATAGAACAGCGTGCCAGTGGGTTCAAACGTAGAAACGTTAATACCGGCACCAGTCTTGCGGTTAACTGTCTTACCAATCTCAGCCACCTTGTTCAGCCGGGATACTGCATACTTCTTCAATTTGATCGCTCCAATCTGAATGCTGTTTTCTGGACTTACCGCCCCGGGACGGTAAGTCCACTTTTCCATTTACCAGTAAAGATACTGGTGGACCGTGTTGGCTGGTCAGCATGTCATCTCCAATTAATCGTGTGTGTGGGTACAATTCGGAATTTCCTGGCACACTTGGCACACATCGTAGAAACGTTGATACACCGGTATTCCTGTAATGGTTTTTCCTGGCACATTAGGATATGTGGCTTGGCACGGACTGGCACATTCAAACAATTTAATTTCGTTGTTCCAACTTGTGCCAACCCGCGTGCCAGGTTTTGTTAGCTTTTCTAGCCCCGTGAATGCCTACATGGCGGGCTTTCTCCAGACTGTGCCAAGTGTGCCAGCTTTTTTTGAGTTTCACCCACACACACTATTCTTCGGGTTGATCGCCATCATAAAACAGATGGATGTATCTGTGTCTCTGAGAACCATTTACCCGTGGTTTGTCTGTTCTAATGCCCATAGCGGCCAGCCGTTTGGTGAAATTAGGCCGGCCCAGACTTTTAATGCCTTCGTCAACACAATACTGGCTATATTTCTGAAAGAGCCATTGCGTAGGCTCACCACTATTGGTTTCCCGGTCCATGTGGCAACGGTCAGCGACAAACCGGGCTACGCTATTGGAATCCTTCAGCCAGTCGCTTTTGGCTTTTTTCATGGGATCTGATTCCGTCAGTGAGTGGCGTTTCATGGCTTGGCTGAACAGGTAGAGGGCATAGGCAATTGTTTGGGGGATTTCTGCATCAATATCTGCCAGTGAATACTTGGCTTCAAACTGCTGGTCAATCTTCACCGGGAATGGCACCACGTATAAGCGCCGCTCAAATCCATCTGAAAAGTCGGTAAATGGAGGCAATTCATTGGCAGAGAAAATGAGCTTAGCAAAGTTTTCAAACAGAAACGGGTCTTGGCCTTTGAACTCCGCAAACATGCGATCACCACCGGTCAGTGACTTTAGCAATCCGGTCGATTTAAGAAAGCTGCTATCCACGTCAGCAAAGATGTTAGCCTCCTTCCGGTACAACTGGCTGCTGGCAAAGCGGTTATTTTTGCTCCCCAAGTCTTGCAGCGTCACATTAGAGACGTTTTCAACTCCCAGCACTCGTTTCAAGTAGTTTAGAAATGTGGACTTGCCATTGCCGCCGCTGCCTTGCAGTATGGCGATTAGCTGAAACGGTTCATAGGATCGGTAAAAGCAATAGCCCATCAGCTCAAACAGAAATGTTGTGGCGAATGGATCGTTACCAGTCAATGCCGTTAGCCAATCTCCCGTTTCTTTTGGCTCGGTTGGCGTTTCCTGGGATGTCGGCAACACATAGTCGTGGGATTGTAAAATCAGATCACTTTGATTGTGTGGCTGCAATGTCCGCTTAACCAGATTGAAAGTCCCATTCTTGAAGTTAATAAGCATAGGGTTGCTTCTATCAAAAGGATTACTGGCCATGTGTGGATTGAAAGTCTTAATCATAATGAACTTTTTGACTTCGCCCATTTTTTGAACGGACCACTTGCCTACAGCTTCTAGTTTTTTGGTAATATATCCTTCTAAGAAGTCGCTAAGGTCGCCTACATGCCAAGTACCTGTTTCTCGATCATAGCGCGCACCCAATGGCAAGCAATCGGCGCGGATCATAGGCACTTCCTTCATGATTTCGTAGCCCAGCATTGGCGAATTAACTTTTGCGTTTCCTTTTTCGTCTGAAATTAGCCAGCGTGGCGTCTCATGACTGCTGGCCACGTGCAGACCCTTAATGGCTGCCACCACTTCCAGCGGTGTTTCTTTAGTTGCGTCCATTCAATTGCCCCTTTCTGGCTTCGCGTTCCGCAATAGAAGCGAAAATTCCGGCCAGCTCTTTATCTGGTAACGGCGGATCAACATGTAGGGCGTTCACGTCCCGCATGACGGTCCAAACACTTTCTGGCTCTGCCGTACTCGCCAGCAGTTTGCCAGCCAGCTGCGTCAGCCGATCGTTCCGCGTACCTTGATTAATGTCTTGGGCCAGATCATCAATCAACTTCCCGGCATACGTCTTACGGCGGGAATAGTTGACTTTACCAGTAAACCCAACTGCCGTTTTCTTGGCCGTAACGCCGTCTAACACCCATTGCGGGGCAGGGCGGATAGTTGTGAGCTTGTGGCCTGGGGCAGGCGTGTAGCACTTTCCAAAGCGCCGTGTCGGGGCGACTGGAATGCCCATTGCTTCGTAGTCAATGCCGGTCAGTTCCCCATGGTCAGAAAAGCGATTAGTGCCCCGCGTCAGGTGTAGGTGAACCGGATAGGTCAGAAAAATGTGCAGGCCGCCGCGCGGCGTTTGTTCCGTGTAAGTATCAACTGGCAAACGCTCGGCACCTTGCTTATACAGTTTATTGATCGTTTCGATGCCGTCGCTGCCACTTTCATGGTTACGATCAATGTCCAGCACCATAATGCCCGTGTCCATCAGGCAAAGGCCGACGCCCCATGCAGGGTGCTGGCCCCACCAGGCTTTGGCTTGCTTGGGGTCAGTGCTGGCACTGTTGAAAGTGCTGGTCCCTTTGGGCGATCCATCACTACCCGGTACCATCGGGTAGACGGCAAAGCCGTGCTGCTGGTAAGCCAGTGCCCAGTCAAGCGTGCTTAGCGTCATGCTGCTCACCTCCCACCGGCATTAGGTACTGTCAAAAGACGTACCTTTCTTTCTGCTTTCCGGGTGCTTTTCTTGCCTTCAGGCAAAAGAAAAACACCCGGATTTTTCTCTTGTTCTGGTATCCTAGGTGTACACAACTACAACTAAGAAATTCCGAAAAGAGGAATCCGAGTGCATACACTATTGATACAGTATTTAATTGAGATAATCAAGTACCAACGCCGTTTAATTATTTTGTTGGCGTTATGGCTGTTCCAGTTCATCAGTAACTCGCGCATGCCCCAGCCAGACAAGCCAATCTACAAACGGTTCAACCAGTTTGAAGTAGACGAAGCAGTGCCCCTGCTGGCCGCAGACATTCAGCCCGAGAAACTGGACTATCAAGAGCTTTTAGCCCAACACCTGACGGATACCGGCAAACCCATCAAGGCTGTGCGTCGACGCAAACCGATTGATTTTCAAGCACTTCGGTGTGCGCGGTGCGACGCACCGAGCGACTACCTTTACGCCAACAACGGCAAAGGCGGTCAGTTAGAGTGCAAGGTCTGTCACTTCAAGTTTCAACGACGCGACGGCGACTACAAGAAGGACGTATCACTGCGCTGTCCGTATTGCACACACGCACTGTACCTGCATAACAAGCGCGTGAACTTCGATGTTTGGGTCTGCCCAAACGACAATTGCTCGTATCGCCAAGGCAAGGTAGCTCAGTTATCACCCAAACAACTGGCCGCGTTCAGTGCCGAACCAACCCGGTTTAAAGTCCGCTATACGTACCGGGATTTTCGTTTTGAGCTGAAGAGTGTCGACGCCGACTCGCCAATTCAAACAACTGTTGACCTGGGCCGGATCCGCGCCACACCGCAAGTATTGGGTCTGGTCTTGACCTACCACATCAATTACGGCATGTCGGCCAGGAAGACCGCGGCCCTGATGTACGACGTGCACGGTATCAAGATCTCGCACCAGACGATTCATAACTATGAAGAAGCGGTGGCCGCCGTCGTTCGTCCTTTCTGGGCGAACTATCCGTACAAGCTGTCTGAGGAACTGGTTGGCGACGAAACCTACATCCGCGTGAAGGGCAAGTGGAACTACATCTTTTACTTCTACGATGCCCTGAACAAGCTGATTCTGGCCGATTACGTCACACCGCATCGCACTAGCGAATCAGCGGCCATCGCGATCAACCAGGTACTGCAGAAGTTTGATGTGATCCCCGAGAAGCTGCGCTTCATCGTCGATGCGAACCCCATCTATCAGGTAGCCCGAATTTACTTTGCCAAACATGGCATCAACTTCGACATCAAACAAGTCATCGGTCTGAAGAACAAAGACGAAGTCTCTACCGAGTTTCGCTACTTGAAACAGATCATTGAACGTCTGAATCGCGAATATAAGGGCCACTACCGCTCAACGACCGGCTTCGGCTCAGCCAAAGGCTCAGCCAGCTACACAACACTGTTCTCAGCGTGTTACAACTTCTTGCGGCCGCACGAGGCGCTGAACTATCACGTCCCTGTGCCAATCGATGCAGTGCTGGCCCACGAGCGGATGTTTGATAAGTGGCTTGCACTAATCGCACTCGCTCAGGAACAGCTGCCTGTCGCTGCTTGATCACCTGACGAAGAAAATCTCAGGCGCTCTATTTGTGTGCGTTAGAAACATTCTAGCGCCGATATCAGTGCATCAATATCGTTTGAATAAGGAAAATCATTCTTTGATTAAACTGATCTCTGCCGCCCACCTCCTGAACCACGGTTTTGACTTTGAACTTCACTTTTCCATGGCGGTTTTGACGTTACCCGGCATTACTTTGCCAGCCGCAATCTCTTGGGCCTTTACAATGTCCCGCGCCGTGGCTAACAGATCACGCCAGGTACGCACGTCCCGCGTGGCTTCATAACAAACCGCTTCGGCGTTGCGCTCATTCGGATTGCTTTCATAGCGGTTCACATAGTCGTCGAACGTGTCCAGCTCATCGTCCAGGGCTTCTAAGCACCCGCGTGCCTTGCTCAATTCGTATTCCGCTTTGGTATAACTCGAATCTGCCATATAATTGGCCTCCATTTCTTGACATTGGGTCAACATGGCGGCATAGTAGGTGTAAAGGTTATTTGCTTTACTATGTCGCCCAGCCGCTTAGCCCCTATGCTTTGCGGCTTTTTTTGTATTCTCTTGTTTGGACTTGAGTTCCCGGGAACTCAAGTCCACTTTGGCGTGCAGTAAGTCGCGCCGTTCTACCGTGTCGTGCTGGGCTTTGAAATACTTGTCCAGATGGGCATCGGCTTCAATGTAATCGGGCCACTCCCAGCCGTATGGGGTATTCACTTGGTGTGCCGTTATTTTGCCTTCTTTCCATAATTAGCAGGGACGCCGAACAGATACATGGCCCAGACCATGCCCAGCAGGAATGCCAGGACTAGGCCGCACACAGTGGGCAGATGGGTAACGATCCAGTCAATCATGATCATCTTGCCGCCTCCCTTGCTGGTAGTGTCACCGTGATTGGCTGGCCACTGATAGCCGACTTTAACTGGTCGTACGAGAAGCCCAGGTCCAGTAAGACGATCACTTTGCTTTCTAGCGCTCGATAGTGAGCCAGATCATCAGCAGAATAAATGTCTGGGCCAGTGACGCTCTTGGGAACGCCTTTCATTGCCTTGTACTGTTTTGTACCCCGAATTGTCAAATTAAGTGCAACAGTGAAGACTCATCCATGTGAATTGGTTTAGTGTGAATTGGTTTAGGTAGTGGGCAGGGATTCCTCCAGGCCCAGGGGGGAGGCCTGGAGCGCCGCGATTGCGCTGCGGTATCCAAGGCACTTCCTTAACCGGTGGTTTAAGACATCTTGGCTCTTACGAATCTTCTCCTTAGAGACTTCCCATAGTGATTGACCCTTTGGAATGAATTCTCGAATCAAGCCGTTGGCATTCTCGTTACTGCCACGTTCACTGGGTGTATAGGGATGGCAGTAGTAGATCTTTGTTCCTCTGAGTTGGTCCAAGAGGGCGAACTCAGAACCGTTGTCGAAGGTGATGGAGTGGAATAGATAAGGATCATGTGTGTTCAGAACGTATTGCATGGCCTCTAAGCAAGTCCGGGCGTGATAGTTTGGGATCTTGTAGATCAGCTCATAACGTGTGACACGTTCTGTCAGGGTGAGTAATGCTGGTTGGTCGGCAGAACGCTTCCCCTTCACCAGGTCGCCTTCCCAGTCACCAACAAACCAGCGGTTATTGATTTGTTTGGGCCGCTTGTCGATGGACGTTCCAGCGATGCGTTTATTCTTACGCGCATGACTACGGCCTGGCCTTTTCTCGCGACGCCGCAACTTCTCAGGCAGATCCATGTTGGTCACTGACAACAGTCCGGCATCAATGTAGCGATACACGGTCGGCGTTGAGGGGCACGAACGATTAGGCCAGAGTTGCTGGAACTGATGCACGTACCCATCAATACTTTGTTCACGATACGCATGCTTCTTGATCTGAGCGGTCAGCCAGTTAAAGAAGTAGGTACACTTCTCCAACATGCTCTTGGCGTGGGAATGGGTCTGTCGTTCTTCGTGTTGTCGTTGGGCAGCATCAAAGAAGTAATCCTTGTAGTAATGATAATTCGAATCCCGTTGCTGGACTCGGCCGCGCTTAAGCTCACGGCTTACCGTACTAGGGGAATGATGGATGATGTGTGCAATATCGCGAATGGAATATTCATGGGAGTGCCAAAGCGCATCAATTATTCCGCGCTCGCCCTCTGTGAGTTGAGTGTACGAGCCGAGACTGTTAGACTGATTGTGGGTCATGAAGGTCACCTTTCTTGGTAGTTTAGTCGCTTCAAGGATAGGTCTTCATGGCCTATTTTGTTAAATCAACCCGGTCGATTGGTCTAACTCAATCGGTGTTGCACTTCAATTTTAAATCCGGCTACTGTTTTGTACTCATACCAGTAACGGTCTTGCAGGATAGGTCTGTAATCGCCTTATAGCTCCATTTATTGCAGTATGGCCATGCCTGTATGGCGTCAGTCAGGGACCGACGCACCGGCTTCTCAATTTCCCGCAGTGTCTGCCGTTTCATCAGTTCCTCACGCATGGCGAAAAACTGGCGTACTAGTTCGTCCTTGAAGTCAGCCACACGCTCCGTGTTTTTCAAAAATGTGATGAGCAGAGTGGCTTGAGCTTCGTTCAGCATGTAAATCTTGCATGGTGCTCCACGGCCGGGTAATTTACGGATTTTAAATCCGAGAATTCCATGATGTTCTAATCGCGTCTTTTGCTCCCGAATTGTGCGGTCAACTGATTCCCGGTTGATACCTGCATACCGTGCAATGACCTCGCTTGTCGTGAACGTGTTTGCGTCCAGAGTCGGTCGATTCAAAAATACAATTTTGTCCATGCTTGTGTTTCCTTCCTGAGGCTATACGCCTTGCCGTAAGTTGCTTACGTGCCCGCCTGCCCAGCGTGGTTACTTACCGTTGTTCTGCATGTAATCGTCTATATCTGTGGTGTTAATCCGCTTGACGCCTCCAACCACCTGTATTGGCAATCCCTTTTTGGTCCAGGACATTAACGTGTTACGGGCTACACCGGCATATTCTGCCGCTTGCCCGATGTTCAATTTCCGTGGAATTCGTTGTGGCTTCGTTTCATTAACTACCCGGACAACCTCTTGATGAATTTGCTCCTGCAAAACCCGATCAAAGTCGGCTGGCAAAGTGATTTGTACTTTCATCCCGCTCATATTGACACCTTCTTTCACGATTATAGGTTCAATGGTAGCAACCATGCTTATCATAATTGATAAGCATGGTTTACAATAGTCACCTTAGCATGAACACCCTTGTGTGTCAACGGTAGGCTAATCATTTTTGACGCCTATGCTTGTCATTTGCGTTTCGAGATGCGACAATAATGTGCTAGGAGGATAAACTATGCTAAAATTCATGCTTAAAGAATTTATGGAAGAATCAGGTATGAGCATTCAGTCCGTAAGTGATAAAACTGGAATTTCGCGAACGACAATTTCTGCTTTTTATAACGAAAAGAGCAAGGGAATCCAGTTTGATACGCTTAATAAACTTGTTGAAGGTTTGGATATTGAAGTGTGGGATCTGTTTGAAAATGTTTTCCCAAAAGAAAATCTTAAATGTGGCGTTAGACGCGTACAAGCTGTTGACGGTCCGCTTAATCAAGATGAACCAACATTTGAAGCTTCCTTTTTTTATGAAAAGAACTCTGATGCAGCTAAGGGAATAACCGTTGTAGAGTTTGTCATGCCCCTACTTGTTCAGCTTGATGAAGTCAATTCGATTCAGTCACTAGCCATTTTTTTGTCCCATGAATTTGTGGGCAGTGGCTGGCAAGTGGATGCAAATGAGCATAAGTTGAACGACTTTTTGACTCGCTCATCTAACAGTGAACTTGAGCCATATCTTATTTCAATTGCGGCTCAGATTTGTGCAAATGTTTGCAAAAGTGTTTTGTTAAAAGATGATGCCATGGTTATTTTCAAATCTGACGTAGGAAATTTTCCCGAAGAGGCAGGTCCGTTCCCAATCATTTATAATTGGCCCTTAAGAGTATTGAAGGATGACGATCTCATTGATGATTTCATCAAAGCAAAGTACATGTAGATTTGTAATTTGAGTAGCTCTAAATATTTTATTTAATATTATGGCTGAAAAATCAGCCGCCACTTTTCGCCATTTTCGGCGAAAACTCTCCAATCTAACACCGCCTGCCCAGCGTGACAGATAGGAGAAGAATATGGCATCAATTAAAAAGTACCCAACGAAAGACGGCAAAGAACTCTGGCGCGTCCAGGTCTTTGCTGGTAATGATCCACAGACAGGCAAAAAGAAATACAAGGTCCGTCGCGGATTCAAGACAAAAAAGGAAGCCACCATTGTGGCGGCCAGACTTGAACTGGCTATTAGCAACGGTGACTTGGAAGAAAATAAACCAACGCCCATCTTTTTCAGGGACGTTTACAAGGAGTGGTACGGCAACTACATCAATACAGTAAGAGAATCCACCTGGGCACGCACAGTGGGCATGTTCAACAACCACATTCTGCCAGCTTTTGGTGATAAACGGATCGCCACCATCACCACCAGGGACGTTCAAAAGGCCGTCAAGACGTGGTATGAAGCCACGACAGCCAATTACAAGCGCTGGTTCAATTACGTTGAATCAGTTATGGACTATGCCGTGCGGCAAGGCTATATGAACAAGAACCCCGCTAAGGCCGTGGTACTACCAAGGCATGAAGACATTGCCGGCGATAAGCCGGAAAACTTTTGGACCAAGGACCAAATGAACCAGTTCTTCACCTGCATTGATAAAGCGGCCCACTTCGACATTTTCATCATGTTCCGGGTTCTGGATTACACCGGCGTCCGGCGTGGCGAACTGCTGGCACTGGAATGGCAAGACGTGGACTTTGAGCACGATACGGTCCGTATCAACAAGACACTTACCCAAGGCAAGCGTGGGCGCCAGATTGTCCAAGCGCCCAAGACACGGGCCGGGCGTCGAACTATTCCGGTAGACAAGCAAACCATGACTTACTTGCAACACTGGCATCATATGCAGCAGCAGTATTTCTTTCAACTGGGGATCAACACGCTGGCCCCACACCAGCTTGTCTTCTCCAATAGCAAGAACGGCTACCATTCACTGAATACGCCAGCCAAACGGCTGCATAAAATCCAAACGGATAACGATCTTACCCCGCGGATCACGGTCCATGGTTTCCGGCACAGCTTCATTTCTAACTTGCTCATCGCTGGCGTGCCAGTTACGTCCGTCCAGAAACTTGTCGGCCACACTGATCCAACGATCACGCTCGGCATTTATGCCCACGTGAGTGCACAGCAGGAATCAGAGGCAACCGCCAAACTGGAAGAATATATGAACGCTCAGTGAAAGAAAACCACAGAGAAAACCACGACGTTTTGCGCACGGGTTGATAGTACTTCTATGGCGCATGGTTACGGGGTTTCAAGCGAAACAGTTACGTTTCCCCTGGCCACCCACTAATAGTAATCGCACAGGCCTTTAATGGCTCTGTGCGATTTTTTGTTGGCCTGCGCATGGATAAGAAACAACGCTGAACACTGGTCCCATCGGAGTACAAAAGCCCGGTGAGACTTTTTTTGACGGTTTGAATCTTCTTCCAAGCCTCTGCCATAGCCAATATGCTATAGTGACCATGTATCCAAAATAATCGGCCGATGCTATACGGCCGGACGGGCACCGGTCGTTTCAGCGATCAGCTGCCAGTGTTGATGGGGACACTATTTGGCGGACAGTATGTTGAATCTTTATTTAGGGGGAAATGTTTTATATGCTTAAAAATCGTCCAGGTCTCAAACGACTTTACAAAGCAGGGAAGTTTTGGGTAGCCGCGGCCGCAGGAGCATTGTTGATTGCGGGTGCGGCGCGCACGCCGCAATCAGTGGCGGCGGACACGGATGCCGCGCCAATCACCACGACCCAAAATACGCCGCCAGACCAGGCGGCAACTACTGACAAAACTACTGAACTGGCGGCTGATCAGTCTGCCGCCGCACCAGCATCAGCCAATACCACTGGCCAAAGCCCCAAGGCCGACACATCCACTGCGGCAGCAGCTGAACCGGCAGCAAATGATCAGCCAGCGCCCACCTCTTCGGCCACGGTGACCGGGCCGACGGTTACAGATGACAGCAACTTAAACAATCCGCTCGTTTACAGCCTCTCGGGCTCTTTTAAAAAAGGCGACAAGATTCAGCTGCTCATTCCAGCGGGCACCTTGAAGTTTCTAAAAATGGGATCAATATCTTCTGGCACAGTGCCTACTGGGACCACTTCAACCACCGTGAATGGTGTCGCGTACGATGCCTTGACAATCACCATGACCAGCGATTCTACGGTGAGCACTTCCGTTTACTATTCAGTGAATGTGAGCCCCTACTCAACAAGTGCCAGCTCTAAGTTTCTTAGCGATGGTAAGCCGTCAACGGACATTCCCGTTCTCTTACAGGTGAATGGACAGACTGCTAGTCAAATGACCACCACCTTCAATAAGAAGCCGAATCAGCCCGCTGCACCCGCGGATGGTTGGGCAATCTTTGATGATCAAAATGTGGGCGCAATCGTGGATTCTGCAACCGGTATCTATAAGCAACAAGCCGTCACAAAGATTGATTGGCAGACTTTTGCGGATCGTTTTTCATATACCAAAAGTTACCTCCAAAACTGGCAAGGTTACGATGTCTTCACCAGTCCGACCACAGTGACGATCACCTTGCCGGCCGGAGTAAAAGTCATCAGTGCCGAAAAAACGATCGCCGATGCGCCGTATACAGTCTCCCAATCAGGTAATCAGTATACCTTCACGTTTGCGGCTGGTACGCCATTAAGAGACGGGGCTGGCTCAATTTTTAAGAGCGGCTTCTTTAAAATTGTCAGTGAATACGATGGCGATGTGGGGACAGGCAAGACATTGCCGTTGACCGCCGCAGTCAGTACTGCAATCAACGGCCAGACTTACCAGTATGCGGTCAACTCTAAAAATGCGTTTTCTTACCAACCTTTTGTTGGAAAAACGACTATGGACTCGTCTGCTAGTTTCGCCCGTGATAGCGCTGGTAATGGTAATTCCTACTTACCGTCATTTACCAAAGACCCATTAGCGGATACTTCATCGGTTTTCTGGGGCAGCGTGCTTGATACGAGTAACTACGATTATCAAGGCCATCCTGAAGCGCAACTGACAATTAATCCAACGATTAAAAACAGTATGAATTTGACTAGCGTCACCAATGTGAGCGACCCCAGTTATTGGAAGAGCATCGGCTTTACTGACAATGTGGAACTTATCTTTACCACGTCAAGCGGTAAAACAGACGTCCAAAAGATCGTCTCTGGTAAAACAAATTATGTGACGACGATCGGTTCACAGGCTGATCCAGTGCTTAACGTCGTGGTCCGGAGTGTGGACGAAGTTCGGCCAGCGGGTTCGGTGGGAACGGTCACAGGTATGGATGTCGCCCATCGGCTCTCATTCCATGCTGAGTTTTATTCCGATCAGCCCCAAACAGTCCAATACCGATTCCAGACTACCCAGAAAAATGGCGATAAAGTCCTCGGCACGCCAACTAGCTCATGGCAGACCATCAACTATGACTCAGTACCCCGCATACTCATCCAAGAGAAATACTATACGGGCGTCGGCTTCATGGGCTGGGATAATTTGTCTGCCGGTGTCACCAATGCCGGTGATACGATTTCGTTCCGCAATAACCTGCAAAGTCTAGCCATTAGCGCCGGGAATCCTGGCCAAACATCCGCTCTAGTGGGCGGCCAAAACGCTGCTGCATACAATACGTATTTAGCCGCCAATCCGGATGCATTCGGTGTCTATGTGCGCATTCCAAAATATACGACCTTTGCTGGCGTGGCCGCATTGCGCAACGCCTGGGATAACCAAAACCTACAAGCCCAAACCTTGTCGATAAGAATGGGGATACCGTCCTCTATATCAACCATCTGACATTTACAGGTAGTGGGACCACTGCACGCGGTATTCCAGTCATTGTGAATAGTGGGTTAGCCCCCAACACCCTGATTTCATTCTCTGCCTGGGACTTTGGCTTTCGACCGGATGCTTCAATTTTCCGCTTCAACGGGACCCAGTTAACCCGTGGCGCTTCCTTCCAGGACGACTGGAACAACGGTAATGTTTACTACAACTCCAAAGATAACCCAACCTTCAGCATCAAAACCGTAGCCACCTCAGACTTCGTCCAGAGTGCTGGTATCCAAGGCTCTGCGGATAACGCATTCTCGCATACAGGCAAAATCAATACAGCCAAGCCCACCGCGGTAGTCACACATAATCTTTACAACGGGACTACGAACACCGTCACGATCGATTCGTCCCTGACCCTGGGGGATAAAAACGGTCAGCACGTGCATTTAACGGAACCGATTAAGATTATTGATGACGCAACCAAAAACGACATCACCAGTACCGCACAAATCACCTATTTGGATGCCGATGGCAAAAAAACAACCTATGATAAAGCCGCCAGCATCCAAATTGAACGCATTGCGGTGGGTGCTAAATCCGCTGTGACTGTCACCTCCAACATAAAGTTGGATGATGACCAGCTCAAGGACTCCGTCGTCGGCAAGAGCTACTCTTTCCCGGCCAGCGCCACAGTTTATGGTGCGGACGGCAAACCGATCAAGACAGACGAAGAGATCCCCCTGACGGCCACCCTAGTTCGCCAAGTGACCGAAAAGTGGCAGGTCGTCACCAAAGGCACTGATGGCAAACTGACCAGTTATGCGGATGGCAAGTACGACCAGTCGACCACCGGTATGGTCGGCAGCAATTACACTGCGACGCCTTTCAAAACTGGCCAAGCTGTTGACTCTGACCATTATATTACCCAAATTGTCGATGCTGCTGGGAAACCAGTCGATCCGACCACTTTGCAATACACTGATACCAGCAAAGACGCCCAGGGCAACGCAACCGGCGCTACGTATTATGCCGTGGTCAGCCCGACCAGCGAAACGACCACTAAGGATGTCACGTATACCGTGACCTTCAAAGGTGCGGGTACGGCAACCCCGCAACCGATCGTCAAAACTGTCACCTGGACGCACACCATCAATAACGTGGCCGGCACGCAAACCTGGACCCCCGGAACGGCCAGCGTTGCCACTGATGTACCGACCATTGACGGTTATGTTGCGGATAAGACCAAAGTCTTTACTGAAGCGCTAACCGCCAGTACCACTGAACCGACTGATCAAACCGAAACGGTCACGTATACGGTCAATGAAGCAACCGCGCCGGTGACGATTCATTCCAATTTGGGTGACTACACCGTCAAAGACGTCAAAGGCCAAGTCGGGACAGATATTGATGTTCCGGTGCCGCCAGTTGCCGGCTATACAGCCGATAAGCAAACCGTCAAAGCCCACGTCAACACCGATGGTACCATCACGGTCATTGACGGTGACCAAGGCGGCCAAGGATATGTTACCTACACACCGAATGAGATCACTGGCCCAGTAACCGTACCGACCAATCTTGGCGATAAAACAGTGCCGGACATCAAGGGCACCGTCAATAGTGATGTGCAAGTGCCCACCCCGGCTGTACAGGGGTACACCCCGGACAAGGATCATTTCACCGCCCACATTAATGCGGACGGGACGATCACCACGCAAGATAAGATCACGTATACACCTAACGCGGTTTTAGCCAACGTAACCATTCCCTCCAATAAGGGCCCGCAAGTAGTGAACGGCGTCAAGGGCACCGTCGGCACGGATATTGATGTCAACGTTCCAGAGTTGACCGGCTATACAGCGGATAAACAAACCGTCAAGGCCCACGTCAACGCGGACGGTACCATCACCGTACTGGATGGGGCTGCCAATGGTGCCGGGTATGTCACTTACACAGCGAATCAAGTCACCCTGCCCGTCACCGTACCGACCAATTTAGGCGACAAGACTATTGAGGTCGTTGGCCGCAGCGGCGAAACCGTCCAGGGCAAGGTGCCGGCGGTTGAAGGGTATACAGCAGATAAGGAAACCGTGACGGTGCATATCAGCGCCGACGGCACGACTGCCACAACTGACGAAAGCGTCACGTATACCCCTAATACCGTCACCGGTGATGTGCTGATTCACTCCAACATGGGTGATCAGATCGTGCCGAACGTGACCGGCAAAACCGGCGAGACTGTCAAAGTGACAGTCCCCGTCAAGCCGGGCTACACAGCGGATAAGACGACCGTCGACGCCACCGTGAACCCGAACGGAACCATTACTGTCATTGACGGCAGTCAAGGCGGCAAAGGCTTTGTCACCTATTCACCTAATGTCGTGACCGGCGACGTGACCGTTAAAACCAACCTGGGCGACAAGACCGTGCACAACGTCAGCGGCCGCGTGGGCAGTGATGTCCAAGTGGCGACGCCGGTCGTGCCGGGCTATACCGCGGACAAGGACCACTTCACCGCGCATATTAATGCCGATGGGACGATCACGACGACGGATACGATTACGTACACTAAGGTAAAGGATCCGGATCAGCCCGGTGGTAATCCCGGGCAGCCTGGGGGGAATCCGGACCAGCCAGGCGGCAATCCCGATCAACCCGGAGGGAACCCGGATCAACCGGGTGGCAATCCTGATCAGCCCGGAGGGAACCCAGATCAACCGGGTGGCAATCCCGATCAACCCGGAGGCAATCCGGACCAGCCAGGTGGTAAACCAGAGCAGCCGGGCAAACCTGGCGGCAACCCGAGTCAACCTGGGAAACCGGAAACCAAGCCGGATGAATCGGATAATATCCCAGGCCAAGGGAACCCGCCAGCGGGCAAGCAACCGGGCAAGCCGGATGAAACCGCCGGCACCGGCACGATTCAGCAGGTTGCACACGCGGCCGCTAACAAAGGCAAACTGCCGCAAACCGATGAAAGCCGCACAGATAGCAGACTGATGAGCGTTATTGGCCTTTCTCTGATTGGCCTAATGGGTGTGGTAAGCCTGATCGCATGGCGGCGCAACCGGGACACGACTGATTAATCTAAGCAGAATCACTAAAGGCGGGCTAAGCGGCCCGCCTTTGTTGTGTCCGAGTTTTCACTTCTGGCTCTGTTGATCTTGATTGCTCGCAGAATATAGATCCTTATGGAATGCTGCCAGATCCGCAAATTCATCAAATTCGCCATCCCGAATTTGCTTGTGCGCCAGCAAAGTGGCTTCGTCCAACGGGTCACGCAATGACACACTCATCCCCTCACTTTATTGATGTAATGTACCGCATCAAGCAGCCGCTGTGAACGGAAAACACTCGGTCGGCTTCCATGAGCTGATTTGTTCTTCTTTTCTCCCAGAAATTGTAAACTGACACCAGTGGTGCCTCACCAACTAGCCCATTGCGCTGGACTAACCTGGTAAAACACCGCAGTTCATTAAAAAGGGAGTGCGACCGATGCAGGGGGATTTAGGCAGTTACGATTATGTACAACGCGTTTACAACCAAAACATGCGCTTGGCAGCTTACAAGCTGCCGCCAACCGCACAGGACGGCACCATGACTTTCTTCGATGATGGTTTGATCACGTTAACCATGACGATTGCCCAGGGGCGCGTCACCAAGATCACGATCATCACGACGAATCCGCGGTCATCGGCCTACATGCAAGTTTTTGAAGGCTTTGAATTCGGCTTTAACGCCGTCAGCACCTGGATCCAAAATTACGAGGAAACTACCGCGGCCCATGGGCCCTCCCAGGGCGTCGTGAAGGGTATTCTGGCGGATTACAACACCACCGCCGATAATGTGCTGACGGTCAGTTTAACCCGCGTATCCGGTAAAGCGGTAACGTCAAAACCGCCATGGAAAAGTGAAGTTCAAAGTCAAAACCGTGGTTCAGGAGGTGGGCGGCAGAGATCAGTTTAATCAAAGAATGATTTTCCTTATTCAAACGATATTGATGCACTGATATCGGCGCTAGAATGTTTCTAACGCACACAAATAGAGCGCCTGAGATTTTCTTCGTCAGGTGATCAAGCAGCGACAGGCAGCTGTTCCTGAGCGAGTGCGATTAGTGCAAGCCACTTATCAAACATCCGCTCGTGGGCCAGCACTGCATCGATTGGCACAGGGACGTGATAGTTCAGCGCCTCGTGCGGCCGCAAGAAGTTGTAACACGCTGAGAACAGTGTTGTGTAGCTGGCTGAGCCTTTGGCTGAGCCGAAGCCGGTCGTTGAGCGGTAGTGGCCCTTATATTCGCGATTCAGACGTTCAATGATCTGTTTCAAGTAGCGAAACTCGGTAGAGACTTCGTCTTTGTTCTTCAGACCGATGACTTGTTTGATGTCGAAGTTGATGCCATGTTTGGCAAAGTAAATTCGGGCTACCTGATAGATGGGGTTCGCATCGACGATGAAGCGCAGCTTCTCGGGGATCACATCAAACTTCTGCAGTACCTGGTTGATCGCGATGGCCGCTGATTCGCTAGTGCGATGCGGTGTGACGTAATCGGCCAGAATCAGCTTGTTCAGGGCATCGTAGAAGTAAAAGATGTAGTTCCACTTGCCCTTCACGCGGATGTAGGTTTCGTCGCCAACCAGTTCCTCAGACAGCTTGTACGGATAGTTCGCCCAGAAAGGACGAACGACGGCGGCCACCGCTTCTTCATAGTTATGAATCGTCTGGTGCGAGATCTTGATACCGTGCACGTCGTACATCAGGGCCGCGGTCTTCCTGGCCGACATGCCGTAATTGATGTGGTAGGTCAAGACCAGACCCAATACTTGCGGTGTGGCGCGGATCCGGCCCAGGTCAACAGTTGTTTGAATTGGCGAGTCGGCGTCGACACTCTTCAGCTCAAAACGAAAATCCCGGTACGTATAGCGGACTTTAAACCGGGTTGGTTCGGCACTGAACGCGGCCAGTTGTTTGGGTGATAACTGAGCTACCTTGCCTTGGCGATACGAGCAATTGTCGTTTGGGCAGACCCAAACATCGAAGTTCACGCGCTTGTTATGCAGGTACAGTGCGTGTGTGCAATACGGACAGCGCAGTGATACGTCCTTCTTGTAGTCGCCGTCGCGTCGTTGAAACTTGAAGTGACAGACCTTGCACTCTAACTGACCGCCTTTGCCGTTGTTGGCGTAAAGGTAGTCGCTCGGTGCGTCGCACCGCGCACACCGAAGTGCTTGAAAATCAATCGGTTTGCGTCGACGCACAGCCTTGATGGGTTTGCCGGTATCCGTCAGGTGTTGGGCTAAAAGCTCTTGATAGTCCAGTTTCTCGGGCTGAATGTCTGCGGCCAGCAGGGGCACTGCTTCGTCTACTTCAAACTGGTTGAACCGTTTGTAGATTGGCTTGTCTGGCTGGGGCATGCGCGAGTTACTGATGAACTGGAACAGCCATAACGCCAACAAAATAATTAAACGGCGTTGGTACTTGATTATCTCAATTAAATACTGTATCAATAGTGTATGCACTCGGATTCCTCTTTTCGGAATTTCTTAGTTGTAGTTGTGTACACCTAGGATACCAGAACAAGAGAAAAATCCGGGTGTTTTTCTTTTGCCTGAAGGCAAGAAAAGCACCCGGAAAGCAGAAAGAAAGGTACGTCTTTTGACAGTACCGGTAAAGCAGAGGAGTGATCGATGATGAAAATAACGTTTATTGGGGTTGGCTTTATGGGATCTGAAATGATCCCGCACCTGGCAGCGGCCGGTTATGACGTCGTCATTTGGGATAAAGAGCCGCAAAAAACAGCGGCGCTGGCCGGGGAACACGTCATCGCTGCGACATCACTGGCCGAGGCGGTTCAGGCTTCTCGGGTCATCATTACGTCCGTCATGTCCGACGACGTCCCGGCGCTGCATGTCGGCCATGGTGCCGAAAAAGGCATCACCGACTTTTTGCAGCCTGGCAGTACATTGATCGTGACATCGACACTGGATCCAGAAAAGATTGCGACCATCAGCAAGGCATTGCCGGCTGATACCCATTTACTCGACGCCCCAATCATCGGCGGCGTCCGCTATGCTCGGGAAGGCTCGCTGGTGCTGATCGTTGGCGGTGACCAGGCCGTCTTTGATCAAGTTCAACCGATTCTATCGGTCTTTGGCACCGTCCGCTACGTCGGGCCGTCGGGCAATGGCGCCAAGCTGAAATTGATCACCAACGTGGCCATCATGGCTGCCGAAGCCGGGCTGCGGGAAACTCTGGACCTGGCCGATGCTTACGGCATCGACTACGATATCACCCTGGATCTGCTCCAACGCGGGCCGTTACAACCAGTGGTGAAGCGGGCCTTGGACGAAAGCAATCCGCGGCCGCTGAAGGATTCCGTAGCCGATGAAGTGGAACTGGTCAAGGCAACCGACGACCTGGTGGATCTGCCCATGGTCAAGGCCTCTTTGCGCCGGTTGCAGAAGGCCGTTGATGCGGTGGACGGCGAGGCACGGTTCAGCGATATCGTACACCACAACACGGCATTGGATCAGTTTAAACAGAAATAATCAAACGGATGATTGACTGTCTCCTAACGGGGACAGTTTTTTGTCGGTCGCCGGCTCAGCACCGCGGGTTCTATTTTCTGGTATAATAGCCCCCATTCACTGATAACGGAGGTTCTTTATGGCTGCTTTGATCATCACCCTCATCCTATTGCTCCTCATCCTCATCCTTGCCGGCCGGCTGCGGTATTTAGAAAGCCAAGCCGTGGACCGGCAGTTGCAAGCCCACGTCACCCAGAACGCGGCCAAGATCAAAGGGGCACGCCGTTTCTATTTGAAAACCTTATACCGCAGCAATCCCCCGCTGGGGTTGATTCGCATTGTCACGATCATCCTCACCGTCATCGCTGGGGCGGCCCTATTATGGACCGTGGCGGCGCAGCTAGCCGTCGCGGATGTCATCCCGGCCGGTGCGGCCGATTTTCTTTCTGATCTCTTCACGACTGAAACCGCGGAACGAAACACGGCGGCCTGGATTTTGGCCGGCAGTGCTCTGTTAGCCAGCGGTCTGCGCTGGTACACGATCAAGGCGCTGCACACCATTCAAGATGCCGAAGATACCGGTCAGATGCGGGATGTCTACACCACGCCCCGGGAGTTGCGGGTCAAAATGGATAGCACGCGCCAAGTACAACTGGTGCTGATCATGATCGGCGCCGTGATGGTAGCACTAGCCAGCCAGTTCAACCTCTACCCGGCAGATGCGGACACCACCGCCGATACCAGCCAATCGACGGCCCAGTCATCCGCATCGTCCGCATCCAGTCAGCAGTCCTCGGCAAACAGCACTGACACGAGTAATCCGGCCCCAAAGCAAGACCCCCATACCCCATTGGGAGCCTTGCAGGCGGCAAAAGACGCACCGCTGAGTGTGGCGGATAAACTAACCGACGCGGATCGGGCCACGTTGATCTTCATGGCCTATTGGGCGATGGAGGGTGAAGACCCGGCCACCCTATTCGACCGGGGCACTGCCGGTTCAGACTATTACTACCACATCATCCCCAACAACGGCCAGCCGCTGTACGTTTTCAACAGTCACACCCCGTCCAGCAATACAACCGCCAACATGTTTGTCGCCTGCGTGGATAACGGGGACGTCTGGTTCTATTCCCTTTACAACTCGCCCAGCCAAAGTCCGCATCTCAGCGACATCACCGCCCTGACCACCCAAAACGGCAGCGCCAGGCCGACGGACCAACCCTTGGCTAATCAGAGTTTTCGTTTCCGCCAGATGATTACGCTGAATTATCAGCAAACCGGGTATGCCCGGGTGCATCAGATCTTGCAAAATGGCTATGCGATGACGCTGTAACCATCAATTCAACAACTCTACCTGCCGCCGGATATCCCCGACGGCTTCTTTGTCGCCCGTAAAGATAATGTGATCGCCCAACTGAATCTGGGTATCCCCGTGGGGCGCAATAAACTCGTGATCCCGATAAATCTGACTGACCGTGATCTCATCAATAAACGGCAGATTCTTAAGCTGCATACCAGTGAACCGCCGGTTACGAACCACGATTTCATAAATTCCGGCCGTGGTATCGGACAGAATCCGCACCGTCGCCGGCGATTCGATCAGCGCCCGCAACAGCGAAATATTGGCCTCTAATGTATTGAATATCTCGACCCCTTGGGCGGTCAGCTCATCATACTCGTTGCTCTGGATATCCTTATTTTCAAACCGGGCGATGATCCGCGGCACCTTGGCAGTAATCGCCCATTGCGCCAGCTGGTAATTCTTGTCGTGGTCAAAATAGCCCAACACGACAATATCAGCCTGGAAAGCATCCGCTGCTTGCAGCTTAGCCGCGGTGAATTCGTCGAGGAAACGCACATTGGTCTCCGAATTGTAGGTCTTATACCGAGTCGCATCATCAGTATAGAGCGTAATGTCGTAGAATCCCTTGGTCAGCTGCTGGGCGATGGGGACGGTCAGAATATTGGTGCCAATGAAGTGGACCACCGTTTTTTGGTAATCTTCTTTTTCTTGCACGTAGAACGTATTAAAGAGAATCGGCGCGCCAAGACAAGTGATCACCGCCGCCAGGGTGAAGGCCCCGGCCTGCTGGCTGGTCACAATGCCGAGATTCCGCCCCACTGTGACCGCCGGTACGACCAGCGTAATCGTGGTCGAAATGAGAAAGGTCCCCGCAATCGCGTTGCGCGGCTGGAAGCGCCGGCGCAGGATCGGCCAAAGCAGGACTTTAGCCAGCAAAAAGCCGAGCAGGAGCAACGGAATCAAGCCCAGGCTGGCCGGGTCCGCCAGCAGTGTCCGCAGATTGATCTTGACCCCGGTCATAATGAAGAAAATGGGAATAAAGAAGCCGTAACCGATGCTGGTCAGCTTGTCCCGCGTTTCTTCCCGAGGATGGAGCAGTTTCATCACGATCCCAGCGAGAAACGCGCCTAGAATGGATTCCGCCCCCACTTGTGCGGCCACGGTGACCAGGGTCACGATCAAGAAGAACGCCAGGCGAATATCCAATTGCGTCGTACTCTTGTCGATTTGAGCGAACCACTGGTACGGCCGGCGAAATCGGAGCAAGAGAACGATTGCCGCCACGAAAATGAGCAAGAGCAGCCAAATGCTCTTGTCCGTGGGGTGGACCACGGCGGAATAAATCGTCAGCGCCAATAACGGCACGACTTCCCCCAAGGCGGCAATCAACAGCATCGTCTGGCCAAAGGGTTTGGATAGCAGTTCCTTTTCCTTTAGCGCCGCAATCACGACGCCCAGGGCGACGGTGGCAAAGACAATAGTCGCAAAAACCGGATGGCTGAACAAGCCAGTGGCCTGGAGCAGCAAGCTCGCCACCAAGGCCATACCGATCACACTGGCATAGGCCAGCAGCGCGATACTAACCGGACCAGGCTGCTGGCTGCCGTCTTTTTGCCGGCCAAATAGAGAAAAATCAATTTCCATCCCGGATAAAAAGATCAAGACGATCACGCCCAAACTGCTCAGTTGATTCAAGGCCGCATTCGTGGGGACCACGTTCAGCAGACTGGGACCCAGCAGGATGCCAGTGATGATCTCAGCCACCGCGGTGGGTACGTTGGTGATATGTAGGCGTGCCATCAGTAACGGGATCATTAATGCCGCAAGCAGCACAATGACCAGAGAAACACTTTCCATGAATGCACGCTCCTTAACTTAGTGATTTAAAATTGATGCCAATTCCTGCTGCAATTGCTGAATCGTTTCCGTCGTAGCTTCCGGATCTTGGAGCACCAGCTGGACTTGGGCTGCTAACTCTTTGCTTTGCGGCGTGGCCGGCCGCTCTAGCAACTGCCGCCAGCCGGTCATGAGGCCGGTCTTGTCCGGAGCGGCCACGAGATCTGCGATGGCCTGCCGGACTTGCTTCGCTGCAGTCGTCCGGGCCGCGTCGGTAAACTCAGTGGGGTGCGCTAAAATCAAATTCAGCCGGGCTAAGGAAAATTGCAGAGCCAGATGGCTGCGGACTGAAAAGTTGGGCGATTCCCACAACGTCCTGGCCACAAAGGCCAGCTGGGCTAGATCAGCCAACGGTGCAGGCGGGACCAGCAAAGCTGGTCGGTGACTCGGCGCGGTCACCAACGGCCCATTCTGCAAGGCAGTTAACAACTGTGCGCGGCCAGCCTGCATGGCAGTGATCTCCGCGGCGGTATACAGCGGTGCAGACGGTGCCTGCGTCCCGCCGTCGGTGCGGGGATCATCAAACAAATGCTGGTCAAAGCGCTGATCCAGCCTTTCTGCCAACGCTGCCAGCACGGTATCATACCGTGCCGCCAGGTGCCCCGCCGCGATCTGCTGACGTGCCGTCTGCATCAGCGCCGCCGTGGTCGGTACAACCACCTGAAAATCATACTGCGGCAGCGGTGTCTGATCGACAAAATCCCAGGCCGCCCACCGCTGGTCAGCTGCGCCCAGTGTCGTGATGAAGCCCAGACCATGACCCACATGGCCGTTTTCACTCACGGCTAATGCCGGCAGATCAATTGCCGTACCAAAGGGCCGCTCAACTACGCCGGTCACGCCGAAACCATTATGGATATGACCAGAAATAAAGTACGTATTGGGATACGCCGTCAGGATCTGCTTCAACGCCTGGTCTTCTAGCCCAATACCCCCGCCAAAGTTGCCGCGCCAAAGTTGCCGCGCCAATGGGTCTGGCGCAGCGGCTGGTGACAGAAGATCAGCGTCGGCTGACCGGTGGCCGCCGCCTGGGCCAATTGATCAGTTAGCCAAGTTAAGGTCTCTGGACTGAAATAGGCCGAATCTTTCAGCCCCTTTTCAGTATTGAGAAAAATAAGCTGGTATGCCGCCAAATGAACGACAAAGCTTAGAGCCTGCCGATCAATTTCCGGCAGGGACTGCAAATATTGCGTATAGAAAGATTCCGTCACCGCATGGAAATGCTGCGGATCAGCCTGCTCGCTGTTATCCCAGTCCGGCCAATGCGGCCCGCGGACATCATGGTTGCCCAACGTCGCCCAGGTCCGCCGGGCAAAGGGGCTGGCGGCAATGATGTCGTTGAATTCTCGAAATTGCTCAGCCGTGCCCGTGTCGGTCAAATCACCGTTGACCACCAAATGGGCCGCCGGAGCCTGTTCTGCCGCCGTTTGCAGGGCACGGACCACTGTTTGATACCGCTCTGGCTGACCATTGAGATGCAGATCCGAAAGGACGATCAATTGGGGTGCTATCTGCTTAGTCATCAACTCACCTCTCTATTGCCTCCGATTATATGCGTTTAGCTGGTACTTTCCCACCCAACTGCGGGTAGCCATGGGGCCCATCTTTCTGTACCGCCTGTACCGGCCATTGGTCCGCCGGCACAGCCGGCGTGGTGAGAAAACTGTCATCATAGGGATGCCCAATCTGGGTCTTGCCATGCTCATCGATCAGCGCGTGCAATTCGCGCGCCTCGTTCAAAGTGAGCGTCTCGGCGAAAGGCTGGAGCGCGTCATGCATCGCCGCGTAAGTCTTATACACCCCCAACCCGATGCGCTGGCTCAACCGGCGGGCGTATTCATCTCCGACAAACGTCTTTTTGCCGAAGGTGTACATCAGCATCACGTCCGCTGTTTCCGGACCAATGCCCTTTAATGCCAGCAACTGCGCCCGCAACTGGTCAGCTGGCCGGGCGCTAATCGCGGCAAAATCGCCGCCGGCTTCCTTAAACCACGTCAGCAAGCCGCGCAGATGGGCCGTTTTCTGCAAATAGAACCGGGCCGGACGGATCCGCTCGGCCAATTCCTCCGGGGTCAGGGCCAGCAGCTGATCGACGCTCAAAACATCCTGTAAATTATTCATTGCCAGGGCCACATTACGAGCGTTGGTCTGCTGGACCAGGACCATCATCAGCCAATCCCCCAGCTGGTCCTCCTGCCACCAATGCTGCGGGCCGTAATGGGCAGCTAAATTATCAAAAACAATGCGCCACGGTGCGGTCATCGGTTATCTCCCCCTTTTGTATGATTCACTATAGCACGGCAAATCGCCCTATCCGCCTGGTTTTGCTCACAAAAAGACCAGCCACTGGGGAGGAATGGCTGGTCTTGGGGAGGAAAATCGTGAAGAAAAAGTTGGTTGTGTTGTTAGGTAGGTGTCTCACGCAGCGATGGATGACGGGTCTAGAAGCCGTCGTTGATCGCCGTTACATTGAACTGTCATCGCATCACTCCTTTACTTGTTTACAGTGTCTACAATACCGGCGAAATGTGATGAATCAATGATCCTTCTATGGTCAATCGGTTATTCTTTTGCGCCCTGCTGATGATCGGGCGGCCGCACCGTCAGCATCGCCGCCACCCCCACCAGATGGGCCAGAAAAAGGATCAAGAACGTCCAATTATAATTAACCGCCGTGATCAGCGCACCGCCGGCCAGGGGACCGATCGCCCGGCCCAGCGAACCGGACAAACTGGTTAAGGATTGCAGCATCCCCCGGTTGCGGTCGGTCGCATATCGGTTGATCAAAGACGGCGCCGCCGTCAAGGCCAGAATCTCGCCCAGCGTGACCACGATGATCCCCAGCACGAACCGCCAATAGTCCGCAGCCCCCACGATAATCAGGTAAGAGAGACCGAATAGGATGCTGCCGGCGATGACCTTGACTTTATCATGGACAAAGCTCGGCGCAATCAATCGGTTGGCAATCGGCTGTAAGAGAATAATTTCGACCGTATTCACCGTGAACAGCAGGCTGTATTTCTCCACACTGATGCCGTGGTGCAGCATCAAGACCGATACATTACTGTTCCACTGCTCGTAGCCGATCCATATAATGATCAGCATCCCGGCAATGGCCGCTAAACTGCCCAGCAGCCGGCGATCAATGGGCCCCCGTTGGCGCTCGCTGGGCGCCGGGGCACGGTCAATATTTTGAAAAGCCCGCATAATCACCGCAAAGGTGACTGCAAACAGCAGCGCCGCCCCGCCAAAAACCCAGCGAATACCCTGGCGGAATAGAAAGCCGCTGCTGGCCGTGGCAATCCCCATGCCAACACTGGCGATCCAGTAGCCTTGGTTAAAAATGTTGGCATTGACCCGTTGATGATACGCAATATACCCATTCATCGCGGCATTCAAAATGCCGAGACCTAACCCGTAAAGAATCTCCAGCAAAGCAAAAATCGGCCACGCCGGCCAGATAGTCAGTGCCAGCAGGGCGAAGACGGTCAGTATATTACCGGCAAACAGCACCTGCCGGGGCTGGGCATGATCAAACCACCAGCCGGCCAGTATGTTCCCCACCGTCATAGCTAAAGAGAAACCCATTAATACCGCTCCGGCGGTAACTAAGCTTTCATGCAGATTTTGATGAATATACAGCGTCGTGATCGGCATGATCAAACCAATGCCCATATTGATGCCGCCATTGGCAAAAAGAATCGCGCCAGTCTTTGTTTCGGCCATTGCATGTACCTCCTCGAACGCTCTCTATCATAGCAAAAAAAGACCACCGTCCGGGGAGGTAGACGGTGGTCAGATGAGGATTGGGGAGGAAAAATCATCATGAAGAAAAAGTTGGATATTGGCTAGTGTGCGGCCGCCTGATTGCGGCTGGAGGAGGACGACGGGTCTAGAAACCGTATGTCCTGCTCACGTTGGTTATCAATCATCGCCTCACTCCTTTCTGTTGATGATTTATATACTACGGGATAGATGTGGCGAAACTTTGCCCGTTTCGGGAACCTTTTGTCACCAATTTCTGGTCAATCTGTGCCCGCCGCCCGGTATACTGGGGGCGGAGGTGTTGTTTGTGATCGACAGTCATTTTCATATCGCCGGAGATACCGGCCTGCTAACCCATTTAGCCCAGCACCATGTTGCCGGCATCGTGAATAGTCAAAATCCCACTGAATGGGCGGCTATTCAGCAGTGGCAAGATAATCACCCAGCGGCAGCCATCACGGTGTCTGCCGGCGTCCATCCTTGGGACGTGGACCGCTTAACGCCCGGCGCCATGAAGCCGTTTTTGACCCAAGCGCCCGTCATCGGCGAAATTGGGCTGGACACGGCCTGGACCAAGAATCCGCTCAGCCAGCAGCGGGTTGCCTTCGTACAGCAGCTGGCCTGGGCCAGGGACTGGCACAAGCCGGTGATCTTGCACACTAAGGGCGCCGAAAAGGAAATCCTATCTACGATCCGCCAATTTCCTAATCGTTACTATGTCCATTGGTATGACAGTCCAAACTATTTAGCCGACTACCTCCGCCTCGACACCTATTTCTCGGTCGGCCCCTCCCTTGGCCTTGATCCAACCGTGACGGGGCTGGCCGAAACAGTCCCCTTAGATCGGCTGCTTCTAGAATCTGATGGCCTTGAATCAATCACCTGGGCGACCGGGCAGAAAGCTGATGCCTACACAGACTACGATCGCTTCATGACCGGTTTGCTGACCCGGCTGGCGCAATTGCGCGGCCTGCCGCCCACGGCTTTGGCGGACCAGCTCAGGGCCAATCTGACCCGCTTTTTGGCAAAAGAATAGCATCCCAGTCAGAACCGGGATGCCATCAGAATCACAATTGAATTAACGAACCAAATAGCCGCCGTCCACTGGTACGATGGCCCCGTTCAAATAGTTGGCGGCATCGCTGGCCAAGAATACAGCAATGCCCATGAGTTCATAAGGTTCTGCCCAGTGGCCTGCTGGGATCCGATCCAAGATTTCTTGGTTCCGGGCTTTATCGGCCCGAATCGGAGCCGTGTTGGCGGTCTTAATATAGCCTGGTGCAATGGCATTGACCTGAATATTGTAGGCGCCCAGTTCGCTGGCGAAGGCCTTGGTCAGACCGGCCACACCATGCTTGGCGGCCGTGTAGGACGGAATAAACTTGCCGCCTTGGAACGACAGCATGGACCCGATGTTGATGATCTTACCGGACTTCTGCTTTGCCATGACCTTGGCCGCCGCTAGGCTCAAGTGGTAGACCGCAGACAGGTTGATCGCAATGACATTGTCCCAGTCCTGATCCTTGCTTTCCAGTAACGGATTGCGCTTGATCATGCCCGCGTTGTTCACCAAGATGTCAATGCGGCCAAACTTATCTAAAGCCGTCTGGATGACCTTGTCTGCTGCATCCGGCGTCGTTAAATCGACTTGCATGAATTCGACCCGGCGGCCGCGTTTCTCCACCATGGCCCGGGTCTCAGCCCACTGCTCCGTGCCATGACCGGCCACCAACACATCAGCGCCGGCTTCGGCCAAAGCCACCGTATACCCCTGGCCCAGGCCGGTATTCCCGCCAGTCACAATGGCCACTTTGCCGTCCAGTTTGAACCAGTTCATCTTGAATTGGTCCAATTCTTTTTCGTGTTGTGCAATTTCTTCTGCAGATTCTGCCATATAAAATCCCTCCTGCATTAATTTCTTATATAGAAACCTTGTTTCTTATTTGTACATATCCATCATATCAAGCCGCACCAAAAAAGCAACCCCTTTATACCGGGATTGCTTCCGCTTTCTTACCCATAAAAATGCATAATTAAGTTATTCCCGCCGCTCAGACTCAAGTAATACATCACCACGACGATGGCATTGACAGCAAAAGACATCAACACGATGCCATAGCGCAGTGTATAGGGCCGGTAGCCTTCATTGCCGCGAAACCGCAGCCGGCGGCGGCCGCCATAGGCAATACTCATGAGCAGCAGCACGATGGCCGCTGCTGCCTGCAAGGCTAGGCCCCAAAATGGCACCCGGGCGGCGCCGGAATTCAAAATGATGAAATACCCGCCCAACGTCACGGCATCGATCAAAATCGCCAATAATGGCATAGAACATCCCCCAATTCAGTTTTTCTTTAGTGTATCGATATCTCAATTTTCGCACCTCAGCCGTTAGACCGATGTGACAAAACTGTTAGAAATGCAGTCGTGGCAACGGCTTGGGCTGTTATATCAGCACTAACAGGAACATTGCACACTGACCGCGCGGTTCGCTACACTTAAATAGTAGCAAGTACATACCAATACAGAAAGGATGATTCCTATGTTGCACTGGTTATGGGTCCTCATTGTCGGGGCCATTATCGGCGTGATCGCCGGCGCGATTACTGGCCGCTCTCTCCCCGGCGGCTGGATCGGCAATATTATTGCCGGCTTGGTCGGCGCTTCTGCCGGTCAATGGCTCCTGGGCTCTTGGGGCCCCCAGCTTGCTGGCATGGCCCTGATTCCTTCGATTCTCGGGGCCATCATTTTGGTCGTAGTCGTCTCCCTCGTGCTCGGCCAAATGGGCAAATCGGCAAAAGCCTAGCCCGCAGTACCGCTTGTACTTCATGATATACTCTCCCCAACTGTCCCGGGACCTCCCGCCCGGGGCAGTTTTTGTTTCACGTGAAACGTGGTATCCTTGCTCTGAAAGAGGTGCCATTTATCATGAACTATCACGAAGAGACTCAGGATTTATTTGATTCCGCACCAGATTACGCCTTTGCCCACTGCATTGCAGCTGATGCCGGCATGGGCGCGGGCATTGCCTTGACCTTCCGCCGCTACTATCCCGAAATGCCTGGCGCCGTATTAAACGCCGAACCCGCCATCGGTGACGCCATTCGCTACGTCGGCCCCGATGACCGGGTGATCTACAACCTGATCACCAAAGGCGAATCTGCTCAACTCCCAGAACGCAGCGACTTCGAAGCCGCGCTGCGCACGCTGAAAGAAGCCCTCATCGCCCACCACGAAAAGAAACTCGCCATCCCCCTCATCGGTGCCGGCATCGACCGCCTGGATTGGCGCGAAAGTGCTCCGTTCATCCAAGAACTCTTTGCGGACACGGATATCGAGATTATGGTCTGCCGGCTGAAATAGGCAAACCCACCCACACAAATAGGGATCCCAGTTATAATTCGGCTGGGATCCCTATTTTTAGATTGTAAAAGTTAGATTCTTCTGCGTACCTAGCGCCAAGGAGGATATCGCCTACCAGATCTTAACCCGATCCTCCGGCTTCTTATACAACCCATCCCCAGGCTTAACATCGAAGGTCGTATACCAGTCATCCTGGTTCTGCACCTGAATATTCGCCCGCAGCTTATTCGGCGCATGCACATCAATCGCCAAAATAAACTTCGCATACTCCGGCCGCGCCTTTTCCCGCCAGATCCGGCCCCAGTTCAAGAAGAATGCCTTCAGATCCACATCTGCATCCTTCTTCGCTGTCGCCAAAGCCGCCGCTAAGCCGCCATCATCCGCAATATTCTCGCTGACGATCTGCTTGCCGTTGACCGTGCCGCCAGCGACCTTGAGCCCATCGAATTCATCGATCATACCCTGGGTACGCTTCTTGAATTCTGTGAAGTCGGCGTCCGTCCACCAATCCTTCATATTCCCGAATTCATCGAACTTCGCCCCGTTGTTATCGAAACCGTGACTGATTTCGTGGGCAATAACTGCCCCGATACCGCCCAGGTTCTCGCTGCGGGTCTGGTCCAAACTGTAAAACGGCGCTTGCAGAATCGCCGCCGGAAATGTGATATCGTTCCGGGACGGGTCATAGCTGGCATTGACCAAATGGCCCGGCATGTTCCATTCCGTCCGATCCACCGGTTGGGTCAACTGTTCGGCATTGTAAGCCTGCCCCGCCTTGCCCAGCGCAATAATGTTATCGAACAGACTCTTATCTGGATCCACGTGGAACCGATCGTAAACCTTCTTCGGGTGATCCGGATAGCCCATCTTCAAGACCATCTTGTTCAGTTTCACGACGGCCTTATCCTTGGTCGCCTGGGACAGCCAGTCGTTACCGGATAGCCGTTCCTTGTAGGTCTGGATCATATCTTGCACCATTTCGGTGACGTCCTGCTTGGCTTTTTCGCCAAAGTACTTGCGGCCATAGTAAATACCGATGGGTTCGCTGAAATGACCGTTGGCTAAGCGATACGCATGCTTCTCTTGGCTTGGCGCTTCCGGCCGGCCAGTCATCGCCCGGCCAAATTCACCGCCCGCCAGCCGCAGCTCATTGCTCAACAACCCAGTGTTGCCCAGCAACTCCATCAGATAGTTCCAGTGCATGAAGCGCGGGAAGGATTCTTCGTTGAATAATTCAGAAAACTCCTTCAAGAACCGGGGATCAGCCACAATAATCTGTTCCGGCACGACCGGTAAAAGTTCCTTTAAGTAGCCCGTAAAGTCCAGCGGCGCCAGCTGCTTGGCCACTTCGGCTGTCGGCGTCGGGTTGTACATCGCGGGATAATCCGCCCATTCCTCGCGGCTCTTCACGTGCTTAGCGATTTCTTGGTCAAAGGCCAAGGTGTCTTTAATATACTGATCCTGGTCAGCCGCACTCAGCGGGGTCTCGGCAATGATCTTACGCGCCATCTTTTCCCAGACCGCCAGCAGCTGCTTGGCCTGGGGATTGTCCGGCGTATAGTAGGTCGTATCCGGTAAAATCGTATCCAAGCCGGCCAGCGCATAGGAGTTCTTGCTGGTGTCCTTCATGTCCGGCTGAACGCCGCCGCCGAAGGGTACCAGATACAGATTCTGAGACAACTCAGCCATGTCAGCGGAGAAAGCACTCAGTGTTTGGTAGGATTGCAATTTTGCCAGCCGCGGCAGCACGGGCTTGATACCCGCCGCGTCCCGGGTCTTGAAATCCAGGGCTTGCTTGTACAGCGTGATGGCTTGGGCAAAGTATTTGTCCGGCGCTTCTTCTTTACCTGCCGCCATGTCGGCGAACTCGCCCATCATTTTCTTTTCGACATCCCGGGCCAGGTCGTTGAAACCGCCGGTCGACGATTCATCGTCGGGAATTACAGCGTTCTTTTCCCATTCGCCGTTCACATAATCAAATAAATCGTCTTGGATCCGTACTGTTGTCTCTGCCATGTCATTCATCCCTTCTGGATTCTGTTATATGTTCTCACTGTACTATAATGCATTGAAAAAACAAAGAGGCTCACTTCATTTCTTCCGGTCGGGCTGCATTGATCTCAATCTGGCGCAGCATCACATAGAACGTCACCAGCTGGGCATCAGTCAATCCCTGGCGCAGGTGCTGGTGCCCGGCCAAAAGCACCTCGACCAATTTCTGATAGGTCAGCTGCCCTGCAGCACTTAGCTGGACCAGCCAGCCGCGGCGATCATCGGGGTTGGCCACCTTCGTAATCAGCTTTTGTTCCTGCAGCTGTTTCAATCGGCGGGTGACCACACTGGCAGTGATGCCCAGCCGTTGCATCAGCCAATCTTGACTGAGTTCCGTTTGCTGGCCAATAAATAACACGATTAAGTAATTATCCAAGGTCAGCTGCAGCGGGGTCAAACGGCGCTGCAAAAAGGTGTCCAGAATTCGGTGGGTATGGGTCAAAGACGCGTAAATGGCATCCGGCATAATCGGTGTGGTGGCAGGCATGGGTGATTCTCCCTCTCCTCATAAAAAAACAATCAATGTAATATATCCCCGTGGTGTAGCGCTTTTCGCGGTCTCTTCATAGCACGTTTGCGGGCAAAAAACAACCTGTCAGCCAAAAATTCTCCGTGCTATACTCGATGCATTGCGACGAGAACACACCATCGAGAGACGGTGGCTGTACACAATTTAACGGGGAGGTCATTCGATGCAGAACTTGAAACTTTTCACACCCACAGATAACGCACATGTATGGCTGGACGCTGATACATACTTGTATGCAGGGCCCACTGGCATCGTGTCGTTGAATCGGCAGGCGGGAGACGACATAGAAACGCTGGATCGGTTAAATTACCGTTTTTTCCGCAGCAATTTTCCCCTGTTCCTTTTCCACTATTTCCCAACGATCTCCTTGGTCGATGTGCACACGCTGGAAGTCCGCCTAGACCAGTTCTATGAGAACACCGTGCGGTAACGCTACTGACTATCGTCGCTGCTGGTCGCGGCCGTGCCCTGGGTCTTGCTCAGGCTAGCCGCCCAGCGCAGCGTGCTCAGCGCATCCTGACCGGTAAACGTGTAAAGCCGGTCGCCATCATTCCAGATTACCTGTTGGCCGGAATCATCCGTCGCAGGGGTCACCAGCGTGACCGCCCCCTTATCACTGGGGAGCGGCAGTGCCGTTTTGGCTAGCTGGCTGACCACTTTTTCCGCCAACGGTTGGGCGTCATCATGGGTGCTGCTGTCTTGGACAGTCAGCACCCATTTGTTATCCGCCCAATGCAAATAATGCGCCGTCGGCCCGCCGGTTTGGGTGGCAGTGACGCCTTGACCCAGCTTGACGGTACTCAGCCCGCTTTGCACCGGTTCGGCGTTGACGGCCGCGGCGGCAGTATCGCTGCTCGTATAATCCCGCCAGGTGAGCTGGTACTGCCACTGAGCGGTGGCGGTTTTTTGCAGATCCTGACTGGTGTCGCTGGGGGTGTACTGCAAAATTGTTTGGTCCCCACTGGCGGTACTGCTGACCTGCCAGTACCCATTCTTTGGCGGTGTCTTCAGCAGATACAGCTCTCCGGCCAG
Source organism: Schleiferilactobacillus harbinensis (assembly GCF_008694105.1). Lineage (NCBI taxonomy): Bacteria > Bacillati > Bacillota > Bacilli > Lactobacillales > Lactobacillaceae > Schleiferilactobacillus > Schleiferilactobacillus harbinensis. Next base: position 2,517,789 of record NZ_CP041364.1, read on the forward strand.
ATCCTGAGTCAGCTGGGTGTTGATTGCCGCCAGGGCGTCCTTCGGGCTGAGATCACTCACGTCCTGGCTGCTGCTCGTTTGACTGGCATCTTCTTTTTGCTTGCTTTGGCTGCTGGCCGACGTTTTTGCCGAGCTGTGGTTGCTGGCCGGCGTGGTTGGCTGGCAGCCAGCCAGCAGTAGCGCACCGCTGGCCGCCAGCATGAGTAGTGATACTTTGCGCATACGCAAACTCCTTTCTGAATGAAGGCCCTGAATTAAAATAGATGATTCCATTATAGGCTATTCCTCTGGATGTATGTGCTATCATTGAGGATACGGAGGTGTCAATATGGCAATATTAACGGATACTTATACGCTGGCCAACGGCGTGCAGATCCCCAAGATCGGCTTCGGCACTTGGCAGGTTGCGCCAGGACAGGAGACTTACGACGCGGTTACTACGGCGTTAAAGTTGGGCTATCGGCACATTGATACGGCTTACGCTTACCGCAACGAAGCCGATGTCGGCCGGGCCATTCGCGATTCCGGGCTGAAGCGGGAAGACGTTTTTGTCACCACCAAGCTGCCCGCAGAGGTCAAAGATTACGACCGGGCCTTAGATACGTTCAACGAGACCATGGCCCACTTGGACCTGGGCTATGTCGATCTTTACCTGATTCATGCCCCCTGGCCATGGGGTCAGCGGGGGCAGGACTACACCGCCGGCAACCTGGCGGCGTGGGATGCCTTTGAAGAAATTTATCGCACCGGCCGAGCGCGGGCCATTGGCATTTCTAACTTCGCGGTCAAGGATATGCAAGCGGTTCTGGACCATGCGCAGGTCGCGCCGATGGTCAACCAGATTCATTGGTCCATCGGTTATACTGAACCGGAAATTACCGACTACGCGCAGAACCACGGCATGCTGGTGGAAGCTTATTCCCCGCTGGGCACTGGCCGATTGATTGGGAATAAAGATATTCAGGCGGTCGCGGATCATTACGGTGTCAGCACCGCCCAACTGGCCATTCGTTATTGTATCCAAAAGGGTGTGCTGCCGCTGCCCCGCTCAATCAATCCAAAGCATATTCAAGCCAATCAAGATATTGACGGCTTCGTCATTAATGCTCAGGATATGGCTGCCTTGAACGCGCTGCATCTGCGCTGACGACAATAAAAGGCCCCCGCGGGGGCCAGAGGGCGCAGGCCGACGGTCAGAAGCGGCGGCAGAAGGGCACCCCGGCACAAAACCCGCACTTAGGTTTTGTGCCGGGGTGCCCTTCTGCCATAGCTTCTGTCGGCCGGAGCCCGTTTAGACAGTCAGCTGGTCGTGTTCAAACGTGATCAGCTGCTGTTTCATCGCCGTCCCCGCACGGTATTGCCCCACACTGCCATCTTGTCGGACGATCCGGTGGCAGGGGAGCACGATCAGCAGCGGATTCTTGCCGACGGCACTGGCCACGGCCCGGACAGCGTGTGCCAGCCCGCAGCGGGCCGCCAGCACGGTGTACGATATCGTAGTACCGTACGGGACTGCCGCTAATGCTTGCCACACCTGCTGCTGTTGAGGCGTGCCGGTACTGAACGGCGCCAGCGGCCACTGCACCGTGTGCTGGGCGCCCGTAAAGTAAGCGGTAAATGCCTTTTGCAAGGCCGCAGCCTGATCCGAGGGCATCGGGGCGGCAGCAGCTGTCCGCCACTGCGGGGCAAACTGCTGCCACTCGTTCAGCCCCACCCGGCCTGGGCTGCCGACAAAGACTAATCCTTGGGGTGCTGTGATCACCGTGAACTCGCCCCAGGGCGAATGCACTGCCGTCGTTAAATACTCGGTCAAAATAAGCCCTCCTTAGCCAAGGCGTATTAATTGCCCCCGCCCAGGCCTTCGCTTTATAATGTACTTGTAGATTGAAACACGCGTTGATCTACATGTGTTGCGGCAGGCAAGGCCGCGACTCTCCCTCTGTACCGGGTGTATCTCTGGACGGCAAGCCGGGGATACACAAAGAGCTGGTCGATACAAACTCGGGTATTGACCAGCTCTTTTTTTGTCCAGCGCCAGAGAGCGTAGGCCGACGGTTAGAAACGTCAGCACAAGGCAGGGGAAACGAAAAACCTGGGCTTAGGTTTTACGTTTCCCCTGCCTTGTGCTCCAGCTTCTGTCGGCCGAAGCGCGTTTAGCCGGTGGCACACGTTAAATTATATTAACCGCGAGGAACGAATGTGACTTTAACATCACTCTGATACGCGTCCGCAATCTTCGCCAAAGTTTCCAGAGACGGCACACTCTTGCCCTTTTCTAAATTAAAGACACTAGAGTACGCAATCCCGGTCGCCTCAGAGATACTTTTGCGATCGGCGTTTTGGTCTTCTCGGAAATCGCGTAGGAAGTTGCCGGCAGTTTGGGCCGCATCTTCATGACTATTATTTCGCGAAATCACAAACGAAGCCTTTTTATCCTCTGGGGCAACAGCGACGGGAGCGGCCTTTTTCGGTGCCTCTTGCGTCCCAAACAAGGCCGGCACGTCAACATTCAGGTCAGGATTTAAAGATTTCAATGTTTGTAACGTATTTAAGATGCTCTGACTGATCGTTTTTAATTCGTCTTCCGAGGCATCCACGGGAATCGCGATTTCTGCAACGCCACTGTGGATGGGGATCTTTAATTCGATGGTATTTGTTGAATCCACTAAAACCCCTCCAATGTATTATCAAGCTATAAATAATAATACACTCAAAACAACCGATATGCAAAAGAAAAAAGATACCCGAATTGTCAAATTAAGTGCAACAGTGAAGACTCATCCATGTGAATTGGTTTAGTGTGAATTGGTTTAGGTAGTGGGCAGGGATTCCTCCAGGCCCAGGGGGGAGGCCTGGAGCGCCGCGATTGCGCTGCGGTATCCAAGGCACTTCCTTAACCGGTGGTTTAAGACATCTTGGCTCTTACGAATCTTCTCCTTAGAGACTTCCCATAGTGATTGACCCTTTGGAATGAATTCTCGAATCAAGCCGTTGGCATTCTCGTTACTGCCACGTTCACTGGGTGTATAGGGATGGCAGTAGTAGATCTTTGTTCCTCTGAGTTGGTCCAAGAGGGCGAACTCAGAACCGTTGTCGAAGGTGATGGAGTGGAATAGATAAGGATCATGTGTGTTCAGAACGTATTGCATGGCCTCTAAGCAAGTCCGGGCGTGATAGTTTGGGATCTTGTAGATCAGCTCATAACGTGTGACACGTTCTGTCAGGGTGAGTAATGCTGGTTGGTCGGCAGAACGCTTCCCCTTCACCAGGTCGCCTTCCCAGTCACCAACAAACCAGCGGTTATTGATTTGTTTGGGCCGCTTGTCGATGGACGTTCCAGCGATGCGTTTATTCTTACGCGCATGACTACGGCCTGGCCTTTTCTCGCGACGCCGCAACTTCTCAGGCAGATCCATGTTGGTCACTGACAACAGTCCGGCATCAATGTAGCGATACACGGTCGGCGTTGAGGGGCACGAACGATTAGGCCAGAGTTGCTGGAACTGATGCACGTACCCATCAATACTTTGTTCACGATACGCATGCTTCTTGATCTGAGCGGTCAGCCAGTTAAAGAAGTAGGTACACTTCTCCAACATGCTCTTGGCGTGGGAATGGGTCTGTCGTTCTTCGTGTTGTCGTTGGGCAGCATCAAAGAAGTAATCCTTGTAGTAATGATAATTCGAATCCCGTTGCTGGACTCGGCCGCGCTTAAGCTCACGGCTTACCGTACTAGGGGAATGATGGATGATGTGTGCAATATCGCGAATGGAATATTCATGGGAGTGCCAAAGCGCATCAATTATTCCGCGCTCGCCCTCTGTGAGTTGAGTGTACGAGCCGAGACTGTTAGACTGATTGTGGGTCATGAAGGTCACCTTTCTTGGTAGTTTAGTCGCTTCAAGGATAGGTCTTCATGGCCTATTTTGTTAAATCAACCCGGTCGATTGGTCTAACTCAATCGGTGTTGCACTTCAATTTTAAATCCGGCAAGAAAAAAGATATAAAAAGTACTGCGGTAATCACCGGAAAGCTCCGGTGGACCGCCCTCCATCCCGCTTTTAGCCGGTCGCTTGAGAAATAATAAAAAAATGTAAAGAAACCATGACAAAATTGTGTGCATGTCTGGCGGTACTGATATATGAGGAAAAAACAAAAGGCGCGGCTTGCGCCGGCGCCTGATCATTCAGATAGGTATTAACTCATGCTATGAAGCATGGGCCCGGCCAACAATTGGCCGCTATTATATGTTTGCTGACGCAGATCGCCATAACGATCTGCCAGATGTACTGTGACTGGTACCTGTTCAAGCAGCGGGACGATCACGGCGAAGACGCTGCGTTCCCCGGGGGCAATCGGCCGATATAGGTTTTCCCATAATGCATTAAGTGCGGGATAGGCAGTGACTACCGCAGCCACTAGTTCCCGGTTAGGCCGCAACAAGGATAATTCCTGCCGCTGCTGGGAAGCCAGCAACCAGCCGCCTTGGACAAAAGCAGCGGGCTGAACCGCAGCATCGCTGGTGTTCACGTACTGCGCCGTCAGTACAGCACTCCATTGGCCATCATCTAATTGCAGGTAACGGACTGAGCGCACTCGGAGCTGGCCCAAAACAGTTTCCAACCATTCACCCCGGACGTTGGCTTGGGCAGCAAACGCAGCGCGCAGTTGACGGTTTGTCATTTGCAGTGCCGTCCGCACTGTCGTAACTGCTGGTGTTTTTGCACCCCACAGCATATTCAAGAATGGTCTAGTCCGCTCTCGCCATTTAAAAACACCCATGTCGCTATGCCCCCTTGCACTTCATCAAACTATCATTTAATTCTATCGTACCGGGAGACCAGATGAAAAGCAACGACTATGGACCGCCGTAAATGAAACGTAATAAACCAGATGATTGCGCAATATATCTGCAATAATGTAAGCGCATAGAGATTAAGAAACGGTAAATCTACCGGCTTTATTTCCAGCCGGTCTGCTTCTGCCAATGCAAGAATTCGTCCTTTTGGGCTTGCCAAACGGTGCGATCCTTTTCTGTGATTGAACGCAATACCCGCGCCGGGTTGCCCGCAGCCACAATGTGATCCGGAATATCCCGAGTGACCACTGAGCCTGACCCAATCACGACATCACTGCCCACGGTCACCCCAGGATTGATAATCGTACCGCCGCCAATCCAGACGTCGTTGCCGATCGTGATCGCTTTGCCATATTCAAGATCTTCACCGCGAATCGCCGCATCGATGGGGTGGCCGGCGGTATACAGACTGATACTCGGGGCCATATAGACCCGCTGACCAATGGTGATGGGCGCCGTGTCTAAAAAGACACAGCCGGTGTTGGCATAAAAGTCTTCACCGATCGTGGTGTGGCTGCCGTAATCCGCATAAAACGGCGGCTCAATATAATAATGCTTACCCACACTGGCGAATAAGTCCTTCAACACCGCCAAGCGTTTGGCACTTTCCTGGGGCGGAATATGATTAAATTCCCAAACCAAATCACTCCCCCGTTTGCTGGCCGCTCTGATCTCGGCATCCGCCGCCTTGTATAATTTACCCGCCAGCATCCGTTCATTCATTGTCTCCATGGCGTAAAATCTCCTTTGTCCGCGTTTTTATCCATTCATTATACTCGATACAGCCCATATTTCAGGTATACTAATCAATAAATGATTAAGGGAGGGGCAGCGCGTGCGTTTTACTAAAGAAGAAAAAAGCTGGATGATGTATGATTGGTCCAATTCAGCCTATGCGATCGTGATTGTCACGGCAATTCTGCCGATTTACTTTAAGGCGGTGGCTACCGGCGCTGGGGTATCAGCAGCCAATTCCACCGCTTACTGGGGCTATGCTAATTCGTTCAGTACCCTGATTGTGGCGCTGCTCGCGCCGGTCCTGGGTGCGATTGCCGACTACCGGCCCTATAAACAGATGCTGTTCCGCCGCTTCACGGCTTTGGGGATCATCGCCACCGCCCTCCTCCCGTTCGTCCCAGAGCGCTGGTGGAGTCTGCTGCTGGCGATCTTCGTGATTTCTAACATCGGTTATTCCGGCGCGAACATCTTTTATGACGGGTTCCTCACAGACGTGACTGAAGCCGACCGGATGGATCGGGTATCCGCTAACGGCTTTGCCCTGGGTTATCTTGGCGGTGTTATTCCATTCATTGTGGTCATGGTGCTGGAATTGACCAACGGCTTCGGCTTCATGGGGCAAACCGCCATTGTTCGGTTCTCTTTCTTTCTGTCGGCCATCTGGTGGATCGTCTTCGCTCTGCCCATGTGGCGCAATGTCCGCCAGACCTATTACTTAGACCCAGTAGACCACCCCGTGCGGGCCAGTTGGCACCGGGTGCGGGTCACCACCGGCCGGATCATTCGCAATCGGCCGGTCGCCCTGTTTTTACTGAGTTATTTCTTGTATATTGATGGCGTGGACACGATCTTCACCATGGCCACACCGATCGGGGTGGATCTGGGCCTAGGCAGCAGTATGCTGATGGTCGTTTTGCTGCTGGTACAAGTGATCGCCGTACCTTTCTCCATTCTGTACGGCCGCTTGGCCCAGCGCTTCGGCACGAAACCGATCCTGCTGATGGCTTTGGGCTTTTACGCCTTCATCACGCTGTATGCCTTCTTCCTCCACGATCAGATCGGCTTTTGGTTCCTAGCGGTGCTGATTGGCATGAATCAGGGCGGTATCCAGGCCGTCAGCCGCAGCCACTACGCCCGCTTGATCCCGAAGCAGGAAGCCAGCGAATACTTCGGCTTCTATAATATCTTTGGCCAGTTCTCCGCCATCTTTGGGCCGCTGCTGGTCGGCGCCATCACTCAGCTCACCGGCCGCTCGACGATCGGCGCCAGCTCCCTATTCATTTTCTTCCTAATTGGGTTTATTATCTTCCTATTCGTTCCCCAGCAATCTGCCGCTTCTAGAAAGGAGTAATCTCCGATACTACAACGCATGTATGGTCCCTTCTTTGACCTCAATAACTGGGCCCACGTTATTACGTCCGGTAATGACTGGCTGATCATCCTCTCCCTGATTCTGCTGGAATGTCTGCTGTCCGTAGACAACGCCGTGGTCCTGGCGGCGCAGACTCAGGTGCTTAAAGACGAATCTGAACAGCGCAAATCTCTGCTTTATGGGATTTGGGGCGCGTATTTATTTCGCTTCATCGCCATCGGCTTAGGTACTTACTTAATTCACTTCTGGTTCATTAAGATTCTTGGATCAGCTTACTTAGCCTATTTGTCCTTTCGCTTCTTCTGGGATCGGTATCACCATGCGGGAGATACCGCCACTGAGGGCGAAAGCAAATTGCTCCAGGGGAAACACCACCGGATCAGCCTGTTTTGGCGGGTCGTCATCTCCATTGAATCGATGGATATTGTCTTCTCCATCGATTCGATCTTAGCGTCCCTGGCCGTATCCAGCAATACCGTCGTCGTTCTGATTGGCGGCATGATCGGGATTCTGTGCATGCGGGGCGTCGCCGAGATCATCATGGCCCTGATGGCCAAGATTCCGGAATTAGAGGTGATGGCCTACGCACTGATCGCGATCATTGCGGTAAAGCTGTTCTTAGGAATTCCGATGATCAATATTGAAATCCCCAATAATGTCTTTGCATTGATCGTCGCCGGAGCAGTCATTGTGACCTTGGTCATCCATTTCGTCCGGCAAGCCCGAGCCGCGGAGAGTAAGCGAGAATGAAGAAAAGCGAGACCCCCGCTGGGCAGATTTGTCCATTCTGCACACTGCCGCCGTCCCAGGTCGTTTTAGCGAATACGACCTGCTTGGCCTTCTTTGATCGATCGCCGGTAACCCCAGGGCACTTACTGATCATTCCCCGCGCCCATCGCTTGGATTGGTTCGCGCTCACGCCGGCAGAACAGCAGGATATGGCCGATTTGGTGCGGCGCGGCAAAGCGCTGCTGGCCGCCAAGTACCATCCGGCCGGCTACAACATTGGTTTAAACTGCGGCGCTGTGGCCGGGCAAACGGTGTTTCACTGCCACTGCCACCTGATTCCGCGGTATGTCGGCGATACACCGAATCCGCGGGGCGGTGTGCGGGGTGTGATTCCGGTACGCCAGCACGAATAAACAAAAAATAGACCCGGTGCACTGAGCCACTCTTTGGCTCGCCGTGCACCGGGTCTATTTGGATTACTTCTGCAAAATTTCCTGAATCGCATCCGCCAGCGGCGTCAGCGGCCGGCCCAAAACATCCGGCAAATCTGTCGTGTCTTCAGCCAGCACGCCCTGACGAATCATCGCCTGGGCGGCCGTTTGGAATTGCGCCAGCCGCGGATCAGCCCCCTGGGCGATCAAATGCTGGGTAAAGGCCTCGTCACTCACCGCTTCGATGGGGAACTCCCCGGGAATCGCCTCGGCTAAATCCCGGAACGTCCGAGCGGGACCAGCAAACTCATAGACGGGTTTGGGCGCCGCCGCCACAAGGACGCGCGCCGCGGCTTCGGCGTACTCCCGCTCCAGTGCATACCCGGCCCGGCCAGCGCCAGCGGAATAAATGAACGGCTCACCCGCCGCGCCGGTTTTAAGAAAGGCCAACTCGTTTTCTAAATACCAGTTATTGCGCAAAAAGGCGTGGGCCAGCCCAGCGGCTTGAATCGCCTGTTCAGTGAGCCGGTGATCCCGGGCCAGCGGCACGGTGGCCGTATCGGCGTGGGGGAAACTGGTATAGGCAATGAAAGAGACACCGGCTTGTTTGGCAGCATCAATGACATTTTGATGCTGCTGCGGCCGGGGCATCACCCGACTGGGGATCGAGGACACGAAAAGCAGCTTATCCACTCCCTGCAACGACTGCACCAGTTCTGCCGGTTGGGTATAATCGCCCGCCCGGACAGTCACGCCGGCAGGCACCAGGGCCGCCGCTTTGTCAGTATTTCGGGCCAGCGCCACAATATCTGTCGCCGGTACCAGTTGGGCTAATTCTTTGACGGCCACACGGCCAAAACGGCCGGTGACACTGGTAATTGCATAAGTCGTCATTGCTTGTCCTCCCTGGATCGTTAATCGAGCTTTTTGGCCAGTATCTTGCTGAGATAATTACCGCCCAAGACTACCACGACGAACGCAATAATTTCAATAATTAACGTGGTGTCGTGATTAAGTCCTAGTAATTTCGCGACCCCTGCCGTGAGCAGCATACCCACTAATACGATGGCAGTGAAAATAATAGTCTCCAGGGGGGTGGGCGTCTTCTTTTTTTCTTCCTGATCAGTTTGTTTCTTCTGCATGGTGGATAAGCACCTTTCTTTTCCGCTAAAGCCTTAGATTCCCCTGTATTCTAACAGAAAAGCCGCGGGTATGGATACGTCCGCGGCGTGAAACAAATGTAAAATCAAGACACTATTAACGTATTGTTTTACGCGTCAACCCCACCAGCAGCAGGAACGCGATCCACTCGCACACCATGATCAGCGCGACCATCGGCAAACTGCTGCGGGTGCCGAACAGACCCACAACGGGAGACATCAAGCCGCCGATGGCATTCATGCCCAAGCCCAGCAGCGCGCTGGCTGCACCAGCGTGTTGGGCTTCATTGCCCAGGGCCAGGGTCGTGGCGGTGGTGTTCACGGCCCCAACGAGAGAAATAATAATGACCAAGCCGCCAGCTAACAGCAACCCGCTGGGCCACTGGCTGATGCCGAATAAGAGCAGGGTACTGGCGATGGCGGCGGTGAGAATGCTGCCGCCTAATATTTTGCGGCCGTTTTGATCATTCAGTCCGCGGGCCGCAAACTGCGTCGCGACGATCATCCCGGCCCCGTTAATGGCGTAAATAATACTGAATACTTGGGGCGAAAAATGGAAGACCGTTTCAAAGGCAAAGGCGGAACCGGAGATATAAACATATAATGCCCCATAAACGAAGCCCTGACTGAGCATGTAGCCCATAAACGGCCGGTCTTTAAATAGTTCAGACATTTGGGTAAAAGCGGCGAACCCGGTCGCGGTGCGCCGATCAGCAGGCAGCGTTTCAGGCAGCCCCCACCAGGTCCACAGAAAGAGGATCAGGCCAATCGCGCCGAGGATGACAAACACCCCGCGCCAGTCGGTAAAACTGAGGACAGCACCGCCAAGCAGCGGGGCGATGATCGGGAAAATCCCATTGATCGACATCAAAATACCCAAGAACCGTCCCAGCTGCGGGCCGCTGAACAGGTCTCGGGCCACGGCCCGGGACAGTACTTGGCCCGCTGAGCCGCCGATTCCTTGGAACAGCCGCAGAATGATCAGCGGCCAGATACTGGTGGTGAAGGGAATCAGGAAACTGGTCAAGGTGAACAGCCCAACGCCGGCCAGAAGCGGCAGTTTTCTTCCCCACCGATCGCTTAACGGGCCGACAATGATCTGCCCGGCGGCGAGACCAAAAATACAGCTGGTGATCGTGAGCTGGCCAGCGGCGCTGGTGGTGTGCAGCTGGCTGGCAACTTCTGGTAAAGCGGGCAGGTACATATCCATGGACAGCGGTCCAAAGGCACTGAGCACGCCCAGCAGTACGGTGCGGGCGGGATGACGGGGACGGGATGACATGACAGCTTCCTTCTTCCAATAGAGTAACGCAACAGCTCATTATAACAGGGGGGCAGCCGGTTGTATGCCGCATGCCAAGAACGTATCTGCGGGATGAGAGAAGAGCATTAGAATCGCCCCCCATGTACAGAGGATTTTACAAATAGAAGGCAAGTCCCATTCCTTGACTGACCACTAACTAAAAAGACCGCTCGGCCATCCTCGAAAACGAGGACAGCAGAACGGTCTTTGCGTTGACCCGGTCATCGGACCAAGGCCAGCCGGCGGTTACAGACGGTGTCCGTAAACTCCCGGTCGTGATCGATGATGATCATCGTGGCGTTGCTTTTCTGGACGCCAGCCAGCAACTGGTTGCGGGTATCCACGTCCAAGTAGTTGGTCGGCTCGTCCCAAATCAGGACATTACCCGGTTTTTGCAGGGCCGCAGCGAGCAGCAGCTTTTTCTTTTCGCCCATGCTCCAATGACTGACGGGGACTAAAAACCGCGGCCGGGGCATCCCCATTTTATGCAGCCAGTACAGGATCGTTTGGTCCTTCAAGGCATCCGGTCCAACCGCCGCTAACAGTTTATCTGGATCAGCAAAGGTCTGGGGCAAATAAGCCAAGCTGAGCCCCTGGGGGATTTGAAACGCCCCCTGGACCGCACCGGCTGGCAGCTGTCCCAGCAAGGCGTGAATCAGGCTGGACTTGCCAATGCCGTTGGGTCCCTGGATTTGCAACCGGTCGCCCCGATTCAGAGTAAAGCTGACGGGCTGAAACAGCTGCCGCTTGGCCAGGTGCACGGTCACCGCATTGGCCCGCAAAACAACTGGTTCCCGCCACGGGGTGTACGGTACCGTGAGCGGTTCAACCTCATCCACGTTTTTCAATAATGCTTCCTTATCCGCGATGGCGGTGGTGTTGCGCCGTTCCAAATTCTTCGCTTTGCGCATCATCTTCGCCGCCCGATGGCTGACAAACCCGCGGTCCGCTGAAGCGGACACTTTGGCTTCCGTCTTATTCGACCAGCTTTCCCGTTGGCGCTCGGCCACGGTGAGCCGCTTAATTTCTTTCTTCAGTTGGCCCTGCTCAGCGGCTTCCCGCTCATCCGTGGCCGTCTTCTCCCGGTGCCAGACGCCATAGTTGCCCTGGTACAACGCCACCTGCTTCTTCTCGATGGCCAGCGTGTGGTCCGTGGTGTCGTTGAGAAAACCCGGGTCATGGCTGACGACGATAAAGCCCTGTTTCTGGCGCAAATACCGGGCAGTCTGGGCCCGGCCCTGGGTGTCCAAGTGATTCGTCGGTTCGTCGATCAGCGCAAAACCCGCTGGTGCACTGAACAGCTCAGCCAGCAACACTTTGGTCTGTTCACCACCGGAAAGGGTGCCAAACGGCTGGTCCAGAATCGTCAGCGGCAGGCCGAGATCCTGCATTTCCACCTGCCACTGCCAGGGCTCGACGGCACTAATCGCCAGTAAAACGGCGCTGACGGTCATGGTGTCTGCCTGAGCCGGCAAGGGTTGAGGGAAATAATGGAATGCCAGATCAGTGGTAATGGTCCCCTGGCTGGGCTGCAAATCGCCCATCAGCAGGTGCAGCAGTGTTGTTTTACCTCGGCCGTTGCGCCCGACTAGGCCAAGATGCCAGCTGGCATCGAAGGCCACGGATAGATCACTCAGTAACGGCGTTTCCTGGTCTGGATAGCCGAAAGTCAGATTTTGAATTTGAATGGTGCCCATGATACGGCCTCCTTTCTTTTAGTGGTGCAATACGATGGCGGCATTACAGATTGTCTGGGTGAACGCGGCATCGTGATCCACGATGATCATTGTCGCGGCGCTCTTTTGCACGCCGGCCAACAGCTGATTGCGCGTGTCCACGTCCAAATAGTTGGTCGGTTCATCCCAGATCAGGACATTGCCTGATCTTTGCAGAGACGCGGCGAGCAGCAATTTCTTCTTCTCGCCCATACTCCACCGGGCGACCGGTACCGTGAACCGGGCCCGCGGCAGACCCATCTTGTGCAGCCAGTAGAGAATATCCTGATCGTGCAGAGCGGCGGCTCCAACAAACCGCATGAGGGCAGCAGGATCAGCGAAAGTCTGCGGCAGGTAGGAAAAAGTCACCCCTGCTGGGATTTGATACGTCCCCTGCAGTGCGGTGGCCGGCAATTGGCCAAGCAGCGCCTGAATCAAGCTGGTCTTCCCGCTGCCGTTTGGTCCTTGCAGCTGCAATCGTTCACCCCGGTGCAGCGTGAAATTCACCGGTTGAAATAATGACCGCCCATGCCGCTGGACCGTCACCGTCTCGGCCCGCAGCACCGGGTCCTCCCGCCAGGGGGTGTAAGGCACGGTCAGCGGCTCGATCACCTCAATGTTTTTGAGCAGCGCTTGTTTAGCCGCAATCGCCGTATCGCTGCGATGCTCAATATTCTTTGCCTTGCGCATCATCCGCGCCGCTTGTTTACTGAACGCCGGACCCTGGGCGTTGGTCTTCTGCGCCCAAGTACTCCGGGTTTGGGCCGCGGCAGTTAAGCGGCTGATTTCCCGCTTCAACTGCCCCTGTTCAGCGGCCTCGCGGGTATCCGCCGCGGTTTTCTCCTGATGCCATACTTGATAGCTGCCTTGATACAGTGCAACACCCTGCCGCTCCAGAGCCAATGTATGATCCGTGGTGGTGTCCAAAAACGCTGGGTCATGACTGACCACGATGAACCCCTGCTTGTGCTGCAAGTACCGGGCGGTTTGCCGGCGGCCCTGAACATCCAGGTGATTCGTTGGTTCATCAACCAAAGCAAATCCGGCGGGGGCACTAAACAACTCGGCCAGCATAACTTTGGTCTGCTCGCCGCCGGATAACGTGCCAAACGGCTGATCCATCAGCGCCAGCGGCAACCCCAGGTTCTGCATCTCCACCTGCCACTGCCAGGGCTCAGCAGCACTGATGGCCAGCAAAACTTCACTGACGGTCATGGCCGCCGCTTGGGCCGGCAAGGGTTGGGGAAAATAGTGAAATGCTAAATCAGTGGTGATGGCCCCTTGGGTGGGCTGCAAGGCGCCCAGCAGCAACCGCAGCAGAGTGGTTTTGCCCCGCCCATTACGGCCGATCAAACCCAGATGCCAACTGGCATCAAACGATACAGACAGCTGCTTCAATAACGGCTGTGCTTGATCCGGATAGCCGAAAGTGAGGTTCTGAATGGCAATCGTACTCACTATAAATCACTCCTTCCGCAGAGTATTCCCCGGGAAATAGTTCGTTTATTCCGCCGGGGCCAGCACCAGCGGGGTCGATTGTCCGGTCCCCGGGTCAGCCACCAGCTGCAGGCGGCGCAGTTCCCGTTGCACGGCCGGTGAACGGAAATTACCTTGGGCGACCAGCTGGCCGTGGCTCATGACCAGAATGCGGTCTGCTGCCCGGAAGATCTCATCGTTGTACCGGTGAGTAATCAACAGAAATCCTTGCGGGAGCTGGAACAGATCGTGTTCCAGCGTCGTGGCAATGTTGGGATCCAAGCCAGTGGTCAATTCATCAAAGATGAAGTAGCGATAGCCGCGCAGGTACAGCCGGGCCAGCGCCAACCGCTGCTTTTCGCCGCCGGATAATTCCGGACCGCGATCAGACAGCGGGGTGTCCAAATCGTGGGTCGTCAACCAATTGGCCAGCCCCGCCCGATCCAGGGCCGCGACAATTTGCTGATCCGGATATTGGGGATCAAACAGACTGACGTTTTCGCGGACCGTGCCTTGGAAGATATAACCGTGCTGCTCCATGATGCCGATCGTGCGGTAGACCGCCAACCGGTTGATCTGCTTCAAATCCTGCCCGTCAATGGTCATCTGACCGGAATAGCCGTGGACTTCGTTGAGCAGTGTCCGCACCAGCGTCGATTTACCAGAACCGCTGGCGCCCACCAGCAGGACCTTTTCCTTGGCCCCCAGCCGGAAGGAAACATCCTTCAGAATCGGCTGATCGTTAATTTGAAAGGCCAAGTGCCGGCCGACGATAAACGGATCTGTCGGCGTCAGATCGGCCATCTTAGCCTCGGCCTGCTGACCCTGCTGCAGAACCGTCTGCAACTCGCTGGCCGCTTTGCGCCCACCATAGAGTTCCGTCAGGTAGCGGATCATGCTGGCCATGGGCCAGTTCAGCATCGCGGACAATTGCGAGAAGGCCACGAGCTGGCCCAGGTCCATCTGCCCTTGCTGCACGAACCACGCGCCCAGCAGCCATGTGCCGAAGTACAGCACATCGGAGAAGGCATTGGAGACTCCGCCAATAATTTTCTGCACTTTCACATCCCGGGTACTGGCATCCGTCAATTCCTGGTTCGCCGCCTGGTGGCGGCGGAAGAAAATCGGCTGGGACAGCGCGTATTGCACTGTCGTGAACCCTTGCAGAAAATCAGTGATGTGGCTGGTGTAACGGTCCAGCTGGTCCACGACACCTTCCTTGGCATTTTCCAAATACTTCTTGGTCAAAAACGGCAGGATCACCGACGGAATACTCAGCAGTACGATCAAGCCCGTGATCAGTGGATTGATCAGCAGCGTGCCGATCGTCGCAATGACCAACTGGGCCGCGTTATAGGCCAGAAACAAAATAATCTGAAAATAACTTTGTTGGACCAGATCCACCTGTTTGGTCAGCTTCGCCACGTAGCTCCCGGTCGTGGTGCGGTTGAAGGTGGACGGATCAAAATCATCGATCGTGGCAAAGACGTCATTGCGGATCCGTTGTGAAATCCGCGTCGGCCAAGCCAAGCTATCGTACTGCCACAGGGAATCAATGACGTTAGACACAACGACATAGCCCAGCAGCAGCAAAATTGCATTGAAAAAGCTCATCTTCACCTTGCCAGTGGCAATATACATGACCCATTGCAGCACGTAAGCGTAGAAGGTCATGGTGAAGGCGTTGACGAGGGTCAGCACGATGTTATACACCAAGTGCTTGCGGTCGTCGGTTAAGTAATGTAACACGTAAAAAAACCTCCCCTGATGCCCATTTACGGCGCCAGGAGAGGTTGCATGAAAGCAGTGTTTATTTAACGATGCGCGCCAAAAGACTCCGCCCTTGGCTGGCACCAAAAAAACACACGTCGCAATATCCTGTACGTACGCAAATGAGCTGATGTATGCCATACAGACATACGGTCAGTCAATCGCAATAACCAGTCAAACTGGTTATGCAAGCAGCGCAATACGTACAGAAATGGACATGTGTTTCACCTCGTTAATATTTGATGACCTAAAGATAGCACACCCTCATCCGGGTTGGCAAGCTTTTAATTTTAAAAGATAAAAAATGAGGACTCAGAACCGAGCCATCAGAGTTTTGTCATTCAATGTGTTCCACATGCCGATTATCCCGCGGCCGCTGCAAGGCCGTCTGGGTCGTTGGCGGGATCACCGCTGGCATTTCCACGGGTTCACCCACCAGATTGCCCTGGCGGAATTGGATTTTGAGCTGCCGGGCTAACGCTGCATCTTCCTCAGTTTCCACGCCGGTTAACACCAAATTAATTTGCCGTTCCTTAGCCAGCTGATTCCAAAACCCCAGATTGAGGTGCAGCCAAATCGACGGATCATCCTTGCGAAAAGCCGCCATGGAACATTTCAACACATCGACCACCGGCAGGAGCCATTCGATTTGCTTCAGGGCCTGCAAATCGGAACCCACATTATCCACGGCAAACTTAGCCCCGAAATCCTGAGCCG
The DNA here is from genome assembly GCF_008694105.1 of Schleiferilactobacillus harbinensis. Lineage (NCBI taxonomy): Bacteria > Bacillati > Bacillota > Bacilli > Lactobacillales > Lactobacillaceae > Schleiferilactobacillus > Schleiferilactobacillus harbinensis. Next base: position 2,534,058 of record NZ_CP041364.1, read on the forward strand.
CGCGAATGTTTTGCAGGAAATGATATTGCTGGAGCCTGCCGGGGACTTGGTCAGACCGGTATTCCACCGTCAAATACAGCGGTGCGATCTGATGCATCATCCAATGCACAAAATTGGCAAACTCGTGTCCAACGATTTGCGCATAAGTCAGATTCACTGCCAGCGAAATGGGCGTTTCCGGTAATTGACTAAACGTGGGCACCAGCAGCTGCCGAATCTGCCCCAACGTCAAGTTGTTGTCCTCCTGGGGTACCGACCAGGTGCCGTCAGCCTGCTTTTTGCGCAGCAAACACTCATAGCCGACGACCCGGCTGGCATCATTCACCTGCGGCTGAACAAAATAGCGCCACTGATTGGTACATGGCTGCTTGGTCGGTACCGGCTGCCGTCGATTATGTACAAGCACGATCAGGCCGATACCAGCCAGACCAAGAAAAACAATCGATAAGATCCAAGCCCCCTGTATCATCAGTCTTACCTCTTTTCACCCTGATTCTAAAGCCGCTCATCTGTTTTGTTAATATCGTAGCAAATTGTGGGAAAAGTGCAATGCATCAAACGTCATATTCGGTTTCTTTGAGTGCGGCGTGCATCAGCTCCGCCGGGGTTTTTACCGCCGCTGGGGCACTGCTGGCAATCCCGATGATCAAACTGACATCCACGTCCGGCATGTCCGGCTGCTGCGCGAGCTGAGCGGCAAAAGACGTGCGTATCCGGTTAGCAGCAATCTGCGCCCCTGCCTTATCGGTATAGAGCAGCACCGCCCAAGTCGGCGTGGTCTGATTCACGTAATACACCACGTCGTTGTCCCGCGTCGCATGGTCCAGCGTCCGGGACGCCGTGCGAATCAGCGCCGCAAATTGCGCTCGCGACAATAATTGACGCAGCTCCCCCAAATACCGCAGCCGAATGGCAATGGTACTGACGGGAATCGAAAAGCGCCGGCTTGTTTCCAAGAACACGCCCGCGTCTTCGTAATAGGCTACCGTGGTTCGCAAATGGGTGGCTTCGTCGAAGGCACTGTACTGATCCTGGCTTTCAGCCAAGTGGGTGATTTCTGTCTGCAGCTGCAGTGTCGTCTGGGCCACGCCGTGGAAAACCACCGACAAGGCCAAGGGCATCAGCAGCCAAAAAATCATCACCAGAGAAACGGTCTGATCCGCCAACACGTTTTGGTATACCATAATCGTACCTTGCCCAAAAATAAAGACCATATTCGCCACCAGCCCAAACATCAAGCCAAGAAAATAGGTCAACGCCACCAGCAGCAGGGCAATCCCCAGATAGATAGTGTTGAGCAAAATGTGGGTCGAGGTGAGCCCCATGAAGAGTGCCGTCACTGCGAACAGCGCCAAAAAGCCCAGCAAGTACAAGTCTGTTTTTAAATTCAGCCGTTGCGGTTTCATGACTATTCTTCACGCCCTTTCCCTGATTGACGGCCGTATTTGCGCAGCAGCAGGACAACCAGCACTGCCAAAACGATGAAGATCACCGCCGCCACAGTCAAGAAAATCACCAGACTGGACCGCTTGAGCAGCCGTTTCACTGGGGACTTGGGGGCTGTTGGACTGGCTGTCTTTTTGAACCGGTAATTACAGAGCTGGTTATCGCTGTCCACCGCGATCAAATCACCGGCATGTTGGCTAATATTCTTCTGAAAATTGATTTGCGTCGAACCAAGATACGCCGCTTGGGGCGTTCCGCCGGTGACCACCAGCACCACATGATTTTTATTCACCGGCGAACGCAGCAATTGGGCAGCCCCCAGAGTACGCCCGTACGCCGCTTCGATACTCAGCTTTTCATTGGAGACAAAGCCGGTTTCTGTCTTGTTGAACTGAAAATACAGATGGGGCTGCAAGGCATGGATATAGGAATTAGCCCGGGTTGTCCCGAAGGCGATGACGTTGTGGTTTGCCAAAACTGCGGCGGCCGGCTGACCTGTATAATAGACCACTTCACCAGTGTTGCTCTTGGCGAAATTACCCAGCAAATTCACAATATTGGTCAAAGTAGCAAAGTCACTGGGGGTCATGGTCCGGGGCCGGACGATGGCAATCTGATTGAACCGGTTGTTTTTCAGAAACAGACTCGGATAGTTAGAAAACAACTGATCCGTCACCGGTTTGGTCCGGACAAATAACTCAGACTGGGGGGCGACGTAGGCCCAGGGGGTTTGGTCATTGTCTTGGCTGCCGCTGCCGGCCAGGGCCAGATCAAAGGCGACCCGCACCGTGATCGCGTCGCCCACGGCCAGCTTGGCGGGGATATTCAGGGCCAGCGTCGCTTGGTTGGCCGCCGTCCGCCGCAAATGCTGGCTGCCGATGGGCGTGTCGTTGATGTAGACCGTCACCAGCGAGCGGGCAAAGTCCAAGTTCTGGGCGTAGCGGAACGTCAGCCGGACTTGGCTGCCCGCGGCGTTGGTTTGATCCATGGGCAGGCGCACAAAATAGGCGGCACTTTGCCGACCGGCGCCGGTCAGCTGGGTACCCGCCGCAGTCAACTGGTAATGGCCGTTGTTATCCTGCAGCGAACTGCTGTAAGTGGGCGTTGCAGCAGTGATCGTTTTTTCCGCGGCCCGGGTCTGGGTCATCAATTCCTGGTTGGCCGCAAAGCGGGCCGCCTTGATCAGCAGCGCATCGGTGCGGGCGGTAAGCACCAAATAATACGTGCCGCCCCGGTAAACCGTCCGGATCACTGCGCCCTTGGCTAACTCAGTCTGACTGATACTGCCGCGCAAACTGGCCGGCAGCCGATCTGCCCGGGCAATCACGATCTGATAGACCCGCTTCGTCAAATCCGCGGTACCAAGGGGGGCAATCGGTACCTGATCCTGTTCATTGGTCATCACCCGGGAATACCCCGCCAGGGCGTAAGTCGCCGCCGTGAGTTCTGCATTGCGCGGACCCTGGGGCACCGCAATACCGCTGAGGCCGTTACTGATTGTGTCCATCCCGCTGAAATGGGCGTAAAACGAACGGATCGCCGGTTCCGGCGGCTTCAGCGCATAAACAAAATTCACGTTGGATTCCGGGTAAACTGTCAGCCAATTGGCAGGCGTCTGCACCCGCTGAGCGGTACCGGCAGCGGTCGTCAGGACCTGGCCCATAAACTGCAGGTGATTGCTCCCGGCCAGCAGCCGCAACGGAATCTGGATCGTTTCCGTCTGCAGCCCCGCCGCATTTTTCGGCCGAAAAGAAGCAAACTTGACGCCATTTAGCACCACCGTGATGTCTGATGTCCGCTGGTCCGCCAACTGACTCACCTGATAATGAAAAATCAGCTTAGCCTGCTGCACATCCCAGTAGTCTTCTTTCACAAAATACGTATCGCTGGTGATTCCCTGCCCCGTCAAGGACTGGGTCACGTTTTGCAGGGGCTGGGTATAGGTGAGATCAGCCGCGTGCACCGCCGTGATCCCAAAGGCTAACACCAACAGCCACCCCAGTACCCAGGCGGTAATTCCTTTACTCAAAGCGCTTCGTTTTATACCAGCGCGCCTGTTTGTGAAATACTTGTTCACGAATATATTCTCCCATCCCGTAAACGGCCACGGCCAGCCACAACTGGCTGTACGTGACATACATTAAGATAATGATCCAAACATTATTGAAATTGCGTTCGCCTTTTTCCGTCGTGATCGTCGTGTACGTACTCACCACAAACAAAATGATGGCCAGCAGCCACAAGGTGTTGGAAAATCCCTGAAGATGCGAGTGCACCACCCCAGCGACGGAAAACACGAAGACGACATCGGACAACACCAGCGACGCCATCAGCAGAAAATAAATGGCCAGATAATACAGCAGGTCAAAATGAATGATCCGGGCACTGGGTTTGGCCAGCAGCGGCAGATTTTTCAAAATAACATAGATATTGCCCTTCACCCAGCGGGTCCGCTGGTGAAACCACACCGGCAGCGTCTGGGGTTCCTGTTCCCAGGTAACGGCCTTGGGTTGAAATAAAATCCGCAAATGGTGCAGATACACATGGAAGCTGATTTCGGTATCCTCCGCCAGGGCCTGCACGTCCCAGCCGCCGATGGCATCGATCAATTCCCGCCGAATGACGTAATTGGTTCCCGGAATAGTACACAATCCGAACAAATGCTGGCGGCCAGCCTGGGCCATCCATTGAAACGAGAGGGTCTCAATATTGATGAACCGGGTCAACAGGGTCGCATGACGATTGCGCGTGCGGAATTTACCGATCACCGCGCCCAGACTGTCATCGGCCATGAGTTCGCTGACCAGAATCCGCAGCGCACCGGCTTCCGGTGTATTGTCCGCATCATAGATCGCCAAGACTTCGCCCTGGGCCGCGGCCAGCCCAATATTCAGGGCATTGCTCTTACCCCGGCCGCCATTGGCCGCATCGGTGTTCACGATGGTCAGCTGGCGATCCGGGTGCTGTCGCTGCAGTGCGGCCAGCAGCACCGCGGAATCATCATCGGAGTTGTCGTTGATGACGATGATCTCATAGCGGTCCTGGGGGTAGTCGAAACGCAGCAGAGCCTCCACGGTTTTCACAATCACAATGCCCTCGTTATGGGCCGGTACCATGACGGAGACAAACGGCGGTACCTGGGGCAGCGCCGGTACCGGCCGCTTCACTTGCTGCAGATATTCTAAGTAGCCGGCAATGACCAGCACGACATTGACCACCAGGATCAGCCAAATTGTCGTGATCGCCACCAGCAAACACCAATCTAGCACACTCATGGTTTAGGCCCCTTTCGCCGAAATTGATTGCGGTAAATCCGCCGACCGTAGAGCAGAAAGGCCGTTAGGATCGCCAACGCGATAATAATAAAAATCAATAAGACCGTGCCCTGCCAGCGGGTAAACGCATTGACCTGGGACGCAGCCGTGGCTGCCCGTTTCGCCTGGGCGTGGGGTACGGCCCGCTGACCGAGCACCGCCTCTTGACCGTCCACGGTGTACTGGCCGGCGGCGATTACCACCGTATGGCGAGCACCCTGCAGCTGCCGGGCCACCGGGTCTTCCCCCAGCGCCCGCCAGGTCTGCTGGGGCCAGCGCCGGACCTGCCGGCGCAGGGCCTGGAAATTCTTAGTCGTTGTTGGCAGGGCAATGGTCAGGGCCGTGGGGGCCGCAAACCGCAGCGCCTCGACCCCGGTCATCGTGTTTTCCTCCGCCCAGGCCAGCGCGGCGAAAGCCTGCGGCAGCGGCGCAGCCGTCGTGGTCGGCGCGTACCGGCGCAAGTCATAATTCCGCGGATCCGGCAGCAGCACGGTCTGGTCTGCCGGAGTCAAGGACTGGCGGAAGGTCCGGTCAAATTGCCAGTACCCCGGTGCACTGATACCCACCGGATAAACCATTTCTTTAATTGCCTCGCCCAGCTGAGCATTGAACTGCTGGCGCAGGATGGCGGCGGTCTGGGCCGTAGGATCGTACACCTCTGGTACCTGCCAGAAAATCACCCCGCCGTCCAGCTGCACCTGAGCCAGTGCCCGCAGGTAGGCACTATGTTCCGGCAACTCTGGATTCAATGCCGTCATCGTGGCACTGACTGTAAAGGGAATCCCCTGCTGACGCAGAAACGCAGTGGTCCGGCGCAGTAAGAGGAGATTGCTGACAGGGGTCACCCCCGTCAGGACCAGTACTGGATTCTGCTCGGCTGCGCGGCCGGCAAAGAACTGCGCCAGCAACCGCGTACTCAGCACATTGGTCAGCCCGCTGGCACTGTAGGTCGGCAAATAGGCCTGATTGCCGTGAATCGTCCCGAAAGCATACTGCTGGTCGGTGCCTTGCTGATGAAGCGTGCCGATCCGCTCTCCTGTTGCCGGAAATAAAGACCATTGATCACTCATGAACGGCAGTAACTGGCGTGCCCCGCTGGCCGTATCCTGTAAGGTGTATTGTTGGTGGGTCAGTATTTGTCCCGCCCCCCAAAGCCGCCTGTTCCGCTGCCGTCAGATTTTGGCCAATGTGCAGTTTTTTACCGGTAAAAGCCGTCCGGTCCCGAAGAAATTGGGCATTGGTCAAGCGGCTTTGGTGCCAATTCACCATGGTGATCACGCCGCTGAACCGCTGATCGGTCAGTGTGCCCGATCGATAGGCGCTCATATTCTCCCGTTGAACAGCAATATGCAGACTGGCTAGTATGCGGCTCAAACTGTCGATTTGGTACTGCCCATCCGCTTGGATATTTTCACTATCGTAAACCAGCAGGACCCGCTCCGGGGCCGCTGCCTGGACCGGGTTGGCGAAACCGATCAGCCCCGCCAAACTGGCAAAAATTACGATCAGCCACCGGTTCATACCGCCGCCTCCGGTTCCCGGAACAGGGTTTGATTCGTTACGTCACTGAGCAGCAGGATCAGCAGCCAATCGGTACTCTGCGCGACCATAAACAAATGTTTCGCCAGATCCGCGTCGCCATCGCCCACCACCGAGATCACCATCACCCCGATAATGATCGACCCCAGCCCCGTCACAACCGCCAATTTCATAATCGGCCAGGCCTGGTGGCGGCGAAAGCCCAAATATGCCCCGCCGGCGTATAATCCCATCATAACCGCCACAAATAAGCAATAGAAAGCAAACTTTGCTGGAAAGAACGTACCCATAAAGCTGCTGAATCCCGTGAAATAATGGGCTTGCGCCTGCTTGGTCCGGCCGCTGGTGGCTGAGTAATTGCTCACTGCTTTGACCTGGGTCAGCTGCCCATCCTTGGCTGCCAAATCCAGGATCCGGCCAAACGCGGGCAGATGGGTGAGATAGAAGCGCAGCACCCAGACGAAATCAAACCGCTGGACAAAATCCCGTTGGACCACGGTCCCCCGAGTGTTCACCGGCTGATAACTCTGGTAATAAACAGACTGGCGCAGCAGCGCAAACTGGGGATTGATCTTTCCCTCTTTCAGCGTTTTACCCGGATTTTTATCCATTAACAACACACCCCGGGTCATTGTCTGATATCGATTGATGTTTTGAAACTCCGGCGTGATCAATTTGTAAGTCATCCCGCCAGTAATCAGCAGCGCGGCCAGCACTCCGGCAGCTAACAGTTTTTTGCGGCGCGGCAGCAGCGGCAGCAGGCCCAGCGCCATGACCATATAACTCAAAGCCAGCGGGGCATTTTGCTGTTTCACCGTGATCAACAGGCCGGCGCTGAGCAGAAAAATGGCCAGCAGCAGCCAGCGCCGCCACGCTGGGCGAGTTTCCCGGCGAGCCAGCAATAATAACGCCGCCACGGCGGCCATGCCGGTGACTGCCATGGCTGCTTCGCCAAACAGAGAATTGAAGTAGAGGGTATAACTGCTGTCGGCGAAAACAAAGACACAGACGGCGGCTAACACGTACTGACGCAGACCGCGGCCCCGGGTCACCGCCCGCACCACAAGATACAAAGCGCCCAAAAAAAGAGCATAATAAATGATCCCTTGGAAGCGAATATCAAACACCAAGCGGTTGAAAACCAGCTGATTCAACCAAATTGCCGGACGAATGAACAGCGGTTGGGAAGAAAACAGCGCGGCGGTATTTTCGTTAAAGTATTGGCGAATGCCATAAGTCGGATTAATGTAGGCCACCATGTGGTATGGCTGGCCCAGCCGATGGTACAGCCCGACGGCATCCATGATCCGGTAAAAATCGCCATTGTCCGCGTACCCGTTCAGCGGCGGGACAAATAATAAGAGCCCGACGATGACGGCGGCCGCCAACACGGCAAAAAGAGCCGGTGAGCACCATTGCTGAACCATACGGCCGAATTGTTTAATTTTATTTTTGAATTGGGTCATGATTCTCCGTTTAAGTACATATCTAGGGTCACTAGGGTGGTGAGATTATCGAAGGAATAAACTTGCTGGCTGGGCAGATCGCCCAGGGCCCCGGTGATTTGAAAGGCCAGCGCCCGCTGCAGGGCCAATTTAGCCAAAGCCCGGTCGCCGGTAAACAAGCCGAGTTGGGCCGCCAGCGCGTAACCGGCCGCGGACCGGTCGGTGGTCTGGGGCGTCCCATCGGCTCCCCAGCGGTTATACAGCGTATTGTTTTGCACATGATCCTTCACCCAATTCACCGTCGCCGCCGGCACTTTCTCCACTTCGGCCAAATGCACCGCGGTGAACAGTGATTCAACAATATTAATGCTGTCTGTCCCAGTATAGGCGTGCTTCTGAAAATCATAGCGCGTGGCATACAGCGGCAAGTGCCCGGTCAACCGGCCCGTCTGGACTAAAGCCAGGGCCTGGGCGTACTGTCGCGTTGGCAGCAGCGGCTGCAGCGTGGCCAGATCCACGTAACACAGCGTAGTTTGCTGGGCCCGTTCATGGGTCTGGGCGTCGACGTAGTCCACGACCCGGCCCTGGGGCACAGTATTAGCCAAGACTGTCCGGGCCAGCTTCGTATATGTATGCTGCCAGGCGGATTGCTTGGTCTGGCGGGTGATCCGCCCCACTGCATTCACGATGCGCAAATCATCCACCCCGGCGTTCACCGGATAACGATAATTGCGGGCGGGATCATAGCGGTAGGTAAACTGCTGCCCTTGCCACAGCGTCGTCTTGCTGCGTTGATAAAAGGTCTTGAACGCCGCCGGCTGTTTCGTCAGCACCAGATGCTGGAGCCACAGACCGGTGGATTCGCTTAAATATTCATGACCCGTTGCGGTATCGCCGGTGCTCTGGCTATCCAAAAAATTAGTATAAATACCATCCGGTTGAACCATTTGTCTGGTCAAAAACTGCGTCAGAGCTTGGCGGGCCGCCGCAAAATCGGTGTCCTTCTGCGGCGCCACCAGCGCCACCTTAGGCGCATCAATAGTCGTGTTGGCCGATTGCGCCTGTTGGGTACAACCCGCTAATAAAATCCCGCCGCCGATAATCAACCAACCAATCCCCTGGTGCATACGCTGAGTCTCCTGCCTAAGTGATTTTTCTTCTATATAAATACGGTTAAATATTTCTATGCAACTATATCATACATTGGCCTAGACCGCGACACTCACTTTCAGTCAGACTAGTCAGGCGGCTTAGTCATTCTCAGTGAGCGTCGTTTGCCCCTTTTCAGCCACTTCGCCGTATACTGTAGACGCTTGAAAGGGTTACAGTTTTACACTGTCTGTGGTGCCTAGCAGGGGCACCACTGTTGAATTAAGGAGGTTCTATCATGACTCAAGATATTAAATTCGACGAAACCGTTACAAAACGAATTCAGGATCGCTGGAAAGACGGTGATCGGCTGCTGCTGACGTTTGAGGATGGGGTCGGCCCCTATTCCCAACACGCCATGATCCACATGCAGACCCAATTCACCATCAACATCATCGGACCCGAAGCTTCGCTGGACACCTACGACGCCACGATCGATTCCAATCTGGGCAAGGTCTACGTCAAAGCTTACGGGATGGAAGGCATGGATGATCATTTGGTCGTGCGCTTCCACCCGCAATATGACACGATGAGCCTGTCTGGAGATTCCGGCGACATTGACACCAACGTCGGTTTCATTGATTTCACTGATCCCAACGGTATCAAGGAGAATCCGGCGCGGTAGGAGAGAGAAAGGACGTGACTCTGATGTGGCACGCCATTGCAACTTTCTTCAAAGTCCTGCTTGGGGCGAATCGGCCCGATCGGTGGACCGAGATCGCCGACGACAATGCCAAGGCCAGTATCGCTAAAAAACGGCAGGAAAACGCTGAACACAAGTATCGCTGAATGCAAAAAGTGGGCCGTCATCCGCTGGGGTGACGACCCGCTTTTTGGGTTACTCTAGATTTTCTTTCGCAATATCGCGGCGCGCCAGCAACGGCATGATGAAGCCGAAACCGAACAGAACGATAACCGAAATGATATTCATGACCAGTTGGTGCGTCCACCCAGTCGTCCCAAAGACCACTTCCTGGGGCAAGAAGCCCAGAGTGGCACAGATGAACGTGAAGACGAAGCACCAGCCGCCGACCAGGTAAGCCCCGGCTTTGCTCTTAATGAACGTGTAGCCGGAGGTGAACTTATCCGCCTGGGCCCGCAGTGCCAGGAAGGCGACGAAGACCAGGGCGGTCTTGTACGGAGAGACGATCCCGTTCAAGTTCAGCAGCCAGTTGAAGATGGCGTTGATGTTCGGCAAGGTGCCGGATAACAGCAGCAGGAACAGGCAGAGGGCGGCGGTGAAAATGTAGCTGTGTACCGGCCGGCCCTGCTTATTTTTCTGCAGCAGCCACTTCGGCATGAAGCGCATGGCCGTATCCGCCGACAGCACCCGACTGGAGGCATCGATCAAGACCGCCAGCTGGGCGAGCATGAACAGCAGCTGGGTGCCGGCGAACATGTACATCAGTGTCTTGCCCCAGCCCCAGGCCTTGCCCAGCATAGAGAAGGCGTAGTAGGCGCCATTCATCTTCAGGTCATCCGGCAAATGGTTGGCATTGAACCAGACCCCCAGGGCCAGGGAACCGAAGATGACCAGGAAGCCGGTCATAATTGCCAGTGCCCACATGGCCTTGGGAAACTCCTTCTTCGGGTTGCGCAATTGGGCCACATACGTCGCCCCCAACTCCGCCCCAGACGTGGCGAAGATCAACAGCCCCGTGGTGGCGAAGTAATGCATGGAGAAATGCGGGCGGAACGCCGCCCAAGTGAAGGTCGTTGCGGAGTGGACGCCCTTGGCCAAACCGGCCGCAGTCAGCGCCACGAACAATACCGCCATCAAAAACATCGCCGCCCCGCCGATCAAGGACATCACTTCCAGGGAACGGGAGAAGAGGTTTTCTAACACAATAAACAATAGAATAATGGCGAAAGTCAGCAGGCCAAACGTCAAATTCGACATCCGCTTCCCCAGCGTGTTATCGCCCAGAATCAGCCAGGACAACGCGACAATGACCGAGTTAGACACATCCACCAGGTAAGGCAGCGTCTGCGCCCAATAAATCCAGCTGGTCCAGTACCCCCAAGTGTCGCCCAGCGTCCGGCGCATCCAAGTCGCCAACCCGCCGCCCTCGTCAGCGCGGGTAAACGTCGTCCCCAACTGCGCCGAGATCAGCGCATAGGGCACGATGTAAATCACCAGCAAAATGACCCAGTTAATAACGACCGATAAGCCTTGGTTCTGGAACGGATAAAAGATATTTTCGAACCCAATAACGGTAATAAAAACAAGCAGACTCAAAACAGGCCAGCTCATATACCGCCGGTTCGGGGTGATTTCTTCCTGCACAATAATGATCCTCCGTATTAAATATAAAATGTGGTGCTGGAAATCAATTCAATTTTAGTGTGGCGAGTCTGGCGTATGTAGTGCCAAGTGCGTAGCAAGCGGAGGCTGAGGGGGCTCAGCCATGGAAACCACACGGCGGCTTTGCCGCCGATGTGGTTAGGCGACTTGGAGACCGCGCAGCGGGCTCCAAGCGCCGTCATGGCTAGCTACGCCTTCGGCTTCGCACTTGCTGCGCGTCGCCAGCCCCATCTGCCGCAGCTTGCGGAGCACTTGGCACGGCGTACAACGACCGCTTTATTTACTTCGCAACATGCACCATCGCATCCCCGTCATCATCCGCGAACACGCCCTGAATCTCCGGCGTGAACCCCGGGAACCGCGCGATCCCCGCAAACAACGACCGAAAATAATCGATCGCCGGCAGTGTCCAAGTCTCCCCCGGCACCACCACGAAAATTCCCGGCGGGTACGGCAGCGCCCCTTCCACCGCCACCCGGCCCGCACTCTGGGTCAGCGGTACCGTTTCGTATCGGCCCGTGGCAAAGATCGTATCCGCCTGGGCCGCCGACATGACTTGGTCCCGGTTATTGCTGTTCTGGAACAACCAGCGCTGGCGCGTAACCAGCTGCTCGTCCTTGAAGAAATCCGAGAGCTGCTGGCATAATTCCCGCAGCGTCATGTGCGCATAACGGTCGCCGGTTTCAGCCACCAGCTTGGGCAGCGTCTCCGCCACCGTTTTGTCGTTGAAGAAATCCGTCTCGAACTGCTTCAATACATCCAGCAGCCGGCGCCAGTCGGTCATCCGCGAGCCCGGTGTTACCAGGAACAGCAGCGAGTTGAAGTCGGCCTTTTCCGGCACAATATTGTGGTCCAGCAAATACCGGTCCACGACCCAGCCGGAAACGCCCAATTGGCGGTCATGGGGCAAAACGACGGTGACCTTGCCCGGATCCAAGTAAGCCTGTCCCGGCAATAAATCCGGTATACCGTGCCACTTGGCCTGGGGCGCCAACGCCCAGGCCTGGGGATCGGTATAGGCCGTATCGGTTTCCGCGGTAATCAATTCCGGGCTATTGTATGCCCGGAACAGTTGGGTATCGTCCAGCGCCCGGCGGAAGGCCAGCGAATCGGCCAGCGCCTGCCGCCAGATCTTCTGCCCCACCGTGCCTTCATTCAAAGCAACGTTCGCCGCCAATGACGCATACAGGGGGTAAGAATAACTGGTGGTGACGTGCTTCAAATAGGCGTGGTTGAACTGGGCATGGCTGACGTAGCGGGCCTGACCCTTGAGGTGGCTGTCTTTCTTATGGATCTGGGACGTCTGGGCAAAGCCGGACTGCTGCTTATGGACGGATTGGGTGACGATGATCCCGGGATCGTCCGGCCCCAGCGGCAGCTGGAGCGGATCCATTGGCCGCATGGCCGGAATGAAGGGTTCATACCCGCCCCAGGCAGCATCAAACAGCATGTAATCCACCAGTTTGCCAAACCGATCCAGAAGCATCTTCACGTCCGGCACGATGCCGTCAAAGGTCTCCAACTCCAGGGCCGCTAACCGGAACGGGCGGGGCTGATCGGCCTGCTTCGGGGCAAAGGTGCGCAGATAATTACGCAGCTTTTCTTCCGTACCGTCCTTCAGATCTATCGGCCCGATCAGCCCGAGATCGCTGCGCAGGGTATCCAGATAGACCGGAATGGCCCCGTTCATGACCAGCGCGCCGTTGTACACGGACTTGTGGTTGTTTCGATCGAACAGCACCAGATCGCCAGGTTGGAGAATGGCGCTGGCGACGATGTTGTTGGAGCCCGCGGTACCGTTGGTGACGAAATAAGTCTTATCCGCGTGCCACAGCTTGGCAGCGGCCTGTTCCGCGGTCAGCGGTGTGCCGCCGTGGGTAAGCATATCGCCCAGTGCGGTGACCACATCGGAGGTATCACTGCTGAAAAAGGTCTGGCCATAGGCTTGCTTAAGCAGCCAGCCGGCAGGGGCCAGCTCATCGTAATGGCCGGCGTGGTGGCCCGGCGTGGCGAAGGTCGTCGGATCGGCCTGGGCAAAGTCCAGCAAATCAGCCACGTACGGCGGGATCTGCCGCTGTTCGTATTGCAGCGCAGCGGCTTTGATTTGGGCAATGGCCGTGTCCGTGATGGCGGGCAAAAGGAGTGCCCCAGGGAGGCTCGGCGGCGCCTGTTGCCCGAGGATAAAGACTGGAATAGGCAGGGGACTTTCGGCCAGCTGGTTAATATTGGCGGCGTCGGTATCTGCGATCACCGCTGCGTTGATCCCCGCGAGTTCGGTCTGAGCAAGATCAGTCAGCGGCAAGTTGTGCAGGACTTGGGCTAACTGAGGCGTGGTGCCGATTTTCAGAAACATACTATTTACCTCCCAATTAGGGGCCCGTTACGGTGGGCCCGATTCCCCGGATTACTTGTTATCGAAAAAGACTTTTTGGGCGGCCTGCATCGTGGCCACCTTGACGTGGGCATAGGTTAACCCGCCCTGCATGTAAATGGTATATGGCGGGCGAATCGGACCATCCCCGGAGAATTCGATGGTCGACCCGGAGACAAACGTCCCGCCGGCCATGATCACTTCGTCCTCATACCCGGCCATGTGCTCCGGGATCGGAGTGACAAAGGAATCCACCGGCGAACTGGCCTGAACGGCTTCCGCGAACTTGATCATGTCGGCCGCGTTGCCAAAGTTGACGGTTTGAATCAAGTCAGTCCGCGGTGCATCCCACTTCGGGTCAACGTCCAGGCCAAGACTATCGAATAGAGCGGATTCGAAAATTGCGCCCTTAATGGCGTTGCCAGTGGTTTGCGGGGCAATAAAGAAGCCCTGGAACATATCCGCGAGCCGACCCACGGTGGCCCCTTCGTCGCCGCCGATCCCCGGCACGGTCAACCGATAGCTGACCCGTTCGATCAAGTCTTTCTTCCCGACAATGTAGCCACCGGTCTTGGCCATACCGCCGCCAGCATTCTTAAACAGCGAGCCGGCCATAATATCCGCGCCAACTTCCAGTGGTTCGACGGTTTCAGAAAATTCGCCATAGGCGTTATCGACAAAGATCCACACATCCGGCTTCACTGCGCGCACGGCCTTGATCATTTCTTTGATCTGGCTCACGGTGAAGGACGGCCGGGTGGCGTAACCCCGCGAGCGCTGGATCGCGACGACTTTGGTGTGTTCGCCGATGCGTTTTTGCACCGCTGGTACATCCACGCTGTTGTCTGCCTTTAACGGCACATAATCTGCGCCGATGCCGTATTCCTTCGGGCTGCCAATGCCGTTGCCAGCCATGCCCAGAACTTCTTGCAGCGTATCGTAAGGTTCGCCGGTGATGTACAAAATCTCATCGCCGGGCCGGACCAAGCCGAGCAGCGCGACCCCAATGGCATGGGTGCCGGAAACAAGCTGCGGCCGCACCAAGGCATCTTCGCCGCCTAACACATCGGCGTAAATGGCCTCCAGCACGTCCCGCCCTTCATCGTTATGGCCGTACCCGGTGGAGCCGTATAAATGGCTTTCCGCCACGTGGTGTTTTTGAAACGCCCGCAGTACCTTGGCCTGATTTTGCACGATCTGATCGTCGATCTCCGCCAAGCGCGGGGCAATCTTCTTATCCGCCTGGTGCATCAGCGCGACCAGTTTTGGATCAAACTCATCTTCCCAATTTTGCATAATGTATCGCCGCCGGCCCAGGGTGCGATTTTAACCGCCATGAAAAAAGCCCTCTGAAAAAATTCAGAGAGCACCACAACGGCTATGCAACCCGGACCCAGCGACGTCTTACCCTCCTTAGGGCTAAGTATAGAGGATAGGGACCGGTAAAACCAGTGTTCCACGTGGAACAAGCGCTTTATTCGAAGCGGCTTTTTTCCCGATCCAGCACTTGATTCAGCCGTTCCGTCACCGCCAACAGCACAATGGCGAAGAAAAGCAGATACAGCGGGAACAACGCCATACTCACCCGGCCAGCGAGCCAGCCGAACAGCGGCGGCATGAAGACCGTGCCGAGATACGCCGCTGCCATTTGCACCCCGATGATCGCCTGGGACCGATTGGCCCCGAAATTCGTCGGCGTGGCGTGAATAATGGCCGGAAAAATTGGTGCACAGCCTAACCCGGCAATGATCAATCCGGCTAAGGCCAAGGGTGTTGGCAATGGGAGCACGATCAGGGCGATGCCAGCCAGCGCTAGAATTGCGCCCCAGCGAATCAGCCGCCGGTCCCCTAGCCGATCGGCGATGAAGCCGGAAAGAAAGCGGCCGCCGGTGATGCCCAGATAGAAGAAGGACGCAAAACTGGCAGCGGTATCCACAGCCACTCCGCGGCTTTGGACTAAGTAGCTGCTGGCCCAAATACCCGCGGTCTGTTCCACGGCGCTGTAAACGAAGAAAGCCGTCAGTACAAAGGGCACGCCGGTAATGCGGATGATCTGGGCCAGGTGCAGCGGCGCCGTGGCGGGCTGAACGGGCGCAGCCGCCGCAGTGGACGCGGGCTCTTTACCCTGGCGCCACAACGGCAAGGTCACCAGCAGCACCGCGGCGAGACCCACCTGCAATAAGCCGACGATGCGATACCCGCCGGTCCAGCCTTGGCCACTGCTCAACGCAAAACTCATGATGTACGGACTAATAGCCGCCCCCACGCCCCAGAAACTATGGAGCCAGCTCATATGCCGGGCGGCATAGTGCAGGGCAACATAATTATTCAGCGCGGCATCCACCGCCCCGGCGCCCATGCCGTAAGGAATCGCCCACAAACACAGCTGCCAAAATTGCCCGGCTAATGAAAAGCCCAGCAAGGCCACCGCCGTCGTCAAAACACTCACCGCGGTGACCAGTCCCGCCCCAAAGCGGTGGGTCAGCCGGTCTGACAGGATGCTGGATACAATGGTCCCGCCAGCGATCAGCATGGTGATCAGCCCCGCCGCTGCAATCGGCACCCCCAGCGCGGTGTGCATGACCGGCCAGCCAGCACCAATCAAAGAATCAGGCAAGCCCAGGCTAATAAAGGCAATGTAAATGATGGCTAACAATAACGAGTACAATTTTCTCCCACTTTCTCCCCAATTTGAAAACGTATTCGTCCATTATAGCGGATTAATAGACATCGCGATAGGCACTGAGCGGTTGGCCAGCGGCGGCCAAAGTGGCCAGCAGCCCCGGAAATTTCGCCAGATAACTCTGCCGGTCTTTTTTTAATTCCCACGGAACAATGGCAAACAGCCGCGCGGCCGCCCCTAACTCCGCTGGCGTCCAGCGGAGATGCAGGTTCACCGAAGAAAGCATGTGCCGCCGATTATCGATTAATGAATCCGCTATCATTGCCAAGCCCAGGCCGCGCAGATGGGTGATCAGTCCTTCCGTGGCTGTATACACAGCGGCCGGATCCTTGGTCATCAGCGTCTCGGCCATACGCTGCAGAAACTGCAGCATGATCTGATCATCCATTCGGTCACTGGCCAGTGCTTGGGCCTGTGGGACCAGCCGCAACGCGGTATCCGGCAAACCGCCCAACAGGGAAAACATGGTTTTGTTGAAATAAAGAGTGTAGCGCAGACGCTGTACCCCAGGCATATCCGCCATGTCCGCCAATTGCGCCGCCAGTTTTTTGGTCAATCGATCATACGCGTCCCAGGGCAGTCTAGCCGCAATCGTCATCAGCGTCTTGATCTGGTTCACGGTGAAAAACGGGCGGCCAAGCGCAAAGTTTTCCATTGCCCGCACCTCGCCGGGAGTCATATCAGCATCCAGCCACGTATTGAGTTTTGCCGCTACGGTGTCCAGCATGGCCGTTTGGGGTGTGGGCGGCGCGACTTGGGGCTGGCGCTTTTGCAAGCGGTATTGAAACTCCGGCAGCGCCATATCCAGCCGATCCAACACCGTCAGCAGGTGCTCAGCCTTGATGTCGGTTTCCCCAGCCTCCAGCCGGATCGCCTGCCGCCGGCTCAAGACGTTTTGATAAAGTCGGGCTTGGGTCAGCTCTTCGGCTTCGCGGAGTTCTTTGAGCAGCGGACCAATCTCGTGTGCCATTTTCGTCACCTTTCTCTCGTCAGATCATTATACCCAATCGGTTGGCCTCAAAGAAAGAAACAACGGTTAATTTCCAGGACACCAAATAAGCAATCGCTTACATTCGTGGCATAATTAAAGTGTTGAAAGATGTTGCGCGGCAAAAGAAGAAGGTGGCGGACATGATTCTTGGCATGATTGCCATTATTATGATGAGCCTGATCGCCATGGCCCTAGTCTATTTCACAGACGGCGGCTGGATCATTTACGGTAACCGGCTCGTGCGGACCCTGCGCCGGGACGAGACCCGAATTACCCGGTACTTCCGCTTATTGTTCAGTCGGTAAGGACGAGAGAAAACGCCTGACCTGGTTTTTGGACCGGTCAGGCGTTTTTCTTTGTTGTATGATAGAAGTATTAACTATCCGAGAAAAGAGTTGTTCATTCATGGCAATTGGCCCAGTACTGAAACAAGCCCGGCAGGATGCCGGCCTCACCCAGGCCCAAGCGGCTCAGGATATTTGTTCCCAAGCTATGCTGTCGGCCATTGAGCACGATCAATACACGCCGAATGCTGCGCTGCTGATTGCCCTGTGCCAGCGGCTGGGCTTGAGTTTGGATGCAATCACCCTGGCTAATAACTTTGCCATTGGCCAGCGCACTGATTTTAATCAAAAAGTTGCCCAATTGTGCGATGCCCACGAATATCAGCAGCTCCTGACTTTTCTGAACCGGGACGCCGTCATCGACAGCATCGCCGACGGGGCAGAGACGCAGGCGTACTATTACTATCTGGCCGTCGCGGAGTTCCAGGGTGCCAAAGACTGGGATGACGCCCAGCAAAATCTGCAGCTGTCCCTGGCCAGCGCCACGCGGACCAAGGTACCGCCGGTGCTGACCCGACTGGCGAAGATCAGCGCGGCCTATATTGCCATGCTGAAGAGTCAGCAAGTGTCGCCGGCGATCCAAGCCGATATTGATGCGGCCTTGAAGGGGATCACCAAAGCGCGTTACGATGAGAACCTGAATATTATCTTCTACTTGGCGGCGTTGATCTTTTATCACGATCAGCAATATACCGAAAGCGCACGGTTATTAGCCGCAGGGATCCACTTTACCACGGCCCATAATTCCCACTACATGTTAGCTAACGCCTATTACTTGCTGGCTAAAGTGGCGGAAGCCTTGGGTCAGGCGGATGCCGCCAATGATGCCCAGCGCCGGTCCGAATTGTTCAACGAACTGTTTGGTGAAGAGGTATTCAGCGACTTTCCAGAACAATAAGGGGGACTGCGCCATCACTGCACTTTTTGACCGGGGGTATATCGCCGTGCGCGATGCCACCCAAAACAACTTGCAACACGTTTCGCTGAAGATACCCAAATACGCCATCACCGTCTTCGCCGGTCTCTCCGGTTCCGGCAAGTCATCTTTGGTGTTTGACACCATTGCGGCCGAATCTCGGCGAGAACTGAACGAGACCTTTCCCAGTTTCACCCAGCAGTATTTACCAAAGTACGGCCAGCCCCACGTGGGCCAAATCGACCACTTGCCCGTCGCCATCGTGATCGAACAAAAACGGGTGGGGAAAAACGCCCGCTCCACCCTGGCGACCTACACAGGAATTTATTCCTTGCTGCGCTTGCTGTTTTCACGCATCGGCAAACCGTTTATCGGGTATTCCGATACCTTTTCGTTCAACTTGCCCCAAGGGATGTGCCAAACCTGTCAGGGATTAGGTTATGTTGATGATATCGACGTCCACCAGCTGATCGACCCGAATAAATCCTTGAATCAGGGCGCGATCACCTTCGTCAGCTTCGGTCCTGATACCTGGCGCTGGCGGCGGTATGTGAACAGCGGTCTTTTTGATAACGACAAGCCGCTGAAGGACTATACCAAAGAGGAAATGGACACACTCCTTTATGCCCCGCAGCAAACTATTCCCCATGCGCCCGCCAAATGGCCCCGTACCGCGCTGTATGAAGGCGTCGTACCGCGGATCAAGCGGTCGATCATCGGTAAAAAAGAAGCGGAACACCATCAGGCGGCTTTGGCGAAAATCGTTACCCGCGTCCCTTGCCCAACGTGTCATGGCACCCGGCTGCGGCCGGAGGTCCTGACTAACAAGATCAACGGCACAAATATTGCGGACGTGCTGGCCATGGATCTGGTGCACGTGCAACAGTTCTTGGCCGCCATCACTGTCCCGCTGGCCCAGGATGTGGTCCGGGAACTGCAAGGCAAGATTGGCTCTTTGATCGATATCGGGCTGGGTTATTTGACCCTGGACCGGGGCACCAGCTCTTTGTCCGGCGGCGAAACCCAGCGGATCAAGATCGCCAAATTCCTCACCAGCGCCCTGGTGGATATGGTCTACATATTGGATGAGCCCAGTGTCGGCCTGCATCCCCACGATATTGAGCTGATCAAAAAGGCCCTGCGCCGGCTGAAGGAAAAGGGCAACACGATTTTGATCGTTGAACACAATCCCGAGCTCATCGCGCTGGCCGATTATGTGGTCGAAATCGGTCCCGGCGCTGGGACGTTTGGCGGCCAGGTGACTTTCACCGGGACCTATCCTCAGTTATTGGCTGGTAATACCCTCACCGGCCGCTTACTGCAAAAGCCGCTCGCCTTCCGTCACCCGCCCCGGACGGCCAAGCAGACGATCCCATTGCGGGACGTGACCGTGCACAACCTCAAACGCGTCGACGTGGACGTGCCTTTGGGCATCGAAACCATCATTTCCGGCGTGGCCGGCTCGGGGAAGAGTTCGCTGATGGCGGCCCTGCGGCAGCACTTGCAGGACGGCTACATTGACCTGGCCCAGGGTGAAATTGGGGCCAACATCCGCTCCACCCCGGCCACGTATCTGGATATTTTGGACCCGATCCGCAAAGTCTTCGGGGCCGCCAACCACGTTTCCACGACCTGGTTCAGTTACAACGGCCGCGGTGCCTGCCCGCTGTGCAAGGGCAAAGGCGTCACCATCACCAATATGGCCTTCATGGATCCTGTGGTTCAGGTATGCGAACAGTGTCATGGCAAACGCTACAATGATCAGGCCCTCAGCTATTTGTATCACGGTAAAACCATCAGTGATGTGCTGACCATGCCGATTACTCAGGCAATCGATTTCTTCGCCGATATCCCGGCGATTCATGCCCCGCTGGCAAATATGGCTCGCGTCGGCCTAGATTATCTGACACTGGGCCAGCCCCTGACGACCCTGTCCGGGGGCGAAAAACAGCGGCTCAATTTGGCGGTGCAGCTGAATAAGACCGGTACGGTTTATCTGCTGGACGAACCCACAGCCGGCCTGCATATGCAGGATGTTGAAAAGCTGCTGACGCTCTTCGATGACCTCGTCGCCGCTGGCAACTCGCTGATTATTGTCGAGCACAATCTGCAAGTAATTTGCCAGGCGGATTGGTTGAT
The DNA here is from genome assembly GCF_008694105.1 of Schleiferilactobacillus harbinensis. Taxonomy (NCBI): domain Bacteria; kingdom Bacillati; phylum Bacillota; class Bacilli; order Lactobacillales; family Lactobacillaceae; genus Schleiferilactobacillus; species Schleiferilactobacillus harbinensis. The sequence goes on from NZ_CP041364.1 coordinate 2,554,700, forward strand.
TGACGTGGGCCCCGATGCCGGGATTTATGGCGGGGAAGTACTTTATTCCGGCACGCCTGAAGGAGCCATGGCCCAGGCCGATTCTCGGACTGGGGCGGCGTTGCAGGCGTATAACGCCAACCGGACATAAATATCAGTATTCTGATTTTAGTCTAGCATCCTTTTTTCGTATGCTGAGTTCATCAAATCAAAGGAGCTCATCATTATGAAAAAACTATTCACGAACGTCGTTATGGCGAAGGCCAGCAAGGAACAAGTCTTAACGATCCTAGAAAATCCAGAAACCCTGCTGCAATGGGTCCCTGAAGTCCAAACCGTGACCCAAGCAGCCAATGCCTTCACCGTCCACCGCTCTGGTGCCGCCTTGAATCAAACCGAACACATCGCCGTCGGGAAGACCGCTAATCAGGTCGTTTATCGGAGCACCGAGGGGCGGGTCGCTTACGATTTGATTTTCGACCTGGCTGGTGAAGCAGGAGGCACAACGATTACCGAAACGGTTTATCTCGATGAAACAGCGGTGCCGCACCTGCCGCTGACCTTGCTGGCCCCCATTGCCAAGCACGCGTTCGGTGAGAATCTAGACCACTTGGCTGAGTTAGCTGAACGTTTATCCTATACCAATAGCTAACTCAGTGAATGGCGTTTCCTGCCATTACAACATATCAAAAAGTCTGCCAGGAATTATTTTCTTGGCAGGCTTTTCTTCATTCATAGGGTGTTACAAACACAAAATACTGGGGTATCTGTTGGTGATAGGCAGTGATCTGCCCCTCAATAATTTCGTGCCAATGATTATATGCTTTTTGGAAATGCAGCAGCTGAAAATAGTGCAGCGTCTCATTGAAAAGTGCCCGAGCCTTGTCCTCATGGCCCTCGTGGAGCGCGATCCACCCTGCCATCGCCGGTAAACGGAGCGCGGACTCCGCGTTGTCTTCGGTTTCGCAAAACAATTTGGCCAAGCGCCACGTTTGCCACGCTTTGGCCAAATCATGGCGGACGATGAAGCCAGTAATCGCTGAAAAGTAGACGTTGCAGATTTCGCTGGCATAGCCTGGCAGATCGGCCATCAGTTGGACTTTCTTCCCAACGTTGTGCAAAAGCCGCCAGCTGACATCCACGGGGAATGCCCGAATACACTCTTTGAACAGATTCAGCTCATATAATCCCCAATCGTCAACCTGAGTCAGATAATATTGAATACCTTTGGGATAATTTTGGGAATCACGGTCCTGCTGAGTCTGATAAAACGAATCCAGCTGCACTTGCTGCGCAAGCTGTAAATTGTAATGATGACTGTTTTCTGCTGCCAGCTTGTCCAGCCGGGCAAATAGATCTTGCGCACTGATATGCTGGCCATGGGCGGCAATGACCGTTTCAATACTGCTCATTTTTCGGTATTCATGGATCTTTTGCCGAATTGGCGACCGCGTCGTCCCTTGACGCTTAAGTTGAAATTCATCATAGGTCACGCCAATTTGGTCCAGTAGATGGACGAACCGTTCGATGGAAATGTGACATTGATTCGTTTCAAACTGACCAATTAAAGACACAGAATTCATTTGATCAGCCACTTGCTTGAGGGTCAATCCTTTGCTGTGGCGAAAATAGCGAAATGCTTCCCCATACGTCATCATAGTCGTCGCCTTCTTTTCCAATATACTGGAATTGTAGCACACGGTCCCCATTTCCTCACTAGAATTAGGGCAAAAAGATGAGGAGACGATAACATGACGCTGAAAGATTATCTTGTTCGATTAAAAGGGCGGTTCGTCGTCTGGATCGGTATTTACGGCCTATGGGTCTGTGCGCTGACTAGCAGTTCGATCTTTGAAGGCAATGCCTTAACAGCTTTGGCCAAGTTCAACATTGCCGGGTTTCTCAGTGCGGCCGCGATTTACATTGGTACGAACCTGGTGGAAGCGGCCCTTTCGGCTGGCGCCATCGTTTACGGTTATCACCTGCAGCGTCATCTGAATAACGCCATTCGCAGTGATATTGCCGATAACTTCACGCGAATGTCGTATCCGGAATACCATCAGCGATCCGACGCTGTTTATACGTCGTGGATGACCAACGACATCAACACGTTGGACCATCAAGGGATGATCAACATGGGGTATCTGTTGCAAGCCAGCTGGCAGATCGCAGCGAGTGCTTTGGTGCTGTTTACGTATAATCCCACCTTAATCATTTCCACGGCGTTATTAGCGATTCTGTTGCTCACGGTCCCGTTAATTTATCGAAAAAGATTAAGCGCCGCGGCGGCAAAATGGAGCCAGCAAAATGAGCGGCTGACCAACCAAATTACGGATGTACTGGAAGGATTCAACACCCTATTTATGGCCAATCGCCGCAATCTGCTGGTCCAGCGCATTTGGCATGCGTCAGACGAAGCCGGCCGGGCTAATTATCAGTACATCCAGTTCGATATGTTGACCCAATTTGCCATTAACGTCGTCAACCTCGCGGCCCAAGTCACCCTCTTAGTGCAAGCTGGTTTGCTGGCCTATAATCGGCTAATTCCTATTGGAGCCGTGCTCACCATCCACAATTTAGCTGGCAGTACCTTCAGCGGACTGACCCTCATGAGCTTTGCGCTAACCACAATTAAATCCGTCAAACCGATTTTAGAAAAATTCGCGGCCGCCGTTGTGCCAGCACCAGCCAAGAAACAGACTGTCGCAGCGTTGACCAATGCGATCCAATTAGATCACGTGACCTATCATTACCCGGGAAATAATCCAGCGATCCTGCAAGACTTCAACCTGACCGTGCCCGTGAATCAAAAGCTCGCCATCGTTGGGCCATCGGGCAAGGGCAAGTCAACGATTCTCAAATTACTAAGTGCCGCGCTGCCTGATTATCAGGGGCGGCTAACCTGGGATGGCCAGGATTATACGCACTTGGATGCTGATACCCTGCGCGATCAGCTCACGTATATTGATCAAGCACCCTATATTTTCAATGATACAATTCGCTTCAACATTACTTTAGGGAACACCGTCAGCGACAAGGAACTGCAAAAGGTCATCGCCGAATGCCAATTGACCGATTTTGTTACTCAGCAGCCTAACGGGGTGGACACAGTGCTCGATCACAACGGCACCAATATTTCCGGCGGTCAGAAGCAGCGGATCGCCTTGGCGCGCGGTTTAATTCGCCACAGTAAAGTCATTATCAGCGATGAAGGGACTGCTGCGCTGGATCCGAAAAACGCAAGCGCCGTGGAGCAATTGCTGGTGAACCTGCCAAATACGACGCTGATCATGGTCACCCATAATTTGCGGCATGAAATTAAAGCCCGTATGGACCAAGTCATTACAATCTAACGCGGCAAAAACGACCTGACATCCATCATGATGCCAGGCCGTTAGTGATTATAATTGTTTTTCTAATTCAGCCGTCAGCCGCTTATATTGCGTCGCCCAAGTCTGATTACCCTGTCCAGCCCATTTTGTGAGTTCTTTTTCACGTAATGGGTTGTTCGTGGTTAGCTTCTTCGTCTGCGGATTACAGCGCCAAATCATTGAATGTGCATCTGCAGGCACGTAGGCCGTTGTCAATTTCGCCGCTTTCAGCCAAGCTAGATATTCCTTAGCGGGGTATTGGGCAGCCTTTCTCATCGGCAGTACAATCGTGCTGCCGATGGTGGGAATCGGAATCTGATTATTTTGCGTCAAAACCGGCTCATCATCAGGAATCGTATTGTCATGATAGATTGAGCCTTTATCATACTGGCCATATGGCTGGAACCCGCCGGGCAGAATTAACCGAATTTCTTGCTTAGCCAACTGCTTTTTGCCGGTCAATACTTTTTGGACCTGCACTGTGAGCACCGTCATTGGTTTACTGCCCATTTGTACTGAGGCTTGCTGCCAATCAGTGACGTAGGCGCGTACTGTCGTAGTCTGCGGGTATTTCTTCAGCTTAGCCAGCGATTCGGGCAGGAGGGAAACCAGGTCATCCTGCGGATCATAGTTGATCGTCCGATACTGCCCATGGGCCTGCTTGAACTTGTCCAGATTATTGTCCGCCACCACGCGATACGTTGGCACTGTCTCGGCTTTTTGTTCCGTTTTAACCAGTGTCGGCTTATTCTTCGCCGTGGGTGTTTTAGGCGCGCAACCACCCGCCGCTAACAATACCAAAAGGGCCGCCGCCAGTACCCAACCAATTTTCCTTTTCATTCTGCCTCATCTCCCCATCTATACCAATATACGAAATTGTGAACAAAAAAACAACAGGAGAAATCATCCCCTGCTGCTGGCTAACGCTTCGCTTATCCAACCTTCGCAATCTTGCCCTGTTCAATATACACACTGAGAATCGCGACATCCGCTGGGTTCACTCCGGAGATTCGGCCCGCTTGGGCGATGGTCTCCGGCTGAATTTTGGTCAGCTTCTGCCGCGCTTCGGTGGCAATGCCGTTGATCGCATTGTAGTCAATGTGGGCCGGAATCTTCTTGGCTTCCAACCGGTGCAGCCGGTCGATCTTCTGCTGCTCCTTGGCGATATAGCCGGCGTACTTGATCTGGATCGTCACCTGTTCGATGACCCGCCGATCCACATCAGGATGGTCTGGCATAAATTGGGCCAGGTCTTCGTAGCTGACCTCAGGCCGCTTCAAGAAGTCGCTGGCGAGAATGCCGTCCTTCAACGGTGCGCCGCCCTTACTGGCGAGGAAGTCATCGACGGCTTGACCGGGCTTGATGCGGATACTATGCAACCGGTCCATTTCAGCTTGAATAGCCTGCTTTTTAGCTTCAAAGGCCGCGTAACGATCATCATCGATCAGCCCAAGCGCATGCCCTTTCTCCGTTAACCGCAAATCAGCGTTGTCGTGGCGCAGTACCAAGCGGTACTCGGCTCGGCTAGTGAGCAGCCGATACGGTTCATTGGTCCCTTTGGTCACCAAATCGTCAATCATCACGCCAATGTACGCTTGGTCGCGCCCCAGGGTGAAGCCGGGCTTGCCCTGAGCGCGCAAAGCCGCGTTGATGCCGGCAATGATGCCCTGGCCCGCCGCTTCTTCGTAACCGGACGTGCCATTCATCTGACCCGCGGTGAACAGATTTTTGACGTGTTTCGTCTCCAGGGTATGGGTCAGCTGCCACGGCTCGATCACGTCGTATTCAATCGCGTAGCCCGGCCGCATCATCTTAGCGTGCTGCAAGCCGGCCACCGTGTGGAGCATCTTCTGTTGGATTTCCTCCGGCATGGACGTGGAGAAGTCCCCGACATAATACTCGCTGGTGTCTCGGCCTTCCGGCTCTAAGAAAATCTGGTGGCGGGGCTTATCGGCAAAACGGACCACCTTGTCTTCGATGGACGGGCAGTACCGCGGGCCCACGCCCTTGATAACGCCGGAAAACATCGGCGCCCGCTTCAGATTGGCCCGAATGATCTTGTGAGTCTCCTCGTTGGTATAGGTCATCCAGCAGGACATTTGATCCGTCACGTAGTCCGCATCTTTCGTCGTGAAACTAAAGGTGTTGGGGGTCTTGTCCCCCGGCTCTTCCTGGGTCTGATCATAATCGATCGTGTTGCCGTTGACCCGAGGCGGCGTACCGGTCTTGAATCGGCGCAGCTTAAAGCCCAGTTTCTCCAGGTTTTCAGAAAGTTCAATGGACGGAATCGAGTTGTTCGGACCAGAGGAATACATTAACTCACCGATGATGATTTTGCCTCGGGAACTGGTGCCGGCGGTCAGGACCACCGACTTGGCCCGGTAGCGGGCGCCGGTATTGGTGACAATGCCCCGGCATTCGCCATCTTCAACGATCAAATCCGTCGCCATGCCCTGGCGCAGCGTCAAATTCGGCGTATTCTCCAGTGTGTCCTTCATTACCCGGTGATAGGCATTCTTGTCTGCCTGAGCCCGCAAAGCGCGTACCGCCGGCCCCTTGCCGGTATTCAGCATGCGCATCTGAATGTACGTGGCGTCAATATTCTTGCCCATTTGGCCGCCCAGCGCGTCCACTTCCCGGACCACGATGCCCTTCGCCGGACCGCCCACAGAGGGGTTGCAGGGCATGAAGGCCACCATTTCCAAGTTCAAAGTAATCAGCATGGTTTTTTGACCCATGCGGGCGGCAGCCAAGGCCGCTTCACTGCCGGCATGGCCGGCGCCAACGACGATCACGTCGTAGTCATCCGCTGTATATTCAGGTACAGTCACGTTTTTTTCCTCCTACTTGCCTAAACAGAATTGACTGAACAATTGGGTGATCAGTTCATCCGGCGCATTTTCGCCGACCACTTCGCCCATTTTCTCCCAGGCGGTGGTCATGTCGATTTGCACGAGATCCAAAGGCACCTCATTTTGCAAAGCGGTGATCACCTCGTCCAAGGCCGCCTTGGCCTGGGCCAGCAGCCCATATTGGCGGGCATTGGTGACCAGCACATTGCTCTGGGAATTCTCGATGCCTTCACCGAAGAATAACTTGGCAATGGCCGCTTCCAGCGCATCCAAACCTGCTGTTTTCAGAATCGACACCGGAATGATCCGACTGTCGTCAGTGACCAGCGCTTCTAAGTTCTCGGGATGCAGCGCCGCCGGCAGATCCGTCTTGTTCAACAGAATGATTCGTTTCTTATCCTGAGTGGCCTTGAGCAGTTCCCGGTCGTCGCTTTGCAAAGGCGCGCTGGCGTCCAGCACCAGCAAGACCAAATCAGCTTGGCCCAGCGCCTTCTTAGAACGCTCCACACCAATCTTTTCCACCTTATCCGTCGTGTGGTGAATACCGGCCGTGTCCACCAGCTTCAGCGGCACGCCCCGGACATTGACGTATTCTTCCAACGTGTCCCGCGTCGTCCCCGCCACGTCGGTCACGATCGCCTTATCCTCGTGAAGCAGGTAGTTCAGCAGACTGGACTTGCCCACGTTGGGCCGGCCGATGATTGCCGTCGCCAAGCCTTCCCGCAGAATCTTGCCCTGGTTGGCGGTCTTCAACAGCTGCACCAGATGATCCCGCACTTCCTGAGCCTTTTCCAGCATCATCTTGCCGGTCACTTCGTCCATTTCGTACTCGGGGTAGTCGATATTGACTTCCTCTTGGCCTAAGACAGAAAAGATATCCTGGCGCAGGTTCTTGATTAAGTGGGATAAATTACCGTCCAGCTGATCCACCGCCACCTGCATGGCCTTATCGGTCTTAGCACGAATCAAGTCCATCACTGACTCCGCCTGGGTCAAGTCGATCCGGCCATTGAGAAAGGCCCGCTTCGTGAACTCCCCGGGTTCCGCCATCCGCGCGCCCTGGCTCAGCAGCAGCTGCAGGATCCGGTTGGTGTCCACGATGCCGCCGTGACAGTTGATCTCGATGACATCTTCCCGGGTATACGTCTTGGGCGCGCGCATCACCGATACCATCACCTCATCAACGACGTCCTGGGTCGCCGGATCCACGATGTGGCCGTAGTTGATTGTATGGGTCGGCACGTTGGCCAAGTCTTTCCCCTTAAATACCCGCTGGGCCACTTGGATCGCCCCATCGCCGGACAAGCGCACGATCGAAATCCCGCCCTCACCAGGCGGCGTCGAAATCGCTGCAATCGTATCGTATGCCGTAATTGAATTTGCCATCGATTATTTCCTTTCTCGTACAGAGTGTTGTCAATCGGTATTTTTATGGAGTGCCGGACACTTCTAATTTTTGTAGAGGGAGTGCCAAGTGCGTAGCAAGCGGAGGCGGATGGGGCTCAGCCATGGAAACAACACGGCGGCTTTGCCGCCGATGTTGTTAGGCGATTTTGAGACTGCGCAGCAGGCTCAAAACGCCGTCATGGCGTTCCAGCCCCATCCGCCGCAGCTTGCGGAGCACTTGGCACGGCCAATTTGCCCAACCCTTCGGCAATAAAAAAAGCGCTATTGCCAATCACCCCCAGATCCAGAGACCCCCGGCGGTGATTGGCTAAAGCACTTTGACTACTTCAACCGATTTAATTTAGGACAATAATAGCACGGCGCCCCAAGTCTCGCAACTCAGGGCGCCGAAAAAATATAATAGCACTTTTCCGAAAACTAGATGACGCTGCCTTTCTTTCGCTCAATCACCACATACCGCTTGGGCTCATCGCCCTCGGAATGGGTGATCACATACGAATTATCGGCCAACGTCGCGTGCAGGACCTTGCGCTCAAACGACGGCATCGGGTCCAAGAAAATCGGCTGACCGCTGGCGATCACATCCCGAGCCGTTTTCACCGCCAGCTTCTCCAGAATCTGTTCCCGCCGCTCCCGGTAATTCCCGACGTTAAGTTCCACCGTATCGTGGCTGTGCGTCAGGTGAGAAAACAGGATCTGGGCCAGATACTGCAAGGAATTGATTGTTCGGCCATGCTTCCCGATCAACAGCCCCTCCCGGTCTGTCGCTAGGAAGAAAGTCCATTTGTCCCGGCCGGTTTTTTCAATCTTAACGGTGGTCGGCAGGGCCAAGGCGGTGGTGACGTTCACCACGTAGGCGGACACCTGCGCCAGAGCAGCTTCGATGTGCTGCTCCCGAGCGTTCGTCATCCCCGCGGCTGGGCGCGGGGATGGATCCGGCGGGTCATCCGCCAAGGCCATGGTGGCCGTACCGGCAGTCGCCGTGACCTTCTCCGGATTATGCCCCGGTAAATGCGGATGGGGCAAATCGTGATGATGGTGTTTCGGCGGTGCGGGTACCGCGATATTGAATGAATCTACGTTAATTTCGATCTTATTAATATTGACGACGGCCGGTTTACGGCCAAACCCCAGAAATCCCCGCTTCCCCTCGGCAATCACGTCGACGGTGACTTCATCCCGGGCTAAGCCTAACTCGGCTAAGCCATTGTCAATGGCTTCTTGTAAATTACGTCCTTCATACGTTGGCATATTCTTCTCGGTCCTCCTTTACCCTGGGCGGGCAAGTGCGGTCTTACCGCTTCTTGAACGCCCGGCGCTTCGCCTTGCGGAGTTGTTTCTCCTTTTCCCGCTTGGCCTTTTCTTTCTCCTCCATTTCCCGCTGCATTTGCCACGGGTTCTGGAGAACAAGGGTCTGGCCGATCTGGAACAAACTGGAAACAACCCAGTAGATGGAAACGGCGGAAGCGGTGATCCAGGCGAACCACAGCATCATGACCGACGAGAAAACCGTCATGATGGCCCCCATGCCGCCCTGTTGCGGCGTCGCCTTCATGGCGAGCCAGGAGGACAGGAAAGTGAAGATACCCGCCAAAATCGGCAGGACATGCCACGGATCAGGATCCCCAAGCTGCATCCAGAGGAACGTCCCTTGGCGCAGCGCGGTGGTCCGGAAAATCACTTGATACAGCATCAGCATGACCGGCAGCTGCACCAGCATCGGCAAACACCCAAGCATCGGGTTGATCCCGGCCTCGGAGTACAGCTTTTGCGTTTCTTCATTCAGCTTTTGCCGCGAATCCATATCCTTGCCCGGATATTTAGCCTGCAAGGCTTTGACTTCCGGCTGCAGCTGCATCTGCTTCTTGGTGCTCTTCGTCTGGAAGTGCATCAGCGGTAACAAAACGATCCGAATAATAATGGTAAATACGATGATGGCCCAGGCATAACTCAAATGGAAGTTATTGACCATCCAGAGTAAGAACTGTTGGAAATAGTAGATAACATAGCGGTCCCAAAAACCAGTTGAATTTTTGGTGACCGGACTGGTACCGCAGCCGGTCAGAACAACAACCAGCAGGGCCAGCGCGGCGAATAACAGAATGCGTTTGAGCGTCCGTTTCGTATGCTTGTTCACGTGACTAACCTCGTTCTTCTTGGTTTTGATTATCCTGATTTTGCGCAGGGTCGGCCAGCAGGCGGGCCAACGTTAACACATGGACCAAATTGCTTTTCGTTTCCGCCATATCTAATTCCTTGGCGCCTTTGCGGGCAATGACCAGGAAATCCATGGCCTGAGGTAATTCATTCTTCAGTTCGTATAAAGATTGCCGAATATACCGCTTTACCCGGTTGCGGTCGACAGCGGTATGACCAACTTTTTTACCGACACTGATGCCAACCCGAAAATGTTTCTGCCCGGGTTTGGCCAACTGATAGATCACAAAGTGGCGGTTGGCCACCGAATGACCGGCATCAAACACCTGCTGGAAATCTTTCTCCGATTTCACTCGATATGATTTGCGCAAAACGTGTTCCCTTCCTGGATCAGCAGGCCCGAGTGGTCTGCTGGTCGCCTATTCAATGGTGTGTTGCGGTGGTGGATGGAAGGCTGGGGGCCTTCCCTAAACGGTCTTCGGTCGACCAGCCGGACGGCAGCCTCCTCCGCTTAAACGGGCTCCGCCGACCAGCAGCTAGGGCATAAGACCGGCCGGCTGCGCCCTCTGTCTTCATAAAAAAACGGCGAAAGAGCACCACCTGGGGCCCTTTCGCCGTTTGGCTGGCGCAAAACGTCAAGCACGAGACTTGGGTAACGCCGTCCGTTGACTGCCGCAATTACGCAGACAGGACGCGACGGCCCTTGGCCCGGCGCCGTGCTAACACTCTGCGGCCGTTCTTGGTGCTCATGCGCTTCATAAAACCATGCACACGCGCACGGTGGATTTTCTTAGGTTGATAAGTACGTTTCGTTGACATCGATTGACACCCCCTCGGTCCATAGGTGACGCTCATCATACACTGATAAGCGTATTACTGATAAATAATAGCATATTTTAGAGAAGCCGCCAATAACGAATTGAAAAAACCGGTCAACTTTTTTCAGGAAACTAAGCAAACTGTTGTAGTACAGCCTGTGGATAACCTCTGGAAAAGTGATTTTCCATTCCCGCGAGTTATCCCCCGGTTACCCACCAAAAAATGACAATCCACAGCGTGTCTAAAAGTTGTCCACAAGGTTGGATAACCATCTGTGTATAACTCGCCAGTCCGTTTCTAGATAAGCTTTCTTAACTCTTCCAGTCTGTGGACAACTTTATTCAGCGGTCTGGTTTTCCCTTGTTTCCCCGGCCTGTGGATAACTGTTTATACACCCCTGTGCGGTTCTTTGGGAAATAATTATCCCCCTGTGGAAAACTTTCGGCCGCAATGCTAAAATGTTCAGCGTGACCCATTTAAGAAATACGGTTCAGGGGGGCGGCGCTATGGCCGATAATTTGGCCGATCTTTGGCAATACATCGATCAGAACTTTCAGGAAAAATTTTCTAATTTCAGCTACAAGGCTTGGATCGCCACTGCCAAGCCCGTGGCGATCCGCAATAATCAACTTATTATTAGTGTCCCCACGCAGCTGCATAAGGATTACTGGGAACGGCAATTAATGGTCCCGGTCGTCGAGCTGGTTTATCAATATACGCAGAAAGAACTCACGCCGATCATTCAAGTGGCCCAATCCTCCGACGATAATCCGGAAACTGCGCAATTCGGCAGTCCTGAGGAAACTGAAGAGGTGGAGAAGGACGAGAAGAATCCCGACTATCTGCGGGAAACGCATCTGAATGATAAGTATACGTTCGATACCTTCGTCATCGGCACCGGCAATCAGATGGCCCACGCAGCCGCGCTGGTCGTGTCAGAACAGCCGGGCCAAACCTATAATCCGCTTTTCCTCTACGGCGGCGTCGGATTAGGCAAGACCCACCTGATGCAGGCGATCGGGCACCAACTATTAAAGAACGATCCCCACGCCAAGGTGAAGTACGTGACCAGCGAGGCGTTCGTCAATGACTACATCACCTCGATCCAGACCCACCGGATGGAGCAATTCCGTTTGGAGTACCGGACCTGTGACCTGCTCATGGTGGACGATATTCAATTCTTTGCGGAAAAAGAAGGGGCCCAGGAGGAGTTCTTCCATACTTTCAACGAACTGTACAATAACCATAAGCAGATCGTGCTGACGAGCGACCGCCTCCCCAACGATATTCCGAAGCTGCAAGAACGACTGGTATCCCGCTTCAAATGGGGCCTGTCCGTGGACATTACCCCGCCAGATCTGGAAACGCGAACGGCGATCCTGCGCAACAAAGCCAACGCCGAACAGTTGGATATCCCCGATGATACACTGGGCTACATCGCAGCGCAGATCGATTCCAACGTCCGCGAACTGGAAGGTGCGCTGGTCCGGGTACAAGCCTTTGCCCAGATGAAGAAGACGCCGGTCACCACCAGCTTGGCGGCCGACGCCTTGAAGGGCTTAAAGGCCACGGCCACTGAAGAAATTCCCATTAGTCGGATCCAGCGGATCGTCGCCCGCTACTATCACGTGACTGTCCAGGAACTGCAAGGGAAAAAACGGGTCAAGGCGATCGTCAATCCCCGGCAGATCGCCATGTACCTGGCTCGGGAACTGACGGATAATTCTCTGCCGAAAATCGGTCAGGAATTTGGCGGTCGGGACCATACGACGGTGATCCACGGCTACGATAAAATCGCCGGCGAATTAAAAGATGACCCGGCTCTGCGGGACAGTCTCAACGAATTGAAGAGTATGATCCGGGAACAGGATGGGGATAACTAAGCGACTTTTCCAAAAAGTTATCCACCGGTTGTCCACAGGCTAAAGCGTTGCTAGGCTACGGCTGCGGATAGTTATCCCCCGAATACACAGGCCCTATTACTATTACTATAAAATCTTTTATAATAATAAAGGGCAGCGCCGCTGGCGCAGGAAAAAAGGAAGGATGTAGACGTGATGAAGTTCACAATTAATCGTGATGTTTTTATCAAGACTCTCAACGATGTTTCACGGGCCATTGCCACTAAAACGACCATTCCGATCTTAACTGGGTTGAAGCTCACTCTAGATCAGGAAAAGCTGACATTCACCGGCAGCGATGCGGATATTTCCATTGAGGCCAGTATCCCCGTGAGCAATGATGCTGCGGATCTCCAGGTCGCTGAACCAGGGAGTATCGTCCTGCCGTCCCGGTTCTTTACGGAAATCGTCAAGCGGCTGCCGGAAAAAGACATGACGATTGCCGTTACCGACACGCTCCAAGCAGTGATCACGTCAGGCCAATCAGAATTTACGATCAATGGGTCCAACAGCGATGAATATCCGCTGCTGCCGGAAATTGCGGATGATCATGCGTTGCAATTACCGGCTGATGTGCTGCGCGAAGTAATCGGGCAAACCGTTATCGCCGTATCGACCCAAGACAGCCGGCCCATTCTTACGGGGGTGCACATCGTGATCCATGATGGCGCGATGCTCGCCGTGGCTACTGATACCCACCGGTTAGCCCAGCGGATTGTCCGCCTCGAAGGCGCCGGCGATGCCGATTACGACATCAATGTTCCTGGCCGCAGCCTAGTGGAACTAGCCCGGACGATTCCGGACAGCGTGGACACCATTGATGTCCGCATCGCTGAAAACCAAGTCCTCTTCCTCTTAGGCAACACCGCCTTTTACTCCCGCTTGCTGGAGGGCAACTATCCGGATACCCAGCGGCTGCTGCCCACTGAGCACACCACGGCGATGACTGTGGCCGCTGCTTCCTTCCAAGCCGCTATTGAGCGGGCTTCCCTGTTATCCCACGAGAGCAGGAACAATGTCGTCCGCTTAGTTTTGACGCCGGAGAAGAACACAGCGGTACTGTCCAGCACATCGCCAGACGTCGGCACGGTTCAGGAAGAGATCGCGTTCAAGGCCTTGACGGGCGACACCCTGGATATTTCGTTCAACCCGGACTATATGAAAGATGCCTTGCGGGTTGTCGGCCAAAGCGACGTCACCATGGACTTTACATCCGCGCTGCGGCCCTTTACGATCCAGCCCACAGAAGATACCAGCCAATTCATTCAGCTGATCACGCCGATTCGGACCTTCTGATCGGTCCTTGACCAATCCTTCCCCATCAGGTTTTCCTGGTGGGGATTTTTTTGTCCACTGATCGGAGAAAATCGGTGGGACCCCGTGTATTTCGCCCAGATTTTCGTTCTGAGCGATTTTACTCATTTTTGACAAGGCACACTATTAAGCAAAAAGACGCCGGAAATTACCCGTAAACAGCGAATTCAATTGTTTTCCTTGCCTAAAAAACGTATAATAGTAATGTAAACTTTTCTCAGGAATATCGGTTAGAAAGTGAGGTGGCGGTCGTTGGTCAATCAAGTCGTCACGCTGGCAGCCAGCGAAGAATTTATTACTGTTGGGCAATTGCTTAAAGAAGTCGGGGCCATCAGCACCGGCGGGCAGGCAAAGTGGTTTTTGCGCGAGCATCCGGTGGTGATTGACGGCGCCCAGGAAGACCGGCGGGGCCGCAAGGTGTACCCCGGGACGCAGGTCATCGTACCAGCAGTCGGGACGGTCACTGTCGCGGCGGCCCCCCATGTATCTTGATCAGCTGACGCTCACCCACTTTCGCAATTACGCGGCCCTGCAAGTCCAATTTTCTCCCGGTTTGAATATCTTGCTGGGAAAAAATGCCCAGGGCAAAACCAATCTGCTGGAGGCCATCTACGTGCTGGCCTTGGCCCGCAGCCACCGGACGCACAACGATCATGAACTGATCCAGTGGGGGGCGGACAGTGCCCAGGTGACCGGCCGGGTGGTGAAAACTACCGGGACTGTGCCGCTCACGCTGACCTTGACTAAAAAGGGCAAGAAGGCGACCGTGAATCATCTGGAGCAATCCCGGCTATCCAGCTATTTGGGCCAGCTTAACGTTGTCCTGTTCGCTCCGGAAGACTTGGACTTAGTCAAGGGGGCACCCAGCACCCGGCGGCGGTTTGTGGATATGGAATTCGGCCAGATGAGTCCGAAATATCTCTATAACCTGACCCAATATCGGGCAATTCTGCGCCAGCGCAACAAGTATTTGCGGCAACTGCACTACCGCGATGCCAAGGACCTGGTGTATCTGGATGTGCTATCCGATCAGCTGGCCGGCTTTGGTGCTGAAATCATCCATACCCGTCAGGAATTGCTCGGCCGAATGGTCGTGTTCGCCAACCACTTGCATCAGGAAATCACCCAGGGCAAGGAGGAGCTGGCGTTTCATTACGTCCTGCCCAATGAGCTGAGTCAGGCCAAAACGGTCCAGGAATTGTATCAGGCACTCTTAGCGCTTTATCAGAAATTGCGGCCGCGGGAGATCGATCAATCGGTCACCTTGGCCGGGCCGCACCGGGATGATGTCACGTTCATTACCAACGGCAAGGATGTGTCAGCGTTTGGGTCCCAGGGCCAGCAACGGACGGCGGCATTGAGTGTGAAATTAGCTGAAATCGAATTGATGAAAGAGCAGACCGGGGAATACCCGATCCTGCTCCTGGATGATGTGCTGTCCGAATTGGATACGGTCCGCCAGACGCACTTGCTGGCGACGTTCCAAAGCAAGGTCCAAACTTTTTTAACCACCACCGACCTGAGCGGGGTGGCCCAGGATATTGTCCATGATCCGCGAATCATGACGATTGATGATGGGATGTTGACGGTAACCAAGCCGGGCCAAGTGCCCGGTGCAGATCAGCAATGAATTGCGCCCGCATGGTGCGCCGTTCTCTGAAGCAGGAGGCTTATAGTTAATGGCAGACGAAGATCATTTAACCCCGAAAGAAGAGGCCCACGAAGAGCACATGGAAGAACTGGCGAAGAGTTATGACGCCAGTCAAATTCAAGTGCTGGAAGGCCTGGAGGCTGTGCGTAAGCGGCCTGGGATGTATATTGGCGCGACCAGCAGCCAAGGCTTGCACCATTTGGTATGGGAAATTATCGATAACGGCATCGATGAGGCCTTGGCCGGGTTCGCGACGAAGATCGAAGTGACTGTGGAGGCTGACGGCTCAGTGACGGTCCAAGATGACGGCCGGGGGATCCCGGTGGACATCCAGAAGAAGACGGGCAAGCCAGCACTGGAGACCGTCTTTTCGATCCTTCACGCTGGCGGTAAATTCGGCGGCGGCGGTTACAAGGTATCCGGCGGCCTGCACGGGGTCGGCGCCTCCGTCGTCAACGCCTTGTCCACGACGCTGGATGTTACTGTTGCCCGGGAAGGCAAAAAGTATTACATGGACTTCCAGCGGGGCAAGGTCCACACGCCGATGAAAGTCATTGGCACCGCGGCGGAACATGAACATGGCACTATTGTCCACTTCGTCCCGGATCCAGAAATTTTCACCGAGACTACGACTTTTGACGATAAGATCCTGACGACGCGGATTCGCGAACTGGCTTTCTTAAATAAAGGCTTGAAGCTGACCTTCACTGATAAGCGCCAGGAGACCCATGAGAAGCTGGTCTTCCACTACGAAGGCGGGATCAAGAGCTACGTCGAGTATTTGGACCACGGCAAAGATGTGCTGTTTGAAGAACCGATCTACGTGGAAGGCAAACAAAACGGCATCACGGTGGAAGTGGCCCTGCAGTACATTTCCGGCTACCATTCCATCCTGATGACCTTCGCCAATAACATCCATACTTATGAAGGCGGGACCCATGAGGCCGGCTTCAAGGCAGCCTTGACCCGGGTGATCAATGATTACGCCCACAAGCAGAATATTATTAAGGACCCGGACGAAAAGCTTTCCGGGGACGATGTCCGAGAAGGCTTGACGGCGGTTGTGTCCATTAAGCACCCGGATCCCCAATTCGAAGGGCAGACCAAGACCAAGCTGGGCAACTCTGACGCCCGGACGGTGACTGATCGGACGTTCTCCGAGATGTTCACCAAGTTCTTGATGGAGAACCCCAACGAAGCGCGGGCTATTGTCGATAAAGGCATGGTCGCGTCCAAGGCCCGGGTGGCGGCCAAACGCGCCCGGGAAATGACCCGGAAGAAGTCCGGTCTGGAGATCAGCAATCTTCCCGGCAAGCTGGCGGATAACACCAGCAAGGATCCGGAGATCTCTGAACTCTTCATCGTCGAGGGGGATTCTGCCGGCGGTTCGGCCAAGTCCGGCCGGTCGCGCTTGACCCAAGCTATTTTGCCGATTCGGGGCAAGATTTTGAACGTGGAGAAAGCCAGTATGGATCGGATTCTGGCCAATGATGAAATCCGCTCGCTGTTCACAGCGATGGGGACCGGTTTTGGCGGCGACTTTGATATTGCTAAAGCCCGCTACCACAAAGTGATCATCATGACCGATGCCGATGTCGATGGCGCTCATATTCGAGCACTGCTGCTGACGCTGTTCTTCCGCTACATGCGGCCGTTAGTCGATGCCGGTTACATCTACATCGCCGAACCGCCTCTGTACCAAGTGCGCCAAGGCAAGTTCGTCAAGTACGTCGATTCTGACGAAGAGCTGCAAGACGTGATGCAGACGCTGCAGCCCAGTCCCAAACCGGTCATTCAGCGGTACAAAGGGTTAGGGGAAATGGACGCCTCGCAGTTGTGGGATACGACCATGAACCCGGAGAACCGGCGCTTGGAGCGGGTCAACGTGGCCGATGCCATCGAGGCTGATGCCGTCTTTGACATGCTCATGGGGGACAAAGTTGAGCCGCGGCGGGAGTTCATTGAAAAGAACGCCACATACGCCGACATTGATATGTAACGGAATGAAGGGAGACAGCTAAATTCATGGATAATGCACAAGACCGGCGAATTCATACGGTCAACCTGCCGGAGACCATGCGCAAGTCCTTCCTGGACTATGCGATGAGTGTCATCGTTGCGCGGGCGCTGCCGGATGTCCGGGACGGCCTGAAACCGGTCCACCGGCGGATTCTTTATGGGATGAACGAATTGGGCGTGACCCCGGACAAGCCATATAAGAAATCGGCCCGGATCGTCGGGGACGTCATGGGGAAATTTCATCCCCACGGCGACTCCGCGATTTACGAGTCCATGGTGCGCATGGCCCAAGATTTCAGTTACCGCTATCCCCTAGTTGATGGTCACGGGAACTTCGGCTCCGTCGATGGCGACGGAGCCGCCGCGATGCGGTACACCGAAGCCCGGATGAGCAAGATTGCCACAGAAATGCTGCGGGATATCAACAAGGACACCATCGACTTCCAAGATAACTACGATGGTACGGAACGGGAACCGGTTGTTTTACCCTCCCGGATCCCCAATCTGCTGATCAATGGGGCGACCGGGATCGCCGTTGGGATGACGACGAATATCCCGCCTCACAATTTGAGCGAAGTCATTTCGGCCCTGCACATTCTGATGCGCAATCCGGACGCGACCACGGCGGACTTGATGGAGGCCTTGCCAGGGCCGGACTTCCCGACTGGCGGCGTGGTGATGGGCAAATCCGGCATTCGCCGGGCGTATGAGACCGGCCGCGGGAATATCATTTTGCGGGCCAAGGTCGAAGTGCAAACGGAGAAGAGCGGTAAGGAACGGATCATTGTTCACGAAATCCCCTACATGGTCAACAAGGCCAAGCTGGTGGAACGGATCGCGGAATTGGCCCGGGATCACCGGATCGACGGGATCACCACCCTGCAAGACGAGTCTGATCGGGAGGGCATGCGGATCACCATCGACATTCGCCGGGATACCTCGGCGACGGTCGTGCTGAACAATTTGTATAAGCTGACCCCGTTGCAGACGAACTTCTCCTTCAACATGGTTGCTATCGTGGACGGCGCGCCGCGGGTCCTGACGCTGAAGCAGATCCTAGTGTACTACCTGAAGCACCAGGAATCCGTCATCACTCGCCGGACCAAGTTCGACCTGCGCAAAGCCGAAGCCCGGGCCCATATTCTGGACGGCTTGCGGACGGCGCTGGATCACGTGGACGCCATTGTCTCGCTGCTGCGCAGCGCGCCCAACGGCGACGTGGCTAAGGCGCAATTGATCGACCAGTTTGATTTGGACGACAAGCAGGCCCAGGCGATTCTGGACATGCGGATGGTCCGCCTGACCGGTCTGGAACGGGATAAGATCGACAGCGAGTTCAACGACTTGCAAGCTGCAATTGCCGATTACAAGGATATCCTCGCCAAGCCGGAACGAATCCACGAGATCATTTACCAAGAACTCTTGGATATCCAAAAGAAATATGGCGACAAACGCCGGACGGAATTACTGGTCGGCGAAGTGCTGAGTATCGAAGATGAAGACCTCATCGAACAAGAAGACGTTGTCTTGACACTCACCCACAACGGCTACATCAAACGGCTGCCGGCGGCCGAATTCAAGGTCCAAAACCGCGGCGGCCGCGGTATCCAAGGCATGGGCGTGCACGATGATGACTTCATCGAACACCTCATTTCGTCCTCGACTCATGATGTCCTGCTTTTCTTCACCAATCAGGGCAAGGTCTATCGGGCCAAGGGCTACGAGATTCCGGAATACAGCCGGACAGCCAAGGGTATTCCGATCATCAACCTGCTGGGGATCGATTCCGGCGAGCAGATCCAAACCGTGATCAATGTGGCCGTTGATGATCCAGCTGAACACTATCTCTTCTTCATCACTCGGGACGGGACGGTCAAGCGTACCAGCGTCCGCGAGTTTGCCAACATCCGCAGCAATGGCTTGAAGGCCATTAACCTGCGGGACGGTGATGAGCTGAGCAACGTCCTGCTGACGGATGGGCATCAGAACATCATCATCGGGACTCATACCGGCTACTCCGTCTCCTTCAACGAGACAACCGTTCGGGACATGGGCCGAGCGGCCAGCGGCGTGCGCGGTGTCCGGTTGCGCCCGGATGACTACGTGATCGGTTCCGACATCTTGAAGCCGGACTGTGAAGTGCTGGTGATTTCAGAAAATGGCTACGGCAAACGGACTGCGACCAGCGAGTATCCGATCAAGGGCCGCGGCGGTAAAGGGATCAAGACCGTGAACGTGACCAAGAAGAACGGTCCGCTGGCGGCGCTCACCGTGGTGGACGGCAGCGAAGACATGCTGCTGATCACCAATACCGGCGTGCTGATCCGCTTCAAGACCACCGATGTCTCCCAGACCGGCCGGTCCGCCATGGGTGTACGGCTGATCCGGTTGGACGAGGATGCCAGTGTATCCAGTTTGGCGAAAGTGGCCCCGGAGGAAGACGGCGGCGATGCTGCTGGTCCGGACGATAACGGTCAGGGACCGGCAGCCCCGACTGGCGAGGCCGGCGATGAAACGACGCCAAGCACCGCGGAAACCAGCGGCGGCAACTTGTCCTCAGGCCAATCCCAGGCGCTGGATGAGTTGTTGAATCGGGCGACGGAGGATCAGGATCAGGCTGACCATCCGGCCGACGATAATCACGATTCCGATTCTGATGAGTAATTGAACATAGCAGCGTATCCTCACATTGAGGATGCGCTTTTTGTTTGTCGTTAGACTTGAAAACGCTCGCCGGTGTAAGGTAAACAAAAAGGAGCGGATAGCATAATGGCAGAGGCAGCAGGGAATACGAGAAAGAAGCACATGACGCGGCGGACAATGGTGGTGATCGTCGTCGTGGCCCTGTTGTCGTTCATCGGGGTATTGATCGAAACGTCGATGAACGTGACTTTCCCCACTCTGATGCGAGAATTCCATGTCTCACTGACTACGATTCAGTGGGTGACCGCCGGGTATCTGCTGACAGCAGCGCTGGTCATGCTGGCGTCAGCCTATTTGAAGCGGCGCTTCACCAACCGGGTACTGTTTATTTGGGCGGCAATGCTGTTTATCGTGGGTGATCTGCTCTGTGCCACGGCGACGACCTATTGGGTCTTGCTGGTCGGCCGGCTGATCCAAGCCGGCTGTGTGGGTCTAAGTACCCCGTTGATGGTGAATATCATTCTGGATGTCGTTCCGTTGCAGCATCTGGGTACTTATATGGGCATGGCCAACATGATCATCTTAGTCGCTCCAGCGCTGGGTCCAACCTTTGGTGGAGCGGTGGCGGCCTTTGCCAGCTGGCGGATGATTTTCTGGCTGACCCTGCCGATCACCCTGATTTTGCTGGTGATCGGCGTCCGGGTAATCGAACAGTACAGTCCGACTCGGCATTTTACGTTTGACTGGACTCGGTTTGCTTTGCTCGGAGTGGCGCTGGTCAGCCTGATCGTGGGCTTGAACGCCCTGGGCGAGGCCGGCGGCTGGCGGCAGTTTTTGATCTATTTGCTGGTGACGGCAGTGGCGTTAGGCGCTTTTGGCTGGTTTTCCAAGCGCAGTCACCGAATTCTCTTTTCCTTGGCGGTTTTCCGGGATAAGGCCTTTCTGTTCAGCTTTCTGCCCTATATCTTCTTGCAGTTCGCCAACGTTGGTATCAATTTTCTGCTGCCGAATTATGTCCAGGAAGTCGACGGTGCATCCGCGTTCGTTGGCGGACTGATTCTGCTGCCGGGGAGTCTGTTCAACGGCTTTGGCCAGCCGGTATACGGCTGGATGCTGGACCGCTTCGGCGGTAAGCTGCCGCTGTATTTAGGCGATGCGCTGTTCACGGTGGCGCTGGCCGGCTTTGCCCTGTGGGGCACCAGTTTGAGCGTGGCCGCGGTGACCTGGCTGTATCTGATTTTCGCCATTGGCCGCTCCATGGCGTTTGGCAACAGTGTGGCTTATGGCTTGAAGAAAATTGCCAAGCCGCTGCGCAACGATGCCAATGCGCTGTACAACACCGGCCAGCAAGTCTTCGGCGCAATTGGGACCACAGTGCTGGCGATGATGATGTCGTCGGTGAACCGACCGCAGTTGACCCACGGACAAAACGCAGCCTTAGGCAGTCGCGGGGCGTTTGCTTTGCTGACGGTGTTGGGCATCATTAACTTCCTGCTCTTCGTGAAACTGATCCATACGACCACGCCCACTCAGTGATGTATAGGCGGCCGTGAATGTCCTCGTTGTTGGATAAAGTTGTTTAAATTTGGAAAATAGGTGATAGATAATGACGCTTGATATTAACAGCATGACGAAGTGGCAAGAAGCTTTAAAAGAAGTTGGGCCGCGGTTAACGGCGACGGATAAGCATAATCAGTTCATTCAATACATAAAGGATCAAATTACGAGCCTTGGTTTTCAGATAGTGCGGTTTCCGTTTACTATAAATCGTTGTGTGCAGGCCACGCGGCATCTTCAAAATGATGTGACCGGGGCGCCAATCCCAGATCTTGGGCCAGTACCGTATTCTGGCATCACTAGCCAAAATGGTGTTGTCGGAAAACTGCGCTTCTACCATTCAAAAAAAGATTCGAAAATGAAGGGGAAAATCGCTGTCATTAAAGTGACTAATTTTTCTCTGCCGACTTTTCTTTTGATGCACAAGATTGCGCAATACCCAGACAATGCCCGGCTAGCGTTCAGCATGCGGCATCCCCTCGTTGCCGCAACGTTGGCGGTGGATAAAATCAAAGCGGCCAAAGACAGCGGTGCAGTGGCAGTTATCCTGCTGTGGCATAAAATCAGTGAAGGACTTGGTCAGGACGAGATCTTGCCCTTTACAAACGATTATCTCGGCATTCCGGCGATTTGGGTCCATGACCATCAGGCGTCCGTTTTGAAAGCGATGAACGACCAAGCAGTACCTGTTCGTTTAACGATTACTGGCAGTTATCAAGCCAACGTGCCGACAGAATCATTTGCGGTAATTGTCCCCGGCCAACGTGCTGATCAGGAACTCTTTATCAATACCCATACCGACGGTCCTAATGAACTGGAAGAAAATGGTTCAGTGGCCCTATTGGCTATTTTAAAGGCGATCAAAGATGATCAATTGAAATTTACCAACACACTGGTATTTGGATTTACCAGCGGTCATTTTCAAATCCCCCAAAGCGGAATTTCAGGGAGACAGGCCACTTCCAGATTATTGCAAGATTTTGAAAAATATGAAGCCAGTCATCATGTCTCAGCGAGAAAAGTGCTTGGCTTGACTGTTGAACACCTTGGTGGTGCAGAGTACACCGATGATTATAAAAATAATGCAGTCAGATTAAAAAGTGCGGATGACCCAATGTTTATTTATACGTCAGATAAAGCAAATAGAGAACTGGTGGGCCGCTGTTTGACGACGGTTAAACCGGCGGGGCGCTATTTCGTTCTTAAGCCGCGGCAAACATCATATTTTGGCGAAGGGCAGCCTTTGTTTCAAGCTGGATGGCCAACCATTTCGTTCATTGCCATGCCCTTAGCCCTATGCCAGCAGCCGTCGGTCAAAACGGCGCCTAATATCAACCGGATGTATGAACAGACGAACCTGATCTTTCAAATCCTTCGGGAGGGCGATCGTCAGCTGTAACGCGTATACCTAGAGAGGCTATGCAGTGACATATGCGCATATGGGTACGTGTGCACGCATGGATTGAAAACCGCGTCTACAATGGTGTCTCGTTGCGAAATTGGGATATTTTTGTAGGAGGCGGAGTATATGCACGACCATCGAGTGATTGTCATCGGCGCCGGTCCAGCTGGCTTAGGGACGGCGATTGCGCTGCAGGAATTGGGTGTCAGCGATGTCCAGGTAATCGATCAAGGAGAAATTGGCCACAGTTTTCGCCAGTGGCATCCGGAGATTCGCTTTATTTCGCCATCGTTTACGACCAACGGTTTTGGCTTTCCGGATTTGAATGCGATCACGCCGA
This sequence comes from Schleiferilactobacillus harbinensis, assembly GCF_008694105.1. Taxonomy (NCBI): domain Bacteria; kingdom Bacillati; phylum Bacillota; class Bacilli; order Lactobacillales; family Lactobacillaceae; genus Schleiferilactobacillus; species Schleiferilactobacillus harbinensis. The sequence goes on from NZ_CP041364.1 coordinate 2,578,112, forward strand.
ATAGTTCACCGACTTACGGCTTGCATACAGAGCATCCCAGCGGCCGGCAGTACGCCCGCTATTTGGAGGAATGTGCCGCGGCCTACGCGCTGCCAGTACTGACGCACACCACTGTGACGAAGATTCAACGATTCGGTGATGCATTTCGCTTAGAAACGAATCGGGGTGAAATGCGGGCTAAATACGTCATCAGTGAGGTGGGCGATTTTTCTTTCCCTGCGATCCGCGGCATTCGCGGGGCCGAACTGGGCCGGCATTACGCGCAGATCGCCAGTTACCGGCCCTTCACCCGGCAGGAAGATCCGGTGGTGATCATCGGCGGCGGTGAATCCGGGTTTGATGCGGCGATCAAGTTGGCGGCGCTGGATCAGCGCAGTGTGCTGATCACTGATGTGGCGGCCATCGACAGTGTGGTGCCCGATCCGAGCATTGGCCTGTCACCCTACACGTATCAGCGCTATACGGCCATTCAGGAGGCTGTTTCGCTGTGGCGGGGCCAACGGGTCACCGCCATTACCCAAACGGCTCAGAGCCCCTATACGGTCCATCTCGAAGATGGTCAAGCAGTGCATACCCGCCAAGTACCGATTCTGGCGACCGGCTTCGCCAGTGTGGATGCGCCGCTGCAAACAGATCTGTTTGCTCACCGGGGCGATCGGGCCGAATTGAATCGGCTCGACGAATCCACAGTGACCCCGAATCTCTTTATGGTCGGACCGGAAGTGACCCATGAGGGCGTGATTTTGTGCTATATCTACAAGTATCGCCAGCGCTTCGCGGTTGTCGCGGCGGAGATCGCCCAGCGGGAGGGCATTACGCCGAATGCGAAGGCGCTGGCGGTGTACCAAGCCAATCATATGTATTTGACTGATTTGGCAGATTGCGCCGTCGATTGCGTTTGCTAGGGCGGTGCAGAAATGGCGAATACCTTTCTGCAACTGCTGTGCTTTGCGGTAATGATTCCAATGATCGCCAGTGTGCCGCTGCTTTATAGTCAGAGCATGACCCAAGAGCGGGCGCCGCACACGCTGCGGGTGCAAATGACAGCTTTAGCAGCGGCGGTGGCGACGTGGCTGATGATTGCTTATCCGCTGATCTATTTAGGCCCGGACCGCGTACTGGCCTGGTGGCTGGCGCTGGCCAGGCAGGCCGGCCAGCATTCCGGGATGCTGCTGAATGCTGGTGTGCAGATGGAATTCTATTTATACGCGGTGGTGATGTTTTGCGGCACGCTGACGGACCGGGTGCGCTGTCGCGGGCTGCTGTTGTTTATTCCCCTCTGGACGCTGCTGGTTTATTGTCCAGTGGCCTATCTGCTGTGGAACGGCCATGGCTGGTGGGCCGCTCAGGGCGCACTGGATTTTTCCGGGGGCTTAGTCGTGCACTTGACTGCCGGCGTGACCAGCCTGATTATGGCGCCCCGCTTGACCGGTCGCGTCAATGGCTTACGAGCAGAACGCGGCTTGGCAGTACCCACGATCTGTACCTTTTTGATCCTGCTGGGCTGGTTCGGTTTCAACCTCGCCCCGGCCGGCGGACAGACAGCGCTGTACGGATCCATTGTCTTGGGTACTTGCTTGGCGGTGTTGGGCAGTATTGCCGGTGCCGCCCTGGCCTGGCACGGGCTGCATGTCGGCCAAACACTGGATGCCATCGTGCTGGGGCTCGTGACCAGTACGGCAGGCATCGGCTATGTGCCGCCGGCGGTGATGTTTTTGATCACCCTGGCGGCGGGCTTTCTCTTGAACCGATGGCTCACCGGCTGGCGGACCAAGCTGGCTGAAGATCCCGTGGATTCGTTTGTGATGAACGGTGGCGGCGGGATGATTGGCGCTTTGGGCTTGATTATCTGGCGGGGGCAAGGAGTCTTTGCTCTGGTGGAACTGGGTGCCCTGGTCAATGTGTTTGCCATCACGGCGGTGGGCAGCTGGCTGGCGCTGCAAGTGAGTCGAAAAGTCATGTAAAGCATGCTAAATAGCCGTTGAGATGAGCAATTACAATCGTCTCAGCGGCTATTCTGATATAGGAACCAAATCAGCCAATGATATGCTTGGAAACAGTGATTGCATCGGCAAATAACCAGAAGGCAACAATAGCCAGGACTTCCACCGCAATAACCACGCCAGCGGCAGTTTTGCTCCAATGAGGAAAGCGGCGGTTAAACAGAATAACCAGCGGTCCAATTAAGCCGAAAATGGGCACTATGATAGCAATTACAAGCAAGAGTACGGTTACTGCATCACTCGGTGCAGCGGGTGTTTCCGGCGGTGATGGTTTGACAAAGTCAGTGGCCATCAAAGTATTCAACTGAGTTAAAATCTCGGTATCCGGCCATGCTTTGTTAGTTTCCCAAGTAGAAACGGCCTGGCGGGTCACGAATAATTGACCGGCTAAGTCAGCTTGGGTTAGATGGTGTTTTTGGCGATAAGCGATAATAGCTTGTCCAAGGGACATGATCCACACCTGCCTTTCTTTGCCCCCTATTATCCAGCCTAATTGCGTGAAACACGAGCGAACCGCTCGCAATTGCCTGGATTTGCGCGGACACAGACAATGATTTCCCGGGAAATAAAAGAATGGCAGGCCAAAAATACCCGCCGAATCAGCTGCAGAAGCTGACTCGAACGGGTATTTAATTACGCTGGTTAATTAGAAGAACTGCCGCATAATATCCTTCAACGGCGGTAATTCCGGAATCTTCCAGTAGTTCTCCAAGAACTCCGTACCGTATTTCATGTAGCCCTTGGCCTCATCGGTGACGATCTTGCCAGGCAGCGGTGCATCATCTTGCACATAAGCATTGATCAAAGTTGGCCGATCGGTAGTGGCGTAGGCTTTCTTCAAGTCGTCCTTAAATTCGGCGTTGGTCTTGGCGGTTAAGCCGACCCCGCCGCACGCCTCAGCGAACTTGGCAAAATCAATATCCGCCAAGTTGATTTCGTAGTTTAACTGACCAGCTGATTGCTGTTCGTATTCGATAAAGGCCAGTTTCTGGTTGTTGACCACCACACAGATAATCGGCAGCTTGTACTTCACGGCCGTCACAAAGTCCTGCATGACCATGGCAAAGGCCCCGTCACCGCTCAGCGTCAGGGTGCGCCGGTCAGGATACGCAATCGCCCCGGCGATAGCACCCGGCAGGCCGCAGCCCATAGTACCCAGCCAAGCTGAGATCACGTATTTCTGAGTGGGCTTAACGTGCAGGAAGCGGGCGCCCCACGACGTTGAGGTGCCGACATCAATGGAATAAATCAAATTATCCGGCGCAGTCTCATCAATCGCTGCCGTCATGGCTTCGGGAGCGATCGGTGATTGATCTAATTGCCGTTTGCCGGCCATCCAATTGTTCCAGTTGGTCATGCTCTTTTGACAGGCCTTCAGGAAGCGATCGTCGGTGCGCAGCGGACTTTGCTGATTGAGCGCGGTGATGACCTGACCCACATCGGCTTCCATAGCGACATCAACTGGGTACCGCTTGCCCAGAATTTCGGGGTTCAAATCAACTTGAATACATTTGGCCTGACCCGGTTCCGGCAGATACGGTTTATAGGGATAATTGGTCCCCAGCATCAGCAGCAGATCTGCACTATGCATGGCTTCGTAGGCGGGTTTCGTCCCGAGTTTGCCCACGTTGCCTAAGTAATTCGGATGGTCATCGCCAATGATCCCTTTCGCCGGCATTGTCGCAATGAAAGGAATATGGTTTTTCTCCAAGAAAGTCCGGACAGGTGTCCCGGCGTTTTTGGCGCCCAGACCCACCAGAGCAATCGGCTTCTCGGCCTGCTGGATCAGAGCAGCCGCCTGCTTCAATTGATCTTCAGCCACCGCTGGCGGATTGAGTTGGAATGTATCGGCAACGGAGTGGTAATCAGACTTGATCTTTTCATCCGGCAAATCGTCGGGAATCGTCAATACCGCGACGCCTTTGCGTTCGTAGGCTGTGCGAATAGCCTGATCGACCAGTTCTCCCAAAGTACCTGGAGATTCAATGGCTTTGTTAAAGACCGCTACATCATCAAAGAGTTTCGGCGTGTTGACTTCTTGGAAGTATCCTTCGTTCAGCGTCTCGGTCGTGACCTGCCCCAGCAAAGCCAGTACCGGTACGTGATCCATCTTGGCGTCGTAGAGACCGTTCAGCATGTGAATGGCCCCCGGCCCGCCAATTGACAGACAAACCCCCAGTTTACCAGTCAGCTTGGCCTCCGCAGCCGCGGCCAGCGCGCCCACTTCTTCGTGGCGGATCTGAATAAACTTGATTTTGTCCTTTTGCTCGCGCAATGCCGCGATCGTGGTGTCAATGGAATCTCCTGGCAAGCCATAAACGTGTTTCACGCCCCAATCAATTAACACATTAACCAATTGTTCTGCTGCTTTTGTAGCCATTGCTCCCAACTCCTTTGTGAAACATTGCTGACAATTGAATCGTCAACCACGTCAATGGTAGTTCTTTCTGGAAGTGTGTCAAATTATTATTGGACTGGGAAACTTAAAATAACCAAACACTGGTCGAGCAACCCAAATCAATTTTGTGAACTATTGCTGCCTTTAGTACAAGAATGGGCGACTCAACTATACCGAAACGGAGAATTTGTGTGAATTCAGGACTGGTTTATGTTACCTGATACGTAGGGCCTTGTCGCCGGTACGCTGAGGGTACTGAGCAGCTTTTGGTCCGGTGCTGAAAACGCTATTTTTTATAAGATTCGTGCTATTATCTGTGTGTGGGAATTGAAATTAATTCTGCGTAATTCAAAGGGCAACGCGCCGTGTCCCCCGGGAAACAGAGCGTTCCTTATATGGTTCCTTTCGCAATGCTAAATTTAACACGAAAGGAAGGCGGAGAAGGGGGGCAGCGAGATGATCGAATTTGGTATAACACTAAAGAAGATCCGACTGGCCAAGGGCTACTCACAGCGATTTGTTGCGGAGCAGTTGAATTTAACTCGGCAGACCGTTTCCAAGTGGGAAAATGGCCGGGGTTATCCGGATTTTGAAAATCTCGTTCTTCTAAGCGAGCTTTATGGCGTATCAATCGATCGGCTGGTTAACCGGAAAACCCTGAATTTGGATCGCCAAAAGGTGTTGCAGATGAACAGGAAGAGAGAAAAAGTGTTGTGGCTGACACGGCAAGCAAAGATACTGGTTATTGCCGTGTTAACGGTTCTGGTTGTGGTCAGTGGTATTACTTTTGTTATTGCACAACGAGAACAGGCCCGCGAAGAAGCTGAGACAGTTCCCATAAGCAGATATTATGTGTATGCAGTCGACATTAAAAGAGTCGTACTCGAGAAGGACAAAACAGGTGCCACGACTGGAATAATCTCAGTCACCACGAAAAACAACGAAAAAATTCATCATCCCACGCTGACGGACTTAACAAGACGCCGACTAATTATTAAACCCAAAACGGTAGAAAGCATGGATCCTGACAAGGTGGAGGCTCTGTCCAAAGCAGCGCTCGCTAGAAATATAAAATAAGCCAGATGGCTGGACCAATCGATAATGACCCAAGCTTCTCTCGACCATCAATCCTAGTGAAAGTGAGGTGCTGGCTACAATGAAACAATGGATGGTCAAATTTTCGGGTGCACACCCTTATGTCAGTGTTGTTCTCAGATATACGGCCTACGTCATTATTGTCATCGCCATCGGTTTGATTTTTCACCTGTCCATTGGCTACGATGGCATCTATTATCTGGTGTTTATTGTGATTGGACATTTGTTTTATGTACGCCATCAACGGAATAAAAAGTGACTGACATTGCCAATGGTCCGCTGTGCAACAAAACGCACAGCAGGCCATTGGCATTTTTCTAAATGCGGCACATCCGGTCTTTCGGTTTCAAAACAAATCAGCTAGTCGTGTGCGTCGAAGTGACAGTGAAAGCACTCAACAACACGATAAGAATCATCACAACCAAGATCAAGACCTCAATACCGATAACCACCCCGGCCGTGATTTTACTCCAGCGCGGAAAACGGCAGTTAAACAGCACCACCAGCGGACCAACCAGGCCGATGACGGGCACCAAGATGGCGACCACAATCAACAGAATGGTCACCGCATCGCTGGGCGGTGCATCCGCTTCTGGCGGTGCCGGCTTAACAAAATCAGAGGCCATGAGTGTGTTCAGTTTGGCCAATATCTCTGGATCTGGCCAGGTTTTTCCCTGTTCCCAGGCTGAAACCGCTTGGCGGGTGACGAATAGCTGGCTGGCTAAATCTTCTTGTGTTAAATGATGATCCTGCCGATAAGCGACAATGGCTTCACCCAATGACATGGCAGCCATCTCCCTTCTTTGCCTCTATTATCAAGCCTATTTGCGCAATAACCTAGCCAGTCCGCCGCAATTGCGGCCAATTGCGCTGGACTCAGCAAAGATTTCCCGGGAAATAAAACACTTACTGTTTAGATTCACTCAATCGTTGTAAAACGAGTTCCAATTGCCGGAACCGATTGCGGTTCAGCGAGTAATACTTTGCCCGGCCCACCGGTTCGATGTGAATCAGGCCAGCGTGGCGCAGGATATCCAAGTGATGTGAAATCGTGGGGGCCGAGAAGCCGATATGGTCAATCAAATCCACGGCCCGCAATGGACCGTTTGCGTCCATCAAGCGAATAATCGCATATCGCGTATCATCCGCCAGGGCCTTCCACATGGCGACGATTTGGGCGGTGGTCAGCTGAGTGACCGGCACATGAATAAACAAAGTTTGTTGCTGACCGAAAAGCCGGATCGTCGGGCCCCAGAATGTGGGAACGAAGAAATAGCGCTGATACGGTCCGCGGTTGCGGAACTGCTTACCCATCAAGTCTTCGGCCAGAGTCAAGGGGGCCTCCTGCTGCAAGCGGTGTGCTAGTTGCGTCTGCAATTCCTCGGCAGCCGCATCAGCGTCTTTGAAATCAGCAGGGGTGAAACGGCTGGCGACGGTATTCAAAAATGTTTGCAAGTCAGCTAATAATGCTCGCTGGTGGTCGAATAAATACTGACCCACCAATGCAGGGACAGCATAACCAAGAGTGGCCAGCTGTTCAGCCAATACCGGCCAGGTCTTCGCCGGCCGCGCAAGCTGACCGCCAAAAAAGAGATTGATCAAAACATGGGGCGGCATTTTCGCCGCTGTTTCGGCGAATTTTGCCAACCGAAAGTGAGCGACATCACCGGCACCGATCACTTCTAGAAGCGGTACGAGCTGAAACTGATCCAAGGCCGCAATGATTTCTTGGGTCGGACCGGTAAGCTTGATATCTGCAATTTTTGCCTCAACCTGAGCGGGCAAAGTAAATCGGCTGCTGAGTGCCATCTGGGCCAGCATTGCTAATTCTAAATCATGGGAATAGACAAACTGCGCGTCCGCCATGGTAGTGCCTCCTTCTTAGCCATTCTTCTAACTGAATCATACCAGCAATTTAGGCAAGTGTCTTGCTTTATGATTTGTTTGCTGTATAATTCTACTCGCAAACAGTTAGATATATGACTAACAATTGGAGGGATGATCATGGTGATGATCACAGTAGACCATCTGCAACGGGATTTTAGGCAGCAGCCCCATGGTTGGCACCGCCGGCCAACCGTTGTACACGCGGTGCGCGATTTGAGCTTTCAAGTACAGACCGGCGAAATTTTCGGCTTGTTGGGCCAAAACGGTGCGGGCAAAACGACTACGATCAAGACTTTAACGACATTACTGCTGCCCACCGCTGGCCGGGCGACAGTCGCCGGGTTGGACGTGGCCCAGGATTTTAAGGCCATTCGCCGGCAGATTAACTTTATTTTCGGAGGCGAGCTGGGCTTGTATCGCCGCCTTTCTGCCCGGGATAATCTGATTTACTTTGGCAGTCTCTACAAGTTACCCCCGGCTGCTCTGGCGCAACGGGCCGATGCCCTGTTGGCCCAAGTCGGGTTAAGTGCCGAAGCCGATCATCTGGTGGAGACTTTCTCCAAGGGGATGACTCAGAAGCTGCAAATCGCCCGCGGCCTGGTCAACACTCCGAAAGTGCTGTTTATGGACGAGCCGACGATTGGCTTGGATGCCATTTCTGTCCAAAATCTGCACCAGATCATCTTGCAGGCGAAAAAGAACGGCACCACGATCGTCCTGACGACCCATTATCTGCACGAAGCCGAATTGTTATGCGATCATCTCATTGTGATCGATCATGGGCAGAAAGTGGCCAGCGGGACGGTGGCCGACGTGATTGCCCAGGGGCAGGAAATGGCCCCTAAGGCGCATATTGCGTCGCTGGAGGATGCGTACATTACGCTGATTGAAGGGAGTGCCAGCCATGCTTAACGTCTTGTGGGGGACCATCAAAATCCAGATGAAAAATTCGTGGGCGCGGCCGATGTTTCGGTTCACGCTGCTGGCCAGCCCGATGTTGAATACGGTGCTGATTTACGAAATGTTCCGCCATTCCGGGCAAAGCGACGCGGCCAGCTACATTATTCTCGGTTCCGGCCTCATGGGCTTGTGGAGCAGCATCTGCTTTTCGTCCATCGGAGATATTGCCCGGGATCGCTACATGGGGGTGCTGCCGTTTCTCTTTACCAGTCCCAGCAATTACAATGTGCTGATTGTAGCGAAGACGATTGGCAATACGCTGTTGGCGAGTCTGACACTGGTGGTGTCCTGGCTGACGGCGGGGCTGTTGTTTCGGCTGACGCTTGTGATTCCCCATCCCATCGTGTTTGGCGGTGCTTTGCTGGTGACGATCATTGGGTTTGTGGCGATTTCCATTCCAATCAGTTATTTGATGCTGCTGTCGCGTAAAACGGGGTTGTACATGAACGTCTTGGACATCCCGGTCACGCTGCTGTGCGGTTTTGTCTTTCCGCTGAGTGTGCTGCCCCGTTGGACCCAGCCGCTCAGTCAAGCGCTGGTACCCACCTGGTCGACGCAGCTATTGCATCTGGCCTTGCAGCCGACGATTGACTGGAGCGCATTGCGCACCGTCTTAGCTTGGAACGGCAGCCTGATTCTGCTTTACGTTGGTTTGACCGTCGTGTTTTGGCACGCGATTCAATTGCGGGTCCGGCGGAATGCCACCTTGGAGGTGAGCGAATGATGCGGACACTACGGTATTTCTGGACTCAGGCCTGGTTGAACTTCAAGAGCCTGAACGCCATTTTCAATCCTGAGGAATTTATCCTCCTTGATCTGGGCTACCCGATTATCTCGATGACTTTCTACGTGCTGCTGGCCGCCTACAGTTTCAACCCGGCGTCGCTGACCCACTGGGTGGTGGGCAATGCCTTTCTGCTGTGTATTAACGTCTGCATTTTTACGATGGGCCAGTCGATCAACGCCGAACGCGCCCAAGGCCGGCTGCGGACGGTGGTGACCGCGCCCACGAGTGACTTGCAATTTCTGTTGGCGAAAGGATTCTTCCCCATTTTGCTGGAATTTGTGACGGTCCTCGTCGGTTTCGTCATCGGCGGCTGGATTTTTCATATCGATCTCAGTCAAATTGCGTGGGTGCCGCTGATCGGCTGTATTCTGGCCGGGATGGCGAGTGCCACAGCATTTGGTCTGTTTCTGGCGACGTTCAGCTTGGTAACAGATAGCATGCATTTTGTGCTGAACTTTGTAGCGACAGGGCTGTTCATTCTCACGGGTGCTAATTTTCCAGTGACGCAACTGCCGCTTTTCTGGCGCGGTATGAGCCAGGTATTGCCGCTGACGCACAGCATTCAAGCGGCCAGTCAGGTGACTGCCGGCAAAATGACTGGTGTGCTGGGCAACGTCTTATGGGAATTAGGACTGACCGTGGTGTATTTTGCGCTCGCCACGGTGGCGATTCAGTTTTGCGAACGGTATGCACGCAAGCATGCGACGTTGGAGATGTTTTGACAAAGCAGAGAAAGGCATCACCATATTTCTAAATTGGATGTGATTGGCTCAGCAATTTATTTTTTCTGGCACCGAAAAATGTATCGTGTTTTTTAGCTTCCAGCATTCAAATTCTTGGTATATTTCAATAAAGGTTAGGCTCTTGTGCATTCTTTTTGAAAAAGTTGATTGGTTTCAAATGCCAAAGTACTTTTGTAGGGAAGCAAACCGCTACGAATCAGTGATACTATGGTGTCTTTAACCCATAAAACATCAGTGTTATGGGTGGTATCCTAAGTGATCATCCGGAGGTGTCCAAATGCAAGAAAAAAATGATATCCGTTTTTCTATCTCAAATAAAGAACAGTTTTCCTTTCGTTCAGCACTTTTACTCATCCATGACAAATCAATTTTGTTGGAACGGGACCAAGGGAATGGTGACCTTGAAGTTTATGTCCCGGGCGGCGCTGTCCAATTCAGCGAAACGGCCGAACAGGCTATTTCACGCGAGATGCGTGAGGAACTGGGGGTGAAACTGATCAGTCCAGAGTTTGCTGGCATATTGGAATCATTTTGGTCGCGCGACGCGATCAGTTATCACCAATTAACAATGGTATTCAGACAACAAGTTGATGAAATGCTATTCAGTGATTTAGATCATTTGAATTATCGTGATTTAGATGTCTCGGCCCAAGCAAAAATGGCATGGTATTCATTGGCGGAGGCTGCTCAAGTAATGCAACCCAAGGGACTGCTGAATTTTGCATCGTTTGGTTCGCCGCTTCGCCACGAGATAGAAATTGATTAGCACGTTTTTATTGAATGGATAGTCTGGTAAGATGATGCATAGCCATTCGCTCGGCTGGTGTTTTCCAACATTTACTATGGTATCCTGTAGCTATTCGCCAGATTGGAGTGAAGGATAGCTATGCGCGTTTACACGATTCAAACGGCGTCAGTCGTGCACCAATTGCGGACTCAACCCATTGTGTATTCTCGTTACCACAAGGCATTATTCCAACAGCGGTATTTTGAAATGTTCAAACAGCCTTACCAATATATTTATGATAAGTATCGCGAACAAAAGAAATACAGCTTTGGGCCGGATGAAGGACTGTTCTGGGCTTACGACCAATTTAAGTTTTTTTCGGATGGTACTATCGGATGGTGCCCATTAAACGATCATCGAACTATCTGCTGACGCTTGATTTACCAGAGGACTTGAGCCTGGCATTTAACAGTACTGCTTGGAATATGTGCGTGAGCCGGTTTAATTTACTCTATAGTAACGAGGACAAACTGATGGAATATGATTGGGACTTAATGTTTGATCCAGAAGCACCGACGATCATGGCGGCTGATTATCGGCGTCGTTATCCAGAGAAAACAACGATGAGTGATGAACAAATCGTTGGCACCACTCGCGAGGTTGTTTTCCCATATAGCCAGGCTGATTGGATTCAAGGGGCAAAGCATTTTTGCGGTAAAGCGAACCGCATCAATTAGGTTTTCGGCTAAGATATTACGTACTTTTTGAGAAATTGAAAGACCCCGCTAGAGGCTTCTACCATGCCTATTAGCGGGGTTTTCAGCGGCGACAAAAATTGATGTGTCCCGCATTTTAGGGCTAGCATCAAGTCATTGAAAAATTAGTGATCCACGGTATGGATACGGAGGGATGACAGTGAAAATCGTGCTGCTTGACGGCTTAGCACTGAATCAAGACTTGGACTGGACAGCGCTTAAAAAGTTGGGGCACTGTACCCGCTATGATCGGACATCAGTTACTGATGATGCAGAAATCCTGCGGCGAATTGGTGATGCACCGGTAGTTTTAACCCACAAAACGCCGCTATCAGCGGATGTTATCCAACACGCAGCGCAACTTAAATACATCGGCATCATGGGGACCGGCTACGATATGGTAGCCGTGGTGGCGGCCCAGGCGGCGGGCATCACCGTCACTAACATTCCCACATACGGAACAGAAGCAGTGGCTCAATTCACGATTGCATTATTGTTAGAAATCACCAGCCAAGTTGGTCTGCACAATGATCTGGTCCATGCTGGCCGCTGGGCCCAGGGGCCGGACTTTACATTTTGGGCCAAACCGCTGATTGAGCTGCGCGGTAAAGTGATAGGCTTGGTGGGATACGGCCATATCGCCCAGCGGGTGGCAGCGCTGGCCCATGCGTTTGGTATGCCGGTTATTTTTTATGATCATCGACCGAAAGATCACCTGCCGAACTGGATTCAGCAGGTCAGTTTTTCCGAACTCCTGCATCGAGCAGATGTGATCAGCCTGCATGTCTTGCAAAAGCCGGAAACGATTGGTCTGATCAATGCCGCGGCCATTCAGCAGATGAAGGATGGCGTTATCTTATTGAATACGGCCAGAGGCAAGCTGATTAACGACGCGAATGTCGCCGCTGCACTGAATCGCGGCAAAATCGGTGCGGCGGGGTTGGATGTCGTCAGCCGGGAACCAATTCGGGCTGACAATCCGCTGCTCGCTGCTAAGAATTGCTTCCTCACACCGCATATTGCGTGGGCGCCGCAAGAAACGCGGCAGCGGCTGTTGGATATCACCGTCAGCAATCTCACCGCGTTTTTGGCAGGACGCAGGCAGAATGTGGTTGCCGGATAGTGGCCCAGCACCCGTCAGGTCGTTTTTCTTTATAGTCGTCTATGCCGCGAAGTAAGGATATTACGTACCTTTTGGAAAAGATAAAAAACCAGATAGACGCTGTTGCGGCAACGTCTATCCGGGTTTTAAGTCGGCCAATTGGCAAAAAAATAAAATTTCTCACGTAACCCAGGTTATGGCATGTTCAGAGGTAAAGAAAATCGCTAAGTACCATTGACGACAAGGAATCTGGCAATTTTTCTGAGGAAAGTGTCAAAACTTGATATTCTGCGTCAATGTACAATAAAAAATAATTGACAGTGTCTGGCGCAACTTATATTATGAAGCCAGCTTCAGGTGAAGTAAGCTTCATATCAAGGAGGGTGACAAAATGCGCACTCGCATTAAGGAATACCGGTTGCGCAACAACTTGACCCAGGCACAACTTGCCGATCTGGTCCACGTGACGGACCGGACGATCATTTCAATTGAAAAAGAAAAGTACAATCCCTCTTTAATGCTCGCCTATCGGCTGGCCCAAGTCTTCCACACCACAGTGGAGGACCTATGTCAGTTGGCGGAAAACATGCGATTGGAGGATGAAGAAAATGAAAATCTATAATCCCAAACGATTTTGGTCCGGTATTTTTTTTGCTGTGATGACCACTCTGCTGACTACATTGATGATTCTGGACTGGACTCGGCCAAACGGTCGGCCATTGAATTCGCTAGTGATCATCGTGCTGAGCCTGCTCTTTGCTATCGTTAATATTCGGCTGGGGTTTTCGCCGGATTCAAAAAAGCAGGATGCCATTGAAGCCCAGGATGAGCGCAATCGGATGATCAACGAACGCAGCGGCGCGCAAACGACGCGCATCATGCTGGGCGTGCTGATTACCGTGAGCGTGCTGGGCGGGATCAGCTACATTTTTATCCGAACGGCCGTCATCTTAACAATTTTTGCTCTCGCAACGGCCCTGACGAACCTGTATTTCTACGTCTGGATCGGCACAACGGTGTACTACAATCGCAAGTTATAAGAAAATAGACGCCCCGATCAGGGTTGACCGCCAGTCAATCGGGGCATTAAAAGAAACTTGGCGCAGCTAATGATACAGCTTCTCGCCGCGGCATGGTATTGTACAAGTAATCAGAATGGAGGCCTGTTGAGATGAAAGTAGTCATTATTGGCGGCGTCGCTGGCGGTATGTCCGCAGCTACTCGCTTGCGCCGGTTGGACGAAACCGCAGAAATCGTGGTATTGGAGAAGGGCCCTTATGTGTCCTTTGCCAATTGCGGGCTGCCTTATTATATTTCCGGGGAAATAACCGATCGGGATGATCTCATCGTTGAATCACCCCAAGCATTGCGGGATCGGTTCAACCTCATCGTGCGATCGAATCATACGGTCACCGCCATTGATCCGCACCGCCAAATCGTGACCGGCACCACGGCTGACCAGCCTTTCTCGGAAAGCTACGATAAACTGATTTTAGCCCCCGGCGCCAGTCCCGTCGTGCCGCCAATTCCAGGATTGAAAGAAGCCAAGAACGCCTTTGTGCTGCGCAATATCCCCGATTTGGACGACATCATGACTGACCTGCGCAACAATCAGCCGCGCCGCGCCCTCGTGGTCGGCGGCGGCTTCATCGGATTAGAAGTGGCCGAGAATCTGCGCAACCGCGGCTTGGCAGTGACGATCGTTGAGCAGGCGCCCCATCTTTTACCGCCGTTGGATGAAGAAATGGCCGCCTTCGTGCAGCGGGAGCTGACGGATCATGGTGTCCAAGTGATTACCGGGCAGGCCGTCACGGCGTTTACGGCCGGTGGCCAGCAGGCCCAACTGGCTGATGGCCGAACGCTGACCACTGATCTGACAATTCTTTCCGTCGGTGTTCGACCGAATACTGAGGTGGCCCAGCAAGCCGGCATTAAAACGGGCTTCAAGGGCGGGATCATCGTGGATGACCAGTATCAAACCAGCCAACCCAATATCTATGCCGTCGGCGACGCGATTCTCGTCACCCAGCAAATCACTGGCCAGCCAGCGCTGATCTCGTTGGCGTCGCCCGCGAATCGGGAAGGCCGGCAAGTGGCCGACGTGATTGCCGGACTGCCCCAAAGAAATCGCGGCAGCATCGGTACTGCCATCGTCCGGGTCTTCAATACGACCGCGGCAATGACCGGCCTCAGCGAACGTGCCGCTCAACAGGCCCAGCTGCCCACGCAAGTGGTGCACGTCCTCGGGAAAAACCATGCGGGGTATTTTCCCAACGCTACCGACTTGAACCTCAAGTTAGTGTTCAATCCGAAAACCGGTGAGCTATACGGTGCCCAAGCGGTCGGTCCTGACGGTGCGGATAAACGGATCGACGTCCTGGCTACGGCTATCAAGGGCTGCCTCACCGTCAGCGATCTGCCGGAATTGGAATTAACCTACGCGCCGCCATTCGGTTCGGCCAAAGATCCAGTGAACATGCTTGGTTATGCGGCAGAAAACCTTATGGCTGGACTAAGTGAGCACATTCAGTGGTATCAGCTGGCGGATGTGTTGGCTCAGGGAGCGATACTGCTGGATGTGCGTGATCCCGATGAAGTCGCCGAAGGTCATTTTCCCAAGGCCCTGAACATTCCTTTGAATGATCTGCGGGCGCGGCTTGGCGAGCTCGATCCGAGTCAGGCCTACATTGTGAGCTGCCGCAGCGGTCAGCGGGCGTATATTGCAGAACGGATCCTACGGCAGAATGGGTTTATGCATGTGCGCAATCTGGATGGGGCGTATCAGTTGTATCAAGCGGTGCGGCCTGAGAATCTTGTTTATCGGCAATAACCGATTTGGCGCTGTCCTTGAAAAGAGCAGCGCCTTTTTCATGCCATCAGACAGATTCTGATTGAAAATCGTGTGTAAAATTATTCGGAACAAGATAAATAGCGACACTAATTTGTACGTCTAATATTTCACATGCTTACAATTGTTGATACATATGAATAATAGTCGGGATAATTAATGATTAAATAACATTGCTTTGGGGCTTGACGTAAAGCGCTTACAATAGTACGCTACAGATGCTTAAGCGCTTAAGTGAAAATATGAGCAATGGGGAATGAAAATGCATCAAACAACGCTCAATGATATTGCCCTAAAAGCTGGGGTTTCCGCAGCAACAGTGTCATATGCGTTGAATGGGCATGCAGGAGTGAGCAGTCAGACCCGGCAAAGAATTCAACGCCTCGCGGAAGAAATGCATTATGTACCGCATCTGTCCGCTCAGATTTTAGCGAAACGGACTACGCCGATTATTTGTGGGTTAGTCGATTCATTCACCGGGATTTTCAATAACGAACTATTGGATGCGGTGCAGGATGAATTTCAAGCCACCGGATACTCACTGTTGGCGGTCAATCGGATCGTCCCGGAACTGATTGGCTCCGACTTGTTCCGCGGGCTCATCGTATTTGATTTTAATGTATCACCTGAAGCGCGGAAGCAGATTGATATGATAGGCACGCCTACGATTTATTTGACTCATCCTCATTCAAGTCAGACTTCCTCGGTGGCGATGGACAATGCGGCGGCAATCACGCTGGCCTATAACGAAATTAATCAGTCTGTGCACCGCCGGTTGTGTATTCTTACCGGGCGGAGTTCGTCGCTGAATAACCGGGAACGGTTAGCGACGGCCCAGCGTTTGTACCAACGGGATCATCCAGGGGCGGATGCTGCAGCCATCACGTACGATGGTCAGTTTGAATTCTCTGTCGCCGAACAGCTCAGTTCGACACTGTTGAAGGAATACGACGCATTTCTTTGCTTTAATGATGACATGGCACTGGGGATATATAAAGGTGCTTTTGATCAGCATTTAATCGTTGGTCAAGACATTTCAATTACCGGGTTTGATAACAGTTTATTGGGCCGCACCGCTGTGCCGGGGTTAACCACGATCGGCTTTGACATTCGGCAGTGGGCCCGTCAAATTGTTCAACAGTTCCAAACCTTGGCAGACGCACCGACCATCCCGCCGGCCACGGCGCTCATTGCCCCACAACTGATTGTGCGCGGATCAATTCGGTACGGTGCTGGAGGAGGTGCACGGGGATGAAAAATTTTGGTGGCCGCTGGGTCTTAGTGCTGGTCCTTGTTCTGGGGGTTGGCTGGTGGCTGCTCACCCCGCCCCAAACCGCCGAACAGCAACAACAAGTACAGGCTCTGGCAGCAAAAAAAGGAGCTAAACAGTTTTCTAATCAGCAATTCAAAAAAGGGAAGATTCCTTACAATACCGGAATTACGCTGACTGGAAAGATCGTTCAGACCGACGCTGCTGACCGGCAGAATATCGGTCGTGAAGACCGCATCGTTGTCCTTCAGAAGGGGACCCGCTACCAAGTGCTCATCGCCTGTGACGTCCATCTGCAGCTGGGGGAAATGGTCACCGTATATGGGACCTTCATGGGTTTGACCCGGGCGGATTGGATTGAGAAAGGATAGTTCGGAAATGATTGAACACACATTGGCCGTGACCGGGATGCATAATGCTTTGGCGGAGACGATCCGCCAGCAGGCGGCCCAGCAGCACGCCACCCCGTGGCCGACCTTGAGTTTATCGGATTTTATCGCGTTTAATCGAACCGGTGATCGAGCGGCCTACGAAAAGAATTACTTTGACCGCCGGAAACGGTTGGCTATCACAGGAGCGGCGTGGTTATTGGATCCGGGCACTGAGAACTTAACCGATTTAGCAACTGCCCTCTGGCAGATTTGTCAGGAACCGACCTGGGCTCTGCCGGCTCATCTGTTTAAAAGTAATAATCAGGGCATTAAGGACGCTGGCGCGTTGGCGCCGTTCCTAGACTTATTTTCTACCGAAACCGGGCAGACAGTTGCTTACTTGCTCGCCGCAGCCCAGGATCAGCTGCCCCCGGAACTGGTCGATTTTGTCCAGTACGAACTGCATCGGCGAATCTTTACCCCGTTCATGATGAATGATTGGCACTGGCTCTATCTGCACAACAATTGGGCAGCGGTTTGCGCTGGCTCCGTGGGCATGGCGGCCTTGAGCTTCTATGCCCCCGAAGACAGTCAGCTGCGGCGTATCTTGGCCAAGGTCGATATCGGGTTGCAGAATTTTCTCGTCGGCTTTGGGCCGGATGGCGCGACTGAGGAAGGCGTGGACTACTGGGCCTATGGCTTTGGTTACTATCTGTACTTTGCCGACCAACTGGCCCGGCAAACTGGGGATCAGCGGTATCTCACCGATCCGCGAGTAGCGGCCATTGCCCGCTTCCCATACAACATCACGTTATTTCCCGGGCAATATGTCAAGTTCGGCGATACCCCGCTGCGCTCCGCAAATATTCCCAGCGGGCTGATGAGTTATTGCGTCCAGCGGTTGCAAGCGCCCTTGGTCACGCCGCTGCATTATACCGGGGTGGACAAAAACGGCCGCTTCGCCGTACTGCTGCATAATCTGGCCTGGACGGACGAAAGCTTGCCCGTCCAGCCGCTGCCAGCAGAGACCGTCTTGCCGGATGTGGCGTGGCACCTCACCCGGCGATCCGGTTGGGCCGTTGCAATTAAAGCGGGGAGCAACAACGTGTCGCATAACCACAATGATGTGGGCAGTTGGGAGCTGATCACGCCCACTGAAGCGGTGGTCACCGAGTTGGGTTCCGGTGAGTACACGCGGGATTATTTCGTTGAACCCGCCCGGTACCACATTCTTGAACCCCGCAGTTTGGGCCACAGCGTGCCCCTGGTTAATGGTCAGGAACAAATTGCCGGACCAAGCACGGCTGGGACATTGACTGTGCCCGCCGCCGGCCGCAGTGTGATCGACTTCGCGGCGGCCTATCCGGTCGAGGCTCAACTGACTCGGTTGACCCGGACCGTGACGGCTGACGATACGCAAATTACGCTGATCGATACCGCCGATTTCAAGGGTCCGAGCAATACATTGACTGAAGTATTGATTCTGCCCCGTAAACCCGTTGCGGTGCCCGGCCAGCCCAATGTCCTGCAACTCGGGGCACATTGGCAATTAATTGACACTTTAGGAGGTGATTGCACCGTCGAAGAACTCACATCACATGATCATGCCGGTCAACCGTACCAGATTTTTCGGTTGCGGCTTCAGTATCACTTCGGGGATTCGGGAAAAGTTACGCTCCGGTTACGCTCAACGCTCTAGACGCAGATATTCAGGTAACGTCAAAACCGCCATGGAAAAGTGAAGTTCAAAGTCAAAACCGTGGTTCAGGAGGTGGGCGGCAGAGATCAGTTTAATCAAAGAATGATTTTCCTTATTCAAACGATATTGATGCACTGATATCGGCGCTAGAATGTTTCTAACGCACACAAATAGAGCGCCTGAGATTTTCTTCGTCAGGTGATCAAGCAGCGACAGGCAGCTGTTCCTGAGCGAGTGCGATTAGTGCAAGCCACTTATCAAACATCCGCTCGTGGGCCAGCACTGCATCGATTGGCACAGGGACGTGATAGTTCAGCGCCTCGTGCGGCCGCAAGAAGTTGTAACACGCTGAGAACAGTGTTGTGTAGCTGGCTGAGCCTTTGGCTGAGCCGAAGCCGGTCGTTGAGCGGTAGTGGCCCTTATATTCGCGATTCAGACGTTCAATGATCTGTTTCAAGTAGCGAAACTCGGTAGAGACTTCGTCTTTGTTCTTCAGACCGATGACTTGTTTGATGTCGAAGTTGATGCCATGTTTGGCAAAGTAAATTCGGGCTACCTGATAGATGGGGTTCGCATCGACGATGAAGCGCAGCTTCTCGGGGATCACATCAAACTTCTGCAGTACCTGGTTGATCGCGATGGCCGCTGATTCGCTAGTGCGATGCGGTGTGACGTAATCGGCCAGAATCAGCTTGTTCAGGGCATCGTAGAAGTAAAAGATGTAGTTCCACTTGCCCTTCACGCGGATGTAGGTT
Organism: Schleiferilactobacillus harbinensis; assembly: GCF_008694105.1. Lineage (NCBI taxonomy): Bacteria > Bacillati > Bacillota > Bacilli > Lactobacillales > Lactobacillaceae > Schleiferilactobacillus > Schleiferilactobacillus harbinensis. The sequence goes on from NZ_CP041364.1 coordinate 2,597,512, forward strand.
TCGTCGCCAACCAGTTCCTCAGACAGCTTGTACGGATAGTTCGCCCAGAAAGGACGAACGACGGCGGCCACCGCTTCTTCATAGTTATGAATCGTCTGGTGCGAGATCTTGATACCGTGCACGTCGTACATCAGGGCCGCGGTCTTCCTGGCCGACATGCCGTAATTGATGTGGTAGGTCAAGACCAGACCCAATACTTGCGGTGTGGCGCGGATCCGGCCCAGGTCAACAGTTGTTTGAATTGGCGAGTCGGCGTCGACACTCTTCAGCTCAAAACGAAAATCCCGGTACGTATAGCGGACTTTAAACCGGGTTGGTTCGGCACTGAACGCGGCCAGTTGTTTGGGTGATAACTGAGCTACCTTGCCTTGGCGATACGAGCAATTGTCGTTTGGGCAGACCCAAACATCGAAGTTCACGCGCTTGTTATGCAGGTACAGTGCGTGTGTGCAATACGGACAGCGCAGTGATACGTCCTTCTTGTAGTCGCCGTCGCGTCGTTGAAACTTGAAGTGACAGACCTTGCACTCTAACTGACCGCCTTTGCCGTTGTTGGCGTAAAGGTAGTCGCTCGGTGCGTCGCACCGCGCACACCGAAGTGCTTGAAAATCAATCGGTTTGCGTCGACGCACAGCCTTGATGGGTTTGCCGGTATCCGTCAGGTGTTGGGCTAAAAGCTCTTGATAGTCCAGTTTCTCGGGCTGAATGTCTGCGGCCAGCAGGGGCACTGCTTCGTCTACTTCAAACTGGTTGAACCGTTTGTAGATTGGCTTGTCTGGCTGGGGCATGCGCGAGTTACTGATGAACTGGAACAGCCATAACGCCAACAAAATAATTAAACGGCGTTGGTACTTGATTATCTCAATTAAATACTGTATCAATAGTGTATGCACTCGGATTCCTCTTTTCGGAATTTCTTAGTTGTAGTTGTGTACACCTAGGATACCAGAACAAGAGAAAAATCCGGGTGTTTTTCTTTTGCCTGAAGGCAAGAAAAGCACCCGGAAAGCAGAAAGAAAGGTACGTCTTTTGACAGTACCGATATTCACGAGGAGGAAATTATCATGCAATCATGGCTTAAGAAATCAGGCATTATTATCTCGCTCGCAGCAGCAGCACTGTTGATTCTGAGCGGTTGCGGCAGCGGCTCATCGAATTCTGGGAGTGCCTCGTCCGGCAGCAAGAAGAACGACAAAGTGACGCTGACGGTCAGCACCTGGAACTACGATACCACCCCTGAGTTTGCCGCATTGTTCCGGGCTTATGAAAAGGAACATCCCAATGTCACGATCAAGAACGTCGACATTGCGGCTGACCAGTATGACAACAAGTTGACTACCATGTTGGCCGGCGGCGACACGACAGACATTCTCACGATGAAGAACTTACTTTCATACTCCGGTTATGCGTATCGCAATCAGTTGCTGGACATCACCAGCGACGTTAAGAAACTGAACACAAAGGATTATCAAGGGACTATCGCGACGTTAAAGACGACCGATGACAAGTACTATGCCATCCCGTACCGGAATGACTTCTGGGTTCTTTACTACAATACTGAATTAGTGAAGAAGGCCGGCGTGACGATTCCGGACAACATGACGTGGGACCAGTACGAAGAGCTGGCCAAGAAGTTAACCAGCGGTTCTGGTTCCGACAAGGTTTACGGCACTTACCAGCACACGTGGCGGTCGACCATTCAAGCTGTTGCTGGGGCTCAAACTGGACACAACCTGCTCAAACCCAACTATGAATTCATGAAGCCGTACTATGACCGGGCATTGGCGATGCAAAAGGCTGGTTATCAAATGAATTACGGGACTGCGAAGTCAACGCAAACGACGTACACTGCGCAATTCCAGACTGGTAAGACGGCGATGATGATCATGGGTACCTGGGCCATGTCCGGCAATATTCAGGCGGCCGATAAGGGCACAACGAATGTGAAGTGGGCCATCGCACCGGTACCGCAGCTGAAGAGCGGCGATTCTACTACTTTTGGTTCACCGACTGCCTTTGCCATCAATAAGAATTCGAAGAACGCTGCGGCCGCCAGGGACTTCGTCAAGTGGGCCACTGGTGAAAAGGGTGCCGCTGTTGTCGCTAAGATTGGGATCGTACCGGCTTATCGGACAGATGCGATCAATAAGATCTACTTTGCAACGAAAGGCATGCCCACTGATGCTACATCTAAAGTAGCCTTCGAACCGAAGAAGATCGGCATCGAAATGCCTCAAGCAAAGAATTCTACTCAAATTGATAAGATTCTCCAAGAAGAACATGACTTGATCATGATTGGCGATAAGACTGTCAGCCAGGGCATTAAGGAAATGGAATCGCGGGTTAAAGCCCTGCAATAATCCAGCTCGGTATGACGCATGAAAACGCGGTGGGTGCCCGGCACGCACCGCGTTTTGTGAAAGGAGGGGCTGGATTCTTTCCAGCAACGATTATGCAAGCAACGAAACCTATTAAAAGCGTGTCTGCCCGCCAGCGGAGGCGTAAGAACCTGTTCACCGCTTGGACGTTCATCGGACCAAACTTTATCGGCTTCTTCATCTTCACGATGATTCCGGTAGTCTTCTCCTTCGTCTTGGCCTTTATGAATTGGGATTCCTTCAACGCCCCCACCTGGGCCGGCTTCACTAACTTTACCCGGATGTTCGGGGATGAAACCTTCAAGATTTCTTTCATGAACACCATTTACTACACGATTGGGACAGTTCCGATCACGATGGTTCTGTCGTTATTCTTTGCCATTCTGCTGAATCAGAAAATTCGCGGCATGGCGTTCTTCCGGACGACCATCTTCTTTCCCTATATCACGTCACTGGTCGCCATCGCCGTGGTGTGGAACATGCTGTTTCACCCGACGCTAGGGCCGATCAATCAGTTCTTGCATTTCATCGGTATTACCAATCCTCCCGGTTGGACGTCCACGTCCCAATGGGCGCTGCCGGCTATCATCATTGTCAGCATCTGGCGCAATGTTGGGTACTACATGATTCTTTACTTGGCCGGTTTGCAGGCGATTCCGCCTGAATTGTATGAAGCCGCAGAAATTGATGGGGCCAATAAGTGGCTGCAGTTTTGGAATGTGACGCTGCCTGGCTTGCGGCCGACAACGTTCTTCATTTCAATCATCGCGACGATCAATAGTTTTAAGGTGTTCGACCTGATTCAGGTGATGACAAATGGTGGCCCAGGCCGGTCCACAAACGTATTGGTCTTTGATATTTACAACGAAGCCTTTGTTAACTTCCGGTTTGGCTATGCGTCGGCGATTGCCTTGGTGTTGTTTGCCATTGTTTTAGGTATCACCATCATCCAATTCCAGTTCCAGAAGAAGAATTAAGAGAGGAGGAAACAAAATGGCTGCAGAACCTGCAAAATTACAACAAAAACAAGACATTCTGGAAACCAAGGGCTATAAACAGCGGACCAACCTCGTCCGCAATATCATCGTGTATGTCCTGCTGGGACTGATTGCAATTCTCATGATGATTCCGTTTGTTTGGATGGTTTCCTCCTCCCTGAAGTTCGATAACCAAGTATTCGAGGTACCGATCCGGTGGCTGCCGACGAACCCGCAATGGGCAAACTACAAGACGATTTGGACTCAGGTGCCGATGGCCACGTTCTTTAAGAACACCGTGATCCTATCGGTGGTGATCACCTTCATCCAGTTGGTGACCAGCAGTTTCGCCGCGTATGGCTTCTCCCGGATGCGTTTCCGGGGACGGGATGCCCTGTTTCTGTTCTATATCGGGACCATTGCCGTACCGTGGCAGGCGTACATGATTCCCCAATTCATCATGATGCGCCAACTGCACTTGACGGATAACTTGCTGTCGCTGATTCTCCTGCAATCGTTCAGCGCCTTCGGGGTCTTCCTGATGCGTCAATATTACGAGGGTATTCCAGAAGAATTGAGTGAATCGGCGCGGATTGATGGGCTGAATGAATACGGGATTTACGCTCGGATCATTCTGCCGTTGACCCGCCCGGCGATCGCTTCCTTGACGATTTTGACCTTCGTCAATACGTGGAACGATTATATGGGACCGTTCATCTACTTGAGTTCCACCCAGAACAAGACGATTCAGTTGGGATTGAAGATGTTCGTTTCCCTGTACGATGCCCAGTATGCGCTGATCATGGCTGCGTCGGTGCTGTCGATTTTACCGGTAGCAGTGGTGTTCTTAACGCAACAGAAATACTTCGTTGAGGGGATCGCGACGTCCGGCTTGAAAGGATAGGTGACCACCATGCACGTGCGCACTCAGTTTGCGGGCAATGCCTTTGTCCGGGTGTTTAACTGGCTATATGCCTTCTTCATTCCCAACCTGTTCTTCCTGCTGGTCAACGTCGGACTGGTCATCACCCTGAAGATCATGCCGCTCACGCTGCAAAATGCCCTGCTGTATCTGCTCGCGCTCTTGCCTCTGGGTCCTGCCCTGTGGGTGCTGGCGCAGTGCGCTGACGACTTTCTTTACCAGCATGAATTACCCCGGTGGTGGCGTCTGTTTGGCACCTACTGGCGGGCAGTGAAGAAAATTGGCGGTATCTGGGCAGCATTCTTAGCCATCGTGTACGTGGCCATTGTGGATGGAGTGGTCCTTGTCCGCTGGCCAGCCGGCAAGTGGCTGCTGCCCTTGATGATCATCGTTGGTCTGGCCGCGGCAATCACGGCGTTTAATTACCTGACCTTTGCCTACCACAATCCAACGGTGCGCTTGGGGGTCTTGCTCCGGGCAGCCGCCGTGCTGACGGGCCGGCGCTGGTTCATTGGGGTATTGAACGTCGCGATGTTCGGCGTATTCTGCCTGTTGCTGGCCGCTAAGCCGGCGATTGGGTTCATGGTGGCCCCCATCATTTTTGCGGAACTGGTCGTGATGAATAATCATCAGGCCTTTCGGTCATTAGGATAGGAGGATTACTGTGCGAGAAGAAAAGAAACAGTATATCGACACGACTCCCGGTTGGGCCGCCACTGCGTGGGAGAAAAGTCTGACTAAGTATCAGCAAATGGTTCCCCGAATCGGTTCAAAAATCCCTTATATTCCGGAAAACGGCCGTTACACCGACAAAGGCGAAGATACCTACTGGTGGACCAACGGCTTTTACGCCGGTCTGTTGTGGGAATTATACGCCCACACCAAAGATCCACAGTTCAAAGCAGCCGCCCGCGTTCAGGCGGATCGGCTAGACGAACCGCTCCACGGGTTTGTCGGCCTGCACCACGACGTCGGCTTCATGTGGCTCCATGCCGGTGTGGCGGACTATCGCTTAACGGAAAACGAGGCGGGTAAAGTCCGGGGACTGATTGCGGCCAATATTCTGGCGGGCCGTTACAATCCCACTGGCCGCTACCTGGTATCGTGGAACGAAAATCGGCCCGGGTGGGTGATCATCGACAGCCTGATGAACATCAACATCTTGTACTGGGCCAGCCAAGTGACGGGCGATCCTCGCTTCACCCAAATGGCGGTGGCCCACGCGGACACGGTGTTGGCCAACCACCTGCGCCCAGACGGTTCGGTGTACCACATTGTGGCCTTTGATCCGGATACCGGCGCGGTGGTGCATCATCCCGAAGGGCAGGGGTATGCCCCAGAGTCTTCCTGGACCCGGGGGCAGGCCTGGGCCATTTACGGCTTTGCGCTGAGTTACTTGCATACCGGTGATTCGCGGTATCTGGCTGCCAGCAAGCGGGTGGCAAACTACTTCTTGGCCAATACCGCGGCGGTGGGGGACGAAGTGGTCGTTGATTTCCGTGCGCCGGCCACGCCGGTGTACACTGATACCAGTGCCGCCGTAATCGCGGCCAATGGTTTGCTGCTGTTGGGTCAAGTCAGTGATGCCGGGGACCAAGCGCTGTATCGGGACGGCGGCGTGCGCCTGCTGAAGCACGTCACGGACAACCACACGGATTTCGATCCGGCTGCCGATGGCATCGTCCAGGGCGCCACGGCTATGTACCACAGTGCAGAGGAGCGGGACGTGAATATGATCTACGCGGATTTCTTCTACATTGAAGCATTGCTGAAATTGCAGAACGATCCGTTCCTAATCTGGTAGACTGATGGTGGCGGCGCTTTCTTATGGAGCGGCCGCCACCATTTTTGGAAGGAGGATGGGAATGATTGCTGATTAGGCCATCAAATGTAACCAACGATAATCAAAGACCATCAGGAGCCTAGACCGTTTTGTATCATATTCCGCCTCTTTTCTGACTGATTCTTGATACAAATTGGTGAGCGCAAAAAAAGACAAACGTATATTCGATTTAGTATCCTTGATACATGAGGAGGTGAATCGAATGCCAATCAAAACCCACAAAATCCGAATTTACCCCAACGCCGAAATGGTCACGGTTATCACTGAACTGATGGACTACAACCGTTTCTGCTGGAACAAAGGGCTAGAGACTTGGGACGGAATGTACGAAGAATCGCTGCTCATGAAGAACAAGAAACTGCGACCCAGTGGGCGTAAAGTGTGCAACGAACTGGTGAAGAGCAAAGCCGACTGGCAGTACCAGATGTCAGCGCGCGTGCTCCAAACCGCAGTCCATCGGTTGCATCAGGCCTGGCAGAACTTTTTCAATCCCAAAATGCCGGACGCCCGCAAACCTAAGTTTCACAGCAAGCGAGATCTCAAGCAGAGTTTTACGACCGACCGGGGGACAGTGAACGGCAAGTTTCTGACTCTGGATCAGCCGCATGAAAGCACTCACCGGTTTACCAAGATCAAGATGGCCGAGACACTGCGTTTTACTGGCGAGATCAAAACCGTGACGATAACCAAGCGCGGCAACAAGTTCTATGCCAGTATCACCGTCTTAGTTGAGAACCTGCCCCGGCCGATCTTTACCAACAGTTGGGACATCGTCGCGGTCGACGTGAACGTGGGCCACTTTAGTTGGAATGGCGGCGAAGTGAACACCTTCACTCCCAGGATGGCAGCCCTGCATCAGCGGATCAAAGTTTACCAAAAGCAGCTGAATCGGAAGCGGCGGGATAATCCTCATCACTTCCGGTCCAAGAATTATCAACGGCTAAAGGCTAAACTGAACCGGACTTATGAGCAGGTCTACGCTTTGCAGGACGACTTGATTCATCAGTTCAGCCACCAAATCATCCGGGATTACGCCGCTCCTTGCTTGGAAGATCTCAACGTCCGTGCCATGATGATGGATAAGAAAAAGGTCAAAAGCCTGCAGCGCAGCCTCTTCCGCCGGTTCCGTACGGCGGTTGAATACAAGGCACTTTGGCACCATCGCCGCCTAGTGATCGCGGACCAGTTCTATCCGTCGACTCAGCGCTGTTCCAACTGCGGCTACATCAAAAAAGAGGACAGCTACGGCGGCAAGATGACGCTCCAAGGCGACAGCATTTATCACCAGCATGACGTGTACCGCTGTTATGAATGCGGGCTGGTCATCAACCGGGATGAAAATGCGGTCCAGAATTTAATCGCATTTGCGGCGGGGCCACCGCCAGAATGGGCAACCATTCAGAGATGATTCTCCAGTCGGTCACTGTCCCAGCTGGCTTGTTCAGCTGGGGGAATATCGGCGTTTTGACGAAATCGATTAAACACTGTCCTCTTGATGGTCTAAATTTGAAGCAACACTATAGACCAGATGTGTATGCATTTGAGGACATTTTAGAAAGCAGCAAACAAGTCATGGCAATTGAAGAAAGTTGGCCGCAGCAGGTCCAGCACTTGATCGCCCAGCGGCGATTAGACCCGGCGGCCGCCATCGAGAACGCCGACCGCGTGATGCAGCGGGAGTTCATTTATGATCATCCCTACGATATGGAGCCGACCAATGTGGTTTACCACATGGACCCCATCACGTGGCAGCAGACGCCCAACGGCGATCCCGAGTGGCTGTATATGTTGAAACGGCAGGAATATCTGCTGGATCTCTTGCTGGCCAGCCAGGCGCAGGATGATCCAAAGTATCTGGCAGACGCCAAGACCCTGATCATCGCCTGGATCGACGCCAATCTGACGCTGCCGAAGACGTGGCGGACAATTGATACTGGCATCCGGCTGATGAATTGGGCACCGGTGGTGGAAGCGTTAATGCAGGCAGAAATGCTCACGGCGGCTGACCAGGCCAAGATTCAAGACGCCGTGACTCAGCAGATGGCCTATCTGCGTGAGCATTTCACCGACCACTATCTGCTATCCAACTGGGGCGTGCTGATCGTTACCGGCCCCCTAGTCTACGGCGTGCTGCACCCGGGGTCTTTGACTGCCGAGGATATGCAGTGGGCGATGCAGGAATTAGAGACCATGTGCGATTTGCAGATCACCGATGACGGCGTTCATTGGGAGCAATCGGCGTTGTACTTCTTGGAGGTTTGGCGGGATCTGTTGGCGGTGCAGATTGCCTTTGACCGCTATCGCCGACCAGTACCGGAGCTGGTGACCCGCAAGTTGCTGGCGATGGACGACTTTGCCGCCCAGTATGTACTGCCGAATCACCAGTTGCTGCAGGTTGGGGATAGTGATGCGGTCCAGATCGACAGCCTGATCCAGACAGCCAACATGTGTCTGCATCGCACCACGCCGCTCACGCCCCATATGGCGCCGACGCTGGACTATCTCTTAGTCAGCATCGGCCACCTGAGTCATTTCCATCTCACTGATTTCAACTATTACCCGATCCACAAGGTCGTGGATAGTCCAGCCAGCGGGAATTACTTCGGCCGCTCCTCGTGGGAAAGCGACGCGGATTACTGGCATGTGATCAACGGCAATATCGGCAGCGGCCACGGTCACGCCAACCTCGGCCACTTCGATCTGGTGTTGGGCGGGCAGTCCGTCGTGGTTGATCCCGGCCGCTACACTTACGTGGACAGTCCGGAGCGGCGGGCGCTGAAGGATGCCGCCGCGCACAACACGGTCCTGCTTAATGGCGAAAACTACGATCCGCCGACAGACAGCTGGTCGTTCCAATCTTTGGCTGAACCTCAGGCCGGCATGGTCTTCCATGGGCCGGGTTTGAGCGTCGTGACCAGTGTTTACCGCGTCGCGCCTGCTGGCGGGACTCCGGGTACCATCACCCGCCAGTTTATCTGGCTGACGGAAGAACATACCTGGATCGCCCTGGATAGTGCGGTGGCGGCGGGGGAAAACCAGATGACGATTCCGCTGAACTTTGCGCCAGAGTTGACTGTGACGGCTCAGGGGGCTGGACATTGGCAGGCTGGGTCAACCACCATCATCAGTCATGCCGCCAGCGGTACCGTCAGCGACGAATTATATTCGCCCAAGTATAACCAGTTGAGCAAGTTACAGCGGCTGACGCTGACCCAGGATTTCACAGACCGTGGCTTCAACGATCTGGTCATCGCGCCGACGGGTATCTGGCAGGACGTCTCGCTGCTGACGTCGCGTCAGGCTGGCAATACGTCCGCCCAAGTGATTGATCCGCGTTATTGTTACGGCGTGCGGCTGACCACCCCGCGGGGCGACAAGCTCTACGTGGTATGGCAGAAAGAAAACACCACGGTCGGTAATCTATTGTACTTCGTGGATGATATTCCAGTGTTTGGTAATTTGACCGTGATTCGTCAGGATCATACCGGGCAGATCAGTCGCCAGATCGTGCGTCTATAATTGGAATTAGAAAATGCGTGCCCCGTGATTGGGAAGCACGCATTTTTTGGGTATTCAGTGTTTGATATCTCGCCAGCGAGTTTTTATCTACGCCATTTCGGCCAATTTGGCGTAGATAAGCCGCTCAGTGGCGTTGATTGCGTACAATCTTACATTTCTGTAAGGTGATTTATTCTGACCGTTGAGGGTCTAAAATAAGGGCATACCAGGAAGGGAGTTTTACCAAGTGAAATTGAGTAAACATGTTCTTCTTGCCGCCACTTTGCTGAGTTCGGTTGCCTTAGCGGCGGCACCGCTGGCTGCTACCAGTCAAGCAGCGACCAGTGCCGTGACGACGGCCCCAAAGACGCAGAGTGAGGCCCTGCCGAATCCGACGGCAGTGTACGTCAAACAGGCCAGCGCCCCGGTTTATTCGGATGCCCAGTTAACCAAGAAGACCGGTCGCACACTGTCCTTTGGCAGTGGCTGGCGGGCTTTTACTAAGATAACCACGGCTAGCGGTGATTTGTCTTACAACGTCGGCGGCAATCAATACGTCGCCGCAGCCGATGTGACGACCGATCCCAATAGTGTGTCTACCGTTCAGAAGCAAAACGGCGTGGTTTATGTGGCGAATAAAGCGGGTGCGGATACATATTCTTGGAAGACCGGCAAAGTGAATGGTCATCTGGCCTATGGTACGGGCTGGCGCTACGGCACCGTCACCACCAATGGCACAACCCGAGTGACTGGTTACTTTGTCAGCAGCGATCAGATTTTGCAGGTTGAGGATGTGACTGGGGCAAAGCCCGGCAGCACCAGTACGACAACTGATCCCAGCAAACTGGGCCGCGGCGTCTTCACGGTGAGGTACGCTGCGCATCCGAGTTGGAGCATTGCGAAATACACCCTGAGTAATGGGACACTGAAGTACGCTGGTTCCCTGCCGGCTGGTTCCCGTTGGTTAGCGTACGGCACGATGCAGATTGGCGGTCAATATTACTTTGATTTAGGCGGCCAATTCGTTCCGGTCACCTATGGCACGTTTGCACCAGCGAAGTAAGCTGCTTGTTTGCCTAACCCGGAAAATAGAAATGAGGCTGTTCCCCATCACGGGCTCAGCCTCATTTTTATCTGCGCCAAATACACTGATCTGGCGTAGATAATATGTTGATTACAGTAACCGTGCGTGCCACGCATCCCGCTGCTGATACCACGTCGCCAACCGCGGATCATCCACCGGCGTCACGTTATACATCCACGTGGTCGCCAACTGCTGCGCGGGCGCGACGTAAATGTCCGCCTGAAAGCCCAGCACTCGGCCGCCGTGCCAGGACCATCCGGCGCGCCGCAGCCAGGCAAAGCCGTAGAAATCCTTATACAACGTCATCGCTTCCTGCCACACGGCAGGGCCGAGGAAGCGGTGCTGCAAAATAGCTTGGGCCCAGCGAGTGAGGTCGGTGATCGACGTGACGATCCCACCGTCGCCGGCCGTATGGTGACCGCGGCCAATGGTAATCAAGCGGTTGTCGGCCGTGCGCAGATAACTGTCGGCCTGGGCGTATTGGGTGCCTAATTTAGTCTGCGTCATGCCTAGGGGGGCAAAGAGGCGTTGGGCAAAAATCGCGTTTAACGGTGCACCCAGGATCCGTTCCACCACCGTCCCCAGCAGCAAGTAGTTGGAATTGGAATAACGGCTCTCACTGCCCGGCGTGTAGGTCAGCGGCAGCGGATTGATCAGGGCCAACGCCTGGGTCAGCGGGATGTTTTCGCCCACCGCCCGGTTCACCTGGGGATCTTCGTCGGGGGTGGCGATGGGCCGGCCCGCAACGACTTGGTCCACCACGGCGTCCACATAATCCGGCACGCCGGCGGCCATGTTCAGCAGCTGGCGCAGCGTGATCTGATCGGCAAAGCGGTATTCCGGCAGGTACTCGGCCAGCTTGTCCGTCAAGTGCAGCCGTTTTTCGGCGGCCAGCATCAGGACGACCGTGGCGAGAAACTGCTTGCTCACCGAGCCGATGCCGCTGGTGGTCTGTAACGTGAAGGGGGTACCCGTCGCATAATCGGCGATGCCGCGGCTGGCCGTATACAGTACGCGGTCCGGCGCGGTCACCGCCAGGGCACCGTTGAATTCAGCGGCGGCATTCATTTTCTCTAACTCTGAAAAATCGAAATCCATGCGTTCACCGGCTTTCTTACTGCGGCAGCTTGTCGTCTGCTACCTTGGTCGTTGCTAACCCGGTCGTGTCGCTGACCCGGGCGGTGAAACTGACGGTGTCGCCCGGTTGAATAAAGCGGGCGAAGGGATCGTTTTTAAGCGGCACACTGTAGACGACTTTTTTATCATTCAGCATCAGGTACAGGGTATCGCCGTCAATGCTGGTGCGGAAGACGGTGCCCTGGACCTTCTCTTTCTTACCGCCGCTGGCGGTGGCGGCCGAACTGTCGCCGAACAGGTCCAGGTACTTGGTCAGCGTCGTGTCGGCGTCGGTACCGGTGGCCACGGTATTCTGGGTGCCGTTACCGGAGGCCAGCAAGTAGACGTAACTGCGGAAGGCGTTGCTGGTATCGAGCATGGAAACGACCCACGTGGGCTTGCCGGCGATCCGGTAAAGCATCGGCATCTTCGGCTTCCAGCCAGTCTGTTTCATCATGTCCTTCGCCAGCTGCTGGGCCCGGTCCGGGGTCATCGCGTCGGCATTTTCCTTATAGTAGTAACTCTTGCCGGTGGCCGCGTCGGTGAAGGCGTAGCCCATGACGGAGGTCTGGGCGGACTTGGCGCTGGTCAGGGACTGCTGATAATAGATCTGACCGTTGTACAGCATCGGCGTGACGTCTTCGTCATCGCCCTCGGTGCCGGCGCCGGTCACGGCCACCATGACACCTTGGCGCGCACCGCCGAAGCCGTTGGCGTTCCACCAGCCGTTGCGTTCCCGGCCCCAGGCCCCGATCTGACCGCTGGCGGTGGTGGGATCCACCGCCACGTCCAGCCATTTCGGCTTATCCTTCAAGTTTTTGTAGAAATGCAGGGCGCCGGTCACGGCGTTCAGCGTGACTACGCCTTTATGCCGGTAATCCTGACGATTCGTGACCCCGTAACGTTGGACCAGGGTGCTGACGTAGTAGGGGTTGCCGCTGTCATCCACTTCCAGCTGGGGCGCGTTGTTCATCAGCACGTAACCGGAATTAGCGGTGGCCGCGTACATCAGCCGCTGGGCATCCCGGCCAAAGTAGGCCGCCGGGGTGTAGCGCATGGGCTTTTTCACAAATTTCGGATCGGCGGACTTATTCGTGGCGTCGGTGATAAAGTAGCCGTCCACCTGCTTATACCGCAAATAGCGCCAGAAACTGCCATCAAAGTCCAGCGGCGCCACATAGACCAGCTTATTCCGATAGACCTGGGCCCGGACATGGTCCACGGAGTAGACGTTGGCGTTGGGGATATTGCTCAAGGAGTTATTGACCTGGGTCAAGACCGTGGCTGGCGTATTGACCACCGGCGCCTGCCGTTTCGTATCGGTTACTTCCGGCAGCGGGGCCTTGGCCGTGGAGGCATACGTCGTTACCGGGGCATTCAGGGCCACCCGCTTGGCGTCCAAAACGTTCATCAGGGAAAAAATCAGCACAGCCAAAACGGCCAGGCCGATGCCCAGACCGATACCGCGATTGAATAATTTGCTCGGTTTAGAATCGCCGATCACCCGGCGAGCGGCCCGGGCCTTTTTATCCCCGGTCACCAGAGTAGCAAATTCCTTAGTGCTGATGGCGCCCAGGAAGAGCGACTGCACGATACACGCAATAACGAAGCTGCCTAAGTTGGCCATGATCGTTGTAGCCAGGCTCGGTTCCGGCAGCAGAAAGTACAGGGTGGCGTAAGCCAGGATCAGCAGGATAAGACTGACCCACGCATCGTGCCCGGCACGGCGCCAGCGCTTCTCCGCGGCCAGCCAGCCTAACCCGACCAGCGTCGCCAGCACGCCCAGCGCACAGAAGCGCAGGGTGATAAGCAAAAAGTCGATCCACATGATAGTTTCCTCCAATAGTATGTCTGACTCGACTATACCGAATCCACCGACCGTTGCCAAGATTTTTTCTAATTCACATAACCGAATATAGATCTGAATAAAAGGCTTGACGCTCATCGTTTGGCGGTCTAAAATGAGCGCATTATTAAAAATAGTAACGAATGGAGTGAAAATCGTGAAACCAATTATTGCGATTACAGCAGATTCCTTAGTCAAGCCATCGCCGGTGATCAACGAAAACATCGCACCGTTTGCACCGCGCCAGCTGGTAGAGGGTATTTTGGCGGCTGGGGGGATTCCCATCGTCTTGCCATTCCCGGAGGATCCTGCCGAGGCGGCGGAGGCCGCTCAGGCCGTGGTCGATACGTTTGACGGCCTGGTCATTCCTGGTGGGCCGGACATTGACCCCACGTTATTCGGTGAAGAGCCCATTCCCCAAATCGGCCGGACCAACTACGAGCGGGACGCATACGAAATCGCCCTGATCAAGGCAGCCGCATTGAAGCATAAGGCCCAACTCGGTATCTGCCGGGGCATCCAGATCATCAATGTCGCGTTTGGCGGCACCTTGTATCAAGATTTGGGTACCCAGGATCCCGATTGCCAGATTCAGCACAGTCAGAAAGCACCGGGCCAATTTCCGACCCACCATGTGACTACTACCCCCGGGTCGCAGATCAACGCCATTATCGGTGCCAAGAGCAAAGTGAACTCCCGCCATCATCAGGCTGTTCGAGCCGTGGCCACGCCGTTTAAAGCGACCGCCACAGCGCCGGACGGCGTCATTGAAGCCATCGAACTGCAAGAAGGCGACGATATCCTGGCCGTCCAATGGCACCCGGAAAACATGTGGCAGCGGGATCCAGCGGCCCTGGCTTTATTCCAGGATCTGGTCGCCCGGGCCGGCAAGAAAGCGTGATTTAAATGAAAGCAGCCACAGATCAGAAAAACGAACTCGGTTTCTCAAGTATTATTCTTCTAGGCATTAATGGCATTATTGGTTCAGGTATTTTCCTGCTGCCCAACGCCGCCGCTAAATTAATGGGGACGGCCAGTATTTTTGTCCTGATTTTCGACGCGCTGCTGGTCTTCGCCATCGCGTTGTGTTTTGCCAAGTCGGCGACGTATTTTGAAGCCAACGGCGGCCCGTATTTGTACGCCAAGGATGCCTTTGGCGGCTTTGTCGGTTTCGAAGTCGGCTTTGTCACTTGGGCGATCCGGATCATCGCGGAAGCTACCATGGCCGTCGCTTTTACGACTGCGCTGGGTTCGATCTTCCCGTATGCCGCCACGACGATTGGGAAAGACGTGATCGCCGCCACTTTGATTATCCTGCTGGCGATCATGAATATTGCCGGCGTCCGGGTATCGAAGGTCGTGAACAACGTCATCACGGTGTCCAAGCTGATTCCGCTGGTGCTGTTCATTGCCATTGGTATTTGGTTCATCAAAGGCGGCAATTTTACGCCATTATTCCCGGGCGGGCACTACACTAGCGGCAGTTTTGGCCCCGCCGCCGTCACCATGTTCTATGCCTTCACCGGGTTTGAAGGCGTCGTGGTCGCCGCTGGTGATATGCGCGATCCGGAACATAACCTGCCTCGCGCTCTGGTGATCGTGATGCTCATCGTGTTGGCCTTCTACTTATTGATTCAAGTCGTCTGCACCGGTATTCTGGGCGCCGACTTAGCGAATTCCACCACCCCGATCCAAGCTGCTTTTGGCCGGGTAGCCGGCAGTTTCGGCAGTGCGCTGGTCGAGGCTGGCACACTGCTGTCCACCGGCGGATTGCTGGTCGCCTCCAGCTACATCACGCCCCGGTCCGGGGTAGCGCTGGCGGAAAACGGCATGATGCCCCCGGCACTCGCCAAGGTGAACAAAAAAGACGGTCCGTGGGTATCGATCATCGTCTCCTCCACCCTCGGCTTGATCGTGGCGCTGTCCGGGACCTTTAACTACTTAGCACAAATCAGCGCTATTTCCCGGTTTGCCCAGTATATTCCCACCTGTTTGGCGGTTCTGGTCTTCATGAAGACGAAGAAAGGTGTCCCGTCGAACTTCCACCTGCCGTTTGGTCCGGTGATTCCCGTCTTGGCCATTGTGGTCAGTATTTGGCTTTTGACCCAAGTGACGCTGATCCAGTTTGCTTGGGGCTTTGGCGCCCTGGCCATTGCGGTCCCATTTTATTTCTTGATGGCGTACAACAAGACTCGGCGCGAGCGCCAGGAAGCGGAGTAGACCGATGACGGCCGCGGCAGCTCGGACTATTTGGCAGTTGAATCAAGACCCGGCGCAGTATAGTGCTTATGTGCCTGATACCGAGGCAGGGATCACACTGGCTCTGCAAGAGTCCGGCGTCGAGGCCGTGGCGCTTCCAGCGAATGGTCTCGCCGTGCTAGATCAATACAGCGAAGATAATATTTGGACCGTCGAAGTCTGGGGGCCGTTTTTGCCAGTGCCCACGCAGTCTGCCATCACTACCGCCGTGGATGCTGTCATGATGCATATCAAGAAGCGGCCAGCGCATGTGAACTTCTTTTTTGGTCAGGAAAATAGCCGCGTACGCGCCAGTTTAGCGCAGTATGGCGCGCGATTGAGTCGACACACGATTTGGCAAATGCAGGCTATTCCAGCGACAATGATTAGAAAAGAAATTCAGCGTTATACGGCGCCACTGCCGGCAGATCAGCAGCAACAGGTGCTGCAACTGCATCGCCAGTTCTTCACCGGTGACGCAGTGACTGATGTCTCAGTGGAGCGGCCCTTATGGGTGGCCTGGCAAGATGCGCAGCCCGTCGGTTATGCCTTGGCCGAAGTGGATATCGACCACGTCGGCCACCTGCTCTATGTCGCGGTGGCGCCGGCAGCGCAACATCAGGGCTGGGGGCAAGCACTCATGGCGGCTGTTTGGCAGGACATGCAAATTAGTGGTGTGAATTCAGTGATTCTGGTGCAAAGTCAGCAGAATGCGCAGGTTGCTGGTACGGTTTATCAGCGTTTAGGCTTCAAACAGTTGAAGACGCTGATTGCTGCCACGATCCAGTTAGCGTGACGATACTAGAAAACAAAAAAATCCCATCCAGCGTTAAGTGCTGGGTGGGATTTTTCATTATCGATGCCTTAGTGGCCGCGATGTTTTGCAAGGCGTTTTTCTTGTTTCTTTAACCGTACCTTGAGCGCATGGGCCTGTTTTGTTTCCTTGCGGCGCTTCTTCTTAAGCACCAAATTCTGTTTATGCGCCAGCTTCAAAACCTGTTTGGCCTGCGGGCTGCTGCCCCGGCCGCGTATCGCCTGGCGGGCTTGACGCTTGCGCTGCTGCGTCGATTGCGCCGAGTTGGCTAACGCAGTTGTCTGGTCACCACTAGCCCAAGTCAGTGTTGACCACCGGCCGGCAATCATGGATTGAATTTGGTTGTACGTCGGCGGCTGCGTACCGAAAGTCACTTTTGCGGCTTGATAATGGCCATTGATGGTGCGTTCAAAAACACCACGATAAAATGCCTGATCGAAAAACACTGTTAACTGACTGGTTGTTGTCAAATTAACCCCTCCTAATTTCGATTCACGAAGTATGGACATCCAGGAAGGAGGGATACTGACAGCCCGAGGGCTGCGTCTGGACTACCGGCCAGACCGTGTTTTTAACTCCGCAAAGCGCATTTTCCTCGTATTGGCACCATCCGTCAAGGTTCTTCCGCTCAGTGGGGCATCGCGTCAGGGCAATTCCGTCTTGTTGTTGAACGTATTGCCGTGTTATCGTAATCATGTGAAATGGTATAGGCAGCCGTTGAAGGGCGGGATAATAATATGAAGGAAAGGTCTAACGCCGGAGTGATCGTCTTGGCGCTGGTGGCGGCAGTGGTTTATGCTGCAACTATTTATGCTTTTGGTTATTCCCTTTACTGCTGGTATAAACTGACACAGCCATACTCTGGGGTGGATTATGCCCTGGGGCAATATTTCGTCGCCATGTTGTTGGCCCTGCTAGGGATCGCGAGCCTCTTCCTGGCCTTCGGTTTAAGAAAGGCCATGCGGCCCGTCGCTGCTCCGCCGCTGGTAAAAGGGTGCTTCGTATTTGGCCTCGTCGTTTCTGCCAGTGCATTAGGTGATGTCGCGGTGGCAATTCTGTTTCTGGTTGTTTTTCCGGCAGTTTTGTCTCGACTCGGGCAGCAACCACCCTATTGGCGGCCGCCAATGGTATAATGAGCGCGCTTGAAACCAGCAGAAAATGAGGTGTGATGATAATGCCGCAGGTCTATTTTCTCTGTACCGGCAATTCCTGCCGCAGCCAAATGGCGGAGGGGTTTGCCAAGGCAATGTTAGGCCCCGCTTGGCGGGTCGCCAGCGCCGGGATCGAAGCCCACGGGCTGAACCCGTTGGCGGTCCAGGTGATGGCTGAGAAAGGTATCGATATTTCACACAACCAGTCGAAAGTAATCGATCCGGATTATTTGCAACATTCTGATCTGGTCGTGGCCCTGTGCGGCGACGCGCGGGACCGCTGTCCGGTGACGCCGCCGGCCGTTGAGCGGCAGCATTGGCCTTTGCCGGATCCAGCAAGGGCGCAGGGCACCGAGGCGGACAAGCTGCAGGTTTTTCGGGCTGTTCGTGATGAAATTCAGGGACGGGTAAAGAACTTGATTCGTCGATAGGAACGTGAAGGGCACCCAATTTAGTAACCCCCTGATTTGCGGCAAAAAAGTGTTCTTGGTATAATGGAGACATAAAAGGCCGGTGCGCTAACACCGACCGATGCAAACCGCTTTAAGAGCGGTGACAGTTTTAGACAGTAGAACTCGCCCTCAACTGGTCAAAGCTAAGGGGCGGGTCTTTTTATTTGTCCACAGCCTTGATAATCGCGCAAACCAACAGGCCAAACGTGAAAATCAGCATGAGGACTTCGTACGTACTCAAGCTACGGAAAACCTTTCGTTAGTTTATTCCATGTTCCCATGGCATTCACTTCCTTCGGGAAAAAACGCAGCCGCCGCCCTTAAAACTTCTGCTAAAGTAGTATACCATATTCCCTTATTATCTTTAAATAAAAAACCAGTTCATCGAAAAAGTGGGAAAGCACACCTAACGATGGACTGATTTTATTTTGTCTTGTCTTTTTACTATACATATACCAATGCTTTAATTTGGTGTCGCTTGTTTAAGAATCGTTCAGCAAACGCCAAATCCTTGTCCTCCTTAATCATTGCTGGCGTCCATGGCAAATGAATATCCGGCTGCACACCAACGTG
This sequence comes from Schleiferilactobacillus harbinensis, assembly GCF_008694105.1. Classification (NCBI taxonomy): domain Bacteria; kingdom Bacillati; phylum Bacillota; class Bacilli; order Lactobacillales; family Lactobacillaceae; genus Schleiferilactobacillus; species Schleiferilactobacillus harbinensis. The sequence continues at coordinate 2,616,404 of NZ_CP041364.1, forward strand.
GTCAATCCCTTCGCCTCGGTCGATCCAGTCAGTGCGGCTAACAGGATACATTAGATGAAAATGGTCCCAATCCTGAGTAGTTACGTTGGCATAATCCCATACGCCGTAAGTTGCTCGGCCGATAACCGTGGTTTGGGGTGATTTCTTGGCGGCCATGACGAAGGAATCCCCAGCACTGCCGCAATCATAATCGCTCAGCACCACGACTTGATGCGGCTGAACATTACCTTGGATGGGTGCATCAGGTGTATCAGTGTCAGGCAGTTCGAATGGAATCAAGCCGTCGTGCTGGTGATCTTTCAGCATTTGGATGAAATCTTCTAGAGTCGGCTGCAGCGCTGGATCAACGTTGGGCAGTATGGTTGCGACCGCCCGCTGCCAGTTATGATAATTACGCGGAGTCGCATTGATCTGCATGCCGGTATCTGGAGAAATCGTTGAATGCGGGACGGTGCCGGTGAACATCGCTGCCAATAATGGATAGAAATTCTGATCATCGCCCCCATTATTCACGCGCACATCAATAATCAGCTTGGGCAGTTCAGCAATTTGTGCTAAGTGATGCTGATAGAACTCATGAATGGCTGTGTAATCAGTAAAATTGGTCATCTTGACGTAACCCATGTCGGCTTGCAATTGGCGATAGGCAAATACAGCAGGCGCTGCAGTTTGCGGAAAGTGGTGCAGCGGCAATGCTTGACCATCGGCCAGGGTGATCGTCTTGGCCGTCAGTAAAATGGTCTTGAACCGTTGCCGTTCAGGTACCGGGTCTAGTTCCAATTGGTGCGTAGCGGCCACTGCTGGAATCGGCAGGCCATCAATCGCCGTGATTGCCGTGCCGACGCTGAGCCGTTTCTCCTGGTCAGCGGTCAATACGTAGAGGGCCGCCCCATACCGGCGGGTAGTGAAGCCCACAGTGACCTGGGGGACGCGATCGTTGCTGAAGAAAACGTGCTTGTCCCGGTATTGCTGCAAGTAGTGCTGCACCAGGTACACGAATGATTCCTCATCCGGGATGTGCTGCAACACCGCTGTGGTTGGCCGCTTCACCGGCCAGTCCTGCTTGTCTAATGCACCAGCGTAATCTACGTGCATGATATCTTCAATCTCAGCGAAAATCTTCTCGTAATCCATTTTGCCCAACTCCTTTTTAACTTGTCTCTACCATACTTGACGGTCAACCACGGAAATGAAACAATATGGCTCATATAGTAGACATCACGAAGGGTGCGGGGAAATGACAGCATACGGGCAGACTGTTCGCCGACTCCGGCTAGGCCAAGGATTACCGCAAAAGGCAGTTTACAGCGGCATCGTGTCCCGGTCGTTTTATGCCAAATTTGAAAAGGGCCAAACCAACATCGGTGCTGACAAATTGTTTGAAATTCTGCGGCGGCTGACGATCAGTCCTAATGAGTTCCTTTTCCAGCATCGCGGGATGCGGCCGCCGGCGATTCAACAGCTTTCTAAACAAATTGACCAAGACTACCAAGCTGGCGACCTCCAGGCATTGCGGGATTTCTATACGGCGAATCGCTATCACCGACTGCCGGAAATGCGGGCGTTGGCGTTGCGAGCATATACGGGCGTCTATACCGCAAATCAAAATATATTGTACATGAGCAATGCGCCCATCGCGGCAGTCCAGGCACTGCTGGCCCAGACGCCGCAGTGGACTTTGAGTCAAGCGCGCTTGATTATTGAAACCAATCTGCTTATTCCGCTGAGTAATCCGCAGCACCAGGCCTTTTTCCGCCAAGCGGTGGCAACGCTGCGGGACTATCTGGCATTTGATGACCAGGTGGCCAACGATTTGGGCGGGGCCTATTTGAACGAGATTCAAACCCAGCTGATTGCGGGGCGGTTGCCCGCTGCGGCCACCCTGGCGGCCGAATTGCAGACGCTGAGTGCGCAAATAGCCGCCACGACCATCAAATTGACGGCTGCCTTTTGTCAGTATCTGATTGGATTGTATACAGACTATCCAGCAGTCGAACAGCAGCTCACGACGTTTTTAGCCTGGTGCAAGCAGCTGAACTTGCCCGACACCCGCGACTTCGGCCTCATTGCCACGGTCCATCGCGACCGCGGCCGCAATCACTATGACCGCCACCAGTATTTCGACCATCGTGAATAACCGCACGTGTCCCCATTGTTTATTTTCGCAACATCTGATACCCTTAGAGAATCTGAAGGAAACTTTCTACCCGTGGCAACCTTGTCTCACTGCGCAATGCAGTGGGCGAGGTTGCCATCTATTGTATTGATTCCCACTACAACGATAAGAAAAGTGAGGTACGCCTTGTTAACTGTAACGAATGTCTCCATGACTTTCTCCGATCGTAAACTCTATGAAGACGTTAATTTAAAATTCACGCCGGGCAACTGCTACGGCATTATTGGGGCAAATGGGGCCGGCAAGTCCACGTTCTTGAAGATTCTGTCCGGCGAGCTGACCCCGACGACGGGGACGGTGCAGCTGGATCCCCACGAGCGGATGAGCAATCTGCGGCAGGACCACTTTGCCTTCGATGACCAGACCGTGTTGAACACGGTGATTCAAGGCTATGAACGGCTGTATGCGGTGATGCAGGAGAAGGATGCCTTGTACGCCAAGGCGGACTTCTCTGAAGAAGATGGGCTCAAAGCGGCCAATTTGGAAGCTGAGTTTGCGGAAATGGACGGCTGGAACGCTGAGTCCGACGCGGCCCAACTGTTGCAGGCGCTGGGCATCGGCGACAGCGAACATAACAAGCTGATGCGCGAATTGCCGGAGGGGCAAAAGGTCAAGGTATTGCTGGCTCAGGCACTGTTTGGTTCGCCGGACGTGTTGCTGCTGGATGAACCGACTAACGGGCTGGATCCCGAAACCATCGATTGGCTGGAAAACTGGCTGGCGGACTACGACAAGACTGTCCTGGTCGTCAGCCATGACCGGTATTTTTTGAATAAGGTCTGCACGATGATGTGTGATGTGGATTTCGGCAAAATCGAAATGTTCGTCGGCAACTACGATTTCTGGTTGGAATCCAGCAAACTGGCCCAGCAGCTGCGCTCGAACCAGAATGCGAAGAAGGAAGAACAGATCAAACAGCTGCAAGAGTTCGTGGCGCGTTTCTCCGCGAATGCCTCGAAATCCAAGCAGGCGACAGCCCGGAAGAAGCAGCTGGATAAAATCACGCTGGACGACATCAAACCCAGCAGCCGCAAGTATCCGTTCATTAAATTCGAACCGGAGCGGCCCTTGGGCAATGATTTAGTCCGGGTGGACCACGTATCGAAGACGGTGGATGGCGTTAAGGTGCTGGATAACGTCAGCTTCACGCTGCGCCCCGGCGATAAGACGGCGATCATTAGCCGCAACGACGTGACGGCGACGCAGCTGATGCGCCTGCTGGCCGGTGATGACCAGCCGGACACCGGCACGATTACCTGGGGTGTAACCACGAACCGGGCTTACATGCCGAAGGATTTGACCCCGGAATTCAGCGATGACTCCCTGGATATCCTGTCCTGGCTGCGCCAGTTCGTGAAGAGCAAGGAAGAAGACGATAACACCTTCCTCCGCGGTTTCCTGGGCCGGATGCTGTTCTCCGGCGACGAGGTGCTCAAGGCCACGCCAGTGCTGTCTGGTGGTGAGAAAGTCCGCAGTTACTTAGCCAAACTCATGCTCAGCAGGGCCAATGTGCTGCTGCTGGACGATCCGACGAACCACTTGGATCTGGAAAGTATCACGGCGCTCAACGACGCGCTGATCGATTTTACCGGGGCTGTGATCTTCACCAGCCATGACCACCAGTTTATCCAGACGATTGCCAACCATATTATTGAAGTGGGTCCGCTGGGCGTCGTGGATCGGGCGGATATGCATTATGACGACTTCTTGGCCCATAAGGTGGCACAGGAGCAAGTGGCGGCGATTTATCCGCAGGATTAGCTTTTTAAAATTGGTATACGCCATGTTTTGAGAAGCCATAAATAATATAAACGCCCTGTCTGTAAGTGTATTTCCCACTTTTGGACAGGGCGTTTTTATATCAGAGAATGTAATGGAATATGGCATACTGTTTTGGCAGGAGTTTAAAGGGCAGTGGTCGCGGTTTTTCTCAGAAGGAGTTTGCGAATGACTAATAGGTAGTCAAGTGTAAGCATCCATAATCAAAGGCCATCAAGTTCCTGAGCATTTTTTATCACATAGTACAGCTTTTCTGGATGAATCTTGATTCAAATTAGCTGAGCACGGAAGGAGACAAACATACATTCGATTCGTTATCCTTGAATTATGAGGAGGTGAATCGAATGCCAATCAAAACGCACAAGATACGGATCTATCCGAATGCCGAGATGGCTACGGTCATTGCCGAGCTGATGGACTACAATCGCTTTTGCTGGAACAAAGGCTTGGCCGCATGGAATGACATGTATGACGCGTCATTAACCATGGAGGACAAGAAACTGCGCCCCAGCGAGTACAAAGTGCGAGACGAGCTGGTGAAGAACAAAGCCGACTGGCAGCATCAGTTTTCAGCCCGGGTGCTCCAAACTGCTGTCCATCGGCTGCATCAGGCTTGGCAGAATTTCTTCAATCCCGCTATGCCGGACGCTCACAAGCCTAAGTTCCATCATAAGCGGGATCCTAAACAAAGCTTTACAACGGATCGAGCGGTCATTGCCGGCAAGTACCTGACCCTGGATCGGCCCCATGCGGCCAGCCATCGTTTCAGCGCCATCAAAATGGCGGAGACTTTACGTTTTACTGGCGAGATCAAAACCGTGACGATAACCAAGCGCGGAAAAAAGTTCTACGCCAGTGTCAACGTATTGGTTGAAGATACACCGCGGCCGGCTTTTTATGACTCCTGGGACATTGTCGGCATTGATGTAAACGTGGGCCACATTCGCTGGAACGGCGGGGACGTCAACACCTTCACACCGCGGATGGCAGTGCTGCATCAACGCATCAAGTATTACCAAAAGTGCCTGAACCGGAAACGGCGGAGAAATCCGGGCGACTACCGGTCCAAGACCTATCAGCGGATTAAAGCGAAGATGAATCGCGCCTATGAGCAGGTACATGCGTTGCAGGATGACCTAATCCACAAATTCAGCCACAGAATCATCAAGAATTATCCCGCTCCTTGTATAGAGGATCTGGATGTCCACCGGATGATGATGGACGATAAAAAGGTCAAAGGCCTTCAGCGCGGCCTCTTTCGCCGCTTGCGTACGGCAATTGAGTACAAGGCGGCTTGGCATCATCGTCATCTGGTGATCGCCAATCGTTTCTTCCCGTCAACGCAGCGCTGTTCAAACTGCGGCTATATCAAGAAAGAAGAAAGCTATGGCGGCAAGATGACCCTCCAAGGCGACAGCATTTACCACCAGCATGACGTGTACCGCTGTTACGAGTGCGGTCTCATCATTGACCGAGACGATAACGCTGTTCAAAATTTGATTCAATATGCGGCGGGGCTTACGCCGGAATGGGAAACCGTTCAGAGATGATTTCTAGTCGGCATTGTGTGCTTCACACTCGTTTGATCTCAATCAGACGGGGGTGCCGGCAATTACGGAATTGACTAAACACACTGTACTCTTAATGGTCTAAATCTAAAGTGCCACCATAGACCGGACATGTATACAATTGAGTACATTTTAGAAAGCAGGGATGTCCAGGGATGGGCAAACTAACGAAAGGTTTTCGCGGCTGTGACGGATTACGAAGCGCTAATGCTGATGCTGACGTTTGGGCTTTTACTAGTCCAAATATATGAAGCACAACGATAAGGACTAAAAAAACCTGCCCCCTATAGCTTTGGCAAGTTAGGGACAGGAAACTGACTTTAACATGACCACCGCTCTTTAAGCGGTTTGCACGGGGCTGGTGTTGTCGCACCAGCCCTTTTTCTATCTAAATTATACCAAGCAAGTTTTTATTTCGCAAATCAAACGGGTTGCTAGTTTGCCGTATCCCAATCCCGCTGCACGATCCGCTGCTCCGCAATATGCAGCTCCTGATCACACAGCTTCCGCAGTAAATACCGATCGTGGGAAACGATTAGCAGCGTCCCCGCATAGTCCGCCAACAGCGTCTCGATTTCCTCCCGGGCGGCAATGTCCAGGTGGTTTGTCGGTTCGTCCAGGATCAGCAAGTTGATTTTCCGTTGCAGCAGTTGCAACAGGACCAGCCGAATTCGTTCGCCGCCGGAGAGGTCTTGGAGCCGGCGGGCGGCGTCTTCGGCGAAGAAACCGAAGCGGGCCATGGCTTGCCGTGCCGCCTGTTCGTTGGGCATGAAGGCCTGCACATGGGCCAGCAGCCGGTCTTGAGGCCGGTCGAATTGCGGATTCTGGGGCAGATAGCCGGCCTGCACACTGGCCCCCAAGTTCACCGTACCGCTGGTGGGTGATAGCTCGCCCAGAATGAGTTTGACCAGCGTGCTTTTGCCCGTCCCGTTGGCGCCAGTGACCGCTACCCGGTCGCCGCGGTGGATCTGGAAGGCGGCATGGTCAAAAAGCACCCGGTCGCCAAACGCGGCGCCCAAATCTTTGGCGGTGATGACGTCGTTACCGGACCGGCCGGCGGTGCGGACGTCCTGCAGCCGGTGTTTCGGCGGCTGGGGTACTTGAATGACTTGAATCTTCGCCAAGCGCTTTTCCAGCTCCTTGGCCTTCCGGTAGAACTTCTCGTTTTGGCTCTCGTTGCCCCATTGCCGATACTGGCGAATCTGCAGTTGCAGTTTCCGAATTGCTTTGGCCTGCAGGTCGTGGTCTTTTTGAATGCTGGCCAGGCGTTCAGCCTTCAGCGTCACATACCGCGAGTAATTGCCCGGATACGTGACCAGCTCGCCGTCTTCGATTTCCCAGGTTTGGGTGGTGACCCGATCGAGGAAGAAGCGATCGTGGGAAATGACTAAATAACCGGTCTTGCCTTTGAGCAAAAACTGCTCCAGCCACTCGATGCCGGCGGTATCCAAGTGGTTTGTGGGTTCGTCCAGCAACAAAAAATCCGCATCGGACAGCAGCAATTGGGCCAGCGCGACCCGCATCCGTTCACCGCCGGACATGACGTTGATCGGTGTGTCCCGGTAAGCCCAAATGTCCAGCCCCTTCATCACGGTGTTGATCCGGTCCGCAAAGGCATAGCCGCCCTGTTCCTCAAAGTTTTGTTGCAGGTCGGCATAGCGGGCGAGGTTTTTCTCTAGGTCGGCATCCGGTTGGCTCATTTGGTCTTCACAATAGTGCAACGCGTCCTGCAGTTCGGTCAGCGCCGGTTGGCTGGCGCCAAGAAAGGCTGTGACGGTGGCAGGGGTATCAATCAGCTGCTGGTTCAGGTGAGTAATGGTGGCGTCTTTGGCGCGGCTGACGACGCCAGCATCGGTCTGCTCGCTGCCCAGCAGGATATTCATCAGGGTGGACTTGCCGGTACCGTTGGCGCCGACGAGGGCGACCCGGTCGCCGGCGGCGAGTTGCAGAGAAATATCGGTGAAAATCGGTTCATGATCAAATTGTTTAGTGATTTGGCTGGCTTGCAGTAATAACATGTTTTTTCTCCTTTAAGTTGCCGGAGAACGCAAAAGGCCATGGCAATTACGCACCATGGCTCTACTCTCTAATGGTTATGCGTCTCGGCGGTCATTGGTTTCGTGTCATTCGGCTGTTTTTGGACAGACTGGTCCCGTTAGCAACCCGAATAAAACCAAGGGATTGACGAAAAGAAACGCCAAAGCGCACAATATCTGTTTCAATACTGTTCGTCTTTTCGTAACCGCGCATGATGTCTAACCTTCTTCCGTGAATTAATTACATTCAGGATACCGGAAACGGCCGCAAATGGCAACGCACTTTGCGTAATCTATACATAACCAGTCAGGGCACGTACAATGGGGGAAAAGAACAGGAGGATCACTTTAGCAAACACAGAGGCAGAACAACTACTGCAAGAGAAATTCGGGTACGATCACTTCCGGACGGGTCAGGAACAGGCCATTGACCGGGTGCTGGCGGGGGCTAACACGCTGGTGATCATGCCCACCGGCGGCGGCAAGTCGCTGTGTTACCAGATTCCAGCGCTGCTGCTGCCGGGGTTGACGGTGGTGGTGTCGCCTTTGATCGCTTTGATGAAGGACCAGGTGGATGCGCTGAACGATAACGGCATCCCGGCGACCTTTATTAATAGTGCCGTCGATTTTCGGGAGATCGACGAGCGCCTGCGCCAAGCGGCCATGGGTGAAGTGAAGCTGCTCTACGTGGCCCCGGAACGCTTTGAGTCCGACGAGTTCGTGGCTGCGTTGAACGGCATTCAGATCAGCCTGCTGGCGATTGATGAGGCCCACTGTATTTCCCAGTGGGGCCACGATTTCCGGCCCAGTTATTTGGCGCTGGCCGCGGTGCCGGAACGGCTTACCAGCCATCCGGCGGTAATCGCGCTGACGGCCACCGCCACACCGCGGGTGGCCCAGGATATTCGCCAGCGGCTGGGGATTCCGGCCGCCGGGCTGATCAATACCGGCTTTGCTCGGGATAATCTGAGTTTTCAGGTGGTGCGGGATCAGGATGAAGACAAGTATCTGGTGGACTATTTAAAGAAAAACCCGGATCAGTCCGGGATTATTTATGTGAGTACACGGAAAGAAGTTGATCGGCTCTACACGCTGCTCGCCCGGAAGAAATTGCCGGTGGCCCGGTACCATGCCGGCATGGCTGATATGGACCGGGCAGCCAGCCAAGAAGACTTCTTATTTGACCGCAAACCGATTATGATCGCGACCAACGCGTTTGGCATGGGTATTGATAAGAGCAACGTGCGTTTCGTCATCCATGCGCAAATGCCCAAAGATCTGGAATCCTACTATCAGGAAGCTGGCCGGGCCGGGCGGGATGGGCTAGAGAGTGACGCTATTTTGCTATTCAAACCGGCGGACGTGCAATTGCAGCATTTCTTCATTGAACAATCTGATGCCGACGAGGCCCATAAGCACCTGCAGTATCAAAAATTGCAGACGATGATCCAGTACGCGAATACCGATCAGTGCCTGCAACAGTTTATTCTGAGTTATTTCGGTCAAGAAGATACTAAACCTTGCGGCCGGTGCAGTAATTGTTTGGATACTCGGGAAGCGGTGGATGTGACAACGGATGCCCAGAAAGTGCTGTCCTGTGTGGTGCGGGTGCATGAACGGTTCGGCAAAGTCGTGATTGCTCAGATTTTGGCGGGGGCTAACAACCAGCGTATCCGCCAGTGGCGCTTGGATGAGCTGTCGACTTATGGGCTCATGCAGCATCAGCGGCAAAAGGAGATCAGTACGTTCATCGACTTCTTAACGGCTGGGGGCTGGCTGGTCACTAAGGGCGGCCAGTATCCAACACTGGCGCTGACCCAAACTGGAGCTGCTGTGCTGCGCGGGCAGGAGAAGGTGTTCCGTAAGACGGCCATCAAAGCCCGGAAGAGCTTGCCGGCTGACGATGCCACCTTTGAAGCGTTACGCCAAGTCCGCCGGCAACTGGCGGAAGACACCAAGCTGCCGCCTTACATGATCTTCCCAGATCAAACGCTGAAGGCGATGAGCAACGAGAAACCGCAGATCTTAGAAGAGATGCTGGCCATCAAGGGTGTGGGCGAAATGAAGTTGGAGAAATACGGCCAGATTTTCTTAGACGCGTTGACTGCTAAGCCGACTGTGCACTCAGCTGATCCAGGTGAATAACCCGGTCATACTGGGCCTGCACTGCCGCGGGGACCTGGTGGCCGACTTCAATCAGTGTTTCCGGTCCGCTGAGAAATTCTCGGCGGACTTGATCGGCCAGCTGATCATCCAGAGCTGACGTGGCTTCATCGGCTAACAGCACCGGTCGCTGGCGCAGCAGTGCCCGGGCAATTTCGATCCGCTGAATCTGGCCGCCGGAGAGGTTTTGGCCATTTTCGACGACTTGGTAGTCCAGGCCCTTGTCCGCGACCAGAGTACTTAACCCGGCGGTCTGAACTGCCGTCATCACGGCGGCGTCGGAGAACTCTGCCCCCAAAGTGATGTTGTAGCGCAACGTATCATTGAACAGAAAAGGCGTTTGTTTCACGAGCCCAAAATGTTGGCGCAAGGCGACCCGATTCACTGTGTTGGCCGGGATACCAGCCACGGAGTAAGTACCGCTGGCTAACGGGATCTCGCCTTGTAACACCCGGAGCAGCGTGGATTTACCGAAACCGGAGGGGGCCATGAGCAATACTTTCTCTCCGGGGGTGATGTGCAGCGTGATGTCGTGCAAAATGGTCCTGTTCGCAATCTTCACGGTGGCGTGCTCAATCAGTAAACTGTTAGCGGCAGTCTGCGGCAGTGCCTGGCCGGCATCCGTGGCCGTCGCCATGGACTTTTCTGCCATGCGGATCCGATTCAACACCGGTTTAGCGGCATTCCGCTGGTTATAGGCATCAAGTGCATCCAGCAAGGGATTGCGCAGGTCATTCGATAACTGCACGATGCCCATGAAACTTGCCAGGGTCAAAGTTCCTTGGATGACACGCCCCATGCCCAGGCCATAGGGCAGCAAGACACCCAGGACCATGAGCGCGGTGAGACCGCTGGCGGACACCGTACCGATCAAAAAATTCATGTGGAAAAGTCGGTTCTCCAGCGTTTTAGCTAATGTCCCGGTACGTTTTTTTACCGCTCCGTTGGCTTGATAGGCCCGCGCAGTATCCAACCCGGCTAAGAAATCCTTCAGTTGCCCTGTCCAAGCGGCATTCGCCTGCGACCAGTGTTGAGACGCACGACTGATGGTTTTTTGCGTCAAAGAGGAAATCCCCATGGGGAGCAGATTACCGATAAAGAAAGCAAGAGAAATAAACCAGTCCAGATAGAAGGCGCCGATTAGCGCACCGACAAACGTCAGCATATCCCGCAGAATAAATAGTTCGTTGAGGATGCCGTTAGTCTCTAACAGCTTCAAGTCATTCGTCATTAACGAAATGCTCTGGCCGCTATTTGTCGTGAGTGGCGCGTCGTCTACCAAGTATTGAATCAGTAAGGTTTTGACTCGCAGATTGACGGTGCGGACGATAACCGCCCGCATGGTTTTAAGAAGCCACTGAGCAACCCCCCAGGAGACGAATATGCCTAGCCCCAACTCAACGCTGCTCATAAATAACGAGGTATTCCGCGTAGTGGCGGCCGTAAAAAAGCGGGTCGTAATCCAGGCGTTTCCCACATTGCTGATACTCGAGAATATGCTGATCAGCAGATAGAGGCCAATCTGCCATTTTTTGCCATAACGCCAAACAATCATTGTCATCATGCCTTTCTTAACTTGTGGCTCCAGTGTAGGAAGAATAGAATGGGCGCGAGCGGCAAATGTCATATATGACCGTCCAGGCTAAGAAGGTGGGGATAAAATGGCTGAATTGGGTGCTACCGTCCGGCAGATACGCCAGAACAAGGGATTGACTCTGGCTGAGGTGGCCGATGAGCAGGTGACGGCCTCGTTTCTTTCAAAATTTGAGCGCGGCGTGACGGATATCAGTACGGATCGCTTTCTCCATGTACTGGATCGGATCTTCACGACACCGGAAGAATTCTTCTACGTTCATTTGGGCCCGACAGCAACCAAGACGTGGGGCCAAGACGGTTACTATAACCGCAACACGATGTTTCGCCGGTTGTTTGGTCAAGGCTTGCACCTCACGTCGAAAGCAGAGGAACAGCAGACTCTGGCCGATGTTACGGCTCGGGAACAAGCCGGCTTTGCCCGGTATCAGAACGCGCCAACATTGATCAATACGTTGTACTGGCGGGTGCAGCAAGTAATGAAGCAGGAAGTCGTGAGTGTTTTGCATGATGAACCGCTTTTTATCAAAAAACATAGCACAGGCGAGTATTCTCGCGAGGCTATGCATTATTTGTACAATGTGAATGATTGGGGCGAATTTGAACTCTACGTTTTTGTCATTTTCGCGGCAGCGATGCGACCGGATGATGAGCGGCGGCTGTTTCAAGTGGCGCTCAAGCGCAGTCAGAAATACAGCAGCTTCCCCGCAGCGCCTAAGCTGCGGTTCCATCTGATCTTCAACCAGCTGTTTCTAGAAATGAACCGGCAGGCGTATGCCGTCGTTGCTGAGGAGCTGCCTCAATACGCAGCACTGCTCACCGCGGATCCTGATGCGGAACAGGAGATCTGGTATCGGTTTATTCGGGCGTGGTGGCTTTATCGAACCGACCATCAGGTGGAAGCGGCGGCGCTGGGTGATAGCACAGTTAAGCTGGCCACGACGCTCCGAATGACGAAAATGGCCCAATTTGTGCAATCTGAATTAGCAGTCGTCGCTACCCACGGACCGGAACATGACTTTTCGTTCTTCCAGCAAGTGGTGGAATGAGTGCCACGATTATTTAGGCAGATTGCGCGGTACTGATCTGGTCCAGGTGAATAACCCGGTCGTACTGGGCCTGGACCGCCGCCGGCACCTGATGCCCGACCTCAATTAATGTTTCCGGTCCGCTGAGAAATTCCCGACGCACTTTATCAGCTAATTGATCGTCTAGGGCCGACGTGGCTTCATCAGCCAGCAGGACCGGCCGTTGACGCAGCAGCGCCCGGGCGATTTCAATCCGCTGGATCTGGCCGCCGGAGAGGTTTTGGCCGCTTTCGACGACTTGGTAGTCCAGTCCCTTATCCGCGACCAGATCACCCAGACCGGCGTCAGCGACGGCGGTCATCACGGCCGCATCGGAGAACTCCGCGCCTAACGTGATGTTGTAGCGTAACGTGTCATTGAAGAGAAACGGTGTCTGTTTGACCAGACCAAAGTGTTTGCGCAGGGCGACTCGATTGATTTTCGCCGCCGGGATACCCGCCACGGTGTAGTGCCCGCTGGCCAACGGGATCTCGCCCTGCAGGACCCGCAACAGCGTCGATTTACCGAAACCAGACGGCGCCATGAGCAAGACTTTCTCCCCCGGCGTAATCGTCAGATTCACATTCTGCAGAATCGGCTTGTCGCCAATTTTCACAGTGGCATTCTGCATGACCAAATCACCAGTGGCAGTTGGCACTAAGTTCTCGCCGTCGTCGGTGGTCGCTGTCAGGGCAGTATTTGCCTCGTTGATCCGCTTCAGCACAGGCTTTGTCGCGCCCCGCTTATTATAGGCGTCTAGCGCCTCCAGCAGCGGATTGCGCATATCATTGGACAATTGCACGACCCCAATGAAGCTGGCCAGCGTCGACCCACCGATGATGATGTGCCAGACCCCAACGCCGAAGGGGAATAGCACACCCAGTACCAGGGCAAAGACCATCGCCACCGCTTGCACCGTGCCGATCAGAAAGTTCATGTGGAACAATCGGCCTTCCAGCGCCGCCGCTAGAATACCGGTGCGTTTCTTCACCGCGCCGTTGGCCTGATAGGCCCGGGCCGTGTCCAGACCAGCGAGAAAGTCCTTCAACTGCCCGGTCCACGAGGCATTGGCCGCGGACCATTGCTCGGAAGCGTGGCCGATCATGCCCTGGGTCAGGGCAGAAATCCCGGCCGGTAGCAGATTACCGACGAAGAAGGCCAGCGCCGTCAGCCAATCGAATGCAAAGGCCCCAGCGAGGGCCCCGATGAAGATCAACGCATCGGTTAAAATCAGCAGCTCGTTGGTAGTGCCGTTCGTTTCCAGCAGCTTCAGGTCATTCGTCATGAACGAAATATCCTTGCCGCTATCGGTGGTCAGCGGTTCATCATCCACCATGTAGCGGATCATGACGGCTTTGATCCGCAGATTCACCGTGCGGATGATCGTCGCGTTCATCACCATTAACAACCACTGCGCCACGCCAAGACCAATGAAGATGACCAAGGCCAAGGCCGCACTGGCCAGAAACATGTTCAAATTTCGGGCGGTCGCTGCGGCAATGAACCGGGACAAGATCCAGGCCATCCCCACATTAACTGCGCTGGCTGCTAGACTGATCACCAGGTAAAGCAGTAACTGCCATTTCTTCCCATAACGCCATACAATCATGATTAGCCACTCCTTTTATCGATGTTGTACCTCCATCTTAATTGGGATAAAATGAGAGCGAATGAGAATTGTCATATAAGAACAATTTTCTTCGGAAAGGAGGCGCAAACCCATGGCTGCGTTGGGTAAAACAGTTCGCCAAATTCGGAAAAATAAAGGACTCACGCTCATGGACGTCGCAGATGATCAGCTGACGGCGTCCTTCCTCTCAAAATTTGAGCGGGGTCTCGCTGATATGAGCACCAATCGTTTTTTGCACCTGCTGGACCGTATTTTCACGACGCCTGAGGAATTCTTCTACATTCACAATGGGACGCCGACTGAGAAAAAGGGCAGCAAAGACGGCTATTACAGTCGTACAGCCATGCTGGATCGCTTATTTGGTAATTACCTGTCTCTGGATTCGCCAGCGGATATTCAACAAACGCTGACGGATTTGACCCGCCGGGAAAAGGCGGCCGCGGCGCAATATAAGGCGGCCCCCACCCTGCTGAATGTGCTCCATTGGCGGATCCAGCAAGTCATGCGGCAGATGATCACGCGCCTGGAACAGCAGCGGCCGCTGACCAGCCTGAATAATACCGGCCAGTATTCTGCGGAAGCCCAGAATTATCTATACAATGTCAGCGATTGGGGCGAATTTGAACTGTATGTGTTTACCTTGTTTTCGCTGGATATGCCGGTAGCCGACGAGCGGCGGCTCTTCAAGGTGGCGGTGAAGCGGAGCAAGAAGTACAGTACGTTTCCCGGGGCACCGCGCCTGCGGTTTGACATGATTTTCAATCAATTATTTTTGGAGATGAATCGGCAAGCGTACCCGGTGGTGGGCGACTACTTGGATCAATACAAGGCCGCGCTAACCGCGGAGCCCAATGCTGAACACGAAATTTCATACCGTTTTATTCGCGCTTGGTGGCTGTATCGGACCGGTCAACGGGATGCGGCGGCTACAGTCGGGCAGAGCGCGATTCAACTGGCGACGGCCCTGCGCATGACGAAGCTGGCTCAAGACGTTCAGGATGAATTGACCCAAGTGGCCACCCATGCGCCAGCGGAGGACTACAAGTTTTTCCGGCAAATCATTGAGTAGGGCGGGTTGTGGCGGTTCCGTATTTATGGTAAGCTATCAACTTGTGAGTATCGAACTTTTTTGTGTTCTAACGAATTTTCAGAAATGTTTTTAATACTCTCCTTGCACGTGGGAAACGCGTGCCATTAAGTCCATAAGGAGGTGCAACAGTCATGGCAACACACTACGAAATTACGTACATCATCAAGCCGGATATCGACGATGATGCCAAGGCCGCTTTGATCGAACGGTTCGACAAGGTTCTGTCCGACAACGGGGCAACAGTAGATGATTCCAAAGACTGGGCAAAGCGTCGTTTTGCTTACGAAATCAACCACTATCGCGAAGGTACGTACCATATCGTCAACGTCCACGCGGACGACGATAAGGCCATCAACGAATTCGATCGGTTAAGCAAGATCGAGCCGTCAATTTTACGGCATATGATCGTTACCCGAGAGGATTAATTAGTTAGAACTCAAAAGGAAGGAGCTTGCATATGATCAATCGTGTGGTATTAGTGGGTCGCTTGACCCGGGACGTTGATCTGCGCTACACCCAAGGCGGCACGGCTGTTGGCCGGTTCACCGTGGCAGTAACGCGGAACTTCAAGAATTCCCAGGGCGAGCGGGACTCCGATTTCATCAATTGTACGATGTGGCGGAAGGCGGCGGAGAATTTCGCTCAATTCACCCGCAAGGGATCGCTCGTCGGCATTGATGGCCGGATTCAAACTCACAGCTATGAGAATCAGCAGGGCCAACGGGTCTTCGTCACCGAAGTGGTGGCCGATGACTTCGCCTTGCTGGAACCCAAGTCGGTCACCGATGCCCGGCCGCGGGATACTGGCAGCGACAACCAAGGCGGCAACCCGAACCAGGGTCAGCCTTACGGTGGAAACAACCAGTCCTCCTACAATGGCGGTCAAGGGAATAATCAGAGCCAGCCTCCTTTCAATCAGAATAATGGTAATTCTGCGGCCCCCAATGCGAATAGCGGGGCGCCGAAGAAGGATGACTCCTTATCCGATCCATTTGCGGATAACGGCCAGCCCATCGACATCTCTGATGACGATTTACCGTTCTAACTAGCTGAACGTACAGATAATTCACGAGAAAGGAAGGATTTCCATGGCAGGACAACGTCGTGGTGGCCGTCGTCGCCGTAAGGTCGACTTCATCGCCGCTAACCATATTGAATATATCGACTATAAAGATACCGAACTGTTGAAGCGGTTCATCTCCGAGCGGGGCAAGATTTTGCCGCGTCGGGTTTCTGGCACCAGTGCCAAGAACCAACGGAAGATCACCATCGCTATCAAGCGGTCACGGATCATGGGCTTATTGCCGTTCGTTTCTGAGGAAGGCTAAAGCTGATAGTGAAGCGTCCATCAATTTGTTGATGGGCGCTTTTCTTTGCCTCTTTTGCGTAATGTAATGGTGTGGCCGGAAAACGGCGACACATTCAGACACGTGAAGGAGAGGGTATCATGATTAATCGGGTAACGCTGGTGGGCCGCTTGGTGCGGGATGTGGAGTTAAAGTATACGCCGGGCGGAACTGCGCGGGCATGGTTCAATCTGGCAGTGACGCGTAATTTTAAGAATGCCAACGGTGAACGGGATTCTGATTTTATCGAATGTACGGTATGGGGCAAGTCGGCGGAATCATTTGTCAACTTCACCTGCAAGGGTTCTCTGGTGGGAATTGAGGGCCAAATCCGGACACGCAGCTATGAGAAAGATGGTCAGAAAGTTTACGCCTCGGCAGTCTCGGTGGATAGTTTTGCTCTCCTGGAATCAAAGGCCATAACTGACGCCCGGCGTGCTGGCCAGCCAGTAACAACTGCTGGAAAAGACGACAACGTCTTCGTCGCCGCGGGCAATGGCGAAAACATCGACATCGCCGATGACGACCTGCCATTTTAATTCCCGTTAACGCCAAACGTCCTCAAGCACCAGCCGATTCGGCGGTGCTTGAGGACGTTTTTGTATGTTACTGCTGATAAACATACAAGTTGGTCGGTGTTTCGACGAACCAGTGGGAATTCCACTGCAAATATTCATCCATAATGTCGTGGTCTTCCCGCACCTGTTCCGGCCGGAGGGCGTACTGCTTGAGCGGTTTAAGGGTCTTGCCCTCAATGACCAGTTGGGGTTTGTTGACCAATTGCTTGGCCAGTTGCGCCCCGCTGGCGTCCGTGACGTTTACGTACAGCCATTCGGTCGGGCCTTTGCTCTCGAAGCGCGGGCCGTCAGATAGGATGTAGACAGTAGGCAGCCGCGCGCCGCTTTTGGCCTCGGCACTGGTGATTTGGTAAATATCCCATGCCGTGGTATTGATCCGAAGAATGCGGTCGGTTGGCTGACTGTTGACGGCGGAGGATTCCGCCGCTGAAGAACTGCTTTGACTGGTTGAACTGCTGCTCGTACTGGTGTCGCTGCTGACCTGCTTACTGCTGGTCGACGCAGACGAACTCTTCTCACTGCTGCGCTTGTTCTGGCTGACCTGACTGCTGGTACCACTGGCTGCGGCATCCTGATTGGTGTTGCCGCACGCGCCCAGCACCCCTGCTGCCAGCAGCGCCAGCGCCAATACACTAAGACGTTTTTTCATGATTCTTCTCCGCCTTCCCCGTTGTGACTGCGCTTCCACTACTTCAATTATACGGGAGCGGGGAAGGAAAGTGGCGGCGAGCGTACCGGCTTAGGCGGAATTTAACAGTCGGGAGACAAAAAAATCCCCTGAGCTTGCGCCCAGGGGATTCGCACTAATCAGAGATTAGTGCTTAACAACGTTCGTAGCTTGCGGGCCACGATCGGATTGTTCAACGTCGTAGGATACTGCTTGGCCTTCGTCCAAAGACTTGTAGCCGTCGCCTTGGATAGCGGAGAAATGTACGAATACATCCTTGCCGTCGTCACCAGTGATGAAGCCATAACCCTTGTCAGCGTTGAACCATTTAACTGTACCGTTTTGCATGTAGATAAATCTCCTATTCAAAAAACTAAAGTAACGTTGCACCAGGTAATCGAAAAAGGAAATCCATCGTACAAGACAAAACAAGTTCCGCTTCTTGATTACTTGAATAGTGTACCACGTTTTTCTGGAAACACCTAATTTCTTTTTGCGATGGGATTTTCAATTCGGCAAAGTGTGGCACGAATCGGTACATTGGGGTAAAATTAGTATCATCTTGATGCCATAAGGAATCTTGATACCAAATAAATTTATCTTGATCCCATAGGAATCTTGATACCGTTAGACCGCCTTGTCGGAAAGCAGGGCGGTCTTTTCGTTTGGGCTGCTGCGTTATTGTAACGGGATGGTTGTTTTCCCAATTTGTACTTGGACGGGGCCTTTGATCGATGAACTGGTGAGAGCAAAGGGCGTCGTCACGCGAATTGTACCATTATGCAGATTAGTCATTGAGATTTGCGTGGGTGAGATACTGTGGTTATTGATGATGAGTTCGGTCGGCGGTTCTTTTTCTTTGCCCAGTGATGCAGGATAGACGAAGTTGAGCACACTGCCCGCACGGCTTGTCTGGAGCGTGGCCGTGATGGTGTCGTGGCTGCCAGTGAGTGTATGCGTCGTGTCACTGACCGGATCAATGTGAAATTCCCAATCGCCAGTATAAACCTTGCCGTCAAGATAGAGCCGGCGGATATACACTGTTGCTGGTGTGTTAGCCGGGTTGCCAGATTGGACCTCATTGATAGACAAGGTCTGACCTTGCTGGTGAACAGTAGTGAGCGCTGGACCAATGGCAGTTTCTGGAGCCTCTGGGTCAAATACGGCGGCGATATTTTTTTGTTTAGCCCACGCCAGATCGTCCTTGGCCAAGGTATCATCATGGAAACCAGGTGTTGTTAAGGTGCCGCCAGCTTGCCAAATCAGATCCACCGCCGTCTTGGGAGTGTCTGGTGCCGATAAGCTTTTCGGCAATATAAGGGTAAAGCCATACCCATTCGGATCGGCATAAGCTTGCTTCAGCGTCAGTGTTAAGCCGTTGTTAGTCTGGGTTTGTGCCGCTGTGCCGGGGACACTGGGCGGGGTGAAAGTCGTATTTTTGAAACTGTTCGGTACTTGGTCGATATTAGACTGAACGGGGCTCAAATAGTGCCAGCCAAGCCCAACAATGAGGGCCAGACCCAAGGCGAGAATGACCGCTCGCGGCACCCAGCGCCAGCGATGTTTAATTGGCAGCGGCGGCAATTGCGGTGTTTCGTGAATTTGTTCCAGGGCTTGCTGGATCGCTTTGCGGCTAGCGTCAGAAACTGGCCGCTCAGATAAGTTTTGCAGTGTTTGGTCAAGCTTGGTCATGGTGAACCGCTCCTTCCTCAGTGGTAAGCAACGTTTTGAGCTGGGCCCGGGCGCGGCGCAGATGGGTCCGCACTGTGGCGGCCGGTTGGTCTAATACCAACGCGATTCCTTTGGTCTTCAGACCGACGTAATAGTAGAAAACCAGGGCTTCTTGTAATTCATGGGGTAATTGATCGATGGCGGCAATCAAGGCTTGCTGATCCGGTGGGGCCGTTGCCGGCAATGTTTCGGACAGCGGTGCGGCTGTTGTGTTCCGCCTGAAGCGTTGCACTTCGTTAATCAGAATCCGGTAGAGCCAAGTGTTGAAATAACGCGGTTCTCGGAGCTGGGGCAGCTTTTGCCAGGCACGCAGGATCGTTTCTTGGAGGACATCAGCCACATCGGCTTCGTTGCGCAGCAAGCGCCAGGCGGTATTGTACAGAATTGGCTGGTATTCGGTAATCAGGGTGGTGAAAGCTGCTTCGTCCCCTTGTTGAGCAGCTTTGACTTGGTTTCTTGGCACCATGGGCCCACCTCATTTCTCGTCTTGATTAGAACACCCATTAGACCGGCGGACCAAGGAAAATGTTTCAAATATAAAAAAAGATTGCGGCCAGCACCGCAATCTCGGGAATTGTTTAGAAATAAGCCTTGATAAACAAGTCGATCGCCAGGCCAAACGCCGCCAGGGCAATGACCACCCGCAGCAGTTTCACCGGCACCCGCCGGACGATGGCCGGGCCCATGTAGCCGCCAATCAACAGGCCCAGCCCCAGCGGAATGACCAGCAGCCAGGCAATATGGGTGGTGAAGGCGTAAATCACTGTCGCAATCGCATTAGAGGCAAAACCGGCGACATTGCGTTCGGCGTTGATCACTGTGAAGCGTTCGGTGGAGATCATCGCCAGGATGGCCAGCATGATAACTCCGGCCGCGGCACCGAAGTAGCCGGAATAGGCGCCGACAAACACCATAGCCAAGATGACCAACGCCTGCTGGCCCTTGGTGGCCGCCCGGGGGCCTGTAGCGGCAGCTAAATCAGGGTTCTTCGGAGCCCGGCCGCTCGCCAGTAACAATACGCCGGAAGCCCCGATGAAGAATGGGACGACTTTCTCAAAACTGGAAGCCGGGGCCAGCAGCAGGACAGCACTCCCGATGACCCCGCCAATGGTCACCAGGATCAGGATACGGCTGAGTTCGACCCAGTGGCCCTTCAATTCCCGCAGGGATGAGAAGGTGGCGCCGATGCCGGTGAAGACCAGGGCGGCGGTGTTGGTCACGTTGGCGATGACTGGCGGGATGCCGATCATCAGCAGTGCAGGATAAGAAGCCAGGGACGCTAAGCCGGCAATCGTGCTGAGCAAACCAGCGATAATGCCAGCAGCGAGAAGGAAGACGAAGTGGGTGAGGGTCATGAGTGGGACCGCCTTTTCTGAAAAATAATCGTTGGGTTTATTCTGGCACCATCTGCGGGCGGCCGCAACTGCTGGGCGGGTATAATAGGGAAGAAAGAGGGGGCAGCGGGATGTTTCAGAATTCGCATAGTCGGCTAGTCGCTATTTCCGATGGCGTCTTTGCCGTGGTGTTAACGCTGATGGTGCTGGATATCGATGTGCCCGAGCGGATCACTTGGGCCACGATGAGCGCGACGGGGTGGAAAGTACTGCTTTACATGATCAGCTTTGGGGTGGTCGCCCAATACTGGATCTATCATCAAGAGCTGTTCCACGCCATCAAAGAACCGACCATTCAATTGCTGGTCTACAACTTTATTTACCTAGGCTTTATCTGTTTGACGCCGTTTGCCACCAGCTTTCTCAGCGATCATCCCCGGGAGCAGGCTGGGGCGCTGATGTTTGCCGGGGTGATCTTCCTCGTTGACGCCGTGCAGTTTATTCTCTTCCGGCTGGTGATCCGCGCTGGCGGCGGCCGGGCGCAGTTAACGCCGCATGATCAGGAGGAGTATCGCGGGGCGGCCACGATGCTGATCATCAGCGGGGTTTATATCGTGGTCGGACTGATCTTGTCGCAATGGCTACTGCTGGTGATTGTTTTGGGGCTATTCGGCCGGACGGTG
This sequence comes from Schleiferilactobacillus harbinensis, assembly GCF_008694105.1. Taxonomy (NCBI): domain Bacteria; kingdom Bacillati; phylum Bacillota; class Bacilli; order Lactobacillales; family Lactobacillaceae; genus Schleiferilactobacillus; species Schleiferilactobacillus harbinensis. The sequence goes on from NZ_CP041364.1 coordinate 2,637,845, forward strand.
CAAACACATCTATGGCGGCGGTGGGCAGCGCGTCATGGGCAGTGAACCAGACCAGGACACGGCGGCATTGGCCGCCCAAACCAGCACGCCCGCATTTCACCGAGCCTTAAAAGCGGCGGTCCAAGCCGGCCTGCCCCAGGGGGTGCAGCTGGCGGCGGCCAACTATGCCCGCTCCAGTGCCAGTTCGTATTGGCTGCTGCGCTGGTCCAGCGCCGCAATGCCTCCTATCTGGCTCACCCTGCGCATCGCGACCCACCCCCACTGGCTGACCCATGTCCAGCAGGTTGAAGTGGTGCGGCCGGCGCTGCCGGACTTAACCGGCCTCTCGGCGGCCGTCCGCCAAGCATTGGCCAGCCCGGCGGCGGCCGCTGCCCGGTATCAGTTCACGCCGCTGGAATTAGCTGTTTTGCGCCAGCTGCTGGTCCTGGCCGATCACAAGCTGGTCTGGCTGGTCCAGATGACGCCGGCCATCGCTGCCAGCCACAAGGGCCGCTCCTTTGATTTGCAGAACGACTTTCGCCGCCTGCCGCTGTTTCTGGGCGACCGCAACAACGTCAACAACTTGATGGTACCCGTGTCTGCGCCGACTTTTCAGGACAAATTGATCGACTTTTTCGGGGCCAACCTGCTGTTTTCCCAGTTTTCCAGTCATTATATGTTGAAACTCCTGCCCACGATCCAGTGGCTCAAGCCAATGCTGGCCGCGGATGCGCGCATTGTCCACTGGCCGCCGCAGTTGGCGGCGGCGTATGGGAAGGATTTTATGACGACGGTGGCGCAGACAATTCATCGCGCCGATCACAACACCCCATAGTGGGCCATGCTGACTAAGGTGGTTTGCAGGGTATCTTGAATGCTGCCGAGCGGTTCCCAGCCCAAGACAGTCCGGGCCTTTTGATTGCTGACATGATGATTGACCCGCAGTAAGAGATCCCCTTCTTTCGCCGTGCGGTTGAAATGAGCGGCCAAATGCAGCGCCCAAACCGGCAGCGTGTGTCGCGGCAGCTTATCTGCAACTGTTGGGACATACTGCCGAATGACCGCGGCCATTTGCGGCATGCTGATCATGCCGTCTGCGGCCGCAATAAAGCGCTGGTGATTGGCGGCTGGAGTTTGCATGGCCAAAATGTGCAATTTTGCGACATCCCGGACGTCAACGATGTTCAGCGCGATGGGCGGTACGACCTTGAGCGAGCCATTCATTAGGTTGGTGAGAATGGAAAAGCTGCCAGACAGGTGGGCGCTTAATGCGGGGCCAAGAATGGCGACTGGATTAATCGTGGCGAATTCGAGATGGTTGTCCGGCGCATCAATCAGTTGCCAGGCCGCCTTTTCGGCCAATAATTTGGACTTTTCGTAAAGCGACAAACCAGGCTGGTCTGGATCGGTCCAGTCGGCTTCGGTGGTCACATGCTGCGGATCAAGGTTGCTGAACCCCACTGCGCCGAAATTAGCGGTCATGACTAAGCGGCGGACGCCCGCCGCTTGGGCCGCTTTGATCACCCGTTGGACGCCGTCAATCGCGGGGCGCATGGCCGCAGCTGCGTCTTGGGGATGATCCATAAACACGGGGGAAGCGACGCTGAACACCCCTTCAATATCGGCCATGGCAGCGGCCCAGCCGGCGTCTGTGTTCAGATCAGCGACGGCGAAGCTGAGCCGATCCAAGTGCGGAATATGGTTGTCGACCATAGTTTGTCGGACTTGATCGGACTTCTCCAGGGAACGCACCGTGGTCCGGACAAACGCGCCTTGGGTGAGCAATTGGGCAATGAGGTGCGCACTGAGAAATCCGGTGCCGCCGGTTACGAGATAGTGAGTCATAAACTATCGTCTCCTTTAATTGACAATTGTGTTTACCTTAAACCATCGAGTATACTCTAGGGCAAGGATTTATCCCCCGGAGGTGTATTGAATGACTTATTCGATTAAAGAAGCAGCGGCCTTGACCGGCCTATCAGTTTATACGCTGCGGTTTTATGACCAGCAGGGATTATTGCCCTTTGTGGGCCGCAATCAAGCAGGCTACCGCGTGTTTACTGATTCTGACCTGAATATGCTGCATACGATTTGCTGCTTGAAAAATACCAACATGGCCATTAAAGAAATTCGGCAATACGTTGCTTACTGCATGGCTGGTCCGACGACGATTCCCGCGCGGCAGGAATTATTAGCCAAGCAGCGGGCAGCCGTGTTGGCTGAACAGCGTCGACTGACGGCCAATCTCAAGGAGATTGACTACAAGCTGGACATCTATCAGGCCCCAGATGCAGTGGCAATCATTACCCAGGAGCGCCAATACGTGCAGGCAGAAAAAGCGGCGGCTGGATTACCGGATCCTTATGCCGCAGCCGAATTAAGAGATAGTTAATACTCGAATTAAGAGTCGCTTTATCCTTGGCCGATATAGTAGAACCATCAAGTCATCACGGAGGCAACCACATGGATGTTGTATTAGAAGCAAGAAACGTCACCAAGCAGTACCCGCAACAATTAGCCTTGGATAATCTGAACTTAACGGTGCACCAGGGGGATATTTACGGTCTGGTCGGGCGCAATGGGGCCGGCAAGACCACCCTGTTGAAGACTTTACTGCAATTGATCGCCCCGACCGCTGGTACCGTGACTCTTTTCGGGGAACCGGTGGATCAAGCGCATATTGCAATGTTGCGGCGAGTGGGATCGATCATTGAAACTCCGTCGGCCTTTGGCGAATTGACGGCATTAGAAAACATGCGCTATTTCTGCTTAGCCCAGGGCATCGTCACACCCCATGCCGCGGAAGACAGTCTTCAGTTTGTCGGCCTCACTGGTACCGGCAAGAAGAAAGTAAAGAATTTCTCCTTAGGGATGAAACAAAAACTGGGCTTGGCCTTGGCGATTCTGAAGAAACCGGATCTGCTGTTATTGGACGAACCGATCAACGGCTTGGACCCCATTGCGATCGCAGATTTTCGCCAATTATTACTGAAGCTGAATCGAGAACAAAATACGACGATCCTGATTTCCAGTCATATTCTGGACGAACTATTCCATCTCGCCACTCGGTTTGGCTTCATCGACCAGGGCCGGATGGTGCGGGAGCTGACGAAGGATGAGTTCGTGGCGGAAACCGCCCAGTATATTCGCATCGAGACCAGTGATATGCCGGCCTTGACCCGGGCGCTGACCAATGCCCAAGTGACCCACTTCAAAGTGGTCGCCCCCAAAGAGCTGCATGTGTTTGACGAGAAGCGATCGATCAGCGCGCTGAACCAGGCGCTGGTCAGTGCGGGCGTCCCGGTCACGGGGATCAGCCAGGAAGGCCAAAACTTGGAGGATTACTTCAAAATGCTGCTCAGCGACACCCACCAGGAGGTGCGTCAGGATGCTTAACTTGATGCGGGCCGATTTTTACCGTCTGCGGCATTCCCGCAGTTTGCTGATTTGGGAAGTGCTGATTTTAGGCTTTACAATCTTCACCACAGTGAATTGGAGCCGAGAAAAGCACCTCACCGGCTGGTTGGGAGTCCAGCTGATTAACAACAGCGGCGGTTTGTTTCTCTGGCTGCTGCCGTTGATCATGATGACGGTCGGGCATGATTTCTCCCAACAGTTATTGAAAGATACGCTGACCATGGGTATTTCTCGCCGCCAGTATTTCTTGAGTAAAATGGTGACCACGGTGATTGTGATTGCGCTGCAATTATTGGCCTTGCAGCTCATTGCGTTCACTGGCGGCGTTATCGCTGGCGGCTTAGGCCCGGTGCAGTGGGGCGACTGGCTGGCGCAGTTCCTGGTGTATGTCCTGCTGGTCACCACTGAAATCACGGTGATCACGATGATTCTGTATTGGAGCAATAGCACCACGGCCGCTATCTCTGTGGGCTTCTTGGCGCTTTTGGTGATTGCCATTCTCCATATCCAGTTTGTCAATCTGGAGATTCTGCATTACGTCGATTGGATCGTGTCCATCAGCCAGCTTAGGACAGTGCACATCAATAGCTTGGGCACCATCGCGAAACCGGTGATTGGCGCGGCAGTGTTGGTGATCGGCGGCGGCATCTTGAATGCTTGGCGCTTTGAGAAAATGAGTCTTTAACGCCGCTTAGGGGGCTGTCACAGTGATTAATCTGATGCGTGCTGATTTTTACCGCTTGCGCCATTCCCGCGCCTTGCTGATCTGGGAAATTTTGATTGGCGGGGTGACGGCGGTCAAGACAATTGATTGGGGCCTGAAGCGCAACCTCACCGGCTGGTTGGCCGTGCGGTTGGTCAATAACAGCGCCAGCCTGTTTATCTGGCTCCTGCCGCTGGTGATGATGGTAGTCGGCCATGATTTCTCCCAAGGACTGTTGAAAGACACCTTGACCATTGGTATTTCCCGCCGTCGCTACTTTCTCAGTAAAATGGCGACCATGGGGCTGATCACACTGCTGCAACTGCTCATGGCCCAACTCATCGCTTTCTTGGGGGGCGTCATATTCGGCGGCGCGGGGCCGGTGCAGTGGGCCGATTGGCTGGCCCAGCTGCTGGTCTACGTGGTCATTGCATTCACGGAAGTGACCACGATCACGCTGGTCCTGTATTGGAGCGGCAGTACGACCGCGGCGCTGGCGGTGGGATTTCTGGCGCTGCTGGCCATTGCCATTCTGCATGTGCAGTTCGGCCATATCAGCCTGTTTGCTTACACCGATTGGATGCTGGCGATTAACCGGCTGACGACGGTGCACAGCAACACGCTGGGCGCCATGACGAAGCCGGTCATTGGCGCGGCCGCGCTGGTGATTGGCGGCGGCATCGTGAATGGGCTGCGGTTTGAGAAAATGAGTTTGTAGCTATGATCAGGTAAGCAAAATCCTTCTGAAGCGCATTCCTGTCAGAAGGATTTTTTTGCGACCTGAAAAATTTACTTAAAGGATTGTTTTTTCAGAACATATATGTATACTTACACGTTAAAAATGGAACGGAGTGATTTCCCATGGCAAACAAAACTGTGTACTTCTCCACGGATGACACCAAGTTCATTGATGACGCGCTGCCGCACTTGGGCATGAGCCTATCGCAGGCCCTGTTCCAAGGATTTCAGCTATTGGTTAAAAAACATCAGGCCTACCAACAGAATTTCAGCGAGATCAAGCTCAGTGTGGGCCAATTTGGGATTCAGCAGCATAAAGTTTTCTGGGGTCGGAAGCTCTATACGGTGCAAGTGCCGAGCACGGACCAGACGATGATCGAGAGTAAGCGGGTCTATCAGACAAAGGGCGGCAAGTTTGTGTATTATACCCGCTTGGATCCGAATTTGAATTATTGGAATACGCCGCAAAGTGCGGCGTCGGGGATTGTTCCCGACACCACCAAGAGTGCGAAGAAATTCCAGATCGTTGACCGCTTGGACGACTTGCAAGCGGCGTTGGGGACTGATGTCATCAACCAAATCAAAGCCAGCCAGACTCAGCCAATTGAATATCTCGATATCTGAGTGATTATTGGCATGAGTTCAGCAGAGCTTTTAAAGGAGATTTTGTAATGTCCAAGTCCCGCCTTGAAGCCTTTACCGATGGGGTTATTGCCATCGTACTGACGCTGTTAGTAAATACCTGATCCGCCTACCTGGCAGTCCTTATGGGCGATCAGACTCGATTTTTTAGCCTATGTCCTGTCATTTGCTTTCGTGGCCGTCATTTGGGTGAATCATCATCATATTTTTCAGCTGGCTGACCAGGTGGAATACCCGCGTCGTTTGGGCCGACGTTTTCTGGCTCTTTTGGTTAACATTGGCCCCAGCGGTCACGATTTGGACTGGCGACCATCCCTTTGATCGAGTGCCGGAGCTGGCTTATGCGTTTGTCTTTATGATGTGGAGCATTTCATTCGGCCTTTTGAATCACGAATTGCTGAAAATTCATGGCCCTAATTCGCGGTTGGTGCAGACTCTTGGTCACGATAAACGGACAGAGATTTCAATGATTATTAATGTCGCTAGTTTTATTGGTGTGCCGGATTTAAAATTGAAGTGCAACACCGATTGAGTTAGACCAATCGACCGGGTTGATTTAACAAAATAGGCCATGAAGACCTATCCTTGAAGCGACTAAACTACCAAGAAAGGTGACCTTCATGACCCACAATCAGTCTAACAGTCTCGGCTCGTACACTCAACTCACAGAGGGCGAGCGCGGAATAATTGATGCGCTTTGGCACTCCCATGAATATTCCATTCGCGATATTGCACACATCATCCATCATTCCCCTAGTACGGTAAGCCGTGAGCTTAAGCGCGGCCGAGTCCAGCAACGGGATTCGAATTATCATTACTACAAGGATTACTTCTTTGATGCTGCCCAACGACAACACGAAGAACGACAGACCCATTCCCACGCCAAGAGCATGTTGGAGAAGTGTACCTACTTCTTTAACTGGCTGACCGCTCAGATCAAGAAGCATGCGTATCGTGAACAAAGTATTGATGGGTACGTGCATCAGTTCCAGCAACTCTGGCCTAATCGTTCGTGCCCCTCAACGCCGACCGTGTATCGCTACATTGATGCCGGACTGTTGTCAGTGACCAACATGGATCTGCCTGAGAAGTTGCGGCGTCGCGAGAAAAGGCCAGGCCGTAGTCATGCGCGTAAGAATAAACGCATCGCTGGAACGTCCATCGACAAGCGGCCCAAACAAATCAATAACCGCTGGTTTGTTGGTGACTGGGAAGGCGACCTGGTGAAGGGGAAGCGTTCTGCCGACCAACCAGCATTACTCACCCTGACAGAACGTGTCACACGTTATGAGCTGATCTACAAGATCCCAAACTATCACGCCCGGACTTGCTTAGAGGCCATGCAATACGTTCTGAACACACATGATCCTTATCTATTCCACTCCATCACCTTCGACAACGGTTCTGAGTTCGCCCTCTTGGACCAACTCAGAGGAACAAAGATCTACTACTGCCATCCCTATACACCCAGTGAACGTGGCAGTAACGAGAATGCCAACGGCTTGATTCGAGAATTCATTCCAAAGGGTCAATCACTATGGGAAGTCTCTAAGGAGAAGATTCGTAAGAGCCAAGATGTCTTAAACCACCGGTTAAGGAAGTGCCTTGGATACCGCAGCGCAATCGCGGCGCTCCAGGCCTCCCCCCTGGGCCTGGAGGAATCCCTGCCCACTACCTAAACCAATTCACACTAAACCAATTCACATGGATGAGTCTTCACTGTTGCACTTAATTTGACAATTCGGGGTTTTATTGGTGTCTTCTTTTTCCCGATTCTAGGATTGATCGGTCGGCTTTTAGTGACTGTGCTTTGGGTGCGGCTGCCTAATAATAGGGACGAGGGGTCTGAATCTTGAAGAAAGCCGCAACTGAGGAGCGACGACAAATGACTGTAGATAATGAACTGCTGAAAAATTTAGACAGACTGCATACGACTGAATTGGGCGTTGTGCGCATCAAGAGAAATTTAGCCGTCGATACGGATGATGTTGTGAGCCTCTGTGCGGCCAAAATCAGTTCCTCTCAGGCAGTGATTGAGAGAACTGGTAAGAATTGGTACGTTAGCGTAGACGGTGCCGTAATTGTGGTGAACGCCCACAGTTTTACTATTATTACAGCGCACAGGAAATGATTATTGGGGGTTGGTTGCTGGCAATCTCAACCTGTCCTTGCTGGCGGGGCGGCGCTGCTGTTCTAGTTGGCAGAAAATCGTCAGGATTGAATAACAATCGCTAAGTATCGTGTTATAGTGGGAACGTATGGTCAGGATTTAATCGTACAGTGAACTCAGAAAGAAGGTCCCACTAACGAAGAAAGCAATTTTTGTGATGATGGATGATTATGCCGATTGGGAAGGTGCCTATTTGGCCCGGATGCTGAATACTGCACCTGACTGGACAGTCAAAACTGCCTCAGCACAAAAGGTGATCCATTCTATCGGTGGTTTTACGACCCAGATGGATTATCAAATCGATCAGATTCCCAGCGAGTGTGCATTACTCGTGCTGATTGGCGGTAACTCCTGGGCTGTCAATAATGAGCCGTTGAAACAATTGATTATCAGTCGGCTACATACTGACCAACCGGTGGCAGCAATTTGCGGTGCCGTGGATTACTTAGCACGAAATGGGCTTTTGAATCAGTATCAGCACACAGGCAACGCCAAATATCTCTGGCGGGACTATCGCGCGTACCAAAACCAGAATGGCTTTCTGGCACAACAGGCCGTATGGGATCGCAACCTCGTTACGGCAAATGGGACGGCGGTGCTGGACTTTACTGAAGCAACGCTCAAAATGATTCGGTTTAAGTCAGCTGAACAGGTGCATCAGGATGTCGATCTTTATCGGCTGGGCTTCTACGAGTATTGTCAGAAATATGGGAATCCTTTTGTATAACAAGACAAGCTATCGCGAATGAGAGCTAGAATGTACAGAATTCGAGGCTCCCACCAATCCTGATTACGGGATTGGTGGGAGCCTCTTCGGGATACTCAATTCAAAGCGCCACTACAGGAAAAAAACGACGTCCAGGGTATCTTTGTCGCCGTTAATCGTGAGCCCTGGAAGAGAGACAGAAAACGGTGTGCCGTTTGTGTTTTGAAGAATCGTGGCCATTAGTAGAGTTAATCTAGGCAGCCCATCGTATTGGGTTGCGAGTTCAATGAGTTTCGGGAAGCTGATCGGGGTTGGACTGGTTGTGTGAGGCATACCCGGAATCGCCACCATTTTGACTTTTCGCTTATCAAATTCGTGCATCGTCGCATAAATATCAAATAACTTGGGATACTGGTCGGCTGCGATCGTCCAGGTATCGGATTCGCCCACGGTTTGTTTAAACGAAATGGATAACTTATTCAGCATCCCCGTCATTTCCTCACTCGGATCAGTGAGAAACACCACGGCATCACCGTAATGCCAATCACTGGGCCAATGTATTAGGTTCTGAAGCAGTATTGTGTTGATCTGGAAGCCTTCCGTGTACCGGCGTTCCATATGATGAGTAAAGAGGTTGTACTCAGATTCGGGCAAGAGAAATACTTGTTCTGTGCTCATAGTGACCGGATTTGCGGCCTGATACTGTTTGGGCAGAAGGGTCCGCTCACTAACTGGTATACCAATCAAGTGCTTATCTGGCAGTGGGTATACGTTAATTACTTTCATTGGGCATGGCCTCCGATACAAGTTTTGGGCTGCTGCCGGTTCAGGGTGCTTTCGGCGTTGAAGCAATCCGCTGCGGCAGGGTCACTGTGGCGGTGAAGGCGGTGGCTGTAGTGGTTAATGCTAGTTGTCCCTGCATCAATTCCGCTAAGTGTTGGGTAATATATAACCCTAAGCCGGAGTTGCCCGTTTGCCCCGCCAGGTCCTCGGTATAGAAGCGGTCAGTCAGCCGCTCCAAGTGCGTAATGGGGTGGGCGATGCCATTGGTCACAGTGAGCGTGATGGCGGGTGCCGCGGGGTGTTGGGATAAGGTGACGTGCAAAGTTTTAATCCCATGGGTCAGCGCATTGCCCAGCAGATTCTGGATAATGCGCCGGGTCTTTTCTTGATCCAGATGGACCAGGACGCCGCTGGTGATTTGCGGGGTGACAGTGAAACCGGCTGTTTGCAAGGCGTCATAGAGCGTGAGCAGCGCGTTTTGGACCAGGGCCGACAGGTCAAAATCCTCGGCCTGCACGGTCAAGCGGTGTTCTGTGATCCGGTTGTATTCCAACAGAGATTCCAAGTGGGTATTGACGGTCTCCAGATTTTGTTCGGCCTGGGTGAGGACCTGCTGAGCTTTAGCGGGCGGCAGCTTTTCTTCGCTGAGGTACTGCACGTAGCCGCTGGCAACGGTCAATGGGGTCCGTAAATCGTGGGAAATATTATTGATCGCCTGATCGATTTGTTTCGCCACAGCGGCGTTGTCGGCCCGCTCCTGGCGCTGATCAGTCAACAGCGTGTTGATGGCGTTGGCGAGGTTGACGATGAACGGATTGCGGCTGGCCGTACGGACGTCGTTGTTGGTGCGGCTGGCCGCGATACTGTTGACCTGGTGCCGCAAATCGCGGATTGCCAGCAAAATGTATACTAAATAAGCGAGGCACGCGCCAGCCATGGCGATGAGGAGGATCCAGCCGATTGTCGTCATCGCTAGACCAGCTTTACGCCAATACCCCAGACCGTGGCGATGTGCTCCTGGTCTGGGTCGAGTTGGCGTAGTTTTTTGCGCAGGTTAGTGAGATGGACGTTGACGGTATTTTCATCCCCATAATAAGGTTCGTGCCACACTTGGGTGTACAGGGCTTCCTTGCTGAAAACCTGGCCGGGATGCTGGAAAAGGAGTTTCAAAATGTCGAATTCCTTCTTTTTAAGGTCGACTGATTGGTCCTGCCAATGGAGGGTATAGTCCTTCTCAGCCAAGGTGAACGGGCCAAACGAAACCGCCGCCGGAGCGGCGCTCGTTGCGGACGCCGCGTTTTGCCGCAGCGCGACGACGATCCGGGCCTTCAACTCCTTGATGTTGAACGGTTTGGTGACATAATCCGTTGCGCCAGCCATTAATAGCCGCGCGATGTCGTCTTTATCACTCAACGCCGTCAGCATAATGATTGGGGTCGTCAAAGTCTGCCGCAGATCGTGCAGCACTGCCTCGCCATTTTTCCCCGGCAGCATGCGGTCCAGCAGGATCAAATCGAACGCCTGCTGCTGAGTTTGGAGCAGGCCCTCGGTACCCGAATAGGCTTTGGTGATGGTGTACGTGTCGCCCAGGACAGTGTCCAGCATCGCGCCGATGTCGAAATTGTCGTCAATTAAGAGAATTCGTTCCATGGTCACGTCTTTCTTTCTCGCGTTGCGGGGTATCGTTAATGATAGTGTACCAGTTTTGGCTGCCCGGTGGCGGTCAGAAAGAAAGGGCCTGGACCTGATTAATGGGCCGGCATCAGCCGCGCCGGTACGTCCCATGTTAGGCAGTGCACGGAACCGCCGGTGGTGGAAATTTTGGCCACGTCAATGGGCACGACCTTCTTCGCTGTATGGGCGCGTATAATTTTGAGTACCTGCTGATCAGCCGGCAGATCGTAATGCGGTACGTAAATCGTGTCCGGTGTTTCCAGCATATTGATATACAACCCCTTGGCGGAGGCAATTTTACGATCATATTGACCCTTGGCGGTGTAAGCCGAAGGCAGGATGACGAATTTGGCGGCGGGCAGCTCGGCCTTGATGCGGCGTTCAACGGTGTGTACCAGGACGTCATCGCCGGAGAAGTCGCTGACGTACAGCGTCCGGGCATTGATAAATTTGACCATCCCGTCGGCGTGACCGAGCACATCGCCCGGTTCAGCGGGAATAATGATCACGTGGCTGACGTTCAACTGGTATTTCAACTCACTGACGATTTCCTGCCGGGACCACTCGGGATTATCCTTGAAGACGTGTTCGGTCAAAATAACGGTATCGTGCCCATTCCAGACCAAATTTCCGCCATCCAGTACCAGGTCGCTGGTGCGGTATTGAAAATGCATCTGCTTTAACCAAGCGCGAAAGCGGGTGTCCAAATAGGTGCGGTCGGCCTTGGCCAGGTAGCTGGGCGCGTAGCGGAATTTCACCATACGGGTGGTGATCACTGGCGCCACGTCCCGGAGCCAAATGTCGTCGTAGGTGAAGCGGCTGGTGGGCTGGTTTAAGTGTTGTTTGGTGATGGTGACCACCGGTGCAGCCGAAGCGTTCAGCTGGGCACTGAAACTTTTCAACGCCCCAGCAAAGGGTCGGTAGTAGCCATTTGTTTGACTCGGCAGAGCGGTGTAAATCGTTGGTGTGCCCATCTGTTCTCTCCCCGCCTCGGACCGGTGGCGGCCAAGCAGCAGGGCACCACCGATAACAATTGCCAGTACAAAAATGGCGGCATAGACAAGTCCAGTTCGTTTTTCCATTGTATCCTCCTCGGAATATTTGCTGGACTCACCATAGCACGCCATTTTCGTATATTAATTAATAAAAATATTATTCGCGGGGTGCCGGAGAAAATTCGCTATTGACACGTCTGCGTTAATATTTTTATTTAAATAACTGTTTATAACCCATTATGCAGAATGCTGAAAATCACCATCCCGATGATCACCGCCGCCAAAGCAACGCAAATCAGCAAGCCAATGGGATTATGGATATTGATGTTCCAGCCCAGGCCGAAGCTGCGCGGAGTGAAAAGCGGTTCGTGGTTGAAAAATTTCTTTTGGGCCAAATTAATCGCTAGCTTTCTCTTGTTTGTGGTGCTTGCGCCAATCCGCGAAGGCGGCGTGGATCATGTCGGCGGTTTGCTGATTGAGCAGCGGGGGCAGATTGTCTTCATCGAAGTAATCCGTCCCGACGGTTTCGAACTGCTCCTCAGTAATTCGTTTGCCGCCGATGGGGGTGACCGCGAAGAGGGCAGAAATGACCTGGCACTCGTCGCCGTTGGGATAAACGGTGAAGCCTTGGTCGAAAACACCGATCAAATGGTCGATTTTAACTTCCAGACCGCTGTCTTCCTTATATTCCCGCAGCACAGTTTCCCGGAAGGTTTCACCGTATTCCATGAAGCCGCCGGGCAGACTCCAAGTGCGGTTATCGGTACGCTGTTGAATCAGGATTTGCCCCTGGTCGTTAAAAACCGCTCCCCCGGCGGCGTTGAGCAGAATCGGTTTGTGTCCCACTAAGGCGCGGATTTCTTTGATGTAATCTGCCATAAGTCAACCTGCTTTCTGAGTAATTGTCACCAGTTTACCCGATTAATCGGGGCGTGCAAACCATCCCAGTGAGTCACGCCTTTGACCGGTGTTTTGGGGTATTGATAGCCGCGACTAACTTGTTGATTTGCTGGACCGCCGCCGAATAATTTTCTGCCTGTTTATCCGGCAACGCCTTGATTGAATCCAGAATCAAGCGGCCAGCAACGATCAACCGCTCCGCTTCGGCACTGCTAGTGGTCAGAAAAGACACATTGAGAAATATTTCCAAAGTGACGACGGCGTCTTTTTCGCCAGCCAGCGCCTGCTGACTGAGATGGTTAATGGCCACCCGCAGATTGCGGATCTTTCTTTTTTCTTTCCGATGCTCTGTATAATACGGTAGAAATAATGCGACGCTGACGGCCAGCAGTTCGGCCACTGCCGCCGCCCATTCAGAGATTGGTCCCCAGTCCATCAGGCTGCCTCCTCGGGTGAGTGATTTCAATACAAGAAGGCATTATAGTCACGTGGCCACCGAAAGACCAATTTTTCTGAGGTTTATCTTGCGACCAAAGATGAGGCTGGCACAAGGGCTGGCATTAAAGTCTGATTCTTGTTATTTTTATTCTGAAAATGGTGCTAAAATCAGCGTATATCTTGTGCCAAGAACGGAGAGCAAAATGCCAGACGTCAGGTTCCACAGTGTCTTTGATATTATCGGCCCCGTGATGGTCGGTCCCAGCAGTTCCCACACCGCCGGCGCGGCCCGAATCGGGAAAGTGGTCCACGATATTTTCGGCGATACGCCGGAAAAAATCACCGTTTATCTGTATGAATCGTTTGCCAAAACATACCGTGGTCACGGCACCGATGTGGCGATCATCGGTGGTTTGTTGGGCATGGCCCCGGATGATCCGCACCTGCCGGATTCTTTAAAAATCGCCTACGACCGCGGCATCACGGTGGGCTTTGTCCCGAAGAGCGACAAGGTGGACCACCCCAACACTGCCCGCATTGTGCTGAAGAAAGGCGACCGCAAACTGGAGGTCACCGGCGTATCCATTGGCGGCGGCAATATTCAGATCACGGAAATCAACGGCTTCAAGATCACCTTGAGTATGGGTACCCCGACGTACATCACGATCCATGAGGATGTCCCGGGGATGGTCGCCCGCGTGACCCACATTTTTTCTGAAAACAACATCAACATCGGCACCATGACTGTGACCCGTTCGGCCAAGGGGGAGAAAGCCATCATGGTGCTGGAAGTCGATGACTACCAGCCAGGGATTCTCGACCAGTTGAAGCAGCTGCCGCACATGATCAATGCCACCTATTTCGAATAAGGAGTCCGCCAAAAATGTTTTATACGATTAAAGAGCTTGTTGAACAGAGTGCTGATTATCCGTCAGTGGCCGCGATGATGGTGCACATGGAGGTTGAAAATACGACGCGGAGCGCGGACCAGATTCGTCATTTGATGGGTAAAAATCTGGACGTCATGGTGCGTTCGGTCAAAGAGGGCATCGCCGGGGTGAAATCGGTGACCGGGTTGACTGGTATGGAAGCTAAAAAGATGGATCAGTACCTGACCGCCGGCGATTTCCTAAGCGGCCAGCCCATTCTGGAGGCGGTGCGCAATGCCATCGCGGTCAATGAGGTGAATGCCAAAATGGGTCTGATCTGTGCCACGCCCACCGCGGGCAGTGCCGGCGTCTTAGCCGGGGTTTTGCTGGCCGTCCGGGAGCGGCTGGCCATGACCCGGGACCAGCAGATCGATTTTCTCTTCACGGCCGGGGCCTTCGGGCTGGTGATCGCCAATAATGCGGGGATCGCTGGGGCCGAGGGCGGCTGTCAGGAAGAGGTCGGTTCCGCCAGTGCCATGGCCGCCGCCGCGCTGGTCTGTGCCAAGGGCGGCACCGTGGTGCAAGCGGCCAACGCGGTGGCGATGACGCTGCAGAACATGCTGGGGCTGATCTGCGACCCGGTCGCTGGTCTGGTGGAGGTACCCTGTGTGAAACGCAACGCGCTGGGGGCCAGTCAGGCAATGATTTCCGCCGACATGGCGCTGGCCGGGTTGAAGAGTGTGATCCCGGTGGATGAAACGATCGAAGCGATGCGCCGGGTCGGTATGCAAATGCCCAGTGCCTTCAAGGAAACTGCGGAGGGCGGACTGGCCACGACGCCGACGGCCTTGAAATTGAAGCAGCAGATTTTTGGTGACCGATGAGCGATCTGATTATTATCCGCGGCAATTCCGGTTCCGGTAAAACGACGGTGGCCCGGGCGCTGCACGACCGGCTGCCGGGTTCTTTACTGATTGATCAGGATGTGGTCCGGCGGGATATGCTGCAGACCCACGACCACCCAGGCAACCTGAGTATTGATTTAATGGAAACCATCGCCCGCTTTGGCCTGGCCCATGACCAGATCGTGATTCTGGAAGGCATTTTGAGCAAAGCGGTGTACGGCGACATGCTCACCAGCCTGGCTCAGGATTTTGACCGAGCTCAAGCCTACTATTACGATTTAACCTTGGCCGAAACCATTGAGCGCCACCAAACGCGATCCCAAGCCGGGTCGTTTGGCCCAGATGCGCTGGCTAAATGGTTTCTGCCCCATGATGTGCTGGGCTGGCCGGAAGAAGTGCTGATTCCGGCGAGTTGGTCGATTGCCGAGGCAGTGGCCGAGATGAGCGGACAAAAATAAAGCGGCAGTCAATGTTTCACGTGAAACATTGACTGCTTTTTTGATGAAAACTTGGCTTTCCCTTACATGTGTTAAAATAGTCTTAACTATGACGCGATCGTTTACTTGTGCGCGCTGTTTCCAGGCGCCTAACGCGATTCAAAAAGAGGGAAAATATCAATGAAGAACGTGTTCCAACGCATCAAGCTTCCGGCTTTCATGCGGAATGCCCGAGTGATCACGATTTTTGCGATCATTGTGGGCCTAGCGCTGGCGACGATTATTTTGAGCTTCTTCAACTCATTCTGGATCGGCCTGGCGTTGACCATTCTCTTTCTGGCCATGGTCGTCAGTATCTACTACGCCGCCGAGGTCATCACCCAGGACACCCAGAAGTACGTCTCCGACCTGACCTACCGCATCAAGCGAGGGGAGCAGGAAGCGCTGATTCAGATGCCTATTGGCATTCTGTTGTATAACGACCACAAGGAGATTCAGTGGACGAACCCTTTCTTCCAGCAATATATTGGGAAGAAAGACATTCTGGGCAAGACGCTGGATAATGCACTGCCGGACTTAGGTCAGTTTGTCGCCAAGTACAGCGGCGACGACAGTCCCCACCAGATCAAATGGGGGGACAACCAATTTGATATGACCGTCCAGGATGACCTGGGGGTTATTTACTTACTCGACATCACCAAGTACGCCAAGATCGAAGACCAGTTGGCCGCTCAGCAGGTGGCCATTGGGCAGGTGTTCTTGGATAACTATGACGAGATCACCCAATCGATGGATGATCAGGCCATTTCGAATATGAACAACTACGTGACCAACAAGCTGACGGACTGGGCGAATCACTACCACATGTTCCTGAAGCGGGTGGACGATGATCACTTCTTCGTGATGGCTTATATGGCCCGGTTGCAAGAGGCTGAGCACGATAAGTTCAAGATTCTGGACGTTATTCGTCAGGATACATCGAAGCAGAACTATCCATTGACCCTGTCTATCGGCTTTGCCTATGGCAACCCGAACCTGGCCACCTTAGCCAACGATGCCCAATCCAACCTGGACCTGGCCTTGGGCCGGGGCGGCGATCAGGTCGTCGTCAAGGCTCCGGATTCACCGGCCCGCTTCTTTGGCGGCCGGACCAACCCGATGGAGAAACGGACGCGGGTGCGGGCCCGGATGATTTCCCAGGCGTTGCAGGAAATCTTCAAGCAAGTGGATAAAATCTACGTCATGGGCCATGCCCGGCCGGATATGGACGCCATTGGCGCCTCTCTGGGGATTCGCCGAATCGCCGAAATGAATGGCAAGGAATGCGACGTGATCGTCAACGCCAACGACGTCCACTCCGATGTGCAGCGCCTGCTGCACCGGGTGGAAGAACAGCCCGAGGTGGCCAAGCATATTTTGACCCCGACGGAGGCGCTGAATCAGGTAACGGACAAGACGCTGCTGATTCTGGTGGATCATTCCAAACCGTCGATTTCAATCTCGCCGGAACTGTGTCAGCGCCTGTCCCAGCGGCTGATCGTCATCGATCATCACCGGCGGGGCGAGGAGTTCCCAGAGAATCCGATGCTGGTGTATATTGAACCTTACGCCAGTTCGACCTGTGAATTGATCACCGAAATGTTTGAGTACCAGCCGAAAAACGTGCCAGGCTTGAGCAAGCTGGAAGCAACCGCCATGCTGGCCGGGATCACCGTCGATACCCACAGCTTCTCCCTGCGGACCGGGACGCGGACATTCGATGCCGCTTCCTATTTACGGTCGGTTGGTGCAGATAGTACACTAGTACAGGAACTGCTCAAAGAAGACGTCAATAACTTTATCCAGAAGAATCACCTGATCGAGACCATTGAAATGGTGGAACCGAATATGGCACTCTGTACGGGTGAGGAAGATGAAGTCTATGATCCGGTCGTGGCGGCCCAGGCGGCGGACACGCTGCTGTCGCTGGCCGGGATCGAGGCCTCCTTCGTCATCGTCAAGCGCATTGACGGCGTGATCGGCATTTCTGCCCGTTCCCTGGGCAAGGTCAATGTCCAGGTGATCATGGAAAAGATGGGCGGCGGCGGTCACTTATCCAACGCGGCCACGCAAATTAAGGATTCAACCATCGCCCAAGCCCGCCAGCAGTTGAAGGATATCTTGACCCAGCTGGTCGCGGCTGACGAAGAGTAAGACAACAACGAGAAGGGAAGAAAACCAATGAAAGTCATTTTCTTAGAAGACGTACGCGGTAAAGGCAAGCGCGGCGATATTAAGGACGTTCCGGACGGATACGCCCAAAATTTCTTACTGCGGCAAGGCAAGGCCAAGGAAGCAACCCCCCAAGCCATGAGCGAATTGAAAGGCAAGCAGCGCCGGGAAGCACAGCAGCGGGCGGCGGAATTGGCTGAAGCCAAGGAATTCAAGGCGAAGATCGAAGACGATAAGACGATCGTCCAAATTCAATCCAAAGCCGGTGAAGACGCCAAACTGTTCGGCTCCATTCCCAGCAAGCAGATTGCCCAAGCCCTGGATAAGCAATTTGGGCTGAAGGTCGACAAGCGCAAGATCGATCTGCGCGAACCGATTCGGTCTTTAGGGTACACGAATGTCCCGGTTAAACTGGCTCCTGGTGTGGATGCGGTGATCCGGGTCCATGTCACTCAGCAGAATTAATTACCTGGGAAATAATCAATTGAATCGAGGAATCATACGGAGTGAATAACGAGTTGATCGATCGGACGCCACCACAGGATAACGATGCCGAGCAATCCGTTCTCGGCTCCGTTTTTCTATCCCGTGATGCCTTGGTAGAGGCCATGGCCTATGTGACGGCGGACGATTTTTACAAAAAAGCCCACCAATATATCTTCGCGGCGATGGTGGCCCTCACGGATCGCGATGAAGCTATCGATATCGTGACGCTGAAAAACGAGCTCGCCACCCGCCAGCAATTGGCGGACGTGGGCGGAATCACTTATCTGGTCGACCTGGCTAACATCGTACCCACCGCGGCTAACGTGGTGTACTACGCGAAGATCGTCAAGCAGAAAGCGACCCTGCGCAAACTAATCGACACGGCGACCCATATCGTTCAGACCGGGTACAACCCCGACAGCGATGTGGAGGATGTGCTGGATAATGCCGAAAAAGAGATCATGGCGGTCTCGGACACGACCCAGCAAAATGGCTTCAAGCCGATCAGCGATGTCTTAAACGATGCACTGACCAAAGTGACTGAACTGTCGAAGAACAACGATGAGATTACCGGCTTGTCCACCGGTTACCGGGATCTGGACCTGATCACAGCGGGCCTGCACGAGGATGAATTGATTATCCTCGCTGCTCGGCCCGGGGTCGGGAAGACCGCGTTTGCCTTGAATGTCGCCCAAAACGTGGCCACCAAGTCGGACACCTCCGTCGCTATTTTCAGTCTGGAAATGGGGGCAGAACAGCTGGTCAACCGGATGCTCTGTGCGGAAGGCAGTATCGAGGCCAACCACTTGCGGACCGGCCAACTGACCGATAACGAGTGGGAAAGCCTGATTGTCGCCATGGGCAGCTTGTCCAAAGCCCAGATCTTTATTGATGACACGCCGGGGATCAAGATGGCCAACATCCGGGCCAAGGCGCGGCGGCTGGCTAAGGAGCAGGGCAATCTCGGCTTGATCGTCGTCGATTACCTGCAGCTAATCGAAGGCAGCGGTCAAGAGAATCGCCAACAGGAAGTATCGGCAATTTCCCGGCAGCTGAAGATGCTGGCCAAGGAATTGCACGTGCCGGTCATTGCCCTGTCCCAGCTATCTCGGGGCGTGGAACAACGGCAGGATAAACGGCCGGTGCTGTCTGATATTCGGGAATCCGGCTCCATTGAACAGGATGCCGATATCGTCGCTTTCCTGTACCGGGACGATTATTACCGGGATGAGGACGGCGATGATGATGATAATTACGGCGGCGGCGGTGGCGGTAACGCCCCCAGCAGCAGTGAGGACGAAGACTCCGATGCCGGGGTCGTGGAAGTGATCATCGAAAAGAACCGGTCCGGTGCCCGGGGAACGGTGAAGTTGCTGTTTATTAAGTCGTATAACAAGTTCTCGTCGATTTCGTACGCGCAACCGGCGTGATAATGCAGAAAGGCCGCGGGCAGAAATTACCTCGCGGCTTTTCTTTACGAATGATTAGCGAATGCTTGGGACCGGAGATTCGGGTTTGCGTTGCCAAACACATTTAAAACTGATATTATGGTCCGGTGTGAGTTTTGAAGCAGAATGATCAAAATAAAATATGAGGTGGACATTCATGACAGCAACGGTCGTGGTCGGGACCCAATGGGGCGACGAAGGTAAAGGTAAGATTACGGATTTTCTCAGTCAAGGGGCGCAGGCCATCGCGCGGTACCAAGGCGGCGACAACGCGGGACATACCATTAAGACGGACGGCCACACGTACGCGCTGCGGCAGATTCCATCGGGTATCCTGTACCCGGATAAGACGGCCGTGATTGGGAACGGCGTTGTGGTGAACCCTGAGAGTTTGGTCGAAGAGCTGCACCGGCTGCACGATGCCGGCGTGACCACCGATCACCTGAAGATTTCTAACCGGGCCCACGTGATTCTGCCTTACCATATTGAATTGGATAAGCTGCAGGAAACCGCCAAGGGCGCTGACAAGATCGGTACGACCCACCGCGGGATCGGGCCGGCTTATATGGACAAGGCCGCTCGGGTCGGGATTCGTATGGCCGACCTGCTGGAACCGGACACCTTCAAGGAGAAACTGACCGAAAATCTGGCTGCCAAAAATGAGCTGATCACCAAGATCTACAATGGTACGCCTCTGAAGTTTGCGGATATTTATGATAAATTTGTTGAATTCGGCAAGGAACTGGCTCCGTTCGTAACGGATACCAGCGTGGTCCTGAACGACATCCTGGACAGCGGCCACAATGTGCTGTTTGAAGGCGCCCAGGGCACGATGCTGGACATCGACCAGGGGACCTATCCGTACGTGACTTCTTCCAACCCCGCTGCTGGCGTAGGCTCTGGTTCCGGTGTTGGCGTGACCCATATCAACCGCGTCGTTGGGGTGGCCAAGTCTTACACGTCCCGGGTTGGTGATGGCCCGTTCCCGACGGAATTGCTGGATGAAATTGGCGATACGATTCGGGATGCCGGCCATGAGTACGGCGTCGTGACTCACCGCCCCCGCCGGATCGGCTGGTTCGATGCGGTGGTTCTGAAACATGCCAAGCGGGTCGCTGGGCTGACTGATCTGGCCCTGAACTCCGTCGATGTCCTGACGGGATTGAAGACTGTTAAGATCGGCGTCGGTTACAAGCTGCACGGTGAAGTAATTCAGCACTATCCGGCGAGCTTAAAAGAACTGGCAGCCTGCGAGCCGGTTTACGAAGAACTGCCGGGTTGGGATGAAGACATTTCCCATTGCACGACCTTGGCAGAACTGCCGGAAAATGCGCGGAACTATGTTTTGCGGATTCAGGAATTAGTCGGTGTGCCGCTGGTGACTTTCTCCGTAGGGCCGGATCGGGAACAGACTCGCGTGCTGGCAGATGTTTGGGAACAAGAACCGCAATTTGCGCGGTAATTTCATGGTGATTGGGCGCCTTGGCCGTTGGCTGGGGCGCTTTATTTTTTGCATAAAATACCGCGGTATTAAAAAGTCGTGCATTCTGCAGGCGGATTGGCTAAAGTAAGTAAGACAGGGAGGGGATAGTCGTGGATATTTTAACAGCAACGGACGTTACCAAGCAGTATGGTGCGACCACCGTGCTGGATCATCTGAACTTCGCCATTCACCAGGGAGAAATACTGGGTGTATTAGGAAAAAATGGTGCCGGGAAAACCACGTTGATCAAAATCCTGCTCAACTTGATCGATAAAAGCAGCGGAACGGTGGTTTATCATTTTGCCAACGGCGATGTACCTTACGGCAGTCGGGCACTTTACCGTCATGCCTCAGCGGTCTTGGAGTCGGTAGACAATCTATACGACTATTTGACTGGCTGGCAGAATATTCAGTATTTCACGGAGCTGAATGGGCAAAATTTTAAAGCCGTTGCCCCAACGGCAACCAACCTGCTGACGCGGTTCGATCTGCTGGCAGACGCCAACAAACGGGTCGGCCATTATTCCCGGGGAATGAAGCAGAAGTTGGCGATCGTGTGTTGTTTGCTGGCTGATACGGAACTGATTTTCCTGGATGAACCGACCCTTGGGCTGGACTTCATGGCCAGCCATACGCTGATTACCCAGATCAAAGCAATCAATCAAGAATTGGGAAAAACAATCGTCCTGACCTCCCACCAGGCGGATGTGCTGGCCCAATTGGTGGACCGGATTCTGCTCATTGATCAGCATCAAATCCGTTATTTGGGCACTTATGCCGATTTTCGCCAGGGGTATGTGGCGTTTCCCTTTTATATTGAGTTTGCTCTGACTGCACCGCCTACGCCGCCGGCGAACGGGCGGGTGGCGGCGGCCGATCCGGCAAGCTGGCGGGCTGAGTTCACCGATTCGGCGAGTCAGATTGCTTACTTGAAGCTGCTGATCCAGGCAGATGCGCAAATTACCCAGGTGGGACAGACGGAAACATCACTGGATGATATTCTCCAGTCGATTTTTACGGAAAGCGAGGGGAAATCATGATCGTCCATCTTTTTCGGGCCGAGTTTCGCCGGTATTGGGCGGAGTTGAAGACGTATTACCCCGATCAAATCACCAGCGCGGTGATCACCGGTATTATTTTTATGGTGTTTATTTTGTTGAACAACAATCATCAAGACCCGGCTTTCTACATCGGTTTCGCCTACTGGTTTCTGATCAGCTCCCTCATCGGGGAAGCTTCGGAATCGATTTCCATGGAGAAACAATTGGGCACGCTGGATCAGCTGCTGCTCAGGCCGGCGGGGCTGGAAGCCATCTTGGTGGTGAAGACCATTGTTTGGCTGGTGATTAATTTGGTGAAAGTGGTCGTGGTCATTGGGCTGCTATTTGTCATCCTGCGCTTTGATATCGGCTTCCATCCGCTGATTCTGCCGATCTTCGTGCTTACCTGCATTGGTATATTCGGATTTTCGCTATTTTTAGCGGGGTTGACGCTGAAATACACCAAAACGGCATCATTCGAGTCGATTATCTCGTATTTATTGCTTTTCCTCACTGGGTCAATTGTGCCATTAACAGCCTTTCCGGCGTGGCTGCAAGGAGTCGCCGACTTTTTGCCAATTACCTTGGGTATCAACATTTCTCGCCAACTAATCGACCGCGGCACACTGGATATCAGCCAATTGTTCTGGCTGGTGGTCCAGTCGGCGGTTTATGTCCTGATTGGGCATTTGATGTATCGCTACATTTATCATGCCAGTAAACGGTCTGGTATCGATAATGCCTACTAAGCGCAAGTAGAACATCATCCCGGCGAGCAACCGGGATTTTATTTTTTTGAGTATTATGTATTGCATACTAGCCTGCCAGGGAGTATATTATGGATACCAACTAGTTGGCAATACCTAATAGCCGAAAGGAGGGGCAAAATGGCCCAGGATTTGCACAGCCAGATGCTGAAAGGCGTGCTGCAAGGGTGTGTCCTAATTATTCTCAGCCGCGGCGAATACTACGGCTACACGCTGAGCCAGGAGCTGGAGAATTACGGGTTCGCTGAGATTCCCAAGGGGACGATCTATCCGCTGCTGATGGCGCTGGAGAAAAAGGGCCTGATCACCAGTCAAATGCGCCCCTCGCCCGACGGCCCGGACCGGAAATATTATCAAGTGACCGCCGCGGGGACAACCGCCCAAACTGATTTTGTTCAGCAATGGCACCAATTGACCGACCATGTGACCCAGTTATTGACCGCAGAGGAGGGAACCGACCATGACCACGAAGACGAGTCGACTCGCTGATGAAAACAACACTCTCCGGGAACAATTAACCCCGGATAACAAAAAGTATTACGAAGATCTGCTGCTCTATATGCGCACCCGCGCGGTATTGAAAGACAGCGCAGTTATTGAGCAGGAATTACTGACTATTTTGACGGAT
Source organism: Schleiferilactobacillus harbinensis (assembly GCF_008694105.1). Classification (NCBI taxonomy): domain Bacteria; kingdom Bacillati; phylum Bacillota; class Bacilli; order Lactobacillales; family Lactobacillaceae; genus Schleiferilactobacillus; species Schleiferilactobacillus harbinensis. Next base: position 2,661,264 of record NZ_CP041364.1, read on the forward strand.
ATTATCGCCGCCCAGCAGGATGGCGTTGCCGCGGTTGATTATTTCGGCAAACAGCCCCAGGAAACGGCGGATGATATTTTAGCGGAAATCCCCAATCACTGGGTCAATATGGTGAAAATGGTGGGCGCCGTTTTGGCCGGCTACTTTTTGATTACGGCAATCCCGTCCCTGACCCTGCCCAGTACGCCGGTGGATATCGGCACCCTGCTGCTCACGGGCGTGTATTTCACTCTTGCTGCTTTAGGCATCGTGACGTATGTTGGCCGGACCACCTACCAAAAGCAGCACCAATGGGGTCGGTGGGGTTGGGTCGTGCGCTGGTTAGCCGCCTGTGTACTGATTGCTCCCGGTTTCCTGCTGACGTTCTTTTTGAAAACACCCTGGCGCATTTATCTGCCTGGACTCATCGGCATTGCACTGATCAGTATTCTGCTGATTGCGCTGGCCGTCGTTTTCTGGCGGCAGGACGATAAAATGATGTGGGCGCCCTTTGTCCCCATCGTCGTGATGATGGCGTTGATTGGCATCGTGACGCGGGTACAAGCCTGGCAAACCTTTTTGTTGAAGACGACGCCGGGTCGGATCGGGTTAGCCGGGGGGCTGGTCGTCGCGCTGCTGCTTTTCTACGGATTGATTTGGCGGATGCTGCGGCGGGCAAAAGACTAAAGGGAGGCGGCCACGATGGCCAAAACAGCGGCCCAACTCGCGCAAGAAAACACGGCGCTGCGGGCGCAATTAACACCTGCTAACAAGACCTATTACGAGTCACTGATGGTATACATTCGCGCCCAGGCGGTGGGAAAAGATGAGCTGGCAGTGGAACAAGAACTGCTGGCAATTCTGACGGATATCCTGGCGGCCCAGCAGGACGGCCGCACCGCTGAAGCGTATTTCGGTAAGAATCCCCAAGAGACAGCCGATGACATTTTGGCGGCCCTACCCAATAAGTGGCGCGACTTGCTGAATCTGGTACTCTATGCCGGCGGCGCCTGTATTTTGCTGATGGCCTATCCAATGTTGATCGATCCGGCGAGGCCGTTGGATGTGGGGGCGGCATTGTTTATTGCGGCCTACTGCCTGATTATCATTGTGCTGCTCAGCCGCCTGTTTGGGCAAAGCAGATACGGTCGCCCGCTCAGTGATCGAACGGCCAACTGGCTGCTCCTCGGTTTCTTGCTGCCTGGGATCTTTTTCGGCCTCTTGATGAAAACCGCGTGGCGCTTCTATTTTCCGGGCGTCGGCGGGATCATATTGATTCTCGCATTCCTGCTGATTATCGGTTTTGTTTTTTGGCGCAAAGAAAAGAAGAACTGGAAAGATCCGTTAATCTTTTTGGTCCCGATGAACGTCATTATTGGGCTCATTCAACGGATTCCGGCCGGTAACCAGTTCTTTAACCACACACCAAATGGCCGCTATGTGATCCTAGCGGTCTTTGGCGTGCTGTTTATTGTGTATTACATCCTGGTCTGGTGGTTTTCCCGCCGGCACCGCTCCCGTTAGCGCAGGACGTTGCTCAGCGTGTAGGTGATCGTGGCGGTGTACTTTTGAGCAGAAATTCCGCTGACAGCAGGCACGTTCAGGTCGACATTAAAGGTTTTGGTATCGAGCAGCGCGGCCGTGTTGACGAACGTCCACACCGCGCTTTGACCAGCCGAACCATCCGCCGGAATCGTCCAGGTATTGGGCGCCGCGCTGTTTTGGCTGACATAATGCAGCGCCAGTGAACTGACGGGGAGCGTGCCCGCCGTTCCGGTGAAGGGACTGGCAGAAATTCCCACTGTTGATTGCGTGCTGGCGCTGGTCCGGCCCACGGTGATGGTGAACGGCGTATAAGTGCCGGGATCTGGACCGGTGTTGTCGTCGTGCCCGTTATTGGGGTACTGGCCGGCCCGTAATTGACGCTTGCCGAAATTCAAGGTATCGACCTGCAAATAATCAATTCCACTCAGGCCGATTTTCGTCCAGAGTGAATATTGGGTCCCGCCAGTCGTATACGTGCGCTTCAGGTACAGCTAGTTGTTACGCAACTGGCTGGCCTTCAGATAGTTGGTATAATTCAGCACGTAGCCGCTTTGGTCGGCCTTCAGCGTGAGTACGTTAGTCAGTGGGGTACTGGTATCGGTAGTATTGGTCGGGTCGCGGTCGTACACCGCGACCGCGACGTTTTGATAATCACTCACCGCACTGGCAGTGGCGGTCCCCAGCGGTACGGTGGTCAGCGTGCGCCGCACGTCCGGGACGTTAACTTGAATCTGGTCGGGGGTGTCCGCCCTGGCTAATGACCAGGTCGTGGTCCCCGGCATGACCATATCATGCTGGTTGATGGCCGTGCCCGCCGTGGTCACCGCCTGGATGTTATTTTGCAAAGTCGCTTGGTCCATCTTGGGCTTGGTCGGGGCCGCGTAAGACGCCAGAGTCAATTGACGCAGCGCGGCCTTATTTTGCTGGAAGAAAGGCACCAGGTCATGGGCTGTGGTGCCCGTGATCGCCGTGGTCACATCCGCGTCCGCCAAGCCGTTGGCCACCAGATTCAGAGTTTGCAATTTGGGCAGGCTGGGCATGGCGGCCGTACCTGAGCCGGTGAACGCGGTCGCGGTATAGCCGGACAGATCCACTGTCTGCAAGCTTTGGATCGGGGCTGATTGGCCCAGGACAGGCGTTTGCAGCTGGTTGAGCAGCGTGCGGAAGGTCTGTCCGGTGGTGGTGTGGGTCCCTGTATTTTGCAACAGGCTTGGCCCATAGATGGCCAGCCCTTGCAGGTTACTGGCATATTCCAGCCCGATAACGCCGTTAGTCATATTCCATGCCCCAGCACCCAATACCCCTGTACCGGCAGTATTGAGCTGGTTTGTCAGCCCAGTCAGCTTCGGCATCAGCGATTTTGTTAATTGGGTGGTGGCATCATCGGTGGTGATGACCCCAGTGACCCCGGCGGTGTTCAGATAAGTCTGCGGCGTATCGAAGAAATGCGTATTGATCGTTACAGAACCCTTGTTGAAAGCGCTGGCCACAGTTTGGCGCAAGCCGGCATCCGGCATCCAGGTCGATAGCGGCTCATAAACATAGTAGACTTCGGTCCACTGCTGACCTGTGGTGTTGGTATACACGGTGATGACTGGAATATAATCCGCGGCCCGTAATTTCTGAATACCGGCGGCGGTCAGATTGATTTGATTGCCTGATGCCGGCAAGCTCACATCGCCGGTGCCGAGCCAAGTGGCCGCGCCTGCTCCGTACACGGCCCGCTGGGTATAAGCCGCGCTGGGCACGGGGGTGAAGCTTTCGTTCGTGCGTACCGGAATCGGGATCATGGCACTGCGCGCCGGAATCACCGCAGCGGCTACGGTCAGGGTGTCCAGCGATTTCTGAATACTGCTGTAGTAGCTCGTGGGTACAGCCGGAGTCTCGTTGGTCTGATGGACGTATCGGTCGGTCGCCTGCACGGCGGCGGTCAGCGTACCGGCGGTCTGTTTGGTGACCAGGACTGGCAGGGTGATCGTGATGGCGCTGCTGTTGGCGGCGTCGGTCAAGAGGTCGATGCCGTTGTTGCGCACGATATCGTTACTGGCGGCCGTCTTGCTGGGAATCGTGACGGTCGCTGTTGATCCGCTCACCGTTGTGTCAGTGGTCACGGTGAGGGGCGACGGCACAGTGGACAGCTGTGTGTTGAAAGTGACCTGCGCGGTGGGGGCATTGCCGGCCAAGGTCAGCCCATCCGGCAGCGTCACCGCCAGGTTCGTACCGACCCACCGGGAGGCACCGCCGGCCGGATTGGTCAGGGTGACCTGATAATTCAAAAGATCGCCAAAATGCACCGCCTGGCCGGCCGGAATAGCGGTACCGTTCAATGTGTACCGGCCGGTCAGTGACGGCAGCGGGTTGGTCATTTTGTAATAGAGGGTAATGACTTTATAGGATTGGCCATACTGCCCGGTATACGTCATCGTCGTACCGCCGGTATCAGTGAGCGTCCCCGCCGCTCCGCCGCTGACATTCGGGGTGAGCAGCGTCGCCCCTTTGCTTTCCGTGCCGTCGTATGCCAAATAACTGCCGTAGTCGAAGCTGTAGGTCTGGCCGGCCTTGGTGAGCTGTTTGGGCAAGTTTGGTTTGGTGAGCGCCGGATTGACCAGGTTGGGATCGGTATAGGATGTATCAGGATCCTGGAGGTCAGTCCCGTTTTCGTCCACGTAGCGCACCGTTGCTGTGTTCGGCTGGGGCGTATATGAACCGTTGAAGTTGCGGACCTTCTGGTTCCAGGGCGCGGCTCCCGTGGAGGCAGAAATGTTCAACGAATAGTACTTGCCGGCGGGAAGGTTCTTGATCGTGAATTGCTGAGTCCATTGATTGGTCCCTGAGGCGGCTTCGGCGGCGGCCAGGCCAGCCGCGTCGGTGGCGTAAGTATACTGCGACCAGGATTTCGGCAGCAGCGCCACGATCAGGGTACCCACGCCGCTGGCATTAACGTAGTAATGAACTTGGATAGCATGCCACTGGTTATCATAGAATTGTGCGGCACTCAATGCGCGGGCCCCGTCGATCCGGCCGCTGCCAAGGGTCGGCAGCGAGTGAGAGTTACTGTACGTGCTGTATATATGGGTAAAGCCAGACAAATTGGTTTCGATAAAAGCGCCATAAGGCGGGGTGGCCCCGGCTACCGTACCTGGATCGGCATCGGGATCAGAAAACACGAAACCGGCCAATTTAGCGTTTTTCAGTGCCCAGCTATTGAAACCACCAATCCAGTCGTTGTAGTTCTTACCCAAATAGTTGTAAATCGATTGAATGAGCGGACCATTCCCGGTATCTTGCGGATAGGTCGGATACGTTGTGGTCGGATTGCGTTGGACATAGGCCTGGGTCTTATTCAACGGGTCTGCTCCCGGCAAATAAGCCGGTTGAGTCAAACCAGCCCATCGATCCGTGGTCATATCCCAAATATCAGCATGACCAGTACCGGGATTTCGGTTGGTATACGCATCAAATTTAATGCCTTCCGCATAGGGCAGGCCGGAAATTCCCACATTACCGCCAAACAGTCCGACCGCTCCCGGCTGGCCGGGATACAGCACAAAACTCATCCCGTCCGATTTTTTATCGTTGCTGTTCCAGTCCCCGAAGTTCACGTCATACCGCATCCAAAAGTTCTTCGAAAAATCCAGCCGGGTGTTCAGCGTTGCGGCCCCCGCCTGGGATTGACTGTCTGTGTTGGTCAGCGTGACATCACCCCACGTGCCATCTGCGCTGAGATCAATGTGGGCCGTTCCTCTGGTGGAGAAAAATGTCTGAGTATTGCTCGGTGTCACCGTGACCGGCTGGGTGGTGTCGGCAATAACCGATCCGCTAGTCCCCAAGAGCAGCAGCCAAGCCAGCACTAATAAACTCAGTATCTGAAAACGATAGCGCGTGCGCATGAAAATCCCCCCGTGAAGATTGATAAAAAACACGAATATTGTCTGCCCAAACCGTTCTGAAGGCAATGGAACCCCTTTAAGAAAACGATAGCATAGAAATGAAAAAAAGGCCAAAATAACAACATAAAATATTGCGGGCGCTAGTTGACACCGTGTCACTTTTGCTGTATTCTAGTTTCCATTAAGTGACATGGCGTCACTTTTTGAGAGGAGAATGCGCATGCCCACGGCCACGTTTAACAACTTGAAACCGGAAAAAAAGCAGCTCGTTACCCAAGCGCTGCTGCGGGAATTCTCGGCACATCCCTTTGCCGACGCCCAGGTAGCACGGATCGTCAAGGATGCTGGGATTGCCCGAGGCGCTTTTTACAAATACTTTGCGGACCTGGCCGACGCGTACGTCTACCTTTACGGGGTGGCAATGCGGGACATTCACCAGCATATCGATTTTCAGCAAGCCTCGGGTTACACTGCGGCCGGGTATCTGGCCTACACGGAGCAGTTCCTCGCTTCACTGGCCGATAACCCGTATCGCGATTTGATTCGCCGGCACTTTACTGAAAACGAAGGCGCGCTGCCGATCCCGACGACGCTGAACACGCCGGAGAAATTAGCGGCCCTGCCCGCTGATGAATGGGCGGCCACGATCCTCAGCCACGAGGTGATTCGCCAGATCATGCTGTATCCGGAATTAAAAACCAAATTACTCACTAAATTCACGCATACGCTCCATCAATTGGAAGGAAGTCATCGTTAATGTACTTAGCCTGGAAAGAAATCAAGCACGAAAAGCTCCGCTACGGTCTGATTATCGGGATGATCCTGCTGATCAGCTACTTAGTTTATATTCTCAGCGGGCTGGCCTTTGGGCTGGCTCAGCAAAACACCGAGGCCATTGATTCCTGGGGTGCGCAGAGTGTGATCCTGGATAAAGACGCCAACACCAGTCTGCAGCAGTCCATGCTGACGAAGAGCCAAACGGATAAAATGACGCTGACGAAGAAAGAAAGCTATGTCGGCCAAAGTGCCATCGTTGCCAAAGAAGCCAAGCATGCCAAAGTATCCGCCCAATTCATCGGGTTGGACTGGAATCAGTTCATTGGTCAGAAGCTGGTATTGACCAGCGGTCATAAACCAACTCAGGCCAACCAAATCGTCGTGGATGATGGGTTCAAGACCAGCAACTACCAGCTCGGTGACAAGATCCAGTTCAACTCAAATACGGAAACCTATACCATCGTGGGCTTCACCCACAATGCCAAGATTGACATCGCCCCGGTGGTTTATGGCGACTTGAGCACGTGGCGGACATTGAAGAAACTGCCGGATACCTTTGTGGCTAGTGGGATCATTTCGCAAAACGCCAAGTACCAGCCCGGTGTTGACCAGCTGAAGAATTATTCGGTGGCGGCGTTCATTAACAAACTGCCCGGCTACAGTGCCCAGAACATGACCTTCACGTTCATGATCGCCTTTTTGATGATTATTTCCCTGGTCGTCATCGCCGTGTTCCTGTACATCCTGACGATTCAAAAGATTCCCAATTACGCGGTCTTGCGGGCTCAGGGCGTCCCCGCCAAAGTGCTCGTCAGCAATACCATCAACCAAGCGCTGCTGCTGGTCTTTGGCGGCTTAGCCTTGGGCGTCGGCTTGACGGCGTTGACCGCGGCCGCGCTCCCGGCGGGCGTACCGATCGCCTTCAACTGGCCGATCCTAGGCGGGGTGACCATCGGGATTCTGTTGACCGGCGTGATTGGCGCGCTGATCCCCGTGAAGTTGATTCTCAAAGTTGATCCCGTCAGCGTGATTGCCTAATGGAGGCTGAAACAATGGAAAATAAAAATACGATTGAAATGCACCATATCGACAAGACCTTTGGCCATGATACCAGCAAGATCCAGGTCCTGAAGGATATTGAGTTCACCGCCCAACGGGGAGAAATGAGCCTCGTGATCGGGCCATCCGGTTCCGGTAAAAGTACCTTTCTCACTATTGCCGGCGGCTTGCAGACGCCGACGGCCGGGGACGTGCGGGTGGAGGATACACCGCTCACGGCGATCCCGGTGAAGCAGCGGGATGCGCTGCGATTGAACAAGATCGGCTTCATCCTGCAGGCATATAATCTGGTGCCCTTCCTCACCGTGCGGGAACAGTTCCGCTTCGTCGACCGGATCAAGGGCGCCACGCACATGACGGAAGACGAATTGATGACGCTGCTGGCCGATCTGGGCATTCAAGATTTGATCACCAAGTATCCCAACGAACTCTCCGGCGGCCAGACCCAGCGGGTGGCGATTGCCCGGGCGCTGTATCCGAATCCCGAGATCGTACTGGCCGATGAACCGACGGCCGCGCTGGATAGTGAACGGGTAACGGTGGTCGGTCAATTGCTTCATGATTTGGCCAAGAAGCACAATAAGTCGATCATTGTGGTCACCCATGATATGCGGTTGAAGCAATATGCAGACCATATTTATGAGATTTTGGATGGCAGTATGCGGCAAGCCAGTTAAGTGAATTTTTCGAGTGGACAGTCTGTCTTAACGACGGCTGTCTTTTTTTGTGAAAAAATCACGTGCCAATCCTTGATTTTCAGAAAAGTTAAGCGCAGCTTAAAAATATATTCAAGAAGGGGGAAATTATTTCAATGCGGCTACTCGTTAGCAAAATTAAACAGCATAGTATCGCCAGTATCATCACTTTTTGGTTGCTGATGTTTGTCTTTGACGAGTTCATCTCGAGTCCGCTCATCGGTCTGATCAAGGCGCCGGATATTGTCTTGGACGTCATTTTCAAAACGCTGGAATTGACGGCCGGAATTCTATTCAATCAGTGGCTTACCCGGCAGCCCATCCATTGGCGGGCGGCCATTGGTAAAAACAGCATCATCATGCTGGCCATCATGGCCGCCATCATGGTCGGGGCAACGGTGAGCAAGCTGAACAATTTAGCTGACGCGACGATCGTGGCAGTGATTGCCGCGGGGCCGGAAGAGTTCCTATTCCGCGGGGTGATTTTCGCCAGTCTATTGGCTAATTTAAAAATACAGGCACTGCCGCACCGCGTCTGGGCCGCCATTCTCTTGTCCAGCGCCATGTTCAGTTTGTACCACTTCGGCAATATCGTTGATCAAGGGCTGTACTTTACCCTGATGCAGATGATTGAAGCGTTCGGCATGGGCTGCCTGCTGAGTGCACTTTATGTACGTAAGGGCAGTCTGCTGTTCCCAATGGTTCTCCACGGTTTTATCGACTACACAATTACAGTCACCCAAGGGTACGCGACAGTGATCACCAGTGCTGGGAACCCCGCTGGGACGTTATTGGCGGCGGTATTCCACATGGTGTTGTACATTGGCTTGGCCGTTTTGATCTGCAAACCGGACAGTGACAGCCAGTTGCGGGGGCAGGTCGTGGCCGTAGCTGGGCGAGATGTGTAGTGCAAAGTATCCCTAGCGGTGGCGTAGAATAGAATCCTGGGGGTGGAGAAATGGATCTCGCAGCGTTCAAAACACACTATTACTACAAAACGGATCTGATCGCGTTATGCCGCCAGTATCAATTGCCAACCAGCGGCACCAAGGCGGACTTGAATCAGCGCCTGGACGCTTTCTTTTCTGGCCGACCGGTGCGTCAACGGGCTGAGTCGGCAAACCGTGGTCAAAAATTGACTGCAGCCCAGTTGACTCTGGAAACACCAATTATTGGGTCAGGTTTTGCGTTCAACGCAGCTGCCCGTGAGTTTTTTGCCGCCTATTTTCACGTGAAACACTTTCGCCTTACCAAGTCCATGGCCGTGTATAAACGGCAAGTTGACGCAAAAAAAGATCAGACCGCAACGATCGGCGATCTGATCCGGGTCTATCAAGAAACTAAGGACAAACCGGCAGCACAACGGGCGTTTTTGGCGAATAACCCCGAAGAGCAGACCTATCAGTGGAACAACTTTGTCCGCGATTTCTTCGCCGATCCGCAGACGGCGGTGTTTCATGACCAGCTGAAAGTCGCCGCCATTCTTTGGCAGCAAGTGAAACGATCAACCGACGCCAAGGTGTATCGCCCTCAGCTGGTGACGCAATACGGGCCATTGATTGCCCAGTATCGCCGTCCTTAATGGGGCTGTTCCTCATTAAACCGGCGGCTGAGTTTGCTTTCGCTTTGGGCCAGTAATGCCTCCGGGTCAATGCCAAACTTGGTACCAATGACCAAGACTTGGTCTAACACATCAGCCAGTTCCTCTTTCAGGTTGGCTGTCTTTTCGGCCGGTGTCTGCGGCTTTTCTCCCGGATGATGGCGGCCAATTTCCAAGGCGCGGATCGCACGGGCGACTTCGCCGGTTTCTTCAGTTAGAAAATTCAAGTAGACAAAGGGTGAAAAGTGATACCAATCGTGGCGTTTGTAGAAATCGATGAGCCAAGCTTGGTGGTTTGCTAAATTCAATATGACGGCCTCCATTCGCCGGCCTGACCTGAACGGGTCGGGCCGGTTTTGTTTAGTCCAGCATAGCAAACTCTGGCTATAAATCCACCCGTTGAAAATTCTGCATACTGACGCGCATGGTCACGAAGAAACTGGTGATAAAGGCCATGATCCCCGCCACCAGGAAGGGTGATTGCAACAGCAGCGCCGTGGGTTGAACCGAATCCACCCAGCGCAGCCCCGGCAGATGCGGCAGTGTTTCCATCACGCCCAGCAGGATCAAGGCAGCCAGCGTACCCCAGAAGTAAGGCCAGCCGATTCTTATCCCGGTTTTAAAGAAACCCGTGAGAAACAGGTAGTCGAAAACGGCGAGGGCCAACAAGCCAAAGCCAAAATAGGCGACATTGGCGTTGATGCCCGCGGGATTGGTTTGGATGTAGAGCGTCCGCAACAGCGCCCAAGGAATCGTCAACAGCAGCATGACCGTTTGAAAAGTAAATGTGTAAAGCACTTTGCCCCGCACTACGCCGGCCTTGCCGGTTGGTAGCAGGGCCGTATACAGAATGTCATTGGTCTGCTTGGCGTAGACCAAGTCCAAACTGGGGGCCAGCATGGCAAAGAAGAAGACCACGCTGTACGGATACGCGGGAGCCAGCACCAAAGCGCCCAACCAGACGAAGAACCAAGTGGTGGGATGGGCCGCCAGCAGATATTCTTTACGCAGGAATTGCCGAGTCATCAATGGTCTTCCTTTCTATCGTGAGCATAATGTCATCAAAGGTCAGCGGGGCGTTAGCGCTCAGGCCGAATTGGCGGCGGAAATGGTCGATGAAGTCGGGTTTGGCGGCAGAGTAGAGCACGGCGCCCGCATGGATGTAAGTGATCGAATCCGCGATGGCTTCCAGGTCGGTGGTGATGTGGGTGGAAAAGAGAATGCTGTGCTGGCCGTCGGCGACGTAGTGGCGAAAGACCTGGCGAATCGCGTCCCGGGAGACGGGATCAATGCCGCTGGTGGGTTCGTCGAGAATGAGCAGCGGCGCGTGGTGACTCATGGTCACGGCCAGCTGGTATTTGATCAGCATACCGGTGGAGAGTTCCTTGACCTTTTTTTGGTCATCCAGAGCGAAGAAATGCAGGTAATAGCGGTACTGTTCCTCGTCCCATTGGGAATAGAACTGGCGGGTCGTCCTGGTGATCGTTGCCAGCTTTTTCTCGGGGTAGTAAACCGTTTCGCCCAGCATCACGGCCGGGTTGGCCGGGGCAGCGATTTGCATCGTGCCCGCGTCGGGCTGCACTAACCCGGCGATGCTCTTTAATGTGGTGGACTTTCCGGCCCCGTTGACGCCGATCATGCCCATGATCGTGCCTGGGGCGATGGTGAAAGAGACGTTTTGCAGTGTGAATTGCGGGTAGCGTTTGGTCAGATGACTGACCGTGAGCAAAGAATCATTGGTCATGGGGCACCCCCTTGCCCATATGGGCGTAGGCCGTCGCTTGATTGAGAAAAACGTCATTTTTGACCAGGGCCAACCCCGGCAGCGGGCCTTCTTCGTCGCCTAATACGACGAGGTTGGTCCCTTTGGTCAACTGAAAAAGGTCCCGGGCGCTTTTGGGGATCACGATTTGCCCCCGTTCGCCGACTTGGACGGTGCCGAAGAGGTGTTTTCCCTTCGGTGGGATGCCGAGCCCGCTTTTTTCGGTATCGTGATGGATGAGATCGTCCAACGAAATGTTGTAAAACTGGGCCAGCGCATCGGCGTGGGCGATATCCGGGACTGATTGCCCACTTTCCCATTTAGCAATGGCCTGGCGAGTGACGCCGGCTCCTTCGGCCGTTTGTTCCAGCGTGTAGCCGAAATGGGCGCGCAGATTCTGCAAGTTGCCGGCGAGGGGGGAATTGTCTGACATGTTTGTTTCCTCCGTTTCTTCTGACTTTTCATCCAAAAACAGCGAGGATAACCCCACTTCAACGGTTTTGCCGTAAGTGGGGGAGGAATCGTCGAGCTTTTGACTTGACTGTTCGCTATGGCAACCTGGTATGCTGTTTTTAAGGAATGAGAACGTACTTTCCCACTGAAGGAGGCCAGTATGAAAAACGCGCAAGTACTCAAAATGCAGATCAAGTTTGCTCCAGACGATACTGTTGGACCAGCGGCCATGCAGGAAACCATGAACCACTATCGCGATGCCTGCGACCTGATCAGCCAGCACGTCTTCGACCGGGATTTTAAGTTCAGCGCCTTCTATCTCCACGCAGTCTTCTACAAGAAGCTCACGGATAAGACGTCCAAGATGTATCTAAAAGCCCAAATGGCTCAATCCACCACACGCACTGTAGCGGCGCGCTACAAGGCTCTTGACACAGTTCAACACCAGAAAAACTGGGGTTGGAAGAATCCCAACACTGGCAAATGGGTCAAAGAACGGGCTAAAGACCTGACGGACTTGTGGTATCCGATCCATTTCAAACGGCCGCAGGTCGATTTGGTGTTCAATCGGGATTGGTCGGTGTTGGATAACTGGGCGAAGTTGTCCCTGAACACCATTCGCGGTCGAGTGATTGTCACGCCCATTACCACCCATTGGGAGAAGTATCTCACCGGCGCATGGAAATTTGGCACGGCAAAAGTCATCAAATCAGGCCAAAAATGGTTTGTCCACATCGGTGTGACTCAGGAAGTCCCGGATGTTCCATTGGAAAGTATCCAGCGGATAGTCGGAATGGATCGCGGTTTGATCAATATCCTCACGGCCTATAATGATGAAACCGGTGAAACTGAGTTTATCAGCGGTAAGAAGCTGCTCAACAGACGCGGTCGCGGAAAGCAGCAGCGCAAGCACCTGCAACAGAAGAAAACTACGGCTGCTCGGCAGCGGCTCAAGAAAATTGGTCATCGAGAAAACGGTTGGGTGACGAACATGAATCACCAGCTTGTTAAGGCACTCCTTGACTTCTATGGGCCTGGGACACTGTTTCCCATCGAAAAGCTGAATGACATCCGCGAAACCCTGGAAAAATCACCAAAAGATAAGAAGTACGAACGGGTCAGCTGGCCCTTTTACCAGCTGGAACAGTTTTTGATGTACAAAGCCCAGCAGTATGGTTGTATCGTGATCAAAGTAGATGCGCACTACACCAGCCAGCGCTGTCCCAAGTGCGGCACCATCGACAAGAGTGCTCGAAATCAACAGCTCCACGAGTACCATTGCAAGCAGTGCGGCTTCCGCACCAATGATGATCGCATCGCTGCGATGAACCTGGCAGAACTTGGCCGGCGTTATTTGGCCGGCGACAAAGAGCCGTCGTTTGATTCAAAGAAGCAAAAGAAAGCAAAACGGTCGGGCATGGCCTGACTTGTCGTCAGGGCGTTGTCAGCCGCCCTCGGATGTAACCATGGCGTAGGAGTCGAGAGACGTTTGGACTACAGTTTCTCAACGGTACCAAGAGGAGCACCGATCCACTGGGCGTGAGTTGCAAGCTCCCACTTCAACGGCTTCGGTCGTAAGTGGGGGTAATTGACACCTTAATCATACCAAGTTGCAAAGGTGGCACAACCAAGCGAGGACAGCAAAATTTGTTAACATTGGTTGCCCGCGTTAGTAAAGTGTCGTATATATTTGACACTTGCACGGAGTCTTGCTATACTCAAGGTGTCAAATATATGTGACATTAGGAGGCCGGCGATGAACCGCATTCGACAATTCCGGCAGGCCCAAGGCTGGTCCCAACTGGCCCTGGCGCAGCGGGTCGGCGTGACCCGGCAAACCGTGAATATGATTGAGAACAACAACTATAATCCCAGCTTGGATCTCTGCATTCGCTTAGCCCAGGCGCTGGGGACGGATCTGAATACCTTGTTTTGGTTTCCAGAAGGATTGGAGGGCGAGGAACCATGATGGAGCAATTGATTCGATGGTCATTCGGGGTGAACAGCCATGATGAATACCAGCGGGCTGAACGGGACAAGATTCTCAGCCAAAGTACTGTCTTGGTATACTGGTTGTTGAATTTGGGCATGCTGGTCAGCCTAGCAGCAGATGCGTTCTGGGTACGGCACATTACGGCGGGGACAGTGGTACTGGTCATCATTAGTTTCGGGTGGAATGCAGTGATTAACGTTCGTTTGAGAAAGCATGGGCTGATGCAGGTTGAGGCAAAGAATGAAGCGGATCTGAAACGGATTTATCGGCAAATCAACTTTCAAGTGCTGCGCAACATGCTCTTCATTGTGCCCGTTGTCTATATTGCGTGGGCGTTAATTATTTATACATTAGAAGGTAACGGCTTCCCAACACTTCACGAGACAATTGTTAACATGAGCGGCGTCACAGTGGGTGGGGCCATCGGTAATTGGCTGTATAAACGGCAACAAGTCATCAAAGCCGGGGAGGACAACTAACCTTTTTCAGCTCATCGACCACTGCCGGTGAGCTTTTCAATTTGTCCCCCGCTACTGATTGCGTTAAGGTACAACTAACGATTCAGTAAGACGGCCCGGTGTCTGCGCCGGGTACGGTATAATAAACACCATACGGAGAGGAGCTGCTGCATCATGGCCTCATATCAAGTCCCTATTGAAAATAAGCTGCCCATGCCCCATCAAGAACCGCCGCGCAAGCGGATCAAATCACCGAAGGATATTGCCGAACGACTCCTTTTCCTGGTCATTGCTATCGTCTTGATCTACGTCCCGCAGGTGCCGATGTCGGTGGTATTGGTCCTGAAAAAGCGGGGCACCCCAGCGAGTATGCCCTTGTACATCGCGATGTTTGCGCTGATGATTGCCTTGTATATTGGGGCGGTCTGGCTGATGCGCTTCCTCATTCACCGCTACACCGACCAGCCGCTGGTCCGCCGGTGGGAAAAACGGGACGCCTTGTATGTGGTGCTCGGCTATTTGGCGATGTTCGGGGCGAAACTGATCCTGCTGCCGTTTTACACCAGTATTTCCGGCGAACAGCTGACGAAGAATGACGCGGTGATTCGGGGAATGCTGAAAGACGGCAACCAGATCATTTTCATGATCGTCTTCATGACGGTCATCGCCGCGCCGATTTTGGAAGAAATGGTCTTTCGCGGGTATGTCATGACGGCTTTTTATACGCGGAATCCAATCTGGCCGATTTTAATTTCCGGCGTGCTGTTTGGTCTGGTCCATCAGAATAACAACATTGCGGGCACGCTGATCTATGTCGCACTTGGCGCTATTTTGGCCTATGTCTATCGCCGCACCGGGAATATCACCGTCAACATCGGGCTGCATTTTTTGAACAACGCCCCGATGATCTTTATGGCGCTGCAATTTATTAAGTAGAAATGGAAGCAGGTGACGGGCGGTGACTGAGGATAGTTTGATTTATCGGTTTGGCGAGTCGGTGAAGCGAATTTTCTTCTTCTCCGTCTTTTTCCTCATCATGGGCTGGTACCAGGCGCCGGCGCAGCTGCCGGAGCTGGGTATTACCAACCCCTGGATGCGGGATCATGATTTGGGGCTGGCCTTGGCCGAACTGGCTATCACCGCGGTCATCGTCACCTACTTCTTGAACCGGTATGTCAGTCAGCTGCGGCAGTGGAATCCCAAGGGTTTTGGCCGCCAGCCGCTTAGCTGGCGGCGGTTGGCGGTCGCTGGCGGGGGCTTTTTGGCGTTGGCCGGATTAGTCTATTTGGCGACGCGGCCGCCGTTGAATGGATACGCTGCGGTTATTCGGGGGCAGGTACACAACATTCCCATTACGACCTGGGTGGGTCAGCTCGTGGCGGCACCCTTGATTGAGGAATTGCTCTACCGCGGGATTTTCATGAACTATTTCTGGAATCGGGATAACCCGGCGTTTCGCGTCTTGACGATACTTTCCAGTGCGGTGATCTTTGGCCTGCTCCATGAGTTCTCCTGGTCCCTGGCCCTGCTGTTCTGGTGCGAAGTGGGCTTCATTCAAGCTGGTATTTACGAATATACCCGGGATCTGCGCTATGCTTGGGTTGTACACATCGCCATTAATTTCTGGGTGGTGTGGTTGCTGCTGTGAGCGCATAAAAATACCGTCGGCTAATAGCAAACTTAGCACGACGGTATTTTGGGATTAGCGAGATGGTGCCGGCTAATCTTCTTTCTTTTCGGTTTTGTCCTTAACCGCGTCGATGAGATCGCCAACTTTCTCGGAGACCGCTTCTTTGATCTCCGATACCTTATCGCCGACGTCGGCCTTGAGATCTTGGGCTTTGCCCTCGGTCTCAGCCTGCTTGTCGCCGGTGACTTTGCCATATGCTTCTTTGGTCTTGCCGACCAGGTGGTCCTTCGTGTTCTTCAGTTCGTCGTCTGTTTTGGACATTAGGTGACCTCCTTAAAGGTGTTCCTGGCTGCCGTTACTGTGCATGTGATTCAGGCTCGGCGACCGACCGGATCACAAGCTGATGGCGCCGGGCCATGTAATCGAACTCGATTACGGTACCGGTTTCGATCCCCATTGCTTCCCGGATCTTCACCGGGATAACAATGCGGCCCTTGCCATCGACCCGATTGTGTTTACGGTTTGCCATATGCGCTCCTCCTTCATGCACTCCCCACGGTTATTATGGTAACAAGGTGGGAGCAAAATTCCTACTTTTATGCTTACAACTGTCTTGCAAGCGCAAGCCAATGTATAATGGGCTCCAAGCAAGAAAAATATCAGGAAATGAGGGTTTTGACATGGCAAATGAATTTCCCCAAGCGCTAACGATTGCTGGCGCGGATTCCGACGGTTCCGCCGGCATGGAAGCCGATCTGACGACGTTCTTCACTTTAGGCGTGCACGGCATGTGCGTCCTGACGGCGGCGGTCGCCGGCAACTCCTATGGGATCGACGCGGCCCACAACATGCCCACCGCGTTCATCGCTCAGCAGTTCAAGACGCTGGCAGCCGACTTCCATATTCGCGCCGCCAAGACCGGCATGCTGTCTGACTCCGAGCTGATTCATACGGTGGCTGCCCACGTCCAGGATGGTGCGGTGGGGCCGCTGGTCTTGGACCCGGTGATCATTACCAAACACGGGGCCATGCTGCTGGAGGAGAGTGCTTACGAAACGCTGCGCCAGGAACTGATTCCTCTGGCGACGGTCATTACCCCGAATTTCTTTGAAGCCCAGAAATTGGCTGAAATGGATATTAAGACGGATGAGGATATGATTACCGCGGCGCAAAAGTTACAGGATCTGGGCGCGAAAAACGTCCTGGTCAAGGGCGCGCACCATGCGGGCGACCAAGAGGAAGTGCGGGATTATGCCTTGCTAGAGGACGGTACCGGCTTCTGGCTCAGCGCGCCGTATGTGGCGACTGACCGGATCAACGGCACCGGCGACACGCTGTCGGCGGCCATCACGGCGGAAATCGCCAAGGGGACGAGCATCGCCGATGCGTTCCGCATCGCCAAGCAATATACGTATGAGGCCATTGCCCAGCCAATCGCGGTGGGGCATAAGTTCGGCCCAATCAATCATTGGGCGCCGAAGGTTCAGAAATAAGTTGTTGACATAAAACACCGACTTAGGGCGTGCATCCCTGAAGCCGGTGTTATTTTGTACCAAGCATATCATTTGCCTTTCTTACTGCCAGCGGCTAAGATGACCCTCAACTCAAAGAGGAGGCAGACATGATGGCCCATACATTAGATATCGTCGTCCCGTTCTATAACTTAGGCGGGTACTTCAAGAATTCGTTAACCAGTTTACGCCAACAAACCAGTACAGACTTCGCCGTGTGGCTGGTGGATGACGGCAGTACCGATGAGTCGCTGGCGCTGGCTAAGCAAGCGGCCGCTGCGGATGACCGGTTCCATGTGCTGACACTGCCCCGGCATGAAGGGACGTCGGCGGCCCGCAATGCCGGTGTGGATGCCGGGACAGCACCGCTCGTGACGTTTGTCGATGCGGATGATCAAGTGGATCCCCGCTTTGCGGCCACCCTGATTGCCGGCTTTCAAGAGCACCAGGCCGACATTGTCGCCGTTGGTTATACTTGGGGCGGCGGCTGGTTCCGCCGCGGCGGCGAACGCAGCGGGCGGGATCGGTGGCAGCAGATTGCGAAACCGGACATGCTGGATCAGGTGACCCGGCACGGCACAGAAGTTGGCGGGTACATTTGGAACAAGGGCTTCTCCCGGGCAATGCTGCAGGCCCATCACGTGACTTACGATACCCGGTTGACAATTGCCGAAGATTACCTGTACGCCACTGAAGCCGCCGCGGCGGGGGAGAATTTCTGGTACAACCCCGTTGTGCTGTATACCAAGATCAATCGGCCGGGCTCGACGATTCATTCCCGGACGTGGGAAATGAGCCGGCAAGAGGATGAAGTGTTTGCTGAAATGGCGGCGATCAAGCAGCGGGCACTGGCGTCTGATGCAAATAGTGCTTCAAGATAAACGGCGACAACAGCGTCGTTAATAAAATAACGATGACGATGGCCGGATATTGCTCGGCCGGGAAAAGCCCGGCATCGTTGCCGATTTGGGCAGTGATCAGGGCCATTTCGCCCCGGGAAACCATCCCAGCGCCGATCGTCAGTCCTTGATGCTGGGTAAAACCGCCCAGCATCGCACCGGCCATGCCGCCATACAGCTTAGTCACAACGGCCAGCAAAGTGAAGACGATGATCAAGAGCACGTCTGCCCAACTGAGGGCGAGTTTCATCTGCAAGCCGATACCCACAAAGAAGAAGGGGACGAAGAAAGCATAGCCCATGGGCTCGATGCTGGCGTCCACTTCTTTTTTTGTCGGTGTTTGGGCCACCGCGACGCCGGCGAAGAACGCCCCCACGACGTCGGATAGACCGACGAAATCAGCGAGGGCGGCGGTCCCGAGACAGATAATCATCGCCATTAAAGTAGGGCCGGCAATGACCAGTAATTTTTCACTGAGATGCATGAGCAGCGGCGCCAGCCAGCGGATCAGAACGACAACGCCTCCGAAGAAGAGCAGCTGCTCACCGATGGTCAGGAACATATTCGGCTGTTCGCCAGCCGCGTGGGCGCCGCCGAAGCTGATGAAGAAGCTCAGCAGCAGCACGCCCAGGATATCGTCGGCGACGGCAGCGCCCAGGATCGTTGCGCCTTCCGGCCGGTTCAGGGCGTTTTCTTCCTTCAAGACGTCCACAGAAATACTGACGGAGGTGGCGGAGAAGACGATGCCGACCAAGATGCTTTCAATCACGGACATCCCCAATAATTTGCTGGCGATGCCCATCAAGAGAACCGGCGCCGCGACGCCGATACAGGCCACGTACAGGGAGGGCTTGAGGAATCGGCGCAATAAGTGCAGGTCGCTTTCCAGCCCGGCGAGGAACATCAAAACGATGACCCCGAGTTCAGAAAAGATATGCATCACTTCCGTGGGGTGCAGCCAGCCAAGCACCGCCGGACCAAGCAGGATGCCGGCCAACAACTGGCCGACCACTGCGGGCATATTCAAGCGGCGGGAAAAGTGGGCCAGCAGCGTCGTCACTGCCAGGACAAGCACGATGGGGAAGAGAATGGCCATGGGTAGATCCTTTCTATAATAATTACCGACAGAAAAATAAAGAAGGGGCGCAGAAACTGTTTTCGAAACGGCTTACGCCGCCAGCAGCTCTGCGTCCCAATAGGTTTGGCACCTACGACTAGGATACCAGGATTTTGAAACTGGCGCAATATTTTTTGGTCTAAATAATTGTAAGCGTTTGCTTAACGTGCTATATTGGTGATAGCTTGAGATGCTCTGAGAATTGGTTGCAATGGATGAATGACGGGAAGGCGTGGTCCTGATGGGTAAAATCAAGACTGGTTTGCTCGTGATCGTTGCGGGTTTGTTTGTTTTCTTGTCAGCTGGGTCGGTCACGGCCGCGACGGTGAGTGCACCCAGCAATCCGGAACAGATCTCACTGACGGCGTATCCCACCTTGACCCAGGAAGAACTCGTTGCTGTTCTGGCCAAGCAGGAGAAAATCAGCAGAAAGACAGCCAGGCGCCGCTTATTCCCTGGGAAATACTCGCCGGTGGACAAGGCAACGTTTGCCGTGATCCAAGGCGAGTTGCAGCCGGGGAATCAGGATGCCGGCAGCTTCTATTTATACTGTCGGACAAGTGAGGGCGAGCTGTTCCATGGATTGAAGGAGATTCTGTATGTGACGTATCAGTCAGGGACCGATACGTTTATTGGGGTGATTGATTATATGCTGCTGCCGGACGGGCCAGTGCATATGACGATCAACGGAAATGCGGCTGCACGCACAACGACAAAGGCCACGCAGCCGAAGCCGGTGGGCCCGGGCCAGGCTGGCCGGGTGCAGATCAAGGCGAAACGGGCAACGGATTTTGTTACTGACGTGTTTATTGATCGCGATTATCTTTTCTAGAATAAATAACCGGTGCTTGACCAGAAAGGAAACTTTCCAGGCCAAGCACCGGTTATTTGGTTGCAAATTTAATGTGTCTTGCTCTTTTGCCGCCTATCGCGAATCATGGCGGCAATCGTGAATACGACAGCAATCAGGGCGATACTGCCGACGAGATCGACCAGTCGGTAAAGAAATAATGGCAGTGTGATCGGCAAGATACCGGGCGGTGAGGGGATAAGCGCGCGAAATACCAAGACTGCGGCAACAATTGCCAACCAAACCAGCAGTTTCTGCCAGTGTTTCATTCGCCACCAGCTCCTTCCGTTAGAATGCAATTGCATTCTAACGGAAGGTCAGATCTTGGTCAAAGATTATACCTCAACCTGCTGGATCCAGCCCTTAGGCGCCTCAACATCGCCAAACTGGATCCCAGTGAGCAGATCATACAGCTTATGGGTGATCGGACCGACTTTCTTTTCATCATAAAAGACATGATAGTGGTCGCCGTACTTAATGCCGGCGATGGGGGAAATGACGGCGGCGGTGCCGCAGGCAGCAGCTTCGCCGAATTCGTCCAATTCATCAATACTGATCTTGGTTTCCTCGGTCTGCATGCCCAGGACGTGTTCGGCCAGATACAGGCTGGAGTACTTGGTGATACTGGGCAGAATGGAGGGCGACTTCGGTGTTTTCAACGTCTTGCCGTCTTTGGTGAAGGCCAGGAAATTGGCAGAACCGACTTCTTCAATATAGCGATGATGGACGGGGTCTAAGTAAATAGCATCGCTGTAGTGGTGTTCATGGGCCTCTTGGCCGGCCAGCAGACTGGCGGCGTAGTTCCCGCCGACCTTGCTTTGGCCAGTCCCGTTATGGGCGGCCCGGTCATAGTTGACCACTAAGAAGCTTGTGGGGGTCAAGCCGCCTTTGAAGTAGGGACCGACCGGCGTGACAAAGATGCGCAGGATATATTCCGGCGCGGGATGGACGCCAATATTTTCACCCACCCCAATCAGCATCGGTCGGATATACAAGGTGGCACCAGTCCCATAGGGCGGCACATAGTCCGCGTTGGCGGCAACGACCTGTTTCACTGCGTTGACGAAATCATCCACCGGATACTCCGGCATGAGCAGGCGGTCAGAAGAGTGTTGCAGCCGCTTAGCGTTTTGATCCGGCCGGAACAACTGGATGCGGCCGTCTTTAGTGCGGTAAGCTTTGAGCCCTTCGAAGGCGCCTTGGCCATAATGCAAGATTGGTGAGCCCTCATTCATCGAAATATTAGGGTCTTCGGTGAGTGTGCCGGGTTCCCAGGCCCCGTCTTTGTAACGTGCCTCGAAGCGGTATGGTGTTTGGATGTATTCAAAACCCAGATCTGACCAATTAATAGTCTTGGGATCAGTAATCATTGATATCCCCTCTTTTTTAGTAATTATGTACACATCTTACTCTCATGTTCTGAGTTGTCCACCCCTTTCTCAACATTTTTGGTAACTTTCTTGACGGGACGGGGGAACACCCGGTTTGCGATTTGACAATAATGTTGATGATTTCGGAAAGATACCTCGGATAAGTTGCGCCGGATAGCCCATCACTGGTAATATTTTCCGTGGACTTACAAGAATGTCACATATACAGGAGCTTATTTCAGTGATTACAGTCAAAGCACCAGGAAAATTATATATTGCCGGTGAATACGCCGTGGTCGAAACCGGGCAGCCGGCCGTGATCGTCGCCTTGAATCAATTCGTGACGGTGCGGGTGGAACCCGCCCATGGCATGGGCCGGATTCAATCGAAACAATATCAAGAAAATTCCCTCATTTGGCGGCGCCAGGGGGACGAGATGGTCTTCGACAATCGGGACAATCCCTTCCACTATATTTTGTCCGCCATTCATCTCACCGAAGCGTACGCCAGCGAACAGGGCAAACCACTGCGGTTATTCAACCTCTACGTGGATTCTGACTTGGACTCCGCCGATGGCCGCAAGTTCGGTCTGGGCAGTTCAGCCGCTGTCACGGTGGGGACCGTTAAAGCGCTGCTCCAATTTTATGACTTGGCGTTGAGTCAGGAGCAGATCTACAAGCTGTCGGCCATTGCCCATCTGGATATTCAAGGCAACGGTTCGCTGGGGGATATCGCCGCCAGTGTCTTTGGCGGCTGGATCGCCTACCGCTCCTTTGACCGGGAATGGTTGCGGGCCCAGCGGAATCTGGTTTCGCTCAGCGAATTGCTGACGATGCCCTGGCCGGGGTTGGACATCGAACTGCTCACCCCGCCCCAGAGTCTGCGGCTGCTCATCGGCTGGACCGGCTCGCCGGCCTCCACGTCCCATCTGGTGGACCAGATCAAGGCGGCCACGTCCCGGTCTCAGGCGCAGTACAAACAATTCCTGCGGCGCAGCCGCGCAGTCGTGGAGAAACTGGTCCAAGGTTTCCGCGATGGCAATCTCGCTGTCATCAAACAGCAGATCAGCCGCAACCGGTTCCTGCTGCAACAGCTCAGTCAATTCAGCCACGTGCACATTGAGACGATGAAACTGTCCAGTCTGTGTGATTTGGCAATTCAAGCCGGCGGCGCTGCGAAGACGTCAGGCGCTGGCGGCGGCGATTGCGGCATCGTCATTCTGGACCGGACCGTGGACGCCGATGCGTTAATTGCCCAGTGGCACAAGATCGGTGTGCAGCACTTGCCGCTCAATGTGCATTTGATTCAACCGCCCGTGGTGCCGCGCTTGCGGGAAGCACGATAATTTTGCCAACAGGAGAAGCCCAACCGCTTCCCCTGTTTTTTTTCAGAAAAATACGGCAGAGCCCTTGCTTACTTTTTGTAAGTGGATATAATAGACCTTGTAGCAAACGAGCAAGGAGCTTACATAAGCGTCTGGCGATAGTCGGCGGGATAACCGTCACTGGTTCCAACCGCCGCGCTCTGAAAAATGGAGGTAGATTTCTTTATGACAGTCACAAATGGTTACGAACAAAGCGATCGCGAACAGAAGCTGGATTTTATCAACTTGAATGATCTGGAAAAAGAGGCCGAGGCAATTATTCCCAAGGGCGGTTTTGGTTACATCCGCGGCGGGTCCGAGGATGAGTGGACCTTACGGGAGAACACCACCGCCTTCAATCATGCCCAGATCGTGCCCCGTGCGCTGACTGATATGGAGAATCCTGCCACAGAAACTGATGCCTTTGGATTGCATTTCAAGACACCCCTGATGATGGCCCCCACAGCGGCCCAAGGATTAGCCCATTCCCAGGGTGAAAAAGATACCGCTCGCGGGGTCGCGGCGGCTGGTGCGCTGATGGCCCAAAGTACGTATTCTTCCACGTCCATCGCAGATACGGCGGCGGCTGGCAACGGCGCGCCCCAATTCTTCCAGTTGTACATGAGCAAGGACTGGGACTTCAACCACCATCTGCTGGACGAAGCAAAGAAGGCCGGCATTAAAGGTATTATTCTGACTTTGGATGCGCCTGTCGATGGATACCGGGAGGACGATCTGCGCAATCACTTCCAGTTCCCGATCCCAATGGCGAACTTGACGGAATACTCCGAAGGCGACGGCTCCGGCAAGGGCATCGCGGAAATTTATGCCGCGGCGGCGCAAAAGATTGGCCCGAAGGATATTGAACGCATCGCTGCTTACACCGATTTGCCGGTGATCGCCAAGGGTATCATGTCCCCTGAGGACGCCTTGAAAGCCATTGGCGCCGGCGCCGCTGGGGTATACGTATCGAACCATGGCGGCCGGCAATTGAACGGTGGTCCGGCTTCCTTCGACGTACTGCCCAGCATTGCGGCGGCAGTGAACCATCAAGTGCCGATCATCTTTGATTCCGGTGTCCGCCGCGGGTCCCACGTCTTCAAGGCGTTGGCCGCTGGGGCAGATCTGGTTGCCTTTGGCCGGCCGGCTATTTATGGCCTGGCTTTGGGTGGCGCCCAAGGGGTACAAAGCGTCTTTGAACATTTAAACGATGAGCTGAAGATCGACATGCAATTGGCCGGGACCAAGACCATTGCGGACGTGAAGCACGCCAAGCTGACGCATTTCCCAGCGTAATTAGGTATTAGTAATATTAGTAGAAGAAAAGCGCCTGACCAGACTGAATAGTCCGATCAGGCGCTTTTCGCGTATGCTGGTAAGGAAGGGGATGGGAGATCCGAATACGGGAATAATAGCAACTACTGTGTAATTTTTGATGATGCCTGAGGTAAGGCGTGGAAACGAGAAATGATCTCTTGGCACAGGTCTTGCAACTGCCGAATGGTCAAGCCTTGTAGTAATCCCTTGGCTAAGGCCACCGTCAGCTCCGGCGTGATCGTGGCGTCGGTGGTAATGGGGAGCTGGGTACTGACCCGGGTGCCCCGGTGACGGTCGCCTTCCACGTAACCATCCTGCTTTAACAGCTGGTAACATTTCGACACGGTCATCGGGTCAATGTTCAGGCTGAGTCCCAGCACCCGGGTGGCCGGCAGCTGCGCGCCGGGGAGCAGGTCGCCCATGGCCACCCCAATGATGATCTGTTGGGCCAGTTGAATGTAAATCGGCTGGGCACTGTCTTCCGTGATGTGAAACTGCACGAAAATCACCGCCTTGGTTTGTATTGCTTGCATTAATTCAATAATGGCAAGTTAAGTATATTATAGAACACGATTTATGACATTCATAGACCGTTTGCATTATTTGCTGACCCTTGGTTGATACCTGTATCTAGCCGGTTTCATGGTTTTCAGACCTTGGTAATATTGTTATAGGGCCACCTTTATTACGAATTTTGTGACCTTACATGTTTCACGTTGCAAGTTGTAAACAGCTCGTTACGAAACTGTAACAATCAGCGTGTTATCGTGTATCACAGAGTTCAGGAGGTCATCAACCATGAAGAAAATCTCACGCGTATTAACCGGGATCGCCGTCATAACCATGTTCGCCGGTCTCATCAATCCCGTGAATGTACACGCTGATTCGGTCTCCGATGCGAAGTCCGCGATCAGCAGCAAGAAAGATATTTCGAGTCAGTTGGTCAACCAGATCAATGACCAAACCAACAAGTTGAACGAATTGAATAAGCAAGTCGTTGCCAAGCAGTCCCAGCTGGATAGTACCGAGGAGGCCATTGATACCGCTCAACAGCGGATCAATGAATTGTCCGGGAAGATTGCCGACACACAGGTCCAAATCACGCAGCGCAAAGATAACTTGAAGAAGCAGCTCGTTGCTTTGCAGAAGCAGAATTCCGATACCGTTACTGGTAATATTTACATTGATTTCATTCTGAAGAGCGACAACCTGTCTGATCTGATCAGCCGCTCCTTCACCGTCAACAAGATTTCTGGGGCCACTAAAGATGCCTTAACGGCTGTCCAAGATGCCCAGAAGCAGCTGGCCGATCTGAAGAGCGAACAGGAGCAGAAAGAAAACCAGCTCCAATCGCAGAAACAGCAGATCGTTCAGGATCAAAATGATTTGAAGGCGGCACAAAAGGCCGCTCAGGATCAGCAAAACAAATTACAACAAGAACTCAACGACAATAAATCAGCTTTGGCTGGGTTGCAATCCCAATTAACGCAAGCCTTGGCTGCTCAAAAAGCGCAGCAAGAAGCGTTGGCCGCCAAACAACAGCAGCAAACTGCCAGCGCCAACAGCAGTGCCGCCACGGTCAATACGAGCACCGCGAATACCAATACCAGCAGTAATAGCGCCAGCAGCAGTGCCGGTATGCGGGTTATGAAGATTTCCTTCTATGACCCGGCTGTACTGGGTTCCAGCATGGGTTATGGCGGCGTCGCCGCCGCCCTCTCCATCTATCCGAAGGGCACCCGCTTGAAGATCGTCTTCGCCGATGGCACGACGATCCACCGGGTGGTCAACGATACCGGGACGTTCGCCTATAGCAATCCGAACCAACTGGATGTGGCTTGGCCCAACGCTTCCGTTCCCTCATACGGCGTCACTACCGCCGTCGTGACCGTCGAATAAGTATGAAATTTTCAACCCTCAGCCGTCCGCTGAGGGTTTTTCTTTCATCATTGGGTGGCAAACGCGCTATAATAAACCATGAGGCGATTAATTATGGCAGATAGCGACAAAAAAGACACTGCAAAAGAACAAGCTCCAAAAATTGAGATCAAAGACGACGTTAAAGCGTTGGGCAAGATCCTGATGTCCCGCGGGTATATTACCGAGAAGGACACCGCCAACATGAAAGATGCCGTTTACGCGAAAGCGCTGGCCAAGGCCATTGATAAAGAAGTACGGAGCGAAGAAGAAGACCCCTTCATTCAGTTCGAGAGCTTCGATTACCAAAATGGGGTTATTAAGAACATTATCTTCAATATGGATATCATCAAGAACCGGGACGCCGCGATGGATACATTGAGTGCGGAACTGGGACTGAAAGAAATCAAGATCACCAAACAAGCCGAGGAAGAGATCAACGCAATCGGCAATGTTTAATCGATTACGATTCGCATAATTAAAATGCAGGCTTTCCGCGCATGAACGGGAAGCCTGCATTTGTCTATTGAATACCATGCTGGGCTAAGTAGTCTTGCAGCACCACGGCTTGGTTGTGGGTCTCGTCCTTGGCGCCGAAGAGCAGGACGACGGGTCCCGCCGCCGTTTTTTCTTTGATCAGCTGCAGAAAGTCCGGCGTGGCCGGGTTGGCATCGAGCTCAGCGATGTAACGCTGCTTAAATTCTGGGTACTTCTCTGGGTCGTGGCCGAACCATTTGCGCAGGTCATTACTAGGCCCAATTTGTTTATCCCATTCGTCCAGTTCGGCCTTCACTTTCGAAACACCGCGGGGCCAAAGCCGATCCACCAGGACCCGATAGCCGTCCTTGGGATCCGGCAGCAGATCGCCATAAATACGTTTGATTTTGACACTCATCTAGGTCACCTCTAAGATAAGTGTATCATCTACGGGAAAAAGGGAGAGAGACAATTGGCGTATCAAGATTTCTTCACGGGCCGACCGACCCAAGAGATTGCCCAGGACCTGCTGGGGCGGCCGCTGCTGTATCGGTCGCCGGCGGGACTGGTGGGCGGCTGGATCGTGGAAACGGAAGCCTACTTGGGCCAGGCGGACAATGCCGCCCATGCGTACCAAGGGCACCGCTCTGCGGCAAACGAAGCCCTCTACGGCCCGCCGGGCACCATCTACATCTATGAACGCCGCGGCTTGTTCATGTGCGACATCGCCGTGCAGGACGCTGAGGTGCCCCAAGGGGTCTTGCTGCGGGGGATTCAACCGGTGTGGGGCCTGGACGTGATGACCAAGAACCGGGAGGGCCGGCCCGTGGGCGAGCTGACCAACGGGCCCGGCAAGCTGTTTCGGGCGTTTGGCGTGCGGGATAAGGCGTTGAATTTACATAATCTGGTCGATGCACCGCTGACGATCCTGCTGGGGGACGAGTGGCAGAGCCAGCCTCGCCAGATCGGCAGCAGCGCCCGGGTTGGCGTGCGCAGCGGCGGCTGGCATGACCGGCCGTATCGATTCTTTGTCGCTGGCAACCAGTGGGTGTCGAAGACACCGAAGCGGTCGTGGACGAAGGATCAGGGGTGGTTGAAAGAAGCCGGTAGAGTCCTGCCGGCGGAAATATTACCCGGGAAATAAGTGATGAACATACTATAGTGGAGTGGATTTTCACCATGGCAATTGATTGACCAAAATGGCCAGAAATGTTACTTTAAAGACAGAAAAGGACGCCAGTGAGATGGCGTCCCCGAGCGGAACCGTCTTATCGGCGGCCAGCCGCGAGTTCAAAGCAAAGAGTTACTTCAAACCGTTGGGGGTCGACCGACGGTTATTTTTTTGACTTGAAGGCCGTGATCGCCACAATTAACATGCTAAAGGCAATTAACAGCGACAACACTTCGTACGTGCTCATGTGCTTCTCCGCAGTCAGATTTTTCCATAGGCATCACCTCCGGGGTGCAGGGGGTACTGTCAAAAGACGTACCTTTCTTTCTGCTTTCCGGGTGCTTTTCTTGCCTTCAGGCAAAAGAAAAACACCCGGATTTTTCTCTTGTTCTGGTATCCTAGGTGTACACAACTACAACTAAGAAATTCCGAAAAGAGGAATCCGAGTGCATACACTATTGATACAGTATTTAATTGAGATAATCAAGTACCAACGCCGTTTAATTATTTTGTTGGCGTTATGGCTGTTCCAGTTCATCAGTAACTCGCGCATGCCCCAGCCAGACAAGCCAATCTACAAACGGTTCAACCAGTTTGAAGTAGACGAAGCAGTGCCCCTGCTGGCCGCAGACATTCAGCCCGAGAAACTGGACTATCAAGAGCTTTTAGCCCAACACCTGACGGATACCGGCAAACCCATCAAGGCTGTGCGTCGACGCAAACCGATTGATTTTCAAGCACTTCGGTGTGCGCGGTGCGACGCACCGAGCGACTACCTTTACGCCAACAACGGCAAAGGCGGTCAGTTAGAGTGCAAGGTCTGTCACTTCAAGTTTCAACGACGCGACGGCGACTACAAGAAGGACGTATCACTGCGCTGTCCGTATTGCACACACGCACTGTACCTGCATAACAAGCGCGTGAACTTCGATGTTTGGGTCTGCCCAAACGACAATTGCTCGTATCGCCAAGGCAAGGTAGCTCAGTTATCACCCAAACAACTGGCCGCGTTCAGTGCCGAACCAACCCGGTTTAAAGTCCGCTATACGTACCGGGATTTTCGTTTTGAGCTGAAGAGTGTCGACGCCGACTCGCCAATTCAAACAACTGTTGACCTGGGCCGGATCCGCGCCACACCGCAAGTATTGGGTCTGGTCTTGACCTACCACATCAATTACGGCATGTCGGCCAGGAAGACCGCGGCCCTGATGTACGACGTGCACGGTATCAAGATCTCGCACCAGACGATTCATAACTATGAAGAAGCGGTGGCCGCCGTCGTTCGTCCTTTCTGGGCGAACTATCCGTACAAGCTGTCTGAGGAACTGGTTGGCGACGAAACCTACATCCGCGTGAAGGGCAAGTGGAACTACATCTTTTACTTCTACGATGCCCTGAACAAGCTGATTCTGGCCGATTACGTCACACCGCATCGCACTAGCGAATCAGCGGCCATCGCGATCAACCAGGTACTGCAGAAGTTTGATGTGATCCCCGAGAAGCTGCGCTTCATCGTCGATGCGAACCCCATCTATCAGGTAGCCCGAATTTACTTTGCCAAACATGGCATCAACTTCGACATCAAACAAGTCATCGGTCTGAAGAACAAAGACGAAGTCTCTACCGAGTTTCGCTACTTGAAACAGATCATTGAACGTCTGAATCGCGAATATAAGGGCCACTACCGCTCAACGACCGGCTTCGGCTCAGCCAAAGGCTCAGCCAGCTACACAACACTGTTCTCAGCGTGTTACAACTTCTTGCGGCCGCACGAGGCGCTGAACTATCACGTCCCTGTGCCAATCGATGCAGTGCTGGCCCACGAGCGGATGTTTGATAAGTGGCTTGCACTAATCGCACTCGCTCAGGAACAGCTGCCTGTCGCTGCTTGATCACCTGACGAAGAAAATCTCAGGCGCTCTATTTGTGTGCGTTAGAAACATTCTAGCGCCGATATCAGTGCATCAATATCGTTTGAATAAGGAAAATCATTCTTTGATTAAACTGATCTCTGCCGCCCACCTCCTGAACCACGGTTTTGACTTTGAACTTCACTTTTCCATGGCGGTTTTGACGTTACCGTGCAGGGGCTAGCCAACCGTGCGGTTCTACTCGAATGATAATATCATATGCATTGCCTGTACACTAGTGCTAATTCAGGGCTGTAATGCCCCACGGTTGACTTGCCGTTTCTCGATCGCCACAATGGAGGGTAAACATGTCCACAAAGGGGGATTCAGGAATGGCAACAGTACCAAAGCCTTTGGCGGCGCCGAAAAAGGCGTCCCGCCTGCGTTATGACCTGAGTCAGATTCGCATCAAGAATACGATCAGTGAATTGGCTGATATGGGGAAGAACGTCCGGGATAAGGTCCCGTTCAGTGATCTGGCTGAGTTCAAGCCCGTCCACCGCGACGTGGTTCAGGGGATTCAGCATGTGGAGCGCGCTTTGATCAAGGAGCTTTTACCCTTGCGGCACGCCCGCATGGCGGCGTCGCCCTTTGCGTTCTTCCGCGGCACCGATGAACTGATGGCCTATGATCTGGCTCAGCAGACGTCAACGAATATCCCAGTCGTGATTGCTGGGGATGCACATATTGGCAACTTCGGCTTTTACGCGTCACCTGAGCGCAAGCTGTTGTTCGATGTCAACGACTTCGATGAATCCACGATCGGCAGTTGGGATTGGGATGTGCGGCGGCTACTCGTCAGTATTATTCTAGCCGGTGAACAGATCAGTCTGGATGATGATGATTTGGCTGATATTATGCGCCACGCCGTGCAAACCTACCAACAAATTATCATTGAATGTTTCGACGATCACAGTGCGCTGGAGCGATATTATTTTTCCACTGAAGTCGAAAGCTTCTTGACCGCCCAAGCGGAAGGGGCCTCGCTGCCTAAATTGTGGCGCAAGATCAAGGATAATGCGCCGCAGCGGGATTCTGAGCAGGTCGTCCGCAAGTTCACGACGATGGACGACCGCGGCCGCCTGGTCTTCAAGGAAAACGCGCCCCGGACTGTGCATGTTTCTGATAAACGCTTCAAAGAAATCGATGCGCATCTGCGGACCTACATGCAGACGATCAAACCGGATGTGGCCGTGCTGCTGTCCCAATTCCACGTCAGCGATATTGTCCGCCACAGTGTGGGCGTCGGCAGTTTCGGTACCCGCTGCTATTTGGTTCTGCTCACGGCGATCGATGGCAGCCATTTGGTGCTGCAAATCAAAGAAGCCTTGCCCACCCGGCGCTTTCAAGGATTCGACGTGACCACCCGGTTCAGCCAGGATGGCCCGGATAACGGCGAACGGATCGTCACCTGCCAGCAGATTCTGCAACGGGCGTCTGATCCTTTTCTCGGCTTCTACCACAATGACGACACCGGCCGCAGCTTCTACGTCCGCCAGTTCCGGGACATGAAGGAATCCCTGGACGTCAGCAAGATGGATAAGGATGACTTCGATACCTATGCCCGGATCTGTGCCCTGCTGCTGGCCCGCGGCCACGCTCAGAGTCCTACCGGGGCCATCGTGCGCGGTTATGGCGGCCAGAAGAAGAAATTGGTCAATGCGTTGATCGACTGGTCTACGGCATACGCCAAGCAAGTCCATGCCGACTATGATGCCTTCACGGCGGCAGTGAAGGATCAGACGCTGGCTGTCCCGACGAAGGAGGACGACGACGATGACGAATAAGGTCGTTTTCCATATTGATGAATTAGAAAAGTGGGATCATACGTTGGGCAACATTCAGAATTTAATTACGTATGGTCAATCCCAGCAAACCGCCTACGATATTGTTGTGCTGGTCAATGGCAACGCGATCATGGGATATCTCGTTACCCGCTTGCGGGATACTATTACCCAACTGCAACCGCAGGGTGTCAGTTTCCATGCATGCAATAACGCGATGAATAGTCATGGCGTCAAAGCCGAGCAGTTGCCAGCGGGCGTTGTAGCAGTACCGGCCGGCGTGGCTGATCTGATTGCTTTGCAGGATGCTGGATATCGGTATATTAAGCCTTGACGATTGTTTGAATGGAGGGTGTTGCGTATGGAGCGTAAAGAATTAATTGACCTACTCAAACAGATGCAATTCAACCAACCTAACGAGAAAAGCATGATTGATGAAAGTATTGCGGCACTGACTGCTGGTAATAATGTGCACCAAGTGCTGATGAATTTAGGCTTACAATTGAATAAACTCGCTGTATCACGAAAAATATCGCCGAAAGGTCTTAAACTATACATGCGGTTGATTAAAGCTAATCAGCCTACTCGTAGTGAGGCTTTTGGTCTTTCCACGCTGTCGTGGTTTCCAAAATAGAGTGTCACTTAATCAAGTCATGGTAATAGAGACGGAGACATCATTGCTATTCTTCATGAAAAAATCCAGAACATTTGCTGTATTCAGCATGTGTTCTGGATTTTCTTTATTGATGAAAGGGGTTAGGCTTTTGTCTCGCTCCCGTGAGTGTTAGACAAGGATGACGTGTCTAGTTAAAACTATTCGCCCAGCGCATTACCAGCTTTACTCAACGCCCGGTGATGCGACTGATGGTTGGCATCGCTTGGTGCCAGAGACTTGCCGTGACGTGCCCGCAGTGCCCAGAGAATGGACACTGTATCGATCACTTCTTGCAGCATCGCACCGAAGAGGGCGGGGATCACGCCGACACTGGCAACCAGCATCAACGCAGTACAAATGAAGATTCCTAACAAAACAGATTGTTTAGCGACCTTCATCGTGTCCCGGGAGATCCGGACAGCGCGGGTAACTCGGCCGAGGTCGTCTTTCAAAATGACCATGTCGGCTGATTCACTGGCCGCTGTGGAGCCGTGGGCGCCCATGGCGATACCGACATCAGCCACCGCCAGAGACGGGGCGTCGTTAACACCGTCGCCGACCATGACGCTGGGCCGTTGATCGTCCGGCAAACCATTCAGCATATCGATCTTATCCTGGGGCAGGCATTCCGCTTGCAGGTCATCAATGCCGACTTCATCGGCGATGGCCTGGGCGGTTTCTTTCTTATCCCCAGTCAGCATCATCACGTGATTGACCCCCAGGGTGTGCAGGTCAGCGATGGTCGCCGCCGCTTCCGGCCGCAGCTGGTCGTTGAAGGTGATCATCCCGGCATAAGTGCCGTTGATACTGATATAAACCGCGGTGCCGTCCACTTGGGCACTGGCTGGTGCCTCGGCGAAGTCGGCTTTGCCGACACGGATCGTTTCGCCGCCGACTTGGGCGGTAACGCCGGCGCCGGTGGTTTCTACGATGTGATCCGTAGGCAGGAGCTTATCCCGCCGGGCACTCTTCACAAGGGAACGGGCCAGAATGTGGTTGGATTGCTGTTCAGCACTGGCGGCGGCCCGCAGCAGGTGCGCGGCGGAAATGTCCGCTGCCGGTGTGACTTGGTCAACGGCTAAGACACCCCGGGTAATCGTCCCGGTTTTATCAAAGGCGACCGTCTTGGCATTGGCCAATTTCTCAATCACGGTCCCAGTCTTCACGATGATCCCGTTCCGGCTGGCCCGGCTCATGCCGGAAACCAGGGCTACGGGGGCGGCCAAGATCAGTGGACAAGGCGAGGCAACGACCAGCACTTCAGCGAAGCGGTGGGGATCACCGCTGATGGCCCAAGCCAGCCCGGCAATTAAGTAAGCGACTAAGGTAAAGGGAACGGCGTAGCGATCAGCCAACCGGACAAAGTGGGCGGGCCGGGCTTCGGATTCCTTAACCAGGGCAACGATCTTCTGATACTGACTATCGGCGGCAGCCTTGGTGGCCTGGATAGTCAGCGCAGAGTCGCCGTTGACGGCCCCGGACATCACGTCGTCACCGGCGCGCCGGTCGATCGGCCGGGATTCACCGGTCAAGGAAGACTCATCCAAAGTGGATTCGCCGTTCAAGATGATCCCATCAACCGGGACCACTTCACCAGGCTTGACCAGCAGGTGGTCATCAATGTGGACGTCTTCAATGGTGATATCAGTCAGCTTGTCGCCGTCGAAGCGGTGCGCGGTGGACGGGGTATTATCCAGCAGGCTCTTTAATTCGGAACCGGCCTTGTGCTGGGCATAATCCTCCAGCGCGTCGCCGCCGGTGAGCATGACCAAGATCATCAAGCTGGCCCAATACTCGCTGATGGCCAGGGTGGCGACGATCGCCGTGATGGCTAGAATATCGACACCGTATTTACCGGCGCGCAGGGTTTTAATCATTTCAATCAGCATGGTCAGCGAGATCACGGAACCCATCAGGGTCACGATGACTTGCGCGGCAATGTTTAAGTGGAAGACAAATTGAAGAACGAGGGCGAGGACACCAATGGCAATGGTGGTAAACAATTTCGTCTTATGTGACATCAGAAACTCCCCTTTCTGTAACTACTCCTAGATTATAATCATTCTAAACAGGGAATGCAACCTGCGAAGATTAAAATACCGGGGTATTTTCTATTCTCATGGTAACATGGTTAGGCAGAGAAAGCGAAAGGGGCAACTCGGAATGATTCATTGGGATGACGCTACGATTGATCGGTTTCAAAGGGCATTATTAACATGGTACGACGCTCACGGGCGGGATTTGCCTTGGCGGCGGGACCACGACCCGTATCATGTCTGGCTCTCGGAAGTGATGCTGCAGCAGACTGGGGTGAGCACGGTCATTCCCTATTATGAAAAATGGCTGGCGCACTGGCCGACTATTGCTGAGCTGGCAGCGGCCGATGAGGATGCCGTGCTCAAGGAGTGGGCCGGGCTGGGATATTATTCCCGGGCTCGGAATTTGTTGAAAACCGCCCGCGTGATTACCAACGAACGCGGGGGACAATGGCCCCAAGATGCAGCGGGGCTCAAGCAACTACCCGGGATCGGCGACTATGTGGCTGGGGCCGTGGCATCCATTGCCTTTAGCCAGCCGGTGCCGGCAATCGATGGTAATGCCTACCGGGTCTTTTCACGGCTGCTGCTGATCGACACGGATATCCGCAGCAGTGCGGCTAAAAAAGTGTTCAACGACGCCATTACCCCCCTGATTCCAGCGGATCGGCCAGGGGATTTCAATCAAGCGGTGATGGACCTGGGTTCCAGTTATATGCGGGCTAAGGATCCGGACAGTGCGCACTCGCCAGTGGCCGCCTTCGACGCGGCTTACCAGCAGGGTGTGACCGATCAGTATCCGGTCAAAGCACCGAAGAAAAAGCCGGTGGCCAAAGCCTACACTGCGCTGGCACTGTTGGCGCCGGACGGCCAAATCGTGTGGCAGCAGCGGCCGCCGCGGGGCTTGCTCGCTGATCTTTGGACCTGGCCGTTGCTGACTGGGGATCAACAGGGCGCCTCGGCTCCGGCATTGATCCAACAACTCGCCGACGAGCATGGGATTATCCTGGATCCAGCACTGGTCCTGCGGGTCCAACCAGTTGGCGAAAACGGGGTTGTGCACGTATTCACGCATCAACGGTGGACGATCACCGTGGTACAACTGACTCTAGCAGACGTCCCGCCGCTCCCGGCCAATGCCCGCTGGCTGCCGCTGACCCAGCAAGAGTTGGCCCTGCCGACGATGCAAAGGAAAGTGTCGGCGTACTATAATAGGAATAAAGCAGAATAAGGGGGTGCGGTCGTGCGCACGGCAGCAGCGATTATTGGAATTTTTTTGCTCGGCTTGGTGGTGGTCATTATCTTAGGCCGCGAAGTTGGCGTGATTCATCGGGTCAAACCGGCCGGCTACCGGCTGCTGTGGTGGTGTGCCGGCTTGGGCGTCGTCTTTTTGCTGCTGGGGACCTCCTGGCAGGCAATGCTGGCGACGCTGGGCGCTCTAGCGTGTGTCAGCGTCCTTATCGTGATTTTACACTTCAGTAATCGTTAAAATTCGTGAAAAAAGCCTTTACAAGTGCCGTGGAAGCCGGTAGAATAGAAAACGGTGTACTTGTCTAGACCAGTTTGAGAGTGCTTGCGGTACCGCTATTATTTTGCAAGTGCTTTTGCTAACAGGTAGCCGAGGCAAGATGCTATGATATTAACAGATGGGATTGAAGAACGGTCAAGGCACGTCATGAGTGCTTTTTCCGCCATCATTCCCCATTCTGTTATGCCACTTTGGTACTGGTTCTAGAAACAGTACCACACAGGAGTTTAGTAGGAGGCGAAGTACATGGTTGGCATCATTCTTGCAAGTCACGGTCAATTTGCCGCGGGTATCAAACAATCCGGGCAAATGATTTTCGGTGAGCAGGAGAAAGTCGAAGCAGTGACTTTTATGCCCGACGAAGGGCCTGAAGATTTGAAGGCCCACTTGGAAGCAGCCATTAGCAAGTTCGATCCGGATGATGATGTGCTCTTCCTGATTGACTTGTGGGGCGGCTCTCCGTTTAATCAGTCCAACGGCTTGTATGAGGCCCACAAGGATAAGTGGGCAATTGTCACCGGGTTGAATCTGCCGATGCTGATTGAAGCATACGGTTCCCGCCTGACAATGAATTCAGCGCACGAAATTGCAGCCCACATTGTTGAAGCGGGCCGTGATGGCGTGAAGATCAAACCGGAAGATTTGGAACCCAAGAGTACCGGGGCGGCCGCACCGGCAGCCGCTGATGCAGCACCGACCAGTACCAACGGTAAAGTTGGGGCCCCGGGCAGTATGCAGTATGTTTTGGCCCGGATCGATTCCCGGCTGCTGCACGGCCAGGTCGCCACGACTTGGACCAAGACGTCGGGTGCAAACCGCATCATCGTTGTTTCCGATGCTGTTGCGCACGATGAGTTACGGAAGAAATTGATCATGGAAGCCGCACCGGTCGGCGTGCATGCCCACGTTGTCCCGATTGCCCAAATGATCAAGCTGGCCAAAGATGATCAGCACTTTGGCGGGCAAAAAGCCTTGCTGCTGTTCGAAAATCCAGAGGACGCATTGAAGGCCATTGAAGGCGGCGTGCCTTTAACGGAACTGAATATCGGTTCCATGGCTCACTCCGTCGGCAAGGTACAACCCAACAAGGTGTTGGCCTTCAATCAAGAAGATATTGATACGTTCGGCAAGCTGAAGCAGTTGGGCGTCAAGTTCGACGTCCGGAAGGTACCTTCAGATGGTGCAGACAATATGGATAACATTCTGAAGAAAGCCCAATCCATGCTGGACCAGCAGAAATAATTCATTTTACGTTGTAGAGAAAGAGAGGCTAATACTGATGAATTTAAACATTATTCAAATCATATTAGTCATCGGTGTGTCATTCCTAGCGGGGATGGAAGGTATCTTGGATGAATTCCACTTTCATCAGCCCATTATTGCCTGCACGCTGATCGGCTTAGTCACGGGGAACTTGATCCCGTGTGTGATGTTAGGCGGTCAATTGGAAATGATCGCGTTGGGTTGGGCAAACATTGGCGCCGCTGTGGCGCCTGATGCCGCCTTGGCTTCTGTTGCATCCGCCATTATTCTGGTTCTTGGTGGCCAAGGACAAGCAGGCGTTAAGTCCGCCATTGCCATTGCGATTCCTCTGGCAGTTGCCGGCTTGCTGCTGACAACTGTTGTACGGACCTTGGCAACTGGTATTGTCCACTTGATGGACCGGGCAGCTGACGATGGTAATTTCCGGATGATCGATATTTGGCAAGTCGTCGCGATCATCATGCAAGGGCTGCGGATCGCGATTCCAGCCGGGTTGATTCTGGCTGTTGGTACTACCCGGGTGCGGGACTTGCTGGCCTTGATGCCGCAATGGCTGACTGATGGTTTAGGCATCGGCGGCGGCATGGTCGTGGCCGTTGGGTATGCCATGATCATCAACATGATGGCGACCCGAGAAGTTTGGCCGTTCTTCGCCATCGGCTTTGTTTTAGCCACAGTGAAGGAAATTACCTTGATCGGCTTGGGCGCCATCGGCATTTCCCTGGCGCTGATCTACCTGGCGTTGTCCAAGATGGGCGGCAGCTCTAATGGCAGCGGCTCCAGCAATAATAATACAGGTGATCCAGTCGGCAAGATCATAGACGATTATTGAGAAAGGGGGGCTAAACAATGGCAGATGATAAGCAGCGTATTACATTAACTAAAGGCGATCGGCTCCATGTTTGGTGGCGGTCCACGTTCATTCAAGGGTCATGGAACTACGAACGGATGCAGAACGGCGGTTTTGCTTATTCGATGATTCCGGCCTTGAAGAAGCTGTACAAGACCAAGGAAGACCGGGCCGCTGCGTTGAAGCGGCACTTGGAATTCTTCAACACTCACCCGTATCTGGCCTCCCCGATCATTGGGGTGACTTTGGCGCTGGAAGAAGACCGGGCCAATGGGGCACCGGTTGACGATGTTGCCATTCAAGGTGTAAAAGTCGGGATGATGGGCCCGTTGGCTGGTATCGGGGATCCGGTATTCTGGTTCACTATTAAGCCAATCATTGGGGCCTTAGCCGCATCTTTGGCGATGAGCGGGAATATTATGGGCCCGTTGATCTACTTCTTTGCTTGGAACATTATCCGGATGGCCTTCACTTGGTACACCCAAGAATTCGGCTATAAAGTCGGGTCCAAGATTACTGATGACTTATCCGGCGGTTTACTGCAAGAAGTTACAAAGGGGGCCACTATCCTCGGGATGTTTATCCTGGGATCGCTGGTCAACCGGTGGGTAGCTGTTAAGTTCACCCCGGTTGTTTCCTCTGTCCCGCAACAGAAGGGTGCCTACATTGACTGGAACACATTACCGGCTGGCGCTAAGGGGATTCAAAAAGCCCTGCAGCTGCAAGGCGAAGGCCGTGCGTTGACAGCGACTAAGGTCACCACGTTGCAAGACAACTTGGACATGCTGATTCCTGGCTTGGCCGCATTGGGTCTGACCTTCCTCTGCATGTGGTTGCTGAAGAAGAAAGTGTCACCCATCGTCATCATCCTCGGCCTCTTCGTCGTTGGTGTTGTCATGCACGTAATTGGTTGGATGTAATTATTTCAGGTTAATATTCATTGGCTCGGGTGCTTTCGGCCCGGGCCTTTTGTATTTCCAGACGTGATACAATTAATAATGTAAGCAGTGAATGGAGAAAGTGGGCACAGATATGGTCGAATCATTAAACACGAAAGTCGAGCTGGTGACGGATGCCACGTCTTATCTCGGTCTGCCCGAATATGGCAAGATTATGATCGGGGACAAGGGGTTTGAGTTCTATAACGAAAAGAACCTCAAGCACTACATCCAAATTCCCTGGGACGAAGTGAACTTCGTAATCGTCTCCGTGGTCTTCGGCGGCAAATGGATTCCCCGTTATGCCGTAGAAACCAAAAAGGCCGGCACCTATTCCTTTGCTTCGAAGGACCCCAAACGGGTCTTGCGGGCGATTCGCGAACACGTCAATCCCGACCATATCGTGAAGTCCCTGAGCTTCTGGCAAGTAATCACCCGGGCCTTCCGGCGTAAAAAGAAACAATCCCCTAAGAACTAGTCATATTATTTGGCGTCTTAACGGCACTGTGGTATGGTCGAATAGATAAGGACAATAGTGCGAGCGTCTGCAGTGCATTAATGCACGATACTGAGTACAATAGGGCATTAAGTAAGAGCGCACACTGTTGCGACACCCGGGGGCCAAACAAAACCTTCGGTGGGAAAGGAGCGGTCCCTATGGATCAACCGCTAAATCAAGAAATCGAACTGACGACCCGGGCCCGGACGAATATGACCGGCACTTATCGCGCTGGTATGTTGGCGTTGGGCAATGCCGGGCTTGAGTTTATCACCCGGGCAGTCCAGGCCAAGAACTTCACCTGGCTGCCCTGGGCCCAGATCCAATACGTCTGGATCGAGACCTTCTTCGGCGGCCGCTTGACCCGTGGGTTCCAAGTAACCACGGTGGATGGTGACCAGTGGGAGTTCAATGTTGCCCACGTCCAGACAGTATTGGCTTACATGGCCCGGCATTTATCATCTCGGCAAATTTTGCAAGATGGCCGGACTTGGCGGCCCACCAAGACGGCAGAATAAAATTGTAATACACCAGCGCTGGGACTTCGGTCACAGCGCTTTTTTCGGCCGAAAAATCAGTAAATGGGCAATGTAGGCCAGCAGCTGAAAGACCAGTCCGGCCGCGGTGACGCCCAGCCAACCGGCCTGCTGCCACATGGTAGTGCCCAGCAGACTGCCCAAGGAGCCGCCCAAAAAGTAACTAAACATGAAGACTGTGTTGGTGCGGTTGCTGATGTGTTCGCCGAGATTCTGCACCCGGGTCTGGTTCGAGACTTGACCGAACTGATTGCCGACATCCAGCAGGATAATACTCAAGACCAGCAGGACGACGAATTGACCGCCGGCCATCAGCAGCAGAAAGGCCAGGGTTTCCAGCAGCAAACCGATCAGGACCAGGTGCCGGTCAGAAAAGCGGTCCGCCAGCCGACCGATGAGCGGCGCGGCCAGGGCGCCAAAGAGGCCAAAGATAGCCAGTAAACCCGCTTCCCGGGTGCCCCAGCGATAGACTGGGCTGGCAATATAAAAGATCAGAGTGGACCAGAAAATAGAAAATGTGCCAAACATGAAGAAGCCGTTCACGGCTGCCTCTTGCAAGACCCGGTGCTGTCGGATCAACCCGGGGATCGTGGCCAGAGTTTGCCAGTAGTTCAGTGCATGATGGGGCGGTCGGCCGGGATCTGGCAGGGTCAGGGCCAACACGCCGGCTAAGGCCAAGATGACCACGACGGCAATCAGATAAATTGTCCGCCACGGCCAAATGCTGGCCACGATTCCGGAAATCGTCCGGGAGAGCAGAATCCCGACCAGTAAACCGCCCAGTAATGTGCCCATCACCCGACCGCGCTTGGCCGGACCGGCTAGCACGGCACCGTAGGGGATGATGATCTGGGGCACGATGGAGACCAGCCCAATCAAAAAGGACGCCAATGAGAATAGCGCCAAAGTCGGGGCAAAATAAGCGCCCAGCAAGGTGATCCCGGACAAGAGACACATGCGGATGATCAGCTTGCGCCGATTGACGATATCCCCCAAGGGCACCAAAAGCAGCAGGCCCACAGCGTAGCCGAATTGGGTCAGCATCGCGGCTACGC
Organism: Schleiferilactobacillus harbinensis; assembly: GCF_008694105.1. Lineage (NCBI taxonomy): Bacteria > Bacillati > Bacillota > Bacilli > Lactobacillales > Lactobacillaceae > Schleiferilactobacillus > Schleiferilactobacillus harbinensis. The sequence continues at coordinate 2,702,151 of NZ_CP041364.1, forward strand.
CGACCGCGCCGTTGCTGACGCGGAAGCTTTGGGCAATGGCCGTTTCAATCGGCTGCAAGTAATAATTATTGGCGACGACAACGCCGCAGGTCAGAGCCATTACGAAGATCAAGCCCCGGGTCAATACTGGTCGTTTCTGTACCAAATTTCTCCATCCTTTCTCTACATTGATTATTGTGCCCATTCTCTTCCAGCCTGACAAGGGCAAGTTCGGCCCCGCGGCCGATTGCGTCGGGATGCGAACGCCCCGTACAATGGAGCGTAAGACACAAAGGAGGAGAAACGCCATGCGGCGTCTTGGCATCATTCTCAGTATTATTCTGGCGGCCGGGCTAGCCGGGTATCGCTTTCTGATTCAGCCCACGCTGCCGCTTTTTACCGCCCAGCAGTATGCCCCGTATTTCTGGACTGGGGTGGCCGTGCTGGTCGTTGGGTGGCTCATTGTCCTCATTCGCTTCCTGCTTCATTTACGGACCGGTATGGCCCGGATCGACCGGATGGACGGCATTGCTTTCGAGGAATACACGGCCCAGCTGCTGGTGCATCTGGGTTTCACAAAAGTCAAAGTGACCCCGGCCAGCCGGGATCAGGGGGTGGACATCATCGCCGAGGCCGATGGCGAGAGCTTCGGCATTCAGTGCAAACGGTATAACCATTCCGTGGACAACAGCGCGGTGCAGCAAGTTTTCACCGGCTGCGCGTTTTATCACCTGACGCACCCGGTGGTCATTTCTAACGCGTACTATACCAACAGTGCCAAGGAGCTGGCGGCCGGTGTGGGCGTCCGGCTGATCGATCGGGATGAATTGGCGGAAATGATCAGCGATGCCCGTAAAGGCCGCTGACAAGACCGGTAAAAATCGCTACAATCAAGGGTATGAACACACAGACAGAATTTCCCTATTTAGGCTTGAAAGCCAGTACTGATCCGGCCCAAATCGCTGAGCGGCTGCGTTACCGTCCGGCGGTTTTTGAGTTCTTCACGACGCCCGCGGACGTGACCCCGGCGGGATTGGCCCATTTGCGGACCATGATCGAATGGGTCCAGCACGATACGCGGCGTATTGTGATTCACCATCCGATGAGCTGGCACGGGACCCACGTGGAGATTGCCAGCCCTGATACCGGCTTGCGCGCTTTTGTGACCCAAAGTACCACCGCCTTGCTGCAAGTCGCGCAAGAAATGGACGTGCAGCTGCTGGTCCATGGGTCTTACAGCGAACCGCCAGCGGAAATAATTGCTGAATTCGGCTCGATCGCGGCCGGCCGGGCGGCGGTGCTGGCCCAGCTGGATCATTGGCGGGATCTGGGGGGCAATCATATTATGTTTGAAAATTCCATTTCGCCCACCTATACCTATAGCGATCCAGCCTATAATGCCGAGATTCTGGCCCATCATTATCGCCTGGCGTACGACACCAGCCATACGTTCATTGCCGCCCAGGGCGATAATGATGGGCTGGTCGCGTCGCTGCGTCAGTTGGCCCCAGCGATCGTTCATTACCATCTGGTGGATTCCATGGGTCAGCGGCATGACAGTTTACCGTTGGGTCAGGGAAAGATCGACTGGACGCGGGTCTGGCCGGTATTGAATCCGCGGGCCACAGATATCTACGAGATCACGCTGAAAGATCAGCTGGACAGTACCGCCCAGCGAGCGAGTCATGCTTACTTAGAACAAATTAAGGCGGCGGCAAAGCAATGAAACGACCGGAACATCACCATACTCATTGGTTCGTAGGCGTTGCGGCGGTCCTTTTTGTCCTCGCTGGGGTGATTGCAGTGTGTTCTGCTGTCCGCACCCATGCGGACGAGTGGGGCCTGACCGCCCCCTCGGCCGCTTCTGCGTCGGCATCAAAAAAAGCCGCCCCGGCGGCCACAACTGATAAACCAGCACTGGCCTGGACCGACTTTTCGACCCGCCGCCCCTTGGTGTACACAGCCTTGGGCGACAGTCTGGCCGTGGGCTATTTTGCGACGGCAAAGGATAAAGGGTACGTGCCTGAACTGGCGCGGACGATCACCGCCCAGCAGCAAGTGCCCGTCAAAGTCCATAATTTCAGTGAAAATGGCGGCAGCATCAACACGGTGGCCTTTCCCCAACTGGCCGCCATCTACGCGACGAAGCCCGATTTGGTGACCATTGAGTTCGGCACCAACGAGTCGGTCTATGACGATCCGCCCCATTCAGCCACGCCGGCCCGTTTTCAGAAGAATTTGACCCGGCTGATCAAGGACTTGCAGGTCCATACGGATGCGCAGATCGTGCTGCTGACGACGTGGAATCAGCCGCGTTCGGCGACTTATGATGCCCGGGTGCAGACGGTGGCCAAGCACTATGGATTGCGGGTCGCTAATCTGGAGCCGATCTGGGCGGATGCACAACAAAACGGCGCCCTCTCAACCAAGGGCGCCGCATCATTCTTAGGTTATGGCGACGGCTTTCATCCCAGCGATGCCGGCCATGCGCTGATCGCTAAGACCGTCTATCAGCAGGTCAAACCGCTGTTCACGCCTTAGCCGGCAACAACGCGATCATCTTGCTCGCGGCGGACTTCAAATCGAAGCTGCCGTTTTTGGCACTCCATTCGCTGAGCAATCCCAGCAAATCGTGGATGTAGTTCCAATACAAGTCTTCGCCGGACAACTCACCGGCCCACTGGCCCTGTTCTTTGCCCTGAACAAAGAGCGTGCGCAGGGCGGCCAGATAGTTGACCAGATAGCCGCCTTCTTGCAGGATCGTTAAGTCGCTCTCTTGGGTCAGGTACAGCACCAGCAGGCGCTTGAGCAGATCCGGCCCGAGGGTGATCGTGGCATTCACGGCAATATCCGTCAAGGTCTTGACCTTGTTGGTGATCGTTGCCGGCCCGGCCAGGATCTGGTCAAGCAAGACATTCGAATTGAGCAGCAGGTTGTTGTAGTAATCCAGCAGGATATCATCCTTGCTCTTGAAATAGTGATAGAACGATCCCTTGGTGACGTTGAATGAACCGGCAATATCGTTGACCGAAACGGCATCGAAGCCGTGTTTGCGGAACATGTCCAAGGCCCGGCCGGCCAGTTCTGCCCGGGTGACTTTCATGATGAGGAACCTCCTCTGATTTTTGTGATAAAATACATACCTCGGTATGTCATCATTGTAACCGAAAACGTACCCATAGTCCACGAATGAGACTTCCCAGTACCGTGCCGGTCACATTGGTGATGATATCGTTTACATCGCTCCAGCGATTAAGCTGGACCGTCAGGCCGGCGATGAACTGCCCGCCTTCGATCAAACAGGTCAGCGCCAAGCCCGCCAGCAGAATGCGCGGCCAGCGCCAGTGGTAAATGGTCTGGAGCAGGAAGCCGAAGGGAACGGTCATCAAAATATTCAGCCAGAAATCCGGCGTCAGCCCGCCGCGGAAGGGAATGGGGTTGGTCGGTGCTGTCCCGACCATGATTGGCGCCATGCCGCCCCAGACCCCGCGATGGGCGGGGAAGGGCGTAAAACACAGCGGAATCAGGACGGCGAGATAACCCCACAGGGCGAGCACCGCCAGCGCTTGGCCCCGGCTGTGGACCGTGCGCCAAGGCCGGACCGTGAGCAGTCCGCCCAGCCAGAGCAAGCCCATGATCCCCGCAGGCATCCATTTGATCATCGTCATTGCCTCCTTTTCTCAATAGTATACCGCAGTTGGCGTTTTGACAGATGAGTATGGAATCATATTGATGTTTTTTTAAGCAGGACTGACCGGATTAATGGCCGGTTCTGGTATACTGAAACCAGCTCAGTAGTTAACAAGACCGCAAAAGGAGACGATTTGCATGGCAATTGGTATTTTTGTGACCGAAATGGATCGATTGGATTATCAAGGCGGGGCCATCGTCAACGCCGCGTTGAACAGCCACTATTACAAGAAGGCGTATGCCGCAATCCAAGAGGCGCTGCCGGACTATACCTGGCATGAGCTCAAACTTAGCGAAACGCTGGATTTCAAAGACCAGCCCGATTTGATCATCGCGTCGCGCAACGTTGTGCCTTATATTGAGGCCATTGAACAGCGCTTCCCGGATGCCAAAGTAGAGAAATACGACACCTGGGCGCAACCGAAGTGACGCCGGTCTTATCGATCAGCGGGATCAGCGGCGGCGGCAAATCCACCCTCGTGCAGGCGGTCCGGGATCATCTGCCTGGCGCCGGCGTGGTTCGTTTTGACGACTTCAGCTTTGACCAGCGGCCGGAAGCGCCCGCGGCGGCCGTCACGGTGGTGGATCCGATCCGGGCTTTCAACCAGTACGACTTGACGGATTTAGCGGCCGCCATTCAGGCTGCCCAGCAGAACCACGCGATCGTCATCGTGGATTATCCCTTCGGCCGGGTCAATCGGCAGATCGCACCGCTGATTGATCTGGCTTTTTACGTTCAGACGCCGCTGGATGTGGCGTTTGCCCGGGCCTTGCGGCGGGACTACGCGGCAGCCGACACGACGAAAGCCGATATCCTCGCTTGGGCTAAGGCTTATTTGACACAGGCGCGGCCGCTTTTCGTCGTTCACGACACCGTCGTCAGTCAGCATGTCGACCAAGTAATTGACGGTATGCGGCCGCTGGCGGAGAAGGTAAAAACGATAGTTGACACATTGCGTGCCCAACAACTGATATAACAGATGACCCCGATTTCTATCGCCCGGTCCTTGGTATAATGAATGTGAATCTACTATTTGGAGGCCGCAAAAATGGCAATTGAACCGTTATTTCTCCATCCGTATTTCCAACCGAAGATCTGGGGCGGGCGCAAGCTGGCCAGTGAGTTCGGCTACAAACTCCCTAAGGGTAAAATTGGGGAATGCTGGGCCATCTCGGCCCATCCCCACGGTCCCAGCCGGGTGATCAACGGCCCGCTGGCCGGGCTGTCCTTGGACGATGCGTATCAAGTGCATCCAGAATATTTCGGCAATCCCAGCGAGAAAGTCTTCCCGTTACTGACCAAGATTCTGGACGCCGAAGCCAGTTTGTCGGTACAGGTCCACCCGGATGATGCGTATGCCGAGGAACATGAACACGAGTTGGGCAAAACGGAGTGCTGGTATGTCATCCAGGCCGATCCCGGCTCTTACTTGATTTATGGCCACCACGCTCAAACCCGCCAGCAATTGGCGGACATGATCCACGCCGGGGAATGGGACAAGCTGCTGCGCAAAGTACCGGTGAAAACCGGCGATTTCATCTTTGTACCCAGCGGTACGATCCACGCCCTGAACAAGGGCATCATGGTGCTGGAGACGCAGCAGTCCAGCGACACGACTTACCGGTTGTACGACTACGATCGGGTGGATGAAAAGACGGGGAAGAAGCGGGACCTGCACCTTAAGCAGTCCATTGATGTGACCACGGTGCCCCACCATGACCCGCAGCTGGATATCCAAACTGAGCAGCGCGGTGCGTCTACGTTCACGACCTACGTCAAGCCGCCGATTTCACCGTTCTTTAGTGTCTGGCAATGGCGGATCAAGGATAAGCAGCAGCTGCATCACGTCCAAGCGCCATACACCCTGGTGTCCGTGCTGGCTGGTGACGGGACGATCACTGTTGACGGCGACCCATACGAACTGCATAAGGGGATGCACTTCATCATTCCGGCTCAGATCAAGGACTGGACTGTTGAGGGCGATATGCAGATTATTGCGTCTGAACCAGGGAACGAAGAATAATTTTTACAAACGAAAACGGGATTGCCCACCAGCAGTCCCGTTTTCATTTACCCATTTTTCTGATTTCCTGGATTCACGTTACCCATGCGCAGCTGGGTGAATTTACTCTTATTCCGATCAAACGACAGCGTCAGCGGGTACCGTGTCCCGGCTTTTTTGACCACCAGCGAAAAGCGAGTGACCCGCGGGGCATCAGTAATTGTGTAGCCTGTAATCGCGGAGTTGTTGAACTTGCCGTTGCTGCGGCGCAGGTATTCCTGCAACCCGGCGGCACTGGCGTCGTCCAGGCCTAACTGGCGGGCGATGCCGACGAAGAGGGAACGGTCATTGATTTTTTCATACAGATCTGCCCGGCTCAGACCGTTTTTGATCTGGGTCAAAAAGTTGACCGCCGTGGCGTTGCCTGGGGTGCCCAGTCCGACTTTTGGGGCGATGAACTGCGGCTGCACCGTATCTTCGAAGCGGCCGGCATAATAGGAGGACAGCAGGCGGTCGCCCTGGTAGTAGATCCGGTAGCGGTAGGACCAAATCGTCGGTGTGTCCTGGTACCGATTGGCGCTGAGATAAAGAAAATCGCCCTGGGTATCGCGGCCATAACCCAGCAGGGTCAAGTCGCTGATGTATTGATAAGGCTTATCCGTTACCCATTTCTTCAATCGCTTAGCCTCTGCGGCGCCAGGAAAGTCGTGTAATTCTGATCGGCAACGATAAAGCGCTGCTGGGCTTCGGAAAAAGCAGCCAGGGCACTGGCCCGCTGTTTGGCGTCATTGCCGTCCAGCGAGACGCCCTTGACCGTTTCCTGGGCCGCGGCGGCGTCTGGGCTGACGACCCAATTGAAAGGGATGGTCTGCTGGGTCAGCCAGTTAGACAGGCCGGCCGCAATCTGCGTGCGGCGTACAAAGCCCACTGTGCCTAAAATCAGGATAATGGCTAAGGCGATGCCCCAACGCCATAGCCGCCATTTCTTTGCCTTTGTCATCGTTCGATCCTTCCCGCAATAATCTTTCTCCAGCATACCCGATTGGGGGAGGGAGCGCAAAAGCAGAAGAATGATTGCCCACGTTGATTTTTCTTCCCCGCGTCAATTGGGTACAATGGAGAAAGACATCAATCAGAAAGGACGATGGGGCGGCTTTGGGGACGCGGCGTTCACCGCAGTATCAGCATGCGAAACGGGTCATTTTGGTCATTGCGAATATTGTGATGGCTTTGTTTCTGGTGCTCCTGTTCAGCTGGTGGTTCCTGAATCACCACTTCAACGGCCAGGTCGAAGCGCAATACACGAACGTGGCCCAGCGGGCGCTGAAGACGACGGTACCCCCGGCGGCGCGGCAGGACTTGCAGACCAGCCACGATCGCTGGCAGTGGGCCTTCACCGATCACAGTCGGCAGGTGTGGCAGCACTTCACCACGGACTGGGCCAAGCGCCAGGAGCGGGCCAAGCTGGTCACGGATTTGTACGCGGACAAAGACCATTATCAGGACGGCGTGACCAGTGCCCGGTTGAATACGATCGACCAGACCCTGCTCCAGGAGAAAAACAGTACGGTGTATCAGGACCAGAAGAACCGGCTGGACACAGTCCAGGTCTGGTTCCAGCAAACCACGGATGCTAATGCGTTTATTCAAAAAATCTACAGCGACTACACTGCCACCAAGGTCGTTCCGACGCTGCAGCAGGTGGCCCAGACCAAGGCCTACTACAGCCTGATCCGCAATCGGACGATTGCCGACCGCTGGCGCCAGCCGGTGCAGAACCTGGCGGCGGCCTTTGATAAGAACACGTCGGCGACCAACGCGGCGCAAAGTGCGGCGGAGCAAAAGGCGCTGGACGAGTTGAAAAATGCCCCGCTGACCCAGGGCTATACGCCGGCCCAGGTGACAATCAGTCAGGGCGGTGAGACCCTGGCCGGCAACAGCGGCACGAATTACGATTCGATTCTGAGCAATGCCGATATCACCGCGACCAGTGTGCTGCTGGTGGATCAGTCCGCGAAGACGGCCCAGTTCCTGCACCGCAGCAGCGGCCATTACAGCACTACCGGCGACGCGATCACTCTGGACAATCTGAGTCTGAGCGGCGGTCAGTACAGTGTGAGCGCCATGATCAGCGGCGGGGCTCAGGGCGCCGTGGTGACGGCCCCCAGTGCCAGCGACTTCGGCCAGTATTACGCTCAGGCCAGTGCAGCGCCCAGTACCAGTCCGGTGGCCGATAGTGCCAACAGCAACGACACCAGCGACTTCAATGACGCGAGTACCGTCTTCTGGCTGCGCAACAATACCGACTTGCAAAACAGTATTCTGCTCAAGGGCCAGACCACCATTGGTTTTATCGCCGCCGGAGCCAGTACCCTGGGTAATATGATCAGTACCAGCAGCGGCTACACGACCATTGCCAATCAGATCACCGACAGTACCGTGGTGTACGTTTATTAATGAAGAAAAAGAAAGGAGGCACCCCGCGCGTGGCAGCTGACCAAGAACCACCCGTATTATCCCGCACGGCCCGGCGCAACGCCGAAAAGGCCGCGCGCCACCCCCGGCCGCCCAAGAAGCACCGCGGCTGGAAGATTTTCTTCGGGGTCCTCCTCACCTTAGTCGTGATCCTGGTCACAGCGGTGGGGGTTGCCTGGGCCAAGTACGGCGGCCAGGCCAAACAAGCGATTACCGACGGCTACACCATTGCGGCGACGGTGAAGCGGGCGGATTTTGCCCCGAAACAGCCCACCGTGGTCAAAGACCGCAATGGTCAAGTGATTCGGACACTATCACCGAACCAGCCGCTTTATTTGCGCTACAACCAAATCAATCCCGGCATCGTCAAGGGATTAGTCGCCGTGGAGGACCGCCGCTTTTTCGAACACCACGGGGTCGATCCCTACGCGGTGATCCGTTCGACGTTCAGCATGCTCCGCCGGCGCCAGGTCCAGGGGGGGTCGACCCTGACCCAGCAGCTGGTGAAGAATGATATCTTGAAAGACCAGAGTCAAACACCGATGCGTAAGATTCGGGAAATGGTGATTGCCCAGGAGCTGGAGCAAAAGTTCAGTAAACACGATATTCTTGAGTTCTATTTGAACGATACCTACTTTGGCCATGGCCAGTACGGGATCGGCAGTGCGGCAAAATTCTATTTCAACACGGATCAAAACAAACTGACGGCCAGTCAGATTGCTCTGCTGGTGGGTATTCCCAATAATCCGACCCTCTACGACCCATTGAATAACCCCACTGGCGCCCGCAACCGGCGCAACACCGTGCTCTATGTCTGGGAGCAGCAGGGCCTGATCGACAGCCAGGTCTTCGATCGGGAATCCGCCAAGCCGCTGGGGCTGAACGTGACCAACGCCAATCAGAACACCAACATCACCGACAACTACGCGGTGTCCTACGCCTTGACCAATGCGACAGAAGCCCTGATGTCAGCCAACGGCTTCACGTTCCAATATGCGTTCAAGGATACGAAGACCCAGCAGAACTATAACGCCCAATATAATCAGCTCTATCAGCAGGACTACGCCCAATTACTGAACGGCGGCTATGTGATCAACACGTCCATTGACATGGGCATTCAGCAGCAGATTGAGAAAATCACAAACGCGACCTATGCCCCCTATACGGCGAAGGACGGCCAAGGCCGCCTGCAGCCGCAAGTGGCCAGCACGGTGGTGGACAATCAAACCGGCGATGTGCTGGCAATCATCGGCGGCCGCTCCACCCAGAATGATCAAGTGAACCGGGCGCTCAGTGCCCGGCCGTTCGGATCCACTGCCAAGCCGATCGTCGCCTATGCGGAGGCGTTCAGCCGGGGCTACACGCCGATGAGCACCGTGGTCGACCGGCCGGTGACCAACGTCAACGGCCAGCCGTTGCAGAACTATTACGCCGGTTACCATGGCAGCATGACCATCCGCCACGCCCTGGAAGATTCCGTCAATACCGTGGCTTTCCAGCTGGCGGCCCAGGACACGCAGAAATCCTATTACGAGAAATTGGGCCAAATGCAGTTTTCTGCGATTACGCCGGCGGACTTGGCCAACGGCGCGGCGATGGCCTTGGGCAGTTTTCGCACCAATACCACCGAAATGGCGGGGGCTTACAGCAGCTTCGCCCGCAGCGGCCAGTTCATTGCGCCCAGCAACCTGACGACGCTGTATGACAGCTACAATCGGCGGACAGTCTTTCAAAATGGTCACGAAAAGAAAAATGTCTTCTCCGCCAATGCCAGTTACATGATGCTGAACACGATGCAGGGTGTCTTGAAGAATGGTCTGGGCAAGGCGGCGGCGCTGAATAATTATCCCTATACCGCCGGGAAAACCGGGACGACCGATAATTATCGGGATATCAGCTTCGTCGGGATGACCCCGCGCTTCACGATCGCCAACTGGACCGGCTACGATTCCAACAACAGCGGCAACAACGGCCAGCTGACCGATGCGATGCAGATGCTGCCGATGGCGCTGTTCAAAGCGGAGGGCCAGTATTTGGTGACCACGTTAAAGGAAGCCAAGACAGACTTTCCGATGCCCAGCACGATCAAGAAAGTGGGTAATAACAACCTGGCGGCCTTACCGGAGAAACAGACCCAAACGGTCAGCGACCGAATCACCAGCGAGTTGACCAGCCTGGCCAGCAGCCGCAAGCAGGCCAATGCCAAGCGGTTGGCCAATCTGGATTACCGGCTCATTTATCACTTGTCGAAGAAGGAAGAAGACCGGCGGGAGAAGGCGGTCAGTGAAGCGATCGCGCAGTTCAACAGTCAGGGCGATCTAACGGAATTGAAGAAATACGACACTCGGCTGAAGCAGATCCAGGATATGCGGTATAAGAATCAAAAGGTTCGGCGTCAATCGGCCAAGCGCAGCTTCGACGATCAGCTGAACCATCTGGTCCAGGATCTGAATTTCCAGCAGGCCCTGCTGCAAGAAGAGGAGAGCAACGCGAAATTGGCGAAGTATAACCAGCAGCGCGCAGCCATCGAGAGTCAGCGGGAGCAGGAGCGCCAGGCTAAGCTGGCGGCACTGCAGCCCCAGTACGAGAGTCAGCTGGCGGCGACTCGTCAGGCCTACGCCAACAACGCCAGCGATAAAGAGACCCAGCGGCAGAAACTCATTGCCATCATGAATGAAATCCGTTCTTATGGCGGCAGTGCGCCGGACCTGAACTTGAATGTGCCGGCAGCGGCCAGCAGCAGCGGCAGTGCCCGCTAACTCGCGGCGGAAAGCGCTTGTTGTGTCTTGTTAAGCAGCCAGAAATAGTGCAAAATAGAAACGTTCGTTTTTTTTCACTAACTTGAAAGAGGTTACTGATGGCTGTATTAAAGAGAATTGCCAGCGACCGGGTATTGCAGATCACCACCGTGATTGCCTGCCTGAGTCTGTTTTTGGCGCGCCCGCGGTTAGCGGATATCCACTTTGCGACGTTGTGGTCGGTATTGGGGATGCTCACGCTGATCCAGATCTTTGAGTACCTGCATGTGCTGGACGTGGCCGCGCATCATCTGACGAGTCACGCGCCCAATGCCCGCTGGTTAACTTGGCAGTTCATGCTGCTGGCGTTTGGCAGCGGCATGTTCTTGACCAACGATATCACGGTCTTAACGCTGGTCCCCCTGTATCTGCGCATCGCCCGCAAACATGCCTTACCGCAAATTCTGCCGGTCACCCTGGTTGGCATGACCGCTAATCTGGGCAGTGCCGCGACGCCCTTTGGCAATCCCCACAATATTTTCCTAGTCTCCCACTTTGTCGTTTCGCCAGCCACCTTCTTCAGCTGGTCGCTGCCGTTGGCGGTGTGCAGTGTTCTTTTTTTGTTTGCCTTAAGTTTCTTCGTGAAACCGCGACCGATACCGCCCATTAGCATTGCCAACGTCCAGATTGCGCCCCGGCCGTTTCTGGTGGCCTTGGGGGTGGCCGCGCTGATTTTTCTCGGCGTCTTTAAATTGATCCCGCCCTGGGTCGGGACGATCGCGGCAATCGTGGTTGCCCTGGGCGTGGCCCCGAGAATTATGGGTAATGTGGACTACGCGCTGGTCCTGACTTTTGTGCTGTTCTTTGTCGTGGTGAGCGACATCTCCCAAGTCGGGGCGATCTCCCACACTTTGAGTGCCTTAGAGGGCGACCACCTGTCCGTGTATTTGAGTGCCTTGGGCATCAGCCAGTTCATCAGCAATGTCCCGGCCACGATATTATTGGCGCCCTTCACGGGACACGCCCAGGCCTTGATTTACGGGGCTAATCTTGGCGGCTTGGGGAGTTTGGTGGCGTCCATGGCCAATTTGCTAACATTCAAACAGTATTGCGCCGAGGGCAGCGGCAATACCCGCACCTTCTTCGCCGGCTTCGCTGCCCTGAACGGCTTGGGGCTGGTGGTGATGGGGGCCATCGGCTGGGTGCTGCTCAGCATCATGGCCTGACCGTCACCAGGTGAAGGCTTCGTAATAGATTTGGCCCCGGGGAATACCGTGCTGGGTCAAGACTTTGATCCAGTGCCGGGCCAGCGCTGCCGGCCCGCCGATCAGCACCGCTGTCTGCGCGGTATTCGCTGGCAGCTGCTGCACAACCAGATCATCAGAGAAACGACCGACTTGCCGGAACACGGTGAATGCCGGTCGTTTTTGCCAGGCCTGGAATAACTCCGGGTAGAGCAGTCCCGCTGCCGTTCGGGCCGAATAGAAGAAAGTCGTCGGCTGCTGCGGCTGCGCGGCCGTGACCGACAGCAGCGGCACGACCCCGGTCCCGCCAGCAATCATGACCACGTGGGCCGGCTGCTGTTCGCGGAGAAAGGCCTGGTACCGGCCGTAGCCCCCTTGCAGGACGACTGGCTGGGGCGGCGCGACTGAGGCTAATTGGCGGGTGAAGTCGCCGTCCCCGCGAATTGCCAGGCGGATCACGGTCCGGTCATTGGCTGGATCATTGACGATGGAAAACGGGTGGGGTTCCCGCAAACCAGGGAGGGTAGGAAAACTGAGAAAGATAAAATCCCCGGCGTGCAGCGCCGGTTGTTGGATTCGGGGCAGCCGGATGGTCAGTTCCTGCACACCGGGGGTCAGCGGCCGATTGGCCAGCAACCGGCCGGCGGCGCGGGGCCCGAGCTTCGCCCAGGCATAACTGGCAGCCACCCCGAGGGATGCCGCCAGGAAGAGTACCAAGAAGGGCGTGATCGCCCGGATATACGAAATCAGCAAGACGTGGATAAAAATCAAGAGTGTCGCGACCAGATTCAACCGGTGGACCCAGACATTGAATTCGTGTTTGAAGATTTTTTCTAACCACGTCTTGAGCTGGGCCAAGGGCGGGACGCGGCTGGTGAGCCAGCCGGCGAGGAAAATCAAAGAATAGAGCATGACGGCCAGAAAAAGGTTGAAGGCCCAGTCCCCGGTACGTTCGATCCAGCCCTGGGATTGCGTGCTGGTTTTGTGCAGATAGGCCAGACCAAGGGCGGCGATGCTTAATAGACCATGGATCAGGTACATCTCCGGCAGGCCAATCAGGCGGTCCAGCCAGCGGGGCCGGGTGCTGAGATAAATCGCCGTGAGCATCCAGACATAGGCGATGACGCCGAACAGCACGGCCTGGCGTTCATCATTGTAGATGGCGGGCAGGCCAGCGTCCACAGTTTGCACAAACGGCAGCGGCACCAGAAAGAGGATGCCTAACCAGGCCAGCCCTAAAGCATAATTATGCCGTTTGAACATCACGGATCGCCCCTTTCGTAAAGGGATGCAAGACACGGTCGGCGGTGATGTAAAGACCGGTAAGCTGATTGGCCGCGAGGTGGGTCTGCCAGCGGGCTTCACCCCCAGCCATTCCGGCCGTCGCCCAGACATCCGCATCAGCTAAGTGGTCTGCTAAGACGGTGACCTGGGCCAGATCCCCGGGGCCGGTATGGCGAATATGATGGCCCCGTTTATTTTCCGCCGATGTGGCCACCGCCCCATTGGCCAGCTCATAAGCGGCAATGATCCGTTGCGGATTGGCCGGGTCTTCGATGCCGATGTGCCACGTGAAGGCACTGTCCGGCCGGGTGGCCGCCTGCAGGTCGCCGCCGCCATTGAGGCTCACGGCGATCACCCGGGGATTGGCCAGCAGCGGGGTCAGAAACGTGGTGGTGATTTGTTCCACCGCCCAGCCCTTCACGTAGCCGGTGGGGTCAAAGGCACCGTTAAAGAAGGGATCGAAATCCCCTTGGGTATAATGGGCCGCGGCTAAAGTGGCCGCATAAATTTCTTGAAATTCTGGCTCGGTGAGCAGCAGCTCCTGGTCTCCGGCCTGAAAGCGGCGCACCAGAGAGGTTTCTCGGAACGGCGAATATAACCGATTGATTCGGGCCAGTGCCGTACTCACTTGCTCAGCCGCTTGAGTCAGCAAAGGCGCCCCGGCGGCCCGGTCAGTGACGGCCAGACTGATGGTGAAGGGAATCGTCATTTCTTGCAGTGTGCGGTGAATAATAAATGGAATACTCATGCGCTCGCCTGACTTTCTTTGGCTTGGTTGATGGCGTTTTGCAGGGAATCTTTGAAGCCGGTACTGGTTTCCGTAGCCCCGGAGACCAGTTGGACGCTGGCACTTTGGCTCTTCAAGACTTCTTCTTTCAGGATCGGCAAGGCCTGGGCATTGATCTGCTCGGACCGCCGCTCTTCGTTGGGATAAGCGAGGGTGGTGACCTGACTGATGCGGCCGGCGCGCACGACGATCTGCAACTGCACGGCACCATGCGGGGTATCAACTGATTTGCCGGTGTACGTGCCGTCTTTCAAGGCTTGTTTGGCCGTGGCGGTCGTTGATGATGACGATGACGATGACGCCGCACTGCGCTGGTTACTGCTGGCCGCGGCGGATTCTACAGCCGCTGGTTTCTTAAAGAAGAGAATATACGTATCAATCACCATGGCCAACGCCACGGCGAGGGCAAGGAGAAAACCGATCGTTTTACGGTACATAGCGAATACCTCCATTCAAGTGCCCAGATTATACCGGATAATTGCGAAGAAATTGTTCTTTTTGCTTGCCTAAACGATTGCACCGGCCGGGCCAAACGATTACGCTAAGAACATGACTTGCTCAGAAAGGATGCTGGACCATGCCGATTAAAACCACTGTAATTAGTACCGATAAAGACAAAATGACGGATGCCCTGGGGGAATATCTGCGCCTTAACTTCACCGACCAACGCTTCGCCCGGGTCACTGACCGTTACGAAGGGGTTACCGAAATCCTAGACACGACCGGCGTCCAGGACGAATTAGCCGAGATCATCGGCTACTATCCCGAAGCCACGGAAACACAGCTGACCGCTACCCAGGTATCGGCGACGAAGACCGTGACCTTGACGCTCACCGTGGTCTTCCCGGATGTGGCCGGACCGGGGACCGAAACGATCCAGGTGCCGTTGACGGTGGCCGAGCCGGCGGCGGAAGCCGAGAGTTAGGACAAAAACAGGATGAAGAAAAAGCACACCATGAGTTTTTCGGGATGATGACCCTGAAAGCTCGTGGTGTGTTTTTCTCTGCTTTTATTTTGAACTATAGTTGTCAATCTGTGGCTTGGTTAATCATTGTAAGTACAGCGAATCTCTAACAATAAGGTCGAGTTTGGGATGTACAGGGGTGAATTATAGTTGTCAGATGGTGTATGACCGGCCGCAGCTGGTAAAATTTATCCCTGTCAGCAGATAACAGGAAGAGGGCTGCCAGCCATCAAGAGAGTGACAGCTTCCCAACAAGTCTTTCGCGCTGCTGTTCGATAAATCTGATCTCAGGTGTGAGATGCAGCCGCTGCATACTCGCAATGATCCACCGGAAGGAGTCGTTAGCCTCATCAACGTTGCCGAGCAAATATTGGTAAACGGCCTTCAAGTTTTCAAAGTGAAATGTATGATCTGTAAGGTGACGGGTACCCGGCGTGTGTTCGATACGCTGAATCAAATCACTGGCTTCATCTAGGCGATTGATGCTGAGAAAGATGGCCAAAACGTTCAACACAATTTCGGTGGTCTTTTCATCATTGGCCATAACGTCTTTGTATTTCATCACTTTAGCGAAGATGGTGTCTGCTACATATCCCAACACATCGGGGCCGGCAAAATAGGCAACAAAGCCAGCCAGGTACAAATCATATTGCATCCAGTTAGTGATGCCCAGTAAATAGTCCATGACTGCTGTGACGTTTGCGGCCAGTGGCGGCTGGTCATCGTCAACTAAGCCGACAGCACACTCTGCCGCAATACTATTTAGCCAATGCTGGTCCAACGGACTGTTCGGCTCGGTAATTGCGTCACGTTCCGTTTTTTGCAGGCGCTGAAGTTCGGTGACGTCAGATTGACGGACACCTTGGGTCAATTGATCGAAAAAATGAATGAAAGGCGTCCATTGATAGTGATAGACGTGATACATAAATTCAGCCATGGTGATATTCATTCTATCCAGCATCGGTAAAAACTTTTCAAGGCCAATGGACCCCTCGCCCCGTTCGAATTTACCTAAACCTGACGTAGAAATGATATCGCGGGCGACTTGGTTCATGGACAGGCCGCGCGATTGACGCAGCGTGCGAAAGGTACTGCCGAGTGATGCGGATGCGGGAGCGGGAATGGATGACATGAAAACCTCCAATGGGGATGCGCGGGCGTGAGACGACAATTAGCAACCAGTTTACCGCAAAGCAGAACCGTTCGGCAAGACAGTTGCCAGTAGTGTAATGGGCTTCTATGGCGCGGACCCGTTACAGTGCCGGCAAATTCAATGATGCGGATCGTTGGAGCGGCATGAAGCGGGTAAGCCAGTTTAACTGGATAACCGCGTGAAGAATTAGGAGGTCAATTATGGGAAAAATTGCAAGAACACTGACTATCGCAGGAGCGGTTCTGGGCTTAGCCCTTGTCGCGCCAGCTGCGCCGGCATTAGCGGCCAGCAGTACCAGCACGGACGTGGTGAATCCGACTAAGGAACAGCCCTGGTACCAACAATACCAAGCGACACCATTAAGTGCCACCATTGACATCAATTATGTGCCAGGCTATGGCGTGGCTGTCTGGACGGCACCGGTTGGGGGTCATACGATTCCCGGCAAGTTGCTGATGACCGGTACGAAGTGGAAGACCGTACGGACGACCAAGGTCAACGGGACTGATTGGTATGACTTGGGCGGCAACCAATGGATTGTCGCGCCGTATGCTCATGTGTACGGTGCACCAAACAGCACCACGGAAGTTGCGACCAGCAAGGTAGCGACGATCAACTATGTGCCTGGCTACAGCATTGCGGTTTGGACATCGCCGAACAACGGCACCCGCGTGCCGGGCAAGATGCTTAAACACGGCACTGCTTGGCGAGTCGTGGGCACCTTGAATAACGGTGAACTGTGGTACGACTTAGGCGGCCATCAGTGGATCCAAGCCCGTTACACTAAATAACGAGACTGAGTACAGTACCGACCGAATAGAAACCAAGACCGCCGCTGGTGTGTGGAAAACACTGGTGGCGGTCTATTTTTTTACCTTCTATTATCTATCCTTTTGCGGCGTCATTTTAAAATTATGCCGCAAATGCGGCCAAACATGCTCGTCTGACCAAGCAATGATCACGCCGTTAAAGATCATCGAAACGGCAGTTGCCACATTAATTCCCAGCAGCTTGCCGGAGAACGCCCAAGCGATGGCTGTGACGATAATGGGCGGGATGAAATCTACTAACTGTGACGCAGTGGCGTTGCCGTGCAAGTAGCGGAAACGGAGAATGTTGCTGGTGTCATCATTGGGGTGCATGATGATGTTGGCCCGCTGATACAACGAAATGGCAATGCAAAAGATCGCGACACCAAAACAGGAGACAAGTGTCCGGGCGAGCATCGGCCAACTGCCTATCCCCAGAACGGTGAACAGCCAGGTGAAAATGTTGACGAAATAGCCGTAGAACATGGCATAGATGACTTCAGCAACGAAGCGCGGGACATCAATACGCCGAATCAGGACCTGATTCGTGGCGGCACTGAACACGCCGCTGACAAAAAGCACGATACCGATGTTCCAGCCCTGCCAGGCACTCAGGTTGACCGCCGCGGCGGTCCAAATCCCGCTGCCCATAGCGCCGACAATACACAATCCCTGGCCCATGGCATTCAGTAATAGCCCCGTGATCAAGCCGGTCCAGCGTTCTGGTAATGTATTTTTGATAACTTCCGCCTCCTTTCGCGACCGGTTACCATTATCTCGGGTGCATCGGGAGAATACAAGCCTTTCTCACCAACTAAGTCCTAATGAGCAACATGCTCCAGGATAGAAAAAGCCCAAATCCACACATTCAGTGAATTTGGGCTTTAATCTGTTTTAGCAGAACTAAACTACTAAATTAAGCAGCAGCACACCGCCCAAGCCAACCACCGAAATAATCGTTTCCAACAACGTCCACGTCAGCAAGGTCTGTTTAATGGTCAAATCAAAGTATTCCCGGAACATCCAGAACCCGGCATCGTTGACGTGGCTGGCAGCCAGGGAACCGGCGCCGATGGCTAGGACCATCAAGGCTGGGTTCACGCCGGCACTTTGCATCAAGGGCAGGACCAGGCCCAAAGCGGTCATAGCCGCGACGGTCGCGGAACCCAGGGCGATCCGCAGGACGACGGCAATCAGCCAGCCGAGGATCAGGGGCGAGATATTGGTTCCCATGAAGAGGTTCTTCACGGAATCGCCGACGCCGCCGTCGATCAGGACTTGTTTGAAGGCCCCGCCGCCGCCGATGACCAGCAGCAGCATAGCGATGGATTTAACGGCTTCTTCCAGGGTGCTCATGATCTGTTTGGAGGCGATCTTGCGGTGCCAGCCCATGGCCCACATTGCAAAGAGCAGAGAAATCAGCATGGCGATACTCGGCGACCCGATGAAGGCGATGATATTATCCAGCGTCCCCGGGTTCTTCGGGGCCACCCCGCCGTGGACGACCATTTGATAGATCGTCGCCACGGCCATCAAAATGACGGGGAAGAGGGAAGTCAGCGTGGATAGGCCGAAACTCGGTGTGTCCGCCAAGTTAAATTCTTTCTGCGGTCCCAGGGCAGACAGGTTGCCCCGGCGTTCGAAGGCGTCCGGGACGATTTTCTTCGCAAAGCGGGAGAACAGCGGCCCGGCAATATAAACGGCGGGGATCGCCACGATAATGCCGTAGGCCAGGACCATCCCGGCCGGGGCGTTCAACGCCGTGGCAATGGCAGTCGGGGCTGGGTGGGGCGGCAGGAAGCCGTGGGTCACGGACAGGGCCGCGGCCATGGGGATCCCCAACGCGAGAATCGGCACGCCAGCTTCGGCCGCGATGGCGAAGATGATCGGGATCAAGAGGACGATACCGACTTCGAAGAAGAGAGCAATGCCGATGATGAAGGAAGCCAGCACAACGGCGATTTGGATCCGCTTCTTACCGAAGGCGTTGATCAGCGTATGGGCGATCCGGTACGCCCCGCCCGCATCGGCGACCAGTCGGCCGAGCATCGCGCCGAAGCCGAAGACCAGGGCCAACTCCCCCAGTTGACCGCCGATCCCGTTTTGGATACTGGTGGCGATCTTCGCCGGCGGCATGCCCAACCCCAGGGCGACGGCCACGGCGGTGATGATCAGGGCCACGTAGGTGTTCATTTTAAACTTGATAATTAATAGGAGCAGTAAGGCAATACCCAATACTAAGACCAATAATTCCATGTGGCTTCACTCCTTATGGTGATATTAGAAAGGTGTTAATCCTCTGCCGCGATGTGGGCATTCGGGTCGGGATGGGCCCGTTGGAAGTCGGCAATAGCCGCGTATTCTGTGCTCAATTCCCGGGTCAGCCGGATCCAGATCGGCAGCAGCTGCCGGTAGACCGGGAAGACAGCCGGATTGGGCTGGTGGGTATGGGTCACGCCCACCATGTCCTTCACGGCACTGAGGTCATCGATCATCCCCAGACTCTTCATGGCGATGACCGCCGCGCCCAGGGCGGAGCTTTCGAAACTTTCTGGAATATTGACGTCTTGTTCAAAGATGTCGGCCAGCATTTGCCGCCACAATGCACTGCGGGCGAAGCCGCCGGTGGCTTGGATGGCCTTGGGCTTGCCGGTGATCCCCTCGATCATCAGCATCACCATGTACAGGTTATAGACGATCCCTTCCAGCGCGGCGCGGACCATATGGGCGCGGGTGTGCTGGCGGGTGAGGCCAAAGAAGCTGCCGCGGGCGTTGGCATCCCAGATCGGTGCCCGTTCGCCGCCCAAGTAAGGGTGGAACAGCAGCCCGTCGGCGCCGGCAGGGATCTTCGACGCAATGGTCGTCAGCAGTTCATAGGAATCAATATCCATCTGTTCGGCAGTGAGTTTTTCCGGGGCAAAAAGCTGATCCCGCACCCAGCGGAAGACGATCCCGCCGTTGTTCACCGGCCCGCCAACGACCCAGCGGCCGGGGGCGAGGTAATAAGTGAACAGCCGGCCCTGGGGATCAACCACAGGCTTGTCGGTGACGACCCGGACTGCGCCGGAGGTGCCGATAGTAACGGCTAAGACCCCGGGATCAATCGCGTTGACCCCCAGGTTGCTCAGTGTCCCGTCGCTGGCGCCCAGAATGAATGGGGTAGCCGGGTCGATGCCGATGACATCGGCATAGGCGGCCTTCATGCCGGTGAGCTGATAAGTGGTATCCACCAGTTCCGGCAATTGGTCCCGGGATACATGGGTCACGGCCAGGGCCTGGTCGTCCCAATCCATCGTGTGGATATTGAACAGGCCAGTGGCGTTAGCCAGGGAGTAATCTTGGACATAGCGGCCATATAAGCGGTGCAGGATATAGTCCTTGATACCGATGAAATGGGTCGTCTGCTGGATCAGATCCGGGTGTTCAGCATTCAGCCACAGCAATTTCACCATTGGGGACATGGGGTGGGTGGGCACACCGGTATTTTTGAACAGCTGCATGCCCAGCCCGTTTTCTTTCAATTCCGTCGCGTACTTGGCGGCCCGATTATCGGCCCAGGTGATCACCCGGGTCAGCGGTTTGTCGTTGGCGTCCATCAAGATCAAACTGTGCATGGCGGCGGAGAAAGACACGCCGGCCAGTTCTCCGGGCTGCACGTGGCCGCGGCGGATGACGGCGGTGAGGCCGGCGATCGTGGCGTCGAAGATTTCTTCCGGGTCTTCCTCGGCCATGTCCGGGGTGTCCTGATACAGCGGATAGGGATTATTGACGCTGGTCACGACCTGGCCTTGGGTATTGAAAAGAACGACTTTGGTGCTGGTGGTGCCGAGATCGACACCGATGAGATATGTTGCCATAAATGAAGGCTCCTTCCTATCCTACTGCGGGTCCACCGCGTGGCCACCAAATTGGTTGCGCAGTGCGGCGACGACTTTGCCGGTCATGGCGTCGGGTTCTTCCGAGCGGTAGCGGGCCATGAGGGCGGCGCTGATCGCGGGGGTCGGGACGTGCAGGCGGATGGCTTCTTCCACCGTCCAGGCCCCTTCGCCGGAAGAATGCATCACACCCTTGATGGCGCTGAGTTCCGGATCGGTGCTGAAGGCGTTTTGCGCTAATTCCATCAGCCAGCTGCGGATCACGGAGCCATGGTTCCACATCTTGGCGACAGCGGCGTTGTCATAATCGTAGCCGCTCTTCGCCAGGACCTCGAAGCCTTCGCCGATGGCTTGCATCATGCCGTATTCAATACCGTTGTGGACCATTTTGAGAAAATGGCCGCTGCCGGCCGGGCCGGTGTAGAGGTAGCCGTCGGTTTCCGCAATGGCTTGAAACAGCGGCGCGATGCGGGGGAAGACGTCCGCTTCGCCGCCGATCATGAAGTTGCCGTTTTGCCGGGCACCGGCCATGCCGCCGGAGGTGCCGGCATCGAAGAAATGAATGCCCTGGGCGGTCAATGCCGCCGCCCGGCGCCGGGAATCTTGATAGTACGAATTGCCCCCATCAATGACGATGTCGTCCGGGTTGAGCAATTCCGCCAGAGTGCTGATCGTTTGTTCCGTGGGGGTACCGGCGGGGACCATGACCCAGATCGTGCGCGGCGGGGCCAGAGCAGCCACTAAGTCTTTCAGTGAAGCTGCCGCTCTGGCGCCGTATTCCGTGACGGTGGTGCGGGCCGCTGCGTTCAAATCGTAGGCGACGACGTCAATGTCGTGATCCCGCATATTCTGGACCAGATTCATTCCCATTTTTCCTAAGCCGATCATGCCAATATCCATGATTAAAATTCCTCCTCGAAGCGTTTTCTTAACTGCTGGGGCTAGTATATGCAAAATATTTCCATAAATCAAGTGCCAGGCTTGTAAATTATTTTAAAAGACGTCTCGTTATGCTATAATCGCGCTGAGAGGTGGGAGCGATGATGCAGCATTTTGCCTTGCAGTTGAAGACCTATAAGCCGCGGTTGAGCGGTCAAGAGAAACGGCTGGCGGATTATTTGCTGGCCCATCAGAGCGCGGCCAGCCAGCTATCGATCTCGCAATTGGCGGCGCAAACCGGCGTGTCCACGGCGACGATTTCCCGGTTTGCCAAGGCGCTGGGTTACGATAACTTTCAAGCCCTGCGTTTAGCTTTAGCCCAAGCGCCGGCGGGCGCGGAACAGCCGCTGTTCCAGGAATTCGCGCCGACGGACGATGTGCCGGCCATGGCCCGCAAGATTTTTGCGGCTAACGTAGATGCCCTGCAAGCGACCAGTGCCAATCTGGATGCGGGGGCGCTGACGGCGGCGGTCGATCTGCTGATTCACGCCGCGCACATCGGCTTGTACGGTTTGGGGGCCAGCAATATCGTCGCCTTGGACGGCTACCATAAGTTTCTGCGCACGGCGATGGCGGTGTTTTACGCCACGGATTATCATATGCAGCTGATGAGCATGACCCACTTGCAGCCAACGGATGCCGCGGTGGTGATCTCCCATTCCGGGGAAGACCGGGACGCCATTGCGCTGGCCCAAATTGCCCAGGATCATCAGGTACCCTTGATCGTGATCACCGGCGCGCCCCACAGTCAGCTGGCCAAGATGGCCCAGGTGGTGCTGGTGGCAGTGGCGGAAGAATCCAAGTACCGGCCCGAGGCGCTGCATGCTCTGATTGCAGAAATGACCCTGATGGATACACTGTTTATGATCAGTGCTATCCGCACCGGTAGTCAGACCGCCCCCTTATTCCAAGAAGTGCGCGGCGTTATTGATGCCACCCGGCAGCCGACGCCCTAAATACGCCTTTGCTCACCCGATGTCAATTTCAATAACCCTTGTGATGGAAACGTGAAAATGAAGGGCTTTGGCTCTTGTGAAATTCAAGAACAGGGTGTTATGCTTGGCAGTGGGAAGATAATCACAAGGATTTGGCCCACGTCCAGGCTGGGGGCTTGATCGCGGTGCCGCACCTTTCGACACGCAAAGAAGCACTGCTTCCATGGGGGAGGCAGTGCTTCTTTTGTTGATTCCAGATTGGCCCGGACTGGGCCGGCGCAGCGCTAGGTAGGGCGGCCGCCGCTGCTTTGTGGAGAGTGTGTGTGGTTTCTACGGCGGCCGCGAGACATTTTTTGAAAAAAGGGCCTCGCAGTAGTGGGGCTACTACATAGGACCGCGTCAATGGGGCGTTTGTGAGTGCTTTGTGCACATTTTGTGCACATCATCTCTGCAACCTTTCCAAAGCAGTGTTAGCAAGTCCTTCTTGTTTCTTTTCTGCGGTGTGCAGTAAGTGCGTGTACACTTGCATTGTTATGGCGAGACTGCTGTGGCCAAGCCGTTTACTGATGTATTCTAGAGCCACGCCCTGTGCTAGAAGGTAACTCACATGGGTGTGCCGGAGTGCGTGAAAAGTGATGGCTTTGTTAATATGGGAAGCTTTCAGAACGTTCTTTAAATCGTCGTTTATAGATCTGTTTCCAGCAACTTGGTGTTTTGCATTTCTGAATACCATATTTAAAGAATCACGGTAACCCGTTTTCATATAGTATGCCTGCTGATCAGCGTGTAAATTTTTAAGGGCTGACACCAGGCTCGGCGGGATCGATATTGTCCGCACTGAAGCACTATTCTTGGTTCTAGTAAGCCCCGTATGATTCCGGTAGTCCCAGCCGTGGTGAATGTAAATTGTCTGCTGCCTGAAATCAACATCATCCCAGGTCAATGCCACAACTTCGCTGAACCTGGCTCCCGTTAGGGCACCAGTGAGAATGATGTAATTATACATTTTACTCATGGATGCGTGTGCAGAGCAGAACTCAAGCAGCTTTTTAAAGTCGGAGGCTTCCAGATACTTTAAGCTAGAAGGCTTACTGTCCCCACCAGATATTTCTGTACGGCAGGTGAAGTCGCGGGTGATGACGCCATCGTCAATGGCGGATTTAATCATACCGCGAACACAGGTTTGAATTTTGCGAACGGTACTTTTAGCCCGCCCTTGACCAAGCCAATTCAGAAAGTCTTGCCATTTTTGCGCGCTCATTGTTCGAAGCAACTGATCATGAGGGAAATAACTGTGCAAATGGTGTTGTGTAACCTCATAATTGGCCAGGGTTCCCAGCGCTACATGTCCCACTTTATATGTCTGCATCCAACTATCGTAATATTCTAGAAAATTGACATCCCGTAGCGACAAGTCGTCGCCCCGGTTATATTGCTGTTCGACGTCTGCTGCGGCGAGAGCCGCGGCTTTCTTGGTCTGGAAGCCGGACTTATTCACATAGCGTCGGTTGCCGTCATGATCTTTATAGCTGACCCGGTACTGCCACGATCCACTGCGTTTTGTGATTGACGCCATTGTGTTTACCTCCCAATCTGGTAAAATAGGGTATGCAAAGAGCGTTGCCTTACGAATGGCTTTCATGGCATCGCTCTCCCATTCCATTATTCCTTCAATTTTTCACCCTTGCTCACCCGTCTCGGCCAAGAGATGCGGGTGGGCTTTTTTAATATTCGGATTTAAAATCCGAGTATTATTTTCGACATTTTGAATGTCGAAACCTCGTGCTATGTACGGGCCGTGAGGCCCGTGGAAAGATCAATTATATGGTGAAAGCTGCACTCCGGTCATGCCAGAAACATTGATCACGTCTCCGTTTTTAACAGTCATTGTAACCTTGTTTGTGCCGCCGTCCCCTAATATTTCATTAACAGAAGTCGACCCATCAACAGTGAAGTTACCGCTTTGACCACTATCTGGGGAAACATTGTATCGCCCAGCCTTGAGATCCTTACCAACAATCCAAGTACCAGTAGAGAGCGCGGATGTGTTAGCACTGTTCCGGGAAACAACAGGAGAAAACTTAGCTTGAGGAATACCATCCAGTTCCACTTTTTCTCCTCTAACCAAGTCTGTGGTGACTGAAGCAACTCCCATGCCATCATCTTGTCCCAGTATTTCATTTATATCCATACCCTGACCACTCCCCGTGCTAGTTAGGTTACCAGATCCGGATACAGGGGTGATTGTGTATCTTCCAGGCTGAATATCAGTGCCAACGGTCCATTCCCCAGTATTTAGCGTCACTTCTTTTGCAGTGTTTGCTGGTGCAGAATATTTTGAGCTAGCAGACGTGCTTTGCTTAGACGACGAGGATTTGGCTGACGAGGATTTGGCTGACGAGGTTTTTTCAACCTTTGATGAGGAGCTTTTCTGTACTTTTGACGTGCTTGAATCATCAGTTCCCTGGTTGCCAATTCCAGATCCAATTGCGCCAATCAATATCACCACTAAAACCCAGAACCACCAACGCTTGTAAAACTTCTTCTTTTGCTTCATGATTTTCCTCCTTACAAATATTTGGTACCCCCATATTTTACCCCTCTGAGAATGGGGCGGCGAAGAAAATAATGCCCATCCTTGGTTTGGATGGGCTATCTTTATAGCATTACGATTCCCTGAATCGCAAAGTCGTCAAAACTTTCAACTAGGATTGGCTTGTACTTTGGGTTCAACGAAATCAAACGCACGCCGTCTGGTTGAATGTCGATCTTCTTGACGTATGCATCACCGTTCAAATCTGCGATGACAACCTGACCACTGTGGATGTCGCAATCATCGCATCTTTTGACGAAAATTATTTGACCGTCTTCAAACATTGGCTCCATAGAGTCGCCATTGACACGCACAGCATAGTCATAATTAGGCACGGGACCACTAAATGAGACGTCATCGCCTGTGTCATCATCGGGAAGATACTCGCCTGTCCCAGCCGATACAGTTCCGGCAATATGGAGAAGTATTGGCTGGCGTTTCTGGCGCTCGTCGTCGAGTGAGATCACGTTTTCTTTTTGCTGTTGCTTCAATTGATCATCAGCGTAGTTGTACACCTTTTCCTGGCGAGCGGGGTGAAGCTGGTTGTATATAGGTACAATATCAGAAGATGGTTCATGGTTCGGGATACCTGTGCGACGCTCTTGGGGAACATCAAAGCCCATTAACCATCCTTCGCTAACATTTAGAGTGTTAGCTAGCAGTAAAAGCTTGTTCTGGTCAGGCTGCGACTTTCCATTGACATATTGAGATAAGTGACTTTTTGACATGGATATGCCAAACTTTTTTTGCCATGGCTCAGATAGCCTCAGAATATCTACCTGTCTAAGATTGCGTTCGCTCATGATTTGCTTTAAGCGAGCCTCCGTTGTTGAATTCACGTTCGCACGTCCTTTCGTCCTCTATCTGCTATCCGTATTATCTTCCATATTGAACTAAAGTTCAATAGAAAAGTTCAACAAATTTAACTTTGGGGGTTTACAAGGGTCAAAATACAGGATAGAATGGGTTCATAAAGTTCAAATGATTGAACTTCGAAAGGAGGACGTACTAGTGAAGATGGACATTGATTATTCTGCGCTGCTTGGCAAAATCGTTGAAGTTTTTGGAACACAATACAATTTTGCACGATCTATGGGGCTTTCTGAGCGAACAATATCTCTCAAGTTAAACAACCACATCCCTTGGAAAAACACCGAAATAATCTTAGCGATGAATGTTTTGAATATTCCGAGCGAAGAGGTCGAAAAATATTTTTTTAAGCAAAAAGTTCAAGTATCTGAACCAAAAAGAGTAAAAACAGCATAAGGAGGTTTCATGATGAACGATTTAACGCCAATCGAGAATCAAGGCCAGCGGGTGCTGACCACGGAACAGCTTGCAGAGCTCTACGGAACAACGCCAGATCGGATTGCGGACAACTTCAAGAAGAACCGTGACAAGTTTATCGAGGGCAGCCACTTCTTCAAGCTAGAGGGCCCGGCTCTAAAGGATTTCAAGGACAAAGGGTTAAATTCACCCCTTGTCGGGAAGAACGCCAAGAGCCTTATTCTTTACACCAAACGTGGAGCCGCACGTCATTCGAAAATGCTTGGCACCGATCAAGCCTGGGATGTGTTCGACAGCCTCGAAGAGAATTACTTCAATCAACAGCCGAAGATGCTGGTGCCACAGTCGTTGCCAGAAGCATTGCGGCTGGCGGCGGACTTGGCCGAACAAAAAGATCAGGAACACTCTGGTCGTCTGATTGCTGAACAGCAGGTCCAAGAGTTGAAGCCTAAGGCGGACTACTACGATATGATTCTGGCGAGCAAAGGCCTTGTGACCACCACGTCTATCGCAAAGAACTATGGCGTGTCAGCCAAAAGGTTCAATGCCATCTTGCACAGCTGGGGCGTTCAGTATAAGCAATCAGGCAGCTGGTATCTGTACAGCAAATACCAAGGTCATGGTTACACACACACAGTACCAGTCCCATACGTACACAGTGATGGCCAAGTAGACATTCAGCCCAGCACCAAGTGGACGCAAAAGGGGCACAAATTCATTTACGAGTTTCTGAAAGCACGTGGAATCTTACCGGTAATCGAGCGAGAAACGGAGGAAGCAAAATGAAATTAACAGTTGGAGGTACCGCAATGGGTTTACTCGGAACGCGGCGTCCAGGCAATCAAGTCGTCAATCTCAAAGCAAGGAATGGAGGAAGCAAAATGAACAGTAAAAAAGTGCCCAGTGCGGATGTAGGCCGCAACGGGCATACCCATCCCACATTTATTGACGGGACGGAAACTAATCTAACAGATGCTCAGCTCAAATGGTGGTCAAAGTTTGGTTTCGTACGTTGTGCCAAGTGTTGGCATCTTGTGCACGGAGAAAGCTTCTGTGAGCAATGTGGGGCAAAGCTTTAATACCCAAATAAGGTCTTTTTGACAGTTTCTGATACAACATCAACAAGGATGTCATGAAGCCCAGATGCGATTGTAGATCCAGCCTTTTTAGACAACAGTTTGAACTTAACAATTGCTATCTTCGTACGTGGCGTATCACTAATCAGATCCGGTATTGATTCAGCGAGTTGTTGTTTTTCCTTATCGTTAAGCTTTTTGGAAAAATTAATTAACTCTTTTGCCGAGTCAATAGCTCTCTTTGTCCAAGGATATGCGTTGCCACAGTGAGCACAATAATTCGGGACTGGCTCAGACGGGAAACCCACGAAAACAAAATCGTCAGAAGTTGTCTCACCAGGAATGTAGTTTTTACAAATTGGGCATTTGCTGATGAGCTTTTCACCACATTTGGGGCAAAACCCAGTGGTAATTGCGTCAATATCCTCATTGTCCGTGATCATATGGCCATTTAGGCAAATCACCATTTTATGGACTGTGTCCATAATATTACCTCCTTCCTATGACACCACAATTATCCCACTTATGGAAGCCGGTGAACCGTGAAAATTTATGAAAGGACTGATTCACATGCTAGTCATTGACATCCCGTCCGCCATCATTGGCGGCATCATTATCAGTGCCTGTTGGTCAGAAGTTAAAGCAGTTTGGGCCAACCGGCACGAAGTTGTCGAGTTGCTCCGGAGCAATTGGAAAGGAGGCGAGCATCATGCTTCTGGGGACAAAAATAGAAGCCAACGTCAACGGAATGGCTCTGATGATCCAACTGCCAACTGGGCTTCACGTCGTTGACGACGAATATGTGGCTGAACATGATACTGCTCTCGCAAGAGCAGACATGGCTGGCTGGTGGACAATGCCGGAATTGGTAAAACGATATCACCAGAATCCAACTTGGTTTGCAGACAACGTGTTTCAAGTTCCGCGGTTCATGAAAGTTCTGCGAGGGCAATGTGTAATGTACCCGCGTGAAGGCGTCAAGGGCTATACATGTGAGCCGGAAGCATTTGGAGAGTTCATGAAAAAGTGGTTTCCGGAAATCGCCCAGAATGCAATCAAAGGCGGCAAATCTTAATGGAACCAATTGATCAGTATCGGTTAGAGACAGTCGAAGCATACCGAGCACAAGCGTCAAGCAATTGGCAGCAACAGTTAGCAGACAGCATTTATATGCGGCTGTTGATCAGCTGCCGCAAGAAAGAAATGGAGGAACGGTAATGCTTACTAGTATTTATGAAACATCAGTCACTCACTTGTACCAGGAATTAGTCGGCGAGCGGCAAGACAACGTAGAAGCACTGACCAAAATGATTATCGAGGGCGAACACTTCAATGATGATGAGGCTCTGATGTATTCAGTGCGGATCAAACTGCTCACCGAGTACATCGACGAAATTGAAGCCAATGAAAAAGCCGCAGACGCTGGAACGTCAGACGGCCTGAAAGGAAATTAACTTATGGCTACATTATACGATTTGCAAGGTGCTTACGCTAGGGTAGCTGCACTCGCGGCTGACCCAGAGAGCGACCCGGAAGCAATCAAGGATACATTAGCATCCATCAAGGATGGAATTGAAGAGAAAGCAGTCGGATACGCTTACGTCATTAAGTCGGTAGATAACGATATTGCCGAAGTTGACGCTGAAATCAAGCGACTAAATGATCGTCGGCGAGGGCTGACAAGTAATCGTGATCGCTTGAAACAAGCATTGACTGACGCTTTTAAGGTCGCCGGGATTGATAAAGTGAAAACGCCGACGCTCACGGTTTGGATTCAGGCATCAACATCGGTGCAGGTACCGGATGACTACCGGTTGTTGCCACCACAATTTGTGACGAAGAAAGTCACACACGTTGTGGACAAACGGTCAATCAAAGCGGCCCTGGAAGCTGGCACGACTGTTGTTGGGGCTGAACTGCACACAAATTGGTCACCACGGATTAGATAGGAGGTGTAAACATGCCAATTGACATTGTAAAGGCTGCTGATTTGAAGCGAGCCAAGGATTGGCGAGTGATTCTGTACAGCAAGCCAGGAGTTGGCAAGACTTCATCGGTGAAGTTCATGCGCGGCCGGACATTGGTGCTGGACCTTGACGATTCCAGCCGAGTCCTGGCCGGCCAGCCAAATATTGATGTTGTTAAGTTTGATCGCATTCATCCAGAAGAGTTCTGGCTGGAATTTCTCAAACAAGCCAAACAGATCACGGAACCTTACGACAATCTGGTGGTGGATAACGTGACCAGTTTTGAACGCGATTGGTTCGTTGAAAAAGGACGCAAGTCGAAGAACGGTATCAGCAACGAAATTCAAGACTATTCACAGTGGACGAATTATTTTCCACGGATTATGACCAGCGTTTACGCGCTGCAAAACGTCAATATTCTCGTAACTGCCTGGGAAACGCAACAGGAAATTACGACCGACGAAGGCCAGACGTTCAATCAATACGCGCCAGCAGTCCGGGATTCAGTACGAAACGGCTTGTTGGGCTTGGCCGATTTAGTCGGCCGGGTGGTAGTCAATCCCAAGACAAACGGACGTGGGGTAATTCTCCAACCATCGGACGGCATTTACGCCAAAAACCGCTTGGATAGCCGCACAGTCGTGCCGGTGGAAGATTTGTTCAAGTTTGGAAGTGAGAAGCATGACGTACCAACTCCACCCGTACCAGACGGACCTGGTGAACAAGGCCCGGAAAAGCCTGGCGACGGGGCACAAAGCGGTACTAATAGTTAGCCCAGCTGGTTCTGGTAAGTCAGTGGTCATCGCTGAAATTGCTCGCATGGCGACTGAGAAGGGCGGACACGTGATGTTTATGGTTCACCGGCGGGAGTTAGCGGAGCAAATCATGCAGACGTTCATCGCAGATGACATTAACCTACAGCATTGCACGATCATGACGGTGGGAAAGATTGTCCATCGTATGGATCGACTGCCAAAACCGACGCTGATTATAACTGACGAGACGCATCATGCCCTGGCAAAGACATATCAGAAAATCTATGAGCACTATCCAGACGTTGCCCGAGTCGGATTTACGGCCACGCCCTGGCGGATGTCAGGCAAGGGATTCAGCAGTGTTTACGATGACATGATTGTCGGCCCAGAAGTTCAGTGGCTGATTGATAACCATTATCTGGCCGACTACACGTACTATGCGCCGACGCTGATTGAGACCGACAAATTGAAACGTTCTTCCACGGGTGATTTCACACAGGTATCAATGAGTGACGCCATCAAGGAACCCAAAATATTCGGAGACGTGTTAGCACATTACAAGCGCCTCGCGGAAGGACGGCAAGCCATTGTCTACGCTCACTCTGTGGAAGCTAGTATGCAGGTGGCAGAGATGTTCAAAGCCGCAGGTATCTCAGCGGCTCACGCCGATGCTAAAACGCCCCAGAGAGAGCGAGACAGCATCACGCGGGACTTCAAGGCTGGCAAAATACGGATTCTCTGCAACGTTGATCTGATTTCAGAAGGATTCAACGTCCCAGATGTTGGTGTAATTATCATGCTGCGACCGACGGCTTCGCTGGTGCTTTATATCCAGCAGGCTATGCGCGGTATGAGATACGAACCGGGAAAACACGCAATCATCATTGACCATGTGGGCAACGTAATGCGATTTGGACCACCGAGAATGCCTCGTGCGGACCAGTGGACACTTGATGACCGAAATAAGAAAAAGCACAGCGGTACGCCAGGGCCAGCGATCAAGACTTGCCCGAAGTGTTTTGCAATCGTGCCAGCCGCTACCACGGTCTGCAAACTGTGTGGCTATGTCTGGGAAACGGCAGAAGCAGACGATTTGGAAGTTGATGAAGCTGCCAAGCTAGGTAAGTTTGATGAGCGCCGCTTCATGGTAGCCGATTATCAGAAAACGCACTGGGCTCAAAAGGAACCAAAAGAAGCAAAAAACTACACCGAATTGCGGAAAATTGCCAATGCCCGGGGGTACAAATCCGGGTGGGCATACTTCCAAGCAAAGAGTTTAGGTCTACTGAAAACGAAATAGGAGGAACAAACTAATGGCATTTTTAACAACAGACTACTCGAACAACACAAGCGGTGACTATGGTCCGATTCCGCAAGGCGAATACGAAATGGTGATCGCAGCTGCTCACGAAGACGCGACTAAGAACGGGTCAGAATACCTGGATATTCAATTCACGGTTCGCAATGACCTAGATGCAGCATTGCCGGAAACCAATGGAAAATACCACAATCGGCACGTGTGGATGCCGAACTGGAAGCGGAAGGCTACTGGCCTGTATGACATGAGCCAACTGCAATATATTCTGGAAGCAGTCGGTGTACCAGAAGGCACACCCATCGATACGATTCAGGACTTCTGCAATGTGCTGTACCACAAGCCGGTCAAAGTCTACGTCAAGGTTCAGCATGACGAATACGACAATACAGATAAGAACACTGCTGCACCGTGGGGCGTGAAGCCGACGGACTATCCGAAACTGGCACACACATTCAAAGAAGCTAAGGACAAACCGGCCACCAAGCAGAGTGTGCCTGCTGTCAATCCCGGCCCAACAAACATTAATGACGACGATCTGCCGTTTTAGACGGAGGTATGAATATGTATGAAAAAATTCCCGAGGAGCTTAAGCCCCTAGCCCAATGGGGGCTATACAAGCTGATCTGGAAGCCAGAAAAGAACAAGTATACAAAGATACCATATTCAGCATTAACTGGCTCTAAGGCCAGCTCTACGGCACCAGAGGACTGGACAACGTTCGACAAAGCATTAGAAGGGTTGGAACGGTATTCTCTAGACGGTCTCGGTTTCTTCTTTGCCAATGGATACGTTGGTGTTGATGTGGATCACATCGGCGCCGACTTAGACCGTTGGGAGGCAGGAAACACAGACGACAACTTGGCATATGAGTTTGTCTCAAACTTACAGTCATATACGGAGAAGTCTGTTTCCGGTGAAGGCATCCACATCCTGATTAAGGGTAGTCTGCCTGGCTCACGACGGCGTAAGGGAAACATCGAAATGTACCAGTCAGGCCGGTTTTTCGCCATGACGGGCAACCGGATTGGGATATTCGATAACATCAACCACAATGCTGAAGAAGGTCTGACGAAACTCTATCGGAAATATCTGGAGCCGAAGCAGGTAATCCAGTTACATCCACAGAGAAAACAGTCATCAAATGATCTAAGCCAGGATGAAATTGTTGCTAAAATGTTAGCAAGCAAGACTGGACCAAGATTGAAGCTGTTGCTTGAAGGCGGATGGGAGCAATTCTACACATCGCACTCAGAAGCAGACTTGGCATTTGCCAACGACCTGGCGTTTTGGACAGGACGAGACTTCAAAAAGATGGATGCCGTTTTCCGGCAGTCTTCGCTGATGCGCGATAAGTGGGATGAGAAACACGGCAAGACCACCTATGGCGTATCAACGCTAAACAAAGCAATTAATGACGTCCAGAGTGTATACAATCCAGCAAATGAACGACCGAAATACAACTTTGGTTTCATGCATGGCAGCAGCACCAATAAGCCAAAGACTTTTCCTCCACACACCTGGGATGATACCGGGAACGCTGATCGGTTCAACGACCGGTTCGGGAGTTTGGCACGGTATAGCTATATCGACAAGGCTTGGTACATTTACAACGGCTCGTTCTGGGAGATGGACCAGCGTGGACTGTTGCCATCGATGGTGGATGCGGTGGTGGCAGACCTGAAGAACGAAAAAATCACGCCGCCGCCCGACATTAAACCGGAAGAAATTCAGCAGAAGTGGGCAGCATTTACGAAGAAATCACGAATGAATGCGTCGAAGAAGGCCATGATGAACGAAATTCAACACCGATTACCGGTGCTACCGGAAGAGTTCGACCGAGACAAGACACTTTTCAACACAGCCAACGGCTACATTGATTTAACTGATGGAAGCCTCCACGATCACGACATTAAGAAGATGTTTTCCAAACAAGGCGATGTGGAGTATTCCGACACGATGGATTGTCCCGAATGGTTGACGTTTCTGGACCAGACATTCGCAGGTGACCAAGGGCTGATTGATTACTTGCAGAAGGCCATCGGATACTCGCTCACCGGGTCCACGGAGGAACAAGTTATGTTCATCCTCTACGGCTCGGGTCGGAACGGGAAGTCAGTGTTTATGGATGTGCTGAAACATGTGGCGGGTTCCTATGCCCGATCCATGCAGGCTAAGTCAATCATGGTTCAGCAGACCAGCAGCGCCGCCAACTCAGACATCGCCCGATTGAAGGGCGCTAGACTGGTAACAGCTAGTGAACCAAATGAAGGCGTTCGATTGGACGAAGGGCTGGTCAAGGAATTAACCGGTGGCGATACAGTCACGGCCCGGTTCCTATACGGCACAGAGTTCGAGTTTCACCCGGAATTCAAACTTTGGTTGGCGACCAACCACAAACCGATCATCCGAGGAACCGATGACGGTATCTGGCGGAGGCTGATGCTGATCCCATTCACTGTCCAGGTGCCGAAAGAGAAAGTTGACAAGCGACTCCAGTACAAACTGGAGCGCGAGTCGGTCGGTATCCTGAACTGGGCTGTGGATGGCGCTCTGAAATGGCAGCGAGAGGGACTGGAGCCGCCTGAGAGCGTTAAGCGGGCGAGCAAGGAATACCGGGACGAAATGGATGTACTGGAATTGTTCGTCAGCGACTGCTGCGACAAGGGACCTGATTATCAGGCACCAGCCGGTGAATTGTTCAAACGGTATCAGGCTTGGGCAGAAGAAACCGGCGAGTACAAGATGGCAAAGCAAAAGTTCGGTGCCCAGATGAAGCAGAAGTTTCGGAGCAAGAAAAGCAGTAACGTTTTCTACCTGGGAATTCGGTTGAAGCTCGACGAGAGGTTCAATTGGATGCGAAACTGACAATTGCGGGAGGACTTGCGGGAGGACTTACGGGAGGACTGAAAATCGGTCAAACCATTACGGCTGTATGCTTTTTACCTTCTTTTTCTTTTATGGGAGGATAAAAGAAGAAAGAATAAATAAGATATAGGGTAAAAGAATATATAAAAAAAGCTTGTCGAGAAAATCCTCCCGTTGCTCCCAAAAACGAGCTAAAGCCTTGTTGGAGTAAGGAAATAGAGCACAAGAGTACTCCCGTAGCATCCGCCCGTAGCACTGTGGAGGTGAAACCAACGACACAACCGGAACACGAAATTCAGACCGACATTATGATCGCGGTCAGCAAACACCAATGTACGATCATCCGAACCAATGTGGGCAACGTCAGAACAGCAGATGGCAGAACGTTTTCTGCCGGACCGCCGAAAGGGTGGCCCGATCTCAGCGGTTTTCGCCATTCCGACGGCAAAATGATTCTGATTGAAGTGAAAACGAAGAATGGCAGGATGCGGCCTGACCAAGAACGATTTAAGGCGTTTATCGAGAGCAAGCCGGTACTGTACGGTGTCGCCCGCTCTGTGGAAGACGCACTGAAAATTATTGAAGGAAATTGACTTATTAATCTATTAACCGTAGGAGGACTAGCATGGGCGAAAAAATATTTCATCAATTTCAACGGTCAGTGATGGCTGGAGTACACGTACCGTTGAAAAAGACAAAGACATTTGATCCGGAACAATCGGTAGAGGTTGACTATGTGTATCGGGGAAAAATGTACCACCGTGTTTGCGAACCACTTTGGGATCATACAAACACAATTGTCGTGCGGCTTAATACACCAATTGCACCAGAGCTTGGGCGCAATATTGCAGTTAGCAAGCGCACAGCCAAGCAGAGCGGGCATTGGTGCTTTCCAAGAAATCGGGAGAAACCGTCCAACCTTGCATACTCTTTATGGGGGCGAAAAGAACATTGATTAAACGACATTTTGAACCAATCGCCGGATATACCGGCCCGATGCCCAAACGGGCAACTGCGTATTCTGCAGGATACGACATTGCAGCAGCAAAAACGGTGGTCATTGAGCCCGGCAAGATTGCGCTGATTCCGACTGGTATCAAGGTGAAACTTGGTCGCTATGAGTATTTGGAGCTGGTTTCCCGGTCATCATTGCCACGCAAGCGGCACTTGGTAATGCCGAACAGTATTGGAATCATCGACAGTGACTACTACCCAAACGAAATCATGGGCCAATTCTGGAACATTGGTGATCAGCCTGTCGTAATTAACGCTGGGGACCGCATTATGCAAGGAATATTTCGTGCCTACATGGTTGCCGACAATGATGATGCGCAAGGATACCGTACTGGCGGATTCGGATCAACAGATGATGTATTGGGCAAGGAGGAACAAGACCATGAATAAGCACGAAGCTAAGATGAAGATTTTTAATAAGCTGAGCGAGATGGATATGCCAGCGGATGACTTTGTAGAAATGACTCACATGATTGACACGACCGTGGATGCGATCGAACCGGAGCACAAGAAAGTTGTTCTGCCTAAATCAGTTGGCGATCAGTGGGACAAGCTGGTTTGTGGTGAAGAAGACAGCGGCAAAGCAACAAAAGTCGACAATGCTCTGTACCATCTGAGCCATAATGCCCACATCTTAGATACACAATTATTATTTAATTGGTGGAGAAATACGCCCGGGTCTTATTCGGTGCTAATCAATGCTTCCAAATATGGCTGGGTGGATAAGCCAGACAAACGTTATCGTGTTAAGGTTTACGGTATTGACCTGCCGGGACTATTCTACCGGAAACGTGACGACGGCACCCTAACATTTGTGCAAGGCGGTGCTGGCCTGCCAGAAACGGAATTTACGATGGGCGAAATCAAGCATCGGCATCTGGAAAACTGTGAACGGGAAGAGGTGATTGGCAATGACATGGGTTGTTAAAGGCGAGGAGGCGGGCGTCACCGACTATTACTTTGATAAGTTATCTGGCCGTCACAAGGTCGTCATTGGCGAATTTGCAGCAATGTTTGATGACCCACTCTATCATTTTAAAAGCGAGCAGGAGGCCGAAATGGTTGCCAGAAATGTTTATTATGACGAGGAAGAGATGAATCCATTTGAGGTGACTGACGATGAGCAATGAGACGAAGCAAGCATACGCGCTGATTAAGGTCGGCGACCTGATGGACTATTTCCTAAACCGAGCCAATCAGATGCCCGATGAGTTGTCAGCACAGTTTATCTCAGACATTTCCTTCGGAATGATGAGTGTATTCAACCCAGAAGAGACGATTAGAGTGCCAAGCAAAGGGATGATTTACCGATGAGCAATGAGACGAAGCGGGACGTGTTCAATGATGCGTTGGCATATGCGCCAGTTGGCAGGGAATATGACCCGGTGAACGACGATGAGGCTGGCGACCTACGTAGCTGCTTATCTGCGCGTTACGCCGCCGCCTTGCCAGACGATATGCCGGTGATTCCGGAAGCGGTGGGATGCATGATTACTAAAATGAAGCCAATCTGTAATTCAATTTTGGCCTCACAGTATCGCGACTATGGAAAGGATCATCGGTGGATAATTGATCATTACGATACTTTCGCCCGCGCTTGGTTGCTAGGTGTCTGGCGCGTTGAGGAAACCGGCGAAATCGTGAAATTGGAGGCGGAGAAATGAAAATGCTTTGGAGAGTGCTTCTTGACGAACGTATATGGTCAGTAGTCCTGTTTTTTCTGGGAACATTGCGTGTGTGGGCCAATAACGGCAATATTGATGGCACTGCTTGCTTGGTTTGGGTGTGTGCATTTTACCTTATGCTGGCTGACATTGACGATCATCTTGAAATGTAAGAAACAAAAAAGGCCGCTTCCGCGACCGTGTGTGCTTAACTCATGCAAATAAATTATAGCACAGGAGCGTGGCCATGATGCGGGTAACACAACGATTTTCAAGAGTAGACAGAGATAAGACGGCGGCCAATGCAGAACGTATCTTGATCCAGTACCCGAATCGTAAGGTAATGGCTATGAGCCGTGGGAACACGCTAGCATCACCAGCTATGGACGGTATGCCGCGAAGCCCATCGGTTGAAAACCATGCGGACGATAAGATCATTGGATATTTGGAAAATGACGACAAGCAATTCTGCGATAGGTGCGAAAAGATCATCAATACGCTTTTGCCCCAAACAGCAGTCAATGACAAATGGCCGATCATTCTTAAGATGCGCTACGTGGTGCTTAAACCGTTGCCTGACGACGTGATAATGGAACGCGTGGGCTATCAGTCCAGCCAGTATTACGAAGCAGTCAAAGACGCTCTATGTGCGTTTGCTGAATGGTGGCCGAATTATCCAGGAAGCCTCGTCGTCAGCAAATTCTAGACCGGACATTTACCGGACAAACACCGGACAAAGACCGGACACAAACCGGAGTGACTTGGGCTTATTATTGTATTGTGCCAATTTGAAGGACAGCCTGCGAAAGCTTTCTTCTATGCAACCTCCTTTCATTGATTGGCGCGGCGAATGGTGGAAAGCCGGGTCCGACTCCCGGCCGCCGCATTGCCCTCAAATTCTATAAAAAAGGATGTGGTATGGCTCACTCCTTCTTTCAATCGACAAGCTATACCGGGGGCAAAAAAGTCATGCGATGACCCACAAGGCGAGCGTGACAGTGCAATCGTAGCGTAATGGTAACGCATCTGGCGAATAAACTAGATTTTGCGGGTTCGATTCCTGCCGGTTGCATAGCCAGCTGGGGTAAAAATCCCTGAAGGTAGACATTGAATTGTCTATAAAGTGCTGATGCGCACGGCACGTGATGAGACTTCGTGGCTCGCTCATCACTGAAAAGGAGCAACCGTAGGCCTAACGGCTCCATAGGACAACTACCCAAGTGCACGGGCAAGTTTAGCGGGTTCGATTCCCGCCGGTTGCATAGCCCACCAAACTTTCGGAAGGAAGCGAAGACCGCCTGAACTCGGTTGTGGGCAAAAAAATAAATTACTAGGTTACGAGGAATTGTAACAATATAGGCGCTGCCATGGGCGCCTATTTTAATACGGAGATAATATTAAAAATACTGATTTCAGAGGCGAGTAAATGCAATGGACAGATGAACAAATCAGCGGCATTAGGAAGCTCGCCTCCGAAGGCTTTACCAGACGAGAAACGGCCGACAAACTCGGGATTAGCTATGATGCGTTGCAGGGAAAAGCGAGACGGCTTGGCATCGAATTCCAAAAGCCACTAAAGAATGAATACGATTCAGACGGCACACAGTCCAGTGAAACCATTATGAAAGTCGTCAGGGGCCACAAAATGACGCCTAGAGAGGTTCTGGAAGCTCACGGGTATGATTACACCAAGTGGGAGCTTGTACATGCCACAAGCAACTTCTGGAAGCAAACACCTGAAGCGACATTGTACCAAAGCAAGATACAAATCAGGCCGTTAGTTGAAGCAGAACAATATGAATCATTGATGAATGACATCATCACACATAAGGAGCCGTATCAAGCCGAGGCTCATATATTTGTGGAATCAGATCGCTATCTGGTCATTCCGGCATTTGACACGCATTTCAACGGTCACACGTTTAATATCTATGCTGAATCATTGAAACGGCAGCTAGAGATCATCAAACGCGGCCACTACGCCAAAATATTGCTCATTCTGGGCGGTGATCTAGCTCACGTCGACAATATCAACTCGACCACAGCAAAAGGAACACAGCTCGAAACAACTGACCTAGGCGAGACCGTTAATGAAATGGAGCAATACTTCGAGACACTGATTGAAGCAATCATTAAGAACGCCAATGAGTGTGAAGTCATGTATTGTGCCGGAAATCATGATCCATCAGTTGGATATATGTTTGCCCGATTATTGAAACGTGCCTACAGCAACCAGCCGAACATCACTTGGGATATATCGCTGAAGCATTACAAAGGTGCAATGCTCGGCCATAACTTCATCGGTGCCACTCACGGAGATAAGGGCAAGAACAACTACCTTGCGAAGTATCTTGATGAGTTCGGCTCCATGTTAGGCACAGCGCAGAACCGCGAGCTGTTCACGGGTCATCTGCATTCCGAGATGAGCAAAGACCTAGGCGGATTCGTTCAGCGTCAAGTATCGACACGCAAGCCAACCGACAAATGGACTGATGATATTGGCGTGGTTGCTCACAAAACGTTCGAGCTGGTCGAATACAGCGATCATGATACGATGGCGATCTACTATGTCTAATGTAATGAAGCGCACCGAATACGGCTACGTCAGTCCACAAGAGTATCAGATTGACCGTGATTTGGACGCGTGGCTGAAAGGGCGGAAGCAGATGCAAGCAATTGTGTACACGAAACCCGGTTGTATGAAGTGCCGGCAGACGGTGCGGCAATTATCCAAAGCAATGCACACCAAGGCCGTGACGGCAACCGCGGACGATATTAAGGCACTCAAAGCTGGCGGCGTCCAATCCATGCCAGCAGTATACATATTTGAGGGCAGCAAGCCAATTGACTACTGGTCAGACTTGCGGCCAGAAAAAATACGGCAATATATGGAGGACAATCAAAATGACTAAAGCAATTATGCGACCAAAGGAATACACGGTAATCAAGGTGCCAACTGACTGCAAGCATATTGGTGAATACCTTGCCAAAGCCACGAAGCATGTTGAAAAGTTTTTGGAAATAAAGACCAACTATAGCCCAGTCAGCGACACTGCCAGCACCACCACTATTGATGGTCACACTATCTTGGGTGGGAGCGTCATTGTTATTGACCCGACTGCACTTGATCGCGAGGCCGTCCATGTGATGGATCAGGACGAATACACCAAAGTGTTCGAGGAAAAACCAGACGTTGTATCTATTGATGATGCGGTTATCAAGGGCGGCAAGATTGACAGTGAATTCCGTTTTCAGTTGAGTGAACACACTTATGCAACCATTGGACCAGATGGCTTAGCCATCACCGATACAGGCGATGGCACCGTGAATATGAGTGAGTTGGATCGTGTCCTGAAAGATTTGGCAACTGCGCTCAATCAGGAGAGACGTGTCAAGCTTGATTGAATACATCAAAGGGCTACTGACTGGCAATGATGATGCTATCCAACTGATGCAGCAAGTGACCAAAGCACTGGGCTGGTACATGTTGATTGTCTATGACAGTGACAAGCCAACACGTATTGAACTTGTCAAACAGCGCAAGCTGGGCAAACGAGGAGGCCATGCCAATGACTAAACACGCACCACACTTACGAATTGAGATGGACAACATTAACGATGTGCCACACGTCTGGATTGATGGCGAGCAAGTTGATGACTTTCCGAAACATGGATTGACTGATATGGAAGTACATTGGTGCACGACTACTGTTTCCGTGCCATACAATCACATCAGCGTGACGTGGTACGATGGCGCAACACAGAAGGTTAAGCACATCGGCGAGAGCAATCTCGGTGGTGCTGATGCCTAGAGTACACCGCTGCCATGCCAACGGCTGCCACAATATGGTGGAGTGGCCGGCACACTACTGCACACAGCACAAGTCATTGGAAGTTACAGCAGACGAAAAGAAACGTGACTATTGGAAGTACAACCACATCACACGCAATCGTTCGTCAAGCAAACGTGAGCAGTACAAGTTTTACAAAACACCACAGTGGAAGCATCTTCGCCAACTGGTGCTTGATCGGGACTACGGACTTTGCCAATACTGCAAGGAAAACGGCAAGATAACGCTGGCAAACACAGTCGACCACGTTGTGCCAATCGAAATAGACCAGGGACTGGCCACCATCGCTGGGAACCTAGCGACCATCTGTACGGATTGCCACCGGCAAAAAACAGCGTGGGAGCAATCCTACTATGGCACCGGTCAAACCAACAGCCGCACGGGATTGCCAGAGATACATGACGTAAAACGGGTAGCTGAACTCATGCAACAATCGAAAATGGCGCAACGACGCGGCTGAAAATTTGCCCCCCGCCCCCTATTTTTCTAAAACGGGGAGCCACACACAGCTGTTGTCTTGCACCAAAGCATGCTTTCAAAATTTTTAATGCGGGGGGGCTAAGCCAAGAAAGGAGGCAACGACCATCGCTAATCAAAAACCATTTTATCAGCAGAACAACGGGCATTTGCCGGAACGTCCACCGGAGCATTTGGGCAAAATTGCGAGTGCCATGTGGCGTAAAGTTGTCCCCTTTTTAGAAGCCAAGGCACCAGTCACCCGAGTTGATGCCGGTCTAGTGGAATTGTACTGTACACAATATGAAATTTACCGGAAATCCTATCAGTCAGTCATTGATGATGGCATTCAAACCAAGATATTTCGCTCACTGCAGGACAATACCGGCACTGTCATTGGCAAAGACTTCGTTGGCTACAAACGCAATCCTGCTACACAGATCTATAACGACGCCGTTAAGCAACTTAATGCCGTTGGAGAGCAATTGGGATTGTCACCTAAAGGACGTGCAGAGATGGCCAAAATCAAGTTGCCTGATGATGGCAAGACAGACATCGCCGAGCAGATGAAGAAGTTCTTGGGAGGTGATAGTCATTAAGCCAATTGATTTGACCCAATCGCATGATGTGCTGGCCGCCTACCATCTTGGCAACTACGATGATGTGCGCAACGCCTATCCAGACGTCGGCACGCAATACGCCTTTGACGTTCTAGATGGCAAGCAGCAAGCCGGCTACATGATCCAGTTGGCTACGTTCCGCCACATCCGAGACTTACAGCGGGTGCTCGAAAAAGAATCAGACTTCCCGTACCACTACGACCTGAATAAAGTCACAAACATCCTCAAGTTCGCGGCAATTTGCCCGAACGTGGATCACACCGATGAACCTACCGAGCTAATGCCTTGGCAGGCTTTTATTTTGGCTCAATTGATTGGATGGCGCGGCATTGATGGTGGCAAACGGTTCAGCCGAGCCATCGTAAGTGTTGGCCGGACAAACGGCAAGACCTATTTGATGGCGATCATCGCCTGCTATTCGTTTTTAGTGGAATCCCTGGGCTTATCTAGTCAGGACTACCTGGTGGCGTCTATCAATTTCAAACAGACCAGCAAAATCCTTGGCTACATTAAGACAATGCTGCGTAAGGTTCTGGATATTGAACCGTTCAAGTCATTGGCCGAAGAGGTCGGCCTCAATCCTGACGGGCTATCTAGCCAATCCGATCAGATTGTCCAGAAGAAACAGAACAATGTGCTGCGGGCAATCAGTCATGAGTCCGGGCAGTATGACTCATTTCACTTTACGACCGCCATCTTTGACGAAATTGGAGAATTGCAGAGCCGCACGAAAATCAACAAGATCGTATCCGGCCAAGTGCAAATCCCCAACAAACAGTTCGTGGAAATTTCCACGGCTTATCCTAACCCCACTGTCCCATTTCACGATGACGAAAAGGCGTTACAACAAGCTATGGAGCAGGATTACAAGCGAGAAGCTGATACGCAGCTGTGCTTGGTCTGGGCGCAGGACAATTTGGACGAAACATACAAGCCTGACACGTGGGTTTACAGCAATCCACTGCTGGACTTGCCAGCCAAACATGATGATTTGATGGCGGGTCTGAAAGGCCAACGGGATTCAGACATGTTGGCAGGAACTGTTGACGACTTTCAGAACAAGAATCTCAACATGTGGCTGCAAGAATCTCAAAACAGTTTCCTCAAGTTGGCTGATGTTGAACGGGCCGTCGTTTCGCACTTTGATGTGACTGGTCGAGATATTTATATCGGATTTGACTACTCGATGTTTTCAGACAATACAGCTATTGGTTTCGTATTTCCATACGAGGCCAACGGACATAAGTATTGGTACATTGCCCAGCATAGTTTCATCCCGTGGCAAAAGGCTGGCAGCATCGAGGCCAAAGAAAAGCAGGACGGCATCGGCTACCGAGAGCTGGCGAAGAAGGATTATTGCACGATCACTAGTCACCCGGAAGGCATCATCAACGATGATCAAGTATATTCGTGGCTGAGGAATTATGTAAGCGACCACCATTTGCATGTGATTTGCTTTGGCTACGACTACATGGGCGCTACACGCTTTGTAAAGCAGTTGGGGCTTAATAGTGGCTGGAACATTATGCCCATCAGGCAGAGAACTGGCGAGCTTAAAGACCCCACTAAGTTTTTACAAACGGGTTTTATCGAAGGATCAATCAAGAGACCGGACGACAAAATCATGGAGAAAGCATTGCTTAATGCCCAAATTTATGAAGATAAGGTCGGAATTCAAGTCGATAAGGCCAAAGCAACGTTGAAAATCGATGTGGTTGATGCTTTAATTGACGCTCTTTATCAAGGCATGTATCACTTTGAAGATTTCGGGATTGCCAATGACCGCACCAAAGAAGTTGAGCTCATGACGCCCGAGAAGTTCAAAAAGATGATCGAAAATGGCCAGTTCGGGTTTGGAGGCGATGCCGTTGGTTGAACAATTTAGTAAAGCTTTGAAAGTGGTAGGACTGTTCCTATTTGCAAATATTGAGACGGTTCTTTTTTTATGTGGATTTGGCATTCTAGTGTATGCCGCATTTTCAGTCAGTCTATTGGTTGGGCAAGTCATTCTGGGAATATTGCTGGTAGCAACAGCACTCGTGATCAGCAAGGCCAAGAAAGGAGATGACTGATGGTGCTTTTTGGATTTCTAAATAACAAAGCAACTAATCGTGCTGCTCCCCAATACGAGAGCGTGCTTGAATCAGCCGATGGCGACATGATGACTGGCTTAATGGTTGATCCGGCCGCTTATGTATCCGCGCAGAAAGCTCTACTTAACTCAGACCTTTATGCAAC
This sequence comes from Schleiferilactobacillus harbinensis, assembly GCF_008694105.1. NCBI lineage: Bacteria > Bacillati > Bacillota > Bacilli > Lactobacillales > Lactobacillaceae > Schleiferilactobacillus > Schleiferilactobacillus harbinensis. Next base: position 2,746,730 of record NZ_CP041364.1, read on the forward strand.
AATCTATCAATTGTCTGCTGATCTGGCAACTTGTCGTATTGAAGCTAGCCAACCGAGAACTCAGACGGTTCTTGATCACCCATCAGCAACCACTAACCGGCAAGCGTTTTGGCAGTCAATGGCGGCACAGCTGCTGCTTGATGGGAATGCCTATGCCTATATTTGGCGCAACCAGCTTACCGGTCAGCCCATTCGTCTTGAATATTTGCGTCCGTCTCAGGTATCTGTATTTCTTTTAAGCGATGGCACTGGGCTAACTTACAACGTTTCTTTTGACGAGCCAAGTATTTCTGTTATGAACAATGTGCCACAGTCAGACATGATTCATCTTCGACTGCTCGGCATTGGGAATGGTGGAGAAGTTGGCCGGTCACCGCTATTGGCTCTGCAAAACGAACTGAACATTAAAACCAGCGCCAATGGGTTGACAATATCGGCACTGTCAAAGGCTATTACTTCTAACGGAACGTTGACCGCAAAGAATGGGTCGGCGTTAAGCCTCAAAGAAAAGCAGGCATTGTCGGCAGGGTTCATGACTCAAGCAACCTCAAATAAAGGCCCAGTCGTGCTTGATGAGCTGACAACATATGCTCCGCTGGAACTAAACTCGGACGTTTCTAAGCTGCTTTCATCTACGGACTGGACAAGCAAACAGATCGCGAAAGTCTACAACATTCCTGACAGCTATCTTAATGGACAAGGCGACCAGCAGTCATCCTTATTGATGATTGAGGGCATGTATGCGAATAGCCTAAACCGATATGCACAAGCCATTGTTAGTGAGATTAACGAAAAGTTTTCTGCAAACATTGATGTTGATATTCAACCAGCTATTGACCAAGACGGAAGCAGATATTTGGCTGCCATTGGTGGTGCAGTAAAAAACGGTGCGATAAGTGGTAACCAATCTGACTACCTATTTCGGCGTCGTGGTATATTGCCTGGCGGCACGCCCCAGTTCAATCCGGCTGAGTCAGACCTCAAAGGAGGTGATACGAATGGCAGTAACGGTACCAATTAAGGGCGTTATCTCAAGCGAGGATGATGCTGACATTTATCAATTCTTTGGTTACCAGACAGTTACCCCATCTGATTTGTCTGATGTATTGTCAAAGGCAAACGGTCAGGACGTTGTTTTGGAGATTAATAGCCCAGGCGGTGATGTGTTTGCTGGCAGTGAGATAGCAACAGCCATCAAGAATTATTCAGGCAGCATCATTACTAACATCGTTGGACTTGCCGCTTCTGCAGCATCGGTAGTTGCTTTGGCAGGAGACAAAGTCGAGATGGCGCCAACAGCTCAGCTGATGATTCACAGGGCGTCAACGTCAGCCAATGGCAATGTTGATGCATTAAATTCAGCAGGCCAATCGTTAGACAGTATTGACCAATCATTGGTTGATGTGTATGTAGCAAAAACCGGTATGAGTCCTAGTGATGTGTACAACATGATGGTTAACGAGACATGGATCAATGCCAAAGAGGCTGTTGAAAAAGGATTCGCCGATGACATTATGTTTGATACAGCGCCGGCAGTTACAAACAGTGTTTTGCCATTAACAACTGACATGATTCACCGAGTGAAAGCATTAATGATCAAAGCAAACAGTCAACAGAACAAGCCAGCTGAGAGCCAGCCTACGGATGATGGGAAGAAAACCATTGACCCGAAGCTGGCTTTACTGTTGGGCATTAAAAACAAGGAGGCCAAATAATGGCTAGTTTAAACGATTTAAACACCGCGTGGATTTCAGCGGGGCAAAAGGTAACGGATTTACAAGACGAGTCACAAAAAATGGCGGTAGCACTGGCGGCTGATCCGTCTTATTATACGGAAGATGACGTTAAGAAAGTAACGGATGATTTGAAGGCTGCTAAGAACGCTCGAGACTTCGCAAAGTCAGCACTGGATGACGCTAAAGCTGAAGCGGCAGCGTCCAAGCCGGAGCCCATCGCCAATAAGCAGGTGACTGTTACTAAGCCAGCAACCGCTGCCCAAGACTTTGTTCACAATTTTGTGGATTTGGCTACGGGCAAGAAACGGATTACGGATTTGGTAACTTCAGGCAACACTGACGGTGATACGTCTAATGCTGGCTTGACAATTCCGCCTGATATTCAGACCAACATCAACCAACTCAAACGGCAATATGCGTCTCTTGAACAATATGTGCAGGTTGAGAATGTTTCTACCCCTACTGGTTCACGCGTGTACGAGCCTTTTGAAACAATCACACCACTGGCAAATCTTGATGACGAGAATGCACTTATTGGTGACAACGATGATCCAAAGTTGAAACAAATCAAATACACCATTCATCGATATGCCGGTATTTCTACAATGCCGAATACTTTGCTTAATGACAGCGATCAAAATATTCAAGCGTGGATTGAACAATTTGTTTCCCGTAAGGATGTTGTGACGCGCAACGGTGTCATCATCTCGGCAATGAACAACGCTCCTAAGAAGCCGACCATTGCTAAGTTTGACGACATTTTGGATATGATCTACACAGCTGTTGATCCGGCTATCCAATCCACATCGGTTTTAATGACCAATGTTAGCGGGTTTGCTCAGTTGGCAAAGGTTAAGGACGCCATGGGCCAGTATCTTATTCAGGCCAACGTTGTTCCTGACATGCCTTACAGCATTCGCGGTCATCAGGTGATTGTCATCTCTGATCGTTGGCTGCCAAGCGCAGGCACCGCTGCTGCACCAGTTTATCCGTTATATTATGGCGATCTCTCTCAGGCCGCGACACTGTTTGACCGTCAGCAGATGAGCTTGGTTGTCACCAACATTGGTGCTGGTGCGTTTGAGCATGATCAGACTAAGCTGCGTGTCATCGACCGCTTCGATGTGCAAGCAACTGATGCCGATGCCTTTGTTGCTGGGTCCTTCTCTGCAATTGCTGACCAGCAAGCAAACTTTGCTGCCAGCGCGGCACCTAGCAAGTAATACGACATGGTCGCTTAAGAAATACACAGTGCGTTGTTGATTCAGCGGGCGGCCGATAAAGGAGACGATCAAATGGCTGATAATGGCAGCTTTCAATCTGTAATTGTTGATGACCTGATGACGGAGCTTAATCTTGATGAGTCCGAGAAAACAACAATCACAAACTTGGTTGCTGGCGCTACGGGAGTGGTTACAAGCTCAGTGGGGGTACTTGATAAGACCGATCCGATTGCTAAGCTCGCCATTAAAACAATGGTTACCCAGCAATACTATGATCGGGCCTTAGAAAACGGGCTGTCGCAAGGCGCTTTGATGATGTTACTTCATTTGCAGGCCAATCAGCCAACTAATTCAGATAGTGGTGATACTGATGGCAACTAATTTTAAGCCAAGCGATTTCAGCCGTACCGTTGAGCTTGGCGTTCCACAGTCACACAAGACAGGCGCTGGCCTGAATATTTCTAGCTTTGTTCCTGCATACACACTGCATTACAAGCAGCAGAAACGGACGCTCACCCAGCAATATACGCTTGTAGGCACACGCTTGGATAACTCAATCACGATCATCACCCGACATGATGCTAGGAATGCTGCACAGCAGCAGGCACGCCTTGATGGTGTTGTGTATGACATTGCTGATGTTTCCCCTGACGACAGCAATGATGCCATCCGGTACGATTATCTGACCCTCACAAAGATTACCAAGGGGGCGTAGCGATGGACATGGATGTAGCACTTGATCAGTGGCTGAAGCAGGTGTCTAAAGCTGCGCAGCTGAGTATCACAGACCAGGAAAAAATAACGAAAGCTGGTGCTGATGTTCTTGCAGCTAAGCTGCAAGAGGCCACCAAAGAAAAGCATCCGGATACTAAGGGCGATGGCGGTAAGTATGGCCATCTGTCAGCCAATACTCGGAGTGCTGCCGGCGACATTGATGGTGATCACAATGGGAAATCGACCGCTGGCTTTGGCAGCAAGGCATACATTGCCGGTTTTCTGAACGATGGCACTAAAAAGCTGCGTGGTGACCATTTTGTAGATAATGCCAGAAACGATGCTAAAGACGCCGTTTTTGCGGCTGAACAAGCTGAATACCAAGCCATTATTGCCAAGCTGAACGGTGGTGGAGACAAATGAGTGCAGTAGACGACGCTGTATCTATTATCAGCCAAGCAAATATTGCTGGTATTGATGCAATCGAAGGCAACAACCTGCCGCAGGAGTTGGTAGACAGCAAAGATAAAACAGTTGTGCTGATTACTGATTCCGCCAATGATCCGTCAAGTTTTGGCAATAACGATTTCTGGGCACTGAATCAAGAGGTTGAAGTTCAGATTTGGTACTCACAACAGCTTGACATTGACCTAGAGACAATTGAAGTAGCACTGATGAAAGCATTTGTTCACAGCAATTGGCAAGTAGCAGCAGTCAGGCAAAGAATATTAGACCCTGTTTCAAGTCAGCTTTTTAACACATTTTATTTCAGCAGAACAAAAATATTAAAGGAGACGATTTAATGGCAACAGTAGGCTTATATGGTATTGCTTTTGGTTTAGTTGACCAAGACCAAAAATTGATTACTGGTACAGGCAAAGGATTGGGCAAAGATGGGCTGTACGTTGTTGGCCGAGCAGACCTTGGCGGCAAGACAGCGAACATCACAGGGCTGAGTGGCACACCCGTCAAGAAGTATGGGTTTAACCGAGTTCAGGCCGTTGATATTCCTCAGGCTGAGCCGTCTGTAGCTCTCGACATCAATGATCTGAACTTTCAAGTTAAGCAACAGATCAAAGGGATGATTAATGACCAAAAAGGTGGGTATACCGACCAAGGCATTCAAGCTCATGTGGCAATGCTTATCACAACCCAGACATTAGACCGATTGCATTTTGTTTATTACGGGTTTGGCGATGGGATTCTGTCTGAAGCTGGCGCCAATCTTCAAACTGATACGAATGCGCAGCAAGATGTTGACGACACCTTGACTTATACGGCCTTGACGACTGATGCTTTCGGTGGAGCTGCTTACAAGTTGTACAGCGATTTGGATTCAGCTTTTGATAAGGCACATATGTACAGTGAAGTGTTCGGCGGATATGTATTGCCAACGTCACCAGCTGGTGGGTCAGCTTCTGGCACAGGCTCTGGCACAACAACTCACTAACATTTAGTTAGTGCTGAGAATCCGGTTCTGATGCAATTAAGAATGAGCATATGAGTAACTATAGAGCTCGAACGACAGAACAGCAGTCCCAACATTAGCTGAACAGCTGGCAGCAGCCACGCCAATGGTGCAAGTCCTTGGGCCGGCTTTTTTAATACAAAAAATAACCCCGAATTGTCAAATTAAGTGCAACAGTGAAGACTCATCCATGTGAATTGGTTTAGTGTGAATTGGTTTAGGTAGTGGGCAGGGATTCCTCCAGGCCCAGGGGGGAGGCCTGGAGCGCCGCGATTGCGCTGCGGTATCCAAGGCACTTCCTTAACCGGTGGTTTAAGACATCTTGGCTCTTACGAATCTTCTCCTTAGAGACTTCCCATAGTGATTGACCCTTTGGAATGAATTCTCGAATCAAGCCGTTGGCATTCTCGTTACTGCCACGTTCACTGGGTGTATAGGGATGGCAGTAGTAGATCTTTGTTCCTCTGAGTTGGTCCAAGAGGGCGAACTCAGAACCGTTGTCGAAGGTGATGGAGTGGAATAGATAAGGATCATGTGTGTTCAGAACGTATTGCATGGCCTCTAAGCAAGTCCGGGCGTGATAGTTTGGGATCTTGTAGATCAGCTCATAACGTGTGACACGTTCTGTCAGGGTGAGTAATGCTGGTTGGTCGGCAGAACGCTTCCCCTTCACCAGGTCGCCTTCCCAGTCACCAACAAACCAGCGGTTATTGATTTGTTTGGGCCGCTTGTCGATGGACGTTCCAGCGATGCGTTTATTCTTACGCGCATGACTACGGCCTGGCCTTTTCTCGCGACGCCGCAACTTCTCAGGCAGATCCATGTTGGTCACTGACAACAGTCCGGCATCAATGTAGCGATACACGGTCGGCGTTGAGGGGCACGAACGATTAGGCCAGAGTTGCTGGAACTGATGCACGTACCCATCAATACTTTGTTCACGATACGCATGCTTCTTGATCTGAGCGGTCAGCCAGTTAAAGAAGTAGGTACACTTCTCCAACATGCTCTTGGCGTGGGAATGGGTCTGTCGTTCTTCGTGTTGTCGTTGGGCAGCATCAAAGAAGTAATCCTTGTAGTAATGATAATTCGAATCCCGTTGCTGGACTCGGCCGCGCTTAAGCTCACGGCTTACCGTACTAGGGGAATGATGGATGATGTGTGCAATATCGCGAATGGAATATTCATGGGAGTGCCAAAGCGCATCAATTATTCCGCGCTCGCCCTCTGTGAGTTGAGTGTACGAGCCGAGACTGTTAGACTGATTGTGGGTCATGAAGGTCACCTTTCTTGGTAGTTTAGTCGCTTCAAGGATAGGTCTTCATGGCCTATTTTGTTAAATCAACCCGGTCGATTGGTCTAACTCAATCGGTGTTGCACTTCAATTTTAAATCCGGCTACAAAAAATAAAAGGATGGTACACGTATGAAAATTAAAGTAACGGTAATTAGCAACCGGGAACACAATGTAAAGACGACCAATCGGAACATGGAGAAGATGTATGATCTGCAACTGCTCATGGCTCAGGCAGATGACATTCAAGACAAAGAACCAATTGAGATCATTAAGATGCAGCGAGACCTGCTGCACGATTCAATTGACTTCCTGACTACTGTTTTGGAGCTTAACAATCAGGAACAGAACAAGTTGGATGAAATGGACTTCAAGCAAACAGTTGAGGCAGTTAATTACACTTTTGAACGCATGATGGGCATGAGCGACGAAGACATCGATTTGGCTAACAAGAAAGAGCAGGCCGCGGACAAAAGCAACAAGGATTAGCCCACCAGAACGGGTATTCCATCTGAAAAACCAGCGGGAAGACTTTTTACTAATGAAAAAGCAAGCCGTAATTTACTTCCACTGGTCGATGCAAGATTTTGATGATGCCGATTATTACGAGATGTGCAATATGATGGCGGCACGCGACGAGAAGGATCGCCCGGTTGATCCGGGCAAGATGTGGAAACAATACCAAGAGAAAGGGTGATAAAAAATGGCACAACAAATTAATGCGACAATGTCCACATCAATTGCCCTGGACCTGGTCAAAGCATCCGAATCGGTTAAGAATCTGACCAGTCTAGTTCGGTCATCTCAATCAGCATGGAAGACCCAAGAAGCCGAAATGAAGTCCGCTGGGGATGCCGTAGGTGCAGCGCAGGTTAAATACGAAGGCTTGGGTAAGTCTATTGAAGCACAGCAGTCTAAGATTGACGCTTTAAAATCTAAGCAAAGCGAGCTAAAGGGTAACACTACTGAAACTGCCCAGCAATTCTTGAAGTATCAGCAACAAATCGATGGTGCCACTAAGCAGCTGGCCAGCATGCAAGCCCAGCAAGATCGTGCCAAGCAAGCCATGGATTATCAGAAGTCCGGCTTGGCTGGTTTACAGAGTGAGTACACAGCGGCCGCCCGTGCTAATCAAGCCTATGTCACTCGATTACAAGCTGAGGGCAAACAGCAAGAAGCCAACAAGGCCCAAATGGATGGCTATAAGTCATCCGTTGCCAATCTGAATGAGCAGTTGTCCAAACAATCAGCTGAGTTGGATAAAATTGCCAGTGCTAGTGGCAAGGATTCAGACGCGTGGCGTACGCAAAAGACGCGTGTTGATGAAACTGCTACCAGTTTAGCCAAAGCCAAGTCATCAATGACCGGCTTGCAAGCTGAAATGGACAAGGCTAATCCGTCTGTATGGGATAAAATCAAAACCCATATTACTGGCACAAAAAAAGAAACAGACAAAGCCACTTTTAGTTTCAAGAAAATGGTTGGTGCTACGGCTATTGGCCAGGCAATAAGCAATGGTTGGACACAATTTTCGGGCACCATTAAATCAACGATTAGCCAAGGTCTACAATTGGCAGAAGCCGGAGAACAAGCAACACGAGTATGGGAAACCTTAGGTGTTAGTGACAAGGGAGCTAATCAGTTGGTCGCACAAATGCGGCAACTGAAGTCTGAAACTAACCTGTCTGCTGACCAAGTAGCTACTCTGCAAAAAAGATTCTATGGCATGACTGGTAGTGTTCAAAAAACACAAGATCTGACTACCGGCGTAGCTACTCTTGCAGACAAGCTACGGCTTTCTGGTGATGGAGCAAGCGCATTTGCTAAATCAATGCAGCGCGCAATGAATAGTGGCAAACTCACTACTGGCGTACTGACCCGAATGGAAAATGCTGCGCCTGGTCTTGGAAGTGCGTTGGCTAAGGCCAGTGGCGTATCTGAAACGGCCTTTAACTCCATGGTAGCAGGCGGTCAAATCAGCAGTAAGAAACTGCAGGATTTGATCGTAAAAATCAGCAAAGACAGCAAGTCTACTTTTAATGACTTTGGAAATACTGCCGAGGGTGCTACGCAAAGATTAAAGGGTGCATGGCAAGGTGTCGAAGCCACACTTGCCAAGCCATTGGTATCTGTACAATCGACGGGAATTAGCAGCATCGTTAATGTCCTGCAGTCGAGCGCTGTCACCAAACTGTTTTCATCATTAGGTACAGCCATCGCCGGTGCAGCTAAGCAAGCAGCCAACATGTTGGACTATGTAGCAAAGCACCAAAAGGACGTTGGCGGAATCATCACCAGCTTAGGTACCATTGTGAAGATTTTTGCAGGGACCGTGTGGCACACAATTGCTGGTGTTGTTTCGAGCATAGCCAAGAGTTTTGGACTGATGGGCAGTGGTGCAGGCAAGGCAGCTGATCCATTGAAGAACGCTAACACAGCATTAGGCAATATCGCCAAGAACAAGAGTGGCATTCAGACAACAGCTAAGGTAATGCTCGCGATGTGGGCAGCAATGAAAATTGGCAAGGTGGCAATTACCGGACTCAGTACAGCCGTGGATATTTATGCCAAGCGTGCCGACATCATGGCGGTTTCTCAAAAAGCATTAAATCTAGTAGTAAAAGCCTCACCCTGGATTGCGCTTGCCACAGTCATCATTGCTGTGGGCGTGGCATTGGTTAATTTGTACAAGCACAACGCCAAGTTCAAAGCCTTCGTCGATGGCATCGTCAAGTCTGTTCAGAACATGGCCAAAGGAATTGGTAAATGGTTTGGCCAACTGCCCAAAAATTTCAACAATGCTATGAAGTCAGTCGGTAAGGGCTGGAACAGCTTCTTGAAGACGATGAGCAGCTGGGGTAAATCAATTGCTTTAACTTGGAACAAGATCTGGACGCCAATCACCAAGGGCATGTCTGCTGTTTGGAATGGTGTGGTGAAAGCCACCAAGGCTGGATTGAATGTACTGAAATTGGCAATTGTGATTCCGATTGCGCTAATCGTTGGCTTGGCAGTCAAAGCCTGGCAAAAAATTGAAAAGCCATTCATGACGGTATGGAATGGCATTGCTAAATTCATTAAGCCTATTTTGAACGGAATCGGAAAATTCATCACTGGCACGGCAAAAGATGTGTCCAACGTGTGGAACAAGTATTGGCAGTTCGTTGCCAAGTTCTTCACTGGCATTTGGAACACAATTGTTAAGGTTGGCACGACGGCTTTTAACACGGTCAGCAAGGGCATTAGTTCGTTCTTGTCAGCTGTCAATAAGGTGTGGACCGATTCATGGAACGCTATCTCTAAATTCTTCAGCAGTATTTGGAATGACATGGTTAAGTTCTTTACGCCGATCATCAATGGCATTTCAAGCACAATAAGCAATGTGGTTAATGCCATCAAGAAGACGTGGGACACCGTGTGGGGCGCCATTTCTAAATTCTTTGGTGACACATGGAACGGCATGGTAAGATTCTACAGCCCAATCATTCACGGCATTTCAAGCACAATTGGTAGTGTCATTAACGCAATCAAAAGTGTGTGGAAAGACGTCTGGGGTGATGTAGGATCATTCTTCGGTGGCATCTGGGACGGCATTAAAAAGGCAGCGGAAAGCGGCATTAATTTTGTTGTCAGAGTTATTCGTGCTGGCTTGTCGGCAGTCAATGACGTTTTAGGCTTCTTTGGGGTCAATAAAGTCGATCTGCCATCATACGTACACTTTGCCCAAGGCGGAGAAGTTGGTAAAGATGGCACACAGCTGGCTATGGTCAATGATGATGGCAGTGAACACTATAAAGAATTGATCCACAAGAAGCGAACCGGTCAATGGCTTTATACGGACAAGAAGAATGCCATTTTACCTCTGGAAACTGGCGACCGTGTTTACAATGGCAAAGAAAGTAAAGCCATTGCAGATATGTATGGCATTCCCGGCTTTGCACAAGGCGGCATCATCGGCAGTGTGTGGGACGGCGTGAAGAATGCCAGCTCATGGGTTGCAGATAAGGCCGGCGATGTGGGCAAATGGATAGGAGATAAAGTCACTGCAATCACTGACTGGATTGCACATCCAATCAAGCACGTTACAGCACTGATTGAGAAGGCAATTAGCAGTCTGGTTAACTCGGCACCCGTTAAAGCATTTGGGCAGCTCGGCGAAGGCATATTCAAACACGCTTATAACGGCATTGCTGACTGGATCAAGAAGCATCTGGAAACTGTTCAAAAGTCAATGGAAGCAAGCAGTGTTGCTGGTCAGCCAAAACAAGCCCAAGCATGGTTACCTGTTGTTGAGCGGCTAATGAAGCAGATGGGCGCTAATCCACCAAGTGGCATTGCAAGCGAAGCCGCGGCATTCGTGCGTGAAATCGCCCGGGAATCTGGTGGCAATGCTTCAATTCGTCAGCAAATTGTGGACGTGAACAGTTTGAATGGCAACCCCGCAGAAGGACTGTTGCAATTCATTCCGTCAACGTTCATGGCCTATGCCGTTCCTGGTCACACTAATATTCTCAACGGTGAAGACCAGATCATGGCGACTATCAATGCATACATGCACAGTGGAGCATGGGACCGTATTGGTACTGGTGAACAGATCAACTTCTTGGCAAATGGTGCAACAGTAAATCGGCCACTTTCAGCCATTATCGGCGAAGATGGTCCTGAAACAGTATTGCCGCTAGGTGCAGCTAAAGCATCTAGAGCTTGGCAATTACTTGGTCAAGCTGTGAGCAATATTAATCAGAATTTGGGTGCTTCTTCAAGCAACAACGCCCAGTCAGACAGCGATGTGGGCAGTAAGCTGGATGCTATTATCAGCCTACTTACTTTGGCCGTCGAGAGTGGTCAGAGCGATAGCACGTCAGGAATGAGCAGCAACAGATTTGCCGATCAATTAGCCAAGATGTTAGCGCCGAAAATGCAGCAGCAACTAACTAATCAGAAATTAAGAGGAGGGGTGATCATTTGACGACAGCTATTGGCGGCATCACATGGAATGGGCAAAACAGTGCTGATCTTGGTCTAGCAATTACCTATGACAGCAGTCAATTGGCTGGTGGGCTATTCTCATCGACGCTCACACAGATTGGCGGCCAGTCAGCGGCAGTTATTCAGGCCAACAACCGGTTTGATAATGTGCCCCAAGTCTTCAATTTTACTACCTATCGTCCAGTGCAGCAGTCCGATATTGCCCCGTTGCATCGAGCTGTTGAGAGCTGGCTGTTTGCTGGCGTTGATTTAAGCCAGTATCAGCGGCTGGCATTCGACGGTTATCCAGATTACTACTGGGAAGCTGTGCCCAGTGCTTTGACACCGTTCTCTATAACCGGGATGACTATCTCTTTCACCGTGACATTTAGCTGTTTGCCTTATGCCTATGAGACTGGCAGTGATAAATATCAGGCAGTGAGCGGTGGGCAGACCATTAACAACCCACGGCTGTATAGTGCGTTGCCACTATGGCATGTTAAGGGTACTGGTAACGGCAGCTTTGTGTTGAACGGCGTCACATATAATTTTCTGGGGCTCAATGGCAACCTGTATGTTGATTCAGACACTGAAGAAGTTTACGACGCAGCTAACAATTATCAGCCGAGCATGGTACAGTTCGACAACTATGCATTTCCAGTTATTGATACTGGCAAGAACACGTTTGGAACGCTTACAAATATTACATTGGAGGTGATGCCAAGATGGCGGACACTGCTGTAAAAATTCCACTGGTTTATGAGCACAGCGCAGACGACCAATCCACCCTAGGACTGGGACATGTAGATCATGTGATCAGCTGCCAAGTGGAATCAGTGTATGACCAATTCCCACAAATGACACTTATTTGTGAATATACACAGTCTAATGCTGACCGTCTGTTGAAAGATAGGATTTTGCTGGCAGATGGGGGCGATGGCTGGCATAAGCAGATGTTCCGTATCAACTCAGTCGAAAGCGATTGGTCAGACAATCAGCGTGAAATGACTATTATTGCTACTCATGTGGCGAGCGATTTGTCCGGGAACGTGCTGACCGCCGATGTGAGCACGGCCAATGCTAGTCCAAGCCAAGTGTGGGACATGGTTGCATCAAAATTAGCTGAGCCAACTGATGTAACAATCAACAGCAGCATTACTGATGTGGCCATCGTGAACTGGGACGCTACCCAAGTTGACCAGCTGAGCAGCATTATCTTCGGGCGTGACAATAACAGCCCATCTTTCACAAGTTTGTATGACGCAGAATGGTGGTTTGATAACTACACCTGGACGTTTGAGCATCATGTTGGACGAGATACAGGCATTGTTATCAAATATGGCAAGCATCTGAAGTCATTACAGAACACAGACACGATCGAAGGTGTTTATACTGCTGTGCGGCCAATCAGTAAATATACGCCTGGCCAGACCAGCACTGGTGACGACAGTAATGTCATTGCACTGGATGGTACGGCAATGATCCAGTATGCCGGCACAGGCGGATTGCCCGTGTTCGACACTCCATTCAAAGGGCAAGCAGCGACTGGCAAGATGCTGACCAATGGCTCACGGTTCAAGATTTATAGCTATGCCGAATCTGGTACAGTCAATGACCACACTTGGTACAACCTGGGCGGTAAGCAGTGGGTCGATGGCAACTATCTGTCATTTGATAAAGGCCAAACAGGACAGTTTCCATCCACCGTAGGTAACAAAGCAACGGGCAAGGGCACGATTGCTTCTGGTCTGGCCGACAAACCCGGTGTCATTTCAAAATACAATGGTGTAATTACCATCAATTTCGTAGGCCCTGGCAAGGTAGCAATTTGGGACAGTCCATGGGCTCATCGTCATACGACCGGTAAGTTTATGGCTAATGGATCGGCTTACAACGCATATAGCAAAGCCACTGACGAATCAGGCAAAACTTGGTACAACCTGGGTGGTAATCAATGGGTCAGTGCTCAATATGTTGCACTTAGTAAAGCAAAAGACTATGCCTACCAGAAAGTACGTGGAATTGGCACCACTAAGGTGGACAAGGGCAAGATTGCATTATGGAACCGCCCCAGTTTCAATGGCTCGATCACCCGCATGATCAGTTCTGGCACTCGCTGGCAAATTTATGGTGAAGCGTCTAGTGGCGGCAGCAGCACATGGTACGACCTTGGCGGCAGCCAATGGATCGATGGTCAATACATGGATTTTTCGGCGGCTAATGCTGTGGAACCAAAGCCAGTAGGTGGCGACAGCAGCAGCAGTGACACAAGCAGCGACACGTCCGACACAGTTTGGAGTTACAATTCGCCAGGCACGTGGAATACTCGCGTCAAGCAGTACACTACAGGCAATCAGGTTACAATCTATGGCCAAGGTAGTGGTGGCGGGGCCACCTGGTATAACATCGGCACGAACGAATGGATTCAGGCGGATTATCTGACGTTTGGCAACAACACCGATGTTGATCCCAGCGGTTCCGCTGATGACATGACTGCAGAAGCCACCGAAGTCACGGTAACCCTGCCAGAAAAATATATTGCCGTACCGATGCCAGATGGTCAACAATACGAGCATCAGCGCATCGTCAATTTCGACGCGAGCAGTTACAACATCGACAATGTGGACGACCTGCGGTCAATCACTCAGGCTTACATCCGGGACAACAACATCGGCCAACCAAAAATCACGCTGACTATCGATTATGATGAGCTACAAGGCCATTACCAAAATCTGGCAAGCGTCCGGTGTTATGACGTTGTCACAGTGTTCCTGCCGGAGATCAATCTGAACATCAAGGCCGAAGTCACTGATGTTATTTATGACACACTGCTGCAGCAGAACACCCAAGTAACCATTGGCAATCGGCCGCTGACAACGACAGATGACCTGCAAGCTTGGGTCAAGAAGGCAGAAGACAAGGCTAGCACGGCGGCTCAGAAAAACAGTGATGCTGTGGATGACATGGACTTGGCTTGGAAAAAGGCAGTCGATGACACTAATGCAGCATTTAAGGCTGGTGATGCTGCCAATGCACAACAGCAGACAGAATGGGAAAATCAGTTCAAACAAACAATTGACCAAGCGATCAATGACTTCAAGAGCACCGTGGGCGGCGAGGTGGAGCAGGCCAACAAGTTAGCCAGTATTGTTCACTATGACAATAACGAGGTCAGTTTCTTCAACGGGTCGGGTACCCAAGTTGGTAGTTTAGGTGCAGGTGGACTGGTTTATTATAACGGGTCCGGCAACCCGACAACCGTAGTGAGTTCGGACGGCAAAATCATTGCTAGTGAAATTGCGGGGAATGAATTGACAGGTACTGCAATTCACGGCGCAGAAATTGATGGTGGTGTAGTCAAGGCACTGAACTACTTTTCGGCTACATCTGCTGGTGGTACGACCGTCATTTCAGGCGATTGGGGGTTGTCTACTGATTCTGGTATCAATATCGGCAGCGGCACCTACTCCGATTTTCATGGTTCTGTTTCATTTGAGAGTACAACAAATTTCCACGCTTTAGCTGACTTTTCTAATGGCATCTCTTTGGATGCAGGCGGTAGTTCATACATTTCATTCAGCAACGGCTGTTATCTTTATGCCGGCGACGGCGACACAATTGCCATTCATGACGGACACGGGTCACATACATTATAAGGAGCATAAAATGCAAGTAGATAATACGATGAGCTATGCAACACGAGTTTTATCTGATCACATGGCTGGCATGGCGGCACAGATCGGTATACTTCAGCAGAAGGTAGATGAGCTGAGCCAGGCCAACCAGATTCTGAAGGATCAGCTCAAGCAGAAAGAAGGTAATGTGAATGACGCTGCCAAACCTGACACTGACAATGGACAAGCGAACGAACAGCCAGCAGACGCTGCACCTGCGGCAAAGTGAGCGTGGTCTGAGTTTAACTGCTCAGCTGCTGGACTATGACGGCACACCTTACAATCTGACTGGCTTATCAGTTCGGTTCAAAGATGCTAAAGCCGGTGGGAAATCGGTATCTGATGACAATGTGACCGTTTCGACTGACCCGAAAACTGGTGTCATCACATACCCAGTTCATAGCCAAGTCTTTGCCGCAGACGGGATTGGCTGGTTTGAGTTGTACAACACAGGTGGGACGCTGATTGACAGCACCCAAAATATCGTTATCAAAGTTGAACAAGACATTCCTGGCATGATCGACAACAGCGACTACATCAGCGGATTGTCTGGCCTTAAGGCTCAGTTGCAAGGAATCGTCAATAGCGCTCAGCAAACATTAGACAATGCAGTTTCGGGTGCCAACACCGCGGCTAGTAATGCAAATCAAGCAGCACAAGCAGCACAAGCATTGGCTAATGACATTCCCAATGACCCAAAGTACAAAGGCGCACCAGGTAAGGATGGCAAGGATGGGTTAAGCATTACTATCTCTGATACAACAGTCACCGCTGGTGATATAACTACGGAACCAGACGGCGCATTAGTCATCGACAGCAACGACAGTTTGTATCAAGCGGTAAATGGTAAGTGGGTGTTGCGTGGCAATATCAAAGGAAGCAAAGGTGATACTGGTACTGGTATTCAGCTCAAGGGCACAGCTGATTCTGTCGATAAGCTGCCGGCCACTGGTAACACAGTCGGAGATACCTACCTAGTAGCCGGCCACCTGTACATCTGGGAAAAAGACGTTTGGACCGATGGTGGTGAGCTGCAGGGGCCAAAGGGCGATGATGGCCGATCAGCCTATCAAGTATGGCTGGACGCCGGCCACACAGGATCTGAATCGGATTATTTGGCATCACTTAAAGGCCCAGCTGGCAAGGATGGAGCCCCTGGTGCGCCTGGTAAGGACGGCACGACACCAGATTTAACGCCATATCTCAAGACTGCCGACGCCGACAAAAAATATCAAACTGCGACACAGGTCCAAGCATGTGTGGATGCTAAGGTAGTCCCGGTGGCTGATGAGACAACGGCTACCACTGACAGCAAGACCAATCCCACAGTACTGTATCTTGTTCCGGAGGCGAGCTAAATAATGCCAATTTATTATGGTGGTAAAAAGTTACAGTCACTTTATTTTGGCGGTAAAAAGATTGCCAGTGCTTGGTATGGCGGCAAATGTGTGTATCGTGCTGGCATATCTCCGGGAACAGTGCTTTGGAGCGGACAAATCAATTCGTTCCCCTCAACTATTACGTTATCTGACAAATTATCAAACACGTTAAATGGAATAAAAATTTATTATTCTACAAATTTGTCAGCCTATGAAATGAATTGGGCTTTTGGCTCTCCTGACGGGTACTTGGTATACCCTCAGCCCAAGGGAACTTATTCGCCCAATTACCTTATCAAAAAAACAGCACTTGGAAACACTATACGTGTTCAAGCATGCGCTGGGGATGGGTCAAGCATGTTTATGTTTGACCAGTATCTTGATTTTGAAGACCAGAAAATAACCATTGGTGGTGGAGAGTATTTCCACGGTGCCATAACAGAAATAGTAGCTTACTGATAATTAGAAAGGATTGATTTATTTTGGTAGAAACAGACACTTACAAACAGGTCTTTATGACCTATCCGGTTCAGCAGCAGGACGGCAACTTTTATTATGTTTATTATGTCCCCCAGTACGTACCAATAGAATATCCAAAGACGACTGACCCGATCCCAGCCGAATTGCAAGGAAAAATTGCAAAATATGACTGGCAGACGGGCGAATGGATCGATTCTCAAATTGACCCGAACACCGCGGCCATTACAGCCCTCCAAGCAAACGCTGCACTGCTCGTGGTCCAGTTCACAACGATCAAAACCACACTGGCAGGGTTACAGAAGCAAGTTGCTACCCTAACTAATCCGACAGCAAACACTACAGCAAACACTACTACTAAGGAGGCATAAACATGGACAGATTTGTGTTGATGTATTACAAGATGGGGTATTACGATAAGCCAACGATGCAGCTTTTCGTGCAAGCGGGTGAAATTACCGCTGATCAGTACAAGCAAGCCACAGGTGAGGATTATGTGGCACCGGCAGCATAGATTGGAGGCAGATAATGCACATTATTTTAGGTCTGTCCATTGCTGAATGGGCTGAAACACTGACTGCCCTTGGGGTGCTGGTGAGTGCCGGTAGCTGGCTGTTTAAAAAGATTGCACTTGATCCATTGCGAGCTGACATCCAACGGCTGAGTGGGCAGATTGGGCAACAGCTTAAGATCCACGAACAAACACTTGCGTCGATCAATGGGCGTATTAAGGAACATGACAAAGAACTCGGCAGCCACTCGGAACGAATTACCCGTCTGGAAGACCATGCAGGAATCAAAGGAGACGACAATCACAATGAAGATTAATTGGAAAGTACGTTTTTTGAGCGTGAAGTTTTGGCTGGCCTTGGTGCCAGCTATTTTATTGGTCGCACAATCGGTCGCTGCGGTGTTTGGCTATAATTGGGACTTTGCGAGCATCGGAAAAGAGCTGACTGGTGTGATCAATGCAGTATTCGCCGTGCTGGCTATTCTTGGGGTAGTAACGGACCCTACGACAGCCGGTGTTTCCGACAGTGCTCAGGCACTCACTTATAGTAAACCAGCTAAGGATACCGTGCCTGATCCGGTACCGGCCGAACCGCTGCAAGCCAATGAGCAGGGCCAGCTGGTCAAGGACACTCTGCCAGACGATTCTGCCGCGGACACCACTACGAATGGAGCTGACGGTAATGTCGTTCAGCATTGATGCCGCAATCAATTACATGTACAAGCTGCAAAAGGCTGGGGTCACTTACAGCATGGATGGCAGTCGCGTTGGCACAGATGGCACAGCTGACTGCTCAGGCGCTGTTTACGCGGCACTTCGGGCTGGCGGTATGCCCAGTGCTGGCTGGGTGCTCAACACCGAATCCATGCATAATTGGCTGTTAGCTAACGGCTGGAAGCGGGCAGCAGACAACAGCGACTGGGATGCCCAGCGCGGCGACGTGTTTATCTGGGGAAAGATTGGCGACAGTGCAGGTGCTGGTGGTCACACGGGCATCTTTATTGATGGCCAAAACATTATCCACTGCAACTACGCACACAATGGTGTCAGCGTCAACAATCATGACGCATACTGGGCCGCCGACGGGTATCCCTATTTTTATGCGTATCGATATGCCGGTGCGCAAGAAGCAGATCAAGGAGATGATACCGATATGGATTTGAGCAAATTGACTAGCTTGGCACCAGTCACTGCCTACGGCGTGGCATGGATAACTAATCCCAATGGGGCCGCCTTGTGGGACAACACTGGCAAGGTGCTTAAACGCCTGCCTTATGGCACATCTTGGGTCGTCCAAGACGTCAACAAGGGTCGGCTTAACGTGGGCGGCTGGATCGACCCGGCAGATGCGGTAGTAAAGATCAACAAGGGCGCAGCTGGAGACTGGTCAGGCACCGTGGTTCGAGTAACCGCTGACGACGCATACACGCAAGCTAAGCCCAAGCCTAATCAAGCAGGCATCCAGTATCTGCCCAAAGGCAGCCGCTGGAAAGTCGTCGGTGTAAGCAAGGACGGGAATTATGTCAACATTGGCGGGTACGTTGATGCCAGCAAGGTGAACATCGAATTGTAGCAAACAGGCCCTGGGGAGCAATCCCTGGGGCCTATTTTTGTGCACAATTTGTGCACCAAAGTTTTAAAACCTACTAAAGTGAATAGAAACGAAAACTCTGAAAACGGCGTAAAATAGGCATTTTCAATTTCAATTAAACCCAAATATAGTCAAAATTAGTAGTGGGGCTACCACGAGGCTAGGGGTTTGGGAGGATTTGGGATAAATTGCTCCTCGGAACAACTATATAGTAACAAGTAATTCGTGTTTTTAAACTTCAAAATCCCACTCACAAATTACAAATTTTGGCGACAATGTGGGAAAGACTACCAGCCGCCGGAGAATCCGCCGCCCCCAGAGGAACCGCCGCCGAAGCCCCCGCCGAAACTGCCGCCGTCACTAGAGCCGCCGCCTCCGCCGGAGGAACCGCCGCCCCAGAAACCGCCAAAGGGACCAGAATCGTCATGGTGGTGATCATTTCCTGCCATTAACAGGGCTAAAATGGCGTAAAACTCCATATCGTTAGCCCGGTTCAGCCGATCCAGATTACTGCCGGATAAATCGTTCAGATGATCCAGGAAAATGGCGCGATCCGGGACCTTCTCAGGATGGTCTTCGGCCAATTGCTGGAACCGCTGGCGCACGTTCAGCCGCACCGCTTGGTCTTTGATGACAGCGGTGAGGCGCCGGGCGACCACGTCGCTGGGTTTATCCAAATCGACTGCATCGCTGACGGCGGTAACCACCGCGGCGATCGAGACTTGCAGCTCAGGGTGGGCGCCCATGTATTGGCTCACTGCCTGGGCAATCATATGCTGGTTGCTGGCCCGCTGCTGTTCTCGCTGGGCGAGATGTTCCTGCATCGCCGTCAACAAATTGGCCATGGTGAAGTGGGGAATCAGCGGAGCCAGATCCATATCGCTGATGATGTCGTCATAATCCAGCGGTTGGCCGGTCGCTGGGGTGCGGCCGGGCCGGGCAATGTTCAGATAATTCAAGACAACGTTTTGATCCGCGTATTCCAGCATTTCATCATCGTCGGCCCGGGGGTCCAAGCCCGCACTCTTCACCGCGTGCCAGGTATCTACGCCATGGAAGTAAGGGGCCAAGACGTTATTGTACCGGTTCTTGGTCAGGGCCAAGAAATGCCGGCGCCGACGCCAGGCCTTGACCATGTACCACAGAATACCCAAAAGGATCAACAGGACCGCCAGAGCGCCCAGAATCAGCCAAAAGGTGGACCAGAAGCGTTTCTTAGCGGCATCCTGCTGGCGCCGTTCGGTGATTTGAAGCGGTGTGTCCAAGGTCGCGGATTGCAGCTTGCGGGTTAGCCGTTCGCTGATCTTGGTGATCGCCGCGTCGTAGTCCTGATTCTTCAGATCCTGGGTGACATCGTTAGTGATGATGTCTTCTTTGATACTGTCGGTGATCACCGGTTCCAGGCCGTAGCCGACTTCCAAGTGGTACTTGTGATCGTCGACGGCGATCAGGAAGAGCAGACCGTTGTCCCAGCCCTTGTGGCCGATGCCCCATTTCTGGAATAATTCAGCCCCTTGCTCCTCTATATCGCTGCCGCTGGGAATGTGTTTCTCCGTGATGACGGCATATTGCGGCTTGCCCTTGAGCTTGCTCAATTGGTTATTTGAAATATCGTTAATGTAATCCTTGGTTTTGGTGCTCAACACACCGGCGTTATCTTCAACGTAGATCTCATCAGCCGCGCGGGCCGGGGCCGCTGTTTGGGCGGCCAAGCCGACCAGCAGCAGGGCGGCGGTCAGGAGGAGCAGCCGGCCCAGCCAGCGTCTGGCAAAATGATGGTCATGCATGGTCTGCACACCGTCCTTTCTTTGCCCGCGAATCAGACAAATTCGTCATAGATGATCTCGACTAACTGCTTGCGCCGGGCAATATTCAAGCCGCTCACCGGTTGGGTGAGGATCTTGCGGTATTCGTCCAGCACGTCCTCCCGCAACGGGGTGAAATTGTGCAGGTCCTCGATCACTGCATCGGCATCAGGGGCGTCGCCCAGATCGACAAACAGCTCCATTTTGTTCAAGACATCGTGGAGCAGGTCGGTCAGGACCGCGTTGGGTTTGCCCGTGGGATCGGTCATCACGACCACGGGAGAGGTCAGGGGCTGGTGATCAATTTGAATCATTTTCAGCATATCGAATACAGTCATTCAATCGTCTTCTTTCTACCGGGAATGGGAATGCCTACATTCTACCAAAATAACGCGTTCAGTGCTCAGTTCACGGTTATAAGACGCCGTGGGTGGTCTTCATCCAGTGGTCATCCCGGCGCAGGTAATGGCCGAGGGCCTGAATGGTGATGGGCAGGGCCAGAGCCGCGGCGACGGGCAGGGACCAAAATAAACCCCAGGCGGCCCGCCAGCCGCCCTGGGTCATCCGGGCATAGAGGCCGATGTAGAAAAGATATTCCAGCAGCATCAGCGCTAAAATCACCACGATGGCCCAGTTCGGCCGGCCGGTCTGCCACCAGGCCAGCAGCTGCCAGCCGGCGGTGAACAGACTGCCGGCCAGAAGCAGCAGCCCGGTGAGGGGCAGGGCCATGAACCAGTGCATTTCTAACTTGCTGCTGAGCCGCAGCTGCTGGCTGTGCCAGACCTCCCGGCTGAACAGCTTCGCCACTTGCAGGCCGCCGGTAGCCCAGCGGACCCGCTGGCGGAAGTAAGTGCGCAGGGTGAGCGTGGGTTCTTGGCGCACTCGGGCGGTCATTAAATAGGCCGTGGGGTAACCGGCGAGGAGCAGGCGGGTCGAAATCTCAAAATCCTCCAGCAGGGTCGTGCCCCACTGGATCCGGGCCAAGGCGGTCAACCGGAAGAACTGGCCGTTGCCGCTGCCGGCCACATCGCCCAAATGACTGCGCAGATTCTGGGTCAGGGCATTGAGCACGGAAAACTCAAAATCCTGGACCCGGGCCAGCCAGTGGTCTGTGCCCAGCACCGCGACGCCGGTTTGAACCATGGCGATGGCCGGATCGCCAGCAAAATAGTCGGCCACTTGCTGCAAGTCGGCGGCGCTGATCTCGCCATCGGCGTCCAAAACGCCGACCACAGTGCGGGCCGGATCGTGGGGTGCATGATGGCGGATGTAGGCCAATGCGGTGTTCAGCGCGCGGCCCTTGCCCCGGCCGCCGACATCCGGCCGGCGGTACAGGACGTGGATATTGGGATGACGCTTGGCCGCCTGCGTCAGCAAGTCGTTGGTGCTGTCCGCGCTGCCGTCTTCCACCACCACCAGGTGCAGCCGACCGTATGCCAAGGGCCATTGCAGGCGGGTGAAGCGTTCCACCGCGGCCTGAACAATGGCCTCTTCATCGTGCATGGGCATCAGTAAGAAAATATCCTGGGGCCGGGCCGCTGCCGGACCTTGGGGCCGCGGGGGCACCCGCAGGGCGAGCAGCACCACGTTCATGAGCATCCCAGCAATGGCGATGCTCCAGAAAATGGTAAAAACGATCACCAGCAAACTCATTCGTTCGCTTGGGCGGCGGCCTTAGTTTGGGCCGGTGCGGCCAGGGTCAGCGCCTCCGGCAAAGTATCCGCCGCGCCAGTGGCAATATAATCCACCGACAGGTCCCGGTTGGTGATCTTACCCAAGGCCTGCTGATCCGCCATGGTGGCGACCAATAATTGGGTCCACGGGGTGTCTTGCAGCGCCTTTTCACCGGCGCCGGCTTGGTCGTGATTTGGCTGAAGTAGGGCAGTTCCTGGTCGGCGTAATCAGCGGCCAGCCGAGTAAAGATCGGATCGCTGGGATCACCGATGACGAACAATTCCGGATGTTGCTTCCAGAAGGCCGCCAGCCACCAGTAGGCCAGATCGTGGGTACTGTTGAAGACGGTATACAGTAAGCCGTTGGTATCGAACATTTGAATATTGTCGACTTTTTCATCCACATAATGGAAGGAAAGGACCAGGGTGCCTTCGATCCGGTAGTAGTCCACCTGCTGCATGGTACCATCCTTGGCAAAAGTGGTGGTGCGGGACAACTGGCCGTGTTCGTTGAATTCCGAGCGTTTGGACAGATGCTCTTCGGAGTAATAGTCGATCTGGTTGATGTGGTCCGCGTCCCGATAAGTCACGTGCATCAAGTGCTGGTCATGATCGTAAATATCCCGGGTACGGCGGTCGTCAGACCAGACGGAGCGCCAGTGGTCATTGTCCGGAATGGTCATTTGCTGGGCGGTATTCGGGGCACTCTTTTGCAATTCGGTGAAGAGATTGTAGACCGTCGGGGTGTGCAGGTCGTGCTTGGCGGCCCAAGTTTGAATGTGGTCGGCTAAGTCGGGGTCATAGCCGTAGCTGATCAAAATGGCCGGATGCTTCAGGTGCGCTTCCAGGTATTGGAAAATTGCCACCATGTCCTGTTCCTGGGCAGCACCGAAATCAGAGGCCAGGACGCCGTATTGGTGGTTGTCGTGGAGCTGGAAGAGCCGGATCAAGTGGTCTGTGTTAAAAATATGCTGAATATCGTCTTGAATCGCGGCGAGATCCCGTTGACGCGCCTCAAACTGAGCCACGATCGTTTGATGCTGCTGCTTGGCCGCTTTTTCCTGGGTCTGGAGGGTATTCAATTGGGCGTGCCGGTCGCGCTTGGCTTGGTCCAGCTTTTGCTCGATCTGGCGGGTCTGCTGGTCGTTTTCGGTGGACTTGCGGTTCGCCGCAGTCAAACCGTCCTGGGTGTTGGCCAGCTCATCCTGCAACCGGGTACCCTTTTCTTGCAACTGGGCGGCTTCTTTGGTGAGGGTCTCCGCCTGAGTGTGCAGCGCAAATACCTCATCCTTATTTTTCTCAATGATTTGAACGACAGCCACCAGATCGGCTTCGCCCTTGATCTCGGCCGCTAATTTGGCATTGTCGGACCGGTTCTTCTGCTGGGCCGCGGCGTTGTCCTTGATCGCTTGATCATTGTCGTCAACGCTCTTTTGCAGCGTCGTCACCCGCTGTTCCAGGTTCGTGATCTGCTTTTGCAGCGCGGCTTTGGCCTGGGCCAGGTCCGTGAGCTGACTGTGCAGATCCGCGTCATCCTGGGCTTGCAGGTCCTTTTGCTGCTGGGCAATATCCGCCAGCTGGACGGTGATCCGCTTTTCCCGGGCGCTGACCTTTCGCAGGGTCTGTTTGATCACGTCCCGTTGGGCAAACATCTTGGTCTGGAGTTCCTGACGCAACCCTTGGTACTGCGTCGCCAGCCCCTTGAGCTGGCCCTTCAGCCGATCAATGGCAGCCGGCAGATCAGCGGCGGGCGTTGGCGCGGGTGCCGGTGCGGCCGCCGTTGCGGCGGCCGTGACGGTTTCCGGCGCTGCACTCGCCGGCGCCGCGGCGGATTCCGGCTGTGCTGGATCCGGCTGGTCCGGTTCTTGTTTATTAACGCTGAGCAGTGTGGTCAGCGCCGATTGTTCTGTCTTGTCCTTGCTTTTGAATAATCTTATGATTAGCCCCCCGTGCACACGACGATAGTCTCCCCTACATTGTACAAGAGATAGACAGAAATTGGTAAACTTCTTTTGCAATTCTGATTTGGCTGGCCGGACTGCTTTGGCAGATCTTTTTAAAAAAATGAAGCCGTTTTCGGGTCAACTGATTGACACAGTCGATGAACGTGTTAAAATTGGACTAGACCAGTAAGGGCGATTAAAACGACTACATTTTTTTGAAAAGGGGCATTATTGATGAATATTATTACGGTGAAGGACGCACAAGAAGGCGGCCAAAAAGCCTTCAACATCTTTAAGGAAGCATTGGCGGACAACGCCAAGGTCTTTGGCTTAGCCACGGGCTCCACACCGATCACGCTATACGAGGCATTGACTGCTTCGGATTTGGATTTCTCGGATAAGACTTCCATCAACTTGGATGAATACGTTGGCTTGGCCCCGGATAATCCGCAATCTTATCACTACTTCATGCAACAGCACCTATTTAATAAGAAGCCGTTTGCGACCAGCTATGTGCCGGACGGCTTGGCGACGGATGCAGATGCAGAAACACAACGCTATGACGACATCATTGCCGCCAACCCCATTGATTTGCAGATTCTGGGGATCGGTCGTAACGGCCACATCGGCTTCAACGAACCCGGCTCTCCGCTGACCGGCAAGACGCACAAGGTGCCGCTGACGCAATCCACGATTGATGCCAACGCCCGGTTCTTCGAAAACGAAGAGGACGTACCGCGCTTTGCCTATTCCATGGGGATCGGCTCCATCATGACAGCCAAGCACATTCTGTTAATGGCGTACGGTGAAAACAAGGCCGATGCTATCCAGAAGATGGTTGAGGGCCCCGTCACCAATCATGTACCGGCCAGCGCTCTGCAAAACCACAACAATGTCACGATCATTGTGGACGAAGCGGCCGCCAGCAAGCTGAGCAAGTAATCGATTGATTTGAGAAAAGGGGCTGCGGCCTCTTTTTTTTGCGTTTGACAAGGCGAGGATAATGAACGGTGAGGTGATTACATATGGCAAAAACAGTGAAGATTGGCAAGAGTGACGTTGTGTCCACACCGCTAGGCTTAGGCACCAATAAGGTCGGCGGCCACAACTTGTTCCCGAATTTGATCGATGAACAGGGGGCGGAAGTCGTCCGGGCGGCGCTGGATAACGGCATTCAAATGCTGGATACGGCCTTTATGTACGGGCTGGGCCGGTCCGAAGAGATCATCGGCAACGTGATCAAGGACTATGACCGCCACCAGATCGTGCTGGCGACGAAGGCCGCCCAGGACCCGCACCAAGAGTTGAAACCGAATAATCAGCCCCAGTTTTTGACGAAGGCAGTGGATGATGCGCTGCTGCGGTTACGGACTGATTACATTGATGTTTTCTACATCCATTTTCCAGACAAAGATACCCCGAAGTACGAAGCCGTTGGAGCGTTGGAAAAAGCTAAGGAAGCCGGCAAGATCCGGGCCATCGGGGTGTCTAATTTCTCCCTGGACCAGATCAAGGAGGCTAACCAGGATAACTACGTGGATATTGTCGAAGGCAAGTACAGCCTGATCCACCGCGACGCGGAACAGGGTGATTTTGCTTACTTGAAAGCCAATGATATTTCCTTTGTCCCGTATGAACCGCTGGCGCTGGGCTTGTTAACCGGCAAGTATAAAGACGCCAAGGCCTTTGGCGAAGGTGACTGGCAATACGACCATGATTCCGCGAACTTCAGCGGCGACCGCTTCTACCAGAATGTCGCCGCAGTGGAGAAGATCCGGCCGATTGCCGACCGGCACAATGTCTCTGTCGCCGATGTCTTCTTGGCGTGGTACATGGCTAACCCGAATATCAGCGTCGTGATTCCGGGCGCGCGCAAGCCGGAGCAGGTCGTGGAGAATGCTAAGGCGTTGGATTTGCGGTTGAGTGCGGATGAGTATCAATTGATTGATGAGACGTTTAAAGGTTAAAACTTCGTATGTATGTTGAAACGCAGTATTGTGGGCTGTTCTGTCAGAGCGGCCCACGACACTGCGCTTTTTTGTGCCGATAAGAATAGTGATTAGTTCTGTTGGTAATAGTCATCATATTATAAAATGGAAATATTAGCGATACCAAACGACGCGGACTGGATCGATAGCCTGTTTTGACTACCGCCGTGATTGATTGAAGACCGCACTACAGATAACCACCGGGGGCGAAAACACATGTACGAGACCAACAACAAAGAATTGTTTTTCAAGTATTTAACACCGTTTTTGATTATTTTGGGTGTCGTTTTGCTTTTTAACTTGGCATCGGCGCTGATTGAATTACGTAAAGATTCGCGGCGAGGACTATCAGGCAAGGAGAAGGCGGCCAACTTTTTCCATAATTTGGCCCTAGGCATTGTCGATTTCGTGTTGAACTTTTTTCCTTGAATGATGATGCACGGTTTCGATATGATTTGAGTGGTAATTCAGACAGATTAATTGGCGACTTCTGGTCAGGAGCCGATTAATCTGTCTTTTTGTACCCACAATCAGTATGCAGAAGGCATCGTGCTCAGTGAGGAATCATAATAATAATTATCACCTTTTGCAGTGAATACGGAGGAAGCGTAGGGTAGGTACTATTGATTCAGGAGAAATTAGATTGGAGTGATCTGTGTTGAGCAAAAAGAGTCAACTATGGGCGTTAATGGATCAACTGATTGCTGATCAGGAACTGTCGACGGCGGAGCACCAGGTACTCTTGATGGCACATAATGAATTGAATTCCGGGAAATACGATGAGGCTGTGGCGGCTCAACTCAAGAGCCAACTATCACAAATTTCTTTCAAGACGCGGCTGTCGCCTAAAATCGTTCCATTTTTTACAGAGTTGTCGCGGTTATACCTAGGTTATGGGCGGCGGGATAATATTAGTTTGTCTTAGTCAGTTGAAAGCGCATGGCATATCAAGCTTGTTGTCGCTGGCGGTCAACATGCTGGGCATTGCTTGAAATTAGGCAGACTGATTAAGTGTGATTAAGGAGGATAAGTTCTATGAATACTAAAGAAAAGAAGCTCTTTCAGGCGTTGGATCAGGCGTATATGGATCTTGATGTGAAAAAAGATCCGAGTCTGACGGCCATGATTGAAGAAAATGCCAAGATCCTCAATGCAAGTGATGGTAATGACGCATACATCCACGCTGTTGCCAATCTGGCCAATGGCATTTCCCAATACTATTTGGCGCACCGTGGCGTACCGAATGTCTTGATGAGTATTTATCAGCTGATCAAGGCGGACATCCCGGAAGCGCATGTGGATGCGGATTATTACCGGCAGAAGGCAGAAGCAATCGGACTTAGTTTTTTCCCGGTCATCTTTCATTAGCGGGGCAGTGATAACAATATTTATCGGTTTTCGCAGGCAACAGAAAAGCAGTGCAGAATAAGACAGGTATTGAACTGTAGAAGAAAAGTCAGCGCGCATAGTGCGTGACAACGGGCACCATTACTATCCTTAACAGCGCCGTATTTGAATCATGCTGCAGAGGTATTTCACAGCAGCCGAAGGGGAGAAACACCATGCGAAATAGAGCTGAATCAACGATTATCCGTCTGATTATTTTCCTGGCCGCCGAGTTCTTTATTGATCAAGAAATATTCGGCCGGTTTGTATCGTTCTTTAGATTATCTGACTTAGCGAGTATTGCGTTTTTTAAATTACTGACGCTGGTCACGATTATCTTTTTAGTCAAGTTTGTGCTGCGCCAACCCGTCGGCTTTAAACGACCGACTACGAAGGGTGGCTGGATCTTTTGGGTCATCTGGGGGTTGGCCTGCTTGGGTTTGACGGTCTTGCTGCCGCAGCACTACTTTGCCGCGGTTATTATTGGTTTGTGCGGGGCGGTGCCGGAGGAATTGATGTATCGTGCGGGCGTCTTCGGCGTTATATATAACACCGTGAATGGTCCAGAGCGCAAGAAGCCGCGGCTCTGGGTACCATTGTTGCTCAGCAGTCTGCTCTTTGCCGCCAGTCACCTGATTAACCTGCAGACGCAAACGGTCTTCAGCACCATGCTGCAAATCGCGCAGACGTTTGGCATGGGCGTACTTTTCTCGGCTGTGTATATCAGAATGCAGAATATCCTCTATCCGATGGCAGTTCATTTCTTCATCAATTTCATGGTGACTTCGATTAATGGCTATCCCGTTCCGGCCACGACGGCCAAGGCCCATCCATCAATCACTCCGACAATCGTGGCCTTGGTCATCTATTTGTCCATCGCGGCCATTGTCCTCTTTCGAGCTCACCGGCCCAGCCAATTGGGCACTGAATCGTCACATTGACGAGGTGGCCGATCAACCTCGATTGCCAATTGAGATAGTCTGTGCATGTTTCACATGATGTAAAGAAGAAATCCTTCGAGAGAAACAAACCCAGTTGTGACACGGGTACTGATTTCTCTTGAGGGATTTTTTGTAGACCGGATTATTTTGATTTCTGCCGGTGGTTGTACTCGTCGAGATGAAAAAAAGATAATGGCGAGTACATTAGCGATCCGGTATGAACATCAATCTTTAACCCTTGATTTGTGCCCAATGGTCAATGTGCTTCCCTATAGCGGCGGCCTACATACCGTTATGCTAGAATGGTTGTGGTTAAAGAAACTGGTAATTTTCCAAATCTAAGCCGGGTTTCAATTGGTGGAGGAGTGCATAGAAGTGACGAAGAAAGCCCCATTTAAAGACCAACTTTTAGAAACCGCTGGGGACTTAATTGCCTCGGTTAGAATGCGTCGAAATTTATCAATTAACGATATCAAAGGATCGTTAACCCAGCCAGCAGTCACATACCTCGAACATGGACGCTCTAGCATTAGCTTTACAAGCTTTCATTCCTTGCTTTCAAAAATTTACATGAGCGCGAATGAGTTTTTTTTGCTTTCGGATCCACATAATAGTTTTCTCCATCGTTATGTCGTTGCACTGCAAGCTGCGGAGAATGATGATGATTTGGTTGCCCTAAGTTGGTTGCGAGAGGAAATAATCAGCGAGTTCCCAGGGTCTCGTAGGGATGGTCCCAAAGATATGCTCCTGTTAGGACTGAAAGGAATCGAAGGGTACATTAAAGGGTCTGGGAATTTCACCTTTTCAGCGGAAGATTCTATACGTCTAAAAGGTTACTTTACCCGTGGCGATAAGTGGTATATGTTCGAATACACCTTGTTTTCAGTGACTGCGCAATTCTTGCCCACTAAGGTTGCTGTTGAACTAGTTGATGACATGTTCCAATCTTTCCGTAGTGTCCATATCCGCGCTTACGACAATGCCGTGGCTAGTATCCTATTCAATTTATGCTTTTCCTGGTTGACGAGAAATGAAGTATCCAGTGCTATCAGTTTGCTGACACGCGCCCAAAAAGAGTTGCCGCAGTCTTCGGATCCATATATTTCATTGCGCGTTTATCTGTTACAACAAGCATTCATTTTCTTGGGTAATCACTCCAAGGATGCTTTTGAACATATCAAGCTAATCGAGGACGGACTAGAGCTTTACGATTCCAAGCTGCATAAGAGTGATGTCCAATGGCTTGATAAACTTGGCATTCACATCTAGAGCGGATGACATAAAAATCCCTTTAAGAGAAATCAGCTCAGAAATGCTGGTCTCTCTTGAAGGGATTATACGTAGGCAGACTTATCGGTACGTTAACGCTTAGCTTGCGCCCGTTGACGTACGACAGCAATGACCATCTTAGCGGCAATGATGACTGCAGCAGCAGCTAACATACCTTGGGCCAGCATAGTTAAGAGAGATGGATAGCCGAGTTGATTTAAAATCACGATGGCACTGCAAATGAGTAGAAGCAGAATTGTATCCAGCCATTGGGCAACTACACGGTTTATTATAGTTGAATGAGTGATCATGACAACTACTAATAAGAATATTTATGAGTGAAGAATGTTTTTCTGGCCGACTGGAAACTTTCCAAAGTGTGAACGTAACAGAACAAAAAGCAGCAGCACCAAGAGCAGATGCGCAATAATGCTGACGCCGCTTCGTTCCAGCCCGAATGAACCGCCGGTCAAGAACTGTTGGGTAGTGGTTGGGGTGGAAGTCAGTACCATGCCGCTGCTGGTTAACCCTGAGACAGAGGTGCCGAAAATACATCCTTCGGCAAAATTCCAAGTGCCGTGGAAGGCACTGCACAGCCAAATATTGTGACTGATTAAGCGGAGGGCAGACATTGCGATACCGAATAGGAGGAGACCGGCAATGGCGTACCAATCGAAGCCGGGATTGCCACCGTGCAAAAGAGCAAAGAGGATGACATTAGTCGAGAAGGCAAGGACGTAGTGCCCGCGTTCTAGCCAGTAACCCATGGTATAACCGCGGGACACCGTTTCTTCAAACATTGACTGGACGCCATAACCAAATAGGAAAAGGATCAGCCATGGCAAATAGTGCCACCGAAAAGCCACGGTGATATGGTAGCCGCCAAACAAACTGATCACTGACCAAATCAGAGCGAAGAATACTAGGCCAGCCAGAACGCCCCGGGCAATGTCTCGGCCGATATTTTTCTTAGTAAGGCCAAGCAAGGCCGGGTCATGCCGATAGCGCAGATACATCAGCACAATACCGACACCTTCACCGTACATCAATAGTAGTTGCATTGGATAGTTCGAAGCGTCTGCTGTCTCAATATGCAGTATACCGAAAACCACTGGTGCCCACTGACCAATGATGGTCCAGCCCAGGGCAATTCCCCAGACAATAAAAATGCGTTTAATAAGTTTAATTTTTACTGCTCCTTTCGCCGACAACTCATTTAAGTATATCGCGTGGCTAAGCCAATATAAAACCGCCGGCCAATCAATGTGTTTGGATAAACATTGATTGACCGGCGGTTCTGTATTATGTTAACGGCACTTAATCCACAGTCGTCCCCACCAGCGGCGGATGGTCAACCAAATGACTCTTCACTGCTGCGGCTTTATACCCGGCAACCTCATCCGTCGCGGCGAAGACGAAGTGGTCAGGGTAGACCTCAACCATTCGCCGGGGCCGTTCGTCCTCCACCTTGCTGGCATCGTAGGGAATCGGGGTCCGCTTGCGTTCGATCTCCGGGTCGGGGATCGGGATGGCGGACAGCAGGCTCTGGGTATACGGGTGCAAGGGGTGGTTATAAACTTCATCGGCGCTGGCCAATTCCACCAGGCGGCCGTAATGCATGACGGCGATTCGGTCAGAAATGTACTTGACCATGGACAGATCATGGGCGATGAAGAGATAGGTCAGGTTTTGCTTGTCCTGAATATCCTTCAAGAGGTTCACGACCTGGGCTTGGATCGACACGTCCAGGGCCGAAATGGGTTCGTCAGCGATGATGAATTCCGGCTCTACGGCCAGGGCGCGGGCAATCCCGATCCGCTGCCGCTGGCCGCCGGAGAATTCGTGGGGGTAACGGGTGGCGTGGTCTTTATTCAGGCCGACTTCGTCCAATAAGGCGTTGACGCGATTGTCCCGGTCGGCGTCGCTTTTCGCCAAGTGGTGAATATCGATGCCTTCGGCGATGATATCTTTGACCTTCATCCGGGGATTCAGTGACGCGTAGGGGTCCTGGAAGATCATCTGGACCTTGCGTCGGAAGTCAAGCATGGCCTTGGAGCCGTTGCGCAGCCGGGCGATGTTTTGACCTTCGAAGAGCACATCGCCCCCGGTAGGCTGGTACAAGCGGATGATGGAGCGGCCGGTGGTGGTTTTACCGGAACCGGATTCGCCCACCAGACCGAGCGTTTCGCCTTTGTAAATATTGAAGGAGATGTCTTGAATGGCCTTCACTTCGTCCTTTTTCCCTTTATTGAAGGTTTGGACAAGGTGTTCTACTTTGACCAGGATTTCCCGGTCGTCTTTTTTCGATGTTTTGTCGTCAGCCATCATTCTGCCTCCTTACCAGCAAATTGCGTTTCCCAGATCTGGCGCCGGCGTTTGATCTCCGGCGGTAATTCAACCTTTGGCGCGCCGGGATACAGCAGCCAAGTCGCGGCCGCATGGGTCGGGGACACTTGGAAGAAAGGCGGCTGCTGCTCTAGGTCGATCTGTATGGCGAAGGGATTGCGCGGGGCAAAGGCGTCGCCCTTGGGCGGGTCCAGCAGATCCGGCGGCGTGCCGGGAATGGCGTAGAGCCGGTCGGAGTTGGTCTCCAGCGTCGGCATCGCCTCCAGCAGGCCCCAAGTATACGGATGCTGGGCGTTGTAGAAAATCTCATCCACGGTGCCGTATTCGATGATCTTGCCGGCGTACATGACGGCGACGCGATCAGCGATCCCGGCCACAACCCCCAGGTCATGGGTGATGAAGATGATCGAGGTGCCAATTTTTTCTTGAATTTCCTTCAGTAAATGAATGATCTGGGCCTGAATCGTCACGTCCAGGGCGGTCGTCGGTTCATCGGCCAGCAGAATCTGGGGATGGTTGATGATCGCGATGGCGATAACGATCCGCTGGCGCTGGCCGCCGGAGAATTGGTGGGGGTAGTCCTTCAGCCGCTCTTGGGCATCTTGGATCCCCACCAGCTTCAAGACCCGGACGGCTTCCGCCAGGGCTTTTTTCTCGGAAATCTTCGTGTGCAGGCGCAGGGGTTCAGCGACCTGTTTACCGATGGGCATGGTCGGATCCAGACTAGTCATCGGATCCTGGAAAATCATGGCGATATCATTGCCTCGCATGGCATTGAGTTGGCGTTTGGTTTTCTTCAAAATGTCTGCATCGTGGAACATGATCTGGCCGCTGGCGATATGCGCATTATTGGCCAATAGCCCCATGATCGAGCGCACTGTAACGGATTTACCGGAGCCCGATTCGCCAACGATGGCCAGGGTTTCGCCTTTCTTCAAGTCGAAACTGACATCGCGAATCGCGTGGACGGGACCGGCGAAGGTGCGGAAGTCGATCTTGAGGTCTTTAACGGACAGAATCGGTTCTTCAGCTGGTTTGGTAGTTGCCATTGCTCGTCACTCTCCTTATCGATTATCACTGCGCGGGTCGAAGGCGTCGCGCAGACCGTCGGCCAGCAGGTTGAAGGCCAGCATCAAGACAACGATGACGACGGCAGGGAAAACCAGCTCGCTGGGATAGATCTGCAAGACCTTCTGACCATCGGACAACAACGTCCCCAGACTAGCCGTCGGCGCCGGCAGCCCGATCCCAATGTAACTCAGGAAGGCTTCGAAGAAGATGGCGGACGGGATAGTGAACATGGTCTGGATGATGATGGTGGAACTCAGGTTGGGAATCAGGTGCTTGAAGGCAATCTTCGTACTGGATTCGCCCAGTGTCCGGGCGGCCAGCACGAATTCCTGATCCTTCAATTGCAAAGTCTCAGCCCGTACCAGCCGGGCCATGGTCACCCAACCGGTCATGGCGATGGCCAGAATAATGGAGGTCAAGCCGGGCTTGAAGACCAGCAGCATCAAGATGACGACGATCAAGTTCGGCACGGACGAAATGATTTCGATGATCCGCTGCATGATCGTGTCGGTGGTGCCGCCTTTCCAACCAGAAATGATCCCGTAGAAGACTCCGATGGTCAGGTCAAAGAATGTGGCCAGCAGGGCGATGAACAGGGAAACCCGGGTGCCGACCAGAACCCGGGACAGCATGTCCCGGCCGAGGTAGTCGGTACCTAAGAAGAAATAGGTGCCCTTGGGCACGCCATTTTTGGCGTACATATCAATGCCGTTACGGTAGCCGTTGATAAAGGGAATGTTCAGGTTGCCCCATTTCGGCGGCAAGTGGGTATAAGCCAGGTGCTGCCGGTTGGGATCGGCGGGGGAGAACCAGATCGACAACAGGGCAACGATCCC
Organism: Schleiferilactobacillus harbinensis; assembly: GCF_008694105.1. NCBI lineage: Bacteria > Bacillati > Bacillota > Bacilli > Lactobacillales > Lactobacillaceae > Schleiferilactobacillus > Schleiferilactobacillus harbinensis. The sequence goes on from NZ_CP041364.1 coordinate 2,781,022, forward strand.
GATGATCACCAGAATCCAGAAGGAGATCAGGGCAAACTTATTTTGTTTCAGCCGACGAATCGCGTCTTGGGAAAACGTCAGTGACGGGGCGGCAATTTTTTCTTGGGCCTGGGTGTTAGTGGCGACGTGTTTGAAGGCGTCGGGCCCCAATTGCAGGTTTTCTTTTGTATCAGCCATTAGTTACCCTCCCCTGACAAGCGAATTCGCGGATCAATGAAGCCGTAAAGGATATCGACGATCAAAATGACGACGGTGAGCATGACGGAATAAAGCATGGTCAAGCCCATGATGACTGGATAGTCGTTCGTGGTAATCGACTGGACGAACTGTTGGCCGATGCCAGGGATGGCGAAGACGTTCTCGACGACTAGAGACCCGAGCATCAAGTCCACGGCCATGGGACCAATGATGGTGACGATGGGAATCATGGAATTGCGCATTGCATGTTTGGCGACAACTTGCCATTGAGATTCGCCTTTGGACTTGGCCAATTCAATGTAGTCGGAACTCAGCACGTCCACCATTTCGGTCCGCATGAACCGGGCCGTGTTGGCCAGCGGCGCCATGGCTAAGGCCAGGGTGGGCAGGATGCTGGATGAAAAGCCGTCCCACAAAGCGATGGGGAAGAGCCGCCATTTGTAAGCCAACCAGAACTGCAACAGGGCCGCAAAGACGAAGTTGGGGATGGAGCGGCCGATGATGGCGAAAATCGTGGCAGTGGCATCCACCCAGGTATTCTTGCGGATCGCGGCGATCGCGCCCAGCAGGATACCCAGCAGGGTCCCAATGATCATAGCCTGAACCCCTAGTTGCAGCGAGGGCCCGATGCGGGTCGAGATCAGGTAAGAAACGGTTTGACCGGCAAATTGATAGGACTCGCCGAAATCACCGTGGGCAATGCCCACCATATAATTGAGGTATTGTTGCCAGACTGGCAGGTCCAGTCCGTATTGTTTGCGCAGGATGGCAATCTGAGCCGCGGGGATCTTCGGGTTATTGAAGGGGGTCCCAGGCAGCAGCTTCATGAGGAAGAATGTGATACTGGCGACAATGAACAGCGTCAGCAGCAGATAGCCGATCCGTTTAAGCACGTATTTGACCATTAGCTTCTCCTTACTAAATTTAGAAAAACGGCGCGGCCGCGACTTACGCCGCAGTCACACCGTTTCGCCGTATGGTTGTTCGCGATTACTTCTTCAGCGTGACACCAACGAAGTTATATGAACCACCCGGAGCGGTCTTCAAGTTCTGGACCTTCGGGTTGACCAAGTGGGCTTGGACCCGTTGATAGATCGGGATGATCCCCTGTTCCTTGGTCAAAATCTGTTGCGCTTGGATCAGGGCTTGCCAACGCTTTTCAGCATCAGTAGCATAGGTGGTCTTGCTTTGTTCGATCAGCTTGTCGTATTGGGCGTTAGACCATTTGCCGTCGTTGTAGCTGCCATCCGTGGTGAACAGATCCAGGAAGGTGATGGGATCGGGGAAGTCGGCACTCCAACCACCCATGACCATATCGAATTGGCCATTTTGGCTGCGGCTCAAGCGGGTCTTGAACGGTACTGTGGCGATGGTGACTTTCAAACCAGGCAGGTTCTTTTCCAAAGTGTTCTGGAGATACTCGCCGGATTTCTTGGCGTTATCGGTATCGTCGGTCAGCAGTTCAACGCTCAAGGTCTTCAGATTAGCCTCTTTCAATCCGGCTGTCCATAATGTCTTAGCTTCTTTAGGATTGTACTGGGTATATTGGCTATACCCCTTCGCAGCTTCTTTGGAGAAGTCTTCCTTGGTGCTGGGATCCTGGGCCAGCCCCTGAGGGGTCACGTTCGGGGCATCAATGGAACCGTCTTGCAGGACCTTCTTAATGTATTCCTCACGGTTGATGGACATCCCAATAGCTTGCCGGATCTTAGTATTTTTGAAAGCTGGGATCTTCTTCTCGTTCAGTTCCAGATAGAATGTTGATGCCTGTTTAACCCCTTGATAATCGGGTTTGCTCTTTGCAACTGCCGCTTGGTCGCCAGTCAGCGACGCATCATCCAGCTTGCCGGATTGATACAGGTTCATCGCTGTGGATGGATCTTTGATGGCAGTCACGTTGATTTGATCAATGTGCACGTTCTTGGCGTTCCAGTAAGTCGGGTTCTTAGCTTCTTTCCAGGAGTTGTTTGTTCCGTTCCAACCGGTCAGCTTATAAGGGCCGTTGAAAACTAAGTATTTGGATTGGGTACCGAACTTCTTGCCATATTCGCCGACGGCTTTCTCACTTTGCGGGAAGAAAGCGGGGTTGACGAGCATTGTGTTGAAGTAGGGAATCGGGTGTTCCAAGGTAACCTGTAATTTGTCCTTGCTCAAAGCTTTAACGCCCAAAGTTGAGGCCTTAGCCTTGCCAGCCATGATCTTGTCTGCGTTCTTCACGCCGGAATACAAGTAGGCGTATTGGGACTTGGTCGCCGGGTCAACGGTGCGCCGCCAGGCAAAGACAAAGTCGCTGGCGGTCACGTCATCGCCGTTGCTCCATTTGCTGTTGCGCAGGTTATAGGTATACACCGTGCCGTTATTGGTCGGCTTCGCCACTGACTTGGCGACTGCCGGTTGCAGATCACTGCCGTCGTAACGATACAGACCATCCATTGTATCGGTGGCTGCTTGACCAGAAATGGCATCGGTAATCATGGACGGATCCATGGTGGAGATGATGTCGCCCTCCATCCGGGACCAGGTGGTTTTGGCGCTGGCGCCGCTGCTTGACTTGCTGCTGGTGCTGCAAGCCGTGAGCAGCGTGAGCACAACCGTCGCTGCCGCCCCCAACTTAAAACCTATTGACTTTTTCACAGGGAAAACCTCCTCAAATAATTACCGTTACTTTAACTTACTTTATGGGCATTGTAAATAGCAATTCTCAATTAAGTGGCATATTCCCTAGTACATTCTCATTGGTTGAGAGGTGTGTCAGGGCCGGCGGCAATCCTTTCGTGGCCTAAAAAGCCGGCCTACGACAATGCTGTCGCGGACCGGCTGGTATATTCGGTAAATTAAATCTGCTTAGTATCTGCTCATTACAAGCGGTGGCCTACTTGATTTTTGCCCCGATGAAATTGTACAGGTTGTTTGGGCTGTACGTCATCCCTTGCATCTTCGGATTGACCAGGTGGGATTGCACCATTTGGTAAACGGGGACAATGCCTTCTTCCTTGGTCAGCAGTTCTTGGGCTTGACGCAGGTCGGCCCACCGTTTGGTTTCGTTGGTGGCGTCCGTGGTTTTCGATGCCGCAATCAGTGCGTCATACTGTTTGTTGCTGTAATGGCCAAAGTTATAGGTGTTGTCAGTGGTGAACAGGTCCAGGAAGGAGATCGGATCCGGGAAGTCCGCGCCCCAGCCGGAGATGACCATGTCGAAGTTGCCGGCCATACTGCGGGCAATCCGGGTCTTGAATGGTACAGGTTGGACCGAAATCTTCAAGCCAGGCAGTTCGCCCAGGGCGTTCTGGAAGTACTCGGCACTGCGTTTGGCCGCAGAGGTGTCATCGCTCAACAGGGTGATGTCCAGGCTCTTTTGACCAGTCTCTTGCAGCCCTTCCTGCCATAACTTCTTCGCCTTGGCTAAATTAAAGGCTGTGTACTGGGCCGTGCTAGCGGTCAGGCTCTTGGTAAAGTCTTTTCCAGTGGTGGGATCTTTGGCTAATCCGGAAGAGGTGACGGTATCGGTGCTGATGGAGCCGTCATCCAAGACTTTCTTGACGAATTCCTGCCGGTCAATGGCTAGAGAAACGGCTTGGCGCAGCTTGGTGTTGCGGAAGGCCGGGATCTTCTTCTGGTTGAATTCCAGATAGGTAGTCCGCGATTGCTTCATCCCTTTGTAGTCTTTCTGGGACTTTGCCTGGGCGGCTTGATCGCCATCAAGCTGGGCGTCGTCCAATTTGCCGGCTTGGAACAGATTCATTGCCGTGGAAGCATCCTTGACGACTTGCACGTTGATCTTGTTGACGTGGATATCTTTGGCGTTCCAGTAATCCGGGTTCTTGACTTCCGTCCAGCTGTTGCCGGTGCCATTCCATTTGGTCAGCTTGTAGGGGCCGTTGAAGACCAGGTACTTGGATTGGGTACCGAATTTCTTGCCGGCTTGGTCCACGACTTTCTGATTTTCTGGAAAAAAGGCGTTAGAAACCATCATCGTACCGAAGTACGGGATGGCGTGTTCCAAAGTAACTTGGAAAGTGTGGTCGTCCAGGGCTTTGACGCCCAGGGTGTCTGCCTTCTTTTTGCCCGCCATGATCTGGTCGGCATTCTTGATGCCGGTGTAGAGATAGGCATACTGGGACTTAGTGGCCGGATCAACGGTTCGCCGCCAAGCGAAGACGAAGTCCTTGGCGGTCACAGGGTCGCCATTGCTCCACTTGGAATTGCGTAATTTGAAGGTGTAGACCGTGCCGTTTTGGGTCGGTTTGACGACACTCTTGGCGACACCGGGCTCCAACTCAGCCCCATAGTAACGGTACAAACCTTCGTAGGTGTCGGCGGCAGCTTGGCCGGAGACGGAATCGGTGATCAGGGACGGATCCATGGTAGTGATCACGTCTTTTTCCATCCGGGACCAGGTGGTGTCCGCACTGCTCTTGGCGTTGGCCCCTGACTTGCCTTGACAGGCAGTGAGCAGCAGCGCGGCAGCCAGGCCGACGGTGCCAATAATTGCAAAATATCGGTGTTTCATAAAAATCCTCCTCATGATAAAACACGGGACGGTCTTTGCAGGCCGCAATGAAATTAACCATTACGGTACATCAAAGGCCATCAAATGTAAATAGCATGATAGAAAATGAGAGTATTGAACTGATGTTCGAACGAGGACTTTCTTGGTATACTGAAGGCATATGAAAAGGATGGTGAGGGCAATGCGCTTCATGCATACGGCGGATTGGCATATTGGCAAGCGATTGAATAGTTTTGACCTCTTGGCGGACCAGCAGGCGGTGTTCACCGAGATTCGGCAGATCGCCCAAGAGGAGCAGGTGGATGCGGTGGTGATTGCCGGCGATGTATACGACCGGGCTTTGGCGAATGAGGAATCGGTGCACGCGGTGAACGAGATGATCCAGACGCTGAACTTAACGGACGGGTTGCCGCTGCTGGTAATCAGCGGCAACCATGATAGTCCGGTGCGTCTGGGGACGGGCAGCCCGTGGTTCAAAGCAACTCAATATTATTTGCATACGACGCTGGCCCAAGCCATTGACGAACCAATCGTATTGGGAGACACCCAATTTTTCCTGCTGCCGTTTTGGCAGCCCTTTGCGGCTCGGCAATATTTCGGGGATGAGCAGTTAACGACGGTGCCGTTGGCAATGACGGCCATTGTCCAGGCCATGCAGGCCAAATTTGTTCCTGATAAGAAGCATGTTTTGGTCGCCCATTTCTTCGCGGCCGGTTCCAGCCAGACGGATTCAGAGACCACCAGCCGGGTAGGCGGTTTGGACGCTGTGCCGGTGGATCTGCTGGCGCCCTTCGATTATGTGGCGTTGGGCCATTTGCACAGCCATCAGGCGCCGCATGAAGACAAGGTGCGCTACAGCGGGTCGCCGTTGAAGTTTTCGGCTTCGGAGGCGAAAGATACAAAGGGTGTGTGGATCGTTGATACTACGGCAGGGACCATTGATTGGCGGCCGCTGACGCCGCCCCACGATCTGCAGGCGATCACGGCCAGCTTTGCGGACTTGACCAAGCCGGATTTTCTGCCGCCGGATCAGCAGCAGGACTATTTAGCAATCACGCTGACGGATACGGAAGTGATCCCCAATGTGATGCAGATCCTGCGCAGCCAGTACCCGCATATTTTGGAAATCCAACGGGCCCATGGCCGGGACCGGACGGCGGATACGCCGGCCCTGACAGTGCGCCGGCACTTGGATCCGCTGACATTGGCGGCGGACTTCTATACGGAAATGCAGGAGAGCGCGCCGACTGAGCGGCAGAAACAATGGCTGGCTGAAACGTGGGCAGAAATGGGGGCAGAGAAATGATTCCGTTAACCTTGCACGTGCATAATTTTGGTCCGTATGTGGATGAAACGTTGGATTTCCAGCGCTTCGCGGAGGTGCCCCTGTTTTTGATCAGCGGCAAAACTGGCAGTGGGAAATCGACCCTGTTTGACGCGATGCGTTTTGCCTTATACGGCGATACTGCTGTGGACAGCGGTGAACGGGAAGGGGCGGCTCTGCGCAGTAATTTTGCGGATGAAACGGAACCGTCTCGGGTGGTGTTCACGTTTACTCAGAATGACCTGCGTTATGTGGTCAGCCGGGAACCGAAACAGACGCTAAAGAAGAAGCGGGGCGAAGGGTATAAGACCTATAACGCCACTGCTAAGCTGGCTGTCTACCATGGTGATGAACAAAAGAATGAATTCACTAAGACCCGGGACGTGGATACCCACCTTCAGGATTTACTGGGTTTAACTGCGGAGCAATTCACTCAAATTGTATTATTGCCCCAGGGCGAGTTCCGCAAATTTCTCAATGCGGATAGTAATGAAAAGGAAAGTGTTCTGCGTCAGCTGTTCGGGACCGGCAAGTATCAGCGCTGGGGGGAGATCATTCGCCAGCATGCCCAGAGCGCGCAAAGTGCTGCCAGTCACGTGGACGAGCAGCTCAGCGGCGTGTTGAGCCAATTGCCTTGGCCAGACACCATGGTAGATGACGTGACACCATACTTGACCAGCCCATTGAATTATCAGACCCAATGGACGCAATTCTTAGCTGATCTCGCGGATACTCAGCAAAGCGCCGAGCAAACGGCCAAGACCGCGCAACAGGCTGCGCAACAGACGCTGGCCGCGGCCCAAGCGGCATTGCACGCCGGCCAAGATTTGACGACGCAGTATCAGAATGCTGCGGCCTTGCAGGGGCAGCAAGCCCAGCTGACCAGTCAGCAGCCGGCCATGACGGATTTGGCGGGCCATATTGCCCAACTGGAATTCAGTCAAACCGTCCGGCCGGCAGCCCAGCAGATCACTGATGGTCAGGACCACCAGCGGCAGGCGGCGGCAGCAGAAAAAAAGGCCCAGGCGCAGCTGGTCCAGGCCCAGGCCGCGTTACAGCAAGCCGATGAGCAGCTCGCCGCGCTGACAGCGCAGCAGCCGGCCATTGATCAGGCTAAACAGCAGGCGGCGAAGCTCACTGATTTGCTGCCCCAATTTGAAAAAGTGGCAAACGCACGCAAAGCCGCCGCTAAGGCAGAGAAGGTGTTTGCCGCCGCACAGGCCGCGGTCACGGCGCAGAACAAAGCCTTGCAGGAACAGCAAATGGCATTGCAGCAGGCCCAGACCACCGCCGCGCAGCAGCCGGCGTTATTGACCCGGCAGAATCAGCTGGATGGTCAAAAACACGATTTGGCCTTGGCCGAGGAACATCTGCAGACGGTGCGCCAGCACTGGCAGACTTGGCAGCAGGCCGCTGGTCAAGCTGCCGCTTTGGCCGACCAAGTGCAAGCCGCGGCGCAGGGATCCGAACAGGCAGAAGCGGCTTACCGGCAAACCAAGAGCGACTGGTCCGCAGGACAAATTGCGCGGCTGAGCCAAGACCTGATACCGGGGACACCATGCCCGGTATGCGGCAGTACGGAACACCCCCATCCGGCAGCGAGCACGGTGACCACGCTGGTCAGTGATGCAGCGCTGGACCAGGCGGAGAAGGTATGGCAGCGGGCCAGCGCCCAAGCAGCCGAGCTGACCAGTCAGCAACGGCAATTGACCGCCCAGACGGCCGAACTTGCTGACCAATTGGCGGCGGTCTGGCGGATTTATCAGCCGGCGGCAGAAACGCCCGTTGCATGGGCGGACACTTTGACCGCCGAACAGCAGCGCTTGGCAGCGGCGCGGACGGATCTGACTGCGGCCCAAAAGAAGACCCAGCAGGCGCTCCGCGCCGCGACGGCGGCCAGCCAGCAGGTTGACCAGCGCCAGCGGGCACTCGTCGCGGCCCAAACCGAGTTGACGACGGCCCAGACGGCGGCGAACACCGCCGATAAAGTGATGGCCCAGGCCCAGACCGCGTTGACGGATGCCCAGAGCCAATTGCCTGCGGATTATCCGACGGCGGCGGCTTTGCAACAGGCCATTACGACGCTGCAGAACCAAGCGGCGGCCCATGACCAGGCCCTCAAGGCCGCCCAGCAAACGAAAGAAACCCAGCACACCCAGGTCACGACCTTGACCACTCGAATCACCACTGGCCAGCAGGACCAGACTGATTGGGCCCAGCGGGTTGCGGCTTATCAGGAGCAGTTAACGGCGGCTTTGGCGGCCCATACGCCAGCGGTGACCGCCGCCGAGTTGCCGGCTTTGTTTGCTGAATTGCCGCAACTGGCCGCGCTGCGGCAAAAATACACGGCGTACCAGACCAGCGTGACGACCGTCGCGGCTCAATTGGCCCAAGTGACGGCCGCCATTGCCGAGCGGCCGCGACCCGATGTCGCCGCGCTGCAAACCGCAGCAGCGGCCGCCCAGACCCAGACCGATGCCGCTAATCACGCGGTGTATGAAGCCCAGACGGCGCTGGCCCAAACCCAGGCCGCCCAAAAACAAATGACCAAGCTGGTCAAAGACCAGGCCGATCAAGCGGCCATTGCGCGGGAATGGGCCCAGCTCAGCGAAACCGTCAACGGCAAGGGGGCCATCAAGCTTAGTCTGGAACGGTATGTACTGCGAGCTTATCTGCAGGAAGTCCTGCGGGTGGCCAACAGCCGGCTGGCCCGTCTGACCAATGGCCGCTATGAACTGCAGCTGCACCGCGAGAACGGAGCGTACGCCACAAATACGGGCTTAGAGCTGGACGTCTACGACGATAATGTCGGCGCCACGCGCAGTGTGCACACCCTGTCCGGCGGCGAGAGTTTCTTAACCGCCCTGAGTCTGGCGTTGGCTCTGGGCGAAGTGGTGCAAAACGAAAGCGGCGGGATTCAGATCAACGCGCTGTTTGTCGATGAAGGATTCGGTTCGCTGGATGAGGATGCCCTGGCCGGAGCAATCGATGCACTGCAGTCCATTGAAGGCCAGCAGCGGCTGATCGGTATTATTTCCCACGTCCGCGAACTGCGCCAGCAGATTCCAGACCAGCTCTGGGTCGAGACCGAGGGCGATGGCCGCAGTCGGCTGCACTATCCCAGCAGCAGTGAGATCGAGGCGAAGGCCTTATGAAATGGGCCTGTGCCTCTTGTACCCTGCGCTGGTCCGCGGCGGCCTTTATTCACGATGGTTTGGCCGACAGTATTTGTGCATTGTGCCGCACCCATCAAATTAGTGGCCCGGATTTTGCCAATCCCGCTAGCCAGCTGTTTGCCCAAGGCACGGGTCTGACCTACGGCGGCGGCGACCAGACAACGGGGACCCCGCTGGCCTTCACCAAAGCGGCTCGGCGGCAAGCTGAGGGCCTGGCGGACAGTTACGCGGCTGCCCCGCCTGCTGTACGGCAGGCGCTGCCCGCGGCCGCCTTTGCGGACCAGCTTTGGACGATGCTGCAAACGCCGCCGGCCGCCTGGCCCAGCGGCGATCTGCCCACCGTGCTGGCCGCCTGGGGTTATCCGGTGCAGCAGCTGTTTGATCAAAACACGCTGGACCTCACCACCCGCCAGTACATTCGGGAGACCTATCACCATGTTTGCCAATACTGCGGCCGTTACGGCAACAGTGTGGATCACATGAATCCCGTCAGTATCAGCGCCGACAACACCATCGCTAATCTGACCCTGGCCTGTGCGGAATGCAACCAGCTCAAAGGCGACATGCCCTACGCCGAGTTTGTCCGCATTGACGCCGCCACAGCGCCGTTGAAAGCCGACTTGCGCCGGCTGGAAAAGGCCCAGCGCACATTCAAAGCCCAAGTAACCAACTTGCAGGCTCAGCTTGCCGCTTTGACTCATCAAGCCGCCGATCTCGCGGCCCCCGGCGCCAATGTCCTGCGCCAGCAGATCAAAATGGCCCAGGACTTGCTGGATCAGGCTAAGTCCGACAGCAAACACATCAGCGCCCAGCGGGCTGCTTATGTCCACAGCCAGTGGGCGGTGGCACAATACCAGGAAGAGACGAGGACGTGGGAGTAAGCAGGAAGAGACTGGGGACAAAACTCTGATTTCCTAGCGTATCTAGTGCCGCAGCTTGCGAAGCTTTGGCACGGCATACTAGGACGGAGTTTTATCCCCAGTCTCTTTCTTTCTGGCTACCGGCGCCGTTTATCGTACAAAATATACCAAATCCCCAATACAATGATCGCCACCAGTGACCAAATAATCGTCCAAAGCCAGGCGTCATGGCGATTGGCGAAGGGCAGGGCAACGTTCATCCCATAGAACCCGGTGATCACCGGCGGAATCATTAGGACAATACTCCACACCGTGAGGAAGCGCATGGTGCCGTTCAGATTGTTGTTTAGGACATTGCTGAAGCCGTCGGTGACCCTGTCGATGATGTCCGCGGCGATCTGGGCCATCTGCTGGCCCTGCTGAATTTCGATCAGCACGTCGTCGAGCCGTTCCTTTTCTTCCGCGTTCAGGGCCAACGGATCGGCCACGGAATTGGTCGCCATCATGAACCGGCGGATGGCAATCAAATTGTTGTTTTCTGCGGTCGTCAAATAGACCGTCTGCTGGGCTAACCGGGTGAGGGCAGCGACTTGTTCGTTGGTCGGCCGTTTGTGCCAGTTTTCCAACTTGCTCCGCTCGTCGTTGATGTTGTCGAGGACGTCGAAGTAATCGGTACTCAGGGCGAAGAGCAGGTCGAACAGCAGCATAAAGATCGAGGTGTCCGCTTCAGCGGCACTCTGGATCACTTCCTGCAGCTGGCTGACGACGGTGGTGCCATCAGTGTCGGGAATCACACTGATCAGCCGGCTGGCGTTGAAGACGAAGGTGATGGGCAGGGTCAAAAAACCGCCGGGAGCGGCTTCTTTATTCACGAAGCGGAACACCAGCAGCCAGTAGCCGCTGGCCTGGTCGTATTCCAACCGGGCGCGTTCCCGCATGTCGTTAAGGTACGGCACAAAACGCGGCGGCAGGCCGTATTTCTTTTCTAAGTCCTGATAATCCGCGGTGGTGGGGGTCATCACGGCGATCCATTCCTGACCATGGGGTAACGGGTGCTGCTCAATCATGTTGAATCCTCCCAAAAAAGTTTTCTAACCTCCATTATACCGGTCCTGACGGGGATTCGCTGACGTTGGCGTGAAAAAGTTCACGGCCAGGGGTTGACAACCTATTTGGCCGCAGTGTAAGGTAATGGACATAACAAATACATGAGCATTTGCTCATTTAGGAGTGTGTTACGCATGCGAGACGCAGCCATTACACAACTCAATAACCGATTTTATTACGGCTATTTTAGATAGCTGGTTTGTAGCCATTATGGATGCAAACCTAGCGTTTGTATCTATGATGGCCGTACGGATTTTCGTGCATTCGCCACATAGATCGAGATAATCGATGTGGCCGGTGCGAAAAAAGAATCATTTTTTGAGCCGTTTCCGTCGATTGTCTGTATTCAATCGATGGGAACGGCATTTTTTATGCCTGCGGATGTCTGGCCGGGAAGCAGAAGACAGACTATGGAGGAAATCATCATGAAAAAACGATATTGGCTTTTAACGGTAGTGAGCATGGTCCTGTTGCTGGTTCTGGGGGCCTGCGGGTCGCCGGCGCAAGGCAGCAGTCAGGACAGTAAGAAAATTAAGATTGGCATCCTGCAATTGATGAACCAAACCGCTTTGGATGATGCCCGCAAAGGATTTATCGCGGAACTCGCCAAGGCTGGCTACAAGGAGGGGAAAAACATTTCGATCCATTACGTCAACGCCCAGAACGATCAAGCCAACCTGAAGAGTATGAGTGAAGAATTGGCCAAGGATAAGAACACGGTGAATCTGGCCATTGCGACCCCGGCCGCCCAAGCGCTGCTGCAAGCCGACAAAGATACGCCGCAGCTGTTCACCGCCATCACCGATCCCGTGGAGGCCAAGCTGGTGACCAGCTTGCAGCATCCCGGCGGCAATGTCACCGGCACCAGTGATCTGGTGCCGGTATCCGGGCAGATCAAGCTGCTCCATGAATTGTTCCCCAAGGCCAAGACCATCGGCCTGCTATATAACGCCGCGGAACCTAATTCCTTGGTGCAGGTGAAGATGGCCAAAGCGGCCATTGCCAAGTTGGGGCTGAAGAGTACGTCGCTGACCGTGGCCAGCACCAATGACGTGTCCCAGGCGATGACCTCGCTGGCCGGCAAAGCCGATGCCATCTATGTACCGGCGGATAACGTCGTCGCCGCGGCCATGGCTACGGTGGGCAAGATTTCTGCCGAAAAGAAGGTCCCGGTCGTCCCCGCCGCCAGCACCATGGTTCCCGCCGGCGGGATTGCCACCAACGGAATCGATTATGAAAAGCTTGGTGCCCAAACCGCCCAGATGGCGATCAAAATCATCAAGGGCAAAAAGGCCAGCGCGATCCCAGTACAATTGCCCCAAGATATCACGCTGGTCGTGAATAAGAAATTGGCGAAGGTCTTCAAGATCGACCCCGCCCAAGTCGTTAACGACGCAAAATAATAAATAGAAGATGCGGCTGTTTCACGTGAAACGGCCGCCGGGAGGAATTTTTATCATGAAAAAGCATACTGGATTATGGCTCGTCTTTACGGTCGCACTGGCCTTGCTGGTCAGTGCGTGCGGTACGAAACAAAGCAGTGCCAGCGGCAAGGATGCCAAGGTGAAAGTGGGTATTCTGCAGCTGATGGACCAGAGCGCCCTGGATCAAGCGCGGAAAGGGTTCATCGCTGAACTGAAAAAGGAAGGCTACACCCAGGGCAAGAATCTGACGATCGATTACGTCAACGCCCAAAACGATCAAGCCAACCTGAAGAGTATGAGCGAGAAGCTGGCTAAGGACAAAAATACCGTGAACGTGGCCATTGCCACCCCGGCCGCCCAAGCTCTGCTGCAAGCGGATAAGGATACCCCGCAACTGTTCACCGCCATCACGGATCCGGTGTCCGCCGGACTGACCACCAGTATGCAAAAGCCCAGCGGCAACGTGTCCGGCACCAGCGACATGGTGCCCGTGGCGGGGCAGATCAAATTGTTCCCCAAGGCGAAGAAGGTCGGCTTGCTGTACAACGCCGCCGAACCCAATTCGGTTTACGCCATTAAATTAGCGAAGGCCGCTATCAAGAAACTCGGCTTGCAGTCCGTTGCCAAGACCGTGGCCACGACGGCCGATGTCCAACAGACCACGACTGCTTTGGCCAGCCAAGTGGACGCCATCTACATTCCGGCCGACAACGTGCTGACCGCCGCCATGGCCACGGTGGGCAAAGTGTCTGAAGAAAAGAAAGTCCCCGTCATCCCGGCCACCGGCCCGATGGTCAAACTGGGCGGCGTGGCCACCAACGGCATTGACTACACCAAACTGGGCGCCCAAACCGCCCAAATGGCGGTGAAGATCATCAAGGGGAAGAAAGTCACCGACCTGCCGGTGGAAACACCCAAGGACGTGAGTCTGGTAGTCAATGACCAATTTGCCAAGCTGTTCAACGTGGATCCAGCCAAGGTCGTCAATAAATAGCCGGAATGGGGGGGAACAATTATGGGAAAGCAGCGCAAGTTGTGGGTCGTCTTGACTTTGGCCCTGGCCCTGTTGGTCAGTGCCTGCGGTAATCAGAAAAGCAATGCCAGCGCCAAAGAACCAACAGTGAAGATCGGCATTTTACAGTTAATGGACCAAAGCGCCCTGGATCAGGCCCGCAAAGGTTTCATTGCGGAATTGAAAAAGGAGGGCTACGTTCAAGGCAAGAATCTGACGATTGATTACGTCAACGCCCAGAACGATCAGGCCAACTTGAAGAGCATGAGCAAAAAATTGGCTAAGGATAAAAACACTTTGAATTTAGCCATTGCTACGCCAGCCGCCCAAGCCCTGCTCCAAGCGGACAAGGACACGCCGAAGCTGTTCACAGCAATCACCGATCCGGTATCAGCTGGCCTGACCACGAGTTTGACGAAGCCCAGCAGCAATTTCACCGGGACCAGCGACATGGTCCCAGTCGCCGGCCAAATCAAATTGCTGCGCCAGTTGTTTCCCAAAGCCAGGAAGGTTGGCCTGCTGTATAACGCCGCCGAGCCCAACTCGGTTTACGCGATTAAATTAGCCAAGGCCGCGATCAAGCAGCAGGGGTTGCAGTTCGTCGCCAAAACGGTCGCCACTACGGCGGATGTCCAGCAAACCACCACGGCCCTGGCGAGTCAGGTAGACGCCATCTATATTCCCGCGGATAATGTGTTAACGGCCGCGATGGCCACGGTGGGCAAGGTTTCCGAGGAGAAGAAAGTCCCGGTCATTCCGGCCACCGGCCCGATGGTGAAATTGGGCGGCGTGGCCACCAACGGTATTGACTTCACTAAGCTCGGCGCCCGCACGGCCCAGATGGCGGTCAAGATTATCAAGGGCCAGAAAGTCGCTGACCTGCCGGTGGAAACGCCCAAGGATATCAGCTTGGTAGTCAATTCTAAGTTCGCTAAACTGTTCAACGTCGATCCGGCGAAAATCGTTAAATAATCAGCCTTAAATATTGGAGGAAAACCGACATCATGGATATATTGTTATCAAGCATCTCCCAGGGCCTGATTTGGTCAATTATGGCCATCGGGGTCTATCTCACCTTCCGCATCCTGGACATTGCCGACATGACGGCCGAGGGGGCTTTTCCCTTGGGTGCGGCATTTGCGGCCAGCCTGATCGCCAACCACGCCAACCCATGGCTGGCTACTCTGGTCGGGATGCTCGGCGGGATGGCGGCCGGTCTGGTTTCCGGCTTGCTTTACACCCGCTTGCGGATTCCGGCGCTGCTCACTGGGATTTTGACCCTAACCGGCCTCTATTCCATCAACCTGCGGATCATGGGCAAGGCCAACATCGCGCTGCTGAACCAAACGACAGTGTTCAGCGCCTTTGCTCAATTCAGCAGCACGATGCAGGTGATCATTGTGGGCGCCTTGCTGGTGGCGGTGATCATGGTGCTGCTGGTGCTTTTCTTCAATACCGAAATGGGTCTGGCCGCCCGGGCTGTGGGGGATAACCCGGACATGAGTGCCGCTAACGGCGTGCACGTGGCCAACATGCAGATCGTGATCTACATGATCTCCAACGGACTGATCGCCCTGGCGGGGGCCCTGATGGCCCAGTCCAACGGGTATGCGGATATCTCCATGGGGGTGGGGACCATTGTGATTGCCCTGGCGGCGATCATCATCGGCGAAGTGCTGGTGCGGAATCTGACGCTGGGCAAACGGATTTTGACGATTATTATCGGGGCCATCATCTATCGGTTAATTATTGCGCTGGTTCTCTGGGCCGGAGTTGACCCTAACGATTTGCGGCTGTTCTACGCGGCCTTGTTGACTGTGTTGCTGGCAGTCCCGCTAATGCGGCAATTGACCAAGCAATACAATCGGCGCCGGGCGAACCGCATCCATATTAAGTCGTTGAATGCCCAAGCCGCTAAGGAGGACAAAGCAAAATGAAAAACACACCGGTATTAACCATCCGCGACCTGCATCAATACTTCGAGCAAGGCACGATCAACGAGACCCACGCTCTGCAAGGCATCAACTTAACGATCACCGAGGGCGAGTTCGTGACGATCATCGGCGGCAACGGGGCGGGCAAGTCCACATTGCTTAATTCCATCGCCGGCACGCTGCCCATCGACACCGGTCAAATCGTGCTGGACGGCAAGGATATTACCTACGATTCCGTCACCAAGCGGGCCCGCTGGATCGCCCGGGTCTTCCAGGACCCGAAGATGGGCACTGCGCAACGGCTGTCTGTGGCCGAGAATATGGCCCTGGCCGCCAAGCGCGGCGAACACCACTCCCTGTTCCGCTTCGGCACCCCGCGCTCAGCTCGCCCGCGGTTCCAGGCGGCTTTGAAGCGGCTGAATCTGGGTCTGGAAGATCGGCTGGATACCGAAATCGGACTGCTTTCCGGCGGTCAGCGGCAGGCCATCACCTTACTTATGGCGACTCTGCAAAAGCCGGAGATGCTGCTGCTGGATGAGCACACCGCGGCCTTGGATCCCAAGACCAGCGCCACTGTGCTGCACCTCACCGAGCAGCTGGTGAACGAAGAAGACCTGACCGCCCTGATGATCACCCACAACATGCAGGATGCCATCAAATACGGCAACCGCTTGTTGATGCTGGACCACGGCAAGATCGTGGTGGACATCGCGGGGGAAGAGAAGAAGCATCTGACCGTGCCCCAACTGCTGGACTTGTTCAATAAGGCCAGCCAGGAAGAGCTGACCGATGATGAATTGTTGTTGAGTGCGGATAAGTGATACAAGGCAGCGGTTAGGCACAGCAATGTGCCCAGCCGCTGCTTTTTTGCAGTCAATGGAACCTTTTGCTGCCCCGCGGTTACTAATTGATGTAACGCAAAGAAAGAAGGTTGGTTATGGCAGAAAGCGAGTTGATTAGTCAGGCCCGGGCGGGTGATGGGGCGGCGTTGGGCCGGCTGCTGCGAGCCCGGCAGGATAAACTGTACCGCACAGCGTTTCTCTACACCCGCAATCAAGCGGACGCGCTGGATGTGGTGCAGGAGACGGCGCTGCAGGCCATGCTGAGTATCAAGCGGCTGCGGCATCCGGAATACTTTGACACCTGGCTGATCCGGATCCTGATCAACAGCGCCTATCGGCTGATGCGGAGCAGAAACCCGGTTGGGGACGAAGCGCCCGCTGCAGCGGCGAGTCCGGACAATGCGGCCGTGCTGCATCTGGATCTGGTCCAGGATTTGGCCGCCCTGCCGGCGAAACTGCGGGACGTGGTGATCCTGCGCTTTTTCAATGATTTAACACTGCAGGAGATTGGCCGGGTGCTCCATTTGCCAGTGGGCACCGTCAAGAGCCGGTTGAACCGCGCCCTGCAGGGATTGCGGGAGAAAGGAGAGGTCATTCATGAGTACGACGACGGATTTTCAAAAAATAACTGAGCAAATCTCAGTACCGACTAACCTGGTGGATGCGGCCATTACCCAGGGAATTCAGGCCGCAGCACCGCGCCGCAAACAGCACCGGCGCCGGCTCACAATCGGCTTGGCAGTTGCGGTGCTGTTGTTGGGGGCTGCTATCACCCCCGCGACCATTCAAGCCGGGGGGATCGTGCCAGCCTTTACCCAGTTGCTGGATCAAGATGGGGCCAAAACGCATAATTTTGACCCGACGATGAACATGTTGCTGGGAAATCTCTACAATCAGGGTCTGTACGACAAAGTGAGCGTACCAGCGCAGAGGGTCGGCAACGTCCAGGTTCAGCCCATTGGTACGCTCAGTACGGTGGGGGTCGTGGCCGTTTTAATTGATTACACCGGGCCGGGCATGCAGCCGGACCAGTTGCGCCAGCAAACCGAGCAGGTGGATCAGGTCAGCGGTCAGCATATTATTGATACAGAAAGCAATTTTGGCAAAGTCGCGCTGGGCCACTACCGGCAAGTGATTGCTTTTTACACCCAGGGGACCGCGCCAGTACAGGCGATCAATCTGCAGCTGGGGAAAGTTAATGGCACCCAGCAGACGCTGGCCTTCAAGCAGTTGCCGGTGACCCAACGGCCGTTGCAAGAGACCGCGATTAATCAGCAGAGCACGGTGAAAGCAATCCACGGTGGGAAGATCACTGGCCGCTTGACCACCATTCAGCAAGCGCCGGAAGCCCTGGTGGTGAACTATACGCTGGCCTTTAGCCAAGCCGGCCTAAGTGCGCGCTGGTTGGAGAACTACAGTGAAGCCGCCTGGATTTCTGAAGCGACGGTGTATGACGGCCAGAAAAATCTGGGCCTGTTGGAACTCGGCAGCGGCGGGCAGTTTTTACGCACCAGGACGAATGCGGGGCAAGTCACCAGCCAGTTTCAGTCCATTTTTGCAAAATCCTACGGCAGCCTAGGCGATCAGCACTCATTAAAGGATGCGCCAGCGGACGCTGTCGTTAAGTTTAGGCTGGAAATTCCGGGCCGGCGGCCGAATCGTCAACAAGTTGGCACTTTCACAGTGCCGGTGCGCCAATTGCTGACTAAGTGACACTTGACTTGTCTTCACTTCCAGGCCAATACTGGCGGTATCTGATTGAGAAAAGAGATACACTATGACAATTGGTGTTTTCGTATTTCTAATCATCGCTGGCGTGCTGGGCGGTTTGCTGGCGTCTATCGCCGGTTTGGCTTCACTGGTGTCTTATCCCGCGCTGTTGCTGATCGGTATTCCGCCGGTGGTGGCCAACGTGACCAATACCGCGGGCTTGGTTCTTTCTGGGATCGGGGCCACTGCCTCGTCCACCAAAGAATTGCGGGGCGAGGGCAAGACCGTCGCGGGGCTGGTGGCTCTGGCGTTGAGCGGCGGTATTCTCGGTTCGGTGCTGCTTTTGGTGGAACCGGCCAGTACCTTTGAGCACGTGGTGCCGTTCTTCATCTTGATCTCGGGGATATTGCTGCTGGTGTCCGGCCGCCAGGCGGCGCGCAAGCCAATTGCGGCATTGCGGGACCAAAACAAATGGGGGGTGGCGGCTAAGGCACTGGGAATTTTTCTTGTTGGTGCCTATACTGGTTATTTCGGTGCCGCTGGCGGAGTTATTTTGCTGGCGATTCTGACCCTCACTTTGCCCCAACGGTTCGCGGTGTTAAATGCTTTTAAAAACGTCATGGCTTTTATGGCGAATGCTGTGGCGACGGTGATTTACGCCGCCCGGGGCAAGGTGGATTGGCTGCTGGTCATCCCGCTGGGCTTGGGCTTCCTCGTTGGCGGGTATTGCGGCCCGGTCGTGGTGCGTCATGCCCCGGTCAAGCTGCTGCGTACCCTGATCGCTTTTGGTGCCTTTGGCTTGGCGGCGTATCTGTTTGTTAAAGCGTATTTTTAATTTTAATAGGACAAAAAATCCACGCTGATCCGTGGATTTTTTGTCCTATTTCTAACAATCTCGCTATGCGCGTTTACCGCGGCGCCGAATGTAATCAGCCCAAACAGTCATGTCTTCGGCCGTCAATCGGCCAACCCACACGACACGCCGTTGTTCCAACAGTTTACGGGGAACCCGCAGGACACCCCGAACATCAATCCATGAGGGGTGATCCAGACCAGCCTGTTGCCATTGTTTAATCGGCGCATACTGCTTCTTAATTGTTGCTGATTTATTTTCGTACTTCGTTGTGACGGTGTACAGCAATACATGCTCACCATCGCTCAGTGCTAGAACGGCGACCGGGCGAGTTTTACCGTCACCGCTTGAATCCTCTGGGTAGGGCACATAAAACAAACACAGATCACCGGTCTCCACTTTCCGTCAACCACCTATCGAGTTCTTCTTGCGTTGTCGCCGTCTCAGCACGCACATCCTTAGCGGCATCTGCCAAACGGGATGCGGCCACCTCCCGCGGTGTTAACTCAAGCTCGAAGGGAATCCGATGCTCTGCAGCAACCCGCTTATAGAGTGCATTAACCAACGTGCTTGGGGATAAACCAAGCCGCCGCAATACATCGTCCACTTGATCTGCGGTATCCGCATCAATTTTAGCTTGAATCCGGCGCTTAGGTTCTTTCGTATCCATTACTGACGCCTCCTTGTCGTGCTCAAATCCTTGCCTATCACACGTCCAAGTATACTACAAAATGAGTTAAATGGTCTCATTAAGGTGTCCAGCGTACTACATGTGCAGCTCATGTTTTTCGGAACAGACTGCTTTCAGGCTCATCAATCGAAGGGAAACTTCATCCCCCAGGCGTTGCGTACATCATCCATAATATGGCTGACATCATGGGATAACCGCAACTGACCGTCATCGTGGCCGGCGTCAATGTAACGCTGCATATCCTGCACCTCGTAGACCAGCGCGTCATCAGCGTTCCCAGCCTGCAGGACGGCGCTGGTGGTCTGGTGGGCATCGGCGGTGTACGTCACCTTGGCCTCGGTGGCTCGGGGATAGTTGTCGATTTCAATATACCCCTTGGTACCGGCGATCACGCCCCGCTTGGGCTGCTTGGCCCGCAGCGACAGGGCCATCACGGCCATCTGCTGCTCCGGGTTTTTCAGGATGATCCCGGATTGTTCGTCCACGCCGGTTTCAAAGAACTTGACCGTGGTCAGCGTGACGTTGGGCTGAGAAGCAAGGAAGGAGCGGGCAAAGGCCGTCGCGTAGCCGCCGATATCCAGCAATGCGCCGCCGGCTAAGGCTTTATTGAAGAAGCGGTTTTTGGGATCGTAGTCCTTCAAGCTGCCAAAGTTTACTTGGACTAAATGGATATCGCCCAATTGACCGGCAGCGATGAGCGCGTGCACCTGTTGATACAGCGGCATGTGCATCAAGGTTAAGCCTTCGGTGAGAATCAGGTGCTTCGCCCGCGCTAACTGCTGAACTTCGTCAAACTGCTTGGCGTTCACCGTGATCGCCTTTTCCGCAAAGACATGCTTGCCGGCATTCAGGCTTTCCTTAATATATGGGTAGTGATACGTGTGCGGCGTGGCGATGTAGATGACGTCGATGTTGGGATCGGCAATCATCGCTTCAGCGGTCGCATAGGTGTGCTGAATGTGCTTTTCGGCTGCAAATTTTTGCAACATGTCCGAATTGACATCGGTCACCCCATAAATCGTTCCGTTCACGGTGTTTAAGGCATCGGCCATTTCGTGGGCGATCCAGCCGGTCCCAATCATGCCCCAATTGTACTGTGTCATTATTTGTCACCTTTCTTTATTTTTGTGACTGAACCATCAGCGGCTTCAGCCAGAATCAGGGACGCTAAGCCGGAGAAATACGAGGTGCTGACGACGCCGTTTGTTTGGCTTAGCGCGGTACTCAGGTCGGCAATCTGGTCCCAGTCCGGCGCAAAACAATCGATGAGTGCGTTGCCCAGACTGGTGCGCACATAGCCGGCGTAATTGTCGGCCAGCCGCTGTTTAGCACGCAAGCCTAACTGGGCCGCGGTGCGCAGCACCTGGGAGACACAGGGCGGGACCACTTCCAGGCATAGCGGCACAGTCGCGGCCAGCTGCGCGGTGACCCGTTCGGCCGGGGCTAGAATGATGTAGGCAGCGGCCATTTCAGCATTGTTTTTTTCAAGTGTGTGGATGCCGCCGTTGCTTTTTAGCAGATTCAGATTGGTGTCGGCGCTGTCGCAGCCGTCGAAGGCCATATCGATGCGGGTCGGCACAGCGGCCAGCGGCAGGTTGCGCTGCTGACAATAGGCCAGGGTCAATTCCGAGGGACTGGTGAGCTGGATGCCGGGGATCGGTGTTTGCGCCAGGGCGTCGGCGAGGGCTTGCATATGCCGTCCGCCGCCCAGACTGACTATCATGCCGGGGTGGATGAGGCGTAACGCCTGTTGAATACTCGGAGTCATAAAAATCATCTGCTTTCTTTGGCTATGTGAGAAACTAATTTTCATATAAACCATAACTTTGAAAATTAATTTAGTCAAGCGGCCATTTGCGAATTTGATTTTCATGGTTTCCCAGGTTAGATTGGGAGAGAAGGATTTTCACGATTTTGGCAGTCTAGAAAATAATTTAAGGCGGTGGTGGCGAATGGCTGAAAATATTATTGATGTACTTTACAGCAGGCAGCCGGGACTCTCGGCGACGGAACGCAAAATTGCAGCGGTCATCCTGGCCGACCCGGGCAAGACGGTGAACATGACGATTTCAGAACTGGCCCAGGCCGCGGCGGTGAGTGATGCCTCAGTATCCCGGTTTTGCCGGACTCTTGGACTGGCCGGTTTCCATGAATTGAAAATTGAATTGGCCAAGGTGGCGGAGGATAAGGACAGCTACTATCGCCGGGTGGATCCCAATGACTTGGAAAAGTCGCTGCAAGGCATCGCCCAGAATAAGGTGGCGGAGATCACCGGGACCTTGAGCCGGACGCCGGCAACGACGGTGCGCCGGATTTTGCAGGCGCTGCAAACCGCCAGCATGGTCCAGGTCATCGCGGCGGGCGGGACGTTCCCGGTGGCCGCCGACGCGGTGTATAAATTCAATCAATTGGGCATTCTGGCGGTGGCTAACCAGTCTTGGGAAACGGCGATCGGGCAGACGATGAATTTACCGAAGCAGGCAGTGATGCTGGTGATTTCCAACTCTGGCGAGACTCGGAATTTATTGAAGCAAATGGCGGTGGCCAAGGACCAGGGCGTGCCGGTCATTGCCATCACCAACCGAGCGGATTCGCCGATCGGGCTGCAAGCCGACCTGCATCTGATCACGGCTGTCCGGCAGCAGATTCTGCAATCGGAGTATTTCTTTTCCCGGGTGGCGGCGATGAGCGCCGTGGAGGCGCTGTTCTTGCTGCTGCTGGCACAAAACAAGCCGTATCTTGACCACATCAAGCAGCATGAGGCCTTGGTGGCCGCGACGAAGCTGTAACCAGCAGGTGCCGGCTGCCGCAGGAATGCGTATAATACTAGCGACAGTACTTATTACGTTGTAGAAAACAGTTGATTAATTGTGAAAGTGACGATCAAAGATATCGCCGCCGCCACCGGCTTATCCACCGCCTCCGTCTCCCGCATCCTCAATCAGCGCGGCCGGTATAGCGCCGCTTCGGCGAAGCGGGTGCATGATGCAGCGGCCGATTTGGGTTACTTCAAAAATCGATCGGCTGCGGATTTGGCGAGTCAGCGCAACCATACGATTGGCGTTATTAATTACCCGGCAGAAACAAACGCCAACGATCAAGTCATTCAGGGCATCATGGCAGAGGCCAACCGGCTGGCGATGGATGTGATGATCATGTACGCTGCTCGGGATGATCAAGCCGTTATTGCCAAGACGGTGCAAAATATGATTGAGCGCCGCGTATTTGCGGTCATGTTTTTGTCCGTCCGACCTGATCAAGCGATTATTGATACGCCGAGCCAATATTTATCCCCAAGAAGTTGCCAGTGCCAGTGATTTGAATATTTCTTCCATCTCGTCGGACGACTTTCAAATCGGATATCAAGCGACTAATCTCCTGTTTCAGCGCGGCTATCGGCATGTTGCCTTTGCCGGGGCTGATCCGCAGCAGGATATTATTGGCCGCTATCGCTATGCCGGTTATACCGCGGCTCTGCATCAGCAGTCCGCCGCACCGATTTTAACCATTAAAGGCGTTATAATCTTTGCCCGAATATGAAATTCATGGCGACGCCGCCGGTTAACGGGGATCTGTCTGAATTGATCGTCTATTCGCAAGATTTCTTATTCCCCATTCCCGATAATATGAGCTACGAAATTGCGACCTTGAATGAACCGTTCTCCGTGAGCATCCATACGGCGCAATTACTGGAGATTAAGCCAGGTTCGTCGGTCTTCATTTCAGGCGGCGGTCCAGTGGGGCTGCTGGCGATTTTGGCGGCCCGGACCTTTGGTGCGAAACAGATCATCGTCAGTGATACGCAAGCCCTGCGATTGTCGACGGCCAAAAAGATGGGCGCTGATCGGGTCATTAATGCCTTAGAGGAAGATCCGCGGGACGTGATTCCGACGCTGACCAATGGCGAAGGCGTGGATTTCGTCATTGAAGCATCAGGCAATCCCAAGGCGGAACGGACGGCGCTGCGCACGTTGAAGCGCGGCGGCAAACTGGCATACATTGGTGTGCCGACCACCGATGCCGTTCCGCTGGATATTCCATTTATGACGGACCACGAGACGCGAGTCTTCGGTGTATTTCGCTATGCCAATACGTATGCGCTGGGTTTGGAGATCTTGGAAAAGAATATGGCGTTAGCCGAAAATCTGCTGACGGATTTCTATCCGTTAAGTGAAACGAAGGATGCGTTGGAAAAGACCCGGACGGATAAGGGCGACTCGCTCAAAGTCGTGATCTACCCGAACGAACAGCTGCGGCATAATTAATCCGGCCGCTGACAGTTAGCCGATACGCCATAGCGGGATCGGGACAAAACTCTGATTTTAAACGTGACTAGTGCCAATGCGTAGCAACCGGAGGCAAAATGGGCTCAGTGGTGGAAACCACACGGCGGCTTGCCGCCGATGTGGTTAGGCGACTTTGAGACTGCGAAGCAGGCTCAAAGCGCCGTCACCACTAGCTGACGCACTAACTTCGTGTCGCCAGCCCAATTTTGCCGGAGGTTGCGAAGCATTGGCACGGCGTTTCAGAAGGAGTTTTGTCCCAGTCCCGCTATTTGTATATTTGTATCCCACTGGTTGATTTTTAGACGAATTAGTTGACAACCACTCCATATACTTTCCCTGCCCAGGCCCTTAGAATAAGCAGTGTAGAAAGAAGGCAAACGTGATGCGAGTGAATATTGGGCCGGTCTTTAGTGGTCCAGCGCAAAGAGCGGGGGATCACCCAGCAGGAGCTGGCCGATTTTATCGGCGTGTCCAAGGCGGCGGTTTCCAAGTGGGAAACCGGCCAGACCTATCCGGACATTACCCTGCTGCCGGCCCTAGCGGCTTACTTTGATTTACGGATCGATGATCTGCTGGATTACGAGCCGCAGTTATCAGCAAAAGAAATTCGGACCATTTACAGGTCGTTAAACGCGGCTTTTGAAACTGATTCCGGAGCCGAGGTGCTGCGCAAGATTCGCAGTTTTGTTCGGCGGTATTATGCCTGTTACCCATTTATTGAACAAATGGGTTTGCTGCTGCTGAACCATTACGATCTGCTGCCCGGCAAAACGAATGAAGAGAAGCTGGCCTTGTATGCGCCAGAGGCGCAAAAGCTCTTCGTGCGGGTGCGGGAAAACGCCCAGGATGTCGCTCTGGTGACCCAGGCCCGCAGCTTAGAGGGGTACACCTTGATTATGCAGAACAAACCCAAAGAAGCACTGGCGTTACTGGGCACGCGCACGCCGGCTTACCTGCCGGCCGAGAGTCTGATCGCCACGGCGTTCCAGCAATTGCAGCAAATTCCAGAAGCCCAGGCCGTCTATCAAAGTGCCCTGGCCCAAGACCTCAGCATCATGATGAGCCAGTTCGCCAATTACTTGCAGCTATTGATAGGGGACCCGCCTAAGTTTGCGGAAACCTATCGGCGCGGCACCGGTGTCGCTGCCGTGTTCCACTTCGACCAGTTGAATCCGGTGGCGATGATGAATTTTCAACTCTCTGCTGCCGCTGGCTTTGCCCAACAAAAGCAGACGGACGCGCTGTTCCAGGCGCTGACGGCCTTTGTCGCGCTGCTGACCCGCACGGTGTTTCCCGTGAAACTGCACGGTGATGACTATTTTGACCAGATCGATGATTGGCTGGATCATCTGGATTTAGGCACGCAGCTGCCCCGAGATCCGATCCAGGTGCAGGCCAGCTTGCGGGATTTTGTGCTGGCTAATCCGCTGCTCGCCCCGTATCAGGATGATCCCCGGTTACAGGCCTTGCAGCAGCAATTGAAGGAGAAGAAATCATGAACAATAATTGGCAACTATTTGCAGATAATTTACCCATTTTTATCCCCATTATTATTTTGGAACTGGCGTTGATGATCACCGCCTTGATCCATGTGCTGCGCCATCCCCACTACCGCTTCGGCAACAAAGTCCTGTGGATCATCATCGTGGTCGTCTTCCAAATCATCGGGCCGATCGTGTATTTTGCCTTTGGCCGGGGAGATGATTTTCGTGGGTGACATTTTGACTGTCCAGCACGTGCAGAAATCCTTTGGCAGCAAGCACGTGCTGCAAGACGTGGACTTCAGTATTCCGACAGGCTCAATTTTTGGCTTTGTCGGCGAAAATGGCGCGGGCAAGACCACGACGATGCGCATGATTCTGGGGTTAGAAAAGCCCGATGAGGGCACGATCACCGTGGGCGGCGAGCCGGTGACCTTCGGCGCGACCAAGACCAACCGGATCACGGGCTACTTGCCGGATGTCCCGGCGTTTTACGATTATATGACACCCGCTGAGTATCTTGATTTGTGTGCCCGCATTACCGGGATTGATCAGCGCCGCCAGCGGATTGCTAAGATGCTTGACTTGGTGGGCTTAAAGCCGGACAAACACCGCATCCGCGGGTTCTCCCGGGGAATGAAACAGCGGCTGGGCATTGCCCAGGCGTTATTGAATGAACCCCGGCTGCTGATCTGCGACGAGCCGACCAGTGCGCTGGATCCAGCGGGGCGCAACGAGTTCTTGGAATTGCTGGCGTCGTTGCGGGGCCAGGTCACGGTGCTTTTTTCCACCCATATCCTCAGTGACGTGGAGCGGATCAGCGACCGGGTAGGCATTCTTCACGACGGTCGGCTGCAGGCCTGCGACACCCTGGTCAATCTGCACAAGCAGTTCGGCCGTTCCCAAATCGTGCTGACGCTGGCAGATGGGGCGACCGCCCAGCGCTGTCGCCAGGCGTTGGCACCGCTGGCTGTCCAGGCCCAAGGCACAATAGTGACCGTGACGTATCATGGCGATTATGCCGCCACGGTCAGCCAGATCTTACGGGCCCTGGTGGCGGCCAATATTGCGCCGGTTAGTCTGCAGCAGGAGAACCCGACGCTGGAACAAATTTTTTTGGAGGTGATTGGTGATGCGCACGCTGCCCACGATGCTTAGAAAAGAACTGCTGGAAACCTGGCGCACCTATCGTTTCTTGATTCTGGCGGTGGTGTTCTTGATTTTCGCCTTGATGAGTCCGCTGATTGCCAAACTGACTCCGGACATTATGAAAATGAGTTTCGGTAAAAGCCTGGGTATCCAGCTGCCCAAACCCACCTCGGTGGATTCCTGGACCCAGTTCTATAAAAATATCGGGCAGATGGGGATCTTTGTAGTAGCAATCATGTTCAGCGGCACCATGAGCCAAGAGCTGGGCAAGGGGACGCTGGTCAATCTGGTCACGAAGGGCCTGCCCCGCTGGGTCGTGGTCTGCAGCAAATACATCAGTCTGCTGCTGCAGTGGGTCGTGATCTTAACCGCCAGCTTCCTGGTCACCTGGGGGTATACCGCTTATTATTTTCCAGACCATAAGACGCCCCACATTTTCTTGGGCTTTTTACCGCTGTTGGTGTTTGGTATGTTCTTTCTGGCGGTGATTCTATTCGGCTCGACTCTGGCTCGGAACAGTTACAGCGGGTTGCTGTTCACCATCTTAGTGATGGGCGTGCTGTACCTCGTGAATCTCTTTAAAGCCGCGCAGAACTATAACCCAGTTACGTTGATCGGCGATAATATGGCCATTACGCAGGGGACGAAAACGCTCGTGAAGATCGCCCCTGGGATGGCCGTTGCAGTGGCCGCCGCGGTTTTGCTGGTCATTGGGGCGGTGGCGGTGCTGAACCGGCAAAAGCTGTAATATCTAACAGTTTCGTAACATGTAAGCCAATTCATTGCGTTGGGTCCTGGTTAGCTTGTACAATTAACATGAAGCTATATCTGTGAAGGGAGTCCACCCATGAAAAAGGTACTGCGTATTTTGCAGGGTGTTGGCAAATGGATCGGTTTTGTTCTGCTTGCGTTTATCACCGGGATCGTGATTTCATTTAACACGTCACCGAAGCTGTTCGCCTCCATCATCGCCCAGATGCCGCAATTGGCTAAGGTGGGCCCGTCGCCTAAGGGCTGGGACCAGTATGAACGGCAGGTGGACCGGCACAGCAACATTGTTTATCCGTCTAAGTACACGAACAACACTCTGGATCTTTATACACCAAAGAAGAATCAGGGCAAGCAACCCGTGATCTTTTGGCTGCACGGCGGGGCGTTTGTCTCCGGCAGTAAAGAAGGCGTGCGGGATTGGGCCTATAAGATGACTGCGACCCAAGGCTATAACGTGGTCGCCGTTAATTACGAGGTCGCGCCTAATGCCCAATATCCCGACCAGATCATCCAACTGGGCGAAGCGATCCACTACTTCCAGACCCATCAAGCGGACTATCCGCAGTTGGACATGAACAAGATCATTATTGGCGGCGATTCCGCGGGGGCCCAGATGGCCTCGCAGTATATCGCCGTCCAGACCAATCCGGCGTTAGCCAAAGATATGAATCTGACCCCGCAGCTGCAGCCGAAGCAGATCATCGCGGCGGTGCTTTATTGCGGTCCGTACGACATGAAGACGCTGGCCACGATTCAAAACAAGGCCTTGCAGTTCATGGTCAATCAGCTCGGCTGGGCCTACATGGGCAGCCGGGACTGGGTCAACTCCGATATGGCGCGCCAGTCGTCAACCACCGATCAGGTCACAGCGGATTATCCGCCGACGTTCTTAACAGACGGCAATACCGGCTCCTTTGAAGGCCATGCCCAGAAACTGGCCTCGGTCTTGAAGGCCAACGACGTACCGGTGTCTGCGTTATTCTTTGGGCCGGACCAAGCTGTCTATCATGAATATCAATTCACGCTGCGCTCGAAGAACGCCCGCCTCGCCTTCGACCGCACGACCGAATTCCTTAATCAGTATCGCTGATGCGGACACTGGTTTTGATTGGTCACCCAGATTTGGCGCATTCGGGTACCCAGGCTTTTTTGCAGGCGGCGGCCGGGGCGCTGACGGATGCGGATGAATGGGATATCAGTGTGCAAGGGGTTCCAGATTCGGCAGAAATTTTACGGCTGCAGGGTGAAATGCGCCGTTATGACCGTTTGATTTTTCAATTTCCTTTATACTGGTATAGTATGCCTGGGGTCTTCAAACAGTGGCTCGACACTGTTTGGACGACCCCCTTTGTGTCTGGCCGGCCGGGGGAAGCGCCCCCCTTGGCCGGTAAGGAGCTGGGCATCGTTGTGACCTTCAGTCAGGCGCAGCAGGATTACCGGCTGGGCGGCCGGGAACATTTCTCCCTCAGTGAATTATTGCGGCCCATCGCCGCCTTGGGGCTGGCCGCTCAGATGCAGCTGCTGCCGATTTTCCCAGTGGCCCAATTCGGGTACATGACGGAGCGGGAGCGCCAGCATCTGCTGGTCACCTATGCCCAGTATCTGAGCCTGCCCGCTGGCGCGCACTTCGCGGACCGGGCCCAATGGTTTGTGGCGTGGCTGACGCAGCATGCCAGTGCCCACAGCGATTACGCGGCTTGGGCGGCGGCCTTGACCGCCCAGCAGGAACAGTTGGCGGATTTACATGATACGTTGGCTGAAATGCGGCGGGAAGAGGATGATGCGTTATGATGGACGGAGAACAACAGGATGCACTAGCGGCCGCGATTCGCCAGCAGGCTCAGCAGACGGCAGATTACGTTGATCGGGCGGTACTGCTGGAATTGGCGGATTTTGCGGAAGCTCAGCAGCGGCGGATCACGACGACCGGCGGCGAAATCGATGGCCGGTCGTGGGACCACGAGCACTGGTAAACAGGGAGGTTGAGTTGATGGAATGGGCAGCAGGGAGTGCGAACGGATTATTTCCAGGGATTCATTTTAGCGGCCGCTGGGTTCCCCGGCGCGTTGCTGAACAGGACGCGATGTACACGACGAATCTCGGAGCCGCCGTTCATTTCCAGATCGACGGAGCCAGCAGTACGATTCTGCATTTTGTGGAAACACCGCGGCCGGTTCCCAGTCAAATTGCAATTCAAATCGACAACGGCCGGTTTGTGCATTTTGATTTGGCCCACGCGCCGGTGATGCTGGCCACCACGCCGACGACCCACCAGATCACGGTGGTAATGTCGGGGAATACGGATAACGATCCGGTCTGGGCGGCTGACCAGGATGCAGGCTTTGCCTTTACCGGGGTCACCCTGCCCAACGGCGGCTGGTTTTCACCCATTGTCCCGGCTGGCCCGCGCCTGACGTTCATCGGCGACTCGATCACTGCCGGCTGCTGGGTGACGGGCAAGCAGCCCAGCAAAGACTACCGGGCGGAGGCCGCGTATGCGGCCCTCACGGCAGCCCGCATGGATGCGGAAGAGACCCGCATTGCCTACAGCGCCGCCGGTGTCTTGAAACCAGGGACAGGCGGGGTACCCCGGGCGAAGGATTTCTTCGGCCATCTGGATAACCGCACGCCCTGGGCGGTGGATACCGATCAGGATGCGGTGATCATCAATCTGGGAACCAATGATCGCAGCTATCCTGTGGAGCAGTTTGTCACAGCGTATGTCCGGTTAGCCGCCCAACTGCGGGGCGTCTACGATGATGTACCAATTTTTCTGATGATCCCGTTTAACCAAGCCTTCGCTGAACCGATTCGGCATGTGGCCAGGCGGGGGGATCGGTTGCAAATTATTGAAACCAAAAATTGGGACATTGATACAACCGATGGCACTCACCCGAATCTGGCCGGCCACCAAACCGCCGCGACCCATTTGGTGGGGGTACTGCAAAAGGCGCTGCAACATAATGAATAAATTCCAAAAAATCCAGCCCGGCGGTCATATCGGGCTGGATTTTGTTATTTTTAGAATTTTTGTGAGCGTGCCCACTGAATAAAAGTAAGAAACGTGCTACGCTAGTATTGTGGATTGCAAGCAACTGTTTTATAATAACTGGCAATTTACCAAAGGTGCGCCGATCCGCATCAAATATTTTTGAAGGGTGTGTTATTTAATGGCAAAACTGACACCAGAGATGAAGGACTTAATGGATAAGGGCTTGGCTTTCTTGGCCACTGCCGATGAAAACGGCAATCCCCAAGTCGGTCCTAAGGGAACCATGCGGGTCTATGATGATGAGCACCTGATTTATAACGAAGAAACCGGCCGCCAAGCCTGGCACAATATCCAAGCCACCGGCAAAGCCGCCGTGGCGTTCCACCCAACCCCCGGTCTGAAGGGTTTCCGGGTTGAGGGCAAGGCCAAGACATACACTGACGGCCCGTACATGGAAGCCGCCAAGAAATTCGTTGAAGGGACTAAATTGCCGCAACCGCTAGCCGCGGTCATCATCAATGTCGACCGGATCGTCACCTTGGATGCTGGTCCGGATGCAGGTAAAGAATTGGCCAACGATCCAGTTAAGGATTAATTTCTCAGTCACTACCGGTCAATAGGGGAGGAGCCCGTTAAGATGAGTGAAACCGCATTGGCACCAGAAAATACGCTGCTCGGCGTGCACCACGTCACTGCCATTACCAGTGACGGTCAAAAGATTTTTGATTTCTTCGCCAAGATTCTCGGGATGCATTTAATCAAGAAGACAGTGAACCAGGATGATGTGGAAACGTACCATCTGTATTTCACAGACGATAAAGGGGCACCCGGTACGGATATGACATTCTTTGATTTCCCGGGGATTCCTAAGGGCATCAAAGGTACCAATTCGATTTCCCGGGTTTCTTTCCGGGTTCCGAATGACGCGTCCCTGGCGTATTGGGAAAAACGGTTCACGGAGCACAACGTGGCCCATGAAGCGATCAGTACCCAATTCGGGGCAAAGGTATTGCCGTTCCATGATTTCGATGATCAGCAGTATCAATTAATTTCTGACGAAGACAACCACGGGGTGCCTGGCGGTACGCCGTGGCAAAAGAGCCCGGTGCCGCCGGAATACGCCATTCAGGGGTTGGGCCCGGTGCGGGTCACCGTCTATAATCAGGAGCACTTTGACCTGTTGCTGCGGACCGTGATGGGCTTCAAGAAAGTGGCCGAAGAGGGTCAGTTTACCCTGTATGAAGTCAACGACGGCGGGCATGGCGGTCAGATCGTCCTGGAACATCGGGAAGACCTGCCCCTGGCGGTTGAGGGCTACGGCAACGTGCACCATGCCGCTTGGCGGGTGCCGGATCGCGGCCGGTTGGATTATTGGATCTATCGGTTGAAGTCCTTCGATTTGCCCCAATCGGGCTATATTGATCGCTATTACTTCAAGTCCGAATACTTCCGGGCCGCACCGCAGATTTTGTTTGAAATTGCCACCGACGGCCCGGGCTTCTTGCAGGATGAAACCTACGAAGAAGCCGGCATTCACTTGGAGCTGCCGCCATTTTTGGAACCCCATCGGGCAGAGATTGAAGCCAATCTGCACCCGCTGAACACGGAGATATAGCCCATGGCCCAATTAGGAGACGATATCTTTTATACCTACCGGCCGGGGCGGGCGAACTATAGCCCGGTCCTGCTGCTGCATGGGACTGGCGGAGAAGAGACTGATCTGTTGGACATTGGCGCTGGCCTTTTTCCGGACAGTCCGTTGATTGGGCTGCGCGGCCGAATCCAAGAAAACGGCCAGACCCGGTACTTCAAACACACCCCCACGGGCGGTTTTGATGCTCAGGATCTGGTCGCGGGTGAAAAATGGCTGCTGACGAGTATGGTTGCGTTGTTGAAACACCTCGATCTGCCGGCGGCGCCGCCAATCGTGATCGGATATTCCAATGGGGCTAACATTGCAGCAGACTTGATGCTGCGGGGCGGGCCGGTGTTCCACGCGGCGATCCTGCTGCATCCGATGGCCGTCAGTGATCCTGTGCCTAAACGGGATAATACCCCGCTAGCTGGGATTCCGGTCTGGCTGTCCCACGGCCGGGACGACCGCATTGTCCCGGTGCCCACGTTCAACGCCTTGGTCCAGGGTTTCATTGACCAGGGCGCGCAAGTCTTTACCCATGCCAGTGATGCCGGCCACCAGATCACGCTGCAAGAAATTGAAGGGGCCCGCCTCTGGCTGGACCGGTTCGAGCAGCCTGACGATACTGAAGGAAAGCAGTGATTCGATGCAAGCATTCGGCTTTGACAAGTTTGGTGGACCCGCGGTCTTCCAAACCATTGAAAAACCAACCCCGACGCCCAAAGCGGGCCAAGTCGCCATCGACGTGATCGGTTTCGGCTTTAATCCCTATGACGCCAGCCTGCGCCGCGGCGATCAAGCCACGGCCCGGCCGCTGCCGTTCCCGATCATTCCCGGTCAGGATGTCGTGGGGAAGATCAGCGCCCTCGGCGAAGGGGTAACAGACTATGCCATCGGTGATATCGTAATGAATCATCGGCCCCTGCGCGGGTACTCAGAAGTAGTGACGGCTTCTTTGGCCAAAGTGGCGCCGAAGAGTGCCGCGCTGTCCTTCCTGGATGCAGCCGCTCTGCCCAATGTGGGCACGGTGGCCTATGCGCTGGTCCATTCTTTGGGCCAGTTGCAAAAGGGCCAAAACGTCGCCGTCATTGGGGCCAGCGGCAGTGTGGGCAGTCTCGCGGTGCAGCTGGCGAAATATGCTGGCGCCCGCGTGCTGGCCATCGCTGGTGAACGGCACAAAGATTTTATTCATTGGCTGACGCCGGACGATGTGTATTATTACGACGGGGTCGCCAAGCGGGATAACGCTTGGGCCCAGCGGTTCGACTTGGTTGTTGACGCGGCCACTATGGGGGCCAACGGCGAGTTGGCCGCTTGGCTGGTAAAACCGACCGGTATCGTGACCACCGTGGGCGAAACCAGCACGATCCCAGCCGCGGCCGGGGTGACCCTCCGAGCGGCCGGCGGCAAGCAGGAGACCAGCGACCATGATATTCTCATGTATTTCAACCACATGGCGGATACCTATGGCCTGACGATTCGCGTTGCCGACAATGTACCATTCAGTGCCGCCGGTGTGCAGCAGGCCCATGAACTGCTGGATCAAGGCGGCGTCCCGGGTAAGATCGTGGCGGTCCGGCCCCATGGCCGGACAACGGTAAGAGGTCGTTAAACGGGCGTATATGAAAAAGTGGCGCAACCCTCTAACATAAGGATTGCGCCACTGCTGTACTCGAATTATTTATTCGTGGCAGATCTCCTGCACTTTCGGTGACCAGGGTAAATAGTCCTGTAGGACCGTCAAGTCCCCGGGCACCGGCAAATTAGGTAATGCCGCAAACAAATAGTTCAAGTATTGACGAAGGTCGAGGTGATTTATCTCTGCAGTTTTGAGCACACTTAATAAGATGCCCGTCGCTACGGCGCCGCGTTTGCTCTGTGAGAAGAGCCAATTTTTGCGGCCCATCACCAGCTCTTTGACGGCTCGTTCGGCCCGGTTATTGGATAACTCCAACCGGCCGTCTTGGAGAACCGCCCGTAATCCTACTTCATGGCCCAGTGCGTATTCAACTGCGCGACCAAGTTTGGATTTCGGTAAGTAACTGTCACCCAATTCAAACAACCATTTGAAGAAGGCATCCATCTGCGGCTGGAGGTGTTCTTTACGCTGCGCAAGTCGCTCAGTTGCGGGCAGGCCACGCCATCCCTGTTCCAAGTGGAACATCTCATTACAGTATTGCCGACCAATGGGTGCCAATCCGGTATCACCACCGGTAACCGCTTCGTCGAACTTCCGCCGGACGTGCGCCCAGCAATAAACATTGGTCAGATCCGGCAACCGGGGATACACAGCATAGCCATCGGTCTGCAGGTATTTCGTATATCCCTTAAGGAAGCGCTCAGCTTCGCCGTACCCGCGGGTGTCGCCGTGGTCATACAGGATAATTTGATGCTCCGCAAACTTGCCTGAGGTGTAAACCCAGTAATAGGTCTTGGCCTTCTTGATGGCGAGCACCCGGTAGGGCGTCTCATCGGCGTGAATGATATCCTGGGCCAGCAGTTCTTGATGCATCAAATTGTAGAGCGGCCGCAGATATTCTTCGGCTGCCTTGATAGGCCAACCAGACAGGGCTTGCCGGGTAAAATCTGCGCCACGATTATGCCAGAGCTTTTCTTGCCGGTAATCCGGCACTTTATAGATAAATTTGGTCAAGATTGATTCGGTCACGACCGCATTTGAAGCCATACTGTGGGAGATCACGGGCTTCGGTACGTCTGCTTTCTTGGTGATTACCTTACCGTGGTCTTGTAAACACTGCTCGTTAGTGCAGACGTAAGTGTGCTGGTAAACAGTGGTGGCCAACAACTTAACGGGGACAAAGTCGACCTCTTTACGTACGGCTGTCCGCCCAATATCGGCCATCATCTTCCCACATCCTGGGCAAATCTGATCTTCAGTGTCTAAAGTATAGTCGCGAGTGTTTTGTGGTAATTGACTCAGGTCCATCGATTTTCGGTGAACCACTTTCTTAGGGCGTTTCTTGACTGGCTCGTCTTCGCCACTCGCCTTGGCGACCGCTGCTTGTTCTTCCTGGGTGAGCACGTGTTCGTTGAAGAGGTTGGTTTGCCCATCTGGCAAATTTTGGCTGGATTCGCGGCGACGACCATAGAGAACACGTTTCAATACGGCCAGCTGCTCCTGCATCTGTTGGTTTTCGTGGAGTAAATTTTGGACGATAGTCCGTAATTGCTCGGGGGTGGCATCTGCGAGTGCAATGCTATTTTTTGGGTCGACCAATGTGTGGCCCTCCTGAATTATTGATTATTGGATTATATCATTTATAGATCATAAAAAGGAAGAGGTAATACCAAATTTCATTTGGCATCCTCTTCCACATTTAATTGGTATATCCGACCCTGCGGTCATGAATGGTACGCCTCTCAATAATACTTAGACCAGTGATCAATCGTTTTAACTGGTAATGGCTTAGTCGTTGTACGTCGGACCGGTTGCGGGGCCATTGCAGGTGGCCGTTCTCGAACCGCTTGTAATAGAGGACGAAGCCGCTGCGATCCCAGTAAAGGGCCTTGAACCGGTCCCGCTGACTGCCGCAAAATAGGAATAGTGAGTGGTCGTACGGGACTTCGTTCTCACCATAGAGTTCCCGCAGTGAGGCAGCTAAACCGTCAATTCCTTTGCGGAGGTCAGTCTTGCCACAGATGATGTAGATGTTAAGTTCTTGGATATTGGGGAACATTACCAGTCAACTCCTGTAAGACGATGTGCCGAGTGCTCCGATCAGCACCATTATAAAAAATCACTTCGGCATCTTTGAGCTTGATTCGAGCAGCTATCTGGGGCTTCCCACCAGTGCTGGGTGTCCGATCTGTCATTTGAACCGGCACAATATCTTTAATTTGAACCATAAAAAGCCTCCTTGTGCACTTGATGACTCAAGCATACAAGGAGGCTACGGCGCGAACCATATACCCGTTTAACGACCGCTTACGGACAACGCGGCACACCCCGCCGAAACAATAAAATAATTGGTTTTGAAAAATCCTCAAAGGCCATCAGTTGGCGTTTGAGGATTTTTTTGTCAGAGGGCGCGGGTGCTCATTTTAGTCCACTAATTTTCTGGGCAGCCGTTCTGCAAACCGAATCGATAATTCCCACGGTGCAATGCCGGTGTGCTGGGCCATATCGGTTAACGTTAGGCGCTGATCGCCATCTTGTCCAAGCAGGGTGACTGGCGTATGGACCGGCAGCGGTCCGGGCAGGCGGACCATGAGCGCATCCATGGTCAGATTACCGATAATCGGGCATTTTTTACCCTGAATCAGTACCGGGAAGCCTTTCAATTTGCGGCTTAGCCCGTCGCCGTAGCCAATGGGGATGGTGCCGATCCATTCCGCGGTGGGGGTGACATAAGTATGACCGTACGACAGGCCCTCACCGGCGGGCACGTGCTTGACCATGATCAATTCTGATTCCAACCGTTCGATCTGGTCTAAATAATTGTCGGGCCGCATCGTGCCCTCTGAGGGTTCCATCCCGTAGACCACGGTCCCGATCCGAATGATATCGGTGGGAACTTCCGCGGCGTGATACATCGCCGCGCCGGAGTTGGCCACGTGGACCATGGGCGGCTGGGGCAGGCCATCGGTGAGGGCGTGCCAGCGGCGCACCTGGCGGTGGAAATAATCTGTTTCAACGGTGTCCGAATCGGCAAAATGGGTCATGAGCCCCTGGTAGGTAAATTGGGTTGGGTGTTGCTGCAGAAAGCGGATACTCTCTTCAATTTCTGCCCGGTTCCGGTAGCCGATGCGGCCCATCCCTGTATCGAGGCCCAGGGAAACCAGTAACGGCGCGGTACCGGTTAGATTGTGCTGCGCCTTTTGGAGCCAGGCCAAACTGGCTACGGTCACAATGACCTGCTGGTCAGCACACGCTTGGGCGTATTGGGCATCCAGCAAGGACATGATGAGAATCGGCGCTTTGATCCCGGCGGCGCGCAGCACGAGGGCTTCGTCCAGTACCGCGACCGCCAATCCTTGAGCGCCGCCGGCGAGGACGGCCCGGCTGACCGGTAGCAAGCCGAAGCCATAGGCGTTATCCTTCACGGCCATAAAAATGGTGCGGCAACCGGATACTTGCCGCACAACGGCCAGATTATGGGCAATGGCTTGCTGAGAAATGAGGAGCCGCGTGGGCCGGTGCTGGGCAACAACCATGGGTCAATTCCTACTTTCTAAGAAAATGAGATTATGGCACATTGGCCCCATTATAGCGAGTCCCCCAAATTGGTGCAAGTCGAGTTTGAAATCCACGCACCAGCGAGTTATTTTATCGGACTTGAATCAACCGCCGTTTAGTGGGAAAATGAGGACGCCGAAATGTGAACGATTACACGACATGGGGGGCAATGATAGAGTGGAGATCAGAAAACAAGTTATCGGCGGGGCGCTTTTGCTGCTGTCGAGTGCAGTTTTGGTCGGGTGCGGGTTGGAGAACCGCACGGCGAAGGCGGCGACCGTGCCAACGACCAAGAGCGGTCAGCATTGGTCGCGCTTTGACCGAAAATTGGCGGCCGCTCAGCACACGGCCCAGAAGAATCGGCCGGCCTTGCTGGCGTCACTCAAGGGATTGAAACCATTTTACAGCGGGGCCGCGTATCTGACACCGCTGCCGACCAAGCTGAAAGACGAAGCCCAGCGGGTCAACACCGTGCTGCGTGGCACCATTGTGCAGACCGACTTTGCGACTTTTGATAACACGGCCCATACGGTTTATACCCTGTTTGTGACCGCTGTGTACCAGGGCGACAGTGCCCTCAGGGGTCAGGAAATCAGTGTTCTGACTGCTGGCGGCAAGATCAAGAATACCGAGCTGGATGCCCAGCGCCAACAGAAACTCACCGCTGCTGAATTACAGGAAAGTACGCTCGTCCGTGCGGATGGGTTTGACCCGGCCGCCCCAGGGGACGAGATCGTTGCCACCCTGACCAAAGTGCACAGCAATGCGTTGAATCGAGCCGTCTACTTAACGATCTCACCGGAATGGCTGTTTTATCGGACCGCCGGGACCCAGAACTTTGTCATGCATGCCCGGCCTACCGCAGCAGAACTGACTGCGGGGCAGCATGGCACAGTGGTCACGCCTGATACGGACAGCGTGAAAGGCCGAATCGTGGCGGATGTGCAAGAGATGGTGGCGACAGGCCGTATTCCTGAATAGCACTCATTGGTCTAGCGTAAGCCCAAAGAGTTGACGGTCATTGATTCACCTAATATAATAAAACTATTGGTAGCGTTTTCATTACCGATGAGAAAACAAGCTCGACACAACGACGCTGGCAGATTCACTCATTTAGATTGGGGCGATGACGATGCGCAAGCTGCAAGTGTTTCTTCTCAAGTATGGATTTACTTTGATATTGATCGTTGGCGGCGCGACAGTGCTATTGTCTAAAACATTTTCCACCGCTCTCTCAGCGCTGGGCGTGGCTGGCGGGACAATTGCCGCGCTGGCCCTTGCGCACTACGGCCAAATGCGGGGACAGCGGCCGGCGGACTAGGTTGCACTTTTTACCACTGCCTGGGCAGCGGCTTTTTGGTGGACTCAGGCCGATTTTGTGTACTGTTTTCTGCAATTTCTGAAAACTGAGGGTTGACACCCGGATGAAACTCCGTTAACATCATCGGCAGACAGCTAAATAACTACCACGAAGAAATAGAGGTTGCGAAATCTATGAGGGCCCTGGAGCATGCGGATGCGCTGAAGGGACCGGAGGAGAGTTCGCCGAAATGGGCAGTGCGCCGTGGCACTGCCTGTTGGGGCCGTTGGGGAATACCTGCGGAACTGTCTTGATCAGCGAGTAAAACATCGCCGGTCAAGGAGCGCTATTCTGGTTCTTGAACGATGAAGAATTAGTCTTAGGCCTTTGTTGAATTCTATCGAATTTGACAAAGGCCTTTTTGGTTCTCTATTTCCCCTCGGTGGTGTTTAAACATTGAAGGGAGAGAATTAGCATGTCGCATTTACTGAAGAAGTGGTGGGCCGCTCTAGCGGTCCTGGGGTTGTTAGGAATCGGCTTGGCGGCTGCGGGCAATACGTCCGTGCAGGCCGCCAGCAAGGACAACGGCGAGTTCAAGGTCGGGATGGAAGCGGGCTATGCCCCGTTCAACTGGACCCAGAGCGACAGCAGTAATGGGGCCGTGAAGATCCAAGGCTCTAACGAATACGCCAACGGGTATGATGTCCAGATTGCCAAGCGGATCGCCAAGGCGCTGGGCAAAACACCGGTGGTCGTGAAAACTGACTGGGACGGCCTGCCGCCGGCCTTAACGTCCGGCAAGATCGATGCCATTATCGCCGGGATGTCCCCGACGCCGGAACGGCGCAAGACGATCGACTTCACCAATACGTATTATGTTTCCAACATGACAATGGTCGTCCGGAAAGACGGCAAGTACGCCAATGCGACATCATTAAAGGACTTCAAAGGGGCCAAGATCACTGGCCAATTGAGCACGTCGGATTACGACGCCATTTCTCAAATCAAAGGGGTTATCAAGGAACCGGCGATGAATAACTTCCCAGCGATGCGGGCGGCCATTGAATCCGGCACGATCGACGGCTATGCGTCCGAAGTGCCGGAAGGCAGTTCCGCGGAAGCCGCGAACCCCAACTTGAAGATGATCCACTTTGCC
This sequence comes from Schleiferilactobacillus harbinensis, assembly GCF_008694105.1. NCBI lineage: Bacteria > Bacillati > Bacillota > Bacilli > Lactobacillales > Lactobacillaceae > Schleiferilactobacillus > Schleiferilactobacillus harbinensis. The sequence goes on from NZ_CP041364.1 coordinate 2,820,631, forward strand.
AAGGGTCAAGGGTTCAAGACGAATCCTGATGAAAGCGACTTGGCCATCGGGGTGCGCAAGGGTTACGAGTACAAAGCTAAGATCAATGAAGTGCTGGCCGGAATTTCCCAAAAACAGCGGACTCAGATCATGAACGAAGCTGTGGCCAATCAGCCGTCCACCGGCAACACCGGCAATTGGTTCGTCAGCTTGATGAAACAATACGGCGGCATGCTCCTGCGGGGCACCGGGATGACTATTTTGCTGGCGGTCGTTGGGACCTTGGTCGGCTTCATCATCGGTCTGCTGGTCGGTATCATCCGGACCATTCCCCGGCCGCGCTCCATGGGTAAGCGGGGCATCCTGCGTTTCTTCGATTGGCTGCTGGCTGTGTACATTGAAGTCTTCCGGGGCACGCCAATGATCGTGCAAGCGGCTGTCCTCTATTACGGCTCTGCCCAGGCGCTGCACTTGAGTATCGACCGTACCGCTGCGGCCCTGATCATTGTGTCCATCAATACCGGGGCGTATATTTCTGAAATTATTCGGGGCGGTATTACCTCCGTGGATGATGGCCAGTTTGAAGCCGCCAACGCGCTGGGCATGACCCATTTCCAAATGATGCGCAAGGTCATTTTGCCCCAAGCCGTGCGGAATTCGCTGCCAGCCGTGACGAATGAATTCATCGTGAACATTAAGGATACATCGGTACTGAGTGTCATTTCGGTTTCTGAACTGTTCTTCTCCGGGGAAACCATCGCCGGACAGAACTTCCAATTCTTCCACACCTACCTGGTTATTTCGGGCATTTACCTGATCATGACCTTCACGATTTCCCGGCTGTTCCGGTTGATCGAGAAGCACATGGATGGGCCGAAGAACTATAACGTGATGAATAATCAGATGCAAGTCGAGACGCCGAAGATCGGTGCCGCTACGAGCAGAAAGGACGCCTAAGTATGAAAGACGAAATGATCTTGCAAGTGCAAAACCTGCATAAGTCCTTTGGGGACCACGAAGTATTGAAGGACATCAATTTGGATGTGCATAAGGGCGAAGTCCTGTCGATCATCGGAGCGTCCGGCAGTGGGAAATCCACCCTGCTGCGGAACATCAATCTGTTGGAGCAGCCCACCGGCGGCGATATTCGCTTCCATGACCAAAGCATCTTAGCCGATGATTTCGACGTCACGCTGTATCGGGCGAAAGTCGGGATGGTGTTCCAGAGTTTCAATCTGTTCAATAACCTGGATGTGCTGCAAAACGTGATGGTCGGTCAGACCACTGTGTTGAAGCGGAATCCGGCTGAGGCTAGGTCGCACGCCATGGCGTTATTGGAAAGTGTCGGTATGGCACCTTACGTTAACGCCAAGCCGGATCAGCTCTCCGGCGGCCAGCAGCAGCGGGTCGCCATTGCCCGGGCGGAAGCGATGGATCCAGAAGTGCTGCTGTTCGATGAACCGACGTCAGCGCTGGACCCCGAGATGGTGGACGAGGTCTTGAACACCATGTCCAAGCTGGCCCACACGGGACTGACGATGGTCATCGTCACCCATGAGATGCAGTTTGCCCGCGATGTGTCGGATATTGTCTGCTTCATGAATGATGGGGTGCTGGCCGAAAGCGGCACGCCAGAGCAGATCTTCGAACATCCGCAGGAACAGCGGACGCAGGAGTTCTTGAAGCGGTATATGAGCCGCGTTTAAGAGTGGTTAAACGAAGAACCGGTGCTGGGGATTTCTCCTCGGCACCGGTTCTTTTTGCCTGGTCACGTCAAGCGCAGCCAGTGGTCAATGTTTTGTTTGCGCACCAGCCGGTAGCTGACGCCTTCAAAAACGAGCCAGACGGTGAGCAGGACGAGGGCGACTGCGGTGATTTCGGACCAGGGCGGGACGAAAGTCAATTCATAAATCGAACCGATTTGGCGTTGCAGCGCGTAACTCAGCGCAGCGCCCAGCACACTGCCCCAGAAGAGACTGATCAGGAGCAGCCGGCCATGTGCCAGCCCCAGCATACGGGTGACTTGGGCCGGGGTCGTGCCGATTGATTGCAGCATCGCGAGTTCACCCCGGCGCTGCAAGAGATTGGCAAAGATATGATCGATGATGTTGGCCAGACTGACCAAACTTAATAAAGCGAGGAAGCTGTAGACGATCACTTGCGCCGCCAGGATGAAGCTGTCGTTGGTTTGGTTTTCGGCGATCCGATCGTAAATGTAGGGCGCGGAGAGGATCTCCTGCACCTGGGCGGCGGTACTGCGGTGTTTCTTCAGATCACGCAAGCGCAGCATGAAGACTGTTTCGCTCACGGGGGTCATCGTTTTGCTGCGGCCTTTGCGGAGCCGCGCATACTGGGCCTGGGAAATGACCAGGCCGCCGCGATCACTGGCGATGGCGCGCAGCATGGGCGTATTGGCCTTGATCATTTGGGCAACGGGCAGCGTGGTGTGCCGGTCAATGATCAGCGAACTGGGCGGGTCCGTTTGGGGAAAGACCCAGCTTTCTTGATGCTGACCGCTGGCGGACACTGTGGTAACGGCCCGGTTCAACAGCGTCATTTGATTATCGAAGTAGCGGGCAAAGACCGCTGGCGGCACCACCAGCAGGTTGAGGTAGATATCGCTGAACCCCTGCGGCCGTTTGGCTAATTGGATGGTACTGACCTGCACCGCCGCGGCTTCTTTAACATTTTTCAGCGTCGCCAGCTGTTGCAGAGGCGCCGTATCGGTACGATTGACCAGTGTGGTTGACACATCAACGCCGGTCCCATAAGTGATCGTGGTGCTCTGCAGCGCGGTCCGAATAAAACTGGTGAAGCCGATAAAAATGACAATGGAGACCGTTAACGCGGTGATCATCGTCCAGCGGGTGCCGCTGTTGCGCCGGTAATTCTTCGCGGCCAATTGCCCCCAGGGGGTGGGCATCAGCCGCTGCCACACACTGGGCCGTAACTGTCGGGCACGCAGATGCGGCGCGGTCAGATTGTCCCGGACGGCGGCTAAGGGTGCGACCCGGGCGGCTCTGGCGGCGGGCCGGGCACTGGCGAGGAATGTGATCAGCAGCATGAAGAGGGCACTGCCGAGCAGCGGCCAAGGGTGCAGGCTGAGGACGAGGTGCATATCGGTCATGCCGGCCGTCGCGAACCGGCGGTTGAGAAAGACCATGACCCCGGCGAGACCGGTCAAGGCCGCTAGATACCCAATGACTAAGGCCGGCAGAATCAGGGCGATACCCTCCCGATAGACCAGCTGCCGGATCTGCTGGGGCGTGGCGCCCAGCGAGCGCAGCAGGCCATAGCGGCGGATTCGGGAGCGCACGCCCAAGTTGATACTGGTATAAATCATGATGCCGGCGGCCAACCCAATGATGGCCAGAACGAGCGCTAAGAAGCCGGTCAGGGCGGCTTTATTGATCAGATCGGCGCCAGCGCCGATGATCGTCAGTGCATTTTCGTTATAAATAATATTGGTTTGACGCGGCTTGACGCCAGCCTGGTCGGCCAACGCCGATACTTGGCTGCGCAGCCGTTTGAGATAGGTCAGGCTGCCAGCGACGTGGACCGTTGGCGTGGCCGCACTGCGGGTACTGTTCGCGGTGATCCACCGGTACGCCCGAGCAAACTGTTGGTAGCCATACATTGTACCGACGACGGTGAAGCGCTGCTCGCCATGGACAGTCTGGAGCGTGAGTGACCGGCCGAGCAGCGATTTTTTTGTCGCGAGATCTGTGGGAACAATTAGTTCCGTATGATTGCGCGGCACCCGGCCGCTCACCAGCAACGGTTTGGCCAATTGCGTGAGCGCCGGTTGATCCATGGCCACGAGTTCTGGCGTTTTGGTCGTTGGGTCCGTGACCCCCTGAGCCTTGGGTAAAGTGAACCGGTCCAAGTTGGCAAAGACGAGGGACTTTTCCACTGCCGCATTCTGCCGTAATTTGGCCGCCTTTTGCCGGGGGACATTGCGAATCACAAATTGCATGCCGCCGGTCTTTTCCAGTTCAGCGTGGTACAGACTGTCTTGACCGCTGGTAAACCCCACCAGTGTGGCCACGACCAGCGTCGCGGCGATGGCCATGGAGAAAATTGTCAGTAGGGTTCGGCTCATTTCGCCCTGTAAGGTCCGCTTGGTGATGCGGTTAATGATGCCCATCGACGCCGCCTCCTATCCGCTGGCTGGTCTTGATGATTGCCGTTGTCATTGCCTGCCACTCCCCTTCCATCTTTCAGCATACGGGCCGTAAGTGACGGGCAAGTGACGACAAGCAATATTAATCACATATTATTTTACCAAACGAAGAACCGGTGTTGGGCAGTTTCTCCAGCACCGGTTCTGTTGCACTGGTCAGGTGAGCCGCAGCCAGTGGTCGATATTCTGTTTGCGGATCATGCGGTAGCTGACCCATTCGAAGATCAGCCAGACGGTGATCAGGACGAGGGTGACGATGGCGATTTCCAGCCAGGGCAGGGTGAAAGCCGTCTCGTAAGCACCGCCAAGCTGTTGGCGGAGCATCAGACTGAGCACAGTCCCCAGCACGCTGCCCCAGATGAGACTGGTGAGGAATAGCTGGCTATTTTCAATCCCTAACATCCGCGTGACCTGGGCGGGGGTAGTGCCGATGGCTTGGAGCATCGCCAGTTCGCGCCGCCGTTGAAGCAGATTGGCGAAGATGTGGTTAATGATATTTGACAGGCTGACTAAGCTGAGCAAAGTGAGGAAACCATAAACCATAACCTGCAGCGCGGTCAGGATACTGGTGTTTTGCTCATTGTTTGCGACTTGGTCAGAGGAGTTGCTGGTGGGAATAATTTGTTTCAGCTGAGCCATTGTCTGCACATGCTTTTTACGATCTTTTAACAGAATATAGAATCCAGTTTGGAGGATTGGGTTTTTCCTTTTCCCTTTAAAAAGGTCCGCATAGTACGCCTCTGAAATGACGATGCCCCCACTGTAATTAGCCAAGGAACGCAGGATCGGGGTATCCGCTGCGACAGTTTGCGCGATAGTGATGGGCTTTGCGGTATTGTGGGCGAATGTTAGTGTCCCAGTAAAATTAGCCGGGAAAAGCCAGTATAACTTGCGCTGGCCGTCCTTGTTCATTCGCCGTTGAGAAGCGTTAAGCAGCGTGATGCGGTTGTTGAAGTATTGGGCAAAGACGGTTTTGGGGACAACCAAGACGTCAACGGACTGACTGTCGAATCCAGATTCTCGTTTCTTCAATTCCAGACTATCATGCTTAACCGCAATCGCGCTTTTGACGTTTGGCAAGGCCTGGATTTGTTTTAACGGACCGGCCATCGCAGTGTTATTGGCCTGGACAATAATATCAGTGCTCCCACCATAATCATTACTGGTGTCGCGTAAAACGGAGCGGGCAAAACTAGTGAAGCCGACAAAAATCAAAATTGAGATACTTAAAGTAACGATCAAAGTCCAGCGGGTGCCGCCATTACGGCGGTAATTCTTGGCGGCCAGCCGGCTCAACGGCGTTGGCATCAGCCGCTGCCAAAGACCGGGGCGCAAATGACGTTGACGTAAGCGGGCGGTACTCATGTTGTCCCGGACAGCGGCTAAAGGGGCGACCCGTGAGGCTCTGGCGGCTGGCCGAGCACTGGCCAAAAACGTGATTAAAATCATGAATAGCGCACTGCCAACCAGAGGCCAAGGACTCATCGTCAAGTACAGATGGATTCCTGCACCGCTCGCTTCAAAGCGCTGATTCAGGAAGGCCATAACCCCCGCTAGGCCGGCAATGCCGGCGAGGTAGCCAAGAAGCAGTGCGGGTAGTACCAAAATTAGTCCCTCTCGATAAACGAGTTGGCGAATTTGTTTCGGTGTTGCGCCAATGGAACGCAATAAGCCGTACCGCTGAATACGGGAACGGACACTGAGATTGATGCTGGTATAGATCATCATGCCAGCGGCGAGCCCAATGATTGTCAGAATTATGGTGAGCAGGCCGACAATGGTCGCCTTATCGGTAAGATTAGTACCGGCGCCCAGCAGGCTCAATGCTCTTTCGTTGAAGAGGACACTCTCCTTGGGGCGCTTGACCCCAGCCTGCTGAGCGAGTGCCGCCAGGCGTGACCGAATGCGGTTAACGTCAGTCAATGCACCGGCCACGCTGACCGTTTTGGCTGATGTGACCGAGTTGGTGAAAGTGATCCATAAATAGGCACTGTTAAACGTATGGTAACTGTTGATCGCCCCAACGATCGTAAAGCGTTTAGGCTCAGATTGAGTTTGCGCTGTGATGGTTTTGCCGATCGCGGATTGGTTCAAGGCGATATCAGTGGGAATGACTAACTCTGTACTCTTTCTTGGCAACCGGCCAACCGCGAGTTGCGATTGAACCAGCTGGCGCAGTGCCGCTTTGTCCATGGCCACCAAGGGAGCCGGATCACCATAGGCGTCAATGCTTTTAGGCAGCTTCATCGTACCTAATTCGGCGAAGGCCAACGATTTTTGAAATGCGGTATTGCGCCGGAGTTTTGCTGCATTCTCCCGGGGCACGTTACGAATCACAAATTGCATACCGCCGGTGTCTTTCAACTGTTTTTGATAAAGACTATTCTGACTGCTGGTAAACCCCACCAGCGTCGCAATCACCAGCGTTGCCGCAATCCCCATGGAAAAAATCGTCAGCAGTGTCCGGCCCATTTCTCCCTGTAAGGTCCGTTTGGTGATCCGGTTAATGATGCCCATCATCGCCACCTCCCGTGAGCCGGCCGTCGGTGATGGTCATCACCCGGTCGGCTTGCGCGGCGATCTCGGGATCGTGGGTGATGACGACCAGCGTCTGGCCGCGCTTGGTATTGGCGGCTCGGAGCAGGTCCATGATCTCCTGGGAATTGCGCTTGTCCAGATTGCCGGTGGGTTCATCGGCCAGGACGATGGCGGGATGGTTGACCAGCGCCCGGCCAATGGCGACGCGCTGCTGCTGGCCACCGGAGAGTTCGCTGGGCAGGGACTGGACCTTATCGGTGAGGCCAAGAATTTCTAACAGTTCGGCCAATTCATCAGCGGGTACTTTACGCCCGTCCAGATCTGCTGGCAGCGTAATGTTCTCCTGTACGGTGAGGACGGGTAAGAGGTTGTAAAATTGGTAGATCAGGCCGACTTGGCGGCGGCGAAAAATAGCGAGCTGCGTTTCGTTCAATTCAAAGACGTTGGTGTCGTACAGGTGGACGGTGCCGCTGGTGGGTTTGTCCACCCCGCCCAGCAAGTGCAGCAGGGTGGATTTGCCGGAGCCGGACGGTCCCACGATCGCCACGAATTCCCCGGCCTCGATCGCCAGGTTGGCGTGGTTCAGGGCCGGTTGTTCCTCCCCTGAGTATTGTTTGGTTAACTCCTGCGCGGTCAAAATTGCCATGCCGGCCACTCTCCTTTCTATCTTCTTCCAGCATACGCATTGAAAGTGACGGCTAAGTGACAGCCTGCACTTACTTGTATAGCGAGAAAGTGAAAGTCACGCCTGCGGTTGTGTTTGCCGCCTGCAGGTGGCCGTCGCTGGCCTGGGCGATGCCGGCGGCGATGGCCAGACCGATGCCGACATTGTTGGGATCGCTGTGGACGCCGCGATAGAAGCGGTCGAAGAGGCGGGGCAGGTCCGTGGGCGCGATGGCGGGGCCTTGGTTGGTGAGGCTGATGGTGACCGCCATGGGCGTTTCCGCCGCGGCGATGGTCAGGGTGGAGCCGGCCGGGGCGTGTTCGCTGGCGTTTTTCAAGACGTTAATCACCGCCTCGCGAAATAGGTCCGGGTTGACTTGGACTTGGAGCGTGACCGGGACTTGCCATGCAATTTTGAGATTTTTATCACTGATCAGCGGCAGCAGCGGGTTGAGACTGCTTTTCAACAGGGTGTCCACCAGGATCGGCTGCTTTTGCTGGCTGAGGGTGTGGGTGTCGATGCGGGCCAGCAGGATCAGCTGGGCGACTAATTGGGCCAGCCGGTCGTTTTGCCGGATCAGCTCGGCCTTGGTCAGCGGGACGTTATCTGACGCCAATAACTCGCTGAGGTTGCCGATGGTGGCGATGGGGGTGCGCAGCTGGTGGGCAATATCGGTAATTGCCTGACTCAGCTGGTCCCGATCCCGCTGCAGGTCGCTGCGCAGTGCTTCAGTTTGGCGCACGTAGTGGTAGACCTGATTGTTCAGTTGTGAAAAAAGGCCCTCGTCGTTCAGCGCAATGGCATAGTTGGCCTGTCCGTGTCTGGCGGCGGCTAACTGGTCGCTGGCCTGCTGCAGACCGGCCATGGTCCGCCGGCTCCAACGGATGATCCAGAGGCCGGTCAGGATCGCGGCTACAATAAAGAGCACCACAAAAGGAACGGGGCTCGTGTCGGCTAACCACCAAAGCACGGCCTCGCTCACGCCGAATATCATCAATAGGCCCACGCCCAATAAACAGGCACTGCGGGTCTCTGGGGCGCGCCACCAATTAATCTTCGCCATTGAGAAAATACCCCATTCCCCGCACCGTCTTGATCAATTGCGGCTGACTGGGTACGGCTTCCAGTTTTTGCCGCAGCCGTTTAATCGCCACCGTCAGGGTGTTGTCTTCAACGAAGGCGTCTTGAATATCCCAGACCGCGGCGAGGAGCTGCTCCCGGGTGAGAATCGCGTTGGGATGGGCGAAGAGGTAGGCCAGCAGCCGGTATTCGTTGGCACTTAAACTGACTGGTTGGCCAGCATACGTCACTGTCCGGGCCGTGCTGTCCAGAGTGACCCCGTGATAAGTCACCGTGGCCGGCGGCAGGAGTTTAGCAATGCGGGCCTGCAATATCCGCAGGCTCACCGGTTTAACCACATAATCATCGGCCAAGGCCAACCCTTGCAACGTGGTGCGTTCGCTGTCGTTAGCAGTGAGGACCAGGATCTTGCTGCTGAGCAAAGGCTGCCATTCTTGCAGCCAGGCCAGACCGTCGCCATCGGGCAGGGTGAGGTCGAGGATGATCAGAGTGTAATTCTGCTGTTGGACGGCTTGGGTCGCCGCCGCCAAACTGCCCACCGCCGTGACGGCGGCATTGCGGGCAAAGTAGGTGGCCAGGGTTTGCCGCAAGGTGGGTTCATCTTCGATGATCAGATAGTCCAATGGGGGGAGCCTTCTTTCCTAAACCAGCAATAGACCCACGGCCAACAACAATACGGTGGAGGCGTTGTACATGAAGTGGGTAATGATATTGTACCAAATGTTTTGTTGCTGCCGATAAATCAAGGCAAAAGACAACCCCAAAAGCATGAATGGGACAGTTAACAGCGCATGGCCGCCGACGTTGCTCCAGTGGGCTAGGCCGAAGAGAACAGAAGAAATGAACAGCATGATCACACCCCAGCCGCGGCGGGCCCGCCATTGATAATACAGGACGTGCCGATAGAATATTTCCTCATAAAACGGCGCGGCCAGCAAGAATGGGGTCAGCGCGAAGAAGAGCGCTTTGGTATTCATCGCAATAGGGGCAATATTGGTCGTGGTGGTCGGCGACGACTTCAGCGGTGAGGCCAACGCTAAAATGAGCATGATAATGGCAACGACTATTTTGATACCGATGGAAAGCAGTAGTAGCAGAATCAACCGCCGCCACAGGTGGGTACGAAACGCCGTCCAGGCTGGCCGCAAAATGTCCCAGTAGAGGTACATCATGCAGACCATGGTCAGGAGACCAGCCGCGGAAAGAATGATCGACTGGGCGAGGAGATTGATTTTGAACGCTTGGGCCAGCAGTTCGATGGCTATTTCAGCAACGAGAATAAGCAGCGCTAAACCAGATTTGCGCCAGTCAACATATGGTGCTGGTTCGTTGATGGGATTGCGATTATCCATGAGCGGGACCGCCTTTCTTAACGAAGAAACAGGATCAAGGATAGAATCAGCAGCAGAACAACAGCAACCAGATTATAGAAAAAGTGGGTCATGATGTTGTACCAGATATTGTGTTTGTGCCGATAAATCAGGGCGAGAAAAATACCGATGACGGCGTAGGGAATCAATTGCGGCCATTGACCGGCGATGTTGCTCCAGTGCCACAGGCCAAAGACGGTCGCCGAGAGCCAGAACATGACCGGCGCAATTTTACGGCCGCGCCATTGGTAATAGAGCAGATGGCGAAAGAAGATTTCTTCAATAAAGGGTGCAATCAGTAAGCCTGGCGCCGAGGATAAGATCAACCAGAACGCGGACTTCAAAAGTTCCGGCGTGGGTGGGACAACTGGAATCGCAGTAGTATTTGAGACCGCGGTGACAATGGCTGTTACGATTGCATTGATGATTTTCAGCCCAATCATCCAGGCAAAGGTCAATGCGAGGTGGCGGCCAATGTGGTAGCGGAAGGCGGGCCAAGCCTGTTTCAGGAAAGCGCCGTAGGTACGCAGGACCAAGACAAGCAATCCCACATTAATAATAATGGTGATCCCAGCATCGATATAGAGTGGCCAGGAGAGCCAAGTATAGCCGACAGTGGCAAGAAAACTGATGAAATACAGTAAACAGAAAAGGCCCAGTTGGCGATAATTGATCGGTGTCTCTGGTACGGCAGGGTGTTCCGACGGAGGTGCAGACATGATAATCAGCTCCTTTTCCTAGACCAATAGCATACCCATTGGCTAAAAGATACCGCGGATAGAGAGCGCTGTCAAAGAAACCAAACTAAAAACCCAGGGCCGCTGACCAATTGCTTGGTCGGCGGCCCTAGGTCGGTTTAAGTTGATTTGGCTGACGAATCGTCACCGGTTTGGTCCTTTCTGAAATTGGGTAAACCCCAACGCGGCCATTTCCTTGGCGAACTGTTGCGGGCTATGCAATTTCTTCACGGCTTGCTTGTATTCGGCTAAGCCGCCGGAGCGCGACGACAAATCTTGAGTCTGTTTTGGCATTGACATCAATTCCTTCCATAGTTAACTGTAGCAATACGCACCCCAGTTTCGCAAGGAAAATGTCTCCGCTTTCAGGATTTCTTTACTACTTTGACGGAACTGTGACGAGGTCTATACCGGTTTTTGACAAAACGGGGCTTAAAGATGTAAAAGATGCTGCACGGTGCCGCCCTCCCAGAGGACTCCGAACCCGATGAGGCAATAGACCGCTGCGGTGATATAGCGGCCGTATTTGTCCAGTAGGTGAGCCACTTGGGGAATCCGACTCAAGAGTAAACTGGCAGTGCAAAACAACGTCAGCATGACGAAGAACGTGATGAGCAGCAAGGGGACGGCACTGTGTTCGAGCTGGGTGAGCAGCGGCACATAAATGCCGATATTGTCGGCGCCGCAGGTGGCAATGGTGATCAAGGCGACTTTCCAGATGACATTCATGTGTTTCGCCATGGTATTGTTGACTTTGGCATCTGCGTCATCCTCTTCGCCAAACAGCAAATGCACGCCCATGTAAATTGGGATCAAGCCCAGCAGACCGAGCAGCCAGGGCTGGGGAACGAAGCCGAGGGCGTAGGCCAGAATGATGCTGACGGCGACCAGCACACTGGTACCGATAATGTCGCCAATATACACCAGTCCCCGCTGCTGCTTGGGGGTGCGGCCAAAGACGACCATCAGAATCAGCAAATAATCCAGTGAGGTGGAAATGTAGGCCGTGACACCCGTTATAATAGTATTTAACATCATGGTTTTGCTCCCTTCGGAAAGCATGATACCATGAACATATGTCGAATACAACATATGAAAGGAGCTTTTGCATGTCGGATACAGGATCCATTGATACGCCGGAGCTAATCAGTCAGCGTCAGCTGAAAGAAGCAGAACGCATTTTCAGCCTGCTCAGCCACCCCACCCGGTTACAGATGCTGTACGTATTGGAGCAGCAGGAAATGAACGTCACCCAACTGGGCGCGCTGCTCCATCTGGAACAGTCCGTGGTTTCCCACCAATTAGCCCAATTGCGCCAGCACCAGCTGGTCAGCGCCCACCGGGTAGGCCGGGCTAATTTTTACCGGTTGGATGATCCCCATATTTTGGACATCATCAACGAAATGCTGGCCCACGCCGACCATGTTTCCCGCGGCAAGCCCCATGGCGAGTGAGGCGAAATAGTAACCTCTGTCCACTGGACATGCTAGACTGTTAGTGGAGTACAACACAAATGATTAAGGGGGATTTCTAGATCATGCAAAAAGCAAAGAATATTCTGTTTGTTAACGAAAAAGGCCCCAATACCAAAGCGTATTTGATCAGCAGCCCTAACCAGGATCAATGTCAGGCCATCGTGCAAGCGGCGAGTGCCGAAGAGGCAGTGAAGCTGGCGACTGGTGAGGTTTGGACCTATGATCACCTGTCTAAGAACGTCCAACGGGCGGAATACTTGGATGATTATGATATGTACACTGATCCAGACACACTGATGCCATTGCTGCTGGCCCATGGCTGGGCTTTCAACGTCAATGATCCTAAGCATTTGATCGACAAGCGGGATTTGGACAATGTGAAGCAGTATGGTTTTGGCAAGTACACCCAGATGGTCAAAAACGACGAAGTTGATCGGCCGTGGATTAAGTAATCTGCGGGGGTGCCGAATACTTATCAGCAGGGCTGAAGCAAAATTCAACCCTGCTTTTGTTTTAGAAATCAGGGTTGGAGGACATGGCAATGACTGAAATTGACCGCCTCATTCAAGCGATGATTGAGAAAGACCCCAGCATGGCGGCGGGGTTTGCTGAAGAGGGACGCAAGTTGGATGACGAAGTTAAGGTGGCGGACCGGCGAGATGCTCGCTGAGGACTCTGTTGATACATAAAAGCCCGGCGCAACAACGATTATCTGTTGTTGTGCCGGGCTTATTTCTTACTGAAACAAATTACTTGTCAGTCGGTACATTATGTTCTGCAAAAATCTCTGGTAAACTCTTCAATTCACCACCGTCGTACTCGGCGAAGAATTCTTGGACGCTGCTGATATGGGTCAGGGCGCGGTTGGCATTGTAGGACGGGTTAACCGTCTCGACCCAGGTACCGTCTTGCTGCTTCAATTCCAGTTCTTCTACTGGAATGCCGCGCTTGTCGGTGATCTTGGCGTCGATTAGGAACGGCCGGCCGGCCTGGGTGACTTCCAGGGCCTTGGCGAAGGCGGCAGGCAGATCGCTGGATGCACGTACGGTCACGGCTTCTACGCCCATGCCCCGAGCAATCATCGCGAAGTCTTGGTCTTCGATGAAGATACCGCTGTGGTTCATCGGAATGTCGTCCTGTTCGGACTTGATGAAGTTCAGGCTGGCGTTGGAAGTAATGATGTTGATGATCGGCAGGTCGTATTTCTTTTCGGTGATCAAATCCTGCATGACCATGGAGAAGGCACCGTCGCCGGCAATGTGGAAGACTTGGCGGTCGGGGAAGCTCAATTGCGCAGCCAAGGCCCCAGGGACACCGGAGCCCATGGAGGCAAAGAGGGCGGAAATAACCCACTTATTCTTCGGGGTGAGTTTCAGATAGCGGAAGCTGTTGATGATGTTGTCGCCGACATCAATGGAGTAGATAGCATCGTCGTCAGCAATTTTGTTGATCTCCCGGTAGATCTGCTCGAATTCCAGCGGACTGGTTTCTCGATCCAGCATGTGATCCAAGTAGGCTTGCCAGTTTTGCATATCCGCGACCGCGGCTTGGAAGAAGGATGAGGGTTCGGCGTCGGTGCTGCGGACCAGCATCTTATCGACAAAGGCCCCGGCATCCGACCAAACGCCCTGATCCAAGTAGTGGTGGCGGCCGAATTGGGCTTCATCCACGTCAACTTGGACAAATTTGAACGGGTGGGTGCGATAGATGGCGTTGGCAAAGGGGAAGTCGGCGCCAATGGCGATGACCAGGTCAGACACGGCGAAGATCTCGTCGGCGGCCTTGGAGGCGGCCCGGTTTAACATGCCCAGATTGCCTTCGTAATCGTCCGGAATCAAGCCCTTGGCCAGTCCGGTCACGGTGATGGGAATCTGTAATTTCTTCGACAATTCAACCAGCTTGGCACCATTGTCCCGAATGCCGCGGCCCACGTGGAAGACCGGCCGTTTGGCGGCTTTGACCATTTCTAATACGGCATCCACTTCTAAATCGGTGGGTTGGGGCAGCGGGCGATCCTTATGGTCAGTGGGCGACACTGAACTGTAGAGCTCGTCCGGAATTTGCACGTAGCCGAAGTCGTTGGGAATGACCACAACGGCCACGCCTTGGTGTTTGTAGGCTTCCCGAATTGCCTTGTCCACGATGTAGGGCAGGCTTTCCGGTGTCATGACTAAGCGGGCATAGGCGGCTACGTCGGCGAACATTGGATTCTCGTCGAATTCCTGGAAGTAGTTGTAGTTCATGTTGGTGTGGGGGACTTGACCAATCAGAGCCAAAACCGGCGCATGGTCTTCTCGTGCATCATACAGTCCCGTCAGCAGGTTCGTGGCCCCTGGGCCGGCGGAGCCGAAGGTAACCCCAATCTTACCAGTGAGTTTGGCGTCCGCCGCAGCGGCCAGCGCGCCGACCTGCTCATGGCGGATCTGGATGTAGCGCATCCGTTCCTTTTCGATATCCAGGGCGTTCATGGTCGAGTTGAACGAGCCGCCCGGATAACCGTACATGTGGTCGACACCCCAGGCTTCGATCACTTTAAGCATGGCCACAGACGCCGGGACGGTCCCCACGCCGGCGCCGGTTTGGTTCTTTTCTGGTACAGGGTTCGGAACTGTGTTTTGCATAATAGATTAACTCCTTTAATGGTTTGACTGAGCCCACCCCAGGATGGGAATTGATTGCTTACAATCTTAATGGTTACAATCTATCATATCGTGGAACCGATTACAAGAGTTTTGACTGACAACTGTAGTTATTTAAATCGAAATCTGTATCAGTGGAACAGAAATTGGGCGATATCCCGATCCACCTGGGGATTCTGGTGCAGGGCACTGTGGTAGGCGGTGAGCGGGGACCCGGTGATCGTGATCAGCTTGGCCTGGGGAATGGTCTTGGCAAAATGCTGGACGGAAGCCAGCGGTACCTGCCAGTCACTGCGGGTGCCCCAAATATTGCCGCCGATGGCCAGCACGGCAATGTTCTTGGGAAAATCGGCCAGATCGCTATCAGCCCGGGCGCCGCCGGAGGCAATGTTCACAAAGCGGACCACCGCCGGCTGCTGGGCGGTGGGCGGCTGGGTAATGTAACGGGTGGCTAGAAAACCGCCCATGGAGTGGCCAACTAAGTTGATTTGGTGCACCCCGTAATCGGTGTAGAGTTTGGTCATGATGCGGTGCAATTGGGTCGTCTGTTTCTCTGGATTGCGGGCATCCGCAAAAATGATATTGATCAGCGGATTGCGCTGGTTCAGGGCCGCCCGGCGGGCAATGGCCAGGTGGCCATTCGCGCTGACGTTGATGGTCATGGCATCAGTGGCGATGCCGTAGCGGGCGAAGCGCTGAATCATGGGCGAAAATGTCCAAGAGTTGCTGTTATAACCGGGAATGAATACCGTGGCGATGTCTGTTTGCCGGACGGTCAGGTGGCGAATGGCGTTGAGCTGGCTTTGCCACCACACGGTGCCGCCGATTGCCATGGTGCTGAGGACACCAGCGGTCCAACCGACCACTCGCGGCCAGCGGCGATGCGTTTTTTTGGTCATGGGCCGATCCCTTCTTTCTGTTCCTATTGTACGATGTTGGGCTGCCCGGCGGTATTCTGGCGCTTATCCGACCAGTATTTTTATTCACAATCAACAATGAGAATAAATGCCGACAAAAAGGCATTTCTATCAATAGTTTGTGAAATCAACCCATCAGGTACTGCAAAAACGAAGACACATTCTGGGATGCAGGGGCAATTAACAGTGATCCATTGCCAAAAGTGGGCACAAGTGAAGTAATCCGCCGGCCGGCGCGGTTAACTGAGGCAATTGTGGGAAACTTGGCGGGATCTGTTAGCGACCCATCAGATATTGATGGTTCTAAACTCTGTATTTCTAAGATAATCATGATGTGGAGGATAGCAAGGAGTGGATCAATGATGATCACAACAAAAAAACATTCGGCATTAACAGCATTCACCGTGGTGGGCGCCATCACAGCATTAGCCGGCGGCGGGAATATGTGGGTCTCGCTGCCCATGGCCCCGCATTTAGTGGAAGCAGCTGAGCCGACCGCCTATACCCCGAATATCACGGTGGTCAAGAACTTGATTCTCACCGAGATCAATCGGCTGCGGGCGCAGAACCATTTACCGGCGCTGAAGCTGAACAATACGATCACGCTGGCTTGGTCCAACGGTATCGTGGCGAAGAATGCGCAACTGCCGCATCTGCAGCATGATCCGCTGCAGCCGACGGTATTGAACAAACTGGGCTTCGCCCTTACTGGCGAGAACCTGGCTTCGACGCCGGTGGGCGTGACCCGCTTGTTCGGCAATCTACGCAAGCCCGCGATCACGGACGACCAGACCCTGGCCGTGGAGACGGTAGCCCAATATTACGACGATTATGGGGTCGCCGATTATGGTCACCGGAAGAATCTGTTGAACCCGTACTTTACCGATGTGGGCATTGCCTTTGCCTTGAAGAAAGACACGGATGGCAATTACATTGTCTACAATGCCTTGGATTTTGGCGGCAACGTTTCAGCCAGTCAATATAATGCAGCGGCGGCTTACTTTAACTACGCTCACCAGAATGGGTTGAGCGCGCAGTATCCCACTGTGTATCAACCGTCCAATCCAGCGACCTTGACGCCCGCCCTGATCAAGACAGCGGCACCGAAACGGGTGGCAACGGTTGATTATCGCGGCGGGGTCGGCCTCTTCAATGGCTATGGTCCCAGTGCGCGGTTCACCAAACGGATGCTGCCCAACGGTACCCGCTGGCTGGTGAACGCCGTCGCCAAGGACAGCGTTGGCCGAACCTGGTATGAAGTAGGAGGTAACCAATGGATCGATGCGAAATATGTCACAGTCAATTTCTGACCGTTAAAAAAGACGATGCCGCGTTTTCTGGACAAGAGAAAACGGCGCATCGCCTTTTTTGGTTGGTTAATCATTCATGATGAGTTTCAAAGCGGAACTTGGTCCAGGGGTGGACGTAATCCAGCAGGCTGATCTCGTTTTCGTTGATCCGGCCGACCTTGTTCTTGCGCGGATCGCGATGGGGTTCCAGCGCAATCTGCAATTCATTCTTGTAGTGGCCGAAATCATCGTTGCCGACCAGTACGTCGCCCCGCTGGAATTCGATAGTATTGTCATGGGGCGGGTTGGGTTCATCCTGATAAGTGACCCGCGGCATGGTGGACCGAACGACCAGGGCATTGACGTCCCCGCGGCGGAAGTGCTGGGGCTTCAAGACCACGTCCTTTTCCACCGCATTAACGGCCGGGACGAAATCAATGTCGAATTGCAGCTGGTAGCGATTCAGTTCGCTGAGCGCCTTCAATTCGTCTTCACTGGCATAGGCATTGCCAATCAAGACATCGTCGATCAAGCCGGTGGCGAAAAGCTGCTTCGCTTGGACAGCGATGGGCAGGTGCCGGTGCTGTTCCAGCGTGGGCAGGCCGTCGTTGACGTTCCACGGACCTTGATCGCCGTGTTTGCTGGAAACAAAGGCAGCAGTGTGGATGCCGTGCTTCTTAAAGCGTTCGCTGGCCCGGACGAAGAAATCATAGGTCAGCCCCGTCCCGGTTTGCGGGTAGAAATTGTGACAGCCGTAAATAAACGGCTCATTGGCTTGATAACTCAGAATGTTATCCAAATAGGCCACGTCGTTGCTCATGTTCAACTCAATAATCAAACCATAGGGATTGTACGACAGCATCGCCTCTGTCGCGCCATCGAAACCTGTATCCAAACGTACACCGGCGGCACCTAAATCGGCGAAGACCTTCAGATCAGAGTAGCTGATGCCCAGCTGGTCGAAAATGTGCGGGGCAACGTCCAGGACAGTTTTGTACCCCAGTTTGTTACCGTAGTCGATAATTTTCTTGAACTTGGCCTTGGTGGCTTCCGGGTCGGTGGCCTCCAGCATGGACATGAAAATCCGGGTGAAGCCGTATTTGTGACCCAGGTCTAAATACTTGGCATCCTCTGCGAAATTGCTGTGATCGGGATAGATAGATAATCCGAGTTGACGAAAAGTCATGAAATGAATCTCCTTCCTCAAGATGGGGTGCGTGCTGCAGCACCCGTGTATGCACTTTCAATTATACGCAGTTGGGGAAGAAGGGCACAAGGGAACGTGGGCATTTTCTTTGCTTAAGGCAACGCTTTCAGCCATACTCAAAGTAGGAAAAGTGGGAGGGGATGGGCGTGAAAAAGCGAGTGCTGGTCATCGTTGGGCTGGTTGTCGGGGTGCTGGTCTTGGCCTTTGCCATTTGGGAGCCACCGGTGACCGTACGGTTTACGTATACGGTGCAGCAAACACGCAGTCCGGAGCTGGACCGAGTGCTGCGCCGGCAGGCGGTGCATATTATCCAAGATGGATCACGGACACCAGAGCTGCCGATTGATGCCCGGCAGCAAGCGGCGGTTGCGCAGCAGCTGATGGGCAGTTACCGGTATATTGCCGCGACCAGCGCCCCGCTGTTTGATGCGTTTCGGGCTGGTCAAACAACGATTCGCTATCAGCGGGCCAGCCGGTTAGTGACGCCTGGGCAGCCGACCAACGGGACGTATCTCAAGAAGGGCGATACGCTGTTTGGCGGGGCAGTCGGCTCGGCGACGGCCACGGAGAATGGCTACTATACGCTGCACGTGAGGACTACCCGGCAGCACGTCCAAAGTGCGGTATTGGGCCATCCCCGCGGTGCCGGCCGGAATGAGTGGGTAACGATTGCGGCGGATCCTTTCTCCACGGTGGTTGCTACGGATGCCTACCTGCAGCGCATGGATCACTGAGTGTTTATTGTGTCGTTCGACACATGATCGGTATATACTTTTGGTGTTGGCAAAGACCACTCGGCCCGATTCCCGGTAACGTCAAAACCGCCATGGAAAAGTGAAGTTCAAAGTCAAAACCGTGGTTCAGGAGGTGGGCGGCAGAGATCAGTTTAATCAAAGAATGATTTTCCTTATTCAAACGATATTGATGCACTGATATCGGCGCTAGAATGTTTCTAACGCACACAAATAGAGCGCCTGAGATTTTCTTCGTCAGGTGATCAAGCAGCGACAGGCAGCTGTTCCTGAGCGAGTGCGATTAGTGCAAGCCACTTATCAAACATCCGCTCGTGGGCCAGCACTGCATCGATTGGCACAGGGACGTGATAGTTCAGCGCCTCGTGCGGCCGCAAGAAGTTGTAACACGCTGAGAACAGTGTTGTGTAGCTGGCTGAGCCTTTGGCTGAGCCGAAGCCGGTCGTTGAGCGGTAGTGGCCCTTATATTCGCGATTCAGACGTTCAATGATCTGTTTCAAGTAGCGAAACTCGGTAGAGACTTCGTCTTTGTTCTTCAGACCGATGACTTGTTTGATGTCGAAGTTGATGCCATGTTTGGCAAAGTAAATTCGGGCTACCTGATAGATGGGGTTCGCATCGACGATGAAGCGCAGCTTCTCGGGGATCACATCAAACTTCTGCAGTACCTGGTTGATCGCGATGGCCGCTGATTCGCTAGTGCGATGCGGTGTGACGTAATCGGCCAGAATCAGCTTGTTCAGGGCATCGTAGAAGTAAAAGATGTAGTTCCACTTGCCCTTCACGCGGATGTAGGTTTCGTCGCCAACCAGTTCCTCAGACAGCTTGTACGGATAGTTCGCCCAGAAAGGACGAACGACGGCGGCCACCGCTTCTTCATAGTTATGAATCGTCTGGTGCGAGATCTTGATACCGTGCACGTCGTACATCAGGGCCGCGGTCTTCCTGGCCGACATGCCGTAATTGATGTGGTAGGTCAAGACCAGACCCAATACTTGCGGTGTGGCGCGGATCCGGCCCAGGTCAACAGTTGTTTGAATTGGCGAGTCGGCGTCGACACTCTTCAGCTCAAAACGAAAATCCCGGTACGTATAGCGGACTTTAAACCGGGTTGGTTCGGCACTGAACGCGGCCAGTTGTTTGGGTGATAACTGAGCTACCTTGCCTTGGCGATACGAGCAATTGTCGTTTGGGCAGACCCAAACATCGAAGTTCACGCGCTTGTTATGCAGGTACAGTGCGTGTGTGCAATACGGACAGCGCAGTGATACGTCCTTCTTGTAGTCGCCGTCGCGTCGTTGAAACTTGAAGTGACAGACCTTGCACTCTAACTGACCGCCTTTGCCGTTGTTGGCGTAAAGGTAGTCGCTCGGTGCGTCGCACCGCGCACACCGAAGTGCTTGAAAATCAATCGGTTTGCGTCGACGCACAGCCTTGATGGGTTTGCCGGTATCCGTCAGGTGTTGGGCTAAAAGCTCTTGATAGTCCAGTTTCTCGGGCTGAATGTCTGCGGCCAGCAGGGGCACTGCTTCGTCTACTTCAAACTGGTTGAACCGTTTGTAGATTGGCTTGTCTGGCTGGGGCATGCGCGAGTTACTGATGAACTGGAACAGCCATAACGCCAACAAAATAATTAAACGGCGTTGGTACTTGATTATCTCAATTAAATACTGTATCAATAGTGTATGCACTCGGATTCCTCTTTTCGGAATTTCTTAGTTGTAGTTGTGTACACCTAGGATACCAGAACAAGAGAAAAATCCGGGTGTTTTTCTTTTGCCTGAAGGCAAGAAAAGCACCCGGAAAGCAGAAAGAAAGGTACGTCTTTTGACAGTACCCGATTCCCTGAGGAGGGGAGAAAAATGACGATTACAGAGCTTGTTGCCGCCATGGCGGCGAAGGAAACACCGATTACGATCACTGAACCGGCATTGCTTGATTTGGTATTTGGTTTATCCACGCATTTCAATCAAAATTCGCTGCGCAGCATGGCAAGCGGGGCACTGACCGGCATGTTCGTGAGCGGCCCGTCCGCGGCCAGTGCGTCCATGCCCTATATGCAGAGTAAACAGGTAGAGGATATTGAGAAACAGTTGCAGAAGACCAAACGGTTACCGATCGGTTTGACCTTGACTGAAAATCACTTACCGATCGGTACTCATTTCACTCAAGATATTGATCAGGTTCGGGCGATTTTAGCCGCTGCGCCGGAGTATCTCATTACTTTGGTCAGCGCGCACCAAATCGTTTTGGACCGCAAATAATCGGACAAAAACGCCGGTCATTTCTCCCTGAACTGGGAAAGATGGCCGGCGTTGTGATTACCGCGGGTAAGGGTCAGGTTATGACGCTTGACTGCCGCTATTCATAATGCTGTTGATCGTGGCGACGACGACGTTGCTGGGAATGGCGAAGCCCATGCCGTCCACGGTGGTTCCGCTGGAGGTTTCACCGGACAGCTTCATGGAGGTGATCCCGATGATTTGACCGTTGAGGTTGATCAACGGGCCGCCGGAGTTGCCGGAGTTGATGGCCGCATCGGTCTGGATGGCCTTCATCGTTGTGGTGCTTTGACTATCATCATCTTCAGCAACAGTCACGGTGCGGCTGGTGGCGGAGACGATCCCTTCAGTGACGGTATTGGCGTATTCGGACCCCAGCGGGGAGCCGATGGCCAAGACAGATTCACCGGCGCTGATGGTGCTGGAATTGGCGAAGCTGGCTGTGGTGGTCACTTTGCTGCTGTCGATGGCCAAGACGGCGATATCTTTGCTGGCGCTGGTGCCGACCAGCGTCGCGGTGACTTTGGTGCCATCGTTCAGCAGGACTTGCAGCTTGTTGGCGCCGTCAACGACATGGTTGTTGGTGACAATATAGGCCTTGTCACCGCTCTTCTTGAAGATGACGCCGCTGCCTTCGCTTTCAGAAGTGGTGGACTGGGATTGCCCCTGACCGTACCCGCCATACCCGTAACCGGCGTCTTGGTCGCTGGCCGTGCTGGTTTGGGTCGCGATGACAGAAACCACGGCGTTAGCAACTTTCTTATAGGCCGCACTGGCGGTGCCGCTGGCTGCTGTCGTGGTGGACAGATTCGTGGTGGCGGCAGTGCTGGTGGTCGTCGTATCGGCGGCTGTGGTGGCGGTTTGCTGATTTTGGTTGACTGCATAAACGACACCGCCACCAACCCCGCCGCCGAGCAGGGCAGTGGATAAGGCTAACAGGACGACTTTGGATTGGTAATGATTCTTAACGGTCGTCTGATCATTCTTTTTACTCATTTGGATGTCTTCCTTTCGTTCTCTTGATTGTCTTTACTATATCGAACAAATCGGAAGAAAAAAGTAATAAGCGGGGGCGAAAGCAGGACCAAATCATGACTTTTCTGCATAATTGATGACGTAAAAAAGCATCTGATTGGGCGCCCAATCAGATGCGATCTAAATGAATATATGAAACGATTAGCGTTTGCTGTGCTGGTACAGATCCCACTTGCCCATGACGATGCTGTTGCACAAGTCAGCGTAATGGATGCCGGCCGCTTCCGCTTCTTGCGGCAGCAGGGACAGCGGCGTCATGCCGGGCAGGGAGTTGGCTTCGATGACATAGAGTCCGTCGGCGTTCCAGAAGAAGTCGATACGGCCGTAATTGGCCATGCCTAAGACGGAGAAAGTCTTCAAGGCCAGTTGCTGCATTTCGCGATGCACATCATCGGGAATATCTGGCGGGGTGATGAAATCAGTATGCCCCGGCTGGAATTTATGCTTGAAGTCGTACCAGCCGTCTTTGACTTGGATCTCAATCGCCGGCATGGCCTGACCGTTGACGATTCCCAGCGAGAATTCCCGGGCCTTGATGAATTCTTCAATGACTACTTCGTCGTCGAAGCGGAAGGCATCATCCAGTGCGGCGTCCAGTTCGTCGGCGGTATGGACGATGTGGGTGCCCACACTGCTGCCGCCGTTGCTGGGTTTGACCACGATCGGGTAGCCGAAGGGAATCGTGAACGAATGGCGCTGATCCTCCCGCACGGCAATAAAGTCCGCCGTGGGGATGCCGTTATACTTCATGATCTCCTTGGAGACCTTTTTATCCATGGCGACGCCGGAGGCCAAGGTGCCGGAACCGGTGTACTTGATGTCAGACAGATCCAGGACCGCCTGGACCTTGCCGTTCTCCCCATCTTCCCCATGGAGACCCATGTAGACGATGTCGGCATGTTCCAGGACCGCCATCACGTTTTTGCCGAACAGGCCGCGGGTGCCGTCGGTGCGCAGGGCGTTGATCGCTTCATCGGTCAAGATTTCATCGGAGATTTCGTATTTGGGTTGGCTTTGTTCTTTCGTGAAAAGGGACTCCACGGCGCCCGCATGTTCCAGATCCAAGCCGAGAAACAGATCAACCAAGGCAACTTCATGGCCCTTGGACCGCAAAGCGTTGGCGACTTTCGCCCCCGACGACAAAGAGACGTTCCGTTCTGTGCTGCGGCCGCCGGCTAAGACTACGATTTTCATTTATATCCCACTTTCCATTGTGTGGTCCAGCCAGGAATCGCTGACCGACTACCTGAGTCGGGAAGGGGCTGGCGCGCGTCACGCAGAGCTTGCCGGCCGATCTTCTAGAAATCCCTGAGCTGTCCGTTTAGAGAACCTTAAGCATAGCATATTATCCGAGCATCCGACTAGCCTTGCCCATGAAATTGATGCTAAAATTTAAATATAGGTACCAACCTAATCTGTACCAAGAAAGAGGGAATCTATGCGTAAAATTACCAATCATATTGTGGGCCGTTATGTTGTGTTTGCCCTGGCCCTGGCAATCATTGCAGTCAGTATCAATCTGTTTTATGCGCCGCATAACGTGGCCGCCGGCGGGGCGACAGGGATCGCAGTCCTCGGTGAAGTGGCCTTTGGCTGGCCAGTAGCGCTGACCACTTTGGCGGTGAATCTGCTGATGCTGGTGGCAGCCTTTATTTTCCTGGACAAGGCGACGACTGGCCGGATCATCCTGGGCAGTTTTGCGCTGCCCTTGATGTTGGGTATTATTCCTCAGGTTAAAATCGTCAATGACCGGTTGCTGGCAATCATCGTCGGCAGTGCGATTTTTGCTGTCGGCGTCGCGCTGCTGTACCGGATTGACGCCTCCAGCGGCGGCACGACGGTGCCCCCGCTGATCTTCCGGAAATACTTCGGGGTGAAAACTTCGGTGGGGCTGCTGGTCGTCGACTTGATCGTGTCCCTCGGCAACATTTTTGTCAGCGGGATCGAAGCCTTTATCCTCGCTGTTTTCTCCATCGTATTGACCAGCATTATCATGAATTATATTGAAACTGGGCTGGACCGGAAAAAGACCGTGTTCGTGATGAGCAATACGGCCCTGCCTCAGATTAAGCAGGTCGTGAACGAACAATTACCCCACGGGTTAACGGTTTTACCCGTGACCGGCGGTTTCTCTGAAGCACGGCGGGAAATGTTGATGATTGTGGTGGAACAGGCGGATTATCAGTCCTTGACGAAGCAGATCCTGGCCATTGACCCGGAGGCGTTCATTACGGTAGCTGATGTCGCCGCGGTCCACGGGGGAATTTTCTAGGTTCAGAAAGAAGCGGACGATAATGGCAAGTGTATCGATTCCAGAAGATTTGGCCCAAGCGGAACAACGGGCCAAAGAGTTGCAGTCCCGGCATATTGAAACAACGGTGGATGCGGTGATCCAGCAGGCAATTACGGATTACGTCCAGGAGATCCTGATGGAAGGTTTGGAAGGGTCTTACGTCACCACCCATTTTGCGGATGATCAGCTGACCATTACGGAGGATGCCACCGGCAAGGTGCTGACGACGATCCCCGCGCCGGCAGGCGGCTTTCAAGCGGCCTTCCGCAGTCAGGGACGAATGCTGATGCAGAATTTGGCGAATAAGGTTCAGGAGAAGTTTCGGGACCGGATTATTCGCGGGTAGGCAAATCAATTGAGGGCGCCCAGGGTCGTAAGTCAACGACCCTGAGCGCCCTTTTATAGGCTCACTAGGATGTTTCTGATATACTATTTCAGCAGGAAGTTTTAAGGACGGTGGCTGTCTTTTCCTTGTGAGGTGAGGCTATGGGAACATGGAAGAATCCGCAGAAAGGTTTCACAGCCAGTGAGCGTTTTCCAAACGTTGTCGCTGATGATTGCGTTCGGGTTACTCGTCGCAACCATCATGCACCACGACGACAAGTAAAAAAAAGCCGTCCCGATTGAACTTTTGGCGAAGTTCGAGGCGACCAGTTAGTCAACTTAATTCTTGCCACCGCCTTTAAAGCGGCTTGCTGGAGGGAACACTATGACAGTGGTGTTCCTTTTTTTGATGTCTATATTCTATAATAGAAACCTGTTAAGTTTCAAGCGGTCGGCTTCGCCCTCTAAAAAAAATCCCAAACCAGTCAGTTTCTTCACTGCTAGCTTGGGATTTCTTTTGGTATTCGGTTTATCGGTCACACTTGATCGTTTGCGTCCAGTCACCGCTCAGGCCGCTGGACGTGGATCAAAGTTACTGAATGTCGATGTTGTGATTGTGTTCGTTGTCCACGGACATCTTTGGCAGGGTAACTGTCAGCACACCATTAGTGTATTCGGCTTTAATGCCATTCACATCAACGTTAGGCAGTTGATAGCTGCGGCTCATTGCACCGTAGCTGCGTTCGGACATTAAGACGTTGCCATCTTTATCGGCATGATCTGCCACGTCCTTCTTGACCACATTGATGCTCAATACGTCATCGTGATAATTCAGTTTAATGTCGTTCTTGTCGACACCCGGAATATCAACGCGGGTGATGTAATTATCCTTAGTTTCCTTCACATCAGTCCGCAATCCATTAACAGCTGTGGTGTTCATTGCCGGATTAAACCAATCCATCCAATTAGACATCGGGCCGAAGAAACGATGGGACAAACTATCCAAGAACGGATCGTCACTCATCAAATCATTGTTATTCCGACGCGTCATCATATCATTCGCCATAACAGAAAACTTCCTTTCGTAAAGTACCAATGGGGATCAGAACCGATGTCCTTTTCCCTCACTGCACTTATTATGTTATCAGGAATTAGCGCTTGTGTCAACTGTCTGCTAAAATTGGTTGGAAGTTTTCCGCCGACTCTGAGATTACTTGAACTGTAAGGCATAAAGCTGGGCGTAGCGGCCGTTCTTAGCTAATAATTCCTTGTGAGTGCCGCGTTCGATGATTTCGCCATGCTCCAGAACCAAGATTTCGCTGGCGTGTTGGATGGTGGATAATCGGTGGGCAATCACCAGACTGGTCCGGTTGGTCATCAGCCGATCAAAGGAGTCTTGGATGTAGCGTTCCGTCTCGTTATCCAAGGCTGCGGTCGCTTCGTCAAGAATCACAATGGGGGCATCCTGGAGAAATATCCGGGCAATGGCGATCCGCTGCTTCTGCCCGCCGGATAAGCGCACGCCCCGTTCGCCGACCCGTGTATCCAGGCCGTCCGGCAAGGACTTGATAAAGTCGGTGATGTTGGCCGCATCAGCAGCGGACCAGATGGCTTCATCGGTGACCGAGCCCAGCCCGTAGGCAATGTTATCCCGGATCGACGTGTCCAGTAATAACACATCCTGGGTAACAACACCAATCTGGCGGCGCAGATCATGGCGGCGGACTTGGCGAATGTCGGTGCCGTCAAAAGTAATCGCGCCGGCGGTGACATCGTAGAACCGGTCCAGCAACTTGGTGATGGTGGTTTTACCGGCGCCGAAGAGCCAACCAGGGCGACGGTTTCGCCCTTGGGCAGGGTGAAAGATACATCCTTGAGAATCGCGACGTTGTTGCTGTAGTGGAAATCAACATGTTGAAACGCCACGGCATCATGGAATGGCGCCAGCGTTTGCGGGTGAGGCGGATCAATGACTTGGGGCTGCTGAGCAATCAGATTTTCGATCCGTTCATAGGAAACGACGGCTTGCTGGAACCGATCGATCAAGTTGGTTAAGGACCGCACTGGGGCTTGCAGAATCGCTAAGTAGGATAGGTAGGCGACGATACCACCGACGGTGAAGTTCTTGCCCATCACTTGGTAAGCCCCGACGCCGATGATCAGGGCG
Source organism: Schleiferilactobacillus harbinensis (assembly GCF_008694105.1). Taxonomy (NCBI): domain Bacteria; kingdom Bacillati; phylum Bacillota; class Bacilli; order Lactobacillales; family Lactobacillaceae; genus Schleiferilactobacillus; species Schleiferilactobacillus harbinensis. Next base: position 2,847,562 of record NZ_CP041364.1, read on the forward strand.
GTACCCAGATAGTCGACAAAGTCGATCAGCGGAGAGAACTCGGCGAAATACTTTGTGGCGGCCAGCTGATTTTTCCGATTATCCTCATTAACTTGGGCAAAGGTATCGGCGGTTTGGTCTTCCGTCGCCATGCTCTTGATCAGCAGGATATTGGCCAGGCTTTCTTGAATTTGGTTGTTCATTACCCCGGAGGATTGCCGCACCCGCCGCCAAGCGCCGCGAATTAAGCGGGTGAAGAAGAGATTAACCATAAATAGAATTGGAAAAGTGAGCACGATCAATCCGGTCAGCAGGGCGTTCTGGGTAAACATGATGACGAGGACGATCAGCGCGGTCAGCACGCTGCCCACCAGGCCCAAGGCGTTGGGTGACAGCAATCCTTGCAGGGCGTTGACGTCGCTGGTGAGCACCACCATCAAGTCCCCTGTCTTGCTGGTTTCAAAGAAGGCGAAGTCCTGCCCCAGGGCATGGGTGAACAGGGTGTTGCGCAGCCGGGAGACCGCGTTTTGCGACACCCGGGCCAGCAAGTAGCTGCTGCCGGCGGATAGCAGGCCGTTGACGGCGGTCAGGCCCAATAGCCCGCCAACGCTGAGCAGCAGCAGAGACACCGCCTGTTGGGGAATGATTTTATCGATCACTGTTTGGGTGATCCGCGGAATCGCGTATTGAATCCCGGCGGTAGCCACGAGCATGACCATCACCAGGGCTAAGTAATGTTTGGCGTCAGCCAGTTGGCGGGCAAAGAAGCGCAGCATTCGCCAGATCGTCGATTTGAACATCTTAATCCCTCCATTGTGTATCCTCTAATTGTACCCTGGTTTCGCCCACCCTGCCGATTTCCAGCTTCGCCCACTAACCGGTCTGCTGGTCAGCCAACATGGTAGAATGAAAATAGAAAGGAAAAGGGGGTTTGTGATTATGGATAGATTTGAGTCTCCCCGCCAACGGTTCCGTTGGCCATTGGCCATTTTGGGAGCTATCTTCATTGTGTTAGGCTTATGGGCGTTCAGCCGGCCCGGCCGTGCGTTTCAGGGGATCGTGTGGGCGTTTGCCCTGGGGGTCCTGTTCAAAGGCGTGATGGACATCGCCGTGTGGTATGACATGGGCAAGGCGGGCGTCAAGCGCCCGACCTATGTGCTGCTCACTGGGATTCTGGATATCCTGTTCGCTATTCTGTTGTTTGCCAACAGTATGCTGAGCACGTTTTTCATGGCCTATCTGTTTGCGGCGTGGTTCCTGGTGGATTCGATCGCATCAATTGCCGCAGCGGATTTCTCCCTGCATCGTACGTTTAACATTGTGATGGGGATCCTGGGTATCATCGTCGGCATCATGATGCTGATCAACCCGTTTTATTCCATCTTTACTCTGGCCTACTTGGTAGCAGCATACCTGCTGATCTTCGGCGTCATCCTGCTGACCCGGGCGTTCTGATTTCTACTACTTATTGACTGGTCCTGCGGGGCCAGTTTTTTTGTTGCTTGCGGTGGTAATCAAGAACATTTGTTTGTATAATAGGGAGTGAAGAAAGCGGGCGATCGCATGGCCAAGACAATTGCGAAAACACAGGATCTCGTGCAGCTCAAGGAGAAACCGGAACGGGCCAAGGCATTGCAAAAAGCGTTGGCGGATATTGAGAAAGAATACGGCAAAGGCGCGATCATGAAAATGGGGGAGAAGCCCAACATGGACATCCAAACCATTTCCAGCGGCATTTTATCCTTGGATATGGCCTTAGGCGTCGGCGGGTTCCCCCGGGGCCGGATCGTTGAGGTCTACGGTCCTGAGAGTACCGGGAAAACGACCATCGCTTTGCAGACGGTGGCGGAATGCCAAAGAGAGGGCGGCACCGTCGCCTACATTGATGCAGAAAATGCCATGGACCCGGTTTACGCCAAGGCGCTGGGCGTGGACATCGACAGCCTGCTGCTGTCCCAACCCGCCAGCGGCGAGGAGGGGCTGGAGATTACCCAGAAACTGGTCACCTCCGGCGCCGTGGACATGGTGGTCGTGGATTCGGTCGCCGCGCTGGTACCGGCGGCAGAAATTGAAGGTCAGATCGGGGACAACCACGTCGGTCTGCAAGCCCGCTTAATGTCCCAGGCTCTGCGCTCCCTCGCTGGGGAAGTACACAAGACTAATACTCTGGTCGTCTTCATCAATCAGCTGCGGGAAAAGATCGGCGTGCAATTCGGCAGCCCAGACGTCACGCCCGGCGGTCGGGCGCTGAAGTTCTACGCCACGATTCGGCTGGAAGTGCGCCGGGGCGAGTTTGTCAAAGACGGTAAGGAAAACGTCGGCTTCGTCAGCAAGCTCAAAGTGGTAAAGAATAAGGTCGCCCCGCCGTTTAAGGTGGCCGAGACCACCATGTACTTCGGTCACGGCATTGAAAAGAATGCGGATATGATCGCTCTGGGCAGCAGCGATGCCTTCGCGGTCGTCAAAAAGAGCGGCAGCTGGTATTCTTACCAGGATACGCGCTTAGGCCAAGGGCCAGTGAATGCCGCGCAGTTCTTGAATGATCATCCCGATACGGCTGCCGCCATTGAGGCGGATATCCGGGCCAAGGCCGATCCGCCTAAGGATGATGACCAGACTAAGCCTGCGCCAGACGACAAAGAGCCGGCACCGACCAAGCCAACGGCCGCGAATGCCACCAAGACCGAAGATATTGAAAGTACGCCTGCGGCACCGGCCACCCCGGCGGCTTAATTAAAGGAGCGTTTCGATGGATCACTTACCAGCAATTATTGACCTAGCTCGCCAGCAAGCGGCCGGCGATCAGTCCGGCCACGATTTTGCCCATATTCAACGGGTGGCGGCCAATGCCCGCCAGCTGTTAACGGCTTATCCCGATGCTGACCAGGACTTGGTGTTAAGTACGGCCTATCTGCATGATTACTATGATGAGAAGCTGGTCGCCAATACCGCGGCGGCCAAGGCCGCGCTGGTCCAAACGCTGCACACCGCAGTGGGGTTAACCCAGGAGCGCATTGATCAAATCACCTTCATCATTGACCACATGTCCTTTAGTAAAAACATCGAGACGCACCAACAATTACCCTTGGCTGGCCAGATCGTCCAAGACGCCGACCGCCTGGACGCCCTGGGCGCTGTCGGCATCTTCCGCGCTATCCGCTACGGCGCCACTCATGGCAATCCCGACTACGACCCGCATATTCCGCCCCGCCAAGAACTGACCGCCGCCAATTACCGCCAGCCCAGCACGATCGTCAATCATTTTTACGAAAAGCTGTTTAAGCTGGCCGCCACGATGAATACGCCAATTGGCCGACAAATGGCAACCGAGCGGACAGCGTTCATGAAGCAGTTTATCAAAGAGTACTTCCAAGAGATCGGCAAATAACCAGCACCCCTAGACCGAAACAGAATTTCACTGTTTCGGTCTTTTTTTTTACCCTGTTTTGACACGTGACACAATCTTTACCCGGATGCGGCGCAAGGATGACAGAAATCACCAATGACTTGTTACACGCCACCCTTAAACTAGGAAGTGTAGTCGTTTGTAGGCGTCAGCCCTTCTCTGAGTGGAGAAGCCGACACCGGTGCTCCTAATATGAGGAGGGATTCTATGTACATCAAGCTTGATCATCTGACAAAGCAATACGGCGCCACCTCTGTCTTAGACGAAATCAACGCCCAGATTGAAGAGGGCGAATTCTTCGTTCTGGTCGGTCCATCCGGCTCCGGAAAAAGCACCCTGTTGCGGATCATTGCCGGGTTGATTCCGGCCACGTCCGGCGATGTGTACTTCGACAACCAGAAAGCCACCGACCTGCCGCAGAAGGATCGCCACTTGGCGATGGTGTTCCAAAACTATGCACTGCTGCCGTTCATGAGTGTGGCCGAAAACATCCGTTTCGGCTTGCATAACTTGCAGCTGGATACCACGGAGGAAGCCAAGCGGGTCAATGACGCACTGGCGATGGTTCAATTGACTGAACTGCGGGACCGCAAACCTAAGGAATTATCCGGCGGCCAGCAGCAGCGGGTGGCGCTGGCCCGGGCCATTGCCACCAAGGCCTCGCTGGTCTTGATGGATGAACCCTTGTCCAACTTGGACGCTCAGCTGCGTACCGAAATGCGTCAGGAACTGGTCCAGTTACATAAAGAACTTGGCATGACCTTGCTTTATGTGACCCACGATCAGGTGGAGGCAATGACGATGGGTGAACGGATCATGGTCCTCAATGACCACCATGTTCAGCAAGTCGGCACACCCTTGGATCTATACAATCACCCGGCCAATGAATTTGTCGCCAGTTTTATCGGCAGTCCGAAGATGAACATGTTTGACGCCACCATCGATGCCTTGGAGCATTTGGCCACCTTGCAATTGACCGATGCCAATCAGCATTCCGTTCGACTGCCGCTGCCCTTCGATTTACAGGCCGGCGCCTACCAGCTGGGCATTCGGCCGGAAAAGATTCAGCTGCATGACCAGCCAGCAGAAAACAGCTTCCCCGTGCGGGTCATGGCGGTCGCTAATCTCGGTCGGGAGTCCTCGGTGACGTTGGTCAACAACGGCCACGAATTTATTGCCAGCGTACCGGAACAATATCCGGTACCGGAGAATCAGATCGTTTACGCGACCTTGCCCACTGATGCCGCCGATTTGCACTTCTTTGATGAGAAGAGCGGTTTCGCCGTGAATAATAAGGGGATCCCCGAAAAGGCAGGTGTGCTTGATGGAATTGCATAACACCCCAGTCGCCGCTCCCAGTACGACCACATCAGGCACCAAGGGCCGTTTTCTGAAAAAGACCAACGCGGCGCTCTGGTTCCTGTTGCCGTCACTGGTCATTCTGGCCGTTTTCACTTTCTACCCGATGATCATGACCGCGATCGAAAGTCTGTTTTCCACCAATGTTCGGGGCGAACTTGCCCAATTTGTTGGGTTTAGCAATTATGCCGAGATCTTCAGCAATCCGTTATTCCTGAAGAGTCTCGTGAACACCTTTATCTTCGTGATTACCGCCGGCTTGGGGACCATCGCCCTGGCGCTGTTTCTCGCCAGCATGGTGACTGAAAAGATGCGGGGCAACGGTTTCTTCCGCACCGCCTTTGCGTCCACCATGGGCATCTCTGGCGCCGTCGCGTCGGTACTGTTCCTCTTCCTGTTCAACCCCTCGGTGGGGGTGCTGGGCATCCTGTTGAAGGATATCGGTGTGAAGCAGAACAATCTGGTGGCCGATCCCACCGGGGCGATGATCATTCTGGTCGTCGTCAGCATTTGGATGGGGACCGGCTTCTCGTTCCTGAACCTGCTGGGCGCGCTGCAATCCGTCCCTGACGATTATTATGCCGTGGCGGATCTAGCCGGCTGGTCCAGCTGGCAGAAAACCTGGAAGATCACCATCCCGATGGTTTCGCCCACGCTGTTCTTCCTGCTGGTGGTCGAAATCATCGGCAAGTTCAAGACCTTTACCGAAATTGACCTGATCACCGGCGGTGGCCCAGACAATGCGACCAACTTTATTGCTTACAAAGTCTATACGGACGCCTTTGGCAACCGCAACTTCGGCATCGCTGCCAGCGAAGCACTGGTGCTGACCGCGATCATTGCCTTCGCCACCTGGTTTCAATTCCACTTCACAGAACGGAAGGTGTATTACAAATGACTCAACTCAAACGTGCCAATCATTATTTCTGGTTGATTCTGGTGGCGCTGCTGATGAGTGCACCGATCCTGATCGGGATCTGGGCCAGTTTGCTGCCCACCGCCGATATTGCGGCCGGGCACTTGACCTCAACCAACATCTCGCTGGCTAACTACGTCGCGGCCATTCAGACGACGCCGGTCCTGCGCTACATGGCGAACTCCTTCATCATCGCCATCTTGATCACGGCTGGCCAGCTGGTGCTGTGCACTTTGGCGGCATACGCGTTTGCCTTTCTGGACTTCCGCTTCAAGAAGCAGATCTTTGCACTGTTCCTGATCACGATGATGCTGCCCTTTGAAGCCCAGATCATTCCGAACTTCCAGACCGTCCGGACCCTGGGCTGGCTGGATTCCTATGCCGGCTTGACCATTCCGTTCTTTGCCTCTGCGTTCGGGGTGTTCATGCTGCGCCAGGCTTTTCTCCAAGTCCCCAACGAATTGCATGAATACAGCCAATTGATCGGCTTGAATCACTTGCAATTTCTGTTCAGAATCGTACTGCCATACTCTCGTTCGACGATCGTGACCTTCGTGCTGTACATGTTTCTGACCCATTGGAATGATTATCTTTGGCCGCTGATCACAACCTTCACCGATCAGTACCGGACCACACAAGTCGGTTTGAAGCAGCTGCAGGCCCAGGATACGTTCAGTAACTGGGGCGTCATCATGGCTACTGCCATCCTGATCCTGCTGCCGACGCTGATCGTCTTGATCATTGGCCAGCGTTACTTCCGGAAGGGCTTGAATACGGGAGGGTTGAAAGCATGAGCAAAATGTTTTGGCACCGCTGGGGGCAGCTGATTGCCGCCACGCTGGCCGTCCTCGCTGTGGTGAGCGGTATTGCCTTCACGACCACGGCCCGCAATGCCGCCCAGGCCAGTTCCGGCCGGATCGTCATTAGTTTCTGGCACTCCATGAACGGACCGAACGGGCAGTTGCTGGATAAGATCGTGGATAATTTCAATCAGAGTCAGACGAAGTATAAAGTCGTCTCGCAGTATGAGGGCAGTTATGGCTTGGCGGAGTCCAAGTACATCAATACCCTGCATACGAACGTCACGCCGACAATCATGCAGCAGTCGGATATCCCGACCATGACGGCGGTTGGAGATTACGTACCGATTCAGCAATTCGCCGACGCGGATCATTATGACCTGAACCAGTTTTATCCCGGTATTCTCTCCGGCTTCAAGCTGAAGGGCAAGTTGCAATCCATGCCGTTCAACGCCTCGTCCAGTGTAATGTATTACAACAAAGATCTGTTCAAGAAATATGGCGTCAAGCCGTTATCCAAGTCCCCCAGCTACAGTGAGATCCGGGCGGCGGCCAAAGCACTGACGGAGAAATCCAAGGGCGCCGTGAAAGGCGCGACGCTGCAGATTTATCCGTGGCTGCCGGAACAATTAGCCGCGAACCAAAACGCTGTGGTCGTGAACAAAGATAATGGCCGCACGGCGGCTGCGACGTCAGCCGAGCTGAATACGCCCGCCATGCAGCGAACCTTTGCTTGGGTCCAAAACATGATCAAGGACGGCAGTTTCCAGAACTACGGTACTGGCTCGTCGGCTTCGGCGAACCAAATGGCCGGGTTCCTGGCGGGCAAGATCGGTATCTTCATGCAGAGTTCCGCCGCGGCGGGGACCATTGCCAAGGGCGCTAAGTTCAAATGGGGCGAGACCTTCACGGCTCATGCGGACGGCGTACCGGCTAACGGCGTTGCCGCTGGCGGGGCCAGTCTATGGATCAGCAAGGATAAGTCGAAGGCTGAACAGCAAGGTGCTTGGGAATTTATCAAGTACGCCATGGAAGCCAAACAGCAGGCAGCTTGGCAGATCGGTACGGGCTACATTGCCGTCAATAAGGCGTCGGTCAAGACGGCCGCGTTGCAGACCGCGATCAAGAAAAATCCAGACATCAACGTGCCGATCGAACAGCTGCAAGCCGGCAAAGTCAACGCCGCGACAGCGGGGCCGTTCCTGGTCAACTCGCAGATGGATCAATATTTAGGCACGGCGATGCAGCAGATTTACGGCGGCAAGGATATTAAGCAGTCGCTGCAAGAAGCACAGGACGAAGTCAATAAAGGAATTCGCGACACGAATAAGAATAATGCCGCGATTCTGAAATCAGTCTTCACTAAATAGTATCCTGTTCCTCCTCGGAAAATGACAATGACCCCGCAGATGCAACCTCAGCCGTCTGCGGGGTCATTTCTTTATATTTCAGCAGTAATTGCTTCCTGAGTCGCCCGCACTTGGTCGATCAGTTCGGCTCGGGCGGCTTCGGGGACGCGGTATTTGGGGGCAGAGACGCTGAAGGCGCCGAATAGGCGGTGGTGGCGGTAGATCGTGGCGCCGACGCAGAAGACTTCCAGTTCGTTTTCTTCGTTATCGATAGCCACGCCGCGGTCTTTGATTTCTTGAATGTTGTGTTTCAAGGCGGTGGGGGTGATGAGCGTGTGCGGGGTCACCGGCTGCAAAGTGGTGCGGTGCAGGTAGGCGGCCAGCTGGTCGGGGGTGAAGGTGGCCAGGATCGCTTTGCCCATGGCGGAGGAATACAAGTGCATGCGGCCGCCGATGGTGGATTTCAATTTAATGGAGTTGGGGCTTTCTAACTTCTCGATCAGCATCACCTGGTTGCTTTCCAAGACGCCCAGATTGATCGTTTCGCCGGTGGTTTGGCGCAAGGCTTCCAGAGCGGGGAAGGCGACATCGCGGATATTGAAGCTGCTCATTGCTTTGGTGGCGTAGGGGATGAACTGGGTGCCCAGGTAGTAGCGGCGGCTTTCGTCATCCCGGTGCATGAAACCCAGGGCGCAGAGGGTAGTGAGGATCTTCAAGGCCGTCGGTTTGGTCAGTCCGGTGCCGCGGCTGATGGTCATTAGGGTGGGTGCTTCGTCTGCGGCCAGAGTGAAGTCCATGATTTCTTTTGCTTTGATCAGGACGGTGCCGTAGAGTTTTTCAGTGGTTTCAGGCATATCGATTGGCTCGCTTTCTTATATGGAAACTTTTGTTACCCTATTGTACCGTGTCTAGGGTCCGGTATTCAAGAAACCCATTTTCTTTATTGGAAATTAGTGTATCGGCCCCTCCCGGAAGATATCTTCTTCAGGTACAATGGTTGAGAGAGATAGAGAGAGGGTGCAGAGGTAATGGTTTCAATTACAACGTATAATATTCGGTTGGATACAGACGACGATCACCCCTGGCAGTGGGCGGCACGCAAGCCGTATGTATTGGCCAATTTGCAGCGGCTAGACCCGGACATTTTTACCGTGGAAGAGGCGGAACCCCACCAGTTAGCAGATCTGCGGACGCTGACGGCGTACCGCGGTTTTGGTGTGCCGCGGGAGAACACAGTGGATCAAGGCGAAGCGGCGGCAATTTTTATTAAAAAAACCAAGTTCGACGCGTTGGCGGAGGGTCATGCCTGGGTATCCAAAACGCCGGACAAACCGTCCATTTATCCTGGGGCTTGGACGTATCGCATGTTCCAGTGGGCTAAGCTGCGGGATAAAACGGATGATACGATTTTTTATCTGGTGACGGTCCACCTGGACCATGTGTCCGTGGCAGCCCGAAACTTTGGTGTGCAGCAGATCCTGGCCGCGTTCGCCCAGGAACGGGCCGATTATCCGTTTATCGTGACCGGGGATTTCAATATGACCCCCACGGATGAGGCTTACCGGACGATGACGGCGACTTTGCAGGATGCGGCCTTGACCGCTGCTCAGCGGCCGGAACCAACTCCGGGGACGTGGCAGGACAGTGAGCCGCCCACATTTTTACCGGGACAAGCAGCAACCCGGCTGGACTATTTCTTCGTCAATGACCGGGTCCAGGTGCAGTCGTATGCCGTGGACACCACGCTGGCGCCCACAGGCCAGTATGCCTCGGACCACTTCCCCGTGACGGTTACGGTGATGGCCCGATGAGCGGGGCGGCGATCAAACGGGAGGGGGCGCCGCTGCTGCTGATCTTGCTGGGCAACTTGCTGATTGCCTTTGGCTATGCCAAATTCATGGTGCCCAGCAATATTATCAGCGGCGGAGTGACTTCCCTGAGTATGGTGCTGGCGCGGCTGACACCCTTGAGTGTCGTGACTTGGACGAACATGATCACGGTCGGCTGTCTCGTCTTTGCGTTGATTTTCTTAGGCCGCACGAACTTCATTCGGTCTATTGTCAGCAGTTTTGCCTACATGGGCTTCTTTGCTCTGTGGACCTGGTTGCCGCTGAATTTGGCCCACTGGCCCTGGCTGGATGTTCTGTTGGCAAGCTTGTTCATTGGCGCGGGATATTATTGCTGTATTGCGAGTAATGCGTCGACGGCTGGGTTGGACGTGTTTGCACTGATTGCGGCACACAAAAACCCGCAGCTGAATGTGACGCTCATGCTGCGGGTGATCAATGTGGTGGTGCTGCTGGGGAGCACGGTGGTGTTCGGCTGGGCGGCGCTGGTGTGGGGCTTGGCGTTTACGTTCCTGTATTCAGGCCTGATGGGCTGGCTGTTGCGGCGGTACCGGCCGTTTCCGAAGGTGAAGACGACGAAGTAAGAAACTGTCTTTGATTGCCGTGCCAAGTGCTCCGCATTTGGCACTAAGGACACTAGACTGAGCGATTGGCTCAGTCTATTTTTCTGCCAGACTGCACCCGCACCGTGCTGTATGTTTTGATCCAGCGCAACAGTTGCTGGATGTCGCCGGTGTAGACTTCGCCAATATTCCCGATGCGGAAGCTGTCGATGGTCGAGACTTTTCCGGGGTAGATGATGAAGCCGCGGTCTTTTAAGTACGCGTAGAACGCGTGGAAGTCGAAGGCGGCGCTGGGGTATTTGAACGATGTGATGATCGGGGATTGGTCGGCTTCCGCGATAACGGGGGCGTAGCCGAGGGCGAGCATGCCTTGGCGCAGCTGCTGTTCGCTGCGGGTGTAGCGAGCAAACCGGGCCGGTACGCCGCCTTCTGCGGCGAGTTCTTGCAGGGCTTGATGGAAAGCATAGAGTACGTGGGTGGGCGAGGTGAAGCGCCATTTGCCGTGCTGCTGGTCGAAGCTTTGGTTTTGATCATAAAGATCCAAAGACAGCGAGCGGGCATTGCCTTCAGTCCTAGCCAGAGCGGTACGGTTGGCAATAATGAAGCCGAAGCCGGGCACGCCTTGGATGCACTTGTTGCTGCTGCTGATCAGATAATCCAAGCCGAGGGCGGCGGTGTCGATGGGCACGCCGCCGAAGCTGGACATGGCGTCCACAATGGTCACAACACCCCGGGCATGGACCGCCGGAATAATGGCGTGAGGATACCGGTGGTGGTTTCGCAGTGGACAGTGGCGAAGTGGGTCACTTCGGGATGGTCATCCAGAACAGTCAGGACTTTTTCGCGCGTGACCGGTTCATCTTCGGCAAATTCCAGGTCCACGTGGACGATATTGTAGTAGTCAGCAATTTGGCCCATTCTCCGGCCGTAAGCGCCGTTCATCGCGATCAGCAGCACCCCGTCTTGGGGTACGGCGGTGCCGAGCGCGGCTTCCACGGCGAACGTACCGCTGCCCCGCATTAGGATGGTGTTGTAGTCTGCAGCGGGGGCCTGAGCGACGCTCAGCAGTTCCTGGCGGACGGTTTCGGTTAGCGCTTTGTACTCGTCATCCCACGTACCGTGATCGATGAGCATGGTCCGCTTTACGGCCGGGCTGGTCGTCAGCGGGCCGGGCGTGAGCAGCAGCGGCGCCGGTTGGGCCTGATAGGGGGTCAGGGTGTTGAGGGCGGTGATCAGTGCCGGCAAATCGGCCAGGGTATCAATGACGTAGTCGGCCCCGGCCGCGTACAGGGCCTGGCGGGCGTGACTGACGCGGCGGTCTTTTTCACCCGTTGGCAGGGCATCAAAGGCGATTTCCGGCAAGCCGATGAGATTGCCGCCAATCACTACGCCGACGCTGATGGCGTGGGCGGCTTTGCCTTCGAGGATATCGGTGATCGTGTCGCCGACTTTGAGCACAGCGCGCGGGTCAGTCACTTGGAGCTGAGCCAAGGCCGCCAGCAGCATGTCCGGAGCGGGCCGGCCGATGCCGTTGGTCTGTTCCGCGGTCAAGTTGACCTTAGGCGCGTACCCCTGGGCGGCGGCCACTGGCAGAATGCGGTCCAGCATCGCTTGGGTGTAACCGGTGGTGGTGGCCAGCTTAATGTGCTGGGCCTGCATGAAGTTAGCGAGGTCTTTGACCCCCGGCTTCAGCGCGGCATATTCCACCAGCACGTCATCAATTTTGACTTGGAAGCGGGCGTAGACCTGGTCGATCCCGGCAGCTAATGACTCACCGGGATTGTTGGCCTGCCACTGGGCTTGAATCGCCGGGTCGGCGAACATTTTCTCTACATGAGTGCGTTTATCCAGCCCCAGATCCTGCCGAATCTCGTCCGTGGTGATGGTGATACCGAAGTGACTGAAGGCCTTTTGAAAGGCAATGATCGGGGCCAGGCTGCCGTAATCGACAGTCGTCCCGGCCCAATCCAATACAATGGCTTGAATCATGGTGCAATTCCCCTTTTCTAAATAATGATTAATGGGCGGTGCGGTTGAGATAGGCGGCGCGGAGGCGGTAGGACACGATTTCCAAGGGAATCGTGAAGGCGAGGATCAGATACACGATCAGGCCGACCTCATGAAAATCGAAGTAGAAGCCGCTGGCCATGAAGAGCTGGTAGCCGATCCCGCCAGCTCCGGCGGCGGCGCCCACCGCGACGGCGTTGGCGAAGTTGATCTCAAAACGGATAAACGTCCAGCTGAGCAGACTGGGCCGAATCGTGGGCAGGATGGCTTGGGTCACTAAGGGCCAGAAGCGGACGCCCATGGCCCGCAGCGCACCCAGAGTATCGGCGGGTAATTCGTCAATACTGTCGGCGTAAACTTTGACCAGATAAGCGACACTGTGGAAGGTCAGCCCGATCACGGCGGCGTTAGCGCCCAAACCGAGCACGGTACTGTAGATCAGGACCCAGAGGATCGTGGGGATCGCCCGGATCAAGGCCATCGCGCTTTGCACGGTGCGGATCAGCCAGCGAGGCGCCAAGTTGCGGGCGGCCATTAAGGCGAGCAGAAAGGCAAAGATGGCGCCGATCAAAGTCGTCAAGAAGGCCAAGGCAATACTTTGCACTAAGGCAAATAAGAGACTGGCGGCACTGGCGTTATTGGCGGCGGGCTGGAAAAACATAATCTGGATGTTGCGCACCAAGTCACTGCTGGCCCGGGCCAGGTTCAAGCCCTGGGGCATGATGGCCGGCAGGGCGTAAGCGGTGATCGCGGTCAGACCCAACAGGGTGCCATAGACCCAGCGCCGGCGTTTGTCGCGCCAGCGGTGCAGACTCACCGGCCGTGGCGGCGGGGCCGCGGCCAGAATGACGGGTTTCTCGGAATTTGAAATCATGCAGAGATCCTCCTTTCAATCAGGCTGGAGACTGTTTCCACGGCAATTACCAGCATAATGATCGCCAAGACGACCAGTCCGGCGGGACCGTACCGCAGGCTCTTGTAGTACAGATCAAAGACGAAGCCGATGCCCGTCCCCGTGAGCAGACCGACCAGGGTCGCGTCGCGGATGTTGTTTTCAATCATATACAGCAGCCACGACAATACCGGCGTCAGGATCTCCGGCAGTACAGCCTGGGCGACGACCTGCCAGTAATTGGCCCCGGTGACCTGCAGCGCCTGGATTTTCTCCACATCGATGGCTTCGATGGTTTCCATGAACGCCCGGGTGAGGAAGCCCAGACTGAGGAAGAACAGGGCAAGGAAGCCGGTGAAGTCATTTTGTTTGAACGAAAACAACAGCAACAGCGCCCAGCCGACGATGGGAATATTGCGCAGTACGGAGGCGAAGCCGCGGATCAGCCAGCGCAGAGCGGCATTCGGGCCGGTGGGTTGCGCCCCGAGCAGCGCGAGGCCCAGAGCGAAGACCCCGGCGACACTGGTGGACGCCACCGCGACGAGCAGCGTGCGGACCAGGGCTTCCAGGATATTGCCCCAATACTGCAGCGATTGGCTATTCGGGATGAAATTGACCGCCAGCCAGTCGATCCCTAAGTGCAGATACAAAAATGACAGGGAATTGAAATTGAGGATCAGCGCGGACGCGGCGTAAGCCGCTAGGAGCAAGCTGATGAGCAGCGTCAGATGCAGCCGCTTTTTACGGAAAAAACTGGTCATCGTCATCGGCTCACCCCGCTGCGGCAGCAGCCTGGGCCGGAGCGGCATAAATCGCCGCCATCGCGGCCTCAGTCGCCTCAGCCACGGGGCCGTCAAAGACGACGCGGCCGCTATTCAAGCCGATAATGTGGTCGGCGTAGTCCTTGGCAATATCCACTTGGTGCAGGTTGATCAGGATCATCATGCCCTGGGCATCGGCGAGGCGGCGCAGAATATCCATGACGATGACCGTGGAGCGGGGATCCAGGGAGGCAATCGGCTCGTCGCACAGCATCATGGTCGGATGCTGCATCAACGCCCGGGCGATACCCACCCGCTGTTTTTGGCCGCCGCTCAGGTCGCTGGCGTAATGGTAGGCAAATTCTTGCAAGCCCACATCGGCCAGCAGGGCCATCGCTTCCTCCTTTTCTTGGCGGGAATAAAGGGAAAGCACCCCAGCCAGGGTGGATTTGCGGGCCAGACTGCCGTGGAGCACGTTCTCCAGGGCGGTGAGCGGTTCGATCAAATTATAGTTTTGAAAAATCATACCGATCTTGGTCCGCTGTTTCATCAGGTCCCGGCGCTTGAGCTGGCGCAGATCAATATTCTCCAGCAGAATTTCACCGGCATCGTCGGTGATCAGCTGGTTCAGACTGCGCAGCAGGGTGGTCTTGCCAGCACCGGAAGGACCGATGATGGCCGTCACGGCACCGGGCTGGGCGGTGAAGGAAACATCGTCTAAAGAGGGCTGTTTGCCTGTGTAGATTTTCGATAGGTGCCGTACTTGCAGCATGTTATCGCCTCCTTTATTCGCCGAGAATGTCGTGGGTCGGTTTGTACCAATCATCGCTGATCTTGATGAACTTGGTGTCGCCGTCCTTGGGCAGCAGACTGTGGGTCTTGGCCTCTGCCGGGGCAAAGAACAGCGGATCGTTGGCCACCCGACTGCTGGTCAAGGCCGTGGTGATCTTTTTAATATCACTGGCAGAAATGCCGCTTTTGTTCACGGCCAGCGGTTCGTTTTGCACTTGATACGCGGCGATAGCCACGGATTCCTTGCCGCGCACAGCGTCAAAGGGGGCCGGCGCGTCGGTATTGACTGTGAAGGTGGCACCAGCGACGGAGTCGTTGGTGAACTTGCCGTAACTCAGCAGGTCCATGTCGTCAAAGGCTGCCACGTCGGCGTCCCCTTTGAACAGATTGACCGCGGAACCTTGATGGGAACCGCCGTAAAGGACTTTTTGAAAGAATTGGCCGCTTTGGGCGAGGGCATCGGTGCTCTTGAGCTTGAACTCTTTTTGGATCGCGCCGGCGGGAATCGCAAAGCCAGAGGTGGAGGTGTTGGTGTTGGATACATAGGAGATTCGTTTGCCCTTAATGGTCTTCAGAGAATATGTGCCGCTGTCTTGATAACCCGCCGCTTTATCTTTGGGGACCATCAGATAACTGTGGTAGTAAGCGTCCTTCAGCGTGCCGGATTTGCCGGAATAGGTGACCATGGGAACGACGCTCTTGTTCTGCTGGTGGGCTTGGATGTAGCCGACGGGGCCGAGCAGGGCAATTTGGCTCTTGCCGGAGGCGATGGCCTGGATCGCGACGTTGTAATCTGTAGTGGTTTGCACAACGACCTTCTTGCCGGTGGCCTGGCGGATCTCCTTGGTCAACGCCTGGCGCGCGGCGTCGGCTTCTTTTGCCGAATCGCTGGGTAAAAAAACAACAGAAATGGTTTTGTCACTGCCGTTCGTGGTTCCATTTGCGCCGGTGACCGGATTGCTGCAGGCGGCTAACGCTAACGCAATCCCCGCCGCACTGGCGGCGAAGGTCAACTTCTTCCCGAATTTCACTGATTGCACCAACTTTCCTATTTTCTGACACACTGTCAGTAACTTCAGGATAGCAAGGGTGTGTAAAGACATGACGGGGTTTCTGATAAAAGATTGTAAACAATCTATTTTGATCATAGATATAATAGTCATTTGAGGACAGCAAAAACGCCGTTGACCCTTGGGCCAGCGGCGTTTTCACAAGATAAATCATCTTAAAGGAGGTTGGTACTGCTTATTTAGCGCACGACCAGTACCGAGATCGGTGCGTATTTCGCCATATAGGCGGCCTGACTGCCAAAGTGTTTGGCAATGCCTTGCTTGGAGCGGGCACCCACGATCAGCAGGTCCGGCTTCACGGCGGGAATCACCTGGTTGACGATGGTATCGCCGGGATCACCCTCGGCAATGACCGCGTTAACGGTTTTGATCCCCGCTTCTTTGGCCAGCTGCTGGTACTTCTTGATATGCTCTTCCAGTTCTGCCCGTTGGCCGTGGACATAATCTTTATCCAGGGCCTGGAACACATTCATTTCGTGGCTTTCCAGAATCGATACAATGGTCAGCTCCGTGTCTTCCTGCTTAGCACGGTGCAGGGCATATTGAAAGGCAGTGAGGGCATCCGGTGAATCGTCCACGCCGACCAAGATGTGCTTGATGATTTTAGTTTGCTGATCCATTAGTGGACACTCCCTTCGCTGATGCGTCTTCCTTGGCTTTAGCTTCTGCGGCCTTTTCTGCTAAGGCGGCGGCATACCGTTGATTGCCCCGATACAGATCGATAATTGTCCAGACCAGCAAGGCCAGTACAATTGCAATCAATATGTAGGCAATCAGATGTGCTGTTTGCACTTGAGCCGCTGCCGGATTGTCGCCGAAGAAATCAGTGATGGAATCAGGCAAGCCGTACATGTTCAAGAAGGTCAGACCAATAACTGAGATCCAGCCGAGGATTTGCAGGATGACGCTGTTCTTGAAACGCTTCCCCATTTCGACCCGACTGCCGGTCATCATTAACAGCGGCAGCATGGAGAAGGGCAGAGCGAAGGCTAGAAATACCTGCGAATTGTTCATTAGGTTATTCAGCGCGACGTGCTGTTGTATTTCGGTTTCGCCAGTCGTCATGCCGACGGTGATCAATACCGGGACAACGGAGATCAACCGGGTGACCAGCCGACGGGCCCATAACGGCATCCGCATGTGGATGAAGCCTTCCATGATGACCTGCCCAGTTAAGGTCCCGGTGATCGTGGAGTTCTGGCCGGAGGCCAACAGGGCAACGGCGAATAAGATGGAGAGTACCCCAGACTTGGCAACGCTGATCAGCAGCGGATTGCTCAGCTTGGAGGTATCAGACAGGGCATGGAACAAACTGAAGAAGGACGGATCCTTGACGGCCCCAGTCTTGAAGACAGCAACCCCCATGATCAACAGCAAGGCGTTAACGAAGAACGCGGCGGTTAATTGGATGTTGGAATCCCAAGCGGTGAAACGAACAGCGGCGGCCACATCATCCGGATCGTTGTGATCAATTTTCCGGGTCTGAGAAATGGCACTGTGTAAGTATAAGTTATGCGGCATAACTGTCGCCCCGATGATCCCTAAGGCACCGGACAAGGGGGTTTCGCCGCCAATCTGCGGGGAGGTGGCAAAGGTCTTAGCGTTCGGGACAAACCCTTGGATCACAGCGCCCCAGTTCGGATCGGATAATGCCACTTGGTAAACAAAGATAAATAGGATGACAAGAATCAAACAGACAACGATGGCTTCGATTTTCCGGAAGCCGATTCTGGTCAAAAGCAATAAAAGCAAGACATCGAATACGGTGATGAATACGGCGATGACTAGCGGAATATGGAACAACAGATACAGGGCAATCGCCGCCCCGATGACTTCCGCGATATCAGTGGCCATGATGGCTAATTCGGTCATGATCCAAAGAATAATGCCCAAGGTTTTACTCGTACGGGCCCGAATTGCCTGGGCCAAGTCCATCCGGGTGACTATGCCGAGTTTAGCGGCCATGTATTGGAGCAGCATCGCAATTAAACTCGACATCAGAATGACCGACATCAATAGATATTGGAAATTCTGACCACCAGTGATCGACGTGGACCAGTTCCCGGGGTCCATATAACCAACGGCCACTAGCGCGCCAGGGCCGGAATAGGCGAATAAGGTACGCCAGAAGCCTTTGCCCTTCGGGACTTTGACGGTTCCGTTGATTTCTTCCAACGAAGGACCGTTGGCATACTCGATCAGCTTATGCCGATGGTTCGGATTGTTTTCATTCAAGAACAATCACACCTCTCTATTTTCAGTTTCGTTTACATTATACATCGAAATTTGGATTAGGGAAGTATTATTTTAGGCCGGCCTAAGCCATTTTTCAATTGCGCCTATTTTGGTTGCTGAAAATAGAACATACCGGGGTCCAATGAAAGTGTGAAAGATAACGTTACCGGATAATGAGGGTGAAATGCAAGGAAAGATTTGAATGGTGAACCGATTATTGGACTAGACCAATAAAAATATTTTCTAGCAAAAGCTGCCCTGTTAGGAAGCGGTACCTTTGTTGTCATAGAACCAATTATATTAAACTATCAAACGCTTACATTGCTGTGGAAGTGAGCTATACTTATTGTACAGGCACGTGTAAAATTTATTGAATAAAGGTATCTCGTGTACCTGCTGATATTATTTGCGCTTCTTTATTTGGGGCGAGATGCCAAAATGGAAAGAAAGCTGGTTGTTTTATGGATGATAAGGATAGCTCAAGCCGTGGCCTGAACGGCTTTATCGAGAAGCATCTGATGCCCATCGCCATTAAATTGGGCGGGTATAAATGGTTAGTCGCCATTCGGGACGGGATTGCCGTCGCGATGCCGCTGATCATTGTTGGTTCCTTCTTCATGATTCTGAATAGTTTCCCAGTCCATCAGTTCACGGACTGGTTGGCTAACACGAAGATCAACAGCGTCTCCATCGCCCAGGTCTTTGCCAAGATCACCAATGGGTCTTTTGGTCTGTTAGGGGTCATCGGGGCCTTCGGGATTGCCGATAGTTACGCCAAGCAGTACCACACCGACGGCAAGTCCGCCGGGATCATCGCCGTGGCGTCGTTCTTCGTCGTAACGCCCAGCATCTTCACTGGCGGCAAAGCCCCGGCAGAAGGAATGCCCTATGACTATTTAGGCAGCAAAGGCCTGTTCATCGCCATCATCATTGGCCTGGTCAGTGGTTGGGTCTTCCAGTGGTTTATTAATAAAGGCATTCGGATCAAGATGCCTGATGCCGTGCCGCCGGCAATTTCTGATAGTTTCAGTGCCTTGATTCCAGGCGCTGTGATCGTCACCTTCTGGGGTGTGATTTACGCGATCTTTGCCTTCGCCGGCTGGGGCAGCATCCATGATGTGTTCCTGCATATCTTCTCCAAGCCGCTGAGCCTGTTGGGTGATACGATCGGCGGGACGCTGGTGGCCATCGCCTTAAACAGTATCTTCTGGTTCGTGGGGATCCATGGCGGCAACGTCATCAATACCATCTTCTCCCCGATTTGGCTGATCAATGCAGGGGCCAACAGCAAGCTGACTGAAGCGCACCATTTGGATCTGGCCCACGGGGCGCACATTATTACCCAACCGTTCATGGATAACTTCGTTTACATGGGCGGCGGCGGTGCCACCTTAGGCTTGGTACTCGCCATTGGGATCTTAGTCTTCATGAAGCGGTCCAGCCGCCAGATGGAAGTGCTGGCGCCGCTGACGATCACGCCAGGCATTTTCAATATCAATGAGCCGACCATGTTCGGTCTGCCAGTGGTTTTGAATACCACATTGATCATTCCCTTTATCATTGCCCCGATGGTGAATGCCTTAACGACTTGGGGTGCGATGAAAGCCGGCTGGGTACCGCTGACGACTGGTTCTTTGGCCACTTGGACGATGCCGCCGATCATCTCCGGCTTCCTGGTTACCAGTTCCGTCATGGGCAGTGTGCTGCAGGCGGTCAATATCGTCATTGATGTCTTGATTTACCTGCCGTTCCTGCTGAACTTGAACAAGCAGCAGATCGTTGAAGAAAAGGGCGACGACGCCAAAAAGGCGGCCGCCAACAATTAAAGGAGCGAGAAATTAATGGTTACCCGATTAATTAGTGCCGATACCAGTGAAATCTTAGGAATGAAAGCCGCCGAGCTGAAGCAAAGCATCAAGGCCAGCGAAGGCCGGGTCGTGCTCAGCGAGAATGTCGTCGGTCATGAAGTCGGTGATGGGATCACTACCTCCGAAGTAGCCGCGGCCTTTGGCGCCGATCTGATCCTGCTGAACGGCTTGGATGTGCTGAATCCTGGTATCTTCGGCCTGTATCCCAACGAAGGGGCCAAGGTTCACCACGACGGTCAAAGCATCAAGCGCCTGCAGCACCTGGTCGGCCGGCCCATCGGGGTCAATCTGGAACCCGTGGACGTCAACGCCGACATGTCCGAGACCCGGTTGGAGATTCCGGAGGGCCGGATGTCCAGTCGTAAAACGCTGACGGAAGTCGAAAAACTAGGCTTCAATTTCGTTTGCTTGACCGGCAATCCTGGTACGGGCGTGACCAATGCCCAGATCGCGGCCAATGTGAAAGTGGCCAAGGAAGTCTTCTCTGGCCTGATCATTGCCGGTAAGATGCATGGCGCAGGGGTCAATGAGCCGGTCGTCAGTCTGGACGCGGTCAAAGACTTCCTGGACGCTGGCGCGGATGTGATCCTGGTGCCGGCCGTTGGGACTGTCCCGGGCCTGACTGACGAAGAAGTGCGGGCCGTGGTGAAACTGGCCCATGCCCAGGATGCGCTGGTAATGAGCACGATCGGGACCAGCCAAGAAGGGTCTGGCGCCCACTATATCGAAGAAGTCGCTGTCCGAAATAAGATCAACGGCGTCGATATTCAGCATATGGGCGATGCCGCTTGGGGCATTCAATCGCCGTTCGAGAACATTTATGCCTTAAGCCGGGCAATTCGCGGCGAACGGCATGCGATTCAGCGCATGGCGCGGTCGATTAACCGGTAAAAAAAGTAACGTGTACAACCAAAAAATCCTTGTTGGCGACTACCATAGTCGGCCAGCAAGGATTTTATTTTGCCCAATTTAGTCGGTTTGGCTTGTTAAGCCCGCATGGATCTTATCCAAGTTCCATTTCATCATGCTGTAATACGTGTCCCCGGTAGTGCCTTCTTTCGCTAGGGAGTCGGTGAAAATTTTGGAATAGATTTTCAGACCGGTTTCCTTGGCGACTTTATTCATGGATTTGGGGGAGACGGAAGTTTCCACGAACAGACTCTGCACGTCAGAATTGTCGATCTTGGCGAGCACCGATTTCATTTGCTCCGGAGTCCCCTGGGCTTCGGTGTTGATTTCCCAGATATAGGCCGGGGTAACGTGGTAGGCCTTGGCAAAATATTTGAAGGCCCCCTCGGAGGTAACGAGCAGCCGCTGTTTTTCTGGAATATCCAGGAACTGTGATTGGGCTGTGTTGTGGAGCTTTTGCAACTGGGCAATATATTTATCAGCGTTCAACTGATAGTAGGTGGCGTTTTTCGGATCTTTTTCCTTCATTACCTTGGTCATGGTCTGGACGTACTTGATGCCGTTGGCCAGATCCAGCCAGGCGTGGGGGTCTTCTTCATTAACGTTGGTCGTCAAATGTTGAGCAGTGACGCCGGCGCTGGCCGCAAAGACCTCCTGATCAAATTCCTTATGGGCGGTACTGACTAACTTCGAGAACCAGCCGCTGCCCCCGGTTTCTAAATTCAAGCCATTATGGAAAATAATGTCGGCTTCGGTTGCTTGGGAGACATCGGTGGGGCGGGGTTCATACTCATGGGGATCGGTACCGCGCTGGACAATGCTGTAGAGCTCAATGTGGTCTTGGCCGATATTGTGCACCATGTCTTCCAGAATGGAGTTCGTGGTCACGATCCGCAGCTTGCCGGAGGGACTTTGCGCGTCCGCTTGGCTTGCGCCGCGATTGTTCAAAAAGAGGAAGACGCCGCCGATCATCATGACTACGGCAATGAATGTCGCAATAATTCTTTTCATTATTGCAACTCCTTTGCTTTAGCTGTCGTGTGCACTTTCAGCAATTGCTGGCCGCGGGCGTTCGGCTTATTGCGCGCTTGGGCGGGGAACTTGATGAAGCCCTGCTTTGGCGAGAAGACAAACGAGATGCTGAACAGCACTGCGGCAACGAGCACGATGGCCGGACCCGAAGCCCAATTCAGCGTGTAGCTGAAGTACAGCCCCGCAATGGACGATACGACACCCACCGCGGCGGAGAGTACGAGCATGGTGGACAATTTATCTGTCCATAGGTACGCCGTGGCCGCGGGCGTGATGAGCATGGCGACGACCAGAATGATTCCCACGGTTTGCAAGGCGGAGACCGTCACCAGGGTCAGTACGAGCATCAGGCCGTAGTGCAGCGCCTGGACGTTCAGACCGTAAGTCTGGGCATAGGTCGCATCAAACGACGTGATCAGCAGTTCCTTGTAGAAAGAAACGACGAACAGCAGGACGATGCCGAGCACCACCGCGGTGGTCATAATATCGGAGTCGCTGACGGCGAGGATGTTACCAAACAAGATGTGGTGCAGGTTCGTCGAACTTTCAGCCATGGAGATCAGGATGAAGCCCAGCGCGTAGAAAGCACTGAACACCACCCCGATGGAGGTGTCGGTTTTGATTTTACTGTGGGAAGCCACAAAACCGATCAGCAGAGCGGCCAGGATGCCGAATACTGAGGCCCCCAGCAGGATGTTGATACCCAGCATGTAGGCCACGGCTACCCCGGGCAGCACTGCGTGGGAAATGGCATCACCCATTAAGGACATGCCGCGCAGGATGATGAAACTGCCGATAATGCCGGACATCATCCCGACCATAATGGCCGTGATCAGTGCGCTTTGTAAGAAATCATAGCGGCTGAGCGCTGTGAAGAAATCAATAATTGAAGACATTATCGCGCCACTTCCTTTTCTGTAAATAATACGGAGGAAAGATCAGCACTGAAGGCCCGTTCAATGTTGCGGGCATTATATACCTGCTGCACGGGGCCGTAATCGATAATGCCGTGATTCATCACGACCAAATCATCGAAATAGCGGGATACCTTATTCAGGTCGTGGTGGACGACGATAATGGTTTTACCCGCGTCCCGCCACTGCTTCAAGATTTTCATGATCGCTGTTTCGCTTTGCAGATCAATACCAACAAAAGGTTCGTCCAAAATAATGATATCGGCCTGCTGGACAATTGCCCGGGCGACGAACACCCGCTGCAATTGACCGCCGGACAAGTTGCCGATTTGGCGGGTGGCGAAGTCCTCTAACCCGACTTGCACCAGCGCCGCCTGGCTGGCCTGTTTTTCCTTCTTCCCGGGATTTCGGAATAGGCCGAGGTGGCCATACGTGCCAGTTTGCACGAGGGTGAAGACGTCCACAGGGAAGGTTAAATCTAAATCTTTACGCTGTTCCACGTAAGCAATCTGTTTCTGAAAATGTTTGAGCGGTTCGCCATTATAGTCGGCGGTGCCGCTTTGACTTTTGACCAGGCCAAGGATGGCCTTGATCAGGGTTGATTTACCCGCACCATTGGGTCCAATAATGCCAGTGATTTTGCCCCTGTTAAATGAAACGGCAACATCAGCAAACACTGGTATGTCGTTATACGCAACGGTGAGGTTTTTGATTTCGAGCATAGAAGCCTCCTCCATTTTTAGGGCAGACTAACACTCCCTAACTGCATTCTACAGGACAATTAAGGGGGATACAAGTCTTTTGTTAGCCTGGCCTAAATTTGACGGAGAAAAAGAGCGCCGCTCTGAAATTCAGGGCGGCGCTATGGGGATACGAATTAGTTATTGCTGCTGTTATCGGGTAGATAGGGCATGAGCAGGTTGGCCAGACCTTCAATGCTGCGGGTCTGGATCAGGATCTTGCCGGTGCCTTGGAAGTGGTTGACCAGGCCTTCGCCGGTCTTGAAGCCGAAGGTGCCGCTGGCGACTTCGATGTTGTAGTTCAGACTTTGGCTCCAGGCAACGACGTTGCTGTTATCGACAACGTACTCATTATTATCGAGATTGACTTCAATGATGTCCGCGTAGCCGGAGACGAGGAACGTGCCGGCACCTTGGGTTTCCATGACGAACAAGCCGCCGGTACCGCCGAAGACAGCGGTGCCCAGCTTTTGCCGCACCATTTGGTAACCGGTACCGGCGTCGCTGGCCAGATACGCGCTGGTATTCAGGCGCCATTGCTGGCTGCCGTCGGTCTTCAGTTCCCGAATAGCGCCGGGGTTCGCTGGGGCAATCAGCAACTCGCCGTTGTCGGTAGTGCCGGTCGCTGTGGTAATGAAGAAGCTTTCACCGCTGGTGACACTGCGGCCCAAGGCACTGAGCATACCGCCCAGACCTTTCTTCCCATTGCTGTTCATATGGCCTTCCAATTGCACCTGACCGTTGTGGGCAATCATGCTGCCCCGTTCGATCTGTACTTGTTCGCCCTTACTCAGATGCAGGGTGACAGTGGGGAATGCCGTGTCTTGAGAAATCGTATAATTCAAACCAACCAGTCCTCCTAACCGAAATTAACTTTCAGTATACCAGCATTCCGGTTAAAGCTGGCGGCCGTTGCTTTGAATCACCTGCTTCAGCCAGGCGTAACTGCGTTTGGGCACTCGGGCCATATCGCGCAGGTCGTGATTGCCGCGGTTGACGTAGACGACGCCGTAACGCTTTTCCATATCCCCTTGGGAACTGGGAATGTCGATCCAGCCCCAGCCGAGATAGCCGATCACCGGCACCCCGTCTTCCGTGATCGCGACCTGCAGGGCATGGAGATGGGCGCGATGGTAGAGAATGCGGTAGCCGTCGTCAATGGCGTCGGTGCCATTCCAGCTTTCCTTCGCGGCGATGCCGTTTTCGATGGGGAAGATGGGCAGGCCGGTTTGCTGGTACAGGGCGTTGAGAGCGCTGCGGAACCCGGTGGGATCGATCTGCCAGCCCCAGGTGTTGGCATCCAGGTACGGATTTTTCTTCACGGCATACTGGTTGTACCAGTTGGGTGCGGTGTTGGCTGGCAGTTTGGTGTGGTCAAAGGTGCTGCTCCAGTAATAACTCATGGTCGCAAAATCGCTGCGGGCACCGGCTAATTCCGCCAGCTCACTCTCTTTGAGAATATCGCCCATGCCATGGGTGCGCATGTAGTGGGCAACCTGGGGAATATAGGTCCCTTGGGTGTCCAGTCGAATGACGTTGTCGTTCACGAACGTGTGATATTGCTGGGTGATCCAGACATCCTGGGGATGGGGGGTGGCCGGGTAGATCTGCTGGTGGGCGATCATCGCCCCAATTTTGGCTTGGGGGAAATCAGCGTGGACAATTTGGGTCACCAGCGCATGGGCCAGAGCGACGTTGTGCTGGATCTGGTAAAGATCATGAAGCGTCTTGTCGCCGTGCAGGTAACCGGAAATAATGAAGCTGTCGGTCAGGCCATACAGATTCTGTTCGTTGAAAGTCAGCCAGTAGGGCACCCGATCGGCAAAGCGGCGCAGCATTTCCCGGGCGTAAACGACGAAGGCGTCGACGACTTCCCGGCTGATGAAGCCATTGTACTTTTCCGCCAGAGCCAAGGGCATATCGAAATGGTAAAGACAGATCATAGGCGTGATGCCGGCAGCAAGCAAGTCATCGATCAGCCGTTCATAGAAGGCGATACCGGCTTCGTTGAAAGCCCCGGTACCGTTCGGCTGAACACGGCTCCAGGAGATGGAAAACCGGTAGCAGGTCATGCCCAAGTCTTTCATCAGGGCGATATCTTCAGGGTACCGGTGATAGTCATCGATTGCCACTTGCCAGTCGCTGCTGTGATCGGTGGCGGGGCGAATATCGTAGACCGAGCGGCCTTTGCCGTCGGCGTCCCAGGCGCCTTCGGTTTGCATGGCGGAGACGGAGTTGCCCCAGAGGAAATTGGCGGGGAAGGGGGTGTTGGGTGTTGTCATGATTGATCAATTCTCCTTTACGTGAAAATAGCGAGTGGTAATGGTCTGGGTCTGGTCACCCACGCTGAACGTGACCTGGTCGGGCAGGACTGAGCGCATGTGGGCGTCGTAATACGTTAGTGCGGTATCGGGCACAGTGAAGGTGACCGTCTGCTTCTGGCCGGCGGGGATGGTGACCCGGCGCGTCGCCAGCAGCTGTTTCTCCCGCGGCAGCACCGTAGTACCGCGAAAGCGGCCGAACAACAGTAACGGCAGACTGCTGTCGTATTGACCTGTATTGGCGGCGGTGACGGTGATAGCCGTGCGCTGTTCAATAAGATCATGGGTGAGGCTGAGGGAATGTACTATCCAGGTCGTATAATCCAAGCCCGCACCGAACGGCAACAGCGGTGCACCGCTTTCGTCCAGGTAATCGGCATTTTTAGCGGCATGCCGTTGGTAGTAGTAGACCGGCAGCTGCCCACTGCTGCGCGGGTAACTGATTGCCAGCCGGCCGGTGGGCGTTGTCTGGCCAAACAGAATATCAGCGACCGCCTGGGGCCCGGCCTGTCCGGGATACCAAGCCAGCAACACGGCATCCGCAATCGCCAGCACCGGCCGGATATCGTAGGGCCGGCCCTGCACCATCACGACAATCAACGGTTTGCCGGTATTCTTGATGACCCGCAAGAGACTCAGCTGGTCAGCGCTCAGCGAGAGATCGGCTAAGTCGACGTTTTCTCCCGTATCGGTGTTGCCTTGGGGTGCCGCCAGGGCACCGTTAGTGAGAAAATGCATGTCGAACGCTCTCGCCGATGAGCCGCCGAGGGTGAGGATAACAGCGTCGCTTTCGCTGGCGCAGTCTTCCGCTTCATCTAACCAGCGATAATCCTGATCCGGTACCCCAACCCGCAACTGGCTGCCCAGGGCGGTGCAGACTTGACTGGCATAGGGGCGCACCGCGTCGGTCAGAGAGGTGAATTGATCTGGCGCTTGCGGTGCGGTATAGTCCCCCAGCCAGTCATAGATCGAGGCGGTGTGCGGGCCGATCACGGCCACTTTTTGATTACGGGCTAAGGGCAAAACACCGTTGTTCTTCACCAGTGTCATGCTTTCCACGGCTAATTTGGCATTGGCTTGGTGGCTGGCGGTGATGATTTTCGGCAGTTTGGCGGCTTCGCTTGGCGATACCAAGGGCCGATCAAAGAGTCCGAGCAGAAACTTGACTGCTAGGACGCGGGCGACCGCAGTGTCCAGCGCCGTCATTAGTGTTGGGTCCGCCGCCAGGGCTTGATCGATATGGGTGTATACATCGTCCCACAAGCTCAAGTCGACCCCGGCGGTAAGGGCTTGCTGAGCGGCAGCGGCCACGCTGCCAGTCAGATCAGTCAGCCGGTCCAATGCGGTCCCGTCGGCCATTACCAGTCCCTGGAAGTGATTGGCCGTACGCAGCCAGCGGGTCAATAACTGCTGGTTGGCGTGGCAGGGGACCCCGTCGATGTCGTTATAGGCCGCCATCACGCCCACCGCATGGCGGATGCTGGCCACTAGCGGCCCGTAGACTTCACGTACTTCCCGTTCCCCGAGCGGGACGGTGCCGGCGTTGTGGCCGCCCAGGGTATCGCCTTGCCCGATGAGGTGTTTGATGACGACCCCGACGTGCCGGTCTGCATCAGCGGGATGATCGAGAAAACAGTCGTCAGTGATCAAATTACCTTGGAAGCCGCGGATGATGGCTTGAGTATAGGCTGCAGCCAGCGTGGGGCTTTCACCAAAGGTTTCTTCCGAGCGGCCCCAGCGGGGGTCTTTCAGCAAATCGAGGGTGCTGACCAGTGCCAGGTGGACGCCCTTGGCGGCGAGTTCAGCCGCTTGTAATTGGGCGCACTGGGCGACCAGGGCGGGGTCAAAGCTATTGCTTTTGCCTAAATTGGTCGGATAGCTCACGGCGCCCAGGACTTGATGGCCGTGGGGCGCTTCTTCCACAATCAAGGCGGGGATGCCTAAGCGGGAATGGGTGATGACATATTGCTGGACCATGTTGCTCACGGTTGCGCTTTGTGCCGCTGGGATGCCATTCTCCAGTGTACGGCCGGACCAGGGATCGGCGCGAAATAAGCCGTACAGCGCCCCCAATCCGCCACCCCAGGCCACATGGGCCTTGAACTGGTCGGTCAGGGTAAATTCTGATCCATAGCGGGTATAGCTTTGCCAACCGTAAAGGTGCTGATTGACTTGGCTGATTTTTTCCTGGGTGGTCATGCGGGCAAGCAAGTCTTGGACCCGGACCCGAATCGGCAGTGTGTCATTTTGATAAGGTGCCATAACTGCCTCCTTTCTCACCAACGATTAAAACCGTAGCTTGATCGTCTGGATTTCATAGGGTTTGAACGGCACGGTGATCTGCCGTCCATCGGCAGAAACGGTTAACGGTTGCTGGTCGTGTTCCAGCAGATTGCAAAGCATGGCTGACTTGACCGGTCGCGCGCAGGTCAGGGTCGCGGTGGTTTGGGCATTGTGATACTCGTAGAGACGCACGATCAGGGCGTCGTCATCCTCCGCCTGTTTGACTGTGTCCAGCAGGACATTCTGCTGATTACAGGCCAGCCGGCTTTGGGCAGCTGGCGTTGTATCCGGCAGAGCGTAGTTTGGCCAAATCACCGGTGCAATGTTCAATCGCTGGGCGGCGGCCATGGTGGCGGCAGTGCGCCAAGAACCTTGGTGCAGCAAAGCTTCATAGGTGAATTTCTGGATGCCTTGATCGGCATTGGGATTGGGTTCCGTGGCACTTTTTAACAGGGTGAGGCCCAGCTGCTGGTAGGTTGCCGAATAGCCGTATTTGGCATCGGTGAGCAGGCTCAGACCATAACTGGTTTCGGCCATATCCGCCCATTTCTGCCCCGCCACTTCAAATTGGGCCTGTTCCCAGGAGGTGTTGCGGGCCACCGGGCGGCTGACATTGCCGAATTGAATGTCGAAGTCGGCGTGCTGCGCGTTGACGGCCACGTCAAACAACGTGCGCAGCAGTGCGTGGTGTTCATGCCAATCCAGCCGCGTGGTAAACGCGATGCGGGTAGTGCCATGGTATAGGTGCAGCCATTGTTCGATCGTGGATTGGTTGAATTGACGCACAATATGCAGCGTATCGCGAATGGGCCCGCGGTCAGTGACTTCTGCGGTGACAACGTGATCCACCGGCCAGGATTGGCGGCGATAGTCCGCATCAATATTCCAGGCATCGTATTCCCGAGGGTAGTCAGCGTATACCATCAACCGGTTGAATTGCCCGCCAGCGGGTAAGACTTCCCGCTGGGCTTGCTTGTCGTACAGCCCGACGATGTTGAAGGCCGCATCAAACGTGATCTGCAGATCGTCAGTGGCATAATGGCCGTCAAGCGGTTCCGGTTGGCGTGGCTGGCTGGCAGCTTGGCCCGGAACAATCTGCAATTCCTGCAGGGCCAAGGGTGCTGCTTGCGGCAGCTGGATCAAGGCCTGTTCACCGGCGAGATGCTGCACCCGGACCGGCTGGCCATGGGCCGCTTGCACGGTCTTGTCCGGGGGCAGAGCGATCGTGGTTTCTAAGTCAGCAGCGAGGCCCGCTGGATTATACAGGACAAGACGATCGACCGCCGGCGTCAGCTGAGTCGCTGCAAATTTCTCTTCGGTTGCGCTCAATGCGGTAAACAGCTGGGCGTAATTCTTGTCGGTCTGCTGATAAACGGCCTCAATGGCACTGCCGGGCAGCACATCGTGGAACTGGTCCAGCAGCGTGGTTTGCCACAAGCGGTGCAGCGTGTCCGCAGGATAGTCGGCCGGGGCATACGTACTGAACAACTTCTCGACGGTTTGCAGCGTGTTTTCTGCCCGGCGGTTGTTTTGTTTGTTTTTAGCGATGGACGTGTACGTTCCCCGGTGGAATTCGAAGTAGAGTTCCCCCAGCCAAGTGGGCAGCGGCTTCCGCTCAGCGTCTCGGTCCAGAGCTTGGAAGAAGTCCAGAGCGGTCGCCGATTTCACCAGCGGCATTCCCCAGACATGGTTTTCCAAGCGCTGCATCGTTTCAATCATGCCAAAAGTCGGCCCGCCGCCGCCGTCGCCATACCCATAGGCCAGCAGGATCTCATCGCTTTGCTGGCGCTGCTTGTAGCGGTCCCAGCTTTTCTTCACCACCCGGGCGTTCAGCATGCCGTTGTAAGTGGCAAACCAAGGGGTTGGAGCATAGCCTTCACTGACGGTGTTGATCAAATGGGTCAGAACTTTGGACCCGTCGATCCCCTGCCACTGGAAACTGTCGAAGGGAATCTCATCGGTATCGTTCCAGGCTAGTTTGGTGGTCATAAAATAGTGCACCCCGCTTTTGCGCAGGATCTGGGGCAGGGCAGCTGAATAGCCGAAGACATCGGGCAGCCACAGGATTTGATTGTCCACTCCGAATTCCGTTTGGAAGAAACGTTTGCCGTAGAGAATCTGCCGCACCAGCGATTCGCCGCTGGTCAAATTACAGTCGGCCTCCACCCACATGGCGCCCTCCGGTTCCCACTGGCCGGCCGCCACGGCCGCTTTGATTTGGGCATACAGCTTGGGATAGCGCTCCTTGATAAACAAGTAGAGCTGTGGCGTACTGTGTAGGAATTTGAAGTCGGGGTACTGACGCATCAAAGCGAGAACGGAGGTGAAGCTGCGCTCGCCTTTTTCAATCGCCTGGGCGACGGTCCACAGCCAGGCCATATCAATATGCGTGTGGCCCACGGCGTAGACGGTCCCTTGGGCCGGGTCAAAGGGTTGCTGCATCAGCTTTGCCCGCAATAGGGTCTGGGCCTGCTCGATCCCGGCATAGTAGGTCGGCGAGTACGGCGTCCGCAAGTCCAAGTGTTGAATCGCGGCCATTAAACTGCCGCGATAGACCCGGTCCGCGACCGGATCTTCCTTGAGCACCTGCCAGCAATCCAGGTAGGTCTTCAGGTCAAAGTAAAACGCAAAAGTTGGCTGGTCAAAGGCTACAATGGCGGCCCGCAGGGGATACTTCTTTTCCTCCCGGCCGGAATAAATATCCAGTTTGACTATCAATTGATGGTCTTCAGAGAACCAAGATTTTTCAAGTCGGGCGAACCGGTGATTGACGTCAAGCGCCTGGACCATCTGATTGTTAATAAACAACTTGATCTGCGGATTCTTTGAATTATCCATTTCGTAGGGACTTGTATCAATCTGCAGCGCCAAATCACTGGCTAAGGCACTGGGCGGAAGGGCAAACGTTAAGGTCAACGTGTACGTCGCGTCCTTGGCACCAAAATAATCGCCGGGGTGATAGGACGTGCGGTACTGGCCATCATCGAGGATGGCCGTGGTAAAGGGGTACTGGTGGCGAATAATATGCTGGCCGATTTCACCAGTGACTTGGGTGAGGCGGCCGAAATCAATATCTTGCATGAGTCTGCCTGCTTTCTATGGGCAACTTTCCGCGGAATGCAACAATGAGCCCAGCCCTGGTGAGCTCGGCCCGTTGCTGTCATAAAATTGTGGATCCAATCAAGGTGCTGATCCAATGGTGTTGGCGGTATTGACGCTAACGCGCTGATTAATCAGCTTTCTTCCAGCGATCGTAGGCGGCTTGGTAAACCTTGACGTATTGGTCAACGTTCATGCCCTTGATGGTCTTGACGTAGCTGTCCCATTCAGACAGGGGCTTTACGCCGGTGATGAATTTGGCTTCTGATTCTTCAACGAAGGTCTTCAGATCATTCGCGGAAGAAGCCACGGAATCTTGTTCGTCCTTGGTCAGATAAACCAGGGGATAAGGGATGCGGCCATTGGGGTCGATCTTGTCTTTTGTTTCTTTCCGCACGAACTTAGTAAAGTTGTCGACTGCTGGTGCATCGGGATCTTTGCGCAGGGCATATTGGTCCCGGTCAGCAGACAGCATCGGCACAGTCAAGCCATAAGCTGGTGTAATCTTGCCCCGTTTGTCTTCTACGTTGTCGGGATTGACACCTTTGGCGAAGACACGGACATCTTGGCCTTTGCTGTTCTTGGCGCTCTGCCAAACATAGCCTTCAGGACCTTGGTTGAAGTAGATGGCCCCTTTATCGCTGTATAAATAGTCGACCCAGCGCAGGGCAGCGGCCGGTGACGGGTTGTTCTTGGTGATGGCGAAGTTGCCGCGATTGATCTTCGGGCTCAACGGTACCACCGTTTTCTTAGATTGCGGGCTGGTCAGCGGCTGGAACATCGGATCGTTCACCGCTTGGGCAGTGGAACGGCCGGTAGTGAAATAGGAGAAGTAGTCGCAGAAGGCACCCAACCGGTCGGCCTGGCCCTTGGCCTTCTTCTGATCGTCGGACTGGGAGAAGGTGTCTTTGTCCAGCAAGCCTTCAGCAAATAATTTATGCATGAAGGTGAGATAAGCTTTGTAGTTGCTGCTGATGGGGGTGTAGATGACCTTGCCATTGTTGTTTTGTACGTCTTGGCTCAGCAGGCCGAAAGCGGCCATCAGCCAGACCCGCGCGTTATTCATCTTCACGTCGGTCAACGGAATTTCGTCCGCCTTGCCATTGCCGTTAGGATCTTCGTTCTTGAAGCGCTTGAGCAAGTCGTAGAATTCGTCCGTTGTTTTCGGCAGAGTCTTCACGCCCAGCTTCTTCAGCCATTCACCGTTGTACCACATCGGTCCGATGTACCAGGATGCGATGGTATCTTCCGCCAGGTAGGGCAGGGCGTAGATGTGGCCATCCGGGGTGGTGATAGATTTACGAATCGCCGGATTCTTTTTCATGAGTTTGTCTAAATTCGGTGCATACTTTGGAATCAGTTTCTCCAGGGCCACAAGTTGGCCGTTTTTACCGTAAGTGACTTCATTGGCGGCGGTTAAATTGCTGCTCCCGGCCGCAAAGATAATGTCCGGCAGGTCTTGGGAGGCAAAAGCTAAGTTGAGCTTTGTACCAAAGTCTGCACTGGGTGGGGTATTGTACTTGAGTTTGATGTTGGTCTTTTTGGCATAGTCTTGCAGGGTGGGCATGTCGCTCCAGTTAGCCAAGCCCATGCTGGGGGCCATGATGGACATGGTCAGGGGTTTCTTGACGATGGGAAAGCCGGTGGTCGCGACCTTGATGTCGCTCTTGTCAGCGGCTGAACCGCTAGATGATGACCCGCATCCTGCCAAAGTGAGCACGGTGGCGGCACAGATACCGGCGGTGAAGAATAAATGACGAAGTTTCATGATGTCTCTCCTCTCTAACCTTTCAGGGAACCAATGAGTACGCCTTTAACGAAGAAGCGTTGCAGGAAGGGATAAATCAGAATTACGGGCAGTGACGATACAATCATGATCCCGTACTTGATCACACCCACTAATTGCTGAGCAGAGAAGGCCGCCCGGGCCGCGGACTGGGTGATCGTCTGACCGGTTCCTGCCCCTTGCTGCATGTCTTGCAGCACTAAGATCTGACGCAGCACCATCTGTAAGGGATACAGATTCTTATCCTGGAGGTAAACCAGGGCACTAAAGTAGCTGTTCCATTGGCCAACCCCATAGAACAGGGCCATGACAGCGATGATTGGGGCGGACAGGGGCAGCACGATCTTGAAGAACAATTGGAAGTCAGTGGCTCCGTCCACGATGGCCGCTTCTTGCATTTCCCAAGGAATATTGCTCTGGAAGAAGGCCCGGGTCACGATGATGTTGTAAATACTGGCGGCACCGGGGATGATGATTGCCCAGACGGTGTTGACCCACCCCAAAGCCCGAATCAGCAAGTATGAAGGAATCAGGCCGCCGCCGACGAACATGGTCACTAGCATGAAATTGGTAAACCAGGCCCGGCCGGAGAAGTCTTTCCGGGAAATGGCGTAGGCACAGGGAATCGTGAGGATCAAACTGACGGCGGTCCCGGTAACTGTATAGAAGACGGTCATACCGTAACCGCGCCAGATATCACGGTAGTTCATGATGACCTTATAGCCTTCCCAGGTGAAGCCCTTCGGCAGCAGCCACATCGCACCGCTGTTCACGGCGTTGGGGTCGCTGACGGAGGCGCTGATGATATAGACCAGGGGATAGACGACCAGGAGGACGGCGAGAACGATGAACAAATAGAGGAAAAACTTGAAGACGCGATCGGCTTTAGTATCTTTGATTAAGTGGTTAGAATGCAGTTCCATTATTGCGACTCCTCCTTTCTACCAGAGACTGGTGTCGGAAACCTTTTGCGCAATCTTATTCACAGCAATTAATAGAATGGCGTTGATGGCAGAGTTGAAAAGACCCACCGCCGCGGCGTAACTATACTGGCCATCCAGCAGCCCTTGTTTATACACGAAGGTCGCAATCACGTTAGACGATGACAGATTGAGCGGATTTTGCAGCAGCAAGATCTTTTCATACCCCATCGAGAACAAACTGCCGACGTTCATGATGAGCAAAATGACCATGGTTGGGACGATCGCCGGCAGGTTGATGTGCCAGATCCGCTGGAGACGGCTGGCCCCATCCACGATGGCGGCTTCGTGCAGGGCCGGATCGACGCCGGCTAACGCAGCCAAGTAGATAACGGAGCCCCAGCCGGTTCCTTGCCAAACCCCGGACAGGACGTAGACGTTCTTGAACCAGCGCGGGTCATTCATGAATGCGATGGGTTTCAAACCAAACGCTTGGATGGCGTGGTTGATAATACCGGTCGACGGGTCCAGGAAAGCAATGATCATCCCGCCCATGACGACGACGGAAATGAAGTTCGGGGCGTAGGTCACGGTTTGACTGAATTTCTTCCAGAAGCCGTCTTTCATTTCATTCAGGGCTAACGCCAAGATGATAGGTAACGGGAACCCGACGATCAAACCATAAATTTGGATCCCCATTGTGTTGCGCAGCAAGTCCCAGAAATAATAGGACTGGAAGAATTGATTGAAATACTTAAATCCGACCCACGGCGAGTTCCATACGCCGAGTACCGGGACGTAGTCTTTAAAGGCAATCAATACCCCATACATTGGAATATAGGAGAAGATCAAGAAACACAGGAACGTGGGAATAATCAGCACGTATAATTGCCAATTTTTCTTTAGCCGTTTAAGATCCAGCAGGCGACCACGGTGCTTTCTTTTTTGTTGTGTTTGTTGCGGCGGATTAGTGACAGTTTCAACTGATGCGGCCATGACTATAAACTCCTTTCTAAACTTTTGCGATACGCAGACCAGGATGGAGACTTTGCCGCAGCGAACCGGGCAAGCGGACCACGTGCTGCGCTTTCACGGGGAAGGGTTGGCCTTGCCAGCCTAAGCGCGTGACGATGGGCTGTGTATCTGGCAAGTGGAGAGCATGCAGATCGAGCGTTTGCGGCGGGACTGAAGCTAGCGGGAACAGATAGTAGGCACGATCATCTTGGGTGATGGCGTACCCTTGCCGGCGTGCCGCAGCAATTGCAGCTGCCGCCACCGGCCGGGTATTATAGATTCCTTGACCGTTCAGTGCCAGCCAGCCGCCCAGCTGATGCAGTAGGCGGCTGGCTGGAGCGGGCAGGGTGCCGTCCGGTTTTGGGCCTACGCCCAGAACGATGTTGCCGCCGAGGGTCACGACCTGTAAAATTGTGCGAATGATCTCACCAATGGATTTATAGGTGTCCCCAGGGGTGTAGCCCCAATTATTGGCTAAGGGAATATTGCTTTCCCACGGCAGAACAGGCCGATTTTGGATATCCGGTACTTGCCGCTCAGGTGTGACATATTGTTCGAAGCGGCCACCCATCGTGCGGTCAACGGCCAGCATTTGCGGCTGCTTTTGCCACAATGCCGGAATGATTTGATCTAAGGCCAGCGGCTCACGGGCATCACCGACCCAGCCTGCGTCCAGCCATAACATGCGTAACGGCCCATAATTGGCCGCCAGTTCAGTAAGCTGGTGGTGGACGAAGGTCACGTAACGCTGCCAGCGTTCAGGGTCTTGGTGGCGATCAAAATCGATTCCGCGATTCTTTGGTGTGCCGTCCGGCCGCCAGTAGTCCGGATGGTGCCAGTCTGCTTTTGAATAGTAGGCACCGACTCCGATGCCGGCCTGGGTCATGGCCTGGGCAAAAGCGCCAAACAAGTCGGCATCCGCATGATAGTCACTATATTGGGTGTGATACATGTTGAACCCATCATGATGTTTGGTGGTAAAGATGGCGTAGCGGATGCCTGCGTTTTTAAACACGGCCGCCCAGGCGGCGGGATCATAGTGCGTCGGTGCAAATTGCTGGGCCAAACCCCAATAGTCTTGCTTTAATTGGGTCATATTCGGCCGCCAAGCTTTCGGTTGACGCGCCCAGCGATCTGCATCGGAAAGTTCCCATGATTCGACGATCCCGGCTTGGGCATACAAACCCCAATGCAGCAGCACCCCGATTTTTTGATTTTGGAACCATGTCCAGTTCTTTTCTAACTGAGCGTGTTCTGGCAGCTGAGAAAAATCGGCTGCTGTCCATTCTTTTTCTTTGGTCGACTCGATATCGCCCCGCGACGTTTCTTCAGTCATGCTTGCTCCCCCTTTCACTTTCACAATCACAAGTCTAGGTATCAAGCGCTTACAATATGTGGTTCTTGCAACTGTGTATTTCTTATCATTGGTTGTCATCAGTGACTTTCCCCTCTATACTGTGACTGTAAGCGCTAACTGACAACTATATAG
The DNA here is from genome assembly GCF_008694105.1 of Schleiferilactobacillus harbinensis. Classification (NCBI taxonomy): domain Bacteria; kingdom Bacillati; phylum Bacillota; class Bacilli; order Lactobacillales; family Lactobacillaceae; genus Schleiferilactobacillus; species Schleiferilactobacillus harbinensis. The sequence goes on from NZ_CP041364.1 coordinate 2,883,913, forward strand.
AAGGAGAGGAAGACATGCGGCGAATTAGTGCAATGGTGCTCGTAGTTGTGACCGTATTTCTATTGATTGGCGGCATCATATTTATTACCACGGATCGCCAGACGGCCAGCGCGGATATTAAACCGCACCATGCCACGGCGGCGGCTGAAAAGACGGAACGCGTATTGAAGCGCAACCTGGCGGCGGTCAATGCGGGTGATGTCAATGCCTATCTGCAGACGATCGTACCCGCACAGCGGGCGAAGACCAAAGCGGCTGTCCAACAAGGCTTGACTAAACGACAGGCTACGGTCAAATTACGGTCCTTTACCGTGCAGAAGCAAGAAAAGCAGCAGCTCGTCGCGAAAATTGATGAACTGCAGCAAACCCGGGGTCAGACTGGGCAGCAAGTATTGGAAGCCAACGTCGAATTCGTGCAGCAGCAGGGTGTTTGGTACATCAAAAAAATGGTGGTTTATAACGCCGTCAAAAATGGTTGAAGATCCGGATCAAGCCGGCATCAAATAGGATATGAGGAGGAATCATCAGTAATGTTATTGCATTTGATTGACCTGCCCGCTGAGTATACTACCGGCGTGGAAATTATGGCGAAGCGGTTGAACTTCAGTACGGCGGTAACGGGCATCCCGGTGACTGTGACCGCTAATACAGAGAATCATTTAGTGGTGGCGTGCGACGGCACCAGCGGCGCTATCAGTTATGCCAGCCAAGCCAGCTTCTTCCGCGGCTTAACGGCGCTGCACCACGCTCTGCAGGCTGGGGAAACGCTGCATACCGATGAATCGGCGGCATTTAATGAAGCCGGTTTAATGGTGGATATGTCCCGTAATGCCAGCCTTACCCAGAGCGGGGTGGAGGACATACTGGCGCTCAGTGCGCAACTGGGTTTGAACTCCGCCCTCCTTTATATGGAAGATGTCTATGCAGTGCCTGAGTATCCATATTGGGGTTATCAGCGCGGCCGCCTGTCCCAAGAAGAGCTCCAGGCCGTTGATGACTTTGGCGCGGCACTGGGGATCGAAGTAATTCCGTGTATTCAGACGCTGGCCCATTTAGCTAATCCCATGCGCTGGCCGTTCATGAATCAAATTCGGGACACCAATGGCATCTTGCTGGTTGATGAGCCGAAGACCTATGAATTCTTAAAAACGATCATCCAAGCGGCGACAGCACCATTTCGCACGAATAAAGTGCATATCGGGATGGATGAGGCTCATGAACTGGGCCGCGGCGTCTATCTGGACCGTCATGGGCTGGTTGATCGGACCGAGATCATGCTGCGCCACGTCCGCCGGTTGACGGCGATCACGCAAGAACTAAATCTGCACCCGATTATGTGGAGCGACATGTGGTTTGAAGCCGCCGGCTATGGCTATTACGATCCACAAGTCCAGTTCTCCCAGACGCTGAAAGAACAAATTCCGGATGTCGACCTCATGTATTGGGATTATTACCATGAAGACCAGATGATTTACGATCAGCTGATTGCTAAACACAAAAAATTAGGGCGGCCGGTCAGTTTAGCCACCGGGTGCTGGACTTGGAATGGCATTGCCCCGAACTATGGCAAGGCCTTGAACACCATGAATGCTGGCATGGCCGCGGCTAAACAGGCTCAGCTCGACACTGTCTATGCGACGATGTGGGGCGACGACGGTGGGGAAACACCCTTTACCAGTGCAGTGCTGGCAATTCAGAATTTTGCAGAGCAGGTGTATCACGATACGGTATCCGCCGACGAATTGAGCGCCGCTTTCACCCGGTATCAAGATAAGGATGCCGCGGATTATCTCGCTCTCAACGATTTTGATCAGTTGCCGGAATTAACACCGGGCAACCCCGAAGCCACCAACCCCAGCAAGTTTGTCTTATATGAAGACTTGCTCAGCCCATTGTTTGCGGCCAATACGGAGTCTGTTGACTTGCTGGGGCATTATCGACAGTTGGCCAAGACATTAGCCGGCATTGAGCAAAAACCGATGACCGATCCGTATCAGCAGCACGTCTTCGCCTTCTACACACAGTTGGCCCAGGTCTTAGTGTTGAAGCTGACGATGATGGCCGATATTCGCCGCGCCTATGATGACGGCAATCAGCAGCGGATGACTGAAGCCATTGCAGCTCTGACTGGCCTGCGCAGTGCTCTGCAGAGTCTGCGGGACGCGCACCGAGCCTGCTGGTTCGACTTGGCCAGTCCGTTTGGTTGGGAAGTGATGGACATCCGTTATGGTGGTCTGCTGAGCCGTATCGATACCGTCCAATGGCGGCTGCAGCACTGGGTAGAGGGTGCAATCGAAAAAATTGCTGAACTGGACGAGCCCCAATTACTGCTGGGCGAGGTCAATAAGAACAGTGTGATGCGCGGCCTGTACGCGGACATTGTCACGGTCAGTAAAATCAGCGGCGTATAACGCAGACTGAAGAAAGGGTGTTGAATGATGCAACCACGGGGAATTATCAAACTATCGCTTAAGACCGGCCAAGCCTTGCTATTGGGTATTAAGCTGCAAGCGTTGTTTATTCTGTTTACTTTACTGGGCGGGGTGGTACTGGGGGTATTCCCGGCGCTGGCGACCTGTACAAAAATCATTTTGCGGCGGTTGACGCACAAGGCCGATACCACGGACAGCATGTTTGGGGATCAGCGGAATACGTTTCCGGCGTTGTATCATGAATTCTGGCAGTTCTACCGGCAATCGTTCTGGGAGATCAATGGCATTGGCTATATCGGAGCCTTGGCCATTGCCGTGCTGGTGGCCGATCTGATCGTGAATCAAAACGTGATTCATTCGCCGATCGTTCAGTACGGTTTGATTGTCCTGCTGATCATGGTCTTCACCTATTGGCTGTATGTCTTCACCATTTATGCCCGGTACGCTTTGCATTTTTGGCAATATTTTCGCCAGGCCCTAGTAATCTCAGTCGCTAAATTCAGCAACACACTGGCAATCATCATGGGCTCCATTCTAGCCACAGTCGTCCTGGTGGTCTTTCCGGCCCTGACCTTTGTGGCCTTGGTGCCATTGTATTTAACGCCGATGATTTGGTTCTCGTACCGATCATGCTTGCATGTGGAGGCGGTGATGACCTATCAACCGTCTTAGCCGTTGGCGCCAATGGCTGCGCTGGCGGCGGCCGCAACGGCTATTGACGACGTATATCGTTTCTTTCCTGCTGATCTTCATCTTGCCGCTCACCGTCTTGACAATCAGTTGGCTGGGCCGCGAATGGCATGATCAGCGCAGCGAGGTCATTGCCACCCAAGAACGCAGCCTGGCCGCAGTGACGCGGAATATGAACGCTACGGTCCAGCACTTGCTGATGACGACGAATTAAATGGCGTTGGATCCGGCGCTGTCGCCCACGGACCAGGATCAGTACACGTACGGTCGGATGGACAACGCTTTGGTCCGCTACGACTTGAGCAGTCCCATGATTCAGAAAACTTTTCTTTATTCAGAAAAGACCCCCAGCATGCTGTATTCCTCCGATGGAACGTATGACTTGATTCCCACACTGTATAAATACGGCATGGTGGCAGGCAGTACCGAGTCAAACAAAGAAGTGCGCAAATTGTTGTACAGCACAGTACCGCGGATGATTTTTACCCCAGCGGCAGACGGCAAGACTGACCAACTGACCTTAGCCGTGCCGATTACGAATACGCCGGGGTCCTCACCCAAGGGAATGGCTTTCTACACGATGAGTGCAGCGCGATTGCGTCAGGAGTTTTTGGACGCTGCGGCCGTTCCGAATCAGGCGTTGATGCTTGACTTCACGAATGGGCAAATTGTGTCCAACACTAAATTAGCTGGCATGAAACTGCCGCCAGTGAGTCGCGGTCAAAATTGGAAGCTCGTGAACCAGCAGAACAAGCTGCGCGTGACGACGGCGGAGGGCAGCGGCAATCTATTCAAGGTGCTGTCCGTCACGACCCCGCCTCCCCGTGGCCGCCGTTAATGTCCTGGCTGCTGAATTATTGGTGGCTGTTCACGGGACTGCTGCTCGCTGGCGGTATTCTGATCTGGTATTTGGGCCGGCGGCAGTATGCTGGAATCAAGCAGCTGGCGGCAGTGGTGCCCCAACCCACGGGGCAGGCGCCCGCACCAGCCGGATCGGAAATCGTTCAATTGGAAAGTGCCATTAAGGCCTACGTGGCGAATCATCAAGCTACCGTGGCCCAGGAGCGGGTGCGGCTGCCGCTGGTGCGCAATCAGGTCTTGCAGATGCTGATCAGCGGCCGGGTCAGTGATGATATCACGGTGAATCGCTTGCTCCATCTTGCCCAGGTTTCCTTTTTCCACCCGAACTATTTGATCGGGATCATGGTGGACGGACCGGCGGTGGATGACCAAGTATTGGCGGCCCCCGTGGTGGCGGACTCTTACATGGTGTATTTTGTGCATCGGACCAGCCGGGCAGAAGGGATCGTACTGATCAACTACGACCGGGCAGTGGACCCGCGGGTCATTCTGCGCCAGGTGCGGGATGAACTCGCCGTTAACAGCCGTTCGGCCATGTTTGCAGGACGTCCGGTGACTGAACTGGCTAGCTTGCATGATGCGTATATTGAGGCCGTGACAGCTCAGATGACGAATCAGCCAACGACCGCCAATTTGGTCAGCTTCTACACCGTTCGTCACGATGCTGGCGAGGGTGGTCCATTTGATATGGACAATGAATTGAAGTTGTCCAACGCACTCGCTCAGGGGAATGCAGCGATGGCTCGGGAGGCGTTCGAGGCATTGTTCAATTTGGCCATTCAGAATTATCGCCCGGATACGGCGATCGATTTTCCGATGGCCAACTTGATCAGTGAGGTGCTGAAGGCGGACTACCGGAAGTATCACCAAGTCAATGAAGAGCTGGTGGAAAAGCTGCTGAACGTCATGTCATTCAGTGAGCTGCATACCATTCTGGTCGAGACTATTCAGAAACTGACCGCACCGCCGATTGATGATACGCCGGCCCCAGCTGATTTGGGGGCCGCAATGCGGGCGTATATTTCACAGAATGCTAGCTCGCCGACTTTTTCGTTGGTTGACGTGGCTGAAAAGTTCGACCTTTCAGTACCTTACACGAGCCGATTTGTTAAAGAAACGACCGGGATCACCTTCACGACCTTTGTCCAAGAATTGCGGATGGCCCGCATTCGGACAGCCTTGGAGCAGACGAAGGCGCCCATCAAAGATATCGTGACAGCCAATGGCTATTATGATGTGGCTAACTTCACGCGTAAGTTCAAGAAGATCAATGGCGTGACACCGACGCAATATCGACAATTGCATCAGCGTGCAGGATCAAAGGATGACGACGCCATACTTTGAGACTTGGTTCTGGTACGCCGGAAAAGCAGACGTGTGTCCCCCACATCGTTTCCATCTAGCAAGAAATGATCACTACAGAAAAACAGCGTCCAGATGTGGTTGCATTTCCACATCTGGACGCTGTTTCTATTGCTTAGCAGTTAGTTAGCTTTCTTCCAACGGTCGTAAGCAGCTTGGTACACCTTGACGTATTGGTCCACTTTCATACCCTTGATTGTCTGCACATACTTGTCCCAATCGGATAAGGGGGTCACGCCGGTAATAAATTTGGCTTCGGATTCTTCCACGTATGTCTTCAAGTCATTAGCGGAAGCAGCGACTGAGTCCTGTTCGTCCTTGGTCAGATACACCAGCGGGAAAGGTACGCGCCCGTATGGATCGATTTTTTCCTTGGTTTCGTTCCGGACCCATTTGGTAAAGTTGCTGACAGCCGGGGCATCCGCTTTGGCCCGAATTGCGTCGGCGTCCCAGTCGGCGGTGAGCATTGGAGCGGTTAAGCCATACGTGGGCGATATTTCAGCCCGTTTATCCTCGGAGTTCGTTGACGTCACTCCTTTGGCCATGACTTTGACCTTCTGGCCTTTACTGTTAGTGGCGTAGTTCCAGAGGTACCCCTCTGGCCCTTGGTTGATGAACAGCGAACCTTTTTTGGAATAGAAGTAGTCGACCCAACGTAAAGCGGCTGCTGGCGACGGATTGTTCTTCGTGATCGCAAAGTCTGCGCGGTTGATGCGGGGACTCATGGCGATGACTGGCTTCGGGGATTCTGGACTAGTGAGCGGCTGCCACATGGGGTCGTTCATAGCCTGGTCTGTTGTTCGGCCGGTTGTGAAATAGGAGAAGTAGTTCGCAAATACACCCAACCGGTCAGCCTGGCCCTTCGCATTCTTCTGGTCATCGGATTGGGAGAAGGTGTCCTTGTCCAGCAGTCCTTCTGCAAACAACTTATGCATGAAAGTCAGATACGCTTTATAGCGCTTGTCAATCGGTGCGTAGATGACTTTGTCGCCGTCGTTTTGGACGTCTTGGCTGAGCAAACCGAAGGCCGGCATCAGCCAAATTCGGGCGACGTCCATTTTGACGTCCGTCAGGGGAATCTCATCGGCTTTACCGTTGCCATTAGGATCCTCGGTTTTAAACCGCTTCAAGAGCTGATAGAATTCATCGGTGGTCTTGGGCAAGGTCTTGACGCCCAGCTTCTTCAGCCATTCACCGTTATACCAGAGTGGTCCGATATACCAAGACGCAATGGTATCTTCCGCCACGTAAGGCAAGGCATAAATGTGACCGTCCGGCGTAGTGATTGACTTGCGAATCGCTGGATTCTTTTCCATTAGTTTGTTGAAGTTCGGAGCGTACTTCGGAATCAACTTTTCCAGCGGTACTAATTGGCCATTTTTCCCGTAGGATACTTCGTTCGCAGGGGTTAGCGCACTGCCTGCGGCATAGATGATATCCGGTAAGTCTTGGGAAGCAAAGGCCAAGTTCAGTTTGGTCGAAAAGTCAGAAGTCGGCGGGGTATTATACTTCAACTGAATATTGGTCATTTTGGCGTATTCTTTCAGTGCCGCCATATTGCTCCAGTTGGTTTTGCCCATACTAGGGGCCATGATGGACATTGTCAGCGGCTTTTTGACGATTGGAAAACCTGAGACAGCCACGGTGATGTTCCCAGTTCCGCTGGTGGCGGAGTTGCTGGAAGAATTACCGCAGGCGGCCAGGGCTAAAGCAGTCAAGGTAGCGACGCCGATGATGGTGAGTGATCGACTGAATTTCATAGTGCGGCTCCTTTCTCATTCAGCAACGCTGAGATACATCCAGGCGGCGTGTCTCAGGTGTTGGATTGAAACAGTGGTTAGTTAGCTTTCTTCCAACGGTCGTAAGCAGCTTGGTACACCTTGACGTATTGGTCCACGTTCATCCCTTTGATGGTCTTAACATACTTGTCCCAGTCGGACAGGGGAGTGACACCGGTAATGAACTTCGCTTCGGATTCTTCCACAAACGTCTTCAAGTCATTGGCAGAGGAAGCGACGGAATCTTGTTCATCCTTTGTCAGGTAAACCAGCGGATAGGGGATGCGGCCGTATGGGTCGATCTTTTCCTTGGTTTCGTTCCGCACCCATTTGGTGAAGCCGGAAACAACGATCTTATCGTCCGGGTTCTTGCGCACAGCGGCGTCATCCCAGTCAGCAGTCAGCATCGGTGCAGTAAGACCATATGCCGGGGTAATCTTACTTCGCTTATCTTCCGAATTTTCGTCGGTGATTCCCTTGGCGGTGACTTTGACCTTATCACCCTGGCTATTCTTGGCATAGTTCCACATATACCCTTCAGGGCCTTGGTTCAGATATAGTGAGCCCTTCTTGGAATAGAAGTAATCTACCCAGCGCAGTGAGGCAGCTGGGGATGGGTTATTCTTCGTGATCGCAAAGTCGCCCCGGTTGATCCGCGGGTTCATCGGTACGATGGCCTTCGGGGATTCTGGACTGGTGAGCGGTTGGAACATTGGATCGTTCATGGACTCATCAACAGTGCGGCCGGTGGTGAAGTAGGAGAAGTAATCGGAAAATAGTCCTAGCCGATCGGCTTGGCCCTTGGCCTTCTTCTGGTCATCGGATTGGGAGAATGTATCCTTATCCAGCAGTCCTTCTGCGAACAGTTTGTGCATGTAAGTCAGATAGGCTTTGTAACGCTTGTCGATGGGGGTATAGAAGACTTTATCTCCATCATTTTGGACATCCTGGGTGAGCAGCCCGAAGGCGGGCATTAACCAGATTCGAGCGACATTCATTTTGACGTCAGTCAACGGAATATCATCGGCCTTGCCGTTGCCGTTAGGATCTTCATTCTTGAACCGTTTCAAGAGAGCGTACAATTCATCTGTAGTTTTCGGCAGTGTTTTGACGCCCAGCTTCTTCAGCCATTCGCCGTTGTACCACATCGGGCCGATGTACCAGGAGGCCGTGGTGTCTTTGGCGATGTAGGGCAGGGCGTAGATGTGTCCGTCGGGGGTAGTGATCGACTGGCGAATCATCGGGTTTTCTTTCATCAATTTATTGAAGTTTGGTGCATACTTGGGAATCAGTTTTTCTAACGGTACCAGTTGCCCATTCTTACCGTAAGATACTTCGTTGGCGGGCGTGAGGGCACTCCCCGCCGCGTAGATAATATCCGGCAAGTCTTGGGAAGCAAAGGCCAGGTTCAGTTTGGTGGAGAAGTCGGACGAAGGCGGTGTATTGAATTTCAGCTTGATGTTGGTCTTCTTGGCGTAATCTTTCAGGGTGGCCATATCGTTCCAATTGGCCGCTCCGACACTGGGCGCCATCAGGGACATTGGCAATGGCTCTTCCACGATGGGAAAGCCGCTGGTGGCGACCTTAGCATCGCCGCTTGATGCGGTCTTGTTCGAAGCGCTGCCGCACCCGGCCAGGGCCAATACGGTGAGGGCGCTGATGCCAACAATAGAGAATAATCGACTCAGTTTCATGGTGTTTCCCCTTTCTAACCTTTCAGTGATCCAATCAGGACCCCTTTGACGAAGAAACGCTGTAAGAACGGATAAATGATAATGACGGGCAGGGACGACACGATCATGACGCCATATTTGATGACAGCGACCAGCTGGGCTTGGGAATAAGCCGCTTTTGCTGTTGCTTCAGTGACGGTGGCACCAGTGGCGGCGCCAGTCTGCATGTCCTGCAGCACCAGAATTTGACGCAGCACCATCTGCAATGGATAGAGATTCTTGTTCTGCAGATAAACCAGGGCGCCAAAGTAGCTGTTCCATTGGCCAACCCCGTAGAAGAGGGCCATGACGGCGATGATTGGCGCAGATAAAGGCAAGACGATCTTGAAGAAAAGTTGGAAATCGCTGGCGCCGTCAATGATCGCTGCTTCCTGCATTTCCCAAGGAATATTGCCCTGGAAGAATGCCCGGGTCACGATAATGTTGTAGATACTGGCGGCGCCAGGAATGATCAGCGCCCAGACAGTGTTGACCCAGCCTAAGGTGCGAATCAACAGGTAGGTGGGAATCAACCCGCCGCCGACAAACATCGTGACCAGCATGAAGTTTGTGAACCAGGCCCGGCCAGAGAAGTCTTTCCGGGAAATGGCGTAAGCACAAGGAATTGTGAGGGCGAGACTGACGGCGGTCCCGGTGACGGTGTAGAAAATGGTCATGCCGTAGCCGCGCCAAATATCGCCATAGTTGAAGATGACTTTGTATCCTTCCCAGTTGAAACCCTTCGGCAGCAGCCACATGGCACCGCTGTTGACACTTTCCGGGCTGCTGAGGGAGGCGGAGATAATATAGATCAAGGGATAAATGACGAGCAGAACAGCCAGCGCAATGAACAGGTAAAGGAAGACCTTGAAGATGCGATCGGCCTTGGTATCTTTAACGAGATGGTTCGTATGCAATTGCATGGTTGGTCAGTCTCCCTTCTACCATAGACTGGTGTCGGACACTTTTTGGGCAATCTTATTCACGATGATCAGCAGAATGGCGTTGATCGCGGAATTAAACAAACCGACGGCGGCGGCGTAACTGTATTGCCCGTCCAGCAGCCCCTGCTTGTAGACGAAGGTAGCGATTACATTAGACGATGAGAGGTTCAGCGGATTCTGCAGCAGTAAGATCTTTTCGTAACCCATGGAGAACAGACTGCCGACGTTCATGATGAGCAAGATGACCATGGTCGGTACGATGGCGGGTAAATTAATGTGCCAAATGCGTTGGATCCGACTGGCGCCGTCCACAATGGCGGCCTCGTGCAGCGCAGGATCGACCCCGGCTAGGGCGGCCAAGTAGATGACGGAGCCCCAGCCGGTCCCTTGCCAGACGCCGGAAAGAACATACACTGTCTTGAACCATTTGGGATCGCTCATGAAGGCGATGGGTTTGATTCCGAGCGCCTGGATAACGTGGTTGATGATCCCGGTGGAGGGGTCCAGGAAGGCGATGATCATCCCGCCCATGACGACGACGGAGATGAAGTTGGGCGCATAGGTGACGGTTTGACTGAATTTCTTCCAGAAGCCGTCCTTCATTTCATTCAGGGCGAGGGCCAAAATAATCGGCAATGGAAAGCCGACGACGAGGCCGTACACTTGAATGCCGATGGTGTTTCGAATCAGGTCCCAGAAATAGTAAGAACTAAAGAATTGTTGGAAGTATTTGAACCCGACCCACGGGGAATCCCAGATACCTAATACAGGTACATAATCCTTGAAGGCGATCAGCACGCCGTACATCGGGATGTATGAGAACACCAAGAAGCTCAGGAACGTGGGAATGATCAGCACGTAGAGTTCCCAATTTTTCTTTAACCGTTTCGGATCAAACAGCCGCGCCCGCCGTTTTTTCTTCTTTTGCGGCGGGCTGGCCGCTACTTGCACAGAGTCTGCCATGATGTTCAGCTCCTTTTGATTTTTGCTAGTGTTAGCCGCAGAACAGAGGTGCAACTGGGTCTCGCCAGCAATCTCTTCCCCCCAGTTCCCCGGCAACTGTTGTCATTTATGCAACCCCTTTCACTATCGTCACCATAAAGCCTGCGTCAAGTCCTGGCAATATGTGGTTTCAAGGCGCTATGTCGTTTGTGTGTTCAACCGGTTTTATTTGTTTTCGCTTGACAAGCCCATTATACTGGTGTTGTAAGCGCTAACTTATATGGTCTTGATAATTTCTTAGATCAATGGGACGATGCAGTCCGCCGAAAACTATGTACTTTTGGTGATTCTGCTGGGGTGCGGTTTGCTGTAAAGGGCACCGCCAGCGGGACCGGCCAGTGGGGAAAGCAGGCGGAACATTGCATGGCTTACAACAAAATGAGTCAGGGAGAAGTGTCGCTTAGTGCGGCGTAATAAGGAGGGATGGGGCAGTGCTGACCCGGAGGAATTCAGCATTGAACCGGTGAGGCACCAGTTATTATCATGAAGGGAAGTGGCACCACATGGAACAACGGGGGATCATTAAACTCGCCCTAAAGGCAGGGCAGACGTTGTTGTTGGGGATCAAGCTGCAGTTTCTTTTTCTCCTCTTCACGTTGGCGGGCGGTATTGTGCTGGGTATTTTTCCGGCATTAGCGGCCAGCGCCAAGATTATTTTGCGCCGGATCGTCGAACCGGCTGACGCCACAGACAGTATGTTTGGTGATCAGCGCAACACTTTCGCGGCACTATATCAGGAATTCCGGCAATTCTATCGGCAATCATTTTGGGAATTTAATGGTATTGGCTATATTGGTGCGGCCGCGGTGGGCGTGCTGCTGGTCGATTTAGCCGTGAACAAGGCTTGGCTGCACTCGCCAATGATTCAATATGGATTAATCGTGTTGTTGATCATGGCGATGCTGTATTGGCTTTACGCGTTTACAATCTATGCCCGGTATTCATTACGGTTTTGGCAATATTTCCGGCAAACGCTCATTATTTCTGTGGCCAAAATTTCTAACACATTGGCCATCATTATCAGCTCGATACTGGCGACCGGGCTGCTGGTCATTTTTCCGATGCTCACGTTTGTAGCGCTTGTTCCGTTATATCTGACGCCGGTAGTTTGGTTTTCCTATCAATCCTGCCAGCATGTTGAAGCGGTGATGCAGCATGCGGCTGAGTAAATCAGTGCGGCGGATCGGGGGCCGGCCCCGCCGCCTATTGACCACATACCTGATGTCGTTTCTGCTAATATTCCTAGTGCCCGTGCTAGTGCTTACCGGCAGCTGGCTGACTCGCGAGTGGCATGAGCAGCGGGTGGCCATTACCACTGGCCAGGAACGGACTCTGACCAGTGTGACCAGTGAGCTGAATGCCATGGTGGATCACATGCTGGTGACTACCAACCAAATGGCGCTGGATGCAGCATTAGCCCCGGCAGACCAAGATTATTTGACGTACAAAGATATTACCAACGCGTTGGCCCGGTATGATTTAAGCAGCACGCTCATTCAAAAAATATTCATCTATTCGCGCCTGACTCCGGATTTGCTCTACGCGACTGATGGCACCTACGACCTTACGCCAACGCTCTTCAAATACGGCATGATGCCGGAAGGGCCGGAGATGAACCGGCAGATTCGATCGTTATTGCATACGGTGACGCCGATGATGCTGTTTACCCCCACTAATGGCGGGCAAACTGGTCAATTAACGTTTGCCACGCCGATTATTCCGGCTCCGGGGGCGGCGCCGAGGGGGATGGCTTTCTATGTGCTTAATGTGGATCAGATTCATCAAAAACTGCAAGACGCAGCCGACATTTCTGATCAAGCCATCGCCTTACTGGTCGGTCAAGGCCGGATTGTCTCCAGCGCGACTCTGGATGGGCAAACCCTGCCGCTCACAAATCGGACCAAGGACTGGCAGCAATTTGCTGGCAAAGCCCAATTTCAAATGAGTCGGACCACTGGGAACGGCAATTTGTTCCAAGTCGTTTCCTTGACGGCACCGGGGTCTTCCTGGCCGGCCATCTTGATGATGCTGCGGCGGTATGCCTGGTTATTTATCGCGCTGCTGGCCGCCGGGGCTTTACTGAGTTGGCATCTGAGCCGGCGGCAATATCGGGAAATTCGGGAACTGGCGGCGGTTGTGCCGCAAACCGACACGGCAATCATTGCCTCTCGATCGGAACTCGACAACTTGCAAAGGGCGATTCAGCTTTACGTCGCCAATCATCAAGAAATCGTCGCCAAAGAGAAAATTAGATTGCCCTTTGTCCGCAATCAAGTTTTGCAAATGATCATTAGCGGCCGAGTGAATGATTCGATGACGATCCATCGCTTATTGGGGCTTGCCCAGCTCGCGTTTGCTCATTCTCACTATGTGGTCAGCATTATGACCGATTTGGCTGCTTTGGATGATCAAATGCTGGCCACACCGGTGGTGGGCAACGACTATACGGTGTATTTTGCTCACCGGACCAGTCACGCTGAAGTGATCGTACTGGTGAATTACGGCACGGCAATCAACCCGGCGGACATACTGGGGGTGGTGCGGGATGAACTTAGTCCCGCGAGTCTGGCTCCGCTTTTTGCCGGTCAGCCGGTGGCAGCATTAGAGCTGCTGCACGAAGCCTATATCGAGGCGGTCACCGCGCAAATGACCAATTTGCCCGGCGCGGACGAAAAAGTCAGCTTTTATCAGAAACGGGCCGCTGCTGACGACGAAGGCTTGTTTGATGTGGATAATGAGTTGAAACTTGCCAATTCACTGGCCCAGGGCAATGCGGCGATGGCCCAGGAGGCCTTTGAGGCACTTTTTAACCATGCCAGTCAAAGCTATCGGCCAGAGGCTGCAGTGGATCTGCCGATGGCAAATTTAATCAGTCAAATCTTGAAGGCAGATTATCGTCAGCATCAGCAGGTGGACGAGGCCTATGTGCAGAAACTGCTATCTGCCGCATCGTTCAATGAGTTGCACGGGCTGTTATTAGAAATTATCCAGAAGATGACCGCGCCCCAGGAAGACGACACATTTTCGTCCATGGACATGGAGACTGCAATCCGGTCGTTCATTGCGGCCAATGCCTGTTCACCCTTGTTATCGCTGGTTGATGTGGCCGAACAATTTCATTTATCTGTGTCGTATGCCAGCCACTTCGTTAAGGAAACGACTGGCGAGAAATTCACAACTTTCGTCACTGATTTGCGGATGGAACGGATTCGCATCGGGTTGGTGTATACGGATGCGCCAATCAAAGAAATTGTTACGGCTAACGGGTATTATGATGTGGCCAATTTCACGCGGAAGTTTAAGCAGATCAATGGGGTGACCCCTAGCCAGTATCGACGGCTGCATCGGGTCAGCGAACTGGCAGAGAGTAACTGACCAGTATGTGATACATGGACCGACGTGGTGCATACTTTATTTTGATACTGTAGAGAATTGTGACAGTCATTGTGAATTATTTCCCGGGGAATAATCTAAGCAGCAGAACCTGGTATGATAGACCCAAAGACTCAATAGAAATGAGATGGTGCGTCATCGCCAAGGATGATACCCAATGGCGCTTAGCCGAAGCGTTAAAAAAAGACATGGAAACCATGCCGGTGGACCGGATCACGATTGGCCTGCTCACCCAGCAGACCAAAGTTACCCGGAACACGTTTTACTACCACTTCACTGACATTTACGATCTATTGGAATGGATCTACGAGCAGGAAGTGGTCACCCAGCTGTCCGGGTACCTCAAAGTAGATCGCTGGCAGACGGCGTATCGGATGATTCTGGATTATATTGCCGCGAATCAGCAGTTCTGTTTGCAGACCTTCCGTTCCGTGGGCCGCGATCTATTGGAGAACTTCCTGTACTCTGCGGCCAGCAGCATGGTCCGCGGGGTGGTAGAGGATGTGGACCCTCAGGCGCCGGCGGTGCTGGAACAGAGTATCGTGAATTTCTACGGCTGGGCGCTGGTGATGCAAGTGGTGCAATGGCTGCGCAATGATTTGCAGGAAGCACCGGCGGACTTGATTCGCCGGGCGGAGATCATGCTGGACGGCAGCGTGGCCAACGCCATCAAGAATAGCCAGGCACAATAGTTAAGAAATAGACAATTTGGGCAACTGCCCAAGGTTGTCTATTTTTTTTGCGCAACTGCCGGCATAGACTATAACTGTTGAAACGAATTGGTCTCTGCGAAAGGAGTCGTTACTCATGAAAAAAGGTACAGTATGCAAATTGCTCGTCGCATCGGCGTTGATCGCGGCTACGGCGTATTTAGCGAAAAAATCAGAATTATTCACGGATGACGCGGCCGCTTATGCCCCGTTTGAACCGAAACAAGATTAATAAGGAGGCAGCATAATGGCTCGCAAACAAAAAGTAATCATGATCGGTGCCGGTTTGGCCAACATGGCGGCAGCGGTTTATTTAATTCAAGAGGCGCATTGGTCTGGGGATAATATCACGTTCTATTCCCTGGACGATCACGGGAGTAACGACGGCTCCAGTGCCACGACCCAGGCGGATGAATATTGGAACAAGAACCATCCGTTGGAAAATACCAAGGGTTACGTGGCCCGGGGCGGCCGGATGCTCAACTACCGGACGTATGTTGATTTGATGGACTTGCTGGACCGCATTCCCAGTGTCACCGAAGAGAGCATGACGGCGGCAGAAGATACCCGCGATTTTGACGCCAAACACCGGACTTTCGATAAGGCTCGCTTGCTGGAGGGCGGCAAAGGCATCATCAACGGCGGCCACCTGGGTTTGGATAACAAGGACCGGATGCTCCTGACGAAGCTGGTGATGATGCCGGATTCTGAGGAAGAAAAGCTGGATAATGTATCGATCGCCGACTACTTCGCCGATGATCCGCATATGTTCCAGACGAATTTCTGGTACATGTGGGAAACTACTTTTGCCTTCCGCGTCCAAAGCTCCGCCCAAGAACTGCGCCGCTACATGCACATGATGATCTATGAATTTACTCAGATTGAGCACTTGGTTGGTGTCAATCGGACCCGGTACAACCAGTACGAAAGCATTATGCTGCCGTTGGTCAAGTATTTGCAGGACCAGGGTTGTCATATTGTGCTGAACCGCCGGGTCACAGACTTTGATTTCCAAGACACGCCGATGCAGGATGAGATCACAGTCACCGGCATCCACATGACGAATACCGAGACCGGAGACGAAGAACACGTTGATGTACCCGACGATACTGCTGTGCTGTTCACCAATGGTTCGATCACCGATTCCACGACGATGGGGGATTACGATACCCCGGCGGGTGAAAACATGGACTACGGTGCCGCCGCGTCCCTGTGGAAGAAAGTTGCCGAACGTTTCTACAACGTAGGCAATCCTGACAAATTCTTTGCGGATCGCAACGCCAGTGAATGGACCAGCTTCACTTTGACCACAAAGAATCATCTGCTGCTGGAAGAAATCGCCCGGATCACCACTCAGCAGCCGGGGAATGCCCTGAATTCCTTCTTGTCCACGACGCCGATCACCAATCTGGGTCAAAAAGACGTGAACATGTCCATCGTGGTCCACCATCAACCCCACTTCACGACGCAGAAGCCGAATGAAACAGTCATTTGGGGCTACTTCCTGTATCCCCGCCGGCACGGCGAGTTCATCGATAAGCCGTATATCGAAATGACCGGTAAAGAAATGGCCCAGGAATTGATCGGCCAATTGGCCAAGGTCGATCCGGGTCCGGGGAACATCAAGGACAAGGAAGACGAGATCCTGGCCAGCATCATCAACAATATTCCAGTACACATGCCCTATGCGTCCGCGTTGTTTAATAACCGGGCCAAGAGCGACCGGCCGCTGGTGATTCCGGCCCATTCCACGAATCTGGCCTTTACCGGCGAGTTCGCGGAGCAGCCGTTCCAGATGGTCTTCACGGAACAAAGCGCTGTCCGTTCCGGCGAAATTGCGGCCTATCACTTTGCGGGCATTCCAATGTCCCACTTAGTGAAGACTCCGCGCTACGACAAGGATATCCCGACCTTGCTGCGGGCATCGAAGAAAATGTTTGAATAATTTTTGGCAGTAGAAAAGCGCTTGGCCGGGGAAATGGCCAAGCGCTTTTCATTACTCATTTTCTTGATGTTCGTCGCGATAGTGCTCCATTTTTTCATGGAAGGTCTGCTCAGAGATGCCGTACGCCGTGAAGGTAATGGCGTTGGCACCAGCGGCGATCGTGGCACTGATCTGTTCATCGGTGCGGCCGCCGGAGGCAATGATCGGGAAGTTGGGATCCGTGTCTTTCAGCGTCTCCCGTACCCAGCGGACCAAGTCGGCGGTGTCTTTGCCGCCGGCGACATTGAAGGCATCAACGCCGGCATGGACCCGGGAAATCAGATCGGTATTGCGGTTGACCACGGTGTAAATGATCGGGACGTCCACGATCCGCTCCACGCTGGCAATGGTCGTCATGGTGGCCGGAGCGTTCATGACGACAGCCTGGGCGCCGTTTTCTTCCGCAAATCGGCCGACGGTCGCAGAGCGCAGGCCCTTCGTCAGGCCGCCGCCGATACCGGCGAGAATGGGCACGTTAGATACCCGGCTGATGGCATCGAGGATGCGGGTGTTCGGTGTCCAGGGATAGACGGCTAACACGGCATCGGCGTCACAGTTGGCAATCACGGCCACATCAGTGGTGTAGACGATACTTTTGATGCGCTGGCCAAACAAGCGAATGCCAGACGCGTTGCGAATGACTTTCGGTGATTCCACAATGTCTTGGCGCAGTTGGGAAGTGAGGTTGGGGACAGTCTTCAAGGGACGATCCATAAATATAAAGCTCCTTTCGCGATACCAGATGATTGCTTGATAATACGCTAATTACTGGGCGCGGCGCAAGTTCTTTAAGCGCAATTCGGGAATAAAAAGAATGACCAGAATGAAGTTCAGGGCGAGACAGCCGGCAGTGAAGAGGAAACACCCGTTATAGTCGAACAAACTGGTGACGAAGCCGCCCATCAGTGACCCAATGACACTGCCCAGTGCCTGAAAAGACTGGTTCCAGCTGAACACTGTCCCAGTATAATCCTGGGGTGTGCCCTTGGACAGCAAGGTCTGGACAGTGGGAAACAGGGCGCCATCGGAAACACCGATCATCAACCGGAAGAAGGCTAAGGCCCAGACACTGCCGACGATACCTTGGGGAATATACATGAGCACGGCAAATATGTAGCCGAAAATTAAAATCTTACCACTGCCGTACCGGTCCCCCAGCCGGCCCAATCGGGGGGCGGCAATTAAGTTGGAAATACCAGGCAGCGCGGCGATCAGGCCCGCCACCAGAGCGATGGGCCCGACGTTATGCATCAGTTCTTTGACGTACAGGCTGATGATCGGATAGACCGACATGTTGCCGACCTGAATGATCATGGTCGAAATCAGCAGGGTCATGATCGCTTTGGGGTTTTTGACCTGACTCAACAGGGATGGCCGCTTCTGTTTGTTCAATAATGCCGGACTGGGCTGATAGTGCTCGTGGACCAGAGTCAGACTTAAGAAGAACACGATGAGCAGCAGGAATCCGGTGATGACGAAGGTCAGCCGGATGGAGAAGACCTGGGCAAGAAAGCCGCCCAAAACAGGTCCAATCAAGTTCCCAGACACCATCCCGGTGGTCAAAATGCCGATGGCCGCCCCGCTGTGTTCCTTCGGCGTTTCGGTTGCAATCAGGGCACTGGCATTGGGAATATACCCGGACACGAGGCCCTGCAGCGCCCGTAGGCCGATCAAGGCCCAAATATTGTGGACAAAGCCGGTGGCGCCAATGATGAACGCCATGCCGAGACTGGAGCGCAGCAGCATCAGCTTGCGCCCGCGCCGGTCGGCCAGCCGGCCCCACAGCGGCGACACGAGGGCCACGACCAGGAAGGTGGCAGCGAACGTTACCCCGGAATACATGGACAGCTCGCTCTTGGTGAAGTCGCCCATTTCTGACACATAGAGGGACAGAAATGGGGAGATCTCGCTGAAGCCCATGCCGGCAATGAACGTCCCCAGCCAAAGGACAGCCAAGTTTCGCTGCCACCCTTGTAAATCGCGTAATCCTCGTAGTCTTTTCACAAAAAAATCCTGCTTTCAATCAGAGTGTATAACTCCCATTATAGGCAGGGTCGTCAAGGCTGGTCTAGAGCCATTTATTTTGTTGGGCCAAATGGACCGCTTCCATCCGGTTGTGGACGGCGAGTTTGCTGAAAATAGCGGAAAGATAATTGCGGACGGTCCCTTCTGACAAAAAGAGAACCGCGGCGATTTCTTTAGTGCTGGCACCGTCGGCCGCGGCGCGAAGAACATCCATTTCCCGCTCAGTCAAGGGATTCTTGCTGGCGGTGATCATGTTCTGCACCAATTCAGGGGAATAAATCGTGGCCCCGGCGTAGATCTTGCGGATGTCTGCGACCAGGTCATCACTGGGCAGATCTTTCAGCAAGTAGCCGTTGACCTGGGCCTTGACCGCCCGTTCGAAGTAGGCTTGCTGGGCGAAAGTCGTGAGGATAATGACCTTCGTTTTGATACCCGCCTGGTGGATCCAATCGGCCACGTCCAGCCCAGTGGCTTTGGGCATTTCGATGTCTAAAATGGCAATGTCCGGTATTTCCCGGGAAATGTCCAGCCAGGCTTGCTGGCCGTCGGCGGCGGTGCCCAGTACATGGAGGTCATCTTCTAGTCCCAGCAGCTGAGCCAGTGCAGAAGCCAGCAGGCTTTGGTCTTCAGCTAAATACAAACTGATCATGCGCTGTGCGCCTCCTTTCTTGGCAATGTGGCCGTGACCAGGGTGCCGATGTGGTTGGCGACGATGGTCAAGCTGCCCTGTTCCTGTTCCACCCGTTCGATCATGCCGCTGACGCCATGGGAGTTGGTGCGGTGATAATCTTTACCAATCCCGTTGTCCTGCACGGCCATCCGGTATTGGTCCGGCGTGGCCGTGAACGTCACCGTCACTTGCCGGGCATGGCTGTGGCGAATCACATTGGTGATCGCCTCCTGCAAGACGGCGGCCAGGGTAACCTGACATTTGGTCGGCCAGGCATCGGCGGCTTGCTCCCCCTCGGTGTACAGGGTAATGCGAGTTTCCCGCAGGTTCTTTTCCTGGGCAAGGAGCACGTCGGCCAGACTCTCTTGACGCAGGTCGTTGACGATGTTGCGTACCAGTTGCAGGTTCTGGCGGCTGGTCGCGGCAATGTCCTGGAGTTCGCCGGCCACTTTGTCCGGCTGCTTGGCCAACAGTTTTTGGGCCAATTGGGCTTTCACCGTGATCATGGAGAAGGACTGGCCGAGGTTGTCGTGCAGGTCTCGGGCAATTCGTTCCCGTTCCCCCCGGCGCACCACCGCTTCCAGGCGGCTATTGGACTGGGCCAGCCGGATCGAGCGGGTGATGGATTTGGAGAAGGAATAGGAAAAGATAGGCGAGATAGCGGGAAAAATGAAGGCCCAGATCGCGCCGCCACTCCAGCTACTCCAGTTAATGGTGGTGTGCTGCCAATACAGTACAGCGATACCAATGATCAAGGAGCCGTAGTAAGCGACGAGAAAAGCGGCGAACCAGCGCTTGGGATAATTACTCAAGATCGACGCGACCTGCCAGCCGGGGAAGATCAGTAAATAGAAGCCCTGGGCAAAGATGGCAAACAAACAGCAGGCCAAGACTTCCAGGGGAATCGTGACGCGCCAGGTGTTCGGTCGTTCCATGACCAGAATATAATTGACCAGGAACACCCCCGCCACAGCCAGCCAAAGGTAATCGCTGGGCTGCTTGGGGGGCAGATAATCAAGAATTGAATAGGGAAAATAGAGCAGCCATACATAGCCGATCACGCGGCCCATGTGGCTATTGTACGGATGCCTGGCTTTCTTTGCTGCCATGCTGGATCACGACCTTTGCCTTTTTCTGCCAGGTAGCCAGGACAAAGAGCAGGATGATCATGCCCCCGGCCCAGCCGGCTATGCCCATCATATCATGAGCGGGCAGGCTTTGACCGGCCAAAAAGCGGGTCAGGAGGTGATTCGTGAGATAAGTCGGGGTCACTTTGCCGATGGCCTGGGCCCAAGTCGGCAGGAGGTTCAGGGGCCACCAGAGGCCACTGATGATAGCCAGGGGGAATGAAGTCAGGTTGCTCAGGACATTCAGCAGTTCGACGGATTGGACGCGGGAGTACAGCACACCGATGATCATCAGCGGGATGCTGCCCAGGACTGCAATCACCAGCACGCCCAGCCCCGTGGTCAGGGACAGGGCCACCTGGTTCACGAAGACCGCCACGAGCATGATTGCTAGCGCCGACAGGGCGTTGAGCAGGCCCATCAGGGTGATTAGCGAGGCGTAGTAATAGGTTGTTCCGCTGGGGGTCAGCTGCAGAGTCTGCACCAGGCCCACCTGCCGATCATGCTGCATCAGCGCCGCCAAACTGAACAAGGCACCGATGACGACACTGTAGACGATCATGCTGCCCATGTAGCTGCGGGCAAAGGCCGTCAGCTCACTGGCGGTACCAAAACTCATCACTTTGGTGAAGAGAATATAGAAACCGATGGGCATGGCGATGGCAAAGAACGTGTATTGCGGGTTGCGCAGGAACAGCCGCTTGGCATCAAACTGCAGTTGGTTGAAAAACTTCTTCATTTTTGTCGTCTTCTTTCACTAAATCGAGGTAGATGGTTTCCAGAGATTGGCGGGTGGCCGTGAAGTGGTGCAGATCGGGGAAGAAAGGCACCAGGGCCTGCACCGTGAGATCGGTGTCTTGACTGGTCAAGGTGAGGTGATCGGCCGTCGCGGCCACCTGGGTGACACCAGGCAGGTGGGCAAAGGTGGCCGGGGGCAGCGGTGTGGTGAAGCTGATCTGGCCGCCGTTGTGGGCCGCTTGAAGCTGGTCCCAGCGGCCGACATAAGCGAAGCGGCCCTGACGCAGGATGGCGATGCGGTCGGCCACGTGCTGGATCTCTTCTAAATAATGGCTGGTGATGATAATCGTGACGTGCCGCGCCCGCATGCGGCTGATCAGGTCCCAGAATTCCTGGCGGGCCTGGGCGTCCATGCCCACAGTGGGTTCATCCAGGAAGAGCAGCTGCGGCTGGTGGACAATGGCACAGGCGAAGGTCACCCGACGCAGCTGACCGCCAGAGAGGGTAGCGACGTTTTGGTTAGCTTGGGCGGTGAGGTTCGTCAGGGCCAGGACCTCGCTGGTGGGCAGCGGGTTGGCGTATTGGTCGCCAATCAAACTGATCAGCTCGGCAACATGCACCCGGGGCAGCTTCAGGTTGCCCTGCAGCATGGAGCCGGTGGCCGCTTTGGCGGTCGGGTTGCCCGGCTGCCCGCCGAACACGGTGATCCCGGCGGCGTAGGGCAGGATGCCCTGGATCAGGTTCAGCAGGGTGGTTTTACCCGCGCCGTTGGGGCCGACCAGTCCGATGATCTCACCGGGTTGAATGGTCAAGTTAATGTCCCGCAGGACAGGTTGTTTATTGTAGGCAAAGGCCACGTGGTTCAGGCTAATAATAGGGTTTGACATGACGGACACCTCCTTAGAATAAATGCAGGGTGTACTTGAGGATAAACAGAACTGGGATGAAAATACCCCAGACAGCTGCGTGCAGCATCCGGAAATTCGAGTTGTGCCACGGATTCGCTGGCTGCTTGTCAGCCGCTTCGTTGTTAATGTACTTTTTCATGATCGATAACCTCCGTTTGTTTTGCTCTTCTTGATGTACTTAGAATATAAGAAAACCGGCGGGGCCAGTAGTACGGACTGTCATGACTTGCACATGACAAATGTCACGGACAAAAAAGCACCAGCCGTTTCACGTGAAACAGCCGGTACTTGGGGGTCTGCAGTTCAATTGATCTTGCGTTTTGGATTCAAAATATTCATCGGGTCGAACAGTGCCTTGATCTGATGTTGTAAATAGTCCACATCTGGCCCCAATTCAGCATTATTCCATTGATTCTTGATCATCCCGACGGCGTGTTCGCCGGAAATCGTCCCGCCTAGCGCAAGCGTCTTGTGGAACATGGCTTGCAGTGCTTCGACGATTTTTGGCGGCACGTCTTTTTCATCCGCTGGCCAAACCAGTGTGGGGTGTACGTTGCCGTCACCAGCGTGGCCGGCGGTATAGATCTTCAGCCCGAGCTGGGCACCTAATTCAGCAATGTAATCCATCATCGGCGCCAGTTGCGACAACGGCAGGGCCATATCTTCCATGATGTGGTTCTGCCCGGCAAAAACGGCCGGCAGCATATCCCGCCGCATTTGCTGCAGATCAGCCTGAGCCTGTGGATCCGTCGTTACACTGATGTGCGTGCCCTGGTGCGTCGTCAGCATCTTCTCCAGCAGTGCTTCGGTTTCAGCGTAAGCGGTCGTTGACATAGGTATCGTGACCCGGTGCAGGCCTCCTTGTAAACTTGGTTTATCAAGTAAACAAGGAGGCCTTTCATGGTTCAAATCAAAGATATCGTGCCGATCCAGGTGACCGACCGGTCGCCGAAGCCGCTGGTCAAACCGCAGGTTGCGGCACGAGTGAAGCTCAAGGACGCCGAGGTCGTGTTTTACACCGGTGTTGACCGGGCAATTCTGCACGTGGTGCTCCAGGAGTTGACAGGCAATGTTCCCCAATATCCAAGAGCTTAACATCTATATCATTTGCGGAAAAACGGACCTGCGCAAAGGAATCGACGGTTTGGCCGCTTCCTTGCGGGAGCTGTACGGCGAAGACGAAGTGCCTTATGATCACTCGCTGTTCTTATTCTGCGGCAGTCAGCGCGATCGGTTCAAGGCTCTGTACTGGGACCGCAGTGGGTTTGTTCTTTACTACAAACGGTACGAGAACGGCCACCTGCAGTGGCCGCGAACGCGCTCTGAGGTGCAGCATCTCAGTCATTACCAGCTGAAGCGATTGATTACTGGTCTAAGTATTCAAGAACGGAGTACCATTCATGATTTCAAGCCAGGATATACCAACTAATTGAGGAGGAGAAGCCATGATTTATTAGCATCTCCTCTTTCCTTCGCCGTATAAAACATGATATAATCCATTTATTATATTTATTGGAGGAACACCGATTGGTAGACACAAAAGATGCAGTGCGATTGGTGGACGCTTCGCCAGAACAATTACGCACCGCACTGCAGAATTCGATAAATGAAAATCAGGACCTCCGGGAACAGATCGCCGTCTTGAAGCGCATGTTGTTCGGTCGGCGCCGGGAATCAAGCGATAACCTGCCGCATGGCCAGACGAACCTGTTCAATGAGCACATCATCACCGGTGAAGAACAAAGCATCATCGACAAGCTCACCGGTGATGACCGCAAGGTCGCCAAGAAGAAGCTCAAGAAAGCGACACGGACCAAGAGCACCGACTTGAACAAGCTGCCGCTGGACGAGCAGGATTGCCTGCTCGAAGGTGAGGAGCGCAAGTGCCCGGTCTGTGGTGAAGAGATGCAGGATATCGGCCGGTCGAAAGTACGCGAAGAAGCAACCTTGATTCCGGCACAGCTCCTGCACACAATCGTCTATCGGCACACCTACGCGTGTCCTAACGGCTGCTTGAATCAGCGCGGCAACCAGTTCCTTAAGAAGTCCGATGTGCCTCGCCCAGCCATACCGCATAGTCCAGCTTCTTCAAGCGTCTTGACCGAATCCATCATGGCTAAGTTTGCCTACAAGATTCCGGACAACCGGCAAGAACGCTTGTGGCACAGTCGCGGGGTCGATTTCACCCGGCAATCAATTGCCAACTGGCACATCAAGGCGTCAGAAGGCTACCTGGAGTCCCTATACAAGCTGATGCACCGAGATCTGCTGACTCAAGACGTTATCCATGCGGACGAAACGCCCTACCGGGTGTTGGATCTAAAGAAGGCGCAGACCTATTACTGGGTCTACACGTCCAGCAAGCACAGCGCCCACCAGATCGTCATGTATGAGCACGGTAATAGCCGCGGTTACGAGGAAGCTGCCCGGTTCCTGGCCGGCTACGAAGGCTACCTGCAAAGTGATGCCTACGCCGTTTACCCTAATTTGCTTGGGGTCACCAATGTCTTCTGCTGGGCTCACGTGCGTCGTAAGTTTGACGAAGCCGTGACCGCCGGAGACAAGGGGCTGGCCCCAACGGGCCGCCAGTATTGCAATGATCTCTTCCAATGGGAAAAGAAATGGCAAGACTTGTCGGCTGATGAACGTCAAACCCAGCGCGAACAACGACTCAAACCTGTCATGGATGCGTTCTTCGCTTGGCTGGTCTCGTTGGACGGCAGCTATCTGCCAAAATCCAAGGTGGGCAAAGCCATCACCTATGCGTTGAAGCATGAGGCTGGCTTGCGGGCAGTCCTGTTGGACGGCCGACTTGAACTATCGAACAACCGGGCCGAACGCGCCGTCAAAGAACTGGTCATCGGTCGTAAAAATTGGCTGTTTTCGCAGAGCAAACGCGGCGCGACGGCTGCGGGGGTCATTCTTAGTCTGCTCACGACAGCACGGGCTAATCACCTCGATCCGAGTAAATATTTCAACTATCTATTCGACACAGTGCCTAATTTGCCGGCTCCCGGCGACATGGTCGCCTTGCAGGACTATTTGCCGTGGGCGCCGAAGGTGCAGGCGTTCTGTCACGAATAACAGCGGGTAAAGCAATGGTGCAATCTTCATGATAGAGGATTGCACCATTTTTGTCTTCACACCTATTTCAACGACCGCTTACGTTTCAGCCGTACTGCTGTCGATGCGGAAAATCAGCATGGATTCGTTGTTGTCGGCGTAATGGGTGTGCCGATACGTATCCAGCGCCGCGACCGTGTTGCCGTCTAGGGCTTCCAACATCGTGGGGCCGATGCCGGAAATCCGAATCGCCGCGACAGCTTCCGCTAGTTGGGTCATCGTCGGGAAGAACGCCATACCCATCACCGGCGTTCCCAGTGGAATGGGCAACAGTTTCACCGTAATTTCCACGACAATCCCCAGCGTACCCTCAGAGCCGATAAAGAGTTGCGTGAGATCATAGCCAAAAGCCTGCTTTAAGGTTCGCCCGCCGACTTTGATTTCCTGCCCGTCGGCCAAAACAACTTTGAGACCAAGAATATTGTCCTTAGTGGCGCCATAGCGCACAGTACTCATCCCGCCGGCGTTGGTCGAAACGTTGCCGCCGATGCTT
This sequence comes from Schleiferilactobacillus harbinensis, assembly GCF_008694105.1. Taxonomy (NCBI): domain Bacteria; kingdom Bacillati; phylum Bacillota; class Bacilli; order Lactobacillales; family Lactobacillaceae; genus Schleiferilactobacillus; species Schleiferilactobacillus harbinensis. The sequence continues at coordinate 2,909,865 of NZ_CP041364.1, forward strand.
GAAATTAGTTTTGACCCAGGGTCGGGAGGTTATTAACAGTTGCCAAATAGGGTATCGTTCGAGTCTATTCGATGTCAGACGGCATCTCTGTTAGTGCGTAGGTGAATCAATAATCCTCAGTATTTATTACTTTTCTGCTAACCCACAACTGCGAACCCTGTCTTACAGGGGATAGTTCTGCGTTTCTGCTGACGATTAGAATGTTGTCGATTGGGGACAGCTTTGATAAAATTGGTTATCAAGAACATACGTTTCCCACTGCTGATGACGACATTCGAGTAGCCGATTAGGAGGACAGAGACATGACCCGCAGTTATAAGACTAAACTCCACGTGGCCAATGATGCCCAAAATGATTTCTTGGTCCTGTGCATGGCCGTTAAACGCAAATTGTACAATCTTTATCGCAGCGTGCAGTTCGGCTTGCTGGAGACGCGCAAGCGGCTTTATCCAGATTATGAGGCTTTCAAGGAGCTGCCTAAAGAAACACGGAACCAGTTTTATATCTCTGCGGCAGAGTTTGAGAAAGTGTTCAACCACGTTATCCGGGTCAGCGGTTCCTATCCCGCCTGGTGGGATCAAGCTCCGCAGAAAACTCGAAAGCAGGCCTTTCGCGATGCTGAGCGAGCTTTCCAGAACTATTTCAAAGGTTTAGCAGAAGAACCGCGCTTCAAGGGCTATCGCGCCCGTCAAGCAGCCTACTTCAGCGGTTCGATCCGCGTTCAGCGCGACCGCATTAGATTACCACTGATTGGTTGGCTGCGGCTTTCGGAATTTGGTTATTTACCCACTGATGACCAGCTTCAGAAAACTGGGTATCACATCACTGGCTGCTGGGTCAGCCGCTGGGCGAATGACTATTGGGTGGTAGTGGCTACTGATGAGCCGGCACCAACCCAGCCAGTCGCGCACACGGAGACCGAGTTAGGCCTGGGCATTGATCTGGGCATCAAAGATATGGCCATTTTGAATACCGGCAAAAAGTTTATCAATATTTCCAAAACGTCCTATTACTACCACGTAGAAAAGATGAAGAAACGCTGGCAGGTCCGCTTGGCCCGGCGCAAAAGTGCGGCCGAGAAGAGTTTCGCCAAGAATCACCCGCATCAAAAGGCTGGTTATCTGACCAGTCGAGGCATCGAAGAGGCTCGATACTATCTGACCCGCTGGTCAGCTAAACTGGCAAAGATCAACAAAGAAACGGTACGCCAAGCCATTGCGCAAATTGTTAAGCTTAAACCGCCGCATATCACCGTGGAAAAACTCAACATCAAGGGGATGAAGGCCAATCCCAAGCTGGCACCCAGTATCCAAAAACTGGGACTGTCTTACTTCAAGACTTGGCTCACGTGGCAGTGTCTAAAGCATGGCATTGAGTTGCGCGAAGTCAGCACCTGGTATCCCAGTACAAAGTTATGCAGCACCTGCGGCACTTACAATCGAGCTCAATTCCACGGTACGATGGCGGATCTGGCCGTCCGCCAATTCAATTGTCCGCACTGCGGATTATCCATCGACCGCGACGTGAATGCCGCGATCAACTTGCAGCAAGCAACAGACTATACGGTCCTTACGGCAACTGAATAAGATCGAGGCGCGAGCCTCCATACCCGACGTTCACGGGAACTTCAAGGCCGGGAATCAGTGTTAGACTCGACTGCCAGGCTACCCTAGTTGGCTGAGAGCATCTCGGACAGACCATCGTCTGGAGAACCGGCAATCATCTTATTTAGTACCATTTGGTACCTAAAAAAGGAACGGCGTAGAACATCCCTTGTTTGCGCGCTGCCTGATCCAGGTCGCCGTTGATCACAGCGGGTTCGACCACCGCTAGAGAATCGGCCTTACTAATTTCCAGAATGTGGTTCATCTTGATGGTAGAAAGGATAATACTACCGGGCAGCCCATCCGCCCCGATGACGGTACTGGTATGGGCAGATTGCGGCACGATCGGAATATGGTACTTGCGCGCCGTTGCCAAAGCGCCTTGGATATCCGCTGTATTTTGGGCTTCGACAATGGCCAAGGCTAATCCCGCGCCCTCACCGGTCATGTTCTCACTGTAAGAATACTTCTTCAGCTCGGCCGGATCCGTGACGACGGCGCCAGTACTGACTCGACTGCGCAGATCCTGCAGAATATCAGTATTTGAAAATGCGGCAAATGTTGCCACCGATGATCACTTTTTTCGTTGACTTCGAGTTTATTGTCGGCGTCGGGGGAGGAAGATACAAGAATTTTAGCTTAGCTAAGCAAAGTATAAGGGGAGTGCATCAGAATTTTGGTATACTGCACCGTGGGAAAACGAATTCATTAGGCTGGCCAGAAAGGCGGGGATTTTGATGATGGTCGGACGCAAAGTAACCAATGCAGAGGTGGTGCTGACATTCATCGAGTTGCTGATCGTATTAGGAGTGCTCTTACACGGGTGGGTGCAGACGGTCATGCCGTGGTTCGCTACGGTGATGGTCCCGCTCACCGTGATTGTGCTGCTTTGGACCTGGCTGACGGCGTGGCGGCATGATGGGCAGTGGCCATTAGTGGACCACATCATGATGTCTGTGCTGATTCTGATTTGGCTGGCTAATTTGTACAGTCAGATGATGCTTTCAGGACTGATCTATGATCGTGTTAATGGTATCGCCCTTATTGCCTTGGCACTTTATTGGATTATCCACGGCGTTGGTCCTAATTGGGCGGCGAATCATTCGAAGAAAATATGAAGCAGATCGACAAGGTATCAGCGTATCGAGGAAACTTTGCCCCTGCCGATTGTGATTGATTCCTTTCTTGTGGTACAGTCGTTGCAAATGAATGAAGGGAAGCGGTCCGATGCCGGAGGCTAAACTCACGCGGCCCGAAATTGTCTTATTACTCATATTGTCTGGTTTACTCGCGGGTGATTTCTTAGGGGCTTGGCTCAATCTGTCCTTCCACTGGTACACCCTGATCCTGATTGCGTTGATGCTGGTTGTCCTTAGTTGGAATTGGATTCGCTATTGGTACCGCAGTCGCGGCTGGGGGCTGCTCAATAACATCGCCTTAACGCTGCTGATTTTGGTTTGGCTGGTCAGCTTTTATGCCCATACCGTGTTATCCACGGGTATGGTCCAAATGAGTTACAACATTGCCCACTTAGCATTGTTGGTGTACATTTTCGGCCGGGCTGGCGGCTTGATTGTGCTTAGTCATCGGCAAAGAGAGTCAAAATAAGCGTTGTGTCCACCGGAACACAGGCGGATACAGCGCTTATTGGTTATTGCGGCGGTTGTAATTGCGAAATCTGCTGCCGGTACAGCGGGATACGGTTGAGCTGCCAGATAAACAATACTAGCACGGCGATGATAAATACGCTGCTGAAGCTCCAATACAGGATCGGTTGACTGAAGATGGGAAAGTAGTGCAGCAGAAACCCGAAAATAGATGCTGCACCGCTCAAGGCACACCAGGAAAGCGGCACGATTCGGAGCGGCGGCATTAGCCAGACCATCAAAAGAAAAATCAATGGTATGAGCACGAGAACGGTTGCAGCAACTGGCCAAGTCGACATTTGCCGGGCCAATTGGGCAGGCGATTGATGCGTGACCAGGGCATAACCGCCAATGAAGAGCGGCAAGGACAGGAATATCAGAAAGAATAAGAAAATCCGTTTTTGACCGAAAGAAACAACCGGTGGTAGAAATACCAGCGTAATAAATGCCCAGCCGTAGACAAGATTACCCCAAGCAAAGTGGATCGTCGGTTGCAAAAGCATTGGATAAATTGTGTAGCTCATCAACATACTGAACAGGGGGATAAAGAAAACCAGTTTTTCACTGAGACTGGCCGCTGGAATGGTTTCTGAAATAGCTTTGGCGGATGCCTGGGCGTCCGCACCGAAATACTGACGTGCCGAGCGGCCATGGGCCTGAGCGTCAGCCGCGTTATCGATCACGTCCGCAATCGTTTCTTCTAACGCCAGATAATCTTTTTGCGGCTGGTTGCGCAGATACCCGACCAGTTCTTCAATATAGAGGTGGTTCAACCCCTTCAACTGGGTCATGCGCGTGTCGTTCTCTTTTTCAATTTGAGTTTTCATTTTGGGTGGCCTCCTTGGGTCAGCTGGTCCATCGCAGCAGCAAGCTGCATCCATTGCTGGGCAAATAGTGCTGCGTCTCGCTCGCCGGTGGCTGACAGGTGATAGTATTTGCGATCCGGTCCCGTGGTGGAAGGATGCCGGACGCCAATGATTTGTTTATTGCGCTGCATTTTCAGCAGCAAAGGATAAATGGTCCCTTCAGGTATGTCACCGAATCCCAGCGTACTTAATTTCTCGTGCAGGGCGTAGCCGTAAATTTCGCCTTGTCTGATGATCAATAGGATCGCGCCTTCGAGAATCCCTTTGAGCATTTGGGAGGGAATACGTTCACCAGCCATCGCGTCGCCGCCTTTCCAGTACCTTGTAAAGCAAAGTATACAAAGCTGGCGGTACCTTGTCAAACAATGTAGCCAAAAAAGCGGGGCATATTGTTTTCCCTGAACCAGTTGGATTTGCTATGCTGGAGATGTACTTGGTAATCAATATAAGTTATGGAGGCGCGATTGATGAGCAAGACACAATTCCCCAAGACCCAAGCCCAACTGAACCAGTTGGTGGCCGATTTGATGCAGCTGCAGACGAACATTCAGCAGATCCACTGGTACATGCGCGGCCGGAATTTCTTCCGCCTGCACCCGCTGATGGACGAGTACAAGGACCAGATGGCGACCATGCTGGATGAGATTGCCGAACGGCTGATTGCCTTGGGCGGTGCACCCTATGCGACGACCCACGAATTTATTGACCATACCGGGTTGCCGGATGAAAAGATCGACTGGAATCAGTACAGCCTGTCGGACCTCATGGATCGCCTGCGCAAGCAGATCGAATACTTGCGGGATCAGTTCCAAAAGGGAATCGAGATCACTGACGGCGAGAAGGACTTCCCGACTCAGGATATGCTGAATGGGTACAAGGCGGACATGGATAAGATTATTTGGATGCTGAGTGCTTATTTGGGAGAAGGTCCGTTGGCTGATTAAGAAGTGCGGGGTTAAAATGGCTAAAATCGGCATTTTGCCTTTTTGAGTATTAAATATCCAGGTACTAAACGCAAAAACGCCAATATTTGCATTTACGCTGATCAATTTCGCGTAACAAATGCAAATATTGGCGGTTTTGAGATTAAGAATAGCAAACGAGGCCAGAAAAAAACGAAAACCCGCAATTGTTGGGTTTTCGTTTTTTTAAGCTAAATAACCGGTTCGGCTTGCTTAGCTTTTTCCACCGCAGCCATGGCCACAGCGTTGACCCAGTTGATCGGTTGATCAAAGTTGGGCTGGAAGAAGGTGTCGACCATGGCCAGGGTCTCAATGGTCATCTTGGTTTGAATCGCCATGGAAATCATGTTGGCCGACATGGAGACGTCGTGGGCACTGTAGAAGGCGCCGCCCAGGACTTGGTGGGTGGTCGGGTCCCAAGTCAGAGAAGCTGCCACCGGTGTGGTCGTCAGCATGAATTCAGGCCGATAGTTCTGTTCGATCGTGACGCTGTCCACAGTGATTCCTCGGGCAGCCGCACCCGCGGCGGTCAGGCCGGAGGCGGCGAGCGTCATATCGAAGAGGGCCACGGCACTGGACGCCTGCGTCCCTAAGTATCGTTCAGTGGGTGCGGCAATGTTCTTGCCGATGAGGATTCCTTGACGCACCGCATTCGTCGCCAACGGAATGTAGTCGTCCTGCCCAGTGGGGTTGTAGTGCACGGCGGCGGAGTCGCCCGCCGCGAAGATTTCCGGTCGGCTGGATTGCATGTAGGCATCAGTGATCACCGCGCCGTTGGCCAACATGTCGACCTGGTTTTGCAGCAGTTCAGTGCGGGGCCGGAAGCCGACAGCCAGCACGGCAATATCGGCGGTGTAGGCGGCCTGATCGGTGGTGACCGTGATCTGGTCGGCAGCAGTGGTGAAACTGGTGACCTTTTGCCCCAGGGCTAATACTGTGCCGTGTTTCGTGTACAAGGCTTCGATCCGATCGGTGATGTCCCGGTCGAAATTCTTCGCCAGGACCCGATCGAAGGCATCTACCAGGGTGACCTTTTTTCCGCTCAAAGCATACTGCTCCGCCAGCTCCGCCCCGATATATCCGGCGCCGATGACGACGACCGAATTGATCGACTGGGCGTTGTCATGGAGTTTCTTGGCGTCCGTCCAGTTCTTGCAGAGGAAGACGCGCTCGCTTTGAATGCCGGGAATCGGCGGAATCACCGGGGCAGAACCGGGAGTAAAGACCAACTTGTCGTAGTGGTCGGTTACTTGCTCGCCGGTCACCAGGTTCGTGGCGGCAATCGTTTTAGCGTCGGGGTCAATGGCGGTGACGTTATGTTCCATGCGCATGGTCGCGCCCAGCTGGGCCAAGGCGTCTGGACTGGAGTAAAACATTTTGTTCGGGTCAGATACATTGTTGCCGACCCACAGGGCGATCCCGCAGGAAAGGAAAGACAGATTGTCGTTGCGCTCGTAGACGGTCACGTTGTAGTCGGGATGCTCAGTGAGAATTTGTTGGGTAGCGAAGGTGCCTGCGTGGGTGGCACCGATCACGATAATTTTCAAAATAGCAATACTCCTCTCAAAGGCCATGTGATTCGATTCACAGTTAGAATTGTACCACACGCAATTGCCCACGAAAATACCCAATTGGTAGAAATGTGTGTACCGGTACTTTCTGCTTTTATCAACAGAAATGATACAATGAGACCAATGCGAAAGGCGGTGGCGGTGATGATTTACTTAGCCCAATTTTTCTTTCCCGACGAAGACGCGGAGTGGCGGTTCTTTATTGATTTGAAAAAGAAAACCTATAACACGTATTATCCCTTCCAGGTCTTGCCGGATAAGGGCTTGACCCAAATCAATTGTGCCCCGATCACCATTCTGAATGGCGGCAATGGGTCGGGGAAGACGACCGTGCTGAATATTATTGCGGAAAAACTGGGACTGCACCGGGAAGCTCCTTACAACCGGACCAATTTCTTTGAAAATTATTTGGATCGAACCGACGCCACCACGGTGGGCACGATACCGAAGAAGAGCGCGATCATCACCAGTGATGATGTGTTTGATTACATGCTCACGATTCGCCAGGCCAATCAGGGGATCGACCGCCAGCGGGACCGTCTGGAGGATGAGTATTTAGCGACTAAACACGCCCGCTTCCAGTTCAACGGCCCCGAAGATTACGACCAATTGAAGTCCATCCTGGAGACCCGCAGCAAGACCCAGTCGCGCTACATCCGCGACCACCTGATGCGCAACTTGACGGAGGGGTCCAACGGCGAGAGCGCCATGGCCTATTTCACCGATCGGATCAAGGAGAACGCGCTGTATCTGCTGGATGAACCGGAGAATTCGCTATCCCCGGAGAAACAGCTGGAGCTGGTCAAATTCATCACTGATTCAGCTCGGTTCTTCGGCTGCCAGTTCATCATCGCCACCCACTCGCCGTTCCTGCTGGCGCTCCCGGAGGCGAAGATCTATGACATGGATACGACGCCGGTGGCGGAGAAAAAGTGGACGGAACTGCCTGAGGTGCGGGCGTATTACTATTTCTTCCACCAGCATGCAAAGGAGTTTAAAGAAAAATGAATACTGAAGACAAAGATTGGCTGATGCGGCAGGTGCGAGCCTTCGCCACGGGGTTAGGCGCGCTGTTATCCAAGGATTCTTTGCGTGATTTTTTGGAATACAAGCACTATGACAGTGCAATCATTACGGATGATGACCTGGATGCGCTGATTGTCTATGCCCAGTTCCAACGGCTGGCAGAGGCTCGGCAATTATCAGCGGCCGATTTGGCAGCCGCCAGCGGTATTGCCGCAGATCGCCTGGCGGCGTTTACCAAGGGTACGGCCTTACCCACCACGGCGGAACAGCGGCAGATGCAGGAGTTTTTGGACCATGCGGCAGAATAGCGGAGCTATCTGCCACTATCTCCCGGTTATCTCCCGGTCGACAGGTAACTCCCGAGAAAAAGGCACAAGCCCTCTCAACAAGAGAACTTGTGCCTTTTTTGCACGCGCGCCGACCAGACGCAGATGATCACGATCGTGACTCCCGCAGAGTCACTACGAATATGTCTTGACGCTCTGTTCACGGCTGACGCGCGTAGTGAACCTTAGACCCAATTGTTGTCGATTGCATTGACGAACATCGCCGTGATGACCTTTTCCAGTTCATCATGCTTTGGTGCCGGCGTAACTTCGGTAGAGGTTGCGCGCTTCACTTGTTCCTGTCTCCGCTTCACAAGGATTCACCTCGATCCCGGTTCCAAGGCAAGTATAGCGCGCTCCCAACGCGGACGCATTAGTGACAGCACATATGAATCACCGGCGAATTATTGAGCGGCACGGTGGACAACGCTTTCTAAATCTTTTTTGTTTTCAATCAATACTTCATCCAGCTGTTCACTGGCAAAGACGAGTTTCTTCGGCAAGTTTCGGACCGGAGTAGGCAGCGACCATTGTTTTTCATCCCAGATATGGGCTGGACTGTGTTCAGAAAACTGATACACACTGCTCGCCGGGGTGATCACCCGGCGGATCAGCGAGAACCCGCGGACCGCCGTATAGCATTGATAGTAGGCGTCCAGCCGCCAGTGATGCACAGCGGGCAAAGACAGCAGAAGAAAAATGGACCCCACGCTGTCTTCGGTTTCCATGACTGTTTGGTTGTGCAGCCACGGGGCATAAAGCACGCCCGCCATGCACGGATCATCCCACTCAGCGGCTTGAGCTGTCCAGGTGGTTTCGTCCTGGCGGAACTTGGCCGTCATTTCTGCTGGCGTCAGCAGTTTAAACGCCTGATGCGGGCAATCGAGGCCATGAAATTTCCGGTACGGATCAGTGGCGTCGATCAATACCCACCGGCCCGCCACCTGGGTGGCTGCACAAATGTGATCCTGCCAATCGCCGTAGCAGTCCTTTTGCACCGTCGCATAGGCCGCCGGGTGCCCAGCCGCCACCAACAGACTGACCAGCAGATTGCTGAAGTCGCCGCAGGTGCCGCTGTGCCAGTGCACGACATCGAGATCGCTGCGCTGGAGTGGCGCAAAGGGCGCATTGAGCCGGCTGTACTGAATCTTCTCGGTGTCAAACCAGTCCAGCGCCGCGGCCATCAGATCCATGGCGGATTGGGCGGGCCCACCAAGATTGGTTACTAACTGCTGGATTTCGGGATCAGTTGGATGGATGTAAGAATTCGCCACGGAGTCACCTGCTTTCTTTTTCTTATTTTCCTTACTTTAGCATATTGATCGGGTAGAAAAACAGTCCACCCCCCAGACCCGGGAACAGAAAACGCTGGCAGGGTGTTAGGGTGCCAAGCACGGTCTATTCGGCCGGACTATTATCAGCCTGTATAGTAATGATCAAGACACTCAGGTATACTGATAAAAAGGGTGTGAGACTATGCGGTATGTACTGATTGTTTGTATTGTCATCGCTATTGCAACAGGGGTTATTGCCAATAAAAAGCGCCAGAAACAGTAGACCGTATATAAAATGGTCAAGCAGATGAAAAAATCCCATCATCCGCTTGACCTTTTTTGACGTACACACAGTCTTGCAGTGCAGCGTTTACCCAATCAACGACCCAATCGCAAATCCGATCACCATCGTCAACAATCCCACGATCATGTTCCGCAAGGCACCCTTCCGCGCCGGCACCCGGCTCAAGCGGGCGCTGGTGTAGCCTGTCCCAAAGAGGCAGACCACCACAGCGGCCATCGTCACGCTGACTTTGTAAGGATTGGGGATCAGCGTGATACATAATAGCGGCAGCAGGGCACCCAGGATAAAGGCAAAGAAGTCCGCCCCGGCGGCCAGCCAAGGATTGAGCAGTTTATTCAGTTTGATCTGGAATTTCTCAGCCAGAATGGTGGCAATGTCTTCGTTATCCACGATGCTGTGGGCCATGGCCGCCGCGTTTTCAGCGGCGTATCCCTTAGCCAAATAATGCTGATACATGCCCTGGAAACTGGCGTCTTTGTCGTTTTTCAACTGGTCCTGTTCCTTCTGGCAAATCGAATCCTGGAGGTCCCGCTGGGCAGAAACGGACATGTACTCGCCGCCGCCCATGGAAAGAGCGCCGGAGATCATGGCGGAAACGCCGGCCAGCATCAAGGCGGTGGCGGACATATTCGCCCCAGCGACCCCCATGACGATGCCGGCGGTGGAAATAATACCGTCATTGGCGCCCATCACGCCGGCGCGCAGCACGTTTAATCGATTACCCAAATCCCGGCGGAAAGAGAGACGCTGGCGCCAGGGCAGACGATGTTGTTTTGGTTCGATTAAAATTGTTTCCTCGTTTTCCATACCCAAGTATTCAATTTATTTATGCGGGTATTGTTTAGGAAGAGCATACCGCATTTTCAATTTGATTGGTAGCGAAAAGCATCACAACTAATGATCGGCATTATGGACGGATCGGAAGCAGCCTTGAGCCGCATAAAGCAGAGCGGCCACGCCGACGCCGGCGGCGGTGAACCAGGCGACGCCGTAGAAACCGGTAAAGTTGGCAATAAGAAAGCCGCCGATCCCGCCGCTGATGGCCTCGCCCAAGTACATCGCGGCATTCGCCAAGGCCGCGATCGTGCCCCGGGTTTCACCGGCTTGGGCCTGCAAGGTGGACATGAACAGCGGGAATATGGCCCCGCCGATCAAGTAGATGAACGCCAGAATCAATGCCGCCACCCAGGCCGCGGGCGCCACTGGCAAGACGATGTAGCCAATGATGAAGAGCAGAAATTCCAGGGCAAATGCCCGGGGCAGCGTCAGCCAGCGCACGAAGCGGCTGCTTAACAGGCTGCCGATGAATTGGCCGATCCCGATGACCAGCATCAAACTGCCGATCAGGGAAACGGATAAGCCGTAGCTTTTGGCAAACCAGGTGCCAATGAACGCGAAGCCGCAGAAATTGGCCATCTGGAACAAGAAATAGGCAAAGAGCAGCTTGACCACCGGCCGATTGTGCCAGACTTGGCGGTACACCGCGGTTGACTCATGGTCATCCGCACTGCTCAAGCTGGGCAGATAGCGGGCGCTGAGCAGGGTCAACAGCAGGGCAATTGTGCCGACAAAGAAGAACGGGAACCGCCAAGAGACAGCAGCCAAAAAGCTGCCCAGCGGCACACCGACAATTTGTGCCACAGCTAACCCAGCAGAGACATAGCCCATCATTTTGACGACCTGATCCTTGGGGAACAGCAGCGGGATGGCGGCCCAGATTTGCGGACCGGCGCAGGCGGCGGCCAGACCGGCTAAGAAACGGGCGGCCAGCATCATGGGGTATGTATTGGCCAAGCCGCCCAGAGCGGTGGCGCCGGCGAAGATCAGCAAGCCGATGAGCAGAATGCGCCGCCGGTCATGCCGGTCTGAAATGGGGCCGACAACGATTGCCGAAAGGGTATAGCCCAGCGCGTAGGCACTGACAATAAAACCGGACAGGTGCTCAGGAATCCCGTAATACTGGGTCAGCGTCGGCAATAAGGGCGAAACCAGGAACGTATCCGTCCCGATAATAAACGTAATCAAGAAAAAGAGGAGTGAAAGTCTTTTCAGTCGCATCAGCAAAGCCGCCTAACTGTTTTATAGTTGGAAATGTTTCAAACAATCAACTAAAAGAAAAACGTGCACTGCCCGCAGGCGGCACGTTTCGCTGTTATAGACTCGCCAGTAAGCCCGGTAATACCGCATCGATTCGATCCGTATTGAGCTGGACGAACTTCTCCCGGCCCTGGGTGCGGGTCGTGACCAGGCCGATCTCTCGCAGGGTGCGCAGGTGGTAGGACATGGTCGACTTATCGATCTCGATATGCTGATTCAGTTCGCCGCAGCCCATTTCGTGGCCGACGCGGTAAAGCATGCGCACGATCGTGTAGCGCCCTGGTTCAGACAGGGCAAAGAAGATCCGGCGCTTAAATTCTTCTGTGCTGGTGGCTGCTGATTGTTTGATATCCATAAAACAGTTGTACCACCTTGACCATGGTGCTGCAACTTAAATTTGGAAGGCGCTGCGGTTTTGCAGGTAAGTAATTTCGTCGAAGGTGATCCGCTGCTGCAAGCGTTCGGCCAGTTCGGAAGTGATTTCATTCTTCGCCAACGCGTCTTGGATCAACTCGTACTCGGCGTGGAATGCTTTCAAAAACATTTGATAAATGATGTCGCCGTCCACGGCGTCGACTTGAACCCGGCGGTGACGATCCCGGTAGAAGCGGCGGATGGTGTTTACTTCCGCGCGGTTGTCTTTGTCTTCCAGGGTCCCCAATCGTTTCATCACGGCGTCATAGCCGGCTTTTTCAATCGGCAGAATGTCTTCATTGTGGGCAGTGAACTGCTTCTTCCAGAAAATCGGCTCCAAGTTGATGGGGCTGGTCAAAAAGGCATCCTGCACCGAGCGCAGATCGCGATAAATATGGCCCATGTGCAATGTGAAACGGGTGCGCAGGAGCAAGTTCTTCCAGATCCGCTGGTCGGCGGTGAAGTCGTTCAAGTCGATGAAGTTGTTGTAGTAATGAGCTTCATCGTCCGTAATCGTCTTGGCCTGGCGCAGGGCCTCAATGGTTTTTTTCTCCGTATCAATGGTGTCCTGGAAAATTGTCTGCTGGACCCGGCGATTCGGCGCGTCATCCAGGATCCGTTCCTGGGCGAGACTGTCCAGCACGATCTGGGCTTCAGCGGGGTGTTCCGTCTCTTCCCGCATGGCCTTGATACCCTCGGCCAGCATCCGCCGAACCCACACATGCTGTTTGTTGGCGACGGGCTGTTTTTTCACGAGCAGGGGGAAGACAAGCGGCGGGACGACCAGGCTGATGATGATCACCACGGCGGCCATGAAGATCAATTCATTGCGCAGAGTGACGCCGCGAGGCATGGAAAAGGCCAAGGACAGCGTGATGGTCCCGTTGGCGCCGCCAAAGCCGATGATCAAAGCATCGCGCCAGCGGTGCTTGGTGCGGGGCACATGGACGAGATAGCGGCTCCACAGAATCCGCAGGACCAGTTTGCTCAGGTAGATGCCCAGGCCAATGATGTTCAACAGCAGGAAGGTATTTCCGTACCAGGCGTCGCTGATCACGGTGGGCAAGGTCACGCCCAATAAAACAAAAACCAAGCCGGACAGGATCCCGCTGACCATTTCCCAGACATTGGTGGAGACAATCTGCATCCGAGCGCTGGTCAAGCGCAGCCGGTCCCGTTCTACCCCATGGGCGATGTCGGCGGCGACCACGGCCAGGATACCGGAGAAGCCCAATTCCTCGGCAAAGAAATAGATCAGCAGCGGGGTGAGTAATTGCAAGGTGGTCATGATGATCGGATCGTCATCGCCCCACTTGATCAGCTGGGTGCGCAGGCTGACGATCAAGGTGCCGACGATTGCCCCGAAGAGAATGCCGCCAATGGCCACGTACAGGAATTGGCCGGTGGCTTGCAGGGGCGAAAATTGACCGGAGATAAACGCCGCCAGAGCCAGGTCAAAGGCCACGATGCCGGCGGCGTCATTGAACAGCGACTCGTTTTCCAAAATCAGCAGCTGCCCCTCACTCAACGGGTTGGTCTGACTGATGGCATTGACTGCCGATGCGTCGGTGGGGGTAACGATGGCAATCAGCGCGAAGGCTAACGCCAAGGGAATGAAGGTGACTGTACTCAGACCGAAGCCGAGCACCAAGACGGTGATCAGCACCAGGCCCACCGCCAGGGAGAAAATATTACCCAGCGTGCGGCCGATCCATAATCGGGAGGCATTCTGCCCTTCGTTAAACAGCAGCGGCGCGATGATGGCAAAGGAGAACACCGAAGGGTCCAGAGTAAAGTTGCGGAAGAAAGGGAAAATGGCTAATCCCATGCCCAAGCCGATGAGCCAGAAGGGCAGCGGGATCTTGGGCAGGTGTTTCGCTAAGACGTTGGCCACAACCACGGCAGCCAGCATCAAGACAAAAATAAAAACTTGATCCACAGCAATTCCCCCTTTTTAACTTATTATAACGTGGGCAGTTCTTTGGCGACGACGATCCGGCCGGTGTGCTGGCTGTCTAATGCTTCATGGGCGGCCACAAATCCCGCCAGAGTGAAAGGAAACACGTGATCAATCGGCACCGTCAGCTGACCTGCCGCGGCTTCTTGGACCAGCTGGGGCAGGGCCGCACTGTCGGTGTCATCCCCGGGATAAGTATGCTGGAAGGTGATGCCGGCGGGCAACCGCGGGGAGCGATGGCTGACTGAAATGATGCGGCCGCCGGGTTTGACCATGGCCACGTCCTGGTCGCCGCCGGCGCCATTCATCGCCACATTGACGACAATGTCGGCGGTGGCGGCAAGGACGGTGCTGATGTCCGCTTGATCGTAAGCGACAAAGCGATCCACGCCCAATTTTTCCACCAGCAGTTTATTCCGAGCACTGGCTACGCCGATGACGGTCGCCCCGACCTGGTTAGCCAGCTGGACGACTAGAGACCCCACGCCGCCGGAAGCCCCTTTGACAATCACTGTTTCACCGGCTCGAATGCGGCCAAAGGTATAGACAATGCGGTAGGCCGTGACTCCGGGCGTCACTAGTGCAGCCGCGGTGGTGAAACTGAGCTGTGCGGGCAGTTTGGCCGTGCTGCGTACCGATGCGGTGACTTGGGCGGCATAGCTTTGCTGGACATGGGCCACGACCCGGTCGCCGATTTGAAAGGTTGCATGATTGCTGCCGACGGCGGTCACAATGCCGGCCGCGTCCCGGCCGGGAATCGTCGGACCGCCTAAGCTGCCCTGTTCCCGGGAAAGGCGCTCCCGATTATTTAGGCCGATGGCGGCAACGTCAATCAAAACCTGATCATTGGCCGGGTGCGGAGCGGCAATATCGAATTCCTGCAAGGCAGTGGGCCCGCCGCCTTGGGTAAAACCGAATGCTTTCATTAATGGTCACTCCTTTTTGGGGTCAGTTTAGCCGGAAATCCGCGGCGCAACAAGCAATATGCTTGCAGCGACCCACATGCAATGGTGTTGGCAGCAATTCAGCACTGCACAATCTGGCTGTATACAATTCGTTTTAACTAGAAGAATACCGAAGAATTTATCAAGCCCCGCGAGACCTTGCACTGATTATACTGGACCGCTTTCAGCCTGTTCAGTACGTAATTTTCATTTGGGTTTTCAGTGCATTCCCCCTATATATCGTGGTATCATAATTCATAACCACTACATGATGTGGCTGGGAACGGATCGCTGGTACGGTCGGCCAGACATGTGGTGGATTGCAAGAAGGAGTGAGCCACGATGTTAGAGGTACACACGGTTACGACTAAAATTAAGAAGCGCGACGGCCGCATCGTCAATTTTGACGCGAGTAAAATTCAAACGGCGATTACGAAGGCCGCCCAAAGCGTGGGGAAGTTGTCCCCAGCGGATACGAATGCCATCGATGACATCACCAATGATGTGACGGCAAAAATTCAGGACCGCTATACGGCTGACGTCGAAATCTCTGAGATTCAAAACATCGTGGAGCAATCCTTGATCAATGACGGCAAGTACGATTGGGCAGAAAGCTACACCCAGTACCGCCTGCAACAAGACCTGAAGCGCAAGCAGCGGCGGGACGTCAATTTCCAGATCGACCGGCTGTTAAGCAAAGACAAGACCGTCGTTAACGAGAACGCCAACAAGGACAGCCGGGTTTTTTCGACCCAGCGGGATCTGACCGCTGGGGCCGTCGCCAAGGCGATCGGTCTGAAGATGCTGCCCAAGGCGGTGGCTAATGCCCACGTCCGCGGTGACATCCACTGGCACGATTTGGATTACACGCCCTACATGGCTGAAACCAACTGCTGTTTGATTGATTTCAAATATATGCTGACCCACGGCTTCGCCATCGGCAACGCCGAAGTGGAACCGGCGCACAGTATCGGAGTGGCGGTCACCCAAATGACTCAGATCATCGCCAATGTCGCTTCATCCCAATACGGCGGCTGTTCCAGCGACCGGACCGACGAAGTGCTGGCGCCGTTTGCGGAGAAGAACTACCAGAAGCATTTGAAAGAAGCCCGCGAGCTCACCGACGATCCGGCCAAGGTAGAGGCCTTCGCTAAGGAACGGACCCGCAAGGACATCTATGATGCCTTGCAAACCTTGGAATATCAGGTCAACACCCTGTATTCAACCCAGGGCCAGACGCCGTTTGTGACGGTTGGGTTTGGCCTGGGCACCAGTTGGATCGAACGGGAGATCCAGAAGGATATTTTGAAGATCCGGATCTTGGGTCTGGGCAAAGAAAAACGCACGGCCATTTTCCCGAAGCTGGTCTTCACCCTAAAGAAGGGCTTGAATCTGCACCCCGACGATCCCAACTACGACATCAAGCAGCTGGCCATTGAGTGTGCCACCAAGCGGATGTACCCGGATGTGTTGTCCTACGACATGATCAAGAAACTGACCGGTTCCTTCAAGGCACCCATGGGCTGCCGCTCCTTCCTGCAAGGCTGGACAGATCCCAAGACCGGTGAAGAAGTGAATGCCGGCCGGATGAACCTGGGGGTGATCACCGTAAACCTGCCCCGCATCGCCATGGAATCCAAGGGCAATCAAAAGAAGTTTTGGGAGATCTTCGAAGAACGGATGAACATCTGCAAACAAGGCTTGGTCTACAAGGTCCAGCGGACGAAAGAAGCGACCCCGGAGAGTGCCCCGATCCTGTACAAGTACGGCGCGTTTGGGCACCGCTTAGCGTCCACGGATACTGTCGACTCTCTGTTCCGCAACAGCCGGGCTACTGTTTCTTTGGGCTACATCGGCTTGTATGAAGTCGGCACGGTGTTCTATGGTCCCAATTGGGAACACGATCCTGAGGCCAAGGCCTTTTCGGTCAGCATCGTCAAGTCCATGGCTGACCATTGCAAAGCCTGGGAAAAAGAATACGGCTATCACTTCTCCGTTTACGGCACACCCAGTGAATCCCTGACTGATACGTTCTGCCGGGACGACCGGAAGAAGTTCGGCATCGTCAAGGACATCACGGATAAGGAATACTATACCAACTCCTTCCATTACGATGTGCGGAAGAAAGTTACGCCGTTTGAGAAGCTGGATTTTGAAAAGGACTATCCCCAGTACAGTGCCGGCGGCTTCATCCACTACTGCGAATACCCGAATTTGAAGCAGAACCCCAAGGCGCTGGAAGCCGTGTGGGATTATGCCTATGACAAGATCGGTTATTTGGGGACCAACACCCCCATTGACCAATGCTTCAAGTGCGGTTTCAAGGGTGAATTCAAGGCGACCGCCAAGGGTTACGAATGCCCGGAATGCGGCAACCATGATCCGGAAACCTGCGATGTGGTCAAGCGGCTTTGCGGCTACTTGGGCAATCCCAACAAGCGGCCGATGGTTCACGGCCGGCAGGAAGAAATCATCCACCGGGTGAAGCATATGAGCTTCAGCAATGATCAAATCGCCAATGCGCGTTATTAGAAAGCCGGGTGTTTGATGGATCGCACAGAAATTCAAAAGCACATGGCACAAGAGAGCAAACGCAAGATCGCGCGGTTGCCGAAGAATCCCAAACCGCAGGAATGGCTGGCTAAGGACTTATCCTTGGGTTATTATGCCAGTTACAAGCCCTTCGTGATGGTGGACGGGGAAGGTGTCCGGTGCAGCTTGTATGTATCCGGCTGCAAGTTTGCCTGTCCCGGCTGCTACAATGCCGTCGCGCAAAACTTCCATTACGGTCAGCCCTATACGGATGCTGTTCAGGACAAGATCCTCGACGATTTGGCGCATTCCTACGTGCAGGGCTTGACCCTGCTGGGCGGCGAACCGTTCCTGAATACCCAGGTCTGCTTGAAGCTGTGCCGGGCGATTCGGGCCCGGTTCGGCCACACTAAGGATATTTGGTCTTGGACCGGGTATACGTGGGATGAGTTGCAGCAGGAATCTGATGACAAACTGGAATTGCTCAGTATGCTGGACATTCTGGTGGACGGCCGCTTCTTGGAGGCGGAGAAAGATTTAACACTGCAGTTCCGCGGGTCCAGCAACCAGCGGATCATCGATGTGCCGGCATCATTGAAGGAAGATAAAGTCGTTATCTGGTCGCGCTTGGTGAAATAGTCGCGAGTGAGGTCCGGACCACGCACTGCTGTTAGGCAATTGGCTGATGGCGGTGCGTTTTTTTGGCCCAAATAATGAGTGAAAATCATTGCTGATGAAAAATGGGGGGTATAATGCAGTTAAATTATATATTCATTTGGAAGCTCTAATGGCACGGCTGAATCAAAGGCCAGTGAGTGGGGGTGTTGGCAATGCACAGTTATGGGGATTGGACTTATATTATGCGGCTGTTTGGCAAACAGCGGCGGGCAGCTAAAATACTATTATTTCTAATCGATTGTGTTGTCGGAGCGGCCTACGCCGGGTTCGTGGTGTCTTTCCCGGCCCTCGTGGTGCATTTGATTCAACAGCCTATCCTGCCAGGGCTGAGTACGGTACTGGTTATTCTGGCGATTGCGCTGGTCGGCTACGGGCTCAATATCCTCGATACCCATCTGCAAGACGGGTTGACCCAGTTCACGTTTGATTTTCGCTTCGACTATATTCCGGTATTCTCGGGCTTGATCTTTAATTGGCGCCAAGCGGATATTGATTCGGTCCAAGGCAAAGCTGTTATCGATCAAGCCTATGAAGCAATTTATAACGGCGGCAACGATGGGATCGGGGCCGTTGTGGACAATACCCTGCAGGCCGTCCGTACAAGTATTCAGGTGATCATTGTCGCCTTGGTATTAGGCTACTTTAACCCCTGGCTGATCCTGATTGTGGCGGCAATCAACTTGGTGGAATACGCGTTGCAGCGGATCGCTAATGCCTGGTTTGCCAAGCATAAACAGGAAGAAAACCAGATCGCCAGTTACCAGAGCTATTTCACCCGGATGTTAATGAAACGCAGCAGTGGGAAAGACATTCGGCTGTTCAACCTATTTCCGCTGCTGCACCAGCACTTCACAGTATTGGCTGACGGCATTGTTGCCTGGCAGCAGCGCTATACCCGGGTCACCACGCTGGTTGGCGGCTTGCAGGTCGCGGTGAATGCTCTAGGTATTCTCGGCACGCTGTTGTTTCTGATCCAATCCCAGACGGTCAGTATTGAAAACATCATCGTCTTCATCACCGCCATGCAAGTGCTGAATGCCCGGTTCACGACCATTCGTCAGGCATTGTCCGAAGTGGGCCGTAATCTGTCGTATGCGGCGAATTTCCGGGCTTTCTTGGGGTATGCCCAGCCCCTTGAACCGACTCCGAACTTGCCGGCAATTGACCAGATCCAGTCCGTGCGTTTGCAGGATGTCTCCTTTGCGGTGGGCTCGGCCACTCTGCTGCATCATGTATCGTTGGCGCTGGCTGCTGGCCAGTCCCTCGCCATTGTGGGAGAGAATGGTGCCGGCAAGACGACGCTGATCAAACTGATCTGCGGTCTGTATCCGCCGACTGCCGGGACCATCACCATTAACGGCCAACCGCGCACCGCTTGGTCGACCGCATCGCTGCGGGACCGGATCGCGGTGGAATTTCAGGATGATATCCTGCTGCATTTTACGATTGCTGAGAATATTGCCTTGGTGGTACCTGAAAAAATTGATTACGACCGGGTGGATCGCATGCTTCAGGAAGTGGGTATGCTCGACTTTGTTCAGCATTTATCCCATGGTGTGCGCACGATGATTGGCAATGAACTAGATCCCGATGGCATTTCTTTGTCAGGCGGGCAGAAGGAAGAGCTGCTCTTTGCCCGGGTATTGTACAAAGACGCCGACTTGAATATTCTGGATGAGCCCACGGCGGCCCTGGACCCGCTGGCTGAAAAGCAGTTCTACGCCTTGGCCAGTGCGAAGCTCAAGGACAAGATGGTCATTTTCATTTCGCACCGACTGGGTTCCTTGACGGTGCAAAGTCAAATCATGGTGATGAAGGATGGCCGGATCATCGGTCTGGGTTCCCATGCCGAGCTGCTGGCCAGCTGTGCGTATTATCGACAATTGTGGGAAGCTCAAAAGACGCTGTACGCGGCGGGTGATCAAAATGAAGAAAATTAACGCAGCAGTTCGCGAATTGGGCAGCACGCTGCACCTGATGAATAGTCTGGACAAGAAGCTCGTCTACTTGATGCTCGCCACGAGTTTGCTCAACGCCATGAATCCATACGTGCTGATCATTGGCAACACGCAACTGTTGAACGCGATGGTGGCCCGCCGCTTTAATACGGCGATCCGCACCGCCGTGGTGACCTATCTGTTAGTGATCGTGGTTGGGTTGGCTGCCCTATTTATCCGTCAGACCATGCTGATCAGTGCTGCCCGGGCCAACGAAGTATTAAAGATACGGATCCATGAAGCCTGGGAGCAGGTGGACTTTGCGACACTGGAATCTAAGGAATACTTCAGCACGATGAACAAGAGCGAGTCCTCCTTCCGCTATTCCGGCGGCGTGCGGGCGTTTTTTGCCCAGCTGCAGCAGTCCTTAGAAAATGTGCTGGAGATTATCACTGGTATTTCGCTGCTGGCCTGGATGGTTGTCTATCGCATTACGGAACAGCGGACTATCCTCTATGCCACGATTGTCGTCGTGGTCGGGCTGATTTTGCTGGAAGCCGGCCTTGGGTGGGCATATCAGCATTTGACCAAACAGAACATTCAGATTTTTGCGGCCCTGATGGTTTTGGAGAAAAAGATGAACTATTTTCTGCTGGAAATCGTCAATACTTACAGCAATATCAAATCCATTAAGCTCTGGGGCATGGGCGATCTGATCCAAACCCGGTACAAAGCCGTGTGGCGAGAGGAAAAGAAGCAGAATAAGACACTGGTACACATTGAGTACAATTCCCAGATCGTGGCCCAGCTGATTTCCAGTGTCGCTATTGTCGCCATCTTCACCCTGGTCGTGTACAAGATGTATTTGCACCTGCTGCCGATCGGTAATATCAACACCCTGTTTGCCGGTGTTGTCCAAATTGCGTCGTCAGTATCGCTGCTTGTTGCCGCGTGGCAGCACCTGCAACGGTTCCAGAATCAGATTCAATATGTCCAGCAGGTGTTTGCCATTTCTCAGCCGCCTCGACAGACCGCTGCTAGCCAGCCGCTGCCCGCGGCTTCAACGCCATTGGTGCTGCAGTTTGACCACGTCAGCTTCAGCTATCCTAACCGGGGCGAAGTCCTTCATGACGTGTCGTTTACGTTACCCTTTAAGGGCGTCACGGCCCTGGTGGGTGAAAACGGCAGCGGCAAGACGACGCTGGTGAAATTGATGCTGCGCTTGTATACCCCGACCAAGGGAACGATTCGGTTGAATGGGACCAATATTCAGCATATTCCGCTGGCTGAGTATACCCGGTTGTTCAGTGCAGTATTCCAGGATTACGAAGTATTCGACATTCCCATTGATCAAAATATTGCCAGCAGTACGACGATCGATCAGGCCAAACTGGCGGCCATTATTCAGGAATGGGGGCTGACTGACTGGATTGCCCATTTGCCGCAGGGCGCGCAAACCCCGATTGGCGGGTTCAGTGGGGAGAACTTCCAACCCAGCGGCGGGCAGCAGCAGCAAATTGCCATCGCCCGCGCGGCCTATCGCGACAGTCGGTTCCAAATTCTGGATGAACCTACGGCCAGTTTGGACCCGATCCATGAACTGGCGGTTTTCTCCAAGATCAAGCGGCTGTCGGCGCACAAGCCGTCACTGTTTATTACCCACCGGATCGGCGCGACGACCCTGGCGGATCAGGTTATTATGCTGCAAGCCGGCCGGATCGTAGCGATGGGCGCGGCGGATGATCTGGCCAAGCAGTCGGCTTATTTTCAACAGTTATGGGAAAGTCAGGCGGCGATGTATAACGCATAGCGGCTGGCTGGCCCGCCCAGATAATTGATATAATCAATTAGATGGGAGATGGGCAGCAATGAGCAAGCCGCGGATATTGGTGGTTGAGGATAACCAGAGTTTGGATGACCTGCTGGTGGAAACTCTGCAGGATGAGTTTGTGGTGACTTATGTGCAGGACGGGGCGACGGGGATTTCCCGGATATTGGCCGACCCGCCGGATTTGGTGATTCTGGATTTGATGCTGCCGATCGTGAATGGCGAGAGCGTCTTGAAGACGGTGCGCAAGACCAGTCAAGTGCCAATTTTGGTGCTCACGGCAGTGCAGGACAAGGGCAAGATCGTGGCCTTGCTGGAAGCCGGGGCAAACGATTATTTGACCAAGCCGTTTGATCTGGACGAGTTAGCCGCCCGAATTCGGGTTCAGCTGCGCAACCAAACGGCAGCCGGCACTGCTGATCAGCACGCTGCGTTAACGGTGGGCAACATCACCTTGAATGCGGCCGCCTTCACCGTTCAGGTCGGGGACCAGTCTTTCCCCTTGGCCAAAAAGGAATATGCCATCCTGCAGCTGCTTATGGGCCATCCCCACCAGGTCTTCCCCAAAGCCGATCTGTATACTGCGGTCTGGCACGAACCGTACATCGGCGGCGAAAATACACTGGCCGTCCATTTAAGCAATTTGCGCAAGAAAATCAATCAGCCGGATGGGCCCCAGTATATTCAGTCTTTATGGGGCCTGGGGGTCCGCTTTGCGCCGACTGGGGAGGCGGGCCAATGACAATTTTCTTGGCGGTGCTCAGTATCGGCTTAGCCATTTGGGTCCTGGTCCTGCTGCTTGATACACGCCGGATTCGCCGGGAATTAGTGCACATTAATCAAACAGATACGAATGCCAAAGTAACCGCTACTCTGGCGGTGCACCGACCGCTGGTCCAGGAGATCAATACGACCTTGGATATGACCCGGCAATTGCTCCGGACCCGCCAGCAGGAGGACGCCCGGGTGCGCGCGCTGATGACTAATTTGGTGCACGATATCAAAACGCCGCTGGCGATCGCGGCGGGATATAACCAGCTGGTGCAAAAAAATGCGGCGGCCGCCGATCAGACGCGGACGCAAAAAGTGGCCGACAGCCTGGCGACTGTCAGTCACTATGTGGATACCTTGATGAATTTCAGCTTGCTGCAGGAAACGACCCAAGGGCTGACGCTGCAGCCGGTGAATGTCACAGACCTATTGGGCCGGCTGCTGCTGACCTACTATGATACGTTCACCGCCAAGCAGCTGATGCCGGACATTCAATTAGCACCAGCGCTGACCATGCGGACGGATGAACGGCTGCTCAGCCGAGTGTTTCAAAATTTGATCGGCAATATCTTAGCCTATGGGGTTGGTCAGCCAACCATCACGGGAGAGCGGGCCGCGGCCGGTACGATTCAGTTCACTTTTGCTAACGCCGTGGCCCAACCGATTCCTGACGTTCAAGCGCTGCTGCAGCGCTTCGCGACGGCCCAGCAAACGGCGCACAGCAGCGGGCTGGGGCTGAATATCATGCAAACCCTGGTCCAGCGGTTGGGCGGCACTGCTTCGGTGGCCCAATCGACGAGCCGGCGGTTTGTGGTGCAACTCACTTTTCCTGCCGAGCTGGCGGTTAAAGTTCCTGGTTCTTCAAAATCAGCGCGCTCGCCAGCCAAGCAATAATGGTGGTGAGGACAGAAACCAGAATAAAGCGGCCCAGCGTCTGATTGCTGAGAATACCAGCAGTCAGGTTTTGACTGGTGGAGAGGAAATCAATGTACTTCAGCCAAGACCAGTGAACGAAAGTGTTTAATCCCGGTACAAACAGCGGGAAAACCACGATAAAGACGGCGGCGATCACCGTACTGTGAAACAGAACCAGCAGTACTGTCGCTAAGGCATACACGGCGGCGATCCCCACCAGCTGGGAGCCGGTGTACAGCAGGATCCGGCTGATTATTTTACCCAGTGCGGCCCCCATTGGCCGGCCAGCAATGGCGGAGGTCAAAACACCGCTGAAGAAGAACAGGGCGATGAGCACGCCAACAGTCAGCAGCAGCGTGAGGTTCTTACTGATGATAAATTGCCACCGGCCAATACCGGCCGTCAGGGTATTTTTGTACGTTTGCTGACTGAATTCATAACCGATCAGAATGACGAAGAGGCCGATAAAAACGTAGGGCAGATATGTTGTACTAAAGGACAGATACCGGGCCGTATTATAGACGGTCCAATTCGGGGCAGCCATGTTTTCTAAGGCTGAGGTGCCCATGGTGATCCCGCCGATCGCCTTGTTGGCGGCTGAAACCACTGCCGCGATCAGGGTGACCACGAGGGTCAGCCAGAAGCCAGTGGTATGAAACAAGCGATAGAGATCACTCTTGAAAATGCGCATCATGAGGCCGCACCGCCTTTCTGATCATCTTTCTGCAACAGCGTGGTGAAATAAGTTTCCAACGAACCAGATTGCGTTTGAATGTCATCCACCCGCACCCCGGCATGGTTCAATTGGTAGTTGATTTCACCGGTATCCAGGGTGTTGTTATAGATGATGATCTGGTGATTATTCATCACGTTGAAGGGCTTGATATGCTGGGCGTCCAGTACCTCAGAAGCGGCGTTGACGTCGGCTACGTGGAGAATAATGCCGGATTGATTGGCCGCGTCCAGAGCGGGCTTAGTGATTTCCTGAATCAAGCGGCCGCGGTGGATGAAGCCGAAGCGGGTGCAAACTTGGTACAGTTCCGTGAGAATATGGCTGGAAATGAGGATCGTGGTTTGCTGTTCGGTGTTCAAACGATGCAGCAAATCCCGAATCTCGATGATGCCCATGGGGTCTAGGCCGTTGATCGGTTCGTCCAGAATTAAAAAGTCAGGCTGGGCGAGCAGGGCGATGGCGAGCCCTAAGCGTTGCCGCTGGCCCAAGGATAGGCGGTTCGCCTTGGTTTTGGTTTTTTCAGTGAGACCGACAAATTGAATCGTGGCCAAAACATCCTGGCGGTTGGCCACACCCTTTTGCTTGGCACTGACCATCAGGTTTTGGTAGACGGTTAGATGCGGGTAGAGGGCGGGACTTTCGATAATCGTGCCGATGCGCTGCAGCGCTTGATTGTAGCCGGCTTGGTTGCGGCTTGCGCCCAGCAGCATGATCTGGCCGCTGCGCAGCGGTGACAGGCCGGTGATCAGACGCATCAAGGTACTTTTACCGGCGCCGTTTTCGCCGATCAGGCCGTAGATATCCCCCTGTTGAATGGTCATATTGATGTTGCTCAGGACAGTTTGCCGTCCGAATTTTTTTGTAACGTCGCTGAGTTGTAAGGCTGTGGTGGGCATTACCGATCAGCTCCTTTCTTAACTGTCTCCAGCATACCGGGGGACTGTTAAGCGGGGCGTTAACTGGATATTAATTAATCATTAACTCGGGTCAGAGTGAGTGGTTAACCAGCTGTTGCGCTGAGCAAGGCTTGGGCCACAGCGTGGGGGGACCAAGGATTTTGGCCCGTGATGATGCGGTTGTCGGTGACGGCGTAGGGCTTGAAGGCCCGGACTTTCTGGAAGATGGCGCCGCGTTCCTGAGCGGCCTTTTCGTTGAGAAAGGGGACCAGCCGGCGTTTGTTACTGAGAATTTCTTCCGTAGTGGTGAAGCCGGTGATGTGTTTACCGGCAATCAGGTACTGACCAGCATCGTCTTGCAGATTCAGCAAGCCGGCGATACCGTGGCATACGGAGGTGAGGTAGCCGCCCTGGCGGTAAATTGTCCGGCTGATTTCCTGGAGGGGGTGACTATCAGGGAAATCAAACATCACGCCGTGCCCACCGGTGTAATAAATGGCGAGATAGTTTTCGGCATGGACCTGGTCGGGGGCCAAGGAGGCAGTAAGGGCCCGTTTTTGAAAATTCGGATCGCGATACATCGCCATCGCTTGGGCGTCAGCATATTTCAAACTGCGGGGATCAATCGGGACATACCCGCCCCGAGGACTCACGTAGTCCACAGTATAGCCAGCAGCCTGCATATCCATGACAAATTCGGTGGCTTCGCCCAGCCAAAGACCAGTGGCTTCAGGTTTAACTTGGAATTGAGTGGTATTGGTTAACACCACCAGTATTTTCTTTTTATCCATGATTTTTCTGCTCCTTTGCGGCTAAAAATACTAACATATCATCGCTAAGCTGCCGTAATTGTTTCAAGGATGCGGCAATATTTGAGAGGTAGTAGTAATTCTTTGTCCCCTCTGAGCGGGCAGCAATAATGCCGGCTTGTTTTAATAGTTTAAGGTGATGCGACACCGCCGGGCGCGAAAGACCGGTCATCTCGGTGAAATCGGGGACCCGCAGGCCAGCACCGGATTGCTGATGGAGCAGGGCAATGATGATGGCCTGTCGTTTCTCGTCGCCAACGGCAATCAAGAATTCTTGGACGGTATCGAATTCGGTTTTGATGCGGTGCAAATCAGGTTGGGCCATTTTTTGCCTCCAGTTTTATTGGTTTAAACAATTAAACCATTGAACCGACGATTCGTCAAGGGTACAATGGTTTAAAACATTAAACCAAAGGAGCACAACTTATGCCACATACAATGCAGGCGATGCTGATTAACCATTATGGTCAGAAACAACTCGACCGGGTACTAGTCCCGATTCCGACGCCAGGGCCGAGTGACGTGCTGGTGGCGATCCACGCTGCCAGCATCAACCCAATTGATTTCAAAACGCGCGACGGTGCTGTCCGCATGCTGCTTAAATACCAGATGCCGCTGATCTTGGGCAGCGACTTTGCCGGTGAGATCGTACAAGTGGGCAGCCGTGTCACCCGCTTCAAGATTGGCGATGCGGTTTATGGCCGCCCGCGGAAATCACGAATTGGTACTTTTGCCGAGTATCTGGCGGTGGATCAGGCGGATATCGCGCAGATGCCTCAGAATTTGAGCTATCCGGAGGCCGCGGCGCTGCCGTTGGTAGGCCTTACCACCTATCAGGCGTTCCACGATATGCTGCAGTTACAGCCCAACCAGAAAATTTTGATTCAAGCTGGTTCTGGCGGTATTGGCACATTCGCTATTCAGCTGGCTAAATTAATGGGGGCTTACGCGGCAACCACCACCAGTGGCACTAACCGGGCCTTGGTCACGGATCTTGGGGCGGATCAGGTGATCGATTATCATCAAGAGAATTTCACCGATGTGCTGCATGATTACGATGCGGTATACGACACCTTGGGCGGGGACAATCTGCTGCAGGCGTTCAAAATCGTTAAACCAGGTGGGGCCGTCGTGTCGCTGTCCGGTTTGCCGGACGGCAAGTTTGCCCGAGCCGATGGTCTGCCTTTGTGGAAACAGGCGTTGTTTAGTTTGGCCACCCGGGCGATTCGCAAGCGGGAGAAGCAATATCATGTTGCCTACCGCTTTTTATTCATGAAACCGAGCGGCGAGCAGTTGGCGCTGATTACTCAATTGGTGGAAGCAGGTGAAATTCGACCAGTGATTGATGAGATTGTGCCGTTTGCGGATTTTCAACAAGCGATGGATCACTCCGAGGCGGGGCATGCTCGGGGAAAGATTGTTGTGAAAATGCAGTAAATTGCTTAAAGCTTGCATCGTCTTGGGTATGGATACAAACTATAGGAGACGTGGTGCGAGTCGGGTGATCAATGGTCAAGAGGGTGAAATGATGCTGCTAGAGCCAATTTCTGCTGGACTAATTGTGTTGTTATTTCTAATGGGTAATAAGCACAGTATCAAAATGGTCATCTTACGAATTGCGGTATTCATTGTTGCCATGGCAATTTGCGGGTACCAACTGTTCCGGCCGATGCCGGTTGGCAATGCCCAGGTGATGGTTATTACCTGGGATACTGTTGGCCATTTTAATCGTTCCCATTGTGCTGATTAACAGGGAAATAAAAATTCGTCAACGACTAAATAAATGATGGACCAAACAAACTAGCATACCTGGATTGGTGATCAAATCAGGTATGCTAGTTTTTGAACATCAACGTTTTTAATGGGCATTGGGTTTATGGACGTCGACACCATGAATGAGTGCAAGGATACCGCCCCAAATGATAAACAAACTCATTGCCAGATTGATTAGCCAAGAGAATACCGTGTTTTGCCAATCCAAAGTAATTATGAGTAAAAGTGCCAGCAAAGCCAGAACCGTAATTATTTGCCATCCGTTATGCTGCTTTACTTGCCGAATGACAGTGCGGTATTGGGGCAGAGCAACAACGCCCATACTGATTAAGAACAAGCAGGCCAAACTCAAGCCGATTTTCCAAAAGGGCGTAAACGGCAGATAGCTCACAGCGATAATATCCGCGAAAATAAGGCCCAAGATTTGGCCTGGTGTGTAATGGGTCCGCATGCAGAATTCCTCCAGTCTAAGGGGCAGATTGACTAGTTGGCCAACCAAGCCAGAATCATACGCTCGTAGTCATCAATCAGTTGTTCCTGCTCCACAAATTTTCCCTGTAAGTGAATCGTAGCCAACTCCTGCTGATAAATCGGATGCTGAATGGTCAGCGACCGGGTGCGGTGGGTATCCGGTTTGCCGTACAGCGTGACCCAGCGGGCGACAACCACCGGCGGTTGGAGGGCAGTGACGGTCTCAATGGGCGTTTGCTGCAATTGGGTATAGAAATGGTCTGCCATTTGAATGCCGCGGCTGTCGAGGTCGCCGATGTAGGCAAACTGGACGCCCCGCTTTTCTAGCCGCTGTAAAAGCTGCACATAGGCGGGGTTGAAGTCGTTGCCGGATTGGACGATCAGCGGCCAATCCGGGTGGTGCTGATGGAGCAGAGCGAAGACGCCGTTGTTTTCGATCACCACGGCCTTGGCCGCGGCCAAGGGAAAGGCCAGCATGGCCTGGATCTGCCACGGGTTCAGGGTGATCGGCTGGGGCAGGTCGGTTTGGAATATATTGGCGCTGGTGAAGGCCATGCCGATGAGTTTCGCGGTCAGTTCGTTAATTTGCTTAGCTGCGAAACAGTGGGTGAGCACCCAGCGGTAATAGTCGAACAGCCCGGGATTTTCTTTTGCGTCGTTGAGGCTATGGGCCGTCAAGCCCAGAGCGACGGCCTGCTGGGCTTTGGGCGGCAGCGTTTTGCCAGCAGCAATTTGGTCAAAGAGCGTATCCAGCGTGGCGGCGGCTGCCGGAGCCGGCCGGTCAGTGACCCGAGTGTAGGCTTCTTGGTAACGGCTCATTGGCGCGGCTCCTGGCGCCAGATCAGGGCTGGCACGACACGATTTTTATGGAATTGGCCGTCGTCTTGCTGGCTCGGCGCCAGGACGGTATAGGCGATATTGTCAACGCCATCGGCCAGCACTTTGTTCTGCGCGCCATTGGGCATGGTGGCGATGAAACAGAAGCCGAAGCGGGCAATGGTATTAACGAAAGACTTGGCCGTTTCAGGGTCGAGCTTGTCCGCAAATTCATCGAACATGACCAGATAGGGGGCGTCGTCCTGCTGGGCTTGGCGCAGGACCATTTTGGGCACCAGCAGCAAGGGCAGCACCATCGCCTGGGCTTTTTCTGCGCCAGAACCGCCGGATTGGACGAATTTATCATCCACGACTTCGTAATCATCCGGAGCGCTTTGGCGGCGGTGGA
Organism: Schleiferilactobacillus harbinensis; assembly: GCF_008694105.1. Classification (NCBI taxonomy): domain Bacteria; kingdom Bacillati; phylum Bacillota; class Bacilli; order Lactobacillales; family Lactobacillaceae; genus Schleiferilactobacillus; species Schleiferilactobacillus harbinensis. Next base: position 2,939,424 of record NZ_CP041364.1, read on the forward strand.
TCTCGACGTTGAAGTTGGACCACTGGCGGGTATCGAGCAGGTCCCGGGCGGCGGCTTGGAAGGCGGCTTCGTCGTCGGAGACAGCGGCATCGTTGGCCAATTTCTCTAACCGTTTCTGAATTTCGGCCAGCAGATGGGGCCGCTCGTCCTGCTGGGGATCGCGGGCTTCGGCGATAACGGCCGGGGTGACAGTGTCCGGCGTGAGGGTGATACGCAGGCGGATACTGTTATTTTGCCCAGCTCCTTGGGTGAGCATTGCGTTGTAATCGGCGATGGCTTGGTACTGGGCGGTGATTCGTTGAACAGCTGCGCCCAGGTAGGCGGTTTGGGCAAAGTCGTTGCCTTCTTTGCGCTGGGCCAGAGATTTCTCCACACCGGCTCGGTCTGTGGCCAGGATGGCCAGAGCCGCGTTGATGTCAAAGGCGACCACCGTCAAGCCGTTGTCTTCCGTTGACCGTTGCTGGCGCATGGCGCTGGCAATGTCGGGATGATTGCGTTCTTCAAATAACACGTCTAGAGCGTTGCGGTCAATGCCGTTGCGGTCGTTGCGGTGGATGAGCTTGCTGATTTGGCTGGTGACTTGGGCGTAGCTGTTGGTACGAACAGGAACCCGGTTTTCAGTGACAAAGGCGATGGTGTCCTCAATCGTCTTCAGGGTCACCCCCTCTGGTGCATAGGGGGCCAATGTGTGCAGGGACGGGATGATCCGCTCCGCCAAGCGATGCAGCTCCGCCGCCTGTTCCTGCGCAGCAGCTGCCGCGGATTGGGCGTGGCCTTCGGCGATACTCTTTTGACGCGTGGCGTTATGTTCTGCGTCAGTCAGCTTGCGGTGGGCCTGTTCGGCGGTGGCCAGCTTTTTATCCAGCTCGGCGTCCACGATCAGCCGGTCCAAGTTGGCCTGGGCCTCAGTGATCGTTTGAACTACCGCGGCTTCGTCGAAATTCGGGTCTAAGGTCTGCTGGACGGTTTGGATCTCCTGGGCCTTGCTCTGGGCGTGGTCGGTCAGGGTGGCTTGCTGGCGGGTCAGTTTTGCAAATTGGTCGGCTAGGCCAGCCAGGGCCTTTTGCGCTGTGGTCAGCTGGTCAACTAAGGCCGGATGAGTCAGAATTACTTTCAAATCGGGATGGGCGGCCAGGAGCTGCTGCTGTTGATCCTTCAGCGCTTGAAATTGGTCGCTCATCTGAGCGGCCCCGTGTTCATGGATGGCTTCGTTGTCCTGGTGCAGGGCGGTGCGGGGGCGGCTGATCAGCGGGCCGGTCACGTGGCGATCAATACTGGTACCCATGGCGTCTTGCATGGTGTGGACAATGACGACGTCCTGATTCAGGTGCGCCATGGTCTCAGCCAGGTGCTGGTACTGATTGCGCTGGGTTTTGAGATGCTGCAAATACGCCGCCATGTGCTGGACGACGGCGGCCAATTCAGTTTGGGCGATGGCCTTGGCCAGCTCTTGCAACTGGGCGGCGTGGGTACTGATCGTGGTTTGCAGCGGACTGAGCTGATCTTTTTGCAGTGCCGCCTGGTTCGCTTGAACGGCGGCCAGTTGGGCTTGGATATCGGCTTGCTGAGTGTGCAAAGTGGCTAACTGGTCCAGCCGAGCGCGGTAGTCTTTGAGCCGCTTTTTCTCCAGCGTGATCTGGTCAGCATACTGGTGGCGGCGTTCGATGATCGTCTTTTGCTCCGCTTGGGCGTCCCGTAATTTGGCCAGTTCCTGCTCACTGGTAGCCAGGTTTTCTGCCAGCAGCTGCAACTGGTCCGTGTACTGGCGCGCCTGAATTTCGGCTTGGGCGCGCTTCTCTTTCTCTTTTTCGTAGTCGCCATGGGCTTCGCTGTAGCGAGTCAGGATGAGTTCTTGCAAATGGTTCAGGTTGCCCCAAAAGATAGTTTCCTTCATCCGGGTCAGGCGGGTTTGGCCGGTTTTGATCCGGTCCAGCAAACCATTATACTGATTGACCTCCCGCTGGCTGTTGGCCACGGACTGGATCACCTGGTCGTCAATCCCCTCCTGGGCATTTTTCAGCGCGTTGCGAATGGGCGAAAACTTGGCGTTACCGGACGTTAAGATGGGCGAGGCCAATAACCGATAGACGTTGGCCAGTTTGCCTAAGGTTTCGCCGCTGGCGAAGCCGTAAATATGGACAGCAACGTATTCACGATAATCTAACGCGGTGTCGAAAAGATGGAAAGTATCGCCCAGTGCAGCGTTGGCTTGAATAAAATCAGTCTTACTCAGACACTGACCAGCAGCGTCGGTGGTGGTTAGCGGTACCGGGGCAGCCGGATCATCGCTGACGACGGCGAACCACCAGGTGGGTTGACGAGTATCGCCGTCTGCCCGGTGGGCACCCAGGCCCAGAATGACCTGGCGGTGAATAGAGCGGAGCACCATATAGGTATACCCGGTCCGGACTTTCATGGCGCCGCTGCCCCAGCCCAGCAGCATGCTGGCGAAGGTGCGGGTATCCCGGGCGCTATTGCGGGCGGTGGCGTTTTGCGAAACGTTTTCGGTGCCTTTCGCCGCATTGAACGAGGGCGTGGAAATGGCCCCATCGATTAGCATGGGGAAGAAGCAGTTGGCCAGTGTTGTTTTGCCCACCGCGTTCTCCCCGATAATGGTCAGGTTGCCGTTCTCGGACGCTGGCAAGTCCAGCGTGTCGTATTTGTTGAAATGGCGTAAATGATAACTGACTGGAGTCAAATGCTCAGGTAAATTCATTGCCAATCTCCTTCATCGTCTGTCCGGACGGCAAATCGCTGCACCAGTGGGGTGGGACTAATAAAGTTTTGCTGGTGCTGGATCAGTGCGTTGTCGCTCAAGGCGGTTTTGACATCAGACACCGAGATATCTTTATGCGGATACAACTGCTGGGCAATCTGGTGAATCCGGCCATTTAAATCAACCGCCGGAATACCCACCCCCAGTGAATTGGCCACAGCCAGCGCTGTGACATAGGGCATGGCCGCGCTTTGCTGGCGCTGGCTGTCCAAGAGCAGCGCGTAGTCGTTGCCGCACTCCAAGACGAATCGCTGCAATTCGGTCCACTGGGCGGCAATGGCGTGTTTATTGGCCACTAGCACCGGCCACAGTACAGGCGCGGTATCCGGGCTCATGTAGCGGTGCAGCAGGAGTTCTCGGTTCACCTGCTGACTCTGGGTCAGCTGTGGCGGCGTCTGCTCAGCAATCAAGGCATCCACCAGACACTTGGCCACGGCCGTGAAATCCGGGCTGACGTCCCAATATTCGGTGACGAACTTGGTCTGGTCCGGCAGCGGGCCGTCGATTTGGTCCGGTGTAAGCAGGCCCAAGCGGTCCACGAACAACCGGGTGATCAGCCGGTAAATCTCTTTCTCGCCTAAGTTGATCACTTCGCTGCGTACTTGGCGGACGATTTTCTCCGCCACCACCAGCCGGTCAGCCTCGGCGGTTTGCAGATTCGGCTCATTGATAATCGTTTTGAGGGTGGCCAGGAGTACGTGGACGGCGTCCGGGTCCAGCTGGTTGGGGCCGAGCAGAAATAATAGGTTCTCCTGATAGTTGTCCGGGCCCATCCCGACCAGGTCATTGAGGTAGCTGGTGATCTTTTTCTGGACGGCTGGCCGCTTCAGCGCGTTGATGGCGTCCACGGTGGCGTGGGTCATGTCTGGGATGACGGTGCTGGTAAAGACGCTGTGATCGAAGAGCTGGTTGATGATCAATCGTTCACTGCTTTGTAATTCGGCCATACCAGGCCGCCTCCTTTCTAACCAAAATCAATGGTAAAGCCGCTGGGCAGGACGACACTGAACTGTTCGCCGGCACAGTGCAGGTGAATGGGGCCAGTGTCAGGCAGAGCGCGGGCCGCTTGCACCGGGCGACCGAAGGGGGCAAAGCTGGCATAACTCGTGTAGCCGGTGGCGGCGTAAAGCCGGACCACTTCGTCCCGGGCGGTGCTGGTGGTGAAATTCAGGTCGTGATCCACCACGGCATGGGTGGCCGATCGCATCACCAGTCGCTGAAACTCGGCTAAAGCGGCTTGATCATCGGCAACAGGATACGTGTCCTGCGCGACCACCGGGTTGTCGGCCGCGGTGGCGATGGACCTGGGGCTGCTGGTGGCGGTATAGGCCACCGGGCCCATGGTGGACGCGTCCAGCAGGTCCTCCGGGTCTTCGATTTTCCGGTCGGCCGGTAAATGGCGCGGCAGGTTGGTGTAGACCTGGAGGGTTTGGTAATGGGTCAGCAGGCCGTCAATTTGGGCGGTCAGTGCTTTCACGTCGACCGTTTGGCCTTGGATATGTTCATATTCGTCACTGAGCAGTTTGATGGCACCCAGGATCGTATGGAAAACCAGATAAATGGAATCCAGACTGCTATCGATCGCACTGGTGCTGGGGTCGACACTGAGCGCCAGTTTGGCCAGCTGACGCCGCACATAGTCCCGAGTACGCGTGAAGCGGGTCAACAGTTTATCCTGGTCGCGGACGGCATTAGCGGCATCCAAATCATCGGTGCCTTGTTGGGAGCGGGCGACATCGCCAGCGAAGGCGGGATCGTGGGCGAGGGCTTGAATCCGCGCACCCTGCATCAACATCATTTTAAAGGCCGGAATGGCTTTGCCGTTCAGCATTCCTTGCAGGTGTTTGGCCTCCGCGCTGCCATGATTGAAAGCAATATCGTTGGCCAGCTCATCAAGATCATCGTCCAGCTTATGCATGCCGTTCATCACGTCATCGTAGGCGCTGATCATGTTTTGAAAATCATTAAAAAGGGCGGTATCGCCGGTGGTGTCTGGATTCTGGCTGAGCTTGACCACCAGCGCACAGTATTCCTGAATTCGGTTGGTGTTGGCGGTAATCGTACTTTCAGCATCCAGTACCCGCTGCATCATCTTCACGTACTCAATCCCACTGCTGGTGATTCGGTAAACATAGGACGTACGCGTGGTGTACAGTCCATTTTTACTTCGGGCTCGAATCTTGCGGGCGGATGCTTCAATCAACCGTGCTTGCTGGCTAAGAACGTCCAGGACTGTTTTTAAGACATTGTCTGAAATTGGTGCTTCGTCGTTTTCCGTATCCAAATAGGATTCGTTGTAGCGACGGGTGAGAAAGTCTAACGTAATGGGCACCCCGCTGCTGCTGCCGTCGTGGTACAGGATCGTCAGCACATTCCAGCCGGCCAGCGAGTGATTCTTATTCAACCCCAGGTTGCTGGCCAGCAGCAGATCCTTCAGTGGTTTCGACATGACGACAGCGATGATGCTCACCTTCTTTCAATAGATGCCTCCATTATACAAGAAGTAAGGCGAACAGGCTATCGCCTATCGGCGCCGACACAAAAACACCCCGCGCAGTGGCGGGGGCGATGGGCGGCAGCAACACTGTGCCAGTTAATTACTCAATTAACAATTCAAAAAACGACTGATCATATTCTGGCCCATGGGTCGCCACGGCGGTGAGGGTGTCTTGGGCAAATTGGGCGAGATGATGCAGGCGCAAGGCGGCGGCTAATTGCACGGTTGTGGCGGCAGCATTGGCCGCAGCAGTTTGCTGATTCGTGCGGTACAGCCACCACGCCTGAATGAACCGGTAATAGATTTCATGCTGGGCGTTAGGCCTGTCTTCGAGGAGGGCAGCGTAGATGGTCAAATCACTCTTAGCCACCGGGTAAGCCTGCTTGCGCATCTCAATGAAGAGCTGGTTGTGCGTGATGTCGAAACGCAGCAGCGGGGCACCGCGAAACGTGCTGTACTTTTGACTGCGGTTCAGAGCAACCTTGAATAGTCGCCGTTCATCCGCCAGATGCATATCCAGGGCAAAAAAGGTAAACAGATAGAGCTCGAACTCACCCCAATCATCCACCCTATAAAGGTAGTGGACCGCTTCAGCAGAGAAGCGGCCCTGACCGATCTGGGCCAGGGGTGCCTGCTGCATTTGCTGTACTCGCCAAGTCAGGGCATTGAGCAGTGTGGGCGCAGTACGGTAACGCTCGGCTGCCATCTGTTCTGAAGCACCAGAGGGCAGCAAGCGGTGCATGAGGACGGCCCGGGTCTGATAGCCGTCGCCTCGTGCCGGTTGCGGCAGCGGCACATTCCCATGGAGGTAGAAAAACTCTTCCGGCGTAGTGAGTATTCGGTCCAGCAGGTGGAGAAACTTAGTGACTGAAATATCTGTCACGCCGCGTTCGAATTTAGATAGAAAAGATTCAGTGATCTGCGAATCAGCCACCGCAGCTAATGTTAACCCTTTATTTTGCCGAATCTGGCGTACAGTGGCGCCGAGTTTTGTCATCTGCATCCCGCTCTCAAAAGATTGCAGTCATATATGACTTACATTAATTGCCCTCATCTTAACCCACCTAAACTGAAGGCACAAGATGAGATGAGGTGATTACCATGATTATTTGGCAGTATGGGAAGAAATGGCAGCTGCTGTTGTTTTTAGTGTTGGCTGGGACGACTAGCCTGGTAAATGTGGCCATGGCTTGGATTGTCACCCGGTTCGTGGCGGCGGCCATGGGCCGGGACTTGGGACTTTTTATCCGCAACGTCGGCATTGGGGCAGTGATCTTTATCAGCGTCGGCATCCTCAATTGGCTCTTAGTAAGCTGCAATGCGCTGATTACCCGCACCGTCAACATACGTGTGAAGGCAATCATGATCCAGTACATCGCCGATGATCGGCCGCTGACTGCCAATAGTGGCGCCATGGTTTCGTTTATGACCAATGATTTGAAGTTGTTGGAGGAAAAGGGCATGCCAATGAACTGGTGATGAGCAGCAATGCCTTGCTTTTCATTGGCGCGCTGGGCGGGGCGGCCTCTTTTGATTGGCTGACGGCGACGGCCTTTCTCATCGGCAATCTTTTGCCGGCGATGATTTCTTTTTGGACTCAAGGAACGGTGAGCCGGGCAGCCCGGGCTTGGTCAACGGCGAATGCGGCGTGGACTGGACAGTTAAAAGACTTCTTGGCTGGGTTGGACACCGCCCGCACGTATCAAGCTAACGGTGTCTTGAAAGCACGGGTCGGCGGGCTTGGTCAGCAGTTGGAGCAGCGCTTATTTCACATGACTTATCTCACCGCTATTGTGGCGGGAGCAACCATGATTGTGTCATCTTTGTGCGGCATGCTCTTGCCGTATGGGGTGGGTATTTGGCGGATCATTCGGGGTGCCTCCACGTTGGCTAAATTCATGGGCGTGCTGCAATTGGCCAACAGCATGCGCACGCCGTTATTAACGGTACTGGATGGTATCAACCAATGGGGTGCCGTGAAGCCAATCAAGCAAAAAATCCAAGCTGTCCAAGCTTTGCACGCCGCTAAGCGGAAGGCTGACCAGTCTGGTCCTAGATTGGCTGGCGGCCCGCTGCAACTGCGGGATGTCAGTGTGCGGATTGGTCAGAAAACACTATTCAGTCATTTGAATTTAACCATTAATCCGGGTGAACACGTGCTGCTCATGGCTCCCTCTGGCTTTGGCAAATCCACCTTGCTGCGGGTCCTGCAGGGCGAAATTCCGCTGGCGAGTGGTACCTATACCATCGGCGGGGTCGCGGTGGAAGAGGTGCCCCGCACTCGGCGCCGGCAGTATTTCGGACTGATTAAGCAGACCCCATTTCTATTCGATGATACGATTCGATACAACCTCACGTTGGGTGCCCAATTCTCTGCCTCAGAAATAACTGCTGCAGTGCAACAAGCTGGGTTGAGCCAGTTGGTGGCCGAAAAGGGATTGACTTATCGCGTGGGTGAAAATGGCCGCAACCTATCCGGCGGCCAAAGCCAGCGTGTCGAAATTGCCCGAGCGTTACTGCGCCGCCGGCCGGTGTTGTTGGCAGATGAGGCAGCATCGGCGTTGGATGATCGGCTGGCGAGGCAAGTGCGCCAGGAGTTCTTAACCGGACCAGAGACGCTGATCGAGGTGGGCCACCAAGTCCCCGTAGCGGTTCAAGGCCTTTATGACCAAGTGATTCATCTTGACACAGCGGGCAAAAACGGTGTCTCAAAAGTAATTAAACCAATTCTGGCAAACACTTAACATAAATGCTAAAAGGTGTTACATTATAGATGGAGCGAGGGAGAAGGAGTTGAGCGATCAGCCCCTTCAACCAGCGTGCTAAATCCAAAACTAAAGGAAGTTTTCTATTATGGCTACTGATATGATGACTCGTCGCAATAATGCGTTGATGAACGATACGTTCTTTGACAACTTAGCGCGTCGGTTCTTTAACCCGATCGTTGGCGATTGGGAAGAGCCCAGCATCAGCTCAACAGCCGTCAATGGACTGCTGACTGATGTTAAGGAGACTAAGGACGCTTATATCACTCGGGTTGACATCCCTGGTGTTGATAAGAATGATATTAAGCTCAATTACCACGATAATGTGCTGAGCATCAATGTGCACAAGAATGATGTTGAAGATCACGCCGACAAGAACGGCAACGTCTTGATGTCTGAACGTTCCAGCGGCACCATGAGCCGGAGCTATCAACTGCCGAATGTTGATGTTAAGAACATTAAGGCTGACTTTGAGAAGGGTGTCTTAACTGTCACTCTGCCCAAGTTGACTGAATCTAAGGAGACTGGTCGCAACATTGAGATTCAATAAAATGAATCTTCACGTTCCGGTTCAGCTGGTCGCCCATTGGATCAATTGGTGAACTTGCCACTGACGGCTATGTGCTGTGGCGGGCAGAACCCGTGGTACTTTGTAAATCGTCCGAAGCAGATCACCGGTTGATTGCGTGTGCGATCGACAACGGAATAGATTGGACAGTTTATGGATAATCGAAAAAATCGACACTGTTGACTCGCGAGAGCTGACAGTGCCGATTTTTTCGTGTATGGGATTATTTGGCTTGCTCGGCCAGGATGGTATCGATCTGGTGCAATTCGTCCGCTGTGAAGGCCAAGTGGGCCAAGGCCTGCACGTTGTCGACGACCTGACTCGGCCGGCTGGCACCGATCAGGACGCTGGCAATTTCTGGTTCCCGCAGGTTCCAGGCCAGGGCCATTTGCGCCAGACTCTGCCCACGGTTGGCCGCGATGGCGTTCAGTTGTTTGACGGTACTCAGAGTCTTTTCCACCTGATCCTCATGCAAGAATGGAATGGTGGACTTGGCCGCGCGGGAATCTTTGGGAATTCCGTGCAGGTAGCGATCCGTCAACAGACCTTGGGCCAAGGAGCTGAAGCTGACGGCCGCCTTGTTCTCCGCGCGCAGTACCGGGAAGAGGTCCTGCTCAATGTGCCGATCGAACATGTTGTAGCGCGGCTGATGAATGATAAACGGTGTTTTCAACTCTTTGAAGATCGCGGCGATGGCCTTCGTCTGGGCGCCGCTGTAGTTAGAAATACCGATATACAGCGCTTTGCCCTCGCGGACTAGTTGATCCAGCGCCTCAGCGGTTTCTTCCACAGGAGTATCCGGATCCGGCCGATGCGTATAGAAAATATCGAAGTAATCCAAGCCGGTCCGTTGCAGGCTCTGGTTGGCACTGGCGATGATGCTCTTGCGAGAGCCCCAGTCGCCGTAAGGACCTGGCCACATGTAATACCCGGCCTTGCTGGCGATGACCATTTCGTCCCGGTAGGGCTTCATATCGTCAGCCATGATCCGGCCGAAGTTTTCTTCGGCGCTGCCCGGTACTGGGCCGTAATTATTGGCCAAGTCGAAATAGGTGATCCCCAGGTCGAAGGCTTGGTGCAGGATCGCTTTTTGCGTCGCCAACGGGTCCACACTGCCGAAATTGTTCCACAGCCCCAGGGCAATCGCCGAAACTTTCAAACCGCTGGCGCCCACGCGGTTGTAAACCATTGTGTCGTAGCGTTTATCGTTTGCTAAGTAAACCATTGAATCCGCTCCCTTGAATTGATACACTCAGCATAACGCTTCAAGCTAACTTGAAGTCAAGGAGGAAATCATGGCTGTTTACACAATTAGTCAGGTCCCGAATTGTCAAATTAAGTGCAACAGTGAAGACTCATCCATGTGAATTGGTTTAGTGTGAATTGGTTTAGGTAGTGGGCAGGGATTCCTCCAGGCCCAGGGGGGAGGCCTGGAGCGCCGCGATTGCGCTGCGGTATCCAAGGCACTTCCTTAACCGGTGGTTTAAGACATCTTGGCTCTTACGAATCTTCTCCTTAGAGACTTCCCATAGTGATTGACCCTTTGGAATGAATTCTCGAATCAAGCCGTTGGCATTCTCGTTACTGCCACGTTCACTGGGTGTATAGGGATGGCAGTAGTAGATCTTTGTTCCTCTGAGTTGGTCCAAGAGGGCGAACTCAGAACCGTTGTCGAAGGTGATGGAGTGGAATAGATAAGGATCATGTGTGTTCAGAACGTATTGCATGGCCTCTAAGCAAGTCCGGGCGTGATAGTTTGGGATCTTGTAGATCAGCTCATAACGTGTGACACGTTCTGTCAGGGTGAGTAATGCTGGTTGGTCGGCAGAACGCTTCCCCTTCACCAGGTCGCCTTCCCAGTCACCAACAAACCAGCGGTTATTGATTTGTTTGGGCCGCTTGTCGATGGACGTTCCAGCGATGCGTTTATTCTTACGCGCATGACTACGGCCTGGCCTTTTCTCGCGACGCCGCAACTTCTCAGGCAGATCCATGTTGGTCACTGACAACAGTCCGGCATCAATGTAGCGATACACGGTCGGCGTTGAGGGGCACGAACGATTAGGCCAGAGTTGCTGGAACTGATGCACGTACCCATCAATACTTTGTTCACGATACGCATGCTTCTTGATCTGAGCGGTCAGCCAGTTAAAGAAGTAGGTACACTTCTCCAACATGCTCTTGGCGTGGGAATGGGTCTGTCGTTCTTCGTGTTGTCGTTGGGCAGCATCAAAGAAGTAATCCTTGTAGTAATGATAATTCGAATCCCGTTGCTGGACTCGGCCGCGCTTAAGCTCACGGCTTACCGTACTAGGGGAATGATGGATGATGTGTGCAATATCGCGAATGGAATATTCATGGGAGTGCCAAAGCGCATCAATTATTCCGCGCTCGCCCTCTGTGAGTTGAGTGTACGAGCCGAGACTGTTAGACTGATTGTGGGTCATGAAGGTCACCTTTCTTGGTAGTTTAGTCGCTTCAAGGATAGGTCTTCATGGCCTATTTTGTTAAATCAACCCGGTCGATTGGTCTAACTCAATCGGTGTTGCACTTCAATTTTAAATCCGGCCAATTAGTCAGGTCGCCGAAAAATACCACATGCGGCCGTCCACACTGCGCTATTACGAAGATTTGGGTTTACTGTACAATGTGCCCCGTCAGGGCGGTCACCGGGTGTATACAGACGCCCTGCTGAACCGGTTAGGGGCGATTTGCTGCTACAAGAACGCGGGGATGTCGTTGGAGGAATTGCAGGAGTTTTTCCATTACACGGAGAGTCAGGAAGACGTGGCGAAAACAGTGGCGCTGCTGGACGAAGTCGATACGCGGATCCAGCACCAGATTGCGGAGCTGCAGGCTAATTACCAACAAATTCAGCGCAAGAAACATTATTTTGCGGCGATTCAGACGGCCTTGGCCCAGGGGCAGCCGAAGCCGGATTGGGCGGATTTCTGTAACCAGCAGTATGTATAAAAAAATCGACGCTGGGCGTCGATTTTTTGCATCCGCGAGTTATCTTAGTTGAGTAATTCAGCAATGTTCTGCTGGCCGTTAACGATGTCGTAGGCTTGGTGAATCGTCTCCGGATCGGCCAGCACCGCTGTGATAAACTGGGCGACATCGCCCCGGGTGATATCCGTGGCCGTTGGACTGATGCCGCGCTGGTAAAGACCCGTTTCCGGATCATCAGTCAGCCGGCCGGGGCGAATGATGGTTTCATTGAGGCCGGCGCAGACCAATTCCCGATCGGCGTAGAATTTAGCCGCCATGTATGGCCGGATCGCCGTGCCCCAAGTGGCCCGATCGTTGCTGGCAGCGGAGCTGACCATGACATAGCGCTTGATGCCTGCGGCTTTGGCCGCTTCCATGGACTTGACTGCGCCATCAAGGTCGATCAGAATCGTCTGGTCGTAACCCCGACCACCAGCGCCGGCACTGAAGACAACAGCGTCGATAGTTTGCAGGACAGGCACCATTTTATCCACGGGCCCAAGCAGATCGAACGGCACGGGGGTCGCGCCGAGGTTAGTCAGTGTGGCATCCTGGGCGGGATTGTGAATGCCGCCGTACACGGTATGTCCGACTTTAACCAGTTTTGGGATCAGATGCTGAGCGACTTTGCCGTGCGCACCGATAGCAAGAACTTTCATGAATGATGGCCTCCTTAAGTAGTTACAGGTCCAGTATAACAATTACTGGGCGGCGGGACTCCCGATGATTTCTCGCGATATCTTATCCAACAAACGGTGTGGCAAAATGCAGGGGATTGCCGGGCACGATATTGTCCACGGTCCATTGCATGGCCGTACGGCGCTTGCCGGTGAGGAGCCAGATTGATATGGCGACGAAAACCAATTCCGTGACGGTGCTCCAAATGTATTCATTGCGCGTTGGGGCAGTGGAAACAATCGAGCCAGTGGCCATCATGGCCAGGATATCGATCAATGCGTGGAAGATCATCGGGACGCTGAAGCTGCCTGAATAGAGGTAGAGGGCTGCCATGAACCAACCGCTGATCATGGCAAATTGCATTTGCACCGCTGTGGCTAACACACCCTGAGCGCCGCCAAGGGCGTTCGTGGCATGCCAAAGGCCGAAGAGCAGGCCGGTGAGAAAGACGGAACCTGGAATTTGCCAGCGCGATTTGCGGAGACCGGTAAGCAGAAGGGCCAAGATAATATATCGCCACAACCACTCTTCAGCGATACCTGGCTCTAACCCTTGGGCAAACCAGTAAAACGTGACTGATTTGAGGTGGAATTCCCAAGTATACAAACTGCGGAATGAATTAGGATTCGTGAAGGTGTTCCAACCAAGAAAAAGCAGGCAAGATGCGGCTAGCAGAGCCAGAATCCAAGGCTGAGCCAGCGGGTTGAAACGCCAACTAGGACCGCGGTAGCCCCACTGATACATTGCGATGGCCCCCACGACAACAAAGAGGATGGCGCCGTATACCCCCGTGTTCAGCAGGTCCCGCCAGATATGCGAGTAAACATTTTTATTTACCTTGCCCATCATGAATTGCGATCCGCCGACGATCCAGGCAAACCCATAAATCATCGCGATGCTCTGCGCCCAACCGTTATTGAGCGGGGCAAATAAGGCCATGGCGTATGGGATATGAATCACGATAACGAGCACAGTGATCACAATCATCACAAGCGACGCTATTAAGGGACGGGTAATTCCAGCGTGCAGCAGTAAATTATTCACGCCTAAGGCAACGATGAGCGGATAGGCCGTTATCTGCAATAGAACGTTAAGTGCAAAGAGAAAACGGACTAGGATGTTGCGGGGGACCCGGAGCGTGCTCAGAAGAAGCAAGGGGCCCTCAATAATCACCGCAATCACCCCTAAGACGATATAGCTGGCTTTGACGTGGGAATCGATCGTGGCCAGAGACCAAGCAGTAAGCAGACTGCCTTGGACAACGAACCACCAGCGCCAGAAGGCAGTAACACTGACAGGACGGCTGTTCGAATAAATGGGTCGAGGATTCATTGCAAAAGTCCTTTCTATAAAAGCCACGATATAAATGCTTGCTCAATTATGGCATAGATTGACAGATGATTAAAGAAAAACAGGGTATGCAGCCATCGCTGCACACCCTGTCCGGTCACTCAGAATCCTGAATTAAGAGTAATTGATCCCGCCGTCAACAATAATCGTTTGTCCGGTAATGTAGTCAGATTTCTCACTGGCCAGGAAGGAAACCAAACCGGCCACGTCCTGCGGCGTCTCGCCGCGGCCCAGCGCGATCCCGGCGATAAATTTATCCCGGGAGGCGCCGATGGGCACATTGTGGATCTCGCTCATCCGCTTGTCGATGAGATCCCACATCGGGGTGAGGACGATCCCCGGCGCGTAGGCGTTGACGGTAATGTGGTCCTTCGCCAATTCCTGCGCTGCGGCTTGGGTCAATCCGCGGATTGCGAACTTCGTCGCGGAGTATGGTCCAAGCAGTTCGATCCCTTGGTGGCTGGCGATGGAGCCCGCGTTGATGATCTTGCCGCTGCCTTGGGCGCGCATGATCGGCGCAACGGCCTTAATACCATAGAAAATGCTGTTGACGTTGATCTTGAAGATTTTGTCGAAGTCAGCGGCGCTGGTTTCTTCAATGGTCGCGACTTGCGCGATCCCGGCGTTGTTCACCAGTACGTCAATCGTTGGGAAATGCTCGTGGGCCTCGGCGACGAGCTGATTAAACGCGGCTTCGTCCGATACGTCAGCCACGAGGGGCAGGCTGTCGACACCGAGATTCTTGATCTCCGCGGCAGTGGTGGCCGCTGTCTTTTCATTCAAATCGGCGACGACAATATTGAAGCCGTCTTGGGCGAGCTGTAAGGCGATACCACGGCCGATGCCTTGGCCGGCACCGGTAACAATTGCTGTTTTGGTCATGTATGATCCCTCCATCTTGTGATAGCGATATCATACCACGAGCGGGTCGTTTCTGAAAGCGATAACACTCGCAAGAATTAGTTTCGGACGCGGAAAGTTTGCGGGGCTTTGAAGTAGATCACAATCGTTCCTATGGCGACGTATAATAGTGCAACTGCCCCAATAACAACGGCGTAGCCATAACCGGTGAGGTTGGATCGGGATACTTCCCAAGAAACCCAGTACATAGCCCCATAGACAAACTTATACAGCGGCGAAATGACGTTCATGTCAGCTGTGAAGGGCTGAAGAAGGTAATACATAAACAGTTCGTGGAAGGAGAAAAATAACACTAAGCCAAGCAGTTCAAGTGCAAGGACCAGATAGAATGTTGAAGGCGGAGTGGTCGGTGCTGCCCAATAAAGACCGAGAAATAGGATGAAAATTAAGCCGCCCACGCCGCTATTGAGGACAAAGGTACGCCAGAAGCGGTAAAAGAAACCAGCCAAGATGGTGCGGCGCTGTCGGTAAAATGGATAATACAGCATGGCCGCGTCACAGTTAACAAATAACATTTGAACAATTGGTCGACCAAAAGAAGCCAAGTACATGACAAAGAATAAAAAGCCATAAACCTGCGTCAGGTCTTTGATTGGTAAGCGGCCGTTACCATAAAATTTGAAAGCGACTAAAGCGGCTAGGCCCACCGCTGCAATCACCCCGGCCCGAATGGTGAGCTTGTGCCGCAATTGCTTGCGGTAACGGGTGAACAGCAAGGCATTGAGGTAATTGCTGCCGGTGAGATGCGTCGGTTGCGGGCCCTTTGGTGTATCCAAGGTCATGTCTTTTTGCATTTCTTTCCCGGTACTGAAGTATTCACTATTTTTGGTTTTGGAGATTTCAGCCGCAGAACCAGCAAGTTGTTGGTCCATGATTGTCTTAGTCAGCAAAGCCGGTTCATCTTTGAAAGTGAACCAGTAGTAGGTACCCAGGCCGATCAGCAGCCAGACTACGACGGCCGCAATGGGTGAAAAGACAATGGCAATGAGCGATTGGTACTGCCGCAGGAAAACGAGTACCAGCGGCGCAATTACCAGGATCAGCCAGTAGACAGCACTGCCAAACCAAGACCGCAGCTTGTGCTGCCAGCCCCAGCGGGGGGCAAACTGTTGATAGATCATGGTCAAGGTGAAAAAGCCGAGACCGTTGAGGAACAGCCACGGATTCTGAGTCATGACCGCAAATAGTGCTAAGGGGACCGCCCCCTGGCCTAACAGGCTGGCGAAAAATGAACTGATCGTTGTCGCTTGAATAGTTTCCTGCCGACTTAAGCCAAACTCGTCGGCGGTCTTCAAATCCCCTGGTTCCACGGAAAGCCGAGTTGGAAGCAGACCATGCAGTGCAGCCAAGGCCAGCAACCAAGCAATGGCAGCCGTCATGGCGCTAGTGTGGAGTGTGCCAAAGGGCGGTTGATGGAGATAATTGGTGGCGTAAATGTTGCTGGCTAAAAAGCCTAAGGCAAAAAGCAGAAAGCCGAAGACCAGCCGCATCAAAGCCCGGCCAATAGCGGCAATCACAGCGACGAATTTCTTCACGCCAAGCAATCCGTAGATTGCCGGGGGAATCAATTTGCCGACGAGCGGCAGGCGACGCAAAAAATACAGTAACCCGTTGGCTGCCGTGGTGGTTTTTACCCGGTAAAAGAACCAATTGAGTTGCATAAACCTATTCATTTGTGGTCACCTCGTCGGTCAACCGGCTGATCACCGCGTCCTCAAAGGCTTGGGAGTGGATGTCTAAACCGGTGAGTTCTTCAAGTTGATGGTTATGGAGCAGCACTACGGCGTCACAGATGTCCTGGGCTAATTGCATGATGTGGGTGGAAAAGACGACAACAGAATCGGCCTTCATATTCACAATCATCTGCTGCATCTCGTGGGCGGCGACCACGTCCACGGTGGTGAGCGGCTCGTCCAGCAACAGTACCGGCGGCTTCAGCATCAGGGAGACTACCATCTGCAACTTGTTCCGCATCCCTTCTGAATAGTCGCGTAACAGCTTATTGCTGTCCGCTTCAGACAAGCCTGCCAAGTCTAGGAAGTCCTGGGCATTCTGCGAGGTGTGCACCGCAGTGAGTCGGCGGCTGTTGATCTCGATGAAGAACTTGACGAATTCTGCGCCGGTCATGAACGCCGGTAAGTGGGGCTGAGTGTAGACCATGCTGACATCAATATCGGGATAATTGACCTGCGGCCCTTGGCCGTCATCGGCATCCACGAGAATTTCGCCGCTGTCGGCCGGAATATTGCGGGCAATCATGTTGAATAACGTGGATTTCCCGGAACCATTTCTGCCAAGCAGGCCATAGACCTTTCCTTGAACGAAATCATAATTGGCATCATTGAAAATCACTTGTTTGTCGAAAGATTTATTAAGACTATGGATTTGCAGTTGCTTCATGGCGGATTCCCCCTCTTGTTGAGCATATTTTAACATAGGGTATCCGGACCGATAAAATAGTGGGCGATTATTTGTGACCCTGAATCATTGGATAATTGCCGTGCGGTGCCGAATCCAGCGTGCTCACCGGCTCAATCTTACAAAAATGTTCGTTTATAGACTGAGATAGGCCAATTAGCCATATCACTTGCCTTTTAATGGGCATATGACATACTTAGTTTGTTAGTGCACATTTTCTACAGACCAGTGACGTATTCAGTTTGGAGGGAAGCGCAGTGGCAGCAAGACAGAACCGCATCATATATCGTTTTCTTCTGCTTGGTTGCATCGTATTGTTAGGGGCTTGTTCCGGCCAAAAGAAGGCAGGCACGGCGAGGCAAGAAAGCATCCCGACGTATCAGGTCAAGGCCAGTTATGGGATCAATGTCGATGATCCGAAGGCTTTAGTCGCCAGTGCGGACTATTCTTTTGTGGGAATCGTCAAACGGGAGACTGGCACCAGCTATCAGAACCCCATTCCGCTCGAACAAGCCGACGGGACGACCAAAAAAATGGGCGAAGCCTATACGCATTACACCGTCCAAGTGCTGGCTAACTTGAAGAACAAGTTGGTTACCGAGCGGTCGATTAAGGTGACCAAACAAGGCGGTATTCGTGAAGATCACTCGGCGTATGACGTGCTGGCTGGGGATTCGTTGTTGAAGGCGGACCAAGCATACGTGTTCAACGCATATGCCCAGGCGGACGGCACACTGTTGGTGAGCGGGAAAAATTCAACTGTACCTATAAGGGACAAGCCGGTTGATGCGATTGCGGACAGCAGTGTGGTCAAAACCTATCAAGCGGCAGTTGGCACGCTTTCCGCCAAAGAGTTAGAGGCTAAGCAAAAAGCCAGCGACGACGCCCCAAAATAGTCAGTAGACAAGGCGGCCTGGTATACTGAATTCAGAAAGCGAGGAGGAATTAACGTGAGTAAAAGGCCAGGCTGGCTGCTGTTGGGATTAATCATGGTCGGATTGCTGGTGAGCGGATGTCAAAAGAAAACAGAGGATGCTGACGCCCACAAGATTTCTTACTCGGAGACGACTAAGGAATCCTCAAGCAGTCGTGATCAGCAAAGCAGCAGTGACGCGGAGAGTGATGAGTCGACACGCAGTTCGTCAACGTCATCCAGCGCGAGTGCAAGTTCATCGTCAAGTGCGGCGGTCGCGCTGTGGAATACCACCAAGGCCAACCAGTTGGCCGATTTTATGGTGCAGTGGGGCCAGTCGATGGGCCAGAAATATGAAGCTTATAGTCCTACGCATGACGTAAATTATTATGGCGGCGGAGTGTACAAGGAACAAATCGCAACGAATAAGGTGGCCGTGAATGACCAGCACGTTTCGGCAGCGTGGTCAAACGACGGGACAGGAACGGCCCAGTATAAAATCGTCGCCATGTATTCTGATGCAGCCACTGCGCGATATGCTGGCGTGCATTTATATTTATTCACTATTGATCCCAACGGCGCGCCCAAGGTGTTGATCACCATGCAGAATCAAGGGGCCGAGGATGGCTTGCTGCATTTTAGTGTCACGCAGAACAGTGCTTTGCAAAACGGATTTTCAACCATTATCAAAACAACCCATTAATTTGCACAATGTGGTGGGACAATGAAAAACCAAGTGAAAATAACACTGTGCTTTGCCGCTCTTGTCCTTCTATTCAGCATTTTTCCGTCAGCCAATGCGGCCATCACATCTATTCAGGACGATGCGGTTGAGACTGTCGCTTATATGTCTCAACATGGCATTATCGAAGACAAAACGGCGTGGCAGGAAGTCGTGGATAAAACGGATGCTGGACAGACTATTACGACCATCGCGGATCTGAATGCCGTTATGCAGGTGGGTAATAAGCATTCGAGTGCCGCAAAAAGGGATGCAGCAATACGCCACGAACAGTTACCCGTGGCGTACCGTGCTGGCCGACTGACAGTCGTTGATATCCCCACTTTTTACACCATGAGGCAGAGTGTGTACCTACGCTATATAGTCAGGCTAAATCAGTTGATTGCGCACACCCGAGGCGACCTGGTCTTGAATTTTTCCGGCAATCAAGGCGGCATACCAACCGCCATGATTTTTGGCCTTTACGCACTCATTCCCAATGGGCAGCTGTGGACCAGTGTGGCCAACACGGGCAAAGAGCAGCAAGTTTCTTTGGTTAAGGACGGCTTGCAAGGCGGCGCAGTCAGTTATCGAAGCACCGTAGTAAAAAGGGTGCTTGAGAAAGTGAAGAAGAGCTTGAACAAAAAGGTTGCTATCATCATGGACAATAACTCAGCAAGCGCCGCCGAATTCACAATTATGGCAGTCAAAAAAAATCCTCTTGCGAGGATTTTTGGACTACCTTCAGCGGGCTATACGACGGAAAATAGCAATGTTACTTACCATTCGCCGATTTGTGACAATAGTTGGCAAATCATTCCGTGGATGGTAACACGAACCGATCATACAGTTCGCTGTATCAACGTTGTTAATGCTCGGCAGACCCACAACTTTAGTAACACGCCGGTTATGCCGGACGTGCTGTTTACCCAACCGATTAATACGGGGGGAGCAAATGCCCATCATTCGCAAATCTCGAAATCATTATTGAGTCAAATTCGAAAGTGGTTTGATTCCTAAGAATAGCAGGATCAGTTTTTCCTGCATTTTGATATGGTGTTGGACGCAACCCCGACTACGCCCCATATAACCAATGTTTTTGATACAGATGGCGTTGGCAGACACTTTTACCTGCTGTTGATTACCGCTCTTACAAGATTGTTAGGGCGCTATCATTGAAAGTTATTGACGCCTACTGTGCAGGCTTGATAGTCTTGTAAGCGAAAACAAAACACGGCGTGCTCCATATCGCCAGAGGGTGGTCCAACTGATCAAAAAGATTGTTATCGGTATTGGCGAATTGATTCTGATCAATCTCGCCGTGCTGGCTCTGATCGCTATCTGGGCGGCCTATTATAGCTTTGGTCCAATGCTGATGGGCACGTCATCGGAACGTGCGATTGAAGAGTTTGTTATGACAGAAGTCGTCCTTGGCGGCGTTTTTGTACTATTGTTTAATAGTTATGTTGCCTACCGATTTTTGACTGGAAAAAATAAGCAGTATTGGAAATAGGACTGTTAATCATCAATTTTGCAGTTGATCGTGTAACAAAAAGGCTGGTGCGTAATTTTCGCATCAGCCTTTTTGTCAATTTGCGAAGTAATCCCGGGCAATCTGTTCGTAAGTACCAATTGCTTGCTGGTAATCCTGAACATTCACGTGCTCGTCGATTTGATGCGCAATACTCATACTACCGGGCCCATAAATAATCGTTTCAAAAGCATGCTTCGATTTCGTATAAACCGATGCATCCGTGGCCGCATGGATAATGGCCAGCTCTGCTGGGCGCCCAAGCACCGTTGTGATCGCCTTGTTCGCCGCGGTCACTAACCGGCCATCCTTTTTAGAAATAACCGGCAAGAAACTATGGGTCAGACTGAACTCTAAGGTGCCATCGCCCCGGGCATTCAGTTTCGTTACAATATCCTGTAACCGCTGAATCACCGCATCATTCCGGAAACTCGGTGTTGGCCGAATGTTGCCCGCGGCGACTGCCAAATCAGGGATCGTATTCACCTGATCGCCCGCCTGCAAAACAGTGACACTGTGGGCCAGCGGGCCAATCACCGGATCTACCGGCACATCATCGAAGGCGTGCCGTTCGGCGACAATAAAATCGACCAGTTTCTCCACGGCATTCACGCCCCGCTGCGGTTCAGAACTGTGGGCTGATTTGCCGTGACTGATGATTTTATAGTTCAGAGAGCCGGCGTGGCCGAATAAGACTTTCAATGAGGTCGGTTCGCCGACGATCAACCCGCTGATATCGTCGGCGTAGCCGGCTGCCAGCAATTGGTCGGCACCCATGGCCCCGTATTCTTCGCCGACCGTTGCCAGCAGTCGTACGTGCCCAGTGAAGCCGGTCTTTTTCAGCCGAATCAGGGCCAGCACCATGGCGGCTAAACCGCTCTTCATATCCGCGGACCCGCGGCCGTACAGCTCACCGGCATGGATTTCCGCGCCCAGAGCGGGATAGGTCCATTCTTTGGGATTACCGAGGCTGACGGTATCTTGATGCCCTTCAAAAACTAAAATGTCATCACCGCTGCCAATTTCGGCGACCAGATTACTCCGGCCGGGCGCGTACGGAATCAGCTTGCTCGTAATACCCGCACTGGCCAGCTTTTCTTGAAGCAAGTGGGCAATTGCTTCTTCGTGGTCATTGGCTGAATCAGTTTGAACCAGTTTGATTAAAAATGCGACGTCGTCATTCATCAACACAACACATCCTTTTGGCTTCAGCTTAGTCATTTCTGTCGCTGGAGACAAGCAGCTACTCCACTGGCGTGGTTGCCTCTTCATGCTGGCCAATCTTCGCCAATAACGGCATCACGCCGCCCAGACCAAAGAGCACACCTACGGAAATAATATTTAAGAACAGCTGATGGAACCAAATGCCGGAGAAGACGGCGCCTTCTTGGGGCAGGACACCTAAACTGGCGCAGACGAAGGCAAAGCTGAAGCCCCAAGCGCCGATCAGAATTGCTAACCAGCGGTGTTTGATGAACACGAAGGGGGAATTGAACTTTTCTTCATGCAGGCGCAGGGCAATGAAACCGGCGAAGACCCAGCAGCTCTTGTAGGGTGTGACGATCCCGTTCAGGTTCAGCAGCCAGTTGAAAATCGAATTAATGCTGGGGAGGGTGCCGGACAGGAGCAGCAGGAAGAGACAAATACCGGCGGTCAGGACGTAGGAATGGATCGGCCGGCCGAACTTGTTCTTCCGCAGCAGCCACTTGGGCATGAAGCGGGCGGAGGTGTCGACGGCCAGCACCCGGCTGGAAGCGTCGATCAACACGGCAAGTTGGGCCAGCATATACGTCAAAGAAACAGCGGAGTAGACGTACAATAAGAACTTGCCCAGGCCCCACGCGGCGCTGAGCCGTTCAAAGGCATAGAACGCACCGTTCATTTTCAAGTCATTCGGTAAGTGGTGGGCGTTGAAGAACACGCCCATGGCCAGGGATCCGAAGACGGTGAGAAAGCCGCTCATACAGGCCAGCATAATCATGGATTTTGGGAACTCGTGTTTCGGGTCGCGCATTTTCGTAATATATGCCGCCCCCAGCTCTGCCCCGGAAACGGCGAAGATCAGCAGACCGGTGGTGGCGAAATAGTGCGTGTCGAATTTCGGAATGAAGGCCGACCAATCAAAGGGTTGGGTGGCGATATGGAACCCGCCCGCGGCCACGCCGGCACCAGTCATCAAGACAAACAGGATCGTCATGATAAACATCGCCGCGCCGCCCAGCATGCTCATGAATTCCATGGAGTGCTGGACCAGGTTTTGGGTGAGCAGGAAGATCAGAATGACGGCAAAGGTGAAGATACCAAACATTTTATCTGTCATGTATTTGTCCAGCGTGTTGTTGCCTAATATCAGCCAGGACAAGGAGACGATGACCGAGTTGGCCACGTCGACCAGATAGGGCAGCAGGGAGGCCCAAAACATCCAGCCGGTCCAATATCCAGCGGCGTCGCCAATGGCGTGGCGGGACCACGTCGCCAGCCCGCCGCCGGCTTCGCTGAAAGTCGATCCCATTTGGGCTGAAATCAATTCATAGGGCAGCACGTAGGCCACCACCATGAAGATCCAAGAAAAGACGACGGCGAGGCCTTGATTCTGAAACGGGTAGACTAAATCTTCGAAGCCAATGACAGTGACGAAAGTCAGTAGAGCCAGCGTGGGCCATTTAATATAATGCGGTGCCAGATCTTTATCCAAACTATTTTCCTCCTCAGGGTGGGCAATCTCAAATACTGATGATTACGACACGCACTGCGGAGGATCGTTATCCCAATGGGGCATGGCCATTTTTCTCCCAAGACTCAAATTAAAACTATTATACTTGTCCGCCAGCGGCCCGCCCAGAACGAAAATCGGTTTCAAAAAAACATTCTGGCAAAAAATCACCAGAATGTTGATTAAAATCCAAACATTAAACCGGAATCTTGATCAAATCACGCCGCGGCGCCGTAGACAGAACTTCGCTCTGCCCGTCGGTGATCAGCACGTCATCCTCGATGCGGATGCCGCCCAGACCAGGGAAGTACAGACCGGGTTCGATCGTCTCCAGCATATTAGCTTGGAACTTGATGTCGCCCTCGCCCGGCCGGGACGTGATGTAGGGCCCTTCGTGAATATCCAGGCCCACGTTATGGCCGGCGCCGTGGATGAAGTACTGTTCCACGCCGTACTTCTTGAAGACACCGCGGATGATGCTGTCCAGTTCCCGGCTGGTCATGCCGGCGGTCACGGCGTCAATACCGGCCTGCTCCGCTTCCAGCACTTGATAATAGGCCTTCTCCAGCTTCGGATCAACGGTGCCGATAGCGATGGTCCGGGTCATGTCAGAAGCGTAGCCGTTGACCAGGGCGCCGAAGTCCATGGTCAAAATATCGCCAGCTTCGATTACCTTATGGCTGGCCTCGCCGTGGGCAAAGGTGGAACGGATGCCGGAAGCGACGATGGTATCAAAGGAGGTGCCTTCGCCGCCATGGGTCTTCATGAAGTATTCCATCTTCGCGGCCACGGCCATTTCGGTCATGCCGGGGTGGATCTCGCCCAGAATATACAGGAAGGTGGCATCCACGACCTGAACGGCCTTACGAATATCAGCCAGTTCCTCCGGGTCCTTGGTCCAGCGCATTTCCTCCACCACGCCGCTCATGGGAATGACGTCGGGAGAAATGGCCTCGACAAACTTGCGGCCCTGCTCGTAGGTCAGCTGGTCGGCTTCGAAAACGACGGAATCAAGGCCGCTTTCGTTGATCAGCTTGATGGTGTCGGCCAGCAAGCCCTTTTGCCAGCGATAGATCGTCACGTTTTCCGGCATTTCCCGCTTCGCCTGTTCGACAAAACGGCCATCAGTGACCAGCGTCAGCTTATTCGGGGTTGCCAGCAGCAAGGATTCGTCGCCGGTAAAACCGGTCACGTACGTAATATTCTTAGGGTTGAGCATCACGAACTGCGCAATGTGTTTCTCGTTCAATTTCTGAATGAATCGTTCTACTCGGGCCATACACATCTCTCCTTAATTATATTGGATCACTGCCATCGTAGCGCAGACAGCGCATGGTGTCACGAATCGTTGGTGTACAACCGAATTTCCCGGTGGTATAGTGAAGCCACGAAGGAGTGATCGCGGATGACCAGTGTCTATGATTTTAAAGAAACCGAAATGAACGGCCAGTCTTTACCGTTAGCGAACTATAAGGGGCAGGTCCTGCTCATCGTGAATACCGCCAGTAAATGCGGTTTAGCACCGCAGTTGACGGGGTTAGAAAAGCTGTACAAGCAATTCCATGACCAAGGGTTCACGGTATTGGGGCTGCCCTCGAATCAGTTCCATCAAGAACTCGACACAGACGAAGCGGCCAGCGAGTATTGCCAGATGCATTACGGCGTCACCTTTCCGATGACCAAGCGGGTGGCGGTCAACGGGGACGATGAAGATCCGTTGTTCACGTATTTGAAGGACGCTTCCGGTCATGGTCGGATCAAGTGGAATTATACGAAATTCCTGATCGGTCGGGATGGGCAGCTGCTGCATCGTTACGCGCCGACGACGAAGCCGGAGAAATTTGCGGCGGATGTTGCCGTGGCGTTAGAAGTTAAATAGGCCTAGCTGGCTGAGCCGCTCAATCCGTGTGATGGGGCGGCTTTTTTGGTCCAATCACTACGCAAAATCGCATACATGGCTTCGTCGCAAACACCGGTATTATTGCGTCCTCGTTGGCGGAGCACGCCCTCTTTCCGCATCCCGGCCTTGGCCATGACTTTGCCAGAATTCGGATTGCGCACGTCGTGGGTGGCTTCGATCCGCTGGACATCGGTATTGGTGAAGAGAAAGTCGATCACGGCCCGCAGCGTTTCCGGCATATAGCCGTGCCCCCACCAGGCTTGGCCGGACACGTAGCCAATGGCCAGCGAGCGGATGTTTTCGTCCGCCCGAACGACAGCAATATTGCCGATCACGGCGGCCGACTGGTCGGCGAACTGAATGGCCCAGTAGTAGAAATTCGGCTGGGCATACTGATCGGCGACCCAGGCGATGCGTTCTTGGGCTTGGGCGAAGTCAGTATAGGGCGGCCAGGTGAGATACTTGGTCACTTGCGGATCGGTTTGCCAGTTGTGATACGCCGCAGCGGCGTCGGCCGGAGTGAAGCGGCGCAGAATCAA
Source organism: Schleiferilactobacillus harbinensis (assembly GCF_008694105.1). Taxonomy (NCBI): domain Bacteria; kingdom Bacillati; phylum Bacillota; class Bacilli; order Lactobacillales; family Lactobacillaceae; genus Schleiferilactobacillus; species Schleiferilactobacillus harbinensis. The sequence continues at coordinate 2,964,705 of NZ_CP041364.1, forward strand.
GCGTTTCGTTCGAATTGGTTGGGTACCAGCATGGTGCATGGACATCAGCTCCTGAACAAGAATTATCTACCAGTATTGCACGGTAGCGGGTGTTTTCGTAGTCCTAATTCAAAGTATGATTACCGTTGCACTTTAGCGCTGCATTTTGGAGGGCTGATATGATTGTGTTTCAAAGTGAAGGTGTATAGAACGAGCAGGTCACGTTGACGGATCTATATGAAAAAAACAGGAATTCCCCGCATATTGGCGAGACGGTTCCTGCTTTTTGTGGCTAGTCGAAGCGCCAAACGATTTCGGCGTCATATCGTTTGAGCACGACTTTACTGTCCGGATCAGCGAGCACGTCAATCGTGTAATTCAATGGTGCCCGTTTTTTGATTTTCTTTTTGGGAGCGTTGTTGGCGTAGACTTTTGCTGAAACTCCGTACGTATTGATCACATCAATTGATTCGCCCGGCTGGACTAGTTTGCCGCGATTGGCGATACGCCGGGCATCTTGCTCTGTACGCGGGCCATCCATTCCGTGATAACCGCTGAATGTGGAAATTGTTTTGATTGCCTTCAATTTAGTTGGCTGCCAGATCTGCATTGTTTGCACCCGGAAGACACGGGAGAACGCTTTGACCGCGTCTTGGGGCTGGTTGGTAGTGTTCTTGTACGTATAATCGATTTTGAAACCAGTCCAAGCGTTGGGGTCTGTTTCACTCTTGCCCCCGCCAGCGAGATAACTTTCCCCGGTGGTGAATTCACCCAGGGCGGTGGTGAACCGATAGGGGGTATACAAATTCTCTTTGGGCAATTCTGCAAACTGATAGGTACCGTCCTTGATTTTCGCCTGCACGGCCTGGACTTTCCGCTTACTGACAGCATCCGCCTTTTGCTTGCTGACCTGAGCCGCGCTGGGCTGGCTTTTTTGCGGTTCGCACCCGCTCAATGCACCAAGCGCACCGAATCCCGTGATTGCCAGCAGTACCGGCGCCAAAATCCTCTTCAAATCGTTCCTCCCGTTCCTTTTTAGGTGCCAAATGGTACTAAATAAGATAATTGCCGGTTCTCCAGACGATGGTCTGTCCGAGATGCTCTCAGCCAACTAGGGTAGCCTGGCAGTCGAGTCTAACACTGATTCCCGGCCTTGAAGTTCCCGTGAACGTCGGGTATGGAGGCTCGCACCTCAATCTTATTCAGTTGCCGTAAGGACCGTATAGTCTGTTGCTTGTTGCAAGTTGATCGCGGCATTCACGTCGCGATCGATGGATAATCCGCAGTGCGGACAAATAAATTGGCGGACGGCCAGATCCGCCATCGTACCGTGGAATTGAGCTCGATTGTAAGTGCCGCAGGTGCTGCATAACTTTGTGCTGGGATACCAGGTGCTGACTTCGCGCAATTCAATGCCATGCTTTTGACACTGCCACGTGAGCCAGGTCTTGAAGTAAGACAGTCCCAGTTTTTGGATACTGGGCGCCAGCTTGGGATTGGCCTTCATCCCCTTGATGTTGAGTTTTTCCACGGTGATGTGCGGCGGTTTGAGCTTAACAATTTGAGCAATGGCCTGCCGCACCGTTTCTTTGTTGATCTTTGCCAGTTTGGCTGACCAGCGGGCCAGATAGAACCGAGCTTCCTCGATACCTCGACTGGTCAGATAGTCAGCCTTTTGATGCGGGTGATTCTTGGCAAAACTCTTTTCGGCCGCAATTTTGCGCCGGGCTAACCGGGCTTGCCAGCGTTTCTTCATCTTTTCCACGTGGTAGTAATAGGACGTTTTAGAGATGTTGATGAACTTTTTGCCGGTATTCAAAATAGCCATATCTTTGATACCTAGATCAATGCCCAGGCCTAACTTGGTATCCGCGTAAGAGACCGGCCGTGTTGGTGCCGGCTCATCGGTAGCCACCACCACCCAATAATCATTCGCCCAGCGGCTGACCCAGCAACCAGTGATGTGATATCCAGTTTTCTGAAGCCGATCATCAGTGGGCAAATAACCAAATTCAGAAAGCCGCAGCCAACCAATCAGCGGTAATCTAATGCGGTCGCGCTGAACGCGGATTGAACCGCTGAAGTAAGCCACTTGGCGGGCGTGATAGCCCTTGAAGCGCGGCTCTTCTGCTAAGCCTTTGAAATAGTTCTGGAAAGCCCGTTCAGCATCGCGAAAAGCCTGCTTCCGAGTCTTCTGCGGGGCTTGATCCCACCAGGCCGGATAGGAACCGCTGACCCGGATAACGTGGTTGAACACCTTCTCAAACTCCGCCGCAGAGATATAAAACTGGTTCCGTGTTTCTTTAGGCAGTTCTTTGAAAGCGTCGTAGTCTGGATAAAGCCGCTTGCGCGTTTCCAGCAAGCCAAACTGCACGCTGCGATAAAGATTGTACAGTTTACGTTTAACAGCCATGCATAGGACCAAAAAATCATTCTGGGCATCATTGGCCACGTGGAGTTTAGTCTTATAACTGCGGGTCATGGGCTCTGTCCTCCTAATCAGCTGTTCTGTGTCGTCAATAGCAGTGGGAAACGTATGTTCCTGATAAATCCATTTTATCAGAGCAACCACCAATCGACAACGCTTTAATCATCCGCGGAAACGCAGAGATTTCCCCCGTAAGACAGTGTTCGCTGTTGTGGGCTAACAGAAAAGTATCAAATACTGAAGACTATTGATTGACCACCCTACTCACAGCGACGTCGTTTGACATCGAATAGACTAGAACAATACCATATTTGGCAACTGTTAATAATCCTTTCAGTCACCTCAGACCTATTCCCGTTTGTCACCCCAGAAGAACAAGGCAATGGTCCCCGGGCCGGTATGCGACCCGATCGTCGTACCAATGTGGTTGATTTCTACCGGCCCGTTCAGCTGCTTGAAGCGGTCCTCAATCATGTCGGCGACGTTTTTGGCGTCATCGTAAAAGGCGGACTGAGAAATATAGCATTTACCATCGTAAGCCAAGCCCTTTTCAGCATGGTCCGCCATTTGGTCCACCAGCGCCTTCTCGGCCATTTTCTTCCCCCGCAATTTCTTCCGCGGCGTCAGATGGCCTGTGGCGTCCATATCCAGCAGCGGTACGATGTGGAACTGGGTGCCGAACCAGCCGGAGACCTTGGACAACCGGCCCAGCCGGACATAGTAGCTGAGATCGGTGGAAATGAACCAGTGGTGAACACGCAACTTGTTAGCCTCAGCCCAACCCTGGACATCATCAATGGTTTGGCCGGCATCCCGCAGGTCGGCGAGCTTGTCCATCAGCAGGCCGTAACCGGACGATGCCGCCAGGGAATCAACGATCTCGATCTTGCGGTCGGGATATTTGGCATCCAGCTGTTTTTTAGCCACCATGGCGGAATTAGAAACCCCGGATAAGCCGCTGGATAACGACACGTGGAGAATATCCTGACCGGCTTCCAAAAACGGGGTGAAGTATTGGATAAATTCATCCACGTTGACCTGGGACGTCTCAGTTTTCGCCCCGTTGGCCATTTCGGCATAAAACTGATCGAATGGGATCGATTGGCCCAGATCGTCCAGATATTGTTTGCCGTTGATGGCAAAGTGGAATGGGACATAATGGATGCCGCGGGCGTCGAAGTGCTCCTGACTCAGGTCCGCGGTGGATTCACAGCTTAGAATAAATGACATAATAGCGATGCTCCCCCTTGATTGTTACCTATTACTCTTAGTCTACCAGTGGCTCGGCGAAAAGCATAGGGATTAACAGGCGGATGGGGCTTTGGAGGATTCAATAGCTCATCCGTAGAAGGCTTATAGTATGATTAGTCCATCAAGAAGGATAGGTGACAGCAATGGAAACGGTAAGGGCAAGAAAACAAGGGAACGCACTAGTTGTCACGCTTCCCAACAAGTATGGTGTCCAGGAGGGACAAGAGTTCTATATTTCTCACGAAGCAAATGGCTCTTTTGTGTTGATTCCGAAGATTAAGGACTTCTTTGCGAACGCTAAACCTGGAGAGTTTATCGATGATGACGACGATATTTCCCGGAATTTAACACCACGTGGGGGAGAACTTGATGACTGAATATCCAGCGTCTTGGTCAGGCGAGCCGTCGTGCCTTGTTGGAAGCAGCACAAACCGCCACAAGTACTAAAAAACATGGGCCCCTTTGGCGAAGAGAGGCCTGCTTTGATATACAAGAAAACCGCTGCCTGGGGAGGAGGACAGCGGTTGCGAGGTTGTTGTAGAGAAAATCATCATGAAGAAAAAGTTGGTTAGTCTGGTTTGTTGTCGGTTGTTGGCTGTCACAGGTTACCGGGGAGGGCGGTTGTTCCTGTTGACAATTTATATACTACGGAACAGGTGTGACCAAATGATGACCGAATTTTGTTCCCCAAGTAAAACATTCATGACGGAATGTGGTGACGTATACTGGAACTAGACGAAAGGGGCGTTTTCAATGGATAAAGACGCACTATTGACCCAATGGCAGAAGGAAGAAAAGGCCGGGATCTCCGGTTGGGATTTTTCCCGGCTGGCTGGCCGCTGGTATAACGACCCGCTGCCGTGGCACTACAAGAAAATTGTGCGGGACCATTTGCGGCGTAATGACCACTTATTGGACATGGGTACTGGCGGCGGTGAATTACTGCGGAGTTTCCACCATGATCCGGCGCTGACCAGCGTCACGGAAGCTTGGGAACCCAACGTGAAACTGCTGGAAGGCACCTTGGCGCAACGCGGAGTCGCAGTTTATGCAGTACCTAAGGATGAACCGGCGCAACTCCCGGTGCCGGATGCGTCCCAGGATATTATTTTGAACAGTCACGCCGCCTTCGACGCGGATCTCATCTTCAGCAAGCTCAAACCGGGCGGCCTCTTTATCACGGAGCAGGTCGGGGCGACCAATAACTTTGCCCTGTCCCGGTTCCTGGTACCGGATTACACGCCGGCTTTTCCGGATAATACGATGCTCCACACTGTTGCTGACTTTGATCATGCCGGCATGGAAATCATCCAAGCCGACACTGCTCACCCGACGATGACGTTCTTCGATGTGGGCGCGGTGGTGTACTACGCCAGCATTATCCCGTGGGAATTCCCGGGATTCTCCGTCGCTCAGGCCAAGGACCAGCTGTTTGTGCTGCAAGGGCTGATTGAGACCCATCGGCGGATTGTGACGAAGGAGGATCGGTTTTTGGTGATGGCCCGGAAGCCGTCGCGGTAGGGGGGCGGCCTCCGCTTAAACGGTCGGTTTCGCCCTCTGACAAAAAAACACCACCTACGGGGGGAGGCCGTGGTGGTGTAAATGGGGAGAAGAAAAATCATGAAGAAAAAAGTTGATTGTCAGTGTATGTCAGGAAGTTCACTTCTGGGGAGGATGTTTCGTTCCTGTTGACATTTTATATACTACGGGCTAAGTGTGAACAATTTGTGACGATAAATGGGCGTAAATGGTAACACTTTATGCGTGGAATACGAAGATGCCGCCAGAGCGGGCTTAACGGCCCATTTCCGGCGGCATTTTTGCCCCTATTTCGTCAATAAATCGGCTAATTCATCAACCTGCTGGTCAAAGACTTGCAGCGTTTCCCGGATGTAGTCGGGCTTAGTCATGTCAATGCCGGCTTTCTTCACGATTTCGATGGGATAATCACTGGCCCCGGCAGACAGAAAGGCCTTGTATTGCGGCACAGCGGTGGCCGGATCGGTGAGCATGCGCTGGGCCAATGTGTTGGCTACAGCCTTAGACGTGGCGTATTGATACAGATAGTAATTCATGTAGTAGTGGGGGATCCGCGCCCAGCTGACATTGGGCCAAGGATTCGGGGCCACGTCCGGGCCGTCGTATTGGGCATCCAAGGCAGCTGTTTTATCCGTCAGCGTCTCCGGGGTCAAGGACTCGCCGGCGGCGTCGGTGGTGTACATGAAGTGCTCAAACTCGGCGTATTTTGTCTGGTTGAAAATGGTGTTCAGCAGATCTTCGACGGATTCGGTCAGCAGGTAGGCCTTTACTTTAGCGTTGTCCTGATATTGGGTGCGCATGTAGTGGTTGAGCAGCGACTCGTTGCAAGTCGACGCAATTTCGGCAATGAACATTGAATATTGGGAATACCAATAGGGCTGGCTGGCATCAGCGTAGACACTTTGCATGGCATGGCCGGATTCGTGGGCCAGGGTGCTGGCGGCGCGGTAGGTGTTGCTCCAATTGAGCAGGACGTAGGGATGGACACCGAAGACATCTTCTTCGTAGCCGCCGGATAATTTTCCGGCGTTCTCGGCCCGGTCGATCCAGCGGTTGTTGAATTCTTCCCGCAGGTGATTCAGGTAGTCTTCCCCCAGCGGGGCTAATGCGGCCAGCGCCCACTCTTGGGCTTGGGCAAAGGTGGGCTTCAGCGGCGCTTCGCCCACCAGCGGCACAGACAAGTCGTAGGTGTAGAGCGGGTCCAAAGCCAGGACTTGTTTGCGCAGGGCGAAGTATTTATGGGCGCTGGGCAGAAATTCGTGGACCGTGTCCACCAGATTGGTGAACACCGACTCCGGGATGAACTCTTCGGTCAGGTCCATCGCTCGGGCCGACGGGTAGTGGCGCACATGGGCGAGTGTATTTTGCGTGTGGACATGCTGCTGCAAAGCTTCGGCGAAGGCATACTGCGATTTTGCATACGCGGCTGAGAACTTTTCCGCCGCGGTCTTGCGGATTGCCCGGTCCGGGGACTGATACAGCTGGTAGATTTTTTCTTTACTCAGCGGAATCGTGTTGCCGTGGGGATCTTTCATGGTACCGAAATCGATATCGGCGTCGTTCAGCTTGTTGTAGATCGTTTCCGGCGCCCTGAAGGACTGGCCCAACGCGGACAGCAGGGTTTCTTCCGCCGCAGTGAGAATATGCGGTGCACGTTTTTCCGCCTGGGCAAAGATGAAGGCGTAGTCTTCGAGTTGCGGTTTGGCGGCGTAGAAGGCCGTTAATTGGGCGGGTGTGATCTGGGGCAGGGTCGCGGTCACGAAAGCCGTCGCGGTGTTGAAGGCCGTGATGGTCTGCTGGGCTTGGGCATAAGCCGCCTGACCCGCCGCGGCGGTCATGTCGCTGTTGTACAGATGCTCGCCGTAACTAAAGATCCGATCGGCCAGGGCTTCCACCTGGAAGTAGGCCGTCAGCACGGTATACAGCGTCGCCCCATCGCTTAAGAGGACCGCCTGCTGCTGGCCGATGGCTTGGCCTCGACTGATCAGGTCATTGCACGCGGCGTTGAATGCGGCCGTGGTGGGGAAAATATCCTCTAGCCGCCAGGTTTGTTCCTCTGGCACATCTTGCCGCTGACGTAATTGATTGGCTGACATAAAAACCCCTCGATTCCTGTGGATAGTCTCATCTTAGCACAAGAATCGCGGGGTTTTAGTGAGAAATTAATAGAAAGACGGTTTCGGTCCATCTGTATGGGGCTGGTTCACACCCAGAGAGTGGCCGACCGCTTGACTGGGATCGTTGATCAGTTTCACCACGAGGTCGGCAATACTCTTCCGGGAGACTTCGGTGCCCTTGAATGGTTCGCCTTTCTCTGTGGTTTCGTAGCTGACCACGTCTTTATTCGACAACCAGGCCGGCCGAATGATGGTATAGGCCAGATTTGAGTTTTCGATCACTTTGGCCGCGGCGGCATAAGTTTCCAGATAACCACCGTCCAGCATCTGGTGGTTCCATTGGCCGAACGCGCCGGGCACTTCATCGTAGATACCCAGGGTGGAGATCCAAATTAGGCGCTTAACGCCAGCCTGATCCATTGCCGCCACCACGGCTTTGGCTTGGGCCTCGATGTTGCTGCCGGCTAAATTGGCATATACAATGTCGATGCCTTTCAAGGCTTTCGCCAGGTCAGCGGTATTAGCGGCATCTCCGTCGATCACAGTCTCCCGGTCCGGCTGGGTAATTGTCAGTCGTTTGGCGTTGCGCAGAAACAACGTCAAATGATGCGTCGTTTCCTTCAATAACTGCTTTTCTGCCAGCTGGGCAATATGCCCATGGGCTCCTAAAATCAACACATTAGCCATTCAGAAAGCTTCCTTTCTTACTCCACCCCCATTATAACCACGCACGCGTCAAGGAATTGTGGGCAATCGTCATTTGCTGCCCAAAAAGCTGTTCTGTTACCGGTCTCATCTGCCATAATGGAAAAGAAAGGGGGCGGCTGTGATGCGCCATATACCGAATATTCTATCGAGTTTGCGCCTGATTCTCCTGCCGGTATTTCTTTACTTTGCTTTACAGGGTCAATTCCTGCCGGCGGGGATCTTGATCACCATCATCAGTTTGACCGATCTGCTGGACGGTTATCTTGCTCGGCGGAACAACTGGATCTCCCAAGTGGGCAAGGTCCTGGACCCGCTGGCCGATAAGCTGACCCAAATCAGCGTGATCATCGTATTCTTTATCCATTTACCTCAATATCGTTGGATCTTCTGGATCCTGCTGGGCAAAGAAGCGGTCATGCTGGCGGGCGCTGGGCTGCTCATGTACCTGGGGGTCAAACTGCCGGGCGCGGCCATGTGGGGCAAAGTGGCCACGGCCTTGTTTTACGTCACCGCTGTGCTGGTCCTGCTCTTCCCGCAACTGCCCAGCCCGCTGGTGACGACCCTGTTTATCGCCTCCGCGGTCACTGCGGTGGTGTCCGTCACCCTGTACGTGCCTCAATACATCCGCTATCGGCGGGATGCGGCGCGTTAATTTCCTTCTTCCGCCCGACGCCGGCTCCGCCTGATGACCGTGGCTCCCGGCTGATTTTTCTTCGATAATAGAAGAAAACCAGAAAGAAGGTCCGCGGCGTATGGCATTAACGAGTACAGCAGCGCAACGCGTATTGGATTGGAGCTATCACCGGGCGGTCAAAGGTGCGGGTAAGGGCGAACCAGTGCCCCAACTGGCCGCAACGTATTTGGCGCGCGCTGGCGGTGATCCGGAGGCGGCCATTCAGGAATTTCTGCGCTACGCCCGCCGCCGAGTGGGGACCGTCAGCTTTCTCACCGGGCTGGGCGGCCTCGCGACCCTGCCGGTGGCGATCCCCGCTGAGGTGGCCAACACCCTCTACATGCACTTGCGCATGGTCACGGTGATTGCCGCGCTGCGCGGGTACGACTTGAATGATGATCGGGTCAAGACCATGACCTTGATCACGTTGACCGGTAACGCGGCGGAAGATTATTTGAAGAAAGCGGGGATCGCTTGGACCGGCCGCTTGGGTGAACGGGTCTCAGCCGCTACCTTGCAACGGATCAACCAGTTGGTCGGTCGCAAGCTCTTCGCCGTGGCCGGCGAGCACGGACTGGTGCATTTTTCTAAACTGGTACCGCTCCTTGGCGCGGGCGTCGGGGCCGGCGTAGATATCGCCGCCACGGCCACCCTGGCGGTGGTGGCAAAACAGACGTTCTCTGCTGGCTATTTGGCGCATACCACCAGGACCGGTCCGGTTGATTTCTCCCACTTTGACGCCCAGACCTGGTTGCAATAAGCCACTGAGCGAACATTCTTTCCCCAGTTGTTGATTTTGTTTGCATTTCTCTCAGATAATGGTCTATTGTAAGCTTAAGCGTTAATTCGTTAAGACGAAAGGGGATCAATTTGTAATGGCTGAAAAGAAGACGGTGTATGAGGCAGAAATCACCCCGTTGAATGCGGACAAGATCGGCACGGCAGCGAAGGGTCGGGCCCGGTTTGAGGTGCAGGGAGACGAAATGGTGGTCACGATCAACATGACCGGCACGCCGGCAAATAGTCAGCACTGGCTGCACTTCCACGGTTTTCCCGATGGCCGGGACGCCGCGCCGGCTACCGCAGCCCAGGATGCCAACGGTGACGGCTATGTGGACCTCGTTGAGACTGAGTCTGTGTCCGGGACCACGATGGTACCTTTCAATGCCAGCCCGGAACACATGCGGGTGCCTGAGGATACATATCCAGTAGCCGATGCCCAGGGTGATTTCATTTATCAAAAGATCATTCCGCTGGGGGTCTTGCGCAATAGTTTCGAGAAGGTCTTCCACGATCGTGACTTGCAGTTGGACAAACGGGTTATTTACGTTCACGGTGTACCCGATGATTTCAAACTCCCCGACACTGTCCAAGGCGCCGTCGCCGGCCACACCGCCAACACGACGCTGCCGATTGCGGTGGGGAAAATCAAGATAATCAGTGATTAATATTTGGTAACCAAAGAGGCGCCGCGCAGATCCTGAATTCAGGACCTGTGCGGCGTCTTTGTAATCATATGGGAGAGATAGAGATTCAACGAGCTGAGTGCCAATGCGGAGCAACCGGAGGCGGAATGGGCTCAGCCATGGGAACAACACGGCGGCTTTGCCGCCGATGTGGTTAGGCAATTTTGAGACCGCGGTTTTTGCGGGCTCAAAACGCCGTCATGGCTAGCTACGCATCGCCAGCCCAATTCCGCCGGAGGTTGCGTAGCATTGGCACGGGCCAGCATTCCTAGGCAATCGCCCCTTCAATCGTCTCAATATCACCCTTGCCATCCCGGGCCACGATCGCCCCAATGGCCGCCGTAATCCCCTTCACATCATCCGCCAAGGACAAGCTCGGTGTATCCGGCCGGTTCACGACTTGGTCCGGCAAAAACGGAATATGCATGAATCCCGCCTTAATTTCTGGGAACTCCTTATCCCGCATATACTGCACCTGGTACATGATGTGGTTGCAGACATACGTGCCGGCAGTGTTGGAAACAGCACTGGGAATTCCGGCCTCGCGAATGGCTTTCGCCATGGCCTTGATCGGCAATTGGGCGAAATACGCCGTCTGGCCGTCGGCGTGGATCGTGTGGTTCAGCGGCTGGTAGCCAGCGTTATCGGCGATCCGGCCGTCATCCAGGTTGATGGCGACCCGTTCTGGGGTCAGGGCGAAGCGCCCGCCGGCTTGACCGATGCTCAGCACATAGTCCGGGTGTTCAGCGGCAATGGCGTCGTGGACCACCTGGGCGGATACGTTGAACTTCGTGGGGATTTCCAACTTAATGATTTCCGCTCCGGCGATTTCGTCCGGCAGCCGCTTCACGGCTTCAATAGCGGGATTGATTTTGTCGTCGCCGAATGGATCGAATCCGGTCACAAGAATTTTCATAAAAAATCGACTCCTTTGCTTATTCTAGAAGGCTAATACGTACATCAAGACAATTTGCACCAGCAGTAAGAACACCGCGATGGGGGCCTGCTGCTTGATGACTCCCATCTTATCATGCATTTCTAGTAATGCCACCGGCAGCGAATTGAAGTTCGCGGCCATGGGCGTCAGCAGCGTGCCGCAGTAACCGGCAGTCATGCCGATCGCGGCGACCACCGCGGGATTGGCGCCTTGGGCGACCACGAAGGGAATGCCGATGGCGGCCGTGATCACGGCAAATGCTGCAAAGGCGTTGCCCATGATGATGGTGAACACGGCCATGGCGACACAGTACAGGATAACACCCAGCAAATGATTCCCGGCGGGAAAGACATTGGCGATCAGCTTCGCGGTCAGTGTGCCTACGCCGGCGGCAGTGAAAACAGCGCCCAGCGTCGCCAGCAGTTGCGGCAAGATGCCGGCCGAGCCCACTGAGCGGACCATGCGCTGGCTATCCTGGTAGATCAGCTTCGCCGGGGCATGGGTCAGCAGAATGGCGACGATCAAGGACACCGCCGCGCCGATGCCGATGCCGACCTGGCCTGCCTGCGGTCCGAGACTTTTGACCTGAGCAATGGCGATGGAGACGATGGCCAGCACGACGCTGGGAAAAAAGACCCAGCCGCCGATGCGTTTGGCCGCCGTGGCCGCGTATTTCGGGTCCACTGGGGCAATTTTACCCACCTGAATCTGCTTGAATAATGCTAAGATCCCGATGACGACGATGATCCCGCCGGTCACGGCATAGGGGATGACCGTGCCGAAGGCAAAGATGACCGCCAGCAGCAGCCAGAAGAGGCCGGTGCCGATATGCGCTGGGTTGTCCTTGGCTTTGATGGACTCAATGCCGGCGATAGCCAGGAGAAAGCCGATGAGACAGTACATTACCGTGAGCAGAATGTTGCCGAATTGGGCCATCAGTTACCCTCCTTGGTGTCGTTGAAGCGGCGGTCAAACCAAATATTGTACAGCGCGACGGTCACCAAGGTAACCACCGCCACCGGGATGGTATACAGCACGATTTGCGTGCCGGTGACGGGGTGCTTGAGCGACGTCATCGTGCTGACGATGAGCAAGACACCGCCGGAAGCGACGAACAAGTTCTGGGCAAAGAAATTACCGAAGTTATCCACGGCAGCGGAACGGCCCTTGATCTCATCCAGGTCCTTCTCCGTCAGCGGCCGTTTCACCTCGGCCGCCGCGGTGACCATCGGCGTGATCAGCGGGCGGACGAATTGCACCTGACCGGACAACGAGATACCAAAGACACCGCCCAATTCCCGCACGATTAAATACAGATTCAGAATACGGCTGGCGGTCAATGATTTCATTTTTTGAATCCCGTTGACGGCGACTTCCTTCAAACCGTGGCTTTCGACCAGGCCAATCATTGGCAAGGTCAGAAAGAATAGCGAGACGACCCGGTTCTGGACGAAACTCTGGCCTAAAGTGGTCAGTAAAGTGGGAATGTCCATGCCGGCCAGGAGACCCGTGGCCAGAGCGGCAATCACTACCACCGCCACGGTGTCCCATTTAAAAGCAAAGCCCAGGACGATGATGACGATCCCGAGCAGTTTGAGATATTCCATGCGATACCCTCCAATTATGATAATGAATTAACTCTCCATTTTATCGGTAATCAGCAGGGTAGTGCAATAGGCAGAACCGGCTTAGCGGTTCTGCGGTCGGTGGTACAAAGCGGCCAGACTGACAATGGAATCCAGCGTCATGATGATCGCCATCAGCCACATCGCGGCCATATTGTGCATGGTGGCCACCAGACCGATCAAGATGATGTTCAGCGCCAGCATCAGCCAGGCCATGAAGCGAGAAGACATGGGCATAATATTCACTTCCTTTTATATTATAAGATAGCACGCGGTCAAGAAAAAAACACCGCCCAGTGGCGATGTTTTCAGAAAATCAGTGTTCAGCTGCTTTGATTTGGCTGTCCAGTTCGGGATCGTTGAGGTCGGCTTGCACAAAGTGGGAGTCGTGCACCGGCAGATGCAGGTTGAAGTCCGAGAATGTCTGCAAGGAGACCTTACCGCTGGTCAAATTATAGGCCAGAATGTGGCCGCCGAAGGTGCGGTCGTCGTCCAGAAAGTGCACGTGGAAACCGGCGCTGGTCGTTCCTTGGTACAGATCTGGAGAATAATAGCCGATCAGGGTGCCGGTGACGTTGTCCTTTTCAAAAACGTGCTGGCTCTTCGCCGCCTCGGCCAGGGGCGGGTAGGGCTTCTTTTGCTTATCGATCGCCCGGGTCTGGACGTGGCCGAAAGTGCCGTGGATCTTGAACGCGAAGAATTGATTAGCGAAGGTGTGGGCCTTGAAGATTTCCTGTTCCAGCGCCTCACTGGTCATATTTTCCCGGTCATAATCATTGGTCGGGTCGTCGAAATGTACGTTGGCGAAGGGGGTCAGCTCATCCGGAGCCATTTCCCGGACGGTGCCGGCGCCGGAAATTTGATACGCTTTGCCTTCTAAGATCACCATTTCCCCATCTAAGCCATCGGCCGTACCGATACCGGTATCTCCGTGGGTCAAGAGATCGGCGACACTCATGGTGCCGTCGTACAAGCCCGGCACCAGCAGCGCCAGGGTACCGTGTTGATACAATACATCTTCTTTTGCCATTATTCAGCCATCCTTTCCAAAATCGACGGGCATTAAAAAGAGATTGAGGCAAGCTTGAGTCTCGTGTATACCGAGTGCCAATGCGTAGCAACCGGAGGCAAAATGGGCTCAGTGGTGGAAACCACGCAGCGGCTTTGCCGCTGATGTGGTTAGGCGACTTTGAGACCGCGATTTTTGCGGGCTCAAAGCGCCGTCACCACGTTCCAGCCCAATTTTGCCGGAGGTTGCGGAGCATTGGCACGGCGTACGGAGAAAGAAGCTTTGTCACAATCTCCTAAATCACAATTACAGTTGGTCCGGTAACAGAGATTCACCCAATGCCTTATTATCGCTGTAATCCACCGGGATGTCCACGAGGACTACGCCTTTCGTGTGGAACGCCTTGGTCAGAACATCATCCAGCTCTTCGGGTTTATTCACCCGCAGGCCGGTAGCGCCGAAGCTCTCGGCGTATTGGACGAAATCAACCGGCCCAAAATCCGTACCGGCAGCTTGGCCGTATTTCAGTTCTTCCTGGAATTTGACCATGTCGTAGTGGCCGCCGTCGTTCCAAATCAATTGGACGATGTTGGCCCCCAAGCGGACTGCTGTTTCCAATTCTTGACCAGAGAAGAGGAAGCCGCCGTCCCCGGCGACGGAAACAATCTGGGTATCCGGCCGTACCAGCGACGCCGCGATCGCCCAGGGCAGGGCCACACCCAGTGTCTGCATGCCGTTGGAGAACAGCAGATGGCGGGGTTCGTAACTGCGGAAGTGGCGGGCCATCCAGATGTAGTGGGAGCCCACATCGACGGTGACGGTCATATCATCGGTGACATGCTGCTGCAAGGCTTGAACGATGGCCAGCGGGTGGGACATTTTTTGACCAGGCTTCGCGGCCGGCGGCACGTCTCTGGATTGCAGTTTGTCTTGCAATTCAGCTAAGTACGTCTTCGAACTGTCGGCGACTTGGTACCCGCGCAGATACGGCAGCAAGAAATCCAGTGTCTGGGCGATATCGCCAACCAATTCCTTCTCCGGCTGGAAATTGTGGTCGATTTGGGCGGCGGAATCATCAATGGCGATGATCCGGGCGTCGCTCTCAGCGTTCCAGTTCCGGGGTTCGTATTCGATCGGATCGTACCCGATGGTGATTACCAGATCGGCGTGCTTCAGCAGCATATCGCCGGGCTGGTTGCGGAAAAGACCGACGCGGCCGAAGAAGTTCTTCTCCAAGTCGTGGGAAATAATGCCAGCGCCCTGGAAGGTTTCCACGACGGGCAGGTCAGAAACGGCCAGAATATTGCGGATGGCCGCAGTCACTTCCGGCGACGATGCCCGCATGCCCAGAAGTAAGACGGGCAGCTTGGCTGCTTTGATCTCTTGGGCCAGCAGGGTGGTTTCAGCCGGGGAGGCCGGCCCCAGCGTGGGCGGGATCAAGGGCTTGATCACCTTGCTCTTGACGGGGGCATTGACGACATCCATGGGGACACTGACGAAACTGGCGCCCTGCTTGGAGGATTCCGCAGCCTGATAAGCATTGGCCAGTACTTCAGAAATGTTTTCCGGTTCTTGCACTTCCACGGAATACTTCGTGATCGGTTCCATCAAAGCGGCGGAACGGATACTTTGGTGGGTCAGCCGGAGCAGGTCAGCCCGGGGCACTTGGCCAGAAATGGCCAGCACCGGGTCGCCCTCAGCGGTAGCCGTGACTAAGCCAGTGGCCAGGTTGCTGGCCCCTGGGCCGGAGGTCGTTAACACGACGCCAGGCTTGCCGGTGATCCGGCCGATACCAGCGGCGATGAAGGCCGCGTTTTGTTCGTGGCGGGTCACGATCAGCTGCGGTTTCTTAGGCAGATCGCTGTGGGCCAGGACTTCGAAGACCCGGTCCACTTTGGCGCCGGGCAAACCGAATACGTATTGGACATCATGGTTGATCAGGCTGTCGACGATGGCGTCGGCGCCGCGGTAAGACGTATCAGACACTGAAGAATCCCTCTTTCTTATAGGTGATACACAGGTTGGTGAATGTGTATCATTTTACGCTTCAAACTGTATTCGTCAAGGGCTAAAAATGCTTATATTACGTGCAAAACAGCACTAGCAACTGTTATACAAACGGTGAATGCCAGCGGCATGGTACACTAAGCTTGAACAGTGCTTTGCAGAAAGGAGCCGATTACATGCAATTAACTCAAAACTGGCTGGCCCAGCTGCCCGTAACCGTCACAGAAGCTATCCCAGTGGGCGGCGGCGATGTGAATGCCGCGTTTCGGCTGACCACCTCCCAGGGGACAGTTTTCTTACTGGTGCAGCCTGGTCAGACCAAGGATTTCTACGCCGGCGAAATTGCTGGCCTGAAGCTGTTTGCGCAGGCCGGCATCAACGCCCCGCGGGTGATCGCCAACGACCAGATCAACGGGGATGCTTATTTGATCCTCAGCTATGTTGCCAGCGGCAGCGGCGACCAGTACGCGTTGGGCCAAATGGTGGCCAAGCTCCATCAATTCCAGAGTCCCAATGGAGAATACGGCTTTGATTATCCGTACAAAGGTACCGCGATCGCCTTCAGCAATGCTTGGACGAAGAGCTGGGCCGAGCTGTTCGTGGATCGCCGCTTAGTGGGGTTAGCGACCGCCATTAAGAAGAAAGGGCTGTGGGATACGGCCTGGCAAACGCCCTTTGACCGGTTGTGTGCCCGGCTGCGGGATGAATTTGAAAAAAATCCACCGGCCCCGTCCCTGCTCCACGGCGATTTGTGGGGCGGCAACTACATGTTTGACGCCCAGGGCCAGCCGGTGCTGATCGACCCCTTGGCGCTGTTTGGCGACCGGGAGCTGGATATCGGCGTGACCACAGTCTTTGGCGGCTTCAACGAGCGCTTTTACCAAGGCTACCAGGCGACTTACCCGCTGGCGTCCGGGTATGAAGAGCGGATCCAGGTCTATCGGCTGTATTATTTAATGGTCCATTTAAACAAGTTTGGCGCCATGTATGCCGGCAGTGTAGCTGGGGTATTGGCCGCCATCAGTCGTTAGGCGGAGATTGACTTACAAACTTGTTCGCGGAGGCGCACGCTTTCTTGCCTATGATAGAAGGGAAGAAAGGGGCGGTATCCATGCGCAAGGTTTTAATTGGGATTGGGGTTTTCGTGCTGCTGGTGGCCGGGGTCGGCTTTGGTTTGAAATTTTGGACAAAGGATCAAACCAGTACGACGGCGCAGGTGATCGATCTGTTAAACCCGTTTGTCACCCAGGAGACGGTTTATGTGCAGACGACGAGCCGGTATGCCCAGCGATACAAAGACAGTACCGGTAATAGTATGGACTATGCCTATGACACAGTCAGCTATAATGCTCAAGGCCAAGCCCGGACGATTCGCTACACGGCGTTTGGCAAGAAAATTAAGCCGAATCATTATTTGGCAATCACGACTAAGGGGCAGAATGTACGCCAATGGGCAGAAGTCGCCTGGCGCAACATTCCATCCGCAGCTCAGGTCAAACTGAAGTAACGAAAAACGATCCAATTCAGGCGCTGCTGCCAGTGCTGAATTGAATCGTTTTTTTAGGTTAAGCGTTTGGGTGTTTCGCTTCAAAGGCACTGAGCGGGATCAGATCCTCACCGTAGTAACGCTTCTTGAACGCCGCGATCGTCGCTGCGTCGAAGCGGGCCGGATCAAGCTGCAAATGCTCAACGGGGATCGGCCGCTCGTTGGTGATCTTGACGTCGATCAGCACCGGTTCGCCACTGGCCGTCACCGCCAAAGCCCGGTCAAAGGCCGGTACCAGGTCCTCAACCTTCGTCACAGTGATCCCGGTCATCCCTTGGCCGTCAGCAATTTCGGCGAAATTCAGGCCCGGCATATCAATCCCGAACCATTCCCGGCCGTCGTCTTCCTGTTCGTCCTCGATATACCCCAGGGCATTATTCGAAAAGACGACGTTGATGATCGGCAAGCGGTAGCGGACTTCGGTGTTCAAGTCCTGCATGACCATGGCAGCCGCCCCGTCCCCGGCCAGGTTGAAGACCTGCCGGTCCGGATAGCTGAGCTGGGCAGCAATGGCCCCCGGCAGACCCACGCCCATGGTGGCGAACAGCCCGGAGGTGATCCACGGCTGCTTGCCGTTCACTTTCAACAGGCGTACCGAATTCTGGGTGACATCACCGACATCGATGGAGAAAATAGCGTCGTCCTTGGCAATTCGATTGATCTGCTTGAAGGCCGGTTCAAAGCGCAGCCGGCCTTCGGTGCGGTTCATCATGTGATCGTTGTATTGATGCCAATTGGCGACATTATCCTTGTTTGCCGCGTACCAGCCAGTGGGAGCCGTGGCGGTACTGCGGTCCAGCAGTTTCTGCAAGGTCTGCTTAGCGTCGGCCAAAATGGCGACATCGGCGTGGTGCCGTTTGCCCAGCATCTTCGGGTCGCTGTCGATCTGAATGAACTTGGCCGCCGGATTGAACATCACTTCGGCGAAGGGGTAATTGGACCCGACAAACATGATCAAGTCGGCTTCCCGCAACGCTTCATTCGCCGGTTTTGACGCCACCCGGGCCGCTGATCCCAGCAGCGCTGGGAATTCATAAGGAATGATCTCCTTGCCCAGGGCGGTGGTGATCACCGGCAATTGCAGTTTTTCTGATACCGCCTCAACGGTGCTTGCCGCACCGATGGTCCCTTGGCCCACGTACATGACCGGCTTCTTCGCCGCTTGGATCAGGGCTAAGGCCGCGTCCACCTGCTCATCGCTGCCGGCGGCCAGTTCCGGCCGGGCAAAGTTTGCCGCGGCGCTGTAATAGCCGTTGGCAGGAATCTCTTCCCCCGGCAGATCGTTAGGAATCACCACGACCGCCGGCCCATGGGCCGCGAAAGCCCGGCGAATCGCTTCGTCCACGATATGGGGCAGCCCCGCTGCCGTGGTCACCGTCCGGGCATACACGGCCGCGTCTTGGAACAGCGGATCCTCATTGAGTTCCTGGAAGAAATCAAAGTTCATAAATCGTTGCTCCACCTGGCCCACCAGGAATAGCGTCGGTACCTTATCCATCTTGGCATCGTAAGCACCTTGGAACAGATGCGTCGCCCCCGGCCCGGCAGAGCCAAAGGCCACACCGATATGCCCAGTCAGCTTGCCATCAGCCACCGCCGCCAGCGCGCCAACCTCTTCGTGACGCACATGAATATAGCGGATCCGTTCCTTTTCCGCATCCAGGGCGTACATCATATTGTTGAATGTCCCGCCGGGAATGCCGTAGATATGGTCCACATGCCAGCTCTCCAAGGTCCGCAATACCGCGATCCCTGCATTAATCGTATCAGCCATCGTTGATACCCCCTTACTCATTTCTGGGGCTTATCATAGTCGCAATTGGCGGTAGTACAAGAAATATGCTTGGCGGCGGGGCTAGCAACGTAGAATTAAAAATGCGGTTCGACTAAACAAAAGGTTTGGTCTAACCGCACACATGAATGCACGTTGAAATAATTGAACGAAGTGGGAAATTCGTACGTATAGTATGTTTTACCAAACAACAAAATTGTTGCTCACGCATTTGCGCGGAAACGGTTCCAAAGTGAAAACATCCATGTTATTCTGAATTTGCAAATGGGAAGAATGATAGATGCGAGAAATCAATTTGTTTTCGTCAAAAATGGCCACATGGTTTCGACCTGCTGGATATTCCATCCGGCACTGAGAACTTCCAGGGCATCAAGAATCTGTGCATGCATTTTGTTTGCAGTTGTTGGATCACCTTGATGAAATACTAGAGCGGCTTCCAGCACCTTGCGATGTGCAGAAAACTCAAGCTTATCTTGCAAGACATTATTCCGGTGGGAGCGTGCCAAGAGATCTTCCGCTTCGTCATATTCACGAGCTGAAGCAATGAGTGCTGTTGCCACATTCAAGACGATGTTGGTTACCAAATCAGCGTTATTCAGTACAGTGATATATGTAGATGCACGACTGAAAATGTTCTGTGATAACCAAACGAGATCCGTCTTGGTGAGGAATAATGGGATGTAGCGCAGCATATTCAAATCGTAAAAAAACCAATTACGTTGCGACTTTAGATACGTGACAGCAAACGAAGAATCTGCTTCCGAAAGTGGTGTTGACTGTATCATGCCAATGGCAGAGCGAACGGTAATTTGATCTAAACGATTGAACGGTAGGCCAATTGGCTCGGTTGTATGAGTTTCCTGAATCTTGGATAACAGTCGATTCAGTGTGATGACGTCTCTACGGTTGTATGCCTGAGAAACTGCGTCGTAGAAAGAAGCAACATTGCTAGGCTGAAAATTACTTTCTTTGGTGAAAAATTCCGATGGCGAGATACGCACTCGATCAAGAAGTGGCAAGATAGTGACGAGATAGGGAGAGGTCTTGCCCTGTTCAAATCGACGCAAAGAAGATTCACTCATGATTCCTGCACAGGCTTGAGCGACAGTTATCTTGCGATCTTTGGCACGTAAAATTTGGAATGCATGCCCTGAAGTTATCAACTCGTTCATATGGGACGCTCCTTGGGAGGGACTGGCAACTATGGATAAACTAATTCGAAGCCTTGTTTTGATTATACTCCTTGGTGGTGTGCTTTTCCCATTACCAATTGATCCACAACCGGGTTCCGGAAGAAATCACGTTCCGCCGGTTCAAGTAGTGGTAAATGCAGAAGAAAAATGATGGAGCAGAGTATCGTCAACAAAGAAGGGGAAAACAAGGAAGGTAATGAACTGAAACTTGAAAGCCCGAAAGTGCACTGATGCCTTGGTAATTGTGAGATGGCGGCGGGAATGATCTTGTTTTTGTCAGATTCCCAATAGGTTGACAAGATTCTTCGGAAGAAAACTGACAAAATGGTCAACGATGTTATTTATTACTTCCTCTGCCGTGCCCACTAAAGTGGCTCCCAGTGTGGATAGTGCCTTCAGAAGCCATGCCAGTGCTTGCGTTACTGCAATGTCTGGCATGACTTCATTCATCTCGTAAAACAGATCGCCAAGTGTGCGTTCATCCTCGTTTAACCGCTGTTGCCACGCCAACAGGTCATACGTCATCATCACGACGGCCAAATGACCGCAAAGACCGTCATAGCTTTGAACCTGGGACTTGTCCAAACGTAGATACTGCTTGGCTACTTTGAAATAGCCTTCAATCTGCCACCGACGACCGTACATCTGGATAATTTCTTCAGGACGCAAATTAGTTTGGGTCGTAGCTAATACCAGATAACTACTGGCATTCTTCCGGTTAGTCACAAATACCAGCTTCAGTGGGTACGCTACTTGCGTCCCATCATCCAAGTTCACATAAGCTGTGACGATGGGGCTGTACTGATAATTGGTGTGCGTTTGCCGGCGTGAAGCGCAGAACCGTTCGTAGAGATCCTTGACGGAGTAAAGTCGGCCACGATAGCGGTAGTAGATCTTCTTCGTGCGCTTGATCATCCCGATACCGGCTAACCCCATTGTTTTCAAGGTATAGAACATCCGCGGTGAACTGAACCAACTGTCGAAAAGTACGTAGTGAGCCGGAATATGATTTGCCAGAGCCTGCGTTAGCAGTTCTACCGAGACGTCATTCATTTTGCCTTGGGCTTGAACACGGCGTTGACCAGCAATTGACCGGCCACTGGTAGTTTTAGCTGGGCTCCCCAGTCGCTGGGCAGCACTCTTAGAGGACATCAGCGCATAATCCACTGGTAACAGGGTGTTACCATCGCTCCAAGCCAAAGTGAGTGCCCGGAATCCGCGTTGATAGACATGATCGTCGTGGTTAAACACACGGGCAAGCAGTTCTGTCTTGGTGGAATAATCCCGTGCAAAAAGGGTATCATCCAGAATAAACGCGAATCGTCGGCGGGCATCAATGTATGGTCGTAGATGTTTAATAATCGCGGCCCCAACCAGACAAGTCAGTCGTTGCCAATTGATACGGCCATCGTTCAGATCATTACGGACCGTCCGAATCGTACAATCCGGATCGGGCATCGCTCGGTAAAGGGAACGGCCCAAAAACTTGGTTTGGATCAGCCATGCCAGCACCTTGGTCAGTGAAATTGATGAGCGTCTTCTAAAATTCGCCTTTTTTGTCAGCTTGCTCAAGCCCACGAGTGACGAAAAACGAAGAATGATGTTCTTAAGTCCCAATTCAGTCCGTGTATGTTCTATAATATTCATGGCGCGTCTCTCCTCTGTATCAGATTTTTGGTCGAATCAAGTATACAACGCAGGAGAGTCTGCGCTTATTTTTGTGCCAAAAAAGCCAGGAACCACGCATGTTTAACGTGATTTCCAGCTTTCAAGTTTCAGTAATGAAAATGAAAGCATGGCGTACACTAACGATTGTCGGCGTAATTCTTGGCAGCCTGGTTTTGGGTGCGACCGAAGCTTTTGCCGCAACGGTGCCAGACCATAGCGTAACAACACAGGGATACATTGACAATAATGCGCCAATGACCAAGTATGTCGGCGGTGTTGTTCGCTATGGCAGCACCAGTGCGACGTACTTCTGGATTGACACGCCGATGGAAGTCTACTACTCAGACGGTATGTATACCGGCTACCTGCAGCGGGATCACAGCAGTTTTGAGCATAACTTTCAAAATGGCACTGATCGCTGGGTATCGACGTATTCTGGAACGGTGCGGAACGTACGGGGTGGTTCCGCAATCCCGCCTTATCGGATTGAATTGAATAAGTAACAAATAACTCGCAATAAGGGTTGTTAGAAGTCACTTTGTTACCGCACCCAATCCCACATGGTATATAATGAGGCCATCAAGAAGGAGGTTGCCTATCATGAAAAAGAAGGGCATCTGGATCACGTTGTTGGTCGTTGTCGTTGCCGCAATCGGCGGGATCTTGGGGTATCGGTATTACACCAGTAAGACTGCGGTACCGAAGACCTTTGCCGGGCGCGTGCTGGAAACCTATGTCCCGAACTATCTCTTTGTGGATATGACCATCAGCTTTGCCAACGGTCACGCTTATCTACTGCCCACTCAAGCAAGTACTGCCGTATTTCTAGGCAACTCGCCGACAAGTGGGAAGAAGACTGAACTGAAACCCATGACGAAGACGGTTTTCAAGATGTTGGTCGGTAGTACCGACATCAACGACATCGCGAAGGTCAAGGTCGGTCAAAAAGTTGATTTGGGTCGGGCGGAGTTTACCCGTTCCGGCAAGCAATGGACGGTCACAACGCCCAAGCTGACTTTGAAGCTGACGGATCGCGGCGATACTAGCTTTAAGTCCCAGGATGGCACGTTCTGGCTGCTGCGAAAGGATGATAGTAAGTAATGTTGGACACCCATACAGACGAGTAGAGACCGCATTGCCAATACAGGCAACACGGTCTCTTTTTTTTGCATTATGAGTAATTGGCGTTAGTCGTGGAAATGCGTCTCCAGGAAGGAGAGCGCTGCGTCGTAGTCGGGTTCGCGAGTTTGTTCGTCAACGATTTCTTCGTAACGAATCTTGCCGTTGGCGTCGATGATAAAGATAGAACGGACCAGAACATTGCTGTCCGGTACGAGCAGGTTCATGGCCCGGCCAAAGGACCCTTCGGAATCGGACAACAACTGCATCCGTTTGACGCCCTCAGCCGCGCACCAGTTTTGCTGCTCAGCGACGGGGTTCGTCGAAACGGTGTAGAAATTGATGCCCGGGAACTGGTCAACTTCTTGATTGAACTTCTTGGTGGAGATGCTGCACACCCGGGTATTGATGTCCGGAACGACACTGATCAAAGCCGGCCGGCCAATCATCATCGCGGTGGTGAAGTACGCGCCGTGGGCATCTGTCATGGTGAACTTCGGCAGCGTTGCCCCGCGCCGAATCGGTTCGCCCAGAACAGCGACCGGTGCCCCATTACGTGTAACTTGCATGAATCGTAGCCCCTTTCAAATTTAGCTAACGCTGATTGTAACACGTTTAAAAATAAAAGGAAGGGGTCTAGACCTTAGCTGGTTGACAAACGCTGATAACCGGCTATTCACCCGGCTCAGCCGCTTGCTTGCGGAACTTTAAATAACTGACGGTGCCGAAGACAATCGTCCAAATAATCGCGCCCACCGCTGGGATGATTGCGTCGGCGTTGATGAACAGGGTGAAGAAGATGAAGACGAAGAAGATGATCGTGATGATGTTCGTGAACGGGAACCCGGGCATCTTGAAGCCATCGGGCATATAGTCGGCGGAATGGCGGTAGCGATAATGGGCCACCATGGCCAGAGCATAGACCAGGATGTACAAATCACTGGACGAACTGGTGATGAACTCGAAGGCATCCTTGATCTGCGGAATCATTGCCAAGGCGGGTGCCAAGAGCATCACGATGGACGAGGTGAAAATCGCCCGGGCGGGGACGCCGCTGCTGGAGATTTCAGTCACCTTTGAATCTTCCTTGGAATGCCCCTCGGTACCGATCTGGTACAAATGGCGGCCAGCGGAGAAAATTGCGGAGTTCAAAGCTGATGCGGCCGATGTCAGCACGACGAAGTTGATGACCCCGGCGGCACCCTTCAGTCCGGCTAGGGCAAAGACCTGCACGAACGGACTTTGCTGGGGATTGATTTCCCGCCAAGGGTTAATGGACATGATGATGATCATCGCGCCGATATAGAAGATCAGGATCCGATAAATCGTTTGGTTGATGGCCTTAGGCAGAACTTCCCGGGGGTTAGCCGTTTCGCCAATGGTGATGCTGACGAACTCAATGCCCTGGAAGGCAAAGAAGACCATCGGGAAGGCACCGAGGAACTTCCAGACGCCATTGGGGAAGAACTGGAAGTGGTCCAAAATATTGCCGAAACTAGCGACACTGCCGCTGGGAGTCTTGAAGCCAGTAAAGATCATGATGATACCAGTAAAAATCAGAGCCAGAATAGCGATAATTTTAATCATCGCGAACCAAAATTCTGTTTCACCAAAGACTCGGGCCGCAATCAGATTCATGGTGGTTAAGATGGCCAGGAACACGAGCTGAATCAGACTGGCGTTCCAAGTAGGGAACCAGTATTGGATATACCGGCCAATCGCCGTGAGCTCGGCCATGGCTAAGAAAATCAAGCCCAGCCAGTAACTCCAGCCGGCAAAGAAGCCGGCGCCTTCGCCCACGTATTTCGAAATGAACGAGACGAATGTATGCTGATTCGGATCCTCATACAGCATCTCGCCCAGCGCCCGCATCATCAGGAAGAAGAAGATGCCCAGGACAGCGTAGACGAGAATGATTGAGGGGCCGGTGCGGTGGATGGTGGTCCCGGAACCGAGGAACAGCCCGGTGCCGATCGTGCCGCCGATGGCAATCATTTGGACGTGGCGGTTGCGCAGGCTGCGCTTCATTCCCCCATTGCCATTCGTTGTTGGTTGTTGTGCCATGCAAAAAAATCCCCTCTCAAAAGTCTTCCTTTCTATTGTAACCCTTCTGTAACAATATGGCGGTTCAACTGCCTCAGGGTAAGATGAAGAGGATTCATGTCGATAAAGGAAGAAACAGGCTAGCTTTTTGGTACTTCTTCGGCGGGAACTGGGCGAGGCTGCCGATCAATAGTCCGTACTGCCGGCAGCAACAGCATCCCAGCGCCGACTACCAGTGCACCCACGCCCATGATGATGAACAGCATGTTCACGCCGAACCGGTCGGCGACGGGCCCGGCGGCCACCAGCCCCAATGGTCCGGCTAAGTTCATGAGCATACTGGTCAGCCCGATGATTCGGCCGAGCATTTCTGGGGCAAAACGCTCCTGAATCATCGCCATGAACGGTGCATTGAAAAACGGCACCCCCACGCCGAAGAAGAAGTTCAAAATATTAAATAGGATGAAACCGGTGAAATCCCGGCTGAGGATGCCGGACAGAATACCGCAGACAGCGACGCTGAGAATTGAGCCAAACAGCGCCCGGCCGCGGTCTTTACCCGCGCCGCGCCAACCGATCCAGGCCCCGCCGAGCATCATGCCGACGGAGAAGACAACTTCCACGATGGAGGCCATGGCGACCGTCCCCCGGAAATACTGAGTGGTCATCAAGGGATAGACTGCGCCGGCGGGCATGAAAATCAGGGTGAACAGGGCGCCAATTAAGGTCAGCTGGAAAATCCCTTTATCTTTGCGCAGCAAGGTCCAACCGGTCAGCATGTCCTGCCAGAAATGGACCGGGCCGTCCTGTTTCAGCCGTTCCGGCAAGCGGGTGATCAGCATTGTCGCGGACCCGAAAATCGCCCCAACGACATCCAGCAGAATCACGTAATTGATGTCGAACATGCCGAAGAGCACCCCCGCCACCGCCGGGGCGATAATCATTTGCACGGACTGGAACGCCCCGATTTGGCCGCTGATCTTCGTCAGCATCGTGTTCGGGACCAAAGTCGGGGTGATGGATTGCAGCGTGGGATATTGAAACGTCTGGGCCAGCGAGCGGACGAACATGGCTAAGAAGACCATCCACAGGGGGAAGGTATGACCAATCAGGCCAATGACCGCCAAGACGAGGGCCGCCAGCGCCGTCAGCATATCCGTCCCGATCATCAGCCATTTCTTATTATGCCGGTCGATGATCGGCCCGACGAAGGGCGAAATGAAGATGCCCGGTAAAAAGCCGATGATCGTCGCCAGCGAAATCATGGTGGCTGATTTGGTTTCGACGGTTAAGTACCACAGCAGAGCATATTGGACGATGGCACTGGTGATGCCGGATAGAAACTGGCCGGTCCACATGCGGTAGAAGTTAAAACGCCAAGTTGTTGGTGCGGTCATAGTGATCCTCCCTCGTGACGCAAAATGATGTCCAGAAAGTATACCAAATTGGGGCGCGGGAGGGCAATCAGATTGCTTGTTATAAGCCGAAATGATGGTTCTAACGTTGCTGAGTGCGTATACTAGCAGATATTAGGAATGGAGGCCGCACAACATGGATAATAGAAGCGTCGTGCCGTTGGTTCCTTACGGCCGTGAGTACTCACTTGAAGTTACCCAGTCTGAATTGAAACAGCTCGGGGCGGATAGTACAAATACGTTTGAAAAAGTAGTTGATTCGGTGAAGGGGACAATTACGTATCGCAAGCTTCCGTCTACTGCTCACGAGGATTTCGTGAAAAAGGGAATGAAGTACTATAACGAGAACCGCCAAATGATGGAAGACCTAAAGGATATGTAGACCATTCAGGCAGTCTGCCCAAGTGCAGCCTGCCTTTTTGTGCACTAAATATTAGCAATTAGCTTAACAGAGTGATAAAACTGGTATATACTATAATTGTTCGGTGAGAGAGACACCGGCACGGTGTGCAAGCACCGTTCACAGAAAACGCAAGTAATATTGTCTAAGTGGTTTATAGGGGGTATGTCTTATGGCAGACGATTTTAACAACAACGATGATTTCTTCCACAACGATATGGATGATTTCTTCAATCAAGTGATGCATCAAATGGGTCAAGGCCAGTCCGCCCGGTATGTGGTGAACGGCCATGAATTGACCCCGGATCAGTTCGCCCAATTCCGGGCGACTGGGCAAATGCCCAGCGGTGACGGCAGCAGTATTCCCGTCAATGATGGGCAGACCAAGGCCGTTAAGAAGGGCGGCATCCTGGAAAAGATGGGTCGAAATTTGACCCAAGAAGCCAAGGATGGGTTGCTGGATCCGGTCATTGGCCGGGATAAGGAAATTCAAGAGACCGCTGAGATTCTCAGTCGGCGGACGAAGAATAACCCGATCCTGGTTGGTGACGCTGGGGTCGGCAAAACGGCCATCGTCGAAGGCTTGGCGCAGGCTATTGTCAAAGGCGATGTGCCGGAAGCAATCAAGGACAAGCAGATTTGGTCCATTGATATTTCTAACCTGGAAGCCGGTACCCAGTACCGGGGCTCCTTCGAACAGAATATTCAGAATCTGATCAAAGAGGTCAAGGCCGCGGGCAACGTCATTCTGTTCTTTGATGAAATTCAACAGATTCTCGGCGCTGGTTCTGTCGGCGGCGACGATAACGGCAGCAAGGGTTTGGCCGATATCATCAAGCCGGCCCTGAGCCGGGGCGAAGTCACCGTCATCGGGGCGACGACCCAGGACGAATACCGCAACACCATCATGAAGGATGCGGCCCTGGCCCGCCGGTTCAACGATGTCACCGTGAATGAACCAAGCAAGGCCGACACCTTCAAGATTCTCCAAGGCGTCCGCAAGCTCTACGAACAGCACCATCACGTGCAATTGCCGGATGATGTCCTGCAGGCGGCGGTAAACTATTCCGTGCAGTACATTCCGCAACGGTCTTTGCCCGATAAGGCCATTGACCTGATCGATATGACCGCCGCGCACTTGGCAGCTGAACATCCGGTGACGGATAAGGTGGCTTTGGAGAAACGATTGAAGGAAATTAACAAAGAAAAGGATGCCGCCGCGAAGAAAGAGGACTACAAGGCGGCGGCCAAGGCTAAGACCGAGGCGGACCAGATTCAAAAGCAGCTGGCCAACGATGGCAAACAAGTCGAGGCTGTGGCGACGCCGAATGATGTGGCCGAATCCGTGCAGCGGTTGACCGGTATCCCTGTTCAGCAGATGTCCGGTAACGATATCGAACGCCTGAAGGGCTTAGGCAGCCGGTTGAAGGGGAAGATCATTGGCCAGGATGAAGCCGTGGATATGGTTGCCCGGGCTATTCGCCGCAGCCGTTCCGGCTTTGCCAGCGGCAATCGGCCGATTGGCTCCTTCCTCTTCGTTGGTCCCACGGGGGTCGGCAAGACGGAACTGGCTAAGCAGCTGGCGCTGGATATGTTCGGCAGCAAGGACGCCATCATCCGGTTGGATATGAGTGAATATTCTGACCGAACTGCCGTTTCTAAGCTGATTGGGACCAGTGCCGGCTACGTCGGCTACGAAGACAACGGCAATACGCTGACGGAACAAGTCCGCCGGAATCCATATTCCATTGTCCTGTTGGACGAAATTGAAAAGGCCGATCCGCAAGTCATCACGTTGCTGCTGCAAGTCTTGGATGATGGGCGGCTGACCGATGGCCAGGGCAACGTGGTCAACTTCAAGAACACGATCATCATTGCCACGTCCAATGCCGGCTTTGGTACCGAAGCATTGGCTAAATCCGGGAAGAAAGATGAAGACATCATGACCCGGATCGCGCCTTACTTCCGTCCTGAATTTTTGAACCGGTTCGACGGTATCGTTGAATTCAGTCATTTGACCAAGAAAGACTTGCATCAGATCGTTGATTTAATGCTCGCTGATGTCAGCCGCATCTTGGGCCGCAAGCAGATTACCTTAACGGTTTCTGCAGACGCTAAAGATTGGTTGATTACCAAGGGTTATGATGAAGCGATGGGTGCTCGGCCGTTACGCCGGGTTATTGAATCCCAGATTCTGGATAAGGTCACAGACTATTATCTGGATCATCCAGACGTGAAGCACCTGGAGGCGGAACTGGCGAATGATACCATCGTGATCAAGCCAGTCACTGAAAAGGCTGCTGCTCGGCCAGACGCAAAAGGCGAAGCAGTGACCAAGCAGTAATCGTTCAGCCGGTGACGGCAGGCTGGTGTCCCTATGTTGACCTTGCCCCAGCACGCGGGCGACGGCGGGTTGGGGCAACCACTTAGACAAAGCCATAACGTCATCAGCTTCCAGAACAAGCGTCGCTAAAGCCGCTTGCCGGATGTGTTAGTGCACCCGGCAGGCGGCTTTTTTTGGCGGATTAAATAACGCACACTGGCGGGCGAATTGCTTGCTTTTCCTGACCAAATAGCTTACGTTGGAATCGGTTGCACCAGTCACAGCAATTTATTTGATCGGAGGAATAACATAATGGATAAAATGCGCGTACAGGGTGATCGCTTCGTTAATGAACGGGGTGAGCAGGTCATTTTCAACGGCATCAACTTGGTGGATAAAGAAGCTGACCATGATTTCATCACCCCCGGCGGGGACCCGCTTTATGAACAGCTGGCGGCCCATGGCATCAATCTGATCCGCTTCGGTATTTATTGGAACAAAGTCGAACCGGCACCGGGCCAGATCGATGAAGCGTATTTGGCGCGGGTTGCCGAGCAGATTCAACTGGCTCAGCGGCACGAGATCTATGTTTTCTTGGACATGCACCAGGACCTGTACGCCGCTAAATGGGGCGATGGCGCCCCGGACTGGGCGGTGCTGGACGACGGCCTGCCCTTCAACCGGAGTGACCTGTGGAGCGACAGCTACTTCATCAGCCCGGGCTTGCATCGGGCGCTGGATAATTTCTGGCAAAATGCCCCGGCTGGCGATGGCAAGGGGCTGCAGGACCACTATTTGAACGCTTGGCAAGCCATCGCCAAGTATTTCCTGGAAGCTGAGAATGTGATCGGCTTCGACTTGATGAATGAGCCATTCCCGGGTTCCCAATCCCAGGAAGTAGTGCAGACGCTTATCGGTTATTTGGGTGAGAAACTGCAGATGTCCCCGGAACAGCTGATGGGTATTTGGCTGGATGACACGAAGAAGCAGGGGTTGTTAGCCCAATTGAACGATGCGGCTACTTATGGTGAGATCTTGCAGAAGCTGACGGCGCCGGTGCAGGCATTTGAAAAGGCCACCTTGAACCCGTTCTACGATAAAATGGCGGCTGGCCTGCACGACCTGTTGAACGGCAAGGCGCTCTTCTTGGAGACGAGCTTCTTCGCCAATATTGGTATTCCGACGGCCATTTCTTTCTCTCCGGATAAAAATGAAGTCTTCGCGCCCCACGCTTATGATCTGGTGGTGGATACCAACCACTTTGAGAATTACAGTATGGCGCGGTTGGGCCATACGCTGGCGGTTCATCGGCAGGTGCAAGAGAAGTGGCACGTGCCGCTGGTTTTGGGTGAATGGGGCGCGTATTTCGATCAGCCGGAGACGAAGGCCATTAGCGAATTCCACGTGAAACAAATTGAAGCCAACGAGTGGAGCCAGACTTACTGGAGTTACTATGAGGGCTACTTCACCAGCCCCACGGCACGGGTTCTGGAGCGGCCCTATCCCCAGGCGATTAACGGCAAGCTGCATGCCTATCACTATGATCCAGCGACTCAGCAATTTGATTTGACGTACAAGGCGTTCCCAGGTACCAGCCGAATCTTCGTGCCGCATCTGCACACCGTGGCGATCAGTCAGCTGGCTGAGCAGGGCGTGCGCGCGGATAAGAAGGCCTTGCCCGGCAGCG
Source organism: Schleiferilactobacillus harbinensis (assembly GCF_008694105.1). NCBI lineage: Bacteria > Bacillati > Bacillota > Bacilli > Lactobacillales > Lactobacillaceae > Schleiferilactobacillus > Schleiferilactobacillus harbinensis. The sequence goes on from NZ_CP041364.1 coordinate 2,995,630, forward strand.
AAAGCGGGGTGCTGTTTATTACCGCTGATGCGGAGCAGGAAGTTGTGCTGCATTTGCATATTGGTTAATTAGAGTCATCAGATAGTTAGGGGGGATGTGCGTGCAACGGATCGCCCACATGCTGAAGGACGCTTTCACATTCAACAGTCCGGGCTTGTCCTTCAAAGATAAGTTCAAGCTATCGCTGCCGGCACCGATTCTGTCGGTGTCCGGGGTGATCATTCATCAGGTCTTTCTGAAGTATTACACGGATGTGATCGGTTTGACCCCCGCCATGGTTGGCTGGGTCTACACTTTGTATAACATCTGGAATGCGGTGAATGACCCGCTTTTTGGGGTGCTGCTGGACCGGCGGCCGCCGGATCCGAAGCGGGGCAAGTATGTTTATCTGATGAAAGTCACGGTGCCGGTGATGCTGCTGGCAACCTTTGCCATGGCTTGGAGCAGTCCCAGTTGGAGCCAATGGGTGATTTTCGGCGTGTTTACGGGCCTGCTGTTTATCTTTGACACAGCGCAAACGGTGTACAACATTGCGCTGAGTTCCTATGTCCTGTTGCGGGCGCCGACTAAGGAAGAGCGGATGGACATTGGGACGATCGGCAATTACGTCACGTACATCATGTCCTGGGCGGTGTCCGTCGTGCCAACTTTGCTGCTGATCAACCACACGACGCAGCGGGTTTTCATTCCGGTATTCATGGTGATCATGCTGTTTCAGTCGGCCATCTTCGTTGTCGCTCTGTGGGGGCTGCCGGATCCGCCCGAGCTGTATGCTTCAGTGGAACTGGTCCATACGGATTTTCGGGAAACTTTGAAGATGGCCTGGTCGATTTTGAAGTCGCGGCCGTTTCTTGCCGCCATTGCGTATTCCATCATTGCCATGGGGGCTTTGCGTTTTTACACGACAGCGTATTTGTACTACATGGGCGGTGTGGTCAAAGTCGACGGCATCACAGCGACGATTATCAATACTGCGGCCCACGTGGTGGCTCTGATGCTGATGCCGATCATGAACTCGATCACGAAGGCTTATGGGACCAAATTAGCGATTTACTGGGGAATGATCCCGGCGAGCATCGGCTATTTGGGAATCACTTTCGCCACCACAATTTGGGAGATCAGTATCTTCTGGACGTTAATCGTTATTTCGACGATTTACTTCGGAGTGGCGATTGGACCGATGAACGGCCTGATCATTGATGAGGATGAATGGCGGACCGGCGTGCGTAAAACGGGGTTGTATAACGGCATGTTCAATCTATGTACCACCGCTTTTGCCAGTATTCAGCTGATCATCTTTACCAATGTGATCGGTACCGCTGGTTATGTGGGCAAGGCGGCTGTCCAGACGCCCCAGGCGCAATGGGGCATTCGGCTGGCCACGGGGGCGATCCCGCTGCTTTGTTTAGTGGTTGGGTTGATTCCAATGATCTGGTATCCTTTCACCCGTCACCGGGAGCAGGAAATTTCGGCCCATTCCCACGCAATTCGAGCTGCGGCGAGCCAAGCGGCAGCACAGAAGCTGCCTGGTGAGCCGACGGGATTGGATCAATAAGACAAAGAAAATCCGTCAGCAATTGGCGGATTTTTATTTTGCTCAAAATTTATCGCGGTATAATCAAAACATCCCACCGATTGAAAGGATGTTGTCCATGCTGCGTTTGAAAGCAACCAATGCCGCTGATGCTGAACAGGAATTTGCAGCCATCACCGCCTTGCAAAGCGAGAACGGCTTTGCCAATAAAAATTACGGCATTTCCCGCCAAGAGTTCTTGGCTAAGGCGTTGCCAGCGATGCTCAATGCCCCGCAAGGCATTGATTTGCCGGCGGGTTTTGTCCCGGAAACGGATTTCTTCCTTTGGGCGGACGATACGATCGTCGGCTTGTTCCGGGTGCGGCATTACCTGACGCCAGCCCTGCGCAATGGGGCTGGCCACATCGGCTATGCCATTTTACCGGCTTACCGTGGGCATGGCTACGCGAATACCGGCTTGGCGCTGACCCTGCGGGAGGCAGCCAGAATTGTGCCGGAGGAGCACATCTATTTGTCTGTCCACAAGGATAATCCGGCGTCCCTGGCCGTGCAGTTGAAGAACGGCGCAACCATTTGGCACGAAAACGACGCGGAATACTTCACGCGCATCAAGAAAAGCGCAATTCAATAAACAACAGTGATCCCCATCATCCCCACCAGGTTCGGCGCCTGGTCTGGGGATATTTTCATCCCCTGGGCGAGGTGCCAGTCGAAGCGCAATCCGGCTAACTCAGACGTGGTGAAATCTAAATTCTTCAGTTTGGTTTCGCCAAAGTCCGCTCGGGTCAGATCGCAGTGGGCAAACTGAATCTTGCGGGTGAACTTCACGGCCGTCCAATAGGATTCCTGCAAGCGGCTGGCGCTGGCGTGCAATCCCTTAATAATGCTTTCGGAAAAGTTGACGTAATTGGCCAGACAGTCGGTCAGCGTCAAGTCGACGATACCGCAATTGTAGAGGTCGGCGCCGACCAGTTTGGTGTCCTTGAACGTACAACCGGTGAAGTAGCTGCCGCCGAATTGGCAATTGGACCAATCGAGGCCGATGAACGTGCAATCCAGCCAGGCACTTTTGGTGAAATCATGCTGGACAAAAGTACAATTATCCAGCGTGACCTGCTGGACGTTGATGTCCTGATTGGAATAATCCAGAGTGCAATGGCGATATGTGGTTTCAGGGATGAGATCGTCGATACTGAGTGTTTTATTTTCGATGACGGTAGGTTCTTCTGCGGCCATAATAGCGGTCTCCTCTACACGGTTTTCTTTGATTTTACCATGAGCGTGAGCACGATGCCGAGCAGGCCCAAGGCCGCAATGAGGAGAAACGACTGGCGGCTGCCGGCCGTGATCGCGGCCGCTTTCGGTGTGCCAGCGCCGCGCTCATTGGCCGCTAAGATGGCGGATAGGACACTGGTACCCATGGAGCCGGCGTATTGCTGCAGGGTGTTGAAAAGCGAATTCAAATCGCCCTTTGCCGAACCAGGCACTCTGAGTGAGGCGTCGGACATCGTGTTGCCGAAGCCAAAGTTGAAGCCGAAGCGGAAGAGCATGTACAGCAGGGTGATTAACACACCGCCAAGCCAGCCTGTCAGTCCCCAAAAGAGCAGACAGCTGAGCAGAATGGCAGTGTTGCTGAGCAGCAGCGGCAGACGGAAACCCGTGCGGTCATAAACATGGCCGGCCAGACGCGACATCAGGCCGCCGAGAATCGATCCAGGCAGGAGCATCAGTCCTGCTGTCAGTGCGCTGCTGTGCAAGACGTTTTGACTGAATTGCGGCAGCAGGAACGATAAGCCGATGTTGGCGAACTGCAATGAGAAGAAGACGATGGCCCAGAGGGCAACGGCTGGCGTTCGCAAGATCCTGAAGTTCAGCAACAGGGCATTGCTGGTCTTGATATGCCAGAGCAGGAGCAGGAGAGCGGCCAAAAAAAGTCCGCCCCAACTAAGGACTGAGCCACTGGTCCAGCCGAGGGTGCCGATATTTTCCACCGCGTCGCTTAAGCCGACCAGTACTCCGGCGAGCAGGATCAGCCCAGACCAATCGAAGCGGCGATGCTGGGGTTTGGCCGGCAGTTGGATAAATTTTTGGCCTAACAGAAACACACCGCCGATTACCGGCAGAATGACGACAAAAATCAGCCGCCAGCTCAAGGCGGAGGTGAGCCAGCCGCCATAGGTTGGGCCCAATGCCGGGGCTAGAGAAATGATCATGCTGGCTAAGCCCATATAAGTTCCCAGTTGGCGATGGGGGATCAGAGCCATGATCAGATAGAACATTAACGGCGTGGCGATTCCCGTGGCTACGGCCTGGGCTAATCGGCCCAGCAGCAAGATGGGGAAGTTCGGAGCGGCGGCGCAAAGAGTCGCGCCAATCAACGCCATGCCCACCGCGAAGCGGAATAAGCTTTGGGCAGCGAAGCGCTGGATCAAGTACGCGGTCGTGCTCATCACGATCGTCACCATTAACAAATACCCCGATGTCAGCCACTGTACCGTGCTCAAGGTGATGCCCAGTTGGCGCGTCAAGGTATAAAACGCCACATTCAAGGATGTTTCGACTAAGATACCAGTGAACGAGAGCAGCCCGACGGCCAAAATTGCCCATTGAGTGTGCCGCGCCACTTGTTGTTGTGCCATATTTATTGCCTGCTTTCTGACTTTCTGTCTTTATCCTACAACCAAAAAAAGCTGCGCATAAGAAAGAATTGGCCGGGCACGTGAAAGTTGGGCGGACCTCGCGGACAATGCTAAAATAATATGGAGGCAGGAAAGGAGCGCTGGAGATGACGAAACGACATAACCGGTGGATACTGGTCTTAGTGACAGTGCTGGCGTATATCGCCATCGGCGCGGTGTATTTCATGCGGCGCGACTGGCTGGCCGGTTTGACCCGGCATCCGGCGGGGCTGCTTGCTGTCAGCATCGCCGGACCGCTGCTGCCCGGCCTGGCCAGTTTGTATCTTTGGGCCAAGGCTGCGACGTTGTGGCCGCAACTGTTGTGGGGCACCCTGGTGACTGTTTCGTTTTGGCTGCTTCTTTCGCTGATCGCATTATTTCTCATCTTCGGACCGACGTGGCCGTTGGTTGTTTAAGGAAAGCAGGTTATGGATATGGCAGAAACAAATCGTGGTTTCTTCATTCATTTGCAGGATAAAAAAGCTGTTGTGACCGAACAGGAGATTCCCATGCCCGTGGTGGGTCCGGATGATGTGCTGGTGGCCGTGAGCGGCGCCAGTGTCAATCCGGTGGACCTCAAGCGGGCGGCCAGCGGGGACCAGCAGGTGATGGGTTTTGATACCGTCGGCCGGGTCGTGCGGACGGGAGCCAACGTCAGCGGGTTCTCAGCGGGACAAAAAGTCTTCTTCGCCGGTGAGGGCCAGCGCCAGGGCAGCTTTGCCCGGTATCAGAGCGTCACTAGCAAGTTAGTGGTGGCGACCCCCAGAGGGTTTGAATCCACTTTTCTCGCCAGCCTGCCCTTGACCGGGATCACGGCCTGGGAGCTGTTATTTGAAAAAATGGGTTATACCGCCTCGGCGGGTGCTAATCACGGTCAGGTATTGCTGGTGATCAACGGTGCTGGCGGCGTGGGCTCGATTTTGACCCAGTTGGCGAAGTGGAGCGGTTTAACGGTCGTCGCCACGGCGTCACCTAAGAACTTCGATTGGCTCACGGCCAATGGTGTGGACCATGCGCTGGATTATCATCAGGACCTGACCACCGCGTATCAAGCCTTGAATCTGGCTGCGCCCACTGGTGTCGCTATTTTGTATCAACCGGTGCCCTACGCCCAGGTGGCGGCGGACCTGGTGGCTTATTTCGGTCATGTGGGATCCATTGTGGAACCCAGCGGCCCCTTAGCCCTGGCCCCGCTGAAAAACAAATCCGCCAGTTTTGACTTTGAATATATGTCGGCTAAGACCGATGCGGGGGTCAATGTCGCCTCCCAGGGTGCCATCCTGCAGCAGCTGGCCGACTTATTGCAAAGCGGCGCGATTCGGCCCACTGCGACGCGGACCTTCCCGGTATTGACGACCGAGACGCTGACGGAGGGTCTGCATACCCTGCAGGCCGGGCACGCCGTGGGCAAGCTGACTTTCCACGTGGGCAACTTGCAATGAGTTTGACCACGATCATGGCCGCGAGTATTCAGTTGGACGCTTTGGCCCACCGATACGAGCGGGCCTTTTTTGACTTGCAGACGTGTGTGCCGCTGGCCGGCAATCCCGTTCAGGCGCCGACGATGTGGACTCGGATTGATGACTTGCGGGCGGCCATCGCCAATTTAACGAAGGAAAAAGCCCAAGTTCTGGGAGACTTGCAGGATTATTTTGCGGGAGCGCCGACGGACTTTTCCGCTGCCCAGCACGCGCTGTTGGCGGCAGCGGTGGCCAAAGCGCAACCAGCGGCGTTCCTGCCCCGTCAGCTGGTGGAACAGGTCAGTGCCCGGCTGCCGTGGCGTACGACGAGTGATACACCCCAAGACGTCCTGACCCAGTTGGCCAAAGCCATTGGGCTGTCGCTCCCCGCCCAACTCCGAGCCTTGGCGGCACTGTTGGGGAGCAGCACGCTCAACGCAGCGCCGACCCGTTACACCGCTGAGAGTGTACCTTATCCGGTGGATAGCTTGATCCACCAGCGGACTTTTGTGTTTGCAGCGATTGCGGCGGAATACCAGATGGCGAATTATCAAACGCTGACGCCGGAACAGTTTTGGCAGTGGCAATTATGGCGGTTGAACCATATCTTCGGGATCCCCATTGCGACGTACAATGCCCGGACGCTGGTACCGGCGGCAGCGGATACCGGCCTGTCGGCGGACGCCGTGGTCTTCTATCCGCCAGCGGCACCGCCGGAGGTGTATTTCCTGTTCCGCGGCACAGAAAACACGAAGGGGGCGGCGGAACCGCTGCACCTGACAGAGGCGCTGGCTCATCCGCTGGCGGCCATGGATGCCAATTTAATTGAGGGCTATCGCGACTGGCGGTACAACGTGCAGGCCGTGCTGCTAGGGGAGGATACGGAAATGTCCCAGATCGACGCCGCCCGCCGGTTCGTGGCTGAGGTCCTGGCCCAATTGCCGACGACCACCAAAGCATACGGCATCGGTCATTCCTTGGGCGGCCACCTGGTCCAGTCCTTGCAGCTGATCGATGGCGCGTTTGCGGCCGGGTACACTCTGAATGCTGCCCCGGTCCAACTGCGTCAGATCCAACAGATTGCGCCGGAACGGTTTTCTCTAGAAACTTGGACTGCCCTGCAGGCGGCCACCAGTCGCGGCATCGCGAATGCTTCAGATTCAGCCTTGCTGGCCCAGACGGTGACTGATCCGCGCTTAGCGATCACCAATGAAGGTTTTGCCCAGGACATTACCCGGCTGTTCTATAACTTAGCGGGCAATGTCTACGTCGGATCTTACCATGCTGTTCAGCGGCCGGTTCGCAATACCCGTTCATTACCCAAGTTTCCGATTATCTTTCCCCGGCCGAGATTCGCTACGCGGCCACCACGTTGGGGGATTTCTTCAAAAAAACAGCCAGCGACCAGACGACAAGTCTGAGCTGGCAGATCGTGAATTATATGCGGGCTTGGGGTGAAACACCCCATTTGCCGGCGAGCAAGAGTATCCGTTACCGGCGGGATTATTTGCGGTACTTGACGGCCACCGGCTGGTTAAGCACTGAGCCGGTCATTTCGGCCCGCAGTCTGCCCCGCTGGCTGACGAGCCGGTTATCAGCCGGCAAATTGCGGACGTTCCGGCAGATTCGTTTTGATATGTTACAACTCGCTGTTTACTTCCATATTATCGACGGGGCGCAGTTTTTCTTCCTTGATTAGCTGCTGATAATTCGGCAGGGTCAGGGAGTATAGAGCGGCGTCATGGTAGGCATCGCTTTGATAAATATGGTCGGGCAGGATCCCATCCAAGTGGCAGAACAGCCGCTCCGGGACTGCCCGGCTTTTCTTATTCTCGACATCGGCCAGCACTTGGATTTTGCGCAGCCCCAACCGGGTGAAGCCGACGGCAAAGAGGGTGGCCAGCCCCCGGGTCATGATGCCGAGACCCTGATAATCGGTTCCCAGCCAGTAGCCAACGCTGGCGTGGTGGGCCATCTGGTCGAAGTCGTGGAGATCGATCATGCCGGCGGGCGTGCCGTCCACTGTGATAATTAGGAGAAACAGCTTATTGTTGATCATTTGGGTACGGGCGTAGCGCAAGAAATTTTCTTCATCGTGAACGTGTTTGGTGTCCTTGGTCCAGGGCATCCAGCGGGTGAGCAGGTCGCGATTTTTCTTCACTTGGGCGAAAATCGCGGCGGCGTGGCTTTCTTCTGGAAAGACCAGGGCCACCTGGTGACCGTGCTGATCAAATTGGGTGAGTGTAAACATCATTAACCTCGATTCATTTTTGCGGGAGTTGGAATCCTTGCCTCTTGAGAATGCGGCCAATTTCGCCCCGGTGGTGGGGATCTCCTTGGCTGTTGGCCACGACCATTCGGGCAAAATCGGTGTCCCGGGGTTGGCTGGACCGGTCGGCGTAGTAGGTATGCACCGCCTGATTATACGTGTCCCACAGGGCCGGGGTATCGGCCGGTTGGGGATAGCTGTTACGGCCCACCGCTAAGGCGTGCGGCAGGCGGGGCTTGGCGTCTGGCTTGTCCGCTGGCACGCCGACCATTAGCCCTAGGAGCGGGAAGGTGTAGCGGGGCAGGTGCAGCAGGTCGATCATCTGCTGGGGATCGTTCAGGATACTGCCCAGATAAACGGTACCCAGTCCGGTGCTTTCGGCGGCCGCCACCATATTTTGAGCGGCCAGCGTCGCATCGAAAACGCCGGCTAAGAAAGCATTCCAGTCGGTGAGGCGGGTCGTGGCGGCGTGCAGATTGTCGGCCAGCCGCACGTTGCGGGCTTGATCGACGACGAAAACATAGAACGTGCCCGGCCCGGCAATATATTGGTGGGTCGTCAGCGCTGCAATTTTCTGACGCAAATCAGGATCCGTAACCCGAATCAGAGTGAACTGCTGCATGTACTGACTGGACGCGGTGTGCTGGGCCACATCTTCCAGGGTGCGCAGGGTCTCTGCCGGAACAGCAGTGTCTTGAAATGCGCAAATCGATGTATGGTGCAAGAGTGTGTCAATGAAGGAATGTGTCTGATCTGCCATAAGTAACCACCTTTGCTGCAAGATAATGACCAGTTTAGTAGGGAATTGCAGGCGGTGCAAGGCAGAAAAAAACTCCGGCGGTCAAAATGACCAGCCGGAGCAGAGGCTTAGAATAGCTTAAGCGGCCGTCTTTTCTTCTTCATCGTCGGCGGCATTGCGCATCTTCAAGGAACGCAGGGCAGGAATCGATAACATCACGGCGAAGCTCAGCAGGTAGAGCACGGCCAGAAAACTCATGGTCGTGATCAAGTTGTAGTGATCCATCAGGAAGCCGATGACGACGGAGGAGAACCCGCCGATAGCCCGGCCAACGTTAACGATCAAATTGTTTGCCGTAGCCCGGATGTGGGTGGGGTACAGGCGGGAAATGATTGCGCCGTAACCGCCGAACATCCCGTTGGAGAAGAAGCCCAATACGGCACCGGCGAGGATCAAGGTAATTTCATTGGCCGCCAAAGTAATCAAGAAGACGGAGACGGCGGACCCCAGCAGGAAGATGGTATAGGCCATTCGCGGGCCCAGGTAGTCCAGGATGCTGCCGAAGGTCATCATGCCGATGGACATGCCGACGATGGTGGCAATCATCCAGATGGAAGAACCGGATACGGTGATCCCCAGTTGTTTCTGCATGATTGTCGGCAGCCAGTTCATCAAGCCGAAGTAACCGGCAATTTGGACCACGACCATGAACATCAGAGCGATGGTTTGGTACGCCTGCTTCTTGCTGGTGAACAGCTGGCCCAGACTGATTTTTTTCTTCCCCTCAGCGGTGTGCTGACTCTCTAAGAAAACCGGGCTTTCCTGCAAGTGTTCCCGGACGATGAAGGCCAGGGCAACAGGCACCAGGCCGACCAGGAAGAGGGCGTTCCAACCGAAGTTGGGGATGATCAAGGACGCCATGACAGCAGCGAAGATCGCCCCGATTTGACCGCCAATCGCGGCCACGCTGGTCATCCGGCCAACGTGCTGTTTCTTGAAATTCTCAGCGATCAGGGTAATCCCGACGCCATACTCGCCACCAGCGCCGATGCCGGCGATGAAGCGCAGGATATAGATGACCCAGATGTTTTTCGCAAAGAACATGGCCGCCGTGGCAAAGGCAAAAATAAAGATCGTATGCGAGAAGGTCTTCACCCGTCCGATACGATCCCCTAATAACCCGAAAATCACTCCGCCCACCAGCATTCCAAGGTTGGTGATCGAAGAAATGAGCCCGGCCTCAGCGCCACTGATATGTAAGCTGGCGATCATTGGTGCCAGGGCAAAAGATAAGAACATGACATCCATATTTTCCAAAGCAAAACCCGCACTAGTCGAAACGATGGTCCGTTTCTGATTGCGGGTTAAGTTTGTACTGTTAGTGTTGTATGATTCCACGGTATTGGCCTCCAAATGCATGCTCACTGACATGCGTTATTTATTGGCGCACTGTTTGCACAGATTGCTTGACAATGATTGTGCCACATATCCGCAAGCGTTGCAAGGCAGTGTGAAAATTTTCTCACGCAATCGAGAAATGATTACCACGGCCGGAGACCGAATGCGGCGGCGCAGTAAATGACGATCAGGACACCCGCCAGACCCCACTGCCACGCCGGCATGGGGTCGGCAATGAGTTCGGTACGCGGGGCGTTTTCAGTAAATCCCTGGGACGTCATTGCTTCGGCTAAATCGTTGGACCAATTCAGGGAAACTAAGACGATGCGCAGGTACAGCAGGGGGTTCCACAGGCGCAGATTCTCGCCGCGCATCAGGGCGGAATACTGGATTCGGCGGAATTCATGGCGCACGCGATCGGCCATATTCAGCGCGCCCAGCAAGCCGAAGACAAAGGCATTAGGCAAATGAAAGTGCAGGTGCAGGCTGACCAGCCAGCGCTGGGTGCTGACGGTCATGGTGACGATCATCCCCAGCAGCAGATAAGCGTACACCCGGCTGCCATACATCCAGGCCAGGTGCCAGCGGTCGACGGTGCCGAAAAACCAGAAGGAGATCCAGCTGCCGAAGGCCAGGGGCAGGGCGATGAGCAGAATGAGGCTCACCTTGCGCCAGGAAACACGCAGCGCAATGAGATAGAGCAGTCCCAGACCAGCGACAATGGTGTTCAGCCATACGCTCTGGGCGAAGGTCAGCGGGAACCCGATACCGATCATGATCAGCGTTAATGTTGCCGCGTTCAGTCCGCGGGGCGTATCTGCCGTTTGAGTCATCAAGCCGCCTCCCCGGCGATCAGCTGCAGCTGCTGGTCAGCCAAACGCAATTCGTAATCCATGAACGAGACGACGCCTTGCCGTTGATGGGAAACAACCAGCGCACTGAGCTGCAAGTCATGGACGGTCTGCTGCAAGAGAGTCAGGACTGCTTGCAGCGATGCCTGATCCAGGCCGGCAAAGGGTTCGTCCAGCAGCAGCACCGGCTGGCCCATGATCAGCATGCTCAAAACCTGCAGCTTCTTTTGCTGGCCGCCAGACAAGGCGTAACTGACGTGGTCCAAAACAGCCGCCAGATTCAGCCGGGCTGCCGCCTGGGCGATCCGTTCCGCAGTCCAGTACGTCGGGTGCAGACTGTGTTGAGCAGACAAGGCCAATTCATCGCTGGCTTGGATCCGGATGAACTGATCCGGGCTGTTTTGATACACTTCTGCCACCTGCAGGGCCCATTGCTTCAGCTTGTACTGCTTGGCGGGCCGGTCTTGGTAACGTATGTCACCGGCATAGCGGCGCTGGCGGGTCAGGGCGGCGAACAGTGTGGATTTGCCGGCCCCATTGTCACCGGACAGCAGTCCCAGCTGGCCAGCGGGCAAAGTGAACTGCGCGGCCGTAATCAGCGGCCGGTCCCCGACGGTGAGGCTTAGGTCATGCCACGCCAGGGGCCCCGTGGTCAGCGGCCGGCCCTGAACGGGGGTCGCGGGGGTCGTTGCCGGCAGCGCGGCCGGTGATTCCTGAAGCAGCGTACGCTGGGTGCCGTCAACGTGGTACAGTTGATCCACTAAGCCGGCGTAACCGGACAGGTCATGGTCGGCGAGGATGATCGTCTTATGCTGGGTGCGCTGCAAGGTTTTGAGGTCGGCCAATAATTGCGTTCGCCCCGCCGCGTCGACATTGGCAAAGGGCTCATCCAAAAGAATCAGTGAGCTGCCCAGGGCTAATACACTGGCCAGGGCGACCCGCTGCTGCTCGCCGCCGGACAGCGTTTCCAGCGCCCGGTGGGTGAATTGCGTCAAGTGCAGATCGGTGAGCACCGTTTGAATGCGCCGGTCGATTTCTGGCGGACTCAGTTGTAAATTGGCCAGGGCAAACTGCAACTGTTCCAGCACCGTGCGCATGGCAAACTGCCGACTGGGATTTTGAAACAGCATCGCCACGTGCGCCGCCCGCTGGAAAGGCTGCAGCGTGCTGATCTCGGTATCGTTCACCGTCACTTGGCCGGACTGAATAACGCCGCCGTATTGCGGATACAACCCGGCTAACAGTTTCAGCAGCGTCGACTTGCCGCTGCCGGAGGGCCCCGTCAGCAGGTTGAAGGTCCCCGGTTCCGGGGCAAAGGTCAGATCTTGAAAAATCGGCGGCGCATCTTCAGCGTAGGCAAACGTCAAATTGGTTACAGCAAAGTGGTCCATTTACTTCAACAATCCTGTCTTGGCCACCAATTGTCTGATCCAGTAAACCAGCACGCCGGAGAAGAAACCGATGGAGACAAAGCGAATGATGAGCAAGGTAATGTTCATGGTTGGGGTATAGGCCTTGTAGCCGCTTTGGAACCAATCCCAGGCGAAGGTGACGATGGTAGCCCCGATGGTGGACATGAGCAGGCCTAATTTTTCCCAATTCTTGTAGCCGGTGGCGGCGAAGCCCAGTTCGTTGCCGATACCCTGAATGAAACCGGAAATCAGGTCGGCGGCCCCCCAGCTGGAGAACAGCATCATTTCCACCGCGGCGGCCAGTAATTCACCGATCACCGACGCACCGACTTTGCGCAGCAGGACACCGGCTAAGGGACCGGCCATGATCCATACGCCGATGGTCATATCGTTGGCGTAGGGCTTCAGCGGCGTCGCGGCCAGGGCGTAATACACATAGCTCCACAGTTGATAAATAATGCCGAAGAAAACACCGATGAGGGCTAAAAAGATAACGTCCCGAATGGTCCAGCGGACTGGATTCACTTGGGCAACTTGGCTATTTGCATGTTGCATAAAATAATCACTCCCTGTGTTTTTGAAACGATTGGGAGATAAAAAACGGTCTTTCTCGCCGAGAGAAAGACCGAATGGCAAAAAGAATAACATGAGCTCCCTCCGCTGGCATTATCCAGATCAGGTTCATGGGTTTCTCTCAGCCACTAATGGCACCCCAGCTCGTTTCAATTGGCTACAGTTTAGCCCGGATTGGGCTGGGGGTCAACTGTTTTCATCGTACTCAATTAATTTAAGGGACTTTTCAATTGATTTATCCAATTTTTGAGGCATTCTGCGGGCTATCTGACCTTACGATATGGCATAATTTGTTGAAGGAGTTGAAACATTTATGGACAAGAAAGACAAGCAAAACAATCCATATAGACCATTGGAACGCGACCCCCAACAGTTAACCATCATGGGGGTTACCATGCCCAGCAAAACCGTCTACGACGAACTGGTCTTTGCCATCACCAACCAAATGTACTCCGGCTACGTCCCCACTGTCGCTGATGTGCAGCACCTGCTAAAACACTACGGGGAACTACCATCGGCTCAAGAGATCCTCAAATGGTAGTTCCCCGTAGTATGGCGCGCTATTAGAATAGATCTGGGTGGTTTTCTTTGACCCAGGCTAACACATCTTTCGGGTTAACTTTTCCTAAACCGCCGCCGCGCGGATTTTCTGCACGCCGCTGGCGTCCAGCTTTTGCAAAACACCATCGCGCATTTCATAAACGGTATCAACCGTATCCAGTAACCGGGTGTCGTGGGTGATCATCACCACACCCCGGTTCATTTTGTGGGCAATAGTGGCCAGCAGTTCGGTGACCTGTAAAGCCCGGCTGGTATCCAGACTGGCGGTGGGTTCGTCGGCCAGGATGATCGGCGGGTCGTTATACAGCGCTCGGGCGATAGCCACCCGCTGCCGTTCGCCGCCGGAGAGTTCCGCCGGGTAGCTGCGGGCCAAGTCGGTGATGCCCAGCATAGTGAACAGCGAATCCATTGACATGGCGTGCTGCTTGTGGTGGTTGAAGCGGTCCACCAGGGCTAATTGATCCTTCACGGTGAGGAAGGGAATCAGGTTGCTGCCCTGGAGCATGAAGCCGAAGGTGTTGAAGCGCAGGTCGGTGCGCTGGTGTTCGCTGTAATTGGTGGTATCCTCTCCGTTGATCAGGACCTGGCCGCTGGTAGGCTGCTGCAGGCTGCCCATGATCGTCAGCAACGTCGTTTTACCCGAGCCGGACGGACCGATGACTGTGGCAAACTCGCCTGACGATAATGTGAAGTCGGTGGGATGCAGGGCCGTGACCGCAGTGTGGCCGCTGCCGTAAACTTTGGTCACTTGTTTCAAATCAATTAATGCCATGATTATTCGCCTCCAATAGCTTCCAGCGGGTCGATGTGCAGGATCCGGCGCAGGGAGAATAGACCGCCCACGAGGGACATCACGATCAAGGCCGCGGTGATGATCGCCAGCAGCAGGGGATCGGAATAGAACGGAATCGTTTTAGGCAGCCACAGCGCCGTCAGGGCTAATAGGCCGATCCCAATACCCACGCCGACGACGGCCAGGACCAGGATTTGCCAGAACAAGGCCGCGACGATGGCGCTGGTACGGATTCCTTGGGCGCGCATGACGCCGTACATGCCGATTTTTTGAATCGTCAGGATATACATGAAGATCCCGATGATCAACAGTGTAATGCCGATCATCGCCCCAATCATCAGCATGAAAGTCATCGTTTGGGCCGTGTAGCCGGGGATGTTGGTGATCAGCGCCGCTTTGGTTACCTGTTCCGTGTTTTTCGGCAGGTTCTTCAGCTTTTTTGGACTGACAACAGCTGACACGTTAGCAATTTGTTTTTGCCCGAATTTGATTTGCCGATATGTGGCTAAACTCGTGTAGAATACAGGTACAGTGGCAAACCGGCGGTCGTGGGTCAGCCCGACGATGCGGTATTTTTGCGTACTGCCATTCAGCGTGATCCGGTCCCCTTGTTTGACGCCGTAGTAGGTCACGCTGTCGTCGGCCAGCACTTCGCTGTTCTTCGCCGGCAGCCGACCGCTGGTCACCTTGGGGCGTAAGCGGCCGTCAAGGTTGATACCGAAAATGTTGCTGTTCAGCTTCTTATTGGTCGTTGGGTTTTCCGCCACCACGGTCATTTGGCCGAGCAGGCTCGTGCCTTTTTTCGCCGCATCGGTATACTGATCTTTGGTCAGCACCGAGCTGAGCAGGTTCTTGTTGGCATACTTGGACATGAGCACGTAATTCCCCGGCAGCGCGTCGATTGCGGTCCGGTTATTCCGGGCCAGACCAGTGGCTAGACCAGTGAGGAAAAACACCAGGTAAGAAATGAGCACAAAGGTCACGATCACTAGCAGGTAGCGGGCTTTATTGTGCATAATTTCTTTAATTGCCAGAAACATAGGGCAGACCTCCAATCTCTTGTGTGGGCCTATTATACCACCTCATTTATCAGTTGATAAACGAAAAGGACTGAAAAATAATTGAACTTACGAGAAAAGCAAAAACAGGACACGATGCAGAAAATCCTGCGCGCGGCCCAAGCCTTATTCATGACCCAGGGTTACACCAGCGTCACCACCCGGGCCATCGCGGAAGCCGCCGATGTGCGGCAGCCTTTGATTTATCATTATTTCGGTACCAAGGAGAAACTCTATCTCACTGTCGTGATGCACGTCAGTGACGCCATGGCCGCCCTGATCACTAAGGCTACCGCTGGGTCGGCGAGTTTTGCCGTCAAGCTGCAGCGGCTGGGCCATCAGCTCACCAATCAAGACCCGATGGATCTGCAATTGGTGCTGCATGATGTATTTCAAATGGGGCCGGCTGTCCGGCAAACCGTTGTCGCTGCTTGGGAAAAGGGATTTTTACTGCCGCTGGATGCTTTTTTTGCCGCCTACCGGGCGCAGCTGCAGCCGGCTTATGCCATTCGGGATATTACCCTCTATTTTCTAACCATCCTGTCGGCTTTTTTGCCCATGCCCGCCATGCGTCAGCGTTCTGGCCGGCTGACACTGGACACGGCGCTGGTCATGTTCCGTACCGGCGTGGAGACTGTTTGAAGGAACTGGTATAATGAGGACAATTTACTCATTATAGAAAGCGGGACGCATGTGACACAACTTTTCTTCGATTTTGACGGTACGATTGCTAACTCTGAGCAAGGCATCGTGGCCGGTATTAAATACTTTGTCAAAAAAATGCAGTTGACGCCGTTGACCAATGATCAGTATCGGTTGTTTATCGGGCCAACGCTGAGCGCCAGTATGCATCAGTTTTACCCGACTTTAGATAACACGGCGGTGAAGCAAGCAATTGATTTGTATCAGGAGTATTATGCCGATCAGGGCATCTTTGAAATGCAGATTTATCCTGGTGTGATTCCAGTTTTGCAGCAGTTGCACGCAGCGGGCTTCACCATGAATGTGGCTTCCACGAAGCCGGAAGCGATGATTGACCGAATCGTCCAGCATTTTGATTTGAATCCTTATTTCAGCGGGCTTTACGGCGCTACGATGGACGAATCCATCCGCAGTTCGAAGACTGACGTATTGGCCTATGCGTTGAAAGAAGCAGACGCGGCGGCCAGCAACAGCATCATGATCGGTGACCGCAACACGGATATGATCGGCGGTCGCGATAACGGTGTGCCGACGATCGGCGTGCTGTACGGGTTCGGCGATCGGTCGGAGCTCAGTGCAGCGGGGGCGGACGTGATCGTGAGCCAGCCGCGGGATATTCCGGCGGGGATTGAAGAGATTTTGGTCGGCAGCGTGAAATAACCACCCTTGACCAACGCCCTAAAATGTCGTATGGTATTGAACAAATCAAACAAGCCACTTTAACCGAGTCCTGCGAGGCTCCGAAGTGAACGGAACAGACCGGTATTCGGTCTGGGGAGCTTTGGCGCGCGGAATAGGCCAAAGCTTTTTTTGTAGGCAAGACCGGTGAAGGGGCAACAATTGGCAAAGGATGGCGGATGATGGATAGACCAGTAATTATCGCGTTGGATTTCGTGGATGGCAGCGCGGCGCAGGCACTCTTGGATCAGTTTAAAGGCGAATCCGGTCTTTGGGTCAAGGTTGGCATGGAGCTGTTTTACCGGGAGGGGCCGCAGTTTATTACCCAACTCCGGGACAAGGGCTATCACGTCTTCTTGGACCTGAAGCTGTACGATATTCCCCACACCGTCCACCAAGCCATGCAGCAAATCGGCCGGCTGGGCGCGGAATTGACCACCGTCACCGGCCTGGGCGGCGCGGACATGATCCGCGCGGCGAAAGAGGGTCTGCTGGAGGGGTCTGCTGAAGCCGGGACGAAAGCACCGAAACTGCTGGCTATTACCCAACTCACCTCCATGGACGAACGGGCGATGCACTGCACGATGCAAAACGACGAGTTCTCCCTGCTGGATTCCGTGGTGCACTTGGCGCAGCTGGCCGCCACGTCTGGGGCGGACGGTGTCATCAGTTCGGCACTGGAGGTCGGCAAGATTCATGACGCCACCCCCAGCGGCTTCCTCACTGTGAATCCCGGTATTCGACTGGCTGCCGATGCCCGGGATGACCAGTCCCGGGTCGTCACGCCGCAGCGGGCCGCGGAACTGGGCAGCGACGGTATCGTCGTCGGCCGGTCCATCACCCAAGCCAGCGATCCGCTGGCCGCTTATCACACCATCCGCCAACAATTCGAAGGGAGTACCGTCCGCTAATGCAAACTAATGAACAGATCGCCAAAGACTTACTGGATATCCAAGCCGTCACCCTCGCCCCGCACAAGCCTTTCACGTGGGCCAGCGGGATCAAGGCCCCCATTTATACCGACAATCGGTTGACTATCGGCTACCCGGAGATTCGCGGCCGGATCAGCGCGGGGTTGGCCCGGCTGATCATGACGGAATATCCGACCGTTACCGACATCGGCGGCGTCGTCACCGCGGGGATTCCCCATGCCACCAGTACCGCCGACCGGTTGGGCCTGCCGCTGCTGTATGTGCGGTCTAAGCCTAAGGATCATGGCGCGGGCAAGCAGGTGGAGGGGCACGTGGCCCAAGATGCCCAAGTAGTTCTGATCGACGATCTGATCTCCACTGGCGGCAGTGTGCTTAAAGCGGCGGAGGCCGTGGAAAAAGCAGGCATTAAGGTACTCGGTGTCGCCGCCATCTTCACGTATGAATTGCCCGCGGCGACGGAAAACTTTGCCAAGGCGGGGTTGCCGCTGCACACCTTGACTAACTATACGACGCTGATCCATCAAGCCGAGAAGGCTCATATTTTGACCGCTGAGGAACGGGAATCGCTGTTGACCTGGCGGGAAGACCCGTGGGCGTGGAAATAGACTAATTGATGCGTTAAAAAGGACGATTGCTCGGCCATGGTGCTGGCGGGCAATCGTCCTTTTTGTTTGTGCTGCTTGGCCTATTGAGCCGCCTGAGCGTTCTCCGGCAAGCGCACACCAATCGTGTTCTTCTTATGCAGCATATTGCTCCGCAACTGGCCGCAAGCGGCGTCGATATCGCCGCCGTGTTCTTTGCGGACGACGCAGTTGATGCCGCCGCGGTAAACAATGTCGTGGAACTTGGCAATATTCTCTGGGGTGCTGCGGCTGTATTGGGGATGTTCCACAACGGTGTTGTAGGGGATCAGGTTCACAAAAGCCAATTTCTTGAATGGCGTCAGCAGTTCCACCAGTTCATGGGCTTCTTTTGGATGGTCGTTCACATCATTGAGCATGATGTATTCAAAGGTGATCCGCCGATTAGTGGTCGTTGTGTAGTAATCAATGGCCGCAAATAATTTCTCCAGCGGCCACGCCCGATTGATGCGCATGATGCTGCTGCGCAGGTCGTTATTCGGAGCGTGGAGCGAGATAGCCAGATTGACTTGCAGGTGCAGGTCGGCGAATTCCCGAATCTTATTAGCCAGCCCAGAAGTGGATACGGTGATGTGGCGGGCACCGATATCCAAACCGTGCTGATCATTAATAATATGAATGAAGTTGATCACGTTGGTGAAGTTATCAAACGGTTCGCCAATGCCCATCACGACAACATGGCTGACCCGCTCGCCCTCGCCGGCGGCGTCCAGGTAATGCTGGACCTGCATGATCTGGGCGACAATTTCGCCGGCCGTCAGGTCCCGCTGCTTCCGGATCAGACCGCTGGCGCAGAAGGTACAGCCGATGTTGCAGCCGGATTGGGTGGTGACACAGACCGAAAGACCGTAATCCATGTACATCAGGACAGTTTCGATGAGCAGCCCATCGGCCATCCGGAACAACCATTTCGTCGTTTTATCCGTGGCCGTCAGTTTCTGCACCACGGTGAGCGGGCTGAACGTAAAGTTGTCGTTCAATTGCGCAATCAGGGCATCCGGCAGGTTCTTCATTTCCGCAAACGAAGTCACCCGGTGCTGATAGAGCCATTCCCAAACTTGGGCGGCACGATATTTTTTCTGGTCATTGGCCGCCATCCAGTCCTGTAATTGGGCTTGGGTGAGACCGTAAATCGAATTCTGCATAATTTCCTCCTTGGGACGGCTGTCCCACCTCAACGTACCTAAGTATGCTTCAGTCTACCGGGCTGGACCAATAATTGCAAGGCCGGAAAGCCCTTTCGCCCGCCGCAGGAATCCCTTATACTGAAGATAAATCAGTATGTGAAGGAGAATGCGAAATCATGACGACATTGCGTGACGATTTTTTCTGGGGTAATTCCACATCCAGTATGCAGACCGAAGGGGCGACGAACGAAGGGGGCAAGGGCCCGTCGGTGTATGATGTGCGGCCGGCCACGGAGAACGCCAGCGACTGGTCCGTGGCGATTGACGAGTATCACCGCTATCCCGAAGATATCGCGCTGATGAAAGATTTGGGGATGAATTTCTATCGTTTCCAAATTTCTTGGAGCCGGGTTCAACCGACGGGCGAGGGGGTGTTTAACGAAGCGGGGATCGCCTTTTACGATCGGCTGATCAATGATCTGCTGGCGGCCGGCATTCAGCCGATGATTTGTCTGTATCATTTCGACATGCCCTTGGCTTTAGCCCAGAAATACAACGGCTTCCTGAATCGGCACGTGGTGGACGCGTTCTATGTTTACGCCCAAGAAATGCTGAAGCGGTTCGGCGATCGGGTACGGTACTGGATTACCTTTAATGAACAGAATCTCTATAGTCTGACCGATGCCTTCGTGATCGCCGGCTACCTTGAAGGGCCCCGCTCGCTCCATGATCTCTACCAGATCCAGCACAATGTGGCGCTGGCCCATGCGCTGGTGGCGAACACGGTGCACGCCGATTATCCGGAGCTGCAAATTGGCGGCATGGTCGCGTACCAGCAGGTTTATCCGGCAACAGCCAATCCCCAAGACGTGGCGGCAGTGCGCCGGTTCAAGGAATATGTGATGGATAATCTGGTGGATATTTTTACCACCGGCCAATATTCCCCGGAAGTTGTGAGCTTCATGCAGCGCAACCATTTGGCGGATATCTTGAAGCCGGCAGAACTGGATATTATCAGCCAGACCCGCAGCGATTTCCTGAGCTTCAGTTATTATTCCAGTGCCGTGATGGACAGTACTAAGATTCCGCTGGGGACCGTGCCGAATTACTATCCGCAAGTTGGGGTGGGGCACAGTCCGTATCTGCCAACGAATGAATGGCAATGGCAGGTGGATCCCCAGGGTTTCAATACGGTCCTGCACGATCTCTATAACCGCGGCCGGGTGCCGGTCTTCCCGATTGAGAACGGGATCGGCTTGCGGGAGCATTGGGACGGTAAGCACATGATCCAGGATGATGCGCGGATCCTGTATATGCGCGAACACATTCAAGCCTTGAAGGATGCGGTGGCTGAAGGCGTGGACGTCCTGGGCTACTTGGGTTGGGGCTTGATCGATATTCCCAGTTCTCAGGGTAATATGGATAAGCGCTATGGCGTGGTTTATGTGAACCGCGGAAACCACGATTTGAAGGATCTGAAGCGGGTGCCAAAGAAGAGTTATGCGTGGTTGAAAGAGGCTATTCAGAGCAATGGGGCGGTGCTGTAAGCGGTAAAGCTGTATAGGAACGTTCGGGGGGGAATCGCCGAACGTTTTTAATTTGTCATTTTTCCCATACCGTGGACTAAAAAAATGGGGAATGAGGGCGCTTACTGATGGTGTGCAGCAGGATGTAAAAAAATATTCTGAGGTCGAGGAAACGGCTGGCGTAACAAAGATTATGGAGCTTGACAGGCAACTTGTTACTGGTCACCAAGTGGGAAATATTTGTCCATTGAAATATACATTGACCAAGGTGAATGTTATATTGGTGTCGTAATAACCATCACCATTCATGGCAGGGGGCGAGAACGGTGGTTTGGGATAGCATATGGGACGCTTGTTACAAATCTATCAAGGTGGTCATTGTAGGGCTCAGTGTCACTCTATTTGGCTTGGTGTCTGCCCAAACGGTCACGGCCGCAACGCCGTCTGCGGTGGTGCGGCAGAGTGATCCGTTAGCCGTGGGCGCGAGCAGTGCCCGCTTATTCGCAAAGGATGCGCTGCCAACGGCGCCGACGCTCACCGCACGGCCCCACTTGTCCAATTTCTATATCGATGCATCTGGTTATGCAATTTATGGCGGTACGGGGGAAATAAACATCAATGCCTATAATACTTCTAGTGATGGGCAGCTATATGGCTTTTATTTGGTATTACCGATTCAGGTAACGGGCCAATTAGCAGAAATACAGGAGGCCGCGAACACTTTTGTGACGGGCTTACAGAATTATATGCAAGGCGGACAACATTTCTACACCATAGCAAGCATCAAAGTTTATCAACTGGACAATACGACGGATGGCCGAGAAGTCTTCTATTTCCGGCCCAATGATGGCGCCACTAAGATGAGTGGCGAACCGACGAACTGGGTCAAGTTTCCCGTGCCGATCCAAATTAAGGCCAAAAAAGACCTCAGTATCAGCGAACAAAATGCAGTGCAATTTAATGCCAACAACGATGATGAACTATTGAAGTACAGCGTTTTGTTTGCTGGTTTTGGTGCGTATCCCGGGCTTGGCGATCCTTATCCCACAATCAAGCCTAGCCAAATCGGTGTTTCTCAGGCACCAGACACTTATATTTCAGCCATTTCTTATGGCAACATTAGACGTACCCTGAATTTGACTGATGCTACTGTCACCGAGACCTATAATGTAGTGAACGCCGATACCGGCGCAACGATTAAGACAATAACGAAAGTGGGCCAGACTGGGACGACGTATTCGCGGGTTGGGCTCGTTGATACTTTGGCGAGTCTTGGTCTCAAGAGCAGTGAATATTGGGGACCGAGTTTGACAATTGACTCGGGAACCTTGACGGATCCGGCAGTGCCGTTTGTACCAACTAGGTGGTCTGCACCAACAGCAAACCCTGCTGTGGATGGTCAGACTTATACAATCAAGGTCAGCCCAATCAAAACTAACTTGCAACTTAAACCAGTGATGATCACTCCGGGGAGCAAGTGGCAGCTGAGCGACAGTGTCCAACAACTGACTGGCCCGGATGGTAAGACCTTGTCGCTTACGGATGTCAAAGCCACTGGGGTGGATCAGGTGAACACGAATGCGGCTGGTCAATATCCAATCAGTATCAGTTATACCGATGCGCAGGGCAACGTCACCACGGCCAAAAGTGTGGTTATGGTTGGTTATACGGATAGGGGCTTAGCCTGGTATGATACTGATGTTGACGGTGTTTATACGAACATGGAGAGCAAGCTGGATGGCACTAAGCAGCCCATCCGGTTCCAGTTATTCAAACAAAATACGACCACAGGGGCGTGGACCGTGGCCGCCCATTACGATCCGAGCAGCGCGCCGACTTTTCTCAGCACTGCGCCAGTGAGTATTAACAGCAGCGGTGACTATCAGTTAGCAATACCCAGTGCGGGAACGTTCAAAATTGGCATTGCCCAAGCTGATTTACAGGCCTTGCATTATTCGCTCACCAAGTTGAATGGCGGATACGATGTCACGACTAATTCGGCATTTGATCCTAAAATAACCGGGAATGATGGCAGTACGGCGTATTATTTAACCCAAAACGCGTACACGATTCCTGCTACTGGTGCATTGAGCACCAACGATGCTGCTGCTTTGGGACAAATTGCAGCGGGTGTGTACACGAGCCAAGTCGGTTTAATCAGCTTAACGCCGCCGACGTTAGATTTCGGCAAGCAGGTTATTCCCTATCAGACGACCACCTATGCCAATCAAAACGCTGCCGGCAATCAGCTGATTTACTCGGATAACCGGACAGTTTTCCGGTCGCCTTTCAGCATCAGTGTGCAGGCCGGCGACTTCATTGACCAGACCGACAGCCAGCATAGTGTGGGCTTGCAGCAGTCATTTCTGACCTTCCAACAACTCGGAGCAGGCATGCCCAGTTTCAAGGTGTACACTGGCGGCAGTGATGTCACATTGTTCACAGTCGAAAATTCAAAGGCAGGGGCGACGATGATCATGCTGAATCCGCCGCAGCTTACTGTACCCGGTGTATCAGGCACCACCACGATTCAGGCCAATCATCAATATCAAGCAAAATTGACGTGGACACTGACGGATGGCATTTAAGGCAATAGAATAGGCCGGCTATCCCGTATCGGATGGTCGGCCTATTGGCGTGCTTTTACGTGGACTTGTTTCTATTTTTTGATCTTTGCCCCAATCAGATCAAAGGTGCCGCCGGGGGTGGTCTTCAAGCCTTGAATCTTCGGGTTCACGAGGTGGGCTTGGACCCGTTGATAGATTGGAATGACGCCCTGTTCCTGCGTCAGCAGCTGCTGCGCCTGAACCATGACTTGCCAGCGCTTGGTTTCGTTGGTCGCATACGTGGTCTGGCTTTCATTGATCAGCTTGTCGAACGTCGCGTTGGACCACTTGCCGTCGTTATAGCTGCCGTCGGTGGTGAACAGGTCCAAGAAGGTGATGGGATCGGTGAAGTCGGCACTCCAGCCAGAGAGAACCATGTCGAATTGGCCGTCCTGACTGCGGGTGAGCCGGGTCTTAAAGGGTACCGTCGAAATCGTCACCTTGAGACCCGGGAGATTCTTCTCCAAGGTGTTCTGGAAGTATTCAGCCGACCGTTTAGCGTTATCGGTGTCATCCGTCAACAGTTCCAAGGTCAGGTTCTGCTTGCCCACTTCCTGCATACCAGCAGTCCACAGGGCTTTGGCTTCCTTAGGATTATAGCTGGTATATTTCGTGTAACCCTGAGCCGCTTCTTTAGAGAAATCCTCTTTCGTGGTTGGATTCTCGGCCAAGCCGCTGGGGGTGACCGTGGGCGCATCGATCGAACCATCTTGGAGCACTTTCTTGATGTATTCTTCCCGGTTGATTGCCATGGACATCGCTTGGCGCAACTTGGTGTTCTTGAAGGCAGGGACCTTCTTCTCATTCAGTTCCAAATAGAAGACACTGGTTTGTTTGATGCCGCGGTAATCCTTTTGGGTCTTTGCCTGGGCCGCTTGATCGCCGGTCAGTGCGGCATCGTCCAGTTTGCCGGATTGGAAGAGGTTCATCGCCGTGGTAGCGTCCTTCACCGCGGTGACATTGATTTGGTCAATGTGAACGTTCTTAGCGTTCCAATAGGTCGGATTCTTGACTTCTTGCCAAGAATTATTCGACCCATTCCAACCGGTCAGCTTGTACGGGCCATTGGCCAGGGTGTATTTCGCCTGGGTCCCGTATTTGCTGCCCATCTTTTTGACGTATTTTTCATTTTGCGGGAAGAAAGGCCCATTGACCATCATCTTTTGGAAATAGGGGATCGGGTGCTCTAAAGTCACCTGCAAGGTGTGCTTATCCAAGGCCTTAACGCCCAGCGTTGCCGGCTTCTTCGTGCCTTTCATGACCGCATCGGCGTTGACCACGCCGGAATAGAGATACGCATATTGGGACTTCGTGGCCGGATCAACGGTGCGCCGCCAGGCAAAAACAAAGTCATCAGCCGTTACTGGATCGCCGTTGCTCCACTTGGCATCCCGCAGTTTAAAGGTATAGACAGTCCCGTTTTTGGTGGGCTTGACGATTTTCGTGGCAATCGCCGGTTTGAGCTCGGTGCCGGAATACCGGTAGAGGCCGTCCGTGGTGTCGTTGATTGCTGTACCGGAAATGGCATCGGTGGATTTCGACGGATCCATGGTGGAAATGATGTCGCTCTCCATCCGGGACCAGGTCGACTTGCTGGCGCTTGTCCCGCTCGCTTTGTTTTGACAGCCGGCCAACAGCATTAATGTCGCCACTGCCGCGCCCGCCGCTTTAAATCCTGTTGTGATCCTCATCCAAAAGCCCCCCATAAATAATTTATCTCACCTTACTACAATGAAATGGCAATGTAAATATAAATACAATATTTTTCAAAACGTATTGGCCCGCGTCTCGGAATCGTGGTATACTGAATTCGTTGAAAAGATTGTACACAATTGAATGGATCACAAAGAAAGGATCGATGACTGATGAAAATCAACATCAAAGACACGGCCCGCGACTATTTGGCAGAGAAAATCTCCCCGGATCAATACGTTTTTCTGGGTTTGGACGACGGTTCCAGCAAGTTCTCTAAGCTGGGCGGTTCCTGCTCTGTGGGCGGCAAGTTCCAACTGGTCCTTTCTGACCAACCGGATGCTGACTACACCATTCCGTTAGAAAACAACGGCGGCTACAAGATGTTCACATCAAAGGAAGAAACACCTTACCTGGAAAACGGCTTGTACTTGCAATTCAACAACGCCGCGCTGGGCTTGGGCTCTGACGGTGGGCTGCTGGATGGTGCGATGCGAGTGACCAAGGCTGATCCGAGTCAGATCACCAAGGCCGATATGGAAGCTTTAGGCGGCAAGATCTGCTAATCACTCAGTGAACAAATAAGCGGTGGGCTGGTAATCATAGGATTATCGGCCCACCGCTTTTTGCGTTCCTGGGTGAAACCGCTGTACTTTATTCATACCCAGCAGTACACTAAAAGAGACCTAGGTATGTTTAGAGGGAGCGGGGTGCGAAAAATGAAAGTTGTAGTCTTTTCAACCTGCGTCGTGGATCTTTTCTTCCCCAATGTCGGGGCCGCGATGGTGGAGGTATTGGAACGGTTCGGCTGTGACACGGTATTGCCGAAGAAGCAGATCTGCTGCGGTCAGCCGACGTTCAATAGCGGCTATGTGATCAATAGCCAGAAGACGATGCGTAACGAAGTCGATGCGTTGTTGAGTGTCGACTGTGATTATATCGTGGGACCGTCGGGGTCCTGCGTGAATATGCTGCATGAATTTCGGATGCACTTGGCCGATGACCCGGAGTACGGGCCCAAGGCGGAGATGTTGGCGAATAAGAGTTATGAATTTTCCCAATTTCTGTATCGCGTGCTGCATATCATCGATGCTGGGGCGGAGTTGGATGCGAAGGCCACGTTCCACCGGTCTTGCCACATGACCCGTCTATTGGGGGAACGGGTCGCGCCATTTGTGCTGCTGGACCACGTCAAGGGCCTGCAGATGATTCCGCTGCCGCACATTGAGAACTGTTGCGGCTTCGGCGGATTGTTTTCAGTTAAGGAACCGGAGATTTCGAAACTGATGGTGGATGAAAAGGTGGATGATGTGACCAGTACCGGCGCCGACATTCTCATTGGGGCGGATCAAGCCTGCCTGATGAACATTGGCGGCCGGTTCTCCCGGCGCAAAGAGCCGATCAAGATCATGCACATCGCCGAAGTACTGAACAGCAACGTGGATATGAGCCGGGTCCGGTACGCCGATACCCCGGCCACTGTGTAAGGGGGCGGGACTGATGGGACTAGAAACAACCAACAAGCCCTTTTTGACCCGGGTGAAAGAGTCAGAACAAGATAAATTCATGCAGAAGTCCGTTGCCAAAGCCCAGGATGCCCAATGGGACAAACGGGAAGCGGCCCGGAAAGAACTGGGCCACTGGCAGGACTGGCGCAATTTGGGGGAACAGATTCGGCAGCATGTCATCCATTATTTGCCGGATTATTTAGAAGAATTCGCAGATAATGTGGAGAAGCGCGGCGGCCATGTTTATTTTGCTAAAAAAGATACCGACGCGGTCAATTACATCACCAATTTAGCCAAAGAAAAGCATGTACAGCGGGTCGTGAAATCCAAGTCCATGGTGACCACCGAGATCGATCTAGACAAGCAATTATTAAAGCTGCCCGGGATGAAGCTGATGGAGACCGACCTGGCGGAATTTATTCTGCAATCGGATAACTGGGATGAACCGACCCACATCGTTTTCCCAACGCTGCATAAGAACCGGGACCAGATTCGCGGCGTGTTTGAAAAATTGGGTTACACCGGCGACAACGATCCCACTCGCATGGCCCGGTTTGCCCGGGAATACCTCCGCGGTTATTTTCTCCAAGCGGACATGGGCATCACCGGCTGCAACTTTGCCATTGCCGATTCTGGACTGATCAATTTAGTGACCAATGAAGGCAATGCCGATCTGACCATGGCGATTCCCAAGACGCAAGTCGTCGTCATGGGGATGGAGCGCCTGGTGCCGAGTCTGAAGGAAGCCGAAGTCCTGGACAATATGCTCAGCCGCAGCGCGGTGGGCCAGAAGCTGACCAGTTATTGTTCCTTCAGCGGCGAGCAGGTCGCGGGCGAAAGCGACGGACCCGAAGATCTGCACGTCGTGATTTTGGACAACGGCCGGTCCAACGCGCTGGGCACCCCCTTTGAATCCGTTTTGCAGTGCATTCGCTGCGGTGCCTGTTTGAATGTCTGCCCGATTTATCGCCACATCGGCGGCCACGGTTACGGCTCGATCTATCCGGGGCCGATCGGCGCGGTATTATCCCCGGTTTTGGACGGGTATGAGAAATTCGGCGACCTGCCCTTTGCCTCCAGCTTGTGCGGGGCCTGTACCGAGACGTGCCCGGTGAAGATTCCGCTGCACCGGTTGCTGATCAAGCACCGGGAAGTGATGATGGACAAACTGAAGACCGACAAGGCCTTTAACAAAGCAATTATGAAGGGCATCGGGATGGGTACGGCGCATTCCGACCTGTTCCAGATGGCGCTGCAATTCGATCATTCCGCCACGCTGCCGTTTGTCTCAAAGAAACCGACCACTGTGGACAATCTGTATAATCACCAAGGCCACATCACCCATGCACCGTCCATGGCCAAGGGCTGGACCGACGTGCGGGATGCCCCGCGGCCGCCGAAGCATACGGAGAATTTCCGCCGCTGGTTCAAGGACCATGAGGCGCAGAAAGGGGCGAGTAACGATGACCAGTGATAATCGCGAGGAGTTTTTGAACTTTATTGCCGCCAAGGCTGAGCGGCCGCGGCATCAATTGACGGATCATCCGTTTGTGCCGCTGAATGATTTACCGGAAACTACCTTGGCAGATAAAACCCCGGCGGAGTTATTTGCCCTGGCCAAGGAAAACAGCGAAGCAGAACACGTGACATTCAAAACGGCGGCCACGGCGGATCTGCCGAGCGTGCTGGACCAGATGATCACGGATAAGACCGCCCAGTCGCTGCTGCTGCCCACGGATGAGCGGATCGCCGCCTATGGGTTAACAGATTGGGCGGCGCAGGTCACGCCGCGGCCGACTTACTGGGATCCGGCGGGCAGTCGAACGGAGAACATTCAGCGGGCCCAAGATGCTGACTTGGCCATCGGCTGTGTGGAGTTCCTCTGCGCTGAATCCGGCACGATCACCGTGGCAACCACGCCGGGGCAGGGCCGCAGCTTTCACTTTCTGCCCAAGCACTACGTCGCGCTGGTGCCCCAAAGCCGGATCGTCCCGCGTTCTCGGCAAGCCATGGACTGGTATGACACGGAATTGAAGGCGGGCCGGCTGCACACGTCGAATATCAACTTCATCACCGGACCATCGAATTCGGGGGACATTGAAATGGTCCTGGTCGTTGGGGTCCATGGGCCGATTGATATGACGTATGTGGTGCTGACGGATAAATAGCGGCATGCAGATTGCAATTCCCACATTGACCTCTTATACTCAGTGTAACTTGATACGAGAGGATCGATGAATATGGCTGAACCGACAACCGAAACCACTGAAAAGACAACGCAATGTGCTGATGGGGCGTGCGTGCTGCCCAAGCAGGCGCCAACCCCGGAGGACGAATTATGGACCGCCCGCATGGCGGCCTATGAGGATCAAGCCCGGGCACTGACCGCGCTGACGGTGCCGGACTTGCGGGCCAAGTTAGCGGCTAACGAGTCGTTGACCGTGGTCTTCAGCCGCAAGAGCTGCCCGTGGTGCCAAGTACTGATGCCGAATCTAGTCTTGGCTCAGGCGGCCACGGGGAAGACGGTGTACTACGTGGATACGCTGAACACTTTGAGCGATCCGGTGCTGAAGGCATTCCGAGACGCGTACGAGATTTCCTTTGTGCCGACTTTACTGGCCTTCCGGGCTGGTCAGGTCGGCGCCAAGTACGACGGCGACCGCAGTATTGCGGATGTTCAATTGTTCTTACAGAATAATTAGTGTAAGTAAACTAGCATGAGGACACGGTGCTGAGCCGTGTCTTTTGTTTTACTCTTAATGGTCTTTTGTTAAGTAAATATTAAGAACATTCGTTATTATTTATTTAGTAACAATTAGTAAGTAAACTGATATGTAAGAGCCTGAGTGCTCTGGCGAAATGACCGTATGCCATGCGGACAGCCTTGTCCGATGGGGAGCGTGGTGAGAAACCAAGGAGGTTTTGACCATGGCGACAATTGCAACGGTTTTTAAAGACTATGGGTTCCATAATGATCAGCTGACGCTGCTAGCCGGCCCGTGTGCCATTGAATCCTATGACACCTGCGCCCAAGTAGCGGAGATTCTCGGGTCCCTGGCGGATGAACTGCATATCAATTATGTCTTCAAGTCGTCCTTCGATAAGGCCAACCGCAGTTCCGGCGAGGCCGATCGCGGCGCTGGGCTGGAAGCGGGCCTGAAGGTGCTGCGCCGGATCAAAGAAACTTACCATGTCCCGATCGTCACCGATGTTCATGAATCTTACCAATGCGCGCCGGTGGCGGAAGTCGCTGACGTGCTCCAAATTCCGGCCTTCCTGAGCCGGCAAACCGATCTGCTGGTGGCGGCCGCCAAGACCGGCCGGGTGGTCAACGTGAAGAAGGGCCAGTTCATGGCGCCAGAGGATATGGGGTCCGTGGTCGACAAGCTGGACCCCTATACGGAAAAAATCCTGTTGACTGAACGCGGTGTTTCCTTCGGTTATCACCGTTTGGTGGTGGACATGCCTGGACTGATCACGATGCGTCAATTTGAGTATCCGGTGATTTTCGATGCCACCCACTCCGTCCAGCTGCCCGGCGGGTACGGCGACCATTCCGGCGGCCAGCGGGACTTTGCTTTTCCGCTGATGCGCGCCGCCCTGACCGTGGGCGTTGATGGAATCTTTGCCGAAGTGCACCCCGATCCGCCTAGTGCCATTTCAGATGCGGACAATCAGCTTTATCTGGCCAAGGCGGCGCCAATTTTCCGCGAGGCCAATACACTGTTCCATGAGTATCAAGCGGCTCAGAAGGGGCGGGTGCAAGATGGCTTATTATGAGATTGCCCAGAAAGTATTTGCCCAGGAAAGTGATGCCCTCACTGGCGTCGCGGCTCGTCTGGATGATCATTTTGATCGGCTGATCGAAATGATTCGCAAAACCGGCGGCCGCTTGATCTTTATCGGTATTGGCAAATCGGAAATCATCGCCCAGAAAATCGCGGCTTCGCTATCGTCCATCGGCCAGCCGAGTTTCGTCATCGATGCGGCCAATGCCTACCATGGTGATCTGGGCCGAGTGGCCAGTGACGACTTGGTGTTCTTCGTGTCCAACAGCGGCGAGACCCAGGAAGTGATTCGTACGTTCTTCGCCCTGCAAGCGATCCATGGCGAAGCACTGACCACGGTCTCCCTCACTGGGGCGCCCCAATCCACGTTGGCCACGAATACGACTCTGGCCATTGATGTCGGTGTGGATGAAGAGGTTGACGTCACCGGGCTGGCGCCCACCGCCTCCACGACCGCCACCCTGGTCTTCGGGGATGCTTTGCTGGTGGTGCTGGAAAAGGTCCGGCAGTTTGACAAGGAAAACTTTGCCCAATTTCATCCCGGCGGCAATATCGGCCGGATGCTGCTGCAGCGAGTGAAGCACGTGATGCATACGCGACTGCCCTACGTAACGGAGGATACACCGATCAATGAAGTGATTTATCGGATCAGCGACTTCGGGTTGGGCATTACAATGGTGCGCAACGGTCAGACCCATGCCATTACTGGGATCGTCACCGACGGGGATATTCGGAAGAAGTTTCTGGATGTCCCCCAGGTCAAGCGGTCCCAGGCGTCGGATTATATGACCCGCGGGTTTATCAGTATCAATCAGGAAGAGCGGAACCAGGCGGCCTGGCAGAAGATGGCGGCGTATAGTATTTCGAATTTGATCGTGGAGGATAACGACCACCAGGTGGTGGGGGTGGTGACGATCCATGATGTGCTTGAATAAGTGAGAAAAGCCCCGCTTGATCAATTGCTGATCAAGCGGGGCTTGTGCGTGCGAGTCGTTACCAAGTGAAGCGTATCGTGCGAATTTCGTAAGGATGCAACGTGAGCGTCACTTGACCCGCCGCCAGCAATTCGGTGGCATCGGTGACGTGTTCATCCAGCGCGGCAGTTTGGGCGGTCTTGGCCGCAAAGCGCGGGGTCAAGCTGAGGCGGTTGTCGGTGCCGGAGTAGTCGTGAACGCGGACGATCAGGGCGGTGCCGTCTTCGCTGATCTTCACCGCATCCAGCGCGGCGGGGTAATCACCGGTGACTGTAAAGAGCGGCGTTAACGTCTCCGCGGTCCGATCAGCGGTGCAGCGCAGCGGTTCATTCAATTCGGCTGCAGCCTGGGGTACTTGGCCGGTGAGAAAATCGCCGGTGTGGGGCAGCAGGGCGTAGGTGAAGGTTTGGATGCCCTCATCTGCCGTGGTGTCCGGGTAGTTGCCGGATTTCAACAGGGATAATGAAATTTGACTGCCTTTGATCCGGTGGCCGTACTTGCTGTCGTTGAGCAGGGCGACGCCGTAATCCCGCTGAGCCAGGTCCACCCATTCGTGGGCGACGGTTTCGAATTTGGCCTGATCCCAGGAGGTGTTGTCGTCTGTCGCTCGGGTGACGTTGCCGTATTGGATATCATAGCGGGCACTGGCCGCGAGGATCGGCGTATTGAAGGCGACCCGCAGCAGCCGCTGACGCTCGTGCCAATCCACTGTGGTACGGAAATCGATTCGCGGGTTGTGGGCGTATAACCGAATGACTTGGGTCATGGTCGACTGACCGAAGGCGTACTGGCTGGTAATATCGGTATACAGCGGGGTATTGGCGGTCACCGCGACTTGATCAGCCTGGAGTACGCTGGCTTTGTCTGGATAATCCGCGTCAATGTTCCAGTTGTCATATTGCAGGGGCCGGTCCTCATACAGGGTGAGGATATTGCCACCGGCATCGGCCAGCACATCCCGCTGGGTCCGCTTATCCCACAATTTGGTCAATGCACCGGTGGCAGCGTAAGTCAGATCATAGAACGGGGTGTGCACGGTCCGGCCGTCAATCACCGCCATGGCGGGCGCCGCGGCAGGCTGCGCTGCTGGCAGGCTGATCGTGCTCAAGGCGGGGACAGTTACCTCCTGGTCACCGATGAGCTGCGTCGTGGTCCAGGGGAGACTGTTGCGGGCCAAAGACTGACCGACCGCGGCGGTGGTCACTTGTGCGTCCAATGCTTGGTGCAGTTTGGCAATGGTCGCAAACAACTGGCTGAATTCTTTCTCGGCATCCTCATAGACTTCGTGAATGGCGGAACCAGGCAGAATATCGTGGAATTGGTTGCGCAGCAGCGTTGTCCAGAGGGTATGCAGTGTTTCTTGGGGATAGGGGAGGCCTTGTTCCACATGGGCCGCCGCATAGCGCATTTCCAAATCCCGCAGGGCATATTCCGCCCGCCGGTTATGGGCTTTGATGCGGGCCTGAGAGGTATAGGTGCCCCGGTGGAATTCCAAGTAGAGCTCGCCCCGCCAGACCGCCACCGGTTCGGCAGCGTGGTGCAGCCGATCCTGGAGGCCGCTGAAGAAATCGGCCACTCGGCCATTATGGATCGTCGGCATCCCAGGCAATTCGTTCAGGATGCGAATATTTTGAATCTGTTCCCGCGTCGGCCCGCCGCCACCATCGCCGTAACCGTAGGCCAACAGCAGATGGTCATTGACCGGTTTGTCCGCGTAAACATGGTAGGTGCCGATGACGGTGTGCGGTGTCACATCGCCGTTATAGGTATACTGCCATTGCGCCGGATCCTCGTAGTTGGTCCAGGGTTCGATGGTCGTGATGAAATGGGTTAGCACCCGGCTGCCGTCGATTCCTTGCCAATAGAAGGTATCATGGGGGACCCGGTTGGTGTCGTTCCAGCTGATCTTGGTGGTCATGAAATTATCGACGCCAAAACCGTGCATGATCTGGGGCAAGGCGGCGGAGTAACCAAAGGTATCCGGCAGCCACAGCACGTGGGCATCCGCATCGAAGTGCTGTTTGAAGTAAGCACTGCCGTAAAGAAATTGCCGCGTCAGTGATTCCCCGCTGGGCATGTTCACGTCCGGCTCCAGCCACGTACCGCCGTCCACTTCCCAGCGGCCTTCAGCTATGCGTTGCGCCACCCGCTGATATAGATCAGGATAATCGTCAGCGAGAAAGGCGAAGTCTTGCGGCGTACTCATGAAGAAGCGATAGTCCGGGTATTCATCCATTAACGCCAAGACCGTGCTGAACGACCGGGCAATTTTCTCCCGGGTATGGCGCAGCCGCCACAGCCAGGCGACATCAATGTGGGTCTGGCCCACAGCGGTGATTTGGTAGCCTTTTTTCTCATGGGGATGCGCAGCAATGAAGGCGTGGATGTCCGCGAGTACCTGGTCGCACACCGGCCCGATCGTCGCTGGGGTCAGGCTGGCCCAATCGAAGCGGCGCAGGCTCTGCTTGACCAGTGTCTGGTAGCTGTAGCGCAGCGGCTCATCGGGCCCGAGTTCCGCCACGGTGCCGACAATGTTCCATAAATAGGCATAACAGTCGACCACGGATTGATTGATGATCCCGGCACTCAAGTCATCCAAGGTATAGTGCTGGATCTGCCGCGGTCCGCCGCCTTCCAAACCAGTCCACAACTTAATGGCAATCGACAGTGTTTGGCCGCTGTAACGGGTGCCAAAGTGGACTTCTTCGTGGTTGCTGTCGACGGCTTGATAGGGTGCGCCATTCACGAATAGCAATCCTTCAAAGCCGGAATTATTCCCGCCGCCGGTGCGGCCTAAGACCGCGTGGAGGACGTAATGGGCGTCTTCGGCCAGCATCGGCACAGTGAGTGAAAAGCGCAGCCAGAAATAATCATCCCGGCCCTGCCACGCCGTGCCTAAACTCACTGGCCGCCACTGGACCGCCGTGGGGATCGTGCGGGTATCCGCCCGTTCGTCCCGGCCCATGGTGATCCCAGTCACGGGAGTAAAATTGTTATAGAAATATGCATGCAAGTAACCCAACTGCTGGGCTGCTTTCTTTTGGAAATGGTCAGCCATACCATCCCTGCTTTCTTTCTTTGATGCTTCTTATTGTACCTGTTTTCCCACTAAAAGAACGGCTTCATAGGGGCGTAAAGTGAATAATTCGCCAGCAATCCGCAGGCCATCCGGGTAGTTGTGGGCTAAGAGGCGGGTATTTCGCAGATCGGCCGCCCGGCGGGACTGGGGCGTCCCGGACCAGTTCGCCCAAACACTGAGAACAGCGGTTTGATTGCGGCGCTGATAGTGCATCACGGTGGTGTCGTCAGGGGCCAGCATATGGAAGTC
Organism: Schleiferilactobacillus harbinensis; assembly: GCF_008694105.1. NCBI lineage: Bacteria > Bacillati > Bacillota > Bacilli > Lactobacillales > Lactobacillaceae > Schleiferilactobacillus > Schleiferilactobacillus harbinensis. Next base: position 3,030,458 of record NZ_CP041364.1, read on the forward strand.
GCCATCCGTGAAGACTGGATACGCCGGCCGGGCCGCGATGAGCTGCTGGTAGAGGGCAAAAATGCTCTGGGGATCAGCCAGCGCGTCCTTGACGGTGACTGGATCGTCAAGCCCGGGCTGCAACCATGGCGTGCCAGTGGTAAAACCGTAATTGGGCGTATGGTTCCAGTGCATCGGGGTGCGGGCATTGTCCCGGGACTTCTGCTGGAGAATCGCCAGCGCAGTGGCCGTGTCGACGCCTTCCTGGCGCATGGCGGCATAGACGTTGCGGCTTTCCCGATCGTCATATTGATCAATATTTGTGAAATAGGCATTGCGCATGCCGATTTCTTCCCCTTGGTAGATATAAGGCGTGCCCTGCAGCCCAAATTGTACGATAGCCAGCAATTTCTGGGATTCGATCCGGTAACGGTCATCATTCAGGAACCGGGAAATGGCCCGGGGCTGGTCGTGATTGGTCCAAAATAGGGCATTCCAGCCGTGTTCTCTGGCAATGCCCACCTGCCATTTGGTCAGCACCGCCTTTAAGGCCGGCAGCGAAAATTGACCCAGCGTCCACTTGCGGCCATCCGTGTAGTCAATTTTCAGATGCTCAAAGGAAAAGGCCATGGCCAGTTCGTGGTTGGCGGGATTGGTGAACTCTCCGGTTTCGGCCACGCCGGCCGAGGCTAATTCGCCCACGGTGATCATGTGGTTGGGGGCAAATATTTTTTGATTCATCAGCCGCAAGTAGTCATGAACGTGGGGCCCGTTAATGTAGTAAGCCCGGCCGTCGTCCTTGGGTGTGGCTCGGCTGACATTGCCAAAGGGTGTGCGTTTGGAGATCATATTGATCACGTCCAAGCGAAACCCGTCGATCCCTTGTTCTGCCCACCAGGCCATCATCGCTAAGATCTTTTTCCGCAAGACGGGATTATCCCAATTCAGATCCGGCATGTGCTGCTCAAAGATGTGCAGATAATACTGTTGGCGCTCGTCATCCCACTGCCAGGTACTGCCGCTGAAGCGGGACAGCCAGTTAGTTGGCGCCTGGCCCGCCGCGGCGTCTGCCCAGAAGTAGAAATCGGCATACGGGTTCGTTTTGTCCTGCCGGCTGGCCTTGAACCAGGGGTGTTCCGTGGACGTGTGGTTCAGCACCAGATCCATCATGATTCGAATATGGTAGCGATGGGCGACGGCCAGCATTTCTTTGAAGTCGGTCAAAGTCCCGTAACGCGGGTCTATTGTTTGGTAGTCGCTGATGTCGTAGCCATTATCGTATCCCGGTGATGGATACATCGGCGTCAGCCAAATGAGTTGGATACCCAATTCGTGCAAATAAGGCAGCCGTCGAATGATCCCGGGAATGTCCCCAAAGCCGTCCCCGTTGCTGTCTTGAAAACTGCGGGGATAAATCTGATACGCCGTCGCCGTGTGCCACCAAGCCACAAGTAATCACCTTTCTTATCTTAAAAAAGGCCCCAAAATCGGTTGTGCCGGTTTTGGGGCCACTCATTCATATCCTGCTTAGCTGCGGAACGTATCCAGCCAGCTGCGCTTCTGCTTCGTTTCGTCATCCTGTTCAATGCCGCTGCGGTTGTCAATGCTCGGCAAGGCACGGATATCGACCAAGTCTGCGTCGATTCGCTTTACCAGAATAAAGTGGGCGACTAAACCTTCAGTGGCCTTCAAGAAAGCCATCGTGGTGTCGTCCATGTGATCAATGACCAGCAGCGGAATGACATCGCTGATGGCGGCCTGCTGCGGTTGGGTGGCGGCGTCTGGATCGTCTTGATAAGGCACGTCGTCGGCATCGACTTGACCATCATCGCTGACTGGCGGGGCCTGGGTGGTGGTGCTGTTCAAACTTGGATTCAGCACCTCATCAGGAATTTGGGTGGCCACGGCATTGAGCCGGTAAATAATGGTCGGCAATAAGTCGGTGTTGTGGACCACAACGGTGGGATAGTAAATACCGGTATCATCTTCATCCTGCATGATGAAGTCAATGACCTGGCCGCTATCCGGCACCTGCACGTGGTGGTTGGTGGGATTCAAATTAAAAATACGGGCAATACTGCCGATGGAATTCGTAATGATCGTGCGGAAGGCGTCATCGGAGAACGGTTCGGGATGACCCTCAGAAACGGCCGCCAAGCGGTCGTCGTGCAAACGGAATAAGTTTTCAACTTCCATAAAAAACAAGCCTCCTTGATTAACTCAGTCACTAACTTCAGTATACGCTATTGAACCGCTTCACTGGCCTAAATTTCGGTAAAGCGGACGAAAATCAGCCTTCGGGCGGACTTGTCAGGCGGACAGCCTGAATCGTTACTGGATAAGTCCCGCTGGGGACTTGCACGGTGACGGTGTCGCCCACGGTATGGCCGAGGAGGGCAGCGCCCAAGGGCGAGGCCTGGGAAATCTTTTGGGCATCTAAATCCGCTTCGGGTTTGCCCACGATGGCGTAGGTGTCAGTATCGTCGTCATCGTCGAAGCGCAAGTCAACGGTCTTGCCGATTTCCACGATGGCGTTGGCCTGGGGGTGCACGATGTCCGCATAGCGGCGCTGTTTGCCTAAATAGCGCAGGCGGGATTCCAGATGACGCAGGTCCCGTTTGGCGGCGGAATATTCCGCATTTTCGGACAGATCGCCCAGCGCCCGGGCGGCCTGCAGCGCCTTGATCAGCCCAGGCCGTTGTTTTTTCAACGCCTCGATGTCCGCCCCTAGCTGATCGAAGCCCTGTTGGGTCATTTTTTCGTAATAAACCATCTTGTTTTCTCCCTTGCAAGAAATCACTACATCGAGTGTAATACAATGGAGAGTGTTTAGAAACGAGAGGAGTAGACATGATGGCATACACGATTGGCGTTGATCTGGGCGGCACGAATATCAAGATTGGCCTATTCGCTGACCGCCAGCGCCTGATCGATCAGCATTGGACGCCAACACCGGCCAAAGCCCCGCCAGCACAGACGCTGCAGGCAATTACAGCGGGTATTCAGGCCATGCTGGCCCAGCATCCGGGAGACCTGACCGCCATTGGGTTGGGCATCCCGGGGTTAGTTAATGCCCAGCGGGGGATTTCTATGTTTTCACCGAATTTTCCGCTGTGGCAGGACGTGCCGGTCAGTACCATTTTACATAAAGAGTTTGGCGTGCCCGTGCGGATAGACAATGATGTCCGGGTGAACACCATCGGTGAGTGGCGGTTGGGCGCGGGCCAGGGTGAGAGCAATCTGGTGATGCTGACGATCGGCACCGGCTTGGGCGCCGGCGTCGTGGTGGATGGCCATCTGCTGCGCGGCGCGACCAATTCAGCGGGCGAGATCGGCCACATGAATATGTTCCGCCACGGCCGGCCGTGCAATTGCGGCAGTGCGGGGTGTTTGAGCCGGTACGTGTCCGCGGTGGGCATTGTGCAGACCTATCGGGAGAAACGGGCCGCTCTGGATTTACCGGCGGTGGCCGCTGCGACCCCGAAGACCATTCAAGTTGCGGCGGAAGCCGGGGAGGCCGCCGCCATTGCCACTTATCAAGCGGCCGGGACCCTGCTGGGCTTTGGCCTGACCAATATCGTCAATATGTATAATCCGGCGGTGATCATCATTGGCGGCGGGGTTGCCGGGGCCGGCGACTGGCTGCTGCGGCCGGCCCGCCAAGTGGTGGCCGACCACGCTTTGGCCATTCCCGGCCGGGCCTGCCGCATCGTCACCGCCCAGTTGGGCAACACCGCCGGTATGTGCGGTGCGGCCCAGTTAGTGAGAAAGGAAAGTGTACCACAATGAAATTAGCGATGTTAGAAAATGAACCAGTCGTTATTACGGGCACTCCAGAGGACTTATCCGCGGCGCCCATTCAGAATGCCGATTCGGTGATGGCCGCTTGGGCGTTGGGCGCTGAACGGCTGTCCTTGGGCAAGGCCCAGACGATTCAACCGGATCAGCTCATTTGTCCGCTGCCCGAAAGCCGTCAAGTCTTCGCCGTGGGCATGAATTACGCGGCCCACACGAAGGAATTGCATGTGGCCGCGCCCAAAGCCCCCAGTGTATTCACTAAGTTTCCATCCTCTTTGACCGGGCCCACGGTGACCGTCCCCCATCACGGAACCAAAACGGATTGGGAAACGGAACTCGTCGTGGTGATCGGCCAGGGCGGCCGGGACATCAGTCAGGGAGACGCGCTAAACCACGTGGCCGGCTACATGGTGGGCCAAGATCTGTCCGATCGGGCGGTCCAATTCATCAATGACCCGCCGCAGTTTTCACTGGCCAAGTCCTTTGCTGGTTACGGTCCCATCGGCCCGTGGCTGACCACGCCGGATGAGGTGCCGGATTTGGCCCGCCAGACCTTGACTACGACGGTGAATGGCCAAGCGATGCAGCGGTCCCTGCTCAGCGACTTGATTTTCTCCCCTGCAGACTTGGTTGCCTATTTATCCAGTATCGTAGAATTGATGCCCGGCGACCTGATCTTCACCGGCACCCCCAGCGGCACGGGGGTGGGCCGCGATCCGCAGATCTTCCTCCAGGCCGGCGACCAGCTGGTCAGTCAGATCACCGGATTGGGTACGCTGCATATCACCATTGCTTAATAGAAAGTAGGAATTTCCCTATGGCATATCGCTTTTTACTGTTTGACATCGACGATACCCTATTAGACTTCAAGGCGGGCGAAATGAAGAGCCTGCGCGAGATGTTTGCTGAGCTTCAGCTGCCCCGCGATCCGCGGCTGGAACCGACTTATTTGCGCATCAATCAGTCCCTTTGGGAGGCTTACGAACGCGGCGACATTACCCGGGAGGACATCTTCCGCCAGCGCTTTGTGAAGACGTTCAAGCACCTGCAGATCAACGCGGACGGCTTGCTGGCGGAACGGGTCTACCACGCGAAGCTCGATCAGCAGGCGGTGGTCATCCCCCGGGTGACCGAAACCCTGGCGGCGTTGCAGGACTATGAATTATATATTGTCTCCAACGGGATCGAGCCGGTTCAACTGGATCGGCTCCGCAAGAGCGGCTTGGCCCATTATTTCCGGGATGTATTCGTGTCCGATTCCGTGGGCGTACAGAAGCCGACCAAAGCGTTCTTTACCTACACCGCGCAGCATATTCCCGGGTTCCATCATCGGGAAGCGCTGATCATTGGCGATTCCCTGACGTCTGATATTCAAGGCGGCATGAATGCGCATATCGACACGGTTTGGTACAATCCTCATTTCCAGCCGAATCGTTCTGCTGTGCGGCCGACTTATCAGTTGAATGAGATCAGCGATTTGACGGCACTGTTGTTGGCCAATCAGGACTAGCCGGATGCTTGACCGATTCTGTATAGTGGGAATTGGAGGATGACCATACAGGGGCATGGGCAAAATTCTATTCTGGTACGCCGTGCCAAGTGCTCCGCAAGCTGCGGCAAAATTGGGCTGGAACGCTGTGACGGCGCTTGGAGCCCGCTGCGCGGTCTCCAAGTCGCCTAACCACATCGGCGGCGGAGCCGCCGTGTGGTTTCCACAGCTGAGCCCATTTTGCCTCCGCTTGCTCCGCACTTGGCACTAGATACGCTGGAAAGCTAGACTTTGTCTCACCCGCCACGGATTGGGAGGGAACCTATGGATATTATTTCAACCTTAGTCAGCCGGCGCCAACAGCTGATCAGTGCGTTAGGGCAGCATTTGAGTATTTCCTTGATTGCGCTCGTTATCGCGATCCTCATTGCCATGCCTTTGGCGTTTTGGGCCGCGCGGCACAGTAAGGCGGCTGGAGTATTGCTGCAAATTGCGGGGATTCTCCAAACGATCCCGTCATTGGCGCTGCTGGGCCTGCTGATTCCGTTGGTGGGCATTGGCACGACGCCGGCGGTGATTGCGTTAGTGATTTATGCGCTGCTGCCTATTTTTCAAAACACCTATTTAGGCATCACCGGCATTGATCCGGCGTTGGAAGAGGCGGCGGATGCCTTTGGCATGAGCCGCTGGCGCAAGCTGCGCAAAGTTGAATTGCCCATTGCGGCGCCCACGATCATTGGCGGCATTCGTACCGCCTTGGTCTTGATTATCGGGACAGCCACGCTGGCCGCCTTGATTGGGGCTGGCGGGTTGGGCTCATTCATCCTATTGGGCATTGACCGGAACAATACGGCGTTGATCGTTATCGGCGCGGTCTTTTCCGCCCTGTTGGCGATTATTCTATCCGCGCTGATTTCTTGGCTGGCCAAGCGCCGCTGGCAGTGGACCGCCGGCCTGCTGGCTGTTCTGGTTCTGGGCGTGGGCACTACCCAGGTGCTGGCCCGGGTCAATCAGCCGGAGACGGTGACCATTGCCGGGAAGCTGGGCAGCGAACCGGATATCCTGATCAACATGTACAAACAGCTGATCGAACAGGATGAGCCTAATATTCATGTGCAGCTGAAATCTAATTTTGGTAAGACGACATTTCTTTTCAACGCCTTGAAGAGCGGCAGTGTGGACATCTACCCGGAATTCACCGGGACGGTGCTGGAAACACTGGTCAAACAGCGTACCGCGACCACCGGCCATTTGTCAGCTGCGCAGACCTATACCACTGCCAAAAAGGACTTGGCCCAGCAGTTCCAGATGACTTATCTGCGGCCGATGCGGTACCAGAATACATACGGTGTGGCGGTGAAGAAATCCTTCGCCGCGCAGCATCAGCTGACCACGATCAGTGATCTGCGCCAGATCAGCGGCCAGCTGTCCGGCGGCTTCACGCTGGAATTCATTGATCGGCCCGACGGCTATCAGGGCTTGAAGAAAGTCTACGGGCTGCATTTTCCGACCCATTCCTTTGAGCCGGCCCTGCGCTATACCGCCATCAACAACAATAAGGTCAATGTCGTGGATGTCTATTCGACTGACAGCGAGATCGTGCAGTACAAATTGCAGACGCTGACCGACGACAAGCATCTTTTCCCGCCGTATCAGGGGGCGCCGCTGATGCGGACAAAATTTGCCCAGGATCATTCAGAAATTGTCCGCAGTTTGAATAAGCTGGCCGGCAAAATCACTGATGAGCAGATGCAGCAGATGAACTATGCCGTGAATGTGCGCAATGAATCGCCGGCTAAGGTGGCCCGGCAGTATTTGCAGCAGCACGGCTTGCTGAAAGGGAGTGATTGAGATGGCGGCGCAAAACGCGATTGAATTCCACCATGTCCGCAAAAATTTCACTGGCCAAACGATCCTCAGCGATCTCAATTTAACCATCCCTGCCGGGGAAATTTTTGTGCTGGTCGGTCCCTCTGGTTCAGGCAAGACCACCACGTTGAAAATGATCAACCGGCTGGAAGAGCCCAATGCCGGGACAATCACTTTCTTTGGCCGGCCCGTGGCGGATTATCCGCTGCAGGAACTGCGCTGGTCCATCGGTTACGTCCTGCAGCATATTGCTTTGTTTCCCAACATGACCGTGGCAGAAAACATTGCGGTGATTCCCGAAATGAAGAAAATGAGCAGAACACGGATTCAGGAACGGACTGAGGCGCTGCTGGCGGCCGTTGATCTGCCCGCCGCGGAATATGCCCAGCGGTATCCCGATGCTTTGTCCGGCGGCGAAGCCCAGCGGGTGGGAATTGTCCGGGCCTTGGCCGCCGACCCTGGGGTCATCTTGATGGATGAGCCATTCAGCGCGCTGGACCCGCTGTCCCGTAATCAATTGCAGGATCTGATTCTGCGCTTGCAGGCGCAGCTTCATAAGACGATCGTGTTTGTGACCCACGACATGCACGAAGCGTTGAAAGTCGGCGACCGCATTGCGGTGATGCACAACGGCGTGATCCACCAAGTGGGCACGCCCGCTGAGATCCAGCAGCACCCGGCGACCAATTTCATCGCCGATTTCTTTGCCGGTGCCGAAGTGGGGCACGTCGTCTGGGCGGACACCCTGGCCCAAGTATTGGCTAGCGGCGTCTTGCCGACCACGACTCAGCCGCCGACCCCCGGTGTCACCAGCCAGACCACTGTGGCGGCGATTGCCCCGCGGTTGGGTACTAATGAAACCCTGGCGGTGGAAAATCCAGCGGATGGGCACACCTATGCCTTGGATGCGCCCGGTTTGTTGCAGTATATCGTATTGGTTCATACCTCGGAAAGGGATATAAAATGAGTGAAACACAGCATTTTGATACGATCGTTATTGGTGGCGGCCCAGGCGGTCTCGCCGTGGCCTTTGGTTTAGCCGAGCAGCAACAGGTGGCCGTGGTCGAAAGCGACCTGTGGGGCGGGACGTGTCCCAACCGCGGCTGTGACCCGAAGAAAATGCTTTACGGCGTCGTTGAAAGCCGAGTGCAGGATCGGCGCTATGCCCAGCATGGGCTGACTGGCGCGGCTGAGATTGATTGGCCGGCCTTGATGGCGTTCAAGCACAGTTATACCGATGGTGTGCCCAGTGGGACCGAAAAGGGGCTGGCCGGCAGCGGGGTGACAACGATCCACGGGGCTGCTGCTTTCTTAGACCCCCATACGATTCGCGTTGGTGAAGCAGAGTACACCGCTGAGTTCATCATTATTGCCACCGGCGCCCATGCTCTGAAACCGGATATTCCTGGCGGCGATCTCCTAGGGACCAGCACCGACTTTCTGGATCTGCCGCTCCTGCCGCCGACCATGGCCTTTATTGGCGGGGGTTACGTAGCGGTGGAACTGGCGAACATTGCCGCCAATGCTGGCGCCCAGGTTCATCTGATTCAGCACAATCACCGCTTGCTGCGGGACTTTCCCGAGACCTATACCCAGCGGCTGGCCAAGATCATGGCGGCGCGGGGGATTATTTTCCATTGGGATACCACTGTGGAGAAAGTCACTGAGACGGCGGATGGCGTGGCGCTGCAGCTGAGTGACGGCCAATCCCTGGCGGTGGCGCGGGCCTTCAGTGCCATCGGCCGACCCGCCAATACGGATCTCAACCTAGCCGCTGTGGGCTTAACGGCGGTGAAAGGCGGCATCGCGGTCAACGATCACTTGCAGACGATTCAGCCGAACATCTACGCCGTGGGCGACGTGATCGCCAAGAATCAGCCGAAGCTAACGCCAGTGGCCAGCTATGAAGGCCGCTATGTTGTCGGCCAGATTTTGGGGCAGGACACGGCCGCCATTCAGTATCCGGTGGTGCCCCATATCGTCTTCGCCAGCCCGGAACTCGGTCAGGTCGGTGTACGCCTGGGTACGACCGCGCAAGCGCCGGACCGTTATACTGTTGAAGAACAAGACTTAAGCGGTTGGTATACGTACCAGCGGATTCAGGATAAAACGGCGCGGGTGACGACGATCACCGATAAAAATACCCATCGTCTCGTAGGGGCCGTCGTCTTGGCGGTGGATGCCGAAGAGCTGCTCAATTACTTGACGGTGCTGATTCAGGAGCAGAAACCGGCCAGTGCGCTGCAGCAGTGGATTCCGGTGTATCCGAGTGTGGCCAGTGATTTATCGTATTTGTATCACTAACGCCGCTTAAGCAAGTGCAAACGCTTGCATTATTTTTCTCAATCGCTTATTGTTCAGCTGGGAAGACCAGTGAACAGGAGCTCCCGCACCTGGTACAGGAAATCCGTACCAGGTGCGGGGGCTTTTTTGGAGGTGATTGGATGTTACCATTTTGGCGCATTAAGAAACTGTGGTGGCGAACAGCGCTGATGGTGGGATTGCTGATTGGCTTTGGCGTCCGGCCCTCAGGATATATGGGCCCAGTGCATGACGGCAGTGTTTTGGCTCTGCTTGGGTATAATTACAGTTTGAACTTTGCCTTTTACGTCCCTTTGATCCTGTTTATTGGGACGACTGTTTTGATTACGGATTATTGGATTACCGCTCTCCATTCCGGGTTGGCCCACTTAGTCATTGAACGGCGGTCAAAGGCTTGGCTGCTTGGCCAAATGCTATTGACCACGTTCCTGTATACTTTTCTGATGTTGACGACAGCTTTAGTCGGTACGGTTGTTGCGATTCGGGTAATCTATCCGACATTGCCGCTTGCCAGTCGGCTCGGGATGATGTTCTTCCTATTTGATGACCCGACCATTGGTTTAATCGTGTATATCCTAACCCACGCGGCAGGGTATGCCTTAATGGCGGACTTTGTCTTAATGATTGGTCTCTGGATCAAGCGGCCGTTTCTTTTCCGGGCCTCTGGTCTGGTCATTTCTTTTACCCTGTATCTGGGGTTGGGTTTTGTGAGCAGTATCCCCCTGACCCGCCAATTCTTTGGCCATTTGTATCTGCCTAACCTCATTGATTTACAACAACAGGTTGGCTACGGACGATATGGCATGAGTACGGCGCCGTTGACTTCCTTTTTCTTTACCGTCCTGCTTTATGCCGGTTTGATTATTGCCGGCGGTTGGGCCTGGTTGAAGTTTGGCGGTGAGGGTCATGGCTGATGCCCGGCCAATTTGGCGGCAAGCCTTTAATCCCTGGGCGGTGGGCCTGCTGCTCACGGCTATCCTGATTGCGCCATTGCTCAGTTTAACCCACTGGGCGCCGATGGTAGTGACGTTGGTCATTGGAAACAGTGTGACGTTAACCAGCAATGTCCTCTTCATTTTATTAATGGCCTATCAGCTGGGCCGGCTGCGCGCGGTCAATACGTTCGTGGCGGTCCGGCTGGGTCAGCGGCCGTATCATCGGATTGTTTTGACGACGCTGCTGATTGATTGGCTGGTCTATACCGTAAGTCTGTACACGATTGAATCGCTGGCGTTTGGTTGGACGCATGTTGACGTATGGGTGGTTTGGCTTTTCTTCGCGGTCAACGCCTTGATGTACCTCGTCTTTGTCGGATTGATGGCGCTGACTTTGGTGAAACTGCCGCCAACCGTGGCAGTGATTTTAGCGTTCGGGGTGAACTTCGTGGTCCATTATGTACTGCTGAATCCCCTCTTGCCGCGTTTCATTGCGCCGTTCAATCTCCCGACCTAAGAGAAAGAAGGATTACGATGCGTTTATTAACTGTGGCGCAAATTTCCAAAAGTTTTGGTGCCCAGCAGGTATTGCAGGATGTTTCTTTGACTGTGGACAGCGGCGAGGTGGTGCATATTGCCGGCGGCAATGGCTCGGGTAAATCGACGCTGCTGAAAATCGTAGCAGGGATCATTCCAGCCACTTCCGGGACCTTTCAGCTGGGCGAAAACACACACATCGGCGCCTTGATTGAGAATCCCGGGTTTCTGGAAGGCGAGTCGTTGAAGACAAACCTCACTTTTCTAGCGACCATTAACCACCATAGCGATCCTGCGGTGATGGCCGGCTTGGCCCAGCGGTTCGGCTTGGATTGGCACAGCCGCCAGTCGATGAAGAAATATTCCATTGGGATGCGGGAAAAAGCCGGTATTATCCAGGCCGTTATGGAGGACCAGAACCTGATTTTGTTAGACGAACCGACCCGCGGCTTGGATGAAGCAGCTTTGACTCAATTGGTGAATTTGGTGGCAGAATTGCGGACGGCCGGTAAAGCGGTGATCATTGCCTCCCACGACCGGTATACGCCCATCACGTACACCGCTAATTATCAGCTTGAAGGAGGGCGATTGACACGGCAATCCGACGGCGTACCATCTATTCCCTCCTAAGTTGGGGGATCGTGGTGTTTCTGCTGGCACAATTTGTGAATCTGCGGCCGGCCCAAGTCCGTCCATTTTTCTTCGGCTGGGCCCACGATATGCCGTTTCAGCAGCTCGTCGAAACGGCCATCGTCGCCGGCACGGCGCTGGTTGTGGGCAGTACGCTGCGGGATTTGACCGGTCTTTACCCCATGATCGTGACCCGGGCTTCCCGGCGGGGGTATCAGCGTATCGTGTATCGGCAATTGGGTATGGTGACTCTTATCTTGACCGGGCTCACCTGGGGCATTGCGCTGTGGTGGACACCGTTTGATTTCCTGTGGTTTGGCAGTTGTTTGGTGCTGATTGCGGTGAGTGTTGTGCCGTTTATTCAGAAGCGGCTGGATTGGGCGGTACTGGAGTCGATGGGAATTTTATTGGGTCTGCGGATCGGCTTGCAATTTCTTGTGGGTTTCTAGCTTGAATTGTTGGCTGGGGATAAGTACGTGGTATTATGCTTGAGATGGTTGGTGTCTGTTCTTTGCACTAGGGAGATGTCCAAAAAATGAAGATAAAATTTTGGCGGGTATATGCGGTTGTTATCGCTCTGTTTGCGGCGGGGGCAACGTATGCCGCAACCCCTGGGGTCAGTCAGCCTGTCCAGGCCGACAGCGAAGGCCCTTCGACTATCTCGGAAGAGAGCGGTACGCTGCGGGTCGTCAACATTGATAACACGGGGATTGCTCTGTGGCATGGCTATGGCACCAAGCGGCATTACGCCGGGCGCATCTTACCCTATGGCTCGCGCTGGCAATATTCTGGGACGGTTACAGTACCCGCTTATAATTCCGACGAAACCTGGTATAACGTTGGCGGTGATCAGTGGGTGGAAGGCCTTTATGTTCGGACTTTTCCAAACAACCGAGATACGACCTACAGGATCGTTGCGCAGCGCGGGGTAGTTTATGTACCTTCGTTCCCAATTATGCCGCTGCCCGTTGATAAGGGGACGCCGCAAACCAGTCGCTCAACATGGTCTGGATATTTGCATTTTACCGCCGGCTCAGCGTGGCAGTATTTCCACGTTGCCTATTCGTCCGATCAATATGAGCCGCCGAAATATGATCTCGGCGGTGGCGAGTGGGTGCAAGGCCTGCGAGAATATACTGGTATTTTTACTGTCGCTGTCCCAGCGCACCCGACTTGGGGCGCGGCCGTTTATGACCGTGATTTGAAACCAATTCGGCTTCTGCCGGCTGGCAGTCAGTGGCGCACCTACGGCAACCGGTATATCAATGGCGCTGAGTACTACGACTTAGGCGGCCAACAATTTGTGAAGCGGGATGCCGGTTTGATGCAAGTGGTGAATAAATAAGGCGGGATGGGTGAAGCGTATTGAATGATATGAATAAGCACCAGCATGGCGATGCGTTAAATCAGGAGGTTCTGGATTCGTTGGCAGAAGTGGTTGATGATTTGACAGATCACCACTTGCCCAGCGCGAAGACAACCGCAGAGCTGAATGCACTGCTCGAAGTAGATGACCAATAAAAACAGCAGTCGTACTGGGAACTTGGCCAGTATAACTGCTTGTTTTTTCACTCTTTGATAAAGTTCTTCTGGTACCATTTCTCTCCCCGAAAGCGGAGCAGGAAGATGAACCCGCGAATGCCCCATTCCAGACACATAATCAGATAGATGCCGACCAACCCGTACCCCATGACGATACCAACATAATAGCCAACGCCGATCCGGAACAGCCACATGGAAAGCAGCGAGACGGTGGTGGTGAACGGCCCGTCACCGGCGGCCCGCAAGGCTGAGGGTAGGACGAAACTCAGACTCCAGACCAAACAGTGCATCACGATCGTGATCAGATAAAATTGGAAGATCACCGGCACAATAGCGGCTGGCGGGTTGAAGAGCTGAATACCGACCGGAAAGAGCGGCAGCAGCAATAAGTCCACGGTGATAAAGAGAATCATCCCCAACACCACAAAGGACTTGGTCAGCTTGCGGGCATCATGGATATTCCGCCGGCCAATGGATTGGCCCACAATTGGGACGAGGGCGGTGCTTAACGCGCTGGGCATAATTTCTGACAATTGGATCCAGGACCCGCCGATGGCATTGGCGGCGATCATATTCGTGCCCAGACTGACGATCATCATCTGCATGATAATTTTGCCGCCATTGAAGAAGGTTGACTCGGCGGCGAAGGGGATCGCGACAATGATGACTTTCCGAATCATGGCAAAACTGGGGTGCTTCAGTGTGCGCATCCGCAAATTGAAGATTGCCCGGTTGCGGTAGAGCATCCAGATGGCTAAGCCGGCGGCGAGGATGCGGGAAATGTTCAGCGAAATCGTCAGACCGATGATCCCCATTTGTAAAATACTGACAAATAAAATGTTGAATGCCAAATAAATAGCGTTCATGGTCAGGGAAAGCTGCAGCGAGGTCTTGGTCCGGCCGACCCCGCGCAGGCTGCCGTTGGTCCCTTCTACCACGGCTTGGAACGGATAACTGAGCAAAATCCCCACCATATAGGTCGCGGCACCGTCCAAAACGGCCTGGTCGGCGTGACCGAAGAGCAGGGCGAGGATCTGCCGATGCAAACTCATAAAGACAGCGGCGAGGATGATAGCCACGAGGACAGCACCGTAGACGGCCCCATTCACGATTTTAGCCAGCATCTGATAGTCCTTATGACCGTAGTGCTGGGAGATTAACACCGTGCCGCCCAATCCGATGGCGACGAAGAATTGGACGAGAAAAATATTCACACTGCCAACCATGTTCACCGCGCTGATTGCGGCGGTCCCGGAGGAAGAGATCATACTCGTGTTAATGAAGTTGAAGCTGACCAAAAAGAATTGGTCGATGACAACGGGAATCAGCAGGGCGAAGACAAAGCGGTAGCTGATGTCTTTGCCGGAGAAGAAGCGGGTGAGCAGCGCGCTGCCGCGCTGGCGAATACGGGACATAGTGAAAATCCTTTCGTGGGAAGTAGTATCTCTATTGTAGCGAAGTTAACGGGGCCGTGCGTAACCGTTTTCTATTTTTGGTGGGAAATGTGATCATTGGGCATAATAAAAGCGGTGGGTCATTCTTTTTCAAAGAATCACTCGCCGCTTTTCCAACCGTCAATTACTTGTCTAACGCCTGATCATCAACACCATCCAACGCCTGACTAATCGCCGTCAAGGTGTCGTCCAGCGCGCCGGGTTCAAATGGTGACGCCAGATGACCGGTCTGGATCAGTTCCATCAAGGTCTGGGAACCGCCAGCCTTGGCCATGGTGGTGTAATCCGCCCAGGCCTGGGGATCATGGTCCACATTGAACCGTTTCCAGAACTGGTAAGCCAACACTTGGGCGATGGTATAGTCTAAATAATAGAACGGGGATTCAAAAATGTGGCCCTGGCGGAAGAAGTAAATCCCCCGTTCCAGCGCCTCGTTCTCACTGTAATCCCGTTCCGGGTTGTATTGCTTCTCTAAATCGCGCCAGCACGCCTTGCGCTCTGCTGGTGTCCATTCTGGATGAGTATAAATTTCATGCTGGAAGTGGTCGACCAGAATGCCGTAGGGCAGGAATTCCAGCGCGGCTTCCAGATGGTTGTACTTGTATTTCTCCTCGGCGGCGCCGAAGAAGCCCTTCATCCACGGATAGGTAATGAATTCCATGGACATGGAGAAAATTTCTGCGGCTTCGAAGGTCGGGAAGGTGCTCAGCCCGTCCTTGATCCAGCGGGAAGAATAGGTTTGGAAGGCATGCCCGAACTCGTGGGTCAGGACATCCACATCGCCGGAGGTGCCGTTGAAGTTGGCGAAGATAAACGGCGCCTGCAAGGACGGAATGTATTCACAATAGCCGCCGCTTTGCTTGCCTTTTTTCGCCAGCAGGTCAAACAGGTGGTTCTTGACCATCAAGGCAAATAAATCGCCGGTTTCTGGCGAGAGGTCGTTGTACATCTGCTGCGCGGTGGCCACCAGTTCATCGGGCGTGCCGGTGGGCTTGGCATTGCCGCTCTTGAACGCGACGGGCAAGTCGTAGTAGGCCAGCTTGGCCAACCCTAACCGCTTGGCTTGTTTGGTATATTGCTTCTGGGTCAACGGCACGACTTTTTCCAAGACCGTCTTGCGGTATTGCGCCACCATGGGTTCATCGTAGCCGAAGCGATTCATGTAGACGTAGCTCAGCGCGGAATAGTCGGGATAGCCAAGGGTATGGGCAATCTCGGTGCGCACTTTGACCATGTCATCGTAGATCTGGTCGAAGTCGGCTTCATGCTCGGCAAAAAAACCCCAATAGGCCTCAGTCGCTGCCTTGCGGGTGGCCCGGTCAGCACTTTCCCGGTACGGACCGAGTTGGGCCAGGGTCAAGGTTTCGCCCTGGAAGTCGATTTGCGCGCTGGCGACGAGTTTTGCATATTCGCTGACCAGTGCATTATTCTTTTGTTGCAGGGGAATAATTGCCTCGTTGGCCATCTTCAAGTCGTTTTGCATACTCATGATGTCCGGCTTGGGATAGATCTGGCCGAGTACTTCTTGGTAAGGGCTGGCGACCACGGCGGCCTTGTACTTGCGTTCTTCGTTTTCGTACAACGGGCCATTGGTGTTCCAATAGTCGTCTTCCTTATTGTAGAATTCATCATTGGTGTCAATGGAGTGCCGGATCTGGGCCAGCATGGCCTGCGAGGTGTAGTCATTGATCAGCTGGTTGGCCGCGGTGGCGGCCGCTAATGCTGTATCCGGATCATCGGCCCCTTTTAAGGCCGTGGTATAAGTGGCCAGACTCGTTTTGATTTGGTCAAAGTCTGGGCGGGTGTAGGGTGCTTCTTTGAAGTCCATTAGGTGGTTTCCTCCAATCGTTGAATACTCTCATTTTGGCGGAACTGGGGGGCAGATGCAAGCCTTTCAATTGGCGAATCAACGAGAAAATATTTTTTCCGCCTTGACAAGGTCCTCATCCAGCCATTAGACTGGGGTTAATCAATTTTGAAAGGACGTGGCGACTATGGCAAAGACAACAAAGAAGAGCATTGTACTGGGCGCCGCTTATTCCTTGGCTGATTAATCATTTAGTGAACACCATCAGCACTTGGCAACTAAGCGGCCCAACTATTGACGAACGATAGTGGACAGTTTTTCTGCCAGGTGTATTTTTATACCCAAAAATCGAATAATTGCCCGCTATTTTGGCTGAGACATTAAAGATAGCGAGGGAAATAGTGATAGATTATTTAACAACTTACGGGCTCACCGACCGTATTCGTAATACCGTACCGGTCACGGACCAGACCCAACTAGCCCGGGTGATCGGTGAGCAAAAGGAATTGTACCAAGTGATAACGGCCGCGGGGTCGCGGAGTGCTGAGATTACCGGCAAGTTCCGCTTTAATACGGTGTCCCGGGCGGATTTCCCCGCCGTGGGCGACTGGGTGGTCTGCCGGCTGACAGCGAACGGCCCGGTGCTGATCGAGCGGGTTGTGCCGCGGTTTTCTCAGTTCACCCGGAAGATGGCGGGGCTGACCACCGATGCCCAGGTCGTCGCCGCTAACGTGGATACGGTCTTTATCGTTATGGCGCTGAACCATGACTTCAATCTGCGCCGCTTAGAGCGCTATGTGACGGTAGCTTATGACAGCGGTGCGAACCCGGTGGTGGTGCTGACCAAGGCCGACTTAACGGACCATGTCCAAGAGCAGATCGCCCAGGTCGAAGAGAGCGCGGTGGGGCTGCCGGTCCATGCCGTCAGTGCCATCACCAATCAGGGTCAGGCCGATATTCTGCCGTACTTTCAAGAGGGCCAAACCGTCGTGCTGCTGGGCTCCTCTGGGGCCGGCAAGTCGACACTGGCCAACTGGCTGCTGGGCGAAACCGTCCAGGTCACGAATGATACCCGGGCTGGCGACGATCACGGGAAGCATACGACGACCAGCCGCGAGATTTTGCGGCTGCCCAATGGCGGCCTGCTCATGGACACCCCGGGGATGCGGGAACTGCAATTGTGGGACACCACCGATACGGGGGCGATCGCCCAGAGCTTCCAGGACATCGAGACCTTAGCGGCGCAGTGCCGCTTCCGGGATTGTACCCATGAGCGGGAACCGGGCTGTGCCGTGCAAGCGGCCATCGCAGACGGCACGCTGGATCCCCAGCGGTTGGCCAGTTATCGCAAATTACAGCGGGAGAATGCCTTTTTGGCCAAGCAGACCGCCCAGCGGGCCAAAGTGCTGACGCACCGGGCCAATAAACGGCGGTATGCCGAATAGCAGTTATTAAAGAACCCGGGCACGCCTTGAAAAATCAGGGCCTGTCCGGGTTCTTGCCATTTATTTGTGATTTTGTTTCTTTTGCTTCAGCATGGCTAATAATTCCGGGTCCACAGCCACTGTCAAACGCGGCTTGTTGGGTGCCGCTTGTTTATCCGCTGCCGGCACCGGCGCGGCTTGGGGCAGCGGTGCGAGGACATCCCGCATAGCGGCCACCGGCTGCTGGCCGAAGGTATCGACATCCAGTCGCCCAGACAAGAAATTCTTCAACAGATCATGGCGGTGTTCCACCGGCACGATTTGCAGGCGGCTGGTCAGCATGCCGAAGTCCCCGTAACAGTCCGCACTGGCCTCCGCCCGAGTGATGGCGGTGTAAAAGGACTGGGCGTTGACCATGCTGCCGGAAGGCGCCAGACCGATCAGTACGTGGGCTGCCTGGCCGCCCTGGGACTTATACACCGTGACAGCGTAGGCCAGGGCAATCTTGTTGGTCAAGCCGCCAAAGCTAAAGTAGACATAATCATCGTCCACCTGGACCACCAAGAAGTGGCGGCGCCCATCAATATGGGTGATCAGGCCCGTGTCGCCATTGGTGATCACGGTGGTTTCGTAATCCACATGGTCGCTGGCGGCGACATCGTCTTCGTCGTCTTTGGTGGCGACAATGCGCCGATTGGTATTCGGGTCCACCTTCTGCGCCCGGCTGTCGTTGGCCAGCACCATCACTTTGTCGCCCACCCGGAAGGTGTCCGGTTCCTCGGTGTCTGGATTGACATAGGGGGCGACGTACTCCGGCTGGCCGGGAACCGCGGGGCAGGCAAACTGCTGAATCCGGGCATTCATCTGCATCCGGCCCAGCGTGCCCTTGTTACGGTTGACCAGCAGCAGCATTTGATTCGTATCATGCCCGTTGCCGGCCCACAGGGAATGATAGGCCGCAATCAGCGTATTAGCGATCGTCGCCTCATCCCGCTGGTTATACAGCCGCAGACTGCCTGATAAATAGGCTGGCTGGGCGGCATTGAAGGGCAGCGGTTCCCGTTCCCGAATCGTACTGGCCAAATCGAGAATGCCGGACTTCGCGCCCTGGCGGTAGACGTGCTTCAGGGTGATCGTGGCGACTGCCGGGGATTGGGCGAGGTCGTTGAGAAAGTTGCCGGGCCCGATCGCGGGCAGCTGGAAGGCGTCGCCGACGAAAATCAGGTGGCGCTTTTCATACACCACCGACCGGACCAGCTCCCAGGCCAGATCAGTCGTCAGCATCGACGATTCATCCACAATAATGAAGTCGCTCTTGCCATAGGCGTCCGTGTTGCCCTGGCGGGTATAGGCAGCAAACTCGAAACCGGGCATCAACCCTAGGCGGGCGTGGATCGTCCCGGCGTAATGGCCGGTATAATCCCGCAGTACTTTCGCTGCCCGGCCGGTGGGCGCCATCAGGGTCAATTTCTTATTGTGGGCCTTCATGATCTGCACGAAGACGTTGATGATCCAAGTCTTCCCCGTGCCGGCGGCACCATTGAGGACGGTGATGCCCCGAGTGTTGGCGGTGGTGAGAAAGGCGCGCTGCTGGTCATCCAGGGTGACGCGGTGTTTGGCTTCAAATTCAGTGATGGCGGCGGCCAGTTTCTCTTCTTCCAGCACCGGCCAGCGCTGCTTCTCAGCTTTCATGATGCCTTGAAAAAGATCGGCTTCTTTAACGTACATTGCCATGGTGGTGACCAGCTGGTACTTGGTATTGACCACGAATCCGTTGCGCCAGCCGGCTTCTGGTGTCAACTGCGGGGTCACGTCCACTGGGGCGACACTCAAGGCGTCAGTACACTTTGCCACGAAGAACTTGATGGAGGCAAAGGTATTGCCGCTGGCCAGGATCTCCGTGGCAAAGACATACTGCATACCGAATTGAATCCGGCGCGGGTCGTTGCGGGGAATCCCGGCGGCCAGGGCAAACTTGTCCGCTGTTTTGAAGCCGATCCCGCCGACTTCGATCAGGATGTAAGGATCCGTATTGATCTGCTTGATTGCCCGCTTGGCATCGCCGAAGTGGTCAAAGACATGCTGATAAGCAATGGGCGTCAGCCGGTCGCCGAACGCCGCCATAAGCAGACTCAAATCGGTATTGCGCTTGACGATGGCCTGCAGCCGGAGCAAGGTCTTTTCCCCGACGCCGGTGATTTTTTTATCCAGCAGACTGCCATTCAATAACAGGTCCAGAATTTTCTCGTTAGGCGGTACGGCATCCACCAATTTGCCCAAGGTGGCGGGGCTCTTGGCCAGAGCTTGGGTCAGGAAGGCCCACTGCCCCGGCGCGTCCTCCGGCAGGCCGTAGTGCACGGCCTTCAATTGATAGGATGGTTTATTATATCGATGGCTGGCTGGTTCATCGTAAAGCAGATCCATCTTAGTGACCGTACCCTCGTCGTAATGGGCCATCTCACCGGTAATCGTCAATTCGCCCCGCTGGTCCACGGGGATCTCTAACTTCGGGTCCAGCATGCTGGCGGCATAGACCCGATAATCCGTATCCGCCCGTTCAAAGAGCTGGCGGGTGATGCGCAGCGGCACGTTTTTGAACAATTCATTATTACTGGAGAGCATCGCGATCTTCCCGCCTTTCTGCTTGTCTGGGCAAACGTATGTTACGTAGTTCCAGTATAACGGAATCTGGCGGACGAAAAAAGCAGGCCTACTTGACCTGCTTCAAGAAAAATCAATTACTCAAGGTTGATAAAGTCGCCAGCATCCAGCAAGATCTTCACGAAACCGGGCACCGTTTCCCCCCGGTTCCAATCCCGCTGCCATTCGCAGGCCAGCTGAGCGTTGGAAACCAGTTGTGCACCGGCTTGTTCAACCCGGCGCAGCGCGGTTTCATGGGCAATCGTGGACGTGCCGCCCACGGCATCAACGACGGGATAAACGTCGTAGCCTTCACGCATCGCGTCCAGGGTGGGGAAGGTTAAACAGGCTTCAGTCCACAAAGCGGCGATAACTAATTTCTTGCGGCCAGTGGCTTTGACCGCTTTGACGAAGTCCTCATCTTGCCAGGCATTGATACTGGTCCGGTCAATTGACGGCTGGTCCCCCAGGACAGACTTCAACTGCGGAATCGTGTCCTTGTTGCGGCCGGAGGTGACGTTGACTGTGGACAACACAATCGGCACCTTGTACAGCTGGGCCAGCCGAACAGTAGTGATGATATTATTGATCAGTTGGAAATGATTCATTGAAGCGATGGAGTTGATTTGGGTCGGCTGATAGTCGATCACGAGCAGAGCAGAATTCTCCGGTGTTAACAATTGGTCATCCACCGGGTCACGACGCGGAAAACTTGTCATTGAAAATACCCCCAATATTTTTGAAAATGTATCCGCTATTACCGGAATCAAGTTCATTCTAGGAGGGTGAAGCAGAGAATGGAAGAAATATGCTTGGAGAGAGGGCGAAGGCGACCGGTCAGAAGCGTAGGGATAAGGACGGCAAGGCACAAACCCCGGTTTTGGGTTTTTGCCTTGCCGTCCCTATCCCCTAGCTTCTGGTCGCCTGAGCCCGTTTAGGCGACCGTCGCTCAATCCGTCTTCAACAACGCCAACAACTGCGCCACCTGCGCCTTCAACTTCGTCCCCACATCCGTCTCCGCCACGGTCTTGCGGGCAATCGCTTGCTCCACGATGCGCTTGGTGGTTACAATATCGCTCAATTCGGCTATTGCTTTAGCCCGCGTCGTAAAGGGTTGTAAAGTGACCAGCTGCAGGCCATATGAGTTATACAGCAGCGTGTAACCGCCAATCCCCGTAGTGGGCTGATAGGCCCGGGCAAAGCCGCCGTCAATGATCAGCATTTTGCCATCTGCCAGAATGGGCGACCGGGATGTCGCTCATAAAGGCTTCGGTGCTCTTAGGCAGGTTGAGAATGGCTTCCAAGTTGATGATTTCGGTGGTGACGGCTTCTTTTGTGGGATATTTTTCCCACAGTAGGGCTTTTTCCAATTCTTGCATGAGGTTGTACGACCTTTGTTAGTGATGTGCCCATTATAGCAAGTATTGGGAGAAAAAAGGTGGACAGCTTAATTTAGAGAGAAGCTTAATGCTGATATGGAAGTATATCGGTGGACTAGACCTTTATCCACTTTGGGGCTATTAGCTGGCCGCTATCCGGGACATGACGAAATGGATAAGCAACAGGTTGCCGAAAAACAAAAGGGTCATCAAGCCAATGCTCAACCACCAAGCACTAACGGGGGCGTTGACCAGCAAAACGAGACGGATCAGATACCATGTAACAAAGGGTAGTTCCAAAGCAGCTGTCACTCCGCCTGGGACATATCCCCGAACAATAATAATAAAAACAAGATGACCAACTAGGTGGCCAAGGTAGGGAATCGTGGCAGCGACGATTAACAAAGGGGTATGAAGCCAATACCCCACTGCGCTGAATACCCAATAAAGGACGAATTCTTCCCAGATGCCGACCGCTAAAATATCTGCCTGGTCAACGCCGGCAAAAGGGATTCGGCCTAGAATCCGGCGGTTGGGCTGGCGGCGCAGCCAAGTGGGAACAAAAACCAATTCTTCAAAATCATGAAACATAAAGAACAATGGTAATAACCAATATGAAGTGAATGCAGTCATTGATTTGACCTCCCTTTGACTCTAGTATATTGTCTTTCTTTGATAGAAAGAACAGGATAGCGGTATGTGCCGCAAAGAGGAGGAATTTGTGCCATGGTTCGGGAGACAATGATCAATCAATCCAAGCAGGCGTTTATTCATGCCCTATTTCGACTATTGGAGACGGAAGACTGGACTGATGTGACGGTATCGCAACTGGCCTTGGAATCAGGGTATTCTCGGCGTACTTACTATCGGTATTTCGACAGTCCCCGGGCAATTTTGAACACGATGTTTGACCAGCAGCTGACGGCATATCGGGCCAGCTTTCAGACACCAATTCGACCGGATCAGATTCCTAATCATTTTATTGCATTCATCTGGCCGCAACGGCAAAAAATACAGATCTTAGTTCGCCGCGATTTGTTTGTGCCGTTATTAACGCAGCACCTGTCGGCAGTGGTAGACATGGTACTGGATATCAGCGTGCCCTGGCGGCAGTATACATCGTCTGAAGCGGAAATGGCTTACCGTTATGCGATTACTTACTCGTTGGGTGGTTTTTGGATTCTGCTGGACTCTGTTTTTAGAAATGAAGTATTGCCCACACCACAGCAGATTGGTGGTGCATTGACGGCCGCGTTAACCGAAATTCAGGCACAAACAACGGCCACACACATGCAACGGCAGGAGTAAAAATATGCATTGTCATACAGTATCATCGGACGGTATAATGAAAGCGGTTACTATATAGTGTGCCGTGCGCTGTTGAGAAATACTTCTGCCGTAAAGAACACTAAGAGGTGAGGACACGGATCTGTGGAATTTTATGGACAACTTGATCAAAGTAAAGGGACCGTTCCTGATTGTGCCGCTCGTAATTTTGCTTTTGGTGATCGTGCTGTTTGTGATTATCCTCAAATCAGCGGGCTTATCAAAAATGGCAAAAGCGGTGATTTTATTGATTCTTTCGATCATCTTTATCGGCATTGTCATGCTGTGTGTCCTGATTGTATCAATTGGGCTGAACACGGGTTGAGCCTGCCCGATTGATTGCAATTCAGGTAAAAAATCGTGGCCAGCCATGGTACAATGTAATAATATTCACGAACATTGGAGGACACCATGACACCTGTACGCTTGATTGCCGCCGATATGGACGGCACCTTTTTGGATGACCACAGCACGTTTGATTATGATCGGTTTCAACGGGTCTACACCCAGTTACAAGAACGCGGTATCCGGTTCGTCGCGGCCAGCGGCAATCAGACGATCAAGATGCAGCGGTTATTTGCTGATTTTCCAAACGTTGATTTTATCGGCCAAAACGGTGCGGAGATTCAGCTCCACGGCGAACCGCTAACCGCGGCTACGTTTGCGCCAGAGACAGTGACTAAAATGCTGCAGATCATGACGGCTTATCCCGCTGCCCAGGTGGCGGTCTGCGGGATTGAGACCGTTTGGATTCGGCAGGACGCCGACCCGCAATTTGCGGCGAACATGCGCGGCTACTATCCCCATGTGACGGCCGTACCAGACCTGGCCCCGTATACTCAGGATATTGTGAAATTCGATATGATTGGCGATCCCCAGGCGATGGACAAACTAGCCGAACCTTTGCGCCAATCACTGGCCGGGTTAGCGGTCCCCACCGCCAGCGGGACGGGAATCATCGATTTGATTCAACCAGGCCTGGACAAGGCCTGGGCACTGCATCAGCTCAGCCAGCGTTTGGCCATTGCGCCGGCAGAAATGTGGGCGTTTGGCGATGGGGCTAACGACCTGTCCATGTTCCGTTATGTCGGCCATTCGGTGGCCATGGCGAACGCGGCGGTGGCGATCCGGCGGGCGGCTGACGCCGTGGCCCCGGCTAATACCGCTAGCGGCGTGCTGGCCTACATTGAGCAGCATGTCTTAGCAAAAACAAGGTAGTTAAAAATGCGTCCGACCATTCAATTGGCCAGGACGCATTTTTGACTACCCGCCGCCCAGTAAGAAATCCAGCACGTTCCAGCCTTCGCTGGACGTCGCCCGATACAACTCCGTATACCCGCACCGGGTACAGCTGATGGTCACGAACTTCTTGTTCTGAACATCGAAGATCTTGGCAAAGTTGCCGCCGGTGGCTTGAAACTGATCAGCTTCGTAGGTTTCGTTGGCGCATTTGGGACAGACATATTGCTGCTTATCCATAGAGAATCACCTTCTTTGCGCATTATCATGGCATATGTGGGACGAGAATGGAAGAGGTTTCTTCAGGATTATTTTGGGGTTGCCGGCTAGTCGGCGGGATCATCAGTGGTAGCAATCACCGTGATCTCGTGATCATTAACATAGGCAAAGCGCGCGCCGCCGTTAGGAAAAGTGAGCACGCTGCCGTCTGGATTGATGCGGATGTAGGCCGCAATCATGTCATAGGTGCCATCGATGAAGAGCAATTCGTTGTCATCAGCGCGATGAAAGGGAATGAGTTGATGATCGTAATTGACAGTAATACCGTGGAAAAGTAGAGCCGCATTGGCTGGCGGATTACTGAGCACAAACTGGTTAACTGGAAAGCTGATATCCAACTGGAGTTCTCGCGGTGTCAGAAAGGAAAACACACCACTGTATTTCGGCACGGCAAAAACGAATCCGTCAGAAGCCACGCGTACAGTTCCGTAAAGGTCGTCCTTATGCGGGCTGGTAAATAGAAGTTCATCCCTGGCCGGTGTCATGAACGGAGTGGCTTGGTCGGGATAATGGATCAGCAGATCCTGGAAGAGAATTTGGTGATAAGCCAAAGCTTTGCCCCCTTTACCATTAGTCATCCAATGTCAGGGCCACGGTCATTTCGTCAGCGCCGGTGAACACAAATCGGACACCATAGCCGGGCGACACGTTGAGCTGACCATTGTGGTCAACTTGAAGATGCGCATTGATTTCGTCACGCAGGCGGGTCACAAATACTAAATCAGCACCAGCTGCCTGGATGAAGGGTGTGGCCCGCTGATCATAGATGATCGTGTATTGATGGAATGACATGTGCTGATAGGTTGGCGGTGTGGCGGCAGGCCTATTGAGGACACTATCCAGATTGAGACCGACCCGGAATTCGTGCATGGTCACAAATGTAAGATTGCCGCCGTACTTAGGATAGGCCAGCACTTGACCGCTTTTACCAAGTTGAAAATAGACGATCACTTCGTCCCGTTCCAGATTGGTGAATAATAATTCTTGATCATCAGGCCGTAATAAAGGGATCGCCCGGTCATCATAATGGAACGTGATGTCGTGCCAAACGATCTGCTGCTGGTGGGCCATGGAAACTCGCCTCATTTCTAGAGATTACAGTTTCTGTGATTATATCGAATTTCAATTTATTTAAGCAACCGTTTTCGGACTCTGAGAACCTCAATAATGCCCAATCGTCCCGTGATGACGCGCCGCATTGGTAGCCTGCTGAAATGTAATAAGACCGACCAGCAGCCACACCAGTGTATTCACCATACTCCAAAACAGAAGTAAGCCGCCGCCAGCAAAGCCAGCAGGATGGTGCAGCATCTGGCGCAGCAGCGAAAACATTGGCACCAATGGTACAAAGTGACCAACAAAGGCCAGCAAGGGGCCGCTGGTATCGAAAGGAATCATGAGCAGGAACACGAAGCCGAATTGGATAATCGATAGGGCTTGGGATACTCGTTTAAATACAATCGCTAAACTGGCGACCAGCAGACCTAACGCCAGCGCCACGAGCAAAGCTAAACTAAAAGGGATTAATTGGACCAATTCCAGGCGTAAACGAATGCCTGTCAGCAGCAGAATACCAATTAGCACGCAGATGATAAAAACCAGAGACGTGCCAAGCGTGATGACGGCGCGCATCAGAAACAGCCGCAGAGGTCCCAATGGTGATAGGAAAAGCTGTTCCAGTGTGCCGTTTTCAGCTTCTTCGGCGATACCGAAACCCATGTCACCCACGGTATTGAGAACCAGCATCCAGAGTACGTAACCGATAATTAAGTCCGTCATCCGGGTCCCCAGCAGGGTGCCGCCAGCCATGAACCGGCCGCCCAGGGCAAGCGCGTAGAAACTGACGACGGCGAGAATGATCTGGGCGGCGGTTTCGGTGGGATACCGCCGCATGAGGAGCAGGGTGCGCCGCAATTCACTTTGCAGGGCGATACGCATGGTCTTCACCTTCTTTCTTGGGGCTCGCCAGGACGTGTTTAAAGAGTGCGGCCAGGTCAGCCTGTTTTTTAGTGATGGCGGTGAGCGGCAACCGGCTCAGCACGCCGAGCAGCTGTGACAGGTAGGCGGGATTTGGCAACGTAATCAATAGCGTGGTTGCCGCCAGCTGACTGAGGGTGCCCAGAGCAGTGAGCTGGCTGATCACCGCTGGACTGGGCGGTGTTGTGAATGCCAAGGCATAGGTTTCTGGCGAAAATCCAGCCAGGGCACTGGCAGTGCGCCCACGAAATGCAATTTTTCCCCGATCAATCATCAGTAAGTCATCGGCTAGCGCCTGGGCTACGCCCATATCGTGGGTGGTCAGCAGCACCCCTAACTGCGTCTCAGCAACGAGTTGGCGGATGATTGTCTGAATCTTTTCGACCGCTGGCAGGTCCAGTCCGAGCGTCGGTTCGTCCAGCAGCAATAGCTTGGGCTGATGGATCAGGGCACAACAAATCGCGACGATCTGCTGCATGCCGCGGCTTAACTCGCGGACGGGCTGGTTGGCCTTCGCTGACAGACCAAACCGGGCCAGATTGGCCAAGCCGCGCTGACGGGCCGTTTGGTGGGGGATACCGCGCAGACCGCCCCAATAATCAAAATTTTCAGCCGGTGATAACCGCCAATAAAGATTGCGGCTGCCTTCCAGTACCGCACCGACTGAACACAGCGCCTGCAGTGGTCGTTGGCCATTGATTTGAATCGTCCCCTGAGTGGGGGTAATGAGGCCTAGCAGCATCTTGATCGTGGTGGTTTTGCCCGCTCCATTTGGACCCAGAAACCCCACGATGTGCCCGGCGGCGACAGTGAATGAGACGTCGGACACGGCCGCAAAGGGCGCAGCATGAGGGATCGTGTAGGCTTTACCTAAATGATTAACTGATAGCAGCATCCCCATCACCCCCGGACCATGGCCGCCGGGGCCGTCAGCCGATGTAAATATCGGCTCGCGTACACGCCGGCTACGACGCCGCCGACGGTGCAGGCAGTGAAAATCTGCCAAGTCAGCGCCGGCGCAGCCAGATTGGCCAAAGGCAGAAAAACAGCTTGACTGACTGGGATTCCAATGGAAATGAGGAAGGAAACCAGGCTGGACGTGGCGGCTAATCGGCCCTGGGGGATGTTGCCAATAACCAGAGCGGATAGGCGCGGCGATATCTTCCCGACGAGGTACGATTCGCCTGCCGATAAGCTGACCATCACGTAGAAGTTCTGAAGAGTGAACATGTTCACCCCATAAACGGCCGTTACCCCGGTCGCCAGGCTGATTAATGTCGGCATACTGAACTTTTGCAGCCCATCCCGACTGAATAATGCCCCAGCGGCTGAAGCCACCGCACTGGCCATACTCATGATGGCAATGGTGGCGCCAAAGCTGCCCAGCCACAATTGCTTCTGGGTGGTGAGCAGGACATTCGTCAAATCGTGAACGGCACTGAGCAGAATATTGATCCCGAGAATCAGCATAATAATGAGAAAAAGCGGTTTATCTGTGTGCACCAGTTGCATAGTATGCCAGGTGCTGGTGATAAAGGGCTCACTAGCCATTTTATCCTGTCGCGCCTGTCGAACGGCGCTAGTATCCTGCTGATCCGCTTGGGCAAAGACCTGGCGCTGCAGTAGTAACAAACCGCCGGCAATGAGGAACGAAATGGCGTTAATGATGCTAAATAAGGCATAATTCTGGTGCAGCAGGACGATCAAACTTGCTCCTAGGCCTTGAAAGATAATACTGATGGTACTGTGCATGCCGCTTTCAAAGCTGGCGGCGTCGTTCAAATCGCTGCGGCCAACGAAGTGTTTGTAATACGGCATGATCAACCCGCCAGTGTAGCTGGAAATGACATCGGAGGCGACGTTGATGAGCAAAAGCACGATAAAAGCCCACAACGCCTGAGAGACCGCAATTAAACCAGCCAGCAGTAAGTACAGGCCGAATTGAATACTGCGCAGCCAAATCGTCAGCCGCAGCCGCTGGGTGGTGCGATCAGCCAGATAACCGCTGGGGATTTCAAAAAGTGTCGGCACGAAATCGGCGATACTGATTAGCGTGACCGCTAGGGTCTTATAGGGTAAATTGCCAGCGTAAATAATAAAGACAATATTGAATAATACAGACCCAATGGCGTTGAAGAAGTTCGCCGTCACTAGGTTGCGGTAAGGTTTGTTGGTCAGGTAAACGTGCATGGATATCGTCCTCCTCAAAAATGGTGTCTTGAGCAGGATCGGCCGATCCATTTCTGTAACTGTCTTGATTATCGCCGGTTGGCCGTGCTAGGATGGAGCAAATTTACGGATAAGTAAATCAAATTGAGGGGATGGCGGTTGCATGGTGACGTATGGCAGTATTTATCAGCGTTTGCGTAAGAATAAGAATATTACCTTGCAAAACGTAGTCCGGGATACCGGCATTAGCATTGCGACGATTTCCCGGTTTGAACGGGGCTTGAGTGATATCACCCTGGCTAAATTAGCGCCGCTGCTGGCCGCCATCCACGTGACCCGCAAAGAGTTTTTCTTTGAATACGATTTTGCCCTCGCGGCGGCGCAAAAGACGCCGCGGGAAGCCATTCACGGAGTAATGGCGGATCGCGACCTGCCGTTTGATCACGACTTTCTGCATCAGTCCGAATACAGCACGCAGACCGTTGCGGATATTTTGCCGGTGATTGCCAAACGAGCGGCTGCTTTCCAAGAAAATGCCACCCAATACAATCTGTTGATGTTGGCTTATTATCGTGCTATGTACGGATTTTTGAAGCATACCCCCGATACACATAGCATCGATATATTACGGCACTATCTGTTGAATGTGGATGATTGGGGTGTATTTGAAATTGAGCTGTTTATTGGTTCCAGTATGTTCTATGCGCCGGCTGATAACCTGCAGATGCTGCGTACTGGCTATCGTAAATCCCAGCGGTTGGGTATCAGCAAGGAGTTCGGCCCGTTGCAATATTGGCTGCTGGCATCAGATTTCACCGTATTGCTAGCACTGCATGACTTACCCCGGGCGGGCGAAGTGTTGACGATACTGCAGTCCCAGAAGAGTGACGGTACTTTGACCGGTCAAGTCGAAACCATGTTTTTCTCCGGCTGGTTGATGATTGCTCGGGGTCACATGGATGCTGGGGAACGCATCTGCCGCAGTGCAATTGCTATTTTCCATGTGTTGCACGATCAGCAGAGTGAGCAAAACTGGACGACCAAGCTGGAGAATATTCTCCAGGACCCCACGGCCGGCTATATTCTGTTGAGCGGTGGATTAGGGTAGAAAAAACGGCCTTGCCGTTGCCGACAAAGCCGTTCTTCTTATAAAAACCCAAGCTGCTGCAGCGCATGCTGGACATCCACACTATCATCCTGTCCAACCGTCACGATTCGCCCTTGGTTAACGACGATAATGTCATCCGCCTTGGCAAAAATTGTCGGATTGTAACGGTGGGTGATCAGCACGAGGCCTTGCTCCGAAGCAAACAGGTCGTCTTCAATCTGAGTGGCGATCCGCGGGTCCAGGCCGCTGGTCAACTCGTCATAGATGGTGAAAATGGGCCCCTTCAACCGGTTCCGCGCCAGCGCCAGCCGCTGCCGTTCACCGCCGGAGATCGCGGTTGACTTGTCGCTGAGCATCCGCTGCAAGGCGTCGGGATTGTTGGCTAATAAGTCTTGCAACCCGGATTGGGCCACGGCCTGGCGGATCTTGTCCGCCGGGATGTCGTGGAACACCGTGACGTTGTCGGCTAAAGTCGCGTTGAACAGGTAGGTGGATTGATCTACATAAGTCAGATGACTGGTGATGTCGCTGAAGCTGACATCCCGCAGATCAATACCATCAATGGTGATCGTGCCGGTGTAACCTTGATAATAGCCAAAGAGCTGGCGCATCAAGGTGCTCTTGCCGCTGCCGCTTTGACCGACGATCAAGTATTTTCGATCCGTGGCCAAATGCAGGTCCACGCCTTGCAGTAATGGCTGGTCATCAACCGTCAATCCGACCTCGTGGTAGTCAATCGCCTGGATCTGTTGGGGTAAGTGGGCCTTAGGCGTTTCCGGCGCCGCGTCCTGCAGATATTGGGTCACGTTTTTCACTACTGCTCGGCCGCCGTAAAATTGCGACAACATGTCGGCGGCAGAAAACAGCGGGTAGGAAATGAAGACCATCAATTGGGAGAAAGCAACGAGTTCGCCCAGGGTAATACTGCCCCGAAGGACCAGGTAGCCGCCCAGCAGCCAAGTGCCGATGTACTGAATGTTGTCGAAGAAGTTAAGGAGTTCGCTGATCACTTTGATCACGAATTGATTGTGGATTTCTTTCTTCGCCAACCAAGCGGTAGCATTAGTGAAGAGATTGCCAAACCGGCTGCCGGCAGCGTTGAACTTCACAGTACCAAAACCGTTGATGAAATCTTCTACGCGGTTGTTGTACCCGGTGGAAGCGTCCACGACAGCGGTTTGGGCCGGGCCAGTTTTCTTCTGGGAAAACATGGGCACGAGCATGGACGGGATACATAACAAGATAATGGCCACCGTCACCAAGGGCTTAATGAGAATCGTGCCGGCCAGGGCGAAGACCAGCTGCCAGATCAGATAATACCCGCGCAGCGCTGTACCGTAATAGGTATCTTCAATGACTTCGACTTCTTTGTTGAACTTGGCCAGAAAGAAGCCGTGGTCATGGCAGCTGAATTGATTGAGCGAACGGGCCAGGGTGGCTGAGTAGAGGTCATTGCGCAGCATGCGGCTGCCGTTGGCCAGCAGGCGGGAACGCTGGAAACTCTGGGCAAAGCTGAGCAGAGCCCGGGCAATAATGTATAGAAGAATGCCGGCACACAGCCAGGCATAGTCAAAATGCTGCTTGCCGGTAACCACGTCCGTGATCACCTGCAAGACCCAGGATAGGCCCACTTCTGAGAGGGCGGCGATGGGAACAATGATCAGGTAAAACAGTAAGCGCAGCGGTTGGCGGCGCATGTAATTGAATGAGTGCATGAAAAATCCCTCCCCGAGCACATACTGCGGTATGGTTAGAATGATACGCGGAGAGGAAAATAATAGCAAGATAACAGCAGAATTAGTTTGTGCTTTGCTTCGGTGTCCGCCAAGCGCGCCAAGCCACGACAATCAGAGCAATGAACGAAATCGCAGTGGCGATCCAGAACACCACGGCGAAAGCATGCATAAAATGGGCGCCTAGGGCCGGGGTGATCTGGCGCACACCCGGCAGCTGCAAGAAGAGCAGGGCGGACCCCAGCGAGATGCCCATGGTCATCCCCAGGGTGCGGGAAAAGGAATTAAAGGACCCAGCCACCCCGGTCAATTCCGGCGCCACGACTCCCATGGTGATGGCGTTATTCGGCGTCAAGAACAAGCCCATACCGATCCCGTTCAGGACGATGGGCGGAATGATCCGCCATAAAGTGATGGTGGCGGGGAAGGTGATATAGCCCAGTTGGGAAACCACCAGCACGGCCAGGCCAACCATGGTCAGCTTCGTCCGATCCCAATGGTCAGCGAGCCAGCCCACCAGCGGAGTGATCAAGAGCATCGTAGCGTCCTGTAAAACCATAATCAAGCCGCTGCCCAAGGGGCTCATCCCGCCGAAGCTTTGCAGGTAAAACGGCAACAGAATATTCGATACAGCATTGACCAGCATGGCCAAACCGAGCAGGACGACGGATACAATAAAATTGTGGTTGCGCGCCAGGCTTGGTGCCAGCCAGGGCTTCTTGGCCCGGTCATCCTGTACAAACGCCCACGCCGTCAGTGCCGTCCCGACCACCAAGAGCCCTAATCCCAGGGGCCAGCGGCTTAAGCCGTTCTGGAAAATCGAGCCGCTCAGAAAGAACAGGATAATGCCCAGTGTAAAGAGATTCTGGCCGGTCCAGTTCGCCCCCGCAGTGGCGGTGCGGATATCCTGCCAATGCCAGTGCGGTAACGGTAATACCCGATAACCAATGACCGCGCCGATGATACCCAGCGGGACATTCAATAGAAAGATCCAGCGCCAGCTGGTAAAGGACATGATCAACCCGCCCAGGGCCGGCCCAGAAATGGACCCCACCGAGACAAACATGGCAATCGCGGCCAGAGCCTCCGCCCGGTTTTGATCACTGAAGTTCTCGGTGACGATGCCCATACTGTTCGCCATGACCATCGCCGCACCAATGGCCTGAATAAACCGGCCCACCAGCATCGTGACGATATCAAAGGCCACGCCGGTGAGCAGCGAACCAAAAGTGAATAATAACCCGCCGGCGGTGAACACCAAGTTTTTCGACAATAGATCGCCCAAATGGCCGAACATCACCAGCAAAATCGTTGTGGTGATCAGCGCCACCTGCACGATCCACGTGGCCGTACTGCTGGCCACGTGCAGATCAATTGCGATCCGCGGCAGGGCCAGATTCGTACTCGAACCCGCCAGCGCCGTTAACAGCGAAAATAACCCCAATACACCGATAATTTGGTACTGCTTCTTCTTACTCGGCACAGCCGCCATCGTACTCAACCCCTTTTTCTGTTAAGCAGAGTTTACGCCGAATAACGAAAAAGAGGGGCGCTGGTGCTTACTGGTGGGATTAAAAAAGCCCCGGCCATTGTGCCGGAGCTAACGAATCTTCACTTACCTGCGAAACCGGAACCCGTGCTTGGTCAAGTAGACCGCCCCAAACCAGATGACATTGGCGAATACCACAATGGTTAAGCCGGTTACCGTCATTGCGGTGGACTTATCCAACGCCAAGGGGGCGAGCCAGAGAATGACCAGCACAAAGGGCAGCAGTACCATACCCAACGCTATCTGGACGAACCACTTGGCCAGTACCGGATGGGCCTTTGCGTAATCCTTGCTTTTTTCCTGCAACATTGAAGTACGCCTCTTTTGCTCCGTTGAAAAACGGCCTGTTGAGACCTCGCCATACCAATTCATGTTTCACTGATTAGAGTGTAACACCAGGTCCACCGATTAAACTTACATTTTTGTTCGCTGTCTGCCGTTTTTATGGCACGAAAAAGCCGCCAACCCGCAGGCTGACGACTTTCTCAAATCAATTCAGAAATTATGCTTTGACTTCATCCAGACCATTATCCGGCCGGTTCTTCTTCCACAGTCCGAGAATCACGCCGCTAATAACGGATCCGATGACCACGGCCAGCAAGAATTGCAACGGCTTATTGGCCAACAACGAGGCGAAGATCCCACCATGGGGTGCTGGTACGTTGACGCCCATGGCTTGGGTCAGACCGCCGGCAATGGCGGCGCCGATAATGCTGGAGGTAATGATCCGCAGCGGATCAGCGGCAGCGAAGGGAATCGCGCCTTCGGTGATGAAGGACAGACCCAGCAGGTAGTCGGACAGACCAGAAGTCCGTTCGGCGGGGGTCCACTTCTTCGGCCAAATCGTGGTGGCTAAGGCAATAGCCAACGGCGGGACCATCCCACCGGCCATCACGGCAGCCATCCAGCGGCCGTCAGTCTGCTTGGAGGCAGTGAAGACACCGATGGAGAAGACGTATGCGGCCTTGTTGAAGGGGCCGCCCATATCGATAGCCATCATCCCGCCAAGAATCGTACCAACCAGGATCGTGTTGGTGGTCCCCATGTTTTCCAGGAAACCGATCAAGGCCAGATTCAGTGCAGTGAAGATCGGGTTAATGATGAAGTACATCATCAGACCAATGGCCAGTAAGCTCAGAATCGGGAAGATGAAGACCGGCTTCAAGCCGTCCAAAGACTTAGGCAGATGCTTGAACCAGCGCTTCAGGACCAGGATGGTCAGCCCGGCGAGGAACCCGCCGACCAGACCGCCTAGGAATCCGGCAACCCCGTTCTTGGAAGCAATGACTGAGAAGCCGACGTTATTGGCCATCCACCCGGCAACGAACCCGGGCAGCAGGGCGGGCCGATCGCCAATGGCTTCGGCGATGTAGGCAGCCAGAATCGGTACCAGGAAGTTGAAGGCGGCACTGCCCAGCCCATTGGTGAAAGTGAAGATCATGGAGTTAGGACCAACCCCAGGAATACGTTCCAGCAGGAACGACAGGGCCATGATAATCCCGCCGCCAACGACGAAGGGTAACATGTTGCTGATCCCGTTCATCAGGCTGGCGTAGATCTGGCGGCCCAAGGACTGCTTGTCTTCGTCGTCTGTGCCGGCATCTGCAGCGCTGTCATCACCAGAACCATGGAAGATCGGCCCGCGTTCAGCCAGTGTATCTTCGATCAATTGATGGGGCTTGTTGATACCGTCAATAACCGGGCGGTTGATCAAGTGCTTGCCGGAGAAACGATCCATGGCGACTTTCTTATCTGCTGCGACGATAACGCCGACAGCCCGGTCAATGTCGCTGGCCGTCAAACGGTGTTTGATACCTTCGGAACCGTTGGTCTCGACTTTGATGTCGACACCCATCTTCTTGGCTTCCTGCTTCAAGGCTGCTTCGGCCATATAAGTATGGGCGATCCCAGTGGGACACGCCGTAACTGCGACCACGTAGGGCTTTTTAATATCGGCGGCCGGTTCAGCAGACTTGGCGGCATCGGCTGTGCCGACAGCGGCTTGGGTTGCAGCGGCTTCTTGTTCGTCCTTGGCGTCTTCAGCTTCTTTCTTTGCTTCAGCGTCATTGAACAGACTGATCACTTGGTCCGGGGTGTCGGCTTTCTTCAAGGAAGCGACCAGCGCGGGATTGATCAGCAGGGAGGACAAAGCAGCCAGGGCCTGTAAATGTTCATTGTTGGCGCCGGCCGGGGCGGCAATCATGAAGAACAGGTGCACGGGTTGGCCATCCAGGGCGTTGAAATCAACACCGGCGTTGCTCTTGGCGAACAGGACGGCGGCTTTCTTCACCGAATCAGTCTTGGCGTGGGGCATGGCGATGCCGTCGCCGATCCCCGTGGTGGATTCTGCTTCCCGCTGCATAATGTGGGTCTTGTAATCGGCCTTATCGGTGATTACGCCGACTTGGGCGTAACGATCGATCATTTCGTCAATGGCGGCCTCTTTTGTCGTGGCCTTGAGGTCCATGATCATCGCATCTTTGATCAATAAATCTTGAATTTTCAAAATGACACTTCCTATCTTTAATTGATCGTTGTGATCTGAATTGTCGGTAATAACGCGTCAATGGCGGAGCGAACGGCGATGTCTTCGGAGAAGGCGGTCGCACTGCCGCAAGCCAAGCCGTAACGGAAGGCTTCCACCGGGTCGTGGTGCTGGGTGTACGTACCGACGAAACCGGCCAGCATGGAATCACCGGCGCCGACGGAGTTCTTGACCACACCCTTGGGAGCGGCAGAATGATACACATGGTCCGTGGTAATTAAGTAAGCCCCTGCGCCGGCCATGGACACCAGCACATGTTGGGCACCCTGGGCCAGCAGTTCCTGACCGTGGGCAATTAAGTCGGCATCACTCTTGAACGTGGTGTGAAACAGGTCCGCCAATTCATGGTGGTTCGGCTTAACGACTAAAGGATGCTTCGGTAAACTTTCCTGCAACTGTTCGCCGGTAGTGTCGATGGCAAAGTCGGCGCCGACTTGCTGCACGCGGGCGATGATTTCATTGTAGAAATCTTTGTCGAGACTGGCCGGCAGGCTGCCGGAGATGATAACAACATCGCCTTGTTGAATGGCTGCCAACTCGTTGAAGAAACTGGCCTTTTCCGCGGCCGTGATGTGCGGGCCGGCGGCGTTCAGTTCGGTTTCTTCACCGGCCTTGATCTTCACGTTGATCCGCGTCTGGTTGGCGATGCGGGTGAAGTGGTCGTTAATGTGCTTAGCGACCAGCTGTTTCTCCAAAATCTTGCCGACTTCGCCGCCGACGAAACCGAGGGCGGTGTTGGCGACTTGCAGCTGGTTGAGGATCTGAGATACGTTGATGCCTTTGCCGCCGGCCAGCAGGTCGGCTTGGGGCACGCGGTTAACGACGCCAAGGGTCATCTGGTCCAGGTGCAGGACATAATCAATGGCAGGGTTCGCCGTGATCGTATAAATCAATGCTGGGTCAACTCCTTAATATGGGTGAATGAACGAAAATCATGGCGGGCGGACGCGGGGATCGTATCGGTAACGATGCGATCCACTTCGCCGATCCGGGCGAAGGTGACGAGCGCCTGCTGCGTAAACTTGGTGTGATCCGCCAGAACGATGGTTTGCCGGGAAGCATCGATCATCACTTGCTTAATGGTCGCTTCCTCGGGGTCCGGGGTGGTCAGGCCGGTTTTGGCCGAAATCCCGTTGGTCCCGAGGAAAGCAAAGTCGACGTGGATACTGCCCAAGAAGCGGGCGGCCCCGGCCCCGACAATGGCCTTGGTTTCGGCTTTGACCTGACCGGCGGGGATGTAAGCGGCGATGTCCGCATCGGCCAACATGCTGGCGGTCTGCACACTGTTGGTGTACACCGTCAAGTCCTGGCGTTCAGCAAGGTGGGGAATGAGCATGGCGACAGTGGTCCCGGCGTCCAGGAACAGCGCCTGATGGTCCCGCAGGTAGGCACTAGCCACATAATCGGCAATTGCTTGCTTCTCCGTGGGCTGGGCCTGTTCCCGTTGGGCCATGCGCTCATCTTCCACGGCCCGCTGGCGCAATTGCGCGCCGCCATGGATCCGTTCGAGCAGGCCCACTTGGGCCAGCTCGGTCAGATCCCGGCGCACCGTGGATTCTGAGGTATGGGTCCGTCTGACCAGGTCTTGCAGCTGGCAGAATCCGGACTCGTGTAATAATTGCAAGATCAATTCGTGACGTTGATTCGTCAGCATCGGTCGTTCCCCTTTCCCTCACTCAATTGTATAGTGTAATCGTTCCCACTCAGAAAGGCAAGCATAATCTGTCAAAAACAGTCAAATACAGTCAGAATGCACGCGGGAATGCGGTTTATACAACGAAATACACATTTGATCATCATCTCTACCGAGGCGGCCAACTGTCGAGAATGCGGTTTTGGCAGTAATTGATGGCTTAAACGGTCAAAAGCCATCATTGGCCTAGACCGAGTCCGCGGGACGCTGACATTGCCCGGCGGCTCTGCTACACTGAACGTTAGGATAATGCGGCGTATGCGCAGGAGGGTATGGCTTATGGCGAAGATAGACAAAGAGTATTTGCAGCTTAAAATGACGTTGGAAAACGCGCATCCGCCAATTTGGCGGCGGGTGGTCATTCCGGGAACATACACCCTGGCCGATTTGCGCCGGGTGATTCAGGCTGTTTTTGATTTGACCTCCTTTGGGCCAGCGGAGAACGCGACCCCTAAGTTCCACCGGCGAGTCAAAGCACCCACTGCAACTGGGCTGACCAGCGAAGTGCTGACGGCCAAATATCCCGAGGATACCACCACCGTTTATTCGGTTATTCATGATTCTCGACAGGCCCAGTTGTTGTTAAAAACGCCGAATGTCAAAAATTGGCGGCTGATGATCACGCTGGAAGATGTTTTATCCGCCGCCGCGATCGCAGATCGGCCGACGCCGCCCTTTGTTAATGGCGGCCGGCAAGCGATGCCTAAGACCCGGGGCGGGCGGGATACCCCGTATGATCGCAAACAAATTAATCAGGCCTTAAGCGCGGCCATGGCGCCAGACGCACCGGTTGCCCCCGCCGCCTTGCCGCCTAAGACCAAGCCGTTCGTTCGGCGGACACCGACGCCGGAAAGGGATATCGATATGGCTGAACTGGCGCCCCAGATGGATGCGCTGAACGCTTTGATTTCCGGCCAGTCTTTAACGAAAGAGCAGAGCGAGTCGCTGGCTAATTTCTTGAACCGCCACGATGGCGGAGGCGCCGCGGAGAAACCGGCGGAGGCGCCCCGGGTTGACCAGCAGGATATTGATTTTGCCGTGAGTCATCTGGGCGTTAGAGCGACAGAAGACCGGGCGACTGCGGTCAACACGCTGATTCAAGGGTTCGCTGACGGGGGCTTCACAGATGCCCAGAGCAAAGCAACCGCCGCTGCTTTAATGAAGGATAACAAATTGTTCTTGGATATCGATAAACTCCCCGATGAAGATCACAGTTTAGCCGCCCGGGGGGACACGGCCACGGTATATGCGGGCATTTTGGTGGGGGACATGATGAGTACCTTTCTCACCGCCAAACAGCGCCACACCCTTTTCCAGTGGGCAACAGATTATGTCCGCCAGGAAAATCACCTGGCAATTACTTTTCCGGGCAACTTGACCGCGCTGGCCTGCGGCTTGCGCTTCCTTTACGCGGCGGTGATGCATCCGGACTATCCGCCCAAAGTGTTGGGCCAGTTGAAGGATACGTTCTTGATCATCCTCTGGCACTTGCAGGATCCGTTCCTCGGCGACGAGGCGGAGTCCATGGGCTTGATTCTGAATGACCTGGCCAAAGCGCAAGTGATGAAGCCGGCGCCCTTCATGCAATTGGTGCGGGACGTAACCATGGAAGTTGAACGGCGGGTCGACCCGGCCGACCCCCGCACGATCTTCCGGCGCAAGGCGTGGATGACGACCATGCAGGTATTGTTCATCAGTTTGAACGACGATGATGAGGCCTATGACAAGGCCCAGAACTTCATCTTCGACGCTGTAGATAATTATTATCAGACCATGGGCATCGACTTTCTCGGCGATGACGACGACGGGTACGACGGCGAATGGGAAGAGCCGGACGATGACGATGATGATGATTAATTGAGAAAAGGGGCCGCGCAGTAATTTGCGCGGCCCCTTTGGGCAGGCTCAGAATTTATTTCGTTTCTTGAATCACGAGCAGGCCATAAGGGGCGAGTTCGGTGGTCGCCTGCACCGGGCCATCGCCAATCAATGTCAGCATCCCAGCGAAGCGGCTGGTATCGACCGTTTCGGTCTGATTGCCATTATTGATCAGGAAATGCAGGGCATAATCAGGATAGTGGCGGGTGGTTAGTTCCACATCGGCGGGCGTCGTGAAATGATCCAGATGCTTGTCTTGAATCAAGCGGTCAACGAGGACGTCCATCCCGGCGGTATCCAGAACGGTCCCGACGTAGTAGGCTTGGCCGGTCCCGTAGGTGTTGACGGTTACGGCCGGGGTGTTGGCGTAATAGTCGGCACCGCCATAAGCGGCAATCGTTTCAGCCCCTTCCAGGTGAGACACATTGGCGACGATGCTGCCGCCGGTCTCAGTGTCGCCGAATTGCACCGGGACGGCTGTATGCGGCGGCAGGGCATCGATTTCTTCCGCCCACAGGCCGCACAGATCCCGGAACGGGCCGGGATAGCCGCCCATGATGACGTTATCGTGTTCATCGTTGATGCCGCTCATGTAGGTGGTGACAAAGGTCCCGCCATTTGCCACATACTGGTGGATGGCGTCGCTGACGCCGGGTTTGACCATGATCAAGACTGGGGCCAGAACGACATCGTAACGGGCCAGCTGGTCGGCGGAGAGATTAGTCGGGATCAGGTCCACGGCGGTGTTTTGCCGGTAGAAGGCCGCATAGTACCGCTTGATCTGGTCGACGTAGGTCAAGGAGACACTGGGGCCGGATGAATATTCCAGGGACCAATAATTGTCCCAGTCGAAGATCAGGCCGACTTTGGCTTGAATCCGGCCGTTCATTAACTGCGGTCCCACCTTGGCCAGCTCGCTGCCCAGGGCTCGGGTCTCGCGGATGATGCGGGTCTCGTCGTGGTCAGCGTGGGAAATCACGGCACTGTGGAATTTCTCGGTGCCGCCCCGACCTTGGCGCAACTGGAAGTATTGAATCGTGTCGGCCCCGTGAGCGATGGCTTGGAAGCTCAACGCCCGCATCTGACCCGGCCGTTTCGTCGCATTGTACGCCTGCCAATTTTGCTGGCTGGGGGTTTGCTCCATGAGCATGAACGGTTGGCCGCCTTTTAGACCGCGCATCAAATCATGGCGCATGGCGACTTCACTGTGGGGCGTGTTGTAAGCCGGATAGCTGTCCCAGGACACGACATCCAGTTCCTTCGCCCACTGGAAGTAATCCAGGTCCTTGAAGGTGCCCATCATATTAGTCGTGATCGGCGTATCTGGATCATATTGGCGGATTGCCGCCTTTTCATCCTTCAGATTCTGCAGCAGCGCCTCTGACTGGAATCGGCGCCAGTCGATGCCCATTCCAGAAAGGACGACATTGTGATCGTGGTTGATGCCGTCGCTCAGCGCGTTGGGCGGGACGATTTCTGACCAATCGTAGAAGGTATGGCTCCAGAAGTGGGTATACCAAGCATTGTTCAAGGCATCCAGGGTACCGTACTTTTGGCGCAGCCAAACCCGGAAGGCCGCCGCGCAGTTGTCGCAGTAGCAATAACCGCCGTATTCGTTAGAAATATGCCAGCAGACCACATTTTTCAGATGGCCATAACGTTCCGCCAGTTTGCCCGCTAATTTAGCGCCGTAGAAGCGGAAAATCGGTGAACTGGGGCAGGCGTTGTGGCGGCCGCCAAAGCGGGCGCGGCGGCCCTCATAATCGGTCCGGGTGACTTCGGGGTACCGGGTCACCAGCCAAGCCGGCAGGGCGGCGGTGGACGTGGCGAGCACGATGTTGAAGTTGGCCCGGGTCAGTGTCTCAACGATGGCGTCTAACGTACTGAAATCATAGGTTTCTTCACTAGGCTGCAGCTGCGCCCAGCTGAAGACATTGATGGTCGCTTCGTTCATGTGCACGTCGGTGAGAATCTGCATATCCTCCGCCCAGATTTCCTTGGGCCACTGTTCGGGGTTATAGTCGCCGCCGAATAGGAATTGTTTAAATGGTGTTTGGGTCATTAGGAATCCTCCATTGCTTAAGTGATGCCTTCATTCTAAGCGCTATCAGACTGGAATGAGAGCGAGAAATTTAGGTAAAAGTATGGTAATTTGAAGATGAGTGAAAAGGAGGCAAGGACGATGCGCCTGGTGTTTACCCATATGAATCAGGATTATCCCCTGTTTTGTGAAAGTATCGGCTACGAATGGCGGCAGGAGGCGATCTTCCGGCCCCAGGGCTATCCGTTTTACCATTGGCTGCAAACCGCCAGCGGCGAGGGTACTGTGACCATCGGCGGGACGACGTATACGCTGCCGGCGGGGGCCGGGATCTTGATTCGCCCTGGCGTGCCCCACAGTTACCGAGGTTCCGGCGATTGGCAGACCGCGTATCTCACCTTTGGCGGGGCGCTGGTGGCGAATTTGGTGACGCCGCTGGGGATGGGCGATTACCGGGTCATTACCGATCTGAGCCAGCCGACCGCGCGTTTTGTGGCGGCACATTACGCGACCCTGGCCAATTCCGCGGTACAGGACCGGGTGATTGCCGAGCTGCTGTTCACCTTTCTGCTCTTGCTGCGGCAGGACGTGGAAATCGGCGCCCGGGGCATGGCGGAAATTGGCATCGTCACGCCGGTACTGCAATATTTGGACGCCCATAGCGGGGAAAAAATTACGAATACCCAGTTGGCGGCCAAGACCGGCTATACGGTGCAGTATTTAACCAGTATCTTCAAACGGTACTATCACCAGACACCGCTGCAATACTTGCAAGAGCTGCGGCTGCGCAAGGCTAAATCGCTGCTGATGACGCACCCGGAGTGGAATGTGTACGAAGTGGCCGAGCAGGTGGGCTTTACGGACAATTCCCAGTTTATTCAGGCGTTCAAGGCGTATACCGGGCAGACGCCGAAGAAGTTTCAGCAGGCGCGCAGCCGTTGATCAGTTCACTGCCGGGGCATCGGTTGAAAGCGACCGCAGGACAATCGGTGTTTTGTCTGGTCCCACCGCAAAGACGGCATTCACGCACCCTGTGAAACCACCAGCGATTTCTGTGCTTAACGAACGGGTATCCACAGCGATATCCAGCCAGTGATAAGTAGGATCAGTGGTATTGCGGTAACCGCAGGATAGGGTCTGCCCATTTTGGCGGAAACACAGCGTGCGGATGGCCGTGTGTACTGGCCAGGAACTGATAGTCGTCTCCTCACCGCCGGCTGCTTGGATTACTTTCAGTGATGACTGCCCGGCTTCTGTGGTGACGAAGAACTTAATATAGTACTGATCCGTTTGAAATACAGTAATGCCCACTTGGTTGGCAGTCGCCGGTAGGGTGCTGAATTCGACGCGGAAGAGCATTGTCATGCTGCGTTGGCGGACACCGATGAAGGTTGGGGAAGCAGGCGCAGTCAGGTCTACAGTAGTAGGAGTTAGCCGTACAGTGTGATCGCCGGGATACTGGTAGTTCGCAGGCACTGGATTGCGCAGAAAAAGAAGCCGGGGATCCAGCGGCTGATCGAAAACAATGGTGGCAGTCGGTTGCTGTACTGGCGCTGGGGGTAAATCAATCGTGCCGGTGGTTGATAACCGGCCGACACCAGGATTGATTACCGGCCAGTCGTCTGCCCAGCTCACGTTGGCAATGAACGTTTCGCGGCCTAAATTAACCCGGCCGGCAACCTTGCGGCTGGCCAGGCAGACGAGGTACCAACTGCCATTGGGACTGGCC
The DNA here is from genome assembly GCF_008694105.1 of Schleiferilactobacillus harbinensis. Lineage (NCBI taxonomy): Bacteria > Bacillati > Bacillota > Bacilli > Lactobacillales > Lactobacillaceae > Schleiferilactobacillus > Schleiferilactobacillus harbinensis. The sequence continues at coordinate 3,073,529 of NZ_CP041364.1, forward strand.
ACTAAATCGCCATGGCCCACGTTAGCCACTGGATAGTCTTGCCCCAGATGGCGGTGGGTTAGAATCGGATTATCCGGATTGCCGGTATAAGGACCGGTGATGTTTTTGCTGCGGGCAATGGTGATGGCGTGATGGTGGTAAGTGCCGCCTTCAGCAATCATGAGGTAATAATACCCATGCCGATAATATAAATGCGGCCCCTCGGCCCAAGCAGATCCCCGTAGCGCACCATGCCACACCGGGTGCTTGGGTCCCTTGATTTGCCACGTGGCGGGATCGAGTTCGGCGAGATAAATATCATTATCACCGGGATAGGCCGCGCCGGTGGCCCGATCGTGGGTACCAGTGTAATAGATACGGCCATCAGGGGCAAAGAACAGACTGGGATCGATCCCGTCTGCCTCAGTGATAAAGACGGGATCGGACCAGGGACCGGCCGGGTCTTGGGCAGAAACGACGAAGTTGCCTTCGTGACCGATATTGGTGCAAATCACATAGAATGTGCCCTGGTGGTAGCGGATCGTAGGGGCGAAAATCCCCGCGGCAATGTTGTTACCGGTGAGGTTGACCTGGGATGATCGACTGAGGACATTTCCGATTTGTAACCAGTGCACCATATCGCGGCTATGGAAAATCGGGATGCCGGGGAAATAGGAAAAAGTTGAATTGACGAGATAAAAATCATCACCGACGACACATACGGATGGGTCGGGAGAAAACCCTTGAATGACAGGGTTTTGGTAATGGGTGGCAGCCATAGAGCACCGCTTCTTTCTATATAGGAATCATCACTAATGGGTCCGGAACAATAATTGGCGGTCTGCTAAATGCAAAATGTGATGGGCCACTAAGGAAGCCCCGCCGAGCACAATGGCATTGCGGACATCATTCGTAATCGTGACCGGAATTGATTCGCCCGTTAAAGAGTGAATGTGACTTTGAATTTCAGACAACAGCTCAGGCAGTTCCGCGAGGATACCCGAATTCAAAACGACCCGGCTGGGGGCAAAGGAGACAATGACGTTTTGCACGATATTGGCGACGTAAAAAGCAAATCGATCCAAAATATCCGTGGCGTCTGCGTCGTGATCGCGATAAAGGGTCACGAGATCTTGACGGGCAAGGAAGCTATTGTTTTTTGCAGCCTGCAACTGACTGAGAACGGCATCCTCGGAACAAGATTGCTCAATTGTTTTAGGAGTTGCGGCCGGGGGCGTTTCGTACAGCACCATATTGCCGATTTCGCCAGCCTCGCCGCGGTAACCACGATACAGGGTGTTGTTAATAATGATTCCGGCGCCGATGCCCTGATAGATGCTGATGGCTACTAGATTAGTGTCCGCGTTGGGGGCGCCATTGAAGTCTCGCTCATAAATCGCGGCGGAATTTGCACCGTTTTCCAACAACACCGGCACCGCGAACCGGGTGTGTAAAAAGCCAACGATATCCGTGCCGACTAATTCGGCGAATGGGGAATAAACAATCTGCTGGTCGTCGACGATCCCGGGTACGGAGACCGCAATGCCAATCAGCTGGTGCATGGCGAAGGGAACATCCACTTTTTCAATTCTTTCGGCGATGAAGGCCAACCGGTCGGGCACGGTCATATCCGTGACGGAAAAATGGGCGTAACTGATGATGCTGCCGTCCAGATAGGTGACCAGCTGATCGATATAGCTGGCCCCAAAGTCAAAACTGACGATATAGCCGTAACGAGCATTGAACTTAATCATGGTAGGCTTGCGGCCGCCGTTTTGACTGCTGGCCCCTTCACCCACATCGATGATCAAGCCCTGGTCAATCAAATCGTTAAAGATGTCCGAAACGGTGACCTTGTTTAACCCAAGCTGTTGGGCGACTTGACTGCGGGAAATTGGGCCAGCATTAAAAATTGTTTGCAGTACATCGTGTTCGTTGATTTGCCGTACGAGGTTTTTACTGGGTACTCTTTCCATAAAATTTCTCCTTTCGTTAGTATTACTTACCAACTAACATACTACATGAATTCAGGATGAAAAGGCGAATTATTGTGCACTTCGTTATTATCCGCCCAAAAACTTGTCTAATCAACCAAAAAAGGGCTTCCATTTTGGAAACCCATGGTGTACACTACTGGTGTCGGTTGGTAAATCATACTAACTAACCTAAGAAGGCATTCAATCTGATATCACCAGCCGGTGATTGCAAAGGTTCAAGATCGATTGACCGAAAACGCCCGTAGAAAGACGAAAGATTTCAGGTACGCGGTCCAGGCAATGCCGACGATGACGAGTAGGGCGCGTAATAGCGGTAAGAAATAGGCGAGGGAAAAGACGGCGACATCAATCACCAGCAGAAGCAGGGTGTTGCCAAACCGCATCCACGGCAGCATCAGCGAGTTCTTCCACGTTTGCCGGTATGTATTTTGAAAACGGGCGAGCAGTGGGAAATGATACTCAAAGGTGAAAGACACGATGACGGTCATAATCACGAGTAGTGGTAAAACAATCGCACTCGCCCCAGACTTGATTCGCAGCCAAAAGACCAGATTGAAGATCAAGATGGCATAGAGTCCGAGAAAAATCAGTGTGGATACCAAGCTGAGGCGAAACTCACTTTTCAGTCGGTTCCAATAGGTGCGAAATAATGGTGTTGCGTCGTTATCTTGATAGTTGAAGATGGTGGCATACAATGCTGTCCGGGCTGATCCAATCGTGATGACGGGGATACAGGTGAGGACGAACAGGAGATTCAAACCGGTAAATTTTGCAAGCGTTCCCATAAATTTCCAAACTGGGCTTTCGATATTGAAGTGCATTTTATAAGCCTCTCTTTCGCAAAGTAACCAGTTCATCATATACAAGCTTTTTTGCCAGTGCAAGGTCATTGGGGTTGATAGGAGGAATAACATGCAGGCCGCAGAAGACAAGAGCATCAAGCCAGCACGGAAGAAAAAGGTGCGCGGCGGATTAAGCAAGATGCAGCGCAAACAAGGGAAAAAGATGTTTTTATTAATCATCCCCTTCTTGATTTTAGCGTTTCTGTTTTCATACTTACCGTTATTCGGCTGGGTATATGCATTCTTTGATTACAAGCCGCCGATTCCACTGAGTCAAAGCGAATTCGTTGGGTTGCAATGGTTCAAGATGATGGTCCAAAATCCAGCTCAATTGCGCGAGATTGGCCAAGTTTTAGTCAATACGTTCGCGATGAGCGGTTTGAATATTTTGACGTCGTTCTTCCCGGTCATCTTTGCCATTGGGTTGAATGAAATTCATAACAAGCATTTCAAGAACGTCGTTCAGACACTAACGACTTTGCCGAACTTCATCAGTTGGGTACTGGTTTACGCCATTGCCTTCGCGATGTTCTCCTCCGGTGGGATGGTCAATGGGTTGCTGCAAAACTTGCATCTGATTACTGAACCGCTCAAATTCTTGGACAGCGACAGCTTTACTTGGATCAAAATGCTGTTCTGGGGATTATGGAAAGGCCTTGGTTGGGGATCAATTATGTATTTAGCGGCCATTGCTGGGATTGATCCAGAGCTTTATGAAGCAGCCCGCGTTGATGGGGCGAATAAGTTTCAGTTGATCCGGAACATCACCATTCCTGCCTTGATGCCGACGTACTTTGTCTTGTTGATGCTCTCAATTGCCAATTTTTTGAGTAATGGGATGGATCAATACTTCGTCTTCCAAAATGCCTTCAATTTGAAGCACATTCAAGTCCTTGATTTGTATGTGTACAACATCGGGATGGGGAATAACAGTTTGTCTTTGGCCACGGCCATCAGTATGTTGAAGAGCTTGGTTTCTGTTGCATTACTGGCAATTGTCAACTTCACGTCTAAGAAGACTCGCGGCGAGTCCATTATCTAGTCCAGAGAGGAGAAAAACACTTTGACTGAGATTGAAAAGAATGAAGTCACTCCTGGTGAGCGCGTGTTCCGGGTGTTCAATATCCTGTTCTTCGTGCTCTTTACGGTGGTGTGCTTATATCCGTTTTACTACCTGTTTATCAATAGTATTTCTTCCAACACGTTAAGCGCGAATGGTGAGATCAATTGGCTGCCTAAGAGTATCCACTGGTCAAACTATACCGCTGTGTTAGGACTGGAAGGGTTATCCACCGCGACACTAATTTCAGTGGCCAGAACAGTTCTAGGTACCGCTCTGACAGTGATGGCCAGTGCCTTCCTGGGTTTCATGTTCACACAGCCTAATTTATGGCATCGTAAATTTTGGTACCGCTTCATTGTGATCACGATGTACTTCAACGCCGGGATTATTCCCATGTTCATCACGATGAAAAACCTGGGTTTAACCAATACCTTCTGGGTCTATGTGTTACCGGCCATTGTGCAACCTTTTAATATTATCCTGGTGAAGACATTTATTGAATCTATTCCGCGATCTTTACAGGAAGCGGCAGAGATTGATGGAGCGGGTATCGTCACCATTTTCTTCAAAATCATTCTGCCCAGTTGTACGCCAATCTTAGCCACGGTGGCCATTTTCTCCGCGGTTGGTCAATGGAATTCATTCCAGGACACATTGATTTATATCACGGATCAAAAGCTTTATTCACTGCAATATTTGCTATATCAATACATTAACCAAGCCAGTTCGCTGGCATCAGCGGTCAAGAATAGCACTGGCGGTGCGTTGAATATGGCCGCATTGGCAACGCAACAAACGCCAACATCGATCCGTATGACCGTGTCAATTATCGTTGTCCTGCCAATCATGTTTATTTATCCGCTGTTCCAGCGGTACTTTGTCAAGGGCATGTTTCTAGGTGCTGTAAAAGGTTAGGAGGAATTTCGTAATGAAGAAGAAACTTGGTTTAGCGTTGGCCGCTGCATTGGCCATTGGGTCGGTACTTGCTGGTTGCGGCAAAAAAGAGAGCAGCGCAGTCGACACCAAAGACGACGGTAAAATGATGACCGTTACGGTTTACGATGATTTGGCAAATTATCAAGGCACGCAGGGGGGCTGGTTTGGTAAGCTGGTCAAAGACAAATTCAATATGAAGTTAAACATCATTGCCCCAAACGTGGCGGGTGGCGGCAGCACATTGTTTGATACGCGGTCTGCTGCTGGCAACTTGGACGATTTGATCATCACGGGGTCTGGCAGCGGCCGGGCCAAACGGTTGATTAAATCCGGGTTGATTGTGGACATGACGCCTTATGCCAAAAATATGAAATATATTACAAAGTATAAAGCGGCCACCGAAGAGCTGAACAAAATTGCTGATCAAAAGAGCGGTATCTGGGGTGTCCCGTCCGGCGTTTCTACGGCCTCACCAACAGAGCCCTCAGAGGGCAATGATCCAACTTTTGGCCCCTATATTCGTTGGGATCTTTATAAACAAGTAGGTTATCCTAAACTCAAAACGTTAAGTGATTTACTTCCTGTTCTGAAGGAAATGCAAGATAAAGCTCGGCAGCAGACTGGGGATAAAAAGATCTACGCAATGTCCCTGTTCAAGGACTGGGACGGCAACATGATGAATAATGCTAAACAGCCAACAACGTTTTATGGATATGACGAGATGGGCTTCGTATTGGCGAAGGCAGACGGTTCTGATTACCAGTCCATCACCCAAAGTAATGGTGAGTACGAGAAGGCGCTGCAGTTCTTTAACAAAGCCAACCAGATGGGGCTGGTCGATCCTGAATCGTCCACTCAGAATTACGATACAATGTATGCCAAGTATCAACAAGGGAAGGTCCTTTTCTCCTTCTGGCCATGGCTAGGTCAAGCTGCGTACAACACTGATAAGAATAAAGAGGCTGGTCGCGGATTTGAGATTGCGCCCGTGCAAGACATGAAGATTTTCTCGTATGGGGCGACACCTAACGGTGGGTCAACTTTCATCGCCGTTGGTTCGAAAGCAAAAAACAAGGCCCGGTTAGTAAAATTCATCAATTGGCTCTACAGTCCAGAAGGGGTTTACGCCTCGAGTGCCCAGACCAATGGTTCAGCTGGGATCAAAGGACTGACTTGGAAGTTGGTTAATGGCAAGCCGACCTTAACTGATTTTGGGAACAAAGTCTTCTTCGGCGGCGGTGCGAACGTGCCTAAGAATTATGGTGGCGGCGCCTATAAAGACGGGGTGGCGGCATTGAACTACCCGACTGAATCAGTGCAGGATATCGATCCCAACACGGGATATGCATATAATGCCAACATGTGGCCATCGACTTTGGCCAAGAACACAACACCTTTGGATAAGGACTGGTCCGCTCACATGGGTGGAGCGAAGACCACGATGGACTATTTGAAGAAGAACAATAAGATTCTAGTGGCACCTGGTGCCAGTTATGTTCAACCTGATGAAGAATCGCAAGTGTCCACGTTGCGCGGTCAGATTAAGACTCAAATTGTCAATTCTTCCTGGAAGATGGTTTATGCTAAGTCGGACAGTGAATTCAATAGTTTGTTCAAGCAGATGCAAACCACGGTCAATGGGTTGGACTATGCCAAGGTACTAAAAGTAGATATGCAAAACGCTAAAGACCAGCAAAAAGCACGGGTCGCCATCACTAAAGAATATAAGAACCGGGAATAGTCAGGTATAAAAAAATCGGTAAGATTAAGCGGGGCTGGGACCAAGGTTCCGGTCCCGTTTTACATAGTGGCTGGGTGAAAGGAAGAATTGATATGCTTTTTGAAAAGAATAGTCGCATTGTGTTCGCTGGCGACTCGGTGACTGATGTCGGTCGGGATTATCACGCTATTCCGGCGGGCTGGGGATCGTTTGGTGACGGGTACGTCAGTCAGATTAATGCGTTGTTAACGGCGGTTTATCCAGACAAAGAGATCATGGTCGTCAATAAAGGCGTATCGGGCGATAATATTGCCTTAATGGCAAATCGTTGGGACAACGACGTCCTGGCCATGGAACCGGATTATGTTTCCATCATGATCGGGGTCAACGACGTGTGGCGTTTCTTCGATGCCCCGTTCCAGCAGTTACAGGCGCCAAACATCGTGTCCCAGGATCTCTATGAAAAAACGTACCGGGAACTCATTGCTAAAACCCAGCCAAGTGTTAAGCAAATGATGATCATGAGTCCCTTCATGATTGAACCCAATCGGCAAGATCCAATGCGGCATATGGTAGATGCTTATCGCAGAATAGCTGAACGGCTGGCCCGGGAAAACCACTTGATTTATGTGGACGTCCAAGCAGCCGTGGATCATTTCTTGACGCAACAATCCAGTTATATTCTGACCAGCGATCGGGTGCATCCCAACGTGCAGGGGCACATGCTGGTCGCCCGGACATGGTTGCAGACGCTTGGTTTTGATTGGGAAAGGAGCACCTTTGATGATCACTAAACAGCATATTGCCGAGGTGCTGGCCCAGGGCCCTTATCAGCCGACTTGGCTATCACTGGCCCAATTCCAGTTGCCAGGCTGGTTCCGGGATGCCAAGTTTGGCATTTTCACCCATTGGGGGTTATATACAATCCCAGAATATCGGAATGAATGGTATTCCCGGAATATGTATATTGAAGATTATCCAGAATTTAGACATCACGTGCGGACGTATGGCCCGCAAAAAGAATTTGGTTACAAGGACTTCATTCCCCAATTCACGGCTGAAAAATTTGATGCTCAAGAGTGGCTGGACCTGTTCCAACGGGCGGGGGCTAAGTATTACATGCCAGTCGCCGAACATCATGATGGGTTTCAAATGTACGCCAGCGCGTTGTCCCATTATAACGCTGTAGAGATGGGACCAAAACGGGATATCCTGGGCGAACTGCGCCAGGCGGCGACTGATCACGGGATGCACTTTGCCGCCTCGAATCATCGGGCTGAGCATTGGTGGTTTATGGGCCATGGTCAAGACTTTTCTAGCGATATTCAGGAGCCGCTCAAGCGCGGCGATTTCTATTGGCCAGCGATGCCGGAACCGGATCGGCCGACGAATCAATTCAGCCAACCGTATCCAACTGAGGAATTCTTGACGGACTGGGAATTGCGGGTTTGCGAATTGGTGGAGAATTATCATCCCGAATTACTGTATTTTGATTGGTGGATTGCGCATCAAGCGTTTCATGACACCTTGCAGCGCGTTGCGGCGTTTTACTATAACACCATGGCCCATGCCGGGTTACAAGGGGCAATCTGTTACAAACAGGATGCCCTTGCATTCGGCACCGGCATCCCTGAATTGGAGCGCGGCAGCTTTGCCGATGCCCAACCGTATGTATGGCAATCTGATACGGCGATTGCTCGGAATTCATGGTCGTACACGACTACGCTGGACTATAAGAGTACCAACGAAATCCTGATTACGTTGATTGATACTGTGAGTAAAAATGGCAATCTGCTGCTCAACGTTGGGCCGAGAGCTGATGGGTCCATTGCTCCGGGCGATCGGAAAATCTTGGCAGACATTGGCCGCTGGCTGGCGGTTAACGGCGAAGGAATTTATGGCAGCCGACCCTGGCGTTTTGCACAGGAAGGGCCAACCCCCGCGGCGGATGGTGATTTTCAGGATCAGCAGGCCATTCATTACACCCCTCAAGACATCCGCTACACAGCGAACCACGGAGCGTTATACGCCTTTTCGTTAGCGCCGCAGGCCGGGCAGACCATCACGCTCACCATGATTACGCCGGATAATGACGCGCGGGTCAATCAGTTCCATGGGTTAATCGATCATGTCGAACAGCTGGGTTACGGGCCGATTCCATTTGACAATCAGCCCAGCGGCATCGTGGTCCATCCCGTATTGACTGAAAGTACGGCCCCAGTTGGATTCAAAATTATTATGCAGTAGAAAGGGGTAAGGGCATGCAGTATATTGAACAGATAATTACTGAGGGTACCTTCACCGCACACTTAACTGGGTATGTGATCGATAACAATGACGAGATGGGACGGGACCGGACCCGTCCGGCAGTGTTGATTATTCCGGGCGGCGGTTACGAGGTTGTTTCTGAACGTGAGGCGGAACCGGTCGCGTTGAAAATGATTGGCCTGGGCTATCATGCCTTTATTCTCCGCTACGCCGTCTACCCGGCGCTTTACCCGGTTGCGTTGCGGCAGGCGGCCCATGCCCTTTTGCTCATTCGCCAAAACGCTCAGGCATGGCATATTGGACTGCAACCGATCATTGTACTCGGTTTCTCGGCTGGTGGGCATTTGGCCGCCAGCCTCGCCACGATGTATGCAGAACCGGTGCTGGCCGATTTAAGCGATGATCCCCAGCGCATGCGCCCAGATGGCGTAGCCTTGGCTTACGCCGTACTCACCGCGGGCCGCTATGCTCATCGCGGGTCCATTGACCACTTGCTGGGTGATCGTGACCATGATTCTCAGGCCCTCGCGGAGGTTAGTCCGGAGCGACACATTACACCAGATACACCGCCAGCATTTTTGTGGCATACGATCACAGATGACCTTGTGCCCGTGGAAAATGCCCTGCAATTTACGGAAAAGCTGCACCAGAACGGGGTGTCCGCCGAGTTGCATATTTATCCCCGGGGCGGCCATGGGTTGAGCTTAGGTACGGCTGAGACGGCGATTCCCAATGGGTATGGCATAGAACCCGAGGTGGCGAGTTGGCCACTGCTGTTTGACCATTGGCTCCAGGACACTTTTCTGAAAGGGGTGCAGCCATGAATGTCTTAGCCTTCGATGTGGGCGGCACCTTTATCAAGTATGGGGTATTCAATGACGGGCGGTTGGGCCGGGTGGCAAAAATCCCCACCCCGCGTACGGCGGCGGACTTTTACGCCAACCTGGCGCAGGTAGTTGCGGACCAACCTGACCTGGCAGGGATTGCCCTGAGTTTTCCCGGGTTCATTGATACCAAGCAGCAGCGGGCTATCCGAGCCGGTCATTTATTCTATTTAGATGGTCAGGCGATCGGTCAGGAGCTTAATCGCCGGTTGGTCAAACCGTTGCCGATTTGGCTCGAGAATGATGCCAACTGTGCGGCCATGGCAGAGAAATTAAGCGGCAATGCGCAGGATGTTGATGATTTTGTAGTGATCACTTTAGGTACCGGCGTCGGCGGCGGTATTTTCGTTAATGGCCGGATTCTGCGCGGCCACGATTATCGGGCGGGTGAATTCGGCATGATGCTGACCAATGTCGATGTCGACCCAGAAGGGACTCTGCACGATTACGCGTCGACGTCCGCTTTAGTGCAACACTACGCGACGCACTTTGGGATGACTGCTTCTTCAGTGGATGGGCGGCAGATTATTGCGGAACAGCAGGAACCAGCGGTGGCGCAACTCATTGAAGATTGGGGCCAGCGGGTAGCAACGGCAATTTTTAACCTCGTGGCCACGTTAGATCCCCAACGGGTCTTGCTCGGCGGCGGGATCAGTCAGAATCCCGCACTGCTGCCGATTGTGCACCGGGCGCTACACGCGATTCGGTTTTGGGATGACTTCCAAGTACCGTTGGGGACTTGTGCACACCACAATGATGCGGGTTTGTATGGGGCCTATTACGCCATTATGACGGAACGATTCGGAAAATATTAGGAGGATAACAACATGAAGTTTATGAACGGTGGTTGGTTGGTACGGGACGGCTATCAAGTCCAGTATGCCGCTAACATCTATACGGCCAAGATTGAAAATAAAAAATTGACCCTGTACGCTCCTTTTCAGCAGATTCAAAACATGGGGATGACGCTGGATGGCGGTTTGCTCACGATTGAAGTCACCAGCCCGCGGCCGAATATCATCACCACGCGGTTAGTGAATTATGCTGGCAAAATTGACCGTGGCCCGCATTTCCACCTGAATACCACGGACACCCCGGTCACGATTCAGGAGAGTTCGGCCGTCTATACTTTTACCAGTGATCAAACCCAACTGGTGATTAAAAAAGGCAATACCATTGATTTCACTTATTACTATGCAGGTAAGCGCATCGCGGAATCAAGTAGTCGCGGTAAAGCCATCGTGATTGACGATCAGGGGCGGCGGCATCTGAGTGATCAGTTTGTGTTGAATGTTGGTGAAAAGATCTATGGACTGGGCGAACGTTTTTCAAATTTCGTCAAAAATGGCCAGAGCATCGATATCTGGAATGAGGATGGCGGTACTGGTACCACGCAGGCTTACAAAAACATTCCCTTTTATTTAAGCAACCAAGGGTATGGCTTGTTCGTCGATTCGCCGGACAAAGTGAGTTTTGAGATTGGTTCAGAACGAGTTTCGCGGGTGCAATTCAGTGTGCCCGGGGAAAGTCTCGCCTATAGCGTGATTGGCGGGAAAGACTTAAAAGATGTGCTGACTCATTATACGGACTTGACGGGCAAGCCAGCCATGCCGCCAGCGTGGAGCTTTGGGTTATGGCTGTCAACATCATTTACAACGAATTATGACGAAAAAACAGTGAATGAATTTGTGGATGGCATGATCAAGCGGGACATTCCATTGAGTGTTTTCCATTTTGATTGTTTATGGATGAAAGAACTGGAGTGGTGCAACTTCGAGTGGAATCAGGATAAATTCCCCCATCCGGAACAAATGCTGCGCGGGCTGCACGATAAGGGGCTGAAGATTTGTGTTTGGATTAATCCGTATATCGGGCAGAAGTCACCGCTTTTTGCTGAAGGCCAAGCCAATGGCTACTTCATTAAGCGACTGGACGGGTCTGTTTGGCAATGGGATAAATGGCAGGCCGGTATGGCCATCGTGGACTTTACGAATCCAGCGGCCACGGCTTGGTATCAGAGTAAGTTAAAGGCATTGCTGGATATGGGGGTTGACTGTTTCAAAACCGATTTTGGCGAACGCATCCCCACCACGGACGTTCAGTACCACGATGGCAGCGATCCGGAGCGCATGCATAACTACTATACTCAGTTGTATAACCAAGCCGTTTTTGACATCATCAAGCAGGAAAAGGGTGCCGACAATGCGGTGCTGTTTGCCCGCAGTGCCACGGTTGGCGGCCAGCAATATCCCGTGCACTGGGGTGGGGACAGTTCGTCAAACTACCCGTCCATGGCTGAAAGCCTGCGGGCCGGCCTTTCCTTTGGAATGAGCGGATTCGGTTTCTGGTCCCATGATATTTCCGGCTTTGAGGATGAGGCTTCGCCAGATCTTTATAAACGGTGGACTCAATTCGGGCTGCTGTCTTCCCATAGCCGTTACCATGGTAGCTCACAGTATAAGGTGCCCTGGCTGTATGGCGATGAAGCGGTGACCGTATCGCGCAAATTTACGAAGCTCAAAATGAAACTGATGCCGTATTTGCTGCACCAAGCCTACCGTACTCATCAAACCGGAGTGCCGATGATGCGGGCGATGGTGCTAGAGTTCCCAGATGATCCGGCCTGTGCGGACATTGATACCCAGTACATGCTGGGTGATGATCTGCTGGTGGCGCCGGTGTTCTCACCGAACGGAGAAGCACGCTTCTATGTGCCGGATACAAATGGCCAGCCGTGGCTGAACATGCTCACTGGTCAGGCCTATGCCCCTGGCCGGTGGTATACCGAACATTATGACTATCTCACGATGCCGCTGTTAGTCCGGCCGGGCGCCGCGATTGCCTTTGGCCAGACGGATGAAACTGCCGTGTATCAGTATGCTGATAATCCAATCATTCATGTCTACGGCCAACCGGCACAGACAGTAACAGTGCTGCTGCCGAATGAGCATGGCGCAACCGTTGCGCAAGTGACCTTGAGCGGTCAAGATAGTCACTTAAGGGTCAGCAACTCAACAATTTCAGCTGGGACTGTCGTTTGGCATACGGCACATGACGAGACCCGCTATCGCTTGGTGGGCAATACACTGCAGCCAGAATAAAAAGGAGATCAGCATGACAAAAGAGACAATCACTTTTCCCAAGGACTTTTTATGGGGGGCTGCTTCCGCCGCGTACCAAGTCGAAGGGGCCTATGATCGGGATGGCAAAGGCCGATCGATTTGGGATGTCTTTGCCAAAATTCCAGGCAAGACGAAGAACGGGACCAACGGCGATATCGCTGTTGATCACTATGATCGTTATCTCGAAGATGTCGACCTCATGCAAAAGTTAGGCATGAAGGCGTATCGGTTCAGTGTCGCCTGGAGTCGTATCCTGCCCGCTGGTGAAGGCGCAGTGAATGAAGCCGGTATTGCCTTTTACGCCCGCTTGATTAAAGCGTTAAAGGATCGTGGAATTGAGCCGATTCTGACCTTATATCACTGGGACCTGCCCCAGGCCCTGCAGGATAAATACGGCGGGTGGGAGTCCCGCCAAACAATCGATGCGTTTATTCAGTATTGCCGCGTCCTCTTCACCCGTTTTGGGAAAGATGTCCGGTATTGGGTGACTTTCAATGAACAAAACGTATTTACCGGCCTAGGCTACCGTTGGGCTAGTCATCCACCCAATGTGACGGATATCAAACGGATGTATGCGGCCAACCATGTCGTTAATTTAGCCAATGCCGCAGCAATTAATTTGTTCCATGAGCTCGTTCCCACTGGTCAGATTGGCCCGAGCTTCGGATATGGTGAAGTATACCCAGCCACGAGTGATCCCGCCGATGTGCTGGCTGCACTGAATGCCAATGAATTCAACAACGCATGGTGGCTAGACATCTATTGCCGGGGCCACTATCCGGTCCGAATCTTCCGCCTGCTCACGCAAATGGGTATCGCACCAACTGTGACAGATGCGGATACCGCTCTGCTGACCAGTGCTCAGCCTGATTTCTTGGGCATCAATTACTACCACGGCGGGACGGTTGCCCGGCCCGCGGTCGCGGAGACCGATACAACTGCAGAAAAGACCTTCGCGGCGATTGACCCGTATATGATGGCGGCTGATCATGACCAAGACAGTCCTGAGCACTATTTATTTACGTCAGTTGAGAATCCGCACCTGCAGAAAACTGAGTTTGGGTGGGAAATTGACCCTGTCGGTTTCCGGGTGGCTCTGCGCAGTGTTTACGAGAAATACCAGCTGCCGATTATTGTGACTGAAAATGGATTGGGTGCCTACGATCAGTTGACGCCGACCGGTGAAATCCATGACCCGTATCGGATTACTTATCTACGCGACCATCTCGTGCAGTTGTATGGCGCTTTGCAAGATGGGGTGCCCGTGTTGGGCTATTGTGCCTGGTCGTTCACTGATTTGCTGAGCTGGCTGAATGGGTATGCCAAACGGTATGGTTTTATCTACGTAAATCGGGATGACACCTCTGAAAAGACGCTGACTCGTATTCCGAAAGACAGCTTCTACTGGTATCAAAATGTGATTCGATCAAATGGGGCTACGTTGACCGAACAATAGTACTGTTCGGTTAGTTGAACTGGGTTGGTTGTAAAGATATACTAACGGTACAGGTTAACATAAGCGCAATTTGAAAGGGGTAAGCTGATGAAACAACTTAAAACGCAAGATTTGTTACATCAGCGCAATACCAAACTGGTGTTGCGCGAGATGTTCAATCATCAGGCAATCTCCAGAGTGGACATTGCCCGGCAACTTAGACTAAACAAATCTACCGTATCAAGTCTTTACAGCGAACTGGAGAAGAAAGGTTATACCGTTGAAATTGGTGCTGGCGAGTCAACAAAAGTTGGCGGTCGCCGACCAGTAATGTTGAAAATCAATGCTCGTCACGGATACTTTTTGAGCTTTGATTTGGGTTTCAACCACTTACACGTAATGGCCAATTATTTCAATGGTGATGTCGTCTATTTTCACCGTATCAGTACCCGTGGTGAAGCTATTCAACAGATTTTGGCAGCCATTGATAATGAGATTCAAAAGGCGTTCCAGAAGATTCAAACAGAAACGGGATTGCTTGGTATTTGCTTTTCAGTCCACGGTGTAGTTAGTAATAATACTGTTGTCACGTCACCCTGGGTTGACTTACGGGGGGTTGATTTAGTGGCCAATTTTTCGGCCAAATATGCTGTACCCGTTGTTCTGGAAAACGAAGCTAATTTAGCTGCGATATACGAGCGCGATTTTAATGGCACAGACGGCAAAGAAAATATTCTGATGGTTAGCATCCATAAGGGAATCGGTGCTGGTATTATTTGGAACAATCAACTTTACCGTGGCTTCAATGGAACTGCCGGAGAGATTGGTCGATCACTGATGGTCACTGACGGCAACTCTGCAGGAAGTGATAAGGGACAAAAGGTCGAAGACTACTGTTCTGAAGACGCCATTATTGATCAGATAAAAGAAAAAAAGAAGCTGGCCCATCTAGTACGTGACGATGTTGTTAAGTTAGATCAGGCGAACGATACTGAAGTACAAACCATATTAGCCAATTTTTCTGTAGCAATTGCACGCATCATTTTTAACGTAGCCACTACGCTAGCCCCTGAAGCAATTTATATCAATTCGCCATTGATTGAAGCAATTCCCCGCTTAATGGACCAGATTAAAAGTGCGGGCAGTCAATTGGGGATTCAACAGCCTGTGAAACTCACCAATAACTCAAGTTATGCCACTATGTTAGGTGGTTGCTCATTACTTTTGCATCAAGTCTTAGATATGGAAGACTTCGATTTACATTTTGCAGATTAGATTCTAGAAAGCGGTTGCTTTTTATGGCAAACGCGATAAAATGAATCATGTAAGTTTGTTTAACAGACCAACTAATTAGCTGGAGGCTTTTCCAATGACAGAATTTTGGCATGTGCCAGAAATCAAATACGTCGGCAACCACGACCTGAAGTCCGGGTTCGGTTTCCATTACTACAACCCTGATGAAGTAATCGGCGGCAAGAAGATGCGGGATTGGCTGCGGTTCGCCGTAGCTTACTGGCACACCTTTGACCAGCGGCTGGTGGACCCGTTTGGTGACGGGACAGCGCAGCGCCCGTACGACAAATACACGGATCCGATGGACAATGCATTAGCCAAGGTGGATGCCGCATTTGAGTTTTACCAAAAACTCGGCGTTGACTTCCTCTGCTTCCACGATCGCGACCTGGCACCGGAAGGCAATACCTTGCGGGAGACCAACAAGAATTTGGACAAGATCGTTGATAAAATCGTTTCGTACCAAAAGACGACCGGTATGAAAGTCCTCTGGAACACGGCGAATATGTTCACCAACCCCCGGTTCGTTGAGGGTGCGGGCACTGCACCGTATGCGGACATCTTTGCTTATTCTGCGGCGCAATTGAAGCACAGTCTGGAAATCGGCAAGCGCGTCGGTTCTGAAAACTATGTCTTCTGGGGCGGCCGTGAAGGGTACGAATCCCTCTGGAACACTGACTTGAAGCGGGAACAAGACCATGCGGCGAAGCTGTTCCACATGGCGAAAGATTACGCCAATGAGATCGGCTTTGACGCTCAAATGCTGTTGGAACCCAAGCCTAAGGAACCGACGACCCATCAATATGACTTTGATGCCGCCACGACGATCGCCTTCATGAAGGAATACGGTCTGGACAAGGACTTCAAGCTGAACTTGGAAGGCAACCACGCCAATTTGGCCGGCCATACTTATCAGCACGAGATCCGCGTTGCCCGGACTGCCGGCTTGCTGGGTTCTCTGGATGCCAACCAGGGCGATAAGCTGATCGGTTGGGATATCGATGAATATCCGTCTAACCTTTATGAGACCACGGCAGCAATGTATGAAGTCGTCCAAAACGGCAGCATCGGTCCCCGGGGCGGCTTGAACTTCGATGCGAAGCCGCGTCGTTCTTCCTTCGCGCCGGAAGACCTGTTCTACGGCCATATCGTTGGGATGGATTCCTTCGCCGCCGGCCTGCGAGTGGCATTACGGATGAAGGAAGATCATTATTTGGATGATATTGTTGAGAAGCGATATTCGTCCTTTGATTCTGGTTTAGGGGCGGACATCGAATCCGGCAAGGCAACCATGCAAAGTTTGGAAGACTATTCTCTGGACAAGCCGCAGAGCCACTGGATCGACGCGACGCATTCTGATCATTTGGAACAGATCAAGGACACGATCAATCACTATATCGTGGACACTTTAGGAAAGTAATTAATCACACAACTCAGCGGGCAGGTCCCTATCGGCCCGCCCGTTTTTTGGAGGCTTGCATACATGAAAGAGTATGTTCTTGGCGTCGACCTCGGCACCAGTGCGGTAAAGGTATCCGCGGTGGACCGGACGGGGCACATCGCGGCCCAGGAAAGTTATGACTACCCGCTCAGTCAGCCGCAACCGGGGTACAGTGAACAGAACCCGGACGAATGGGTCAACGGGACGGCCGTGGCTATCGTCCGGCTGATTTTGAACCACCATATTCAACCAGAAGAAATCGCCGGAATCAGTTACTCGGGTCAGATGCACGGGCTGGTTCTGCTGGATGCGCAGCATAAAGTATTGCGGCCGGCAATGCTGTGGAACGATACCCGGACTACGGCCCAGTGTCAGGAGATCGAAGCCAAACTGGGAGACCGGTTCATTGAAATCACTGGAAACCGGCCGCTGGAAGGCTTTACCCTGCCGAAAATCTTGTGGGTGAAGGAGAATGAACCGGATATTTGGGCCAAAGCCGCGACGTTCCTGTTGCCCAAGGATTATGTCCGCTATCGCATGACCGGGAAGCTAGCCATTGATTATTCCGATGCCACGGGGACCGTGATGTTGGATATTAAGCAGGGCGCATGGAGTCAAGAAATTCTGGATGCCTTCGATATTCCCGCCAGCATGTGTCCGCCGCTAATCAACTCCGTGACGGAAGTCGGGCCAATCAGCGAGGCCTTCGCGATCTTTTCCGGCCTGCATCAATCCACCCGGGTCTTTGGCGGCGCCGCCGACAACGCGGCCGCGGCCTTAGGGGCTGGGATCATTGCTCCGAACATGGTGCTGTGCAGTATCGGCACCTCCGGGGTGATCCTCAAGCACGAGGCTTCGGCGGATACGGCCTATCACGGTGTTCTCCAAATGGAGGATCACGCGGTTACCGGCCAGTCGTATTCCATGGGCGTGACGCTGGCCGCTGGGTATTCCCTGAGCTGGTATAAACGGACCTTCGCTGCCCACGAAGACTTCACCCATCTAGTCAACGAGGCGGCCCAATCCACGGTCGGCGCCAATGGTTTGCTATTCACCCCGTACATCATGGGCGAACGGACGCCCTACGCTGATGCCAATATCCGCGGGTCGTTCATCGGCATTGATGGTACCCATCAGCGCCCCGACTTCACCCGCGCCGTGCTGGAGGGCATCATCTTCTCTTTCCGCGACCTGCTGGATATTTATGATGCCCAGCACCAGACGTACGACACGATCGTATCCGTCGGCGGCGGCGCCAAGAGCCCGCTCTGGCTGCAGATCCAGGCCGATGTGTTCAACACGCCGGTGGTCCGGTTGGAAAACGAACAGGGGCCCGGCATGGGGGCAGCAATGCTGGCTGCTGTCGGATTGGGCTGGTTCGCTTCCTTTGCGGATTGTGCCAAAGAATTTGTCCACTACGGCCAGACCTATCAGCCGAATGCAGATAATGCCCAGCGGTATGCGGCACTGCACCAGATTTATCGTCAGGTTTATGGTCAAACGAAAGACCTGAGCCGGCAGTTGTTACAGTACCGTCAAGCAAAATAAGAGGAGCGCAGCTGCGTTTCTGTTCGCCAGTCATGGTCGCCATTACGGGGCCATGTTTTTTTGCGCCGGGACATATGCCAAAGTTAATTGATAACCGCACTCTATATCGGGTCATTGAGAATTGGTATTTCTAATAACAGCAAGGACCAGTTACACTGAAGGATGGTCAGGAAAAGACCATTGGCAACTGGTAAACGACTACAGAGAGGCGTTAATTGATATGGACTATACAACACTAGGCAGCACCGATATCAAAGTTTCAAAGATCTGTGTCGGCGCGATGAGCTTCGGCCAGCCCCGGCACGATGCACGAATGGACGTTGGATTATCCGGCCAGCGAGAAAGTGATTAAGGATGCATTGGCGTTAGGTATCAATTTTTTCGATACCGCGAATGTCTACTCCAAGGGTACGAGCGAAGAATACCTAGGGCGGGCATTACACCAGAATATTGCCCGGGACAAAGTTGTGCTCGCGTCAAAGGTTTACTTCAATCCTGGCCGGCTGTCCCGCCAAGCGATCCAGCGGGAAATTGACGGGTCGCTGAAACGGCTGGGCACAGATTACCTGGATCTCTATATTATTCACCGGTTTGATTACGACACGCCGATTGAAGAAACGATGGCCGCCCTGAACGATCTGGTCAAAGTTGGGAAGGTGCGGGCCATTGGCGCGTCGGCGATGTATGGCTATCAGTTCTATAACATGCAGCTGGCGGCCCGGGATCATGGTTGGGCGCAGTTCCAAACCATGGAAAACCATTACAATCTTCTATATCGGGAAGATGAGCGGGAATTGATCCCGATCTGTCGGCAGATGAATGTGTCCTTAATGCCCTATAGCCCACTGGCGGCGGGACATTTGAGCCACACTGGTTGGCGTACCGATACGCTGCGCAGTCGGACGGATAAAGTGGCGATGGGCAAGTACGATAAGACGGAAGCAGAGGATTATCGTATTGTCCAACGGGTCGCTGAATTGGCGGCCAAGTATCAGGTATCCATGAGCCAGATCGCATTGGCTTGGCAGTGGGCCAAAGGGGTCGCCGCGCCAATTGTCGGGTCGACGAAGGCGGCCCATTTGGAAGAAGCGGCGGGCGCTCTGGCCGTGCATTTAACACCCGCCGATGTGGATTATTTGGAGGCCCTTTACCTGCCCCATCCCATTGTCGGCGCCCTGAATCAGAATCCGCCGGCGGGGACAGTCTTGATCGATGAGAAAAAGTAGAGGACAGGAAAAAATGCTGCCAGCGTGACGTAAGACCACGGTGACAGCACTGATTAGTTGTTCATTAAAGGGTGAGGACGGCTGACGTTCGCGCCTATTTTTATTCAGCAAATAGTGGAATCTTGACCTGACTCTTCACGTCGAACAATCCCTTATCCGACATCTTGAAAGCCGGTGACACCAGGAGCGACAAGGTGGAGAACGACATGATTTCGTTGGTGTTATGATACCCGAGGTTTTGCATCGCCTGCCGGACATCCGCAATTTGTTTGCCAAGCACCGGGATCGGGGCATCGCTGACCACGCCGCCAATGGGCAACGGGGCGTTGGCGACGATCTGCTCGTGCTGCGCAACGACATAGCCGCCTTGTTCGGCAATCAATTCGTTTTGGGCAGCAACCATATCGGCAATAGTCGTGCCCATGACCATGACATTGTGGTGGTCGTGGGCCCATGTGGCCCCCACTGCGCCGGGGCGGCTCAGCGCGCCTTTCACCAAACCGAAAGCAATATGGCCGCCGTGACCGTAACGTTCCTGGATCATGAGCAATGCCAAGTCGGCATCCTGCCACTGTACCAAATGATCCTTAACAGTGAGTTTAACTGGGACGCGTTTGGTGAACGTCCCCACCGCGGCGATCTCGATGACGTTCGCGGTGACTGCTGAGACGTCATCCGGTACGCGCAATTGCAAATCGGCAGCGGTAATGGGCTTCGCCTGGACCGAGTGCCGAAGATCCGCGCTGAACGCGTGAGGATCGGCGGGGCTTTGGTCCGCAGCCGGTTCGACCAGTTGACCGTTCTTATAGACGGCGACCACGTCGAAGGCCTGCAGGTCGCGGAGAATAATAAAGTCGGCGACCCGGCCGGGGGTGATGCTGCCGCGATCCCATAAGCCCATGTGCCGAGCCGGGGTGTAGGTGGCCATGTAAATGGCGTCCACCAGATCCAGCCCAAGGCTGATGGCTTGCTGGACGATCTTGTTCAGATGGCCGTGGCGCAGATCGTCGGCCATGACATCGTCGGTGACCAGGGCGACATTCTCAAATAACTGATGATCCTTGACGGCAGCAATATTTTCTGCGGTCAGGGATTTCTTCTGCAGCTGGACAAACATGCCGTTGGTGACCTTTTCCAAAATCGACGCGGGCGTCTGCTGTGTATGGTCCGACGTGATCCCGCTGTAGATAAACTTGGCCAGGTCTTCCCCGGTGTACTTGGGACAGTGGCCCTCCAAGGGCATCGTCGGCCGTTCCCGCCGGCATTCCGCGATCAGTTGGCGAATCAGCGAATCCGGTTCGGAGGTGATGCCTTTGAAGTTCATGGCTTCGCCCAGACAAATAATGCGCGGGTCCTTCAACAATTCCTTGGTCTCAGCGACTCCAATGATGCCGCCGGTGGTCTCCAGCTCTGGCTTGGTGGAGGGCACCGAAGAAGGAATGGCGTAGAACACATCAATGTCGCTGGGCTGGGCCATGAACTCCTGCAGCCCCTTCAAACCGGCCACGTTGGTAATTTCATGGGCGTCCGCGATCACCGTCGTCGTCCCGTGCGCCGCCACCGCCCGGCCGAACCGGGTCGGGGTGGTCATGGAGCTTTCAATGTGCATGTGCGAATCCACCATTCCGGGGATCATATACGTCCCGGCGAGATCAATGGTTTTCTTCGCCTCCCCGGTAAACGTTCCCGGTGCCGGCAGCCAGTAAAATTTACCGTCCAGCACCGTCACATCGGTCTCAATAAACCGATGCAGCGCGCTGCTGAAGACGTGCCCGTTCGTGAGTAATAAATCGACAGTTGTCATTTCGAACCCTTTCTATCTGAGTGGAACTAATTTCATCAACAGACCGAGTGCCAATGCGTAGCAAGCGACTACTTATTCATCAACGAATTCCACGTCTTGATCCAACCGCTCAAATGGCTGTTCACATAATCAAAATCAATCGTCTTCGCCCGCTTGGCAATGGCCCCATACGTCTTATTCTTTGCATTTGCCGCAGACAATTTAACCGTATCGTTCACCGGTGCATTATTCAAGGACTTGGGTTCCGCTGCCTTCGCCTGCGCCGTCTTGCTCAACCGGTAGCTCAGGTACGCATAAGCCGCCTTGGTGTTCTTGCTGCTCTTCAAAATGCTGGCTGTATCATAGTTAGCGTAAGTTCCGCTGGCCGGTACAGTGTAGACAGCGTTGCTGTCGGCGGCTTGAATCATGCCCACCGCGAAGTCGCCGACGACAGCGGCGGTGATTTCACCGGATTTGAACATATTAGCCAGATCGGAAGATTGGGTATAGGTCTTGACGACGTTGGGCTTCAAATCGGCTAGGGCTTTGAAAGCCGCCTTGCCGTTATCCTTGGTCACCGGTGTGCCGGCGTGGTCGCCTGCCACATAAAGCATTGCCGGACCAAAGGTGGTGGTGATGTCGGGAATCGCGATCTTGCCCTTCAGCTTGCCGCTCCAGAGCTGATCCCAGGATGTGATCTTGCCAGTCTTGCTGGGGTCGTAAATGATGCCGATGCTGTTCACGGTATACGGCACGCTGTTCGTTTCTTTGGCCAGCTTCTGCTGGGCGCTGCTCAAGGTGTTGAAGTTCTTGATTTTAGAAAAGTCGAGTTTCTTGAACAGGTTTTTCTTATTGCCCGACAAAGCGTTATTTTGGGAAAGCTCGATCACATCCACGGCGGCGTTGGGATTATGGGCTACCTGGGTGAAACGCTGGCTGCTGTCGCCGAATTGGCTCTGGACTTTGGTGCCGGACTGTTTGCTGAAAGGATCGAAGATATCGCTGGTCATTTGTTTTGTAGACAGGCCAAAGGTGGAAACAGACAGACTGCCGCCGGAAGCGGCGGCCTTGCTGCCGCAGCCGGCAAAGAGCACAGCGACAGCGAGGACAGCAACAGATAGGGCAGCACGGGAAAATTTCTTCATTTTATTGAACACTCCTATTGTGATTGACTAGGCTTCTAACGGCAGCAATTGGTCAGCGGGCAAGGTGAAGTGCAGCGGGGCACCGATGGCCACGGGGGTCTCGGTGGGGCCGTCGATCTGCAGGGTACCCAGAGGACTATCGACGGTGTAGCGGTAGGCACTGCCCAGATACGTGCGGATGGTGACCTGACCGCTGAGCCCCTGATCATCCGGACTCAGTTGAATCTGATTGGGCCGAATCGTCAGGACCTTGGCATCCGGTTTTGTGGGCCCCGTCACGGCGACGGTTTGATCCCCCACCCGATAGGCATGATCCGCCACGGTACCGTTCACCGGCAGAAAGTTTTCGAAGCCGATAAAGCGGGCCACAAACTCCGTCTGGGGATGGTGATAAATCTCTTCGGGCGCGGCATATTGTTCGATCTTGCCCTGATTCAAGACGGCCACTTTATCCGAAATGGCGAAACATTCTTCCTGGTCGTGGGTGACAAAGATCGTCGTGGTGTGCAGCTGCAATTGCAGCCGGCGGATTTCTTCCCGCATCGCCACCCGCAGCTTCGCGTCCAGATTGCTGAGCGGTTCATCCAGCAGAAGCAGGCGGGGGTCAACGACCAGCGCCCGGGCTAAAGCGACCCGCTGCTGCTGGCCGCCGGAGAGTTCCTGGGGATAGCGTTCCGCCAGGTCGGTCAAGCCAGTAGTTTGCAGAATGGCGGTGACCTTCGCGGTAATATCGGCTTTGCTGAGCTTTTGCCGCTTCAAGCCGTAAGCCACATTGGCGAAGACGGTGAGGTGGGGAAACAGAGCGTAACTCTGGAACACCATGCTCAACCCGCGCTTGTAGACCGGCACGCGGCTGATGTCTTCGTCGTCCACCTTGATCGTCCCGCTGGTCTGCTGGAGCAGGCCGGCGATGATGCGCAGCGTCGTGGTTTTACCGCTGCCGCTGGGTCCGAGCAGGGAGACCAGCTGGCCGTCGGCGACGGCGAGGGATAAGTCGTGCAAAATGGGATCGCCGTGACCGTATGTCATGGCCAAAGAATCGAGTGTCAAACGAGCCAAGAATAGAACCTCCTAATTGGTTTCGGTCGTGGTCAACGCGCCCACGCCCAGCAGTTTTTCCATCAGCAGCATCAGTACCGCGGTGAAGAGCATTAAGACAACGGACAGTGCCGAGACGGTGGGGTCGTAGTTGTTTTGCAAATAATTCAGGATCGCTGTCGGCAGCATGTTCTGGCTGGGCCCGTTCAAGAAGAGCGAAATCGGGATGTTGTTGAACGAATTGATAGAGCACAGCATGAACGCCGCCACGATACTGGTGCGAATATTCGGCAGGACGATGGTGAAAAAGGCCCGCGGCCGACTGGTTCCCAAGGTCCAAGCGGCTTCTTCAATGTGCGGGTCCAGATGCAGCATGCTGCTGGTGACCAGCCGGATGACGTAGGGCAGGCACAGCAGCAAGTGGCCGATGAGCAGGCTGGGCCACAGCGGCAGGCGCCAGGCGATGACCAGAGTTTGGTACAGGGCGAAGCCGATGACGATTTCCGGGATCAGCGTCGGGCTGAGAAAAAGGGTCTGGAACCAGGCCTTCTTAGGAATGTCGAACCGGGTCAAGGCGTACACCGCCGGTACCCCGATGAGCAGGGCCAGCAGACTGGCCAGCAGCGCAATCGTCAGACTGGACTGGAAGCCGTCTACGAAGGCCGGCTGGGTCCAAATATTGGCGTACCAGGCGAGGGTGAACCCTTTAATGGGGAACGAAATCGTCGGTTCGGTGCCAAAGGACGTCACGACGACGATGCCTAGGGGCAGGATCAGCAGGGCGAGGACGATGACGCCGATCAATTGGAGGACGTGATTGTGCCGATCAAGCATGATCCACCCGCCGATCTAGCCGTCCGGTGTACCACCGAAGCAGGCCTAAGACGATGAGGGACAGAACAATCAAGACCATGGCGACAACGCTGGCGTTGGTCCAATTGCCCAGGGTCATGGCTTGCTGATAAATCAAGGTGGACATCACCAAGTGGCGGTTGCCGCCCAGTAATTGCGGGGTCGTATAAGCAGTCATGGCCCCGGAGAAGACCAGGATGGCACCGGTGAGAATAGCCGGGGCCATCTGGGGCAGGATGATTTCCCGGAGAATGGTGAATGGCCGGGCACCCAAGACAGCGGCGGCTTCCTCAATTTCCGGATTCAACCCATTGGCACTGTCCACGAGGGTGGTGATCATAATGGGCAGAAAGAGGTAAACGGAGCCGATGACGATCGCCGTATTCGTATACAACAGAGTGAGCGGCGCACTGATCAGGTGCAAGGCCTGAAGCATGTTGTTCAAGACGCCGTTTTTCCCCAGGATGATGATCCAGGCAAAGTTGCGGACTACGGCGTTAGTCAGGATCGGGAAGAGAATGATCACGGAGAGAAACTGGCGCCAGGACATGCTCTGCCGGCTGATCCATAGCGCGGTGGGCAAGCCCAGCAGGACGGTGATCACTGTCGTGACCGTGGCAATCGTCAATGTTCGGAATATGACTTGCAGATCGTAGTTGTTTTGCAAGAACTGGGCATACAGGGCAATCGGGTTTGCCCCGGAGGTGACGGTGGGAATCGCGATTTGAATCAAGGGAAACAGGGCAAACACGATAATTCCTAATGCTGCCGGTATCAACAGTAAGAACCGGTTGGCTTTTTGCATGATGCCATCCTTTCTGGTTGAGAAATGTTGAGTTAAGGATAGCACGAAAAAGCGAACGATAAAAGGATAATTTCGATTAGATATTCGTTTAATGTTCGGGTTTGACTGAAAACGGTGGTTATTATTTGGGGAGAGACGGGCTGAGGAGAAGTTTCTTCTTTGTACGCCGTGCCAATGCTCCGCAAGCTGCGGCAAAATTGGGCTGGAACGCTGTGACGGCGCTTGGAGCCCGCTGCACGGTCTCCAAGTCGCCTAACCACATCGGCGGCAAGCCGCCGTGTGGTTTCCACAGCTGAGCCCATTTTGCCTCCGCTTGCTGCGCATTGGCACTAGGTCTGCTTTAATTTCCAACTTTGCTTTAGTTCTCGATAAAAAATACCGCCTTCCGGAATATGTTCCAGTGAAAGCGGTATTGGTCACATGACAATATAATTTTACTTTGTTTGAGTCAGGGCACTTACGAACCAATCGGTAAATCGGGATGCATTTACCGCGGTAGCGACTTGGGCGTTGGGCCGTTCGTGCAGCCGGTCTTGGAGATCGACTAAGGAGGTGCCGGCGGTATAGGTGCCTTGGGTTTCGATGGTGACATTGGTGGCGGCCAGGGTGAACAGATCGGGTTGGGTCAACAACGCAATGGCCAGAGCGTCGTAGATTTTCAACCCGGTTTGGATGCTGCCGCCGCGGTAGTGGGTGAAAAGGTGATAAAACATATCGCCGACTGTGCCAAGTTGGCGGATTTGGGCGGTCACGGCGGGCATGATTTTGGCTTGCGTGCCGACTTCCAGCGGGGCCATTTTGATTTTGACCCCGGAGCGGAAGACGATGTCGGCGGCTTCCGGGTCGGCGGCGAAGTTGAATTCGGACAGTACGCCCCAATTGCCCCGGCCGATGGCGCCGCCCATCAGCACGAGCTGATCGATGCGCGCCCGGTCGGCGGGGTATTGGTGCAGGTAGAGGGCAATGTCGGTGAGCGGACCAATAGCCACCAGGGTGGTCTTATCACGCTGCTGGCTGACGACGGCGTGCATGGCGGCTGCGGCAGTAGTCGTGGTATCCACCGGGACGGTGGGCGCTGGAAAATCGTAACCGGCCAACCCGCTGACACCATGGATGTTGCCGGCGTTGATTGGCAGCCGCAGCAGGGGCCGCTGACTGCCGGGAACGATCCGGACGGTTTGGTGCAGGAGCGTGAGCAGCTTCCGGGTGTTGTCGGTGGTATGGACCAGACTGACATTGCCGGCGACCGGGCAAATGAGTTGCACGTCAAGCTGCGGGTCGGCCAGGGCAATGGCGATGGCGACCGCGTCGTCGATGCCAGGATCGGTACTGATAATAACTGGTGTGGACATACGCTCTTCCTTTCTCACTTAATAATCAATGATAATTGTTACGTCGGTGTCGATGGCTTGGGCCGGCAGGGCGACGGTGATGCCGCTGCGCGGGGCGATGGGGGCCAGCGGCCAGGCGGTGAGCGGGCCCATCTGCCAACTAGGCGCGTCCGTGACCGGCTTGAGGGCTTCGCGGAGCTTGCGGGTCTCGCCATTGCTGGTGACTTGAATCGTGTGCGGGCGGGCGTCAGTGGCCACTTGCAGGAGCACAAGTGGGGCTTGGTTCTGATCGGTATAGGTGCCTTGGGTGGCGTTCAGAGTGAAAATGATTCGGCGGCCGTCATCCGTGGCACGCAACGCCGTGGTGGCGAATTCGCCATTTTGATAGGCCAACGTGGCGCCGTCATCGCTGTAAACGGTGGTTTCACTGGGCCGCGGCCCGGGGAAATACGTGACGATGCGGGTATCCGCGGGATATTGACCGGGGGTCAAGTGGACCGGTACCCGGGGCAGCAGGGCCCCAGCCCGGACGAAAATCGGCGTCTGGGCCAGGGGCGCCGGATAATCGGCTAAGGTTTGTCCGCCGGCATACCGCTCCCCGGTAAACAAGTCTTCCCAAGTGGCGTGGGGATCAGGCAGATACAGATGCGGCACCCGGGCACTGCCGTCCCGGGCGAGGCGATACGGACTGGTGACCGGTGCCACGAGCAGATCATCTCCCAGCAGGAACTCAGTATCGGTGTCACTGCCGTAGGTATAGGCGTCCGGTTCCAGCCAGAACAGCGGCCGGACAATGGGCGCCCCCGTTTCCCGGGCGGTGTGGGCCAGCGTATACAGATAAGGCAGCAGCGTGGTCTTGAATTGCAGATAGGCCCGGTTGATCGCAACAAAAGGCTGGCCAAAGACTAAGCCCATGTTTTTCGGCTGGCTGCCCCAGCCGTCCATGTTCAGTTGGATGGGGGTAAAGGATTTCCACTGCAAATCCCGGGTCTGAATCAGCGGGTCGCGACCGCCGTAGATACCGTCGATATCGCTGCCGACATTGGGGTTGCCAGACAGGCCGGTACTCAAATACGTGGCAATGTGGCTGCGGATGTTTTCCCAGTCATCGCCGCCTTGATCGCCGCTCCAGATGCTGGTGTAGCGCTGGGAACCAGCCCAGCCGTCCAGACTCATGATGAACGGCCGGCGACCGTGGCCGGCTTTGGTCATCGCGGCCGCCGCGTCGGCGGTGGCGTGCAGGCCGAAGGTATACCCCTCACCGACCCAGGCCACGTCTGTCTTCACCGCGGCGACGCCAGCCGTGCTGACTTCTTGGCCAATGTCCCGTTCACCCTTTTGCGGGTGCTCCGGATCATTGGGGTGGAGTTTTTCTTGGGTCCACAGGCCCACAGCCACGCCCTGATCATTGGCATAGGCCGTGAAGTCCCGCAGATTGGCTAAGTCGCCGGCAAAATCGGCCGTTTGGCCATAGCCGGCACCGTAACCGTCGTTAGGCAGGAACCAGCCAATCGGCATTTTGTTTTGCAGATACCGATCCAGCACCGCCCGGGCCGAGAATTGAGCACTGGCGCCCTCGCCATTCAGCGATTCATGTACCGCCCCGGTGGGGTTGCCTTGTGCATCGTGTTTGGTGAAAGTCACCGGCGCCGCGCCCACGTTGGGCACCAGGGTCTGCCCAGCAACCGTGATCGCGCCGGCCCGGTAGCCGGTGTTAAACGTCTTTTCGCTCACAGGCTGGTATTCCTTGTACCACTGACCGTTCGGAAAAAGGATCGCGCCGACGGAATTCTTAGTTACCGGCAGCCAATAATCTCGGTTATAGGCGTTCAAATGGGCCGGATAGAAACTGAACCGCGGGGCCAGTACTGGCTTGCCGGTCAATTCGTGGTAGCCGTGGATCAGATGGGTCGGATCTGGGCCTAGGATAATATAAACATCAAAATACGGGTCATCGTGGGATAACTGGACACCGTGGGCGGGGGTACTGAAATCATAAAGCCCCGGAGTGAAGGTGTTGACCAGCACACCGTAACCGGCGGTGGACCAATAGAAGGGCACCGGCGAGGCAACCCCGCCGGCGGTCCACAGATTGGTATTGGCAATCGTCACCCGCTGTCCGCGCAGGGCAAAGCGGCCGTTTTGCGTGCCGCCGCCGAAGAAGTACTCGTCTGGAGAAAAGGTCAGCCGAGCGGTCCACGTCTTACCCGCGTCGTCCCAACTGGGCAAATGCAGATCGACGATGGCACCATGGGGCCCGCTAATGTGCAGCGTCCCATGGGCCTTTTCCCAATCGGCTTGGTAGGCATCGGCGGTGGTCAGGGTGTAGTGATCGTTGTTGATCACGATCGGTGTCTCGTCCGTTTGCCCGCTGCCGCCGGTGGCGACGGTGTGGTCGCCGTTTTTATCCACTTGGACGTCCGCTGGAACAGTCGGCCGATCTGGGAAGTGGTCAGTCTGGCTGACCTGTACCCGCACAATATGGTCATTCACCCAGCTCAACTGTCCGTGCAGTTTGGTGGTGGCGATACTGAATATTCCGTCATGATACGATTCTTGCTGAATGGCCTGCGGATCTTGGACCATGAAAACCAACTCCTTTTTGTCTTTTCTTGAGCGGATGGCATTTATTCACTAATACGCGAGTGCCAATGCGGAGCAACCGGAGGCGGAATGGGCTCAGTGGTGGAAACCACACGGCGGCTTTGCCGCCGATGTGGTTAGGCGACTTTGAGACCGCGGTTTTTGCGGGCTCAAAGCGCCGTCACCACTAGCTTCGCAGGACCGGCTACGCACTTGCTGCGCATCGCCAGCCCAATTCCGCCGGAGGTTGCGCAGCTTTGGCACGGCAGTCTGCGAAGAGCGCCATGCCAACCTATTTTCTTCCATTATCACATAGGCCAGAAAAAATGGTACCGATACCGAGGAAAAAACGAGCCGTTACCGGCCAAAAGATTACTAAAACATGATAGGATAGTTGTATTAACACCATTGTGAAGGCTTTCGCCTATTACACGGAAAGCAGGAAAAAGAAAACGACTACCATCAAAGATATCGCCAATAAAGCAGGGGTCTCGATTTCCACTGTGTCACGCATTTTGAATTTCGATACCACCCTGTCTGTCACCGACGCGACCCGGGCCCGGGTGCTGCATGTGGCGGAAGAAATGGAATATAAACCCCGGCGGAAGAAGACTCCGAAGACCACGACGAAGATCGCCGTGATTCAATGGCATAGCGAGAAGCAGGAATTGAATGACCTGTATTATTTGCAGATCCAATATGCCATTGAGAACACTGTCCAAAGCAGCGGGGCGGCGCTGCAATACGTGACCACGGAAAATTTCAACGAAGCCGTGAACAGCACGTTCTCTGGGATCATTGCCCTAGGCAAGTACGGTCATCAAGAGATGCTGGATATTGCAGCAAAGAAGCTGCCGGTGGTTTTCGTCGGCCAAAATTCTTTGGCGGACGGCTTTGATAGTGTGACCAGCGATTATGTCAGCCCCGTGAAATGGATCATTGATCATTACTTGGCTGCCGGCATCCAGGACATTGGGCTGATCGTCGGCCAAGAGGCGACCAGCATCGGCCATCAAGAAATCAAGGACACCCGCTTGCAGGCTTTCGAGACCTTTGGCCAAGCAGCCGGGGTGTATACTCCGGAGCATGTTTTCGTGGGGGCCTTCACTCCGGAATCCGGGTACGCGTTAATGAACGAAGCCATTGACCAGTTGGGCGACAAACTGCCCCACGGCTTCATTGTGGGTAACGATGCCATGGCCGTGGGCGTGATCCGGGCGCTGAACGAACACGATCTGCCCATTCCGGAGCGGGTCAGTTTAATCAGTTTTAACGACGTGGCCGTGGCTAAATATACGAGCCCGCGGTTATCGACAGTACATGCCTACACGGATCTGATGGGTGCCGGGGCGGTCCAGCTGTTGCAGGAACGGATTTCGGATCCTAAGCGGGTGGCACGCCAATTCAATTACGCGACCAAGTTGATTTTACGGGAAAGCAGCAAATAAGTTAAGCCGATAGTCGTTTGCGAGACTGGGCCGAGCGATTGCTCTCCAGTCTCTTTTTTGTAGCCTTTGCCCATTTTTACTAAAACGCGAATGCCGATTAAAAGCTTTTTGATAAGGCACATACGGTTCGAATACATAAAATTGGTAAAACTTTTATTGACAGTTTTACTAAAATTCAGTACGCTATTTCCTGTAAGCAATTTTCGAAAGCGAATTAGTTACGGGAGGTCACTCAAAAATGGAACAAAGTTTATTATACCCAGTCGTCAATGCCGTCCGCACCGATCAAAAACTGGATGGGCTCTGGCGCTTCTCCTTTGATGCGGTGGGCGTTGGCCCACAGGAGGGCTGGGCCAAGCACTTGCCCAAGGCCGTCGATATGCCGGTACCGGCCAGCTTTAATGATTTCTTCACGGATAAAGATGCCCGGGAATACACTGGGGATTTCTGGTATGAGAAAAAGTTCTTCGTGCCGGCGGATTACCAGGGCCGTTTCGTGGGCCTGCGCTTTGACGCGGTGACCCATCGG
Source organism: Schleiferilactobacillus harbinensis (assembly GCF_008694105.1). Lineage (NCBI taxonomy): Bacteria > Bacillati > Bacillota > Bacilli > Lactobacillales > Lactobacillaceae > Schleiferilactobacillus > Schleiferilactobacillus harbinensis. The sequence continues at coordinate 3,104,797 of NZ_CP041364.1, forward strand.
GCGACGATCTATGTCAATGGAGTCAAGATCCGCAGCCACGAGGGCGGCTTCCTGCCATTTGTGGCGGACGTGACCGATGCACTGCATTACGGGGAAGAAAATACCGTGGTGGTGCAGGGCAACAACGAACTGTCCCGGGAAGCCCTGCCGGCCGGTGATACGATCACGTTGAAGAATGGGAAGAAAATGGTCCGGCCTTTCTTCGACTTCTATAACTACTCCGGCATTAACCGCTCTGTCCATTTGATTACCTTGCCCGAGGAACGGATCGAGGACTATACGACTGATTTTGCTCTGGTTGGTGCGGACGCGGATGTGCACTATACCGTGACCACGACGGGGGAACACGATGTTGTTGCCGTTCTGCGGGATGCGGACGGCCAAGTCGTGGCTGAAAACATCGGCAAACAAGGCACGCTGCACGTGACTGATGCCCACCTGTGGAACGTCCGCGCGGCTTATCTGTACACTTTGACGCTGCGAATCACCAACGACACAACGATCGTGGATGAATACAGTGCCGAAATCGGCATTCGGACGATCAAGATCGTCGGGACAGAGATCCAAGTCAACGGCCAATCCGTGTACTTAAAGGGCTTTGGCCGGCACGAGGATTCGCCCTTTGCTGGACGGGCTTTCGACCTGAATGTAGAAAAAAAGGATTTCTCCCTGATGCAGTGGAGCGGGGCTAATTCTTTCCGGACCTCCCACTATCCCTACGATGAACAGGTTTATCAAATGGCCGACCGGGAAGGTTTCCTGGTCATCGACGAAGTGCCAGCGGTCGGCTTCAAAATGGCCGCGGCATCCTTCCTGGGCGGGTTGAATCAATCCTTCTTCAAGGGTCCCTGGATCAAGCCGCTGCATGCCAAGCACTTGGACCAGATTACCGACATGATCAAGCGGGATAAGAACCACCCTTCCGTCTTTGCCTGGAGCCTGCTGAATGAACCGGATACGGTGACCGAAGAATCGGTCCCGTACTTCAAACAGATTTTCGCGGAAACCAAGGACTTGGATCCCCAAAGCCGGCCGCGCACATTCAGCCTGAGCGAGGACGATACGATTGAGACCTCGAAGGACTTGGATTTCCCTGATATCTATCTGTTGAATCGGTATCCGGGTTGGTACCATTATGCCGGCTACCAGATTTCTGACGGCGAGGCGGGTTTACGGGAAGAAATGGACAAGTGGGCCGCCAGCGGCATTAATAAACCCATCGTCTTCACTGAATTCGGCGCTGATACGGAAGCGGGTTTGCACAAACTGCCCAGCGTGATGTGGAGCGAAGAATATCAAGTCGAAGTCTTGGAAATGTTCAGCCGGATCTTCGACAGCTACCCGTTCATCAAGGGCGAGCAGGTGTGGAACTTCGCCGACTTCCAGACGGTGGAAGGCAACATGCGGGTCAACGGCAACAAGAAGGGGATCTTCACCCGGGATCGCCAGCCTAAGGCGGCAGCGTTCTTTTACCACAAGCGGTGGACTAACATTCCGCTGGATTATAAGAGCAAGAAATAGCTTAGGAGGCTAAAGAACAATGGATCATTCCGCACCTGATTTGGAAGCCAATAATCCCTTCACATGGAAAGAGCAGCTTGGTTATGCCATGGGGGACATTGGGAACGGCTTCGGGTTCCAACTCGTCAGCAACTACCTGATGATTTATGCCACCAACGCTATCGGTATTGCCCCGTGGATCACGGCGATCCTGCTGCCGGTACCGAAATTGGTCGGCGCCTTCTCCGATGTTTTTGTCGGCCGGATGGCGGACAATGGCGCACTGCACGCAGACGGCCGGTTTATTCCCTGGATGCGCAAGTGGCGCTACCCGCTGCTGCTGTCCATGGTCTTGCTCTTCCTGCCGTTCATCAGCAGTTGGAGCATCATTGCCCGGTCGCTCTACTTATTCGTTTTCTACATTGCTTGGAACATTTTTTACTCAGCCGTGAACATTCCTTACGGTTCGCTGGCTTCGGTGGCCACGCCCGTGGTGGCTCACCGGGACAAGTTGTCTAATGCCCGGGGCTTAGGCTCTTCCATCGGTGGGTTGCTGGTCGGCTATATTCTGCCGCTGCTGGCGTATACCACGATCATTCGGGACGGCAAGCCGGTGAAGGTCGTTTCTGGTCAGCATTTCATGTGGATCGCCATCGTATTCGCGGTGCTGGCCTGGGCGGCGTATGAAATTACGATTCGGCTCTGTAAAGAACGGATTCGAGTCGATAAGTCCGAGCAGCCGAAAGTTGATCTTCTGAAATTACTCAAGTCCCTCTTCACCAGTCGCGCGATGACCGCCATCGTCGTAGCCGCGCTGATCCTGATCCTCAGCTCGGTGCTGACTGGCTCGATCAATACGTATCTGTACACGGATTACTTCCGGGATAACGTCACGCTGGCCTATGCCCAAGTGATGGGGTCGCTGACTTCCATCGTGCTGGCCCCGTTTGCTCCGGCCATCACCCGCCGCTTCGGCAAGCGCGAGGCCTGCGGGGTGGCTCTGCTGAGCAGCTCCGCCCTGTACTTGATCATGTACTTCCTGCACATTACCAATCCGTGGGTGTTCGTGGTCTTCCTGTTCTTCTCTCAACTGGGTTCTGGGCTGTTCAATCTCATGGTTTGGTCGTTCATCACCGATGTGATCGATGACCAGCAAGTGCGCACCCATACCCGGGAAGACGGTACGGTGTATTCCGCCTATTCCTTTGCCCGGAAGATCGGCCAAGCGGCGGCCGCCAGTTTGGGCGGTTTGACCTTGGCCTGGACCGGTTACCAAGCGGCCCAAAACGGGGTCGGCGTAGCCCAAACAGCGGGTACGCTGAGCCGGATCTATACGGCTTCCACCGTGATTCCGGCCATCACGTACCTGATCATTGCCTTGATCCTGCTGTTCTGGTATCCGCTGTCTAAGAAACAATTACTGGCGAACCAAACAGAACTTGCTGGCCGGCGGGCGCAAGGGATCGAATAATCGTTAAATAGAAAGCTGGGCCCTGGCCTGGCTTTTTGTTGGTAAACTGATGATGACGCTATCATGGATTTGAGAAAGGACGATTCGATGACCACCACCTTCACGATCAATGGCCGGGACATTCACACCGACCAGGGCGACGCCAATACCTTCAAGGGCTTTGGCTACCTGAACTGCAATAACTCCTCCCGCTTGCTGTTGGATTACAAATGGCAGCAGCCTGAGGCCTATCAGGCGTTGTTACATATTCTCTTCGGCGGGCCGCACCCGTTGATGCGGATGCTGAAAGTAGAACTGGGGGCTGACGCCAACACCTCGTCGGGGACGGAACCCAGTCCCAAGCGCAGTGCCGTTGAACCGGCGGATGTTCGGCGGGGCGTGGGCTTCCAGCTGATTGCGGACGCCAAGAAGATTCAGCCGGACTTAATGACTTCAATTCTGCGCTGGGCGGAGCCCGGCTGGCTGAAGGCGGACTGGCGCAATGCCCGGACGGATGACCTGGACGCCCGGGTGCCGGAGGCGGCTTTTGAACCGATGTATCAATACTACAAACAGACGATCATTGCCGCTTGGCAAACCTACGGCTATTTGTTTGACTACATCGACCCGGATCGGAATGAGACCCGCCATCCGATGGTCCGTTTCATCAAGTGGTTTGCCCAGCGATTGCGGACGGATAACGAGGGCTTTCCGGAAGGATTCCCCGTCGCTCAGTATCAGGCCATTAAGCTGATCGCGGCGGATCAAAATACGGATACGAATTTCGGCGACATGATGTTGGCCGATCCGGCGCTGCGGGCGGCGGTGCCGGCGGTGGGGTATCACTATCGCACCAGTGATGGTGATAATCAGCCCTTTACTCAGCTGGCGGATACTTACCACCACGAAGTCTGGTACAGCGAAGGGGTCGGGCCGATGACGGCTGGCCGCCTGCGCCAGCAGGATACCCGGGGGATCGGCATCGGCGGCACCCAGAGCGCACTGGATATTGCCAACCGCTTGATCAAGAGTTGCGCTCAATCCCGCCGGTCATTGTATATTTTTCAACCGGCCTTGGCGGGTTTCTATCCCGGCGTGCGCTATGCTCATAAGGAATTGATCGTCGCCCAGACCCCGTGGTCCGGGTATTATCAGGTCGACAATATCGGTTTGCAGGTGATGAAACACTTCAGTGATTTCGCGGTCGCCGGATGGAATCGGCAAACCAATGGTCAAAGCTGGCGGTACATCACCAGCGCCACAGCGTCAGCCGCGGCAGGCACCGAAAACCTGAGCCAGCCTGCGGGCGCGCCCAGCTACATGACCTTGGCGGCGCCGGACGGTGCGGATGTATCGACGATTTTTGTCAACGATACTGATCAGGAACAGACCTATACGGTGATCTTGACTGATCTGCCAGCGGCACATAAGCCGTTCAATATTTGGGAAACTCGGGGCGCAGACGCCCCGGAGGAAGACTATGATGCCCATGTGAAACAATTGATCGGTACCGCCCCCGTGACTGACGGCCGCTACACCGTGACCATTAAGCCCCATGCGGTGGTGACTGTGACTACCTTGGACCGCAGCGCGGATCCGGCCGTGATTTATCACCGCTTGACCGCGGCCGCGGCGGATACGCCCCTATATGAAGACCCGCACCATGGTATTTTGTTCCAAGACGACTACAGTTACGCGGACATGCCGGCGGCGTATTTAGCCGACCGGGGCGGTGCTCCGCGCTACACCACAGATCTTGGCGGTGCTTTTGAAGTGGCCGGCGGCAAGCTGGTCCAGCAGATCACAGAAACGGAGAGGGCCCTGGATTGGGAATATTCCTGCCCGCCGAACTTCACGATCGGTGACGATCACTGGGAAAACTACAGCGTCCGGCTGGGCTTTGCTTTCGACCTGACCACCCAGCAGAACACCACCGATGGCAACTTCATTGCCTTGGGGATCCGGGAACAAAACGACTTTGACGGCGATGTCATGGCTGCCCCTTATGGCCTGCGCCTGACGACTGCGGGCCATTACGAATTCTGGGATCAGGGCCGCATTGTCCAGCAGCACTGGCAGGGCGACTTTGATCCGACAACGGACCACGAATTGCAGATCACTGGCAATGCCAACTTGATCACGGTCCAGCTGGACGGCCAAGAGATCGTCCGTTACTTGGCAACCGAGCAGCCAGCGCTGAGCGGACGGGTGAAGGTCGGTACGGGGTATTACCATACGGCGATCACCTATCTGATCGTCCAGCAGGTGCCAGGCCAAGTGACCATGAGCACGACCCGCTGGGATGATTTGGATCCCCGCCTGACCTTTGTTGGCAATTGGCAGCGCGAGGCCAACCGAGACAGTAAGAACTGGGAACGGTCGTTATCTGTGGGCCAAGCCAGCGCCCAGACGCCGACGAGTGTCCAATTCTCCTTCGCCGGCACCGGCTTTGTCCTGATTGGCGGCGGCAACCGGGACGCCCTGCTGAACATTTACGTGGACGGCGGGCCTGTGCAAATATTAGCGACCCCGCTGCCGACAGCGGAAAAACAGCCCAACCTGGTGGTGCCTGGTTTACCGGCTGCCCGCCACGAGGTCACCGTCGAAGTGGCCCGGGGGACGTATACTTTGGACGCCGTGGAATTCATTACAGAAGAGAGCGCAAGTGCTAATGACTGAGACTTTATTTAATGCCCAATTGACCAAGAACCCGTTGCGCAGCCGCCAAGACGCGCTGGCGGCGTTGCTGGATCTGCTCACCCCCGCGATGCGGGTGATGCTGACGGAAAAGCGGCCTGGCCGCTTCAAACTGAGCCATTCCGGCGCGGTCTATACCGAAGATCGGACAGAAATCGAAGGGTTTATGCGCCTGCTCTGGGGACTGGGTCCGTTATTCACTGATTCCGAACAAATCACGGCGCATCTGGACTGGTGGGAATTCACGACCACCAGCATTACCACCTGCACGAACCCGGCGTCGCCGGATTTCTGGGGCGCGCCAGCCTTAGCAGATTATGATCAGCTGTTTGTCGAAATGGGCGCCTTGACCGCCTTTCTGTTCGAGACCCAGGCAGATTTTTGGGATCACTTGGCGGCCAAAGACCAAACCAATATTTTAGACTGGCTGGAACAAGTCAACCACCACGTGATTCCTAAGACCAACTGGCTGCTGTTCCGGGCCCTGGTCAACGCCTGGTTCGTTCACGTCGGCCACGCGGAGCACAAAGCATTGATCGACGCCGATCTGGCTATTACCAATAGTCATTATTTAGACCACGGCTGGTCCTACGACGGTTATCGGGACCAGATCGACAACTACATTCCGTTTGCCTACCAGTTCTTCACGCTGCTGTTTATCCAGTTCACCGGGTACGGTGACCAGCAAGAAACCTTGATCCGGGAACGGGCCACGGCGTTTGTTAAGAGCTACGCCAACTGGTTCGCGGCGGACGGGGCAGCGCTGCCCTTTGGCCGAAGCTTGGACTACCGGTTTGCCCAGGCGGCGTTTTGGGCAGCCTGCGCCTTTGCCCATGTCGACCTGCCGGCGGGCTATACCCTGGCCGATGTCAAACATTTGCTGTTGAATAACCTGCGCTGGTGGTTCAAGCAGGATATGTTCCAAAGCGACGGCCTGCTGCCGGTGGGTTATGCTTATCCAAACATGAACTTTGCCGAAGGCTATAATGCGCCAGCATCGGCGTATTGGGCGTTGAAGGTGTTTATCTTCATGGCCCTGCCAGCGGATGATCCGTTCTGGTCCGCCAAGGAAGCGGAGACGTTCCAATTTGAGCCGGTCAAGACCCAGCCCGAGCCGCGCATGCTGGTGGTCCACTCCAAGACAGGAGCAGAGGTGCAAGCCTTCACTGCCGGCCAGCACAGCTTTGAACACGCCCACGCGGCGGCCAAGTATGAGAAATATGTCTATTCCAGCTCCTTCGGCTTTTCCGTCCCCAAGGGCACCACGCTGCTGAAGCAGGGGGCCTTCGACAGCACCCTGGCCGTCAGCGAGAGTAAGCATTTCTGGCGGACCGCCTTTGGTTACGCCGATTACGCGATCCATGACGACTACGTCTATTCCCTCTGGCAGCCGTGGCCGGACGTACAGATCGCCAACTTCGTTGTGCCGGCGATGCCGTGGCACGTGCGGGTACACCAGATTCAGACAGCACGCACGCTGCATGTGGCGGAGGGCGGCTTTGCTGCGCCGGACAGCGGCACTCCAGATGAGCAGGAGCTGGCAACGCCGATTCCCAATAGTGTGTTTTATCAGACCCCGGTCGGCATCGTCGGCATCGTCGCCCCCACCAAGGATCTGACGGTGACCCTGGCGACGCCGGAACCCAACACCAATATTGATTTTCCTAAGACCCGGATCCCCATGCAGACCGGCGTTTTGCTCCCGGGGACGCATACCCTGGTGACCCTGTTTCTGGGGGACCGGGAGTTAGAAAGTCTGGTCCACGGCCATATCCAGGTGCCGGCAGTGCAGTTGACCGGCAACCAGTTAACGATCGCTGACCACCCGATTACCCTCACCGAATGGCCGACGGTATGATATGCTGACGGTGTTAAGAAGAAGGGAGCGTTTCATTTGAAAATTGCTTTGATTGCCCACGATGCCAAGAAGCCGGAAATTGTCCGGATCGCCACGGCCTATCAAGAAATTCTGCGCCAGCACGAGCTGTATGCCACCGGCCATACCGGTCAAGTGATCAGCGACGCCACTGGTTTAAAAATTCACCGGTTTAATTCCGGCCCGCTGGGCGGCGACCAGCAAGTTGGCGCCTTGATTTCGGAAAACCAAATGGATCTGATTATCTTTCTGCGCGACCCGCTGACCGCCCAGCCCCACGAACCGGATGTAAACGCGCTGCTGCGGCTCTCCGATGTCTACGACGTGCCCATTGCCACCAATGCCGGCACGGCGGAAGTACTGTTGCGCGGCTTAGCCGCCGGCTTCCTGGATTTCCGGACGATCGTGCACGGGGATGAAGAAAAACATGAGTGAGACACCGGGAGAAATGCTGGCCCAGGTATTGGCGCTGGTGGAACGGGATACCAACGTTCAAGCCGTGGGGGTAGAAGGATCGCTCAATGACCCGGGGAAAAAGGGCGATGCCTGGCAGGACTTGGATGTCACCCTGTTTGTGACTGACGCGGCGCCGAAATATGCGGCCCCTTATTTGGCGCTGTTCGGTACTCCGACGATCGTCCGGCATTTTCACGAAAAGGATCTGTGGGGTCAGGGCGGCGTTTATTGGGAAACTTTTCTCACCCGCTATCCCGGCAGTCAGCGGATGGATCTGAAGCTGGCGCCGGCGGCGGTGATTGACGATTACTTAGCGGCGGAAAGCTTGAATGCAATCGTCTGGCGGCGGGGTATCGGGCCTGTGCCCCCGCGGCCGACGGATGCCAGCAGCTTTTATTTGGCGGCGCCCACCCAGGCTGAGTTTGCTGATCACTGCGCCGAACTGCTCTGGATCGCCGGCAATGTGGTGAAGGGTCTGGCCCGGCACAATTTGATTTACGCGGCCGGTCAATTCAATGATTATTTGCGTCCGGAGTTATTTCGGTTATTGTCATGGCAGGTGACTCTGGAACGCAGCGGTCAATTCGACCCTGGCGTAAGCCATAAGGGACTGTGGGCGGCGCTGCCCACTGCCGTCCGGGATCGAGTCATGGCCACGTATGACCTGCATAACACCCTGGCGATCACCGCGGCCCTGCGCCAGACACTGGCCCTGTACACCGAAACAACGACTGCCATTACCCGATTGGGCGGGCTGACACCGCTCATTGAATTAGCCCCGGCCCTGGCGCAAATTCACCAGTGGCTGGACCAGCCGCTGACTGATTAGTCCGGACAAATATCGATAATATTATATTGATACGGACAAACTGTTGAATTGGGCCGGTCCATTTCGTACAATGGGTTTGTAAGATTATACAAGGGAGAGATTCGCGGATGTTAGACAAGTTAAAAACCGAAGTTTACGACGCCAATATGCGCCTGCCCAAACTGGGCTTGGTCACCTTTACCTGGGGCAACGTATCCGGGATCGACCGGGACAAAGGCCTCTTCGTCATCAAGCCGTCCGGCGTTGATTACGGCGATCTGAAGCCCAGCGACATGGTGGTCGTGGACTTGAACGGCAAAGTCGTCGAAGGCAACATGAATCCGTCCAGTGATACCCCGACCCATACCGTGCTGTACAATGCCTTCCCGAAGATCGGCGGCATCGTCCACACCCATAGTGAAATGGCCGTGGCCTTTGCCAGTGCCCGCCTGGATATTCCGGCGGTCAACACGACCCACGCCGATACCTTCTACAACGATATTCCCGTCACTGAACCGCTGACCAAGGCCGAAATCAAGGATGCCTACGAAGAAAATACCGGCAAGGTGATCGTCAAGACTTTCGCTGACCGCGGCTTGGATTACGACGCGACGCCCGGCTGCTTAGTCGGTCAGCACGGTCCTTTCACCTGGGGTGCGACTCCGGACAAGGCGGTTTACAACGCCAAGGTCCTGGAAGTTTGTGCCAATATTGCCTACCATGCGACGATGCTGACGCACAAGGACATCCATGTGCCCCAGTATTTGCTGGACAAGCACTACTATCGCAAGCATGGGGCCAATGCGTATTATGGCCAGAATAATCCGGACTCGAAGAACCACGCGGCCCGGGAAGAGAAGTAAATGTGCTAAAAAGCCGATGCGGAATGCATCGGTTTTTTTATTGAGCATTTTTGACTGCGACGGCCAGCAGTCGTGCTATGCTAACCGCCATCAAGAAAGAGGAGTTGGGTACAAATGAAAAATAAAATTGCATTGATCGTCGGTCCAGGCCACGCCGGTTTAGGCCAGGCCATGGCGGAACAGTTGGGGGCCCAGGGGTATACGATTGCGCTTATGGGGCGGCAGGCGGAGCCATTGGCGGCGCTGGCCAAAATCTTGGCCGGTGAGGGTGTCACGGCTTTTCCTGTGGCAGCCGATGCGGCGGATCCGACCAGCGTAACCAAGGCTTTGGCAACGATCAGCGCCCAGGGCAGCTTGCAGCTGGTGCACTACAATGCCACCCAGCGGACGACGAACAAGCCCAGTCAATTGACGGCTGCTTTGGTCACGGAGAGCTTGGCCAGCAACCTGCTGGGGGCCATCACCGTGACCAATCTCAGCTTGCCGTATGTGGAAAAGACCGGTCACGGCGTGTTTCTGTATACCGGCAGTGTGGTGGCGGCCAAGCCGGGTCCGACCGATGTGGAGCAGGCCATCGGCAAAGCCGGGCTGCGGGATTACGTTGTCGCCTTGAATAAGGAACTGCATGCCCGGGGCGTCTTTGCCGGCATGGTGACGATCAATACGTATATTCGGCAAGGCAAGGCCGGGCATATGGACCCGACAGTGATCGCCCGGGCGTTCATTGAATTGGCGACGCAGAAGAATGCGGCGGAAGTGCAGTATCATTAGGGTCAATCAGAAAACTGGCTAGCGAATGGGAGCTGCATTTATCAGAAGCCTAAAGCGTTTGCAATAAAGCCGGGCCATGATGAGATTGGTATAGAAGGGAGTGCTTGACCATGCAAAAGGCAAAGGTATTCGGCTTTTACGTGGCGGTTATTACCACGCCTTGTTTGCTGGTGCTCCATCTCGTCAATGTTTCACCGTTTGCCGATCCGACCAGTGAAATGCTCTTGCTGTTAGGATTAACTTGTGCACCAGCCCTCTTTGCTGCCGGTAAGACATACGCTGAGCGCTGGTCCCGCCGTTTTTCGCTGCCGTTATTCAGTATCATCATTATTGGTTTAGTCCTGTTGCTGATTTACACCCGTGAGAGCATTATCCAATCTGGACAAGTTGTGAATATGGTGCTGCCTTTACTGTTTCTGATCACAGGCGCTTTCCTCAGTGGTCTGATTGCTGAAAAATAGCCAAGATGCAAAATGCCCGTTCCGGACCGAAACCTGGAATGGCATTTTTATGTGGCACTGGAGTCATGTTTTAGATAACGTGTCTCTCAAACGGATCATCAGAGATCCCTTCAGTAAGAATTTTCTTCGCCCATTCCTTAGCCGAGAACAGACTATGATCCTTATAATTGCCGCAGCTTTCAATGGTCGTACCAGGTACGTCCGCCCATTGAATGTCATCGGCAATCGCCGCCAGGCTGGACTTCAGCGCCTGGGCCACTTCGGTGGTGGAATGTGCACCCCAAGTGATCAGGTGGAAGCCGGTGCGGCAGCCGAATGGTGAGCAATCGATCACGCCGCTGAGCCGGTCGCGCAGCAAGGAGGCCAGCAGGTGCTCAATCGTGTGCAGGCCGGCGGTACCGATGGCGTCAGCGTTGGGCTGCACCAGACGCAGGTCATAGTTAGAAATGAGATCGCCCTTGGGCCCGGTTTCTTCGGTGATCAAGCGGACATAGGGGGCTTTGACGGCGGTGTGGTCCAAGGTGAAGCTTTCGACTTTAGCCATGATAAAAAAACTCCTTCAATTGTGGGTTGTGTTCAGAATAGGTGCTGGCCTAATCCCCGTCAAGGGGCACCGGCCGCAGATAGCTGACGGTGTGGGTCCCGCTGTCGACGGCGATGGGGCCCTTGGGCGTGCGGACGACGGCTTCGGCATTCATCGGCACGGTCAGTGCCAGTACGGCGGTGCGGCCCTCTTCGTGATAGTTGAGCCGGATCAAGCCTTGACTGGACGGCGTGGTGAGCTGGAACGTGGTGCCCGGCGTGACCTGCACCCGGACGCTGAAGCGGTAGCCGCCGGCTTGCAAGGGCATAATACCCGCCAGGCCCTGGACGATCGTCAGCCCTGGCGACGCGCCCCAGGGGTGGGACAGCGTCAGGTTCGGTTTGTGCTGGTTGCTCCAAGCTTCGGGGGTCACGGTTGCCCGCAATGTGTGCAGGATCGCGGCGAAGGTCTTTTGGTCGGCCCGGTCATCTGGATTTGTCAGCAGGTTTTCCGCCAGTGCCCCATACCCGTGGTCGATCAAGCCCCGCAGAATGAAGTAAATGAAGTAAATACTGCCAAAGAATTCGCCGTTGTTGTACACGGTCTTGGCCATCTGGGCGGTCATCGCCGGACTATCGGTCACGTCGTAAGCCAGGGCATACGCGGTGGCGTGTTTGGCGTGGTGGGCAGTAACGGTACCGTCGGCTTGCAGGCTATCGTAGAAGGCCCCAGCGGCGGGATCCCAGAGACGGTCGATCAGAGTTTTCTTCACCAACAGCGCCCGATTCTCGTAGTGGGCCATATCCGTCTGCTCACCCAGCACCGTGGCGATCTTGGCCATGATCCGGTAGGCGCCGGCGTAAATGGCGTTGAAGGCGGTATTGTATGTACCGACCACATAGCCGTCCCGTTCCCGTTCGGGCCAATCGATCAGGCCGGTGCCCCGGACCAGATGCATCGCCGGGTCGTAATTGTCGGTGTTGTTCGGCCCGCGGTGCAGCTTGGCCTTTAAGACCGCGTAGCGCTTCGTCAGCAAGGCGGTATCACCGGTGTACAGATAATCCCACCATACCATTTCCACGTTGAACAGCTTGTAATCCTCCGGCCAGGTGGGGTGGTCCAGCAGATAGTCAATGGAATAGCGGGCCAGGGCGTCATTGCGGGATACGGTGTAGCTGGTCAGGCTGTTGACTAGCAGATCGCCCTCATACGCCCGGCGTTCCCGGGCCTGGGAATCGACGAAAAGATCCTGATTGGTGATGGCGATCGTGTCCCGAGACAGCTTGTAGGCGGCATTGAGCAGCGGGACGTTGCTGTGAAAGCGGCCGTCGTCAGCGGGGAAGGGCTGGGCGATCTGCCAGCCGGCGATGTCCGCGGGCGTCAGCGTACCTTGGAAGCCGCGCAGTTCAACATACCGGAAGTTCTTCATCTGGGCGGTGAGAAAGTGGTTCTTCCCGCTGACCAGATGCCACTGGCTGATATAGTCCGGCCCGGCAGCGAGGTGGTGGCGGACGTGGCCGTCAGCGGTGAGCTGTTCTCCTTGCCAGACCACGACCCGCTGGGCGGCGGGACTGGTCAGCTTGACCGCCAGGCCGCCGATAATTTCCCGGCCCAAGTCAATCAGCCAGTTGCCGGGGGTGATTTCAGCAACCTTGGTATGGTTCTTGATCAGTTGCCGTTCACTGTTTTCCGCGGCGTAGGGCATGATCCGTTCGTCGTCCTGAACCGTACTGGGCCGGGTCACCACGGCCGCCGGCCAGTTGGCAGCCGTGCCGTGCCACCAGTGGCGGGGGTAATGGGCCATGTCGATATTTTCGGCAGGCATGGCAAAATAACCAGTACGCAGCCGGGTGCCATCGTCGCCAAAGGCGGTGGTCCCGTCCAGGCCGGTCCACTCCGGGCCGGTCTGGGCCAGCGTCACGATACTGCCGGCGACGGTATAACCGATGACGGCGAGGTGCACGCTGGGCTGGGGATCCGCCGCGGTGGCCAGCAGGGCCAGCTGATTGTGTTTGACCAGCGCAGCGGTAACGTCGTATGTATTGTAGTGATAGGCACGGGCGCCGCTGCCGTCGATGTTTTCCTGAGGCCGGGCCGGCCCCACTCCCACAGCGTGGCCGTTAAGAAAGAGATCGACGTTTTGGCTGAGCAGACTGTCCGCGCCGCGGCTGGCGAGGCGGATGACGACCTTGGTATAACCGGCCGGATCCAGATCGATCATGGGACTTTGTAAGAAGGCAAAAGCCTGAGTCGCCGGCAGGGTGTCACCGCCAGCCTGGGCCGGCGCGGCCCAAATACCGGGTACGGACCAATGGGGCAGGGCAGTAATGAAATACGCCGGGGTGCTCCAGGAACTCTTTTCTTTCTGGCTGTTCTTGATTCGTACCTGCCACGAATATAATTGGCCGGGCTGCAGCAGCGGTCCCAAGTCCGGCCAGGGCACACCGGCGTTGCGGTGGCCGCGCTGCCAAGCAGTGACGGCGAGTGGTTTGGGTTGACCATTAGCGGCTACCCGCAGCTGATAGGCCGTCTGCCGGTCGTTATCGCGATCGCTGGCGAGCCACCAGCTGAAGCGGGCGTCATCAGTGACATCACTGGGAAAAGATTGTAAATTGACGCGTAAATTTGTTATTTGAATGGCCATGACGAAAACCTCCTGGGTTGTTCACTGTCGATTATACCGAAAATGCGGCCTAATATGTTAGCTGGCACTGGTGTGAAAAAGATGAGAAGTGTATGATAGGTGCAAGTCTTACAGAAAGAAGGTTCACAGGATGGGAAAAATAGTGAAGGGGCTATTCGGCGTATTGGTGGCCGCAATCGTATTGCCATTAGTGGGAATCGTGCTCGCTGCGGTCTTCCTCACGGTGTTAGGCGGGGCGGGCTTAGTTCTGTTATTTGCGCTGGCGGTCGTGGTGCTGGTGCTGATTTGCTTGCCGTTGATTATTCTCGCCGTGGTCTGGGCGCTGAGCCGGCGTACCTATGACGACGTGACGGTGACGATTCATGATGATCAGGGCCGCGCTCGGTATCGGATCCATCTGCCGGTGGTCATCAAGGATTGGCTGCACCGTATTTGGCAGCAGTACCGGGCCAATAAACGGGCCGGCCGCGGCGATGCCCTGAATACGGCGGTGGAAACAGTGCTGATGAACGAACTGAAACCGCAAGTGGCGGCGGCGGTAGCCGCCCAGTATTCCGCCGCGGACGGCGAACGGGTGACCCAGGTCACGGACATGCGGCAGTTTGACTTGGACATCAACGACGGCCGCCGCCACGTCCATGCGGGCCGAAACGTCGACAGTCAGAGCTAATCGGGTTATGATGGGTATGCAGCTTGAATGCGATTACACAAAGAAAAGAGTAGAGCATGATGACTGAATTACCTGTAACGCCCTTAACCAAGAACGATTTTGCCCAGAATATCTTTGGCCGCCGCTCCATTCGCAAGTTTGACAGCGACTTTAAGATCACGCGGGCCGAGATGCAAGAAATTTTGACCCAGGCCGGGCGGGCGCCGTCCTCCATGAATTTACAACCGTGGCGGTTTGTGGTCGTGGACAGCACTGCAGGAAAGACCAAATTACACGATCTCGTGATGACGAATACGCCGCAAAATGACACCGCCAGTGCGATGATCATTGTGTTCGGCGTAGACCATCCCGAACGCGATGACGCCAAGATTTATGACGCAGCCGTGGCTGCAGGGACCATGACCCCCGCCACCCGGGATGAAGAAGTGGCCGAAATTGACGCGTACTACCACACCATGGGCGATCTGGCCCGGGAGAAAACCATCAGTTTGGATGCCGGGCTGGTGACGATGCAGCTGGCCCTCGTGGCCCGGGCCCACGGCTATGACACCTGCATCATCGGCGGCTTCAACAGGGCGGGGGTTAAACAGGCCTTTGCCCCGAACGAGGAGTTGCACCCAGAAATCATTGTGGCCATTGGTAAAGCTGCCGAGAACGGTTATGAAAGTGTCCGGTTGCCGGTGGCGGATACGACGACGTTTGCGTAATTGAAAGACAGCAAGATGCCCTGATCGGTTCAAAAACCGATCAGGGCATCTTTTGCGTTCAATCCTGGTCAAACATGTCCGGCGAGTAGTCGATGCGCTGGCGGGTCAGCTGATACCACTGGTGGCTGAGGGCTTGGGCATACTCATCTTCACCAAGATGGTGCAGTGTCTGAAAGACCCACTGCAGTTCCGACCGGCCCCGGGCCTCCTCGCCGGAAACAAACCAATAGGCCGATTTCAGCGCGTAAAACGCGATTGACGAAGTTAGTGAAGCCTGAATACCGGGATTTTTAGCCAGCAGGCCCAGCATTTCAGTCACCTCTTGAAAATGCCGATCCCGAATCATCAACGCCAAAATATTCAACAGAATTTCCGTGGCCTGTTCCCGGTTGCCGGCGATGGCTTGAAATTTACTGGCCTGGGTGATCAGCGTCTGGGCGATCTGTCGGCGGGTGGCATCGGCCAGGTAAATGAGCATGTAACTGATCACTTGCAGGTGGTAGCTGCGCCATTCTTCTGCGCGAAAGAGATAATCGGCAACATAGTCGATTTGATCCTGGGGCAGTTTCTGCCCGTTCAGGATCGTGTACTTGATCGCCCGGGCGGCAATGGCGTTGACCCGGTCAGTGGGCAGCCGGGTCTGGGTGAAGCAAATTTCGGCCTGACTGATCAGCTTGTCGACGGCCGCGATGTTTTGACGATTATTTGCCACGGCCTCCCGGAGCTGGGCAAAGAACGCTTCGCTCGTGGTCCGGGTATAGCCCAGCGCACGATATTGGAACTCACTAACAGTGATGTTCATCCGTTGCAGCAGCGCCCAGAGTTTTTCAGCAGAAATGGCCGACTGGCCGCGCTCAAATTTTGACAGAAATGATTTGCCCACGATATCCCCCGCTGCTTGGCTGAGGCTTAGATTTTGTTCCAACCGAAATGCTTTGAATGTTGCGCCAAACGATAAAGTCACGGTCATGCCCTCCTTGATTTGAATTGAGTCAATTATAGAGCATTGAGGTATTCCGTGTCATATTTGAAACGCATCATGCTAATTTATATTGATAATCACCGTACTACCAACGCAGTCAGCAGTTTATTTATTTTTCTCCGTGTCATTTAGTACACAGTCCTTGGCCGTCAGGCCCCCCTTGGTACACTCGCTGTATCAGTTAACCAACTTGTACCAAGGAAGAAATGGGGGCTTGATATTGAAACAGTATCTGAATGGGCGCTGGGTCGCCTTGAGCATTTTTCTGGCATTACTCGCTGGGTTTTCCATTCCGTTCAACACGTGGTCGTATTCCGAGTTTTTTGCCTTAATGGGCCGCCGCCAGCCGAACCGGGTCTGGCCGGAAATTTTCGCCATCGCCGGGATCGTGATTCTGTTTGCCCTGATCGAGTACGCTTATCAGCGGGCGCTCAACCGGAACGTGGCGATTTTCAACCAAAAAGTCCGGGAGCACCTATTGACGGCCGACTTCATCCAGACCAACCAGGCCGGGGTGGCTGATCGGCTGTCTTATCTGACCAATGATTTGACGGTGGTGGAAAACAACTACTTACGCCAGATTTTCAACATTATTCGGTCAGTCGTCACGGTCGTGGTCACGCTGGCCTTTGCCCTGCGCAGTAATTTCGGCCTGACCCTGATCTTTATTGCCTTTGCCAGTATTACGCCGTTCACGCCGAAGCTGCTGGCGAAAAAGACGGCGCATCGGGCTCAGCAGTGGAGCGCCCGGGTGGGGCGATATATGACGTTTATGGCGGATGTGCTCAAAAATGCGGACACTGTGCTGCATTATTCGGCCTTAGGCTTCTTTCTGGCAAAAGGCCGGACCATCATCGGCCAATCAGTTACTGCCCAGCGGCGGCGGGACAATACCGTGGCCGCCAGTAATTTAGTGGCCACCGTCGTTGCCTACGTCTGCATGTACCTGCCCATTGGCTTTGGCGTCATGATGGTCGTCCGCGGCCAATTGACGATCGCCGCCTTTGTCGCGGTTCAGTATGCCAGCAACTGGATCGTCAATACCTTCCTCGGCATCGCCCAATCCCGCAACCAGATGAATGCCACCCGGCCGATGCTGGCCAAGCTGGCGGCGTTCAAAGCCCTGCCGGCCAACCTGTTACGGCTTGATCAGCCCACGGATCGGTTGGACCAGTTCACGGCGCTGAACCTGGCGGCGGTGACGTTCGCCTACGCTGATGACGCTGCCCAGCCCATTTTGCAAACGATCAACTTACGGGTGCATCAAGGTGAGAAAGTCCTGTTGACAGGGCCTTCGGGTGCCGGGAAATCGACACTGATCAGCCTCTTGACCGGAATGCGGCAGCCAACGAGCGGCACGGTGCAATTTCAGACCGCCGCGGGTAAAGCGTTTGCCCCAGACCCGACGATGTTTGCCACGGTTTTGCAGGAATCGAATATTTTTAATGACACCCTGCGCTTCAATTTGACCTTGGGCCGCCACTTTTCGTCCGCCGCCATCCAGGCGGCTTTGCAGAAAGCCGGTTTGGCCGCCTATGCTGCCGATCACGGTTTGGATAATCTGATTGCAGAAAGCGGTAATAACCTGTCCGGCGGCGAACGCAAACGGATCGAACTGGCCCGGGCCTTTCTCTACAATCGCCGCTTCCTGGTCGTAGACGAAGGCACCGCCTCGCTGGACCCGGCCACCGCTGCCGCCATTCAGCAGATCCTCTTGACCGCGCCCATGACGGTGGTCGAAATCGACCACCACATCGCACCAGACCTCAGCCGGCGCTTCGACGCGCATTATGCGCTGAACGCTGGGCAATTGACGCGGGTGACGGCCTAGGTTAAAAACACGCGACCCCGCTATTGAAGTGTGAAATGCCCCATATTGGGATTACGTGTTTTAGCGAAACGGATTATAGAACCGGCCCCCCATTGCCATACCGCGGGAGGCCAGCTCCTGCGGTGCCGATCCCAATGGCAACGACGAGGCGGACACTTAACCCATTTTCTATGTGATTAATCTGAAATAATGGCGGGGGCAGCGGGTGCTTTAGCGAAAGTGATGTGCCAATTGACCCCGGTACCGATGCGGTACACGTCGGAGAAAGAATCCTGATTGATGGCCACGCCGATGTTGATCAGGGAATTGACATAGACCAGCGGCTCACCAACACGGACGGTGGCGAAGGTGCGGGTGAAGGGCATTTGGTTCTGATAGCGCAAGTGATCGTGGTGATAAATCGACACCAATACCCGGTCGCCGGTGTGAATGTTCAATTCATGGAAGGCATGGAGCGAAATGTTCGTCCACAGCGAGCCGAAGCGGATGTCCAGGATGTCGATGGTGCCAGAAATCTCGCCGGGCTGCTGGGTGACTTTCCCCAAGGGGAGCCGGACGACGTCGCCCACCGGCAGGGTCGTGCCCAGATCGGCAAAACTGATTTTTTTACTGGCTAACTTGGCGCCGTTGTAAGCATAGATATCCCGGCCATGGAACGTGTGGCTGGCCTGGCTGCCAGGGAGAGCATTTTTTACTTCGTCAATCTGCCGCACGCCCTTCAGACCGATATATGTCGCGACATGGGTCAGGGTGCCATTGTCCGGGGTAATGATGTAGTGGCCGTCATTGGTCTCGGCGGCGATACTGCGCCGATCGCTGCCCACACCGGGGTCCACGACGGAGACGAAGACGGTGCCGGCCGGCCAGTATTTCACGGTTTGGTACAAACGGTAAGAGGCTGCGAAAATATCATAGGGCGGAATTTCGTGGGTCAAATTGTAAATGCCCAAGTGCGGATCGACCTGGAACGCGACGCCGTACATGGCGGCCACGGCCCCATCCACCAAGCCAAAATCTGTTTGCAAGACTAACTTTGCCATGAATGATCACTCCTTTGCTTTCACCATGGTCAAAAAGGGCGCCCTGCCTAAAAAAATTAGACAGGACGCCCTTTTTGGCGCGGTACCACCTGATTTGCTTCAGTCGAAGCCTCTCAATCGCTGGTTAAGGCCCAGCGGGGCCGTGCGGTTGGTCAGAGTCATTCGCCAAGGCTTGCGGCGCGGTTTTCAGCGTCCCCGCAACTCTCTGGACGCAAGGGGACTTAGTTACTGGTTCTGACCCGCACATGTAATTGAGGAAAGTGTATCGAAGAAGACTACGAATGTCAATTAGGTGGACGGTATTTTTGTTCGGGTATTTTCAGAAAACGAGAGATTCCGCTTTGCCTGCCGTGCCAATGCTGCGCAATCTACGGCTGAGGGGGCTGGAACGTGGTGACGGCGCTTTGAGCCCGCTGAGGAGCGCGGTCTCAAAGTCGCCTAACGGCATATAATCTCGCCAAGTGCGGGCGAGATTATTGCCGTTTCCACCACTGAGCCCCCTCAGCCTCCGATTGCTCCGCATTGGCACTGGGTGTGCGTAAACCGTGAAACTGTCCCTCGAAACGGGCCTGGTATCGAGCTTCTCATGGACGGGATGACGTGCTCAGCGTATCTAGTGTCAAGTGCGTAGCAAGCGGAGGCAAAATGGGCTCAGCTGTGGAAACGACACAGCGGCTTGCCGCTGATGTCGTTAGGCGTGTTTAAGACGGCGGTTTTTGCCGGCTTAAACCGCCGTCACAGCGTTCCAGCCCAATTTTGCCGCAGCTTGCGGAGCACTTGGCACGGCAGTCGAGCCCCTTATTATTTGCTCAAATGACTCAATGCATCGAAGTCTTCATCACTCAACTGCACATTTGCCGCGGCGATATTGTCCGCCAAATGGTCCAAGGAACTGGTGCCGGGAATGGGCAGAATGTTCGGGGAACGCTTCAGGAGCCAAGCCAATGCGATTTGGGCTGGCGAGACATTGTATTTCTGGGCAATGCTTTCCAGCGGGCTGTCGCTGCCGGTGAGTTTGCCGGTGTTCAACGGGAACCAGGGGACAAAGGCCATGTGCTGATCTTCGGCGTAGTCGACAAGCGGATCATCATGGTGATCGGCCACGTTGTACATGTTCTCGATGGCGTCGATATGGGCGTACTTTTGGGCTTCCTTGACTTGATCCAGAGTAACTTGGGACAAACCAATGTGCCGAATTTTGCCCTCGTCCTTCATTTTCTGCAATTCACCGACTTGTTCGGCAATTGAATAGTGGGAATCTACGCGGTGCAGGAAGAGCAGATCTTCGTGATCGATGCCCAAAGTCATTAGAGACACTTCAACTTGCTGCCGCAGGTAGTGGGGTGCGCCCAGCGGGACCCAGAGACCGGGGCCTTGACGGGTTTGGCCGACTTTGTCTGAAATGAAGAGCTGGTCGCGATTGGCCGCGCCTTTCAAGCCGGCGGCCAGATACCGATCGGCGTACCACGGACCATAGGAATCAGCGGTGTCGAAGAAATTGACGCCCAAGTCAATGGCCCGGTGAATCACGGCAATAGCGCGGTCCGGGTCTGCGTACGGACCCCAGACCCCCTTGCCTGTGAGCTGCATGGTGCCAAAGCCGAGGCGGTTGACGGTGAACTGATCACTAAACTTGAATTGCCCAGCGTTCTTTGCATTAATGTCTGCCACAGATACCACTTCTTTCTGTATGTACTTACTATCTATAAGTAGTCTAACGCACTGGAACATATTTTGGAAGATGTGACAGAACTGTTGCGGAAGCGTTACCTTTTTCGGTTACAATGGTAGGGTAAGCGATTTAAGAAAGGACGGATTATTTTGGCACAGTTTCCAGAGGGTTTCTTATGGGGCGGCGCGACCGCCGCGAATCAGTATGAAGGGGCATGGAACGTGGACGGCAAAGGGCCGAGCACCGCGGACATGCTGACGGGCGGCGACGTGGATCACCCGCGTCACTTTACGAAAACGATTGAACCGGATACTTACTATCCTTCCCACACGGGCAGCGATTTCTACCATCATTGGGAGGAAGACCTGGAGTACCTGCACCGGATGGGCTTCAAGACGTACCGGTTGTCCATTGCCTGGACCCGGATCTTCCCCAATGGGGATGACGCCCAACCGAATCAGAAGGGCCTGGACTTTTACCGCCAGGTGTTCAAACGCTGTCAGGAATACGGCATTGAGCCGCTGGTGACGTTGTCCCACTACGAGGCGCCCTACCATCTGACCGAAGCTTATGGCGGCTGGCAGGATCGGCGGGTGATCGATTTCTTCGTGAACTATGCCCAGACTGTATTCCGGGAATATAAAGGCTTGGTTCATTATTGGCTGACGTTCAATGAAATCAATATGCTGCAATCCCCGTTCGGGGCATACATGGCCGGGGCGCTGCCGCTGGCTGATGGTGCGCCGCTGACCGCGCCGGTGGGCGTACGCGCCGGCGGCGATCAGCTGCAGGCCCAGTATCAGGCGCTGCACAACCAGTTCGTGGCCAGTGCGAAGGCAGTCCAAATCGGTCATGCCGTGGATCCAGACAACATGATCGGCTGCATGATTGCAGCCGGCGTCGACTATCCACTGACTTCGAAGCCGGAGGATACCTTCAAGGCTGACATGAGCAATAACATGCGCAACTACTTCTGCGGGGATGTCCAAGTCCGGGGCGAATATCCGGCCTTTGCTAAGCGCTTCTTCGATGACAACGATATCCATTTGGATATTACGGATGAAGACCGTCAGGCGATTGCTATGGGTACGGTGGACTTCTACAGTTTCAGCTACTATTCTTCCGGCGTGCAAACGACGACGAATGAGGGCGAGCAGACCGAAAGCAACCAGACGAAGACCAACAAGAATCCTTATCTTAAGTACAACGACTGGGGCTGGGCGATGGATCCGCTGGGCCTGCGCATCACGCTGAACCGGATTTACGGCCGGTATGATATTCCGCTGATGGTAGTCGAAAACGGCTTGGGTGCCTTCGATAAGGTGGAAGCTGACGGCAGTATTAATGATGACTACCGTATCGCCTATCTCCAAGGCCACATCCAGGCCATGGGCGAAGCCATTGCCGACGGCGTTGATTTGATCGGCTACACCACTTGGGGCTGCATTGATTTGGCCTCAGCCGGTACCGGTCAAATGGACAAGCGCTACGGGTTTGTTTACGTGAACCGTAACGACAAGCAGGAGGGCGACTATAGCCGTTCACCGAAGAAGAGCTTCTATTGGTATAAGAAAGTGATCGCCAGCAACGGCACTGACTTAAGCAACGACTAATTAAGATCACCAAAAGGGCACCCCGCGGGGGGCCCTTTTGGTTAGCTATCATAAGCCGTCTTTCACTGTCCAAGTAATCGTGGTTTGATACTTATCCGGCTGGATCGGCTGCTGGGGGATGGCCAGCTGAATACCGGCTGGGTCCCAGCGCAGGCTGCCGGAGCCATAGGCGGCGGCCTGCGCGAGGGTCAACTCGCCGCCATCCGCCGCCAGCGGCAGCCGACCGGTGGCGGCAGTGATCCCGGGATCTCCGAGAATTGGGTTGATACCCGTGACCGTGGGTGTGTTGAAGACCAATTGAGCCCCGGTCACGGCGGCTTTAGTGGCCGCCCCGGTGAGCGGACCGGTGGCTGCGACACTTACTTGCCATGCCCCTGAAGCGGCAGGCAGCCCTTTACCCCGGGGCCGCTGGTCGCGAATCGCCGTTTGAACGGGCGCTTGCAGCGGTAAATTAAGATCGGTTTGCCCCGCGGTCGCCGCACTTTGCTGACCAAAATCCAGATCCGGAATGGTCAGTGCGAGGAAATGGGTGCTGTTTGGTCGGTAAATATAGGCGATTGTTTGGGGCACCGCTCCCTTGGTGACGGTCGTGGGCAGAGTGTAATAAAAGTTGGCCGGAGTATCCTTAGCTTGATGCCAAATACTGGGCTGACCGAAGGCACCATATTCGTAATAGCCGATGTAGTCATACCCCGGCAAAGGTAATGGCCGCGGTGCATTAGCAATCGTCTCCCCCGCCAAACCAGTGAAAGTTCCCGGTGTTGTGCCAGAAATATCTTGCACAGGGAGCCCCGCCTTAATGGGGTCCACACTGGTGCTTGTCGTATCGGCGATATCCCAATAATGGAAGGTCGCCGTGGCGCTAAGCGGCCGGCTGCCGAATTGCGGGACGAAGTTGCCGGGATCCAGATCGGTGGCATTGAAATCCGGGTCGGGGGCAAAGCGCAGCGGCGGATTAGCCTGGGGCGCGTCCAAGGTTTTGAAATCATAGAAATAAGAACTATCCGTCCGCGGCCCGGCCGTTGCTGCCGTGAGAACCGTTTGCCGGGCCAGATTCAAGGGTGATTGGTCATAAAGATAACCGTGCAGCGCTAAATTGAGCCCGTTGCCGGCGGGCAGCTTATCGGGGTAAAGGACCGCTGGTACTTGGCCAATATAGGTGAGCGGAAAAGTGACGGTACCGGTGCTGCCGCGGCTGATGGTGGGAAATTGCACCTGCAGCTGCTGGCCCGATTGGTTGCTGGTCGCCTTGTTTACGCTTTGTAATAATGCCGGCACAGTGATGAGGGCAAACGGCTTGACCCATTCCGTCGGCCCATTCGCTGGATTAGTCAATTGAGCGGTGACGTACACCGTCTTCTTGGGCTGCAGCGTAAACGGTGCTGCTGTGCCTGGGTGCTCTGACTGGTCACTAAAACTGAATACGGGGGTCGGAGCCGGGTCCATGCTTCGATAAACATAAGTAACGACAGTCAGCGGCGGCTGGGCCGAAGGGGTTGGGTAGTAATACCATTTATTACTGTTCGGTCCATCTCCACGGTAATTACTGGCCGGGACCCGTTGCGTGACCGGCTGGCCATTGACGTAATAAGTAAGCAAAATGTGGGACAGGACGCCCTTGAACTGACCATTGGCCGCGGACGGTACCGTATGAATTGGGGCAGCGGAGTAAGCCGTGCCGGTTGAGACGATCGTTGTCACTGGCGGGGCCAGTGCGGTGCCGTTGGCGGTTGCTTGCCGGACGATCAACGTCGGACTTTCCGGCGTGAAGTAGCCGCTTAGCCGCTGAATATTTTGCGTCGCCGCCCACTGCCCAGTGGACCCGAGAATGCTGAAGGCGTAGTAGCGGTATTTGTCCCCAGGGGTATGAATTAAGGCCTGTTCTTGGGCGGTTAAGGTACGGGTCCAAGTGAGCTGACGGGCAGTATCGGCGGGGTCAGCTAGGCTGACCTGCAATTGGTGGCTGGCGGCGGTATACACGATCGTCAGCGCCGCCCATTGGCCGCTGACCAGGTTCACCGCGTTGCGAGTCTGACCAGTCAATGGTACTTGTTCCGGCTGGCCGCCGCTCACTGGATCGGGGGCGGCGGCCGGATAGGTCATGTATCCCGTAGCGTCGGTTTGGGTGAATACGCCAAATGGGCCCCATTGGCCTTTGTTTGGGTCCACCTTGGCTAAGGCGGGCACCAACTGACCGGCGATAATGTCGTCTGGAGCAGCGTAAGCGTCGCCTTTGTGGAGTGCACTGCCAAAGCCGGTGTTCGCCACTGGCCCGGTCGGACGGGCACTGTTGTAAAAAGAATCCAGTTTGAAGCCGAACGCGTTCATCAGATCCGCCGTTCCTAAGTTGCCTCCGGTCCGGCCGTACGCCGTCATATCCTGTTTGCCGGGTTGGTCGGCGCCGCTGTTGGCGGCATAAATAGGATGCAGGGCAAAGCCGATGCCGTCCGCCATAGCGATCGCGCCGGCCCCCTTTTGCATCTGCACCTGCCACGAAAAGGAAAAATCATGGGACATGTCGATACGGGTGTTCAAGGTGACCACGCCGGTTTCGTACTGGTTAATGACATCGTTGGTCAAGCTGATTTTGCTCCAGCGGCCGGCGTCGTCGGTTTTCACCGTGGCGAAACCTTGGGGCGTAAAGAAATCCTGGGTTTGCTCGGCGCCAATATAGATCCGTGTCGAGTCCGGATTGCTGCCGGGCAGTGCGAGTTGACTCAGCGGCAATAGTGATGATGACACAGGAATATCTGCGGCCGCCCGGGCTTGGCCGACCATCCAAAAGGTGGGAATTAAGAGTAGTCCAATTCCCACAAAGAAACACAAAATCAGCAGAATACAGCGACCTAATTGCGGTGCAATGTAAAAAAATCCCATTGGTGATCCCCCTCCACAAAGCTGTTTTCACCCCAATAGTGACAATTGATCGATCCCCTAATCGGCACTCGCTCAATTTCCGATATACCGGCATACCAATATCCGGATGCTGAGTATTTTAGCATCCGGCGATTATCCTGAGAAGAAATATGCTTTCGACTATCGCGTTACGCAGAAATACGTTAGAATGTGAGGATATACAAATTTTGGAGGAGGGCGCATCATGTTCAAACGGTATCGTTCGATTTCTCTCATTATTCGCATTCTTATTGGGATCGTCATTGGCACGACCTTGGCGCTCATCGTGCCGCAGTGGTCGTTTATCAGCATTTTGGGCGACCTGTTTGTGGGGGCACTGAAGGCCATCGCTCCGCTCATGGTCTTTTTTATTATCATGTCGGCACTGGCCCAATATGAGACGGGCAGTAAGAATCACTTCAGCACTGTCATTGTCTTGTACATGGCGGCTACGTTCATCGCAGCCTTGACCGCCGTGGCCGTGTCCTACATATTCCCAGTATCGATTGTTTTCCCTAAGGGGACGCACGTGACTAACGCGATTCCCAAGGGACTAGGACCGATCATTCAAAACTTATTGACCAACGCCGTTAGTAATCCTTTGAAGGCGATCACGGATGCCAATTATCTCGCCATTCTTTTCTGGTCCTTGTTGTTCGGCGTGACGATCCGCAAGACTGGGCCTACGATTCGCCACAGTGTGCAGGAAATTGCTAATACGATTTCTTCCGTCGCGCAATTCATCATTGAATTTGCCCCGTTTGGGATCGTCGGCTTGGTCTTCAACGCCGTTTCCCAAACCGGATTGGCTGGGGTGGTCCGTTACGGCCAATTGGTGGTTCTGCTGGTCGGTACGATGGCCTTCGTTTATTTAGTGGTTTATGCCGGGATGGCCTGGATCATGACTGGGCAGAATCCCTATCCGCTGATTTTTTGGACCCTGAAGGTCAGCGGCATTCCAGCTTTCTTCACCCGTTCGTCAGCGGTGAATATTCCGATTAACATGCAAGCCAGTGCCGATCTCGGTCTGGACGAAAGTTCCTATGGCGTATCCATTCCCCTGGGCGGCTCGGCCAACAGCGGCGGGGCGGCTGTCACCATTACGGTCATGACGCTGGCGGCAACCCACACGCTGGGTATTTCGGTATCCTTCCCGTTGGCTTTTATTCTCTGCCTGCTGACGGCGATCTCAGCCACGGGGGCGTCTGGGATCGCCGGGGGATCCCTGCTGCTGATCCCGATGGCCGCCAGTCTGTTCGGCATCAGCAACGATATTGCCATCCAAGTCGTGGGGGTCGGCTTCATTATCGGTGTGATCCAAGATGCCGTGGAAACGGCTGTCAATTCGGCTAGTGATCTGCTGTTTACGGCTGTGGCCGAATACCATGACGAGAAGAAAGCCGGCCGGCCGGTGGATATTGCCGCGGCCGTCAAGGCGGCCAATGCCCGGCGCCACTAACCCCGGTACAAAATGGGCGGCCAGCCTTTAATGAAGGGGTTTCTGTGCTAGAATTAAGGCAGTATAGGTAGTTGATTATTGGAGGAATGACTTGTGGCCAGTGGCCAGTTAGCTCAGAATTTACTCATCATTTTGGTGACGTTCATTGCGGCGTTCTTCTTCGTTGCCGCGGAGTTCGCGTTGGTCCAGACCCGGCCCAGTCAGCTGGAAGACGCGATCAAAAAAGGACAGGGCAACGTCAAGAAATTGAAGCGCGGCCTGCATATGGTTCAGAATTTAAACGAATACTTATCGACCACGCAAGTGGGGACCTCGGTTACCGGCATCCTGTTAGGCTGGATCGGGGAAGGTACCTTGGAAGCAATTTTGATCACCTTCTTCGGTTGGACCCACCTCACCAATGGGCATACCACCCAAATTCTGGGGGCGATCGTTGGGGTGCTGGTGCTGACGTACCTGGAAGTTGTCTTGACCGAAATTGTTCCGAAAAACATCAGTATTGATATGCCTCTGAAGATGCTCATGCGCCTGGTAACGCCGCTGCACATCTTCCATACGATTGCTTATCCGTTTGTGTGGCTGCTGAATACGTCGGCCATCGGCATCGTGAAACTGATGGGGATGGCGCCGGCGGATGAGGAAAATCAGGTCTTTTCGCAATCGGAAATTCTTCGGTTGTCCCAGTCGGCGGTACTCAGCGGGCAAATGGATCAAAACGATGTGTTGTACATGCGCCGAGCGTTCGAGCTGAACGACAAGGTCGCCAAGGACATCATGGTTGATCGGACCAGTCTGACGGTCATTGATGTCACCAGCACGGTCAAGGAAGCATTGCGGGCGTATTTAGAAGAAGGCTATTCCCGCTTTCCGGTGGTGGCCGACAACGATAAGGATAAGATCCTCGGCTATATTTACATTTACGACATTATTCGTCAGGATCAGGTGGACGGTGATTTGCCGCTGTCTCGGATTTTACGGTCAATCATCAGTGTGCCGGAATCCATGCCGATCCATGACATTTTAATGCAAATGATTCAGAAGCAGACCCCTATCGTGGTTGTTGTCGACGAATACGGCGGCACCAGCGGAATTGTCACGGACAAAGATATTTATGAGGAACTGTTCGGTACCGTGAAGGATGAAATCGACGATGTGTCGGACGAATACATCATCAAGCAAGCCGATGGTACTTACCGGGTCAGTGGGAAGACCACGCTGTATGATTTTGAACGGTACTTCCGAACCGATGTGCCGGAATTCAAGAGTTCCGATGTGATCACGGTGGCCGGTTATATCATCGACCATCATCCGAATTTGGAATTGAACCAGCAAATTACGATCGATCACTTCACCTTCACGGTCGCTGATATTGAACACGGCTTCGTGAACTGGTTTACCGTGACGCCGGGGAAGAAACCGGACGCGGAGTCTGAGGCGGCGACGGAGCATCCTGAAGCGGCGCCGGAGGATAAAAAGGATAATCAATAAGTTTTTAAGGCGGTCACTGGCGAGCGGCCGCTTTTAGTTTGCACTCAAAGTGAGCAGGGTTAATGCCGGCCAGTAAAACAGCCACGACCAGGCTGGGTCAATCCGACCGGTCTGGCCTAGGGCGACAATGATATCGCAGGCTGCAAATGCGGTAATGCCGGCACGGGCGAGCCAAGTAGCGCGGCTTGTCGGCAACCGGCGGCGCCACGTACCGGCGGTATCCAGCAGCAGCATGGCCGTGTAAAAAATAGCTGCGGGCAGCAGCCAGCCCAAAGCGCCAGTAATCAAAGCGGCGCTGGCCAGTGTTGTCGGTCCGGGCAGCGCCGTGTTGAAGCGCCGCAAATAGCACCAGTGCACCCAGGCAAACAGGCCTACCGCCAGCGGCACCCACTGACTGGCCGGCGCAAAAAGCAGTACCGCGTCGGTGATCAGGGACAACACTAAGCCAGCAGTCAGCCAGCGCTGGTCCGGCCGGTGCTGATGGGCCCACAACCAGCCGCTCAGCCCGGCGGCGAGCACGACACAGGCATAGCGGGTCAGGTTGGCAGCCGGGCCGCCGAATGAAAAGTAACCGAATAATGCCGTCATGACGATCAGCCAAATCTTGATCTGCTTACTGCCCATTACCGTCCCGCCGCCTTTCTCCCTTGCATTATACCGCGCCGGCCAGTTGCGGCGCCGGGGGGCATGCCTTAAGATTGAGCTGGATACGTTTGTCTATGCGTCACTAAGAATGTAATTGGGAAAGGTGTTTTTCTATGGCAACTATTTCGTTAACAGTCCAGCCTAACGCGCTGCTGCTGCAAAGTACCCGTGGTGAAAAGAGCGTGCCCTTCAGCGGCGATCAGGAACTGACGGCCATTGGCCAGCGATTGAACCAAGAGCTGACTGATATGGGCGCTACGGAATTGAAATTGGCGACCCCCAGTGCGTCGCGCTTCAGTGCCACAGTGGTGGACCTCGCCGGTCGGCGGGTCGATCTGGCCACGCTGGTCACGGATCGGACGAATATTCCGGTGTACGGTAAAGAGAGTGGGGTGACCAGCGCAGCGGAGGCCGTTGACCTGGCCAGCCGCCATCTGACTTATTATGGGGTCTACGGCGGTAAAAAGAATTACGGCCAAGAGGCCCTGCTGACCTTGGGCAACGGCTTCTTCGGCCTGCGCGGGGCTTACTTAAGCGTTGACGCCAGCGACGATAATTACCCTGGTTTCTATGCGGCGGGGCTGTTCAATCAGCTGACTACGCCAGTGGCGGGGCACGATGTCGTCAATGAAGACTTGGTCAATCTGCCCAACGCCCAATTTCTGCAAGTCAGCGTGGACGGCACGCCGATCGATCCGCAGCACGCTAAAATCGTTGATGCCTATCGGGACTTGGATATGCAAAACGGCCGCTTGACCTTGGCAACGGTGATTGCTTTAGCGCCGGATAAGCACGTGGTCGTGCGGGCAGAAAAAGTCGTCGACATGAAGGAATGGCACCACTACGCTGTACGTATGACCATCACCCCGTTGGATTTCGGCGGGACGATCACGGTAACCAGCAAACTGGACGGCAGTGTTGAGAACAGCAACGTAGAACGCTACCGGGCCTTCAATTCCCGGCACTTCGACGTGCAAAAATTGGCGGCCCAGGGCGCCACGGCAACTTTGCGGGCGGAGACCAAGAATTCTCACGTGGCGTTCGTTATTGCAACTAAGCTCGCCGGCGCCGAGGACTGGGCCGGCACGGCCCAGGACGATGTCGTTGAACAAACGGCAGCCAAAGAGTTGGCCAGCGGCCAATCCTGGACAGTGACGAAGGATGTCGTGCTGTTCACCAGTCTGGAAAGTGCCGATTTGGATGCCCAAGCAGCGGCTTTGCTGCCGGTGGTTTCCTACGATACGGCCCGGGACAACGCCGCCACGGTCTGGCGCAAGATTTGGCAGACGTCTGACATCGAGATTGAAGGGGATGTGACCAGTCAGAAACTGGCCCGCTTAAACATTTTCCACGCTTACGTCTCCGCTTCGCCCATTGCCAATCCGCATCTGGATGCCTCCGTCGGCGCCCGCGGCCTGCACGGCGAAGCTTACCGGGGCCACGTGTTCTGGGATGAGTTATTCAATATTCCGTTTTATACCCAGCATTATCCGGACTTGGCTAAGAGTCTGTTGAAATACCGCTACCGGCGTTTGCCGGCGGCCCGCCAGTACGCGGCCAGCGAGGGCCATGAAGGGGCCATGTTCCCTTGGCAGTCGGCAATGTACGGCGATGAACAGTCTCAGTTCGTGCACTTGAACCCAATTACCAACCAGTGGGATCCGGACAATTCCCGCCGTCAGCGCCATGTCTCGTTGGCTGTGGCCTACAACGTTTGGTACTACTACCACAACACCCAGGACGTGGTCTTCATGAAGGACTACGGGCTGGAGATGCTGCTGTCCATTGCCAAATTCTGGCTGAGTATGGCCCAGTATAATGAAAAGACCGGCCGATACGATATTGCCGGCGTCATGGGACCCGATGAATTCCATGAGGGGTATCCCGGTGAAGACAAGGGCGTGACCAATAATACGTACACGAATATTATGGTTGTTTGGCTGTTTGCCCAGTTGCAGAAATTCCAAGATATTCTGCCAGCCGATCTATGGGCCAATAGTGCGAAAAAGGCCGAGTTTGCCGATAGTGACTGGCAGCAGCTGAACAAAGTCGAAACAAAACTGGCGCTGGAAATTTCCCAGGAGGGCATCATTTCCCAATATCAGGGCTACTTCAAACTGGCCACGATCGACTTAGACGCATATCGTCAGAAATATGGCAATATCTCCCGGATGGACCGGATTCTGAAAGCCGAGGGCAAGTCGCCGGATGCGTATCAAGTGGCGAAACAAGCCGATGCCTTAATGGCCTTTTGGAACCTGACGCCCGCCACAGTGGTCAACGTCTTCAGCGATCTGGGTTACGACTTGCCGCCGGACTTCATGGCGAAGAACTTGA
The DNA here is from genome assembly GCF_008694105.1 of Schleiferilactobacillus harbinensis. Classification (NCBI taxonomy): domain Bacteria; kingdom Bacillati; phylum Bacillota; class Bacilli; order Lactobacillales; family Lactobacillaceae; genus Schleiferilactobacillus; species Schleiferilactobacillus harbinensis. The sequence goes on from NZ_CP041364.1 coordinate 3,136,185, forward strand.
AGTTCTGGCTCGCTCGGACGACCCATGGCTCGACTTTGTCTCGGGTGGTTTACAGTGAATTGGCGGCCCAGGATCATAATGCAGCCTTGTCTTGGCAATTATTCTCAGAGGCCCTGTCCTCGGATTACTACGACATCCAGGGCGGTACGACGGCCGAAGGAATCCATCTCGGTGTGATGGGGGCCACGGAAACGATTATTCAGCGGGACTACGCCGGGGTCGATGACCGCGGCGATGTTCTGACGATTACGCCGCATTTGCCAGCCCACTGGCAGTCGCTCCACTTCAAGCGGCTGTACAAGGGTGCTCAGCTAGACTTCGTCATTACTCCTGAGGCGGTGACAGTTACCGCCGACCGGGCACTAACGATCCAAGTTCAGGGTCAGCCGGTCCAGGTGCCTGCGACAGAAGCAACGACGGTGAAGTTAACGAAGTAATTAGGCAATAAGAAGCGCCGCGACAGTGTTCTGCTTTGACAGAACGGGTTGCGGCGTTTTTGTTGTTTTTTAGATTGGTCTATGGAAAAATAAGGATATGCTGGTCATGATTTCGTGTTGATCAGAAAGGACGGGTGACTGGCCATGAAACGCTTAGGTATTGACGGTGCGGCCACGATTCGGCGGGTAGCGCTGGGGGTCAGCAGTCGAATGGTTTTCGTCGTTTTTATGTTGGGGACGGCACTGCTGACTTATAGCGACGACAGTGTGGCAGAGATGGACCGGCTGGTCAGCTATCTGGTATACGGGGCGGCGGTGATCGGTGTCGCGGCGGCGGAGACTGCACGGCGATTAGTAGGAAGGGACTGGGACAAAACTCCGATTTCAAACGTACCGAGTGCCAATGCGTAGCAACCGGAGGCAAAATGGGCTCAGTGGTGGAAACCACACGACGGCTTTGCCGTCGATGTGGTTAGGCGACTTTGAGACCGCGGCTTTTGCGGGCTCAAAGCGCCGTCACCACGTTCCAGCCCAATTTTGCCGGAGGTTGCGGAGCATTGGCACGGCGCGTCAGACGGGGTTTTGTCCCAGTCCCTCAATAACGGAACCGCCTAGTCAATCGTCGTTTGATACGTCTCTTCCAAATACCGCTGAATATAACGCAGCACCGCATCCTGGTTATTGGTCTCTTCTAAAACCACATCCGCCGCGCTTTTCACCGGGGCAATGGCATTTTGCACCGCCACGCCGCACCCGGCATGGCGCAGCATTTCTAAATCGTTGCCGTTGTCGCCAAAGGCCATCACGTCCACCGGCATCAGCTGGCGGGCTTCTTCCAGTTTCATCAGGCCAGTAGCTTTACTGATGTGTTTAGCAATGACGTCGATCCCGCCTCGGCCGGAACTGGTCCCCCGCACGCCGGGAAAGGCATGGTTGATCCGGTCGAGCTGCTGATTGATATCCTGGCCGCGCCAAGACAGGGCTATTTTATAGATTGGTGTATTCGCCGCCACGGCGCGCAGATTCGGCGGAACGACCAGACTGTCGTAATAGAATTTTGCCATCGTCACGTCTTCGGGGGCAACCCGGTTCATGTAGGCATGGTCCCGCCCGGACAGAATGATTTGCGCCCCGGCAAAAATGGGATCGCTGGTCAGGGCCGCCAGTAACTGATCGATCGTGGTCTTGGGCAGCAGACTTTCGTAAATGATCTGGCCCCGAGCCACGACTACCGCACCATTTTCGGCGACATAATCAATTTTGTCATGAAGATCGGCGAACGTGGTTTGCAGGTGCTGATACTGGTTGCCGCTGGCGGCGGCAAAGAACATATCCCGCGGGGTCATGAACGCAATCAGTCGGCGTAGCAGAGCTATATCAAAAGTCTTTTTATCCGTGAGCAGAGTACCGTCCATATCGGCGGCAAACAGGCGATAAGTCATCAGTTTTTGCAGCACCTTTCCTTGTGCAGAATTTTCCAGACCCATTATACCAAGTTTCTCAGTGTTTCGTTTGACAGCTTGTCTAGACAAGTGCTAACATAATGGTGTCAAATAAAGTAAGCGTTTTAGACAGCCGTATTCACCAAGTGAGGAAAACCATGAATGATAATAAATACGAACTGATCTATCGCGATTTGGCAAACAAGATTGCCACGGGAATTTTCGCCGTGGGCAATTATCTGCCCAGCGAGAATGATCTGCGGCGGCAATATGCAGTCTCCCGGGAGACAATTCGCAAGGCCTTGCTGGCCCTGCGCAATGAAGGCAAGATTCAAAAGATTCACGGCAAAGGTTCTGTGGTATTGGGCACGCGCCCGGCCCTCACGTCGCCGGAATTGAAAGGGTTTACTGAAATTGCGGCGAGTTTGGATGATCCGACCAATAGTCGGCTGGTCCAAAATGACAGCGTGTACGTAGACCCGGAGCGGTTCTTCGGGCGAGAAGAGACGATCGTGCGCGCCAATGCGCCAGGCGCTCAGCCTGCTGTATTGATTGGCCGCCTGCGGGAGGTGCGGCATCAGCCGGTGTCGCTTGATCGCGATTACGTTTTAACAGATATCGTGCCGACCCTGCCGGACGATCCAGCAGAGACCTCGCTGTACGCCCACGTTGAAGAAACGGTAGCGCCCATCAGTTACGCCGAACGGGAAATCACCATGACCCAGGCCGATTGGGACGACCATCAATTTCTGGAAGTTCAACTCGGTACCAGTGTCGTGGTGATCCGGCAAAAGGTCTACTTAACGGATACCCGTCTGGCCCTTTTGTCTGAATCACGTTTGGATCCGCGCCAGTTTCACTACCGGGAGTTTGTCCGCCGTCATCTGACCTAGTTCCGGTGGGATGTTGTATGATGGAGATGTCAACATAGAAAGGGATGAACAGTATGTTCAAAAAGTTATTTGGCCGTCATAAGGAGGCCGACAATCGGATGTATTCGCCGGTGACTGGTACGGTGATTCCGCTGAAGAATGTATCTGATCCGGTATTTTCCAGCGGCGTAATGGGTGAAGGCTTCGGCGTCACCCCCAGTGATGGCAATATTCTTTCACCGGTCACAGGGACAGTAACGATGGTGGCCAACACCAAGCATGCCCTCGGTTTCACGATGGATAACGGGCTTGAGGTTTTGATCCATATGGGCGTTGATACCGTGGACTTGAAGGGCAAACCTTTCACCATCTCCGTCAAGCCCCAAGACAAGGTCAGCGGCGGACAAGAAATTGCCACCATGGACTTGGACCAGATCAAGGCCGCCGGACTCGACAACGTTATCATTGTGGTGATCACCAACAGTAAAGACAAGCTGGCCAAGCTGGATGTCGAAACGGGCGACCACCGCGCTGGCGATTTTGTCGGCACCACGGAAGTTAAGAGTTAGTCAATTATTACACAGTATCATTGGTTTCAAAAGTAAAACAAGGGGGATATTGTTATGGCGGATAAAGACTACACAGATTTAGCCACCGACATTATCAAGGACATCGGCGGGAAACAGAACGTCGATAGTCTGATTCACTGTATCACCCGTCTGCGGTTCTATCTGAAGAAGGATCCTTCCGATGAAGAGACCGCCAAGATCAAGGCCTTGGATGGCGTCATTGACGTCCGCAAGGCTCAAGGGCAGTATCAAGTCGTCATTGGCCCAGCGGTCACTGACGTGTATAACGCAGTCATCGCCCAACTGGGTAATGAATACGCGGATCCGGAAGCCACGGCGCAAGCGGTGGCGGAGACTTCCGCTGCGGCGGGAGCGGCCGCAGCGACGAAGCCGGATCGGAATTTGTGGCAAATGATTGTTGATGGGTTCAATAACTTGATTGGTGTCATCACCGGGGCCATGAGCCCAGTCATTGGCGTCATTGCCGCTTCTGGTATTATTAAAGGGTTGATGGCATTCTTCACATTGCCTTGGTTTAACGGATTGTGGAAGATCTTTGGCCTAACTAGTAAGACAGTTGTTACCACGTTGCCCTATACATTGATAGCGGACATGGCCAACGCCGGGTTTTACTTCCTGCCAGTATTAGTTGGTTATTCAGCAGCCCGCCGATTGGGCGGTGACGTGATCACAGCTGCTACGATTGGTGCTTTTTTAACCTTGCCGGACATGGTTGCTTATGGGGCTAAGTTCACGCAAATGTTTGCCATTGGCGGCTGGAAATTCCAACTGGTTAACTACACTTATTCCATCTTCCCGATGATTTTAGCCGCTTACATGGCTAAGAAACTGGAAGACTGGCTGCATAAGGTCTTACCCAATTACTTGCACATGATCTTCATACCGTTGATTACGATTCTCGCTGTCGGCACTGTGACAATTGTTGTTACTGGGCCGATTATCCAAGGTATCGCCAATGGGATCGGTTCCTTCGTTAACTGGTTGGTGAGTGCATCTGGTGCCATTGGCGGCTTAGTCATTGGCGGCTTCTACCAGATTCTAGTCATCTTCGGCCTGCATTGGGGGGTTGTTCCGCTGGTCACCCAGCAAATTACCAACCAAGGTGCTTCACCGTTGAACGCTATTATTTCGTCCACCATGGTTGCCCAAGGGGCCGCTGTTCTGGCCGTTGCCTTAAAGAGTAAGAAAGCCAACCTGAAGGAAATTGGTTTTGCCGCGACGATCTCCGCATTCTGTGGGGTCACTGAGCCCGCCATTTATGGTGTTAACCTGCGGTACCGGAAAGTCTTCATTTCCGGCTTAGCTGGGTCCGCCGTTGGTGGTTTCATTACCGGCTTAATGGGCGGCAATATGTACGGCTTTACTGGCGCACTCATTGGCTTCCCGTCATTCTTCGATCCGAAGAATCCTGGTAATCTGACGAGTTTCTACGCCTTCCTGTTATCCAGTGCGGCCGCGATCATCGTTTCGATGCTCGTTACCTGGTTCTGGGGCTACACCGACGAAGATGTTGCCGGTGCTGGTATGGCTAAGCCGAAGAAGCCTGGTCAGGCGAGTGCTGCAAAGTGATTTGTGAGTATTAAAAAAGTTTCGCACCGTTTGCGCGATGCGAAACTTTTTTTGTGGTCCTGTTTACTTGGCGGCCATGACGTCAGCCAGATTCTGTTTCAAAATCCCGGCCGATTCGGTGAGCCGTTTCATATCAGTCGGATTCAGATCCAACTCAATGACCCGTTCCAACCCATTTTCTCCAATAATGCAGGGCACCCCAATGGAGACGTCATGCAAACCGTATTCGCCGTCCAAGTGCACCGACATAGCGAAGGCAGAGCGCTGATCGCCAAGAATGGCGGCAGTGATCCGGGTCAGACTAGCGGCGATGCCGTAGAACGTGGCCCCTTTCTTATCGATGATTGAGTAGGCGGCAGTCTTAACGGTGTTGGCGATATCGTCTAAGGTTTCCTCCTGCTTGTCCGCTGGCAGCCAATCCTTGATTGGTTTGCCGCCGATACTGACGTAATCCCAGGTTGGGAATTCCGAATCGCCGTGTTCGCCCAGGATATAACCGTGGACGGCCCGGGCGTCAATGTTGAAGCGCTGGCCAATCTCGGACCGCAAGCGGGCGGAATCCAGAGCTGTGCCGGAACCAATCACTTGATTACGGGGCAGACCGGTGATACGCAGCACGAGTTCGGTGAGGATATCCACCGGGTTGCTGGCGATGAGAATGATGCCGTTGAAACCTGACGACATGATCTGGTGGGAGATATCCGTCAGGATCTGGGCATTCTTTTGCAGCAGTTCCAAGCGGGTTTGCCCCGGCCGTTGGGCAATGCCGGCAGTGATGACGATCAGGTCGGCATACTGACAGTCGTGGTAATTGGCGGCATAAATGTTTTTTTGGGCTGCATAGGGCAGGGCGTCATTCAAGTCTTCTACGTCGCCTTGAACCCGTTCCATATTGATGTCGATGATCCCCAGACTCTGACCGACTCCCGAGGTCAGACAGTTGAAGGCAAAGCTGGAACCGATTGCCCCGTCGCCAATCAAAATAATATTTGCTAGTTTAGGCATATGCATTGCTTCCTTCCATGTTTTCCAACAGTCATACCAATATCGTGATTCTGACTACATTGTACCGTGGTGGGAATGCAAACGCTATTAATATGACTTATCGCTCAGACATGCACGACGGCTCATATATCCTGTTAGGGGACCATGCTATACTAGAAAATACTGATTAATTGTAAGCAAAGGAGCAATAAAACTTGATGGGACAGCCATTAATTCAAGCGGCAGATTTGAGCCAAGCCTTTGGCGATCGAACCATTTTCTCCCACATCAATTTCACCATTCCCCGTGGGGCAATGATCAGTTTAGTCGGGGCGAACGGGTCGGGTAAGACAACGCTGACGCGCATCTTGTTGGACATCTTGAAACCTACCAGCGGTCAGGTCACTACAGCCGGTGATGGTCATTTACAGGTGGGTTATGTGCCGCAGTTTCGTAACTTAGACCGGGACTATCCGTTATCGGTCCGCAGTTTTGTCCAGCTGAATCAGCTGGGCCGGCCCTGGCCATGGCACACGGCGGCTGAAAAGCAGGGGCTGAATCACGTATTGACCGAGACCAATTTGCTTAAGCTGGCAGCCACCCCCTTAGGGATGACGTCCGGCGGCGAGAAGCAGCGGGCATATTTGGCCCAGGCACTGGTGAACCAGCCGGATTTGCTGATTCTGGACGAACCCACCGCCAGTTTGGACGTGGCGGTCAAGCATGAACTGATCGGTTTGGTCCGCCAGTTGAACCAGACCAATGGCTTGACCGTGTTGTTTGTCACCCATGATCTGCCTTTGGCCAAAGAGTTTACGGATCAGTATCTGCTGCTGCAAAACGGCCGCATGAGTACTGGGTCGGCCCAGGCCATCACAGACGACATGATTTCGGATTAGGGAGGGACGATTAGATGTTTCAACTCGAATTTATGCGCAATGCCTTTGTTGCCAGCACCTTTATTGCCCTGACTTGCGGGATCATCGGGGTCTTCGTGATCGCCCGGAACCTGTCGTTTTTGGCCCATACATTATCCGAAATCGGTTTTGCCGGGGCGAGTTTCGGGGTCTTCACAGGATTGGCGCCGCTGGACGGGATGCTCCTGTTCACCATGATCTCCGCCGTGGCGGTGGGTGAGATGTCCACGGAGCAATCCCGCCGGGAGGCGGCGATCGCGGCCATTTCTTCTCTGTTCATGGGGCTGGGTATCCTGTTTCTTTCGCTCGCTAACAAGAGCGCCAGCTACGCGACCAATATTTTGTTCGGCAGTATTATCGGAATCAGTGTCCACGAAGTGTGGCAGCTGGTCGTGCTGTCGCTGTTTATGCTGGTGGTCATGTTCTTTGCCTACCGCTATCTGGTGTTTGATTCCTTCGACAGCATCGGCGCCCGGGTGCAGCATTTGCCCAAGCATTTCTTATCTATTCTGTTTCTGCTGATGCTGGCGATCAGTGTCAGTATCAGTGCCCAGATCGTTGGCTCGCTGCTGGTCTTCGTCCTGCTGACGCTGCCGGCCTCCAGTGCCCGTTATTTGGTCCACACCGTGCCGAAGATGCTGCTGATTTCGGTTGCTTTGGCGTTGCTGGGCGTCTGGGGCGGACTGGTGCTGGGCTACTATACCAACTGGCCGGTGACGTTCTTCATCGCGACGATTGAAGTCGTCATTTATTTAGGCACACTGTTGTATGCCCGAGTCGCCCAGGGCGATTAGTCGCCGTAGTGAGCTTGCAGGGCGGGCAGTTCCTCCGGCAGGCACATGATTTGCCGTTCCCCCACGGTGTACACGATAATCTCAGTCGGCAGCAGGTCCGTGGCACTAAATAATTGCATGTCCCAGCGGTGATGGTAGCGCGGGCCGTCTTGGACGCAAGCTAGCCGGCAGTGGCAGGCTTCTTGGCGAATGAAGAAATGCAGTTCATGACTCACCGCCACCCCTTCCATGGGCAGCGCATCAATATAGTGCCAGAGCAGGCGGCAAAAATAGGCCGGAGTTTGCTCTTGAATGCCTGGGGTCAACAGGCGCGGCGGGCTTTGTTCAACAGGGCTGGACATCATCGGAGACGCCTCCTCATCATGTTCTTTATTCCATTGTACGGAATCCCCCGGGCCAGTGATATCTCAATAAGCACGCAAAAAACGCTGATTCCTGTGATGATTTTTCATCATTCGAGGAATCAGCGCTTTTCTATCTGTTCAAAAATAACGAATGTTAGACTAATTTCTCCAAAGCATTCAGCCGGTCAGCGAAGACGCGGAAGGCGTTCTCCAGGTAGTCGGCCTGGGTCATATCGACGCCGGCGCTTTGCATCGTGTCGATGGCATAGCGGGAGGAACCGCTCTTCAAGAAGTTGTTGATGTAGCGATCCACCGCGCCATCAGCGCCGCTGGTGATCTTGGCGGCCAGAGTGGATGCCGCCGCGAAGCCGGTTGAGTATTGATAGACGTAGTAATTGTAGTAGAAGTGGGGGATTCGGCTCCACTCCAAGGCAATTTCGGGATCCTTGGCGGTCTCAGGGCCGTAGTAGCGGGCATTCAGGTCGCCGTAGAACTGACTCATACTGTCGGCAGTCAGCGGCGTGCCCTGCTGCTGGGATTCGTGGATATGGTGTTCGAATTCTGCAAACTGGGTCTGGCGGAAGACGGTGCCCTTGAAGCCGTCCAAATAGTGGTTCAGGACATAGGCTTGAACGGCGGGATCCTTTTGTGTCTTCAATAAGTAATCCGTCAGAATGTTTTCGTTTGTAGTGGAGGCAATTTCTGCGACGAAGATTGGATAATCACCGTACTGATAAGGCTGGTTGTGCCGCGTATACCAGGAATGAACACTGTGGCCAGTTTCGTGGACCAGGGTGTACAGGTTCTCCAGATCGTCCTGCCAATTGAGCAGTTCATAAGGCGGCGTGTCGTAGGCCCCGCCGGAATAGGCTCCAGAGCGCTTGCCCTTATTTTCGACCACGTCAATGTAGCGATTGTTGAAAATCTCGTCGACATGGCTCAAGTAGTCCTCTCCCAAAACACTCAAGGCGCGGCGGGCCTCCTGCTTGGCCTCAGCAAAGGTGTAGCTGAGCTGGGGCGTGCCGGTGATCGGAGTATACATGTCATACATGTGTACGGTGTCGAGCTTCAGCAGCCGCTTGCGCAGTGCCACATAGCGGTGGAGCAGGGGCAGGTGGGCGTTGACTTGTTCGATTAAGGTGTCATACACACTGGCCGGAATATGGTTGCGAGCCATGGCTGCTTCCCGGGCGCTGCTGTAGTGGCGGACTTGGGCGGTATAGTTATCGGCCTTGATCTGGCCGGCCAGCGTGCTGGCAAACGTGTGCTGATATTGGCCATACGCGGCATACAGGCCCTGGAAGACGCCTTTGCGCACGTCCCGATTAGGTGATTGCAGCAAGGTGCTGTAGACGCCGTTGGTCAACTGAACGTCATTGCCGTCCTCATCTTTGACCATGGGCAGCTTCAGATCGGAGTTGCTCAGGACGTTGAAAGTCTGGGCAGAGGAAGAAAAGACATCCTCCGCGGCCGCCAGCAGCGCCTCTTGGTCAGCGGGCAGCACGTGGGCCCGTTTGACCGTGATCACTTCAATGAAGTGGCGATAATCAGCCAGCTGGGGGGTATCGATGAAGAATTGCTCTAGCTTGGCCTCTGGGATGGCCAGGATCTCCGGTTCCATGAAGGCTGTTGCGGCGGACACCTGAGCGGCTAGCGCCGAGGCTTGGGCATCGTAGCTCTGGTAATGGGCATTGCCGGTGTCCTGATCACTGCGCATGCTGGCGTAGACGTAGACTTTTTCAAAAGTCCGGTAGACACTCAGAATGGCCTGGATACCCTTGAGCAGTGCTGCCCCGCTTTGGCCCAGCGTGCCGACGTACTGCGTCAGATCAGCTGCCGCCGTTTTCACTTGGGCAAAGGTCTTTTCCCACTCTGCATCGGTGGCGAAAACCTTGGTCAAATCCCAGGTTAAGTCCTCAGGTACTTGGTCCCGGGTGGGTTGTTTGGTGATTGTACTCACATTGATCCCTCCAAAGATTAAGATATGCCTAGTATACCTGTTCATATCCCGGGACGCACGTGTATGCTATAGTGTATTCTGTTTCTTTAAGACCTGCTAAAGCCAGCGCTATCGCTTTTGCATTTAGCTGGCGTTATAGTATGATAAATACCAGAATTTTACTGGAATCGAGGTTACATCGTGGATTCACGCAGTCGTAAACGGCCCCCAGTGCGTCATCGGGGCTTCAAGATTTTCTTTCTGTTTCTCTTCATTGTCCTCGCCGCTGGCGGCGCCTACGCCGCGCGGGTGTTCTATCAGACGAAGAGCGCCATTGATAAGACGTATAACCCCATTGATGATAAAAAGGTCTCGACGACGATTCAGGATAAGAAACCATTCTCGATCCTGCTGTTGGGCGTCGACACGGGGGCTGAGGGCCGAATCGATCAGGGGTCGACCAACCAGGGCGATGCGAATTCGGATACCATTATTATCGCCACCGTGAATCCCGACCAAAATAAAGTCACGATGACCAGTATTCCCCGGGATACCGTTGCAGAGATCGTCGGTCGGCCGCAGCAGGATATTGAAAAGATCAATGCGGCGTATAACTATGGCGGCGAAAAAATGGCGATCAACAGCGTGTCTAAGCTCGTCAATGTCCCAATTGATTACTATTTAACAATTAATATGGGTGGTTTGGAGAAAATCGTCGACGCGGTCGGCGGGGTGGACGTGGATAATCCGTTTGCTTTCACGTCGTCGTATACTGGCGGTCAGCATTTTCCAAAGGGCGAACAACATTTAAACGGGTCAATGGCCCTGGCTTACGCCCGAATGCGGCATGAAGATACCACCGGCGACTATGGTCGGCAAAAACGGCAGCAGCAAGTCATTAAGTCGATCGTCAAGAATGCTCTTTCAATCGGGACGTTGACCCGGTTGCAGACATTGCTGGATTCAGTGTCCAGCAACATGCGTACTAACCTGACTACTGATGATATGATGAGTATTTTCAGCAATTACCGCGATACGGCGAAGAATATGGTCAGTGCCACGCTGCAAGGTCAGGATGCCTGGATTGGCGACGGTGCCTATCAAGTACCCACCAGTGCAGAATTGCAGAAGGTGTCGGACAATATCCGGACCGCCCTGGGCTTAGAAAAAGAGACACTGAATAATGAGAACATCCGCTTGAATGCCCAGAACCCGAACTTCCAGGTGGGCGGGGAGTACTACATTCCTTGATGACTCTGGTCTAGGCCAATTCTCATACCGCTTTCACGGGAACACCCCTTTTCCACTCACTGAATACTTACACCGTTCACAAGACAGAAACCTGTTATTTCCACTATAATCGGTTTCTGTCTTTTTATCGTGCTCAAAAATCACAAGAAAGCGGGAATATTTGTGGCAGCAGAACAGAAACAATTGCGCTGGTATAACATTGCGCTCTTAGCATTCGTGGCCGTCTGGGGCCTCGGGAACGTCGTCAACAACTTCTATAACCAAGGATTGACGGTCATCGTTTCCTGGATTTTGATCATGATCTTGTACTTTGTCCCCTACACCTTAATGGTCGGTCAGCTGGGGGCGACCTTCCCCGCTGAAGGGGGCGGGGTGACCTCCTGGATTGAGAAATTGTCCGGAAAAAAACTGGCCTTCTTCGCGGCCTGGACTTATTGGGTCGTCCACGTACCGTATTTAGCGCAAAAGCCCCAAGCTATTTTGATTGCCTTTTCGTGGCTTTTCCAAAGCAACGGCAGTTTCGTTAACTCCAACAAAGGGATGATGGTCCAGCTGCTGTGTTTGGTCCTCTTCCTCTTCTTCATGTGGATGTCGTCCCGGGGGATCACGACGCTGAACCGGTTGGGCAGTATTGCCGGGTCGGCCATGTTCATCTTGTCGATTCTCTTCATTTTGTTGGGCGTGTCCGCACCGATGATGACCGGTTCCACCATCGCGACGGCCCATATGGATCAGCTTTCCAGCTATATTCCGAAGTTTGACTTGAATTATTTGACCACCATCGGAATGCTGATCTTCGCTGTGGGCGGGGCGGAAAAGATTTCGCCCTACGTCAATAAAACCCATGATCCGGCCAAGGAGTTCCCTAAAGGGATGATTGCCCTGGCCATTATGGTCGCTATTTCTGCTGTATTAGGCTCTTTTGCCATGGGTATGATTTTTGACGCCCATCATTTACCTGCCGACTTGTATGCCAACGGTGCCTACATGGCGTTCCAGCGGTTGGGTGATTTTTACCATGTCGGCAATCTGTTTATGTGGGTCTATGCGGTGACTAACGCCATGGCTTCCATGGCGGCATTAGCCGTATCCATTGATGCACCGCTGCGGATGCTGCTGGCGGATGCCGATCCGCATTTTGTCCCCCAAGCATTGAGCAAGAAGAACAAGCATGGCGTTTACATCAACGGCTATGTGATGACGGCAATTTTGGTCGGGATCATCATTGTTCTGCCCGCCTTCGGTATCAAGGGGATGAATGATTTGTATGGCTGGCTGCTGAACCTGAACGCCATCGTCATGCCGATTCGCTATCTCTTTGTTTTCTTGGCCTACATGATGCTCAGCCGCCAACTGAAGAAATTCCATTCCGACTATACCTTTACGAAGAGCAAGACAGTGGGCTTTATCGTTGGTCTGTGGTGCTTCCTCTTCACTGCGTTCGGTTGTATTCTCGGGATGATCCCCAAGGCCGGTTTTGTCCATGATGTTACCGGCTGGTGGTTCCAACTGGGGCTGAACATCATTACCCCCATTGGCTTGCTGGCTTTAGGCCTGTTGTTGCCAATCATTGCCCGGCGCCACGAGATTACTGAGAAGCTGTAACCGGCTTTGCTCCAACATTGAGATTGCTGTAAAGTAGGGCTATCGAAACGTAGAGGAGCTGAATTTCGGCGTGCGCAAGAATATGATTTCCACCATTATCATGGCTCTGATGGCCTTCATTACTGGCTTCGTGGCTTTTGCCATCCTGCTGTCCCGAATCGGTCACTATCCCCTCTGGGTCGCCGTAATCGGCGGTATTTTGGGCGGCGGCGCAGTGGCTTATGCGGAGTACTATCATTTGCGGCAGCGGGCCAACATCAAAGCCATTGTCCAGGAATATCGGTTGACCAGTGATGATTTGGCACGGATCACCGGGGAACGGAGTACTGATTTTCCCATTTATCATGGCGATCTATCTCTGATCGTGCCGAAGCGGCGCTGGGGCCTGATCGAGAAGAAGCTCCAAACCTGGGCGGCTGAAAATCCCCGGCCAAATATTAAGAAAAAGTAAAGGCTTACATTATTTGTAGGCAAGGGTTGCAACCGATTCCAGTACATGCTATATTATAGTTGTGGAATGGAAGAGGGAACAACCTCAGAACTTCTCAAGCAGCACAGCAACAATTGGCAACATCGGATCAAGAATCAAGCAACATGCATCATCGTAGCAAGAATCATGGTCCACGTACCAACTGGAGCATCCCGGAAATGCCGGTAAGACTCCGCGTCTTGGGTCTGACCGAGACGATGTCGGATCCAGCCAGCACCAAGTGTCGAGTTAGGAATGCCAGAGTGGTCTTTCCAGAGTTCAGCACTAACGGCGGAGAGTGCGACTGCACTCCGCCCAGGTGAGAGCCAGATAAGACGTCGAAAGACGTTGGGTCGTTGTATCGTCACAGAAGGATTGTGGTCAAAGCTTCGGGCGCAGCAGGCGTTCAAGAAATGGCCCACAAGCACCAGAAAGCAACATTGGAACACCGCATCAGAAACACGGTTCCAGATACAGTAACGCATCACGCAACACGAGTTTCCGGTACGCGAGTTTCAGCAGCAACAAATGAACAAGTGCAACACCATGCATCAACCGATCCAAATAATTGTCGGAGGTGTCTGTTCTATCACAGAACAACAACACGTTCCAAGCATCATTGCAGATTGTACCGCCATATAGAGACAATAAGGGCGTAGATCGTTGCATCGCGAGAGTGCGGTGCACCACCGCCAAACCTAACTGACTGGTTTATAGTCAACGTGGTGGTGTCGGCAATTGATGGACAACTGAATAAAGTATCACGAGGTGGAAAGTAATTACCATTTTGGCGAGTAACGCAAACAATGGTTGTTCCTCCGTTCCTGATTAGCAGGATTCAAGTAAGAGAAGGCTTGAATCCTGTTTTTTTTGCGTTCAATTTCTTTCCGTGGCATACTGGATAGCAGTATTTTCTGAAAGAAGGAGGCGCCGCCGATGGCCCTATTGTCTGTCACCCATCTCAGTCATCAATTTATGGATAAACAACTTTATATGGATGCTGAGCTGGTGCTCAACCCCCATGATCGGATGGGTATCATTGGGCAAAACGGGGTGGGTAAAAGTACCCTGATTCATATTATTACCGGTCAGCTCATCCCGGATGAAGGCCGGGTGGATTGGCAAAAACGGGTTCGTTACGGCTATTTAGACCAGTATGCCAAGCTAAGCCCGGGCGTGACCATCAATGGTTTTTTGCACTCTGCCTTCGCTGATCTGTATGCTGATGAAAAACGGATGAACGATTATTATACGGACTATGCCAGTAATGGCGATGCAGATGTGTTGGCCAAAGCGGGGACGATCCAAGAGGAACTGGAAGCCGCGGATTTCTATAACATCGATACCCGGGTGGATCAAGTAGCCACTGGGCTGGGATTGGCTGAATTAGGCGCGGATCGGGACGTCACCAAGCTGTCCGGCGGTCAGCGCTCGAAGCTGATTTTGGCCAAGCTGCTGCTAAGTCAGCCGGATGTCCTGCTCTTGGACGAACCGACCAACTTCTTAGACAAGGACCATATCGATTGGCTGATCAACTTCCTGCAGGCCTTTAACGGGGCCTATATTGTGGTTTCCCATGATTATGATTTCTTGGATCAAGTGACAAATGTAATTTGTGATGTTGAATTCGGCAAAATTACGCGATATACCGGCAACCTGAAGCAAGCCTTGAAGTTGCGGGACCTGGCTCATGAGAGCTATATGCGGGAGTTCAATAAGCAGCAGGAGAAGATCAACAAGGCAGAGGCCTATATCCGCAAGTACAAGGCCGGATCACGCTCCAAGAGCGCCCGATCCCGGGAGAAACAGCTGGCCCACGTTGACCGGCTCACTCCGCCAGGCAACACTAAACGGCCGGTGCTGGATTTTCCCTATGTGGATACTGCCAGCGAGATTTTGGTCACGGTCAGCGATCTGCTGATCGGGTACGACCAGCCGTTATTGAAAGAACCGTTGAATTTCTCTGTTGGCCGCGGCGAAGTCGTGGTCTTCGCCGGCTTCAATGGGGTCGGGAAGACGACCCTGCTGCGGACGATTCTTGGCGAGCTGCCGGCCCTGGGCGGTGAAGTCGATAAGTCGTCGACCATGATTCCTGGCTATTATGATCAGGAACTGCACTGGCAGGCACCGCTGGCGTCACCTTTGCAATACCTCCAGGGCATTTTTACTAAAGCCCAGCCTCGGACACTGCGCCAGGCCCTGGCCCGGACCGGCCTGACTGCCCAGCAGGCGATGAGCCCCATTCACGAGCTCAGCGGCGGCGAACAATCGAAGGTCAAATTGGCCAAGCTGCTGCTGACGCCCAGCAATCTTCTCCTGCTGGATGAACCGACGAACCACCTGGACGAGGCCACTAAGGACGCTCTGCGCACCGCCATTCAGGCATTCTCCGGCGGGGTCATTCTGGTTACCCATGAAGAGGGCTTCTATGATGATTCTTGGGTGGACAAGGTGTTGGATATTGCGTCGTTAAGAAAATAAGGGATCAAAAAACGGCTGTCTTCCGTTGCTGGGAGACAGCCGTTTTCGGTTTAAGCCTGCAAGGCTTGGACTTCTTTGATGATTCCGTCAAACTCAGTGACCAATGTCTTGTATTGATCGATTTGGTCGCCATACTTGGCATTGAATCCCGCCAAGCCATTGGCTGCGAATTCGTACTCGTATTGGAAGATCGCTTCGTAGTTCTTTGCCAGCTTTGCCAGCAGCGCATGATTTTCCGGGCCGCTCATTTGCAGCGCCATTTGGATTACTCGAAAATCTGTGTAGGCTAATTCGAATTGCACCGCCCATGCCCGCATGAAATCGTGTTGCGCATGAATGTGCAGAAAGTGATGATCGACCGTCCATTGCAGCCGATCAATGGAATTTTTAACATCAAGCATCGCCATAATCATTTCCCCTTTCAACTCGTTGAACACCCGCACTATAGGCTTCGCGGGGGCTGCCGGTCAATTAATGTGCTCACTTCTGGGCGCCTTTTTTCAACTTTTTTCGAAAAACAGTTGACGCTGTATGGCTCAGCTGGTATGATATTTTTCGTTGTCATTTTCCAAGACAGCAACAACCCATATGAGCGACGCAATGTTGATTGAAAAAAAGATGTTGACATGGGTTGCTCGCCATGATATATTATATGAGTTGTCGCTTGAGACAACAAAGCAACGCAGGCCTTTGAAAACTGAACAAAGTTTTGACGAACGGATCACATATCTTCCTTCGGGAAGATAAGCAATCCCGCAAATGTATCGGTACTCAGCTTCGGCTGAGGCAACATTTGCGAATGTCAATTTCGCAAGCAAGTAAATTTATTGAGCCGCAAACTTTTAAATGAGAGTTTGATCCTGGCTCAGGACGAACGCTGGCGGCGTGCCTAATACATGCAAGTCGAACGAGGTTTGGTCAGTTTGCGGTGGTGCTTGCATCACCAATTACCGATCAAACCGAGTGGCGGACGGGTGAGTAACACGTGGGTAACCTGCCCTTCAGCAGGGGATAACATTTGGAAACAGATGCTAATACCGTATAACCACGGAGACCGCATGGTCTTCGGGTAAAAGATGGCGCAAGCTATCACTGAAGGATGGACCCGCGGCGTATTAGCCAGTTGGTGGGGTAACGGCCTACCAAAGCAATGATACGTAGCCGACCTGAGAGGGTAATCGGCCACATTGGGACTGAGACACGGCCCAAACTCCTACGGGAGGCAGCAGTAGGGAATCTTCCACAATGGACGCAAGTCTGATGGAGCAACGCCGCGTGAGTGAAGAAGGCTTTCGGGTCGTAAAACTCTGTTATTGAAGAAGAACGTGTATGACAGTAACTGGTCATGCAGTGACGGTATTCAATCAGAAAGTCACGGCTAACTACGTGCCAGCAGCCGCGGTAATACGTAGGTGGCAAGCGTTGTCCGGATTTATTGGGCGTAAAGCGAGTGCAGGCGGTCTTTTAAGTCTGATGTGAAAGCCTTCGGCTTAACCGAAGAAGGGCATCGGAAACTGGGAGACTTGAGTGCAGAAGAGGAGAGTGGAACTCCATGTGTAGCGGTGAAATGCGTAGATATATGGAAGAACACCAGTGGCGAAGGCGGCTCTCTGGTCTGTAACTGACGCTGAGGCTCGAAAGCGTGGGTAGCAAACAGGATTAGATACCCTGGTAGTCCACGCCGTAAACGATGAATACTAAGTGTTGGAGGGTTTCCGCCCTTCAGTGCTGCAGCTAACGCATTAAGTATTCCGCCTGGGGAGTACGACCGCAAGGTTGAAACTCAAAGGAATTGACGGGGGCCCGCACAAGCGGTGGAGCATGTGGTTTAATTCGAAGCAACGCGAAGAACCTTACCAGGTCTTGACATCTTCTGCCAGGCTGAGAGATCAGCTGTTCCCTTCGGGGACAGAATGACAGGTGGTGCATGGTTGTCGTCAGCTCGTGTCGTGAGATGTTGGGTTAAGTCCCGCAACGAGCGCAACCCTTATGATCAGTTGCCAGCATTCAGTTGGGCACTCTGGTCAGACTGCCGGTGACAAACCGGAGGAAGGCGGGGATGACGTCAAATCATCATGCCCCTTATGACCTGGGCTACACACGTGCTACAATGGGTGGTACAACGAGCAGCGAGACCGCGAGGTCAAGCGAATCTCTAAAAACCATCCTCAGTTCGGATTGCAGGCTGCAACTCGCCTGCATGAAGCTGGAATCGCTAGTAATCGCGGATCAGCACGCCGCGGTGAATACGTTCCCGGGCCTTGTACACACCGCCCGTCACACCATGAGAGTTTGTAACACCCAAAGCCGGTGAGACAACCGCAAGGAGTCAGCCGTCTAAGGTGGGACAAATGATTAGGGTGAAGTCGTAACAAGGTAGCCGTAGGAGAACCTGCGGCTGGATCACCTCCTTTCTAAGGAAAAAGTCCTGTGCCCCCCGGTCACAGGCAACGGAAACCGATACAGTCAAAACTTTGTTCAGTTTTGAGAGGCCTGCCTCTCAAGATTTTGTTTGTTCTTTGAAAACTGGATATCATGAAGTGAAGGTCAGCTCGTCAGAGCTGACCACACCGAGAAACACCACTGTGATTTTTTTGAGTTCAGGCGGACTAAGTCCGCCGAATCAAGCGCTGTTTACAGCGTTTCACTTAGGTTAAGTGAAGAAGGGCGCACGGCGGATGCCTTGGCACTAGGAGCCGATGAAGGACGGGACAAACACCGATATGCTTCGGGGAGCTGCACGTAAGCTTTGATCCGAAGATTTCCGAATGGGGGAACCCAGCCATCTGAGAAGGTGGTTGATCAGTCGTGAATACATAGCGGCTGATCGGCAGACGTGGTGAACTGAAACATCTCAGTAGCCACAGGAAGAGAAAGAAATTTCGATTTCCCAAGTAGCGGCGAGCGAACAGGAAAGAGCCCAAACCAGCGTGCTTGCATGCTGGGGTTGTAGGACCGATGTAGTGAGTGATAAAAGAAGGAATTAGGCGAACGGCCTGGGAAGGCCGGCCAGAGCGGGTGACAGCCCCGTAGCCGAAAGTTGCTTCTCTCCAATCGGGATCCTGAGTACGGCGGAACACGTGAAATTCCGTCGGAATCTGGGAGGACCATCTCCCAAGGCTAAATACTCCCTAGTGACCGATAGCGAACCAGTACCGTGAGGGAAAGGTGAAAAGCACCCCGGAAGGGGAGTGAAACAGTACCTGAAACCGTGTGCCTACAAGTAGTCAAAGCCCGTTAATGGGTAATGGCGTGCCTTTTGTAGAATGAACCGGCGAGTTACGTTAGCTAGCGAGGTTAAGGCAGAAAAGCCGGAGCCGGAGCGAAAGCGAGTCTGAATAGGGCGAGTGAGTTAGCTGATGTAGACCCGAAACCAAGTGACCTACCCATGACCAGGTTGAAGGTGCGGTAAAACGCACTGGAGGACCGAACCCACTTATGTTGAAAAATGAGGGGATGAGTTGTGGGTAGCGGTGAAATTCCAATCGAACTTGGAGATAGCTGGTTCTCTCCGAAATAGCTTTAGGGCTAGCCTCGGAAAAGCGGATACTGGAGGTAGAGCACTGTTTGGATGATGGTCCCGTCTCGGGATACTGAATGCAGATAAACTCCGAATGCCAGATATTTGTTTCCGGGAGTCAGACTGCGAGTGATAAGATCCGTAGTCGAAAGGGGAACAGCCCAGATCACCAGTTAAGGTCCCTAAATCCATGCTAAGTGGAAAAGGATGTGAAGTTGCACAGACAACTAGGATGTTGGCTCAGAAGCAGCCACCATTTAAAGAGTGCGTAATAGCTCACTAGTCGAGTGACTCTGCGCCGAAAATGTACCGGGGCTAAGCATGGTACCGAAACTGTGGGTGCGACCGCAAGGTCGTGCGATAGGAGAGCGTTCTAAGGGCGGTGAAGGCAGACTGTGAAGACTGCTGGAGCGCTTAGAAGTGAGAATGCCGGCATGAGTAACGAAAAGGCAGGTGAGAATCCTGCCCGCCGCAAGACTAAGGTTTCCTGGGGAAGGTTCGTCCGCCCAGGGTTAGTCGGGACCTAAGATGAGGCCGAAAGGCGTAATCGATGGCCAACAGGTGGAGATTCCTGTACCGATCTGTTATGTTTGAGCGAAGGAAGGACGCAGGAGGCTAAGGTGAGCACGCAGCTGGAAAAGCGTGTCCAAGCACTGAGTCTGGGAGCGAGTCAAATGCTTGTTCCTAAGGACAAGGTGTGATGGGGAGCGAAATTAAGTAGCGAAGCACCTGATGTCACACTGCCGAGAAAAGTTTCTAGTGAGTAACAGATCGCCCGTACCGCAAACCGACACAGGTAGTCGAGGAGAGTATCCTCAGGCGCGCGAGAGAACCCTCGTTAAGGAACTCGGCAAAATAACCCCGTAACTTCGGAAGAAGGGGTGCTGACCGGAAGGTCAGCCGCAGTGAATAGGCCCAAACAACTGTTTATCAAAAACACAGGTCTCTGCTAAATCGAAAGATGACGTATAGGGGCTGACACCTGCCCGGTGCTGGAAGGTTAAGAGGATCTGTTAGCGTAAGCGAAGCAGAGAATTGAAGCCCCAGTAAACGGCGGCCGTAACTATAACGGTCCTAAGGTAGCGAAATTCCTTGTCGGGTAAGTTCCGACCCGCACGAAAGGTGTAATGATTTGGGCACTGTCTCAACGAGGGACTCGGTGAAATTATATTACCCGTGAAGATGCGGGTTACCCGCGACAGGACGGAAAGACCCCATGGAGCTTTACTGTAGCTTGATATTGAGTGTCTGTACCGCATGTACAGGATAGGTAGGAGCCGTAGAAACCGGGACGCTAGTCTCGGTGGAGGCATTGGTGGGATACTACCCTTGCAGTGCGGCCACTCTAACCCGCGCCACTCAGCGTGGCGGGAGACAGTGTCAGGCAGGCAGTTTGACTGGGGCGGTCGCCTCCTAAAGTGTAACGGAGGCGCCCAAAGGTTCCCTCAGAATGGTTGGAAATCATTCACAGAGTGTAAAGGCATAAGGGAGCTTGACTGCGAGACAGACAGGTCGAGCAGGGACGAAAGTCGGGCTTAGTGATCCGGTGGTTCTGTATGGAAAGGCCATCGCTCAACGGACAAAAGCTACCCTGGGGATAACAGGCTTATCTCCCCCAAGAGTCCACATCGACGGGGAGGTTTGGCACCTCGATGTCGGCTCATCGCATCCTGGGGCTGAAGTTGGTCCCAAGGGTTGGGCTGTTCGCCCATTAAAGCGGTACGCGAGCTGGGTTCAGAACGTCGTGAGACAGTTCGGTCCCTATCCGTCGCGGGCGTAGGAAATTTGAGAAGAGCTGCCCTTAGTACGAGAGGACCGGGGTGGACATACCGCTGGTGTACCAGTTGTGCCGCCAGGCGCAGAGCTGGGTAGCTATGTATGGCAGGGATAAGCGCTGAAAGCATCTAAGTGTGAAGCCCCCTTCGAGATGAG
Organism: Schleiferilactobacillus harbinensis; assembly: GCF_008694105.1. Classification (NCBI taxonomy): domain Bacteria; kingdom Bacillati; phylum Bacillota; class Bacilli; order Lactobacillales; family Lactobacillaceae; genus Schleiferilactobacillus; species Schleiferilactobacillus harbinensis. The sequence continues at coordinate 3,157,331 of NZ_CP041364.1, forward strand.
ATTTCCCATTCCTTTAAGGAAGTAAGACCCCTGAGAGATGATCAGGTAGATAGGCTGGGAGTAGCAGCCCCGTGAGGGGTGGAGCGGACCAGTACTAATCGGTCGAGGACTTAACCAAGAGCGTACCGGAAGGTACGCACCTCAAAGAGTCACATTGGTGATTCGAAGAAAGACACTTCATGATGTCCAGTTTTGAGAGAACAAACTCTCAAATTTAAGTACAGTGGCGATAGCGAGAAGGAACTACCTGTTCCCATGCCGAACACAGAAGTCAAGCTTCTCAGCGCCGATAGTAGTTGGTGGGAAACTGCCTGCGAGGGTAGGACGCTGCTGTTCTTAATGAGTAAAGGACATTCACAGAGATGTGGATGTCCTTTTTTTGGTATAAGGAAAAGAACGCTTATTAAGTAAGCGGTCGTTGAAATAGGTGTGAAGACAAAAATGGTGCAATCCTCTATCATGAAGATTGCACCATTGCTTTACCCGCTGTTATTCGTGACAGAACGCCTGCACCTTCGGCGCCCACGGCAAATAGTCCTGCAAGGCGACCATGTCGCCGGGAGCCGGCAAATTAGGCACTGTGTCGAATAGATAGTTGAAATATTTACTCGGATCGAGGTGATTAGCCCGTGCTGTCGTGAGCAGACTAAGAATGACCCCCGCAGCCGTCGCGCCGCGTTTGCTCTGCGAAAACAGCCAATTTTTACGACCGATGACCAGTTCTTTGACGGCGCGTTCGGCCCGGTTGTTCGATAGTTCAAGTCGGCCGTCCAACAGGACTGCCCGCAAGCCAGCCTCATGCTTCAACGCATAGGTGATGGCTTTGCCCACCTTGGATTTTGGCAGATAGCTGCCGTCCAACGAGACCAGCCAAGCGAAGAACGCATCCATGACAGGTTTGAGTCGTTGTTCGCGCTGGGTTTGACGTTCATCAGCCGACAAGTCTTGCCATTTCTTTTCCCATTGGAAGAGATCATTGCAATACTGGCGGCCCGTTGGGGCCAGCCCCTTGTCTCCGGCGGTCACGGCTTCGTCAAACTTACGACGCACGTGAGCCCAGCAGAAGACATTGGTGACCCCAAGCAAATTAGGGTAAACGGCGTAGGCATCACTTTGCAGGTAGCCTTCGTAGCCGGCCAGGAACCGGGCAGCTTCCTCGTAACCGCGGCTATTACCGTGCTCATACATGACGATCTGGTGGGCGCTGTGCTTGCTGGACGTGTAGACCCAGTAATAGGTCTGCGCCTTCTTTAGATCCAACACCCGGTAGGGCGTTTCGTCCGCATGGATAACGTCTTGAGTCAGCAGATCTCGGTGCATCAGCTTGTATAGGGACTCCAGGTAGCCTTCTGACGCCTTGATGTGCCAGTTGGCAATTGATTGCCGGGTGAAATCGACCCCGCGACTGTGCCACAAGCGTTCTTGCCGGTTGTCCGGAATCTTGTAGGCAAACTTAGCCATGATGGATTCGGTCAAGACGCTTGAAGAAGCTGGACTATGCGGTATGGCTGGGCGAGGCACATCGGACTTCTTAAGGAACTGGTTGCCGCGCTGATTCAAGCAGCCGTTAGGACACGCGTAGGTGTGCCGATAGACGATTGTGTGCAGGAGCTGTGCCGGAATCAAGGTTGCTTCTTCGCGTACTTTCGACCGGCCGATATCCTGCATCTCTTCACCACAGACCGGGCACTTGCGCTCCTCACCTTCGAGCAGGCAATCCTGCTCGTCCAGCGGCAGCTTGTTCAAGTCGGTGCTCTTGGTCCGTGTCGCTTTCTTGAGCTTCTTCTTGGCGACCTTGCGGTCATCACCGGTGAGCTTGTCGATGATGCTTTGTTCTTCACCGGTGATGATGTGCTCATTGAACAGGTTCGTCTGGCCATGCGGCAGGTTATCGCTTGATTCCCGGCGCCGACCGAACAACATGCGCTTCAAGACGGCGATCTGTTCCCGGAGGTCCTGATTTTCATTTATCGAATTCTGCAGTGCGGTGCGTAATTGTTCTGGCGAAGCGTCCACCAATCGCACTGCATCTTTTGTGTCTACCAATCGGTGTTCCTCCAATAAATATAATAAATGGATTATATCATGTTTTATACGGCGAAGGAAAGAGGAGATGCTAATAAATCATGGCTTCTCCTCCTCAATTAGTTGGTATATCCTGGCTTGAAATCATGAATGGTACTCCGTTCTTGAATACTTAGACCAGTAATCAATCGCTTCAGCTGGTAATGACTGAGATGCTGCACCTCAGAGCGCGTTCGCGGCCACTGCAGGTGGCCGTTCTCGTACCGTTTGTAGTAAAGAACAAACCCACTGCGGTCCCAGTACAGAGCCTTGAACCGATCGCGCTGACTGCCGCAGAATAAGAACAGCGAGTGATCATAAGGCACTTCGTCTTCGCCGTACAGCTCCCGCAAGGAAGCGGCCAAACCGTCGATTCCTTTGCGCAGGTCCGTTTTTCCGCAAATGATATAGATGTTAAGCTCTTGGATATTGGGGAACATTGCCTGTCAACTCCTGGAGCACCACGTGCAGAATTGCCCGGTCAACACCGGTGTAAAACACGACCTCGGCGTCCTTGAGCTTCACTCGTGCCGCAACCTGCGGTTTGACCAGCGGCTTCGGCGACCGGTCGGTCACCTGGATCGGCACGATATCTTTGATTTGAACCATGAAAGGCCTCCTTGTTTACTTGATAAACCAAGTTTACAAGGAGGCCTGCACCGGGTCACGATACCTATGTCAACGACCGCTTACCTTATTAAGCTAAACAGCGTCCTTTCCAAATTTTAATTAGAGGATATGCGCAGCATGCAGCACGTCGTATACATGCCGTTTGGTAGCGGCATCCTTGAACCAGATATAAGTCCCACGGCGAGCGCGGGACAATAGAATGTAATATTGATTCATGACCAGAGTCGTCACCGCTCCGCTGGGAAAATTGAAGTTTCTCACCTTTAAGGCATCAGTGATGCCTAGCTTGAATGAGAGGTCCTGATGTTCTTTTTCGCAGTATACCCAGCGCTTTGCGCGAGTATCCCAGCGGAGGCTATCGTTCCAGATAAATCCTGTGTAATCGTAATCCAACCCTTGGGCGCAGTAAATTGAGCCCACTTGGTCTACAACCTTTGCCGATTGACTTTTATACCACTCGTAAAGAAGATGATGCGGGTAGGGGTGCCATTCTTTGGAGAACTCTTGACCGTTATGATCCCGAATGAAGATGTCATCAGCGCCAAACTCACGAGAACGGCGGCGCAACCAATCCATGGGAGCAAACCATCTGGCGGAGAAACCGTGTTCCTGGTGTGCCTTGAGCCTTTTGTCGATGGCGCTGAGTGAATCTGTGATGGTGACTTGAAATTGACTAGCAGCCGGTTCCTGCGACGGTGTTTGTTCATCGAAAAAGAGGTGGCGCAACACTGCGGTGAAGTGATTTTCGAAGCCGCACCGCTTCTGCACGGTGAGTCGTTTGCAAACCGGTGTTATCCCAGCGGTAAGCAGGGCACACTTCAAGACAAACTCTGTACCGCATTCTTTAACGTGCACACACTGGTGGTCATCCACTAGAAATACAAGAATCTTCGGCCGCGTGTTAGGGCCGACGAGGGTATAAATGTGTTGCGGTACGTCGCTCATCCGATGTGCCTCATCAATGATGACCAAGCTGTAGTCGTGCTCACTCAACATGTCCAGATAAGGCAATTGCCGCGGGTCGCCGCTGGCACTCATTGCTTGGCCTAAGATGTTGTGCAGCATCCTGCTTTTAGCGAATGTAAAAATAGTCCTTCGAAGAGGGATAAGATGGCGCTGGACCGCCAAATATTCCAGATGCAGTCCCACAATAGTCTTTCCCGTGCCAGCGCTGCCTTGAACGATCATAGCCATGTGCCTGGGATTTTTCTTGAACTCCGCACACAGCTGGTCGAATGCGAGTGATACTTCGATTTGATCAGCTAGCATCACCGCGTTGTCCTTTCGCTGTAATATCTTGGTGATACCGAAAAAGTCGGCTCTGCTCAACTCGTAATGGCCAGCGAGAAATTGTTTGGCCGTTTGTTCGCCGGAGCATTTCTTAAAGAGAGAACCGAGATAGTGTGTCAGCCTAGCTTCATCATCCTTAACAAAAACCAGATGAGCGTATTGAGCAAACGCGCGATATTCATCGGTAAACAGTTTCGGTTTTTGGGATTCTGGCAGATTATGCATAAAGGCCAGCACAGCAAGCTGAATGTTATCCGCTTTCACAACACTGTGGTTGGCCTCCAGCTGATGCTCGTACTGAAACATTTGGGCGACTGGGTGCATCCGGTATTCGTTCGCGAAGTTCATTTTGACTTGGTCAGCGTGCTGTGCACCGCCATCACCAATCTTGTTCCACTGTTTTGATTCAACGATCAGGGCAAGCGGCCGGCCGAATAATCTACTGAATCCGCAAATAATTGCGTCAATTCGATGCGTGCCAATGAGCGAATACTCGGCAATCAGCCACAGATCTGACAAGCCGCTGGTGTTGACGATTTGGATAAGCCGATACAACGACTCGCGCCAAGATCGTTGTTCCTCGAAGTTATGGGTGCTGTCGGGTGGCAGCATTTTATTCACTAAGTCATCGGGGCTTAATAGCGCCAGCCGGCCGACTTGATCTGCGATGAGGTAACTCAAACGGGATCACTCCTTTAACTGAGTAAATGCGAATTTTTTTTCAAAAGTCGTACATATTACATTACGCAAACGGAATTAATATTGCAGACGAAAAAAAGCACCACCCCGCATTGGGATGGTGCCGATCAGCTGCCCGGGCAGGACTCGAACCTGCAACCTTCTGATTAACAGTCAGACGTTCTACCATTGCACTACCGAGCAAAATGATGTTGAGATGATATTACCAGCCTGTAAGATTAAAAGCAAGCAAAAAGATTGCTCATTTAAAACATTCCTTCCCCTGCTGCGGCGGCTCTTTACAACCTACGGGGAACACCGTATTCTAAAGGGAATGACGCGACAGCACAAGAAGGTAGGATAACGATGGAGATTCAACGACAGGTCGCCAATTATATGGAACAGGTGATGGATGCTTGTATCCTTGCTGGGCGGCTGATGATTGCCAATGGTTCCGAAATGTACCGGGTGGAGGACACCATGCGCCGGATCGCGCAGAATGCCGGGCTGAAGGAGCCGGTCATTTTCACGACGCCGACGGGTATTTTTGTCGGCTTGCAGGATCGGCCGCTGACTTCTTTGGGGACAGTGACTCAGCGGGTCTTGAACATTGAGAAGATCAGCCGGGTGAATAATCTCAGCCGGGAATTTGCGGCGGGGCAGATTGATTTCTACCAGCTTTATGCGGCGCTAAGGGATGTGGATCGGGCGACGCCGACCTTCCCGTTGTGGCTGCAATGTATCGGTGCCGCGGTGGCCAGCGCGTTGTTGATGATCATCTTTGCTGGTCAGTACGATTGGCTGGATATGCCTTTGGCGGCGGTGTCCGGCACGGCTGGGTACCTGGTGGCCTACTATCTGGGCCGCTTTACGAAAGTCTACTTTATTACCCAAACAGTGGCCGCTCTGGCTTGCGGAATCGTTGCCTATTTGGGGGTCCGGTTGGGCCTCGGCCACAGCATTGATAATATTATCCTGGGCGGGGTCATGCCCCTGGTACCTGGGGTGGCGTTGACCACATCCATCCGGGACCTGCTCGCGGGGGATCTGCTCAGCGGGATCGCCCGCGGCGTAGAGGCCATTCTCAGCGCCATTGCCATCGGTGTGGGGATCGCACTCATCTTCCGCTTCCTGATGTAGGCTGAAATAGAAAGGAAATCGTCATGCCGCTTTGGTTACAGTTTTTTGCGCAGGCTGCGCTGAGTTTCTTTGCTACCATGGCCTTTGCCCTCTGTATCAACGTGCCTCGCCGGGCGCTGATTCCCTGCGGCTGGTCTGGCTTGCTGGGTTGGATGGTCTATTGGGTCCTGTGGCAGCTGGGCACCGGCCGGATGCTGGCAAATGCCGCTGGCGCCGTCGTGCTGGCGTTCTCAGGTGTCCTGTTTGCCCGTCATTATAAAATGCCGGCAATCATCTTTAATATTCCGGGTCTTTTCCCCCTGGTCCCGGGTGCGACAGCGTATCAAGCGGTCCGTGAGCTGGTCTTAGGCCACATCGATGAATCCATGCGCTTGGTAGTGCGGGTGTCGCTGGTGGCCGGGTCCATCGCCGTAGGCTTCATGCTGGCTCAACTGCTGGGCGAATTTTACAGTCGCTATCTCCGTGCCCGCTGGCGTCGGCGGCGCCGGACTTGAAAGTCGCGGCTCGGCGTGTTAGTGTTGTCGTATGCGATGAGTCGAGTAGCGGCGCAGTAATGCGCCAATACTGCCAGGATATCTGCCCCTGAACGGGCACTGCCGGATTTGCAGGATATCTCCAGTTGGATTGTGGAGTCCGCTGGTTATTGTGCGTCATGCATAGTACTGGTCATAAGCATTACCCCGTAGGTGAGCCTGCTGGGTGATGCTTCTTTTTTTTGCAAAAAAACTGCTGCGTTCGCCTAGGCGGGCGCAGCAGCAGGGTAATGATCAAGTTATTGCCGTTCAGCAATTACTTGCCCGGTACATAATCCTCATCAATGATTAAAACTGGCTTGATCGTCTTCCCAGACCGAGAATCAGCGTTGGCTTCATTGATCTGATCGAACTTGTAGAATTTCTCCGTCTTATCGAAATCAAACATGCCCATCTGATAGAATTTGATCAGGCGCGGAATATCGATTTGCGGGATGGAGTCGCCCATGTTGACACCGACGATCTTCTTGTCGTCAACGCACAGATCGTTCCATGTATCTACGTCGATGTGGTGCTTGGTGACGGCGATCGTGGCAGTGGTCCCGCCTTGAGCCAGGGCCTTGATGGAGTCTTCCATCACTGCGGTCACCCCGGTGGTATCCACGGCCCAGTTCACGCCGCGGCCATCGGTCAAGTCTTGGATTGCTTTGACGACATCACCGTTCTTGCTGTTGATGACGTCTGTGGCCCCGAGTTCTTTCGCCAATGCCAGCCGGGAATCAACGATATCCACACCGATGACTTTCGTACAGCCAGAAATCCGGCCGGCCATCATTGCTGCTAAACCAACAGCGCCGGTGCCGAAGACAGCAATGGTGTCGCCTGGCTTGGGCTTCAAGGTATTCAGTACGGTGCCGGATCCAGTGACATAGCCGCAGCCCAGCGGCCCCAGTTCGCGCAAGTCCATATCTTTGGGAACCTTCACGGCATTGCGTTCCCGCACAACGGTGGTCGTCGTAAAGGAGCTTTGGTCAAACATATCCGCTACTGGCTTACCGTTTTCGGTAAAGTGGGCGCTGCCGTCCGGCCGGGTGCCGGACAGGTTATTGTGGGCATAGTTCAAGCATTGGGTGGGAATCCCCTTGAGGCAGTTCTCACAATTCCCGCAGGCGTAGAAGCTGAGGACAACGTGGTCGCCGGGCTTGAATTGGGTGACTTCTGGGCCAACTTTTTCTACGATGCCAGAGCCTTCGTGGCCCAGGATGATTGGGTAGCCAATGACGGCGTCACCAATCCGCAGGGCTTCATCAGAGTGACAAATCCCCGTAGCGACCATATGAATCTGCAAATCATCAGCGCCCATCGGTGCTAAATCAATATCATCGCGAATTTCAAAATCACCGTTCTGGTGATCAACAACAGCTGCTTTAATTTTCAAAATGCACACTCCCTTGTGATTAACTACACACTAAGTATTGCGCCGGTTGAATTCGCTGTCAACACCAAAAATCCCACTACCAGGGGTCAAATAATGAGAAAACGCCTGGCCGACTAGGGCCAGGCGCGTCTGTTATTTCTTACTGCTGCTACTGCTGCTGCTCGGCTGAGTGGGGTTGCCCCGGTTGCCGCCAAGCCGATTCTGGTTAGGATTGGTCAGCATGTATTGCTGGATGTACCCCACGATCTCTTGGTTCTGGGGCAGATCGGAATGCTGACTGTCGCTCCCAGTGACGTTGATCAGGGTATACTGGCGTACCTGATCCTGATAGACATATTTACCGGCTTCCACCGATTCAACAGGAACGATACCGTCGTCGGAATAGTTCTCCGTGCCAGCGATGGACCACATCTGGATGTTTTTTGGCAGATAAGACTTCAACTTGATCATATCGGACAAAATTTCGGTCCGGTTGGCGATATTCTTTTCAGACAGGTTGTACGGGGTCCCAATCGTCATCAGCTTATTGATCGTCAAGTCATCCTGGTTCAGGTATTCTTCCAAATACAAAGTGTAGATCAAACCGCCGTTGGAGTGGCCGATTCCAACAAAGTTGTTGAAGCGGTAGCGGTTTTGCAGGAACTTCATGGCGATGCTGAACCAGCGGGCCTGCTTCTTGATATTGGCGTAACCGTCTTTGTTGTTTTCGAAGCCGACGACGATGAATGGTTCGTTATCACCCGCCTTGACCCCGCCGGTGGTTGTGATGGAATCATCGGTGTCCACCGTGAGTTTCAGGTAACTATGGCCCGTGGAGCGGCTGTTCAGTTCTTTGATCAGCGAATCGAACCGGTTTTGGGTCGCGCTGGACCCGGGAATGAAGATGACCGGCGCCATTCGGGAATTATGGATCACCCGGGCGTTAGCCACGACGCCTTTTTGATAATCGTAAGCGGGAATGCTGATGATCACCAGCAGGATCAGGCCGACCAGTACGCCAGCGATACGTTTAATACGACTCGGTCTTTTTAATAGCCGGGTGCGGTCTTGCGGGGATAAGTTCTTCGCCACTGAGCTTCGCCTCCTCTTGTTGTTGGGTAGGCAGCTCGCCGGTCAAGGTTTGCAGCCACGCTAGATTATCGATACGAAGAATGGCACATAGACCAGCAAGCCGGCCAGGAAGGCCAGAACACTGGTGAGCAGCGTGGCCCAGTTACCATTGGTCCCTAAGAATGCTGTGAGAAAGCCCGGGCCAGTGTTGAATGTATTATAGACCACTGGCGGGACCCAGCCGAAGTGCAGGGGAATCCAGCCTACGGTCATGCTGACGAGGGGCGCCAGCAGATAGGGCACGATGTAGATCGGGTTAAAAAGGATTGGGAACCCCACCAGCGCAATATCATTGAAGTTCATCAGCGTGGGGAACAACGCCCACCAGCCGACTTTGCGCCGATCTGGTTGGCGGGACAGCAGAATGATCGCCACCACCAAGGCCAAGGTCATACCATTGCCGCCCATGGCGCCGTATACGTCATAGACGGTATGGAACGTGACCCGGTAAGGCAGGTTGTTCAGCGAACCGGTCTTCAGGGCCACCGTTAGATTCTTTGACGATTGGGTGGAATCAACCGTCAGCTGCGAGAAGGGCGATAATGGCCCAGAAAGACCCACCACGTTCAGTACATTATTCCACAACGTAATCAGCATGATGGTCACGATGGCGTGGGAAAAGGCCCAGCGCGGCAGGGCGATGGAATACAATAGCAAGCCGGCAAAGCCGTTTTGTCCAGTGAGGCTGATTAGCAGGGACAACCCCACTGCCACGGCCAGCACGACACTCACGGGGAATACCGCGTGCAAACCGCGGGTAACAAAAGTTTCTTCCTGCCATGTCGCGGGAGCATGCTGCCAGTGACTGGCAATCCAAGCGCAGCCGCGGTAAGCCTGGGTAGCGGCGAGGCCGACGAGCAGGCCGACAAAGATATTGTGTACCCCGCCGCCGTTGTTCGTCAGCGAACTGCCGATATTGATCCGGCTGACGCCAGCCAGAAGATTCACCTGGAGAATCATCGCCGCCAGCATGGCCACCCAGCCGACGATGCCGTCATTCAAATTATAGAGACGGGCTAAGTATTTGGCGAAAAGAAAGGCACCGAGGAACAGGCTGAAATTGATGGTGATGTCACTGAGGGCGTTCATCACCTGGCCGATACTCCGGGCGGCAGGCAGCCATTCGCCAATATGGTAGATACTGTAAAAAAAGCCGTTTTGCATAAAAATGCTGCGGCTTACCGCTTGCAGCATAGAGCCGATGATCACAAAGGGCAGCAGACTGCCCAAAGTGTGCGTCACGGCGATATAGACTTTTTTCTTACGAATCACAGTCTGAATGTGTAAATAGCGGGCCGCCAGCCAGTTTTCTAGTGGACTGAACATAGGCGTCCACTCCTTTCTGCAAATTAATAAGTAATCGTCACGACGGTATCGCCCGAAGGAATATCGTTATCCCCCACCCGCATGGTAAAATGGGGGAAAAGAGGACGCAATTCTTGGCTCCAGGTGCGCAGCTGCTGGGTGATTTCGACCCCCGACTGATGCTGAGGGTCTAGCCCTAATTGCGGCCAAAGCCAGTTCTGGGGCAGGGTGAATTCGTGCTCGTTGTTCTGGTAAGCTAGAATCAGTCCGCACAGACGCTGACCACCCTCGCTCAGGGCGGTGAATGCGGCGTATTGCGGTGTGGTGAAGTGAATCATGGCAATGCATCTCCTTGGCTCTATTGTACTGTTTTTGCGGAAATAATTGACAACGAAAGTCTTGACCATTGTATGACTTTTCGGTGTCATCGCTGGGAAAGGAAGAAAAATCGTGACGAAACCACTGAATAAGTACCTGGACCACACGATCCTGAAGCCGGAGGCCACCGAGGATCAGGTGCGCACCGCTATCGCCGAGGCCAAGCAGTATGACTTTGCATCGGTCTGTATCAACCCGTATTGGGTCAAATTGACCCACCAGGAATTGAGCGGTACTGACGTCAATACCTGCACCGTGATCGGTTTCCCCCTGGGGGCAACCACGACGGCCAGCAAGGTGGCCGAGAGCCAGCAAGCTTTGGTGGATGGCGCCGACGAGCTGGACATGGTGATCAATATCGGGGAATTGAAAGCGGGGCACACCGCAGCGGTGCAAGCGGACATCCAGGCGGTCGCTGAAGCGACCCATGCCGGTCATGGCCTGTTGAAAGTGATCATTGAAGCAGTGCTGCTGACAGATGATGAGAAAGTTACTGCTTGCCGGTTAGCCGAAGCCGCGGGGGCAGATTACGTGAAGACGTCCACCGGTTTTGCCAGCGGCGGCGCCACCGTCCATGACATGCAGCTGATGCGTCAAACGGTGGGCGAGCGCCTAGGGGTCAAGGCGGCCGGCGGGATCCACACCAAGGCGGATGCCTTGGCAATGATCAATGCCGGGGCGTCCCGGATCGGGGCCAGTGCTTCGGTAGCGATTGTCACGGCCAAGGATTAATCATGGACAAAAAGGAGAACGATCTCATGACGGGAGTTAAAAAGTATCAACGGGTCTTTGTCATTGTATTGGATTCTATTGGTATCGGGGAAGCCCCCGATGCAGCCAAGTTCGATGATGTCGGGTCCGACACGCTGGGGCATATTGGCGAATTTTTCCAGGGCCACTTAGCGCTTTCCACGTTGGCGGCACTGGGTCTGAGCAATATCCGGCCGGATAAGCCGATTGCCGGCGTGCCGGTGCAAGCCCGGCCGCTGGGGTATTTCGGCAAGATGGCCGAAGTTTCCGCTGGTAAAGACAGCATGGACGGCCACTGGGAAATGATGGGTCTGCCGGTGACTGAACCGCTTGGTTTCTTTCCCAATGGCTTTCCGGCAGAATTGATCAAAAAGATCGAGGATTTCTCCCACCGCAAGGTGATCGTCAACAAGCCCTATTCCGGGACTGACGTGATCCACGATTATGGGGAAGAACAGATGAGAACCGGCGACTTGATCGTCTATACCTCCGGCGACTCGGTCCTTCAGATCGCGGCCCATACCGATATCATTCCCCTCAAGGAACTCTATCGGATCTGTGAATACGCCCGCAGCATTACGATTGACCAGCCGTATCGCATCGGGCGGGTGATTGCCCGGCCATACAGCGGTCCGGATAAGGACCATTTCGTCCGCAGCAGCGATCGCCATGACTATGCCCTGCCGCCCACAGGAGAAACCGACCTGGATCGCTTGCAGCAGGCCGGCTACACCACGCTGGGTATCGGTAAAATCAACGATATCTTCTCCGGCCAAGGCATCACCAAGGGCTGGCACAACGCGTCGAACATGGATGGCATGGATCACGTCCAGCACGTCGTGACGAATGAAGACTTCACCGGCTTCGCCTTTGCCAATTTGGTGGACTTCGACGCGATGTACGGCCACCGGCGCAATGCTCAGGGGGATGGGGAAGCCTTAGAGGCCTTCGATGCCCGGCTGGGCGAGATCTTGCCGGAATTGCGGGCCACAGATCTGTTGATGATCACCGCGGACCATGGCAATGATCCCACCTTCAAGGGCACCGACCACACTCGGGAATTTGTGCCGCTGCTGGCCTATTCCCCCAGCATGACCAGCTTTGGCAGTCTGGGCATCCGTTCCCCGTTTGCCGACCTGGGCGCCACCATCCTCGACAACTTCAGTGTGCCCGGGAACGGCATCGGCCATAGTTTCTTGGATCTCCTTCACTAAAATTCACGATTATAAGAAAGCAGGTTATTCATTCATGAGTACGCATATTGCTGCGAAACCCGGCGAAATCGCCGACATCGTTCTACTCCCCGGCGACCCGATTCGGGCCGAGTATATTGCCCAGAACTTCCTGACTGACGCGACGCGCTATAATACCGTGCGCAACGCCTGGGGCTTTACCGGGACTTACCAGGGAACTCGAATCTCGGTCCAGGCCACCGGGATGGGCATGCCGTCTATCAGTATTTACGTCAATGAATTGATCAACGACTACAACGTCCACACTCTGATCCGCGTGGGGACGGCCGGCAGCATCGACCCTGATGTCAACGTGCGGGATATCGTGCTGGCCCAGGGGGCATCGACGGATTCAGCCGTGGTTGACCATACCTTCAGTGACCGGATCCACTATGCCCCGCTGGCAGACTTTGATTTGCTGGATAAGGCGTACCACGTGGCGAAGGATGCCGGCTACAGCATCCACGTGGGCAACGTGCTCAGCGAGGACCAGTTCTATGCGGAGGGCAAGGATTTCCCGCTGTGGCAGGAATACGGCATTAAGGCGTTGGAAATGGAATGTGCCGCCCTGTACCTGATCGCGGCTAAATACAACCGCCGGGCCCTGGGCATTTTGACCATTTCTAATAACATCCTGACCGGTGAAGAAACCACCGCGGAGGAACGGGCCCATACCTTCGGCGACATGATGCACGTGGCTTTGAACGCCGCGGTCGCGCAGTAGTTTCGAATATTTTTCAGAAAATCAGCGTATACTAATAGGACTGGGATTAGTTCGTTCTTCGTACGCCGTGCTAATGCTACGCAAGCTACGGCAAAATGGGCTGGAACGCTGTGACGGCGGTTTGAGCCGGCAAAAGCGCCGTCTCAAACACGCCTAACCACATCGGCGGCAAGCCGCCGTGTGGTTGCACGGCTGAGCCCATTTTGCCTCCGCTTGCTCCGCATTGGCACTCGGTGCGCTTCAAAACGAAATGTGTCTCAGTCCTTTTTTCGTGCAAAAATACAATAATCTGGGAAGGAGCTTGGCTTTTGGCAACAACAAATTACGTAGACAACCCCACGGTGCAAAAACATCGCTGGTGGATTCTGACGGCCGTGGGACTATTCACCTTCATGGCTACTCTCGATGGCAGTATCGTCAATATCGCGCTGCCTGTTATCAGTAACGATATGCATATCATGACCAACCAAGCGGAATGGATCGTCTCCATCTATCTGTTGACGATCTGTGCGCTTTTGCTCTTATTCGGTAAAATTGGGGATAGTTTCGGCAAAATTCGAGTCTTCCGCGTCGGCACGGTCCTGTTTACCATTGGGTCGCTGCTCTGCGGCTTTAATCATTCGCTGCTGTTCTTACTGGGCGCGCGGGTTGTTCAAGCCCTGGGGGCCAGCATGACCATGAGTACCAATAACGGCATCATTACCGAAGTCTTTCCCATGCGTGAGCGGGGCAAGGCACTGGGGCTGATCGGCTCCTTCGTCTCCCTGGGGGCAATTGCCGGGCCGGGGATCGGCGGGTTGCTGTTGGCGCAGCTGCCCTGGGCTTATATTTTTTGGATCAACGTTCCCCTCGGTCTGTTGACGATTCTGCTGGGCCATTTTATTTTGCCAAAAGACATTGCCCGAGAAAATCGGCCAATTGATTGGCCCGGCGCGATCACCTTTGCCATCGCGATCGTCAGCTTGTTTCTGGCAATCTTCATGGGCCAGGCCGTGGGCTTCGCGAATGGGCTGGTTTTAGCGTTGTTTGCCGGGGCTATTCTGGTGTTTGGTCTGTTTGCTTGGATCGAGCAGAAAAAGGCCATCGACCCCTTGCTCAGTTTCCACCTCTTCAAGAATCTAGATTTTTCAATGAGTTTGTTCACCGGCTTTTTGATCTTCGTCGCTAATTTTTTCTTCAACGTCATTGCCCCGTTTTATCTGCAAAACGCCCGGGGCTTGGCGCCGAATATGGCGGGGTATCTGCTGATGCTGTTCCCGATCGTGCAGGTGATCGTATCGCCCATTTCCGGATCGCTGCAAAACCGTTTCGCCCCGGAACTGCTGACGACAGTAGGGCTGGTTATTTTGACCTTGAGTCAAGTCGGCTACATCACCGCGACTTTATCCACGCCGTTATGGCTGTTTGGTTCGTTGGTTGGCGTCATGGGCTTTGGCAATGGGGTCTTCCAGTCGCCGAATAACACCATCGTCATGTCCACCGTCTCTCAGCGGGATCTCGGTGTGGCCGGCGGGATGAATGCGTTAGCTCGGAATCTGGGGATGGTGGTCGGCATTTCGGCGTCCACCACGGTCCTGTTTTCCGCCATGAGTCAGGCGTACGGCAAACCGACAACGACCTACATTAACGGCCGTCCAGATATTTTCCTGGCGGGGATGCATACGACATTGATTGTCGCGTTCTTTATCTGTTTGGCGGCCACGCTGATCAATCTGTGGCGCTATGTGCACAGTCGGGCCAAGGCAAAATAAGCAAACCACTCAGCTCAGCGTGTGCTGCACCGATAGAATCTGGTGCGCGACGCTGAGCTTTTTGATGACGCCCAATCCGGGATAGTGGTCAATGTCGCCGTAATGCAGCAATTCCCGCAGCGGCGCATCCCAGAGAATGCTGTGCCGGTGGGAAGCCAGCCAGCGGCGCAGTTCGGCCTGGAGCCGTTGAAATTGTACCGCCTGCGGTCCGCTGGCGGCGGGGGGCAGGAAATGATGGAGCCAGACGCCGCCGTCCCGGAAGTAGGCGATGTGCAGGGCAATCGTGCCCTGGGCCCAGCCTTTGTCAAAATAGGGCGCGCCGCTCAGGGAATAGTCGCTGATGCCGATGAAACCGTGGGCCGCTGCCCAATGCTGTTCGGCCAGCAGCGGGGTATCGGCGTATTGGCCGAATTCTTGGGTGCGCCAGACCCGGGGCCAAGGATCGTGGAGAAAGATACGCCGGGGATGCTGAACAGCATGTAAAATCCGAGGATCACTGGGCACTACCAGGTACCGGGCCTGCCGGATAATGGCCGCGGGCGGCAGCAGTTGCGGGTCATCCAGCAAGAGCACCTGATTTGGTGGGACCGCCAACTCTGGCCGCCACCACCAGCCTTGCAGAATCTGGGGATCGGCAAGTGCGGCGGTCAGCGGGTACCGTTTTTGATTATCCAAGCCGTAAGTGCCGACGCTGGGGTTCTGAATCACGACCGTGGGCAGCCCGGCGCGATTGCGCAGTTTCAATAGCCGGGGCAGGATCGCAGCATCACGGATCGGTTCAATAATCGGCACGATCCGGTCCGTGAGCAGGTTTTTCTGCGTCAATAACTGCAGCGCCAACAGGTCGAATTGGCGGCCGCGCAGCAGCGGCCAATACGTTAATCCGCTCATGGCAGCCGCCCCTGACCCGCACGCCAGCGCCAATAACTGGCTTCCCGGCGCAAGCGGGCATTGTCGGCCTTCAGCGCTGTGGCCTGATCCGTCAGATCCGTGATCGCCTCTTGATTCAGATCCTGCAGGAACCGGTTGTAATAATGGGGTGTGGGGTAGAGCGGATCAGTGAGCTTGGCCCGGCGTTTGAGTTCCCGGTACAGCTGGTCGGTGCCAAAGCCCTGCAGCCCCTGATCCATCCGCTTGGCCTTATCCACTTCCCGAGTCAGGGAATGGAGAAAGCGGTCCAGCAGCTCGTCGGCGGGCACCTGCAATTCCTGCTGGCGGGCGGTTTTGACAATGGTCAAATACCCAGGATAAGGCGTGGCCACCTGCGTTGGGTCCGCTTTCTCATAAGGCCGATACACAAGCACGCCGACGTGGGCGGGAATTTCGGCGGCCACCTCCTCATAAAGGGCCAGGGGCAGCACAAAATAATTATAGTGACCGACAAAAGACAGCTGGGCGCTGGAATGGAAGTCAGATTTGGTGACCTTTAACTCATAACAACGCCATTCGAATTGTCCCGGTGCCAGCAGCTGGCAGGCTAGGGTGTCGACGATGCCTTTGTTGTCCGGCATGGTCACCTCTTCCACGACCGCCGCTCCGGCGTCGCGGCAGTAACCGTACAGGGTATGTTCAAGATCCAGGGTGAGGGCGGTTTTCGTCATCGTGATCTTCCTTCCAAAAGTCAGTCAGCAGGGTCGTCAGCTGGTCATCCGTGTGGGCCAGGCGGAGATTGCGGGTCCAGGACAGGGGCAGATAGTGCTGATAGCGGGGCTGGGCGAAACGCTCGTCCAGCAGCAGGATCACGCCCCGGTCGTGCATGCCCCGAATCAGCCGGCCACCGGCTTGGAGGACATTGTTCAGGCCCGGCAGTTGATAGGCATAGGTGAACCCTTGGCCGTTGCGGGCGTTGAAGTATGCTTTCAGTAAATTATTGCGCAGCGACAACCCAGGCAGGCCCACGCCCACCACCGCGACGCCGATCAAGCGGTCAGCGGGCAGATCAATGCCCTCGCCAAAGGACCCGCCCAGCACCGCGAAACCGACGCTGGTGGCCGTGGGGTGGGGTTGAAAGTGGGCCAAGAAGGCCGCTCGATCGGTCGCCGCCATCCCGCCGGTTTGGCTGAAAACGGTGATTTCCGGGTATGCCGCAGAGAAGGCCATGTAAACTTGTTCCAAATAATGATACGAAGGCAAAAACACCAGGTAATTCCCCGTTCGGGCTTGAGCAAAGGCCGCCAAGGCGGCGACGATCCGTGCTTCGTTCGCCGCCCGCCGCTGATACGTGGTGGCGATATCGTCCCGAATGACCACCAGCTGATGGCCTGCCGGAAATGGGGAGGGCAGCTGGTAAACCAAACTGTCGGCGGGATCGGCTAAGAGTTCCTGGTAGTAGGTCAGCGGCGACAGGGTGGCTGAAAACAGCACCGCCCCGCGGCCTTTATGCAGACAGGCATCAACGAATGGTTCTGGATCAAGGCACAGCTGGGTGATCCGGACCTGCTGGTGCTCGCGTTCCACCACCGTTCGGTACTGCTCCCCATAGAGTTCCGCGATCCGGCTGTAACTGATACAGTCAAAATACACTGGCAGTACAGCCTGGATATCCTCATCTGCCGGCTGACCGGGCAGCCATTCATGGATCCGCTCCACGAACCGGGCGACTTTCTGATTAAATTCGGTCAACGCCTCAACGCTGACCCACTCATTCTGTTCCTTAGCGGTCAACGCTTTACCCACGGCGGTAAAAGCAGTCCGCAATTGACGCAGGGCGTTGCTGGCTTCCCGCTGGTGGTGCTGGCGCAGCGTGGCGGCCAGCGGACTTAAGCCGGCACTGGTCAGCGTCGCTGAATACATATCCCGGGCCCGATGGATCAGATTATGGGCTTCATCGATCAAGAAAAACTGGCTGGAATCCGGTTGGGCGAAGAACCGCTGCAAAAAAACCAGCGGGTCAAAGAGATAGTTGTAATCGCAAATCACCACGTCGGCGAAGCGGGCGGCGTCTAAGGACAGTTCAAAGGGATCCACCGTGTGCTTCTTGGCGTAGCGCTCGATCGTCGCCCGGTCCAGCAGTCGTTCGTGGCTGATGATATCCTTCACGGCATCCTTGTTCCGGTCATAGTAACCCCGATAATAAGGACATAATTCCGGCGTCCGCTTTTCCGGCGGACAAAAACTGATCTTATCCTTCGCCGTCAGCGTAATGCACCGGAGTTGCGCCCCCTGGTCGATCAGCAAGCGGCACCCGTCCTCGGCACTTTGCCGGGTCGCTTCTTTCGCGGTTAAATAAAACAACCGGTTCAATCCTTCGGCGGGCATCGCCTTCACGGCGGGGAACAGCGTCGCCATGGTTTTGCCGGTGCCCGTGGGGGCTTGAACAAACAACCGCTGCTGGGTATGGATCGTCTTGTACACCGCCACCGCAAATTCCCGCTGCTGCGGACGAAAGTCGCCAAAGGGAAAGGTCAACGGTGTCAAAGAGGCATCCCGCTCCTGTTTGAGCTGGTGCCGAAAAATGACCCAGCCCGCGTAATCGTGAAGCAGAGCCTGATAATACTCGGCCAAGTCGGCGGCGGGCAAGGGCCATTGCTGGCGGGTGATCTGCTTCGTCGTGGTCTGGTAGTAGGTCAGCTGAAGGATGATCCGGTCCAGCTGGCGCGCGGTACACAAAAAATGGCCGTAGACGGCAGCCTGCGCCCAGTAGCGGCCCAGAGCGTCATCGCTGAGTTCAGCGAAGTCCAGGGCGCTGGTCTTGATTTCATCCACGATGGTCAGGCCGGAAGCGTCGTCTTTATCCACCCCGTCGGCCCGGCCGTCAATCGTGTAGTCCTCCCCGGCCAGCGTCACCGCGGCCTTCAGCGTGACCTCTTTCTCATAGTTGGGCCCGGCCTGCTTTTGCAGCATCCGGTGAATGCGGGCGCCTTCTAGAGCCGTATTGGTGCTGCTCTGACTGGCGTCCAGGTCGCCGGACTTGCATTCAAATTCCACCAGTTCCCGTACGCCAATGCGCTGCGCCATCATGTGCCCTCCCTCGAATCGTTAATAGTTTTATTATAGAATGAATGTTCGCGCGAGGGAAGGGATGCATTGCTTGGTGCAATCGGATACACTGAAGGAAGAAAACAAGAAAGGACCACCTTGCCCATGATTGAAGAAAGACAGCACGTATTCTATATCACCACCGCCCACACGTCGTATTGGTTCCGGGTCACCGCCCACGGTCAGCTGGAGCACTTGTATTATGGCCCGCGCCTAACGCCCCAGGACCCACCGCCGTGGCCTTCAAACATACCAGCGGCCTGGGTAGTACCGTGGCCTATGACGAGCAGGATTGGACGTATAGTCTGGACACTTTGCCCCAGGAATACGCCGGCTTTGGCCGGGGTGATTTCCGGGACAGCCCGCTGATTTTGAAGATGGCTGATGGCAGCTATGTGTCGGATTTTATCTATCAAGAGCACCACATTTACAGCGGTGTTGCGCCGTCAAAAATCCTGCCCCAGGCGACGGATCAGCCTGATACCGGCAGTCAGACGCTGTATGTTACGCTGCGGGATAAACTGCAAGCCATCACGTTAGAACTAGCCTATACGGTTTTGCCCGATAGCGATGTGATTACCCGGCGGGTGGTCCTGCATAACAATACGGCCAAGCCGCTGGTGATCGACCGCATCATGAGTGCCCAGTGGGACATGCCCAATCGCGGCTACGCGCTCCACTCCTTCGCCGGGGCGTGGGCCAGCGAGATGCAGCACCATGTGCAGCCGGTCACCGACGGCACGATCGTGTTGAACAGTCTCACTGGCGGCAGTTCCAACAAGCAAAACCCCGGCTTCCTGCTCAGCGCCGCGGAGACCACGGAAGATACCGGCTGGGCGTATGGCGTCAATCTGCTGTACAGCGGCAATCATGAAAGCCGCATCCAGCACACGAACCAGAATTTTGTGCGGCTGATGACCGGCATCAACAGTCAAGGCTTCCACTGGTCGGTCGCGCCTGGGGAAGCATTCGAAACCCCCAGTGCGGCCCTGACGTTTTCTGATCGCGGCTTGAACGGTGTTTCCCAGCACTTTCACAAGTTCATTAATGATAATGTCGTGCCGCCCGCTTTTCAACATCAAGACCGGCCCATCGTGTACAACAACTGGGAAGCGACGTATTTTAACTTCAATGAAGATAAGCTGTTTGCGCTGGCCCAGCAGGCCAAGGATCTCGGTGTGGAGCTCTTCGTGATCGACGATGGCTGGTTCGGTACCCGGGACGATGATACCCAGGGACTGGGGGATTACACGGTCAACGCCCGCAAGTTTCCCCATGGCTTACCAGCGTTTGTCCAGCGGGTCCATGGGTTAGGGTTGAAAGTCGGCCTGTGGTTTGAGCCGGAAATGGTTAACGAAAACAGCGACCTCTACCGGGCGCACCCGGAGTGGGCGGTGCATGTGCCCGGCCGGGCGCCAGTCTTGGGCCGCCATCAGCTGGTGCTGGATCTGACCCAGCCAGCCGTGCAGGACTACATTGTCCAGCAGGTCAGTCACGTCATTGACACCACAGGTATTGATTACGTTAAATGGGACATGAACCGGCACATCACCGACATGTACTCGCCAGCGCTGGCGGACAACGCTGAGTTCAACCACCGCTATATCCTGGGCTTGTACGCGGTCTTGCGCCGGATTTTCCGGCCGCGGCCGCAGGTGCTGTTAGAAACCTGTTCCTCCGGCGGCAATCGGTTCGACCTGGGGATGCTCACTTTTGGCCCCCAAATCTGGTCTTCCGACGACACCGATCCCATTGAACGACTGACTATCCAGCAGGGGTTAAGCTATCTTTATCCCCAGTCGGCCATTTCCGCCCACGTGTCCGCTTCGCCGAACCAGCAGACCCTGCGCGTCGTGCCGTTGTCCACCCGGGGCAATGTGGCCAGCTTCGGAGTGCTAGGGTACGAAATGGACCTGAATGAGCTAACTCCTGAAGAACGGGATGAGATTCGGGAACAGACGGCTTTCTATAAACAGCATCGCCATCTGCTGCAATTTGGGACGTTCACCCGCCATCCGGCCGCCCAGCCGCAACAGTTCCGCTGGCAGGTCCAGGCCGGGGATACGGCAATTGCCGGCTTTTTCCAGCAGCATATCAGTGCGGCCCACGGGTATGACTTCCTGCCCGTGACCGGCTTGGCCCCGGAAACGATGTATACCATGGCGAGCAAGCCTCAGCGCATCATGCTGAGTCAGTATGCCGGATTATTGGATCATCTCCCGGCTGCCCAGGGCCGCACAAGCATTCCGGATGCCCAGGAGCACTACACGGGGACCGGTGCGCTGCTGGCCACTGGCGTGATGCTGAATAATCAGTTTATGCTGTCAGGGTATAGTGATCAGGTGCGGATGCTGGGGGATTATGGGTCGACGTTGTATGTGATTCAACCGGAACAGGAATAATTGGATGAAAAACGGCACACTTTCTCTAGAATCAGAGAAAGTGTGCCGCATTTGTTAAGCCGTCGCCAGTGTTGGCGCAGCGGTGACCGCCGGCGCTGCCGGCTGCAATTCAAGCACTGCTGTCAGCTGCTTGGTGATTTCGGGATAGAGTTGGTGGGTGATCATCAGCACCGTTAAACTGGGATCATTCAGCAGCGTTTCTTCAATCTTCAAGGCTTGATCCTTATCCAAACTCGCCGTACCTTCGTCCATCAGAATGATCTGCTTGTGCCGCAGAAAACCCCGGGCTAAGGCTAGCCGCTGCTTTTGACCACCAGAAAAGTTGCGGCCGTTTTCCCCCACGCTATTGTCTAACCCTGCTGGCAGGGCCTGGACTTGGTCCCACAACGCCGCCCGCTGCAAGGCAGCAATCAACTCGGCATCGCTATAGTCATCGCCCAACGTCAGGTTGTCCCGCACGCTGCCGGAGAAAATATAAGGGGTTTGGTCCAAATACATGACGTGATCGCGAATCGCCGTGGGGTCCAAATCGTGGTATTCCTGCCCGTTCAGCGTTAATGAACCGCGATACGCGGTGAGTTTGCCGGCCAGCAGGTTGAATAGCGTGGATTTACCGCTGCCGCTGGGACCGACGATGGCATATTTACCGCCGAGCCGGAAGGTTTGCTGCAGATCCTGGATGACCGGTTGAGCCTGACCGTAGGCTACGGTCAGATCCGTCAAGACAATGCCGCTGTGCAGCGCCGTTAGTGTTGTCTTGGCTGGTTCTACCGGCGCTGGCAGGTCGTTGTACTTGGCAAAGATGGCATTGGTTCCCCGGACCATGGCAATCATGGTGGACAACTCAGCCAGGGTGCCGAAGACCCGGAAAGACAGATTGCCGGTGGAAATGATCATGCCCACGGGGACAATATGCTGCAAAGCCAGCAGGCCGGTAATAAAGATGATCCCGACCTGGGCCAGAATATTGGTGATGCCGCCCAAGATGCCGGCAATCACTTGGACTTTAGCTTGTTTTACTTTGGCCGCCGCCAGCGGCTGCTGGGCGGTGGTGATGGCGTCGACTAAACGGTGCCGGTGATTCAAGGCCAATAATGTGTCAAAACCATTCAGATGATCGTTGACTTTTTGCAAAAACGCCGCGTTCTTTTCCGTCACGGCTAAGCTGGCATGAGCCATGGCCTTTTGGACCAGCAGCGGGACGGCAATCATTAAACCGGCGAAGCCCACTGTGGCGATGGCGAGGGCCCAGTGCAGGGCGACCAAAGTGATCATGGAGAAAACCGCGGTCAGAATACTGCCCGCCATTTCGTAAACGTTGGCAAAGCCTTGCGTTTCGATTTGGTTGATGTCGTTGCTGAGCCAAGAACTATAGTCGCTGGCCTGGTGGGCATGGTATGCGCTGTAGGTCAGCTGACTCAATTTCGTCCCAATATCGCGGCGCAGGGCATTCGCCATTTTTTGAATCGTCTTGGCCTGCAGTACACCGCCCACATAGTTCATCCCAAGCAGCAGGGCGAACGCGCCGATATCCAGCAAGGTCCATTTGAGAAAACCGTTGAAATCAAATTTAATCAGGGCATTCAATTCCGCAACGGCCAAGAGGGCTGTAACGATCGTTAAGCCGGCCTGGACCGCGGCGATCACCAGATACACCAGATTACGGAACCAGAATTTCTTAAAGTAATGGAACATGACGCCCATCTCCTTTTCTTTGCTGACTATAGGATAAGGGCGGTACAATACAATCAAGTAAATATTTGCAAATATGCAAAAGGAGTTGGCGATGATGATGACGGCGGGACAGGCCGTGCGGCGGATTCGGTTGGATAAGCACATGGCTCTGCGGGAAGCGGCGGGCGAGGCCATTTCAGTGGCGCAATTATCGCGCTTTGAAACTGACCGCCAGGATTTGGGAATTAATGTACTCCTGCAGGTGTTAACCAACATCAACAGCAATATCACAGAGATGCGCCACGTCCAGCTGGCCGGCGAATCCGATATTGCCGTTGACCGGCTGGTGGCCCAGTTAAAGACCCAAGGCAAATCACCAGCAGGGTGGGCTATGGCTGCTCAGGTTGATCTGCAAAAGTATGCCCATGACCCGACCCGCAGACTGGAGCGGCTGGTGGCCGGCGCCCTATGGATCTATCTGACGGAAAGCTACGGTATCCAGCCCGCCATACCAGCGGACAGTCGCCGCCGTTTGGTGGCCGAGGCGCAAGGCTATTTAGGTCGTGTTGAGACGTGGGGGGTCACGGAATTGAGCTTGTACAATCTGTACAGCCCAACGCTGGCCGATGATGATTTGTTCACGTTGATGAAGCCCGCGTTGAGTCGGGGCAAATCGTATATTGGCCTGTATGAGTATTTTAAGATCGTGCCCTTTATCCTCAACACCAATTTTTCTATTTTCGTCTCCCATAATCGCTTGGATTTAGCCACCGCGACATTGCGCATGACTGAAGACTTTCTGGCGGATGAAGGAAGCGGCATCGTCGCACCGCGGATCTTTTATATTTTCAATCAGGGGCTGCTCCTGTTTAAGCAGGATCAACCAGCCGCGGGGCGGCAAAAATGCACAGAAGCAATCAGAGTTGCCCGGATTTTTGACGAGGATCCGGTGATCGACCTGCTGACGAAGCGCCTGCAAAAGTGGGAGAACCATTATCAGGAGGCCGGTTTCACGGATATTTTGATATAATTTTACGATTTTTAAAATAGCAGCAGGCAGAAACTCTCGCTATGATGACAGTACAGGAGACACGTTCGTGGATGAGCAAGAAGAGATGGCAAGCCTTTGTTTAACCTGGTGACGACTGCAACAGACACCAGCGGAGAGGGCGATTTCATGTTTTTAGTGATTTTTGCGATGTTAGCCGGCGCTAGTTTGGCAATTTATATTTTGCACGAACGACGTCAGAAGCAGACCCTTCAACGGTTGCTCGCCCAAGAGGCAGTGCGTCAAGAGATTGAAAAGATTAGGCACAGTACCCCAGACGTCACTGCGCAACTGCGGTTGATCCGCGGCAAATATCATATTTCAACAAGTACTGCGATTATGCTGCGGGATCGTGCTGATGCTGACTAGGGTGAAGAAAACAGCTTCCCTAGAATCTAATGATTGAATGTAATGTCGCCAACAATTGGCGTTGAATCAATACCGGTAATTCTGTCTGCTAATTGCCGGTATTTTTTGGCTGTTTGAGGATAGTTCAGAATCGACAGAATAGAGATGGCATCATCCATTTGCAGCTTGCCAGCCGGCTGGTTGATTTTGGCTTGCACATACGTCAGCCACCCCTGCATAAAGAGCAGCAGAATCGCATCATCGGTCTGGTTGAACCGCTTTTCAAGTTGGCCCATGATGGTCAGTGTAATTTGGGCATGGACCAGCTGGCTGGCCACCATGAACTGTTGAAACAGCCCAAATACAATGTCGGTTAACAGGGATGCCCAAGACTGGACGAGCCCAGTATTCGGGATATGGTGCAACAGGGATTGCAACAACCGCAATTTAATCGTTGGGGTTAACTGGTCGGCAAAATAAGAAAAGAGGATCACGTCCATCAAGGACCAGTGTTCTAAATTCAATAAGTAAGACTGGGCCGGGGTGCTGTCCACCGGGACCACCTGCGTTGGGTCTAAATGGGCAGTGATGCGATTGACAAAAAGTTCCGCCGCTCGCCAGGTGATGAGCCGCCACTGACTGGGATGGTTGGTGTATTCTGCTTTGGTCTGGGCGGCCAGGGACTGCGCAACGGTCAATCGGGCGGTTAACCGAGTCTTATTCTGAACAGTTTCTGTATCGAGCGAAAACTGGGGGAAATAGCCCAGATATCGGTCTTCCGGATCTGCCGCCGGTGCTGCTGAATTAACAGCCGCAAAGTACTCCGTTGGGGTGACGTGGAGCTGCTGCAATAAATGATTGAATCGGTTGAGGCTGATATCCGTCTCGCCGCGTTCAACACGGGATAATAAGGACTGGGATACGGCATCGTCGGCAATGTCGGTCATTTTAATGTGTTTAGCGGTGCGAAATGCTTTCAGTGCTTGGCCAGTGTCCATCTGGCAGGACCTGCTTTCTAAAACGTACTCAAATGTATACACATCTGATCTATGGTGGCACTTTAGATTTAGACCATTGAGAGTACAGTGTGTTTAGTCAATTCCGTAATTGCCGACACCCCCGTCTGATTGGGATCAGACGAGTATGGAGCATAATAGTGCCGACTAGAAATCATCTCTGAACGGTTTCCCATTCCGGCGTAAGCCCCGCCGCATACTGAATCAAATTTTGCACAGCGTTATCGTCTCGGTCAATGACAAGACCGCACTCGTAACAGCGATACACGTCATGCTGGTGATAAATGCTGTCGCCTTGGAGCGTCATCTTGCCGCCATAGCTTTCCTTGGTTTTGATGTAGCCGCAGTTCGAGCAGCGCTGCGTCGACGGAAAGAAACGATTGGCGATCACCAGATGACGGTGATGCCAGGCTGCCTTGTACTCAATTGCCGTGCGTAAGCGGCGAAAGAGCCCGCGCTGAAGACCTTTGACTTTCTTCCCGTCCATCATCATCGCGTGGACATCCAGATCCTCTAAACAAGGAACGGGATAATTTTTGATGATTTTGTGGCTGAACTTGTGGATCAGATCATCCTGCAACGCGTGCACCTGCTCGTAAGTGCGGTTCATCTTCGCTTTAATCCGCTGATAGGTCTTGGACCGGTAATCGCTGGGATTTCTCCGTCGTTTTCGGTTCAGGCACTTTTGGTAATATTTGATGCGTTGATGCAGCGCCGCCATGCGTGGTGTGAAGGTGTTGACGTCTCCGCCGTTCCAGCGGATATGGCCCACGTTCACATCAATACCGACGATATCCCAGGAGTCATAGAAAGCCAGTCGTGGAGTGTCTTCAACCAATACGTTGACACTGGCGTAGAACTTCTTTCCGCGCTTGGTTATCGTCACGGTTTTGATCTCGCCAGTAAAACGTAAAGTCTCCGCCATTTTGATGGTACTGAACCGATGGCTGGCCGCATGCGGCCGATCCAAGGTCAAGTGCTTGCCGGTAATGACCGCCCGATCCGTTGTAAAGCTTTGTTTAGGATCCCGCTTATGATGGAACTTAGGCTTGTTGGCATCCGGCATAGCAGGATTGAAGAAGTTCTGCCAAGCCTGATGCAGCCGATGGACAGCAGTTTGGAGCACTCGGGCTGAAAACTGATGCTGCCAGTCGGTTTTGTTCTTCACCAGCTCGTCTCGGACTTTGTACTCGCTAGGCCGCAGTTTCTTGTCCACCACGGCTAATGACGCGTCATACATGTCATTCCATGCCTCCAAGCCTTTGTTCCAGCAAAAGCGGTTGTAGTCCATCAACTCGGCAATGACCGTAGTCATCTCGGCGTTGGGATAGATCCGGATCTTGTGTGTTTTGATTGGCATTCGATTCACCTCCTCATATTTCAAGGATACCGAATCGAATGTGTGTTTGTCTCCTTCCGTGCTCAGCTGCTTCGAATCAAGATTCATCCAGAGAAGCTGTATTACGTGATAAAAAACGCCCAGGATCTTGATGGCCCTTGATTATCGATGCTTACATTTGATCCTTTAATCAGCAATCATTCTAATCCTCCATTCAGTCAGTATATGCATATAGTCATATCACGCGGCAGTGAATCACACAAGACGGTACACTGCAGTCAATATAGGTTATGGAGGAGATGGTGATGGTGCGACGATCAAACCAGTTTCACCGCCGCCAGCTGCTGCCTGCCGATGAGGCACAACTCGATCACACGACGGCTAAGCTGCGCGCTGACTTGAAACATGCCGCCGCCCCGGTTGTTTCAGCGAAAACCGCAAAAATTATCCAGACGCGCAACTTTCAACTACGGCTACAGATTGCCGCGGTCTGCATACTGGCGCCAATTACGCTCTGGTTAGAGCTAACCGTCCAACTTTACGGCATCTTGCTGTTGGGGGGTCTTGTTGGCGCAATAGCAATCATCTTCGTAGTCATTGATGAAATCATCAGTACCGTTGGCCGCTGGCGGAAGAAACGCCAATAATGGCCTGGCGTGCAGAAAATCGCACGGCGGGCCATTGGCCTTTCTTACCTAAAGTGTATCGGGCTGCATGGTCAGTGACGGATCACTCACCCGCCGGCTGAAAATAAGAGCCACGATACTCACCAGCCCAGAGCAGAGGGCGAAGATCGCCCAACTCAGTGCCGGGCCGGCCGCGTTGGCAATACCGAGAAAAACGGCTTGACCCAGGGGTGCGCCGAGCATCACGACGGTGACCATGGCCCCCATGGCGGCGCCAAGATGGTCGGCATCGACCGTCAACAGCATGATGCTGCTGAAGCGGGGATTGATTTTGCCCAGCAGGTAGGCCATGGCAAAATTCAGGAACAGCGCCGCCCAGATACCCCAGTTGAGCAGGAAGCTGACGCCCAGCAGGACCGCCCCCAAGAGGACCAGGCTGATCAGTGTGAGCAGGCTGAGGTGCTGACAAAAATCCTGACTGAAGAGTGCACCGGCAATCAGGCCCAGGGAAAAGACGATGCTGAGCAGCGCGATCGTATTGCCGTAGTTGCCCAGCCAATAGTGCGGCTGGCGCAGGAGGGTGACGTTTTGCAAACCGTCGATGCTGGTCGCCAGGCCGTTAGCGAGGAAGGCGAGGATCAGGCTCAAGCCGATGAACGGGCTGGTGCGGACTGTCTCCCGCAGGACCTGCCAACTGGCGTGGAACGTTTGCGCCCGGGCAGTACTGGGTTTGGGCTCGGCGGACCGCAGCAGCTGGCGGTGCTGGGCAATGACCAAGGCGGCGGCGAGGAAGGTGACGGCGTTGATCACTCCGAACAACGCAAAGTTATGCTGCAGGAGCACGATCGCCCAAGCCCCGACGCCTTGGAAGATCAGGGCAATCGTGGTTTGCGTAGCACTTTGGAAGCCCATCGCACTATTCAGCTCAGTATCTGCGATGAGGTGACGGAAGATTGGCAGCTCCAGGCTGTTGGCGTATTGGCCAAGAATATCGGATACCACGTTGATGGCTAGCAGTATCAGAAAAATCAGGAGGCTGCCCGGTTGCTGAATCAGCAGCGCTAACAGCAGAAAGAGACCAAATTGCAAGACCCGGGCGATGATCATCCGCCCGGTTTTTTGCGCCGCCCGGTCCGCCCAGAAGCCGGTGACCAGCATCAATAAGGTGGGAATCAGCGTGGCAAAGCTGGCCAGGGAAACAGCCAAGGTCTTGAAGGGCAAGGTGCTGGCATAGATGACAAAAACGATGTTGTAAAGGGCGTTGCCGATGCCGTTCAACAAGCTGGCATTGATCAGCGCCCGGTAGCCGCGGTTGATGCGATATTCGTGCATAGGGCTCATATCCTTTCTCGGTGCATCTTGTACCTTCAGCGTACCGGTGAGAGAATGGGCAGTGGCTGAAATGACACTATATGAGAAAAAAGGTGACCACAATGGCTCTGGAAGGGACATTATTTCGCCAACTGCGGCAGGATCGGGGAATCACACTGCAGCAGCTGGCGGATAAGATGAACAGCGTGGCGTTCATCGGCAAGTTTGAACGGGGCGAGACGCGGATCAGTTTCGACCGGCTGGAGCATCTGCTCAGCCGGATCAATGTGCCGTTTGAAGAATTCCTCTTCTTGCGGGCCACCAAGCGCGGCGTAGTGCCAGCGGTTAAGATGGATATGTTGCGGGGATTCTATATCACGGCGGATTATCCACTACCGTTGAATCAAGTCTGGCAAGTGATTGCCGGCCACGAGGGGCAGGAGACGGCCGCCGACTTGGCGGCGCTGGATAAACTCGCTGCCAGCTTGGACCAGACCACTCGCTGGGGCCAGCTGTTGGCCATTTTTGTCGCGATCAGCCGGGCGAATGTCGAAAGCAACATCCAAGGTAGAACCGATGACACCGCGACGCTGATGACGCAGTTTCGCCAAATGACCCGGCCGGTGGTCAGTTATCTGTACGGGATTGAGAACTGGGGCAGTTTTGAGCTGGTGATTTTCCAACTATTCCAAGGCTTCTTAGAACCGGCCACTACCCATCAACTTCTGGGCACTGCGCTGGCGGCATCCGCCAAGGAGGCGCCGCTGCCCCTGGTGTATAAACTGCGGCTGAATATTTTAGCCAGCGCCTTTCGCACCTTTATCCAATTTGGTCACCGGCCCTGGGCTAAGGAATGTCTGGACCAGCAGGCTGACTTGGTGCGCAACACGGGCGAATTGATGGAAGCCACCACACTGCGCTTCCAGCGGGGCTGGTACGTGATGTACGCGGAAGATTACGACCAGGGTAAAGAAATGTGCGATCAGGCAATCAGTATTTTTCGTATTTTGGATCAGCCAGTGGTAGTCGAACGCTTCCTGATGTGGCGGGACATTATTATTGAGGGATACCATAATCCCCAGGCCCCCAAGCTGATTTGAGCGAAAGTTGGCTAGATCAGGAAGTGGGCAGGTAAAATCCGAACATTGCCAGCGCTTACATGGCTATCCCACCTGTAATGTTCGGATATTACCGGACAGTTTCGTTGACGCTTTCTGGAATGTATTGCATAATGAAGATGTCTTGGCTAGGGACAAATCAACGGCGAATGGCTTCCATTGTCGTTCATTGGCATTCGTCAGCAAAAGGAAAATGAGGGACATACATTATGAAGAAAACTAAGCTTCTTGCGCTTGTCACGACACTCGCGCTGGCCGCAATTCTTGTATTAGGCGGCTGCAGTACCAGCAATAGTAATTCCAGCAGTAGCAGCAGTGCAAAGAGCAGCAAGCCGATTACGATCACATACTGGCACCGGATGACCGGCAGCTGGGATAAGGCACAGCAAAAGCTCATTGATAAGTTCAACAAGTCGCAGACCAAGTATAAAGTCGTCGCGACCTCCCAGGGCTCCTACGATGCCCTGCAGCAAAAGATCATGGCCGCCGCCAAGTCCAAGACCTTGCCGACCATGGCCCAGGCCCCGTACACGAACATTGGTGATTATGTTAAGAGTGATCTTCTTCTGCCGCTGGACAGCGAGGTCAATTCTGGCCCCAACAAGCTGTCCGCGTCTGAGAAGAAGGATATTGTGCCCGCTTTCTGGGCCACTGGGACGTATCAGGGTAAGCAATATGCGACCCCGTACTCCCTGTCCACCCGGGTACTTTTTTACAATGAAGACCTGTTAAAGAAATATAACCTGCAAGTACCGAAGACGTGGGAACAATTGGCTTCCTACGGCGATACGCTGAAGAAAGACAAGCTCTACACCTTGATCTTCGACAGCAGTTACGATATGGAACTGGAAGGTATGGCCTATGCCGCCGGCAGCCAGTTCGTCACCCCGAAGCTGAAGGTCAATATGGACAACCCGAAGACCGTGGCCGCGGAGAATACGATCATGGACCTGATCAACAAGGGTTACGCCCGCACGGCCCAGGAAGACAAGTACTTCTCCTATCCATTCGCAGCCAGCAAGACCGTCTTCGGTATCGGTTCTTCTGCCACCATCCCAGCCCTGTTGCAGCAGGCCCCCAAGACGCTGCACTGGAACACCGCGCTGGTGCCCACCTATAACGGCAAGTCCACGTCGGCGCTGGCCGGCAACGTCAACGTTGTCTTCAAGGGTGCATCCAAGGCCCAGCAAGATGGCGCTTGGGCGTTCATGAAGTTCTTGATGAAGACGGACAACACCGCCCAATGGGCCGTTGATTCCGGCTACACGCCAGTCACCAAGAGCGGCGTCAAGAGCGACATTTACCAGAACTACTTGAAGAAAGTACCGCAGTTCAAGGCCGCTGCGGAAGCCAATGATTATTCATTCGCTTCCACCATCTTTGCCGGTTACGGTGAATTCCGGAACAACTTGTTGGAATTCGTCGACCGCACAGTTACCAACAAGTCCGACCCCACAGCTGGGTTGAAGGATTTGCAGACGAAGACGGAAAAAACCATTCAAGAAAATAAGTAATTCGATTTAACGCGTCCTAGCCAAAAAGGGCCGGCGTTCCGCAATCGCGGGACGGCCGGTCCTTTTCTATAGCCAGATATCCGGCAGGATAGGCGTTGGGTCAGCGCCGGTGATCTGTTCTTTGAGCTGCCGGTACCGGCTGGCTTCGAGTCTGTGGTCTAAGATGGTGAAGATCGAAATGGCTTGATCCATTTTCTGCCGGCCCGCGGTCTGGTCAGAACCAGTCACGAAGGCCAGCCAGCCGGTGAGAAAGATGAGGTGGACCTGACCGTCCATGGCGTTGGGTGATCTAGCCGTGATCTGCTCTAAAATTGCCAAGGTATCCCGCGCATAGGCCATCTTGCCATGCACCATAAACGCCATGAATTGGCTTTCACCCGCAGGAAATAAAATTCTTTGCCAGGACGAATCCAGCATCCGCTCTGGAATGTGCTTCGCTGCCGCTTGCAGGATCAGATGGTTGGCGTCATCCGCCAATTCGCTGAGAAAGAAGGCATAAACCTGCATATCCACCGCCGTCCACATGTCCAGATTCAACAAATACTCCTGTACGGGCGTCAGATCGATCACGGCGGTATCGGGCATATCCAAGTTGTGTTTCGCGCGCTGCAAATGGATCTGCGCGCCGCGCCAGTTGAGCAGGTGCCAGCGGGTGGGCGCCGTCCGATAGTCTTGAGCAGTCACGGTGACGAGATTTTGCGCCCGCAGCAGCGCTTTTTCTTTATTTTCCATGTGACCGCTGGCATCGATCCGGAAGTAGAAGTCAGAAAAATGGCCAAAAAAATCTGGTCCAATACGCCGGGGTTGATCAGCCAGCAAGACGAATTCTTCCGGGGTCACATGCAGCCGATGCAGCAGGTGTAAAAACTTGGTCAGCGTGATGTCGGTCTGACCCCGTTCGAAGCGGGAGAGCAGTGCTTCAGAAAGCTGCTCATCGGCGAGATCGGCCAATCGAATGTGTTTGGCTTGGCGAATTTGGCGAATCAAAGTCCCATAAGGCATCGCTGCCGCCGCCTTTCCTGATATTGGCCCCAGTATAGCAAGCTGACTTGCAGATATGCAAGCGGCTGAGAAGAGCTGCCGCCTCCTTGGTACAGTGTGATTGATCAAAGGAAAGAAGGGGACGGCAATGCGTCAATACTTTTTGAAACATACCGGATTAACACTATCGGTTACGGTTTTACTCATTATCTGTTCTGCGCTGCGTGTTTTTCACGGGGTAGTTAATGCCTATGTGCTTGACGGTTTGGTCGCCAAGAGTATGTCACGATTTCTATTTTGGACCGGCATCGATATTGGGTTATTTCTCGTTTTGTCCATTTTCTTATTCGGCACGATGTACCTGGAAGGGGTATTGGTGCAGAAAATGAGTTTGGACCTGCGGTTGACGATCACCCGTAATATCACTCATGGTGATTATGCATATTTTCACCGGCACGATACCGGCACCTATGGGTCGTGGCTGACCAATGATATTACAATGATTGAAGACCAGGGCTTTCAAGGTTATTTCTATATTGTGCAGTTTGTTTGCGACACTGGGTTCACCGTGGCGGCGCTTATTCAGTTCCATTGGTCGCTGGTCATTGTCTCTATTCTGTTGGGATTGATCACGTATAGTGCCCCGCAATTATTGGCCAAACCGATGAAGCAGACCAATATGGCGGTGACCCACGGCAACGAAAACTTTCTCAACCAGGTGCAGTCGTTTCTCCAAGGCTTCGATACGTTGTTCGCTCTGAATCTGCAGCAACGATTGGTTGATCAGATTGCCGGTAGTGCGCGGAAAATCGCCGGACTGCGGGTGAAACAGAACACGGTGAAGGCCGGGATGGGGTCGATCGCCGGTTTGGCCAGTATTGTGAGTCAAGTGGGAATCAGTGCTTGGACTGGCCTCTTGGTCCTGTGGCGGCTCACCTCAGTCGGGGCAATCATGGCCACGGGGAATCTATCCTTCAATCTTCTGAACAGTATGGCTAACCTTGGTCCGCTGGCCGCCCAAATGAAGGCTGTCCAGCCGTTATTCGCCAAGTATGCGGCCCAAGCAGACAATCAATCGGCAGAAAAGAGAACTATTCCCGCCGACCAGGCCCAATCGATTGCCCTTGCCCAGTTGAGTTATCAGTATCCCCACACCAGCAAGCCGGCCTTACAGCCCCTTTCGCTCACGGTGGCACCCGGGACCAAAGTGGCCATTACCGGGCCCTCCGGAGTCGGCAAATCCACACTGCTGAACATTCTGAACGGCAAACTGCCGGATTATCAAGGCACAGTGACAGTCGCCGGCGTCCCGCTGAAGCAAATTGCCGGCCGGTCGCTGCGCGATAATGTGCTGTATATTGACCAGTCGCCCTACGTCTTCAACGGAACCGTGCGCGACAACTTGGCATTAGGCCAAACTTTCTCCGATGAGCAGATCATGACGGCATTACGCCAGGCTGACTTAGGCGATTTTGTCCAGCAGCTGCCCCAAGGCTTGGCGACCCCGGTGGGCGAAGACGGCCGATTATTCTCCGGCGGTCAGCGGCAGCGGTTGGCGCTGGCCCGGGGAATTCTGCGCCAGCGGCACATCATGCTGATCGACGAGGGCACCAGCAGCTTGGATACCGCTAGTGCATTGAAGGTTGAGGACAGCTTCCTTAAACAACAAGGGCTGACGGTGATTTTCGTTACCCATCAGCTGCATGCGCAAAATAAAGACCTATTTGATCAAGTGGTAACGCTGGCATAAAAACTGGACTGGCGGCCAAGACCGTGGTAATCTCAAGGGCAAACGGGGAGGGACTATCATGATCCAGGAAGCAGAATCTCATGTACAACTCATTCAGCAGAGTATCCCGAAGACTAAGCCGGGCGTGAGTGAAGCAGAAACAACGGCTAAGCTGCGCAATGACCTGGCGCATTGGCAGGCCGCTCCCATTTCGGCCGCAACCTTGCGCATTTTACGGCAACGGGCGTTTCAATTACGGTTGCGTATTGTGATTGCTATCGTTTTGGGCATCACCATCTTTGTTTTGGAGTGTATTGGTTCGATCTATTATCTCTTATTGCTCTTTTGCCTTGTTGAAGTCATCACCATCGGCGTGATTATTGTGGATGAAATTCGCATTACTATTTTGCGGCGGCATTCAGGCATTCGCTGAGTTATCCAGGCAATCAAAAATCCGCCCGACAATTTCACCTAAACGGAATTGTCGGGCGGATTTTTGGCTACTCAGCAAAGGTCTTTTGAAAATACAACTCGTGCAGGTCAGCGTTCGGGTAGTACAAGTCGCCAAACTGGGTATAGCCATTGGCTTCGTAAAACTCTGGTCCTTGGAAATCAAATGTTTCCAGATGGATGACCTGGCAGCCATAGTCGTGCAGATCGTGTTCGATTTGTTGCAGCAAAGCCCGCCCCAGACCCTGCCGGCGATAGCGCGGATCAACCCACAGCGTATCCAGGTAGCCAATCCGGTAGTAGGACGAATAGCCCATAATGCCGGCGATGATCTGGTCGCCGTCTTTGATCGCGTAACGCCAGCCGACAAACGGCTTGGGCTGGGTGAGCGGTTTGCTTTTAATATTGTAGTCGTCCAGCTGATCTTCGACGAATTCAAAGTCGTCACTGGTGATGGGGATGATTTTTGGTGACATGAGAAATACTCAGCTTTCTTAGGGATGCTATTCAGTATGTTAGAATTTATTCCCAACGTCAACCGCGTTTACGGTACACTGAGAGCATACTAACGAGTAGTGGAGATGGATGCGCATGGCGATCAACAAGATGATTGAGACAGCACTAGGACGTTTTCAGATTTCTACCAACATCAGTGATGACGGGCCGTTGGTGGTCTTTCTCAGCGGCGCTGGGCAGTTCGACACCTTGGCGACCTATCATAATGTGATTACCCAGCTGCCGGCCAGCGTCAATTGGCTGACTGTGGATTATCTGAACACGGGATACAGCGGGACAGCCGTGAAGGACTATACCTTGACCGACGAAGCCCGGGCAATCGCTGACATTATACATACTCAGGCGGCAGCGGGCGTCATTCTCGTCGCCCATAGTCTTGGCGGTGTTTATGCGTTGGTGATGGCGGAACAGCTGAAAAATGTTGCTGGGTTTGTTGGTATTGAGCCGACAACGCGAGAGATTGTTTTGAATCCGCCCCAGACAGCACCCTATCAGCAGGCCGCAACGGCCCAAGCTAATTGGACCCAAGACCAAATGGAAGCGTGGCTGCGCGGGCATAGTCAACGGGAGTTTCCAGACGAAGCCGCACAGCGTCTTTGGCAATCCTACACCCACAGTATTGCCCGGCTGAAGCCGGTTGATATCCAACGGCTGACCCAGGCAATGAATAGTTTTTCTTGGTCGCGAACATCATTGACACTGCCGGTCACTATCCCGACGGTTATCGTGACTGAAGCCTACCGGGCAGCTGAGATGGCTCGATCGGAATATATGACGGCTAATCCGCGTTCCCGGGTGATTACTGGCGGCAGTTATCACTATATTCACTGGGAAAAGCCGACGCTGGTCAGCCAAGCCATTATGGATTTGGTGCCTGTGTGATTATTTGGTTTGCTCAGGCGCTTTTCTCTTGCCTTTCTCCCTGTGGTACCATGGGGGAATAAGTAGAAAGCAAAGGAGAACTTCTCGTGGAAATTCAAGTACAAAAAATCGTGGACATGGTGCCCGCTGAACAGATTCGCACCATCACGCTGACGAAGACGCCGGCGGAGATCAAGAAGGACGGTTTGGCCGCGGCCCTCGGTGAGCTGCTTGACAACTTCGAGGCGAGTGTGGCGGCGAATGAAATGACCCAAGCCAATCTCGATATCGCTACGGAGGTGCCAGTGGCTTTTCGCTTGGAGACGAACGTCATTAACTTGCCCTTGGCTGACAGCAACAAGCTCTATCAGTTCTTCGATTTGGACGCGACGGCGGCGGTGAATGTCTACCTGATCGTGGAGTCGGAGGATATTAATGTCTCCCATTTGCGCATCGATGAAATTGCGCCGGTGGATACCTTCTTGAGTGACCAGGATCAGGTGCGGGCCCAAATCATTCAAGCGGCCCAGGAAAAGTGGGATTTCTTACAAACAGTTGAGCACCCGACGCCAGAAGAAAAAGCCGCGGCGGAGAAGGCCGAAGCGGCGAAACAGGCAGCCGCGAAGCCGGCGCCGAAGCGGCGAACGACAACCCGGAAGAGTCCGGCGAAGAAGACGACCGCACGCAAGAAGGCGCCAGCCAAAAAGGCCGCGACCCGCAGTACCACCGCGGCGAAGAAAGCGCCAGCCAAGAAGACCACGACCCGCAGTACCACCGCGGCGAAGAAGGCTCCAGCGAAAAAGACAACCACCGCCAAAAAGACGCCGGCTGCCCGGACGCGTGCCAAGAAGACCACGGAGGATTAGCCGATGGTTGTCCAACAAGTCATTGAATTGGCCGCCGTCGGCCTGCTCGCTGGTATTTTTGGGGCCATCCTCGGGATCGGCGGCGGGATGATCATCACCCCGGTTTTGACGATCATGATGGGCATCGACATTAAGTACGCCATTGGGGCCAGTATCATCGCGGTCATCGCCACCAGTTCTGGGGCAACGATCGCGTATATCAAGGATGATCTGCTCAATTTGCGGGTCGCCATGTTTCTAGAAATTGCCACGACCATTGGGGCGATCACCGGCGCGCTGCTTACCGGGGTCATTCCCCATGCGCTGCTGTACGTATTCTTCGGTTTACTGCTGATTTATTCCAGCACGAACATGATCCGCAAATTGCGGGGGACGGCCGATGAGCGGTATCAGCCGGTTCAGCCGGACAAGTGGTCAGAAAGACTAAACTTGAACGGCAGCTATCGGGACATTATCGAGCATAAGAATGTGGATTATGAAGTGAAAAACGTTCCCGGCGGGTTCGCCATGATGTACGGGGCCGGCGTTGCTTCGGGTCTGCTGGGCATCGGCAGCGGGGCGTTCAAAGTCATTGCCATGGATACGATCATGAAGATGCCCTTGAAACCGTCCAGCGCCACTTCCAATCTGATGATGGGGGTCACCGCCGCGGCCAGTGCAACGGTCTATTTCTTCAATGGATCGATTCAACCCCAGATTGCTGCGCCTTTAGCGATCGGTATTCTTGTGGGGGCCACGATTGGCACGCGAATCATGCAGCACTTGCGGCCGCGGGTCATTCGGATGATTTTTATCCCCATTTTGATCTATATGGGTCTGCAAATGGCGCTTAAAGGATTCGGGGTGACCATCTGATGGCAGAACGCAAAAAAGAAATGAACGAGGTCGAACGCCTCATCGGGCAGATTCTGCGCATCGGGGTCATCGTCTCCGCCATCGTGATCGTCATCGGCTTAGCCGCGCTGTTCATTGAAGGCGGCAGCGGCTATCCCGGTGATACGGTACCCTTGGGTTTCCGGGCGATGTTTGCTGGCGTGATGCAGTTCAAGCCCTTTGCTATTATTATGCTGGGGTTGTTCCTGCTGATCCTGACCCCCGTTCTGCGGGTCGTGGTGTCGATTTACGCGTTCGCCGTGGAGCGTGACACTTTGTATGTCGCAATCACGACGATCGTGTTGATTATTCTAGTGATTGCGATGGTGATTGGTTATGCCGGAAAATAAGAAAATAGAAATTCGTCAGTTGACCGCCCAAGACACACCAGCGCTGCAACTGCCCAATGAGCCCTTTGCTTTGCACGGGCGGATGATCGTCACGCGGGATGCCGCGGCCTGGCATGCTCGGTTTGAAGAAACTGACTCGGCCGCCACGCAAACCTTTCCCGATGAACATTACCAGTTTGCGGAGATTGCCAAGAACGGCTTTGCGCTGGGCGCCTTCGACCAAAACAAACCCGTCGGTCTGGCCACCTATCAAGAGGCGTTCTTCAAGTATCTGTACTTGGACGACTTGAAGGTGAATGCCGCCTATCGCCACCAAGGTATTGCCCGCCGGCTGATTCAGGAGGCTGCGCCCGCGGCTAAACAGCGCGGGTACGCGGGGATCTACACGGTTGGTCAAGACAACAATATCGACGCTTGCCGGTTCTATCTCGCTGCCGGGTTCCAGATCGGCGGGTTGAATACCCGCGGGTATGGCCACACGCAGCAGGAGGGGAAACAGGACATCTATTTCTATCTGGACTTTTAGCAAGGGATTGAATAATCGGGTATCGCGGCGTTTTGTTCGTCGTGATACCCGATTTTGTTTCTCTTTTGATAATTTAGTGAAGTGTACTTCAAATTTTTTTAAAATAGCCAGTTGATGAAACATACTTCCCTCAATTGGTAATTCTGGATTTAATTGAAGTACGCTTCAGTAATTCGGGGGAAATTTGGCAGAAGAATTACGATTCAACATGTCACGCTCATGAAAAACAAAAACCGGATACCGCAGCCAATTCACAGCGGCAGTACCCGGTTTCCATTTCTTGCTAAAGTCTACTTCTTGTCGTCCTTCTTCGGCCGACCGATATCATAGTCTGAATCACTCATTGCTTCCACATGGCCCAACAGGTACCCATTCCCAACCTGGGAGAAGAAATCATGGTTGGCGGTTCCGGTGGAGATACCATTCATGACGATGGGGTTCACGTCGTCGGCGGTGTCGGGGAAGAGGGGTTCTTGGCCCAGGTTCATCAGCGCTTTGTTGGCGTTGTAGCGCAGGAAGGTCTCCACTTCGTCCACCCAGCCAATGTCGCCGTACAGCATCTCGGTGTATTTCTCTTCGTTGTCGTACAGGTCGTAGAGCAGATCGTACATCCAGTCCTTGAAGCGGCCCTGTTCGTCCTCGCTCAGCTCATTGAAGGCCAGCTGGAACTTGTAGCCGATATAAGTGCCGTGGACGGATTCGTCCCGGATGATCAGCTTGATGATTTCGGCGACGTTAGCCAGTTTGTTGTTCCCCAGGTAATACAGGGGGGTGTAGAAACCTGAATAGAACAGGAAGGTTTCCAAGAAAACACTGGCGACCTTTTTCTCCAGCGGCGTGCCGTTTTGGTAGATTTCGTTGACCGTGCGGGCCTTTTTTTGCAGATATGGATTGCCGTTGGTCCAAGTGAAGATCTCGTCAATTTCTTCCGCCGTATTCAGCGTGCTGAAAATGGAAGAATAACTCTTGGCGTGGACGGACTCCATGAACTGGATGTTGTTGAACACCGCGAGTTCTTGGGGGGTACGGATATCCTTGCGCAGCTGGTCGATCCCGTCTTGGGATTGCAGCGTATCCAGCAAGGTCAGTCCGCCAAAGACGTGACCCACCAGGGTGTGCTCCATGGGTGACAAGGTGCGCCAATCGTCCAGATCGTTGGACAAGGGGATCCGGGTATCGAGCCAGAACTGCTCGGTTAATTTCTCCCAGGTCGATTTATCGATCTGATCCTCAACAGCGTTCCAGTTAATGGCTTTGTAGTAGTGAGTGCTTGTGTCAGACATTTCGGGCTCCTTTAGATAATGCACGATTCGCAGTCATTGCTGCCAATCTCTTGCGAATTGTCCGTGAACGTACGGACGTAGTACAGCGACTTGATACCCTTATAATACGCGTAGTTGCGCAGAATGCTCAAGTCCCGGGTGGTTTGTTCCGGCTCGTGCTTCCAGTCGTACAACCCCTCGGGCATGGTCGAGCGCAGGAACAAGGTCAAGCTCATCCCCTGGTCGACATGCTGCTGCGCCGCGGCATACGTGTCAATGACTTTGCGCATGTCGGTATCATAGGCCGACGTGTAATAAGGCATCGTATCGTTGCTCAAATGCGGCGCCGGGAAGTAGAGCTTGCCGTTCTTCTTCTCGGTCCGTTCCTCGACTAAGCGGGTGATCGGATGCAAGGACGCGCTGGTATCGTTGATGTACGAAATCGAGCCAGTGGGGGCAACGGCCAGCCGGTTCTGGTGGTACAGACCGTATTTTTGAATATTGTCCCGCAGCGCGGCCCAATCAGCTGTCGCCGGGACGAAAATATCCTTGAATAACGCCTGCACCTTCGCCGTCTTGGGGGCAAAGCTGTGGTCGATGTACTTATCGAAGTAGGTGCCGTCAGCGTACTTGGATTTCTCAAAGTTGTGGAAGGATTCGTGGTGTTCCTTGGCGATGTTGTTGGATTCTACCAAGGTCCAGTAGTTCAGCAGCATGAAGTAGGTGCTGACAAAATCCAGGGCTTCCTTAGAACCGTAGTGCATGTGGTTGACAGCCAAGAAGGTATGCAGCCCCATGGCCCCAAGACCGATGGAGTGGCTCAGCTTATTGCCGTGGGCCACGGTCGGGACGGCCACGATGTTGGAGTGGTCGGTGATATACGTCAAGGCCCGGGTCATTACCCGCACGGAGTGGCCAAAATCCGGGGAGTGCATCAAGTTCAAGATATTGGTGGAGCCCAGATTGCAGCTGACGTCGACGCCCATCTTGGTATATTCTTGGTCGTCGCCGATCTGCGCCGGAACTTGCACCTGCTGAATCTCGGAGCAGAGGTTGGACATCACGATCTTACCGTCAATGGGATTGTCCCGGTTGGCGGTATCGACATTCAAGATATACGGATAGCCGGACTCCTGTTGCAGCTTAGAAATCTCGTTCTCCAGGTCCCGGGCTTGGATCTTGTACTTCTTGATGTCGGGATTGGCTACCATGTTGTCATATTCCTTGGTGATATCCACGTAAGCAAACGGCTTGCCGTAGTAACGTTCCACAGAATATGGGGAGAAGAGATACATCGGCTCGTTGTTGCGCACCAGTTCGTAGTACTTATCCGGGACGACCACGCCCAGACTCAGGGTCTTGACCCGAATCTTTTCGTCAGCATTTTCCTTCTTCGCCGACAGGAAGCGGATGATGTCGGGATGGAAGACATTCAAATAGACCGCCCCGGCGCCCTGCCGCTGGCCCAGCTGATTGCTGTAAGAAAAGCT
Source organism: Schleiferilactobacillus harbinensis (assembly GCF_008694105.1). Lineage (NCBI taxonomy): Bacteria > Bacillati > Bacillota > Bacilli > Lactobacillales > Lactobacillaceae > Schleiferilactobacillus > Schleiferilactobacillus harbinensis. The sequence continues at coordinate 3,198,572 of NZ_CP041364.1, forward strand.
GTCTTCCAGCAGCTTCATAACCGGCAAGACACCGCTGGAAGCCCCCTCGATACCCTTGATCGGCGCGCCGGCTTCCCGCAGGTTGGAGAGGGCGATACCGACCCCGCCGCCGATCCGGGATAGTTGCAGGGCGGAGTTAATGCCCCGGCCGATACTGTTCATATCGTCGGTGAGCTGGATCAAGAAACAGGACACAAATTCACCCCGCCGCGCGCGGCCCGCATTCAAGAAAGAAGGGGTCGCCGGTTGGTAGCGCTGATTAATGACTTCGTCGGCGATGTTCGTCGCCAGTGTCTGGTCGCCATCGGCGAAATAAAGGGCGTTAAACAGGACCCGTTCCTCGATGTTTTCCAAGTATTCGGCACTGTCGTTGGTCTTCATCGCATACTGGTTGTAGAACTTGTAAGCGGCCATGAAGGACTGGAACTGGAAGTGGTTATCCACCAGCCGTTGGTACAAGTCGCTGATGAATTGGCGGGGATACTTGTCGATGAAGCCTTCTTCTAAGTAGTCATTGGCCACTAAGTAGTCGATTTTAGCCAAAATCGAGTCAAAGTGCTTCAAGTTCGGTTTGACGTTTTCGTCAAGAAACGCCGCCAAGGCTTCCTTATCCTTGTTCAAGGGAATCTTGCCGTCCACCGGCCGGTTCACCTCGTTGTTCAGTTTGAAATACGAAACCTCTTTAATGTCCAAGTCCTTAAGTGACATGGGCCACCACTGTCCTTTCTACGAGTGCTTAGGGAAAAATTGGCGAAAAAAAACACCAAGATGCAACTGCACCTTGATGTTGTCTCCGGATGAGGCGCATCCATCCATTGTACACCGATTAGCCGACCAGCGCCTTCAAGGAGTCCGGCCGGAAACCCATGATGGGGTCAGCATCTTTGGCCATGACGACGGGCAGGGAACGGAAGCCTTGAGCCTTCAATTGATCAATATATTGGGGCTCGTCGTTAATGTTTCGTTCTTCAAAAGGTACGTTATGTTCCTTTAAGTAGCGTTCAGTCATCCGGCATTGCATACAGCCGTTACGGGTATAAATTACGACTTCACTCATGTGAATCCCTCCAAGCAGTTCTTTGTTTGCGTACTTTTAAGTATAGGCCGTCCGGGTCGAAAGTACAACATGTTGTGCTTACTTTTTTATAGCACACAACATAGAGATGGGTGGACCGACAAGCAAGACATACTGCGGTACTTGCGAGCTGAGTTGGCACGCTGGCCGGTTGAAAATGAGAACAGGGGGTAGGCCGGTTTGGGAAAAAATATTAGGCCAAAAAAACGACCCGCCGAAACGAGTCGTTGTGGCACCGAAGGCGTTACTTCGTCGCCGGATTATCAATATAAACGAACAAATCGCTCGGGATCCGGATAATTTCGTGGTAGCTTGCTGCCCGGCCGGCGTGCATGCCCAGGCCGTTGAATGGCGTGTTCTTGTACGTTGCTTTGATTACCGCGACAAAGGATGACCGCGTGTTATTTTCCATCCGCTCCATGGACTTCGTCGGCCAAGGATATGCGGCGGCTTCTGCTGGCACGATTTTCTTCCCCGTGGAGATCGTTGCATCTCGGCTGTTGATCTGGTACTTGGAGCCTTCCGTCCAATACGTATACGTTTGGATCGGGGTATGGCCGCTGCCGTTGTGCACCCGCACCAGGTAGCCCTGGTCGCCTCTGGTTTGCATCACCAGCGGCCGGTAGCGGTAGTCCAACTGAATGGCACTGCTGTCCGCAATGGTGTCGGTGTGTAAGAAAGTCGCGTAGATCATCGTGCCGAAACTGGCGGCGACGATGACGATCAGCAGCAAGTCCAGACCGAAATTAGCGGCCGAAAAATGCCGCCGTTGGGTAACCAGCATTTTTAATCGGCGTTTACGGATATTGTGTACAGCGAAAATCAAGATGATGACGGCCAGCGTCCAGCATGCGACGCCCAGCCAGTTCCATGATGCCCACATGGGTATATGCCCCTCTCCCTATAAAACTGCTTGTCTTCATTATACCTTGGCAGCGGGATAGACGAAACCCAGAAACTGTAATTGCCAAAACCGAACATTAACTGATTTACAAACAAAATCATGCCGTTTATTCGCATTTGTTTATTGACTGCCGGCACGCCATACCGTACTATTAAATCCGTATGACAAATAGCTGATAAGAAGGCGGTTGGCAGTATGGAAACGCATGGCGAAAAAGGTGCCCAGTTGGGGCTCATTAGCATCATTCTCTTAGGCATCAATGGCATTATTGGTTCTGGTATTTTTCTGCTCCCTAATCAGGTTGCGTCACTGATGGGCACGGCCGGTATCTTTTCTCTCATCTTTGATGCGCTGCTGGCAATCAGTATTGCCATGTGTTTTGCGCAAGCCGCCACCTATTATGATGAGGATGGCGGGCCGTACTTATATGCCAAGGATGCCTTTGGCGACTTCGTGGGATTCGAAGTCGGCTTCGTCACTTGGGCGATCCAGATCATCGCGGAAGCCACGATGGCGGTGGCCTTCGCCACCGCATTGGGGGCGACGTTCCCGGCGCTGGCCAATATCTGGGCGAAGAATATCACCGTGACGGTGCTGCTGGGGCTGATGGCGCTGATGAACATCGCCGGGGTCAAAGTGTCCAAAATCGTGAACAATATCGTCACGCTGTCCAAACTGATCCCGCTGCTGCTATTTGTCACCATGGGCATTTTCTTCATTCACGGCGGCAACTTCACACCGCTTTTCCCCCACGGTCACTATACCGCTGGTCATTTCGGAGCTGCAGCCGTCACGATGTTCTACGCCTTTGCCGGATTTGAACGGGTCGTTGTGGCCGCAGGGGATATGAAGAATCCAAAGAAGAACCTGCCCCGGGCCCTGCTGATCATGGTCGGAATCGTCTTGGCGTTCTACTTATTAATTCAAACCGTCTGCACGGGTGTCCTGGGCGCCAGCGCCTTGGGGCACACGACTGCGCCGATTCAAACCGCTTTTGCCAAGTTTGCCGGCGGCTTCGGTAATTCTTTGGTCGCGGCGGGTACGCTGCTGTCCACGGGCGGTTTCTTGGTGGCTTCCAGCTACGTCACCCCGCGTTCCGGGGTGGCGCTGGCCGAACACCACATGATGCCCAGCATGATTGCCAAGCGCAACAGTAAGCATGCGCCGTACGTGGCCATTCTCATTTCCATCGGCATCAGTATTCTGATCGCCTGGTCTGGACAATTCGGTTATCTGGCCCAGATCAGTGCCGTGTCCCGGTTTGCCCAATACATTCCCACCTGCTTGGCGGTGCTGGTCTTCCGCCGCACCCGGGCGACGGCCGCGGATCGTTTCCAGCTGCCGCTGGGACCGGTGATTCCGGTCGTCGCTGTCGCCGTCAGTATCTGGCTGCTGTTCCAAGTCACCGCGTTGCAAGCCGTGCTCGGCTTAGGCGCTTTGATCGTCGCCATCCCGTTCTACTTCCTGATGAGCCGGCAAGCCGCCACCGCCAAGGATCTGTCCTAGTCCCGGCCTAAGTAATCTTGGCCGTATGCCCCCACTAAGTACGTATGGATCGCAGTCAGAAAGTTCTTAGTCGACGGAGCCGGCGTTTCCTTCCGGGTCAGCACGCAGATCGTCCGGCGGAAGGTTTCGGAGAACGGAAACACATTGACGTTCCCCACCAGCTTCTGCAACGCCAGATCCGGCAGAATGCCGAAGCCCAGGCCGCTTTCCACCATCGACAGGATCGACTGGTCATCGATGGAATAGGCCAGCGAGTTTGGCGTAACGTTGTAGCGATCCAGGGCTTTCTTCGTATCACCGTCGTAGTCGGCCTGCTGCAGGATGAAGCGCTGGTGGGCGATATCCGCGCCGGTGACGAATTGGCCATTGGCGGGTTGAAAGTCGGCGGGGGTGACACACCGGATCGTATCCGCCGCCACCGGTTCGACTTGGACGTTTTCTTCCACCGGCAGGGTGGAGAAGCCGATATCGATACTGCCTAGGCGCACCTGCTGGGCAATTTCGGGAAAGGTGCCCTGCCAGATTTCGACCTCGACCTGGGGATAGCGTTTCTTGAAGTTTTGAATGATCCCCGGCAGCCAATTGATGCACACACTACTAAATGCGCCCAACCGCACGAGTCCGGAATTCAGCCCTTGAATGCTGTCCGCGACTTGCTGCAGTTGGGCTTCTTTGTTCAAAATATCCTGGATCACGGGAAGAATGGTCGCCCCATCCGGAGTCAGTTCGACGCCGGTCCGGTGCCGGATAAATAGGGGAAAGCCCAGGGTCGCTTCCAACTGGGCAATGGAGTGGCTCACCGCGCTGGGGGTGACGTTCAGCCGCGCGGCAGCGGCCACGAAGGTTTTTTGTTGAACAACTTCGGTAAAGACTTGATAGGCAAAATCTGCCATGATGACCTCCGATGATGAATTTAATTCATCTAAGATTGAATAAGTTGAGTTTTACTAATCATAGCACTGGCCGTATGCTATTCATAGAGATTGAGATGAGCCGCGGAGCCCATCGCTAGAGGAGGTCATTGATTATGACAAAATTATTTGCAGAACGGACAATCAAGGCTGGAGAAGCTGGGATCGCCGACGCCTTTGCGGCCAGCAACGATGCCAATCTGATCTCCTTTGCCGGCGGGTTCCCGGATGCCGCGCTGTTCCCCAACGCGGCCATGGGCGCAGCTTTCCAGCACGCTTTCACCGACGGGTCCCAAAACATATTGCAATACCACGACAACCGGGGTTACTTAAAATTACGGGAACAACTGGCGGCACGCTTGACGGACGACGGTACGCCGACTCAGGCCGATGATATTATTTTGACCCAGGGCGCGCAGCAAGCCATCGATTTGGTGGCCCGGATGCTGATCAACCCCGGCGACGGCTTAGTCGTTGAAGCGCCGACTTACTTTGGTGCCTTGGGGGCCTTTGATAACTATGACCCGACCTACTATGAGGTTCCGATGCAATCTGACGGTATGGACATGCATGCGTTGCAAAAGGTCTTGATGGCCCATCCCGTCAAGATGATCTACACGATCCCGGATTTTCAGAATCCCACTGGTATCGTCATGTCCTTGAAGAAGCGGCAGGAACTGCTGCGCTTAGCTAAGCAGTACGACGTGGTCATTTTGGAAGACTCTCCGTACCGCTGGCTGCGTTTCACCGGCGAACAGCTGCCAACGCTGCAATCCCTGGATACCGACGACCGGGTCATTTCTTTAGGCAGTTTCTCGAAGATCCTGGCTCCGGGGCTGCGCCTGGGCTGGGCATCCGGCGGTAAGCGTTGGATCGACGCCATTGCCAACTTGAAGAATGGGGCGGACTTAGAGAGTCCCTTCATGACCATGGTGGCCGTTTCTGATTATCTGGCCGAGAACAGTCTGGATGACCACTTGGTCCAGCTGCGCCGGACGTACCAGATGAAGAAAGACGCGATGGTCAACGCCCTGCGCTGCAATTTGCCGGCGGGCTTCAAGGTCAACGATCCCCAGGGCGGGTTCTTCGTTTGGTTGACTGGGCCAGCAGACGTGGATATGGGCCAATTGCTTAAAGATGAGGTTTTGCCCCATGAAAATATTGCCTATATTCCGTCCCGCAATTTGTATCCGTCGAAGAGTGTCGTAAATGCTGCCCGGTTGAACTTCACCGGTGAAGACGTGGCAGCCATTCAAACCGGTGCGGCTCGGTTAAGTGCAGCTTTGGCGCAGGCGGTGGTACAGCCGGCGACAGCGGCTGGCTTGTCCTAAGTGCTTCAGGAATACCAAAAGCGGCCTGCTCAGCCAATTGATATTGGCTGGGCAGGCCGCTCTTTGCGTTAGGCGGTCAATTCAGGTTTCTCCCGCAGCAGCAGAATCAGCACGATAACCAGCAATCCCGCCCCGCCAATGATGGCGTGCTGGCCCAGCAGCGGCACCAAGCTGGCCGACAGGAAGGCCCCGAGGCCGAAGCCCAGCGCGACAGCGATCCGGTCCCAGCTGCGGTGGCCGGCCAAGGTGGAGGTGCCCAGTGCCGCATTAGCCAAATAAGCCGCGCTGGCCTGGATATTGCCGGTGGTCATGGTGGTCGTATACGGCTGGCCTTTCATCTTACGGAAGACACTCAGCTGAATCGCGGCGGTGAACGACATCATCGCGATGACCACGGTGTCCGGCAAGCGGGCGCCAAACAGGGCAGTGAGCAGGAGAATGATGATTTCAATACTGACCCCGATGATGTGGGTGCGCCGCTGCCCGGGTTTATGCACGTAGGGGGCGAGCAGGGTGATGAAAAACGCCCCCAGGTAGAAAGCGGCTAAGGGCAGCAGATAGTGGCCGCTGCTGGCCCATTGCCCCCGGGCAAGGTGGATGCCGAGCAAAATGACGTTCCCTGATTGCAGGCTGGAGAAGACATTGCCATGTAATAAGTATGAAAAAGCATCCATGTAGCCGCCCACGCCGGCGAGGATCATGGCGGCGGGAAGCTGTTCATGGAGCGGGAAAACGGGCGGGTGGTTAGGGTGCTGAGCCATTGGGCAGAGGCTTCCTTTCTGAAATAAAAGTGAACTCTGCTATTATGCCACGAACTCGGCAAAAAAGTTGTCAAAAAGGGCTCATCTTCGTAGAATGAGTTATCACCAAACATTGGAGGTTAAACGTATGGAGAAACCAAGATTACGGGGACGGGACTTAGGATTTGTCGGCATTATGCTGTTTGGGATGTTTTTTGGCGCGGGCAATTTGATTTTCCCCATCTTTATGGGGCAGCAAGCCGGATCGCACGTGGGAATGGCTGTTCTCGGCTTTTTGCTGACCGGGGTCGGGCTGCCCTTGCTGGGTGTGGTGGCCATTGGCATCACCCGCACGGATGGGGTATTTGGTTTGGCGAAGGCCGTCAATCGGCCGTTTGCCTATTTGTTCACGGTATTATTGTATTTGGTCATTGGGCCGCTATTATCTACCCCACGATTGGCAACGGTTTCTTATGAAGTGGGCATTCGCCGCTTTGTTTCCCCGGGGCAGCAGACTTTGGTTTTGGCCGTTTTTTCGGTCATCTTCTTCTTCACCGTCTGGTGGTTCTCCCGCAAGCCGTCGCGGATCATGGAGTACGTCGGTAAGATCCTGACGCCGACGTTCTTGATCCTTTTAGGCGTCTTGATGCTCACGGCGCTGCTGCGGCCGTTGGGCGGGTTAGGCCATGCCGCGGTGGGGACATACGTCAGCCATCCGTTGAACACCGGCTTCGTGGAGGGCTATAACACCATGGATGCCCTGGCTTCGCTGGCCTTCGGTATCGTCGTCATCGACACCCTGCGCGGATTGGGCGTCAAGGAACCGAAGCAGATCGCAGCGAATACGATTCGCGCCGGTGTGATCAGTATGGTCCTGATGGGGGTGATCTATGCTGGTTTGGCGATCATCGGCGCCCAATCCCGGGGGGCGTTCTCCCCGGCAGCCAACGGCGGGATGATTCTGGCCCAATTGGCCGAACATTATTTCGGCCGCTTGGGCAGCTGGCTGCTGGCGATCATCATCACCTTAGCCTGTTTGAAGACTGGGGTAGGGCTGGTGACAGCCTTTGGCGAATCCATGCATAAGCTGTTTCCCCGGATTTCCTATAGTGTATGGGCCATCATTGCCGCGGGGCTGCCGGCAGTGTTTGCTAACGTAGGTTTGGATGGCATCATTGCGTTGTCCATGCCAGTGCTGAACCTGCTCTATCCGTTAGCCATCATCCTGATCCTTACCGCGCTGGCCAGCACGCTCCTGCCTGCCCAGCGCTGGACCTATACCTGGGCAATGATGTTCGGCCTGATTCCGGCGCTGCTGAACGTCATCACGGGGCTGCCGGCGAGCTTGCAGCATTGGTCCGTGTTGGCGGTCCTGCTGCACTGGGGCGAAATTTTGCCGCTGTATCAGGCCGGTTTCGGCTGGGTATTGCCTGCTGTCCTCGGCTTTGCCGTCGGTGCGTGGATCGATCACCGACGCGCACGTGCGGGCGCTTGAATTCTGTCATTTTTCGCCCTACACTGAAGTTAGGAGCGTCTCGGAATATTTTAAGGAGGACCTAATTGATGAGTGACAATGGGGAACAACAGGCAGTCAGCGATAAAGTACTGAATGCGTTTGTGGATTTCTACCTGGCAGAACAGCAGAACGAAGAGTTGGATCAGATCAGCCAATGGGATGACCATTATGTCATGGCCAGCATCAATGAAGTGCTGCAGCTGAGCAGCTACTTTAACCACGAAGATAAGAAGACCGCGCTGATTCGTGAGAAGCGGGCGGAACTGGAAGAATTGATCAATACCTTGATCGACCAGCACGGGGCACCGAATTCCAGCGATGAGGCCCAGTGGCTGGATTGGTACCAGCAGCACTTGGACAGCCTGTATTCCGGCGGCCGCAAGGGCGAATAAAGTCAGATATACAAAAGGCACTGCCTGCTTGGAATTAATTAATTCCAGGTGGGCAGTGCCTTTTAGGTTATAGCCGAGTTTAATGCAGGTGCTTCGCGAGATACCGGCCGGTGATACTGGCTGGCGTCTTGGCGACCTGCTGTGGGGTGCCGGCCGCGATGATTTTACCGCCTGCATCGCCGCCCCGGGGACCAAGATCCACCAGATAGTCGGCGTTGGCCAGCATATCCAGATCATGTTCGATGTAAATAATCGTCGCACCTTGTTCCCGCAATGATTCGAATACTTTGAGCAGGGTCCGAACGTCCTCTGGATGCAAGCCGACACTGGGTTCGTCGAAGACAAAGAGGCTGCTCTTTTGGTTGCGGCCCATTTCGGTGACCAGCTTCAGCCGCTGGGCTTCGCCGCCGGAGATGGCCGGGGTGCTTTCGCCTAAGACCAGATAGCCCAGTCCCATATCGGCCAGATGCTGCAGAATCGCGGCGATCGCCGGATCGTCTTGAAACAGGGGCAGCGCGTCGCGGATCGACAGATCCAGCACATCGGCGATGCTCAGGCCATGCCACTGCACCGCCAAGGTTTCTGGATTATAGCGTTTACCGTGGCAAACTGGGCAGGTTTCAACCATATCCGGCAGGTACTGGATATCCAAAGAAATCGTCCCTGTACCGCCGCAGTTGGGACAAACGCCGCCCTCTGTGTTGTAGGAGAAGTGGCCCGCATCCCAGCCCTTGGCCTGGGCCGCGGGTGTTTGCGCAAAGAGCGCTCGGATATGGTCGAAGATACCGGAATAGGTGGCCACAGTGGAGCGGGCATTCTTGCCTACGGGTACGGAGTTCACGCTGACGACACGGCGGATGCCCTTGGCTGTCAATGCCGTAACTTGGCGGGGCAGCGGCTCGTGCTTGCGCTGGGCTTTGATCGCGGGGATCAGACTATCCAGGATCAGCGACGTCTTGCCGGCCCCGGAGAAACCGGAGATGCCGATCAGCCGGCGCTTAGGCAGATCAATGGTGACCCCATGGAGATTGTTGTAGTCGTTGATCGCCAAGTGGATCGTGCCGTGGACCGTTAACTGGTCCGGGGCGGTCTGCTGGCGCACGATCACCGGTGCTTGGCCCGTTAAGAAGGGCGCGATATGAGACGCTTTGCTCGCCGCCACTTGGTTCAGCGACCCATGGGCGATCACCGTGCCGCCGTCTTGGCCGGCCCCGGGGCCCATTTCCACCATGTAGTCAGCTGCATTGAGCAGATTCGTGTCGTGATCGACCACCACCACGGTGTTGCCCAGGGCAATCAGTTTCTGAATGATGCCCACCAGCCCGGCCACGTTGGCGGGGTGCAGGCCAACACTGGGTTCGTCCAAGACGTAGAGGACGCCGTTGGTTTCGCTGCGCAGGGTGCGGCCCAGCTGGAGCCGTTGCAATTCCCCAGTCGACAGGGTGTTGCCCGCCCGGTCCAGGGTGAGGTAATCCAGACCGAGATCCAGCAAGGGTTTTAAAGATCCGCGCAGCTCTCGGCTGAGATTTTTGACCAGCGCCCGCATTTCGGTATCGTATGTATCCGCGAGTTCATCGTTCCAGTGTTGCAGCTGGCTCAGGGTGAGATGACTGATCTGAGCAATATTTTGGCCGTTGATCAAAGCGGTGAACAACTTGGGATTGAAACGGCTGCCGTGACAGGTCGGGCATACGGTCATTGCGTAAAACCGGTCCAAGCGGGCCAAGGTACGCTCGTTGGTGGCCTTCGCTGCAGTGTCTTCCACCGCATTGTAGGCGTTTTCGAACAAGGCATTGTTCATGTGGAACACCCGTCCGTTGGCGCTGGGCAGATCCACTGGATAGCCTTTTTTCGCCCCATGGAGAACGGTGTGCTGTTCTTTCTTCGTCAAATGATCAAACGGAACATCGGTGCGCACGCCGATGGCCCGGGCGACGTCCGGCATAAAGTTGCGGCCGGGCAAGCGCCAAGAGGCCACAGCGCCTTCATCAATGGTCTTGGTCGGATCCGGAATCAGCCGCTCCGGCACCAGCTGGCGCAGCACCCCAGTGCCGCCGCAAGTGGGACAAGCGCCCGTTGAATTGAAGGCGAAGTCCTCGGCGGAAGGCGGCCGAAACGTGACGCCGCAAATGGGACAGGTGATCTCGCCCATGTGTTCACCGGTCACTGCGGCCGCCTGGGCAATCTTAATACTCGGCGGCAGCTGATGGCCGTTGGGACAGCGATGGGACGCGATCCGGGAAAACATCAACCGCAGCACGTTCAGGCTTTCGCTCATGGTGCCCACGGTGGAGCGTTCGTTAGGCACGTTGGGCCGTTGACGCAGGGCAATGGCTGCTGGGATATGGTGCACAGCGGTGACGTCGGCCCGGCCCACCTGGCTGATTCGCCGGCGGGTATACGTTGACAGGGCGTCTAAATAACGCCGCGAGCCCTCAGCATATAGAATGCCCATGGCCAGCGACGATTTGCCGGACCCGGAGAGTCCAGCGATGGCGGTGAAGGCATTCAAGGGAATGTCCACATCAATATTCCGCAGGTTGTGCACCCGGCCCCCGCGAACAGCAATATGATCTGGTTTTTCTGACATCAGCAGTAATCCCCCTTAGCACAATGATTATTCTGTCTTTTGGTCTGGTGTCTTGGTGTGATAGTGCACGTCGGTGACGAACATGTAGCCCGCCGCGTTTTCAGAAATCGCCACGGTGGCCCGGTCGCTCGTTTGCACAATAAAAGGTCCGCTGAACGGTTCTTTCTTCACGACGGTCAGCCGCTCGCCCAACCGCAACTGCAAATCCTCAAAGTATTTAAGAAAATCGTGATTGTCGATCACCCGCTGCAGGGTGGCACTATCTTCCGGGGCCAGCGTGCCCAGGGTGATATCCGAGTCATCTTCGATGCCCGAATTGCCAGGAATAATGCCGCCATGGGGGCAGCGTTTGGGCCGGCCCAGAAACTCGTTCAACCGATCTGCCAACCGGTCGTCGGTCGCATGTTCCAAAATATCTGCGGCCTGATGCACATCCGCCATGGCGTAGTGCAGTTTGTCGGCTAAGAACACTTCCCAGATCCGGTGTTTGCGGACCAATTCCCGGGCCCGGGCTAAACCGGCGTCGGTCAGCGAGATTTCATTATAAGGGGTATGAAAAACCAGCCCCTCTTTCGTCAGCGCGGTGAGCATTTCAGTGACCGAGGGGGCGCTCACGTTTAAAATGTCGGCAATGTTTTTGTTGGAGATCTTCTGGTGATCGTGCTCCAATTCAAAGATTGTCTTCAAATAGTTTTCTTTATTCGGTGACATGGTGCATCCTTTCTCTCGCTGCTTGTTTTAGGCCGTCCGAAAAAACGTCTTTGTTAATCATTATAAGCGAAAGGGGAAGAGGAAGGAAGAGAGAGGGCGCAGGCCGACGGTTAGCGGCGTAGGGATAAGGACGGCAAGGCACAAACCCCGGTTTTGGGTGCCGTCCTTATCCCCTAGCCGCTGTCGGCCGGAGCCCGTTTAGGCGGCGACATTCTGTATTTTCTCAAGCAAAAAACGCACCAAAGCACTTATGTAAGCGCTATAATAAGTGCGTAGAATGATTTGGAAAAACAGCCTTTCGGCGCACAAAAATCCCGTCTCAGTTTGGGGAAAGGACTGACATGGTGATGGATCATTTAGTGTTGCTTTGGTTATTGGGGTACGCCGCGGTGGTCGCGGCCGTCGCCCTCGGCCGGGCTTTCTTGGGCCGCGGTGGTCGCCGGTTCCAGACCCATTGGGAGAATTTCCTGGGGAGCTTTCTCCGGGGCGTCTTCCTCCTCGTGGCGCTGGCGATTATCATGTTCGGATCGTTGTAGCATAAACAGGCGCGGCCGCCAGCGGCTGCGCCTGTTTTCGCCCTTCCTTCGCCGTCGTTCTTGCGCTACGATTAGTCTGCAACACAACAGACAGTCAGAAAGGTGGCCGGTACCCGTGGCAAGAATTCAGGCGGCGGAACATTACACGACGGTGGAGGCCTTCCGGGCAATTATTCGGACCCGCATTTTGCGGCTGACCCGGACGGAGTTTCTGAACGATCCCAACGACACCCAGGTGTGGAGCCATTTCATGCAGAAATTTGTGAACGCTAATCAGCAGCGGATCGCGCAAACGGTCAATGCCATTGCCGGTGACGATGGCCCGCAATTGCTCCAGCTCTATTGGCACGCGCCCATTGAGGGTTTCATGACGTTCATGCAGCAGCGCATCAAGCTCTATGTCATGGCCCTGTCTACTGATGAAGACGCTATTCCAATGTGGAACTATTACGGTTACGGCGGCATGGAAATGTCGTTGGACCTGAACGGGTTCATGCAGGATCTGCAAGGCCAGCTGCGGCCCGGCAGTCATGAATACATTGGGGCCTCTCGGGTGATTTATGTGGACAGCCATGCGAATATTACCAAGGCCCACATTGCCAGCGACTTTCAGGATTTTCTATTGGCGGACACGAACAACTTGGATCTGTTCACGGCGGATCGGGAGGCACTGGCGGCTCGCCATCAGCCCACCGATGTGTTTGAACGGACCGACCTGGGCCAATACATTGATGACTTCATCGAGTCGTATATTTGGTCCCTGCGCTATCTGGCGAAGACCCAGCGGGTGATCGGCATCACCACGACACCCGCCGAGATTTATACCCGGTTGTTTGAAAATGACACCAGTGCGCGGGGCGAATACGCTTGGAAGAAAGATTTGCTGTTGCTGTTCGTAATGCTCACGGCGGCAATGAAGTCGGATAGTTACAGTTATGAGAAAGAATATCGGGTGTTCTACTTTGACGCGAGTCTTTCTGAGACGCCCCAGAAACAGGAGAATTTTGATATTCAAGCGCTGTCGGGGCAAAAGTATTTACGCCCTTACGTGGAACTGGCGGTGCCTAATTTGGCCGATTACTTGACGCGGGTGACGTTATCGCCCCAGACCCAAAACCTGCCGGTGGATGTGCCGGTGTATCTGGACGTGATCCAATCTTTATTGCGCCAATATGGCTTCCAGCACGTGACGGTGGCCAGTTCTCAACAACAGATTAGGTGGTAGACAGATGGAAATTTACTTAATGCGTCACGGCGAGACCCGGGCGAATCACGACTTGATCATCCAGGGCGACAGCAATGCCCCTTGGGCCCAATTGACAGCGGCCGGCCGAGCCCAAGCGGCAGGGATGCACGACCGCTTAGCAGCGCTGCATCCGACCCAGATCTTTTGCAGTCCCTTGGACCGGACTCGGGAGACGCTCGCCCAGGCCCTGGGCGATGTCCCCGTGACCTTCGATACTCGGCTGCGGGAAATTCATTACGGTAGTTTTCAAGGGCACACTCAGGAATGGGTGAAGACCATGTATCCGGAATGGTGGCATGCCGCGGTGGGAAACGTCCTGTCGGGCTATGAATCGGTGAGCGGCGGCGAGTCCTTCACCGCTGTGGCCCGGCGGACCATGGCCTTTCTCCGCAGCATCCCGGAACAGGCTGGACCGGTGCTGGTGATCACCCACGGCTTCGTGATCCGCAGCGCTCTGGCCGGTATCCTCGAGGTGCCGGAGACGGAGACACTGCTGGAACCGCCCAACGTGTCCCTGACCCGGGTAACGCGTGATTGCGATAATTTTGCAGTATGGTACTATGGCCGTTAGTTGCTTATCATTGGAGGTTTTGAGATGACAGAAATTACGCTCGTGCGTCATGGCGAGACAAACTACAATGCCCGGGGCCTGATTCAAGGGGCCAGCTCCGACATTCCGTTGAATGAGACTGGCCAGGAACAGGCAGCCCAGCTGCGGTCGCACCTGGATATGAGCCGGTATGACCGCATCATCAGCAGCGACTTGTTGCGCGCCTTTTCCACTGCCCGAATCCTGAACAAAGAAGCAAATTTGCCCATTGAGCAGGATGATCGCCTGCGGGAACTGAATCCCGGCGATTGGGACGGCAAGGCTGTTGCGCCATTAAAGAAGGAATTTCCGGGGGCATTTGATGATCTCGGCTTTTTGACTCCCGATTATGCCACTGTCGCCAACGGCGAGACTTTCCCGGCTGTACGGGACCGGCTGCTGGATGGGGCCAAGAGCTATATTGAGAAATATCCTGACGGCCATCTGCTGTTTGTCAGTCACGGCTTCGCGATTCGGGCTCTGGTGGCTGAATTGCTGCATCTCGCTGATCTCTATCAGCTGGCGCAAATGCAGAACACCGGGGTCGCCCGGGTCGTTGTGCATCCCGATGATTTGTTGACCCGCCTGGTTTTCTACAATCGCGGTTTCAGTAATCAAATTATTTAACGGGACCGGGTTGCGCAGACTGCGGGAATCTAGTATACTATTTATCGCAGTTGTTTTTTCGCCGTTTTAGCTCAGCAGGTAGAGCACCACCATGGTAAGGTGGGGGTCACCGGTTCAAATCCGGTAAACGGCTTAATTAGAACTTTATGGGAATATGATGTTATCCCAACGACTAAAAGTCGTTGGGATTTTTTCTACACATCGATAGCACGTTCAGCATTTAAAAGAAGAACACCAATGCAGAAATCTATATGCCGTCAGTGATCATACGTACCCGCCAATGTGTGTAGTCAAATTCTATTTAGGCAATCAACAGACATATACATTGGCAGACAACAAATGTCATCTCGTTCGACTTGTGGGAGACACCTTGCTACCGGGGCCTTTGTTTACCGGTTGCTGCTTTCTCCCAATACGTACTACAATGCTGGTTTTAGGGCAGTCAGCAATGAGTCCAGACAAAATAGAGAAGGTGTGCCCAGCGCATTGCCTTCTCTATTTGTCTGGGACTGTTAATTAGCTGCCTGAGTATCTGTACGCGTAGTAATACGGCCGATTCGCGGTATTCCAATATTGCCCATAATTGTTAACGGATACCCCGTTGTGGGAATAATTGCAGTGAATAATATCGTGATCAGTGATGAAAATACCAGTATGTCCACCAGCGCCGGCTGATTTTCCATGTTCGCCCCAAATAAAGACATCACCGCGTTGAGCGGGCCAACGCATATTTTCAGCCAGCAGAACAAAGCCGCTGGCCAACAACCAGCCGTGCATCGTTTCCGTATCCAGGACAGTGTCCGCAACCGGTGCACCGCCGGCACACAACGCGGTGTATACAGCCCCAGAACAGTCGGCAGTGCCGTCTGCCCCCGTGCGGCTGCCGGTCATGCTGTAAGTTACGTGGTTGGCCTGAAGTTCTTCCATAAAGGCCAATGCGCGATCCATATTAACGGTCATCGTGACTAGTCCCTCCTGTCTGTAATCAATCGCCCTTATTCATGGTCCAACAACTTCTGGAAGGTCACATTATCCTGATACCGGACCTTGACAAAAATCGTGGTAAACCGCAGGAACACGGGGTTCGCGTAGTGCAAACTTTGCTGATAAGCGGTCAGATCGGCCATAAAACTCTTCTGCACCTCACTGCGGCTGACCAAGCCGGCGTAGCCTTGCAGCGCGACGGAGCAATGGTGCCGTTCGTTGAAGCAATAGATACTAGCTTTGCCGGATTCCACAATGTTATGTATGGTGGTCGTGTCCCGATCGGTGTAAAACAGGACCTGCTTCACTGAGCGCTGCGGTCTGAGCGGAGTGAGGGCGACGATATTAGGAAAGCCGCGCTTATCCAGTGTGGCAAATTCCATGACTGTGGCTTCTTGCAGCAGTTGTTCCGCTTGTGCGATGGTGTCCACCGTCCCTGTGCGGTCGTCTGCTTTGGGGTGATTTGTTTTTTGGTTAGCCATTGAAATATCCTCCAGTTGGTTGTTTTCGGTATGGATGAAAAGGCAGCAGCATACTTTGCGTAATGATTGAAAGCCCATCCATCATTGCCGTTTCAGCCTTTCTTAATGAAGTTAATTGTAGCATGGGCTAGGCCGTTATGGATGGGAAATGAAAACATGACGCCCGTTATTATATCACCAACTAATTTCCCACAATTAGTTCTTGCACAACACGTGTTATCAATGGATAATTAAAAGTAGGAAAGGAGGGATTCGAATGAGTCTCGAAGACAAGATCAAAGGCAAGAAGGATCAAGTAACTGGCAAGGCTAAAGAAGTCGAAGGTAAAGTAACTGGCGATAAAGCACGTGAAACCCAAGGCAAGGCTGAAGGATTGCTCGGCAAGGCTAAAGAAAAGCTGGGCGATGCGAAGGACTCGGTACGGGATGCAGTTGATGATGCGAAGGATAAGCTCCACAAGGATAAGTAATACTTAACGAGCCGCCGAACCCTGGCGGCTTTTAGTATGCCCAAAAAAACGCACCTTTTGCCGCCGCGCCCCAATGCGTATACTTAATAACAGTATGCGCAATTATTGGAGGCAATTATGACGAATCACGCAGTTTCAAAACGAACCGGCAGTACGTTGTTTTTTCTGCTGGTCATTCTCATTGGGGCTAATTTGCGAACGGTACTCACCGCCGTCCCGCCAATTTTGACCAATATTCAACGTTCTTTCCAAATGCCCAGCTGGTTTCTGGGCAGTCTGACGACGATTCCGCTGTTATGTTTTGCCCTGGTGTCGCCGCTGGTGAATGGGTTGACGAAGAAATTCGGCGTCATGCCGGTGGTGATCACGGCGCTGATTATTTTATCGGTCAGTTCTTTGTTCCGGGTGTATTCATTTCCATTTCTGCTGTTGGGGACTTTACTGATTGGCTGTGCCATTGCTGTGCTGAATGTGTTGTCGCCAGTATTGGTGGCGGCCCTGTACCCCAATAAAATCGGGATGATGTCCAGTGCATATCTGCTATCGTCCACAATTTTTTCCGCCGCCTCGGCCGGGTTCAGCGCGCCCTTAGCCAACATCTTGGGCTGGCCGGTGACGCTGCAAGTATTGACCGTCTTTCCGGTAGTGACACTGATCGTGGCCATTGCGGTGCGTCTGCTGCCCGGCAGTCAGCAAGCTCTGGCGGCACCCGCGCCGCTACCCGCTCAAACGCCGCCGGCTAAGCCCCAACAACCCGTGTGGCGGCAACCGCTGGCCTGGGCCTTGACCGGGTTCATGGGCTTGCAGTCTTTGCTGTTTTACACCATCCTGACGTGGCTGCCGACGATTCTGATGAGTCACGGCTTTTCCCAAAGCAACGCCAGTTTGCTCCTCGGTTTGCTGCAATTGGCCGCCGTTCCGATGGCTTACATATTCCCGAACTTGGCCGGCCGGCGGACTCGCCAGGCACCGCTGATCTGGGCCATTGGCCTGCTGTTCCTGCTCGGTTTAGGCGGGCTCATGCTGCCAGCGCTGCCGTTAGCCGCGGCCCTGGTAGTCTGCATCCTGCTGGGCTTTGCGACTAACGCCGCCTTCACCATGGCCATGTCGCTGTTTTCACTGAAGACCAAGACGCCCCAGGAAACGGCTGCCGTTTCCGGCATGGCCCAGGCCATTGGTTATTTGGTGGCCGCTGGCGGGCCGATGCTGGCGGGCTTTCTCCACAGTGTCTGGGGCAGTTGGGCGCCAGTGATGCTCGTGCTGCTCGTGGTCGCCGCCATTCAGACGTATTGCGGGCTGCTGGTGGACCGGCAAGAAAGTGTGTTTGAATGACCCAAGTCGAAGTTGAACAATTATTGGCCTGTGTTAGCCAGGCCATGCCGATTTGGCGGACCTACCGCGCCCATCCAGAGCATGCCAAGCTTTATCGGGACACGGCCGGCGAGCCAGTCGGCCTCCTGGTGTTCACCACTAATGCGTTTCATCCCCACGCCCTGGGGATGGCCGTTTACGCCCCCGCGGCCGACTTGTTTCCCCAGATTTTAGCCGATGCCCAAAAAGAAGCCCGCCGCCAGCACAAAGACCGGCTGGTCACTTGGGAGTACCGGCCGTTCAGTGCCTTCACCGATTGGCTCCTGGCCCAACAAGGATTCGCCGTGTGGCGGGAAACAGTAATGCCCACGGTGCAGTTGGCCGACATCACGGTATCGGTTGCGCCGACCGCTGACTTATTGACCTTGGCGGACATTCAAGCTGATCCAGAAATGCGTACGCAATTACTCGCCATGAGCTTGGCGGATTACCGCCGCGTCCATGCCATCAACCCGATGGCGGACACGACACCCCAGCAGTGGGCGCAGACCGTCTTCCCCGATGTACTGCCCAGTGCGCCGCTGGCGCTGGTCCGCCAAAATCGCGTTGCCGCATATACCTTTCCCTTCGAAGACGATCCAGGCATATTGACCTTCGGCTGGCTGGGAGCGGTCCGCGCTGCCGATCTCTGGCCGCTGCAAGCCGCCCAGATCCGCTGGGCCCGTCAGCAGGGGATGACCGGCCTGAGCGGCGAGTTCGACAGCACCAATCCGCTGGCGCTGGCCACGTATCGCCATTGGCCGTTTGCCCCCGCGCCGGACTACACGATGGTGGGGAAAAACATAACGCTTGACGGACTTACTTTTACCCAGTAGAATGTGACTTATCAATCAAGAACGAGAGGAGCTGAGTACCATGATCGTCACCACTGCAAACAACTGTATGATGTGTCTTTCCCGGCGACGGTCAGCGGACTCGGCGGGCATTTTCGCGTTGACGCGATAATGTCTCCCAAGGGCCCATGACTGCCGCCTATTGTGCGGTGGTCATGGGCCTTTTTGTATTCTCGGAGCAGAAAGGAAGATGGCAATGCGCTGTTGGGCTTGTTGGCAAAGAAGGTTAGAGCACAACAATTAACGACCAGATATGGGAGGATAACATGAAATTTTCAAAGATTCTCGGTATTATTTCGATCAGCGCAGCGGCAGTCTTGCTCGCGGCGTGCGGCCAAAGTGCCACCGGTAAAAACGGCAGTGCAGGCACTGCGAGCCAAGTCGCGACGATTCAGACCAGTTCAGAAATTCAAACTCTGGACCCGGCCCAAGCCACTGACGGCGACAGCTTGACGGCAATTTCCAGCAACAATGAAGGCTTGTACCGCTTGGACAAGGACAGCAATCCGATTCCGGGCATCGCCAGTAAGGTAGTGACGCCGACGGATGATGGCAAAAAATACGTGATCCCGCTGCGCCATGACGCTAAGTGGGCTAACGGTGATCCGGTCACCGCCCAAGACTTTGTCTATGCCTGGCGGCGGGTCTTGACCCCCAGCACAAAGGCATCCTATGCTTACTTATTGGACGGCATTCAAAACGCCGCCGCGATCCGCAACGGCAAGGCCGATCCCAGCACCTTAGGGGTCAAGGCGGTGGACAAGTATACCCTGCAGATCGACATGGTCGTCGCCGTGCCGTACCTGCGCGTCCTGTTCGCTTTTCCAACTTTCTTCCCGGTCAATCAACAATTCGTCGAGAAACAAAACGGCAAATTCGGCACCTCGGCGGAGACGATCCTGGCGAACGGACCGTTTGTCCTGAAGAATTGGAACGGCACGGGCCAGAGCTGGCATTTACTGAAGAATAAGACTTATTGGGACGCCAAGACGGTCAAACTGACCCGGCTGAACTTCCAAGTGGTCAAGGAAACGGCCACGGCGTATAACCTGTTCACTTCCGGCAAGCTGGACGACATCACCCTGACTGGAGATTACGCCCAAAATAATCAAAACAACAAAGATGCCGTTGCCCGGCGCGGTTCGTCCATCCGCTATCTGCAGGTGAACACGAAGACCAAGGGCTTGGATAATGCCGATGTCCGCAATGCAATTTCCCAAGTGATCGACCGCAAGAACCTCGCCAATAAGGTCTTGGGCGATGGCAGTGTACCGCCTCTGGGCATGATTCCCCAGGGCATGTACCAAGACCCTGTCACCAAGAAGGACTTTGCCCAGGAAGCCGGCAACCTCGCACCAACGAATGTGAAGAAGGGCAAGGCCCTCTGGAATTCCGTGAAGGAGAAAGTTGGCGGCAAGCTGAGCATCCGCCTGCTGACAGAGGACGATGACGACGCCAAGGCCATTGCGGAGTTCATTCAGGGGCAAATTGAAAACAACCTGTCCGGCATTTCCGTTACCCTCACCACGATGCCCCAAAAGGCAGCAGATGCTGCGGCACAGCAGGGCAATTTCGACCTGTATTTGAAGAACTGGGGTGCCGATTATCCGGACCCGACCACGTTCCTGGACCTGTTCAAGGGTAATTCCAGTTTCAACTGGACCAACTGGCACGACAGCCAGTACGACACCGCGCTGGCCGCTGCTGAAGGCGCCGACGCCGGCGACCCGGTCAAGCGGACCAAGGATCTGCAGGCGGCGCATACGCGGCTGATGGCCGAAAAGCCGGTCATCCCGCTGTTCCAGCGCTATGTCCTGCACTTGAATAATCCCAAGGTGAAGGGCATCGTGTACTTCCCGACCAGCTACCATTTTGACTATAAATATACCTACGTGACCAAATAGGGTTTCGGCGGTCATCCTCACAACAGGGGATGGCCGTTTTTGATTGTTTTTAACTGGGGCGAAAATCCGCTATAATATGACCATTAGACAGTGACGGAGGATACAGCATGGACGAGACGACACAACGCGCGGGTCAGTCGTGGACCCAATTCTTGATTATTGGCATTTTATATGGTGGTTTGCTGTGGTACCAGTTCCAGTACGTTTTGGTGAAAAAAGCGACCATGCCGGCGCTGGCCATTTTCGTCGGTGCCGCCGTGATTTTGGCAATCATTGCCCTCGCCTGGACCCACCATGTCCCAGCGGCGGGCGGCGCCCCATTCTTTGCCAGCCGCGTCTATTGGCCGATGATCGGCGTGCTGCTGGTGATTACAGCGGTTCGCTTCGGCGCCGCGTATCTTCATTTCCAATCGGATTTTCCAGTCCTGCCGGTCCAACGGGTACTGCGGAACATGAGCGTCAACAACCGGGCCATCTTCAGCGCCGCCTTCGTGTTCGTCGTGCCCCTGGTGGAACAAACGCTGTTCACCCGGCTTTGGTTCAACGCCCTGTGGACTAAACGCCATTATGCGCTGCTGACGATTGCCATCCTTTTGGGCGGCCTCATCCAAGGCGTGCTGGTTTCTCCGGAAGCCGTCATCGGCACTGTTGTAGCCATCGGGATCGGCTGGTTCATTTCGTTTCTTGGCGGCATCACCCAGAATTTCTGGGCCGCAGTCGTTGTCCAAGCGGTGAGCAATTTCCTGCTGGTGTTTATTTATTAAGAAAAAGGGGCAGCCTCTGGTTTCTCACCGGGGCTGCCTTTTTTGTGTCTCATGGGGCGATGGTCACGGTCCAGGTGAGCTGGGACTGATACGTGCCGCCGGGCACCTGGGCAGTTTGGGGAATATACAGCGTGGAATCGGTGCTGAGGGTGGCCGCAAAGTTATCAATTTGGTTGTGCACCAAAACTGTATTCGTGCCGTCCACCGGCACCGCTGCCTGGCCGTTAGCCCAGACCAAGTGCAATGTGGGCGTAACGGTGAGGACATCGCCGGTGGTACGGTTGGTGAATGGACTGGCAGCCAATGACAGGGTCCAGTGATCCCCGTCGACGCGGATGAATCCCTGATTGTTGCCATCAAAAGTGTTGGCTGGCTGACCAGTATCGGGTTGATAAGCTAGGGTGGTACCGCCAGCGGCGTTCAAGTCCTCCGCTGTCGGCAGCGTGTAGGCGTTGTCGCGGAATAATTGGAAACGCATATTGGGGACGGCCCGCAGATAGGGCGGCGGGTCGACGACTTGGAGGATGGTGTCATTCGACTGCCATTTCAGTGTATGGCCGCCGCCATCGGTGAAGGTGATTGTCAGCTGTAAGAAATAGTAAGTGGTAGCGTTATTCGGCACCTTGGTCCAGGAGAAGGTGGCCTGGTTGGTCACTGCGCCAGCAGGCGTAACGGGTTGATAATTACTGTCCATCACGGTCCACTGATAGCTGGGTGTCATCCCGGCGGGAAAGGTCGCAGGATTGAGAGCAGCCGGCGAGTAAGTGAAATTTTCTCGGGCCACGACGGCTTGCGGCGTTAAACCGCCGACAGTGATGGTGGCAGTGTTTTGCACCGTCGTACCATCAGCATTTTTGGCGGTGATTGGAATGTTGACTGGGAAACCGGCAGGATTATTGGCGATCAGGGAATCAGTCAGAGCAGGGATCGCAGAATTATACTGGGTGGCCAGTCCCATTGGGGGCATGATCGTTCCCAGATTACCACCGCCGGGGGGCATCGCCCAGGCAATTTGAGCGGTGCTGTTGGCGGGGGTGAGACCAGGAGTAATATCCGCGGTTTGACCCCAGAAAATGGTTGGGGTAGTCGTTTGCGGATTGAGTGCTGTTGCACTAATTGCTTTTGGGGAAATGGATACTTTGACTACGCGACTATAGATTTGGGTGCCATCGGTGTAGATGATCGTGAACTGATAGAAATTGATTCCCGCTGTTTGGGCCACCCCAAAATCAGCGGTAATCGTTTCCTTGGGTTCGTTCTGGCTCAACGTAATTTTGGGGCCGGGATTGGTCACCCACATCATACTGTTGAGTGCTTGGCGGACGATCACCCGGCTCACACTTTTAGCGCCTGTATGACCCAGTAATGACAGTCCTGACGACATCGTGGTAAGCATACTGATCCGTAAAGGAACTCCTTGTACCAGGTTGGCATCATTCGGCTGGGCAAGGAATCCATAATTCGTGATCCAGTCGTTGAACAATGGAATTTGGAATGTCCACCCATCGGCATTAACGGGGTTTTCCGGAGCTGGGGCTGGCGGGTCGGCTGCCTGCACCGGGACAGCGGTCAGGATAAACACCAGCAGGCTCAAACAAACAGCAAGCCATCGCCATCCTTTTCTACGCATGCTGACCACCCCGCCTCCGCGCCAGCGTGATCAGCCCCAATCCGCTGAGCATGACTAATTCCCCGCCGATAATCAGCAGCCACGGATCGATCTGCTCCCCGGTCTGGGGAAAGCGGCCCGGCGGGGTATCACCCGGTGTCAGACTGCCGGCCGGCGTAACGGTCTGCCAGCCGGGTGGTGCGTTATTGCCAGCGGGCGGTATCTTTTGGCCGGTTGGACTATTGACCACGGTGAACTGGACCGTGCTTTGGTCGGCGCGGGCCGGATCAGCCAGCAAAAACCACAGGGCGGCACTGGCCACCAGACTGCCAACTGTTTTAACCGTGTTTTGGCGCATAATGATCGCGCCCCTTTCTATTTCTCGCTAATAGGCCGATCCAAAAAACGATCATCGCGCCCAAAATAGCAGCGATGGCGATCAGCCAGGCGGCCCACGCGTTGGTCCGGGCGGGTTGGGCCACGGTGAGCTGTTGGGCAGCCGCTGCGGATACGGTGAAATTACGACGCAAATGGAAGACCTGGCCCATGGCGCTGGCGGTGAGGATGAGGGTGTACTGCCCCGGTGTCAAGTGCGTGTCGGCAGGAATGGTCAAATCAAAATTGCTATTGGGAGCCATGGCCCCGTTGATGATTTTTTTCGTATATAATACCCGGTCACTGCCGGATCTGGTCACCGTCGCTGTGGCGGTCATCCCCCGAAAAAGTTGGGCGGTTTGGTTCTCAACATTGGCTAGAATGGTCGGGACGTGGTTGGTGATCCCCGGTTTCACGGTACGCAGGGTCAAGGTCACCGGCTGCTGGGCGGCGGGGTCCTGGGCCAAGAGCACGCCGATGGCCATGGCAAAATGGTTTTGCAGGGCGAATTGGGTGCCGCTGTCGGCGGTCCTTGTTTCGTCTAGGGCATAGATGCTGCCCAGGATTTGGCCAGTGAGGCCGTCTTTGGGAATGATATATTGGAACGTGACGACCTTGCCTTCCCCCGGTTTGAGGGTGACGGTTGCGGGGCGGGAGAAAAGCTGGTTCAGCGTGTATTGGGCGGTGGGGTCTTTAGGCTTGCCCGTGGGCGTGTAGTTGATCTCCGCACTGCTGCTGGTGGTTGCCGGCGTAGGACTGACCCGAATCGTGCGGGTGCTGGTTTTGCTGATGTTTTGCACCTGGACGCTGAGGGTAGCCGACTGGCCTGGGGTCACTTTCAAGGCAAAATAACCCAATTTCAGATTCGTCTGGTTGCGCGGGTAAATCGGCGCAATGTAAAATTCCGCCCCCGCTGGCGGCGCGGCTGCTTGGACGGTTGGGCCGCCAGTGCCGAGTAAAATAAAAAGTAGTAGAAGCAATAACCAGTTGGGTCGTCTCATTTTTTTCATCCCCCTAAACAAAAGTGTCCCTGAAATCGCCAGGCGACTCCGGGGACACTGCGTCATTCTTTAGGCGCCTGTACTCAGCGTCCACGTGATGTCGGTTTGGTAAATGGCGTTGGCCGGGACGTTCACGCTTTGGGGAGCAAAGTGCAGTCCCGCGGCGTCCGGTTCTGTCAAACTCCAGCTGGTCCGGCCGATGCCGAAGCCGCTGGGCGCCGTGACTACTTTGGCGGCCTCAGTGCCAATCCCGGTGGCGGCCAGCTTGAGGGTATCTGCGTTGCCGATTTGTGCTGTGGCTGGCGCGTTCAAGGAAAGTGTGATGCCGGTAAGCGGGGCGGCATCCGGGGCGGTGAACGATGCGCCCAGCTGCGTCGTCAGGTTCCAGCCCGCGCCGGTGCCCCGCAGGTCGTCAACGACCAGTGCGCCGCCGCTATTGCCGTCGTTGGCGCTGAAGTTCTTCGACGTGACCTTCGCGGTGTCACTGGGAGTCGTGACGGTGTTATTCGTTAATTTCTGATCGCCGCCGTTGAGGATCGTCCCGGCATTGACTTGACCGAAGTTCAAATCCGGCACTGCGGTCAGCTCTAAGGCGCCGCCCAAGACGGAGAATTCCGCGGTGGACTTGGCCACCGCGCCAGCAGTTGTCGTCGCGGCAAAGTAATTCGCCGTCGCGGTGACGGTGGTATCGGCGCTCAAGTTATAGCCGCTATCGCCTGGCCCGACGCCGCCAGCCGCGGCCCCAGTCGTATCGGCGGCGCCAACGGTGACCGGCGGCAGGATCAACAATAATGCGGCACTGCCTAATACTGTTGCCGTGAGCAGTTTCGCATGATGGATCATCATGGTCGAACATCTCTTTTCACTTTTAATACGGTCAGTATATCCAGAAATGCGGCTAATACCGCATGAGATGATTTACTCGGAAAATCGAATATAGGTCGGCTGAAACGGCTATATACCAGTTATCACCAACAGAGTTCTCCGAAGATTGTTTTCTTTTGTACGAAGATTGATGCATCGTCTTGGCAAACGCCCGTCGAGCGGTAAAGGGCTGTGAAACGCTGGATTTCAAGCCAAAAGAAAACACCCGTCGTTTTGACGCGTGTTTTGAGGAGATATTTGATTAGATCGCCGCTGGAGTCGGCCGCAAATCTTGATAATGGAACAGCGCCGCCGGTACGTTTTGCAATAGCGGCGATGGCCGGTCGATGCCAATCAGCACTAAATTATGCATCGCCCGGGAACAAATCGTGTACAAGACATCAGCTGCGCCGCGATCGCCGAAGTTGTAGGCCGAAATATCATAGGCAATGACCGCATCGAATTCCAAGCCCTTCGCCAAGTAAATCGGCAGGATCAGAATGCCGGCGGCCAGAGACCGGTCATGTTCGCTCATGAGCTTAACCGGCACTTCGCTGGAGAAGCGGGCGTACAAGGACTCGGCCTCCTGCGCCGTTTTCGTTAAAATAGCCACGGTCTTGTTGTGCCGGAGCAGCGCGGTGGCTTCCCGGGACACGGCCGCAATGGCTTCAGTGTGGGGACAAACAATGTAAGTCGGTTTCTCCCCGGAGCGGGCGAAGGCGGTGATGTCGCTGCCGTCGGGCAGCAGGGCCTTCGCCAGATTAGTAATTTCTTCCGTGGAGCGGTAGCTCTTGTTCAGCGTGTGGGCACTGATTCGGCCGCCGCGGAACATCTGCCGGACTGCCGCCAGCCGGTCGGCGGCCTCATAGTGAGCGCTGAACACGTCCTGATCCCGATCACCCAGCAGCGTGAAGTGGGCCTTGGGGAAGGCGTGGCGCAGGTAGCTGATCTGGGCCAGGGAATAGTCCTGCATCTCATCAATGAAGAGATAGCGGATGCTGTGGTTTTGCCCGCCGCCGGTGAGCAGGTCCCGCAGGTAAAGCAGCGGGGCGGCATCGCTCAGGGGCAGGACATGCCGTTCAATACTGTGGCCGAATTCGGTGATCATTTCCGTCCACACCTTGGGGGCAATTGCCGCCGGCCGGGCGGTGGCGAGAAAGGCCGCGTACTGTTGGTAAATATCGAGGAAGTAATTGTTGTAAATGGCATCATACACCGGCTCGTACCGGCGGAAGACCAACTTGCGGGCGAGAAAATGCAGCTCGTCATCCGGCGACGCGAATTCCTTATCCCGAGTCCACGCGGCCAGGGTCGCATCATCCAGGAGCGATACCTCGTCTTCAATTTCTTCCTCCCGGGCTAACCGGCGCAACCGTTTCTTCAAGCGGGTGATCAGAATATTCTTGGTTCGCAGGAACTTATCGGCCAAGCGCATCTGGGCGGGCAGTTTCATGAAGATCCGCTGGATTTCTGCCTGACTGAAGAAGATCTCCCCGTTAAAGTTGATCGGCGTGAATTGCAGTGTCTCCGGCGGGGTGGTCTGGAGATACTGGCGCACCGCGGTCATGAAGGCCGGACTTTCTTTGTATCGGCGCATGCTCTGGGCGGCCTCCGGCAAACTGGTCATATCTGCTTCGAAACGCTCAAAGAGGGATTCGACATGCAATCCTTCGAAGCGCTGGCCGAGGAACTCCGCCAGCGTGACCTGACGCATGTTCTTTTCGCCCAGGCTGGGCAGGACTTTAGAAATGTAGTTGGAAAACAGCCGGTTGGGCGAGAACAGGATCATTTGATCCGAATCCAGCTGGTTGCGGGCGTGGTAGAGCAGATACGCGACCCGCTGGAGGATCGCGCTGGTCTTGCCGGAACCGGCCACGCCCTGCACCAGCAGGAGGTCGGCGTCAGTGTTGCGGATAATGTCGTTCTGCGCTTTTTGAATCGTGGAAACGATGTTGCGCATGTACTCGTCCGTTTGCTGGCCGAGGACGTGCTGGAGAACGGAATCGCCGACGGTTTCGTTGGTGTCGAACATGTTCTCGATATGGCCGTCTTCAATTTGAAATTGGCGCTTGCGGGTCAGATCCACCCGCTGGCGGCCCATGGGGGCATCGTAGGTAGCCGGTCCCAGCGTGCCATTATAGTAGAGGGCGCTGATCGGGGCCCGCCAATCGTAGACGAGGAAATGATCGTCGCCATCCATTAAGGTGGCGGTGCCGATATACAGAGTATCCTGGTCGCCGTCTTCGGCGATGTCGATGCGGCCAAAATAGGGCGATGCTGACAAAAGCGTCAGCCGCTTCTCGGTATCTTGCAGGATGCGTTCGCTTTCCATCTGCCCGGCGATCATGTTTTTCTGCTGCTGCACGGCCGCGTTGGTTTCCATCCGGTCATCGACTTCGAAGGTGTTGACCTTGGTGTTTTCACCGTAGTTCTCATCCAAGCGCCGGGTCTCGGCCTTGGCACTGGCCAGTTCCGCCTGGGCGGCGGCCAGCTGCTGCGCGATAATCTGGGACACCCGGTCGACCCGGGCTTGTTCCTGTTGGCGTTCTGTATCTAACAATAAAATCCCACCTTTTCTTGGCTGCCTGTGGGTGACGTACAAAATAGCTTGCAGAATATTCTAGCCGGTTCGGGCGCGATGTGCAAGGCGGACGGCTTATTGGCGGAAATGAAAAACTCTCGGTACCCTGACCCTAAAAGGCCAAGTACTGAGAGCTTTTTGTCATTGATGGCACTTACGCCCCCGGAAACGTCTGGGGCTGGGTCGGATTCATCGTCACGACCCAATCAATACCCGCTTGAATGTGGTAAAGATCCGCAAACGATGCCTGATTGATCGCAATCCCCAGATTCAGCAGCGAATTGACGTACACCAGCGGTTCGCCGACCACCACGGACGCAAAGGAGCGGGTGTAGCGCATCGTGTTCTGGTAGCGCAGCTGATCGTGGTAGTTAATCGACACCTTGACGGTATCGCCGGTCTTGACGCCCAGCTTATTGAACGCTGTCACCGGAATATTTGTCCAAACCGAGCCAAAACGCGGGTCGGTGATGTCTACTGCACCCGTGACCTGGTCCGGGCCGGTGGTCACCGGCGCCAGGGCCAGCCGGACCAGCTGATCCGGCGTGGTCAGCGGACCGACGTCCTCGAAGCGCAGCTGGCCGCTGGCCAGCGCCGCCCCGATATACGTATAGAGATCCCGGCCCCGGAAGGTATGCTCCTCGTTGAAGGCGGCCAGTGCTTGGCTGGTCGGAGTCTGAATCAAACGCGCCGCCCGCAACCCCTGGTAATGGGCCAAGTGGGTGATCGTGCCGTTATCCGGCGTGACGATGAACTTGTTGTCCATGGTTTCTACCGCGATGGGCTGCTGATCATTGCTAACGCCGGGATCGACGACCGACACAAAGACCGTGCTCTCCGGCCAGAATCGGACCGTTTGGTAGAGCCGGTAGGACGCTGAGAAAATATCATAGGGCGGGATGTTGTGGGTCAAATCGTGTACCGCCAGCTGCGGACCGACGGAATACGCGATGCCATACATGGCGCTGACGGAACCGTCCATCAGGCCGAAATCTGTTTGTAAAACTAAATGAGCCAATTGCGCCGCTTCCGATCTTTAATAATGGGTGAAGTAGTTCAGACCGATGGCGTCCCGAACTTCTTGCAGGGTTTGGTCGGCCACTGCCCGGGCGTGGTCGGAGCCTTTTTTCAACATTGCTAAAACAGCGGCGGGATCCTTGGCGTACTGGGCACGGCGGTCGCGAATCGGACCGAAGACACTCTCCAAGACATCGTTCAAGTACCGCTTGAGCTTCACATCGCCCAGACCGCCCTGCTGATATTGGGCCTTGAGTTCCGCGACTTTGGCTGTATCCGGATCGAACGCATCTAAATAGGTAAAGACCGTGTTGCCTTCAACTTGGCCTGGATCTTCCACGTGGATGTGGTTCGGGTCGGTGTACATCTGCATGACTTTTTGCTTCATCGTGTCCGCGTCATCGGACAGGTAGATGGCGTTGCCCAGCGATTTACTCATCTTGGCATTACCGTCCAGGCCAGGCAGGCGGCCTTGGCCCTTGGGCGCGAAGACGCCCTTGGGTTCAACCAGGACATCGTGATTGTAAGTCCGGTTGAACGTCCGAACAATCTCCCGGGCCTGCTCCAGCATCGGTTCCTGATCGTCGCCGACGGGCACCGTGTCCGCCTTGAAGGCCGTGATGTCGGCCGCTTGGCTGACAGGATAAATGAGAAAGCCGGCGGGTACACTGTCGCCAAAGTTCTTCTGCTTGATTTCGGTCTTGACGGTGGGATTGCGTTCCAATCGGCCCAGGTTGACCAGATCCAAGTAATACATCGTCAGTTCAGACAAGGCGGGGACTTGGGATTGCACAAAAATCGTGGTCTTCTCCGGGTCCAAGCCAACGGCTAAATAGTCCAACGCGACCTGCAAGAGGGAATCATGGATTTTTTGCGGGTCATTGGCGTTATCCGTCAGCGCCTGCATATCGGCGATCATCACGAAGGATTCGTAATCGCCGGAATTCTGCATCGCCACCCGGTTCTTCAGCGATCCGAGGTAGTGGCCTAAATGTAATTTGCCGGTGGGCCGGTCACCGGTCAGTAAAATGTGTTTTGCCATGCATATTGCTCCTTAAATTTCCCGCGATATATAGACGAGAATAGTCTCATGATTCAGTTTGGGGAACGGGCAGTGGGATGTCAAGCTCAGTACTGGTAAAAAGCTAATTAATACCCAAAAAAGCTGCTCAGTCCTAAAAAATACTGCCCGGCCAATCCTTTTCCTGGGCAGCGGGCAAAACCTCCGTCTTCCGACGGACGCCCGTTTGGGCCAACATGATACAATGGTCCTAACGAACATATAGAAGAGGAGTACACGCGATGCAAAATGGGAGTACTGATAACAAACCGCGCCGCAGTTATCTGCCGTGGCTGATCGTCTTGGCCGTGATCGTTGTATTGGGTATCTTTGGGATTTCCACGTACAACGGGCTGGCCAAACAAAGTCAGTCCGTGGATAGCCAGTGGGCCAACGTGGAGACCGTCATGCAGCGCCGGGCCGATTTGATTCCTAATTTGGTCAGCGCGGTGAAAGGATCCATGAAGCAGGAACAGAAGGTCTTCGGGGATATTGCGGCTGCACGCAGCAATTATTCCAAGGCTAATTCGGCCTCGGATAAGATGAAGGCCAATGCCCAGATCGACCAGTCCGTGGGCACGTTGATTTCGGCCATTCACGAGAGCTATCCGCAACTGGAATCCAACAACAACGTCAAGACTTTGATGACGGAGCTGGAGGGCACTGAAAATCGGATCGCGGTGGAACGCCGGCGCTATAACACGGCGGTCCAGTCGTATAACACCAGTGTGGTGACCTTCCCGCGGAATGTGTTTGCCAACATGACCGGCCAAGGCCAAAAGCCTTATTTCAAGGCTGAGACTGGAGCGGATAAGGCGCCCAAGGTGGATTTGGATGATTCCAGCAGCAGTAGTAAATAAGCGTCGACGACAAGGGCGGTGGGGGAGTGTCCTCGCCGCCTTTGCGGTGCTGTGGGGTTTATTCATGCTGGCGCGACCCGTACAGGCCGCCAGTTTGCCAACCGTGCGGCCGGCCAACGGCGTGGCGGATGCCGCGGAAGTGGTCACCGCGCAGACAGCGAAGCAGCTGACGCAGACGAATGCCGCTTTGGCGAAACAGCCCAAGCAGCTGCAAATCCTCATCGTGACCGTGCCCCGGGACAAATCCTTGGTCAAGACTGAGAAATTTGTCCGGGCGCATTACTTAACCGACGGGACTTACCGCGCAGCGGTGTTGTACGCGCCTAATAACGGCCGGCCGGCGGCGCAGATTGTGACCAGCCATACCCTCGGTACGACCTTAACGAAGGCCATTACCGACCGTATCTTGACGGAAGCCGCGCCCAAACTGCGCAGTCGCAAGAGCGCGACCCTGAATGCGGGATTTGCCCAAATGATTACGGCCCTGCAGTCCGTCATGAATGAACTGTACCATTATCCGCAAGCCGCCGGCGCCCTGAGCGATAAGCAGATCCAGAACTATGTGTACGGCAATCGGGATAATTTGTTTACCCCCAAGGGGATGCTGATGGTGCTGGCCGTGATGGGCGTGCTGTTCCTCTTCCCCGGCCGGCGGCGCGATGCCAGCGGTCGCTTGCGGCCATGGTGGCAGGGCAGTCATTTGGTGGATGAGCACCCGGAGGATCAAGATGATGATGAAGCGGATAAGGACGCGGATGACAACCAGCACGAGAAATAACGCCCGCCGCTTTGCCCAGCAGAATTTAGTAGCGCTGGTGCACAACAACGCCCGTTTTGAGGGCGTGCAGACAACTCTGGCGCAAACCGCAGAAATCATCGCCGAGCACACGGCTGCCGGAGTGTCCCGCGATGATTGCAACGTGATCGTGCAGCTGAAAAAAGGCTGGCAGCTGATCACTGAAGATGGCGCATCGTTGACGCTTGCGTTCGAAAAGAAAATCAACGCGATTGTCGCCCGCCATGATTCCCTGGCGCCGGGCGAACTACGCACCGGCCAGAGCGGGGTCGATGTCGGTACTGCCGATTACTTCACGCCGCCCACCGTTGATCCAGATCAGGAATTGCACTTTTTAACTGACCTGATGCAAGATGACCGGCGCAGTACCACCGACAAAGCGTTGACGCTGCTCTATCACAATATGCGTCAGCAGCTTTTCTGGGACGGCAACAAGCGCACTGCAACCTTGGCGGCCAATAAGCTCATGATCGACCATGGTGCCGGGCTGATCAACGTGCCCTTGAATCTTTGGCCGCGGTGGAACGAACTGATCAGTGCGTATTATCAAAGTGCCGATATGACGGCAATCAAAGAATGGACATATGCCCACGCGATTCAAGGCGTGGCTTTAAACTAGGTGAGTAAATGCCCAATTTAGATACAGAACTCAACCAAATCAAAGAATTGAGAAACAAACTGAGCAAACACCAGCCGCTTTCGCCAGATCAGCGCCAGCGTCTCGCCCAGAACGTGCGCATTGATCATGTCTGGTCTTCGAATGCCATTGAGGGCAGCCCGCTGAGCCGCGCCGAAACGGCCACCATTCTTAATTCTGGGATAACGGCCGCCGATGCAGCAAACACTGCTACGGTTGAGGCAATTGACTTGAATGAAGCCTACGTATACATGATGGCCTTGGCACAGGGCGACCGGCCAGTTGTTATCACGCATGCTCTCATGCGCGACTTGAATCGCCTGCTGACCCGCCACACGACGATTCCACAATCTGCGGCCGGGGTGTACCGGTCAATCGATGTGTGGCCCAATGGTTCTGAAGACCGCCCTTATACCGCGCCATTTGAGATTCGGCCGCAGCTGGATGCCTTGCTCCAGTGGGCCGATTCGGCGCAGCAGACCGCCTCACCAATCATCTTTGCGGCCGACCTGCATCAGCGTTTCGTCGCCATTCATCCCTTCATTGACGGCAACGGCCGCACTTCGCGGTTGTTGATGAATTTAGTTTTGGTCAACGCCGGGTATCCCGTGATCAACATTTTACCCGATACTGCCAGCAGAAATGCGTACATTGCCGCCCTGGAAACTGCCCGCAGCGGTGATCCAGAACCGTTTGAGCGATTGATTGCGGCTTACGTCAAGAGAGCACTGGTGTACGCGAATAACGCAGTGGTCGCAAATGGAAACAATAAGGGCGCTGACCAGTGACGCACCCCAAAACACCCCTACATTTCGGAAATCTCCCGAAACGTAGGGGTGTTTTTCTTGGTTCCTCAAATTCTAACTGGTCATAGTGAAATCAACAGCATACATTACCTTGACTACTAGAAATCTATGATTGCCGACCGGGCTTGCGGATTGGTGTAACAGCGATAAGGACAAATATAATGAGACTAACCCAAATCAATGTCACTTGGAGAGGATTGCTGACGCCCTTCAGAAAGAGCAAGTACAAATCCAACGCGATGAAACCCAAGGGCAAGGATAAATTGCCAAATTTCTTACCGTTGTGAACCTTCTGAGACATGATTCAGCCTCCTTCGTTCAGCTGCCGGAAACCGCTTTCTACCCCCTGATTATACATCGTCCCGCAACTTGTTGGAATCAAAAAGGATGCCATCTCCTGGCATCCTCAAATTTCTCAACGCTTAGGGCAAATCATTACCCGCCGCAAAGTAAATATCGTACCATTCCTGTTTCGTCAGCTTAATCCGATCAATATCAGCAATCTCCGCCAACCGTTCCGGATTCATCGTCCCGGCAATGACCTGCATATTCGCCGGAATCCGCAGAATCCAAGCGGCGGCCAAGGCATTAACGTTGCTGCCGTACTTCGCCGCCAATTCGTGCAGCTTGTCGTTCAGCTTCGGGAACTTCGGGTTATCAATGAAGACACCCTCGAAGAAGCCGTACTGGTAAGGCGACCAGGCTTGAATCGTCATGTCGTGCAGTCGGCTGTATTCCAGAATGCCGCCATCGTGGTCCACGCTGCGGGGATCGGTCATATTGGTATGCATCCCGTAATCGATCATGCCGGTGTGCATGATGCTCAGCTGCAACTGGTTGGCAATGAGCTTCATCGGCACAGCCTGCTGCACCAGCGCCACCTGCATTGGATTAAAGTTCGATACACCGAACTGCCGGACCTTGCCCTGATTCAGTAATTGTAAGAAAGCTTCAGCGATTTCATCCGGCTCCATCAATGGATCTGGGCGGTGCAGCAGCAAGGAATCGACATAATCCAAGCCCATCCGCTCCAGCGAGCCGTTGACGGCTTCGATGATGTGGTCTTTCGAAAAATCGTAGCGTTTATCCGTAATCCCAACCTTGGTTTGAATGACCAGTTTTTCCCGGGGAACAGCCGCGATCTTCAAGGCCGCGCCGAATTTTTCTTCGGCCTTGCCCTGGCTGTAAACATCGGCGTTATCAAAGAAATTAATGCCGTGATCAATGGCGGTAGCGACCAGTTGGGCCGCGTCCGCGTCACTCTTCTTGGAGACCCGCATCAGGCCTAGGCCAATGGCCGAGGCCCGCAGGCCGCTGTGACCAATATTGACATATTGCAAAAATATCCACTCCTAGGGTAAGCGGCGGTGGCCGCATTGTATTCGGTTACTTCCTAACCCTAGCACATTTTAGCGGTGGGAGAAAGAACTAATCCGCCCGACGGACCACGGTTTTGATTGCGGATTCAGGAATTGCGAGATCCGGCGGCACATCGTCCCAGACATCCACCACGGTGCCGGTCAGCGTGTGGCCATTGGCGCCCACCGGTACGACTACCTGATCATCAATATCCAGATCGGGAATGTCGGTCTTGTAGGTGTACAGCTTGCCGCCGTGGTTGAAGGTCACCGCGACATAATACTCGGCTACTGCCGGCCCCAGCTGACGCCAGGCATCGGCACTTTCCCGCTGGGCGGCTGTGATGGCGGTGGTGACCAATTGCTTGAGCTGATGCCAGAAAGTGAGCATCGCTGGATCATCCGCGTCGGTCTGAACCACGATCTGCTCGTTCTCCGGATAGGTGAGGATAATACCGAACGCCGTGTCCGGGTCCACGGTGGTATCCAACCGCATCGTCGATAGATTGCCCAAAGGCGCCAGGACATCCGCCACTGCCGGGATCAGCGCTGTGACCAGACTGGCATTTTGGTAAGTTTCCGTATGGCTGGGCTGGGGGTCGGGGTAGCGGGTTGCCACGTACAGGGTTTGCTGGGCCGCGTCGATCAGGATGGTCTCTTGATAGATCGTGCTGCGGCTGAGGGTGTCGCCTGCGCCTTGGAATTGGGGCAGATGCAAGTCGGCGAAGCGGACGAAATCAAACTGCCAGCGCACCGGCGGTTGTAAATGGCCGTTGGGCGCCAGTGCGGCCTGGCGCAACAAGTTCACCAGGGCGGACCAATTTTGCGGATAGACGCTGTCGCCGGTCATGACGTGCTGGGCGCCGTCATCCTGATTCAAAGCCAACGTCCATTGTGTCCCAGCGGGGACCACCTGGCCCGGCTCCGGCGTATAGCGGTCGGCCCAATCCGGCAAATGCAGGGCCGCCAGCCGGGCCAGCCACTGGCGGGCGTCGCTGCCAGTCAGCGTCTGGCCCACGGCCGGCTCGGCCTCAACAGTCTCGTTGGCCAGCGTGACCGTGACCGCCCCGGCGGTCATACGTGCCTGATAGACAGTCGGCGGACCGAATAAGCCGGCCAGGCGCAGTTCAATTTTCGTGATCATCGCGTTCACCTCCGCATTTACTTCCCACATCAAGCCTAGTTTATCACGAAAGCGGATTCCCACGGTATAATGGAACTAACGAACTGGGGGAATGTGGTATGTTAGGTAAGAAAAAAGAATATCCAGTACCAAACGCGTATGGTTTAACACCGGCCGAGCAAGTGAAACTCACGTCCGGTGCTGATTTTTGGGGCACCGAAGAATTTCCGGCCGCCAATATTTCGCGCTTCCGCATGAGCGATGGGCCCCATGGCCTGCGCTTTCAACCGGGGGCCGGGGACCATCTCGGGATCAACGAGAGCGAGCCGAGCACCGCTTTTCCCACCGGCAGTGCACTGGCCTGTACTTGGGATCCCGCCTTGGTGGCCAAAATGGGCCAGGCCATCGGCCAAGAAGCCCGCTCGCTCCACGTCGACATGGTCCTCGGACCGGGGGTGAACATCAAGCGCAACCCGCTGTGCGGCCGAAACTTCGAATATTTCAGCGAAGATCCGTACCTGGCGGGGAAACTGGCGGCTGGGTGGATCAACGGTATTCAACGCGAGGGCGTTGGCGCGTGTCTCAAGCATTTTGCCGCCAATAACCAGGAGGATGATCGTCTGCGCTCCGATTCCCTGGTGGATCCGATTGCTTTACATGAACTTTACCTGGAGGCCTTCCGCATTGCCGTGACCGAGGCCCAGCCGGAGGGCGTGATGTGTTCCTACAACCGGATCAACGGGACGTATGCCAGCGATAATGCGTACCTATTGAGTACGGTCCTGCGCCAGCAGTGGGGCTTCAAGGGTGCCGTCATCACGGATTGGGGCGCCCTGAACGACAAAGTTAAGGCGCTGAATGCGGGGACCGATTTAGAAATGCCCGGCGATAAGCATATGTTCGATCAGCAGGCCTTGGCCGGATTAGCGGCTGGCCGGTTGAAGCCGGAAGCCTTGACCCGAGCGGTGGCGAAGATTGCCCAACTGGCTCAGAAGCAACGGCCGGCGTTCACGGGCGATCGGGCGCAGCTGCTCCAAGAGAATGCCCGGCTGGCCGAACACATTGAAGAACAGGCCGCCGTCTTGTTGAAAAACGACCACACTATTTTACCGTTGCAGCCCAGCGATCGAATTCTGGTGGTGGGCGAGATGGCTGACGCGACCCGCTATCAAGGGGCTGGATCATCCCATATCAACGCCGCGGAAACCGTGTCGATTCTTCAAGGCCTGGATGCCGCCCACGTTGCCTATACTTATCAAAACGGTGCGGATCAAGCGGCAACTCTGGCCGCTGCCCGCACCGCCGACAAAGTCGTCTTCGTTGCCGGCTTGCCGGAAACCGCCGAGTCTGAGGGCTTCGATCGCCAAACCATGGCGCTGCCCCAGGACCAGAACAACTTGATCTCCGCGATTGCCGCGGTCAATCCCCGGGTCGTCGTGCTGCTGGTCGCCGGGGCGCCGGTTGAACTGCCCTGGGCAGACCAGGTCCAAGGCCTGCTGAACTTATATCTCGGCGGCGAACGCGTCGGCACGGCCGCCCAGCACCTGCTCTACGGCACCGCGACGCCCAGCGGCAAATTGGCCGAAACCTACCCGCTGCATTACCGGGATGTTCCGTCCAGTGCGCTGTATAACCAGAACAACGGGTCGGTGGGTTACGCGGAGAGCGTCTATGTCGGCTACCGGTATTATGATAAAGCCCAAGTACCCGTCCGTTTCCCGTTCGGCTACGGGCTGAGCTATACCACCTTTGCCGTCACCAATGTCCACCTGGACCAAGCCAGCATTAGCCCTCAGGGGACCATCCGCGTGACCGCCACTGTTAAGAACACCGGTGACCGGGCCGGTGCTGAAGTGGTCCAGGCCTATGTGGGCAATGACCCGGACGTCGCATTGACGCCGCTTAAGACACTGCAAAGCTTCGCCAAAGTCGCATTGGCTCCAGGCGAGGAAAAGACGATCACACTGGCATTACCTGCCCAAGCCTTCAGTGAATGGGACGATGCCCAGCAAGCCTACGTTTTACCGACTGGCACGAAAACCGTCATCGTCGCCACCAGTGCGGCGGCCGCCGATATCATTACGACGCTGCCCGTCACGCTCCAAGGTGCCGCTGCCAGTACCCGGCCGACCCAAGTGCCGGCATGGTACCGCCAGCCCCAGGGTTTGCCCAGCCTGACCGATTTCACAGCGATGAGCGGCCTGACGGTCACCCCGGTACGTACGCCGCAGCCCGGCGAGTATACGCCGTACAATACCCCCGGGGAGATGAGCCGGACATCCTGGGCGGTGCGTCAAGTCACCGACGCCATCGAAAAGAAACTGGTCGGCACGACGCAGCCCACAAGTGTCGAGGACCGCTTTATGCAGACAATTCTCCTCGACACGCCCATCATTCGCCTGGCCCAGCAATCCAGCGGGTCCTTCCCGTTACCTCTGGTCAATCGGCTGGTCGCCTTGGCCAACCGCCACTACACCGGCCTGGTGACTGGGCATCGCTGGTGATTTGCCAAAAAGACGCTTCGGCGCCTTTTTTTGGCCCGCCTATCTCCGCTATAATAGGGGTGATTATGGAATCATGAAGGGAGCAAACGTCATGGCAAAAGGAACAGGCATCATCGGCTTCGTGGTGATTGGTGCCCAGGCGGTCTTCATCCGCGCAGTCGATCGAAAGATGCACGTGGTGGAAAGCGCGCAGACCGATGTGGATATCGGGGAGGATATTTTCACCAACCAGCGGATCCAGCCAGCTACGGTCAATCGGGTCACCGAGGTGCTGAACCAGGCCAAGCTGCTGTTCGCCGGGGTCGGGGCCGAGGCGGTGCACGTCGTCGCCACCCATTCCGTCGCTGAAGCCGCCAACGCCGAATTTGTCCGTGAACAGCTCCAAGATCGGACCGGTCACGATATTATTTTTGTGAATCAGAGTCAGGAATCATTGTATCGAAATCTCGCGACGGACGCGTTTTTGCCGAATTTCAAGGAAATTATTAAAACGGCGGCGATTTTGGTCGATATTTCTTCCGGCAGTGTGGAATTGACCTTCTACCGCGACCGCCAGTTTATTTTCTCCCGCACGCTGAAACTCGGGCCGCTTCGGGTCTTTGAAGTGATGCGGGACGTCAAGCGGCATGTGCCGAATTACGATGAGGTCTTGCAGGATTACATCAACAGCCAGATCCGGGACTTCACCCGGATGCTGCCGGTGGACGGGGATTATCCGACCATGATCGTCATGGGCTCGGCGCTATCGATCATGGAACAGCTGGTGCCGGCGGGGAAGCGAAACACGCTGATGCAAGTGGCCGATTTCAACGACTTCTATGGTAAAGTGGTGCACAGCAGCGATCAGTATCTGCGGGCTCATTATCAACTGGCCGATTCGGACATGGCGCAGGTCCAACCGGTATTGTTATTAGTGCATCAAATGCAGGAGTTTTTCCATACCACTCAGTTGGACATTACCAATCTGAAATTAGTCGACGGGCTGGCGGTGATTTATGCGCTGCGCCAAAGCAATGCCAAACTACTGATCAAGCCGGAAGAGCAGATCATCCGCTCCGCCCTGGCCTTATCTGATCGGTACCAGGTCGACACCGCCCACCGCAAGCAGGTCACAACCTTTGCCCTGCAATTGTTTGACCGGCTGCGCAAGCTCCACGGACTGGACAAGCGGGAGCGGTTATTGTTGGAAATTGCCGCGACGCTGAATGATATCGGCAGCTTTGTGGACGTCCACGAGCATTACCGCCACTCGGATTATCTCATTCAAGCCTCTGAGATCCTGGGCTTGTCCACCGAGGAACAGCAAATGGTCGGCACGATCACCCGCTTCCACAGCACCGATTCGCCGAGTATTGAGGAGCTGCAAGAGTCGCCGCTGCCCAATACCAAGCGCATGGTGGTCGCCAAACTCGCGGCGCTGCTGCGTCTGGCCGATGCCATGGATGTGTCGCGGCAGCAGAAAATCAGTAAGATCGCCGTGTCGGTGAAACCAACAACGGTCCAGATCACCGCCACCAGCACGGATGATATTGAATTGGAAAAATGGTCCTTTGCCAACCGGGCGGATTTCTTCGCCGAAGTGTACGGGATTACAGCAGAATTGAAAGGAAAAGGTCAATATGGACTTGGCAAAGCCTGAGTATTTCTTTAATCGTGAATTATCGTGGCTCGACTTCAATTCCCGAGTCTTGGAAGAGTCGCGGGATAAGGATAACCCTTTACTGGAGCGGGTGCGCTTCTTAGCCATCACCCAAAGCAATCTGGATGAGTTCTTCAATATCCGGGTGGCCTCCCTGCACAAGATGGTGCGGGTGGGGTACACTGGGACGGATGCCGCGGGCTTAACGCCCCAAGCGCAATTGGCAGGGATCAGCGAAAAGACCCATGCGATGGTGGAGAAACAGTACACCACTTTGAACCGGTCGCTGCTGCCGAAATTGGCCGAAGCCGATATTCACCTGCTGCACTTTGCAGACCTGCGTCCGGCCCAAGTTGACTTCGTGGACAACTATTTCCACCAAACCGTGATGCCGGTCCTGACCCCGTTAGCCGTGGACGTGTCCCGGCCGTTCCCCTTCATCGCCAATAACACGCTGAACATCGCGCTGCGCCTGGCCAAGAAGAACAGCAAGAAGGACAAATCCTTTGCGCTGATGCAGGTACCGGATGTCTTTCCCCGGGTGGTCAAACTCCCCGGCGGCGACAATGTCTTCATTCTGCTGGAAGAAGTCATCAAGCATTATATGGAAGAACTTTTCGTCGGCTTCAGCATCAAGGCCATGGGCCTGTTCCGCCTGACCCGGGACATGGATCTGGACGTGGAAGAAGAGGATGCTTCCGATTTAATGAAAGAAATCGAGAAGCAGTTGAAGAAACGCGAGCGGGGCGGCGTGATGCGCATCGAAATCGATGCCGACATGGACGACCGGCTGGTGAAGCGGCTGACCAAGGAATTGAACCTGACTCCGGATAGTATTTATCCGGTCAATGGGCCGATCAACCTGAAGTTCCTCGGCCAATTGATCAAGGCCATCAGCGGGCACCGGGATCTGCTTTTCCCGAGCTTCACCCCCTACGAGCCGGCACCGTTGACTGAACACAGTATGTTCTCTCTGATCGCCCAGCATGATATTTTTGTTCACCACCCCTACGATTCCTTCGCGCCGGTGGTCAACTTCATTAAGCAGGCGGCCGAAGATCCCCAGACGCTGGCCATTAAGATGACCCTCTACCGGGTATCGTCCCATTCGCCAATCATTACCTATCTGAAGCAGGCGGCGCAAAACGGCAAGCAGGTCACCGTGCTGGTGGAACTCAAGGCCCGCTTCGATGAAGAGAATAACGTGCACTGGGCTAACGAGCTGGAACGGGCCGGGTGTCACGTAATCTATGGTCTGGTTGGCTTGAAGACCCACTGTAAGCTGACCTTGATCATTCGGCAGGAAGAAAACGGCATTCGCCGGTACATGCACATGGGCACCGGGAACTACAACGACGTGACCGCCCGGCTGTACACTGACATGGGCCTGTTCACGGCTGACGTGGACATGGGTCTGGACGCGTCGAACATCTTCAACATGCTCTCCGGCTTCTCTGAGCCGCCATATTTCCACAAGCTGGTGATTGCCCCCATTGGTATCCGCAAGTTCCTCCACGAACAGATCGATGACGAAATCGCCAATGCCCGGGCAGGGAAGAAAGCCTTCATTCAAATGAAGATGAATTCTTTGTCTGATACAGATATGATCGAGAAGTTGTACGAAGCCAGCGCTGCGGGGGTCGAGATTCATCTGCTGGTCCGCGGCATTTGCAACCTGCGGCCCGGCATCCCGGGAATCAGCGATAATATCACGGTGCATTCCATCGTTGGCCGCTTCCTGGAGCACAGCCGGATCTACTATTTCTACGCCGATGGAGAAGAGCATGTCTTCCTGTCCAGCGCCGACTTGATGAACCGCAATCTGTCCCGCCGGGTCGAACTGCTCTTCCCGCTGCTGGTGGACGCGGTGCGTCAGCAAGCCATCAACATTTATAACATTCTATGGGACGACACGGTGAAGACCCGGGTTCTGCACAACGACGGCACGTGGACCCACGTGGATGGCCGCGGCCTGCCCCGGCTCAACGCTCAGGAATACCTGCTGGCCCACGCGCAATCCATTGCCGATACGCTTTGGCCAGAACTCGAAACCGAGAAGAAACGGGTGGACGATGAGTCGCCTCGCCAGTTCATTCCATTGATGAGTGATCCAAGCAAGGATGACGATTCAGGAAAGAAGGATTAGATGGAAAATCTAGCTGTGATTGACCTGGGCTCCAACTCGGTGCGCATGACGATCACTGAGATTCAAGATGATCGGACGACCAAAGTGGTGGCCGAGGAGAA
Source organism: Schleiferilactobacillus harbinensis (assembly GCF_008694105.1). NCBI lineage: Bacteria > Bacillati > Bacillota > Bacilli > Lactobacillales > Lactobacillaceae > Schleiferilactobacillus > Schleiferilactobacillus harbinensis. Next base: position 3,240,530 of record NZ_CP041364.1, read on the forward strand.
AGAAATGGTCCGCCTGTCCGAAGGGATGGGCCCAGAAAAGATTCTCCAAGAAGAAGCCATGGCCCGCACGATTGAAGCAGTGAAAAAGTTTGCGGCCACTTTCCGCAAGCTGCCCAATGTGCACCTCAAGGCGATGGCGACGGCGGCGACCCGCCAAGCCAAGAACCAGTCCGACTTTTTGACTCGGCTGACGAAGGAAACCGGCGTCACCGTGAAAGTGATCAGCGGCGAGCAGGAGGCCTACTATGACTACTTGGGCGTCACTAATACTTTGCCGGTGGTCAATGCCGTCATCATGGACACTGGCGGGGCGAGTATCGAATTGATCTTCATGATTCAACGCCATGTCCAGAATCTGATCAGTATTCCCATGGGTTCGGTGAGTCTGACAGAAAGTTATCTGGACCCGGAGCACATCACCGCCCCGGCACTGTTCAAGATGACCACCGCCATGGACCGGCTGTACAATGAGATCTGGTGGCTGGACAAGGCAAAGAACCTGCCGATTATTGCCCTGGGCGGTTCCAACCGAACATTGGCCAAGATCGAACGGCGGGCAGACAAGACGCCGCATTTTGAAAAGATCCACGGTTTCCGGATGAGTACCGACCAAGTGAACCGCGTGTTCAGCAACGTCATCGGAGCTGATTTGGAAGAGCGGAAAGAAATCCCCGGATTGAGCAAAGACCGGGCCGATATCATCGTCGGCGGCATGGTGCCCATCGTCAATCTCATGCGGTTCTTAGATTCCGACCGCATCACCTTTTCCCAGAGCGGTCTGCGGGAAGGTGTGCTGTACGAGCGGTTGCAGGAATTGCAGCTGTAGGTAGTTATCTTTATTCGGTGTTCCAGCCCGCGCGGCTGGGGCACCGTTTTTAATTTTTGTCACCAATTATTGTGTCTTGGCGAGGGCAATGGTATCTTAGTATTAATTGTAATGCAAACGTTTGCTTGATGAGGAGGCGGGGAAAGTGCTTAGAATTATCGGCAGCGAGTTGCGCCATCGTAAAGTGGTTTGGTTGATTGCTGCGGTGCTGGTGATTGCGTTGGGCGGCCTGTTTGGTTGGGAACATTATGCGCAGCAGCAGTATGTTCAGGCGTATGCAGGGCGATTGGAGAAGGCTGTTACAGATTACAAAAAAATGTCAGACCCTGTATTTGGTCCGCGGTACCAATATGAACTGGATCAACTGAGAGCGGGGCCGCTGGTGTATGCCAAAGCGTATTTGGCCGCCCAAAAACGGACAGTTTACGAGGATATCAACGGGAAACCACTAATTCACGTGATGACGGGTCAGGCGACAGGCGTCAGCTCAGACCTGCCCAGAAGTCTCTTTGGTGATGCGACGGTGGCCAATACGGTTAAAGAATTAACGCTTGTTACCCAGAAACACCTTCTGCCGTTCTATCCTGCCCGTCAACTGACTGATGAAATGACCAAAGAACGGTATTTAGGCGACCCAGAACGTTTTCCCCGACAACTAGAAATGAGTGGGGCCCGCTTTTACACGGCAGGCTGGTACTTTGTTGGTCATGTAATCCGAGAAAATTGGCTATTAATCGGTGTTCTACTCTGTATCCTGAGTTTCGGAACCTTGTTTTCCACCGAATTAAACCGCGCCCATCGCCATCTGCAATTATTAACAACCAACGGCGTTAATCCGTTGGCCTTGTGGGCGGTCCGATTTGCGGTCGTCGCACTCGCCACGGTACTGGCTGTGGCGGTACCAGTTGGACTATTTATGCTGGGGTCGCTGCCCTTCGCGCCCACCGGCAGTCTGCAATATCCTATTCTGACTTGGCACCTGGATGGCACCCAGACGTTCATCACTCTAGGCAGATTTCTAGGTCAGGCGGCGGTGTTAGTACCGCTGGTGATTATTTTTGGTTACGCAGTGACGATGTTTTGGAGTGTGCTGACGCGAAATGCGCTCATCACGGCTGTCTTGACATTATTAACGGCGGGTATCTGTTTCTTTATTCAGCAGATCAGCTGGCTGCCATTTCCGTATCTGAACGTGGGGGCGGTCAGTAATGGGTTTTCCTTTTACCGGATGGGCCATGGGTCATTTGCCCAAGCAATCTTGGTTTTGACCGGGTGGAGTATCGCACTGCTGGTCATCACATTTGGTCTATTGCAGCGCAATCGGAGGTATGGCTATGATTTTAGAAATTAAAGACTTGTCCTTTCAGTTTCGAAAGCAGCCGATCTTTACCGCGGCTAATTTGGCCATTACACAACCTGGTATCTACGCATTCGTGGCTCCTAATGGCAGCGGAAAGACGACATTGTTCAATATTCTGACCGGCAGCTTGCGAGCCGATGCGGGCCAAATCACGCTGCTGGGTCAGCCGCTCAATCAGTCCAGTGTTTATACCCACGTAGCGTATATGCAAGATATCTCCGTGCTGTATCCTTATTTGACCGCGCGGGAACACCTGCAACTGATTGCCCAATTGCAAAAGGTGCCGGCGGAACGGGTCACGGCCGTGGCGGATGCCTTGCAAGTCACGGAGTTCCTGGATAAAAAGGTGCGTAAATACTCCCTAGGGATGCGCCAACGATTGCTCGTGGCGATGACTTTTCTGGTTGACGCACCGTTGATTTTGCTGGATGAGCCGTTGAATGGCTTGGATCCGGTGAGTCTCAAAACGGTGCGCCAAGCGATTATTGCTGCCGGTGAGCAGGGCAAGACAGTCATCGTGTCGTCCCATAATTTGGACGAAGTGGACCGCATCACTAAGGATATCATCGTGATCCAGAACCAGCAGCTGCATTTGACTAAATTAACTGACGCTGAATCGGCAGAGCAGTTGTATACCGCGTTGTTTGAGTGAGGAGGGAGTCCATGACGCGTTGGGAATGGCGCAGTCTGTGGCGCAGCGGGCTGGTTTGGGCGTTAGTTGTTTTAATTCCGGTCTTGGTTGGTTTAATCTTCTTAAAAACCCAAGCTGATCAGGCCACAGAGCGTAAGATTTTACTGTCCCGGGTGGGCAATACCAATGATGCATTGGGCCGGACGCTGCAAGGGTACTCGGAAAAGTATACCGACACGAAGGACCAGAAGAAAAAGCAATTGATCGACGGCCAGATGCAGAAGTTGCAGCCGTTAGTGGATGCGGCGGGAGACCAGCTGGTCGGCCTGAACGATGACGATAACGATAAGTTCCTTACTGCTGGCCAGAAACTGATCGCTTTATCCCAGACCTATCGTCGCACCGTAGACCCGATGGGTGAAGAAGTGTTCTTCTCACCGGCCGTGTATACCCAGCAATTGGCTCTGTATCGCCGGATTCAAAAAGCAGGGTTAGGTTTTGAAACCGCCCATTCCCTGCGCTATCCCAATTTCTTCTTCAATTTGCTGCAATGGTTCTGTGCGCCCATCGTGCTGCTGGTGCTGGCTCTGGCCTTGCACCTCACTCGGTTACAGGATCATTGGCGCGGCAGCAACGACTTGCTGCGCCAGAATCTGAGCCGGGCCGGGCGCTGGCCGCTGGCACGATTGGGTGTTGATGCCAGTGTTTGGCTTGGCCTGCTGGGTTTGGCCCTGCTTACGGCGGGCGGCTTATTGGTGTTTGCTGGGCAGTCGTTATTCTTGGACACCCAAGGCAGTTGGCAGTACCCGCTGATTGTCACGGGGACGACGTTCATGCCGCTGATCACGGCCTGCTGGCGCATTATCCTGAGCGGCTTTCTGCTCTTTCTGGTGTGGACCACGCTGCTCAGCTGGGCGGAACGGTATATCCGTCAACCAGCCGGGTATGTTATCGCCGGCGTATTGGTGCTGGCCGTGGGGCTCAGTCAATGGCTGACTGCCACGCAGGGGATGCTGCTGCTCAGCGATTGGCGCTACATTGCCTGGCTGGGCGGCCTGGTTATTGCTGGTTTGATTGCGGTACTGTTGACGATGCGGGCTTATGCGCAGTGAAGAAATTTTCGAGATCTGTCGTCAGCAAGCGCATATCATCGGCAGATGGCGCCAGTGCCTGATCCACATCAATGAAGTCGCCAGTGTCATTCAACATGCTGTCATTCGTGATCAATTCCGGATTCACCGCCAGCGGGATCATGTGCAGCCCGCTGGTCACGAAGCGCATCGCCAATTGGGCTTGCATGCCGCCGTGGCTGCCGTAAACAATGGTCGCCACCGGTTTGTGGGCCCATTCGGCGTACAGATAATCCAGTGCGTTTTTGAGTACAGCGGGGTAGCCCCAATTGTATTGAGGGAAGAGCAAAACGAACCCGGCGTACTGTTGAATGGTGGCACTCCAAGCTTGGGTGTGCGCCTGGGTATAGTGACCATGGGCCGGAATATCGGGTTCGTCCAGAAAGGGCAATCCCACTTTTTCCAGATCGATGAGTTCCGTTTCGAACGCTGGGCTGGTAAGATGGTTTTGTGTCCATTCAGCGATGGTGCCGCCGATTCGGCGGGGCCGGTTGGTACCAAGAATTAAACCAATTTTGGGTATGGTAATTTCTGGCACAAGAAATTCCTTCTTTCTTAATAGGTGCAATTTGCACCTATTAAGGTAACGCTGATTGGCCAATAATGCAAGCGAAAGGGGCGTTGACTCATGTCTTTTCCGATGTCGGCGCATTTGCGCAGTTTTCATCTCCACGTTTTAAACCAGACGAACCAATTTGGTTTAGAAGTCGAGGATATGTCAGATGATGAGTTGAGACATTTCAAACCAGATAAGATCGTCAGAATCAACGGGCAGGAGGTTTGGCTCTTTCCGCAAAGCGACTACCCCAAGATCAGTGACTGGTTTACCACGAAAACAAAAGCCCAAGCTAAGACGGTTTCCGACGTGGGCTTCTTTCCCGTTCTCTTAGCCCAGGCCATCCATCTGCCTTGGCCGTGGGCGCCGGAAACGCCGATGATGATCACCATGGATAATTATCCAGAATTAGCCAGTGTCCTGTTGACTGCGCATATTCGTCTAGATGATCACTACCGGCTGGTCCTGCCGTCGGCCCAGTACAGCCAATTGGCGACGCTCATCGCGGCCATCGATCAGATTGACGAGGCTAAGGAAAAACTGACGAATCCTGACCGTATTAAGTCGCCCATGCCGTTCAAGCTGCCCGAGCTGACTAAAATTGCCCAGGTAATGGACGGCTTACCACGGATGCTTTGGTATGTCGCCACGGCCGCGGTTGATGGCCACGGTGGGCAGGCCTTTGAAGAGACGTTCCCTGGACCCCTGACGATCCATAGCGACGGGACGCAGGACGGTGTGACGATTGAGTTCTGATTATCCGTGCGGTTTGCACGGATATGGGTATAATAGGATTTATGGAAAATGAAATTTTTACTGCACTATTGCAGATCGTCACGTTCTTCAATCAACCCGCCAATGATGAACATATCCTGGCGGCCGCCAATGCCCCCCGGGACCCGAATTTATTACCAATTATCGTCCGCGTCGGCCTGCAGCCCCACGTCCGGGTGGGGGAGCTCGCCAGCCAGCTTGGTAAGACCCACTCCTCCACCAGCCGTCAGCTGACCAAGTTCGAAAAGCAAGGCCTGATTCAAACCGAGGCAGCTGCAGATGACCGCCGCGCCCGCACGGTCATCCTCACTGCTACCGGGCAATCCCTCTACGACCGCATCACTGCCGTCCGGGCCGCCAAGATCCATGCGGTTCTGGCCAACGTACCCAGCGATCAGCAAACGGTCATGCTGCGGAGCCTGCAGCAGATCGCGGAGTTGCTGGCGCGGGTAAATTAAAAGCACGGCACCGGATTTTTCCCGGCGCCGTGCTTTATTTTTACGGTTCATGTTTAGCCTTTCGCGTTACCCACACTATAAGTCAGCTGGATGAACTGACCAAGCTGCCGGCCGTTTTGCAATTTCAGCGCCACATCCGGCAAATCGTGGCTGACCAGGGAGATGCCATCGCCCAACAAGACCGGAGCAATGGTTACAATAATTTCGTCAATCAACCCGGCTTGGAGCAGGGTGGTGAAAATGTCAGCCCCGCCAACCAGCCAGATGTCGTCGCCCTTTTCGGCTTTCAACGACTCAACGAACTGCACCACGTTCCCGGCCACGACGGTGGTGGGATCATCGGTATCGTGCAGCGACGTGGAGAAGACGTAGCCTTTTTTATCTGAGTAAGGATAGCTGCCGGCCAGCTTCAATGCCCGCTGGTAGGTCTTGCGGCCCATGATCACGGTATCGATTGAACCGTAGAAGCGCTGATAGGCGCTTTCGGCTTCCGTGGAATCTAGTTTCGTGAGCCATTCCGTGCTGCCGTTGCGTTCCGCAATGAAGCCGTCCAAACTCTGGGCGATCTGTAGAATGACGCGTCGTTTTGGTACCTTATCTTGTTCCTTTGTCATTGTCATCCATCCCTTCTAAACTACAATTCAATTGTAGCACGAAAGCGCTTCACTGTGTTACGACCGGGCAGGAATTTCGACCTGGGCCGTGGCCAAAACACGATTGCGCAGCGCCCGGCGGAAATCGTTATACCAGAAACCTTGTTTCAGCGGCAGGGCGGAATCCAGCGCATACAACGTCAAGGTGTAGTCGTGGGTCTTATCCGGCGGCTGCGGACCGACGTAGTGCTGATTGATCAGCGGATCCTGATTATGCACCATCGCGCCGGCATTGGCGTTGCGGCCTTGAATGAAATCCAGGGCGCCGCTTTGGCTAGCGTTTTCCGGAATCTGCATCACATCCGCTGGCAGATTCGCCGCGACCCAGTGGATCCAGATGAACCCGCCCACCGGGACTGCGTCGTAGTCCAGCAGGGACCACGCAAAGTATTGCGTATCCACCGGGGCATTTTTAATGTCAAAGGGGAATGAAACAATTGGAAAACCGTCCCGAGTATTCTCTTGCGGGGCGTATTTTGCGTACTTGTCCGGCATTTCCGCACCAGACCAAGGCAATGTAATTTCCATTGAAGCAACAACTCCTTTCCCCTCCAGTATACCATTCCCACTATTCCCCGGCCGGTCCGTGGTAAGATATATGTAGAACGCTTTTATCCTAGAAATGAGGTATTGTCAGCATGAATACAGACCCTGAATTAAGCCAACCGGTCCAAGAACTCCTGAAGAACATTCGCGAGCACTTCCCGGCCCAAATCACCATCCAAGTGGACGACCAGGCCAGCGGCCGGATCAGCCATGATGCCGCCCAGCAGGAAATGCAAAAGGACGGTTCGATGATCCTCCACGTATACGATCAAACTGATTTGAATTACACCATATCCCATGAATTGCTGCACCTGGAAATGTACCTGAAGGGCTTCCCGGCCATGGGCCTGCCGGTCACCACCAGCGATCCCCATTTGGACGACCAAATCGCGGCCACCGGCGTGGCGATTTATAACAGTGCCAGCCACCTGATCATCGGCGCGGAACAGCGCCGTAACGGGATCATCACCAAAGAGACCGAACAAGCCTTCATCCGCGGTATCAGTGACGTGGTGCCGGCTGAAGAGCCGAACGCCGATCAAGGGGATGATCCGCGTTTCTTCTATCGGGTCCTGACCCTGCTCGACGGCCTGGCCTTCTTTGCTGACCACGAAGACAGTCTCCCGGCCGAATGGCTGCAGATGTACCCCGAAGCGTTCAAATATGCTCAGCGGCTGTACGCGACGATGACCGCCAAGGTGATCGATTCGCCATTTGCCCTGCGCCGGGCGATCGTCAAGACCTTCCGGGACTTCGACGCGATGCTGGATGAACTGGGCTACATGCCGATGCCCCACGACCAATTCGTGGCTCTATCGCCGGTCCTGAGCGAACGCCAGACCAAGCTGGAATTCCGTCAAGTCTTCGACATTCTGCACACCGATTATCTGAATCGGGAGACAAAAGAAAAGGCCTTCCTCGCGATCGGTAAAAGTGATCGCCAGATGGCCTTTGCCCTGCCTTTGAAAGAACTGAGCCAGGATGCTGCGTTGAAGATCTATGATCAAAAAGCCGCCGACATCCTGAAACAATTCCAAATCGGCTATGCGCTGCGTAATTAACGGCCGCCGAAGTTGCCGATAAAGACATTGGGCAGTGTCCGGTACAATAACACTCCCATGTGGTACGCCACAACAATGAAAAATAAGAGCACAAGGATCATAAAGAGGTAAGAAAGCGTGTAGGTTACTTTCTGTGACATGGGCTGACGCTCCTTTCCGGCGCGGCTGTATAGTTCCCTTGCGGAGCCAGACCAACGTGCGCTGTTCTTATTTCAATTATAACGCTTAGAGAAAGGAAAATGACAATGTTTGACCTACAAAAAGCCATTGATGCCGCTCATAATATTACATTCATGACCGGGGCCGGGGTGTCCACCCATTCAGGGATCCCCGACTATCGGTCCAAGGGCGGTCTGTATGCCAACAGCGCCGATCCAGAGTACCTGCTCAGTGCTGAAAATCTGCGGGATCACCCCGAGAGTTTCTATGACTTCGTCAAGAATCGGATGTATTATCCGGATGCCAAGCCCAATGTCATCCATGAGAAAATGGCCGAGATTTCTAATAAAAAGGGTACGATCGTGACCCAGAACGTGGACAATCTGGATATCAAGGCTGGGGCCAAGCACGTGGTGCAATTCCACGGGACGCTGTACAAGGTCCATTGTCAAAAATGCGGCAAGCAGGTGCCCTGGCAGGATTACTTAAAGGATATGCATCATCAAACCGATGATGGTATTCTCCGGCCGGATATTGTGCTGTACGGGGAGGGCATCAACCAGCAAACCTTGATCAACGCCGTCCAAGCCGTGCAATCCGCCGATTTGATCGTTGTTGTCGGCACGAGCTTCCGAGTTTATCCCTTCGCCGGTTTGATTCAATATGCTCGCCCGGATGCTGTTTTGGTGGCCGTGAACAAGGAAAATATTGCGGCCGGCGATGATATTCATATGATTCAAGCCGATGCCCTGTCTGTTTTTGAAAAATTACATGCCTAAGAAAGGGTCCGCTGGATGACTAAAGAAGAGGAAATGCAAAAGCAGCTTAGCGCATTGCGTGAGCAGATCAACGCGTTGGACGCACAGATCGTACCGCTGCTGGAAAAACGGCTGGCAGTGGCCGAGCAGATCGCGCAGGTCAAACACGCCGCGCAGCTATCGCTGACAAATCGAGGCCGGGAACAGATTATTTTAGACAAGCTGAGCAAATCCGTCACGGAACCGGCTCACGCCCGGTATTTGCGGGAACTGTATCAGGATATTTTTCTGATTTCGAAGCAGTACCAAGCCCAAGTAATCAAGAGTTTGCAGGATCAAGACCAATAATCAGGGCGATTGGCGCCGTCTCATTCCAGTTGAGACGGCGTTTTTTTAATGGGCGCGATCTGCTGCCGCCAGCGCTTGGCCGTGGCACCGGCATTGATCATGGTGAGGAAACCCAGCAATTGCTGCACTTCGCCCCCGGCTTGCTGGTCCCCGGTCTGTTGCCGAATATAGCAGTCAACAAAACGATAATGGGCAGCAGCCACCAGATCAGGAATGACCGGCGGCTGGTATTCCGCCAAAGTCAAACGGGCCCCAGTGAGGTCCCCCAGCCGCGCCCGCTGCAGCGCAATATCTACCAGCAGATCATCGGCCCTGGCAATTTTTTCTGCCGGCAGATTAGCCAGCTTGCGCTGGTACATCACCTGGGTCGTCATGGCGTCCAAAACCGCCACCGGCACTCGCGTCACCAGCAGGGCAGCCAGAATGAATGCCGCGTTGTTCCAATAATCGATCTGGACCAGATAATCCAGTGCAGCGGTGACCAGTGACTGGGCTACAACGATCAGATCGGGGGCTTCTTGGCCCAGGGTTAATTCAACGATGTAATATTCGGTTCGGCACCGTTGCAGCTGGGGATCCAGTTCGCGCAGAGCGGCGCGCAGGGTCATTAATTGACAGATATTGTGATTTTCTACCGCTTCGTGATAATGCTGGATAAATAGTGTCTGCTGCGGTCCGTGAGTCGGCCGAAATTCTGCCCAGTCAATGTGCAGCCGAGTGATGATGCTGATGAAGACTTCGGCCGACAATTGTGATTTGCCATTTTCAAACTTCGATAATGCCGAAGGTGAACAATCCGTCCCAGCGGCCTGAACTAACGTGATATGGCGTTCACGCCGCAACTTCTTAAAACGCTGGCCTAATTGCATCACGCCACCGCCTCCTCAACTGTCAGAAACAACCGCCACCCCTCATGAATAAGCTGAGTGAAAAAAGGGTCGCCAATCAAGCGCAGGCCGCTGAGCAGATGATCAATACCCGCTTGGGCCTGATGCCGTTGTCCCGCATGATATTGCAGGCATAATTCATAGAAAGTTTGGTAAAGATGTGTTTGCGGATCGGTGGCTGGAATGCGCAGCCAATTGGCCAAGCCCATGATCTGCTTGGCACTGGCAAAGTCGCCCCGGGCCACCGCAGTGGCCACGCTGTTGCTGATGATGAGCCAAATATACTGTTCCGCCCAGGTGTCCACGTACGAATACTCCGGATTCAGCAGGATTCGCTGAATGAACCCGATCGTCACTGATAAGGGCAGAACACGGACCATGGTGGCCAGTAAATTGAGTTCATACAGGCCAAATCGGGCGATGCCTTGGAGATAAGGTTGCACATCGGCAATAATTTCCTGGGGCGTTAGGGGATAGCACAGGTTGAACGTGACCACCAAATCGGCAATGTTCAGCCGATGATGGATCAGGCCGGTCGCGGCGTATGCTTTCTTTTCTTCATTTAATAACCGCCTGATGGTTGCCGCGTCGGGGCGCGTCGCGGTTAGTGTGGCCGCGTAAATGATTCGTTGATAATAACTAATATCAGCCGGCGGCAAATAAGCGTGCTGCAATGAATTGAACGTACTCGGTAAAAGATTCAGCAATTGAAAAAAACTGTTCGCCGACAAGCGCGCCCGGCCGGTTTCAAAGCGTGATAGGGCCGATGTCGAAGCAATACGTTCCGACGCATCGGCCAATGATAAATGAGCGGCCCGCCGCTGACTCTGGTAAAACACATTTAATGGTTGCCGCTTCTCCCACATCATCCGACTCATACTTTCCTCCCCAGGCAAGACTAGTCACTATGGATATTATATATCGGAAGAAGTTAAAACAAAACATATTAGGTTTTGCAGACTAGACATAAAGAATCTAGAAAAAATCTCGATAATTATTCATTGCATAACATTAATTAATATCATTAATATCGGCCGTATTTTGAACTTATGCAAGTTACAGTTTTTTCAACGTGCTCATGATATAAATGAGTCAGGCGTCTGGAGACGGTTTCCCTGGATGCTTGTATTTGCACATCGCCTAGGGAGACTGTTCTACCGCGATGAAAGACATGAATCGGAGGGAATAATACATGAAGAAGAATCGTATTCGTATTAAGTATGTTGGGGCGGTTGCTGCGGCGTTATTAGCTGCGGCACCGATTGCTGCGACAGCTGTAACGGCGGTGTCTGGACCGGCGTTTGCGGCGACTGCAGATGCAACACCGAGTCGTGACGAACTTGCTGACGCGGTTAAAACTGCTCAGGATAAAGTTGATAAAAACGCCGCTGGGTTAAAGGCTGCGCAGGATGCTCAGACAAAAGCACATCAAGATGCAGAAACAGCTCGCAGTCAGACGGCTGAAATCAATCAAGCAATTGAAGACGCAAAAGCACTCGTTCAATCTGCTCCTGCAGAAATTAAAGCAGCTCAAAAAACACTGGCAACTGCCACAGAAGACAAGAATAATGCCCAAGCTATTGTGGATCAAAAACAGGGCATCAAAGACAGTGCCGATAATGCACTGCGTGACGCAAAATCGGCTACCGCTCAGGCACAACAGAAGGTTGATGCACAGAACGCGAAGATTGCTGAACTTGAAAATCAAATTGCGGATCCGGCAACTGATCCAGGCCAAATCACTTCATTGAAGACTCAACTCAGCTACGCTAAGCAAGATTTGACTCCTCTTCAGTCAAAGCTGCAGGAAGCACAGAGTGATCAAGAAGCGCAACAAGGCGTTGCCGATCGTGCTGCGGCGACGTTAGCGCAGGAAACGGCCAATCAAAAGCCGACGATTGATCAAGCAACGGCGGATATTGCCACGGCGCAGGAAACAATTGACACTCTAGGATCAAAGCTTGATAGTGCCAATCAATTTCTGGAGACTGCGCCTGCTCAACTTGAAAAATTGGAACAAGCTGTAAAAGATGCGCAAAAAGCGTATCAACAAGCATCAGGCGACATCACCAATTACACTAATTGGCTTGCATCTGCACAGAAGCAACTGGACAAAGCCAAAGCAGATCTGGATGCATTTGATACTAATCAAGGCTCAGCAGACGGCTTAAAAGATGCCCAGGACAATGAACCGATGGCGGATTTAAGCCTTAAGAGTGATGCATATACGACTGCCTACAAGGCTGCCTACTATGCTTATCAGAAGACTAATGGTACGTATGATGAAGGTTATGCGGCTGGTGCCGCAGACGCTGTCGCTGGCAATGCGGAGAAGAGCGGCGACGCCGATTTTGGTTCTAAGAGCAATCAGTACCGTCAAGGTTATCACGCCGGTTACGTAGAAAAGGTAGGGGACCTTGTCAACCAGGCTGCGGATGCTTTGACCGCTGAAATCAAGAAGGCCACGGGACTGATCAATACTGGCAACTACACCAACGATAGTGTTGCTAAAGTACAGGCGGCTATTGATGCAGCAAACAAAGTCTTGAAGGATGACAAGGCAACGGTCGCGCAAATCAATGCGGCGAAGGATGATCTTGTTGCTGCTGAAAAAGGACTGGAACCTCGACCCACTAATCCGGGCACACCCACGACTCCGACTACTTATCCCGACCCCGTCTTCTCCTTCAGCGACAACTTCGTTAAGGACCCGACGATCGCTACTGGTCAATCCTTCGACCAGAACGCCGGGATCAGTGCGTGGACTGACAGCAGCAAGAGCACTGCGATTCCTGTCGGCAACTGGCAAGTATCCAGCTCTGTTGATACCAACAAGCCGGGTACTTACACGGTGACTTACACCATTACTAATAATTACGGCAAGACTGCTACGTTAACTCGGACGATCACGGTCAGTGCTTTGACAGAATCCCAGACTTCTGGTGTAGTTGAAGTCACTAACGGTTCCGGCGCTGCCCTGTACACCGACAATGCCACCAGCAATGCTGCTGGCCGTACGTTGGCCAAGGGTTCTGCTTGGAAGATCTTCGGTGTGGTTAAGGATGCTAAGGGCAATATTGTTGCCTACAACTTAGGCGGCAAGCAATACGTTAAGGCTTCCGACGTTGCCGTTTCTGCAGCCACGACTGAGAAGGGTACATTTACTGTTCGTTATGCAGCTAACCCCAAGTGGGCTATCGCCGTTTATAACTCTGGCCTCAAGGTCCAAAAGCTGATCTCTGCTGGCTCTCGTTGGCAGACATTCGGCACCAAGACGTTGAGTGATGGCAAGTCCTACTTCAACCTTGGCGGCAACCAATGGGTACGTACTGATTACGGTACTTGGAGCGCTAAGTAATCAGTCTGTTCTAAGGCTTTTCATCTGATATAAACTGCAAAGAGGATTCGTTACCGACGCGAATCCTCTTTGTTTATACCGAAATATTCTGTGGGGATTTATGTAAAGTGGGGAGTGATTAGATGGATACTTCAGATATCACCATTGGCGAAGCTTTTCACCGGTGGCGAATTTCACATAACATGACGTTAGACGCGGTGGCGGAGGGGATCACAACGCCGTCGACGGTGAGCCGGTTTGAACGCGGGGAGACCCAGATCGGCTTGTCCGTGTTTTTTGAGTTATTAGCTCGGTTGCGGGACGATCCGGAGATGTTCCAGGTGTACTTTGCGGGGCAAAACCCGCATGCATTTTACCAACGGGTCACCCGGGCCGCCACGTTACTGACGACGGATCCGCAGCAGGGGACGGCGGCTTTGCTGCAGTTGTACGCCGATGAGGGTAAAGCCTATGCCGACAGTCATCTGATCTTTCATCAATTAAACCAGTACAATTTGGTGACTGTGTTTGGCTTGACGGGGGAGGCGTACCCGACGCAAACCACCATGATCAAGGAATTGATCGCCTATTTTGGGCGTCTGCAACATTTCACGCTGTATGACTTGGACACGCTGGCTTCCGTGATGCGCATCATGGATGACGACACGATCATGCAACTGCTGTTTGCCATTCTGGCGGATGGCAATATGGGCGATGTGGGCACACCGCGGACCACTCAGAGAGTTTGGCTGATCCTGAACAACGCGATTGCCATGGCGATGCGCCATCAAAATTTTGATCACGCCAAGCGGCTGTTAGCCTTGGCGGAACACCGGAAGATGATCCCGGAGGACATCGATGATCATCTTTATCTGCGCTTTCATCAAGTGAAGATGGCCTACCATGAGGGGCAACAAGTGGCGGCCGAGCAGGCGGTACAGTCAATCCTGACCGGGTTGCAAATCATGGGAAACGACTTCTTTTATCACTTTATCAAAGACGGTTGGCAGCGGTTTGTTAGTGCCGAGTCAACCGCGGCAAGGGGTGAGCGGTAATGGCAGAAACAGACATGGCTGAGTTAGGCCGGCAGTTCAAACAATTGCGGCGGGAACGGCGGATTACTTTGAAAGAGGCGGCCGGGGCGATTTGTTCCGAGGCGACGCTGTCCCGGTTCGAGAACGGCCACTCCCAATTGCCGGCGGATATTTTCATTGCCCTCGTCGAACGGCTGCATTTCGATTGGCGCTTCTTCACAGTACCGGACGGTGCCGGCAATAATGACGAGTTTGTTTATCACTTGGGGGCTGTGATCGATCGGCAGAGTTATCTGATGCTGACAGCGTTTGTCCGGGCGACTGAGCAGAATATCCAAGATCGGCCGGCGAAGAATCGGGCGGAAGCGTTCGTTGCGCACTTGCAGCTGTACTGTCTGTATCCGGATCGGACCGTTTTGAATCAAACAGTGCTGCAGGCAAGTATTGATTATCTGTTTCGCATGGCGCACTGGAACGTCATTGAGTACCTGTTGGCGCAGCTGACCGTGCGGGTTTGCGGCCGGCCGGGGGCAGAGCGGTTATCAGTGATCCGCTCCATCGTAGACCATATCTTTGTCGAAGCCGACAACCCGAACAATTCACAGCAATTGGTGGAACAACTGCAGTTGGTTTTGGCGGAGGCGGCGGTTGTTTACCGCAGAGTGGGGCGCTACGACGATGCCCGCCGTGTATTGACGATGGTCAAAAACGTCACTGTCCCCAGTCTGTATCTGGATGCGGTCATGAATGCGTTGAAATTTTCGGTTGAGGCCTCTGCTGGCGATGCGTCGGCCAAGGAAAAAGTGACCGGTATCGTCAACTTTTTGCTGACCATACAAGCGGGGGCCGTGGTGGATAAGCTGGCGTATTGGTATGGCGTCCAGGATCTGCTCCCCAATTGGCCGCCAGCACCCAGTGACTGACGGTGTATAATGAGTCGCCATTTTGGCCCAATGCTTGCACTTGTGCAAATCGGGTCACTTTCACTATCAACATGCTATAAATAAAGAAGGGTCTGGGATAAGTGCCTAGGGACCCATATTTGGCATCGCCAGCGAACAATGGCGCGTGTACCAATCGGGAGGAATCATCCATGAGGAAGAATCGAATGCATATTCAGTATGTTGGGGCGGTTGCGGCAGCTTTGTTGGCGGCAGCACCGCTTGCGGCAACGGCGGTAACGGCAATCACTGGACCGGCAGTGGTCCAGGCCGACGCGGTCACCAGCCCAGATTATCAACGGGGTCAAGCAGCTGGGGCCGCCGATGCGGCGGCGTGGGAGAAGCCGGCATCGCCCAGTACCGCGCAGGATTTCTATAACGGGTATGAGCAAGCCTACGAGCAGTTTTTTAATGGCTTTGCGGAGCTGATTAATGACCAAACGCCCGGACATCGGCCCCAGGTATCGACTGATCCGTACTTTTTAAAGGGGTACGAACAGGCCGAAAAATATGTGCCGCAAATGAACGCGAGGATTACCGGCTTTAAAAATCAGTTGGCACAAGGGACACCGACCGGCTGGACGCGCCAGTCCGACGATGCCGTCAGAGATGCGATTCGGGATGCCGAGTCCAGTCTGAATACGATCCGCGGCGGCTTCAACGGTGATGCCGCCACCAGTGGGCTGGTCGACTTCAATGCGGCGTATCAAAAGGTCGCCGCGGCAGTATTGACGCCCCGGGCGGCCGCCTATAACCCAAATAATGCCCAGGACAAGCAGGCCGAGATTGCGGCCGGCACCCAGGCGGGGCGGGCCGACAGTGGTTGGCGAGACCATGCGGACAACGGGAAAGAAACCGCCGACTATCAAGCCGCCTATGATGCCGCATTCTATGGGACAACGGGCAAAACGGCCGGTGAACAGGCCGCGATTGCCTTCCAGCCGCTGCCGGGATCGTTTCCAAACAAGACCGCTACATACATCACATCGTTTACCAATGCTTATCGGGATGCGGCACAAGGCGTGCATGACGGCACTGTCGCCTATTTGATGCAGCAACCGGCTGATTCCCACCAAGGCGACGACACGTCGTATACCGCCGGGTTTATGGCGGCCTATTACGGAGTCAGTTCGGATCAAGCGAGCACAACGGCCGGAACTGCGGCCGGGTTGAAGGCAGCCCAGAACAATCAGCCGAAAGCAATGACGATTGGCGGCCAGAATCCCCAGACGGTCTACAATTTTGCATATAGTGCCGCCTATGACGATTACAAGGCCGGCTTCACGCTGGGCGCGGCGGACACCAATGGTGATGTGGCCGAGAGAACGACAAATCAGGCCATCATCCCCGCCAATACGTTCAAGGGGCCAGATTTTATTCTTGGCTATCATGCCGGATATCAGCAAACCACTGATGCCGCGCAAGCCGCTTTGCGTCAGGTCGTGGCAGATGCCAATACGGCCATTAATTCCGACAAGTACCAGGATGACACGACTCTTGAATCCGTGAAGACGGACATCACCGACGCCATTAACTTTTTCCAAGGTGCGCATGCCGGGTCCATTAATCGGTTTGTCACGAGTATCAGCAACCGGCTCAATCAGCTGACGCTCAAGAATGGATCAGCAACGACGACGCCCGCGCCAGAGTTCGGCTTTACCAGCCAATTTACTAAGAATCCCACCATTACGGTTGGGACCGCCTTTGATCCGACAGCCGGTATCAGTGCGTGGACGGACAGTTCCCACGGGAAGGCCATTCCTGCCAGTGACTGGCGGGTCGCCGGCAGTGTGGACACCGGCAAGGCTGGCACCTACACCTTGACCTATACGATTACCAATGCCCAAGGCCAGACCGCGACATTGACCCGGACCGTGACCGTTCAGGCGGCGGGCGCGCTGACCGAGGCCGGCACAGCTGGCGTCGTTTACGTGACGAATGCGTCTGGGGCAGCGATGTACTCCGATAATGCCACCAGCAACGCCCTGGGCCGCACATTAGCCAATGGGACGGCTTGGAAGTCTTTTGGCGTGGTGAAGGACGCGACCGGCACTATCGTGGCCTACAACTTAGGTGGCAAGCAGTATGTCAAGGCCGCCGATGTGACCACGACGCCAGTGGCCACGCAAAAGGGCGTCTTCACGGTGCGCTATCCGGCCCATACCCAATGGGCGATTGCCGTATATAATAGCAGTCTTCAAGTGCAGAAGCTGATCAAAGCGAGGTCCGCTTGGCAGACCTTTGGCACCAAGACCCTGAGTGACGGCCGGACTTACTTCAACCTGGGCGGCAACCAATGGGTCCGGACTGACTACGGCTACTGGCACGCGCAGTAACTGGTAGTCGGCACACTTCAATGTTCTAACGACTAGACGCGAGGCTGATCCGCAATTATGGCGGGTCCGCCTTGCGTTTTCTTTTCGCCAAGCAAGCTGCACACAATTTTTGGCCGTTTTTTGCCCGATTTTTTTAGCATCCGTAAGATAGTCCACTCTTTTTACCCGTTTCATACAATGGGCTCACATGGTAATTGGGGATTCGGTATCGGTATGGGGAGATAAGAGAATGGGAATTAATGGGGGAAAGCCGCTTCTGGCGCAGCAATTCAATCGTTGGCGGCACATGAATCATTTACCGCTGTCGGATGCCGCCCGAGGCGTGACGAGTGCCGCGACGCTCAGCCGGTTCGAGTCGGGGCAGAGTATGATTTCATCGGATGTTTTGGGGCGGCTCTTGGTGCGGCTGCCGGTCGCGCCAATCACTCTGGCGGCGGATTATGCGGCCGTGATGGGGCCGGCAGATTTGTTTCAACAGGTGATTACCGTGTTCGCTCAGGGGGAGTCCACGGCGGCGCAAACGGCCCAAATTGATGAATATTGGGCGCAGTATCGGGCGACACAAGTGATGCTGTACCGCCTGCAGGCCACGGCCTTGGCTGTCATCTATCAGCACCCGCTGACTGACCAAACGGCGGGGGCGCTGGCGCTGCAGTATCTGCATACCGTGCGTCATTACAGTACCGCTGACTTGCAGGCCACCGCGCTGCTGATGCCGCTACTGGCAGCGCCAGAGCGGGATTTAGTGCTCGAACGGATTCTGGTCAACGGCGACTTGGCGGATGATGCGCTGGCGAACTTGGCTGCTTTGATTACTTGTGCTGGCGTGGTGACCGCCCTGCATGACGAGTGCGGGGAGCAGGCCGCCCATTGGCAGCGGCTGGCGGAGCGGTTGCTGAGTGGGACGGCACCGCTTGATGCGTGTTGCTGTGTTCAGACTAGCGGTCTGCTGATGCAGTATCACCAAGGACACAGAGCCGCGGCGCAAACCGGTTATCATGCGCTACAGCGGCTATTGGTCCGGGCCGACGCACGCGGGTTGGGCTGCTTGCTGGCGCTGGCCTGGCACTATGGCCGCGGGGAAGAGAAGGGGCGTGACGAACAATGATGGTCGGTGAGTTGTTCAAACAGCGGCGACAAGAACGCCATATTACCATTCGAGAAGCCTGTGCGGGGATTTGTTCGCCGTCCACGTTATCCCGGTTTGAGAATGGGCACTCCAGCATGGCGGCAGTGGATTGGGTGGCGTTATTGCACCGTTTGCAACTGGATTGGCAGGACTTTTTACCGCCAGCAACGGGGCCGGGCATAGCGCCGAATGCGTTTATTTCTGCATTCCGTCATGCCCAGCAAGTGAAAAGTGCGACGGCCTTCGCTCAATTAGGCCAACAAGTGGCTCGTAATCCAGACTGGCAGCCGCGCAGCCAGCAGGCGGCTCAATGGATCGTGCAGCTGACGATCATGCATCAATTCCCAGCGTGGCTGGCTAAAGATGCGCGTTTAATTGATGCGTGTTTCAACTATCTGCTGGATACCCAATTGCATGGCCAAATTGACGATATTCTCGCGGCCGCATTAGTCCGCTTGGCCACGCCGGCGCAGGTGGACACCGTCGCCCACACGGTGTTGAAACATCCCACGACCTCCGCGCCGCACTGGCCGCAGACTGACCTGCTGACGGCATTAGCGTTGGTGTATCTGGAACAAGAGAAACCAGAACACGCAGAACAAGTATTGGCCGTAATGCCCGCGCCGCTTCTTGGTGACGCCGGCAGCGGCATCACCCGGCACATTTTACTGGCCATCGCCCGTGGCCAGCAAGGGGATTCCACCGCGGCCGCGATAGTACAAACCAATCTGCAGCTGATCGTCGCTATTCAAGCGAACGGCCTAGCCGATCGCCTGCTGCAGGAATCAGCCGTTCAAAACTGGGTCAACCGAGATGATTTGGTTCAGGTTGAGGCACTGGATGAAGTGGAACAAGCAACGGCACTTTTTGACAATTGATGCATATCTGTAATCACCATCAGAATCAACGGTTAACGGTAGTACGATGGGCAATAACAGAAAATCAGGGAGATTGGATCGTTATGGCAGAAGAGCCAATGTTTGGGCCAAAGACGTTAAAACATACAGAGCAGCCGGCACCAGCGGAAAAGCAGAGTGCACCGGCCGCGGCCAAGCTTCAATCAGTTCCGGATCAGCCAACTTTTGGTGCGCAAGCATTCAATACATCTGGGCAACCCATCGCTGGGGCGACTACCACCGCCGAACAAGACGCCCACTCAGCAAATGCGCCACAGTTTGGGGCCAGCGCCCACCCAGCGGCTGCGCTGGATGCTGAGACAGTTAAAGCCAGCCAGGCGAGTTCTTTCCGTCACGGGGTGGCGCAAGTAATCCACCAAACTAATCAATTTCTTAATCGCGGCGGTTTCGTTTTTTGGTTGAAATATTATGCGTTGGCCTACCTCGCATTCCGTCTTTTTGCGTTCCGTTTTCTCCTGCCAGGACCCATACTGCAATGGATCGGCAGCATGTCGATTACGCGGTTCATTTGGGGTTTACCGTCTTGGTATGTCATTATGTGCCTGGTTTGCTATCCAATTTTTGTCTGGGGCATTCGAGAAATGGCGCCGGATTCTACCCGCATGTCGGTTGAGATATTATTTGGTCTACCGTCAGTCCGGGGCGAATTGGATCCACGATATTGGGCGCTCAGAAGCCTATTATTTATGATCAAATTTATCTTAAGCGGGGTCGCTGTCGTGATTGTAGTGATCTGCGCGATCGGTTACGGACTAGGTTCATGATCAAGACCAAGTTGGGTTAGAAAGCAGGGTAAATAATGGGACGGATGATTACTGTCGGTCGGGGTTTTGGCAAATACAGCTTTAATGATGCGGTGTTGATGGGCAAGGAAGGGGATACAATTCTACTTGAACCTGGTCATTACGCCCATACTGATGGCTATACGACGAAGCATCTTAAACTGCGTGGGTTGGGGAAAAAACCCAACGACGTCGTCATTAACACGGATATTTACGTCAAAGAAGGCGGCTCGCTCAACCTGGAGAATGTGGTCTTAGACTCCCATACTATCGAGGATTCCAATACGTGTTATCTCTATCCGGGAGCAACGCTCATTGCACGCGGCGTCGTCTTCATGCCACCGGAAAATTACCCAGCAATCTTTGCGAACAAAGGGACAGTCGGGCTCACCGCCTGTACGGTGATGCAAGACAATGTAAAGCGTTATGCGCTCTACGGGCAAAATGACAGCAATTTTATTCTGAGCCAATGCGATGTCGAGAGCATCAGGGTCGAGCAATCAAAAGCGACTCTGCAATCCTCCCAAATTCGTTCTTCCCTTGCTGTCGCCAAGAATAGTGAAGTTGACGCAGATACGCTGTTCATCGCAACGATTCGCGAGCCATACTATACGTTGTTAGTCACTGACAGTTCAGTATTGCGGATTACCAAGTTGGTGCTGCCCGCGGGCCAAGCCGATGCAAAAGCTGTCGGCAGCAGTCAGGTCACCGTTGATGAGGACAATATCGATGGGAGCCATTTATTAACGATTCAGCAGGATGAAGATAGCGACGTGCGCGTCCCTAACGCTAGCGTCAACCTGTTAAAGAAAGCAACCAGCACTGCCGAATCCAGCACACCGCCTAAGCCAACACCCAAGGCAGCAGCTGAATCTGCGGATCCGCATCCTGATGATGATGATGCGAACCAGGCAGAGGCCAAACCAGACCCTGAACCAGAAGAACCCGCCATCGATCAGCTGCGGGCAATGGTCGGCTTAAAACAGGTCAAAGACGAAGTGGATCAGTTTGTCAAACTCGCCGTATTCAACAAAAAACGAACAGACAAGGGCTTGCCGGGCATTTCCCAGTCGCTGCATTCCCTCTTTCTAGGCAACCCTGGTACCGGGAAAACAACGGTCGCCCGATTGGTGGCCAAGGTCATGTTCCAGGAGAAAGTCCTGCCTAAGGATAACTACGTTGAAGTCAGCCGGGCTGATTTAGTGTCGGAAAATGTTGGCGGTACTGCTCTCAAAACGCAAAAGGTATTGGATGCGGCACTTGGCGGTGATCTTTTCATTGATGAAGCGTATACCCTCTATCAAGAAGGGGGGACGAATTGGGGGCAAGAGGCCGTCGACACCATCATGAAGTACATGGAAGACCACCGTAATGACCTCATGATTATTTTTGCTGGCTACACCAAGCCCATGCAGGACTTCATTAACATGAATCCGGGTCTGCGTTCGCGGACGCCTAACCTGTTTCATTTCGCCGATTACGCCCCCGCTGAGATTGCGGATATTGGCGTGACACAAATCAAAGACAAGAAGTTTACGATTGACGAGGCCTATTATCGGAAGACCGTTGAGCAAGCCTACAAGAGTGACGTTGACCACAGTAACGGCCGGTGGATTCGCAATTTCAACGACCGTCTGCTCCGGATCGTCGCCAACAACGTGATGTCCCACGAAGAGCGGGACGACTCGTCTATCCTGAATACAGATATTGACGAACTGGTCGGTGGTGATGCGGCGGCTAAGAAGGATAAGGTCAAAGGATTGCTGGCAGAGCTGGACGGCCTAGTCGGCCAGCAATCGGTCAAGAATGCCATCCATGATTTGGTCGATCAAGTCCAAGTGACCGAAAAGATGGGGGATAAGCTGGGGAAAGTTGACCAGGCCACCTATCATATGGTATTTGCCGGTGATCCAGGCACTGGAAAGACGACGGTCGCCCGGATTCTGGCCAAACTGTTCTATAATCTGGGCGTCCTGCCAAAGGACACAGTCAGTGAAGTGTCTCGACCCCAGCTGATTGGCCGCTATATTGGTGAAACAGAAGCAAAGACCAGCAAAGTCATTCGCGATGCCATAGGCGGGGTACTCTTTGTGGATGAGGCCTACCAGCTGACTGCTGCCGGTAATGCCCAAGATTTTGGCGCCAAAGCCGTGGAGAATTTCATCACGGAATTAGAGAATCACCGCCAGGAGTTTGTTGCCATCTTTGCCGGTTACACGGAACCGATGCAACAGTTTCTTGACGCCAACCCCGGTCTGCGCTCCCGGGTGCCGTATACGATTGAGTTTCAATCATACTCACCCGAAGAGGTCGCCGAGATCGTGGATCGGCTCGTTACCCGCCATCTCAACGTGAATTCAGTGCTTCTGAAGAAAGTGGTGGCGACCCATTACGCGCAGCTGCCCGCCAAAGAGAAAGCCAATGGCCGTTGGGCTCGGACTTTCTATGAGAAATTGGTTCAGCATCACAAGCTTTGGCTGGTGAATCATGCGGATACAGATGATATCCAGCAGATTCAAGATGAGGTTGTGATGGAAAGCTTGAGCTGGCAAATTTAGCAGCTCATGGCAAGAAGACAATAGCCGTCTGCCACATGTCCTCCAATAGCGGGGAATCATGTGGCAGGCGGCTATTTATATTTACTGTCGCGACGGACGACGTGCGCCAAAGACAGTCACGTTCGAAGGATGAAGAGGGTCATTGATCAAGCTCGGCTTTATCCGGGTTGGTGCGTATCAGTGCCCCGTCAATGTCGACAACAGAAGTTCTATTCAGGTTTTGAAAGAAAAGAATCCGGTCGGCGTCGATATTGCTTGTTTGCACGTGAATCTCGCTGTCAATGATGTCGCCCATGACCGGAGTGTCCTCTTCTGCTGGATCGGGCAAATGTAATTGACCGATGACAACGACTGAGTGATCTGTAATGTAAAAGTAGTCATGGGTATTTGGTATATCAGCAATATACAATGCGTCCGACTTGAGCTCACTACCCTCTACTCTGACGACTGTCCGCACCAGTGAAGTACCCAGACTCATGCGGGCATTCATCAAGCCAATACTGCCAAAGTCACAGCCAGTGGCTTCAACCTGACTATCATCGACTGCCACCAGGGCGGTGTCGTTCAGCCAGTTGTGAATGGTGGGGCTACGGGTGAGGGAGCAGTCGATAAGCGTTGCGCGGCTATGACTGACAGCGACTGGACAGGTGTCAAATGAATTCGTAAACGAAACGTTACTCGCGGTCAGAGAAGAATGCTTGAGTACATTCACACAGTTCAGCTTCTCGAGATTGCCATTCAAATGCAGGTTCTTCAGGCTGAGAGAATCATGATCAAGCATAAAGTTGGCATTTATTTGCACATCATCAGCGTTCTCACCGGCGCCCTCAAATGATAAGCCGGAGGCATCTGATAGCCCCGGTATGGTATAGACACCAGGATCAAAAACAAGGGTGCTGTTTACGGGTAATTTAGTATACGCCTCGTCAAGGGTCATCTTGCCGGCACCTTGACCGATGTATCTCGTTTCACCGTTCATCGTTGGCCACTCCCTTCTGCTTTCCGCACCTTATGCAATAGGAACAGAAAGGCCAAGGGCCCAATGATGAAGCTGAAGTAATATTTCAGCATAAACACACCAAACCGAATACCCAGATAGAAGAGCCCCACGATGGTATTACCCCGGTCGAGGTGAACGCCGTCGCCGAAGAAGACCATGCTGAAGTAGGCATTATCGGCAATGTTGTCGCCGACTTGGCCGGGGCGATGGTGGAAGAAGTCACCCATCGCCCGGAAGATGGTAGCGGTCAGGGGGTAGAGCAAGAAGTTGAGCACGTTGAGACTCATCGGTGTGGGATCCACATTGAGTTCCCCCGGTGCATCCAAAATAATGATGAACCCTAACGCGGAAATGAAGAAATACTTGACCCAAG
Source organism: Schleiferilactobacillus harbinensis (assembly GCF_008694105.1). Classification (NCBI taxonomy): domain Bacteria; kingdom Bacillati; phylum Bacillota; class Bacilli; order Lactobacillales; family Lactobacillaceae; genus Schleiferilactobacillus; species Schleiferilactobacillus harbinensis. Next base: position 3,265,084 of record NZ_CP041364.1, read on the forward strand.
TCCCCGCCGATTGGGTACTGAAGACTTGCTTCAGCCAATGGGCACCGGTCTGGACTGCCGTTTTACTGGCATTCAAGGCTGCCTGGGCCGTTTCTTGGGCGGTCGGTTGACCGTCTTGACTGGCGGCACTGGCGTTCTTTGCTTGTGCGGTGTCCGCGGAATGAATTGCATTGGACTGGTTAACTGTGGCTTGCGGCGCCGTGTTTTGCACATGCGTCGAATGGACACCAAAATGCGGCGTTTGGTCCGCCGGTGAAACCGAATCTGGCTGGTCCGTGTGCAATGCACCTGGACCAAATGTTGGTTTGTCACTCATATCTGTATAGCCTCCCCAGTACTAGAATGACGTTACAGTATCACACTCGTACCGGGGACGGCGTACGGCTTACGATAATGGAACAGATGCACTCTTCTGGGGGAATAAAATTCGATTTTTCGTGGGCTAAATCAGCATGGTATTATCCCAATGTGTTTACGCTGGGATAATACCATGCTATAATTATCTTACCAAATGGAGGGAGATGATAGCAGTGGCGAGTACAAAGAAAGAAACCAGACTCAATATTCGTATTGATCCAGAATTGAAAGACGCTGCCCAAATTGTCGCAAACGACATGGGCATGGATTTGTCTGTGGCCGTTACGATGTTTATTACGAAGATGGTCAAAGATCATGCCCTCCCGTTCACACCCACCAGCCTACCAGCGGAAACTCTAGAAGCGCTGAAGGAAGCAGAGCATCCAGACAAGCTTAAAAAATATAGCACGCCTGAGGCCATGTGGGAGGACCTGAATGTATAGTTTAGTGCCGACACCGACCTTTAAACGTGATCTGAAGCAACTTGCCAAAAAGCACTGGCCGATGGGTGAGTTAAAGACTGTAATAAGCCTGCTCGCGGCTGGGACGAATGTAGAATTGCTCGTTACAAAGTATGCAGATCATCTATTATCCTCAAGTAGTACCTGGAAGGGGTACCGGGAGTTACACGTTGACGGTCCCAGCGGGAACTGGCTGTTAATTTATAAACTTGAGAAGCAAGACCTCGTTTTAGTTAGAACAGGATCACATAAGGCGCTTTTAGGCAAATAAAGCTGTTCTGGACACATCAAACCAGCGGTTCAACTGTGCATTGATTTGGATAACTGGCATAGAGGATCTGTTACCCATGAGGGTGCGGATCCTCTTTGTTTCCGCTTGTTTGTTGGAGGTTGTGTATTATTTGAACAGTGTTTGAAAAGCGTTTCCGGTAGCGGCTTTTGTGTGAGTATTAGACTCAATGACGATCACCAGTTGGCGACTTAATTTCCTGCCGCCACCGCGCGGCCACATCACCGGCATCAAGGGTCTCCAGCAATTTCAACAATGCCTGCACTTGTTCCCGACCAGCCTCGTCGCCTTGCCGCCAACGAATGAAGGCAGCGACAAACTTGTGGCGCATGGCAGTGAATAACGGCGGAATGGCTGGCAACTGACAACTGGTCAGGGTAGTCTCTGCCCCGTGGAAATCTCCGCGCCTGGCTTTTTTCAGGGCAATGTCTGTCAGCAAAATAGTTGTACGATCGACTTCTTCCGCGCTGGGTTGGCCATCGCGGCTTTGATAAATGGCGTGGCGGGCCAAGTTATCGAGGACTGTTATCGGAACGTGCGGAGTGAGCAGGGACGCCAGGGTGAAGGCGGCATCGTTCCAGTAGTCGATTTTCACCAGATAATCCAAGGCAGTTTGAATCAATTGCGGGCTGGCGGTGAGGGTTTCGGGGAAGTCCCGGGCCAGCGTGAGCTCAACGATATAGTATTCGGTGCGGTACAACAGCGGCCGGTGCTGATTATCTTGCAAGGCCTCGCGCAGGGTGAGCAGTTGGTAGGCGCTCCGACTGGTCACCGCTTGATGATATTGGCCGATGAGGGCTGACTGCTGAGTGCCGGGGGTCGGGCGAAATTCAGCCCAATCCAGGTGCAGGCGGGTGATGATATTGATAAATACTTCTGCTGGCAGCTGGCTGCGCCCATTTTCGAATCGGGACAGCGTCGACGGTGAACAATCAGTGCCCGCCGCCTGGGCTAACGTCACCCGGCGCTCAATGCGCAGTTTCTGCAGATGCTGGCCGATCCTCATGAGTTATAACCTCCTCGATGCGTAAAAATTGCGCCCAGCCATCCCGGACATACCGATGATAGAAGGGGACCCCGACCATGTCTAAGCCAGCAATCAACTGATTCACTCTGGCCTGGGCGCGGTCGCGGTGCCCGTGGTGATAATCCAGACACAACTGATAAAAATGCAGATTCAGTTTGGTCTCACCATCCGTGGGCGGCATGGTCAAGTGCCGGGCCAGTGCCATGATGCGTTCGGCAGAGTCAAAAGCAAAATGACTTATAGCGGTGGCAATTCCATTGGCAATGGCCAGCCAGATAAGGTGGTTGTGCCAATGCTCATCGTAATCCATGGTAAGATCGGACAAGATTTTTTCAAAATATCCAGCCGTCACCTTGATGGGCAGGATTCGAATCATGGTGACAATCAAACTGAGTTCGTACAAGCCGAAATGGTGAATGGGCGCCAAATAAGCCTGCACTTGGGCAGTGATTTCAACCGGCGTGATGGGGTAGCGCAGATTGAAGGTGACAATCAAATCGTACACGTTGAGCTGGTGGTGAATCAGCCCGGTCTTGGTGTACGCCGCCCGCTCGTCAGCCAGCAATTGGGTGACTGCGCTGGCCCGTTCAGCAGTTGACGCGAGCGCGGCGGCATAAGCGACCCGCTGGTAATAAGTAATATCGCTGTGGGTGACATAAGTGTATTGCAGCGTGGTAAATGTGCTCGGCAAGACGTCCAGCAACTGCAAAAAACGATCCACGGCCAGGCGATTTTTCCCCATTTCGAAACGCGACAAGGTCGCCGCTGTGGTGACGTCCACCGCCGCCGCGGTCAAAGATAAATGAACAGCGAGCCGCTGGTGCCGGTAGAAAGTGTGCAACGGTTGCAATTTTTCCCCCATAAAAGCCGACCTCCCCTTGGTGAGCCAGTAAACACCGTCATTATATAACGACGAGCAGCGCATTGACGAGAAAATGGTCTCGGAACGCGGCCTAATAAAGAGGGGGAGGAACAACGCTTTACAAATCTACAATTAATAACGCTAAGTGGGAAAAATAATATCACCTTTGCAAACTTTCTCCATGAATTGACTGTCTGTGATATACATTGAGCAGGTATCTGGGGATGCGTTCAATGGATGCCGGCGGTGGGTGCACTGAAGCGGCCGCCGCGCTGTGTCGTGGGAATAATGAATGACATGGGACATGGAGGGAATATTTAATGAAGAAAAGTCGGATTAAATATGTCGGTCTAGTTGCAGCAGCATTGCTGGCGGCCGCACCGATTGCGGCGAGTGTGGTCACGACGATCGCGGCCCCAGTGTATGCGGCGGAGGAGACACCGACAGCGGCGGATGTGGATCAGATTCGGGTTGGGTTAGAGACGACCATTGAGCAGGGCAAAGCTCAGATTCAGGAATATGATCAAAAGCTCGCGGACGTCGAAGCTGCAAAAGATATTGATCAACAAACAATCGAGGATAGTAAGGCTCAAGCTGCCCAAATCCTGGAGGACATGCAAGACGCGTACAACCAAATGTCCGCGGAAGAAAAGGCGAAAAACAATGACTTGGCTAAGAGTATCCAGCAAGGCCAAGCACAAATTGAGGAGTACAATCAAAAGCTTGATCAGATTGCTGCGGCCAAGGATATCAATGTCAGTGATATTACATCAAGCAAAGCCCAAGCCCAGGCGTACATTGATGAAACGCAGGCCAAATTGGACGGATTCAACGCTGCTGGCATTGATGCATCGACGGGTGTGCCGGAGAAAACGGATGCTGAGTTGGCAGATAAGACTCAAGGCTACAGAGATGTGTACCATGAGGCCTATCAGCTTGCCACCAAGCTCATTGAAATCAATGGCGCCGAAGCCGGTACGGCCGCTGGCACGCAAGATGCTCAGGATGGCAAGGTAATGGCTGATCTGACAAGCAACGGACCAGATTATCAGGCAGCCTACAAGCAAGCCTATTATGCGTATCAAAAGACCAATGGCACCTATGAACAGGGCTATGCCGCTGGGCAAGCTGACGCCGCCAAAGACGGGCAAGAACTAAAGGGTGACGCCTTTGGTTCTAAGAGTAATGCCTATCGAGTAGGCTATCATGCCGGCTTCGCCGATACCCGCGGGCATATTTTGGATATCCATGACGCACGGATTGCACTGCAAACCGCCATTCGCAACGGGCAAGCCTTAATTAACACCCATGGCGGAGATTACACGTCCGCGAGCATTAACTTCTTCCAGCAGGCACTCGATGCCGCAACGGGCTTATTGAATAGTGACAAGGCAACGATCGAGCAGTTGGCGCAGGCGGTGACTGATTTAGGCAAAGCCGCCGGTACGCTGGCTAAACCGACGACACCGACTCGGCCAATAACGCCCACTTACCCCGGCACCACACCGACGCCAACAGTCGATCCATTGACTGAATCGCCGGCTTCCGGCATTGCTTACGTCACTGCCCAAGCAGGGATTCCGCTGTATTCCGACAAGGAAACGACGAACCAGATTGGCCGGACTCTGGCAGCCAACTCGTCTTGGAAGATTTTTGGCAAAGTCACCAACAGCGCCGGCACCATCGTGGCATACAACCTCGGTGGCAAGCAGTACGTGAAGGCGAGCGACATTACCTTGACCAACCCGGTTACTAAGGGCACCTTCACCGTGCGCTACAGTGAACATCCGACGTGGGGCATCGCTGTTTACAATGGTGCATTGAAAGTACAAAAGATCATTCCGGCCGGTTCTCGGTGGGCCACTTACGGAAAAAAGACGATCAATGGCCAAGAGTATTACAGTCTTGGCGGTGATCAATATGCCCGGGCGGATTATGGCAGCTGGATTGCGGACTAGGATATGGGACAGTAAACTATCAGGACTTTGTTGATTGTCAGGGGCACCGCTCTTGACTCCGAAGAACAAAAAAATCGCCGGCAAGCATCAGCTTGTCAGCGATTTTTTGATTGACCTAACTGCCAGCGAGGAGGTTCTGACAGTTACCGGTCGTGATTATTGTTCGTCGTTCGCTGTGGCGCTGGAGTAAATAGCGTCAGTGGTTTCCTTATCGAAGAAGTGGGCCTTGTTGAGGTCGAAGGCCATTTCAACGGTATCGCCAGGCTTGTGGTAATCCCGGGCGTCAACCCGCGCAACGAATTCAGTTTGGTCAACCCGAGCATACAGCATGGATTCGGCACCAAGCAGCTCAGATACGACAACGGTCGTCTTGGCGGTGGCATTCGGGAAGGTCTCGATGAAGGCTTCTTCAGCGTGAATATCTTCAGGCCGAACACCCAATACCAGGTCTTTATCGTTATACCCTTGGTCTTCCAAAATCTTCAAACGGCCTTCGGGTACTTCGAGGTCCAGACCCTTGCCGTCAGCGATATGACCATCCTTCAGATGAACGTTGAAAAAGTTCATGGCAGGGGAACCAATGAATCCGGCAACGAATTCGTTCTTCGGCCGATCATAAACTTCAGCCGGTGTACCAATTTGCTGAACTTTACCCATGGACATAACAACGATCCGGTCCGCCATGGTCATGGCTTCAGTCTGGTCGTGGGTTACGTAGATGGTGGTTGTCTTTAACCGCTGGTGCAATTTGGCAATTTCTGCCCGCATCGTTACCCGCAGCTTGGCATCCAAGTTAGACAACGGTTCGTCCATCAGGAAGATCGGTGCATCCCGGACGATGGCCCGGCCCAACGCAACACGCTGCCGTTGACCACCAGACAGAGCCGCTGGCTTACGATCCAAGTAATCCGTCAAGCCCAAGATTTGCGCGGCATCGTCAACCCGCTTCTTGATGTCGGCCTTTTCATATTTCCGCAGCTTCAAGCCGAAGGCCATGTTATCAAACACGGTCATATGCGGATACAGGGCGTAGTTCTGGAAGACCATGGCGATGTCCCGGTCCTTAGGGGCCACATCGTTCATGATTTGGCCACCAATTTTCAGGTCGCCCTTAGAAATATCTTCCAACCCGGCAATCATCCGCAGGGTGGTTGACTTACCACACCCGGACGGGCCTACGAAAACGATGAACTCTTGGTCTTCAATGTGCAGATCAAAGTCAGCAACGGCGTAGACGCCTTCCTCGGCATCTGGGTATTCCTTATAAATGTGGTCCAAATCAACTTTTACCATAATTTGCGTCTCCTTTACTTGTTTACGTTTACATCATAATTGAAACCGATTGCAGTGACAATGACCAACCCGCTCAAAGATACCCTAGGGTTTTTGTGCAATGTGACCAAGAGAGAGGGCGCAGGCCGACGGTTAGCGGCGTAGGCATAAGGACCGGGATGCAGAAAACCCGCACTTAGGTTTTATGCATCCCGGTCCTTATGCCCTAGCCGCTGTCGGCCGGAGCCCGTTTAGGGGAGGCCGCCTTTCCTTTTCCCTCAATTTGTCTTCTAATAGATATAGCAGACAGAAAGGGTGGTACTTCATGGCAAAATATCGTTACACACTCGCACTGATCACCGACGGTCGGCAGGTCCTCATGTTGAATCGCTTCAAATCCCCGTATCCCGGTCTATGGAACGGCATCGGCGGTAAAGTTGAGGCCGGTGAAACACCGGTGGCTGCGGCAACTCGGGAGATTCTGGAAGAAACAACGATTGCAACGGCTGACTACGACATCAGCCAATTGGGCCTGATGGATTGGTACGTTGATGGGACGTTCCGCGACGGCATCTACCTATTCAAGGCACAATTGCATGAACCCATCGTGAAATCCCGTTATCCCCAGTGGATGCGTGAGGGTATTTTACAACCCTTCAGTCCCGAATGGCTGACTCGGGCGGATAACACCGGCGTCGTGGCCGATGTCCAGCGGCTGATTTCCCAGATGATGGACGCTGACGCAATTTATGTCCACACGGATTTTGTGGATGAACGTTTGACAGATTTCACCCTATTGGATCCAGCCAGTGTGGCCCGGGATAATGAAGGGAATTTGGTGTAAATGGCAATTACGATTGGTTTGACCACGTGGACGGAACATCCCAGTCTGCTTGGCGGCACGAAAAAACTCACCTTGAGCGAATATGCCGGATTCTTTCCCGTCGTGGAAGTCGACACGGCATTCTATGCGATTCCTAAGCCTCTCGTCGTCCATAACTGGCGCCTGCAAGTGCCAGCGTCTTTTCAATTCATTGTGAAAGCCAACGGAATCATTACCAAGCACGAACGGGTGACGGAATTTGACTTGCCGGCGACGGTCAACGCCTTTCGCGCGGCTTTCCAGGAATTGCATGACCATGGGCAATTGCAGGCCGTCTTGCTGCAATTCCCGCCTTTCTTCACGGTCAGTCGAGAAAATATTTTGTATCTTCGCCAGCTGCGCGATTTATTCGGCGATTGGCCGCTGACGGTGGAGTGGCGGAACAATACGTGGTATAAACCCGCGCTCGTCAAAGAAAGTATGCTGCTGTTGCAAGAACTGCATATGAGCCTGACCATCGCCGATGAACCGGCGACCCAGGGCAACAGCGTGCCGTTTTATCCTGCGGTGACAGACCAGCAGCAAGCCTTTTTCCGTCTCCACGGCCGTAATTTGGCCGGTTGGCAAAATCCCGGCGCCGGCTGGCGGCGTAAGCGGACGCTGTACCGCTACAACGACCAAGAACTCCACGACATCGCTGCCGCAGTCCAAAAGGTCGCTGCCCAAGCCCAGACCACGACAATTATCTTCAACAACAATGCCGGCGGCGACGCGGCGGATAACGCGCTGATGCTGCAAAAGATTCTCGGGTTATCATTCACTGACCTGAATCCGCGCCAATTGGGATTCGATATATAACCAACGTTCTATAGTAGCGGCTTTCTATCTAAGCAGTTAGCTGCCGCCTAGGACGTGCTATACTATTCCCATGTGTCAAACCAAGTATCACTTATAAAGGCAGACCGGGCGGGGCTCATTTCCCCGTTGGCGGCAACCGTCTATGGAGGCTCTATTTTAATGTCTGAAGCAAAACCCACTTTCTATATCACGACGCCCATCTACTATCCGTCTGGGCAATTACACATTGGCAATTCCTACACCACCATCGCCGCCGATACGCTGGCGCGCTATAAACGGATGCGCGGTTACGACGTTTTCTTCCTCACCGGCACCGACGAACATGGCCTGAAGATCGAACAGAAGGCCGAAGCACTGCATATGTCGCCTCAAGAATATGTGGACGGCATGGCGGCCGATATCAAGAAGCTGTGGCGGATGCTGGACATCTCCAACGACAAGTTCATTCGGACCACAGATGATTACCACGTCAAAGCGGTCCAAAAAATCGTTGAGCAGCTGATCAAGCAAGGCGACGTCTATCTGGGCGAGTATGTCGGCTGGTATTCCGTGGACGACGAGGAATACTTCACCGAGACCCAATTGGCCGAAGTTTACCGGGACAAGGATGGCAAGGTCATCGGCGGCAAGGCCCCCTCTGGTCACGACGTCCAGCTGGTCAAGGAAGAATCTTATTTCTTCAAGATGAGCAAATATGCCGATTGGCTGCTGCAATACTACAAGGATCATCCCCACTTCATTCAACCCGAGTCCCGCAAGAATGAGATGATCAATAACTTCATCAAGCCCGGCTTGGAAGACCTAGCCATGTCCCGGACCAGCTTCAATTGGGGGGTGCCGATTCCCAGCAACCCGAAGCACGTGGTGTACGTCTGGGTTGACGCGCTGCTTAACTATATTACTGCGCTGGGTTACGGCAGCGATGATGATTCCTTATTTAAGAAATACTGGCCGGCAGATGTTCAATTCGTGGGGAAAGAAATTGTCCGCTTCCACACGATTTATTGGCCGATCATTCTCCATGCGCTGGGGTTGCCATTGCCCAAGCAGGTATACGGCCATGGCTGGCTGTTGATGAAAGACGGCAAGATGTCCAAGTCTAAGGGCAACGTCGTTTATCCAGAAATGCTGGTCAAGCGTTACGGCTTGGATGCCCTGCGCTATTACTTAATGCGCGCTTTTCCGTTCGGCAGCGACGGGGTCTTCACCCCGGAGGACTTCATCGACCGGATCAATTATGACCTGGCTAATGATTTGGGCAACTTGCTCAACCGGACGATCGCGATGATCAACAAATATCGTGATGGCCATGTGCCGACGGATCTGTCCAGTCAAACCGAGGTCGATGATGATCTGGTTGCCACGGCCAGCGATGTCTTGGTAGCTTACGACGACGACATGAACCACTTCCGCTTCCCCAATGCGTTGGATGAAGTCTGGCGCCTGATCAACCGGGCCAACAAGTACATTGACGAAACTGAACCGTGGAAGCTCGCCAAGAGCGATAAGACTGCCAAGGCCCTGGACAGTGTTCTGGCCCATTTGGCGGAATCCCTGCGGCTCGTCGCCGTGCTGGTGGCGCCAGTGATGACCCATACGCCGAAAGAAATGTTTGCCCAGCTGGGTCTGGCCGACGCCGATCCGGCCGTCGCGGACAAGCCGGAGTGGGGCGCATTTCCGGCCGGCATCACGGTGACCGACCATGCCGAACCGATTTTCCCGCGGCTGGATGCCGAGGTCGAAGTCAACTATATCAAGCAGCAGATGCGCGCTGAACAAAAGGATTCTAGTGCTGTGGTTGAGGATTTGAATGAACAGAAATCCGGCAAGTTCGACGTTTTGGCCACAGATTTGCATAATACGAAGGACCAGATCGATTTCGATACGTTCGACAAGACCGAGATTCGGGTGGCCCAAATCATCAACGTGGCCAAAGTGGCCCACGCTGATAAGCTGCTGAAGTTCGAATTGGACGCTGGCGATCCTACCCATCGGCAAATCATTTCCGGCATCGCCGCGTACTATCCAGACTTCCAATCCTTAGTCGGGAAGAAAGTTCTGGCAGTCGTTAACTTGGCCCCCCGCAAGCTGCGGGGCGAGCTTAGCCAGGGCATGCTGCTGTCTGCGGAGCATGACGGTAAGATCCAGTTGTTGACGGTCCCGGACAGCTTGACTAACGGCTCGTTAGCCGGGTAATGCAGAAAGTAGGAAATCACGATCGTTTCTTTATTTGATTCCCATACCCATTTGAATGATTCCGCGTTTGCGGGGCACGAGGCCGACTATGTCGCCCGGGCTGCTGAGCGCGGAGTGACCCATATGGCGATCGTGGGCAGTGACGCCGAGCTAAACCAGGGAGCCCTGGATTTGGCTCGGCGTTTTGCCCATCTTTACGCCGTTGTGGGCTGGCATCCGGAGAGTGCCCGGCTGTATACGACGGCCGCTGAAAAGGTGCTGCGCAGCCAGCTGGCCCAACCGAAGACCGTGGCCATCGGCGAAATCGGGCTGGACTATCACTGGGACTCCAGCCCGCGCCCGGTCCAGCGCCAAGTCTTTGCCCGCCAGCTGGCGTTGGCTGCCGAATTGCACCAACCCGTGGTGATCCATACCCGGGAGGCGATGCAGGACACGTACGATATTTTGCGCCGCAGTGCCGTGACAGAATTTGGCGGCATCATGCACAGCTTCAACGGCGGTCCAGAGTGGGCGGAGAAGTTTCTGGCGCTGGGCATGTACGTTTCTTTCAGCGGTGTGGTGACGTATAAAAATGCCCAGGACGTTCAAGCCAGTGCCCAGTTGGTGCCGGCGGACCGGTTGCTGGTGGAGACTGATGCGCCGTATTTAGCCCCGCTGCCCCATCGCGGCGAACGCAACGAACCAGCGTTTACCGCGGATACAGCTGCCTTTTTGGCCCAGCTGCGGGATGTCCCCGCGGATACGCTGGCGGCCCAGACTTTTGCCAATACCGAACGGATTTTTCGGATCACGGAGGTACCAGCATGATCAAAGAAGTGATCATCGTGGAAGGGCGTGACGACACCAAACGGCTCCAGGAAGCCCTGGGGCCGGTGGATACCATCGAGACCCACGGCTTTGCCCTGCCGCCGGATACACTGGCGGCGATCAAAGAAGCCCAGGCCAAGCGGGGGATCATTATCTTCACGGATCCTGATCATCCTGGGGAGAAGATCCGCCGCCAGATCCTGGCTGCCGTCCCCGATGCCAAACAAGCTTTTTTGCCCCGCCAGGCCGGGATCCCGGTGAAGCAGGGGACCATCGGCGTTGAGCACGCCAGCAATGCGACAATTCGCGCCGCTTTGGCTCAGGTGTACACGCCGGTGAGCCAGCCGAATACCGCCGATCCAGTCACCGAAGAGGACCTGCTCCACCTTGGGCTGACCGGTACGCCCAATGCTGCGGCGCTGCGCAATTACGTGGCTGACACCCTGCACCTGGGCCACGTGAACGGCAAACAACTATTGAAACGGCTCCACGCTTTCGCCATTACCCCGGCCCAGTTGGGGGCGACAGTGCGCGCGTGGCCTGGAACAGACAGAAAGGATACTATCCATGACTGACGATTTGCGGATTTCTGATCCGGCCCGGACGCGGGAGATTATGGCCCAGTACCACCTGCGGCCGAAGAAGAGCCTCGGCCAGAACTTCTTGACGAACGGTCGGGTGCTGCAAGATATTGTTGATGCTGCCGAGCTGACCAAGCAGGATGCAGTGATTGAGATCGGCCCAGGGATCGGCGCGTTGACCGAATACCTCGCCCAGGCAGCGGGGCACGTCACAGCCTTCGAGCTGGACCAGCGTTTGCTGCCGGTGTTGGCAGACACCCTGCATGACTATACGAATATTGACATTGTCCACCAGGATATCCTGGCTGCCACCCCGGCTCAGTTATCGGCCCTGGCCCCCGAATTGAACATTGTCGCTAATCTGCCGTACTATGTGACGACGCCGATCTTGATGCATTTCCTAGAAAGCGGCCTGCCGATTCGACGGATGGTGATGATGATGCAAAAGGAAGTGGCGGATCGAATCACTGCGGCACCAGGGGGCAAAGAATACGGCTCGCTGAGTATCGCTGTGCAGATTCGGACTAAGGCCCGGATCGCCATGACCGTTTCCCACACGGCATTCAATCCGCCGCCCAAAGTGGATTCCGCCGTCGTGGTCTTTGACTTCCTGACCGAACCGCTCGTCCCGGCGGCAGATCAGGCGTACTTCAACCAAGTCGTGACCGCCAGCTTTGCTCAGCGGCGAAAAACGATCATGAACAATCTGCTGAATTGGTACGGCAAGACGCCGGCACATCGCGCCATATTGACTGCTGCACTTTCTCAGGCAGGCGTTGCGCCAACCGCTCGGGCTGAAACTGTTTCCATTGCGGAATTTATAGTGTTGAGTAAAAAGTTATCCGGACAAAAATGAGATACTGCTTAAGATAAATCGCGATTTCGCCTCATTATTTTTTGAATTTATTGACTTTCTTTTATTGAACAGGTATAATGAAGGTCATTGAGGGGTGAGTCGATGCCAATTACAATCGCGAATATCAAACATCGTTTGGATGAGCGTTTGGGCGACAATTTAACCGTTGTGGCTCAGGCAGGACGGAAAAAGATCACGCGACGCCACGGGATTTTGAAGGAAACCTATCCAGCGGTGTTCGTCGTAGATCTAGACCCGGCGACCAATGCGTTCAAGCGCGTATCTTATACCTACACGGATCTGTTGACCAAGTCCATCGAAATAAACTTCGATGACGGCACAGCCAATACGAATAAAACGACATGTTAACCAAATGATGTTTCTTGGGTGCGGGGGCGGTGCCCCGTCAAGTGGACAGCTCAAATATTAAAAGGTCGTTCTCGTGTTGTTCCCCAATTAGGGGCGAATTAGTTACTGATTTTGGCAGTCCGCAGGGGCTGCCATTTTTGATCCAAGAACTTTCCTAATCAAATGGTCCTTCTGGAATAGTTGGATACCGATTTAGTGCCATCTCATACGTTCCCATAGAGATGCGCTTGGCCTTGGCTATCACATTTTCTGTGTAGATTTGGAACCTTGTGCGGGTCGGCGTTACAACAAATACAAGGTCGACAATCGAATCGCTTTCTTCGTCGTAAAGAAGTGAATGATCGTAGACCTGGAAAACATCACCCGCGTCGAAAATAATCTCTTCTCGCGGTTCATCACGATAAATATCAAAACCAGTAATTTGGTCCCAGGCCTGGTAAAATTGTCCTTCTCGAATCATGGTTCTCCTCCTTATGCGTCCCTCAATACACGATCAAGCCGCTGTCTTAACGGCATGATTCCGGTATTCCACGGGGGTCATGCCATCGAGTGTTTCTTGGCGCCGATTGCAGTTGTACCACAACGCGTATTCTTCAATGAGCCGCATCATTTCTTCGTATGTGTTGGCGTGGAAGAAGGCAAAATACTCAGCCTTCGCATGACTCCAGAGACTCTCCATCGGGCCGTTGTCGCCAGGCGTTCCTGGCCGTGACATGCTATGAATGACGCCGGACCCGGCTAATTCCGTGTTGTAAAGCCGGGAAGTGTAACTGGAGCCCTGATCACTGTGCAGAAGCTTAGGCAGTACTTCTTCGGCTTCTACTGCCGCCCTGAACGTGTCGGTGACCAGCGTGGCAGTCTCAGTCGGTTCAACCTCCCAGGCTACGATACTATGGTCGTAGAGGTCCTTGATCGCGCTCAGACGCAAGCGGCACTCTGAATTGAAACCGTACGTCAACTCGCTGCAGTCCGTGACCCAAACCTCGTTTGGCCGGGTAGGATGAAAGGCATGACTGCCGTCTTGGTTAAGCAATTTATTGCCAAGAATGAATTCTTTCTTCTCCGCTACTCGATCATGCTTCTTCTGACGAATCGAACACTGGATACCGTTATCCCGCATCAATCGCCGGACCCGTTTAGGGTTCACGTGATGTTGCGTTTCCCGATTGATAATCATCGTTAATCGGCGCACGCCATAAATATAATGGTTGTCCGCTTCCTGTTCCTTGATAAGACGGACCAGCTCGTCGTTTACGATGTCTTGCTTCGTCGGTTTCCGGCGCAACCACTTGTAGTAAGCAGAGCGTGGAATATCGAATATTTGGCAACACACCGATACCGAGTGGTATCGCTTGGTGACCTGGTTTACTTCTTGGGTGAGTTCGTGAATGGCAATATATTGGTGCTGTCGGTGTCGTTGCCGGCACTCCTTCTCTCTACATCCTGCAATTTTTTTAATAGTGCGATTTTCGTCTCCAGATAATCAATCCGAGCCTTGCTCTCCTTGCTCTCCTTGTTCTCGAGTTTTAAACGTTCATTCTCATCAAGGATACTTTCAGGCTTACGCTGGCCGCGACGATCAGTGAGACCCTCCTCGCCGCTCTCGCGGAACTTCTTTACCCATGAATAAACTTGGCCATACGAAACACCAAAGTGCTTAATGGCCCCTTGGTAGTCCATGTCATGTGCAATGGTCCACTGTGCAATTTCAATTCTCTCAACGTAAGTCGTTTTCCTGCCCTTGGTCATGGGTGCACTCCCTCTAGTGGTCTGTAGTAGTTGACCACTATTATACAGAGAAACCCATTGGTAAACGACTGCTGGATTGGAGATGTCGTACTTAGCACACAGCTTATAGTAGGACGTCCCACCCGCTAGGTATTCCTGAACAATCTGAAACTTGAGCTCGCTGGAATACGTCGTGCGCTTACGCTGTTGGCGTCGCGGTGCTCGTTCCTTAGGGACGAGTCCGGCTGCTCCCCATTGTTTATACTTCTGTACCCATTGACTCAATGCTTCCTTGCGCGGCCCTCCGGATCGCTGAACATCCATGAGTGACTGGCCAGACAGTACTCGATTAACGAACTCAATCTTGTCTTCCAAAGAGTAACGGATTCCCTTCCGCCGCATAAAAAAACTCCCTTCTGGGAGAACAGACCTTTGATTATTTGGTCTGTCCACCCTGAAGGGAGTGTACCCCGGCTTCAAGGCGCGCCTTTTTTTGTACAGAGGGCGCAGGCGACCGGTTAGAAGCGTAGGGATAAGGACGGCCAGGCACAAACCCCGGTTTTGGGTTTTTGCCTGGCCGTCCTTATCCCCTAGCTTCTGGTCGCCGGAGCCCGTTTAGGGGAGGCTGCCAGCCCATCCGCAGGAGCTTGCGGAGCACTTGGCACGGCAGTAGAAGGCCCATTTTCAACCTTGTTCGGTGGCATCGCCTCTTATAATTCGATATAATAGCTACAATAAAGACTGCGGTGGAGACTATGAGCGAAATAATGGAACGGGCAGCCGCCAAGATCAATCTGTCGCTGGACGCCCTCTATGTCCACGCAGACGGATTGCATGAATGGGAAATGGTGATGACCTGTGTTGACCTGCACGATACGATCCACCTCACGCCTCGGGCGGACGGTCGGATACGCGTGCGCACAGACAGCCTGTTTTTACCCGAAGACAGCCGCAACTTGGCGTATCGGGCGGCGGTGCTCTTGCAACAACGATATGCCCCGGATGCCGGGGTGACCATCGACATTGAAAAACATATTCCGGTTTCAGCTGGAATGGGCGGCGGGTCCGCGGATGCCGCCGCGGTTTTGCGTGCCTTGAATCGCCTCTGGCAGTTGGGCCTCGACCGAGCGGCGTTAGCCCGATTGGGTCTCACACTGGATTCCGATGTGCCGTTTTGCGTTTATAGCGAAACAGCCCTGGTCACTGGCCGGGGCGAGATCATCCACCCCTTGGGCCAAACCCCGGATTGCTGGGTGGTGATTGCCAAACCGCCGGTGCCAGTGTCGACGCCGCAAATATTGAATGAGGCCGCTCGGCCGGAGCGCTTGCCCCATCCGGATACCCAGCGGGTGATTGCCGGCATCCAGGCCCAGAATCTGCCGCTGATGGCCGGCGGCATGGGCAATGCACTGGAAACCATCACGGAGGATAAAATTCCGGAGATTCGCCGGATCCGCCAAAAGATGCGTCAATTCGGTGCGCTGACGGCACAAATGACCGGCACCGGTCCGACCGTTTTTGGCATCGCCGCCACCCATAGCCGGGCTCAGCGTATTTATAACGGCTTGCGGGGCTTTGTCCCGGAAGTCTATGTTGTCCGTCCTCTCAAACGCCAAACAAAGGAAGTTACAGCAGAATAATGGCAAAGAAAAAGAGTAAAGCAGAACAAGCCAAGAAAATTCAAGAACGTACCGCCGCTGAGTTCCGCTCGGATATCGGCCATCTGAATGCCTTGGCCAGTCCCGCCCGGCAGAAGCTGCTGCTCCTGTTGGGGGATAAGTCAGATCATGGGCTGACAGTGAATGAATTGGCCGACGAGATCAAAATGTCGCAGCCCGCAACCTCACACCACTTGAAGATCCTCAAGGATATTGGCATGATCGATGCGTACAAAGAGAAGAACAAGGTGTATTACTATTTGACCTTGGACGACACGATCAAACGCCTGCAAGCCATTCACGATGTGCTCCAGGACCGGGTCCAATTTATCGAGCGGCCGGGCGATAAAAACACGCAGTAACCAAAAAAAGCAGATTTCCCAGCAATCGAGAAATCTGCTTTTCTGTTGGGCAGCTGTTACATGTGCATGCCCATCTTTTTATACGAGTTCATGGCGCCGATCCACATCTCATCCATGCTGACGCCGCGTTCTTTGGCGAAGGCCGTCATCAACGTGTGGTGATCCATTAGTTTGTACTTGGGCCGCGGCTTGCTGGGGTCAATGACTTCGATCTGAGCCATCATCCCGCCGTCTTCATGTTCCAAAATATGGCAGTGATACATGTAGACACCGGCAAAGTCAAACTTCATCGCGAAGCGGACGTGCTCGCCGGGATTCACCCCGACGGTATCTTTCCACCCATATTCGTTGGGATACGGATCATGGCCATTGCGGGAAATGATTTGGAATTGGCCACCATGGATATGGAACGGGTGAATCATGCCAGCGTGCACATCGTTAGTGTTGGTGACGTCCCAGATTTCCGTGACGCCCAGATCCTGGGTGCTGTCGATGCGTTGCATGTCGAATTTTTTATCGTCAATCGCCACCGTTGCATCCATACCGGACATGACGACCTTGTGCACGGGCAGGTTCGGTGTCGGCTGCAGTCGCGGAATATCGACCAGCTTAGCCGGCAATTCACCATGGCCATTGTCCTGCTTATCCTTGATGCGGAAGGTCAGCAGCGGAACATCATCAGCATATAGCGCAACAGTATCGCCAACGGCGTAATCACTGAAATCGACTACGATTTCAGCCCGCTCAGCACAGGTCAGCATCAAGTGGGTGAGATACACCGGGCTGGGTAGGATACCGCCGTCTGAGGCAACCTGCGCAAATTCATGATTGCCGCCGAGATGCAGCCGCCATTCCCGCCGATTGGCCCCGTCCAAGATCCGCAACCGGACCCGGGTGGTGGTGACGTCGAAGTACGGATTAACCGTACCGTTGATCACCGCCGTCGGTCCTTGAACGCCGTCTGCATCATAATCGGCTTGATAATCCCATTGATTATCCTGGTTAAAATGCCGATCCTGCAAGATGACCGGAATGTCGTCTACGCCGTAATTGCGGGGCAAGGGCAGCTTGTCTTCCTGAGCATCCTTGACTAAGACCATCGCAGCCAAACCATGATAGACTTGGACCGCCGTCTCGGGACACGGGTGGGCGTGGAGCCACAGCGTGGCCGCCGGCTGTTTGACCGTGAAATGAATATCTTTAATTTCCCCGGGATAGACTGGAGCGTGGCAGCCGCCGTCGACGTAGGGTCCCGGCACATTCAAGCCGTGCCAGTGGAATGTAGTCAGTTCTGGCAGATCATTCTTCAAATGGATGGTCACTTCTTGCCCTTCCCTGAAGACAATTGTCTGTCCCAAAACGTTGGCATCATAGCCCCACGTCTTGGTCGGCTTGCCCGGCAGCATCTGCACTTCGCCAGTGCGGGCGGTCACGGTATATTCCACATGGTGGGCATCCTCGCTATCGGTGGGGTGCAGCGCCGGAATCGCCAGCGGTTTGGCCGGTGCATCATGATTGACAGTTAGTGGAATGTAGCTGCCATCTAAGGTGCTGAAAGCACTCTTGTCAAAAAAGTAATCGGTGTACGTTTTATGCGCCATTGAACTCTTCCTTTCTCAGGAACCTCGATACATAGTCTAGTATATTATAATGGTTATCGATTGTTAACGCATTCGAATTCTTTCTTGACTTTCCGAACAATAACAGAGAAAATAGAGAAAATACACGGAAATTGCCCACTGAAAGGATTGCACAATGAAAGTAAAACGTAGTGAACGCTTGATCGATATTACCCAATACTTAATGGCCCGCCCCAAGACCCTGATCCCTTTGACCTTCTTCTCCGCCCGGTATGAATCGGCCAAATCTTCGATCAGTGAAGACTTGGCAATCGTAAAACGGACCTTTGCGACCCGGGGCACGGGTATTTTACAAACTGTTCCCGGCGCCGCTGGCGGTGTCCGCTACATTCCCGCAGTGAGCCGCAATTTTGCGGAAACATTCTTGCAAACGATGGCCGCTCGGCTGGCTGAGAAAGAGCGCCTGCTGCCCGGCGGGTATGTCTATCTGTCTGACCTCCTGGGCCAACCCACGGTACTCAACGATATCGGTCGGCTGATCGCCACCCAATATGTTCGGACGCCGGTGGATGTCGTGATGACCGTGGCTACCAAGGGCATTCCCATTGCCCAAGCGACCGCCAGTTATTTGAACGTGCCATTCGTCATTGTGCGGCGGGACTCCAAGGTCACCGAAGGCTCCACCGTCAGTGTGAACTACGTGTCCGGTTCCAGCAATCGAATCGAAAAGATGGAACTGTCCAAGCGTTCCTTGCGTGAAGGCGCCAAGATCCTGGTCGTTGACGACTTCATGAAGGGCGGCGGCACAGTCAACGGCATGCGCACCCTGATCAATGAATTCGACGCGGAACTCGTTGGCATCGCCGTTTTCGCCGAAGCCATCTTCTCCGGCAAACCCATGGTGTCTGATTATTCTTCCTTGTTACGGGTGGACGATGTGGACACCGACGCCCAAACCATCGTCGCTAATCCAGGCAATTATTTAGAAAAAACCACGTTCTTGGAAGACTTGACCCAAGCCGTGACCGAACGTTAGGAAATCGGATTGAAAACGGGACTGAGGCAACACTCGTATTTTTAGCGTACTAGTGCCAATGCGCAGCAAGCGGAGGCAAAATGGGCTCAGCCGTGTAACCACACGGCGGCTTGCCGCCGATGTGGTTAGGCGTGTTTGAGACTGCGCAGCAGGCTCAAACCGCCGTCACAGCGTTCCAGCCCATTTTGCCGGAGCTTGCGGAGCATTGGCACGGCGTACGAAGGACGAGTTTGCCTTAGGCCCGTTTTTGCGTCTCGTCATCCCGTTTGCATATGGCGTTAGGGCGCATTTTCCTGTATGATATGCATTGAATACGGACAATTTGTGAGAAAGCAGGGGGTTTCTGAATGGAACCAAGGTATGTCGTGATCTTAGCCGCTGGTATGGGCACCCGGATGAAGTCGGATGTGCATAAAGTACTGCATAAGATTTGCGGCCGGACGATGGTTGAACATGTATTGACCCAGGTCAGTCAAGTGCAACCGGAAAAAATCATTACCGTCGTTGGCCATGATGCCCAGGACGTTAAGAAAACACTGGGCGACCGGACTGAATATGCGGATCAGCCGGAGCAGCTGGGTACCGGCCACGCAGTGCTGCAAACGGCCCCGCTCCTGGCGGATAAAGAGGGCGTCACGCTGGTCGTCAGCGGGGACACACCGCTGTTGACCGCCGCGACACTGAACAAGCTGCTGCAATACCACACGGAGAAGGGCGCCAAGGCAACGATTCTGACTGCCGAAGCGCCGGATCCCACGGGTTACGGCCGCATTGTCCGCAACGACTTAGGAATCGTGGAACGCATTGTGGAACAAAAGGATGCCAGCCACGAAGAAGCAGCCATTCAAGAAATCAATACCGGTGTGTACTGCTTCGACAACCAGGCCCTGTTTGCGGCGTTGAAGCAAGTCACCAACGATAACGCCCAGGGTGAATATTACCTCACCGACGTGATCGCCATCATGCGCAAGGCCGGCGGCATCATTGCGGCTTACCGGATGAAGAATTTTGAAGAATCCATGGGCGTTAACGACCGGGTGGCCTTGGCCGCCGCGACTAAAGTGATGCAACAGCGGATCAACCACGACTTCATGATGAATGGGGTGTCCATGATCGATCCGGCGACGACTTATATTGATGTCGGGGTGCAGATCGGTCAGGATACGATCATTGAACCCGGTGTGCAGATTCAAGGCCAGACCACCATTGGCCGGCATTGTGTCGTGGGCGCACATTCCCTGTTAGTGGACGCAACGATTGAAGATAACGTGCACATTACCAGTTCGACCATTGAACAGGCCACGATGCACCGGGGCAGCGACATCGGCCCTAATTCCCACTTACGGCCCAAGGCCGACATCGGCGAAGACGTCCACATCGGCAACTTCTGCGAAGTGAAGAACGCCACGCTGGGGGCGCGCACCAAGTTGGGCCATCTGTCCTACGTCGGCGATGCCACCCTGGGCAGCGATATCAACGTCGGCTGCGGGGTCGTCTTCGTTAATTACGATGGCGTGAAGAAATGGCACACCACGGTTGGCGACAAAGCCTTCATCGGCTCCAATTCGAACATTGTCGCGCCGGTGGAAATTGCGGATCATTCCTTTATCGCCGCCGGTTCCACCATTACCAAGGATATTGCCTACCACGCCATGGGGATCGCCCGGGCCCGGCAAGTCAACAAGTCCGATTTCTGGGACAAGTTACCGTTAAGCAAGAGCGCAGAGTGGAAATAAGGAAAAGCGGAGGCAAACATGGTTGAAAATCGTTTCGGCGAGAAATTAAAGATTTTTGCACTGAATTCGAACAAACCCTTAGCTGAAGGCATTGCGAAGACAGTGGGCGTTGAACTCGGCAAGTCGTCCGTCAGCCGATTCTCTGATGGTGAAATTCAAATCAACATTGATGAAAGTATTCGGGGCGCAGACGTCTTCTTGATTCAGTCCACGTCGGCACCGGTGAACGATAATTTGATGGAATTGCTGATTATGATCGACGCCCTGCGCCGGGCCAGCGCTCGGACCATCAACGCGGTCATTCCCTATTACGGCTATGCGCGGCAAGACCGCAAGTCCCGGGCTCGCGAACCGATCACGGCGAAGCTGGTGGCCAACATGCTGCAGCGTGCTGGGGCCGACCGAATCGTCGCCTTGGACCTGCATGCGGCTCAGATCCAGGGATTCTTCGATATTCCGGTCGACCACATGATGGGCGCGCCATTGCTGGCCAGTTACTTCTTACAGCACCACTTGAATGAGGGAGCCGTCACTGTTTCTCCGGATCACGGCGGCGTGACCCGGGCGCGTAAAGTGGCTGAGTTCCTGAAGACGCCGCTGGCCATTATTGATAAGCGCCGGCCGCGGGCAAATGTGGCCGAAGTGATGAATATCATTGGCCATGTCGAGGGCAAACGGGCGATCATTATCGATGATATGATCGATACTGCCGGTACGATCACCTTGGCGGCGCAAGCTTTGAAGGATGCTGGTGCTACTGAAGTTTATGCCAGCTGTACTCACCCGGTATTATCCGGCCCGGCTATTGATCGAATTCAAAACTCCAGCATCAAACAGCTGGTGGTGACGGACTCGATCCAGATGCCGCCAGAAAAGAAGATCGACAAGATGGTCCAAGTGTCAGTAGCTAAGCTGCTGGGCGAAGCCATTGTTCGAATCTACGAAAACGAGCCGGTCAGTCCGTTATTCAGTATTCAGCATCAGTTACAGAATCAAGCCTAGGCAGTAAATCTAAAGCACCCGTTCCGCCAATGAAGGCGGCAACGGGTGCTTTTTTGCCAAGAAAGGATTTCAAATTTGTGCGCAGCATTGGCCGGCAGTCAACAGAACGCTTACTCCTGCTTTTCCTTCTCTGCCAACAAATCCCGGATCTCCCGCAGATAATCCGCCTCAGTCGGGCCGGCTGGAGCCGCTTCTTTCGGCTTGCGCAGCTTGTTCAAGGCCTTCACGATCAAGAAAATGACGAATGCCGTAATCAAGAACGTGATCACCGATTGCAAGAATGCCCCGAAGCGGAGATGGGTTTTGCCAATCGTCAGGATCAAGTTCTTCTCTAGACTCAGCCCGCCAGTGAATAACCCGACTAACGGGGAAAGCAGGGTATCGTTCAGTGAAGTGACGATGGCGTTAAAGGCACCCCCAATCAGCACGCCGACGGCTAGGTCGATGACGCTCCCTCGGGAAATAAACTCTTTGAATTCTTTGATCATCGCAGATGCTCCTTTCAATAAATAGTGCTAATTCCATTATACGGAGCGCGCGCCTTCTTTAGCCACTTTTCTTGCCAAATCCGGTACAATGAAGATAACGACTTAATTATAGAAAGCGGAGTGCGGATCGTGATCATATCAGATAGTGTGAGTGCTAAACAATGTATTGACGCCATTGCCGCGAATGTGGAGCAAACGGTTATTGGCAAGCCTGAACAAGTTATGCTCACGATTGCCGCCATGCTGGCGGGTGGGCATGTGTTGTTTGAAGACATCCCCGGGGTCGGGAAGACCACGCTAGTGCGCAGCTTGGCCAACGCACTGCAATTGCCTTTCGGCGAATCCAGTTTACGCCGGACCTGCTTCCCAGCGACATCATCGGGGTGACCATCTATGATGAGATTCAGCATGATTTTTCATTCCGTCAGGGCCCCGTTTTTACGACGTACTCTTAGCGGATGAAATCAACCGGGCAACGCCCCGAGCCCAGGCGGCTCTGCTGGAGGCCATGGCAGAACGAAAAGTTACGGTGGATGGCACAACTTATGGATTGAGTCCAGACTTTTTCGTCTTGGCGACGCAGAATCCGACAGATTATGAAGGAACCTATCCATTGCCGGAGGCTCAGATCGACCGCTTCTTGTTCCGATTATCTTTAGGTTATCCGAATGAGCAGGCGGAGCGGCAGCTGCTGGCTGGGGCGGATCCGGCAGCCCATATCGAAGATGTTGCACCGGTAATTGATGCTGCCGATCTGCATCATTTGAAAGAATTGGCAGCGGCAGTTCACGTCAGTGATGGGTTGATTGACTATGCCTGGCACCTAATTGATGCCACTCGTCAAGATCCCCGCATCCGTTTGGGCATTTCGCCCCGGGCGGCATGGCCTTGATCAATGCGGCGAAGGCCTATGCGCTGTGCATGGGTCGGGAGTATTGCATCCCGGATGATATCCAGACAGTGATCGGACCGACATTTCATCATCGTTTGATTCTGAACCAGGGCAGTGTGGGGGATGACCCGATTCCGGGCATCATTGCAGATATTCTGCAAGCGACGCCTGTACCGACGGTGTGATTGCTATGGGGAGGATCAAACGGTTTGCTGGGATGCTTCTGTTTTTGCTGATTCTGGCCGGCAGTTTTGGTTTGGCGGCCATCTTTAATACGACGATGATCTGGGCGGTGTGGTACGCCTTTGTTTTCGTCTTTTTGCTGTGTCTCGGTCAGCTCATTTGGCCGCTGACCAGTGTGGCTTGGCGGTTGCGGCCGGTTGAACGGCCGGCCGATACGCCTTTTTCGCTGACTGGGACGGTGGCGAATCGCCGCTGGTGGCAGTGGCAGCCGCAATGGCAGGCGCAGGATCACACGGGCTGGCTGGCACCAGTCACGCTGCTGGGCAAACGGCCAGCGGCGATCAGTGTTCAGGCCCAATTTTCCCGCGGGATATATACGAGTCTGCGGGTCCCAGTACGCAGTCAGGATTTGTTCGGTTTGCTGAGCAAAGGCCGACGGGTCGTGGTCCCGGCTGACGTGACGGTATATCCGGCGGTGCCGGCAGCACTGGTCCGCCAGCTGCTGCCGATGTTGAGCGCGCTGCGTGCCCGCCAGCGGGCCGGGCTGGTGGACCCATATTCGCTGCAGGGTTACCGCCAGTATATTCCCGGTGATCCCTTGGGGGTAGTGGATTGGCGCGTGTCTGCCGGGTCGGGCATACGATGATTCGAGAATTGACGCCGGAGCCCACCCCTTTGTTCACGTGGTATTCAACGCCAATGCGCAGACATTCAATGAACAGGAATGGGCATTATTCTTTGGCCTGCAGCGGGCGACACGCAATTGGACCAATGTTTGGTATTGGTGGCCGACCCAGGCCGGTACGTGGGCCCATGCCCACGAGGTATCGACCCAAATTGCCGCGGCGTATCAAGCGCCAGCGGCGGCTGCGGTCTGGACACCGGGAGAAACCCCGTTTGCGGGATGCCACTATTGTGGCCATTGGCGCCCCGCTGGCTACCAGCGGGCAGGGCACGCAGATCGTACAGGCGGCGGTTGGACCCGATGGCCGTTTGACCGGCAGTATGATTCAACGAAAGGAGCAGCAGTCATCATGAGCCGTTGGACAACGCGCGCCTTAGGGGCAGTGGGCATCCTGCTTCATGCGCTCTTGCTGATACTCGCCGTGCCCACCTTTGTGAAGGTCAATCACTTGGCGGCTGAATGGCCCCTATACCTCTATATTGGCCTCGCTATTCTCTGCGTGCTGCCCTGGCGCTGGCAGCACCGCTGGTGGCCGTTATCCCTTGGCGGACTGGTTTTAACCGCCTTTATTCCGATTTACCTGCTATTTCCCGGCCGCAGTCAGTTGTCGGCGGATTGGTTTGCCATGCTGGCGACTCGGTTTCGGGACAGCCTGCAAAGCTACTTCATTCAATCCTCTGCAACCGTGCCGCCGCTGCTGAGCTTGGTGCTGATCCTGGCAGTGGTGGCGGCGTTGATGATTCTGTTCGTCCGCTATCGGCTGTGGCCGGTCACCCTGATCGTGCTGGTCCTGTACCTCACCGCGGTGAATATTTTCAACGGCGATGACTTGACGGTGACCGTGCTCCAGCAGTTCCTGGTGGCCATTGTTTTGGCTTTGGTGCAGCAATTGCAAAAGCAGCGGCTGCGCTGGCCGCTGGCGGTCGCTGGATTGCTGGCCGCGGCGGCCGGGGGCTGCTCCAGGTGGCAGCGGCACCGCATACGACGTTGAATGCTTTTACCGCTCCGCTGGTGGATAATACAGCCGTTTTGCGCAATCAGCTGAATACAGCTGGTTTCTTCCAGTCTTTGGAACGGTTCGGTGCCGGGGATGCCCGCACTGGTTTTTCTGAAGATGATACGGATCTGGGCGGGCCGCTGTTCGATGACAACTCAGTGGTTTTTACCGCTGAGGATTACGAGGATCACTATTGGCGTGTCGAAACCAAGGATGATTACACCGGTCGCGGCTGGATCAGCAGCATCGGTGATAGCGTCAGCCGATTACAGGGCCTGCCGACCACTTTGCCGGCTGGCGGGATGACGCCCCAGTCAGTACGACCCGCCACGTGCTGACCATGGCATTTACGGCAGCCAGTGATTATGTACCGCTGCCTTACGGGCAGCTCACTTTGGACTCTGTGGATCAGCAGCAGCGCAATGTGTTTATGGGCTGGGCGCCCACCCGGAATCGATTGATCACGGGCGGGCGGCTGCG